>CAWFFW010000001.1:0-507500 GCA_963815305.1 uncultured Flavobacteriaceae bacterium
TAGTAAGAATTTATGAGAACAATGACGTTCTGGAAGTTCAGATTATCGAGAATCTGCAAAGACAGGATGTCGAACCGACCGAAGAAGCTGAAGCGATTGCTTACCTAAGTGAGAAATATGCGCCTACCGAAATAGCGAAGCGGTTGGGAAGAACTGATAACTTTATCAGACAGCGACTTAAACTGGCTGGATTGATTGACGGTTTCAAGCAATTTGTACGCAATGGCGAAATGACCATCCCTTTAGGTGTAGGTGTAGCACTATTCGAACCGGAAGAACAGCAGATGATGCTGGAAACGATGGGCGAGGATTTTAGTGCACATCAAATCAATAGGATGATTAAAGACCAGACCTACGATTTGGAAAAGGCATCCTTTGATGTAGCCGATAAAAAATTAGTTCCGAAAGTTGGGTCTTGTGTTGAATGTCCTTTCAATGCAGCTAATCAAGGCAATCTGTTCGGCGAAGGAAAAATGGTCTGTACAAAAGCAGCCTGTTTTGAAACGAAGAAAAGCAAATCGTTCTTGAACCTGATTGAAAAATCCAAGAAAGAGAATATCCTTTTAATCCCTGAAATACGACAGTATTGGGCAGATGACGAGAACAATCAGCTCATTATATCACAATTGGAAAAAAACGGATTGAAAGTCTATCTATTGGACGATGTTGAAATTATAGAGAATTCGATTGAGCCAACAATCGAGGGTATTAAGATAGAATATCAACATTACGATTATTCTGAAGATGAATTAAAGGCAGAATTGGATGAAGCAATGCAGAATTATAAAGAAGCATTGGAAGAATACAATTCAGCGAAAGAAAACGGATTCGTAAATGGAATTTTATTCCATCCTGAAACTTACAGGAATAAAGAGGTCTTTGTAAAGATTGTTGAAAAATCAAAGAACGATTCTACGGATTATTCGGCACCATTGGCCAACAGAAAAATGGCAGATTGTACCCCTGAAGAACAAATCGTTAAAATCAGCGAAAGGGAAATCCGTAAAAAGCAAATAGAGAACAACAAGCAGTTTGAAGAAGTTGTAGAAATGATTCGTGAGACGAAATACATTGATACGAAGAAGACACTTTCAACAGATGAAATGGTGGCATTCTCGATATCGCTCTTTGAAAATAATGTGGACAATATGAGCCGACAAAAGTATTTCTCAAAGTTCTTGGGCGACACTTCAAAGATGACCAAAGTTGATATGGTCGAAAATTTCAAGAAGAAGTTCAAAAAGGAAATCTTTCACAAGTTGATACGCTATATGCTCACAAAGCAAGTGCATTTTGGCGAAAGCAATCACGTCAATAATCTGACGAACATTTCATTTTACAATGCGATGCAGGGATATTACAAATCCAAGATTGCTGGCATTGAAAAAGAATATGCTGAAAAACGAGACAATCGTGAGGAACGTTTGAAAGAGCGTATCACAGTTCTTGAAAAGCAAATTAAAGAACTCAACGATTAGCTTTTGTTGTTCGAAGAGGGGTCGGCATTCGTGCTTGCCCTTCTTCTTTTTTATGATAGTTTTTTAAAAGATGTATTTACAAGGAAGGGGTTATCAATCAATAGTTAGCGCAAAGGTAAACTCGTAAAATACACCCATCAAAAGACTACGGCATAAAGCCAACGCAACATCCTACGCTTATTTATTCCGTTTCCTTTTGAGCTGAGATTTTAGCTTCCGTTTGGGTACTGCTCAAATATTGTTTAATCAAAATATATCATTATGAAACGAGTATCCAAAAAACCTAAAATTTCGCTACAAGAAGCTGAAAAGCATTATCAGTCGAGTAGTGAAAATTACAAAATTGATAGTGGTGAAAGTCACTTGGCTTATTACAGGGATAAGCATCCCAACTATTACCGAGTATTATCGGAAAATGTTTAATCTAAATTCAAAAGCTATGTATTTACAAAATTTGCAACAAGATGAAATCTTTGTTCCATCAGAAATGAAATCCTTAAAAAGTCTGACACAGATGGAATCCCGAAGAGGGCTTGAAAATGCCATAATCTCTAATGGCAAAATCGTCAATGTGGTCTCGAACAGCTATGGCCACATTCCAAATCAACTATTCTTCAAGAAAGCTGAAGAAATGCTGACCGATGCACAGCTAAATTTCCACAAACGCACCATCAACAAAAATGATAGGTCGTTCATTACCGATTTTATTATCGACGACAAAAGCCAGTTTATAGTCAATAACCATAAGGACTTGATATTGCCGATGCTTCGGTTCAAGAATTCGTATGACGGAAGTGAAAAGACCTCTGGACACTTCGGTTTTTATAGAGAAGTGTGCTCAAATGGTCTGCACGTGTCACAAGCAGAAATCGAGTTTTCCATAAAACACAGTAAGAACAATACACACTTGATTATGCCAAGGCTGAACAATCTATTCGATAAGTTTCTGGATAATGAATTCTACACCATTACCAAGAAGTTCGACAAGATGAAGGAATTTAAAATCATCGATACTCAGGAATTTGTAAAAGCGATTCTTGACAAAACAAAACTGTTTCGGTATGAATGTAGCGATAAGAACAGCGACCCGTCGAAAAAATCTCGTGAGGTCATAGAAATCTTGAACTATGAAGCCTTGTTGCTCAATGAAGAACCAAATCTGTGGTTAGGTTACAATGCGTTTAATTCAGTACTTCATAATGTCTTAAAGAAAAGCTTTGGCCAACAAGAACGGTTGGATAAGAAACTGTTCGATGAAGTTTATGCAATGGCATAAAATAAATAAAGGTTTGTCCAGTACCTCAAACTGGATTTTTTTGTGCTTGCTACTTATAGGTTTAAAAGCAATACCGTTCAGCCCATTCCCCTGCATTACGCAAAAAAGCTTCATTTCGGGAAAAGCGCTTCCTATAATAATCTTGGACATAACTTCAAAGTTTCCGTTTTCCATTCCACTTGCCCGTTCACTCCCGAGAAATATCGGGAAACGGTCAAACTGCATTCCAACCTACACCTTCAAAGTTAAGTCCGCTTTAAATCCTGAATAATGAGAATTAATAGTTTTCTTAATCCAATCAGTACATTCCCCTGCATTTCGCCAAAAGCTACATTTTGGGAAAAGAGCTTCACTACAAAGGTCTTGGACACAATCCCCAATTTCAGCTTTCCATTCCGTTAACCCTTCCCGTCCCGAAACTTCGGGACTGGGAAGGAACACTTCATTCCAGAGCCAAAATCGTGAATTAAGTCCGCTTTACATCGGAAAGCCATCGGCTTGATTTTCTTGATAGGATTTTCGGCACGGACTTCTTGAGCCCTCACTCGAAAATCCTTAAAAACCAAACCGCTGTCTTACACATTTTAAGGGGTTTATAATGGATTAAGCCCTTGTTGTTTTTCGGGGCGTCGAAAAACAGGCACGACATAACCAATTCTAATATAAACACAGCTACTTATCTCGCTTAACTGTCGGTACGCTCAAACGCAACTGCGTTTAAAAGAATTGCTAATGCCCTTATGGAACTTGTCAAGACTATACAAAGTTTTAGTGAAAAATAAGGCTTCTACTTCCTTGAAAATCCAAGGATTTTACTACGTCGCAAACACACCTGATTTATTCCCTAAAAGTCTGGACAAAACCCACTCTATCCATTGTGCGGTGCACAGAAGAAAAGAACAAACACCCCTTAAAATTTAATTCAGTTTAAATCAAATAGGGGAAATATAAACCAGTCTGTAACAAAGCAGACACAAATCTTTTTATTATGAGTACTATTAAAAATCACGTACAGTTAATTGGAAACGTTGGACAAGAACCAACTATTACGAACCTTGAAAGCGGAAAGAAAGTAGCCCGTTTTTCACTCGCCACAAATGAGTATTACAAAGATGCCAAAGGCGAAAAACAAACTGACACTAATTGGCATACGATAGCTGCTTGGGGCAAGACTGCCGAAATTGTAGAGAAGTATGTTGTTAAAGGCAAAGAAGTTGGAATATCGGGAAAACTTAAAACCCGAAGCTATACAACTGATGATAACGAACAACGCTATGTTACCGAAGTTATAGCCGATGAAATCCTATTACTTGGAAGCAAAGACGACAAGTAAATGTTAAAATGAAAGAGGGCGTAACCGTTGAAAGATGCGCCCTCTTTTTCATTATTCACACTTTAAATAATATGTACAATGAAAGCACAAGTTAACGAAATCAAAGAAGGATTGCAACATTTTCACGGAACGGAAATGTTCTATCAAATCCCATTATTAAGAACACGTTTTACAGACGGTTTAAAATACCTTGCTAACGTGGCAGATTGTTTTTGGCTCATTACGGACACGTCCGTAATCGCAAAAAGTCTGATGAACCGAAGCGAATTTATCACAATCGATTTTAAAAGATTGCCCGAAGAAAAACAGGATTATTCGGGTTACGAAGCCGAGATAATTTACAGCGATTGCAATGATAATATCTTGGAAAAGCAAGGATATAGAGCAACCGATTTTCCACTCGATGAACTGCGGTTATTTTTTGTAAATGATACGCTGATGTTACCAAGCGAATATTAAAATTTTGAAGCTATGATTTACATAAAATTTCAAGATTTGAGCGAGGAAAAACAAGAGGAACTTTTACAGGTTTCGAGAGAACACGTAACACATCTTTATGGGGAATCCATAAAAAAATATGTAGAAGAAACTGGTGCAAATTATGAAAACTTGATTGACGAGGAAATGATTAAAAACTTATACACCTATAATTTCGTTTTCAACATTTAGCACTATTATATAGAGCAACGAACACCTCTAAAATTTTAGAGGTGTTTTTCTATGCAATTAACATATAGTCAAGAAAAAAACGTATCTTTATTTCGCTGAAATTCAGCATTCAAATTTAAGTAGGGTTATCCACTTTTCGACTTTCGCCGATAACCGTACACATCGAAAAATAACATATCGGAAAATCATTTTCCCTGAAAATAGCAATCGGATTTTTAGCCGGATTGTATGGATTTTTGTCACGCTTGCGCGTGACGAAAAGGAATAGCAAGAGGGTAACACGGCAAGCCGATGTTACATATATTCATTTGATATTCAATTCATTGAATATCAGTTGTTTATTTAGGTTTTGAATGCTTATTTGAATAGTGCGATTTCATAAAGTTTATTGAAAACCCTGCGAAATGCACCAGAAACATTGAAAAAGTTTATTGAAAAATGAAAGTTAAGGACAAATATGAATATGCTTATACAGCAATCAATTTAAAGCGCCATGTTGTAAAGCGCTTTCGTAAACTATCAGCCAAACAGTAGGTAAAACTCTTATTTTATACAATGAGTGGAAGCTTAAACGACGAGATGAAGAAAAACCGATGATACGGAAATGTATTGTTTGTAGACAATGCGAGCTGATGCTCATCATTTTAGTAAAAACTGCGGATGAAAAGAAAAACGTTTTTAAAGTTATGGATTTAGAGGCTGCATGGAGCAAGGAGAATCCATAAGTTTAGAAATGCAGCAAGCTCGCCTAAAGCGAGTGCGGTAGTTTTGTTATTTTTAAGATTGGTATTATTACATTCTATACGGAGTAAATAGAATCAAATTTTATAAATTAACATAATTGACCTCAATGTTTATAGAGAGTACAGAATACATTATGTTAATTTGGGTAATAGTTTTTCGTTTTCTAAATCATTAAAGATAAATTTTTGGATTTGCCGCAAATTTTCATCTGTTTATAGGGCTTTCAAGACTATTTGCCGCAAAAATGAATATATTAAGGAGTATAAATTAAAGATATTAATTCTTAAACAACTTAAAATAAGTGCTTTAAGAATGATTAAAACTATGCAACGTCGCTTTAGCGCGTTGCCCTCTTGCTTTACATTCAACGTTTGCAAAGCAAACATCAAATGAAAACAATTTAAAGGTCATGTTTTTAATTAATAAGAAAAATTAAAAATCCATATGATAATCTATAAAACCTACTTAAATTGCAAAAAATAGGAATTTTCAACTTTTTTATATGGAAGTTAAAACAAGTAAAAGACATCAAAACTTCCGCTTAGCCAGCCATAATGGCGGTATAAAAAGAATAAACTTACGCATATAAACAAACTCTCTATAAGCTACAAGCCGCCGCTAAAACAGCACATTTAATTTTTTCAAACGCATTATCCAAAGCTGAAAAATTAAAAGAGCTGTTTCTGCATTTGCACTTGAGCAAGTTTATCGACAAACGAATGTGAACAAAAAAGCAAACAAACAGAACAAATAGAGAAAATCTTTTTTAACTTGTGGAGTTGAATATGGAAATGTATGATAAAAGAAAGAATTGATATAGAAAACATTGATGGACAGCTATTTGAAATCCAAATAGTTGAGCCAAACAATTCTAAACCAGCTTCTTTCACTCACTATTTGCACAATTACACAAATGGAGTTTCGCAGTTTTACAAAAAAGATGCACTAGCATTTGTTAAAGAAATACTCACAAAAGAATATCCGACTGACGAAATCACGAACAAAGTTGCTGAAGATGCTCTTCAATATCTAATCTTTGACTTAAATAAAAGTGTTCCTTTTCCAGCACCAAAAAAACCAAAGTTTAAATTTATAGACTTATTCGCTGGAATTGGTGGATTTAGAATGGCATTTCAAAATCTCGAAGGTAAATGCGTTTTTACGAGCGAATGGGATAAATATTCAAAACAAACGTACAAAGCTAACTTTGGAGAAATACCTTTTGGCGATATAACTAAAGATAAAACTAAAAGCTATATTCCTGATAATTTTGATGTACTCTGTGCTGGCTTTCCGTGTCAAGCATTTTCAATTGCTGGTAGACGAGGAGGATTTGAAGATACTCGTGGAACTTTGTTTTTTGACGTCGCAGAAATCATTAAGAAAAAACAACCCAAAGCTATCTTTTTAGAGAATGTAAAAGGCTTGCGAAATCACGATAAAGGAAAAACATTGGCTACGATTTTAAATGTCTTAAGGGAAGACTTAAACTATTATGTTCCAGAACCACAAGTACTAAATGCCAAAGAATTTGGAGTTCCACAGAATCGTGAGCGAATATTTATCGTAGGTTTTCGAAAAGATTTAGGAATAACAGAATTTCAATATCCTGAACCAACTAACAAAGACGCAGTTTTAGATGATATTTTAGAACAAGAAGAAGTTTCCGTAAAATATTATTTATCCACAACATATGTTCAAACTCTCAAAAACCACAGAGCACGACACGAAAGCAAAGGAAACGGTTTTGGTTACCAAATTATTCCAAATGATGGAACTGCTAATGCTGTTGTTTGTGGCGGAATGGGAAGAGAAAGAAATCTAGTTTTAGATGACAGATTAACAAATTTTGTTCCAGTAACTCACATAACTGGCGAAGTTAATCGAGAAGGAATTAGGAAAATGACACCACGAGAATGGGCAAGGCTTCAAGGCTTTCCAGATGACTTTAAAATTGTGGTTTCAGACGCGCAAGCATATAAACAATTTGGTAATTCAGTTGCAGTTCCCGCAATTCAAGCAACAGCGGAAAAAATTATCGAAAAACTTAATTGCAAATGATTACAGGTAATAAAGGCGAATGGAGCGAAATTTACGCTCTTTTCAAGTTATTAGGCGACAAACAACTTTTTCTTGGAAATAAAGAAATTGAGAAACTTGAAGGATTAGTTTATCCTATTATAAAAGTTCTTCGCTCTGAGAATAATGGCAATTTTGAGTACTCAATTCAAGACGAGATAATTTTAATTTCAGGCGACGAGCAAGTTTTAAAAATACCAGTTGAAGAATTTAAAAAGAAAGCGATATTTCTTCTAAAAGCTATTAAAGAAAATAAGGAAAGAACATTTTTAGTGCCAGAAATTGAAGAGTTTATGCAGTCGATAAACTGTATTTCTTTAAAAGCAAATTCATCAGCAAAAACTGATATTACTATTGTAGTTCACGACCAACGAACGAATCAACAACCAACTTTAGGATTTAGTATCAAATCTCAACTTGGCAGTCCTTCTACTCTGCTTAATGCTGGAAAGACAACTAATTTCATTTTCAAAATAAATGGAATTGACCTTTCAGAAAATGGCATTGAAGAAATCAATTCGATTTCCACAAGAAGTAAAATAATGGACAGAATTTCGCAAGTTCAAAACAAGCTTGGCCAATTCGAGTTCGTTAAAACAGAACGACAGATATTCTCAAATAATCTTGTTTTAATAGACAGTTTACTTCCGCAAATTCTATCTCAAATTGTTTTTGACTTTTATTCAAGTGAATTTTCGCATTTGACAGATTTAGTAAATCAGACATCAGAAGAAAAATCCATTAAATTTTGACATAGAAAACGAACATAAATTTTATGAATATAAAATAAAGCGTTTCTTAACAGACGTTGCACTTGGTATGATGCCTTCAAAGGTTTGGAGCGGAAAGTATGATGCAACTGGTGGCTATTTAATTGTTAAAGAAAATGGCGATGTCCTTTGTTATCACATTTACAACAGAAACGAATTTGAGGACTACTTGCTAAATAATACCAAACTTGATACTGCAAGTTCATCAAGACACGGATTTGGCGAAATTTATCAAGAAAATGGACAATTGTATTTCAAACTAAATTTACAAATCAGATTTATAAAATAATGGGGCTTAAAGACGACATTAGAGCAATACAACAGATGAAAGCCAATGGAGTCTTTAATAATTACATTGAATACATAAGATACCCAAAATTTCGAAATCTAGAACCAAATACAAAAATTGAATTTAATTTTCCGTTAACGTTTCTTGTTGGTAAAAATGGTGGAGGAAAAAGTTCCACATTACAATCATTATATGGATGTCCATTAAACAAGAGCTTAGGTTCATATTGGTTTTCAACAGAGTTGGACCCAATTAATGATTTAAAGAAAAACAGAAACTGTTTTATATACGGATATCCAATTAATGGAGTTACTAAGGAGGTTTTAAAACAAAGAGCACCTAGAAAAGGTAATCTAGATTATTGGGAACCATCCAAACCAGTTAAGAAATATCAAATGGATACTTCAGAACGAATTTCACCAGTTGAAAAGGAAGTAGAATATATTGATTTTCGTTCTGAACTAAGTGCATTTGATAAATATATGTACTTCCAAACTTTTAACTCTTCGAAAAGAATTAAATCAAAACAGGATTTTGTTAGACGTCATTCCTCTAAACTTAAAAAGGCATTTGAAGAGAATATTGTAGTTAAATTCTACAATAAAGATATGAACGAAACATCGTTGTTAATTTCCGAAGATGAAATTGAAGCAGTTTCATATATCTTAGGTAAAGAGTATAGTGAAATTGCTATATTAAAGCATAAATTTTTTAAAGAATGGGGATTTTCAGTACGATTTAATAATGATAATTTAAATTATTCCGAAGCATTTGCTGGAAGTGGCGAAACTGCTGTTATTCTATTAGTAAATAAAATTCATAATTGTGATAATGAAACGTTAGTTCTTCTAGATGAACCAGAAACATCACTTCATCCAGGTGCTCAAATTAGATTGATAAAGTACATAGTTGAAAAAATTAAAACCAAACGTTTACAAGTAGTGGTTTCTACACATTCACCTTTTTTCCTAAAAAATATGCCTGCTAACTCGATAAAAGTTTTTAGCATTAATAACAGTGGTCATTTTCATATCGAAAACGATAGAAAGCCAAAGGAAGCGTTTGTAGAATTAGAAATAGAAGAAACTAACGATAAAAATCAAATCATTGTTGAGGACTCTCTAGCAAAAGATATTTTGGAACATTGTTTAAAAAAACTTGGTAACGATATTTATGAAACATTTGAAATAAAATATTTACCAGGTGGCGCTTCATCAGTGAAACAGAGGCTCTCAACCATCATAGAATTTGAAAACAAACCTTATGTTATTTTTGATGGAGACCAGAAAAAAATCCCTGAACACATTGATTTAGATAACTTACCAAACAATCAAATAGATACATATCAGAAATTAAGCGCATTACTAAAAACTCAAACTGAATCAGAAATTCATTTTTATGTAGATGGAAATAATCAAGATGGCGGAAACGAAGAACAAAAAATTGAGTTTATTATAAACTACTTTAGTTACTATAAAAATTATGTCCACTATCTTCCTTGTAACATTCCAGAAGAAATAATTTGGGATGATGATTATGCTATAAATAGAATCACAGACCTAAATGGAGAACAAGAGGATAATGTCCTTGATGAAATTAAAGTTGGTAATTATAAAGATTGGTTTATCAATTTATGTGAAAAAGTATATGGAGATAGAAGAAATTTAAATGCTCTGCATCGAGAGTTCATAATTAATTGGCATAGAAAAGACGATAACAATTTAACCTCTATACTTGAAATTATAAATACTATTCGAGAATAATACAACGCTACGAGCCATACACTTTCCCAGTCGCGCCATCCAAGCTTCGCCCAAACTGTAAAAGAGTATGTCTCTGCCAACGCTCGAAACCAATCTGAACGCAGACCAGTAGAGAACAATGTATATAGCAAATAGCCCGATTAGAGTTTAAAACAAAGGCATGAGCATATTTACGAAGTCTCCATTTTTTTTGTTTTAGCTTTTAATTAATGTAAATTGTAAAACCAATAAAACAAAAAAATGGCTTGTGGTTCAACCGAATAGAATGTGCTTCTTTTCTGCCCTACTTGCCATATACTGAACAGTTGCAAGTAGCGGAACTGAGACCTGTATTCAATAAGTGAACTATAATAATTAAAAAGACTTATTGTTGGTTTTTTATATAATAAATGGAAGAGAAATTTCAATATAGATTGTCAAAAGAGGGAAAAGAATGAAATAGCTCAAAACTTGATTGATATTTTACAGAAAGATGCGAATATTAATAAACAGACTGTAACTTTCATTGGTAATTGGATTCTTACTGGCCCTGATGAAAAAAGGAAGGCTTTTTTTGATGTTTGGGAAATCGTTTTAAAAAACTATTTACCAACAACTAGACCCATCTTATTTCGGGCGTGTAAAAGAATTAGTAATAATGGGAAAATAGCAAGTTTTACTGGACGGTTAGAATCTGCAAGAAGATTTAGTAAAGAAAAAGGTTCTTTGATAATATGCGATACAAATGAAATACTCGAATTTGAAGAGAGATTTTATGAACCTGATAAGTATAAACATACATTTTATCCTCTTTCTAGTGTTTTGAAAAAAGCAAAAAAATCAGGAGGGTGTGGATTCTCTGAAAGATTATTGAATAATTATATTGGTGAAGACGAATACATTATGAGGATTGATTTAGAAAATATGCAAAGCTTTAAATGGCTATAAAATTATGATATAGAAAAACACATAACTCTCATTCAAAAGTGGAAATTCTGAATTTTAACATGATTACGCTGACTTCCAATCAAGCAGTTATTAAAAATGAAAAAACTACTACTTGGCGCATATAATTTATTGCTAGTGCAAGCCTACTTACGAAAATCCTCGCAGATTTCTATTCGGTTTGTATTCGCTAAATTAGGTGTTTAAAGCACCCAACTAATCTTATACAATCACATTGTAGTGCATCCTGAACAATATCTTTTATCGAAAATACAATTTTAAAAAAGGTAAAATTCTTGGTTCTCAAAGTTAATAAATCTAATGAACTCATACTGCTTATTGCTTTTTAATTCTTTATAAAAAACTGTTTGAATGATTAAGACATCTATAAATAAAAAAATTGTTGAATACTAGTTAATAACTAATAATCAATATGTTAAAAAACAATATTAAATTGCTTCTTTGTGCAAATTAACTTTATCCTAATTATTTTTTAAGCTGAATGAATAACGAAAATAAGAATCCAAAACAACAACAAGAAGCTCTTGAATCTAAATCTTCAATCTGGTCATTAACACCGAAAACATTAACCAAAGAAGAGGATATTAAAAAAATAAAACCCTATTTAGAATCTCTAAGGAATGGTATAGACGAAACAGGTATACAAAACATAGCACTAACTGGAGATTATAGGTCAGGAAAAAGCACTGTTTTATTAACTTTTGAAAAACAGAACCCACAGCACAAATACTTAAATATTTCACTTGCTTCTTTTAAGGATGGAAACGATAATAAAAAGAAATTTAATACAAATAAAGATAAGTCTCAAAATGAGAAAGAGGACGAAGAAGACAAAACTAGTAATCACAATATAATTGACGATGCTAAAAGCATAAATATTGACGAAACAAATAGATTAATAGAAATTAGTATTTTACAACAAATAATTTATCAAGCTAACCCAAAAGACATTCCTGATTCAAGATTTCAAAGAATAATAGGCATATCAAATAATAAGCTAATCTGGTTTGCTTTAGCAAGTGTTCTATGGGTAGTTTCCTTTTTTATCTTATTTAAACTTGGAGGTCTGCAAAAAGCTAATCCTGCAAACTGGACATTTAAATTTATAGATTTAAGCCTATCTACACTAATATCCGTTCCGATTTTTTTAACTGGGATTGGTATCTTTATGCATAGCTTAGGTAGAGTATTAAGCAACTCTAAAATAAGTAAGATCACAATTAAAGGTGAAATTGAACTCGGAAAAGATTTAGACAAGTCAATTCTAAATAAACATTTAGATGAGATTCTATACTTCTTTGAACAGACTAATTATAATGTTGTCATTATAGAAGATTTAGATAGGTTTAAAAACACTCAAGTTTTCACAAAGCTCAGGGAAATCAATTTACTAATCAATAAGTCTGACTCAATTCGTAAACAAAACAAGAAGATTGTTTTCGTTTATGCCGTAAGAGATGAAATATTTGTAAATAGTGAAAGAGTCAAATTCTTTGATTTTATTATTCCTGTAATACCCTTCATTAATCCTTCAAATGCAAAAGATCAGTTTTATAACTTACTAAAGATTGAAAAATTGGAACACGAACTTAATGATGAATTCATTGATGATGTAGTGACCTTTATAGATGATATAGATATGAGGCTAATGACCAATGTCTTCCAAGAATTCAGTATCTACAGAAAACAAATGGGCTCAGGTATAATTTTACAAAACCTATTTGCTTTAATTCTATATAAAAATTTATACCCTAAGGATTTCACAGAACTACCAAGAAGAAAAGGAAATCTATATCATTTTTTTAATAACAAATCTGAATACACAAAAAAAAATAGTAATTGAAACTGAGCAATCTATTAGTTCCTTAAAAGGAAAAATTAAAAATATTGAAGGAGAAAAAATTGATGATTTAAACAAATTAAAAGCTATTTATTTAAGTGCTATTAAAGAAAAAACAGATGCTTTGGAAATTAGTCTTGACAACAAGTGGATACCGTTTAATAATTTATATGATGACGACACATTTAATACACTTATAGAACAAGATAGTTTTAATTACAGATATATGAACTTTAATTATAATGCACAAGCCTTCAATACAAATAGAATATCAGGAAAAACGACATTCACTTCAATAGAAAATGAAGTAAATAGTAGCGATACGTTTGGTGAGAGACAAGACTTCATAGAAAAGAAAATGAACGATGCCGTAGAGGATTTAAAAGAAGAACTCTATGAAAAAGAAACGGTTAAAAAGGAGATGGAGTCTTGGAATATTAAAAGAATATTTGAAAAATTAAGCATTGATAAATACCTAATTGGCTTTGAACATAATGAATTACTAAGAAACCTTATTAAGAACGGGTATTTGGATGAAAATTATATTGACTATATCTCAATCTTCCATGAAGCCAAAATTAAGCTCTCTGATAAAGAATTCATAAAGAAAGTTAAAAGCGGAAAAATGAGTGATTATGATTATTACTTAACTAAGCCTAATGAAGTACTTAAAGAAATACCAACTAGATATTTTTCAAGAAAAGAAGTTTTAAATTATCATGTTTTAGGTTATTTATTAAGATTGGGAGATAGTTTTAGTGATAAAAGAGATTCTTTAATAAAATTAATTTGTGGAGCAAAAAATGGTACAAAAGAAGAACATGATATGTTCAAGTTTATAGATGGTTATATTAATTTTTATGAAAAATCAAATCATGAGATAGTGCCAAGAACATCAGGCTCTATTTCTCAATTAATTAAAATATTATCATTAAAAACGGGATTATTGTGGAATCCCTTATTAAATAACAACGCTACAGCTAAAACTCAGATAGAAAAATATATCAAGTATATAGTTCTATATGCCGAACCAAATGAATTAAAAACAAACCCTCATAATTCAAGACTAAAAAGCTACTTCAATATCAAAAGTGATTTAATTAACTTATTTAAAACCCAAGATGAGTCACAAAAATTTGCAACTATTATTCAATTACTTGAAATAAAATTCTCAAAATTGGTTCCAAAAACTAATGAAAATGAAAACATTTTTGAGTTCATTTATGAGAACAATCATTACATTCTTAACCAAGAGAATATCACTACCATAATAAAAGGATTTAATTCTAATTCTGAAGTTAAAAATCTTGAAGAGTCAAATTACACACAAATCAACAATAGTAACTGCTCAAAACTTATAGAATATGTAGATAAAAACATAAACACTTATGTCAAGGAAGTTTTACTAAAAATAAAAGAGAATGACAATGAAAGTGAAAAATCAGTTATACATTTATTAAATCACAAGATTGTAACGGAAGAATTAAAAGATAAAATAATTAAAAAGCAGAATGCAAAAGTCATTAATATTTCTGACATAAATAACCAAGGAGAAAGGATCAATTTATTAAAATATGAGAAACTAAAAACAACTTGGATGAATATCATAAAATACTATGATTTCTCAGACAAGACAATTGACCTGTTTTTAACCAACTACTTAAACCAAGAAAACAATTATAAAATTCTAGAAAAATCTAAAATACCAGACGAGATTGAGACACTAGAACACGAAACTATTAAACAATTTATTATATCCTTGATAAAATGCAAAGGACTAACACAACAATCTTATATTTCTTTATATAAGAGTATTCCTAGTCATTCTTCACATTGGAAATATATTGATTTTAGTGAACTACAAGAGGAAAAAATAAATTTCTTGATAGAAAACAATTACTTATCATTGACTCAAAAAAACTTTGATTTAATTAGTGAAAAATTTGAAAATTTAAAATCAAATTTTTTAATTAAAAAAAAGAAAGATATTATTGATGCTCTCGATGATGAAGAATTAGTCTTAAATAATAGCGATATCGATATACTTTTGGAATCCACTGAAGTTTCTGCCAATATTAAGGAAGATTTAATAAAAGGATACGCTAGAAGCCGAATCATATCAGAAAATAAAATAGGAAAATTGATTGGCAATATAGCTAGCTCATACAATAGAAACTATTTAAATTATGATGAATTAAACTCAATTTTTAGCAATGGTGAAAATACTGATAACGAAAGACTAATTATGTTAAATAGTCATTTTTCAGAATTAGAAGAATCACAGATAGTCTCATTGTCTAAATTAGTTTCCAGAAAGTATAAGGAGATTTTTAATGAAAAGAAAAAACCTGGTTTTAACTATTCAGAACAAATGGAAAAGCTAGCAAATAACTTAAAAACCATTGGATTAGTTAAAAATTTTCATATTCAAAATAAAGGAAAAACAATTAGGTTTTATCCATAATACAAATTTTCATTTTTTAATATAATTATACAAACGCTGAACCTAAATCATAAAATTCATAGAACAGTGGGAAAATAAAATATTGGTGAATTTACATGCAAAAGCACTATAGACAACAAAGAACTGAGTTAAAATTTCTTAATTTTATTCTATAATGTAAGTGAGTTTTCATAAAGGCATAGGCATTTATGTTGTTTTGATAATAAATAATATTTATCTTTATAAAACCAGTAAGTAAAGTAATTTATTTTGAGGTCATTTATAGTTTTGTCAACAAATCGGCTAACAGATTGTTTTTTTAGTTTGTAAATGATTGATATATAGTGTATTGTGTAAGGGGAGAGGCTTCCTGCCACCCCGACTTTTAAGGTATCAAATGATACCAAAATATAGCTAATCTTATGGAAATCAACGAATTTCATATTTTTTGATATCATATGATTAGCTTTAATATCAATTGGCAGGTTACCTATTCGGTTACCTAAAAAGTTGCCAAATTTTTCATTACATTGGTAGTTCAATAATAATTGACTTTCGCAACGATTTGACTTTCGTAAACAAATCGAATATTCATCTAAAGCGATAGTACATGCAAACTTCAAAGACTTTTAGTATCCATTTTTGGTTGAACACAGCTAAAAAAAAGAATGGTGTTGCACCCGTTTATGCCCGAATAACGGTTAACGGAAAACGTGCAGAAATCAGTTTAAAACGTTATCAATCGGTTACCTCTTGGGACTCCAAAACGAAAAGAGCCAGACCAAGAACTCCGAATGCCCCAGCCTTGAATGCCTATTTGGACCAAGTGTACGCTGACCTCCTGGCATGTCAGAAACAATTAATTTCTGAATTTAAGCTGATAACTTCCCAAGCTTTAAAGGCCAGGTATTTAGGAGAGGACGAACAAGAAAAGACTTTAATGGAACTCGTGGATTACCATAACACGACCATGAAAACCGTTTTAAAGTCGGGAACCTTAAAGAACTATTATACCACTGAGCGATACTTAAAAAGATTTCTAAAAACTAGAATCAAATCTTGTGATATATATTTAAAGCAATTATCCTATAGTTTTATTATTGATTTTGAACAATACTTAAGAAAAGGACCGTCAATCAATAAAGCACAGCCCTTGCACAACAATGGAGTTATGAAACATTTGGAACGCCTAAAAAAAATGATGAATTTGGCACATCAGCTGGAATGGATAGAAAAAGATCCCTTTGTGCGCTTCAAGCTTAAATTTACAAAACACCAACGGGATTATTTGTCAGAATCGGAACTTCAGATATTTGAACAAGGTAAATTAAAAGTAGAGTACCATAGAAAGACAAGGGATGTTTTTGTTTTTTCATGTTATACGGGACTTTCGTATACGGATGTTAAATCCTTAACGTTACATAATATTGTTAGAGGTATTGATAGTGATTATTGGATTTTCACCCAACGAGAAAAAACGGAACAGCCAGTTAAAATACCACTATTGGATAAAGCACTGGATATTATCAAAAAGTATGATAATAACGCTCAGGGCAACGCGAAATTATTGCCTGTGTTTAGCAACCAAAAAACAAATATCTACTTAAAAGAAATAACTGCAATATTTGAAATAAATAAGAATATTACGTTTCACTCTGCAAGGCATACTTTTGCTACCACAGTGACCCTCTCTAATGGTGTGCCCATAGAAACGGTATCAAAACTATTGGGGCATTCCAAATTATCAACGACACAAGTTTATGCTAGGGTCATCGAAGAGAAAGTGAGTGTTGATATGAAATCATTAAAGAAGATATTAAGCTATAACATAAACAAAAGTGTAGGTAAAACTATAGCTAATGTTAATTTACATTAGGGGTTAGGCAAGAAATAATCTAAAATTTTTAAAATGCAGGTGTGTTAGAATTGTTAGACACGTTAGACTTAGGACTTATGCAAGTAAAAGTTTAAAAAAAATAAAAATGCAGGTGTGGTGGAATTGGTAGACACGCCAGACTTAGGATCTAATGCAGCAATGTGTAGAAGTTCGAGTCTCCCCACCTGTACAAAAGTCAAAGATGAATCTTCGGCTTTTTTGTTGAAAATCGTTAACAATATTCATTCAGGTACAACACAACATAGGTAAAACATTTTGCTATTTTCGCTGACTTAATTTAAAATCATGAGTTTTAAATATATTTAATATTAAAAACTATTATCTTGCTGTGCTATTGATATTTTTTTGGTTTATAATTAATTGAATAGCAAGCTTAGTTTGTAATTTCTAGGAGATTTCCCCATGGAGTTTTTGAATATTCTTAAAAAATATAAGGGATCATCAAATCCGACTTTAAAACTGATTTGCTTTATACTCATAATCTTTTCACTTATAACTGGCAAGTTATTCACAAAATCATTTATGCCTAAAATCTGAAGGTAGCATTACCGTTCTACTGTAAAGGAACACTACATTACCAAGTAAAAAAAGAATAAAGCCCGCTAAATTTGAGTATAAGTCAAAAAAGTAATAACCTGAGTTCGGCATAACAAAAACGATTTTTTAGTATAGAAAAAGCAAATAGACCAGTAACGCACAAGACATCTATAGAAGATACTTAAAATAATTGTTATTGTGTAATTTTAATTGAAGTTTGAGATGACCCTCTCATGCATTTTTATTGAATATTCTCAAAATCTGAAGGTAGTTTGTCAAAGTGGGTTTTGAAACACTTACTAAAATATCTTGGATTAGTAAACCCAACCATATAAGCTACTTCCGAAATTCTCAAATCTTTATTTTCCTTCAATAACTGAAACGCTCTTTGCATTCTAAAATTTTGTAAAATTTCCTTTCCTGACATTCCTGTTATATTTTTAATTTTTCTGTAAAAATTTGCATGACTCATGCCTAGCATATCTTCTAGGTTAGTGATCTTGAAATCAGGGTCAGCTAAGTTTAGCTCTAAGGCAGCTGTCAACTCATGTAAAAATTTTTCATCCAAAGGTGTGATCCGAATTGATGAAGGTTCAAGTGTTATATTTTTTTTGAAAATATTCTTCAGATTTTCACGAATATTTAATAAATTTTCAATCCTTAACTTGAGATATTTCATTTCAAAAGGTTTGGAAATATAATCGTCAGCGCCATTTTCAATGCCCTTATATTTAGTTTGACTATCCGTACTGGCAGTTAATAATATGATCGGAATATGGCTAGAATCAATATTAGTTTTTAGTTTTTTAGAAAATTCAATACCGTCCATTTTTGGCATCATTATATCACTAATAATTAGATCAGGCAAATGTTTTAAAGCCAAGGATAATCCCATTAAGCCATCAGTCGCCTTGTATATGTCATATGAATGAACTAGTTCTGAATGTATATAATCTAACATTTCATCATTATCCTCAACTATTAATAAACGTTTTTTTTCTTTCTTAGCTTTTGAACTAGCTTCTTGTAAGACCGTTTCTGTATTCTTATGACTTCTGATTATTATCCATCATGTTTAAAGCCTTAAGGTTCATATCTTGATCTATACTATTGGGTAGAATAATAGTTATATTGGTACCTTCGTTCATTATACTTTTAATTTTTATTTCGCCTCCAGCAGTCTCAATTAAATCTTTACAGTGAGACAAGCCGATATTATAGCCCTTTCCAATTTTTGAGTCTATGTTATGGAATCTATCAAAAATAAACGGTAAATGTTTTTCTGGTATCCCGATGCCAGTATCTACAAATTCAATAATAAGGTCAAGTTTTTGATTAGAGTTAGTTTTCGTTTTACGAACAGTAGATATTGTATTTATTGAAATAGTAATACCTCCTGTCTCTGTGAATTTAAATGAATTGGAGAGGATATTAAAGAAGATTTTTGACATAACATCTACATCAAAATACGCAATAATTTTTTTTGAACGGGTATTGATTCTTAGGTATAGGCCTTTATTCTCGGCCAAGAGTTGAAAATGATGTATCTCAGTTGTAGCAAAATCGAAAATATTTACTTCTTTCACATTTATCTTGTATTTATTCGATTCAATCTTTCGAATATCTAATAATTGTTCTGTAAGATATTTTAAGCGATCTACATTTAATTTCACAAGATTAAGTTGGGTTTTTACTATAGGGCTTAATTGGTTTTTTTCTAATAAATTTTCTATCGGACCACTTATTAAAGTCAGAGGAGTTCTTAAATCATGCGAAACATTAATGAAAAATTTTGTTCGTAGCTCATCTAAGTTATGGAGTTTCTTGTTGTGTTCGCTTTCCAAGATTATTTTTTTCTTTGTAGTAATTTTTATTACTGAAAAATTCGTCCAATAAATTAGAGCCAAGACGAATAACCCAGAATAAATAAAATAAGCCCACCACGTTTTGTAAAAGGGTGTTTGTATTTTTATAAATAAAACATCACCTTTTGGCTCCCATATTCCGTCACTGTTTGTTGATTTGACTTTAAATGTATACATACCGTTATTAAGATTTGTATAACTAGCAGTTCTATTATTTGCGTCTGTATAGATCCACTCCTTATCGTAACCGTCCAGCTTATAGGCATAATTTATTTTGTACGGATTTACAACATGCATTGCTGAAAAATTCAGTTTAAAATTATTTTGTTTTGCCGCTAACAAAATAGTGTCCGTAGCGAGAATGCTTTTCTTTAAGATCACTCTTCTGTTTATGGTGTCTTTAACTTTTATGAGATTATTGAATAAATAGAATTCCGTGATTTTTGTTTTTGGTCTAATTTTGCTGTCAGTCATTTTTTCTGGGAAAAAAGCGCTAATTCCATTTATACCTCCGAATAGAAATTCTCCCTTTTGTGTTTTGAAGCTAGTATGTTCTGAAAACTCATTACTTTGAAGCCCATCACTTTGAGTAAAGTTCCTAAAGGTTTGTGTTTTGAGGTCTAAATTACTCAAACCTTTATTGGTGCCGATCCATAAGCTTGAACCATCTTGTCCTTCAATGCTTTGAATCATATTATTTGGTAGTCCATCTGATTTTGTAAAAGTCTCGAATATTGCTTCTCCATCATTATCTATCAATTTATTGATTCCCTCATAGGTACCAATCCATATAAAACCATTCACATCTTCATATATTGAACGGACATAGTTGTTACTTAGAGAAGAAGTAGATGTTTTTTTTTTGTGATGAACTATATCAATAACAACCTCATTGCTGTCCAATTGCATTTCATTAAGTCCACCACCTTCAGTTCCTACCCAAATAATATTTTTATCTTTTTGAAAATATAGTACTCTACAATTGTCTAGTGATATACTTGGGTATGTTTTGGTAGTTATTGAATCTATAATTGAAATTTTATTATGGTCAATTTTAAGTTTGATAATTCCTTTTAATGTAGCTCCCCAATAGTAATTTGTACCTTTTTTTATATTAAAGGTGGCAGGGCCCTTAAAAGTATCTATTATTTTAAATTCATTGTTTTTGATAGATACCAAAGAAATTCCATTATTTCCGCAAATGAATAATTTGTTTTGATCAAATTTATTAATATGAAAAATAGATTGATTTTCAAACCCGAGCTTCCTATAGGCCTCAATTGTTTTGTCTAATACGTAGAGACCATTATTATGAGTTCCTATCCAAATCCTGTTATTTTTCCCATAAATAGCCCTAATAAAATTTGAAGATGTAGTTGCATCAGCACTGAGGTTTGGAATCGTATAGTTCTTAATTTGTTTTTGATTCGGATTAAAAAAATTAACACCTTTTCCAATTGTACCTATCCAAAGCAAGTTATCTCTAGATACATATAAACTCAATAGTAAGTTGCTGTTTATACCGTATTGATTATTAGTTGTACTGCTAAATCTATTAAATAAGACCTGATTGTTATTTAATTGACTGGTTTGAATTTTGTTTAATCCCTTATCTATTGTTGATATCCAAATATTATTTTCATTGTCTACAACTATATCGGAGCACCAATTAGATGATAATGACTGAGAATTGTTACCGCTCATAAAATTAGTAATATTTTTAGACTTAGGTGCATATCTAAAGACACCATGATTTGTACTAGCCATCCATACATTACCAAGATGATCTTCACAGAAATTTTTGAAGCCCGAAAAATCATTTAGAGTAACTTTCTTACTGTCAATGATATGAGCAGTATGGTCTTTTAATATAACTTTTGATATAGAATTACTTTCAAGGATCCAGAAACTCCCATCATGGCTCTTAATAATTTTCTCAACAGCATAATTATTATTTTTCTGACCTAAGCTAAACGGAATTATCTTTATCATTTTATCATCGTCGTGAAATTGATTTGTTTTTAAATTTATTGCTTTTAAACCGTTATTGGTTGACATATAGAGCAGGTCATTATCGACAAGTAAAGAATTTATAATATGATTTTTACCGGATGAATGGTGTAGTGGTATTTTTTCTATTACTTCGAGAACAGGATTGTACATGCATAGTCCATCATCTGTTCCAATCCATATTCTTCCTTGTTTGTCTTCTTTAAGCGCTCGAATAGTATTATTAGTAAGTGAATTTTTATTATTGCGGTCCGTGTTGAAGGTTTGAATATTATAGCCATCATATTTATTTAATCCATCTAAGGTTCCGATCCATATAAATCCATAGCGATCTTGAAGAAAGCAAGTCACTTCACTTTGAGAAAGTCCTTCTTCAGCTGTTAAATAGTTGAAATTATAAGTCTGAGAAAAGCATAACGAGTAGATGAAAGCACAAATTAGAGTAAGAACAACTGGTTTACTTTTTTTTGATTTCATAAAATTTATATCACGTTTATTATAGGATTACTAAAACAGTACTATGTTTATTAAGAAAATCAAAAAAGATTTTACTATCTAACACTAAACACACTCTTTTACATAGCCATCTATTTTTTATTAAAAATATCATATTAAATATTAAAATTAAAGGGTTAATCTAAATTTACCCCCTTTTAGAACTAAAATTTTACTGCCTGTTAATAATTTGTTAATAGTTTTACATCAACAAATTAAAATTGCAAACATTTTTCTGAGGATATGTGTTGCTCACAATTAACTGACTATTAAACTAAAAAACAAAATGATCTATGTATTTACTTTTAAAAAGAATTCAGAAGATTTTAATTAATCAATGTTATCTATTGGCTTTGTTTAGCATATCGTTTATGTGTGCTCAAACGTTTGAGATAACAGGGACTGTGATTGATCAGGAAAGTAATCTACCACTGCCGGGAGTAACAATTAGCGTTATTGGTGAAAGCAAAGGTGTTATAACTGATTTTGACGGAAATTACGTTTTAAAAGTTTCAAATGAAGAACGTGTTTTACGTTTTTCTTACCTTGGATTTGAAACACAAAATATTAAAGTAGGAAAATCGAGAATTATAAACGTCACTTTGAATCCCGAATCTACTAGTTTAGATGAAGTGGTTGTTGTAGGGTATGGTACTGTTAAGAAAAGTGATTTAACGGGAGCAGTTAGCACAGTTAAAGGATCTGATTTTCAGAAAGCAAATCCAATTTCTTTTCAAGAGGCACTGTCCGGACGAGTTTCAGGGGTTCAGATTACTCAAGCAGATAATGCACCAGGTGCTGGTGCCAAAATTCTAATTCGTGGGGGTAGTAGTTTAACCAGTGGGAACCAACCTTTATTTGTCATAGATGGTTTTCCTATAGTTCCTGTTAACGACAATTCCTCTAATCCTCTTGCAGATTTAAGTCCGAGTAATATAGAATCTGTTGAAGTTTTGAAAGATGCTTCCGCAACGGCTGTATTTGGAGCTCAAGGTGCGAATGGTGTTATTATTGTAACTACTAAAAAAGGAAAAAAAGGAAAACCTCAATTTACCATCGATTCTAATACCTCCATTTCTACTTTGGCTAATACGCCTGATATTTTGAACCCGCGCGATTATATAGAGTCACAAATTACTGGAGCCCAATTAGCTATTTTTCAAGAAGGAGCTAGCAACCAATACTTGAATAGAATGTTAGCACTTAGGGATAGTAATGCAGAGGGAACGGTATGGTTGGATGAATTGACGCGACAAGCAGCTACTCATCAAATAGATCTTAGTTTTAGGGGTGCTTCAGAAACGATGCGCTATGGTGTGTCTGGAAATTTCTTAGATCAAGAAGGGCTTTTAAAAGGAAACGATTTTGATAGATTAAATATAAGTGCAA
Organism: uncultured Flavobacteriaceae bacterium; assembly: GCA_963815305.1. GTDB lineage: Bacteria > Bacteroidota > Bacteroidia > Flavobacteriales > Flavobacteriaceae > CAXBID01. The sequence continues at coordinate 23,823 of CAWFFW010000001.1, forward strand.
ACCTTGAACAAGAATTTGGGTCACGAGCGAAAATTGGAGTTCAACTCAATGTAAGTACTTCAAAAATGGACGGTGCTATTAGCGATTATAGTTTGAATTCTATATTTAGAAAAGCCATACAAACAAATCCATTTATACCTCTTGATTATGATATCGGAAATGTGGATGTTGATGCTGCGGATTTTGAATCGAATAATGATAATCTAATTACTTATATTAATGAAGTAGATCAGGGTTATGAAACAACCCGAACTATAGCCAACGCATTTTTTGAGTACGATATTACTAAAAATTTAAAATTTTACACTAGTTATGGTTTTAATAAATTTGTAAGAAATCAATTTAGATTTTATCCCTCTTCCGTCTTACAAGGATTGAGTTCAGGCGGCGAGGTACTATTTAGAAAACAAAATAGTGATAATGGTGTATTTCAATCACGACTAAATTATAATAATTCATTTAATAAGCATAGATTAGATGTAACTGCTGTGTTTGAAACACGTGATAATTCTTCTACAGCTTTTCAAACAGAAGTTCAAAATTTTGATGACGATTCTAGGGGGATTTACGATTTGTCTTCGGCTGCTGTAGCTTTAATTCCTTCGAATATTTTTGATGAGGATAAATTGGTATCTTATTTGGGGCGGGTAAATTATTCGTATGCAGGAAAATATTTTCTTACTTTATCTTATCGGGCGGATGGCTCTTCAAGATTTGGAGCTGATAATAAATTTGGTTTTTTCCCTTCAGCAGCACTTGCTTGGACCTTGTCAAATGAAAAATTCTTGAAGAATGTAGAAAATATCAATCTATTAAAACTTAGAGCTTCTTTTGGTGTTACAGGAAATAATCAGATTCCTAATTATAGTGCATTGGCGAGATTAAACACTGCTAAATATCCGTTTGGAGGAAGTGGTATTATTTCTGGTTTTTCACCAGGGTCAGTAGCCAACCCAGACCTAAAATGGGAAGAAACAGCACAATACAATCTTGGTTTAGATCTTCAGTTGTTTAAAAATAGAATAGCTTTTTCAGCAGAGGCATATTACAAAGAAACTACAGATTTATTATTAGATGTGCAATTACCCTTCACATCTGGATTTACTACTGCATTGCAAAATGTTGGCTCTTTAAGTAATAAAGGATTAGAATTTTCATTAAATACAGTAAACGTAAAGACTGATAATTTTTCTTGGACAAGTAATTTTACACTATCGTTTAACCGTGCTGAAGTTTTAGATTTAGGTGAGAAAAGTGAGTTTTTCTTCTCGAGAGGTTTTTACCAAAGAGTTAATGAGGAGGTAATTGTTAGAGTAGGTGAGCAAATAGGTGTTTTCTATGGTTATGTGGAAGATGAAGTGTATAATAACGCAACAGAGATAGCCAATAGTCCCAATAATCCGTTTTTAGAGACTGTGCCAGGAAATGTTAAATTCAAGGATTTAGATGGTGATGGTGTCATCACTACTAATGATCAAGCACCTATTGCGAATACATCGCCAGAATTTATCGGGGGCCTGAGTAACAATTTAGTGTATAAAAATTGGGACCTTAACTTTTTCTGGAGATGGAGCTATGGTAATGATGTTATCAACGCTAACCTACCCTTTGTAGAACAGATATACCAAGGTTCCTGGAATACGCTATATTCTATGGCTGAAAACGCTTGGACACCATCGAACCCGAATGGTACATTTCATGGAAGGGTACCGAATACCTATTTAAATTATATGAGAAGCTCGTATGTTGAAGACGGCTCCTTTTTGAAATTGGATTTTGTGACGTTAGGTTATAAGTTACCACAACAAACATTAGACAAACTTGGGATTTCAAATTTTCGAGTTTACACGCGTGTTAATAATCCGTTAATGTTTACAAGATACAGCTGGTTTGATCCAGAAGTAAATACTGGTTTCGGAACTGCTGCTCAAGTAGGCCCAGGCGTTGATTTAGGGGCGTATCCAAGGGCAACTGTATATACTTTAGGTTTAACTGTTACATTTTAAATATATATATATGAAAACTATACTAAATAAAATACTGATTTTTTCATTGATTTTTACTACTTTTTCGTGTGAAAATTACTTAGATGAAGTGCCAAAATCATTCGCTTCACCTTCTAATTTTTATAAAAATTCTACTGATGCTAACGCAGCTGTAATCGCAGCCTACGATACCATGCAGGATTTTTCATTTTATTTTCACGCACTTTGGATTACAACTGATGTTACCAAGGTAGCACCGTTTAGAACTCAAGGTGGAATGGCCAATTATACCTTTAATGGTGATAATGTAGAATTTGTACAAAATATTTGGGAAGGTGCCTACAGAGGTATTAATACCGCAAACTCAGCAATTAACAATGTGCCGCGAGTTGATATGAATGAAACTGAAAAGGCAAGATTAATTGCTGAGGCTACCTATATTAGAGCCATTTATTATTTTAGATTGGTTCGGTTGTTTGCTAATGTACCTTTATTACTAACAGAAACAAGTTCATTAGCTCAAGAAGAGCTAGAGGTTGAACAAGCTACAACAGAACAAGTATATGAGCAAATCATAAAAGATTTGAATTTTTGTATTGCCAATTTACCGTTAAGAGGAAAAACAGAAACAGGTAGGGCTACACAAGGAGCTGCACAAACCGCCCTATCAAAAGTTTATTTGACCATGGGGAGTATGGAAAAAAGAGACGGTTTGGGGAGTGGCTCAGGGCATTTTACGCAAGCTGCAAATTTAGCACAAGATGTTATCAATTCAGGGCTGTATAATTTAGTGCCTTACTATCCAGATGCTTTTTTACCTACTAATAAGAATAATAATGAAATTATTTTTGATGTAGCCTTTACTTCAGAGCCAGTGGATGATAATCCAGGTTCTGTAGGACAAAATATGGGTCTTATGGGTAATTCTTCATTTGGCGGTAGTTTTCCAAACGTACAAGCCACTCAATTTTATCATACTATGTTTGATGATACGGATTTAGTTAGGAGGCAATGGTCTGCGCCGCACCATAGAGTTGTTGGCCCAGGAAATTTGCGTACAAATTTTCCAGAAATGAATGGGCAACCGTGGAAAATAGGAAAGTTTAGAGCATTCCCTGTCAAAGATCCTAATTATAACCCAGATTTTAGACCAACGCACTGGCCTGTTTTTAGGTATGCTGAAGTTTTATTAATACGTGCCGAGGCTTTAGTAGAAATAAATAATGGGCCAAACGCAGAGGTATTTATGTTATTAAATCAATTGCGTGAAAGAGCTCGAAATAGAAATGAAGGAGAAATAGAAGTTTGGGAAGATATTCTGCCAAGAAACTTATATGCTGATGATACTATTCTTCCAGACATTTCAGCAGCAGATTATCCTGACTACACGGCAATTATGGATTATATCATGGATGAACGCGCTATTGAACTTGGTGGAGAATTTAAAAGGTGGTTCGATTTGGTACGTTGGGGTACTTTAATAGAAAGACTAGAATTATTGGGTACAGTAATTCCAGAACCTAGAACTGCCATAGAAAGTGATTGGGAAGAAATTATGGGCAATATTAGTTCGCGTCATTTTTTAATGCCAATACCGAATGCAGATATAAGAGCAAACCCCAAACTAAAACAAAATCCAGGCTACTAAGCTTTAAATAACTATAGAACATATTAAAACTGATATTATGAAATCAATACTTAAAATATTAATGATAACAATAGCAATATTAGTAGCTAGTTGTGAAAAAGATGCCGTTGATGTTGAATTATCAGCATCAGCAAGTGCAACAACCGTTAATGTGGGAGAGCAAATCATATTTTTTGTACAAGGAAACGCTGAAAATTATGCCATTTATACTGGTGATGAAGGTCATGAATTCGCAAAGAGTTTTGCTGTAGTAACCGAAGGAAAAGATATCGATAACGAAATTGTAGTTCTTGATCCCAAGGCCATTACTTCATTTGAGGCCCAACTAAGAACAGATATTGCAAGCCATAATTTAACCGTTGATCCGACAAATAATGATTTGGTTATTATCGATGCCGATGCTGCCATTGCAGCAATCACTAATCAAATTGCAGATATTGAATTTACTAATGCTGAAAATGCAAAGTTTCAAATTTCACTAATTTTACCAGGTATTGATGCTTTCGGTTCATGGGATCTTATAATGGATAATTTTACAAATTTAAGTGAGTTTTTAGCTCCAGACGGTGGTTTTTCTACTGGATTTCCAATAAATCGCAATTTTAAAGAATTCACATATGTTTATACCGTTCCTGGAACATATTTGGTTACCGTAATTGGAAGTGACCTTAGTGAGAAAAATTATTCAGGGAATGGCGCTAAAGATAACGCTACTGCATCAAGTAGTGATTATAATTATAGTCGTGAAACCGTAGAACTAAATATAACAGTAAATTAAATCTTGAACACTTAAATTACTAATCAAATAATTTAAGTAATTAAATGCGAATGAGAAAAAATAAATATAGTGCTTCGTTTCTATTGCTCAATTTTTTAGCAATAATTTTATTACAATTGAATGTCAATGCACAAATGGATATAACTGCTTCACCTGAGTATGAAGCTAAACTTTTGCCTGGTGAGTTGTGGTGGGGAGGTTTAAGTTTTGACGGTCACTTAATGCCTTATGGTAAAGCGCAAGATATATCTAGAAATCTTTATGGCAATAATGCAGGTAACCAAGCACAACCTCTATTAATTTCTAATAAAGGACGATATGTATGGAGTGAAGAGCCTTTTAGTTATGAGGTAATTAACGATTCTATAAAAATAACCTCAAATTATGGCAAATTGTCTTGTGGCAAAGAAGGAGAAAATCTTCCTGAAGTATTCAAATTTGTGAGTCAAAAATTTTTTCCATCAAATGGAAAAATTCCTGATCCATTTATGTTCAAAGAACCACAGTACAATACATGGATTGAACTCATTTATAATCAAAATGAAGAAGATATTTTAAACTATGCCAGAGCAATTATAGACAAAGGTTACCCTCCTGGTGTTTTGATGATCGATGATAATTGGCAAGAGGATTATGGGGATTGGGAATTTTCAGCGAGAAGGTTTAAAAATCCAAAAGCCATGATAAAGGAACTTCATGATCTTGGTTTTAAAGTCATGTTGTGGATTTGTCCTTTTATTTCAGCAGACTCTGATGAGTTTAGATATTTAACGGCCGAGGGCATGTTATTATTGGATAAAGATAAAACACAAGAAATACTTTGGGCAAATACACAAAGTAAGGCTGCCATAGTTCGTTGGTGGAATGGGGCTAGTGGTTTATTGGATTTGAGCAATCCCAAAAGTCAAAAATGGTTTGATGAAAAAATGCAATATTTAGTCGATGAATATGGTGTTGATGGTTTTAAATTAGATGCAGGTGACTCTGGTTTTTATACTGGGGATGTTGTGTCTTTCATTCCCTCTACACCTAACGAACATACAGAATATTTTGCCAAAGCTGGGCTAAAATATCCTCTAAATGAATATAGAGCTTCTTGGAAAATGGCAGGATTGCCCTTAGCACAAAGATTAAGAGATAAACATCATAAATGGCAAGATCTTCATGAGCTTATACCTGGTATAATTGGCCAAGGACTTATGGGTTACGCTTATACATGTCCAGATATGATTGGCGGTGGGGCTTACACTTCTTTTCTTAAAGGGGCTATTATTGACGAAGAGCTAATTGTAAGGTCAGCTCAAGTACATGCTTTAATGCCGATGATGCAATTTTCTGTTGCTCCGTGGCGTGTTTTAAATGAAAATAACGAAAAAATTTGCAGAGAAATGGCTTTGTTACATTCTAAATATGGTGATAGGATTATCGAAATGGCAAAAGAATCCTCAGTTTCAGGAGAACCTATTGCAAGGTCATTAGCGTATAATTTTCCTAATGATGGCTATGAAATGGTGAAAGATCAGTTTATGTTGGGTACCGATTTGATGGTGACTCCTATAATAGAAAAAAATCAACGTTCAAGAACCGTATTAATACCAAAAGGCAAATGGAAAGACGAACAAGGAAAGGTTTTTAAAGGACCTAAAAAATATACAATTGATGTACCCTTAGAGCGCTTACCTTATTTTGAAAAGATGTAAATACTGGATTTTTTTGAAAAAATAGTATACTTCGATAATGTTTAGGCATAGTCAAAGATGTAAACTTTGGACTACTGCCTACTTAAAATAGTTTGACGTATGATGGTGAAAATTAAATTATATAATGGTTTAGTATTTCTATTGTTCATTTTTGTGACTGCTATTTTGAGTGGACAGCAAATAATACCTAGTCCTAAAGAAATTATTTTAGACAAGGGAAATTTTGTTTTAGAAAATGAATATGACGTTAAAACTGATGTTGAAGATAACTTAGATAAAAAAGTAAAGTATCTTAAGGATCAGATAGAATTTGCTACACAGCTGACTTCTTCAACTTATAAATCCGGAGTTCCTTCAATTGAAATAGTAATAAACAAAGCCTTAAAATTTGGAGAAGAAGGATATCAATTAAATGTTCAAGAAAATGGTGTGCTTCTGGAAGCTAGGAATGAAAAAGGCGTATTGAATGCCATGACCACTTTAGTTCAATTAGTGTATGAATTTAAAGAGTTTGGTAGAGTAGTTATTCCAGCTTTATCGATAAAAGACGAACCAAAGTATGCATGGAGAAGCTTTATGCTAGATTCTGGCAGACAATATCATAGTCTTTCTTTTATAAAAAAATACTTGAATCAAATGGCGCTATTAAAAATGAATATTTTTCATTGGCATTTAACGGAGAATGATGGTTGGCGGATTGAAATTAAACAATATCCAAGGTTAACAGAGGTTGGTGCTCATGTTACTAAAGGAAATGAACAGCAAGGCTTTTATACTCAAGAAGAAATTAAGGAAATAATTGAATACGCCTCAATCTTAAATATTGAGGTTGTGCCAGAAATAGATGTTCCTGGACATTCAAATGCAGCAATTGCTGCTTATCCTAAAAATAGTTGCTTAAGTCAAGTTCCAGATAATACCACATACAAAGTACATTCTCCTTATATTTTTTGTGCAGGAAAAGAATCGGCTTACACTTTTATTGAAAATATAATGGATGAAGTTTTTCAGCTTTTTCCCTCAAATTATATTCACTTGGGTGGTGATGAAGCATCTAAAGACCATTGGGCGAAATGTTCTCATTGTCAAAAAGCAATAAAGACGCTTAAGTTGAATAATGAAGCAGAATTACAACTTTACTTTTCAAAGCGGTTAGCAAATTACGCAAAATCGAAAAGTAAAAAAGTCATTTTCTGGAATGATGTTTTGATAGATGAAAATTCAGTATTGCCAGATAATTGCGTCATACAATGGTGGAATTATAGAAGTGATGGAACAGATGGACTCGATTGGTCTATCAAAAATGATATTCCAGTCATTGCTTCTACCAACTATTACACATATCTTTTTTTTCCAGTAACCCTTTGGGCTGGCTGTAATGAAAACAGAACTTTTGACATGAAACAGGCTTACGAGGAAAACCCATCGGACATTAAAAATCCACACCCCTTGGTTATGGGAATGAGTGCGTCTTTATGGGGAGATTTTAATGGTCAACAATATATGGCAGACCGCAAAGTGTTCCCTAGGATTTATGCTTTAGCTGAGCAGATGTGGAGTTTGGCAGAAAGACCATCTTTTGAAAATTTTTATACCATAGTAAAGGTTAAATACAAAATGCTGGAGTATCAGAATGTAGATTACGGTCCAGCATTAAAAGAAGAAACCCCGCTAAATTATAAATGGCAATAATTTTTCATTTTATAAAATATCAATCTTAAGTATGAAGTTACAAACTATAACAATTTCAAAAATTTTATTTTTCCTCACATTGTTTTTTTTAATCTCTTGTAAAGAAAATAAAAAAGACACCATAAAGGAAAAATTGGTAAGCAAACAAAAACCTAATATCATTTACATATTAGCTGATGATCTTGGTTATGGGGATATTGGTGCTTATGGCCAAACAAGGATTGAAACTCCAAATTTGGATAAACTAGCCAAAGATGGAATGAGATTTACCAACCATTACTCAGGAAGTACAGTTTGTGCCCCTTCACGATCGGTATTAATGACGGGCTTACATACCGGGCATACATTAATAAGGGGAAATCGAGAATCTAAGCTAGGAGAAGGTCAAGCACCTTTGCCAGATGATGCCTATACCATGGCCGAAATGCTCAAAAGTGCTGGGTATACCACAGGAGCTTTTGGTAAATGGGGATTGGGTATGGTAGGGACTACTGGCGATCCAAATGCGCAAGGTTTTGATTTGTTTTACGGTTACAATTGTCAACGCGAAGCGCACCGATATTATCCAAAACACTTATATCATAATTCGGAAAAAATAATTCTTGAGGGTAATGATTTTACCAATCAAGAAATTTATGCGCCAGACCAAATTCATGAAGAAGCGTTAAAATTCATTAGATCAAACAAAGACAAGTCTTTCTTTGCATTTGTACCTATAGTACAACCACATGCAGAAATTTTAGCACCAAAAGATTCTCTTTTGGCGAAATATCTAGGGAAATTTGAGGAAACTCCTTTTTTGAATCCTAAAGCAGGTTCCGATTATGGAGATAAAGATTTTAGTGTTAGAGAATATACCTCTCAAAACCATCCTAAAGCACATTTTGCTGCAATGGTAAGCCGTGTAGATATGTATGTTGGTCAAATTAGAAATCTGGTTGAAGAATTAGGAATTTCAGAAAACACACTAATTCTTTTTAGTAGTGACAACGGTCCGCATCAAGAGGGTGGAGCGGATCCCGATTTTTTCAAAAGTAGTGGAGATTTTAGTGGTTATAAAAGAGATTTTTATGATGGTGGAATTAGAGTGCCACTAATAGCCTATTGGAAAGGTAAAATCTTAGCGGGATCAGAGTCAGACTTGATTTCGGCATTTTACGATATGGCACCTACTTTTACTGAACTAGCTGATATGCAAGTTCCAGATGATTTAGATGGTATTTCTATGGTTCCTACACTATTAAATGAATCAGCTAAACAAGAAAAACATGAATTTTTGTATTGGGAATTTTCAGAAAGAGGTCACAAGCAGGCTGTTCGTATGGGAAAATGGAAAGGTATTCGTCTGAACTTGCTCGAAAATCCGGATGCACCTATTGCACTTTTTGACTTATCACAAGATGTTAAAGAACAGCATGACGTTGCAAGTAAGAACCATGAAATAGTTCAAAAAATTGCTAAGATAATGGAAAGTGAACATGTAGTAAGTCCGTTATTTCCATTAGGAAAATTAGAGTCAGAAAAATATCCAGTATCAAATAATTACTATAATTAAAAAATAGAATTTATGAAATCGTGGGAACATTTAGTAAAGTTTGTTGAGTTAGTTAAAATTTGTTTGGTTCCTGCGATTTTTATTATTTTTTGCCACACACATTTACCAGCACAAGGTAAAATAAATGTTTTAAGCCCTATTAGTGATATTCCTCAATCAATGGAATACAAAGTAGCAATAAGTACATTTAATAATAAAATATTTACTACAGCTCACGTGCATTACACTGAAGCAAGACCAAAAAATGCTGAATGGGGGTCTAACTTCTACGTAGCTGACTATAAGTTTTCTTATGTAAATTTTGAATTTGAAGATACTGAAGTTTATATAAACGTAGCATTGCCTAATAAAGATGTTCCAGATTTTGAAATAAGACCTACTAAGAAAAATATTACGGTTTCTTATAGTATAGGAGATGAAGGCTATCGAGAAGCAATTTTACGTTTTCCAAAACCAACAACACCATATTTAAAGTCGAGTTATATTTCAGTAGTGCCAATTGAAAATGGATTGGCAAATACAAAGAATGCGTTAGGCTTATTTGCAAATCCATTTATAAATCTTCCCAGTGAGGGCATTGTCACAGTGCAGTCTGGAGAGTCAATTCCAAAAGATAGTGATTTAAAAAAAGGTCAAACCTTAGTTTTTTCCAAGGGTTTGCATGACATTGGAATCGAGTACAAGTTAAAAAGTGGCGTGAAGTATTTTTTGGATAATGGTGCTTATGTTAAAGGAACTTTTGAAGAAAGAACCCTGAATGATGAGCTACTTGAAGATGTTAAAATTTATGGTTATGGGATTTTATCGACAAACCATATAAAACGATTTTTACCCGATGGAAAAACTAAATTTCAGCATAGTCCAATTGATCTATTAAATTCTTCCAATGTTAGTATTGTTGGCATCACTATTGAAGATCCCTCTCACCATGCTTTAAATATCGGTGGATTAGACAAATACAAAGGAGTTTATATAAGCAAAGTTAAAATTCTCGGTTGGAGAGCCAATGGGGATGGCATACATATTATAGGTAGCGGATTAGTTGAGGATTGCTTTCTAAGAACCCAAGATGATTCAGTATATATTGCTAGTGGCATGGACGGAGTAGAGTTTAGAAGAATAACAACTTGGAACGATTTCAATGGGTCTTCCTTTATTTTTACAGCTAATGGTGGAGGAGGAAATGTACATGTTTCTAATTCTGATGTAATTTACGTTCGTAGCAGATTTAATAGTAAAATAGAATCTAAATGGGAAACTTATATTGGAGGAGGAGTATTTAATCTTAGAGGTTTAGGGGAAAATGAAATTATAGAGAATATTATTTTAGAGGATATTAGGATTGAAGATGATCTACCGGAAAGTCCAGTATTTTTATTACAACAAAACCCGAGCCTTAGGATGCCAAATTCTAAAAATTTTGAATTTACAAACATCATCTTTAAGAACATAGATATTAAAAGTGATTTTTTATATAAAAACAGGTTTATTGGTAAAGGGTCAAATCCGCCCGAAAATATAATTTTTAATTGTGTTAAAAGTAATGGAAAATTAATGGCTGATTTTAAAAATTGGACTTTAGAAGGTAATATTGATTTGCAAAAAATACATTTTGAAAATTGTATAGGGGACTGATTGTAGTTCAGTTCCTCTGAAAATAAGAACTATTTTAGACCTATTAAAGTAGGTTTGAAGTTAAAAAATATCGATAACATGAAAGTACTATCTTTTATTTCCCTTTTATTTATTTTCATCCAATCTGGATGGGGACAAGAAGTAACAGAAAAAAAGCAATATAATATACTTTTTATTGCAATAGACGACCTTAACGACTGGACTGGGTTTTTAGGTGGCCACCCTCAAACTTTGACTCCTAATTTAGACAAATTGGCCTCTGAAGCTCTGGTTTTTGAAAATGCACAATGTCCAGCTTCCGTTTGTAATCCTTCTAGATCCTCCATTATGACGGGGATAAGACCTAGTACCTCGGGCGTTTATGGAAATAAAAACTTTTTCAGGGATTCAGAAATCTTGAAAGATGCGAAAACGATACCACAGTATCTTGCAGACTTCAACTATAAAACCATTTCATCCGGAAAAATTTTCCACAACCCGAACGGACCCTGGGCTGATGTTGGATCATGGCAAGAATATCGGGAAGTAACAGGTAATTACGGTAAAATTAATAAAGAAAAAGGATTTTTGGCTAATGGTATTCCTGTTGGTGAAATTAAAGCTAATATGGATTGGTACCCAACTGACGGTATTCCAGAGACAACCTTAGACTATCTTACCATGGAATGGGGTGCGGAGCAATTAAAAAAACAAACTCACAACAAGCCTTTTTTTATGGCTTTAGGTATTTCAAAACCGCATTTAAAATGGGAAGTTCCCAAACAATTTTTTGATAAATTTTCGCTAGAAAATATTGTGTTACCTGAGGTAAAACTAGATGATTTTAATGATATTCCAAAAGTAAGTCCTGGCTCTTCAAATGAATATTACGTAATAAAAAAAGTCGGCAAAGAAAAGGAATTGGTACAAGCGTATTTGGCGGCAATTAATTATGCAGATTTCTGTGTAGGTAGAATTTTAAATGCATTGGAAGTAAGTCCATTTAAAGATAATACTATTGTTATTGTTTGGGGTGATCACGGTTGGCATCTGGGTGAAAAATTGAGATATAGAAAAGCTACTTTGTGGGAAGAAGCTACCAGAGTACCTTTTATTATCAAAGTGCCAGGTGTTACCATTCCGAATAGTAGAAGTTTACGACCTGTAAATTTAATAGACCTGTACCCTACTATTACAGAGTTATGTAATCTCCCTAAAAATGAAACGAATGAGGGAGTAAGCTTCGTTCCGTTGCTTATTGATCCTAATGCGGAATGGGAGATGCCTTCCTTGACAACTATGGGTTTCAAAAACCATTCTCTAAGAGATGAAAAATTTCGGTATATTCAATATAAAGATAAATCTAAAGAGCTTTACGATTTAAGTAATGATCCTATGGGCTTTATTAATTTAGCGAGTGATCCTAAATACGCTCAAGTCATATCAAATTTTAAAAAATACCTACCTAAAAAAAATACGATGGAATCAAAAAAGTCGAAAAAGGATAATCAGGATTAAGAATGGATTTATATCAAATGACCAATGAAATTTAAAAAGCATAAATTCATTAGAGTGTTATTATTTAAGGGATTCAAACTAAATACTATGAAAAGCAAATATTTATTTTTTGTTGCGTGTCTTCTTACTGTAGTGAGTTATTCCTGTAAAGAAGATCAAAAATCCAATACTTCTGTAGAAAACAAGGTCTATAAAAAACCAAATATTCTCTTTTGTATTGCTGATGATGCTTCCTTTCCGCATATGGGAGCTTATGGCACTTCTTGGGTGAAAACACCTGCCTTTGATAGGGTTGCTTCACAAGGCCTATTGTTTCTAAATGCCTATACCCCTAATGCAAAATGTGCGCCATCTAGATCTAGTATCCTTACAGGTAGAAATTCTTGGCAGTTGGAAGAGGCTGCAAACCATTCCCCGGATTTTCCTTCAAAATTTAGTACCTATCATGAGGTATTAGCTCAAAACGGATACTTTTCAGGATATACAGGAAAAGGTTGGGGTCCAGGTAATTCTGGAGAAGTTAATGGTGTTGCTCGAGAATTAACAGGTTCTAAATTTTCTGACATTACTACAGAGCCACCTACTACAAAAAGTTCAGCTACAGATTATAGCGCAAATTTCAAAGAATTTATAAGACAGAGCCCCGCAGATGAACCATGGGTTTTTTGGTATGGTGGACATGAACCGCACAGAGAATATGAATTTGGAAGTAGTTTGACCAAAGGCGGTAAATCACTCTCCGATATCGATAAAGTTCCTGAATTTTGGCCAGATAATGACACTATCCGAACCGATATGCTAGACTATGCTTATGAAATTGAATACTTTGATTCCCATTTAATGAAAATGATTAAGCTCTTAGAATCAAAAGGACAACTTGATAATACTATCATAGTAATTACCGCGGATAATGGTATGCCTTTCCCTAGAATCAAAGGTCAAGAATATGAACTTTCCAACCATTTACCTTTAGCGATAATGTGGCCTAATGGGATAAAAGAATCTGGGAGAAAAATTGATGACTTCGTAAGTTTCATCGATTTCGCACCCACATTTATAGATTTGGCTGGTTTAAAATGGGAGGAAACACCATTAAAACCTACACCAGGAAGAAGTCTAAAACCCATATTTGATGCAAATAAGTTTGATGCAAAACACGATAATGGATTTGTTGTTTTTGGTAAGGAAAGACACGATGTAGGGAGACCGAACGATCAAGGCTATCCCATTAGAGGAATAGTAAAAGGCGACTATATTTATATTAAAAATTACGAACCAAAGCGTTGGCCAGCTGGAAATCCTGAAACGGGTTACTTAAATACCGATGGTTCGCCTACCAAAACACAATTACTAGATTTAAGACGTTCAGGACAAGATACCATCTTATGGCATCAAAACTTTGGAAAACGACCTTCTGAAGAATTATTCAATCGTATAAATGATCCATTGTGTCTAACAAATTTAGCATACGTTGAAGATTTTAAGTCAATAAAAGAAAATCTTCATGATAAATTAGTCATGGTTTTAACAGAACAAAGCGATCCAAGAGTAAACGGAAACGGTGAAATTTTTGAAAACTATCCATATTCAGGTAAAGTTAAAAACTTTTACAATCGGTACATGAACGGCGAAAAAGTAGAAGCAGGTTGGGTGAATGAAACAGATTTTGAAAAGACACCTCTTGATTAAAACCAGTAAATGAACATATTAAAAAAAATAAAAGTATTTTTTTCGCTGGTTACCATAATTTTTAGCGGACTGCTATTATCATGCCATACTTCCGAAAGAGAAATATCTTTGCTAAGCTACAATTTTGATAAAATAGATAATCGGGTGTGGATAGGGGAAGATTTTTTTGCTATGCCCTTGGAAGATTGGCAAGTAAAAGATGGTAGACTAGAAAGTGTTGGAGTTCAAAAAAATGCTAGGGTTAATTTATTGAGGCCGTGGCTTATCAATAAAGGAGAACTAGATTTAAGTGCTAGGATTGGTATCATGGATAAAGACGCTAAAAATGGAAGCGTAGGTTTTGAGTTAGGCTTGCAGGATAGCACAGACAATGATATTCGTTCGCTTTGTTTTTATGGTAGGGGAATAAAAGTTGGGATTGATGTAACAGGTTATTTGTTTATTGATGATAAAACTATCGATTTACCTGATAATTTTAGTCTACATGATTTCAATTTCTCTATAGAGGCAGCTAAAAAAACAACCAGTTTTGAGTTGTCTATTGAGGTACAGGATGAAAACAATAGAACTGCAAAATTAACCGATAGTATTGCATCCTTGAATGGTATCATTAATTTAGTGACCAATTTCAGCAAGGATATTGAAAAGAATAGCGCAGCTTCTTTTTGGTTCGATGACATTCAGATTAAAGGTACCATGATGGAACAGCGAAAGGAAAACACTTTTGGTCCTTTACTTTTCAATATGTACACGTTAAGTAGAAATACGATGAAAATGTCGGTACAAATGCCACCTTTAGGTAAAAATGATACCAAAGAAGTGCAGTTTCAAATTAGGGATGGCGAAAGCTTTAAAACAATAGAAACGGCAACAATTGAGGATAAAACGAATTTAGCCGTATTTAAGATGCTAGATTGGGATAGTACCAAAGATCATCCATATCGCTTGATGTATAATATGCGATATACAGATGGTACTTCCATAAAACATCACCTAAATGGAATAATTAATAAAGAACCTAAAAATAAAGAATTAACTGTTGCCGGTTTAACCTGTCAGCAGTACCAAGCCTACCCCTACAGGCCCTTAGTTGAAACATTAGTTGAAAAGAACCCTGATTTGCTGTTTTTTTCTGGCGACCAGATTTATGAACAGAACGGTGGTTTTCCTATCATCAGAGATAACGAGGAGCGCTCTATACTCAATTATTTAAGTCGCTGGTATATGTACGGTTGGGCTTTTAAGGATGTTTTAAAAAATAGACCTACTATTTGTATTACTGACGACCACGAAATGTATCAAGGGAATTTATGGGGAGAGAACGGAAAGACCATAAAATTAGAAGATTGGAAAAAAGGTCAAGACGATTTAGGTGGTTTTGTACAGCCTTTGGGAATGATCGATGTTGTGATGAAAACAAATTGTAGTCATCTGCCTGATCCTTTTGATGCTTCACCTATGAACAATGATATTCCAGTATATTATACGGATTTACTTTACGGGGGTGTAAGTTTTGCGATTGTAGCCGATCGTACGTTTAAATCGGCACCTGCGGAAGTAGCTTTTTGGGAAGGAAGGAAAGATCATTTGAAATTTGAACTTGAGGATTCTTCCATCCTAAGCAAACCTAATTTGGAATTATTAGGAAAGCGACAACTTTCTTTTTTAGAACATTGGGTAAAAGATTGGGAAGGAGCAGAAATGAAATGCTTGTTAAGCCAAACCATATTTTCAAATTCTGCCACACACCATGGTGCCGATAGAATGTTTTTGAAAGGTGATTTAGATTCTGGTGGATGGCCTAAAATAGGCAGAGATAAAGCGCTTAAAGTTATTCGTAAGGCAGCTGCATTTCATATATGTGGCGACCAGCACTTGACCATTTTAGAACAATATGGTCTCGATGTACCACGTGATGCTGGATGGGCTTTTTGTACACCATCGATATCGGTAGGCTACGAAAGACGTTTTCAACCCGATTTAGAGACTATACCTTTCACAGGTCGGAAAGATTCAAATAATAAAAATACAGGCAACTATACAGACATTTTTGGCAATTATTTCTATGTTGAAGCAGTCGGTAATCCAACTGACGATAGCCGAGATACGAATAGATATAAGGTAGCACAGAAAAGGGCTTCAGGTTTTGGTTTGATCACTTTTGACACTTCAAAACGAACAATTACTTCAGATGCCATTCGTTTTTTACCGGATAGTAGTGGAGATATAATTCATTTTGAGGGTTGGCCATTTACAGTATCTCAACTGGATAATTTCGGTCATGATTTGGCGTATAGATTGCCTTTTTTAGAAATTTTAAATTCGACTGATGTATTTATTGAAATACTTGATAGTAATAATCAATTGGTGATGGCACTTCCGATGCTTGGAAATACGATGCAGCCTAAGTTACATTCTCGTGGGGATTACACAATAAATTTTACTGATAGAAAGTCCAAGAGAATGAAATCCATCATTTTGCCGGCGATGTTGCAAAGTATAACCTTAGACACTTTAAAAATTAAGATATGACGCGTTCCAGTACTACTGCATTTTTTAAATTAAAGCTATTTAGATCTCTCATTGTCCTATTGATGATGTGTGCAGTATCATGTAGTTCTCAAAAAGAAAGCACATTTTTCTTAGTTCAGAATAAAAAGTCAAAGGTTGTAATTGTTAAACCCGATACGCCAACTCAACTTCAGATTGACGCAATTGAAAATTTTTTAAAAACAGTTGAACTTGCAACTGGAGCTCGTATTCCAGTAGTAACCATAAGCGAAAGTAAAAAGATTGATAAAGGTAAAGTGAAAATTATTGTTGGCCCTAGTAGTCTTACACAAGAGCTTGGCTATTCCCAAAATGCTATTGAAGAAGAGGAATTTTTTATCAAAGCGAAAAAAAATAGAGTTATAATTTTAGCCGAAGATTTAATTCCGGCAGTTAAACCCGGTAATATTTGGAGTGACCATGCTTCAGAGAAATCAAGAGTTACACAATGGGCTTTTGGATATCTTTTAGATGAATATTTGGGCGTAAAATGGTTATGGCCAGGCGATTTAGGAACGTATATTCCTGAACAATCAGATTTTAAGATTCCTGAATTTGAAATCAAAAAGAAACAACCCCTCGTTCGTAGAACATTTAATCCTGTAGAAACGAATAAGGATAATTTAGATTGGCTGGCCTACCACCAATTTTCAGGTCAGCGGAAACTGTACCATTTTCAACATTCCTTTAGAAAATCGGCTGATAACGGCGATTGGTGGGGAGAATTTAACGAAACACGTCCTGAACTTCTTGCAAAAAACCCAGAAGGTTCCGTTGAGTTGTATAGGGGTAGGGATAAGTTCTATAAATTATGCATTAGCAATCCTGAGGTTGCCGAAGAAATTATAAAACGATGGCAATCAGCAGGTTCACCAGATTTCTGGGACATCACACCAAATGATGGAAATGGATTTTGCACCTGTGACAGGTGCATGGCATTAGATGAAAAATACGGAGGTAAAAAATTTACCAAAGAACAAGTATGGGATAAGAAAGATAATATTTCGCTAACAGGGCGTTATGCTTGGTTTTGGAATACGGTTGTCACCCAAATGAGACAATTCAATCAAAATGCAAAAGTTGGAGTTTTTCTCTATTCTGCTTACCGCGATGCGCCAAAATTAGTAAAATTAGAACCTGGTATTGTTGGAGAAATGGTGCACAGTATGGATTTTACAAGCTGGAAAGAGTGGATAGAGGCTGGAATTTCAGAAATAGGATTGAGACCAAATTGGTTGTACATGGGGGCTTCAGCGCCACACCTACCACTGACAAAAGTGGGTAGTTATGTAGAACAAGCACGAGAACATAACATGGCACTTATTGATATGGATTGCTTCCACGAATATTGGGCAACACAAGGGCCATATTATTACCTTTTGGGAAGATTGGTTTCTAGACCAGACTTGAATAGCACTCTTATTATCGCTGAGTATACCAGTGCTTTCGAAGAGGCTGCTCCTCAAATAAAACAATATTTGGAATATTGGGAGGAATTTCATGAAAAAGTAGGATATAATATTCCTGCGGGTGGAAGTATTTGGCCTGTCGAAAACGGACTATACGAACAAATGAGTCTAAAACATTTTGGAGAGCGAATGCATCCCTTGAAAGGTCATTGGAAAACACTGCCCTTTATCTATACTGATGACGTTCTTTCAGAAGCATACAGTATTTTGCAAGATGCAAAACAAAATGCTAAGCGTGATATTACAAAAAAACGCGTGGATTTTTTAATGGATGGCTTAGTAATGCTAGAAAAAAATATTGCCTACATGAAAGCCTATAACGATGATGTAGAACAGGATAAAACAGAAGCTTTAAAAGCCTTGAACCAGTTTCAAGAAGATATGCTTAAAAAACATGGATATTGGAACAGTAAAGATGTTTTCTTTATGAAATATTGGGGAATAATCGGGAAAGAAATGGACACAGAAGGTATGTAAATTATGAAGAATAAAAATTTTATTTTAATACTGATAGTAATGTAGATGACCTCCTGTACTAGTCATAAAAAGCTTCCAGAATCGAACAATTCGGCTATGAACGGAATCGAATCGAGACTAAAAAAATGTTAAGGTAAGTTTTGAACAAACTCAAAATGAGTTACGCATTAGTTTTTCAACTCGTATTCCGTTAAGCAACATTAGGATTATAGTCATTAAGGGGGCTATCATTGCAGATATTGCTTACGATTGAATATCTATAAATACCGTTGATATAGATATCTCAAAACTACCGGAAGGTCCCTTGATGTATAAATTTATTGCAAATAATGGAAAAGAACTCAACGAAATATTTAGATTGAAATAATTGATTTTATAGTTTGCATATTTTGGATAGACACCAATAAAACTAATCGATAACCGAGATTTAAAATGCTTTGACACTTACGTTGAAGTCAATAGTCATCTTCCTTTTAGCGCCTTGTAGCTTGGCCCAAAATTATTTACTTAAAATTATTATCCCCATTAATGCCGCATGAACAATAAATAGACGGTTTAAGAACAATAATTCTACATCAAAAAAAACGAAAACGATAAATTAGCGTATCACTAAGGCTTTAAGCATATTCATGAAAAATCTAATTTTTTATTCTATAGTCTTTTCGTTTGTTTGCACTATCTACTCCCAAGAAAAAATACTTGCACCAACGCCTCCTATGGGTTTTATCTCATGGAATTTATTGGAAGGTAATATTAGCGAGGACATCGTAAAACAAATTGCAGATGCGATGGAGGAAAACGGTTTAAAGGAAGCGGTTTATCAATACATAATTTTAGATGATTTATGGCATGATGAGCGTGACAAAAATGGGATGATACAACCAGATCCTGAAAAATTCCCAAACGGTATGAAAGTAGTGGCAGATTATGTGCATTCAAAGGGATTAAAATTTGGAATTTACACAGACATAGCTGAAAAAACTTGTGCAGGAATGGAAGGAAGTCTGGGGTTTGAAGAACAAGATGCTCAAACGTATGCTGATTGGGGAGTAGATTATATTAAATGCGATTATTGTTATGCTCCAAATGATATATTTATTGCCAAACAACGTTACGAAAAAATGATCAAAGCCGTAAGAGCAACCAATAGAAATATGGTTTTTGCGCTTTGCGAATGGGGACAAAGATCACCATGGTTATGGGGTAGCCAAATAGGTGCACAGGTATGGAGAACTACTTGGGATTTAAGAGATACTTGGGAACACGGTAAATATGGTAGTGGATATAATGGCATCATGGAAACATTAGATAGACAAGTAGGTTTAGAAGTGTTTTCGGGTCCAGGAAAATGGAATGACCCTGATATGCTCGTAATTGGATTAAACGGGGAAGGATCTTCATCTTCAGCAAGAGGTGCTAGTGGTTGTACGCCCATCGAGTATGAAGCGCAAATGGGATTATGGTCCCTTTTAGCAGCACCTCTCTTGGTAACCTGTGATATTAGAAACATGGATGCAGATACCAAAAGAATTTTACTCAATAAAGAAATTATTGCTATTAACCAAGACGCTCTTGGTAAGCAAGCCTCAAGAATTTATAAAAATTCCGTTAAAGAAATTTGGGCTCGTCCTTTAGCAGATGGTGGTTGGGCCGTTGGTTTTTTAAATCGCGATAATAACGAAACCCTTGAAATAACACTTGATTTCAAAGACTTGAAAATAGAATCAGGAAAAGTACGCGATGTTTGGCAACATAAAGAATTAGGCTTTTTTGAAAAAGAAATAACTCTGAAAGTTGAACCTCACGAATGTAGAGTTATAAAAATCATGTAACAACATACAATAGTTATTGATAGTATCCAGTAATATAAGATTATGAAAAAAAATATCAAATTTAAAATTGTTGCTTTAGTTATTTTAATTAGTAGTATTTCATCAAATGATATTACTGCTCAAAAAACTAGTATTCCTGAATTTAATAAAGATCTGGCTAAAAAACCTCCTATGGGTTGGAATTCATGGGATTGCTTGGGTTGGACTGCCACCGAAGCGCAAGTAAAAGCAGTCGCAGATTATATGGACGAACATTTAAAACACTTAGGCTACGAATATGTTGTAATTGACCAAGGTTGGTTTGCAGATGCTATTGCAAGCGATTTCGAGGCTTTTGTGCATGAAGAAATACCTGTTAAACCAAATTACACCCTTGATAAAAACGGACGATTATTACCAGATATCATTAAATATCCTTCTTCTAAAAATGGCATGGGTATGAAACCTTTGGCAGATTATATTCATGCTAAAGGCTTAAAATTTGGTTTGCATTTGTTACGTGGTATTCCATGGGAATCAGCAGAAAATAATATGCCTATTTTAGGTACTAATATAGGTGCTTCTACTATTGCACAACCAGATAAAGGTTGCGATTGGTATGACGGATTTTATGGTGTAGATATGACAAAACCAGGTTCCCAAGAATATTATGATTCGGTTTTTAAACTTTTTGCAGAATGGGGTGTTGATTATGTGAAAGCCGATGATATTGTTACTTTATCTGAATTTTTAGCCATAAGCGAAGCCGCTAGAAAATCGGGTCGTGATATTGTTTTAAGCGTTGTTCCTGGTCCAGAAATTCCATGGGAAACTTTGAAGGATAACTGTCACATGGCTAGAACTGGTCACGATTATTGGGATGTATGGCAAATGCTCAAACAGGCTTTTGGAGATGCTAATAAATATACAGCATATCGTGGCGATGGATTTTGGCCAGATTTAGACATGCTTCCAGTTGGAAAACTTGGAAAAAAAATTAGCTATAAAGGACCGAGAGAACGCATCTCTAATTTTAATAAAGACCAATTATACACCTTATTGTCGTTATGGTATATCTCCCATAACCCTTTAATGATTGGAGGCTATTTGCCAGAAACGGACGATCTTACCTATGAATTATTGACTAATAAAGAAGCCTTAGATGTGTCTTTATTAAGCGAAAATAACCGACAAATAAAATACAAAAATGCTATAGTAGCTTGGGCAGCCGATAAAGTTGATTCTGAAAACAAATATCTTGCACTTTTTAATATGTGGGAAACTTTGAAACCTATTGATATTAAGATAACTTTTGATTTGCTTGGACTTGATAATAATAAAGAATACGAAGTAAGAGATTTATGGGCTAAAAAAGATTTAGGCGTATTTAAAGGTGTATTTTTTGCTCCCATAGTTATGCATAGTGCAGGTTTATATGAAATAAAATTAAAACAATAAATAATGATAAAAAAGTTAACTTTTTTAACGCTTGTTGGTGTGGCATTAATAGCATGTAAAACAGAGAAAAAAGAGAACGAATCAAAAGATTCTCCCAGCCAAAATGAAACCATATTATTAGCTCAAACACCACCTATGGGTTGGAACAGTTTTGATAGTTATGGCGTTTACCTGCACGAAGAAGCTGCTATGGAAAACCTAGAAGCCATGACACAAAAATTAAAGCCTTTTGGTTACGAGTTTTTTGTAATTGATAATGGTTGGTTTGGCGAATATAAGCTTCAAGAAGGAACTAATTTTTCAATTGAAAAACATGCCACCGATATAAATATTGATAAATTCGGACTAATTGAGCCTTCTAAAACATATTTTCCAAATGGTCTAAAAAGAATTGCCGACAGAGCACATGAATTAGGTCTTAAATTCGGTGTCCACTTAATGAGAGGTATCCCAAGAAAAGCTTATTTATTAGATACACCTATTGAAAACACACCTTATTCAGCACGTGATATTGCCGATACTTCTAGTATTTGTAAATGGTGTGATTATAATTATGGTGTTGATACAGATAAATCTGGGGCACAAGAATTTTATAACAACTTAGTAAATAAAATGGCAGATTACGGTGTCGATTTTTTAAAAGTTGATGATATAGTGCCATTTCCAAAAGAAGTAGAAGCCTTGGTAAAAGCAGTTGCTCAAGCAAAGCGCCCTATGGTTTTGAGTTTAAGCCCTGGTGGAAGTGTAGACGTTAATGCTATTGGTACGTTTAAAAAATCCAATATGTTAAGGGTAACTCCAGATATTTGGGATGAACAATTAGGTATTGATCAATGTTTTGATGCTTGGAAAAAGTGGACTGGCAGCGAGCAACCTGGTTTTTGGATTGATATGGATATGATACCTTTTGGACAATTACAACTCATGTCACCAAAACCAGATAATTTAAATATATCTCATGAAGTAGTAAAAAAATTAGCTTCTCTAGGAAAAATGGATAACGTTGCTCTACTATCTGGTAAAGGTTGGAGTCGCCAATCTGAGTTAAGCAAAGATCAAATGTTTACCTTCATTACCATGCGTGCTATGGCGGCCTCCCCATTAATGGTAGGTGGGGATTTACCTACCCTAGATAATTTTTCTTTATCTCTTCTAACTAACAAAGAAATGTTGGCTTGTAATCAAAATGGGGTTATGGGAACTTTAGAAATTGAAGATGATGGAATCGAAGTTTGGTACACCCCAAAAAAAGGAAGTAAAGAAGGTTGGCTTGGAATATTTAATAGAACAGAAAATCCTAAGAGCCTTAATTTAAAATCTTTATTAAAAAAAGTAAATATACCCATGATAAATAATTCGTTATTTAATGTATGGGAAAATAAGCCATTAAACTTAGAAGAAACCAAAAATATTGAGCCTAATGGTGTCGTATTTATCAAAATATCAGCTTAATACATATGTTTAGTCTCAAAAGTAAAATAGTAATTCTTTTTTTATCGCTATACATACAATGTTTACTTTGTCAAGAAGCTAGAGAATATAATTTTATTACATATGCAGGTTCCACAAAAGGTTTTACGGATGGTGATGCTGATAAGGCTACGTTTTGGGCACCAGAGGGCATTGCGGTTGATGCTCAAGAAAATATATATATTACAGAGTACCGTACTAGTATAGTTCGTAAAATTAATTCGAAAGGACAAGTGTCTGTTTTAGCAGGAATTCCTAATACTACTGGTTTTAAGGATGGTATTGGTAAAGAAGCCTTATTCGACCGTCCGCATGGCGTTACTGTTGATGCTATCGGGAATGTTTATGTCTGCGATATGAAAAACCATTGTATTCGTAAAATAAGTCCTGATGGCGTAGTTTATACCATTGCGGGTGTGCCCACCAAAAAAGGTACTAAAAATGGTTCTGCTTTAAGCGCTATGTTTAATCAACCTGAAGGTATTGTTATAAATAGCAGAGGATTTATCTATGTAGCTGACACCTATAATTTTTCAGTAAGAGAAATTACTCCTACAGGTCAGGTGTCCACTTTTGCTGGTAAAAGTGGTAGTCGTGGTTATAAAGATGGAAATGGAGAAAAAGCTCGGTTTAATATGCCTATAGGTATTGGTATCGATAAAAATGATGTCCTTTATATTGTTGATGCTATCTATGATGGAACAGATGCAGGTAATAACCTTATTCGTAAAATTTCGACAGATGGCCACGTAAGTACATTTGCAGGTAAACATGGAACACTTGGAAACATAGATGGATCATTACATGAAGCCCTATTTAATAGACCAGTGGGAATCGCAGTGGCAAATAATGGGACGGTTTACGTTGCAGATACAGAAGCTGATGTAATTCGGAAAATAGATACGCTTGGGTATGTTAGAACCATTGGTGGAACGTATTTAGAAGAAAGTTTTAAAGATGGAATAGGAGAACAGGCTCATTTTGCAGATCCTCAAGCTATTGCAGTAAATAGTAAAGGCGAGCTATACATTGCAGATACCTTTAACCATAGAATACGTAAAGGTTTTCTAGTAAATAATAAACCTATAAGAGTATTTATATTGGCTGGACAGTCAAATATGTATGGCAGAGGCGATGGCCGTAAGCTTTCCAAAGAGGAATTGAGTGATCTTAACATGGCGAAAAACCAAATAGTATTCGCAAATAATAAAACGTATAAAGGGCCTTTACAATTAAGTGAAGTTGAACCTTTTGGTCGAGATAAGTTTGGTATAACATTAGGTTTTGGCCCTGAATTATTTTTTGGCCTCGCCCTTTCCAAAAAATACCCTGATGACCAATTTTTATTTATTAAAAGAGCGGTTGGTGGTACGTCTTTATATGGTGCCTGGAATCCTGATTGGTCAAGCGATAAAGCAGCTATAACAAATGAATCAAAAGTACCAAAATTATATTCAGATCTGATGGCGTATATCAAAGAAATACTTTCTCAGTATCAAGAGCATGAATATATGATTGAAGCTATACTTTGGGTACAGGGTGAAGCAGATAGTGCTGTAAAAAAAAACGGTTCCAAACCAGCGGATACCTACGGTGATAATCTTCAAAATTTAATTGCTACAACCCGTCGCAATTTAAACAAACCTAAGTTACCTTTTATCTTTTTTCAGGTAGGATCTGGAGAAGTGGTTAACGGAATGTTGACCGCTGAAAAACTGTTGGAAAATGTGATAATGATAAGACAAAACGAGAATATAAACAGTACTGATTATTATGAAAAACACCCACCTCCTTTGGGTCATTATAATTACAATGGAATGAAAAAATTAGGATATCGATTTGCTGAAGAATTTATTAAAAATTTTGGGCAATAAACTAACCAATTATTATGACCACAATTACTAAACCATCATATCTTTATCCGCTATCCATTATTGGAATTCTATTTTTTGTATTCGGTTTTCTTACATGGATTAATGGCATATTAATACCTTATTTTCAAATATGTATGGAACTGAGTAATTTTCAGGCAACGCTTGTGGCTTTCAGTGCATATTTCGCCTATTTTGTGATGGCTTTACCCGCTGCATGGGTTTTAAATAAAACGGGCTATCGAATAGGAATGGTCTATGGGCTATGCGTTATGGCTTTGGGAACTCTAATGTTTATACCAGCAGCGTATTCTAGGTTATATCCTATATTTTTAATAGGACTTTTTATTACAGCTACAGGTTTAGCTTTAGTACAAACCGCTGCTAACCCATATATTGCTATTATGGGGCCTATTGAAAGCACCGCTCAGCGTATTGGTTTTATGGGCTTAGCGAACAAAGGTGCCGGTATTATTTGCCTTTTAATTTTAGGTAACTTTTTTTTAGCTGATGCAGACGGACTCATGGAGAGTATTTCGGGTATTGGTGAAGCTTCTAAATCTTTGATGCTAGATGCCTATGCACTAAAAATTGTTAAGCCATATATGGTAATTTCTCTAGTGTTGCTAATGGTGGCACTACTTATTTATTTTTCAAAATTACCTGAGATTGATGCATCCAAAAAAGAGGATCAGATTTTGGAAGGCAATCAAGAACGTGATTCAGTTTTACAATATCCTTACTTAATACTCGGAGTAATCGCTCTTTTTATGGCTGGCGCATGTGAAACTATACCTATTGACGGGATAATCATTTACAGCAGATCTTTAGGTATTCCTATGGATACGGCAAGACATTTAAGTACCTATACGCTTTACGTCATGATTTTTGGGTACATTTTTGTATCTGTCCTAGTGCCTAAATACATATCCCAGCGTACAGCTTTATTGATTGCCGCAATCTGGGGTCTTATCTTTACTATTGGCGTATTTACTACTTCTGGAATGTACAGTATTTATTGTATGCTGGCCTTGGGGTTTAGTGCTTCTATGCTTTGGGGAACTATCTGGGGACTTTCACTCAGGGGCTTAGGAAAACATACTAAAAAAGCATCCGCTCTTTTAATCATGTCGTTGATTGGTGGAGGAATACTGCCTGTCATTTATGGAAAATTATTAGATAATTATACCAACTATCCACAAACGGCCATTTTGGTATTGCTTCCCTGCTATTTTATTATTTTAGGATTTGGATTGAGAGGTTATCGTATTGAAAAATGGAATTAAAAAGTCTTACTTTATGAATTCAAAAAACATAAAAATTTTTAAAGCAGGTGCTGCCAAAGTAAATATCACGCCCCAAAAAGGGTCTATTATAGGTGTCGATTTTCTAATGCATTATGCACGCTTTATTCATGATGATTTGTTCGCAAAAGCATTAGCAATCAGCAATGGAAAAACCACATTTATTTTTGTCGTTTTAGATATATGTATCATGCCTTCTGATTTAATGAAAGAAATAAAATATCAGATTACACATGCCACAGGTATTACCCCTAGTCATATTATGCTTTCTTGCACACATACACATGGGGCAGGAGATGTTGCAGGGTTACTCGGAGGTGCTGTGGATATTTATTATAGAAATTCATTGCCATTATTGGTAGCTAAAGCATGTGAAGACGCTTGTACTGCTATGCAACCTGCTAAAATCACCTACGGTAATACATCCGTTACTGGGTTTCAAAAATGTAGAAGGTATAAAATGAAGGATGATTTTGTGGCGACTAATCCTGTTACAGGTTTAAACGATACTTTAAAAACAAATCCTTTCGGCTTTGAAGAAGAAATTATTGGTGCGGCAGCCCCAGTAGACCCTTATTTAGGCTTTTTAGCGTTAAAAACATACGAAGGTTATTACATCGCTATTTTAGCCAACTATGCAATGCATTATGCCGGAGACTGGGATGTCGATACTATTACTGCGGATTATTATGGATCGTTTGACAGAAGTATAACAAAGGGATTACAAAATAAATTGCCGTCATTTATGGGTATAATGACCTATGGCTGTGGTGCTGATGTGAATACTTGGGATTTTTCAAAATCCAACAATGATGTAATCAAAGAAAAACCTTTTCAAAAAACTGAAGCGATAGGCAAAAATTTGTCAGATGCGGTTATTGATGCATTAGAAAACTGCTCTTGGGATAAAACACCAACCTTAAAAATTTGCTATTCAAAAGTTGCTGTGAAGATCAGAAAACCTAATGAAGAAGACCTAAACAGAGCGACTAAACATCTTGAGGAAAATAGGTTTCAAAACTTAAAAATAGATGAATCTGGTATAAAATCGATTTATGCCAGAAGAACAATTATTGTTACAATCGTATCCTGAATATCATACAAGCATTGTGCAGTCTATTTCTATAAACAACTTAATTATTGGAGCTTTTGGTGGAGAGATGTTTTCTGAATCAGGAACTTATTTAAGATCAAAAATAAAAGCAGCTACTTACTTTACGGTTTGTTTAGCAAATAGTTATGACGGCTACGTACCACCAAAGCATGAAATGAAAAAAGGAGGTTATGAAACATGGCGAGCAAGAAGTAGTTTTTTAAATGAAGAAGCGGAGTCTGTGTTGTGCCAAGAATTATTAAACTTAACAATTAAACCTTAATTATGTTAAAAGTAAGTCGCCTTTATATTTATCCTATAAAATCTTTAGCGGGTATTGCTGTAAATTCAGCAGAAGTTACTCAGAAAGGTTTCAAATTCGATAGACGCTATATGCTAGTAGATGAAAAGAATAATTTTTTAACTATTCGGGAGTTTCCTCAATTGGTTCGTTTGCAATGCAATTTATTAGACAATGGTATTTCAGTAAATAATTTGAATATGAATTGCGAGGATTTAATTATTGAGCACGATGGTCATACAAGCACTAATGAAAAAGTTACTATTTGGAATGCTAGTGTAGATGCGACTATTGTTTCAAAAGAAGTAAATGTATGGTTTAGTGATATATTAAAATCTAAAGTAAAACTAGTTTATATGCCACAGGCAACAATGAGACCTGTAGATACTACATCGGGATACAAACCTGAGGATAAATTTGTGTCTTTTGCAGATGCCTATCCTTTTATGATCATGGGTGAATCTTCATTAGATGATTTGAATACTAGAGTACAAGGAAAACAAATTTTTGGTATGGATAGGTTTAGGCCTAATATAGTATTTAGCGGTGGCACGCCAAACCAAGAAGACACTTTTGAAGATTTTAGTATTAACGGAGTACAATTTAAAGGGCTCGAAAATTGCGCACGCTGCACCATACCTACGGTGGATCCTAAAACTGGTGTGAAAGATCCCAATAGTGAACCTCTTTTGTCTTTATCAAAGTATCGCTTACAAAATAGAAAAATTAATTTTGGACGTAATGTAGTACATTCAGGAATTGGAGTCGTGCATGTGGGAGATCAATTGAAATTTCAGAAAATTATATAGTCGCATTTGTACTAGTAATATTAAAACAATTCCAAATGCTAAAGCAAAATAACTTAAATTAAAAACACAGAAGAATAATGGAAAAAATAAAAATTGCACATCCAGACCGAGATCCAAATTTTAATACAGGCGCTTACTCCGATGGCGTTTTGTTAGACAACTTATTGTATTTGAGCGGACAAGCCTCTGTTGATTTTAAAACCTCCACATTTATTTTAGGTACTGTTGAAGAGGAAACCCATAGAACCTTAGGTAATATAAAAGCTATAGTTGAGGCTGCAGGCCTTACTATGAATGATGCCCTTAAGAGTACAGTTCATTTGAGCGATATTAATGATTTTAATCAATTTAATAAAGTTTATGCCAGTTATTTTTCTGGTGTTATGCCAGCGCGTACTACAGTACAATCTGTTTTAGGAGAAGGTATTAAGGTAGAAATAGATATCGTATTTCATAAACAAGCAAAATAAGTTGAGTTCAAATAACACATACTTAGTCACTACAATCGACGAGATAGACTCTCCTTCGCTTCTTGTTTTTCCAGAACTCATCAAGGAAAATATACAAAACTGCTTGGGAATTAATAAAGACGATACACCCATTAACTTAAGACCTCATATTAAAACGGTAAAGTCTGTAGAAGTTTTGAAAATGGCTATGGATGAGGGGATTTGTAAGTTTAAATGTAGTACTATTTCTGAAGCAGAATTATTGGGAGTTTCCAAAGCAAAAGATGCGTTGCTGTGCAGCCAGCTTTCAGAAACTAAACTACAAAGGTTTATAAAAATTATAACTGATTATCCTGAAACTCGTTTTGCTGTTTTAATCGATAACTTAGAAAGTTATAAGCTCCTTAAAAAGCAAAAAATATCCATCGAATTTTTTATGGATATTAATGTAGGATTAAATAGAACGGGTTGTAAACCTTCATTTGGGATTTCACTACTAAAATCAATTCCAGAAGCAGGATATAAAAATTTTAGAGGCTTTCATGCCTATGATGGGCATATTCATGTTGCCGATAGAAGTGTGAGAAAAAAGCAGGCAGAAGAGGTTTACAACACTATGCGTACATTAAAATTAGAAACTGACGTTTTAGTAAAGAAACAAGTGGAATTGATCATGGGTGGTTCTCCTTCCTTTGAGTTCTATGCGGATAAAGCGGAGGTGCAATGCAGCCCAGGAACTTTTTACCTTTGGGATGCCGGCTATAAAAAAGCTTATCCTGAACTACCGTTTAAAGAAGCAGCTTTGATTCTCACACGTGTTATAAGTATCATTGATGAACACACCATCTGTTTTGATTTAGGATATAAAGCGGTGGCTTCCGAATCTCCTTTACCACAACGTATCCAATTTTTAGACAACAGCCATTTTGTATTAAAAGCGCAATTTGAAGAGCATCTTGTGGTTGAGGTGCCAAATTCAGATGAATATCGTGTTGGTCAATCGTTTTTAGCCATACCAAATCATATTTGCCCTACGGTGAATCTCTATGAAGAATTAGTACCTATTGTAAACGGGAATATTCAAAAATCGTGGAAAGTAGTCGCTAGAGATCGCAAAATCACACATTAAAATAATATCGAATGGAATATTCAAAGTCATTAGAATTACTCAATAGAGCAAAAAAATCATTAGCAGGCGGTGTATCCTCAGAATTTAGAAAATATAATTATCCACATGGTTTGTTCTATGAAAAAGCGGAAGGCGTTTATATTTATGACGTCGATGGAAACAAATATTTAGACTTTGCACTAAGTCAAGGCCCTATGATTGTTGGACATTCTCACCCGCATGTTTTAAAACGTATTGAGGATACAACCAATAAAGGACAACTTTTTGCTGGTCAGCATATATTAGAAATCGAATTAGCCGAGAAACTTCAAAAGTATATTCCATCGGCAGAACTTATGCGATTTTGTTTAGATGGTTCTACAGCTGTTCAAACTGCGCTGAGGACTGTACGGTACAAAACAGGCAAAAACAAGTTTATTCGTTTTGAAGGACATTACCACGGATGGTTAGATAACGTTTCTTGGGGATTAACTTTAGATATAGACAAGATGGGAAGTAGGGTTAACACAGTACCTCTTCCTTGGACATCAGGAATCGCTGAAAATAGTGAAGATGAGTTTATCTTATTACCTTGGAACGATTTACCACTTTTAGAAAAGATTTTAAAAAAACACCATGCCGAAGTAGCAGCTATAATTACGGAACCTATTATGTGTAATAGCGGATGTATTTTACCAAAAGAGGGCTATTTACAAGACTTAAGGGAATTGTGCAATCAATATCAGATTGCTCTAATATTCGATGAAGTAATAACTGGTTTTAGAACTGGATTGGGAGGTGCACAAAAACACTTTGGTGTAACACCAGATATTTCCATATTCGCCAAAGCATTAGCAAGCGGTTATCCTATATCGGCTGTCGTTGGAAAAGCAGATTGGATGCAACCATTGGCAGAAGGTAAAGTGATACATGCAGGCACCATGAACTCTGCTTGTCCATTGGTAGCGGCTGCTTTGGGTACGTTAGAAGTTCTTGAAAAACCTGGTACACATGACAGGATTTACAAACTAGGGTTAAAGCTCATTCAAGGCTTAAAGGATGCTGCAAAAGCAACCAATCAAAACTTATTAGTACAAGGTTTAGGACCTATGTTACATACTGGGTTTGCCAACATTGATGCGGTTACCGAGTACCGCCAAATGGTAGCGTACGATCAGCCAAAGTCAAAACTATTTGTGAGTATGATGCAGGAAAAAGGAGTTCGGATTATTGGTCGAGGTCTTTGGTACATTAGCGCTGTTCATGAAGAGCACCACATTGATTTTGCTATAGCAATGGCCCGTGAAACCTTAAAAGAGCTGAAATCATGACCAATAAAACAGGGAGTACTTCAAAAAATATAGGCGTTGTTGGTTTAGGGCTTATGGGTACAAGTATAGCCGCAAATTTGGTTTTGGAGGGTGAGTTTGTAATTGGTGTAGCACCTATACCAGCTGCTATAGATTTGGGTGCTCCTAAACGGATAAAACAAATTTTTAAACAATGCATCAAACATAAAAAAACCACAAAATCTCTTGATGAACTCTTAGCTAAGATTAAATTCGTTTCCGACTATCAAGAATTGAAGTCTTGCGGTATTGTGCTAGAATGTGTTTATGAAAATACGGAGATAAAAAAAAGTGTTTATACTAAAATAGAACAAGCAGTTACTGAGGATACGATTATTACCACCAATACTTCTGCTATTCCCATTAGTGAATTGCAAAAATATATAAATAAACCTAATCGTTTCTTCGGGATGCATTGGGCGGAACCAGCTTACACTTCCAAGTTTTTAGAAATAATATGTGGTATTCAAAGCAATGTAGCAATAGGCGAAATGCTTTATGCACGCGCCGAAAATTGGGGAAAAGAACCTATTTTAGTCCGTAAGGACATCAGAGGGTTTATTACTAATAGAATTATGTATGCCATGTATAGAGAGGCTTTTTCATTAGTAGAAAACGGCTACGCTACTATTCAAGATGTAGATCGTGCTTGTAAAAACGATGCAGGTTATTGGATGACGTTCTGCGGATTATTCAGGTATATGGATATTACGGGTGTAAAAGCGTATCATGCCGTTATGGGCGATTTATTTCCTGATTTAAGTGTAACCGATAAAATACCAGTTAGCATTACTAAAATTGTGGAGCAAGGTGGTAACGGAATTTCCAACGGAAAAGGTTTTTATAATTATGCCGAAGAAGAAAGTGAACATTGGGAACGTTTATTTGAGCAATTTTCTTTTGATGTGAATGAGCTTTCAAATAAATACAAAACAGAACAAGAGCGAATTGTCACTAAATTTCAGAAAAATGAGTAGAGAATTTATTATTGATGGGCATCTTGATTTAGCCACAAACGCCATGACTTTAAATAGAGATTTAAGAAAATCTGTTCATGAATTAAGAGATTTAGAAATAAAAAGTAAATTAACTGATTACCAAGATAGAGGAAAAGGAACTGTAGCCTTACCTCAATTGCGAGAAGGAAGGGTAGGCGTGGTTTTAACTACTATTATCTCAAGAGTATCTGAAACGGCTAATGTGATAGACACCATGAGTTTAACCGGTTGGCGTTCTCCTCAACAAGCTTTTGCCAATGCTCAGGCGCAGTTGGCTTGGTATCGAGAAATGGAAGCCTGTGGTGAAATAATTCAAATTAAAACCTTTGAAGCATACCAAAACCATAAAGCGAAGTCAATTTTAAACCCTAAGGCCGAAGTTGGTTATATTTTAGCTTTAGAAGGTGCAGATTCTATTGTGAATTTAGATTATCTGCACTGGTATTATAAAGAAGGCTTACGTTCTATTGGCCTGTCTCATTTCGGACCAGGAAGATATGCCGCAGGAACATATTCTGATGGTAGTGGATTAACCGCACGTGGTTTTGAATTGTTACAAGAAATGAATAGCCTTAACATGATTTTGGATACCACTCATTTAACAGATAAAGGGTTTTTTGAAGTCATTGAAAAATATGATGGTCCAGTAATCGCCAGTCATCAAAATTGCCGTGCGATAATTCCTGGAGAACGACAATTTAGTGACGACCAATTAAAATGTATTATTCAGAAAAATGGCGTCATTGGAGGTGCCTTAGATACATGGATGTTGCATACCAATTTCAACATGGGTGTTGATAGTCCATTATCTCTAAATATTGGTCTCGAAAAAATTATAGATCATTACGATCATATCTGTCAGTTGTCAGGATCAAGTAAACATATTGCCATTGGTAGTGATTTAGATGGTTTATTTGGTTTGGAACAAACGCCTTATGATATGGATAGCGTTGCTGATCTTCAAAAATTAGACAATCTACTTGACAAAAGAGGCTATAGTGCTGAGGACAAAGACAATATATTTTTTAAAAACTGGGAACGAATATTTTCTAAATGTTTAACGAATACTAATTAACAATGAAATTAATACGATACGGTAAACTTGGTAGCGAAAAATCAGGAGTAGTAACTGAGGATAAAAGATGGTTAGATGTTTCCAACTTTGGAGAGTCTTATGACGAATTATTTTTTGAAACCAATGGAATAAAAAGATTAGAAGAATGGCTAAGTATTAACGAAGGTATTTGTAAAGAAATTACTAAAACAGAACGTTTAGGGTCACCTATTTGTCGTCCTTCTAAATTAGTGTGTATTGGTTTAAATTACGCAAGTCATGCTAAAGAAAGTGGTATGGAAACCCCTACCGAACCTATTATTTTTATGAAAGCTACATCTGCTATAGTAGGGCCTAATGATAATCTTGTGCTACCAAAAGGAAGTGAAAAAACGGACTGGGAAGTAGAGCTGGCTTTAGTTATGGGGAAAACGGCTAAGTACGTTTCTAAAGAAGAAGCTATGGATTATGTTGCGGGATATGTATTGCATAATGATTACAGTGAAAGAGCTTACCAATTAGAAAGAGGTGGGCAATGGGTAAAAGGGAAAAGCTGTGATACTTTTGCCCCCTTAGGGCCATACTTAGTTACCAAAGATGAAATAGAGGACGTACACAATCTTAACTTATGGTTAACGGTGAATGGTCAGAAAATGCAGAATTCCAA
The DNA here is from genome assembly GCA_963815305.1 of uncultured Flavobacteriaceae bacterium. GTDB lineage: Bacteria > Bacteroidota > Bacteroidia > Flavobacteriales > Flavobacteriaceae > CAXBID01. The sequence goes on from CAWFFW010000001.1 coordinate 58,240, forward strand.
CACCTCTGATCTGATTTTTAATATTCCCGAGTTGGTAAGTTATTTAAGTCAGTTTATGACACTATTACCAGGCGATATTATCTCTACAGGAACACCATTTGGCGTAGGATTGGGATTTAAACCTCCAAAATATTTAGTAAAAGGAGATATTGTTGAGTTGGGTATAGATAAACTAGGAACTTCAAAACAACATGTTATTTAAATGAAATATTCAAATGGCTGCATATTATAAAAAATAAGAGAAGAATGTTACTACGCCAATATGGCTTTAAATAAACTAGGTTTAGTACTTCATACTTTTAGTAATGTAAGTATTGATGATCATAATAAAGGGTTTTTTGTATTAAAAACAACTGGCATTTCTTATGAGGATTTGAAACCTTAAGATATTGTAATTGCTGATATGGATGGCAAAGTTGTAGACGCAAATAAAAACCATTGTAAGATATTAAAACATATACCTATCTTTATAAAAAATGGTCAATAACAGGAAGTATAGTATATACGAATTCATCGTATGCTGTAGCTTGGGAAAGAGCACAAATGGTCATTACTATACTAGGAACAACACACGTAGATCATTTAACTGTTGATATTCCTTGTGCACCAACTATGGATGATGTACTTGTTAATTGAGACTATTAGAGAAATATAGGTTTTCAAATTATTAATCATTTTGAAAATAAAAAATAAACTATCATGAGGTTGAACGATTTTAATAGGAAATCATGGCCTTTTTACATGGATAAAACATCTAAAAAGCTTTGTATTATAGTAGAATTTTGAAAGAAATATCTATAATAGCACTAGTTAACTAGACAAATAAATCATAAGGGTTCTAAACTAAAGGATAGTCTTATTGAAAAGCATTTTGAAAGAAAACATGGATTAATTCATATTATCGGCAAGAATAGAAGTATTAGGTAAAAAAAGGTATGAAGATTTATCATGTAAGAAAAAAAGATTTAGGAAATCATCTTCATTTTTCAGACCAAAATTTTTGGCTTAATGCTAATATAGTTGGCGATTTTTTATATCCATGGGAGGCAAATCAACTTGTAAACATGAAATTTCAAGCACTTTATGATGCGGATTTTTTTTATTTTTATTTTGATGTGATGAGTTCTTTACCCATAATGACTTTTATAAAAGATAATAATAAAAAAGAAGTATTGAAATCTGATAGAGTCGAATTGTTTTTTATGTCATCTAAGGGCATGAATCCTTATTATTGTTTAGAAATGGACTCTGCGGAAAGGGTTTATGATTATAGGGCAAAATACTACAGAATTATTGATGATACATGGAGTTGGCCAAAAGATAATTTAATTATAGAAGTTGTAAAATCTGATGTTGGATATAAAACTTTTGGAAAAATAACAATGAAATCTTTATACGATTTAAGTTTGATACAAGGCAATCAAATGACAGTAGGTATATATAGGGGGCAGTGTACAGAACATTTGGAAGAAAAAGCAGTTTTAAAATGGATCAGTTGGATAAAACCGAAATCTGTTATCCCCGATTTTCATATATCCAGTTCATTTGGTAAACTTATTTTCATGTAATTTTGAAAAGTGTATTAACTAAAAAATAAAACAATAAAAATTTATTTCAATTAGGCTTTGGTTGTGTTTATTATTCGTTTGTTTTTTGGTATTGTATTTGTTTTATTTATTATTTTTGAGTATGCGACAAATCTTTCGTAAAAATAAAATATTTTGAATTTTTTATATTCTAATTAATCTTGTAATATGAATTATTTGATTTGAGGTTAGTGAAAATTGTTATTATCTAGTCTATCTCACTAGATAACTTTCTAGATTTATTCCAAACAACAAAAACAAAATACCATTAGTTTTATCGCCAAGAGACTTTCTAAGAATTGAAAATGCTTTGGTTACATGTGCCTCAACAGATTTAATGGAGATGTTTAAGTATTCAGCTATTTCAATATTAGTAAGTCCTTCCTGTTTACTCAGGATAAAAGTCCTTTTGCATTTAGGAGGTAATTTTTCAATTTCTTTTTGAACTAAAGAAATAAGCTTTTCTAAAGAGTTTTCATCTGCTTCTTCAACAACATAGTTTAACCCATCAATATATTTTTTTTCTAAAGCCGTAACGGCTTTCTTTTTGCGATAATGATCAATACATTCATTATAAATCGCTCTATACATATAATTTTTTATCGTAAAGTCATCTTTTAGGTTCATTCTGTTTTTCCATAAGTAAACAAATATATTTTGAACAACATCTTCAGATAGGTCATGGTCTCTAAGTAATCCATATGCATAGGCATGTAATTTTTGCTGATAACTATCAATCAAAAAATTATAAGCCTTTTCCTCGCCTTCTTTAAGTGCTTTTATAAGTAAAATGTCGTTTTTAAAAATAACTTTCATTTGGAAATTGATATAATTTGATGTGATTTATTACGAATATATAAAAAAAAGTATCAAAAAAAGTTAGGGTTGTTAAGTTTTGCTTCGCTTTATTTAAAAGAGTGCAATTTTATGGCTTCAAAAAAATTTGAGAGAATCTTAGGGAAATACTTTGTTAATCAGGCATCTTTAGAGGAGTTAGATGATTTAGAATTATGGATTAAAAATCCAGATAACGAAAAAGAATTTATAAATTATATTAAAGTTAATTATTCAATTGATTACAATTTGAAAACTTCAGACACCAACAAAACTAAAAATTTAATATCCAAACTTATTAAAGAAGAAAAAAGACATTCTAAAATAAGGAGGATACAAAATTATGTTAAATACGCTGCGGTTTTTGTAGGTATCTTGATTTCAGTTTATTTCTTTAAAGATAGTATATCAAATTGGGGCTCTGAAAGCAATACCCCGACTATCGTAAATACTGTAAATGAACCCGGCACAGATAAAGCCACACTTACTTTAGAAGATGGTTCTCAGGTTGCGTTGGAGAAAGGCGACTCATATCAAACACAAAATGTTAAAAGTAATGGAGAGGAAATAGTGTATGAAGCCGGTGAAGAAAACTCAGCAGAAATTGCATATAATTATTTAACCATTCCAAGAGGGGGGCAATTTCATGTTGTTTTATCAGATGGGACTAAGGTATGGCTAAATTCAGAATCAAAATTAAAATATCCTGTAAGGTTCAGTAAAGGAGAAACGCGAAATGTAGAGTTACTTTATGGTGAGGCTTATTTTAATGTATCCTCAAGTTCAAACAATGGAGGAGCAAAATTTAAAGTATTCAATCAATTTCAAAAAGTAGAGGTAATAGGTACTGAATTTAACATTAAAGCCTATAAAGATGAAACACATATTTATACCACATTGGTTGAAGGGGAAGTAGCTGTAACGAGTGGTTTTTCAAAACAAAATCTTGTGCCGAATGAACAATTAAATCTTGATATTACAAATAGCGCTACTGAAGTATTGGTAGTTGATGTAAAGGGAGAAATTGCATGGATTCATGGTGATTTCATTTTTCAGCATAAGCCCTTAGAGGAAATCATGAAAGTACTTTCACGATGGTACGATGTTGAGATTGAGTTTCAAAACGAATCACTTAAAGACATTAAATTCATTGGAGAGTTAAGTAAATATCAAAAATTAGAGGACATCCTTTTACTAATCAAAAATACAAACAACATTACCAACTATGAAATAAACGACAAAAAGATAACACTAAAATAAAAAAGAGGGACACACATCACATCCTACTGCAAATAGTTTTCCCTCCTTTAGTAAGATTAATTAATTAAATGTTTAACTAACTAATACTATGTAAATTTATGGAAATTAAATTAACAAATGCCTGTTTTCTATATAGAAAACACCTTCTAAAAATCATTATGAGAACATTCGTCTTCCTGTTTTTCTGCTCAGTATTTGGGTTTACTCCAAATAATGTATTATCCCAAGGAACAACAATTGTTGTTGATGAGGATAAAATAGTAACCGCAGATGACGTTTTTAAAATGATTAGCGATCAAACAGATTATAAATTCATTTACCAAGAAGATCTGTTCAAAAATGCCTCTAAAATAACGTTGAAAAAAGGCACTATAAAAGCAAATGAATTGCTAGATAAATGTATAGCCAATACCCGTGTTATTTTTGAGATTTCAGATAGTGGTGCTATTATTATCAAAAAGAAATTAAATAGTATTAATGATGACGTTCAAGAACAAACAATTTCTGGAAAAGTAACAGATGCCAGTGGCTTACCGTTACCAGGTGTAAGCATAATCGTAAAAGGAACACTTAGTGGTGCTGTGACAGATTTTGAAGGTAGTTATACAATTAATTTACCGCAAAATGCTAATACTTTAATCTTTTCTTATATAGGCTTTATAAAACAAGAAATTGCCATAGACGGCAAATCTGTAATAAACGTGACCCTTCAAGAAGACATATCAGAATTGAACGAAGTAGTAGTCATTGGGTATGGTACCAGTAGCAAGAGAGATCTTATTGGTTCGGTAGCACAGCTTTCTTCAGAAGATATCGCAGATTTGCCCGTAACCTCTGTAGATCAAGCATTGGTTGGACAAGTATCCGGGGTGCAATTTCGTCAAACAGGTAACCCTTCAAGTGGGCCACAGATATTGATAAGAGGTATTGGTTCTTTGGGTAATAATGCCCCTTTGTATGTTGTTGATGGGATTCCGCTAACAAGTGTATCAAACAGTGGTGATAACTTTTTGTTAAACAATATTAACCCAGCAGACATAGAAAGTATTTCGGTACTTAAAGATGCAGCTTCAAAAGCTATTTATGGTAATAGAGCTTCAAACGGTGTGATTATTATAAAAACTAAGCAAGGAAAAAAAGGAAAAACACAATTTAGTGCTAATGTATATTCATCTTTTGGATGGACACAAGATTTTGATAAACCAAACAATTTAAATGCACTTGAAATGGCAACATTTCAAAAAGAGCGCTTAGAAGATCGCTATCTTTACAATGGTGCATGGGGTGGTTTAGAGCAAGCACATTACACGCGTATTCAAGATTTTATTGCCGAAGCAAATAACGATCCTGCATTGGAAAAAGGTACGGATTGGTTCGATGAAATTACACGGACGTCATTAACGACAGATTATTTTCTTTCAGCAAGTGGCGGATCAGAAAAAATAGTATTTAATATCTCTGGAGGTTTTAGAGAACAAGAAGGTGTTGTAATAGGTACTGATGTAAAGCGGCTTACTTTAAGGGCTAATGTTGAAGCGGATTTAACCAACTGGCTGCGGGCAGGAGTTAATATAGCTCCAAGTTTTGTTACAAACAATAGTGGTGATACCGACCCTAATTCTGGTGGTTATAGTGCTTTTGGTTCAGTAAATGCTAGTTATTGGGTAGATCCGACAGCACCAGTATATGATGAATTTGGAAATTTAACACCTTCAACTTTTGGGATATTATCAAGACAAAATTTCCAAGGCAACCCAATTCCTAATGGTTCTGGTATGTTCTGGACAGCTAATCCTGTTGCTAGAATATTAAAACGTAAGGAACAGAGTAAAACGAATACCTTTAATATATCTGCTTTTGTAGAGGTAAAACCTTTAGAACATTTAAGTTTTAAAACCTCTGCTTATGTAAATTATAGAAACAGAAACACGTTTAATTATACACCAAAATTTTTACCGTTAGACGGTTTAACTCCAGATATTACTGGAAGACCAAATAGTGGTTCTAGTGCTGGTTCTGGAAATACTACCAATTTTATATTAGATAATCAACTTACTTATGCAAACACCTTTAACGGTGTACATAATTTAGAAGCAACTTTTGTTGCCTCTTTAGAGCGAAGACAAGGTGAGAACTTAAATATTAGCGCCTCTAATTTTGTAGATGAAGATTTTATTTTTCCTTCTGCCGGCAATACAAGTTCAGATAATATAGACAATTTTAGAGGTGGCTATGGATATGACGAATTAAATCGTTTAAGTTATTTAGGAAGAGCATCATACAATTATGACTCCAAATATTATGTTTCTGGGTCATACAGAAGAGATGCTTCGTCAAAATTTAGTGAGCAATCACGTTGGGGTAATTTTTATGCTGTTGCAGGTGCATGGAGAGTTTCTAATGAGAAATTTTGGGAGCCCATTGAAAATGTAATATCAGATTTTAAAATAGAGGCTGGTTATGGTATTACTGGTAATGATGCTGGTATAGGCAATTTTGCTTCACAAGGTAACATCAACAGAACAAGCTACATACTAGGCGGCTCTGAGGTTGCTGGATATGCATTGGTAGCGCTTCCAAACAATAACTTAACGTGGGAGGAAAGTGAAGAATTAAACTTTGGTTTAGATATTGGTTTATTTAATAAGTTCTCTGTTGAAATTGACTATTATGATATCACGTCTGACGGCTTTTTAGGAAACACACCAATACCAACTGCAACTGGTTTAGGAGGTATTATAAATAATGTTGGTAGCATCCAGAATAAAGGTTGGGAATTTAATTTTACCACAAGAGACCTAATTGCATCCGAGGATTTCAGCTACAGCTTCAATGCCAATGCCAGTATTAATAAAAATGAAGTATTGGAAATATCTGGAGATGATGAATTCTTTATAGGTAACGCTGGCAATGGAACTCAATTTGCTGTGGTAAGGGAAGGCGATCCAGTGGGGCTGTTTAGAGGTTTTAAGATATTAGGTTTTTATTCGCAAGAAGATTTAGATAATCCAGATGTGCCAAAATATCCGCAAGCTGTTGTAGGTTCTGCCAAGATTCTTGATGGCGACGGTGATGGAGTTGTAGAATTTAGTCAAGAAGATTATGTTGATTTGGGAGATCCTAACCCCGATGTGACTTTTGGTATGAGACATAATTTTGGTTATAAGAATTTTGATTTAAGCATACTGTTAAATGGTGCTGTTGGTTTTGATATCTATGACCAAAGAAGCCAGCAAATGCACAACTTAGATGGTCAGTTTAATGTAGATAGAGATGTGTGGACCAATCGTTACCGTCCAGGTGTTCCGACAGATATTATTATACCTGCTTCACAAAGGCTACCTAATGGTGCTGTAATTGAAGCACGAGAAGAAACGCCGTTAAATTCTATATCTGTTCCTACTACCAAAGAAAATACTACAAGATTTTGGAGATCTCCAAATTCCTACCACATCAAGGCAGCAGATTATCTATGGATTAAGAACATCACATTAGGTTATAATTTTGATAAAAATGTATTAAGTGAAAATGCACTGATTTCTAACATGCGCCTTTATGCAAGTGTACAGAACCCTTTCTTGTTTTCTGAATATAAATTAGGTAGTCCGGAAGTACAGAGAAACTCAGATAATTTAGTGAGAGGGGTTAATGAGGGTAGCTATCCTAATTCAGCTACATTCACTTTAGGTTTAAACATTACTTTTTAAAAAATCGTCACTATGAAATTTATATATAAAATCAAGTTAATCATTATTGCACTCTTAATTGTAAGTTGTGACTCTAATGAGTTTTTAGACATCAAACCTGCAAACAGCAATACGCCATTATCCTTTTATACAAGTGAAAAGCAAATTACTGAAGGGGTAAATGCCATATACAGCACCAATAGAGGTGTAAATAATAGTCAATGGAAATTTGGCGAGTTTAGATCCGACAATACGTCCTATCAACGCAATAATTCAGATAGAGGTGGAGCATCAACCGAAGAAATTGATGAATTTACAATGAATTCTGACAACGGAAACATTTCTAGTTACTGGAGCGGTTGGTACGGTGGTGTATTGGATTGTAACCTCGTTTTGAATAATATTGATAATGTAGAGTTTGATGACGAAGAGACTATGAATGCTCGAAAAGGTGAAGCCTTATTCTTTAGATCTTATTTTTATCTCAACTTAGCACGCTCTTTTGGTGATATACCTTTTCATAGACTTATAGCGTCTAGTGTAGATGATGCTTTTCGTGAAGAGTTTACATCAAGAATTCCAGTCAGTGAAGTTTATGATGAGATATTGGAAGATAACCAAAAAGCCATTGATTTTTTACCGACATCATGGCCTAATTCAGAAAAAGGGCGTGCAACTAAAGGTGCTGCACTTATGTTACAGGCTAAAATTTTGATGACTATACAGCGTTATGCAGATGCTATTCCAATTTTACGTCAAATGGAAGGGCTTGGTTACACCATCCTTGGAAATTATAAGCAGATATTTGATCCCTCAAACAAAAACCATAAAGAATCTGTATTTGAAATACAATTCGATTATGCCAGCGGACAAGCTTCAAATTTTCTTGGTCAATTTGTACCATTTACAAGTGGTAGAGATATTCTTATATTCAACCCTGCAAGTGGCAGAGCTGGTTTAAATCAACCAACACAAGATATCATAGATCTTTATCCTTCGGGAGATACACGTTTACCAGTTAATATAGCGTTTAACAGAGGTGAAGCTTTTGTAAATAAATATAATTATGCGCCATTGGCTCCTGGACAGCAAGACGTTAATTTTCCAATGTTTAGATATGCTGATGCTAGATTAATGTTGGCAGAATGTTTAGCGCAATCTGCTAGTTATCAAGATGGTATTGCCATTATAAATGATGAAATACGTCCAAGAACAGGTGTTGCAGACCCAGTCACTGCAATAAGTAAAGAAGATGCTTTAGAAAAAATAGCGATAGAACGTAGATTAGAATTGGCTTTTGAAAACCATCGTTGGTTCGATTTGGTTAGAACGGGTAAAGCTGTTGAAGTTATGAAAGCACATGGAGAGGAACAAGAGGCAATAAAACCTCATTTGACAGATGGATTGGAATATGAAAACATAAGAACCCTTTTGGCAATACCGTTCAATCAAGCTGATCAGTACGGATACCCACAAAATCCAGGGTGGTAATAAATATTTAGTTTGAGTTGTTTATTTAGTTAGATAAAGGTGGGTCAAGCGTATGTTTGAAACACCTTTATTGATTCATAAATATGAATTTATCCTCTCAAATGATTATTGGTCTAAATAAATTTCATAAAATGAAGATATAGTTATTTTTAGAGCAATCTGTCGTTATAGTTCAAACTATTATCATGCTATTTCAAGATGTCAAACTGTGACGAATTCCAGAGTTTTGTAAGTAAATAAATTACTGTTAGGTACTCTTTAATGTCATATCCATATTAGTAATTGACTTGCTAAAAAGGTTTTCGTATGTAACACCAATTATTTGTATAATTAAATAGATATGAAGCATTTTCTATATATTATTTCAATCTTAATTCTAAGCTTTTTTTCATGTAAAAACAAATCATCTATTACGAAAAATGAAGTTTTAAATGTAGAGGAGTTAAAAGATAATTATCTGTGGAAGGCACAATGGATTGGAACGGATGTTGGCACGGATACTGTTAATACTTGGATTAATTTCAGAAAAGAAATTGATATAAAAGCGATCTCTAATGAACCAATTATAGCAAGGGTTGCGGTCGATTCTAAATATTGGCTTTGGATAAACGGAAAAATGGTTGTGTTTGAAGGCGGATTAAAACGAGGTCTAACACCAAAAGATACTTATTATGACAACGTTGATATAACTTCATATTTAAAAAAAGGCACAAACACCTTAGCGGTTTTGGTTTGGTATTTTGGAAAAGATGGTTTTTCACATAAAAGTAGCGGTAAGGCAGGCCTGGTGTTCGATGTACAAACCGTTGCTTTTAATATCTTATCAGATGCCACTTGGAAAGCGTGGTTGCATCCTGCTTACGGCGAAACCAATGCACCTCATCCTAATTATCGATTGCCAGAATCAAATGTTGCTTTCGATGCCACAAAAGGCAATTTTGATTTTACGCAACCCGATTTTGACGACACAGAAAAATTAAATGCTGTAATATTCGGAACAGTCCCAACCGCACCTTGGAACAACTTGGTGCAACGCCCTATTCCGCAATGGAAAGACTTTGGATTAAAATCATATAAAAATGAGCCCACATTTCCATTTGTTTCTACAGGAGACACGATAAAAGTGAGATTACCTTACAATGCACAAATCACTCCATATTTTGAAATTGATGCTGAAGAAGGTCTTCTCATAGAGATGCTAACCAACAATTATAGAGGCGGAGGGCCACCAAACGTAAGAGCGGAATACACCACAATAAAAGGGGTTCAGTCTTATGAAAGTTTTGGTTGGATGAATGGTGAAACTATGTATTATGTGATTCCGAAAGGTGTAAAAATATTGGATTTAAAATACAGGGAAACGGGATACAATACCGAATTCACGGGAAATCTCAAATGTGATGACGATTTTTACAATCGCCTATGGCAAAAGTCATTACGGACTTTATACGTTACCATGCGCGATAATTATATGGATTGTCCAGATAGGGAACGCGCCCAATGGTGGGGCGATGAAGTACTGGAAAGTGGTGAAGCGTTTTATGCATTATCGCCAAGTTCCAATAAATTGGTTAAAAAAGGCATTTTGGAATTGATGAATTGGCAACGTGCAGACAGTACAATCTATTCGCCCATTCCAGCAGGAAATTGGCATCAAGAATTGCCAACACAAATGTTGTCCAGTATTGGGACTTACGGTTTTTGGAATTATTATTGGCATACAAACGATAAGGAAACCATTGCTAAAGTTTATGATAGAGTGGAAAAATATCTAGCCCTTTGGAAGTTACATGATAACGGAACTGTTGTTGCCCGAAAAGGCGGATGGACTTGGGGCGACTGGGGAGACAATAAGGATATGCCGATATTGTTTAACACTCAATATTACATGGCTTTAGATGGCTATTACCGAATGTCTGAGTTGTTGGGTAAATCTGAAAAGGCATATCTTACAAAGTCAAAAATGAAACAATATAAAAAGGATTTCAATGCTGAATTTTGGAACGGCACTGCCTATCGTTCATCAGAATACAAAGGGAAAACAGACGACCGTTCACAAGGATTGGCAGTCGTTTCAGGGTTGGCAGATGCTGAAAAATACGAAGCTATCTTAAAAATATTAAAAGAAGAAAAGCATGCCAGTCCCTACATGGAAAAATATGTCTTGGAAGCTATGTTTCAAATGGGTTATCCAGATGAAGCTCTACAACGCATGCAAGAACGTTTTTCAACCATGGTAAATCATCCTGATTATACAACGCTTTGGGAAGGCTGGGGCATTGGTGCAGCAGGATTTGGTGGAGGTACCACCAATCATGCTTGGAGTGGTGGCGGACTTACTTTATTATCACAATACGTAGCTGGTGTCTACCCCACTTCTGCAGGGTATGATACATTTCAAATAAAACCACAATTGGGTTTTTTAAAAAAAGTAAACGCTGTAGTACCAAGCGTTATGGGAAATATAGCCGTAGAAATTGATGTTACAAAAGGGTATGAATTAAAATTAAAAATCCCTAAGAATACAAGGGCAAAAGTCTATGTGCCTTCAGCTTATAAAGAAATTTTAGTAGATGATAAAGGGTTTCAATTTACAACCGAAAAAGAATATCATATTATAGAAATAACATCAGGAAATTATCATATTAAAGCAAATTAAAATAACTCAACATTAATATAAAACACAGCACATGTATTATCATTTAAAAAGAGTTTTGCCCTGCATCATTGCAACCATAGTGTTGCTTGGCTGTAAAGAAGAGAAAAAGGAAATTATTGATAATTCCAAACCCAACATCGTACTGATTGTTGCCGACGATATGGGTTGGTTCGATTTGGGCTGTTATGGTAACGCATTTATAGAAACCCCTAATTTGGACCAGTTGGCAAGTGAAGGCATTCGTTTTACGGACGGATACGCAGCGGCGCCATTATGCAGTCCTTCTAGGGCTAGTTTGGTAACGGGCTTGCATCCTATAAGTGTTAATATTACCGAGCATATCCACGGCAACCAACCTGCGGGCCCCAACCAAAAATTACAGACGCCTCCAGTAAATCAGCATTTGGATTTAGAATTCACTACCATTCCTGAAGCCTTAAAATCAAAAGGTTATCATTCAGCTCATATTGGAAAATGGCATTTGGGAGGTGGTAAATTTTTACCACAGCATCAAGGTTACGATTTGAATATTGCTGGTGCTTGGAATGGCTTGCCAAAAAGTTTCTTTTATCCGTTCTTCCCCATAGGCGAAAAACCAGAGATACAAAACGACTCTAAGGAAGGCGATTATCTTACCGATGTACTGACCAACAAAGCCATCGATTTTATAACTAAAGAAAAAGATTCCACCTTCTTCTTAAGTCTGAATTACTATTCGCCACACGTACCTATTGAAGGTAAAGAAGAATTGGTGGAAAAATACAGAAAAAAACGTGGAAATGATGATGCATCTATCATGCCGAATATTCATTATGCGGCCATGATAGAATCCATTGACCAAAATGTAGGGCGTATTTTAAACACCTTAAATGAATTAGGTTTAAATGAAAATACACTTGTGGTTTTTACTTCAGATAATGGCGGGCTTTCCGTTGAAGAAGTCCCTTATTTTGCAAAACATACACCACCGACAGATAATGGTAATTTAAGAGAAGGCAAAGGATACGTTTATGAAGGTGGCATTAGAGAACCGTTTATTATAAAATGGCCCAGAATGATTAAGCCTAACCAAATAAACCACACACCCGTTATCGCTCAAGATTTATTTAACACGTTTGTAGATGTTACTAACGCCGGAACCCAAACAAAAGACGGTGTAAGTTTAGTACCTATTTTTAAAGGTGAAACGCTACAAGAACGAGGGTTGTTATGGCATTTACCGCATTATAGTCCACAGCACGGCAAGCCAGCATCGGCGTATCGAGAAGGCGATTGGAAAATTTTACATTTTTACGAAGACGACCGATACGAACTATACAATTTAAAGGAAGATATGAGTGAATCCGAAAATTTGGCAACCTCCAATTCTGAAAAGTTTGAAGCTATGAAACGGAAAATGGCCGATGTCTTAAGAGTTATGAATGCTAAATTTCCAGAGCCAAACCCAAATTACAATCCGGAATAAATCACTTCAATATTAAAACAAATATTAAGAAAAATAATGAGTAGATTTTTAACATACGGCATACTTCTTTTTGTGACACCCTTTTTTTCACAACATGTTGTTTATGATACCGTTGAAGATATTCATTATTATAACGACTCTATAAATAATGCAGATGCTTATTTAAAAAAAATGTGTCGCTTAGATGTGTATTATCCTAAAAACAAAAAAGAAGCATCCACAGTAGTTTGGTTTCATGGCGGTGGACTTTCAGGTGGCGATAAAAGTATTCCCGAAGCTTTAAAAAACAAGGGCATGATTATAGTTTCTGTAAACTACAGGCTATCACCAAAAGTTAAGAACCCTAAGTATATAGAAGATGCCACCGCTGCCGTAGCATGGGTTCTCAAAAATATTGAAACCTATAATGGCATTAAGAAAGCCGTTTTTGTCTCGGGACATTCTGCCGGGGGTTATTTAGCAAGTATTATTGGGTTTGATAAAAAATGGCTCAAACTATATAATATTGATGCTAATGATATTGCTGGGTTAATTCCTTTTAGTGGGCATACCATAACCCATTTTACCATAAGAAAAGAACAAGGCATTGAAGGCACACAACCTATAATCGATGAATTTGCTCCGCTGTATCATGTTAGAAAAGATGCACCGCCCTTATTGTTAATAACAGGCGATAGAGAAAAAGAGTTATTAGGGCGCTATGAAGAAAACGCCTATTTCATGCGTATGCTAAAAGTGGTAGGGCATACAAAAACCACACTTTATGAATTAGATGGTTATAATCATGTTGATATGGCAGAACCTGCATTTCAACTGTTAATCAATTTTGTAAATACAATAACTGATGAATCGAAGAATGACTAAACCCTTAAATATAAACTATTTTCAACAGCTTCTACTTTTAGTTGTTTGCATACTTTTTTCAGTGAATATAGTAGTCTCACAAAACATAATCGTAGATAACACAAAGCCGCGTTTAGACACCGATGGCAATATTGTAGATGCCCATGACGGAAGGCTCATTCAATTTAATAACACCTATTATTGGTACGGTACAAGTTACGGTAACACCAATAGATTCACTGTCAAAAACCACTATGTATGCTACAGTTCTAAAGATTTAAACGTTTGGAAAAAAGAAGGGAGATTATTATTAAATCAACCTGAAGGTGTGTATTACCGTCCGCATGTGGTATACAACAAAAAGACAAAACGGTATGTATTATGGTACAATTGGTATCCCAAATTATGGAATGGACAGTTTGGAGTAGCAACTAGTAAAACCCCAACAGGCCCTTTTAAAATTGAAAATAGTAACGTAAAAATGTTTCGATCGGATGTTGGTTTGGGAGATTTTGGACTTTTTGTTGATGATGACCAAAGTTGCTATTTAAGCTATAATACAATACAGAACCATCAAGTTTCCATAGAAAAATTAGATACAGATTACACGGCTTCAACCATGGAAAATGGAGGCATTATTGCAGAACATATGGAAGCAGGTTCTCAATTTAAAAGAGATGGTAAATATTATCTATTAACCGACTATACCTGCTGTTTTTGTAATTATGGTTCTGGAGCAAGGGTGTATATATCAGAAAACCCATTAAATGGCTATCAACTTACTGGTAATATAAACAGATATCTTGATAAACCTACATCAATTTTAAATGACGAGAGAACAAGAGGAACAATTTATGAAACCATTAAAAAAACCGATAGTATGTTTAATGCTGTTGAAGTGCAGCTTCTAAAAGAAAATAATTTAGATAGTATTAAAATTTCATTATTTACAGGTAACAGGCCTGAAAATTGTGGAGATGTAAGTAATCCCAGAGTGCATCCAGAAATAACAACACCTAATTTTAAATTATTTATATGGGATTATAATGAATGGAAAGAAATAGACCCAACCCAAACTACTGTTTCCAAATCGGCGTTACAAGAGCAAATTGCTATGACTTTTAATTCAACCATTAGCAGTAGATTGAAACTAATACCCATTGCTAAAAACTATCCATTTGATGAGATTTATATTAATGACATTAATCTTTTACAACTAGACGAAATCGTTTCCCACGCATCATCATTCTATATCACAGGAGATAACATCCCGCAACGCCCTATAATTCCTGCCCAACAAACCTATGTTATGAATCTAAACACACCAGAAGGCGAAAAGTTTATTTGGATGGGTGATATGTGGGGATCGGCATCGGATAATATAAAAGGTCACGATTATCAATATTGGAGTAAACCTCTTGAATTTAATGCTGATGGCACAATACTTCCAACGTCTTGGGTAGACAACTGGGAGCTCTATAAAAAAATTTAATATTATAAATACCATAATACCTGTTGGCTAACCAATAGTGGATTAGTTAACAACAATACAAAAACAATGTAGCCCTATGAAAATAATTAAATCTATATTTATTTTTATGACATGTTTAATCTTTAGTATGATGGCATGCTCGAAAGATGACAATTCTGTTGAAGAAGAAGAAATAAAAGAAATTCCAACAGAAGATGCACAAAAGATTGTATTAAATGCTACAGATTATATGCATGAATTTAAAGGAGGAGGCGTTTCTATTGGATTATTTTTAGGGCATCATTATAGTATGAATGCTGTTGCTCAAGATCAAGCGATTCAATATCTGGCTAAAGATTGTAACATGACATATTTTCAAGATTACATCGAAATTTACCCTGTAGATAATCCAAATTATTTTGATTTAAGGGCTAATTATGTAAAGGCAGCAAAAGTTTATCAACCCAATTTAGAATTTTCGCTAGTTGGTAATAAATTTCCTGTAGATTTAATGCGTGATATAACAGTTGGTAGCGAAATACTTAAAGCACTAAACACAGACGATCCACAGATTTACGATAAATTGGCAAATTGGTGGTTTCAATTATTTAAAGGTTTTAAAGAGCGTGGTGTAACTACCGAAATTTTAAATGTTGTTAACGAACCAGATTTAGACCGCGTTTTTAGAAAACATCATTATGGTTTAAATGGCGATACTAAAGAAGCTGTATCTCGTGTTTTTAAATATGCTGTACCAAAATTTAAAGCGATGTTGGCAGATCCTTTAATTAATACACTTAATATGCCTCAGCCATTAATTATGGGACCAAGCACTATATCTCCAAATGGTTGTCTTGAATACATGTCGTACTTTAAAACCAATCATATCGATGTTTGGAATAATATAGACATTATAGCAACGCACCAATATGAGAATGGTGCAAAGTCAGAAGCTTTTTAAAAGTATTGTGAATCAGGCAGACGGTAAAACTTTTTATCAATCTGAAACTCATGCCTTAAAAGGTGATGGTCTAAATTTAGATGCTGTTTTTGCAACTAGAGATCTAAAAGCCGCATTATCTCTATCCAACCTATTTTCTACAGCCGTTAATAATGGTGTAAGTTCTTGGTTTTATTTTGAAAATAATTACCCCAATGTAGAGGTGCATCCTGGAGGTTTGTTAAGTATTCCTTGGGCTGCCCCTGAACCAATACCTTACAAGCATTATTTTGCCTTTAGAGAGTTAACCTCTGCGCAACCCGCTTCGTCTAATGTTATTAGCTTTGAAATGGAAAACGATTCGAAATCAGAAATCATTGCGTTTAGAAAAAGAGACGAAAATACGATTTATGCGCACTATTCGAATTACGGTGCAAAAGCAAGACCTATTTCTATAACCGTTAGAGGTGCTAATAATAATATTCTTAAAATTAAAGGCTATACATTAACAAGCACAGATGCAACTAATAATGGCGCACTAATAGACACTAAAAATTTGCCATCTCCACAAGATTCGGTAACTATTTCTACCGAAGCACTTTCAATAAGTACTATAAAAATTAGTTTGAACAATTAAGAACCTCTTAAAATATTTAATATGACTAAATTTAGCACGCTCGTTTTTGCTGTTTTACTTTCATCTTGTAATACTGTGATGGAAAGACCTAACTATACTTCTAAACCATGGGAAAATCCAGAATGGGAAAATCCTGAAGTCTATCAAATTAACAGAAGAAGAACCTCGTGCTACATTTTACATGCATCCCTCAAAAGCAGATGCTTTGGCAAATGCAAGCTGGGAAAAATCATCTTTATACAAATCACTAAATGGTACGTGGCAATTTTACTATGCCGAAAATCCAACTCTAAGACCATCAGATTTTTACAAACAAGATTTTAAACTAGATGGATGGGACACAATTAATGTTCCATCCAATTGGGAAATGGAAGGTTTTGGTATTCCAATTTATACGAATATTACCTATGTGTTTCCTAAAAACCCACCGTTTATTCAACATGACTTGAATAACGTTGGAAGCTACAAGCGTACTTTTGAAATTGATGATAATTGGACTGAAAAAGAGGTGTTTCTTCATTTTGAAGGTGTAAGTGGTGCCATGTACGTTTGGGTAAATGGACAGAAAGTTGGGTATAGCGAAGGCAGTAAAACACCTGCAGAATTCAATATTTCAAAATATCTTAAAAAAGGAACAAATGATTTGGCGGTTCAGGTATTGCGTTGGTCTGATGCCAGTTATATGGAAGATCAGGATTTTTGGCGATTGAGCGGAATAGAGCGTGATGTTTATTTATACGCTCAAGATAAAGTGGCACTAAACGATATAAGGATTACTCCAGAACTTATAAATGATTATAACGATGGCACGCTTTCAATCGATTTGGAATTGGTCAATATTACCGAAAGCCCAACGGAAAAGAATATAACTGTACAGTTGTTGGATGGTAGTGAGGAAATAGTCCGATTCTCTAAGAAAGTTACTGCGAAACCGGGAAAATCAGACTTGTTTTATAAGCGCTTGGTTGAAAATGTAAAACCATGGAATGCTGAACAGTCTAATTTATATACCGTTTTGATTACCGTAGGAGATAAATCCACCGCTTTAAAAACAGGCTTTAGAACCGTGGAAATCAAAAACAATCAGGTACTCATAAATGGTAAAGCAGTTTTGTTCAAAGGTGTCAATCTGCACGATCATGATGATACAAAAGGGCATGTGATTTCCGAAGAACTGACTATGAAGGATTTGAAATTAATGAAGGAAAACAACGTCAATGCAATTCGATGTAGCCACTATCCGAAGAATCCGTTTTTCTACAGATTGTGTGACGAATTCGGTTTTTATGTGATTGATGAAGTTAATATAGAGACCCACGGTATGGGCACCACAAACCAAGGCTTGGATCATAATGAGAAAGCAAAAAAGATACATCCAGCGTACCGACCAGAATGGAAAGCGATACATTTGGACAGAACGGAACGCATGTACGAACGTGACAAAAACTACACCTCTATCATCACTTGGTCTTTAGGAAACGAAGCTGGAAATGGCGATAATTTTATAGCAACATACAACTGGTTAAAAGAAAAAGATTCTACAAGACCTGTACAATATGAGGGTGCAACCCACTACGAAAACACAGATATACAAGCACCCATGTATTGGCGCATAGAACACATGTTAGAATATGCCAATAACAACCCAAAGCGGCCGTTAATTCAGTGTGAATATTCGCATGCAATGGGTAACAGTTTGGGCAATTTCCAAGATTATTGGGATGTTATTGAAGCTCACGATATTATGCAAGGGGGCTATATATGGGATTGGGTAGACCAGGGCATATTAACTAAAAATGACAACGGCGAATCCTTTTGGGCTTATGGTGGCGATTTAGGAGGTGCAGACATTCAAAATGATGGTAATTTTTGTTTAAATGGTGTTGTAAATCCAGATAGAACACCGCATCCTGCTTTGGTGGAAATGAAGAAAGTATATCAGTATATAAAATTTAAATCAGATAACCCTACTTCTGGAAAAGTAGAAATATTCAACAATTATGATTTTACCAATCTTGATGGCTTTGAATTGAGTTGGGAATTAAACGAAAACGGATTGCAAATAGCCCAGGGTGTATTGGAAAACTTAAATATTGAGCCAAATACATCAACTAGGGTCATTTTAAAATTGCCAAAATTAGATGTAAATAATAAAGAATATTTGCTGAATATTTATGCAAAAACGCAAAGTATACAACCCTTACTAAATACAGGACATACTGTTGCTTACGAACAATTTGAGATGGGTGTTTATAAACCTGAGCCTTTAGAAGTTAAAGAAGAAGTTTCACCGTTTAGTATTAGTTTAAAAGATAGTGTGTTAACCCTATCTAATAAGGTTGTTAAAATAGCGTTTAACAAAAATACAGGCTTACTTTCACAAATTGATTATGGCAATGGAAATATTCTAATTGCTGGTATCAAGCCAAATTTTTGGAGAGCCACAACCGATAATGATTTTGGATACAACATGCCACAGAAATTCAAAGTTTGGAAAGAAGCCACAGATAATCAACAACTAGCATTTTTTAACGTAGAAAAGGATGGCAAAGATCTGGACTTGAATAATTTGGAGAACATTAAAAATCTAAAATCTGTAAAAGTAGTATCAACCTTCAATTTGCCATCTGTAAATGGAAGTATTAGCATTAGTTACACTGTAGATAAAGATGGTAGCATAACAGTGAACAATCAACTTAAAAACATAAGCAAAAATTTACCACCATTGCCGCGATTTGGAAATAATTTTATCATAAAAAATGCTTATAATAATGTGAATTGGTATGGTAGGGGACCGCACGAAAATTATCAAGATAGAAACTCATCAGCATTGGTGGATATTTATAAAGCAAAGGTTGAAGATTTATACTTTCCCTATATTAGACCACAGGAAAACGGATACAAAACAGAAACTAGACAGGTTAGTTTTACCAATGAAAATGGTTCTGGGTTACAAATACAGAAAGCATCAGATAATTTTAGTTTTAGCGCACACCATCAATATAATTCAGATTTTGATGCAGGGATGGAAAAACAGCAACGCCATACCACAGATATTTTCAAAAGGGATTTAGTAAATATCAATGTAGATTACAAGCAAATGGGTGTTGGTGGAGATGATAGTTGGGGCGTACAACCTCATGATAAATACAAGATTTTTCCAGATAATTTAGAATATATGTATTGTATTCAACCTATATTATACTAAATTCAAATAAATGGTTAAGGGTAGTTATATCAGTCGAATAGTTAGTGCGTATCAAAAAAATATCATAGAACTGTACTTGCACTTATATATTCGTTTGTTCCGCCTGTAATCATTTGATATAAAATGTTTTCTACTCCTGACCTAATATTTCCGCCATTATTAATTCTACATAACTTCACGTTTGTTTTACAATGACAATTGTTAAATTCTAGTAACTTTATTGTTGTAATGCCCCTTGGATTTAAACGGGCAATTGAATTTCTGGCTTTGTGGTTTGGTAAAAATTATTATTTTTATGTAATTCCAAATGCGTGTCAATTTCTGATGGACTGAGCACTTCCGTTATTACTTCGTAACGAACGAAAGTGTATGTATCTCCGATCATAAAGAGTATTGGAATTGATTGTGAGGTAGCCAATTGACTCTAAATATCAGAACAAATTGCACCACTTAAGTTGGGTGATCAATTGAAAATGAATAATTTTGTTGTTGTTTAGGCAAATTTACAACAGACTTAGGATCTAATTTAGCAACGTGTGGGAGTTCGAGTCTCACAACTGTACTTTTTTAATCGCAGATTCGAGATAAAAAACTTCTAAAATTGAAAAGCTTTTTTTGTTTAGTTACAATATAGATACAACATTTTGTTATTTTCGTTGACGTAATTTAAATTGATGAGTTTTAAATATATCTAAGGTCAAAAAACTATCATCCTATTTATATTAAAGATATTTTTCATTGTATTAAGTACAAAGTAAGTCTAGAATTTTACTATTTATTTTTACTAAATAATATTTGAATCGTTTTTAAGAACATATATTATTACGGATATAATTGAATATAAAAATTTTTAATTGATTTTTGAATTACATTAGACATGTATTTATTTTAAATTATGTTAATAAGAATCTCTTTATTTTTTACTTTTTTTTTAATGTCATTTATCGGTTTATTCGGTCAAGCGAATAAACTTGAATACTCATTAAAACTCACAATATCAGATGGATTAGCTCATAACGGAGTTACATCTATTTTGGAGGATTCTAAGGGTTTTTTGTGGTTTGGAACTTTTGATGGTATCAATCGATATGATGGTTATAAGTTGAAAACCTATAAAAATACCATTGATAATAATATTCTCTCCAATAATCGTGTAAGATCTCTTAGTGAAGATTTTAATGAAAATTTGTGGATAGGAACTGAAAAAGGAATTACAGTTTTTAATTATTCTCAAGAAAAATTCATGAAAATTAAACTAGATGAATTAGAAAACAAAACCTTTAGTGGCCCAATAATTAAACAAATATTGCCAAATGAAGAATTAAAGAATGTTTTATGTTTAACCGAAAGAAATGGAATCTTAATTTTTAATGAAAATTACAACTTTTCTGGTCAGTATTATCCTAAAGAATTATCAATTAAAGATAGAATTATATTTTTTAACGGACTTCAATTAAACAAATCTGATTACTTATTTACAACTTCCTCGGGTCTATTTCTTTTTAATTTGAATAGCAAAAAATTTAAGAGAATTCTATATGAAAAAATTAACTATTGTAGTTCAATAATTAAAATTCATAATAACAAACTTTTAGTAACACTTATAGAAGGTTTGGCCATTTTAGAATTTCAAAACAAACAAGACGATTATAGCTTTAAGCTATCAGATATTTTATTAACAAATATGAAGTTTAGAAATTCGATGTTAGATGCTTCAGGGAATCTATGGTTAGGAACTTTAAATGATGGAATAATTCAAATTGAAAATGGTAATTTAGGTGGTGATTATCAAAGAATATTTAACAATGGGTTAAAAGTGCTAAGAGCATCAAGTATAATTAAAACTTCCAAGAACAAATGTTGGGTTGGAACATTTAACGAAGGTGTTTTCGAGTTTGATATTAAAAAAAATCCTTTTGAAAGTTATAATGCAAAAATGAATTTAACCTTTGGTCTTTCTTCAAATTATGCCAATCATATCGCCCCTTTAGATATGAGTAGAGCCTATCTGTCATCACCTCTAGGTGGTATGGCTTTATTTAATACTATAAATAAAAAATTTGAACCTTTAGATTCTAAAGTATTATCTAAATTTTCTAATGAAATTACTGCAATATTTATAGATTCAAAAAATAATGTCTGGTTCAGGGTTTATAATTCAAGTAACTTGTACAGAATACCTAATAATAGTTCAAATTATGATATTGTTCGACTTAGTGAAAACCCAAATCTTTCTGAAAACCTTTCATTAATAAGATCATTTACAGAAGATAAGTATGGAAATATTTGGGTAGCAACTAATAGCGATATATATAAAATTATTACTACTGAAAGTGTTTTGAAGGTAGAAACGCTGAATAACAACCCATTTTTTTTCAATAACAAATTATCACAGGCAAGATATATATATTCAGATCCTATTTATGATTTTATTTGGATAGGAACCGACTCCGATGGTTTGTTCAGAATTGAAAATGAAAACAATTCGCCAATAGAAGAATATAAAATTCGTCAGTTTGTTAAAACTGAAAATAATTTTTTTTCATTAACTAGTAATTTTGTTACATCTATAATTAGACTACCAAATAAAGATTTGTGGGTAGGTACTGAAGGTGGTGGCGTTTGCAAAGTAATAGATAGTAATATTGAGCCGCAATTTATACCCTACACTGAAAAAAATGGACTTTCAAATAATGTAGTTAAAAACATTTTGTTTGATAACGAAAGTAATTTATGGATATCAACAAATAATGGGCTTAATAAATTAAATATAGTAGATAATAGCATAAGGAAATTTAATAAATCTGATGGCTTGCCTTTTGATGATTTTTGGTTTGAGGCCCAAAAACTAAAGAATGGAGTTTTAATTTTATCTGGTTTAGATGGATTTTGTTATTTTAATCCCAAGGATATTCAAAAAAGTGAGAGCTTACCTAACATAGAATTTGAAAACTTAAAAATTTTTAATAAAGTTATTGAACCAGGAGACACATTAGGAAAACGTGTTATATTAAATAAAAGAATAGCTGATTTAGAAGAAATAGAATTAAAGTATAACGAAAATATTTTTTCCATTGATGTCTTAAGTTTACATTTTTCAAACCCAATAAACCACGCTATAAAATATAGGATGCTACCTATTAATAATGAGTGGATTGAAGTGCCTTCTAATCAAAATACAATTGATTATAGAGGTCTTCAACCTGGTAAATATGAATTAAGTGTTATGGCATCCAATTCTTTAAATGATTGGACAAAACCCAAAACATTAAAAATTACAATTTCACCACCATTTTGGAAAACTAATGTAGCTTATATCATTTATATATTATTAATAGGATTAAGTATTTACTTAATTAATAGAAATACCCTGAAAATCCAAGCATTAAAACATAAAGTTGAAATTGAACAAATAGAAACAAATAATATAAAGGAATCTAATGAATCTAAATTACGTTTTTTTTCAAATATTTCTCACGAAATTAAAACACCTTTGTCGTTAATAACAGCTCCAACCAATCTGCTACTTGAACGTTACAAAAAAAACCCAATAATGGGTGAACAGTTATCATTAATAAGTCGTCAATCAAATAAAATATTACAACTTATTGAGCAAGTTCAAGATTTTAAACGATCAGATGCAGAACTTTTAGAAATGAATTACTCAAGATTTAATTTAAATTCATTCATTAAAGATTTAGTAAAAGACTTTAATTTTTTTGCTACAAATGACCAAAAGTCCTTGGAAATTATTGGAGAAGAATTTCCTATTGTTGTATCTGCCGACAAGGATAAACTAGAAAAAATATTCAATAATTTATTAAACAATGCTTTCAAATATACAAATACGAATGATACTATAACAATTGAGTACAAAAGCGATGGTAAAGATTTAATAGTATTTGTTAAAGATACTGGGCGAGGCATAGATGAAATTGATTTAAGCCATATTTTTGAAAGATTTTATCAATCCCATAAAAAACAAAATGTACATCTAAGTGGTTCGGGTATTGGTTTAGCGTTTTCAAAAAGGCTTGTTGAGATGCATTATGGTTTTATTGAAGCAGAAAGCGAGTTAAACGTTGGTACAACAATAACCGTTAAATTACCAATAGTTAAAGAGCTTTTAGAAAATGAAAAATTAATAAATAAAAAAATAAATCTTCCTACAGAAAAAGAGATTACAGTTAATAATAAATTATTAATTGAAGGGAGGCAAAATGATATAAAAGTTTCTCAAGATTTATCAGAAATACTGGTATTTTATGCTGAAGATAATATAGAAATGAGAAAATTTGTTACTGATTTGTTATCAAAGTATTTTAAAGTAAAAAGTTTTAGGAATGGACAAGAGTGTTATAGAGCTTTGGAATTGGAATGGCCAGATATAGTAATTAGTGATATACAAATGCCAGAATTGAACGGATTAGATTTATGCATTAAAATTAAATCTGATTTAAAAACGAGCCACATTCCTGTTATATTATTAACGGCATTATCTAATATTGAAGATCATTTACAAGGAATAAGAGATGGTGCAGATGCGTATATAAAAAAGCCATTTAATGTTCACCAACTTATTACAAACACTGAAGCTTTATTAACTAACAGAAAACAATTAAGAGAACGCTATCAGGTAGGGATACCATTAACAAAGGATAATAAAAATAATCGAAACGACAATGCTTTTTTAGATAAGCTTTACAGTTTGATGGAAGAAAATCTAGATAATCAAGATTTTGATTTGAACAGTATTGCCAAAGAGTTGTACCTTAATAGAACACATTTTTTTCAAAAAGTTAAAACCCTTACAAACCAAACTCCTTTTGAGATTTTAAGAAATTATAGACTAAAAAAAGCAGCTGAATTTTTAGTTCAAAAAAACTTATCTGTTAATGAGGTTTATGCTATGGTTGGATTTAAAAGCAGAACACACTTTTCTAAAATATTTAAAGATAAATATGGCGTGTCTGCAAGTAAGTACAAAGGGCAATAAAGAAATATTTAAACAGAAAACCTCTTCTGTATTTACCAATAACTACATTAAATTTACTCTCAAATACATAAAATAATATAAGATAGATAGTTTTGTACGTATAAATTATACAAACAACTATCATGAAAAAAAATTACATTATCTTATTAGTCGGTTTATTTACTATTACCACTTTTTCACAATCGATATTTAACAACGGTATGGATCAAACAGGAGATTCTAATTGGTTTACTGCAACTAATTGGAATACAGACGTTGTTCCAGACGCAAGTGTTGGATATCTCCAAATAAATCAAGATGTAACTTTAAATGCCCCAGTAATCCATAAGTGGGTTAGAGGTGGTAATGGAACTGTAACTATCTCGGGTTCAGGAGTAATTACTATATCAGATACGAATACAGATATTTCTGGAGGTATACAAGCTAACAGTACTAGCTTCAACCTTAATTTGCCAATAGTTTTCGATTCAGATGGAATAAAAAACATATTTATTGGTGCTAATAATAGAGAAATAATATTTAATTCGTCTGTTATCTGTAATACTACAGCTTCGGTAGTAGCAGCAGATCCATCAAGATTCGTTCAGTTTAATGAAGTTCAATCAGGCGATGGTCTTTTACGATTTACATCAAATTCTGGAGGAGAATTTAGTGCTACATCCAATAATGCTGGCTTAATAAATGGTTTACAAGTTGCTGATGGCTGCAATGTTATTTCAAATTCAGCAGCAGTAGGAAGTTTTATAGGAAATAATGGAGGTGTTTCAAAGTTTCAAGTTAATGGAACAGGTAGCACATTAACTTTAAACGGTAGTGATACTTTTCAAGGCTATATTAGTATAGGAGGCGAGACAGAAAACTATAGCTTTACATTAAATGTTAATGCTGACCAACCAAATATAGAATCTATCCGTTTTATTAATCCAGCCAGTACAGGTACACTTTCTATAAATATTGATTCAGCAATAACAAATCTTTCATTTGGTGATTGTTCTACTTACAATATTCCTGGAATTAATATTTCAGGATTTGAAGCGGGAGAAATTCGTTTTGGTCTTGATAATACAGGTTTAACAGCAGGACAACTTGCAAATATTACTGCCGATGGAGTTGCTGCAGGACAGGCCTTAGGCTTGGATGCCAACGGATATTTAGTATTAGCATCTACTTTAGAAATTGATGATAAAACTAAAAAGCAAGAAAAAAGAATTTCTTATCCTACAATAGTAGATAATGAAATAAGATTTACATCACCTCAAAGAAATTTTAAAGTTTTTGATATTGCTGGAAAAATAATATTGTCAAATGATAAAAGAGATGTTCAATCCTTAAACCTGTCATCAATCAAATCAGGATTATATATTATGAAATTTGAAAATAATCAGATTGAGAAAATTATAAAAAAATAAACTAAACCATTCAAGACATATGAATTTAAACATGAAGTTAAAGCCTCAATTAAAGTTTAAAAAGCCATATCATTTATTAATGATATTTATGGTTATGATTTTTTGCGTGGGTTCTATGCAAGCTCAAAAAAAAATATCTGGTAGCATTATTTCTGCATCGGACGGAATGCCTTTACCTGGAGTAAATGTTGTTGTAAAAGGAACTGCCAACGGTGTAGTTTCAAATTTTGACGGTGAATATACTATTACGGCCATGGCCAAAGATATCCTTGTTTTTTCTTATGTTGGTTTTTCTAACCAAGAGATTAAAATTGGAAGTCAAAGGGAAATCAATGTTATATTAAAAGAAGATTTAAGTGAATTAGATGAAGTTGTTATTATTGGGTATGGCTCAGTTAAAAAATCTGATTTAACTGGTTCAGTATCTAGTATTAAATCAGAAGATTTGACCAAATCGCGTTCAACATCTTTTCTAGAAGCCATGCAAGGTAGAATGGCAGGTGTTCAGGTTAAGCAACAATCTGGAGAACCCGGTGGTTCGGTAAATATAAAAATTAGAGGCGCAAATTCAGTTAACGCTAGTTCAAATCCTTTATATGTCATTGATGGTGTACAAATAGACATCAATGAGGGTGAGGTGGCTAGTTCGTCTGTCGGAAATTCATCATCAATGAATCCATTAGCAACACTTAATCCCAATGATATAAAATCAATAGAAGTTCTTAAAGATGCCTCTGCAACGGCTATCTATGGATCAAGAGGTGCCAATGGCGTAGTTATTGTAACAACTAAAGATGGCAGCAATAAAAAAGCTACATTCTCATACGAAACATTTGTTAGTTTTTCCGAGACTACAAAAAAAATTAGCGTATTGAGCGGAGAGGATTATCTGGATTACAGAAGAGAAATTGATATAAACAATGATGATAACTTATTATATGTTGATAGCGATGGCAATGGCTCGTTAGATGCAGATAGAGATTTATCAACTATCCCCTTAAGAGATTGGCAAGATGAAGCTCTAAGAATTGGATTTGCTCAATCTCACAATATTTCTGCATCTGGAGGTAATAGTGATACTAATTTTTCTGCTAGTTTAGGGTATCTAGACCAAGATGCTGTTGTTAAAAATAATAATTATAAGAGGTTAAATTCAAGAATTAAATTAAACCACAAATTTTCAGATAAGTTTTCTACAGGGTTTAATTTAAATACTGCTTATTCAGAACAATCTGGAGCAACTAGTACAGGAGGGGATGGTCTTTTTAATGGTGTATTACAATCTTTAATAATAACTAAACCTATAGAGTTTTTTGATGAGAATGATGCCGATGAAGGCTCTTTTGGCCGTTTTATTTCACCGCTTTCCATGATTAATGTTGCAGAGAAAAATATTTCTTTAGCGCAGACAATTAGTAATCTATGGCTTCAATACAAATTCAACAAAAATTTGAGTTTTAGACTTAATGTTGGAGGAAATACTTCAACCTCAAAAGGTAAAGAATTTTATAGTAAGAATACTATTTGGGGAATACAAGACAATGGACGTGGTGTTTTACAAGACAGAAAATCATTATCATATTTCGCTATTGCTCAATTAAATTATCGTTTAACGCTTAACAAAATTCATGATTTTGACTTTATGATCGCAGCAGAACGAAATTATTATAATCAAGAAGGTTTCAAAACAGATGTGACTGGTTTTGCAGACGAATCTACGGGTATCAATGATATTAGTAAAGCTGCAAGTTTTAGAGAATTAAGTTCATTTCGTTTTTCAACAAATAGAATATCTTATTTGAGTAGATTAAATTATATTTTAAAAGACAGATATTTATTTACAGCAAGTATTAGGAGAGACGGTTCAGATAAATTTGGTTCTGGTAATAGATTTGGCGTTTTCCCTTCTGGAGCTTTCGCTTGGAAAATTAGTGAGGAAAATTTTCTAAAAGATCACGAAACTCTAAGTAACTTTAAACTAAGATTAGGATATGGTGTAACAGGTAATGAACGTATACCTGCATACTCATATTTTGCAAGTCTTGCAAATACTTGGACCAGTACTAATGGACAATTAGATTTAGGATTGGCTCCAGCATCTAGAGCAAATCCTGATTTAAAATGGGAAACAACTGCCCAATATAACATTGGTATTGATTTAGGGTTTT
The DNA here is from genome assembly GCA_963815305.1 of uncultured Flavobacteriaceae bacterium. Lineage (GTDB taxonomy): Bacteria > Bacteroidota > Bacteroidia > Flavobacteriales > Flavobacteriaceae > CAXBID01. Next base: position 86,893 of record CAWFFW010000001.1, read on the forward strand.
TAAAAAATCGAATCAATATAACAATCGATACTTATGAGAAAAAAACATCAGATATGTTATTATTAACACCTTTGTCTTCACAAACGGGTTATTTTTCACAGTTTACTAATGTTGGTAATGTGGAAAATAAGGGAATAGAACTAAATATAAATTCATACAATATTCAAAATTCAAAGTTTTCATGGAGCACTAATATAAATGGGGCTTATAACACCAACGAGGTCACTAGTTTAGGAAGTAGTGAAAGCATTCCTGTTGTTATTACAGGAGGCTATATTCAAAATGTTGGAATTGTAGAAGTAGGTTCGCCATTAGGAAGTATTTATGGATATGAATGGAACGGTATATACCAAATAGATGATTTTACTTGGCAAAATAATAGTGATCCTAATATTGACTACTATGATAGGGTTTTTAATTTGAAGGATGGTGTAGTGGTAAATCAATCTGCAGCAGTAACTCCAGGTTCATTAAAATTTAAAGACTTAAATGATGACGGTATTGTGGACGCGGAAAATGACAGAAAAGTAATTGGTAATAGTTATCCTGATTTTTTCGGTGGAATTAGTAACTCTTTTAAATTCGGAAATTTTGATTTTGATTTTTTTCTAGAATGGCAATATGGTAATGAAATTTTTAATGAGGCAAAATTTCGTCAAGAAGGATGGAATGTTAATAATGTAACTCAAGATTTTTATGATAATAGATGGACTCCAACCAATCCATCTAATACACATGGTTTGCTTTCTAGTCAAAATTCAACAGCTAGATTAGCATCAAGTTATTACGTTGAAGATGGTTCTTACATTAGATTAGCAAATATGACCTTTGGGTATAATTTACCATTGGATGTTTCGGAAAAAATTGGTTTCAAAACTATGAGGATTTATGCTACAGGGACAAATTTAAAAATATGGACTAATTATTCTGGTTTTGACCCCGATATAAGTTTCAATAATCCACTTTTAACAGGGTTTGATAGAACATCTTATCCAAGATCAAAGTCGATTATTTTCGGAATTAACATGACATTTTAAAAAAAAATAAAATGAAAAAATTAATAATAAATGTGGTTTTTGTAAGTGTTTATACTTTGCTATTTACAGCATGCAGTGAAGATATTTTAAATACTGCGCCATACTCGTTCACATCTCCTGAAAACTTTTACAAAACAGCTGATGATGCAGAATTAGCAATCAATGGTTGTTATTCGGTTATTAACGATGGCTCTCTTAATGGCGATGGTAATTATGATACATTTGGAAGAGGTCTTTTATTTATGCTAAATGCTGGGACAGATGAAATGGTTACTAGAGACGGATTTGGTAATACAGATTATGCACCTTGGGGCTTAGCTTCATTTTCTAGCACAAATAAATTTCTTACTTTCAATTGGTTGTATTGGTATTCTGGAATAAATAGGGTTAATACGTTATTAGAAAATATTGAATCCATTGACATGTCTGAAGACAGACGACTTGAAATTAAAGGAGAAGCTCGGTTTTTAAGAGGTTTATATCATATGTATTTAGCTCAAATGTTTGGAGCTATCCCAACTTATGAAGTATCCTTGGCTAACCCTAAAAAAGCTAGACAACCTCTAAATGAAGTTTATGAACTTATTACTGAGGATTTAAATTACGCTTATCAAAATTTAAATAATAGATCATCTACAACTGGTAGAGCTAATAAATGGACTGCTGGTGGATATTTAGCAAAAGTATATGCCTATTTAGGAAGTTGTAAAACATTTAATGCCGGAGAAGATTTAAGTTTTCCACTCAACAGTTTTAGTTGGGTTAACGCGGATGAGATGTATAATAATGCACTTATTGTATCTGCTGATGTTGTAAATAATAGTGGTTACAAACTTATAGATGAATACGATAATTTGTTTAGAGCCACTACGGATTCTTATCAGAGGCAAGAATGCCTTTTTATGGCAGAAGCTAGTAATGATGTTTCAAGAAATAAGGTTAATATATGGGTCAATCTTTTGCTACCACAAGGAAATCCTAATGTTGTTGGAGGTGGAAATGGTTGGATGAGAGCAACCGGTGAATTATATTATAAATACGCCGATGGTGATTTTAGAAGAACACATAATTTAACGGGTTCTCTAGCAAATAATGCGGACTCAGAGGAAATTGATGGCATCAGATATTTTATTCCCAGACCACTAAATGGACCTAATCAAGGTAACTATTGCCAAGGAAAATTCAGATATCAAGATCCATCACAAAAGGCTTTGCCCTTTTGGGCAACTGGCGGTGATTTTCCCTTATTGCGTTATGCAGATATGTTGTTAATTTATGCCGAAGCGCAGTATTTTACAGGAGATGAAAATTCAGCTCGAAATACTATTTCAATAGTAAGGACAAGAGCTTTAGAATCTGGAACTTCAACAGATGATTTAAATACAGCCTATTTTAAATCAGATTTCGTTGAGGAATTACTAGACGAAAGATCTAGAGAACTCGCTTTTGAGTGTCAACGTCGGTTTGACTTAATGAGATTTAACAAATTCACAGAGGCGATTAATGGTTTGGCTCCCGATACTGGAAGATGGAATACAGTTGTTCCTCAATTACAGTCTAATTGGTCGGCCAATAGAATTTGGTTTCCTATACCATTAGATCAAGTTCAAATAAATCCAAACTTATTACCAAATAATCCTGGATTTTAATTTAATAGCACAATTTTAAAAACTTATAAGTAATCATAAAGGGTAAATAAATTTTATTTATCCAAATGATTTAAGTCTATTTTAACTAAAAATAATTTAGGATTTCATGATGTCTAAAATATATCTATATATATTCTTTTTTTTGCTTTATACATCTTCATTTAGTCAATTTTCAACTGGTTTTGTTAATGCAAAATATAATCCAGATGGTATATTTATAACACCTGAATTTGATGCTAAAATCCATCAAGATTTAATTACATCTACGATATTAGAAAACAATCGTTTTAAGGTTATCAATGAAAAACATCTTCAAGGATATAGATTATTAATTTCAAATGCTTATGATTTTAATTCAGAAGAAAACTTAGCAAAAGTTCTAAAAAATAACAGAAATGACATTCAGATTCTTATTGATAAAGTAAATTTTCATGCCGGTTATACTTTAGATACAAAAACATTACTAAAAAACAATTTCCCTAAAGGGTTTTTTTTCAGAAAACCAGATCATGTTAACCGCGATTATGACGTATGGAAGAAAGAGTATAAAAGATTGGGAGGAATATTCATTAAAGCACTTGGTGAAGAATTAATTTCAAGAGAGCAAGTTAAAATTTTAAATTACGCCAATCGGTTTGCCATAGAACATCCAGAGCAACTTACTGTTCTGCACTTTAATGGAAGATCTAGAGATCCTCGCTGGAATGATATATCAAAATATTCGGCAGGACATTGGTTATATAATCCAGGAACATACCTTTTAAGTGATATAGATAAAAACGATTCTATTTTTAGAGTTGCTGATAGTAGTGTTTTTAAAACAGGATTAGGGATAAGAAACGCCAATAATAAAAATGATGATATGGTTCTAGTTCCTGTAGATATTGATGGTAATAAAATATGGAGTGAAGCAGAGCAAGTAACATTAGTAGCCTTAGAAAACGGTGCCATAAAAGTTTTGAGAGGAAGGTATGGAACTAAGCCTAGAGATTTTAAGGGTAAAACCACTTATTTGGCTCCTCATGCCTCAGAAGGTCCTTGGGGCGATAAGAACGAAAATAATTTAATGTGGTATTATAATCTATCTACAGCTTGCCCTAAAGACGAAAATGGTTATCAATGTAATAATGTGTTAAGCAAAGAAATTGGTACTTGGTTTAAAAAAGATGGGATCACTTTTGCTTTTGATGGTATTCAATTTGATATTGCTTCTTGGACTGTTTCAAAATTTACATTGGGTAAAAGATTTGTTGATGTCAATGTTGATGGAATTGCTGATAAAGGTTACATAAATGGACGAAATGTTTTTGGTGAAGGCGCTTATGATTTTTACAAATTACTACGACAAGAACTTAGCGAAGATAAAATTATTGTTGGTGACGGAGGTGTAGATTATGGCATGAGGGCAGTTGGCGTAGCAAGTGGCATGGAGTCTGAAGGTTTATGCGACTGGAGCGATTCTTACAAAGAATACGCTAAGCCTTTGAGTATCTTTAATTATTGGAATACTTATGGCATAGATAATTCTTTTTCATACGTCACTAATAAAGACACTAAAGGAACATTTCAAGACCAAAAAAAACGAGAACGCATGGTTTTAGCAACTGCAACATGTTTAGGTATTTCTTTCAATTCATTTATAGACACGCCGTCAAGCAAAAAGTTTAGATATGGCATTTTAGATGAATTAAATAAAGGTGTTGAAGATGAGCTTTATTGGCTCGGAGGACCTATTAGTGATCTGATTTATGTTGAAGATGAAGAAGCTTTCAACAGAAAATTAATTTTGCGAAACTTAGATATTGAAACGGTTAATTGCACGACCATAATTAAAAATAATGATCTCATAATTTCATCTACAGAAAATGATGCAAATATTGAAATGAAAGTAAGATTAAAAAATATTGAACTTTTAAAGGGTGATTTGATACTAAGTTTTGATGCGAAAGCCAAGGATTCGTTAATTGGTTTTAAACCAATAGTACCTCGCCAAATTTACGCCAATACGGAAGCATTGCAAGATACAGAAAACACGTCCGCTTCTGTTTTAAACTATATAAATTCAATAGAATATTTACCATGTAAATTTTACTACAGGAAAGTCACTCCAGGAAAGGCGGATTTAGAAATAGTGATAGAAGGGGGCGGAGAGGCAACCATAAGAAATGTACAAATTAGCAACAGTCAATTAGCTTTAACTAGGGAGTTTGAGCATGGAGTGGTGCTTGTAAATCCTTCTTTAGAGCCTTTTACCTATAACTTAGATAAGTTATTTCCTGAATCTAAATTTAAAAGATTAACAGCTTCACCTCTTCAAGATAATAAAGTAAATAATGGAAAAGCAGTTGAAAAAAGTGTTACGTTACCAGGGCTTAACGGTCTTTTTTTAATAAAAAATAATTAATAAATATTGTATGAAAAATTTACACCTATTTAAAGAGAAAATTGACCATGTGATAATTATTCTCTTTACAATTTTTTTTAGTTCAACTATAGAAGCACAAGACCCTACGATTTGGTTGAAATTTAAGGATAAAATTCAATGTGGAGAGGTTGTTTCTTCAGGACTATCGGATTTAAATATTGAACAAGTTATTACTGGTAATGGAATTATAAATATTGGACAGAGTGATTCTAAATTTGGTAAGGTAATAGAAATTAGTGGAGATAATGCTAGTAATAAAGCTCGACTTGTTGTTCAAGATTCTAGTGTTGTTGGTTCTGCATCAAGAACTTTTTCTGGATGGATTAAAATAGTTGATAATGATTTCAAATGGCTTTTAAATACCAATGGTTCTGTAGCTAATTCTGAGCGGTTTTCCGTTCAAATCACTTCTGATAATTATTTAAGAGCATTTTTTGGTAATAATGTTGCTGGCCTAGGTACAACGCAATTTACAATGAATGAATGGAATCATTTTGCGGTGGTTTATGACGGGACAGATTTAGAATATTATGTTAATGGTATTTTATCTGATGTCTTTACCATTCCTGTTGAATCACTTTATGATACATATACGTTTTTCATGATTTATAATTCGACTGCGAGTGACTTTAGAATTTATGACAGAGCTTTGACAGATGGAGAAATATATCATTTAAGTGGTGGTTATATCGACCCTATAGATTGGACGAATACACAGTATGATGCCGATGTTTTTCCAGTGACCGATTATACGCCTAATAGCGATGCCTCTACTTTAACTTACCAACTACTTCTAGATAATAATTATTTAAGTGTTATTGAAAGTTATTTGTCTCAATATAAAATATTAATTGAATCAAATTTTGCAGTAAATGCAAACAACTTAAATACTGTACTAACTCAAAATCAGTCTGCTATCCAAAATTTAATTAATAATCAAAATACGGAGACTAATTCGGGTGATTATGATTTGGTTAACAAAACTATTTTTAAGGATACTTACCCTAAGTCATTTGTCTTTAGGCGTACTGCTGAGCGAGTAAGACCAATTAGTACATATCAAGAATGGGAAAGCAATAACCTATTGCTCGATGGAATAGCTTTAAAAGCATTTAATGAAGAAATTGGAGCTATAGATAGTAAAAAAGCCACTAGTTGGCTTAATAGATATGCGCTTGAAAATCCAGAAAAATTAGCTTTTCTTCACTTTAATGGACGAGGACGTGATCCTAGATTTGAAACGGAAAAATTTTTTCCAGGGCATTGGTTGTATTATCCAGGCACATACGCTACACAAAATATTGCAATTTCAGATTCTATAATTACAGTTGCTGATGCATCAAAATTTAAAACCAATTTTGGGATTCAAGACGGTGGTAGAAATGACGATATATTAATGGTTCCTGTTTTTGCCAACGGAGAAAAGAATTGGGATCGAGCAGAACAAGTTACTTTAGTAGCAATTAATGGAAATCAAATAAAAATTAAAAGGGGTAGATATGGTACAGGAGCAAGAACTTTTAACTCTGGTATATATTTAGCACCTCATGCTGTTGAAGGTCCTTGGGGAGGAAGTAATTTAATTTGGTCTTATAACTATTCTAAAGTTGGACCGTTAGATGAAAACGGAAAGAGATGTATTGATGTACTTTCAGACGAAATTTCTGGATGGTTTGGGAATGGAGGGATTCTATCAGAAGTTAATGGAATTCAATTCGATATTGCACCTAGAATTTTACCAGGTATTCTCGGAAGAACAATTGATTACAATATGGATGGTGCAGCAGATGGTGGAAATTTTACAAATAAAAAAAATTATGAACTTGGTCTTATCGAATTCTATGAAATATTACGTGAAAAATTAGGAGATAACAAGTTGATAATGGCTGATGGCAGCTTAGAGACCTCTCAAAGAACAGCATCTGTTTTAAATGGCATAGAAACCGAGGGGTTTGGTGACGTTGGCGATATTTACAAAGCATTTTCTAAAACAGTAAATGCCTTTAATTATTGGAATGATAGATCTACATTTTCATTACCTAAACTAAATTATGTTGTACATAAAGATGTAGAGAGTTGTGATGCCTTAGAATTTATAGAGCGAGAACGTTTCGTACTGGCAGCATCTCAGATATTAGGAGCCGCATTTAATAGTTTTATTGAAAATTATCCTAACGAACCTGGATTTCCATTAGGTATTCAAGACGAACTTAAAAAAGGTGATGATAATATTAAAAATTGGTTAGGTAACCCTACGGGAGACTATATTGATTTATCTAAAAATGAACCTGATTATTGGATAAATAATGGATTAGGTATATTAACAAGCAACAGTAATAATATTGAGATTACGGGAGGAAATTATCAAGTAATTAACGATACATTAAAATTAAATTCAGGTGCGAACTCAAAAATGACCATTATCACATTTAAAAATGTGACTATTCCAACAGAAAATTTCACATTCAGATTTAAAGTAAAAGCTAATGATTCCTTGCCTGATTATCCATCTTCTATTCCTCGAATAATAAAAATTGAAATATTAGGAGGAACTTCATATAGTCATGATGCCAAGGAAATACTGGGGTTTGTAAATTCCGAAAATTATAGTGAGTGCAGTTACTATGTTCGTGGTTTAGGATCTAATTTAGTTGATATTAAAATTACTTATGAAGGCCCGTTTGGTGGAATACTTACAGATTTTGAATTAAATCAATCTGTTCAGGCACTAGCCAGAAGAATATGATAATGGAGTTGTTTTGGTAAATCCGTCAATAGGCAATTTTGATTTCGACCTTTCCACGATTTTTCAAAATAAAACATTTAAACGGTTAACAGCTTCACCAGGTCAAGATAGTTTTATAAACGATGGAAGTTCGGTTGGAAATATTGTAACAGTGCCAGCTTTAGATGGATTATTTTTAGAAAAAACAGGTTCAGCAGCTAAGGTTACAAAGAAAAAAAATATTGAACAAACCAATTATTTCAAAGTCTATCCTAATCCATCAAATAACTTAACTACTATTTTATGCGATGATTGTGCAAATCAATCGGTAACTACAACAATCTATACCATTGATGGTAAAAAAGTTTTTTCTAAACAAGTAGAGTATGAAAAAAACATACCAATTAATTTTTCATCCTATTCTGAAGGCATGTACATAATTAAAATTTCAAATGAAAAATTTTCAAAATCAACCATATTCGTTAAAAACTAGTCTCAAAAAAATCCAGTTAATTCAATTAGAATAAAAAATGAAAAAATATTACAAAATTGTTATGTTCATTAAATCAGTTTCAGTAACAGGCCATGATTTGTTTTTTATACTAGCTTCTGGGATATGTTTTGAATTTAATGAAAATCATGACTCATTCAATAGAAATATAGTTAATAACGCAAAGGCAGTTGAAAAAATCGTCACAGTATCGGGGCTTAACGGTCTTTTTTTAATAAAAATTTAAGAATTCAACATGGTTTTGGGAAATCATAAAATTTGGCTATTTATTATCGTTCTACTTTCAGGACTAAACACATGCTATTCACAATTAGCAAATAAAGACATCTTAAATGATGATTTATATCCGAAATCTTTTGTTTTTCGATTTGTTGCAGAAAAAACACAAAATTTTAGCTCTTATGAAGACTGGGAAGAAAATTTGGTTGAGTTAGATGGCTTTATAGGAAAACTTTTTCCAGAAGAAATACTTGATTTTGATACCGTGAAAAGTGCAAATTGGTTTAATCAATTCGCAAACACTCATCCTGATAAATTTGTGATGGTTCATTTTAATGGTAGAGCTAGAGATCCTCGTATGGATAACAATACCTTATATTTCGCGGGGCATTGGATGTACCATCCAGGAACAACACTAACTCAGCCTATAACCGAAACGCAAACTACTTTTACGGTAAATGATACATCAGTCTTTAAATTTAATGTTGGTAATGGTAGTTCAGATAAGGACGATGATATTGTAATTGTACCTCTTGATGGTTCTGGTAATCGACTTTGGGATCAAGCAGAACAAGTGACTTTGGTTTCTAAAAATGGAAATCAGATTGAAGTAATAAGAGCCCAATATGGTACAACGGCAAATAGTTTTAACGCTGGGGTATACTTAGCACCACATGCTGTGGGTGGCCCTTGGAACAATAACAACTTAGTTTGGCTATATAATTATGATATAGATGGACCGGTTGATGGCAATGGAAAACGTTGTATCGATGTTTTCTCAGATGAAGTATCAAATTGGTTCAAACCAACAGGGTTATTATCAGATGTAGATGGTATTCAATTTGATATAGCCCGCCGCTATGTGGATACAAGAAACGGGAGACAGGTAGACCAGAATAATGATGGTATTGCCGATAATCAATCTCCAGTACTTAGAGAAAAATACGAGTTAGGAGTTGTGCAATTTTACCAAGACCTGAGAGTTAAGATTGGTTATGAAAAGTTGATTATTGCAGATGGAGGGCTTCTTGATACCCAACGTGTTGTATCAGAAATAAATGGTATTGAGGCGGAAGGTTTTGGAGATGTGAATGACACTTACAAAGAATTTTCAAAAGCAGTAAATGTGTTTAATTATTTTACAGAAAATTCACAAATGCCTCAATTTAGCTATGTAACTCATAAAGACACTGAGAGTGTAACTGAAGAGGAATTTAGAAAGCGTGAACGTTTTGTATTGGCGTCCTCGCAGTGTTTAGGGGTGGCTTTTAACTCTTTTGTAAGAAACCATTACCCAAGGTTTCCTAGTAAAAATATTATCATTCAAGATGAGCTATATGCTGGTGAATTAGCAACACCACATTGGTTAGGTGGACCGTTAACAGATTATATTGATATATCTGATAATGTAGCAGATGTTTGGTCTGGAAATGGTTTAAGTATTTTAATGACTTCAACTGAAAACACATTTTGCACCATAACACCGATTAGTGAAACACTTCAAGTATCTATTGACGACAATGTAAGAGAAGCCACAATTACATTTAAAGATGTTAACGTGCCTTCTGGAGATTTTGTTTTTAGCTTTAATGCACAAGCTGAATCTAACTTAGATGTTTTTCCAGCGAAAACACCTAGGCTTATTAAAATGGAAATTTTGGGAGGTTCTTCTTATGTAAATGATGCTGAGGAAATATTAGGTTTTATTTCAACTGATAAACAATATAAAACAAGCTATTACATTAGAGATATTGGTGCTACAACAGTTGATGTTAAATTGACCATAGAGGGTGATGGAAATGTAAATCTTTCTGATTTTAAATTACGGGCATCAGCTCAAGGTTTGGCAAGAGCTTTTGATAATGGAGTCGTTATATCTAACCCTTCATTAAACAGTCTAACATTCGATCTCGAACAATTATTTCCTGGAAGATCTTTTAAAAGGTTAATAGCTACTTCAGGACACGATACTGTTGTAAATAATGGTCAAGATGTAGGAGCCATACTTTCAGTTCCTGCTTTGGATGGTTTGTTCCTATTAGATAAAAACCATTCGCTCAGCACTAATAATGAGATTGAGCTGGATAAAGAAATTCGTATTTATCCAAACCCAGTGGATAATGTACTTAATATTAGCGTACCAGCAAAATTTAAAAAAAAAGTTTTAAATGCCGATTTGTTCGATGTTAATGGGAGGCATATTTTTAGTAAGAAAATAAACAGTTCAAATGGAAATAGTATAGAACTCAATGTACTTGAGCAGGGAATATATACATTAAAAATTTCTGGAGAGAGTTTCGCTGAATCTCATGCTGTTATAAAGAAATAATTTGATAAGAATCAATAATTATAATTTAAAAGAAAATCTATTTCAAATAAATCAATTAAACACAATGGTATGAACAATGAAAACATCTCTAAATATAAAAGACTTTCAGAGCGCGTTAAAGAATCATGAAATTAATGTAAACGAAAAGTAATAGTATTATAATCTGCATAAAATATTTAAATTATGAAATTAAAATCAGTTTTGGCTATCTTTATTGTTGTTTATCAACTCGTTAGTTGTAAAACAAAAACCACAATAAATAAAGAAAAACCAAATATTTTACTGGTAGTTGCAGATGATGCAACAGTAAGGCATATGGGTGCTTATGGCAGTAAATTTATTAAAACACCAGCTTTTGATAGAGTAGCAAAAAATGGTGTTTTATTTAATAAGGCTTACACACCAAATGCTAAATGCGCACCATCAAGAGCAAGTGTGCTAACTGGTAGAAATTCATGGCAATTAGAACAAGGTGGAAATCATATGCCTTATTTTCCATCTAAATTTAAAACCTTTCCAGAAGTTTTAAACAAAAATGGATATCATGTGGGTTACACAGGTAAAGGTTGGTTACCTGGTGTTGCGTTTAATGATGATGGTAGTAAACGAGACCTATTGGTTAAAAACTATAGCAATCTGAAACTTAATGCACCAACTACCGAAATATCAAATAATGATTATGCTGCCAATTTTAATTTCTTCCTAAACGAAAATAAATCAGATAAACCATTTTTCTTTTGGTTTGGAAGTTGGGAACCTCACAGACAGTATGAATATGAATCAGGTCTTAAAAGTGGTAAAAAATTATCAGAAATAGACGAAGTTTTTAAGTTTTGGCCAGATAATGATGAAGTAAGAAAAGATATTTTGGATTACGCGTTGGAATTAGAATACTTTGACTCTCAATTAGGTAAGTTAATCAAACAATTAGAAGATCACAACAAATTAAATAACACCATTATTATTATAACTTCTGATAATGGAATGCCATTTCCAAGAATTAAGGGGCAAGAATACGAACTATCTAACCATTTGCCTTTAGCCATTATGTGGCCTAAAGGAATAAAGCACGCCGACAGAAAAATTGATGACTATGTGAATTTTATTGATTTAGCACCTACCGTTTTAGAATTTGCAGGAATTTCTCACGAAAAATCTGGAATGGCTGCCATAGAAGGTAAATCTTTGGCCGCAATACTTACAGGAAATAAATCGGGTATTGTTGAAAAAACTAGAGATCATATTTTAATTGGTAAAGAACGACACGATATTGGTAGACCTAATAACGAAGGCTATCCCATTAGAGGAATTTTTAAAGATGATTATTTGTATTTAAAAAACTTTAAAACAAAGCGTTGGCCCGCAGGAAATCCAGAAACCGGTTATTTAAATTGTGATGGCGGACCTACGAAAACAGCTATTTTAGACTCTTATGGAACTGATGACCATCAATACTGGCAAATGAGTTTTGGAAAAAGAGCTTCCGAAGAATTATACAATATTAAAACAGATCCGTTGTGTATGAATAACCTAATTGATTCCGAAGAAATGAAAATGGTAAAAGAAGTACTGTATAACCAAATGAAAGCAGAATTAACAGCTCAAAATGATCCAAGAATATTAGGAAATGGGAATGTATTTGATAATTATAAAATTTGGCCAAAACAATTCATGAATTATTACGAAAAATATATGAACGGAGAAGAAATGCCAGAATTACACTGGGTAAAAGACTCAGATTTCAGGAAAGAACAAAACTTAAATTTAAAAAAATAGAAATGATAGAAAATAGAAACCGCCATAGTTCTATAGTAATGTTAGCCCTATTAATATTACTTTGTTTTAACTGTAAAACAAAAACTAACGAAGTTGATGAAAATTTAATTATGGAAACCTTCATTACATATGCTGCCCCAGAAAGTGAAAAACCTTTTGAGGATTACAGTATAAAAGTTAACGATACCGATGTGTTCTGCTATAGCGGAAAAGTATTTGATACACGGTTTACAGAAGGTACTTTAATGGGAGAGAGCGAGATACAATATTCTACTGTAGGATTTAGTTATTTCGATATTTCAGGAAGGGTTAAAGTGGCTGTTAAAGTTAATAGATCTATTACATCAGCTACTATTAGACCATTATCGAGGAATATTAAAGCTACAGTAATAGATAACACTATTGAATTTTATGTTGATAAACCAGGCACACTTACTATTGAACCCGATGGTAATGAAAAAAGAGTTTTGCATTTAATGATAAACCCCAAAGAAGAAAGTATTCCAGACCTCAAAGATGAAAATATTATTTATTATGGACCAGGAGAACATGTTGTAAACACTATTAAATTAAAAAGTAATCAAACCCTTTACGTCGCTGGTGGTGCAGTAGTGTATTTTGATGTATTTGAAGGCGATTCTATCTACAGAGAAGAATTCAGAAATCGAAAAAAAACAGTTCTAAAACGTTACGATCATGGTATTGAAGCAATTAATTCTAAAAACATTAAAATTAAAGGGCGAGGAATTCTTGATTTTAACCGCATTATTGATAAAATGGGAAGAAAAAACCCTATCCACATAAGTAATTGTGAAAACGTTGAAATAGAGGGTGTAATATTGCGAGGAGCTAATTGCTGGCATGCTACAATTTATAGGTCTAAGAACATATTAATAGATAATATTAAAGAAATAGCAGCTGGTTATAATAGTGATGGTATTAATATAGTTTTAAGCAAAGATGTATATATAAAAAACTGTTTTTTAAGACAACGAGATGATGGCATTATTATGAAATCAATGGATACTGGAAATATGGATGCTTTCATTGTAGAAGTACCTCAAGAAAAAACATCTACATCTAACGTCTTGGTCGAAGATTGCGTTATTTGGAGTGATTGGGGTTATGCATTGGGTGTTACATACGAAACTAGAATGCCTGTTAATAATATAGAATTTAGAAATTGTGATATTATAAATGCGACGCATGCTACCGATGAGCAAGGGGTAATAGGCATTTTGGTAGCAGATTCAGACGTGGTTTCTAATGTAAAATTTAATAATATTACCATTGAACGATCACTGAAACCACTGATTAAACTAGACCAAAAAATAACACCTTGGACAGTAAATGAAGATTTAGGAATGATTAAAAATATTACGTTTTCTAACATTAAATATCTAGAAGGAGAAAAACAACCTGTTATTTTTCATGGTTTCCCTGGAAAAGGGGGTATTCAAAATGTTAATTTAATAGATTTAAATTTTTTAGGAAATGATATAAAAAACTTTATAGACTGGGATTTTAGAATTAACGAATTTGTAAAAGAAGTGAGTTTTAAGTAAAGAATCATCTATACATACTTACAATCAAAGTCCTTGTATTAAATAAGTATTAGAATAATTATGAAAAGAATACTCTTTAAATATTTTATTCGTAAACATATAAATTTAATTTAAAGTCTATTAAACATAAATCATAATTAAAAAAATGAACAGAGACATTAATCTTCAAGCAGCAGATAATATAAGAGCATTGGCTGTGGCGATGGTAGAAAAAGCAAATTCTGGACATCCTGGAGGTCCAATGGGAGGTGCAGATTTCATGTACATTATATATTCCGAGTTTTTTAATTACGACCCTTCTGACATGGAATGGCCGTTTAGAGATCGTTTCTTTATGGATGCAGGTCATTTATCCACTTTAATGTATGCACAGTATTATCTTTTAGGAAACTATGACAAAGACGATCTAGCAAATTTCAGACAATGGGGTTCTATTACACCAGGGCATCCAGAAGTTGATGTAAAAAGAGGTATAGAAAACACATCTGGACCCTTAGGTCAAGGACATACAATGGGTGTGGGAGCAGCCATTGGTGCTAAATTTTTACAAGCAAGATTTGGAGATTGGATGAATCATAAAGTATATGGTTTTATTTCTGATGGTGGTATTCAAGAAGAAGTTTCTCAAGGTGCAGGTAGAATTGCTGGTCATTTAGGATTAAGCAATTTTATTATGTTCTTCGACTCTAATGATATCCAATTATCCACAGCTACGGATGAAGTAACGAGTGAAGATACCGAAATGAAGTATAAGGCATGGGGATGGAACGTGATAACGATTGACGGCCATAACCATGACGAAATTAGAAAAGCACTGACCGATGCGAACAACGAAACTGAAAAACCAATCCTAATTATCGGAAAAACCATAATGGGTAAAGGTTGCGTTACTGCGGACGGAAGTATGTTTGAAGGGTATTGCGAATTACACGGTCAGCCAATCGGTCACACAGGTGCAGATTACGAAAAAACCTTATTAAATTTAGGAGCAGATTTAGAGAATCCATTTGATATTTTTGAAAATGTAAGCGCATTTTACAAGAATCTATTAAAAGAAAAAACAGCTCAAGCAGCAGAAAAGAAAGCGGTAATTAATGCTTGGAGAAAAGACAATGAAGCGTTAGCTAATAAATTGGATTTTTTCTTATCAGGAAAACTTCCGGAATTGGATTTTGAGTCTATCGTTCATAAAGAAGGATTGGCAACTCGTGTAGCATCTTCAAATGCATTGGCGTATTTAGCTGAAAATGTGGAAAACATGATTGTGTCTTCGGCAGATTTATCCAATAGTGATAAAACGGATGGCTTCTTAAAGAAATCCTCGTCACTCCAAAAAGGTGATTTTAGTGGCTCGTTTTTACAAGCAGGAGTCGCAGAGTTAACCATGGCATGTATCGCAAATGGAATTGCTTTGCACGGTGGTATTATACCTGTAGTGGCTACGTTCTTTGTGTTTTCAGATTATATGAAACCAGCTATTCGTTTAAGTGGTATTCAGGAATTAGGTGTTAAATACGTGTGGACTCATGATGCTTTTAGAGTGGGTGAAGACGGACCAACGCATCAACCTATTGAGCAAGAAGCTCAAATTAGATTACTTGAGAAACTTAAAAACCACAGTGGTAAAAACAGTTTCTTGGCGATGCGTCCAGCAGATTCTGCTGAAACTAGCGTTGCTTGGAAAATGGCTTTGGAAAATACCGATACCCCGTCAGGATTGATTTTATCTAGACAGGGAATTAAAGATATTCCTGCTCAAGGCACATCAAGATATAAAGAAGCTTTGGCCGCTCAAAAAGGTGGTTATTTAGTAAAAGAAGTTGAAAATCCAGACGTCGTATTGATTGCTAATGGTTCTGAAGTTTCTACATTAATTGAAGCCGCAAAATTACTTGAAGAAAGAGAAAACCTAAAAGTGAGCATTGCTTCAATAATCTCTGAAGGCTTGTTTAGACAACAATCCAAAGCCTATCAAAACAGTGTAATTCCTAAAAACAAACCTTTATATGGTTTAACAGCAGGATTACCTGTAAACTTAGAATGCCTTGTTGGAGACAACGGAAAAGTTTTTGGTTTGGATCATTTTGGTTATTCTGCACCAGCTAAAGTATTAGATGAAAAATTCGGATTTACTGGAGAGCAAGTAAGAAAAAATGTAATGGAGTATTTAAATGCAAACGTTTTAATAAAATAAATAAACAAATGAAATTTTTTATAGATACAACAAACCTTAACGATATAGCAGAAGCACAAGCTTTAGGAGTTTTAGATGGTGTTACAACAAACCCATCGTTAATGGCAAAAGAAGATATTACAGGTGAGGCTAATATTTTAGCACATTATAAAAAAATATGTGATATCGTTGAAGGCGATGTAAGTGTCGAAGTTATTTCTACAGATTTCGATGGGATGGTAAAAAAAGACGAAGCATTAGCTGCTTTACACCCATAAATTGTGGTGAAACTACCCATGATTGCTAACGGTATAAAAGCGTGCAAATATTTCTTAGATAAAGGTATAAGAACCAATGTAACTTTGGTGTTTTCAGCAGGACAAGCTTTGTTAGCGGCAAAAGCTGGAGCAACATATGTGTCACCATTTTTAGGACGATTAGATGATATCTCAACATATGGTTTAAACCTTATTGCAGAAATTAGATTGATTTATGATTATTATGGCTTCGAAACTCAAATTCTAGCGGCATCAATTCGTCACACAATGCATGTTATAGATTGTGCAAAATTAGGGTCTGATGTTATGACAGGGCCATTATCCTCAATAACAGGCTTGCTTAAACATCCTTTAACAGATATTGGCTTAGCCAAGTTTTTAGAAGATTATAAAAAAGGAAATTAAAAAACACTAAGATTATTGATTATGAATACTCATAAATATTCCATTGGAATGGATTTTGGTTCTGATTCTGTAAGATCACTTATAGTAAATGTTTTAACAGGCGAAGAGCTAGCAACTGAGGTGCACTATTATTCACGATGGAAAGAAGGAAAATACTGTAAACCTTCAAAAAATAAGTTTAGACAGCATCCTTTAGATTACATTGAAGGTATTGAAAATACCATTAAATCAGTAATATCTCAAGTTAGTAGTGATGTGGTTGAAAACATCATTGGAATTGGAGTTGATACTACAGGATCAACACCTGTTGCTGTTGATAAATCGGGAACACCGTTAGCCTTATTACCAGGTTTTGAAGAAAATCCAAATGCTATGTTTGTGCTTTGGAAAGATCATACAGGGATAAAAGAAGCAGATGAAATAAATGCACTTTGCTCGAAATGGGATATTGACTATTCTAAATTTGAAGGAGGTATTTATTCTTCCGAATGGTTTTGGTCTAAAATATTACATGTTTCAAGAGCCGATAAAAGCGTATTGGATAATACCTATTCTTGGGTGGAACATTGTGATTGGATACCATTTTTATTAACTGGTGGTAATGATGTTTCAGATATGAAACGTAGTCGTTGTGCTGCTGGTCATAAAGCTTTATGGCATGAGTCTTTTGGCGGGCTACCTCCAAACGATTTCTTCGTAGCATTAGACCCAATTTTAGATGGTTTAACCGATAGATTATTTAAAGAAACATACACTTCAAATGTGTCTGTTGGAACATTATCAGAAGAATGGGCAACAAATTTAGGTTTACCAGCTTCAGTTCAGGTTGCTGTTGGTGCTTTCGATTGCCACATGGGTGCTGTGGGTGTAAATATAAAACCGTATTACTTAACTAAAGTAATGGGAACTTCAACTTGTGATATTTTAGTAACACCTCTTCAAGATGAAGAACATTTAGTCAAAGGTATTTGCGGACAAGTAGATGGTTCGGTTGTACCAAATATGTTAGGTTTAGAAGCTGGTCAATCTGCTTTTGGAGATATTTATGCGTGGTATCAACGTTTAATAGAATGGCCAATTAAAGAACTAATTGGAAATTCAAAATTAATAAGTGAAGAAGTAAAATCGAAGTTAGTTGAAGAATCTCTTGCTAATATTCTTCCAAAATTGAATGAAGCCGCAGCAAAGGAACCAATTGGAGCTTCAGGAGAATTGGCTTTAGATTGGATGAATGGACGAAGAACACCAGATGCCAATCAAAATTTAAAAGGTGTTATTTCTGGAATCAATTTAGGAAGCACATCGCCAAAAGTATTTAGAGCTTTAGTTGAAGCATCCTGTTTTGGAGCTAAGAAAATTGCAGAAAGATTTATAAGCGAAGGCATTCCAATTAATGGAGTAATTGCTTTGGGTGGTATTGCTAAAAAATCAACATTTGTAATGCAAACTATGGCCGATGTGTTAAATAAACCAATAAAAGTAGCACAGTCTGAACAAGCTTGTGCGTTAGGAGCATCTATTTTTGGTGCCGTAGCAACAGGTTTTTATGCTGATACTGAAACTGCTATGGATGCCATGGCGAGCCCTTTTGAAAAGGTTTATGAGCCAATTCCAGAAAATGTGGAAGCTTTCAAAAAAGTATATGCAGATTATAGCGCTTTATGCGTAACTATGGAAAATCATATAATGAAAAAATAATATGAGTATTTATAAAACATTAAAAGAAGAAGCTTACGAAGCAAATATGCAACTTCCTGAATTAGGGTTGGTGTTATTTACTTTTGGTAATGCAAGTGCAGTAGATAGAGATAAAGCAGTATTTGCTATTAAACCAAGTGGTGTGCCTTACGTAGATTTGAAGCCTGAAGACATGGTTATTTGTGATTATGATGCTAAAATAATTGAAGGTACTATGCGTCCATCTTCTGATACAAAAACCCACGCGGTTTTATACAAAGAATGGGATAAAATAGGAGGTGTGGTTCATACACATTCTACTTACGGAACAGCTTGGGCTCAGGCTATTAAAGACGTGCCTATTTTTGGAACAACACATGCAGATCATTTAATTTCAGATATTCCTTGTGCGCCACCAATGAAGGATGAATATATTCAAGGGGATTATGAACACATGACAGGATATCAAATTATAGATTGTCTAACGGAACGTGGTCTAGATTATGATGAAATAGGGATGATTCTTGTTGGAAACCATGCACCATTTACTTGGGGTAAATCAGCGGCAAAAGCAGTTTATAACAGTGCAGTTTGTGAAGAAGTAGCAAGAATGGCTTTTTTAACATTACAAATAAACCCTAATGCAGCTATTTTAAAAGAGGAATTAAAAAAGAAACACTTTGAGCGTAAGCATGGTAAAGATGCCTATTACGGTCAAGGGTGTTAATCAAAAACAGTATTAACTAAACTAACATATAAATTATGAGTATAATAACTTTTGTAGGTTTTACTTTATTGGTGGCTGTTATAGCTTGGTGGTCAACAAGAAAGACTGATGAAACATCTTCTGACGGCTATTTTCTTGGTGGCAGGAGTTTAACAGGACCAGTTATTGCTGGGTCACTTTTATTAACCAACCTTTCTACAGAACAAATTGTAGGAATGAACGGTGTTTCATTTAGAGATGGTTTACCCATTATGGCTTACGAAGTTGTTGCAGCAATAGCTATGGTTTTTACAGCATTTATATTGCTACCAAAGTATCTTAAAGGAGGTATTGCAACAATCCCTCAATTTCTTGAAAAACGATACGGTAAAACAACAAAAACTATAGTGTCATTATTGTTTTTATTAGGTTACGCTATTTCAATGTTGCCAACAGTATTGTATTCAGGCGCTTTAGCTATAAATACGATGTTTGATATTCCAGAATCTTTGGGAATGGATCCAGAAGGGGCGCTTTGGTTTACCGTATGGGCTATTGGTATAATAGGTAGTATTTATGCTATTTTTGGTGGCTTAAAAGCAGTTGCTGTATCAGATTCTATAAATGCAGTAGGTTTGATTATTGGAGGTTCCTTAATTCCAATATTCGGTTTAATGTACATTGGCGATGGTAATGTGTTTACAGGCTTAACAACTTTAACTACAGCACTTCCTGAAAAATTTGATATTATTGGAGGACCAGATTCTGATGTGCCATTTTGGACACTATTTACAGGAATGATCATTGTGAACTTTTACTACTGGGGAACAAATCAAGCTATTATACAAAGAGCGCTTGGAGCTAAAAACTTAAAAGAAGGTCAAAAAGGACTTTTATTAGCAGCATTCATTAAAATATTAGGTCCTTTCATAGTGGTATTACCAGGGATTATTGCTTTTTATATTTTTAATGGTGATTTACCTAATGCTGATGAAGCTTATCCAATGTTAGTTAAGGCAGTATTGCCAGTAGTATTTATTGGTTTCTTTGCAGCAGTACTTTTCGGTGCTATTTTAAGTTCATTCAACAGTGCGTTAAATAGCTCGGTAACTTTATTTGGTTTGGATTTCTATAAAGAATACATTAATAAAGAAGCTTCAGAAAAACAAGTTGTAAAAGCAGGTAAAATATTCGGAATGGTATTGGCTATATTTTCTATGGCTATAGCACCTTTGTTGTATGGGGTTGAAGGCGGTATTTTTACTTATTTGCAAGAATTAAACGGAACGCATAGTGTGCCAATTTTAGCTATTATTATCGTTGGTATTTTCTCAAAACGTGTGTCTGGAAAAGCAGCAAATATTGCCATCTTTTTTAGTGTAGTTACATATTTAGTTACTTTATATGTTATTAAGCCAGACATTAGCTTCTTACACTTAATGGGTATTCTATTTGTATTAACTATACTAATCATGTTTGTAGTTAGCAAATTTGTTCCAAGAGAAACTGATTATATTCAAGAGTATACTAAGCAAGTAGATATTACAGCTTGGAAGTATTTAAAACCAGTTGGTTATACCGTAGTTGGTATGGTTGTAGCACTTTATATTTATTTATCATAATAACTTTTTTTAAAAAATAAAATGATTGATTTAAAACAAAATGACGTTTGGTTTGTAACCGGAAGTCAACACTTATACGGACCTGAAACTTTAAAACAGGTTGCAGAACATTCAAAAGAAATTGCTAATTCATATAACAATAATGCAGCAATTCCTGTAAATGTAATTTTTAAACCTACGGTAAAAACGCCTGATGAAATTCATGCCATCTGTAAACAAGCAAATAATGATGATAAATGTATTGGTATCATTACTTGGATGCATACGTTTTCGCCAGCTAAAATGTGGATTGCAGGTTTAAATGCATTGCAAAAACCATTTTTGCATTTGCATACGCAATTCAATAGAGATATTCCTTGGAATTCTATTGATATGGATTTTATGAATCTAAACCAATCTGCTCATGGTGGACGTGAGTTTGGATTCATTGCTTCAAGAATGCGTTTAAATCGCAAAGTTGTTGTTGGGCATTGGCAAGATAAAAATGTAATTAAAAAAGTGGGCGATTGGACTCGTGTTGCTGCTGCTGTAGCAGATAGTAAAAATATGAAAGTGGCTCGTTTTGGCGATAATATGCGTCAAGTTGCGGTAACTGATGGAAACAAAGTATCGGCTCAGATTAAATTCGGTTACGAAGTTAATGGTTACGGAGTTGGTGATTTGGTAAAGTATATTGATGCAATAAGTGATGCTCAAATTGATAAATTAATCCAAGAGTATGAAGATACTTATGTGATGGCTGCTAAAATTAAAGCAGATGGCATCATGCGTTCTTCATTAAGAGACGCTGCTAAAATTGAGTTGGGCATGCGTGCTTTTCTAGAAGAAGGAGGCTTCACAGCATTTACCGATACGTTTGAAGATTTACATGGTTTGAAACAATTACCAGGTATTGCAACTCAACGTTTAATGGCTAGCGGTTATGGTTTTGGTGGCGAGGGTGACTGGAAAACAGCATCTTTGGTTCGTACTATGAAAGTTATGGGGCACGGTCTTGAAGGAGGTAATAGTTTTATGGAAGATTATACCTATCACTTTGATCCAGCAAACGCAAATTGTTTAGGATCTCATATGTTAGAAATTTGCCCATCTATTGCAAAAGGCGATGTCTCTTGTGAAATCCATCCTTTAAGTATTGGAGGAAAAAAAGATCCAGCACGTTTAGTATTTAATGCAGGCTCTGGAAAAGCTTTAAACGCTTCTGTTATTGATATTGGTAATCGTTTTAGAATGTTGGTAAATAAAGTTGAGGCTGTTGAAATTAAAGATGATATGCCAAACCTTCCAGTAGCACGTGTGCTTTGGGATGCAAAACCAGATTTGCAAACAGCTGCTGCTGCTTGGATTTATGCAGGTGGCGCACACCACACTTGTTATAGTCAAAATATTTCTGCGGAATCTTTAGAGGATTATGCAGAAATTATGGATATAGAATTCTTGTTAATTGATGAGAAAACAGACTTGTACAGATTTAAACAAGAACTACGCTGGAATGATGCAGCTTATGTTTTAAATAAAGGGTTTTAGATTTTGAATATAACATCCATTTTCAGATAATAAGTTTTCGAGTAAATTGAATTCATTATTAAACTTGATGAACATAAACTAAATAACTAACATAATATATTTTGTAAAAAAAAAGTTGTTAAGTTAATATTTAGGGTAAATTTATTTTTTAAACAAATATTTAATACAAATTTTATAAAATTTAGACTGTAACTCTTTTTTGCTATATCTCTAATTAGTTTTGGATTCTCAAGTTGTAATTCTCAAGAGAGAAAGCCAAATATCATAATAAGTTTTGTTGATGATCTTGGTTATGGAGATTTAGGTTCTTTCGGTCATCACACTATTAAAACACCTCATCTCGACCAAATGGCCTCAAAGGGTAATCGTTTTACACAATTTTATTTAGGCGCCAGTATTTGCACAACTAGTAGAGCAGCTTTACTAACAGGAAGGTTACCAACTAGGACTGGCATGTCTGGATCAATAAAAGTGGTAATATTTTGTATTCTAGATCTACAGATGGGTTGCCTCAATCTGAAATAACTATAGCTGAAGCCTTAAAAAAAAAAGTAATTACAAGACTGGTATTGTAGGTAAGTTGGATAGGGCGGGCAAAGTGAACCATCTGCAGCGGATGAAAGTGAGCATAGCAAAGTAAGTGCTCAAAATCGATTCATTTGTGGTTAAATTTAGTATTTATTTTTCATTTTTTTACGCATGGACTCTCCTTTAATATCTATTCTGTGTGCATTATGAACAAGACGGTCCAAAATGGCATCTGCAATGGTTTGTTCCCCTATAATTTCATGCCATGCTTCCACTGGTAATTGGGAGGCTATAATTATACTGTGCTCGCCATGTCTGTCTTCGATAATTTCCATAAAAGAATGCCTATTTATGGCATCTAAAGCTTTAAGTCCAAAGTCATCTATAATAAGCAGATCCTGCTTTTCTAGTTTATTGATTTGTTTTAGGTAAGATCCATCTGCTTTTGAGGTTTTGAGCATGGTAAAAAGTTTGTTCATGTTAAAATACATGACCTTGTACCCTAATGAGCACGCTTGGTGACCAATGGCCGATGCCATATAACTTTTTCCAGCACCTGTACTTCCAGTAACAAGTATATTCTGCTTGTGCTTTATAAAATCACAGCTGGCAAAGCGTTGTATTTGATTTTTATCCAAACATCTTGAGGGATCAAAATCTATAGCTTCCATAACGGCGCTGTACCTAAAGCGTGCAGCTTTTGTTAACCGCTCTATTTTTCGATCTTGACGGTCATCCCATTCGCTTTGGATGAGATATACTACAAGTTCATCACTGGTATAGTTTGTACTTTGTGGCGATAAACTGCTGTCAAAGGCTCTGTACATACCGTATAGCCTGAGTTGTTTCATGTGTTCCAATGTCTGTTTATTCATTGTTTTTTGGTTTTAATTTATTTGTAATAATGACTTCCTCTAATGTTATTGTGATTTGGGACCTCAGGTTGGTCTTCGATGTCTTCATCTAAAGTGTCCCAGCCGTTTTTAAGGATACGCTCTATAATATTGTAGTTATGCGCACCATAATCCAAGGCGCGTTTGCAAGCATTATCCAGCCGTGTATTGCCTACCTTTTTTGTGAGATGCAATATACCCAGACACGATTTATAGGATTGCTCTGGGTGTTGTTTCTTTTCTAGTATATTAATGATCAGTGTCTTGCAATGACCACCTATCTGATCAGCCCAGGTAATAAATTTTTCACTGCTCCACTCGCTGATAAAGCGGTGGTGTGAAGGCATGTGTTCCTTTATGGTGCTATATCCATATTTTTGCTTGGTTCTTGGATGTACCGTAAGCAGTTCCTGCTGATGGTAAACCTCTACTGCGCTATCTGAGTAAACCACTTTGACACGCTTGCCTATATGCTGATAGGGCAGACTGTAATAGTGTTTGTCCTTGCTAAAATAAATATGGCTGTTTTTATGAACCGTTGCATTGGCATAGCGTTTAATCTCATAGCGTTTGGCTGGCAATGGTTTAAGCTGATGTTTTTCAATCTCTTCAAATAACGAATAGCAGGAATATTCACGTCCTCTAAAAGACATATTATTATGTGAGTGTAGCAGTTCCAATATAGCTTTGTTAAGTTCAGGCTTCGTATGGAAGGTTTGGTTGCGTAATAGCGCAAATACACGTGTATATATGATGCGTACAGCGTTTTCAACTATGGCCTTGTCCCTGGGTCTGTAGGCTCTGGTTGGAAGTACTGCCGTTTCATAATGCTCAGCAAAATCTACAAAAGTTTCATTTACTTTTGGTTCATAACGACTGCTTTTGGTTACTGCTGCCCTCAAGTTATCGGGCACTAAAGCCTGTGGTAAACCGCCATAAAACCAAAGCGCGTTTTCTATACAAGCTATAAAATCTTCTTTTTTTTGACTCTCACAGGCCTCAACATATGTGTATTGGCTACTGCCCAATACACATACAAAGACCTCCAAATCTTGTATCTCGCCTGTGTAGCGATCTACTATGGAAAGCTTCTTGCCCGTAAAATCAATGAAAAGTTTATCGCCAGCTTTATGTGTAAAATGCATTACCGGAGAGACTTCTTTGACCCACTCCCTGTACCAATACCTAAACTGGGAAAGTTTGTAGCCATCTGGATGTTTGGTGAGGTACTCTTGCCAGAGCAGATCTTTGGTCACCCCTGTTTTGCGCAGTTCTTTATCAAAAAATAAAGAAAATACTTTTCTAGGGTTAATAGCTGTTGACTCTTGTCTTTTTGATCGGTCTTAAAAAGCCTGTTCAGCTCCTCAAGTGTCATGGCGGACACTTCGTAACTGGTCAGTTGGTACCGTTTAAAAAAATCTATATATTTTGTAATGGTATTGCGCGATAACCCTAACTGTAGGCTTATTTGACGCTTGCGGACTCCTCCACTGTAAAATTTGAAAATCTGTTTTATTTTTCGTATATCTATTTGTTGGTCATAATATCTTTTTATAAAAAATATTTAAAGCTTTACAAATAGGATCGATTTTTAGTGGTTCACTTTCACCCGCCGCACTATGCTCACTTTAATCCGCTGTGGGTGGTATACTATGCCCGTTTTTTGCAGCCTGCCTGCCCTTTGGTTGTTTTGTATTGTTTACTTGTTTGGTATTGTTTATAGTAGATACCAATGCTTGTCCACCTATGGGACGGTGCTGGTACACTACTTGTTCATTTTTGGGATGGTGGTGTCCCTCAAGCGGTACACTTCTGGGACTGTACTGTCCCACAACTGGTTCATCACTTGTCCCAATAATGGCCATCTTAATTTTACTGCCTTTGTAGGGATTGTTTGAAGGAAAGTACAGTAGGTAGTTCCAAGCATCTAAATCGACAATACATCTGTGGTACGTAGATTTTGAACCAATTTTTGCAACGCGCATCAGTTCCCTGCGGTTTACGTAGAACTCGTCCATAAAACGGCTACTGTTCCATTCTTGGAACAGCGCCATATACAAACTGATATGGGTAGGGTTTAGGCGGTCATCAAAATAGAACGTTGAAAAAGCCGCATTAAGTAGCTTTATATAGTTCATCATTTAAGAATTTAAACCGTGCTGTACACGGTTGGCTGTCATCACGTTTTGTATTTCTTCAGCATCGTAGTAGATGATACCACCAACCTTTGCGTAAGGTAGAGTGCCATTGATACGAAGATTTTGTAATGTACCTGGACTCACTTGAAGCAAGTCCATAACTTCGGAAGATTTAAGATATTTTTTAAGTTTTCCTTTGGACTGATTGGTCAATAGTTTCTTGATGTCATCGAGCAATTCCATTTTGAAATCTCGAAGGTCGTCTGTGGTAATAATACTTGTCGGCATAATAGAACGGTTTTAAAGAAAAGGACTATCAGAGGTTTAAATTTTTAATTGATAGCCCTTATCCTGATTTGACTTTCGTTCTACAAATTTGAGCAGTATTATTGGATTTTATTCACAAGACCCACCCAAGGTGGGCGTTTTTATTATCTCATTGTCAATGTGTTAAAATAGTCTTGTTTATAGTTCTACTAATTTTTTAGATGTATCATTTTAACTCTAATAAAATTAGAAAGGCACTTTCACAAGTTTAACTCAACTTGTGAAAAAATTTTTGCTATTCTAATTATTCATCAGCATCCTTCATCCGTTTCAAAAGGCTTGCTTTCATTCGGTCTAAAAACTTGGTAGGTTCAATTTTTCTTCCTCTGATTTCTAGGAATTTTCTATAATAATTACCTAAATCTATATCAAAGATTTGTTCACAGGCCATCGCCATATCCTTAATACCAGCTTTACCACCTTTAATGGCACCAGAAGCTTGCAATGCATAGATTAGTTCTATAAGGTCGATTTTATTGGCAGTCCACCCAAGATCCAAACTTTTAAAATGCCTTTTTACAGGATTATTTGCGTTTTTCTTTGAGTTTTTTAGTTCATTCAGGCAATCCAGATATAACGCTAATAGCAAGTCATAAGCTATGATTTTTGCGACGGCATTATCGTGACTAGTTGAAAATTCTGCGTCGGTATAGAAATGCAAAGTATTAGAAATTAGACCAATATTGTCATTGCCTCTCAAAAAATAAAATTCATCTAGGTTTGTTGAGTTCTGGCGGTAATATCTTATAAAATCTAGATTGTGATTATAATAGGTTTGAAGCTTTCGGATTTCATCATCAATAAAAGTGCGTTTTGATTTATTAGAGCCTTTGGGTCTCTGAAGAAGATATTTGTAAAGCTTGACATAAAATTTAAGATTACCATAAATAAATGGTTTTTGCATTTTAAAAAACTGTATTTCATTTTCTTTATTGACAAAGGAATTTTCCCTAATAGCTATTCTCAGTTCTCTTAAAGTTTTACGAGCGATTTGGATACCTTTTTGCACCTCTTTAAAATCATTTAACTCACCTTCTTCTATCTCAGAGATTTCTATTTTGTATTTGTTCAATATTTCTGTAATGGCTATTTGCACTTAATTGTTTTAATAGCAATTATATTTAATATCATAAATATGAGGCTTCTTTATTTCCTGTACATACGACTTTCTAAAGTTTTAGTCTCAGTTTTTATATGACGTAAATACTTACAGATAAATTATTATTTATATAATAAAAAAATGTTGTAAGTTGATTCCCTATAGCGTTAGCCAGAATTTCTATAGTCTAATATTGGACAGACTATTTCTTTTCAATTCTATATAAGTATTGACGTTCTTTAATAATAATTACTGCTAGTTCAGTTTGAGGCAAATCTGACTTCTTATGCAAATGCGTGATACGTACGCGAATTAATTTAGGAGCCTTCCACACCACAAATTAAATCAGACCTCTTTTAATCAATTGATTTTAACAGGTTTTATTTTTTCATTTCAAGTCTTATAATTCTAAAATTTATTATTGTTATGAATACAACTTTATGACCAACGAATTTATTAAGAGATTTATGAGACAGATAGGGTAGATGTTACTTATTCTTTTTAGTTTTAAATTGTCGCAATTAAAAAGCCTATTATTAATAAGAGGATTTTCTAAATGTTGATGGTGTTTGACCAGTTTTTGATTTGAATAATTTGCTGAAAGACTGAGGGTAATCAAAACCCAACTCATAAGCAATTTCGCTTATTGATAGTTCGCTTATCATTAATCTTTCCTTAGCCTTTTCAATCAATTTATCGTGAAGATGCTGTTGTGTGCTTTTCCCAGTCAATACTTGAAGTAGGCCACTCAAATAATTAGGCGATACATTTAAGTGAGAAGAAATATCCACTACAGATAACATAGTATCGTTAGATGCCTTTAAGTTATCAAAATGATCTGAAAGTATCTTTTCCAAACGCACCAATATATCGTGATTTTCTTTTTCTCGTGTTATGAATTGCCTATGGTAAAATCGATTAGAATAATTCAGAAGGGTTTCTATGTGTGACACAATAACTTGCTTACTAAATTTATCAATATTTGATTTGCTTTCTTCGTCTATGTTTTGTAAAATATTCACGATAGTGCGTTCTTCTTTTTCTGAAAGATGCAGTGCTTCATTTATATCATAATCAAAAAATTTATATTTTTTAATAGTTCCTAAGAGTAACGTATTCCAAAGTAAATCTGGATGGATAAGCAGCAACCACCCCTTATGTGAAAGCGCATTATTAGCCTGAATGGAATACACTTGATTTGGAGCCAAAAAAATCAAAGCACCTTCGTCAAAATCATATGCTCGTTGGCCATATTGCATTGTTGCATTAACATTCTTTTTGAGCGCAACCATATAAAAATCCTGAAATAATTTATGAGGTTCATCATCATTGAGGTTTTTAATATCCTCAAGGCGCAGAACACTAATTAAAGGATGCGTTGGACCAGATAATTTTCTGAATTTGTGATATTGGGCTATAGTCTGAAATCTTCTTGGTCGCATTGCTTATTTTTGATTATAAAGTACTGCAAATTCTTGAGCAAAGTCTTTTATTTTGACTTTTCCTGTGATTTTTGGATTTTGCTCTTCTGTAATCTTCATACAACAAACCGCTATGGATAGCAGCATACATTTCAACCATTTTCTTTGCAGCTGCTGGTTGCATTCCTACATTTATCAAACTCTCTAAAACTTGAGCATCTGTAAATTTTATCCATTGTAGGTCTGGCTTGCCAATGGCATTGCCAAGAGCTGTTGCAAGCTCAGCATAAGTGAGTTCCTCACTTACAACATATCTTACGTTTTGACCAGATTTAAGATTGATGATTTCATTAGCCACTGCGTCGGCAATATCTTTTGGTGAGACCCAAGCATTAACATCGTCTTTATCTAGGTTACTCCCTATAATACCTTGATCTTTAATCAAACCAACAAATTGAAACAAGTTGTAATAAATTTCAACAGGTCTTATGTGGGTGATTGCAATGTCACTAGGTAGACCGTTAAGTGCTTTTTCTACATAATATGTACCTTCCAAAATTCCGTTTCCTTTTTCTAAATGCGCACCGATACTACTTAAATTTACAACACGTTTAACGCCACTTTTTTCAATGGCTGCCTTAAAGCTATCGCCCAATTCTACAAAGTACCGATATAGATCAAGGTTTTGGTCAAAATAATTTGCTGGTGGAACTAATGTATAAACGACGTCTGCACCATTAAACGTTGATGATAGAAAGCTGACGTCTTGTAAATTACCAATAGCAGGAATGGCGTTTAGAGCTTCAATTTGTTTGCGCCTTTCAATGTTGCTACTTATAACGGTAACGGTATGTCCTTCTTTAATTAGTCTTTGTGTTAGGGGTTTTCCTATATTCCCTAACGATCCTGTAAGTGTGATGTTCATATTTCTATATTTTAGTTGTATGCAAAGTTCAGCAAGTAAAAGAAATGCGGTGGATCAAAATCTCTCTTTGTTGTGTTCAAATGTTAGATTAAGGGGACACTATTTTTAGAACAATTCATCTGAATACTGCAAAATTGGATAATCGTAAGTTCTATACATCCAATAGTATTCGTCTATTTTATAGTTTTTATAGCTGTAGGATAATTTTCATATGATTGAAGACATATTCGTTTTGTTAAACGATATATTTTGCAAATAAGAATTTATACTTATAAGTTAAACTTAGCAATCATTAAACTTTAATTAGTTAAAACAATATACAACTTCTGCCTACCCTAAAAAGTACCATACAAACTAAAAAATAGAGAACCAAATCCTGACTCTATTCCTTGAACTTGCATAGTAATTAAAACTCTTAAAATTTTTTTACTATGAAAAACGATGCAAACCCTTTTAAAGAAGAACTTACACCTGATAATTGTTGTTTTGTAATGATTGACCATCAGGTTGGTCTTTCAACATTTTTAACTTCAATCGATCCAGCGTTACTTAAAAACAATGTTTTAGGTCACGCAAAAACAGCGAAAGCCTTTAATATACCTACCGTGTTAGGAACCAGTTGGCCACAAGGACCTAATGGGCCTACATTACCAGAACTCATTACCCTTTTTGGTAAAGACAGTATCATCGATAGACCTTTTGTAAACTTCTGGAATGATGAAGTCTCAAAAAAAGCAGTTACTGATACGGGAAGAAAAAAGTTAGTGTTTTCTGGACTTGCGACTGAAGTATGTGTGGCTTTTCCAGCTATCGCAGCTGCTCAAGAAGGCTATGAGGTTTATGCTGTGATTGACGCATCTGCAGACTTTAATCCATTGATTACCGAAGTAACGATGAAACGACTGGCATCTGCTGGTGTGGTGGTAACGACCTGGGTAGCTGTATTAGCAGAACTGGCAAATAACACACAAAAGAACGGAAAACATATCGCAGATCTTCTTAGCGAGCATATGCCTCAATATTCTGTCGCTATGGCAAACTTTTTGGGTGTAGCTGCTAATGCTGAAGAAATGAAAAGCCATATTGGAGAACCGCCACTGATGGCTCATCTGTAAGTACAATACCGTCTTCATTTGTTTTTTTTGAAGGAATTCAGATTTTTCAAACGATTAAATGAAGGCGATTTTTCAAATCTAGTAGAAGTAAAAGATTATTATGAAACTAAATAAAACGCTCATCTAAATTCTAAAACGATGAAAAATATCAAAACAATATTATCCACGCTGGGCGCATCATTTATATTGGTGTTTGCACTAATGGCATTTACTAATAGTGATAAAGCACCAGCAGAAAACCAATACTTAGAAAAAATATCTAAGGACAACGCTGCCTTTGTGATGGTTGATTATCTTACAGGTTTTGATCCAGGATTACGCACGATCGATAGGGCAACTTTTGTCAATAATGCAACCGCTTTTGCAAAAATTTCGGAGATTTTTAATATGCCCACTGTAGTTCTTGGGGATGAAGGTGGTTTTAGGGGTAAATTCTATCCCTTAGTAGAAAACCATCTTTCCAATGATATGAAAATAGAACGTCATACGGCAAGTGCTTGGGGTTCTAAAGAATTTAGAGATGCAATCAAAAAGTTTGGTAAAAAGAAAATTGTCATTGGTGGAATTTCCATAGATATATGTACACAATTGACGGCACTAGATTTATTGGCTAACGGGTATGAGGTGTATGTCGTGGTTGATGCATCGGGAACTGATCAACCCATTGTTGAGCAGGCTGCGATGATGCGACTAAATCAAGCTGGTGCAACAATGATTTCTTGGGGAACGCTGGCATCAGAATTAATGGTGGATTGGCAAACACCAGAAGGTCCTAAAGTGGGTGCACTATACCAAGAGCATAGTGCTTGGGGTGGTTTTTTTGATAGTTACAACAAGGAATAACTGCTACATAATCTCAAACATACGATGGAAAACAGTAACGAATCACCAGCATCTATTGAAACCTTAAGAAATCTGAATTTTGGTTTTCTATTGAAGATATTGCCCAACGTTCATCTCATCAAAGTAGATAAGCATCAATATCGATATGGGAATATGTACATCATTAAACATCCCAATCGCAAGTCTTTAGTCTTAATTGATGCTGTACGTCCAGAAAGTAAAATTGCGATGGAGCGTTTTATAAAAGATGATTATACGGTCGATGCAGTTTTATTAACGCACAGCGATTTGATAGATCAAGCGTATGGAGATCTAGAAGAGATTTCAACTAATCTAGGCAATCCTACCTTTTACATACACCCAAAAGATGTAAAATCTGGATGGGAAGATGCGCAAGATATTATGACTGTACCATCCGCATTTTCAGATTATGAATTAAACGTCTTTCATTTTCCAGGTCATACGCCTGGCAGTTCAGTCGTTTATAGCGGGCTTAATAATGGGATGGTTTTTAGTGGCGATAGCGCCATAGGATCAAACTATGAAAAGGAGGCTTATTATTTTGATCGACCGCCCAATAATGCAGATGAAGCCTTACGCGAGTCTTGGCAACAATTCAATAAAGAGTTCTCTCATTTCCTGCCATTACACGGGAAGCCTGAGTTTACGCTTTCGCGAAAGCGTCAAGATGAAATTTTACAACATTTAAGAAAACAAGAACCCACGAAAAGTTTATAGTATGACATCACTACATCAAGATTTACAAAACTTAATATCCCTCGAAGGTAAAAATGTCGTAATTACTGGTGCTGCAAGCGGTATTGGAAGAGCAACATCCATTAGGATAGCACAAGCAGGAGCATCACTTGTTTTGGTTGATATGAATGAAGATGGACTAAAAGAGACTAAAAAAATACTAACGGAAATTACGGACCAACCCATACATACATTCACTCTCGACATTTCAAAAGTTGATGAGATTGTTGCTACTGTAAAGAAGATTCACGATGCAGGAAGCTTTCACGCTTGGCTAAATATCGCAGGAGTATTTCCAGGTGCCAGCACGCTCGAAATGGAACAGAAAGATTGGGACTTTATGATGAACATCAATTTAAGAGGAGCATTTTTCTGTGCACAACAAGCAGCAAAGCATATGATTAATGATGACATTAAAGGAGTGATTGTAAACACAGTCACAACAACTATTTACAGACCAGCACCTGGATTGATACATTATTCTACTAGTAAAGGTGGTGTAGAAACAATGACACGTGCAATGGCAAGAGAATTGGGAATAAAAGGTATACGGATGCTCAATGTAAGCCCAACAATGACCAAGACTGAAGGGATGCAGGATCAAGAAGAAGGTTTAGCGCAAGCTTTTGGTGAGAATCCTTTTGAAGGATATGGCAAGGAACTACCTCTTAAAGGTAAAGTGGCAGAACCAGATCATATTGCAAGGGCATTTCTTTTTGCGGTGTCAGATCTAGCTGAAATATTTACAGGAAGTACGCTATACGCAGATTCTGGAGAACGATTATTATAAATACTAAATAAGATTATTATGAAATATAATATTGATGAAGTACACTCAAACGTAAGTTTTCGTGTGAAACTATTAGGACTTACCGCGGTAGGAGGTCAATTTAATAAGTTAGAGGGGCATTTTTTAAAGAATGGAGATAATTGGGAAGGTACCGATGTGGGTTTCAAGATACCGATTTCTGGTATTGATACTGGAGTCGCACAAAGGGATGAACACCTACAATCGGCTGATTGGTTTAACTCACAAGAACATCCTCACATTACTTTCAAATCAAAAGCGTTTAAAAAAAATAAAAAGGGATATAATGTTTTAGGGGACTTGACGATAAAGGGAGTTACCAAAGAAGAAACCTTCTCTATGAGACTCAAAGGGGAAGCTAAAGACCAAAACGGTCAAGATAAAATTGGTTTTAGTGGAAAGACGAAAATTGATGCAAAGTCCTACGGTTTATCTGTAGGAGAAAAACTCGAAAATGGGAATGTACTTTTAGGCAAGCAAATACCTATACGAGTGGACGTTCAATTAGTTTCAGAATAACGTTTTGTGAAATAGTCAAAGCAACAAAAAAATAAAATGAAAATATTAGTTACAGGTGCAAGCGGATATGTAGGAAGTCACGTAGTAAATGCTTTAACCAAAAAAGGACATTCCGTCATTGGGTTAGTCCGGGATATTGGAAAAATTAGAATAGCTGAAAGTACACGTCTTAATTATGTCGAGGGAGATATAAAAGAGATTGATATGTTAATCCCTATATTGGACAAGGTAGACGGTGTGATGCATTCTGTTGCTGGTAATAGTGAGGAATTTGGAAAAGCAAATCAAAGATTTGTTTCCGCAGTTTTGGAAAAACTAGAAGGCACTCATAAACCTTTTGCAATGCAAGCGGGCAGTATGGTATTTGGTGATACCACTCAGCGACCTTTAGATGATTCCAAAGGTAATTTTCTATACCACAATCCGCCACAGTTGGACGGTCAGGTGGCTTTAGAAAAAATGGTGCTGGAATCTGCAAAGAAAGGTGTACGTCCTATTATTAGTTATGGGTCTTATGTTTTTGGAGGTAAAGGTGCAATGATTCCTAATGTAATGAAAAAAACCGTTAATGATTTGGGCTACAGTCCTGTGGTAAGTGATGGTACAAATATTTGGTCTTCCGTACACATTGAGGATTGGGCAGATCTATTTGCCAGCGCTCTAGAAAATGATGATGCCAAAGGCATTTTTATGGCATCTTCTAATCAGTATACTTTGAAGGAAATAGCCGTATTCTTGGATAAGAAAGTACCAGTTAGCAAAGAGGTAAAGTCGGTCACGTTAGAAGAGAATGAGCAGCTTTGGGACTTTTTCACTATTCCACTTGCCACTATGAATCAGAATTATGAAAGCGGTAGAGCTAAACGGTTATTGAATTGGAAACCTAAATTAGTTACATTAGAAGATTACCTGTAAATAAGAACTATTGGAAATAACCATAAAAACACTTGACTCAAAAGGATTTGCAATTGCCAAAAATGGAGATGTAAAAGCAGGTGTAATGACTTTTTCTATTGCTAGTCCACAATTAATGATCATCGACCATACAGAGATAGAAGATGGTTTCAAAGGGCAAAACATTGGCAAAAAGCTGTTGATTGCGATCGTAGCAATGGCAAGAGAGGAAGGTATTAAAATCATCCCGCTATGTCCATTTGCTAATGCAATGTTTCAGAAGAACAAAGAGCTGCAGGATGTATTGAAATGATGGTGACGCGTCTCTTTATCCAGCAGGCTTTGGTACATTAAACTGATTCATTTCTTTCTGGCATTCCTTTCTGCAAAAGCAACCTTCAAAGTGATCATTTACAACGCCTATTGATTGTAGAACTGCGTACATATTTGTAGGCCCTACGTAGGACCAACCTCTTTTTTTCAACGCTTTCGCGAAAGCGGTAGATTCTTTAGTCTTCGTCATTTTTTTAGCGCCTCAAGATTCATCACTTTAGGTCTGTCTGATGGCTCAGGTCTAAACTGCCAAACGAAAGATGACAACGAGCCAAATTCTTCAATCATTGCGGGCATACATCTCGCATTATTAATAACAGACTTTAGTTTTCTTTCATTTCGTATCAAGCCTTTATTTGCCATAAGTGATGCTAATTTATCATCATCATAATCCGCCACTTTTGTAAAATCAAAATTATCAAAGGCTTTTCTAAAGTTCTCGCGTTTCTTTAATAGCGTGATATAGGACAGACCAGAAACAAAACCTTCAATACAGATCTTTTCAAAGATGTGCCTGTCATCGCTGGTAGGTCGGCCAAATTCTGTATCGTGGTATTTTCTGAAATCGACGTCCTCAATATTGAAATAGCATCTTGATTTCCCGTCTTTTCCTTCTACAAGTTCTTTCATCTTAAAGCGATTGATAGTTTCTGATTTCTAAGATATAGTCTTTAAAATCATCGTCCAATATTTTTTTTAGGGTATCCTGCATACGTTGATTGGAGATGTTTTGGTGCTTTATAAAAGGAGTATTCCAATTTATACTGAAGATAAAGTTTTCCGATTCTGAAACGCATTGAGAGAAAGAAAAACCTTTAATTAAACCCTCTTTTTCAATCAGTTTTTCTAAAACTTTGATTTGCTTCACAAATGAGACAATCATTCCTGTGGCCACTCGATATCTAATGTAAGTAAGCATCTTATAGAGTTATTTAAATTTAAGCAGAGACTGTATTTCTAAATTCTAATGGTGTTTTGCTTTCAAACTTTTTAAAGAATCTTATAAAGTAGCCCGGACTTTCAAAACCAAGTTGGTAGGCTATTTCAGAAATGTTGTTATGTGTGTGAACTAGCTGACATTTGGCAAGTAAAAGGGTTCGCTTATTCAAAATGGATTTTGCAGATTTACCACTAGCTTTTCTAACACATTCACCTAAATAAGTGGGGTTAATATTTAGTAGCTCTGCAAATTCCCGTACCATCAAAGGTTTAGATATATTTCCTTTTGCCAATTCGGTGTATTTTTGGTCAACCAATTTTAAGAAATCGGCATATATAATATCTGAAGACTTCTTTTGTTTACGCTTTTTGAGAGTTGGATTTTCTGCAATATTGAGCCTGTTTGTTTTAATAAGCAGAACGAAAATCCAAAAGCGTATCAATTCATCTGTATGTGCTATAGGTGTCGTAAATTCTTTTAGCAATTCTTCAAAAACACCTTTGTAATAGCTGTGATCGTTATCATTGAGTGTAAATTTTCTTTTGAAATCAGGCAATAAGTAATCAAAGCTATTGATGATAGCTCTGTCATTAATAAGCATCATTAAATAATCTATCGTAAACGAAAGAAGAAAACCGTCCAAACCATCACTTTTACGCCAAGTCTTAATTTCCCCAGGTTTAGAAAAGAAAATTTCTTGTGGTCTCAGCGTAAGCGATTCCAGCTGATTGATTTTTGCCAATGAACCACTAGTAACGAAATAGATGGAATAAAAATCTGAAATATGGGGTTCTGATAAGTCACCATCACAATTAACGGAGTTTAAACGACATAAATGAAACTGTTTTTGACTTTTATCTATTTTAAAACTAGTATTCAAGTTGTCCTGTGGGTTAATCAAGGATTTAATAAAAGTTTCGATATCTAAACTTGGAATGTACTTCGATGAGGTAATCATAATCTTTTTGGTTTGATTATGTTTATCCTATAATAATGCCAATGCCAATAAAATGAATTACCCTCTTGTAACACTTGTTATTATTGACAAACAAGAAACAACATTATAATCAAAATATAAAATTCCCGAAAAAGTGATATAAATTCTTCGTTAAATTCCCGAAAATTTCAGGAATCTCAATTATCTTTCAGTAAATATTTGGAAGATGGCTAAAGAAGGTGTAAAAATAAGTGATAAAAATAACGAAATTCTTCATTCTATTTTAAGTGACATCACATCGACACGTTCGGTGCTAGAATTATTGCACATCATTTTTGAAAAAGTTGCCTTGATCATTGACTTTGACGATGTGGGACTTTTTCACGTGCTTGAGGATGGTAGGCATAGAGATCTCGCAGTAGAAACAGGGACAAATTATGGAGCTAATCCGAGGATCAAACAAGAGTTGGGTTCAGAATGGTTAGAACCGGAAAGCTCTCTCGACGCTATTCTTGATAAAATCCATATACACTCTCTTTCAGATTATTTTAGTCATTATCCAGAACATCCACACCTTGAATTCCTTAAAAAGGAAGAATTGAAACAATTTATTAGCTGTCCTCTTAAACGAAACGGTGAAACTTTTGGTGTTTTTATGCTCTGGTCAAAAATAGAAAACAGGTATTCTAAAAAGGATATACCGTTTTTTTCTAAGATTGCAGTCTATATAGCTATTGCGCTGTCCAATATTTTGGACAGAGAAGAGCTGTTAAAAGAAAAGCAGTTTAAGGAAACGCTGCTTAATATAAGTAATATCGTATCTGAGACCCAAGACAGAGGAAAACTCTTGAATATTATTTTTAATCAACTAAAGCCCATCTTTAATTTTTGTGATACAGGTCTTTTCGTCATAAGTGAAGATGGTTTAGAGGTAACAGATTGGTGTGTATTTGATAAGGAAGTAGACCCTTCTAAAAGCAATACCTTATTACGAGATAATGATTTTGCAACGATGACATATCCTGATAGTGCCTTAGAATGGGCAATAAATGATATGGTTGACAAAGATGATGCAGTAATCTATGATTACGAGGCGCTGAGAAATCGATTTCCTCAATGGCCACACTTTTCAATAATGTTAGATCAGGATATCAAGGAATGCATTAGTGTGGTTTTAAGAAATGGTGGAAAGATAATAGGGATGCTCAACTTCAACGCGAATAGGGTTGGACATTTTGGAGCTAATCACCTCTCTCTGTTTAAAGCAATCGCAGAACAACTTTCAGTAGCAGTCAGTAATATTATAGCAAAAGAGCAACTAGTACAGGAAAAAAACTTCAAAGAAACCTTACTTGCTATAAGTGAATCTGTTGCCTCTATTCAGGATCGAAAAGAACTCTTTAAAGTAATTTTTGAAAAGATTAATCCAATAATTCCTATTGATGATGTAGGTATACTAATTTTAGATGAATCAGGCACACAATGGAAAGATTGGGCGGTACTCGATAATTATCACGACACAGATTCCAATGATACCTTACATAGAACAGGGCTTATTGATTTCTTGCCTTTAGATTCCCTTACAAAACTTTCACTCAAGGAAACGTGTATTAGGAATATTACAAATCTTAAAAAAGACCATAGTGACAATACTTTTGTAGAAATAATGGCACAAAGTGGTTTAAAAGAATTTCTTTTCACACCACTAAAAGTAGGTAATAAAACAATAGGCGCTATTTTCTTTGATTCAAGAAAGGAAGGTGTTTACCATTTAGGACAATTTCCATTATTTAAAGCCATTGCAGACCAGCTTGCTGTTGCAGTAAGTAATGTTCTAGCGAATGAAGAATTATTAGAAGAAAAAAACTTTAAGGAGATCCTTTTAGCGATAAGCGAATCTGTAGCCTCTATTCAAGATCGAAAAGAACTGTTCAAGGTCATTTTTGAAAAGATCAATCCGATAATTCCTATTGATGATGTCGGTCTTTTGATATTGGATGAAACGGGAACAAAATGGAAAGATTTGGCGGTCCTAGACAATTACCACCAAACTAGAGGTGGTAAAGAATTAGCAGCTTTAGGATTTACAGAGTTTCTACCGCTGGACAAGCTAACTAGATTAGGCATTGAACAGACGGGAATCATTTCTATAGAGGAAATGATTGAGAATTACTCTGACAATCCCTTTGTACCCATAATGGCCAAGGACTTGAAGGAATTTTTATATACACCCTTGAAAGTAGGTAATTCGACGATCGGTTCCATTTTTTTAGACTCAGAAAAATCTGGAGTATATAATGAAAGTCAATTACCCCTGTTCAAGGCAATCGCTGACCAGTTGGCAGTCGCGGTGAGTAATGTATTGGCCAATGAACGTTTGCAGGAAGAAAAAGATTTCAGTAACACGTTACTAGGCATCACGGAAGCTGTTGCTCAAGTAAACGATGGCGATGATCTGTACAAAACTATTTTCAAAAACATTAAACCTGTGTTTCCTTACGATGAATTTGGGCTGTTTATTATTAATGAATACAAAGACGAGCATTACGAGCTGATTACTGCTGATGATATGCACAATTCAAAAGCTCAAAAGTTAGTTGAAGATAAGCTTGCGATTAAATCTATTTATAGACATAAAGGAACTTCTGTAGCGTGGATGGCCAATAATGGGCCTGTATGTATAGCAATAAGTGATTTAGACAAAAAAGCATCACATCCCCAACACAAATATATGCTTGAAGGTGGACTAAGGCATTTGATCGGTGGCCCTTTGACTGTCGCAGGGAAAAAGTTTGGGATATTGTGCTTTACCTCTTATCAGGATGATTTTTATAAAGACGAACATCTCATCCTTTTTAAATCGATTGCAGAACAGATATCCATTGCAGTCTCGAACATCCTTACGAATCAAAAAATCATTGAGCGGGAAAAGGAAAAATCGATTCTACTAGGAATCACTTCTGGTGTCTCAAAAATTAGGAGCCTACCCGACTTTTTAAGTTTCGTTACCAAAAAATTAAAACCGATATTCAATTTTTATGACATCGGCGTCTTTTTATTAAGAGAAAATGGAGAATACAATGTTGATTTAGCAGCTATTGACCTAAAGATAAGCCCATCAGTAGGAAATGAAACTTTTTATATATCTAAGGAAAAACTTGTCAATCACAAAGGCTCTCTAATTGAGTGGATGATGGATGAAATAGAGAAAGTGGGCGGTCCATATTTATTTGACTTTGTAGATCTTGTAGAAAGATTCCCTAATTACTATCAATTTGAACTGTTAGATATCGTAAAAGAGGGCTATCGGGATTGTCTTGCCGCGAATTTGAAAATCGGCGATTCCATATTTGGGATGTTCTGTATCAATGCTATGGAGAAAAATTTTTTCAAACAGGAACAGTTTTCTATGTTCCAGAATGTGACAGAGCAATTGTCCGTTGCCATTTCCAATATCTTGGCGAACGAAGAATTATTACGGGAGAAAATGCTTAAAGAAACTTTGTTAGAAGTAAGCGAAGCGGTCAATAGCATCAGAAAACGAAAAGAGCTTTATGATACGATAATAACCATTTTACGACCACATCTGGGTTTTGCAGATGCGGTTCTATGTCTTGTTGATGATGAAAAGGGTACGCATATCCATCCGCATACCGCTGCACCAGAAAGTACAATTGTGCATCCATTATATAAAGAGTTGGTAGAAAAACATCTAGAGACTAAAGGTTCACCAATGGAAGCTGTATTACTGGGTGACGATGTCAATGAGATGTTATTAGTAGATTGGTTGAAACGCTATCCTACCTATCCTGGTTTTTTATTGATGAAAGACGTTGGGCTACAGTACAGCTTTACGCTTAAACTAAAGAGTCAGGACAATAATATTGGCATCCTATTCTTTCATTTTACCGAACCTCAGGTATTGGACGATTTTAAAATCAAATTGTACTCGAACCTTCGCAATCAAATATCCATTGCCTTGAGCAACATACTCGCTCAAGAGTCCCTTGAAAATGAGAAAGACTTTAGCGACACTTTACTTGAGATTACTGAAGCGTTGGCTGCTGCAGACGATGCAATTCACCTTTATGATGCTATCAATACGGTGGTCAAAAAATTGATTCCCTTTGATCAGGTAGGTGTTTTGATTTTGGATAAAAGTGAAGAGTACCATTATGAACTCATCAACGAGAATTTTGTCAATCAAATTTCAAACTCTAATAAGAAAACTGCGCCTTTAGAAAAACAAACGCTTTACAAACATAAGGGTACTTCTGTAGAATGGCTCGCTAAGAATGGTCCTGTAATCACAAAAATGGACTATTTGGTTAAAAACACTAAGCATCCACGTCATCCTGATATGGTGAATGCAGGTATAAAAGAATTACTTGGTGGACCAATAATTAATCAAGGAAAACCTATTGGTATGCTCGCCTTTAAACTAAAAAAGGAAGGTGTTTTCAATGAGCAGCACATAAAACATTATAAATCTGTTGCCGAACAAGTATCCATATGTGTGGCGAATATTCTGTCCAAAAAGGAAATTTTATGGAAAAGCTCGGTACAAAATCTCGAACTCAAAGTTTCTAATATATTAACTGACGATGATATTACCGTAGATAAATGGGGTTATATATTACAAGAATTTAAACAATATATCCCTTTTTCATTTGCGATGGTTATGAAAATAGACGATGGTAAAATAAAGCGATACCTATACGATTGGATCACACCCAATGAAAAGCGTCAACTAACGTTAGAGAATTTGGCTGAAATAACAAAACTGACTAAAAAGGATATTGAGAAAGCAGAGCAAGCATTATATCAAATAAGCACAAATACAACAGATTTTATTAATACTAAAAAAGGACTACCAACAGCTGTAAAATCCTTAATGTCTGCACTAGGGTTAAATGCTTTCCTGCCATTTCACATTGCAGTCAAGAAAAAAAATACCGAAATAGTACCTCTTTTGTTCAGTAAACAGAAGGAGCAATATAGTATTAGACATATTAGCATACTCAACGGGACCAGAAATACGTTGCGAATATCACTAGAAAATATGTTGTCATCGTTTGACATTAAGCAAATGTCAGAACAATTGAAACAGGAAAAAACCTATTTAGAAAGTGTCGTAAAGGAAGCCTACAATTTTGAGCATATGATCGGCGATAGTGAGGCGATTCGAGACGTTTTCAATCAAATCACAG
Source organism: uncultured Flavobacteriaceae bacterium (assembly GCA_963815305.1). Taxonomy (GTDB): domain Bacteria; phylum Bacteroidota; class Bacteroidia; order Flavobacteriales; family Flavobacteriaceae; genus CAXBID01. The sequence continues at coordinate 129,203 of CAWFFW010000001.1, forward strand.
AGGTCGCAGGTGTTAACGCTACCACTTTACTTTTAGGAGAGACAGGTACTGGAAAAGAGCTTATTGCAAGGGCAATACACGAAAACTCAGATCGTAAGGACCGTGTATTGGTAAAAGTGAATTGTGCTGCTATACCATCACAAATCGTAGAGTCAGAATTATTTGGACATAAAAAAGGAGCTTTTACGGGAGCGATTCAAGATCGAGTTGGAAAATTTGAGTTGGCCAATAATGGAACTATTTTTTTAGACGAAATAGGAGAAATGCCATTAGAATTGCAAACTAAACTACTTCGTGTCATACAGGAGCGCGAAGTAGAGCGATTAGGGAGTAATGAAATTATAAAATTGAACATACGTATCATTGCCGCTACCAATAAAGATTTGCTAAAAGAGATTGAAAGCGGAAAATTTAGAGCAGATTTATATTACAGACTCAACAGCTTTCCTATAATAGTTCCACCATTAAAAGCTAGAGATGGAGATGTTCTACTATTATCAGATTACTTTGCAAGACAATTTTCAGAACGTTATGGGTTACCATTTAAAGGATTTACTGCAAACTCACTATCAAGATTAAAACGATACGATTGGCCTGGAAATGTACGAGAACTTCAAAATTTGATGGAGCAGGCCATCATATCTCAACGTGGTAAAGTACTGGAAGTATATCCAGGAGCAACAGGTGCATCTAATTTAACTTGGAGTGAGAATACAGGCAATAACACTTCAAATTTTGTTTTTCCTGAGAATTTTGATATGGACACCATTAAAAATGAAAAAGACAAATTAGAGCGTGCTTATATTCTACAAGCATTAGAGAAGACCAACTGGCGCGTGAGTGGAAAAAATGGCGCAGCTCGTTTGCTAGATGTTGCCTCTACAACCTTAGAATCTAAAATGAAGAAATTAGGGATTGAAAGAAATACATTATAGAGAATAAACATTTTCAAATATGTTCTATGAATACTTGAAAAATGGACATTACTTCTTTTCTTATAAAATATATCTTGGTTGAAATAAATACAGTAGTATTTTTCTCAAAAGATCACTTTTATGAATTCACAATGGGAAGTCGATGGCTCAAACTCTTATGTCGGATTTGAACTTAGGCATTTGAAAATTTCAAAGTTAATTGGTGATTTCAGAACGTTTTCTGGTTGCTTAACGGTGACCGATGACGTAGCAAATCAACTTTCTAATCTGTTCATCAAAGCTGATGTTTCTAGTGTTAATACTCGAAATAGCAGAAGAGATAAAGTATTGAAGTCGTCTAATTGTCTCTCTGTCTTTGACTATCCTGAAACACATTTTGAGTCATCCACATTTCTGCCAATTGATAAAGACCATTTTTTAATCAATGGAATTCTCAAACTTAAAGACTGTTCTAAAGAAATTCAATTTACAGCCTATGCAGGTGGAATAGCTTTTGACGCCACAAATCATCAGAAATTAGGATTGGAGTTAACTGCAATTATAAGCAGAAAGGATTTTAATCTCGATAATAAATTTCTTGCTGCTGATAAAGAAGAAACGATTTCAGACAATGTAGATCTTCATTTGCATTTACAGTTTTTAAAGACCTCTGGTACTTATGGAGCCTGAAATTTCAATTATCGATAACAAAGCTATTTCTTGTTTCACTATGACGACAAATTACGGTGATGCCTACATTCCATATAAAATTTCAGAAGATGGTATTCTGATACTCAAAAACTCATCCTTTACAGACGGTATTGAAGAACACGGATTATTATATTTTATGATTAAAGAAATAGTAGAACAAGCACGTTCAAATAAGGTCATTATAGTGACAAGCTGTATTTGGATAAAATCGTATCTCAAATTATCCCGCAGAACACTAAATACAAATGAATATGAATCTATTAAAATTAACTCTTTTACTATCAAGTAGTTTGACGGTAATGTCTGGAGCGACTATTTCGCCTTCACTTCCTTCTATGGCCAGAGTTTTTGCAGATGTTCCCAATGCCGTATTTCTAAGTAAGTTGGTACTAACAATTCCAGCGTTGTTCATTGCGATATGGGCGCCTATTGCGGGCAAGATAATTGATAAAACTGGCCGGTTAAAACTATTTTATGCAAGTCTCATTCTTTACGCTATAGGTGGCTGTTCTGGATTTTTTCTAGATAATCTGTATTTAATACTAGTAGGTAGAGCTGTTCTGGGAATAGCGGTTGGCGGCATTATGACGATCGTCATAACATTAATTGGAGACTACTTTGAGAATGAAGAACGCTCAAAATTTTTAGGATTACAAGCTGCCTTTATGGGTCTAGGTGGTATTGTTTTTATCACATTAGGTGGTATTATGGCAGATATGGACTGGCGTTATCCATTTCTTATTTATGTATTCTCATTGGTTCCTCTTTTATTGTCCTTTTTTTATCTCTATGAACCAAAAAGGGAGAAAAATACGAATTCAGAGTCCATATCAATTTCAGCATTACCTGGCGTTACACTACTGGTGTTTATTACAGGTTTTTTGGGAATGTTATTTTTCTATTTGGTTCCTGTCCAAATTCCATTCTTACTGGAGGAAATGGAAATAACCTCTAATAAATTATCTGGGTACGCAATCGCCTGTAGTACAGTTTCAGGTTTAATTTTTTCGCTTCTTTATGCTAAGATAAAATCAAAGCTTACCTATAATCAAATAATGACTTTAGTATTTCTGTTTATGGGCTTAGGCTACTGTTTAGTTTATATCGCAGATACATACACGCTTATATTAGTGGTCACATTTATAATTGGTATAGGGACTGGACTACTCAATCCCGGAATAAACTCTTGGGTTTTGGAAGTCGTTAACAATAAGCAAAGAGGACTTGCAACCGGCTTTTTGACAACCAGTATATTCTTAGGTCAATTTCTATCGCCTATTCTCTTTGCACCTTTAATTGATTGGGTAGGATTACAAAAGGCATTTGTAGTGATAGGAGTCATAGGCCTAGCATTAGCACTAATCTATATGTTACTCAAAAAAAGAAAACCAGATTACAACCTACTCATTAACAAATAGTATATGACAATACCTCAAATAATCCCTTTATGGATGAGTGAAATTCCTAATAGGATAGCTTCTGATGAAATTGAAAAAGAGGCCACTATTGGACCCTTTACTGGGATTACAAACATTCAAAAACCTGAATTACATTTTTACAAAGCAGACAGCCCTGTTAATAAGGGAGCTGTAATAATAATACCTGGAGGAGGTTACGAAATGCTTCTTATGGATAATGAAGGAGTAGCTATTGCACAATGGCTTAATGATTATGGGATAAATGCATTTGTATTAAAACATAGATTACCCAATTCTAAAAGTATAGAAGACGCGCACCAAGTCCCATTAATAGATGCCAAACGTGCTATACGATTGATTAGAAACTATGCTCAAAGTTGGAATATAGATGCAGATAAGATTGTTGTAATGGGTTTTTCCGCCGGAGGTCATTTAGCGAGTTGTTTAAATAGTCTTTTTGACTTAGGTAATAGTGATTCTCAAGATTCAATTGAAAAACAAAGCTGTCGTCCTGATTTTTCAGTATTGGCCTATCCTGTTATTACACTTACTAAACCGTTTGCCTACAAAGGACTCATTGACCAATTGCTAGGTCAAGATCCAGATAAAAAACTTTTAGAATTTTATTCTACCGAGCTGAACATCCCTTTAGATCATCCTGAAACATTTCTTGTTCACGCAAATGACGACCCATATGTATCAGTCCAAAACAGCATCTCATATTATCAAAGTTTACAGGAAAGAAAGATACCTGTGGAGATGCATCTCTATCCAGAAGGTGGTCACGGTTTTGGATTAGCTCAAGATCAATCCCATTTAAGCGAGTGGATTATTATGTGTATAGATTGGATCTTAGAAAAATGGAAACATTAAATATTAAAAGAAGATTAAAAGTTGAAAAATAAAATTAAGTATTTTAAGATAACCGTCTTCGTAAGCATCTTTATGATTGGTGTTGGAGCTTCAGCACAATTATCGGACCTTGCGAGAGTAGAATACACAGTATTACCAGCAACCAACAGCGATTTCGAATTTAATAGAGTCCGTGCTTTATTCAATTATCCGCTAAAGTTAAAAACGGAAGAGAGTTATTTATTTCTGGGAGTTGACTACAGTAATATTAACATCGTTTACGAAGATGAAATCCCATTTGATAGAGATGAGCTTAATGGTTTTCAATTATTTGATTTAAATATTGGCTACACACAACTTTTAAAGAATGGTTGGCGATTAGGCGCTCGATTTACACCAGGTATTAGTTCAAATCTACAAGCTAACGATATCACCGTAAATGATATAGTACTATCTGGAGATATTGTATTTATTAAAGACAGAAAGGATGATACTACATTAGAAAAACCTTACAGATTAATAGTTGGTGTCTCATATTCTGGCAATAGAGGGTTTCCGTATCCTTTACCTTTTATTAGTTATTACAGACGGCTCAATGAAAAGTGGTCTTATAACTTGGGAGTACCTAAAACCAATATACAATACCACTTCAACAACGATAAGCACAGATTAAAATTTAGTGCAGAACTTGATGGTTTTACCGCAAACATTCAAAATGGAGCTGCAGCAAATGACGAAATAGCCGAAAGTATCAATATGTCATTAATCTTAAGCGGATTTCAATACGAGTTTCACCTTGCAAAACGATTAGAATTGTATTCCAAACTTTATTATATTGTAGACAGAAATGTACAGCTGCGTAATGGGGATAGAGATAATTTTTACAAGATAGACGATAGCCAGACCTTATCTTTTAAAATAGGTCTTAGAGTTAAAATCTAGTCGTATTTTAAAAGAAGTTTGCCTGGCAGTAAGGATCCTATATAATTGTCTTTTTACGCTTTCGCGAAAGCGTAACTTATTAAAATCAATTTTCGATCAAGTGATTGTATTTTTTCCTGTTTTCCCAAATTATCCAAGCAAGAATAACGGAAAGCACTATTGATATCCCAAGGTTAGATGGTGCTAGGAAGATATTAAACAATAGAATTCCTACCATTATTGGTAGAATCATTGCAGCACCTAATGCTCTCGTTTTAGGGATAATAATTAGTACGCCACCTATAATTTCAACAATTGCAATTAATGGGAATAACCATTCTGAGGCTATAAAAGCACCAATGAGGTTGCTTGCGGCTTCGGGCATTTCCATTTCGGGCATATAGTTCAAGAACTTATTAAGTCCTGAATTAATCATCATTGCCCCGAATAAAAAACTGATAATAAATAGAATTTTCGATTTCATAGTGTAGATTTAATTGTTAAAAACGATGTGTAAGTATTACATTTAAGAAATCACCAATTTCCATTGGTGTTTCGTTATCTTCTGATAAAACCCTGCGCAAAAAAATGTGAATAATCAACATTGATAAACGTGTATTTATTAAAGGTATATTTAAAATTAAAATCAAGTTGACTTCCTAGCTGTAGTTTATCACTATCAGTAGGTGCAATCAAAGGAATTCCTGATCCGTTTACATATATACCGTCTTCTTTTTGTGTACGCCAGTACCAAGCCCAATTGAAGTTAAATGAAAACTCTTTACCATAAGTAACCGTAAAACTTGGGTGTATGTACCAAAAATTTGAACCATAAAGCGCTGCTGCACCATTATACAGCCCTTGCCTTGGATACATAGGATTAAACGTATTTAGTTTATCATCATCCGCATCGCTATCGCCAGAAAAATAATTTGTTTTAAGACCTATACGTTTTTGAAATGCCTTGGCAGTATCAAATGTATAGCCAATGTCAGAAAAAATGCCCAATGCCTGTATATCCCTGTTTCCAGCCTTACCAAACTGCCCTGTTACCTCGACATTATAATCAAATATATTAGCGTTGTTGTAAACTCTAAATCCAAGTGAATGTCTGGTTTCCTCACCAGAGGCATTAAAAAACTGAGTCCTATCTTGATTAAATCCCAAATAGTAGAGATCTGTTTTAGACTCTTTTAAAATTCCCTTTTCAAGCTGTACATAAGTACCCCAAAAGGTTTCATCACTATCTAAAATAGGATTGTCAAAAGCACCAGGTTCGTTCGTGCCATATTGAGTAGCAAACGCATCCACTATTAATCCTCTTTTGTTATAGGAAACTTTTGCGCCTTCCCAGTATTGTCTAACATTAGGACCTTCACGTATGGTTACCAAATGGCCAGAACCATAATTTAACTCTTGTCTTCCCACTCGTAATGTAAGAGATTTATCTTTCTGAGCTATAAAATCATAATCTGCAAAAGCATTAAGTAGAAAAAGCTCATCTCGATCAACGGGAGATGGAGGTGCATCTTTAAAAAAGTCAGATCCAGATGCCGGTTGTACAAATAACCTAAAACGTTTTCCAACTTGGAGATCAGCGTGTAGCATAAGTCTCACTAGCATATAACCTTCACCTTCATCTTGCCTATTATAAATACTTTGATAGAAAATTTTTGTTTCACCACCCAGCGAGAGATACGTAGTACCACTTTCATTTAATGGAATATACTTAATGGGGTCGTAAAAATGTTTAGCTTTGGTACTATCTCTCAAATACTCATAATTTTCTAAAAAACGAATAGGAATAACAGGTTGATCACTTTTTTCTTGAGCAAGACAGACACTAAATGATGAGAGAAAAAATACTAAAATGACTAGTGCATCTTTCGACATAGAAACAGTTGTTATTTTTTAAGCGCCTTGAATGTGGTACCTCTTAGGCTAGTTGTATCAAGGTAGATGACGTTATAATTTCTTGTTTTAAAGTACCACCTTCCATCTTTTTTGATCACTTCATCCTGATAGTTAGCTAAATTAAAATTGCTGATATTTTCACCTCTCGCAATTTCATTCAGGTAAAAATTAGCAGTGGCAGTTTCACCATCATCATTGAGATCTACGTTATAACCAGAATTCAATTGAACAAAGAATTCCCAACTACCTATTAGTTTTTCAAAAGCATCTGCAATACTATCTCGCCCCTTAAATGTTTTACCAATTGGAGGTCCAATAATCCATTCACCATCTTCTGCCCATAGACTTCTAAATAACTCTTTGTCTTTTTGTCCAGCTGCATCTGTAAACGCATTGCTTAAACCAACAATCTGTTGCTTATCGCTTAGATGCGTAAAGTCAGCTTTAAGTTGGTCAAATTCTTCTTGACTTACTGTAGAAGTTTCATTGCAAGATGCGGTTAGAATAAGTAGCGAAATAGCACCTATGGTAGATTTAACAATTGATCTCATAATTAAAAAAGTTGAATTAAATTTTGAACAAAGTTGTTGAATTTTTAGTGCTCAACCGTTGTACTTTTTATGGTTATAATGTTCATAATTTGAGTAATGACTATGTGTAATTCATTTGAATGCACGCTTTAATTGTAGATACTTCAATAAGTACAATCAATGCACTAATTAATGAAGTGACCTTACCAGCTTTAGTGCTGAAATTTGATTTTTGATACTCGAATCGATCAAGGGTATCCAAATTTAATACAGCCAATAGATGAAATCATTTCTTTACACGCTACTCACTCTTGCTTTTTTGTCTTGTTCAGAAAAGCAAGAACAACAGCAAAGACCTCTTCCTAATTTGCCAGTTATTGAAGTTCAAAAGCGGGATATAACTGGTTTTAAGCTTATCACAGCAAATATTGAGGGAACGATTAATGATGAAGTGCGTCCTAAAATATCAGGATACATAACCGATGTGCTTATAGACGAAGGGGAACGCGTTAAAAAGGGGCAGCTGCTTTTTAAACTGGAAACCCTGGCTGTGAGTCAAGATGCACTTGCGGCTAAAGCAAATCTTGAATCTTCCACAATAGAAGTTGAAAAAATAAAACCACTCGTTACGGATGGAATTATTAGTGAACGAGAGTTAGAAACCGCGATCGCATTACAATCCAGCGCTAGGGCATCCTATAATAGCGTGTTAGCACAAGTGGATTATGGCAATGTCAGAGCATCCATAGATGGTATTGTGGGAGAAATACCATTTAGGGTGGGTAGTTTGGTTAGTCCTAATGATGTACAACCGCTTACCACCATATCAGAGCTTAAAGATGTATATGCGTATTATTCAATGAATGAAAAGGACTATCTGACTTTTCTACGAGAAACAAAAGGAAGCAGCGTTCAGGAGAAAATAAAGAATTTTCCAAAAGTACGTTTAGTGCTTGCTGATGATTCAGAATATGGCGAAGAAGGAACTATTCAAACAACAACAGGTCAGATAGATACGCAGACAGGGACCGTAAGTTTTAGGGCAAAATTCCCCAATCCAGAAGGTTTACTTAACAATGGGAATAGTGGTTTTGTAAAGATTCCTCAATACTATAAGGATGTGCTTGTCGTACCTGAACAATCCACTTTTGAAGATCAGACTATAATCTATGTGTTCTCAGTAAAAGATTCAGACACCGTCCAGCAAAAACCTGTAAAGCCCATCCGTCGCATAAATAATCTTCTATTAATTTCTGAAGGTGTCGCTCAAGGCGAAAGAATCGTAGGAAAAGGTGTTGCTAAGATCAAAGATGGTGCTGCCATAAAAGCGATACCTACACCTTTCGATTCCATAGCGGAATCCACGAAGACCATATTCAAATCTAATTAACGGGAGATGCTAAATACATTTATAGAAAGACCAGTATTATCCACAGTAATCTCAGTTATCATAGTAATACTAGGTGTTCTGGGATTACAGAGTTTGCCAGTAACACAATATCCAGAGATTGCACCACCTACCATAAGTGTGACCACCGCGTATCCTGGAGCTAGTGCGCAAACCATATTGGAAAGTGTCATCATTCCCATAGAAGAAGAAATAAACGGTGTGGAAGGGATGGATTACATTACTTCTACTGCAAGTAATAATGGAACAGCGACAATTACGGTCTATTTTGATCAAGGAGTTGATCCAGATATTGCAGCGGTAAATGTTCAAAACAGGGTTGCTAGAGCAAATAGTCTATTACCTGCCGAAGTTTTGCAAAATGGAGTAATCACACAAAAGCAACAGGTAAGTGCCTTGATGTATTTTGGACTTTATTCAGAAAGTGACGAGTATGATGCAACATTTATTTCTAATTATTTGAATATAAATATTGTTCCAAAATTACTGCGTATTAACGGTGTAGGTGAAGTAACACCATTTGGGGATAAAAATTATTCCATCAGAATCTGGATCAAGCCTGAAAAGTTAAAGGCATACAATCTAGTTCCAGCAGATGTAGTTGCAGCTTTAAATGAACAAAGCCTAGAGGCTGCGCCTGGTGCTTTAGGACAAAACTCAGGTGGTGCTTTTGAGTATGTGATACAATATGAAGGTCGCTTTAAAGATGCTGAAAAGTATGGTGACATCGTCATAAAGGCATTGGATGACAACCGTTTGCTAAAACTAAAAGATGTTGCAGAGGTTGAATTGGATGCTTATTCCTATAATACACTATCTATTTATGGCGACTATCCGTCTGTAAATGCGGGTATATTTCAAACACCAAGTTCAAATGCACAGGCGATTATTCAAGAGATTCAAGAGAATTTTGATGAGATGGAGAAAGATTTTCCAGAGGGTCTCAAATACACCATCAATTATAATATCAATGATTTCTTAGAAGAGTCGATTTCGGGCGTGGTATCTACATTGATAGAGGCTTTCTTACTGGTATTTCTTGTCGTTTTTATATTTCTTCAAAATTGGCGTACGACACTAATACCAGCAATTGCGGTACCCGTTTCCATCGTGGGAACATTCTTCTTCTTGCTCATATTTGGATATTCTATTAATCTACTTACGTTGTTTGCTCTGGTATTGGCCATCGGTATTGTGGTCGATGATGCGATAGTTGTGGTTGAGGCCATTCAAGCAAAACTGGAAGAAGGAGAGAAAGATGTATTGAAGGCTACCAAGGACGCGATGAGCGAGATTGCAGGGGCTTTAATATCAACGACTTTAGTTATGTGTGCCGTGTTTATTCCCGTGACATTTTTGACTGGACCTACAGGTGTGTTTTATCAGCAATTTGGTATTACGCTTATAGTAGCGATAATAATCTCTTCGATAAATGCCTTATCTCTTAGTCCAGCCTTGTCTGCGGTATTTTTAAAACCTGAAAAAGAAGAAAAAGAATCCTCTGACAAGAACAAGAATTTTTTGACCAAGGCAAAAGAGGGTTTCAACAATGGCTTTGATAAACTTACAAAACGTTATGGTAATGCTATTGGCTATACCTGGAAAAGAAAATGGATTATTCCGCTAGTACTTGTTGGTGCTTGTGCCATTCTATATTATTACAATTCTGCTCTCGCCACAGGATTTGTACCGACAGAAGATAGGAGCATACTCTTTGCAAATATTGAATTACCGCCAGGTGCATCGCTTGCACGAACTGCAAAAGCAACCGAGGAGTTTGAGAATCTCGCCAGCCAGATCCCAGGAGTAAAGAGTGTTTCTGTTATCAATGGACAGAACTTCTTTTCTGGGGCAGGAAGTCCCTATGCGTTATCATTTATCGTTTTGGATGGATGGGGTGAGCGAGAAGCTGATTCTTTATCTATAGAAAGTATTAATGGACAACTTTTTGGAGTGGCTGCTAGAATTCCCGATGCTCAAATGGTATTTTTTCAACCACCACAGATACCAGGGTTTGGTAATTCTGATGGATTTGTGGTGAACCTGCTCAACGATTCTGATGCTAGTTTTATAGATCAAGATCGCGTTGCCAAAGAGTTTTCGGGCAAATTAAGTCAACGTCCAGAGATTCTGTTTGCACAAAGTTCATTCAACACAAGTTTTCCACAATACACGATGACGCTTAATACTGATCGTATCAAACTTGCGGGAATTAATGTAAGTGATGTTCTGGGAACTATGCAGGGTTATGTGGGCGGTATTTATGTCAACAATTTTAGTCGTTTTGGGAAACAATACCGCGTGTTTTTACAAGCCTTGCCAGAAGATAGAAAAGATGTTGCCGATATTAATGAACTCTACATTAAGAATGCAAATGGTCAAATGGCGCCTATGGGTGAGTTTGTCACCTTAGAACGAACGTATGGCCCGCAGTTTGTCAATCGATTCAATCTATTCAATTCGGTCACAATAAATGGTTCTACAGGTCCTGGATTTAGTACAGGAGAGGCAATTACAGCAATCCAAGAAGTCGCAGAAGACTTAGAGAATGGATATTCCATTGACTTTTCAGGATTAACAAGAACTGAGGTCGAATCATCTGGAGAACTCATCACCATTTTTGGATTGAGCTTATTGTTTGTTTTCCTTTTTCTTGCTGCTCAATATGAAAGTTATTTGATACCGTTTGCGGTTATTTTATCTCTTCCAGGAGGAATTGCGGGAGCCTATTTCTTTACCGCTATTTTTGGTCTTCAGAGTAATATCTACTTTCAGATTGCCTTGGTAATGCTCATAGGTCTATTGGCAAAAAATGCCATTTTGATCGTTGAATTTGCCATTCAGCGTAGAAAGAATGGCGCGTCAATAATAGATTCCGCAATTGAAGGTGCAGAGGTACGATTACGTCCTATTCTAATGACCTCTCTTGCTTTTGGTGCAGGGATGATTCCATTAGTCATAGCGTCTGGCGTGGGTTCTAGAGGAGATAATTCCATAGGTACAGGAGCTGCTGGTGGTGTTATTATCGGGACGCTAATTGGACTTTTCCTTATTCCGTTCTTATATGTTGTTTTTCAAACGTTACAAGAAAAAATATCAGGCGCACCTGCTCAAAAAGATCAATCCAATCAAAATACCATCAGCGATGAGAATGATAAATAATTATAGAATAATCAGATGGATTGGTATGCTGGCATTCTTGTTTACGCTACAGTCCTGTCTTGTTACCAAGGAATACAGCAGACCTGATATTGAAATTCCAGAAGAATTCAGAGACTTTAAGGAAAGTGATTCTTTGTCGATGGCAATGATGCCCTGGGAAGAACTTTTTGAAGATGATCTACTGCGGAATTATATTAATGAGGCGTTGACCAATAACTATGACGCTAGATTAGCATTACAGGATATTCTACGTGCACAAGCACTTTATAAACAAGGGAAAGCTGGCTACTTACCAACCCTTTCCATTGATGCCTCGGCAACGTCTTCAGAATTTAGTGGCAATGGTATTCAAGGACTTCAATTCGGTGGGGCAAATCAAGGTGGTGGCTCTAGTAGATTAGAGCAATACAATCTTAGCGCATCGCTTAACTGGGAGATTGATGTTTGGGGTGGAATTACAAGCAATAAAAAAGCAACTGCCGCAGCTTATCTTGCCACCGAGGCTGGTCAACGCGTGGTGCGAACGACATTAATTAGTAGCATTGGAACCTTATATTATCAATTGATTGCGCTTGATGAGCAATTGTATATTGCGCAACAAACTGTGAAAGCAAGACAAAACAGTTATGACATTACCCAGAAATTAAAAGAAGCTGGACGGGAACGCGAGGTGGCGGTACAGCAGGCAGGTTCTCAATTGAAGACTGCGCAGTTATTAGCGCTGCAACTAGAGCTAGATATAAAAACCACAGAGAATGCTTTCAGTATTTTACTGGGAACAGCACCAAAGGAAATTACGAGAAACGATTTTAGGGAACGCCCACCTAACTTGAATACATCCATCGGCCTGCCATCTGCTATTTTAAGAAACAGGCCAGATGTTGTTCAGGCAGAATTTAATTTGATACAAGCTTTTGAATTAACTAATGTGGCCAAGACTGATTTTTACCCAAAACTAACCCTTGGCGGTACCGCAGGTTTCAACAGTCTTGAAGCAAGTAGTTGGATAAGTAGCGCGTCATTTTTCAATGATCTTGTTGCTGGACTAGCACAACCTTTGTTGAATAATAGAAAAATTAAAACAGCTTATGAAGTTGCACAAATTGATCAGCAATCTGCATTATTGGAATTTGAAAGAACCTTGCTAATCAGCTATCAAGAAGTGGCAGATGCCTACTTGACCTACAATTCTGTCACAGACCAGTATGAAGTAACACTAGAACAAGTTGAGTTTTTAGAAAACGCCTCTAATTATTCCTTGAAATTATATCAAAATGGGTTTACTAATTATCTAGATGTTTTAATTGCAGACACTAATCTATTGAACTCTCAAATCTCTCTGGTCAACACTCGATTATCTAAAATAAGTGCCACCATAGAACTGTATAGAGCTTTAGGTGGTGGTTGGAAAAAAGTTATAGATCCAGAAGATTTAAGTTCAACGTTAGTCAAGGATTAGATAAAATTTAGTGAATGTTAGTTTAATGGTTAGATAGCCGCTTTTCAGTAAAATTGAGGGCGGCTTTCTATTGCGCTTTCGCGAAAGCGTAATTAATAATTGCATAAAGCCTAAGAAAGTCATTTTCATTTTCTGGTTGTGACTTTTGCTTTGAGGTGTTTTCATAAAATAGTGTAGTTATTACCTCATTATGTCCTATGCTTCTTAGCATTCATACTACTAATTTTGACTAAAATTTTGAACAGAAATTAATAGTTAAACAGACAGATTGATATGAGAAAATTATTTCTTGTTATGGCGATAGTATTTTTTTATAACAGCTCAATCGCTCAAGAGCAAGACACCTACAATTACGAGATAGAAATAGGTCACGATAATGATTTTTTCTTGCTAGTCGTAGAATCAGATCGGTATTACACGTATGGTATTAATAGCTCATTTCGGTGGAAAAATGAAAAAGAGCACTTTTTCTTTAAAAAAAATAAAAATTACCAGAATCACTATAATCAGATCCGTTTAAATATTGAGGCATATACCCCAAACTATCTGGCTGATGGATCTGCAGACGATACGGAGGAGCGACCTTATGCAGGATGGTCTTATGCAGCTTTTAGTCAGACCGTAGCGTTTACAGAAAGTTATCTTCGCCTTGGTGTTGATGTTGGTGTCTTGGGACCAGATTCTAAAGCTGGTGAGATTCAAAATTGGTTTCATCGATTAATCGATGATGTGGAGTTGCAGGGTTGGGAGAACCAGTTGCCCAATCAGCTGGGAATAAATCTGCGTGGAACATATGGTTTTCCTTTATATGAAAGTGGTTCCTTTGATGTATTTGGAACGGTAGATGCATCCTTAGGGAATATTTACATCTATGCTTTACCGATGATCAATGCACGTCTTGGAAAGTTTAACGACATACAAAATTCCATCTCACAGAATAATCAGATTATGGCACCTAAGAGTCAGATAGAATACTTTCTGAATATTGGTATAGGTGCCAAAGCTTCTGCATACAATGCTACAATACAAGGCAACATTTTTCAGGATAATCATCTATTCACACAAAGTGAGATCAACAACTTTGTATTCTCATCCTATGTAGGTTTGAACACGCTATATAAAAGGTTTAGCTTCAAATTAAGATACAATGTAGCTACAGGTACACTTAATAGTTCAGATTTAAATAGATATGGAGCACTTTCTTTGGGATATAGGTTTTGACATAGTAATTACGTATTCCCAAAATAATTGAAAGACAATCGAACTACTTGTATTCCTTTAGGCATATTAAACGAATAGGTGATCCTTTTAAACTGCGATAAATACCATTATCACTTTAAAAATTACTATCGATTAAGAATGGTTATGATCAACTTTGTAAAAAAAAATATTATGAAAAAAATTCTGTATACAATTTCGCTTATTATTCTCTCAATAGTCGTTGCTAATGCACAAGATAAGAAACCAGTCTTGCTAGCAGGGCTTAATGGAGGTATAGTCGTTGGGGATTTCGAGGACGCCTATAGTTCTAATATTGGGTTGGATCTTACTTACCTATATCCTATTTCTGAAAAATTTTACTTAGGTGCAACCACAGGTTTTGCAAATTATTTTGGAGAATCTTTTTCTATAGATGGCTTGGGTAATATTGATATTGACGATGCTCAATTTATTCCATTGACAGCTAGTATAAGGGTATCACCATTTAAGAATTTTTACGGAGGAGCTGACGTAGGATATGCTGTTGGTTTAAATGATGGCAATGATGGTGGTTTTACTGCAGCACCGCGTCTCACTTATATTATTAACGAGAAGTTTCCTGTATATTTAGGGTACCGTTTTATAAGCTTGGATGAAGATTTAGGAGCAATTCAGTTTGGTGTAGGATATATATTGAATTAAGAATTTATCCTAATGGCCATAAATTTGGATTCTTCGGTACATATTGGTAAATTAATTGTTTTACAACTTCAATAGAAAAAGGTGATATGTCAAATATTGAAACCGTTATTCCAGAACGTGCAGCAAGTGTAGGTAATTTTATGGTGGGCCGATTGCTACCGTTTAGAAAAAGAAGAATGGTAGGTCCGTTTGCCTTTATAGATCATATGGGGCCAGTACATATGAAAGCAGGTGAAAATCTAAACGTTCCTGCTCATCCTCACATAGGTTTATCAACACTCACATTTCTTTTTGAGGGTAATTTAGTGCATAAAGATAGTTTGGGTACAGAAATAGAAATAAAGCCTGGAGCTGTAAACTGGATGACCGCAGGGCGTGGTGTTTCACATTCTGAGAGGTCGCCACTCAGACTACGCGATCAAGAAAAAACATTACACGGTTTACAAATATGGGTGGCGTTACCCAAAGAACTGGAAGAAATGGAACCGTCTTTCAGTCATACATCCGAAGATGAAATTCCTAGTTGGGAACAAAATGGATTACAGTTTAAACTTATAGCTGGTGAAGTACTAGGAAGAAAATCACCAGTGCCAGTTCATAGTGAGCTTTTTTTTATTGAGATAAAAAGTAGTTCAAAGCAGAAAATTAATTTAGGAAATGATTTATTCGGAGAGATCGGACTTTATATCTTGAACGGAAAAATATATAATAATGAACATACCTACGAGCCAAGGCAAATACTGGTAACCAATGATAGTAACTTATGTGAATTTGAAATCGAGGCAAATTCAACAGTCTATGTTTTTGGTGGAAAACCATTTCCTGAAGAGCGAACTATAAATTGGAATTTTGTTTCTTCCGATAAATCATTAATTCAAAAAGCCAGAGATGACTGGAAGGCTCAAAATTTTCCTAAGGTTCCAGGCGAGACAGAATATGTTCCCTTACCATCATAATTTTACTCTAAATAATTTCCGATAGAAACTGATGTACTTGGCTCACCGCCATTGATCCTTCGCCTACTGCAGAGGCTACCCTTTTTACAGAACCATTTCTTACATCACCTACAGCAAAAAAGCCTGGAATACTCGTCTCTAGTGATTGAGGTTTTCTTTTAGTATAAATATCATAAGATGAGACCTCAAAGTTCTCAAGTGCAAACCCTGTTAGAATAAACCCATTTTTATCTGTAGTAACCAAATTATCCAACCATTCTGTACAAGGTTTGGCACCTATAAAAGTAAAAAGGTTTGCTATTGGGTATTCTTGATTTTTACCTTTTGTAGTAATTTCTATAGATTCCAAAACACCGTTGCCATTTAATTTGGTTACTTCAGAATGTAACACAACTTCAATAGTATTTGAAGACGCTATACGTTTCACAAGATATTCACTCATCTTACTTTCTAAGTTGTCACCACGCAAAATTATCAAGATTTTTTCAGCATATTGTGCTAAAAAGAGAGCAGCCTGTCCTGCGCTATTTCCACCACCTACAATTCCTATAAGCTCATTTCTACAAGATTGAACATTCATTCCCGTAGCAGAATAATAAATACCGCTGCCCTCAAAGTCTTCAATATTTTTTATAGGTAATTTTCGATAAGAAGCGCCAGTCGCTGTAATAATTGATTTTGTCTTTATTTCTTTGCCATTAGTAGCACATAGTAAGAAAAAATCACCGGTATATTTAATACTTGTTGCTTTATGTGGTATCGATATATTACAACCAAATTTTTGAGCTTGAACATATGCTCTGTTGGCAAGCTCACTACCAGATATACCAGAAGGGAAACCTAAATAATTTTCAATTTTCGAACTTTTTCCTGCTTGGCCGCCAGGACTATTGCCATCAATAGTCACAGTCTTTAATCCTTCTGAAGCAGCGTAAACACTTGCAGCTAATCCTGCTGGTCCTGCACCAACAACCAAAACATCAAATATTTCATCTTCAAAACTCATTAAAACGCCTGTCTCTGTAGCAAGCTGTTCAATTGTTGGATTTTTACAGACTTTGCTAGTAGCTGTTATTACGATAGGTAAGTCAGATGCATTGATATCAAAATTTTTAAGTAATTCTTGAGCCTTTTCTGAGGTTTTGATATCAAGATAATTGTGCCATATATGGTTCTTTTCTAAAAAGTCTCGTATTGCATATGTTTCTTTAGAGCTATTTGAGCCTATCAGGATTAATCCGCCAGTTATTTCATTTAAAACAACTTCTTGTCTAAGAAAAAATGCCTTTAACAGTATGGCACTTATTTCGCTATATCTAGATATGACATCCCTTAGATTTTTGGCTCTAACCCTTAAAAGTTCTGTCCCAGGTTGAGCATCTGCATCAAATGGTGCGCCACGACTAGACAACAAACTGCTATCGCCTGTAAATTCAAATTTACCGTGTTCGACAATTAAGCTGTTGCTGTCGTAAGGGTTGGTAATCTTTACGGAACCTTTTAATATTATAAAAAAGTCGTAGGTATTATCCCCTAGAGTAAAAATACGCTCTTCTTTTTCAAACAGCTCTACAGTACCAAATTCTTTAAGTTGATTAATTTGTTTTTGGTTTAATTCTGGAAATCTTGGATCGTTCATTTATCATCTTTACCGTTCTACAATGGCTCTACTTATTGCATATAAACCGCAAATAATTTATATGAATATAGTCTTTCAAAATACCTGAATTTTTACTTCATAAGGAATCACTAATTAAAGTTTAAATGGCACTTATTTATCTGTATTGCAATTGTTGAAAAAAGTCATATCAAATCTTTAAAATGTGTAATAGTCAACCAGCCTGATTTTAAGAACTTGAAAATTATTCTTAATAAAATTAATTATGTTCAACAAACTCAATATTCAAAAACTCTTACTTAAATACGGTAAGAGGGTCTTTATAGCTCTTATTACATTATTATTTTTAGGTAGTTGTGCAACGAAGAAAGAACAAATCTCAAAAGACATTGTCATTCTTCCTCAGTCTACCGAAATCCCTACCCATACTTTTTTTATATCAGGTGGTTATGGTAATGATTCCGCTTTCGCGAAAGCGGAAACTTTACAACGTTTAGAAAATGAGTTAAAAAAGGCATCACAAAATAGCACCCTTATTTTTACTGGTAATAATGTATCTGATAGTACCGACTCAATTGATAAAGACTTAAGACTCTTACAGAAGCAGTTAGATGTCACTTCAGGTTTTGCTGGTAAAACTATTTTTCTTCCTGGAGAAAATGAATGGAAAAGTAAAAACACAGATAGTATAGATGTCTATGATGATTTTTTAAAAGAACAGAAAGGAGTAAATCTTATACGAGCTTTTGAGGACAGTTGTCCATTAGAATATATTCAAATCAATGATGATTTAGATTTGATTCTTGTCAACTCAATATGGTTTATTAGTGACTGGGACCGTATTGAGGGAATGAATAAGAAATGTACAGATATTGTAAGCCCAAGAAGATTTGCAGAAGAACTGGAAGGTTATATCAATGATGGACAGGGAAAAAACATAGTAATAGCGATGCATCATCCCATTTTTAGTAACGGGAAATATGCAGGATATAATACATTAGGTAGCCAACTGTTACCACTGCCTATTCTTGGAACACTCTATACAGGAGTGGAAGATTTGGGAGCGTTTTCGCCTAAGCATTTAAATTCTAATCGCTATTATGCCTTCCGCGCTTTGGTCTCATCCCTTGCTCAGGAATCTGATAGGATTACGT
This sequence comes from uncultured Flavobacteriaceae bacterium, assembly GCA_963815305.1. Lineage (GTDB taxonomy): Bacteria > Bacteroidota > Bacteroidia > Flavobacteriales > Flavobacteriaceae > CAXBID01. The sequence goes on from CAWFFW010000001.1 coordinate 148,122, forward strand.
TCTTATCTGGTCACGAAAATAGCTTGCAGTATCTTTCTGGAGAAAATGGCACACAGCAAATTATTAGTAGTTCGTTATCAACTACAGAGGCTACTAGACAGACTAAAGATGCCATTACAGCCATAGGAGGAACTCTTGAGTTTACAGGAAATTATACCAATGCGGCTAATGGTTTTGCAAAGCTTGACTATTTTAAGGATGGTAGCTCTAAGGTAACCTTCTTTAATTCTGATGCGAATGAAAATCCCAAAACGTTTAATGTTCTAGAAAAGCTTGAAGATAGCGCATACATTAATTCATTCCCGCCAGTTCAAAATAAAACAAAAAAGACGGCCATTCTCGAAGATAAAGAACCACTTCATAAGTCTGGAATCTATAAGCTATTTTGGGGCGATCGTTACCGTTCTTATTATGGGAAAGAAATAACAGCAAATGTTGCAGATTTAACTCAGCTACACGGTGGGCTTACTGTGACAAAAAAAGGTGGAGGACACCAATCTTATTCACTACGTTTAGAAGATGCCCAAGGCAAAGAATATGCAATGCGTTCTTTACGCAAAAATGCCCTGCGTTTTCTCAAATTTAAGCTTAAAGGAATTGCTTACAATGAAGAAAGTTACGAGTCTTCAGGGGTGGAGGAATTGACCTCAGATTTCTTTACATCATCTCATCCTTTTATGCAACTAGTTATTAACCCAATGGCAGAAGCTAGTGCTATAAATCACGCATCAACCCAGCTGTACTACGTTCCTAAACAAGAAACGCTAGGAAAATATAATAATGAATTTGGAGATGAACTTTACTTTATTGAAGAACGTCCTTCTGATGGTCACGTAAATTATGAAGGATATACACGCACGTTTTCTAATACAGATGGCAAAATTACAGATTTTGAAAGCACAACTGATATGCTGGAAAAAATCAAAAAAGATGAATCTTATGTAATTAATGAACGAGCCCATATAAGAGCTCGGATTTTTGATATGTTAATAGGAGATTGGGATAGACACGAAGATCAATGGCGTTGGGCAGAAGTAGAAAAATCAAATGGTATAAAAGAATTTCAATCTATACCGCGTGATAGAGATGGATCCTTCGCAAAATTTGACGGGATAGGCATTCCTCTAATACAATTGGTAATGCCAGACACGCGTTTTTGGCAGACTTATGACAGCGATATCAAAAGTGTAAAGTGGTTTAATGCTGAAGGGAATAATCTTGATAGAGCATTATTTACGGGACTCGATGCTCAAGTATGGACTGAAGAGGCTAAGTACATTCAAAATAATTTAACGGATGAAATTATCGATAGCGCATTTTTAGGATTACCTAAGGAAACTCAAGATGAAACTGCGGCATTATTCAAAACTAAGCTTAAGGAAAGACTCAAAAATCTGGATCAATTTGCAACAGAATACGGAGAATATCTCGATAAAACAGTTGCTATACACGCGACTAACAAAGATGACCGTATTGAAGTATTTAGAATGGGTGATGGTAAAACCAGAGTTGTGATAAAGAGAATCCTCAATAATGAAGAAAACGAACTCTTTTATGATCGCACGTTTGATAAGAAAACCACGAAGGAAGTATGGATTTACGGTTTAAACGATGAGGATGTTTTCAAAGTGTATGGTCAAAATGGAAGTAATGTATTTGTCAGGATTATTGGTGGCTATGGGAATGACATCTATGACATACAAAATAAGAGTCATCTAAAGATTTACGATTACGATTATGAAGAATCATCATTTCAAGATAAAAAACCGAGTACTTTTTTAAGTGATAATTATGAGGTAAATACATTCCATTGGCGATATTTTAATGAGAATAATAATGTCCTATTACCAAACCTAGGTTTTAGGACAGATGATGGTATAGTCATCGGATTAACAGATACGTACACCGTCAATGGATTTAATGGAAATCCTTTTAGACAAAAACATACCGTATCTGCAAAATACTATTCAGAGTTTCAAGGTTTCGATGTGAGTTATTCAGGAATTTGGGCTAATCTTTTTCCCAAATGGAATTTTGAATTGGATGCTTACGCCACTAACAACAGATACTCTACTAATTTTTTCGGCTTCGGAAATGATACTCAGAATCTAGAGGATGATTTAGATAGAGATTTTTATCGCTCAAGAATGCGACAGTATAATATAAAGGCAGGGATTGCATACCGAACTTTACGTATAAAGGCACTTTACGAAAATTGGAAAGTTGATGAAATTGGCACACGATTATTCACAAGGGAAAACCTAGGTAATGATGTGTTTGACAGTCAATCTTATGTAGGTGGAGAGGTTTCATTGCAATATCAAAATGATGATGCAAACGATTTTCCTACACGAGCTTTCTATGTGAGTTTTACTGGAGGTTACAAGGCAAATACAGAACTCAGCGAGAATAAATTTGGGTATGCGCAATTACAGCTCTCTGCAGCTAAAAAGTTAATCCCATCTGGTAATTTGGTGTTGAGCACTTTTCTTGAAGGAAAAACCAATTTAGGTGATGATTTCTTTTATTACCACGCACCATCATTAGGCGGAAACAATGGGTTGCGAGGCTTTAGAGATGAGCGTTTTACAGGAAAAACCTATTTCTACCAAAGTTCAGATGTACGCCTGAGACTAAAACGATATAACACAGCAGCCTTACCTATTACTGTAGGACTCTACGGTGGCTTCGATTATGGTAGAGTTTGGTTAAATAATGATAATTCAAATCAATGGCATACATCACAAGGCGGTGGCTTCTGGATAAGTGGTTTAAACTCTTTTGCACTAAGTGTAGCCTATTTCAATTCTGATGAAACAGATATCATACAACTTGGTTTTGGATTTGGTTTTTGATGAGTTTACAAGGACGTATTAATCATTGGTAAGCTAATGAAAAATAATTCCTATAAATATTATACCAAATATGGATTGACCAAAATTTGTGCAATAATATTAAATTGATTCAATGTTCAAAGTAGTTCAAGTAATCATCAAAAATGCATCGTTAAGCTGTTCTATTCCATTTTGAGAATGGTGGTGTTAGCAGTGCCAAGATGACTCTTCTAATGTTAATTCAGAAGTTAAAAAAAACAGAACTACAGATAGTTTAAAAATTTATGACACTGTCCAAAGCATCATCAGCATTTTTGTGAATGAAGTTAGCTTGATAATTTAAGGTAGTTTTTAAATCACTATGACGATAAAGCTTTTGTAACATTAACGGATGTATTTTATCGCCTGCGATATTTCCGAAAGTATGACGTGCAATGTGATTTGATAAACTTTTGTCAATTTCACATTGTTTGGCAATTCTATTTAAATACTTATTGAAAAGCTTTGTTGCGTTTCGTGTTTTCGTAAAAAAAATCTTCATCGTCATTAGGGCGGACGTTTTTTAAGAATGGAAATACATACCCTTTATTCTCATCTTTCTGATTTTTATAAAAGCTCAGAATAGTCAAACTCTTTTCTGGTCCTTTAAGACTTAACGGCTTTTCATTTTTATTCATAACATAGTATAGTCTATCATCCTTAAAATCAGACCATCTTAACTTTATAACATCCGAGACGCGTATTCCTGCAAAATAAAAAGCTGTTAACCATACATTGTGTGTATGCCAAATTGAAGAACCCGGCTCTAATTGCAAAGCCTCGATTTTCTCTACTTCATTAGAAGTAAGACCAATTTTATTACTAGTACCAATTTTAATTTTCTCTTTTCCCCCAGTGAAAGGATAATATTTAGCAGCGACAACACCATTATTAATAGCAATATTGAATAGTGTTCTTATGAAGATTAGTTGATTGGTAATGGTTCGGGTTTTTTATTTAGATACACAGAGCAGAAGGTCTTATAACGTTCTAGAAAGGCTTGGTCTATATCTTGAAATTTTAAAGTATTATTTTTCTGAAAATAATTGATTCCATCACTAAATGAATACTCAGATTTTCTGGCTTTACTAATTCTGTCCTTTCTTCTTTGTAATATAGCATCAATAACCACTTTTTTTGGTAAAGAAGATTTTAGAATTAAAAACTCTTCGATATTATACAAAATGGATAATTCTGATTTGGCTACTGAAAATATCTTACGGTCGTACTTAGTTTTTACCCTTTCTAAAGCAACTTTAAAAAAGGATATAGAGCCGCCAGGTCCTTTTAATTTCTGTTTTACTTGTTTAGGGGTAATATTTTCATTCTTATTCTCTAAATAGACATCATTCGCTTCGGTCAATTTTTTTAATAAGAAATTATTGAGCATCTTATAATTTGGATGACTTCGTTTAACTTTTCCAGCTACCTTGTCCCAATCTTTTTCGAGTACGTACTGACCAAGCCATTTATAATTTGTCTTATAGTTTGCACTTATTCTTATGGCTAATGGAATAGTACCATCCTTTTTAATCATATTTTTACGAAGAACAATTTTGATATTAGCCATTACTTATCATTTAACAATGATAAAGATACAAAAAACCAGTACAGAATAAGTACAGAATAACTTGATTTCAATTGTATATAATTGACTTTAAATAATATTTTTATTTCATAAATCATTGATTTTGAGCGGTTTTATGTTAAATCGATATACATAAGGACTAAGCTCATAACCCGAAGGTCACTGGTTCGAGTCCAGTTCCCGCTACTAGAAAAATCAAGCCTTCTCAGAAATGTGAAGGTTTTTTTATTTCAATGGGTACAGAATAAAGCTGTTTTTCTTCGATTAAGTAGCATTTGTTATTATTTAATTTCATTTAGTATGTTAAATAAAAATTTGGACTATTTTTTTTCTATAAAAATTGAAGAATTGAGCGTTATTGTTCAAAATATATACTTTCTGGTTCGGTAATGGATCTCCACGATGGTTCTGCACTTTTAGGTGCACTACTAATTGTGGTGAGTACAGGACAAGCTGTTCAGACCGATTTAGACGGAAAGTTTAGTATCCCAAAACTTTGTGAAGACTCATATAACATAAAGGTTTCTCATTCTTTTTGTAAAGCAAAGATGTATACTGTAATATCTCTAGCAATACAATAAAAAAATTCCGTTTAGAGTAACATTTGAAAGAATTAAATGAAGTAACTATTAAATGTAAGGGCTACCTTAATGATACAGAAATGCTCTTTGAAAATAAAATTTCAAAAGAAAAATTAGAACGTTTTAGTTGAGGTACTCTTGGCGATGCCCTCCAAACTATAAGTGGCGTATCGTCATTAAATACTGGAGATACTATGGTCAAGCCTCTCATTAATGGATTGCATAGCAGCCGAATAATAATTTATCTTTTAAAAATCATGTAATCTTTCCTCTTATTCTTTTTTTTAGCTCAGTAGGTGTCATCTCAGTTTGTGTTTTTATAAACCTAGAATAAGAAGACGGAGAATCAAAATTTAACCCAAAGGCAATCTCCTTATGACTTAATTTTCCAAGTAGAAAAAGTCTTTTGATTTCAATGATAAGCAGTTCATTAATAATACTAGAAGGGCTTTTACCAAAATGTTTTTTTACTTCTATCTCTAATTTATTGATATTGGTATCAAGAAGTTGTGCATATCCTTTTACCAATCGGATCTCACGAAAATTTCCATGAGCCAACCACATAAATTCATAAGGCAAATCTTGTTTCTTATAGAGCTTGGGCTTATCAGGAACACAGTCTAAAAACTCAAAAAAGACCAGTCCAAACCACTTTTGTAATTTTTGAAATTGAAAATTACCCGAAGATTCATATAGCTCTTTTAGCTTTTCAAAATAGGAATATAACTTTTCAAATTGGGATAAAGTTAAATTGATTTTGTGATTTGTTTGAAGCCTAAAGAACCAGTCTAACAAGGAAGGTGCTATACTCAATTCTAGAAACGACTTGGTAAACTGAATGAATATGCCATTTTCTTCCGGATGTTTTTTTAAAAGACGTAATTGTCCTGGCGTTATAATGAAAGCACTATGATTTGATATGTCGTATTCTTTAAAATCAATTATTTGGCATCCCCCTTGTCCAATCTTAAAGAGTAGAATTTCAAAATAATCACGCCTATGTAGTTCTATAAATTCATCTGGATGTTTATTATTAATACAATTAACGGTTATTGAAAATTCTTGATGCATAGACGGTTATGGGTAATTTTATAAATTATAAGTCTTGATTTTAGTATTACAACAGTTGAAATGATAATTACCCTATACCCTCATTAACGATGCCAACACTATGGTCTCTAGAATTTATTTAATAGCTATTCGCACCAAATACTTTGCGATATTCATCTTTAGTTGCTTTTGGAATAAAGCTTGATTCTACTAATGAGACAAAAAATGGTAAATGGTATCAGGTATTATGATGATGAAACGATATATTGAACTATATGCAAAAACTATATTTTTTAAAAAACCATTAAAGGCTATTGATGAGTTTTATAACAATATAATTTTACAACTGCCTGATAATGAAAAAATAAGCTATTGTGAGTCGCTTGTATTTAGAGCACAAGAAGATAGCAAACAATGTACATGTAAACTCAAGAGATTACGGCTCAAACAATTATTAAGAGCTTCAACTCTTGAATTGAAGCGATTGGAAAAGTTAAATAGATTACTCTAGATAACACATGGGTATTCATTAAGCATAAAGGTAATCTCTTTTGAAATTAACTTTTTGTTTTTATAGATATTGTTTGAGGTTTTAAACTAAAATCTTATGTCCGAATAATTTATTGCTCAGGTACTAGTCGTATGATTTTGCTAGGTCCCTGCACTGCTATGTACATGTAGCCGTCCTTACCTATATGTACATCTCGCACACGACCAATACCTTCCAATAATTTTTCCTGACCGACAACCACATTGCCATTCATTTTTAGTCTATGTAAGTATTCGAACTTAAGTGAACTTACAAACAAATCATTTTCCCATTTCCCATAAAAATCTCCCGAAACAAAAGACATTCCGCACGGAGCGATGGAAGGTGTCCAATAATGAATAGGCTGTTCCATGCCTTCTTTTTTAGTAATATTCGTAAATGAGGTTCCATCATAGTTGGTTCCGTAAGATATCACAGGCCATCCGTAGTTATTCCCTGCTTCCAAAATATTGATTTCATCACCTCCTTGAGGTCCGTGCTCACCTTCCCAGATAGCACCAGTTATGGGGTGTAAGGTTAGGCCCTGCGGATTACGTGTTCCATAGGTAAATATAGAGCTAATAGCTCCCTGATTGTTGTAGAAAGGATTATCATTAGGTATTTTACCATCGTCTTGTATACGGTGAATTTTTCCGAGGTGATTGTCCAATTTCTGTGGATAGTCATCCCTGTGCCCACGTTCACCAACAGATACATACAAATAACCCTTTCGATCAAATAGTAATCTAGAGCCAAAATGGTGACTGGTACTGAGGTAAGGAAGTGCCGTAAATATTTTTTCTACTTGTACTAGCTTAGTGCCAGAAAGTTTACCTCTTGCCACCGCAGTAGTTTGTTCGGAAGCATTATTAGGGTTAGTTGTGACATAAGACAGATAAACGAACGAATTATCTTTAAAATTTGGATGTATGAGTACATCCAATAATCCACCTTGTCCCCCTGAAACAACATTTGGAACACCTGCTATTTCTACCAGTTCCTTGTTATTTTTAATCAGAAATAATTTTCCTCCAAGTTCGGTTACCAAGATTTCACCATTGGGTAATTGCTCAATGCCCCAAGGCGTCCCAGGGATATTATCTGTGATAGTTTCTAATCGGAAGGAAACGTCATCAGATTTAATTAATCCAGATAGATTAGGGTTATCTGCCTCTAGCATCTCTTTTGTTTTTCCTTTTATTTCCGAAAGGATATAGTTTGCCAAATCTTTAACCTCTTGTTCGTTGAAAGTAGCTCCATATGCTGGCATACCATTATTTTTATACCCGACCTTTATGGAGTTCTGTAAATCTTTAAGAGAACTGCCGTATTTCCATTGGCGCTCTACAAAAGACGCGAAGTTTTGTCCATGACACCCTCCGCAATGATTGCGGTAATTGACGGCTACTTTTTCCTTATCAATTATTTCAGTCCCAGAATTCCCAGAATCAGGCTGTTCTTTGACTGGAACCAGATCTTGAGAATCTTTACTACAACCAATCAACATAAATAAAAGGCTTAATAAAATAGGAATTACGAATATGTTCAACACCCTATGAAGGTTTTTAATACCAACATTAGGGAATTTAATAAAGATTTCTAAAATTGAGTTTGGGATGATTGAGTTCATATATTTTCTGTTTAAGTAGGACATTAATTAACGTAAATTGTGTATAAATATTTTATTTAGATACTGTTCCAATAATTTCGGTTATAGAGCCAACTTCCATAGTTATATACTTTGAAGGTTCAGCTTTTGCTGGGATTTTATGTTCTAAAGGTTTTAATATAAATGGTTTTTCCTCATTGTTATCTGAAAATGGTTCAACAGATATGAAGGTTCTTTTTCCTCTTAAATCAATGGGAAAATTAAACCCTTCTGGCGCATTATTTGTGAAATCTTCGCTCTTTAACTTACATGCTTCTGGTAATTAAAATGTAGCATGCCTGTCGTTGTATTCTCTAACTGAAACCTTTTATCATCAATAGCTGACATAAGTGCACCAAAAAAATGCGTGAGTTCTAAAGGAATTACATCACTTATAGAGCGACTGAATTGATTCTTACCTGAAGAAGTCTCCTGAGCATGAAGATTGCTTAACCCTATAAGAAATATAAGTAGTACTAGTAAAAAAATGAATAATACCGAATTAACTTTGATTTTTGTTTTCATAATTTTATGGATTATATTAAAAAGTCTTAAAAGTTCGATTAAAAGAAACTAAAAACCCGCCGGAAGGATGTTGACCGGCAGGCTGATATTAGAACTTAGCTTATAACGACCGTCAATTTGGTGTTCTTTTTATTTGTTTTTTAGCCTTATCCGCTGCAATAATTGTTAGCTCATAGGATCCTTTTCCTAATTTATGATTTCTTAATTGGTGCTAACCGTTTATGTGTAAGAATAGTTGCGTGTGCAAGCGACTAACTTACTAAAAATGGAACGAACCAGAGGGAAATCTGAAGGATTTTCCGAGTAGGTACGAACCAAGCAATTAATTATAAACGGCTTGTAAGCAGTTATTTAAATCGGTTTCTGTTTTTTTTAAAATAATTTTCAATATTCGGTTTATCATCCGTTTGTCTAAATTTGAATATTTGATTTTCAGATGTTTTTTTATTAGTTCTAAATTCCGTTTCACTTTTTATTACAAAACTTGAGTCCGATTCTATAATTCCGTTTAATTCATATAAATATGCTGAATTGAAAGTATCTTTTGTAGGATTTTGCATTTCAATACTGTAGAATTGAATTTTAATATTATTATTATCAATCTCTGCTATACCTTTACTGCCGATATCGTCAGGTTTAAATCCACAAATACGTTTAGTTCTTTTTTCCGATGAATTTTGGGCTTTTAGCATTAATTCAATTGCTTTGTGTGCGCTTTCATATGTGTTTTCATAAGTGTCTTTTTCAGCACAATAAAAATGGGAAAGTCCGTCAATTCCTCCGACTTTAAATACAAAACCATCTTCGTTAATAAAAAACACAGATAAATATTTTATTTTATTTATTCTAGTTTTTTTTATGTAATCGTCGATAAAAGGTGGTGGGTTTTCTCCGTATTCTCGTTCTAATTCCGCAAAGTAATATCCATTCAGTTTTATAGTGTTTTTTGGAATCTGAATATTCTCAAAATCAATTAGTTTATCCTTATGATGCGTTTTAAAAATTCCGCAAGAATTGAAAGCCAAAACCATTATAATTATCAGTAATATTCTATTTCTCACGGTTTTTCGTTTATGCTTATAATTTGCTGTTCTATTCCATTACGCTTGTCTGCTCTATTTTTATACTTATAATAGGCATCACGTTTAAGACCAAAACAATGTGTTATAGCTGCTAAAGAAGCAAATCCCTTAGATTTCTCTTTGGCTTTGATTAAGGCTTTATACTTAGCTTTTTTTTTAGTTCATTAACAGATTTATAGCCTAGATCCTCCGCAGCGACTTCCAGGTAAGAATCTTGTACTATAGCATCAAGGTCCTTTTTAAGTAGTAGTTTTTTAAGCTGTTCGACCTCTTTTTGAAGTGCTTTAATTCTAGATATTTCGTCTTTAGTTTCCACTTTTACTCTGGTGTTCATTAAGTCTTTACGATTGTACTTTTTAATCCATTCGTTTACGGTTGTAGGTGCAATAGAATAGAGTTTGCAAAGTTCACTTTTGGTGTGTTTGCCAGTACTAAGTTCGTCTAAAATTTTTAATTTGAAAGGTTCACTGTAACGTCTAATTACTTTGTCATTTTTATACATAATATTTAAAATTATGTAGCCTTTTTTCAGTACAAGTCAGCATGAAGCACAACGTTTTGTGTATGATTAGTTGCGTGGTTTAGCAACTAATTTAGTAAACAAAAACTTGCCAGAGAAAATTCCGAAGGAATTTTCCAAATAGGCACTTGCCAAAGCAATTAATTATACACGTCTTTGTTGTGTATAGTGCTTTTCTATTCAGTTGGTTCTGTATCTGAATTTCCTTCTGTTTGTATTGTAGATAAATACTTAAGATTAATATTCAGAATTTCGCTGTAAGGAATAACAAAATAATTACTGGTAATAAGTTTATTTACACCATTTTGTTTTTTCATTGGATATGAAAGAACAATGTATTCAACAGAGTTATTTTTATCCAATTGGTAGTCTATTAAATTACCTCTATAAATAACTTCACTGTCATTAGATTTTGCTAATACGTCAACTAGCCTATGATTGACATCATCTGATGATATTTCATCATCATCGCTATATTTTTTTATATCAAGTACTTCACCTGAAAAAAGATAATACCAATTATTATCATACCTTAGAAAGTTAGTCTTTCTGTCCCATTTTTTTACTCTTACTAAATTTCTAAACAAATAAGAGAATAAAGCAGAAGTAGCAGTTAATGATATAAAATATAAAATGATTTTATAAATATTATCTGTAATGTTACTGTAATCTGTTATAGACCTAGGGTCAAATAATAGTTTAAATAGAATGTCAAAATCAATCTTATGACCAATCAGCTCCACAAAAGTAATCCAAATTGAGTGTAATATACCTGCAAGGAATATCGCACTAAAAATTTCTTGAAGAGTATTTTTATTAGTAAATGATTTAGATAGTTCTTTTGTGAAGTAAGTTCTTCTAGCAATTATTGCTGGTGAAACTATTAAAAAAATAGCTAAACTAACAATTGCAATATTCATTACCTAGAAGGTCTTAATTGTCTAACAGAGTAAGAAGATTTTCCATCTTTACTTTTTATGGTGAATTTCCCATTCTTGTCGACTTTCGCATAGACCTGCTCAGATAAAAATTTGTCAGATACAATTCGTTTGGAACTACCTGAAACTTGTCTAGTTCGGGTTTCTCCAAAGATAATTTTGTGTAAAATAGATTTTTCTCTTTTAGTTCCCATAGTATCAAATATAGTACAAAAATTAATCCAAAGTAATTTTTATTGGTTTTTTCTTCTAATTTTTAGTCGTAAACTCATTTTTTATATTACACTTAAAGGTCTTATTTATCGTTAGTTGCGTGGATAAGCAATTAATTTAGTCAAAATGGAACGAACCAGAGGAAATTCAGAAAGAATTACCAAATAGACTAAACCAAGCAATAAATCATAAATGGTATTATGCAAATCACTTTTTTATATAGAGCTATATTCTTTTCGGCTTTTAATTGTTAATAACATTTTAAAAGTTAGTAAAATAAAAAATGTATTGATGCATTATTTGTTCTACTTTAGTCAAAAACAATATTTCAATATTAAAAATAGTATATAATTATATGGGAAACAAAAAATCTGATAGTGATGATATCCTAAAAAGATTATTCGAACCGAAACCTACTAAAATAGCAGAAACTTTAGAAGAACTATTTGTTAATAGACTTGAAAGTTTAGATATTCCAAAAACAACTGCATTAAATATTATGGGAATGAGTGTTCGTACTTTAGACGGAATTCTTTCAGGTGAACAAAAAATGTTGGATTACACTCAATTGATAAAATTGTCAAATTTTTTAGGAACTGATTTGGAACAGATAGCCACACTTTATTTACAAAAAGTAAATGAAGTTCATAATGTTGGAAATGATATAAATCGAACCAATGAAATGGTTGAATTTATAAACGAGAAATTTAATTTGGCAGAACTGAAAAAAGTAGGTCTAATAAAGTCTTTAACAGATTACAATGACATTATTAAATCGATTTGCAACTATTTTGGTTTGAAGAATATTTTTGAATATTCCGAACCTGATATTAATGTTGCCTTTAGTTCAGGAAAAAGGGCTAAACGAAATTGTAGTATTAAAAACTGGGTTTACTTAGCTGAACAGTCTTGTATTGAATTAAGAAATCCAAACAGTTATAGTCGTGATAAATTAATTGATTATTTTCCGCAGATTAGATGGCAATCTATGGACGTTGAAAATGGTCTTGTGAATGTTATTAAACAATTATATCAATTAGGAATAACTGTAGTTTTTATTCCATCTTTTCCATCATTACATATTAGAGGTGCAACTTTTATGGTAAATGACAAGCCTTGCATCGCATTAACTGACTATGTTGGGTTTTATCCAACATTATGGTTCGCTTTAGTTCACGAGCTATATCACGTTTTATTTGATTGGGATGAAATACAACTTTCAAATTATCATATATCACAAGAAGGTCAAAAAAGTTTGGATAGTGAATCTCAAAATGAAATTGAAGCTGATAATTTTGCAAGAGAATATCTTTTCTCAAAAGAAAAAACAAAAGAAGCAGGTTCATTTATTAATAACCAAGAGTTTATCAAGCAATATGCGATATCCAACAATGTTGACCCAAGTTTTGCTTATGTATTCTATGCGTTTGATGCTCCGAGTTCTGATAAATATGCTTGGGGAAGAGCTAGAAAATTAAATCCAAACATAGAAAAGTTAAAATCAAAATTAGAGCATAATTTTTTAGATGATTTTACTTTCGGTGACCATATTAAAAAAGTGAGAAATAAAATTTATAATTAATAGCAATGAAGAATACAAAATTGAATCCTGAAGAACTTGAACAGTTAAAAGTTTTACAAGGAAAGAAAAATCAGGAATTACTTAAAAGATTTATTATTGACCAAACTGAGTCAAAAGTAAAGAACAAGTTTTCCGATAAAGAATTAGATACTGAAAATGAAAAACGTAAACTACTCTCAACAATTGAGGATTTATGGAAAATAAAAAACATTGACAGTCGAATTTTAAGGAAACCAGCAGAATATAAGTCAATTTTCACACAAGATTATTACAAAGAAATGTTCCGATTGAATAATTGGCATTATAAAGGTATTATAGCTGAAAAACCTTGGCAAGCAGGAAGATTAACTAATGAAATAATTTATTTCAGATTTTCTCAAGAGGTTTTACCGTTTTTAAGAATAGTTAATCCTTTTGTAATGACTGGAACAAGAAAATACAAACATCATCAATATCTTACTCCGGGCGCAAGAAATGAATTGTCGTTATTTATTTCTCAAGCAACTGAGTTAATGAGTCAATTTGGCGATTGGGATAGTTTTAGGGTTGAATATTGCAAAAGGTATAATGTTCCTTATCAGTTGAAATTTAAACTTTTCTAAAGAATTTTGCTTTCATCAGTCAGTTTCTCCGCATTATACACAACGTGATTGTATAAGAATAGTGCGGTTTTGTGTGCGAGGATTTTCCGAAGGAAAATCAGAAGCTAACAAAAGCGCACGAACTCTTGATTAAGCACTAAACTAAGCATTATTTTTATACGTTGTTACCTGCTGTTTTTTTTATGTTGATAAATTACTCCAAGTTGTTAATTTCCATTTTCCGTTTATTTTTTCAAATTCATAGTCGCAGTTGATTCCGTTATCAATTCCACGTATTTCAATTACAGCATTAAATTCTTTTAGAATAGTTTTTTGAGTGTATTTGTCATATTCTTTTGTCTCTGAAGAAGGGTCAATAGTTAAGTCAATTATTTCATAATTATCAATATCAGTTATTTTTGCAATAGTCTCATAATTGTCATAGTTGATTTCTTTTGACTTTATAGGGAAATTTACACGGCTTATTTGAAAAATCGAATCTTTATTAAAATACTCTAAGAAGATTTTAAATTCTGAGTCTATATTTTCAGGAATACTACTTTTAATTGTTTTTAGTTCTGAATTAGTTTGATTCAATAAGGTTGAATCCGAAATTTTATTCAGTTCTGCCTCTTTTTCCGTTTTGTTATTTTGCTTACAACAGACAAATGTTGAAATCAGAGTTCCTAAGATTATTAGTTTTAACGTGTTTTTCATCAAATTGCAGGTAACGTTGTTGTGTATGGTTAGTTGCGTGTTTAAGCAACTAATTTAGTAAACAAATACTAACCCGAGAAAATTCCGAAGGAATTTTCCAGATAAGCACTTGCCAAAGCAATTAATTATACACGGTGTTACCAACAGTTTTTATTTTCTTTTCAGAGTTCTGATTGTTATAATCCTCTATAATTTCTCTTAAAATTTTCGAATCCTTTTTGAATGTTTTTTCGAATTTTTCCCAATTCGTCAAGGTCAGATTTTTTGGCATTTCTACAATTCCACTTATTGAGTCCCAAAACGCATCCCAGTTATTTCCATAAAATTCAGGAAAATAAAGTCTTTCAGCAAAAGTGTCGTGTAAATGCTTAATGTTCACAATTCCACCAAGGTCAATGACTTTAATTTCAGGGTTTAGTAATTCCTTAAGTTCTTCGTCAACATCTTCTAAAATCCGTTTTCGATACCATTCTACAGGTTCGAGTTGTTTTTTCAGAGCGTCAGAATTCCATAGTTTATATTCCGATTCTATTGGGCAATTGTCAAGTTCACTTTCATAACCAATTGCAAGTCCAATTGTAAGAAACGGTCTTTTAATTTCCTCTTCTTGTTCGAGATATAATTCTCTTAATTTTCGACTTGCCAGAACAATCTCAATATTACCAGACTTAATATTTTTGAGTAATTCAATTGTTCGATACTTTTCAAATTCCTTCCAATCAAAATGTTTTTTGATGATTGATTTTATGAAATTTTTGACTTCTCTACTTTTAAAATTAAAGGCTAATAAATCGTTGTAATGGTCTTCTGGAATTTCATTTTCAAGTTCCTTATTTTCATAAACCCAATTTTCAAATAATTCCAATGAAATGTCATCATTAAGGAATTGATAAAACTTGATTCTATTTGGATTTATGTTGGTCATTCAAATTGTTGGTAACGTCTCCGTATATGAAACGTAGCGTGTAAAAAGACACTATCGTTTCGGATTATACACGAGCCGAATTTTTAAATTTTTATTTTTCTCTTTATTTTACTAAAAGCCAAATTTAAAAATTTGGCGATCTTCGCAAACACGCAAAAACCTCTCGAAAAGCCTATAATAGCTATGTTTTATATACATTGTTGTGCATAGTGCTATTCCGCTTTCCATCTCTTAATATGATGTTGTAAACCAGTTTTTGAACCACCTTTAAAATAACCTCCAGCGTTTGTTTTGTCAATCAGTTTTATTACACCATCTGCATTGTCAGATTCCCAGCCTAACTCAGTTGTTAGATAAGAAAAGACTTCTTTCGAATTTAATTCGTAATTATATTTATTTAAAGCTCGGATATATGTTTTGCATTGTTCCTCGTCCATCGAGTGTCTAATTCCAGTAGTCATATTGATGGAATTACTCAAGTCGATAAATGCTCTTTGAACAACTTTATCTGGTAAGGAAGTTTTTTCAATTTTTGTTTCAGATTCCAAGTTGATTGCACCCCAAGATTTTGCCCAATCCTTTACGCTATCTTCTGACCATTGGTGAGCAATAATTCCTGCAACATTTTCATAATCATCGTATTTGTGTAATTCCTTTGAACGCAAACCGAATGCAACCACAATTTTCTTTCCTTGCCAATCGTCATTAAAAGTTCGGATAGTTTCTATTTTTAAAGGTGGATAATTCGCATCTATCTTTGTTCCTCTAAAAAAGTCCTTCAAATTCCGAGTTTGAAAAATTCTTTCTAAATACCTTGTATTTCCTTTTGTATGGATTAATAAAGTTATTTGGGTTATATCTCCAATTTCGTTGCAAAGTTCTATTGCTTTTTTAAGTGCAAGCAATTCGTTCTCTTTTATAGGGCCGATATTGTCATTATAGTATCTTTTTTTCTCCATTAGTTCGGTTTTTTTGCATTATGCACAACGTGTTTGTATAAGATTAGTTGCGTGGTTTAAGCAACTAATTTAGCAAATACAAACCTAATAGAAAATCCGCGAGGATTTTCGTAAGTAGGCTTGCACTAGCAATTAATTTTATACGGTGTTGTGCGTTCGTTTTTTATTTTGTTCTATTCGGTTAAAATTTATTCCGATTAATAAAAATGCAAATGGAGCGATTAAAGCATATCCTATTATTCCAATGTTCCTAATTTGCATATTTCCAAGTGGTACGCCAATTATTCCAATAAGGCTCAAAATTCCTGAAATTAGCATAAGAGTTCTTATTGTTTTTTCCATTTTCCCATTATTGAATATTGGAGCGGCACATAAAAACGAAAGAGAAAAAAACAAATCCCAAGCGAGAATATCCAAAATATATGCGACAGATGGCCATTTAAATGAAAAGAACAAAGTCCATTCTCTCATTGTTGCAGTTTCAAGTTGATGATTCATAGTGAGAACAACGAAGTGAACACTTGTGGTAATTCCAGCCATAATAATCATTGAACATAAAGCAAAAAGAGTATGTAATTTATATTTAGCCGAAGCGTGAATATGAATTACAATCATATTGATAGACATCAGTAGAGCAAGAATAATAGTTAACAATTCCATCATTGTGAAATATGGGTCTCGGATTGGTTCATCAGGTGATTTTAAGGATTGAAAACCAAAAAATGTAACAAATAAATATACAAGTCCAAGAAAGAAGGTTATCGAGCAAGTTATCTTACCGATATGAGCAAAATTTTTATTTCCATTTTCAATCAACATTCGTTTTTCAATTGGTTTCTCAAAATGACGCACAACGTTTAGTATATGAAAAGTAGGCTATTAAAAAGCACTGAACTTTCGGTTAAATATAAAGTTTATTCGAGAACTAAACCTTGAATTTAGCACTAAACAGCCTATTTTTTATATACATTGTTAGGTGCTGGCTTTCTGTTCTTAATAGTCCTCCACTTGTTCTAGCAGCTCCATAGATTTCATTAATGGTGTCCATTCTTTTCCACTAAAAATGAGTTGAAACCATTTCTTATTTCTGTTTTCGTATTTAATGTTGAAGAATAGCCAAATAGCAATAACAGTAAGTGAAATTGTAAAAAACAATGTCACTACCCATTGCAAAATACCCCAATCTGTTAGCATAGTTTCGTTCCACCAAAAGGTTGTCCAAACAGGAAGTTGAAGAAGGAGGATACGAGTTACCCAAAGCGTTGACATTTTTAGACTTACCAAATTCTTTTGTGTCCTTATAATCGGGTCAGTTATATTCACTTGGTAAATCGTGATTAGCTGATAGAGATAAACAAACAATGCCATGGCCGTCAAGCCCACCTGGATAGAAGCCGAAAACAGAAAAAACTTATTCGCTTCAGAAAATGAGTTTAAATAAATTGAGCTCAAAGCAATTATCCCGATACCAACCCATAAAATACCAACCAATAGCGTAAAAATCTTAATTGTTTTCATTGAACCCAAAATGCTATGAATCTTTACTCGGGTTATATCTTCGGTGTTTTTTTTGTTTATGATAATGCTCTCGTCCAATTTATCATTAGTTGCTTGCCAAAGCTTTTTTAATTCCAACTCGTTCATTGCTTTATGATTTTAATTGTGAAAATCGTGTTTTTAATTTGTCCTTGATACGTCCTATTTTCGTACCTACATTGCTTACTGAAATTCCTAATATCTCTGCAATTTCAGCGTGACTTTTGTCTTCCAAATAAAGTATCATCAATGCTTTGTCTATCTCTTTTAGTTCGCTGATAAATTTCTCCAACAAATTTAGATGCTGTGCGTTTTCCGATTTTTCTTCGGTTGGCATTTCTGCCATTTGTTCATTAAGTACTGTATATTTCTTTGTTCTTGTTGAGCTTTTTCGGTAAAATGAGATGGCGACATTCAGTGAAATACGATACAACCAAGTTGAAATTTTATACTGGTCATTGTATTTGTGAATGGACTGCCAAATCTGAATCATCATTTCCTGTATGAGGTCTTGTCGGGCTTCTTCGTCTGGGCAGTATGCACGGGCAACCTTGAACAAAATACCTTTGTGCTGTTCAATAACTTCGTTAAAAAATTGCTTTTGTCTGTCCATTATAATTTAGAAAACCAATCTTTGATAAAAGTAAAAGATTGTGAGTTATGCCTTACTCCATTATGGGATGCCCTGTCAATTATCTGTATTTCTCCAATACTGTTTTTTAAAATGGCTTCTTTTGTAGCTACTGCCGAGAAAGCTTCGTCTTCGCTACCCATTATTACAAGCATTGGTTTGTTTACTGCATTTAATCCTGTCTCGTAATCATCAGGCGTCATACTTTTATTTGCTCGATAGCTATATTTTCGCAAAGGAACAGCTTCAGGAAAATTGAAAAACAGTACAGGCAAGCTGTCATAATCGTGATTGTCAATTTCATTTAGCATAGCCAAACCAATTATTCGCTCTATATGGATTTTCATAAAGGGCTCTTCGGCTATGTTTTCGGTGGCTTGTCCTTGAAGAAAGGCAGGCGAGTTGTGTCCGATTAGGGGTGCGAAAAGCAAAAAGCCATCAGGTTGTTCATATTCCTTTTCCATTGCATAACGCAAAGCAACTCCGCCACCCATTGAATGTCCTGCAATAATGATTTTTCCATTGGGCTTCTCCTTACGGATTGTAATTATAATATCAGCCAAATCATCAACATACTGGTTAATGTACTGCACATCACCAATTTTTCCTTCCGATTGTCCGTGTCCCCTTAAATCAATGGCGTAAACTTCTGCTTGGGTCGCTTCTTGCAGTAATCCTGCCGTTTTGTTGTACATATAAGCATTACTTCCAACACCGTGAATAAGTATTATTGTATTGTCAGATTGTTTAACAAACCTATAAGCAAAGATTTTATTATTGTCACGTACGGTAAAAAAGCGACTTTCCGATTTATAAATCTGCTCAAACCCCATATCTGAAATTGATGCAGGATTAGGTTCAGTTAGTTGCTCTGTGGGTTTAAATGTTGGTTCAGGTATGCGAATAAGTTTGGTAGCTTCATTTGTCAAGCTGTCTTTGTTCCCACCGAAATATAAATCCAACATACTTTGAGCGGAAACAGAGGTACTTCCTAAAAAAAGGAAAGTTAGAAATGCATAAATTTTAAAATTCTTCATTTTGCAATATTTTAAATGAAACTTGTTTATCTAATTATTCGCAAGTCCATTCAAAAAATCACAGTTTTCAGAAATCTTTTTTAATGCTTCAAGTTGTCGGATATGATTAATTGAATTTTTGTCGGTTGATTTTATTTGGCTCGGCCATCTTTTACGCTTGCACCTAACGGTCGTGTATAATAACAGTAGGGCAGAAGTATACAACTACTATTCGGTTAAACACAAGCCGAATTTTTAAATTATACTTATTATTTTTTTTCTCAATAAGCCAAATTTAAAAATTTGGCGACCTCGAAAAAGTGCCTGAAACATTGGGTTAAGCACCAATTGCCCTATTGTTTTTATACGTTGTTGTGGTGCGTTTTTTTCTGCGTTCTATTTCATTATTCGATTTCTTTCCATTTGCCTTTTCGGAAGTACATATTATGAAATTTCGGCGAATTAAACACCATAAAAAAGTCCCAAAGTTCTCGATATATTGTCGGATTAGTTGTCAGTATATGATGAATAGGTTTTTCCATTTCAATCACAAGTCTCGCAGATTGGTAAGGCGAAAGAGTTGTTATAGTTCCTTTATAAGTTTCGTTAATAATTTTTCCATCCGTGACGTAAAAATATATTGAGTCATTCTCTTTAATTTCAAATCGGAAGTTGTTGTATTGCCAATCCGCTTGTTTTCCAGAAAAATAATTTCGGTCGATTACATATTCTCCATAAAAGTCCGATTTATCAAGTACTTTTTTCGTGTAAAATGGCTGAAGTACAGCGGACAAAATCCACAGTAATATCATTCCGCCCCACATTCCAATCAGCGCAATTCCGAAAAACTTTTTTTGAGTAAAAATCCATAATAGAAACAGGATTACTGAAATTGGTAATATGATAAAAATAAATCCTAATCCTGCCATTAATTATATTCTCGATTTTTTTTAAATGCACCACAACGTCTCGTATATGAAAAGTAGCGCTGAAAATAAGCTGTTACTTTTCGGATTAAACACAAGCCGAATTTTTAAATTTTACTATTTATCTTTTTACTTGGAAATCGTCAAATTTAAAAATTTGGCGACTTTCCAAAAATGCCTAAACCTTAGTGTTAGCAAAGACTTGCGCTATTTTTTATATACATTGTTATGCACAGGCTTTATCTTTCCATTTGTCCATTAGAAGAAGTGATAATATTACAATTCCTAATAAAGGATAAAACAATGTTGCAAAGCAAGTCAGCACGATGTGATTTAATTTATGTTTTTTTAAGTCAATTCCCATTAAAATAACAATGATTATACGAATTACATAGTCAAAATATGTTGGCAAAGAATTTATAAATGAATATGATTCAAAATCGTTAGCACTCAAAATTCCTTTTCGCATAATAATTGGCTGAATATAAATCCAAGCCATTCCAATAATTGACCACAGAATTAAAAGAATAATATATTTATTCAAAATTTTCAAAAGTCTATTCATTCAGTTCAATTTTAGGTTCATTCATTTTATTGCTAGCAACTGATAATAGAAAAAAAACAATGCCTATAAATCCAGAGAAAAAAGTCATTATTAATATGAGTGGTGAATTTATTTTCTCTGTTCTCATATCTTTTATTAAAAGAATAATAAAGCCAATATTGATTATATATTGAAATCCACCACTCAAATATCCACTACTCAAAGTTGAAGTTCCGCCATCTTGTAATTCAGACGTTAAAAAATTCGGAAATGTCATTAAAATTATTCCAGCTAAAATTCGGGAAAGAACTAATCCGATAATTAGAAGTATAGAATATTTTTTTATTAATTCAATCATTTTGCTGATTTGCAGGATTTTTTTTCAGCTTGTGCATAACGGTTTTGTGTATGGTTAGTTGCGTTGGCTGGAACTAAATTAGTAAAAGAAAACGAACCAGAGGAAAATCCGTAGGATTTTCCGAGTACACACAGAACAAGCAATTAATTATACACGTCTTAAGTTTGACTTTTATTAAATTAGATTATTAATCAGAAAGAATAAAAGAGAGAATTAAGGTTAATATACACGGTGAAGTTTTAACTTCGACAACATTGATAATCCTCTCTCTTTTCTACTAAAAACCACGTTCAGTTCTGTGAGACTTTAGATCTCGTTTTCAAGTTGTTGTGAGTGTTAGTAGTGTATTCTTTTCTAAAACATTTTGTTATGAATAAATATAATGAAACTTTTGGAATAGATATTAGCAAAGATGTCTTTGATTGTTATGGTAGTAAACAAGGTCATTTACAATTTAAAAATAGTGAATTAGGCTTTAAAAAGTTTCATAAAACACTATCAAAAAATAGTTTAGTGGTTATGGAGGCTACGGGTTATTATCACTATCGATTTGCTCAATTTTTGTATAAGAAAGATGTTTCAGTATCTGTTGTAAATCCTTTATCTATCAAGCGATTTATTCAAATGAAGTTAGTTAAAGTTAAAACAGATAAAAGTGATGCAAAAGCAATCTGTAATTATGGTTTAACACAGGATGTTCCATTGTACAATGCACTTACCGATACTCAAAGTGAGTGTTTACAGTTGTTTCGATTAATGGATAATTTATTAAAAACAAGAACAGCTACCAAGAACAAGATTCATGGTGAAGAAGTGTTAGGCATTCCATCATCTTATGTTTTTCGATCTTTAAAAAGGACTAAGAAATACTTAGATAAAGAGTTGAAAGGAATAGAAGAGAAGTTGTTGTCTTTAGTCAAAAAAGATCAACAAGCACAACTCACATTGTTGCAAAGTATTCCAGGAGTAGGGATAAAAACTGCACTGTTTTTAATTATAGTTACTGATGGATTTAATAAGTTTGAAACCGCTTCACAATTGTGTAGCTATGTTGGCATCACTCCAACGATAAGAGAATCTGGGAATAGTGTAAGAGGAAGATCCAGAATCAGTAAAGTTGGCAACAGAAAATTAAGGAATTTACTATTCTTATGTTCGATGAGCGCTTATAAACACAACAAATCTTGTATGGCGATATTTGAACGAATCACCAATAAAGGAAAGAG
This sequence comes from uncultured Flavobacteriaceae bacterium, assembly GCA_963815305.1. Taxonomy (GTDB): domain Bacteria; phylum Bacteroidota; class Bacteroidia; order Flavobacteriales; family Flavobacteriaceae; genus CAXBID01. Next base: position 170,670 of record CAWFFW010000001.1, read on the forward strand.
TAAAAAGTTAGCATTAATAGCAGTTTCCAATAAATTACTCAAACAATGTTTTGCCATTGCAAAGTCTGGACGTCCATATGATCCGGCCTTTGTTTCTGTTTTAGTATCTAAATAGTCAGTGGTAAAAAAGGGTATGAAAAAAGCTTAAACTAATGTTTAAGCTTAGAATAATATTGCGCAAAATTAATGAAGAAAAGAGTTGCTTTTTAACTCAGTTCTTTGTTGTACGCTGTACTTTTTTATCTTTTTTCCGCTTAAATCGTAATATTTTGTGCGTCTCAAAATTCCATTTCTGTTGTAAATCCGTATTTCTTTAATATTCCCGTTTGGATGGTATTTTATGACTTTGTCTGTTGGTATTCCGTTTTTAAATTTTCCTTCAATCCTTAAAGTTCCGTCGTTATAATAGTCTTTTTGTATTCCGTTGCATTTTTCTTCACAACAACAATATCCGATAAAATTTGGATGAGAAACAGGTTCTAAGCATTCATTTATCCTTTTCGTAAATAATGTGTCAATATTGATTCCTTTTTTGATTTCAACATTTTTAGATATTCCGTATTCTGTTATGAGTTCATATTTTCCAGGTTCTTTCAAATAAATAGTTCCAATAGAATCATTAATGCTAAATACTTTACCTAATTTTTCTAAATGATATAAGATTCCATATTCAACTTTTTTGGAACAAGGATCTATAATCATCAAATTATACTTGGTTTCTTGCCCAAATAAACTAAATGAAGTTAATAGTAAAAAAGTTAGAATTATTTTCATTAAGTAGGCTGTTTTTGTATGTCTACCACAACGGACTGTGAGCAACAACCAACTGGGGATTTATGTAAAACAACCCAAGGCTATCAATTGTATGATACAGTTGATCTTGATGCTATTCCAAATAATAAGCTAAGAAAAGTGAATTAAAACAGGAATGTACTTATGAAAAAGGTGTCCAAAACGGACACCTTTTTTTGACTAACTCAAATATATAATACGGCATCAGGTTAGTTATCTAATCCTAAATGCTTTCGTATTAAAGGTTCTAAACGATTGCCTCTAGCATTCCAATCCACTACTTTTCCTTCCCTGTCTAATAGCCAAACGGTAGGTAAAGATTTTATTTTATATAAGGCATGATAGCTTACTGTGGCATCTTTTCCTTTATCCAAATGTTGCGGCCAATTTGCCTTCGTTTTCTTTAGTATTTTTAATACTTGATCTTTGTTGCTATCACTATTGGCAGCAATACCAATAATTTCAAAACCGTCATCTTTATATTTATCGTATAACACTTTTAAATGGGGCATTTCCTTTATACATGGCGGACACCAAGTTGACCAAAAATCTATTAGCACCACCTTACCGCGCATATTAGCAAGATTAACCATAGTACCATCCAGAGCTGTAAATGACATTTTAATGGGTTTGGTATCTGAGTGATGCTTTAAAGCCTCCTCAGCCTTCAAATTTTTATCAAGGGTTTCATGCAAGGCTTTTATACCCGTCCTGTTTGACAGTGGATTACTTTCCCCTGTTTTTAAATGGAATACTTTCATATATTCTTCTACCAGTTTAGGGGCATACCTTTTAAGATCATCTAAAAATGATTGGATATATTTTGCCAATGATTTAGAATCCGGGTAGCTATCCATAAGGTTATATAAGCGTTGTCTAAAAGCTTCCCAATAATACGTATCAAAATACTCCCAATAATCTGCTTCCATAGATTCTTTATTCAAAGAGTCGTACCATAGTGATGCTAACATATAATCTCGACTTATCAACCCCATAGTAACTAATGCTTTACGGTCTAAAGAAGCATTAGAATCCAAAATATGGGATACATACTCATTTCCTTTTTTTAACCACCGCTCTTTTGCTGCTTTATCTATAGGTAATGTACGGTAAGCAAGAAACCAGTCACTTGTTAAATTACGCTTTAAACCAGATAAAAACCGAATGTGTTCGTCAGTCATTGCTTTAGAAATAAACAAAGGTCTAAACGATGGATTTAGAAATAACGCTAAAGCCTTATCATAATTAGGGTCATTAGGATAGTTATCTAAATACGCTTCTGCCAATCGACTTCTATTTAAATAAAGTTTGTCCTCAAATTGCAAGTACTCAAATAGGTTATATTTTTCATAATCTGCTTTTTCTTCGTCGTTAAGGTGTGCTGTAAGTACAATCTTCATATAATTCAAATACTTCCAGTCTTTCTCAGCATCCGTCAAAGAAGTCGTTTCATTCTTTGTTTGCATTTCGGTGTTCGCAGTGGTGTTTTGCGAATACGCATTATTTTTAAAACCCAAAATTATCAATAGCAATAAAACGCTATTAATCAAGGTTCGTTTTTTATTTATAGTCATAATTTTTTGTTTTTAGTATTATGTTTATCTATTGGTTTTAATACCCAGAATTCTGTGGTTTTAGATTCGGGTTTACTAATAATTCAGTATCTGGTATTGGTAAAAGGATTTGGGTATCCTGCCAGTTTGTTTTCACAGATTGTAATATTTCGGAGGCAAGACCTGTCCGTTTTAAATCAAACCACCGATGCCCATGCTCAGTGAACAATTCTACTTGACGTTCCTTAAGTATAGCATCTAATAACGCATCTTTGTCAGTAGCTGTTGTACTATTCAAATCTGCTCTGTTTCTAATGGCATTCAAATCGAGCTGAGCTCCAGAAATATCGCCTAAATGTGCTCGGGCTTCTGCGCGTATTAAATATTGCTCTGCCAAGCGAAAAATAATCGAGTATTCCAATGACAATGTCGAGGTATTGATAGTTTCTTTGTATTTATGAGCAAAGTGTAATGTGGTCAAACCGTCCGAACTTGTAATACTTCCAACCCAATGAGAATATCGTAAATCCTCAGGTTCAAAAGCGTTAATCAGCTTATCAGTAAGCGCATAACCTTGAGTAGGCACAAACGTAATGATTAAGGCTTGTCCTTCTTGGGTATTTTCTATGCTTGCGCCTCCAGGCTTAAATTGCCATATAGTTTCAGTAGATTCTTTTAAAAACACCTTAGTGATATCAGATTCTAATTCACGGCTATTAATCAGCATACTGGCCATCGCTTCTGCTTTTTCCCAATCCTCAGTGTACAAATACGTTCTAGCTAATAGTGCAATAGCTGCGGATTGATTGGGTATCACACGTTCACCTGTGGTATAGGTATCATCTAAAAAGTTTATAGCACTAGTTAAATCATTAACTAAGTTTTCATACACTGCATTTACCGACATACGAGATACTGCATTATTCTCTATATAATCCGTTGCTGTGATATAAGGAATATCTCCGTAAAGTGCTACCAACAAACTATGCAAATAGGCACGAATAAAAAGAGCTTGCCCCTTAAATTTTTCCAGATCTACTTCGGTTAAATCAGATGTATTTTCAATCCCTTCTAAAATATCATTAGCGGCATAAATTAAATTATAAGCTTGTTGCCACCAATTCGTTACGGTTTCATTTGATGCACTAATGGTATGATTATATACTTGTAAAGCACTAATATTAGTACCATAATAATCCAATTCATCGCTATAGCCGCCCAAATGTATACTTAGACCAAAATTACCAGACACCAATCCTTGTTCTCGCATTTTATAATAGATATTGGCAAAAGCCGATTCTACCGTAGCAACATCATTAAATACAGTTTCAGAGATTAAAGTGTTCTTTGGAGGGTCTATATCCACAAAAGATTCGCAAGCAGTTAGTACTGAAATAAACAGTAAAACGTAAACGTATTTTAAACTTGTGAAAGTCTTATTAAAAGCAGTATTGAACTGATTTTCTTTTATGTTATCATGTTGTTTTTTAAATTCCATAATTCATTTTTTAATGTTAAAAACCTAATTGAATTCCCATAGTAATCTGTTGTAATGGTGGAAGCACTTCATAAGATGGTTGTTCAGGGTCAGCGCCTTGATAGTTGGTAATAGTCCAAAGATTTTGACCTTGTAAATAGATGTTTAAATCCATTCCTAAACTCAAAGTCTTTGGGATTTTATAACTTAACGAGATATTCCGAAGACGAATAAAGGATGCGTCAGATATGGCAGCATTACTTTCGCTTTGATTCTGTCCTGCTAAACCTGCTCCTGGATAGCGTCCAAAACTAGCACGTTGTATAGAAGACGCATCACCAGGTTCTTGCCAACGGTCTACAAATTGAACGGGACCATTTCCCCTAAAACCAGCAGTTGCTCCAGCCACCAAATGGTTGTATCCTTTTTGTTTTTTAAATTGAAAAAAGAAATTCAAAGACAAATTTTTATAGGTTAGTATATTACCAAAACCGCCATAGAACTTAGGTGCTAAATCTTCGAACCATTGTCGGTCATCTAAACTGCTAATACTACCATCATCATTATAATCTTCAAATTGATACAGTCCCGTATCTGAATTAACTCCTAGGGCATGGTACAAGGGAATACTAGTTAAAGATTCACCTATTCGATACCTATTGGCAAATGCGGAACTTTCCAAATCTTCAAATTTCAAAAGTTTGTTTTGGGGTATGGTCAAATTGAAACTTGTTGTCCAAGTAAAGTGCTTGCCTTGAATATTGGTTGATTGTAAATCAAATTCAAAACCTGTATTTTCCACGGTGGCATCAAAATTCCCAGTTAAACTATTAAAGCCAGTAGTTGCCGAAAGTGGAATACCAATGAGCTGATTAGAGGATCGGTTTTGGTACCATGAGGTATTAAGCAAAAGTCTGTCATTAAAAAAGCCTAGTTCTAAAGCTACTTCTAGTTTTTTATTGGTTTCCCATCCAAAGTTTGGATTAAAAATCCCTGTGGGTTCTAATACGTTAATACCATTATAATCAAACCCAGTCGTGTTATAGGTACTTAAAAATTTATAATCACCTATATTATCACTACCCGTAGTACCATAACTACCTCGAATTTTACCAAAACTTAACGTTGAATTGTCCTTTAAGAAATTATACTGGGTAAATAACCAAGCCACTCCTATAGCACCAAAATTACCAAACTGTTTACCTGGACCAAAACGTGAGGAGCCATCCCGTCGTCCTGTTAGATTAATAACATATTGGTCTTTATACTGAAAGTTAACACGTCCAAAAAATGCCTGATAATTATATTCACTATCAATATCTTGAAGGGCTTCAAGAGTCTGTGCTGCGGATAAATCAAAGATTAAATTATTGCTTGAGAACCCTGTGCTGCGCTGTACAAACTGATTGGTGGTATTACGCTGAAAAGTACTGCCTAGTAATACGCTCAATTTAACATCACCCCAGCGTTGTTCCCAATCGAGTTGGGGCTCCACAATCCATGATTGGCTGCTGCTGATATTAGTCGTATAGGATGATATACTCGAATCATATTCCAAGCTTGGATTAAATGCGGTATTCGGAAAGGTAACGTCCGATTCCAATTGATATTTATTATATCCAAAATTTATCTTAGCATTTAGATTTGGGAGCAGTTTATATGATACTATGGTATTGGCAAATAAGGTATTCGTTTGAGCTCGGTATTCACGCTCTAATGTCGCTAGTGGATTATCCCAAGTGTTATTTTCCCAATTTAAGTTACCTAAATCATCATATAAACCAGGTGCATTCGGTTCAAGGCTATTTGCTAGCACTGTAAAGTCTGCTAAAGGGAGTTGATTATCTTCAAAGGTAAAACCTGTAGAGAAATTGATTTTAAACTTTTGGTCTATAGAATGATGACTTATTTGGTTTCGTACCGTTGCTTTTTTATAATTGGCATCTCCCGGAAATACGGTGGTCTCTTTTTGATAACTTCCGCTTATTAAAAACTGGGTTCGATCACTCCCGCCAGATACGGATAGTTGTACGTTATTGCGATAAGCAGTACCTCCAATGAGTTCTTTTTGCCAATCGGTATAGCGGTTTTGATCCCATGTTTTTAGGTCTGGCCATATAAAATCAAACGCTGGGTTTTCCAGAAAAGGACCAAATCCATCACCTATAATAGCTTCTCTGCGTATTTCTAAATACTGCTGGGTATTCATTAAGTCTCTAAAACGGGTTATCTGCCCTAGTGTACTGCTTAAGTTAGCCTTAAACTGTGTTTTTCCAGCTTTGCCTTTTTTTGTGGTAATAAGCACGACACCATTGGCTCCCCGAGAACCATAGATAGCAGTAGCATCTGCATCTTTTAATACTTCAATACTTTCTATATCTGTTGGAGCAATGGCATTTAAAGGATTTACATTCGCTCGGTTAATGGAGGAGGCAAGAAATGAAGACTCTAAAGATTGTCCTCCAAAAGGAACACCATCAATAATATATAAAGGTTCGGTACTACCATTGATAAAGTTTTTACCTCGTATTTCTATGTTGTAACCAGCACCTGGCACACCCGAAGTTTGTACGATGTTGACTCCTGATAAATGGCCTTGCATCGCGGCTAAAGGATTATTTACAGGTTGTTTTTCAATAGTTTTAGCACTTATTTTTACAATACTACCTGTACGTTCCGTCTCCTTAACGGTATAATAACCTGTATTAATTTCTACAGTATTTAAGGATGTGATATCAGTTTCCATTTGGATATTAATTTCAGTACGACCTTGTATTGAAATCTCTTGGGTTTTAAAGCCTACGAATGAAAATAGCAATACGTCCTCAGTATTTGCTATTATAGTATATGCGCCATTGAAGTTGGAACTTGTTCCTTTTTGAGTCCCTTTGATTCTAACGGTCACTCCTGCAAGAGGAACACCATTGTCATCTGTTATGATTCCTTGAGTTTTGATTTGGTCTTGCTTTTTTTTTGAAGTATTATTGGCCCTGATAATGACATAATTATCATTAGTTGTAATGGTAAAGTCATTTTTAGGGAGACTTTCTTCTAATAGTTTGATGGCTTTGATAATTCCTTTTTTAAGATGGACTTTAGGAATGTCCTTAAAAATGTTCGACTGGTAAATAAAAGTGTATTCCGTTTGTTCCCTGATGAGTTCAAAGACTTCATAAATAGTTACCGTTTTGTCAATGTTGATGGTTATTTTGGTATTCTGAGAGGTAACAATGCTAGTAGAAAAACTAAAAACAGTTGAACAAAATAAGAGTAGAAATGTTCTCATAAAAAACTGTATTAAATTTTTCCAACAGGCGAAATGAACGCTTGTTAATTTAAATTCCATAAATTTGTGTGTTAGTTGGTTTAAAACCGATTAATATTATAAAGGGGATTAAGTGTATTACTGTCGAGGTATCAGCTTTATTCCCTTTCCTTTTTTCTTTATTTAATTGTGATTTTTTTGTCTTTTATCTCATAGGCATTTATAATGTTTGTGTTCTTAATTCCGTTTAAAATGTCAGATATATTTTGGTTTTTATTCAGCACGCCGTTAAACTTTACTTTTTCGAGTGCCTTATTTTCAAAGGACACTTCTACATCATACCATCTAGAAAGTACAACCATAATGTCTTTTAAAGGTTTATCCTTAAAACTAAACAGTCCTTTTGTCCATGAGATATTGTAACTCACATCTGCGGGAGCTGTCACTATTTTTTTGGTTTCTTTATTTAGAATGGATTGTACTCCTGGATTTAAGTATTTGGTTGTATTCTGTGTTGAAACCGTGACCAAACCTTCAACTAAAGTGGTATAAACATAATGCTCATCCTTATAAGCTTTTATATTGAATTCTGTACCTAAAACTTCCACGTCTTGCATTTGCGAGACTACTTTAAACGACTGATTATTATTGACTGTACTAGATGACACATCAAAGTAAGCTTCGCCATAGACTAATTCAACATTACGAGTCTCTCCTTGTTTAAATGTTACTGGATACTTTATTTTAGAATCTGAGTTTAGCCAAACCTTTGTGTTATCGGATAATTTGATTTGAAACTGTCCTCCTCTTGGAACTGTTAGATAGTTATAACTGGTTTCTGAAACTGATTTATGTTCGGTTTCATATATTAATTCTTCGCCGTTACTATGCAGGGTTTTAGTTTGGTAAGTGCTTCCTTTTTCCAAAATAATTTCAGAGCCATCGTTTAAGGTTAGGGTTGCCTTATTTATTCCAATCTCAATTTTTGTATCAACTACTTCAGAATCTAAAACCTTTTGGGAGTGCTGAATACTAATTGCATAAACTAACGAGAACAACAGAATGATGGAAGCAGCCACCTTGTATATTTGAACTGTTGGCACTTTCTTACTAGGTTTTATATTACGTGCTACTTTCTTCCAGTCTTTTTGTTTATCGATTTGGTTTAGAAACTCTAAATTGTTTTTTATTTCTTCATTAGACAAGTTTTGCTGAATATGGATTTTAGCTCCCTCACTAAACAGGTCTGTTTCTTCTAGTTCCGTTAGGTATTTGTCTTTCAACAAAGCCTTAGACGTTTTTTTACTAAGCTTATATATTCTATCAAAAATGGTCATGACATACTTCTTTATAATGCCAAAACGTAAAAAGTTAAAAAGGGAGTGAAAGAATTTTTAAAAAAAAGTAAAAAAACAATTTAGATGGCTTAGCGTATTTCTTAATTTTTTATAGGCAATGCGCTTTTGTGTCTTTACGGTGTTGATGGTTATCGATAATTCTTCTGCTATTTCATTATTGGTATATTCATTTAAACTGAACCTAAGAATCTGTTCACATTTATTAGGTAGCGCTTTCATGGCACTTTCCAAATTCGCATAAATGTCAACAATTACCATTTCACTTAAAAAGTGTTCTTCAGTTTGAATTTTATCAAAGTCAGTATCTGGCCTTATTATCGTGTTTTTATGGTATTTACTTCGTAAATAATCTAAGGATTTGTTTTTAACAGAAGTGTACAGAAACGATTTAATGGCATTGTAATTTGGATAGGGTACTTTACGTTCCCAAGTTTTAATAAACACGTCTTGAACGACATCCTTAGATGCATCTAAATCTTTCAAATACCTATTAGCAAATAGAGATAGGGAAGGGTATAAGTCATCAAAAAGTGCCTTATACTTTTCTGAGGTCATATGTTGTGGTTTGCCTGGAAACATTTTTTAAGTTCTGTAGAACCGCTCATTTATTGTGCATGACCTTGTTACTAAATAAGCAGATTATAATCCTTGTGGGCGTTAAATATCTGTTATTCACTACTACCTGTTGAAGTTTTCTTAAATGTTTGAAAAAACACCGCCACTATTTAGCCAAATGTAGAATACAAATAGGCGTGGAACTCAACTTAACTGCTAGGGGTACTGGTATAACATGCACTGATAAGAGAGCTCACGCCCGGGTACGTGAGCCAATCTACTTATCATCTCAGTGCAAAAATTACCAGTTTTCTAGCAGAGATTCAAAGCGATAGCTTCAAATACTTTGTGTAAGAAGAATCGCAAGTTTAATAAATATTAAGCAATATAATAAAAATAATTTAACTGTACTAGTACAGTTGTATAAATTATAAAATTACATCAATTTGAAAGTATTAAATATATGATTTGGCAACTAAAATTGAAAGGCATATTATACTTAAAATCAGAGAGATGAGATTAAAAAGGAAAATTTCTCAGCTAACTTTATCCCAATGTTTAGGTATGAGTGGAAGTTTTGTTTCACATGTAGAATCAGTAAAAAGAAGAGCTAAATACAATGTAAACCACCTTAACGAGATAGCAAAAATATTTAATTGTTCCCCAAAAGATTTTTGGCCTGATTGCCCAATATAAAATAAAAATTGCAATATGGCTAAATTAAAACCAGAGGATATTGTATTGAATAGTAAAATTGCCTTACGTATAAAAGAATTGAGGGTGAAAACTAACCAAATCAATCAAAATTTGCTGAATGTCATTTTGTAGATAGACAATTAGTAAGTCGTTTGGAAGGTACTAATGACCAACGAGGAGTATCTATACATACAATAAAACGTTTTTGTTATATGATAGGAATAACTTTAAGAGAATTTTTTGATTCCGTTCTTTTTAATTAAATATGGTGAAAATTAAATGACTCCTTTATTTTAAAATGATTTGCTCTGGTTTATTATAGAGTCGCTATTAATTTCTTTCAAAAAAAATGAGTTTTGAATCCAAAATAAATTATATTCAAAAATCGTTACCTTTGTAACCATAGGACAATATTATGGATATTCAATTAGAAAAATATAAGTTAATCGAATGGTTAATGGGTCTTAAAGACGAATCCGTTATTTCAAAACTTAAGAGCATTAAAAGTAGTCTTCCTACTTCCTCCGACTGGGCTGAGGATATTATTGAAACAGAAAAATTATTCATCAATGCTGGATTAAAAGATATTGAGGAAGGGAACACATTTACCCATGAGCAGGTAATGAAAGAAATTAACGAAGCCTACGGCATTTAATAAATGAATGGAAATTGTTTGGACGAAACTGGCTAATGTTACTTATAAAGAAGTTTTTGAAAATCTCGAATGGAGATGGACAAAAAAAGAAATGAAAAACTTTAATGATTCAACTAACTCCTTGTTGGAAAAAGTCAAAAACAAACAAGTTGTTCATCCATTTGCAAATAAAAAATTAGGTGTTCGAAAAGGAATAGTCCACAAAAACGTTTCTCTATTTTACAAAGAAGACAGAAAGAATAATAAGATTTATTTGATTACATTTTTTAATAATCGGATGAATCTTAAAATATTAAAAGAACTATTAAATAAATAGTGCTAGATTTAAAAAAAAGTGATGGTTTCCATCACTTTTTTATTGACTACAATTAGATTTTATTTAGTGCGTTGAACGCCCATTAATGACTATATATTCATACCTATTTAAAGAAAAGCTAGTCTATTAATGCTAGCTCCTTATTACAAAATTTAATAAGGATGTTCAATTGGAAAAAGCATTTTGTTATAAAAAAATATTACTAATATATAAGTGATAAGTTTATGTAAATTTTTAAGACACAATACTGTTAGAAACAGTCTCAAATAATTCATAAAATTTGCATCGAATTGGTTAAATTATATTAGATGTGTTAAATTATATTTGCCATAACAAATGAATTTAAATGAATGCAGAAATTACCTATTCGGTTATCTGTATTTGAAAATTAGGATAACTAATTGATAATTGAAGTATTAGGGAATGACTATAGTTCTGCACAGTGCTGAATCGTTATAAATCTTCGAAAACTTAAAATAGTTGAGCGTATTTCTGCGCACCCGAAAGACACTATGGCTTTAGAACAAGACATAACAATAGATAAGGGCAGCATACACTTCAGTCTATTTCCAGAAGTAGGTACTTGGTCTCTGGAATTTTAAGTACCCTTGCGTTTAATGCGGTTAACGACAAAGGTTGCTAAAAAACATTTCGACTACCTTCTTTGAAAACGGTAAACTGGTATTAGATTTCGAAGGCTATTACGCTGGTATGGGGCGATTTTAACTAATTTCAATTGTTAATAGCCTTTATCATATAAGTTTAAATGATTCTCTAACCCAAAAAACTTTGAGTTGGCTAAAATAGAACATCAGGAAAAGGTCATGCAACTCTTAAGCAACTAAAACGATACGATAACCTTTAATGTGTCATAATCCTCAAATTTACCAAAGGAAACTATTGAGTTGAGGATACAAATTCGTGGTGTGGTTTATTGTATCGCCAAAGCGGTGTTGGATAAAAAGGAACTATCTAAATATTTAACTTTATAATATATATTGGGAGTATTAAGTGTTGGTAATTTTTCAGGCACCTAATTACGCACCTCATTTTGAAATTTAAACGTTCCATATTTATTTTAATGAGGTTTGAGAAATTCAGCTATCTGGTCGTTCGACCCATAATAGGTCGTTCGTCCCATAATACGAAAGTGAAAAGTTTTAATTAAGTTTCTGCTATTATAAAAACCAGGTCTTCCAAAAAACAGAAAATCTCTTATATTTATATTATTACAGTATAATTTTAATACGTGTGATTTTAATGGTTACTATAAATTTTAATTTAATAATAATCAAATAATTCACTGCATTTTCATGATAATAATATTCTCGTGTACTACGATAAAAACCGATAGTTTTATTAAAATTTTGGAAGTATTTTTTTCGAAGAATTTCATTCCCTTAGTAAATATATATGCCCAATGCACGAGCTTGTTCCTTAAAATATTATTATAAGTATTTTTTTTTTCCTTACTCGACCTTTTTAAGGAAAATAGCTTCTGATATTGCAATTATGATTAATAGCAACTTAGTTACTGATTTTAACTTAATTTGAGGATTTGTTTCTTAAAATTCAACTTTGGTGTCTTTTGACATTAGGATGGTAATATCATATGTACCTTAGACTACAACAATGATTTAACCTTGTATGGATTGGCCGAATTTGTTGTGGAATTTTCAGTCTGTTCTGTTTTCTAAAAATGATATATGCTCATATATATTTTAAATAAAGTATTGAAGCTTTAAAATGACGCTATTGTTGTCTCAATAAATTTTATACTTAATGCTTTCGAAGTTAACTATGAATTGTATTCATCTAATTCCTATCATTGTATAAAATTGACTAGAAACTAAATGTAGTAAGTGTAGATATAATGATCCTAAATAAAGATTGTCGATGTTTATTTGTGTTTGGATGCTTAATGTTAGAGATTATTTTGATTAAGTGTTTCTAATTTTTGCATAAATGTATTTAGGCATATAGCATAGAGGATTATAATTTTTGAACTAAATAGTTACTAAAGATGAACGACATACGGATTACGCATTTATTTAATTATCCGCTAAAGTCCTCTAAAGGACAGTTATTAAATACGGTGAATATATTGCCTACAGGTTTTAAGAATGATAGAATTGTTGCCGTCATCGACTCAAAAAATAGAATTGTCACTGGACGCGAATGTCCACAGCTACTTACAATTTCTTCATTAATAAACAATAATATACTAACCTTAACGATCTCAGGCCTGCTGTTGGGTTCAGTAGCTTTACCTTCTTCGAATGATTCTATTCAAATTCGGTTATTTAGAAATAAAATTACAGGCAAACCTTTTGATGTAAGATCCAATCAACTTATATCTTCATATTTAGAAGGAGATTACCGTCTGGTTTATATTGCTAATGATTATAGAGAAGTACTTCCGAAACGTGGTGGTAGGTTTGGTGAGTATACTGGCTATGCAGATTCTTCTCCAGTGCACCTCATTAACTCAAATACATTAGCGAACATAAACTCTAAATTAGATACAGAAGTATCCGTATTAAATTTTAGACCCAATATTGTAATAGATGGATTAAATGCTTACGAAGAAGATACTTGGTCGGAAATTCGCATAAATGGATGTTTTTTTCGTGTTCAAGAGCGAACCAACCGATGTATCTTCACTACAATTGATCCTAAGACACAAAGTAAAAGCACCAATTTAGAACCCCTAATGACTATATCTAAAATACGCTTTTTAAAAAGTCAGCCTCCTACTTTCGGAATCAATTTGATTCCCATATCTGATGGTATTATTTCTATTGGAGATAAAGTATTAATTAGATAAATCTTGGTTAGCAAAATAACTGAATATTAAAATGAATAAAGAAAATAAGTTATACAATGTTGCCATTGTAGGTTGTGGACCAAGAGGACTTTCTGCTTTAGAATCTCTTTATAAAGAGGCTTCGATAAGCAACAATAAAATACAGGTAGTTGTATTCGAAAAATCAAAATTCCCTGGCGCAGGGCCAGTTTATGATTTACAACAGCCAGATAGTAATTGGCTGAACGTTTGTGAGCGGGCTTTGGATATTCCAAATCGTGAAGCAGTAATTTTCGAAAATTTTGACATTCCATCGTTTCCTGATTTTCAAGAATGGTGTGGTTATAATGATAGATTAGAAGATGAGATAGTTACTGATAGATTTCCATTGCGTTCTAAACTAGGCGAATACTTGAATGCGCGTTTTGAAAGCATTGCCGATGTTCTTAAAGCTCAAGGACTAATGGAGTATATTCATAGGGAGGTCGTAAATACATATTTTGAAGATGGTTTAATTCATATCAACGTGTTAGGTGGTGGACATTATTCAGCGGATGAAATTGTAATAGCAGTAGGGCATCAGCCTATTAAATTGGATGGGCAACTTACCTCGTGGCAAAATCGTGTTATGAATTTGGATAGCGTGAAAATTTATACTCAACCTTATCCGATTTCTCGAATATTGGATTCGGAAACCATTAATTCTGATAGTATTATTGCCATTAGAGGGTTTGGTTTAGCTACCATCGATGTACTTCGCGCATTAACCGAGGGTATGGGTGGTAAATTTGATATTATTAATGAAGTAACTGGAGAACTAGTTTATAAAGCAAGTGGTAGAGAACCAAAAGAAATTTTTCCATTTTCTCTTGATGGTTTACCTATGGCACCAAAACCGCTGAATAAAAAAATAGACAATCTATTCGTGCCGTCGAGAACAGAGCTGGAGTGGTACAGCGCGGTAGTTAAAAGATCTATAGACCAAGAATCTTCATTAGTATCACCTAAATTCCTTATCCATGCAATAACGCCCTTGGTAATCATGAAATTCCAAGAACTAGGTAGTAGAGTCGTAAATCAGTCTTTTTCAAAGGAAAAGTTATATGAAATTATAGTTGGTTGGTTAGTCGATGAAAATTTTGAGCATGAATTAATATTGTCTAAGAATTTAAACACTCTTGAGATGATGGAGAGTTTTGTTGCCATGGCAACTGGACATGGCGAGGTGAGTTTGGATTTCTGTATAGGTCATGTTTGGAGACATTGTCAACCAACGATGTATAGGTTGTTATCTTTTTCTCCTTTTACTGACGAATTGATTTCTGAAATTGTTGCTTTGGACGAACGTCTCAAACGATACTCTTACGGACCTCCTGTTGCTAGTCTCCAACAAATTATAGCACTTGTTAGATCAAGAAAAGTCTCCTTGGATTTAGTGAGTAATCCTAACATAAAACTAAAAGAAGATGGCTGGCACATGACAAAAGGAAGGGTGTCAGCAATAGCCACAATTATGATAAATTCAGTCTTAGACGCTCCTGAAATACTGAAAGTAGTTAGTCCCCTACCTAAGGCTCTTGTTAATAGTGCACTAGTAGAACCGCTACATGATAAATTAGGTATTCGGACGGAACAAGATGGTACTATAGATAAAGACGGAAAAAAAATAGGTGTACCGATAGCAATTCTCGGTAGATTAGCAAAAGGGACACTAATAGGTGTGGATGCCATTGCAGAGTGTTTTGGTGTCCGGTCAATATTTTGGGCTAAAGGAGTACTATCCAGATTAGGAAAATAAATTATTCAGAATGCGACTGTTGAGATAATCATAATTATTGAATTACTGGTTGTTCAACGAAAAGTAATTTTTAATATAAAGGATTTAAGAGCTTTTATTTTTCGAATTTAAATGCCTCGATCTATATTCGGAAGGGGAACACTCATATTTATTCAAAAATATTTTAGATAGGTAGCTTTTAGAATTAATACCAATAATGTCTGCTATTTCTGAAATTGAATATTCCGATTCTATCAATAACATCTTACATTTAACGAGTCTTTCATTTTGAATAAACTCATTGACAGACATCCCATATATCACTTTAAATCCATTTTGCAAGGTGTTCTGATTAAGTCCAAATTTGTTAGCTAATTTTGATACAATGGGAACTTCAGATATATTCAATTTTATGTAATCACCAGCCTTTTTGATAAATGTAATTTGATTTTGACGAAAAATAACCTGTTTTTCAGGCTTACGGTGATCATCGACATATTGCTCTAAAAAACAGGAGAATATTTCACGAGCTTTACTCTCAAGGTATAAATTTTTTCTCATACCTTGTAATTTACAATTTCTAAACTCTTCAATCATAATCCCTATGTCATAGCTAAATGAGGTGTAATCAGAAAATGCAATGACTCCGTTTAAATCTCGAAAAAGTGTTTTGATTTCTGGATCGAGGTCATCTATATATTCAATTATACGCTTTTCGAAGTCCTTTCTGTCAATCTCCAAAGAAAGAATGCTTGAATTAGTATGAGCTGGAATCATGAACCTGTGATTATTCTCTGGTGTGCTCGCAACAATAATGGTGTTTGAAAATTCTATCGCGGTACTAGTCGTTTCCTTTTCCAATCGATGGTAAAATGTATCCCCGGTATTAAAAGCTATTTTAAGAGGATGAACCTGACCCTTTTTAAGTTCATAATAAAAATCCTTGGTTAGCGTATATTGATTATCTAAAACATCAAAACCATCTTCAAAACAGTAAGCTTTTAGAAATCCTTTTCCAAATCCTTTAGGAATTTCAAGTCCACATTCATATTTATCTTGAGTATAGGTTACACCAAGGGATGTTGCAGTAGAAATTACAATATCATCAGCACCTCTATCCGTAATGGGAAGCTTTTTTTTCATTTATAACAAGGCATGAAAACACTAAAATAAAGAATGCTGTAACAGTCTTGGTTAGTTATAATATTTTTAGCTTTGTAAATATACAGAAAAACAATCTATAAATGCATAGAGCTAATTCTTGAATACAAAATTTCAATAATCGCCTAATCTATTAAGGTGTATAGTGATCTAAAATAATAAATTAACTATGTATTTCACTCAGTTATTTTATAGTTATAGAATAACAAATTCAATTAATTTGAGTTTGAATAATATGATTGTTCGGTACGGTACGCTTCACTGATATTAAAATTTATTACAAGAAATTAATGACAGTTCGAAAATTTTAATTTCTGGTCCGATCATCAACTTCCTCATTCCTAATTTGTTGGTTGGCCTCCTCAATTTCGTCATCTGAGGGAGAAGGTAAACGCTGTTCAGAAGCTAGTTCAGGCTCTAGACTTAATTCTGTAAAAAATGGAAAGTGATCCGAACCAGTGTTTCCACCCAGTCGAACTTCAACCAATCTAAAATCCGGTGAGGTGAATATATGATCTAAGGGCCATCGCATTATCCAACTTTTGGCATTGTAAGTATTGAAAAGACCTCTGCCCTTGCGTAAATCCAATAGTCCACTAAATTCTTGAAACAGCGAGGTGGTTTCAGACCATGCAACATCGTTAAAGTCTCCCATTACGACTACTGGATATTTCGAATCTCGACTTAGTCTTGCAATTTTTATAAGTTCTGCATCACGATCAACAGAAGATGGGTTATGATGAGGGGTTGGTGGTGCGGGATGTATAGCGTATAATTGGATTATTTTACCAGATTGTGTTATAACTTTAGTATCAATAGAAGGAATAGTATCTTCAACGAGATATTTAATTTTTTCATCCTTTAACCTTAACTTTGAAAGCAAAAGCATACCATAAGTATTTTCTTTTGGTACTTCAATTCTGTGAGGATATTTTTTATTCAACCTCTCCGTTATTTTCGTAATCCATTTGGAATTAGTCTCTGTAAAAAGAACTATATCCGCATCGAATAGCTCAGTATCTTTTAGAACACTATTGAATTTATCATTGGTCTGTAACACATTTGAAGTGTATATACTTAATGTATTACTAGGCTCCATCGAAGCGTTATTAACTTCATATTTTGAAATACCTGTGTAAGGGTAAATTTTTAAAGCTTGAAATAAAAAACATAGGGTTAAAACAACAACAAAAAAATAATCTTGATATTTTCTAATATCAAATTTTACAAAATAGGTTAGCAACGCTAACATAGTTAATATCGTTAATTGTAAATGCGGAAAATCAAAAATTCTAATCGACCAATGGTCAATAGGAATAAAAGGAAAAATTGTTAATAGGATAGCAATGAGTCCGAAAATTTGGAGAACTACTTTTAACCTAAAATAGTATTTAGCCTTTTTGGTCATCGTTTATATATAATTAGTCGACTGAACATTGAAATCGTTAGTTTTAAACTATATGGTATAGCAGCTTTCATCTTTAAATAGTTTTACATTTTGAATGACGAACTTAACTTTGTATTTTGCTATGATTTTGCCATTTGCAAATCAGCTTTTATAATGCCAATAATATAAGCAATGATTAATCTATACATATTTAAAATTAAAAAATAGTTTTAAGATATTTGACCAATTTTTTTAGACTGACTTGTTGATCTACAAATAAAAAAAATAATTGTCTTTTAAATTTTGTTTACAAATATACTAGTTAATTAGCTAAGTCATTCAACTCACATCCTTTTGAGTTAACTTTAAAATGAATCGCTATACATTCTAGTTAAAGAAATTCGTTCATTTGCAATTAATTCTAAGAAATGATTTTTTTCACCTATTTACTTTTAGGATTTATTATTGCAGTTTCTGGCAGTATTGTACCTAGTTTTTTAAATTTAACTGTAGTTAAATTTAGTTTAAGAAGTGGAAGAAAATCTGCTTATTATTTGATTGTAGGTTTTGCAACGGTCTTGTTTTTTCAAGCAAATATTGGTGCTTATTTATCTAGTATTTTGATGAAAAATTCAGAATACATTATTTTGATTCAAAACGTAGGTACAGTAATTCTTTTCCTTCTTTCTATAAATTTCTTCAGATTATATTTTTCTTCAGGAAATAAGTTAAAGAAAAGTGAAATAGATAAATCAAAAGCGTATATATATGGTGTAGGCATGTCTCTTCTAAATGCTTTTGCCATACCTTTTTATTTTACATCAATTTCCCTTTTGATAGGCTTAGGATATTTTGAATACACTTATAGACATAGTTTATACTTTTCAATCGGTTCTACTTTGGGTTCATTTTCGTTATATGCGGTTTATGCATCGGTTTCTAGTAGAATTGAATATAAGCTTACATTTATAGCCACCAAAATGGATTTTATTTTAGGTTGTTTAACTGGTGTAGTTGGTATAGGTAATTTAGTATATTTAATATATTTAAAATAAATTCATTAATCCCCATCCCTATTGTTAAAACTAGAGAAATGAGACTTTAATCATTGTTCTTTCATGCATATATTTAGATGTAAGTTACAGTCTTATCGTTTTAACTAATCCCGACGCATCGGAAGGCGGGAATGCTAGCTTACCAACATGAAATTTCAAAATAGCTTAAGCTTAAAAGGAAGAGTTATCTCAAACAATATGAATGCAAAGGTGAATTCGCAAAATATTTTCTAAAAATTTATCAGCCTAAAAATCTGAACTCTCTTAATACTTCCTACAATTGATAACTTCAAAATTTGAAACATAATTGTATGACCAAAAAGTAGCGCCATTAGTCTAGAAATTAACTGTGAATTTTATCGTTGCTAGTTCAAAATCCAGGATAGTTAAGGGCCATACACTTTCGCTTTTTAGAAATCCAATTTTAAATACCTTTCCAACTGCCCGAATTTTTTACTAAAATAGTAATAAATATAAATATCTGTAATTTGTTTTCATACATAATTGGACGTTTAGACGATCAAATTTTGAGTATTTCATTTTATATAATTGGTAAAACATCTCCATGATTAGCCATATTAATAGATAAACTTAAATTGGCTAAATATCTATCATTAACATATAAAATTTTTCATGGATCTAATAAAATCGATAATTGGTGATAAAATTAAATGAGTCAAATTAATTATGGTTATAGTTCACTATTGTTTGGATTTGCAACTATTTTTAAAAAAAATAAAATTATGAATCTATTTAGTAAAGTATTTTCAGCATCCATAATTCTAATGGGTACTGCGTTTATCTATAAAGTTGCAATAAAAAGAAATTCTGTAAGTACATCAAGGATATCTAGTAATTCGTCGGATAATGATAACCTTAGTCATTATTCTCATAAATCAGTTCTCGATAATGGTGTAGATACTAGAACACAAAATATGTATAAAGATTTGGGCATGACCGAAAATCAGAGAAATCTTTATGAGGCTAGTATGAAATCAATTGTAACAGATTGGAAAAAGAATAATCCGAATGACATAATGGACGACAGAAATAATTTGCTGGATGAAGATAAATCTCTAAGAGCTGTATTAAACGAAGTTCAGTATGGCATGTATCGTGATTGGAATAAAAATTACAAGAATTAATTATGCCCGAGTTTAAAACAGTTGTTTAACCAAAAAATCCAATCATGTTTTATGATTGGATTTTTTGTTATTAAGCACTTCGTTTGGCAGAAATTCTATTTAATGTAGATTCTTATTTTGTTTTAGGTAATTACTTTAATCAATTCTAATACATAAAATAAAGATTAATTCTTAATTTTATATATTATGTTAAATTACAAGAGTTTAAATTTAGTTCAAATAGAATCATTTTACTGATTAATAGTCATTCAGTTATTTGAGCTAGATTTTCAGTTATACGAGCTATTGACATTTGATTTTTAAAAATACTTTTGTGATAATTGAAAAAGACATGACTTTACAAGAGATATTTTGGCTCGTTCTATCCGTTTTAGGAATTTTTACAATTATAATAATCATAACTAGAATCTTCGGTTTAAGAACATTTGCAAAAATGTCAAGCTTTGATTTCGCTTCTACCATTGCTGTAGGATCTGTTTTGGCTTCAATAATTTTGAATAATGACTATTCTTTAACCAAAGGTGCTATTGTGCTAGCATCCATAGTTGGATTTCAAACTTTATTTTCCTTTTTGGTAAGAAAAAATAATTTTTTAAAAAAGCTCTTTACGAATAAACCACAGCTCATTATGTGGAATGGTAAAATTTTACACAATAAGCTTAAACAGTGTAATGTAGGACAAGATGATTTAATGGCTAAACTTAGAGAGGCTAATGTTCATAATTACAGCGAAGTGAAAGCTGTTATTTTTGAGAGTACTGGAGATGTTTCCGTAATCCATAATAGTTGTGATAAATCGATTGATTCTTATATGTTAAACGATGTTAATACAGAAAATATCCATGTTGAACTTTGTAAAAAATAACAAGAACGCAATATATGGAGGATTAATTGCTACATTATTCACTGGCACAGGCGTATTTCTTTTGGGAAATGTAACAGGTTATGAAGCTAAAAATCTTCTTGAAACTTCTTTGTCTGGACTTAATATTCTATGTAATACAATTGTTTTAGCCTCGGCAACAATTTTGGCTCTCTTACTTACCGTTTTAAGTGTAAGTAATTCTTCTGATAATAAGATAAAAGAAAGGCACTATCGGCAAGTGCTAAGTATAGCTAAATTTGATGTTATATTATTTATATCAGCCCTCATATTATTTCAATTCTTTAACATTCCTATTATGGAATCTGACAGTGTGCCAACAAGTTGGTTTGACATTATTTATTGGTCAACATTAGTTTTTACTTCTATAATTAGCGGTATGATGATAACTGTAATTTTAATGCTTTACAATGCCTTAACCAATTTAATTTCAATTATTGGTTTAGGTAACGATCATCCGATGCTTTCAAAAAAAGAAGCTGATAGAAAAAATAATGAGTAAAATAAAGAAATCTGATAAGGTTAATGAAGAATGAGATAAACGTTTTTTGGTTTAAACGTGATCTTCGCATTCACGATAACGAAGCATTTAACATGGCGGTTAAAAGTAATCGACCACTTCTGCTAGTATATATCTTAGAACCGTCATTATTAAAAAATAAACATCATAGCTATAGACACTGGCAATTTGTAAAAGAGAGCCTCGATGATTTGAATTTAAGGTTAACTACTTATAATACTAAAATTTATATTTTAGATTTAGAAGTGACAAGTGCTTTTGATTATATACATAATGAATATGAAATTAAGACTGTCTTTTCCACTGAAGAGACTGGACTAAATATTACATATCAGCGTGATGTTATGTTTGCCGATTACTGTAATAAAAATAATTTTGAATGGTCTGAATTCCAGAATGGTGGTGTCGTGAGAGGATTGAGAAACAGAAGATACATGGCGAAAATCGTGGTATGCTTATATGACTCAAGAAACAAAGACATTAAACTTGGATAGCGGTACGTTTATTAGTAACCCTTATTTTGAAATTTCTAATAGTTATTTTATAAATAAACACAGTTTTAGAGAAGACCATAGCATGCAAAAGGGCGGTAGAACAGAAGGATTAAAATGGATGGAATCATTTTTTAAAATACGTCTTGCTATGTATTCAGAATATATTTCCAAACCCGAAATGGCTCGATATGGCTGTAGTAGATTGTCTCCATATATAGCTTGGGGATGTCTTTCAATTAGAGAAATTTATCAGAAATGTGTTGTCGAAAAAAAGGCATCAACATCAAAGAAACAACTTAATGCTTTTATGTCACGGTTAAGATGGCAGGCTCACTTTATTCAAAAGTTCGAAATGGAGTCAAGAATTGAATTTGAGGCTTTTAATAAAGGCTATCTGGACTTTGAACAACCTCTAAACTCTCGATATGTCGAAGCTTGGAAAACTGGACAGACAGGTTATCCATTAGTTGATGCATCAATTAGAGCAGTAAAGGAAACGGGTTATTTAAATTTTCGAATGCGTTCTATGATTGTTTCTTTTTTAGTACACCATCTTTTTCAACATTTTTCTACAGGATCAGAATGGCTGGCTAGACAGTTTTTAGATTTTGAACCTGGCATCCATTATGGTCAATTTCAAATGCAATCTGGATTTACAGCTACTAATACCATCAGAATTTATAACCCTACAAAGAATGCCCTAGATCATGATCCAGATGCTGTGTTTATTAAAAAATATATTCCAGAGTTAATTCATTTACCAGTAGAATTTGCTATACGTCCTTGGCTTCTAACCTCTATGGAAGAAAAATTTTTTAATTTTAAACTAGGGGAAAATTATCCAAACCGTATAGTAGATACCAACGAAACAAGAAAGGAGGCTCTAAAAAAGTTATTTGCCAAACGAAAAGATGACCTCACTCTATCTGAAAAAGAAAGAATTTTAAATGTACACACTCTAAAAAGGAGATTCCTATAAATTTTATATGAAAACAGGACTAGTATGGTTTAAAAATGACCTAAGATTACATGATAATGAAGCGTTATGTCATGCCATAGCTGAATGTGATCAGCTGATTTTTTTTCATGCTATAGATCCAAAGCAATTTAAAGCATTAAATTTGGGATTTAAAAAAGCTGGTATAAATCGATTCAAATTTCTTGAGCAGTCTGTCTTAAACTTACAGAACAAACTCGAAGTAATAGGAGGTCATTTATTAATAAGTGCCAATAGTGCTATAGAGGAAATTCCCAGCTTAGTTAAGGAATATAATATTTCCGTAGTTTATGCCGAGGATGAATATGCATCAGAAGAAATCCAAATTAAAAATGAAGTTATGTATAGATTGCCTAATGTTGAATTCAATTTCTATTGGGGAAAGACTTTATATCATATTCATGACATTCCATTTATTATTAACGAAGTACCTTTAACAAGCAAAGCTTATCGCATAGCAGTTTCAAAGGAAAGTGAACCGAGAACAACTTTCAAAGCACCAGAAAGTGTTCTTAGTCATCCCAAATCAAATTCTACTAAATTTCCATCACCAACCATTTATGGATTTACGAAACATGATTTTCAAATAGCAAACCCTTTTTTAGAAGGAGGAGAAGATAAAGCTCTTGAACGGCTTAGGTTTTATACTTTTGAGAGTAAGTTGCTCACTGATTATAGATGGACCAGAAATAGATCCTTGGGATTAGACTATAGTTCAAAATTCTCTCCTTATCTAACGTTGGGTTGTTTATCCCCAAGATTAATTTATGAAGCTGTAAAGGATTATGAGCTCAAAATAAAAAAGAATCAAAGTACTTGGTGGATTGTTTTTGAATTAGTCTGGCGTGATTATTTTACGTTTAAAGCCATGAGAATGGGGGATGAGATTTTTTTTACTAAAGGGTATAAAAAAAAGGATGTTAACTTTGAAAACGATTTAGATAAATTTAAAAGATGGATGGATGGAAAAACAGGAATTCCATTTATTGATGCTCATATAAGACAACTCAATCAAACAGGTTATATGAGTAATAGAGGTCGTGTAAATTGCGCTAGTTACTTTGTACATGATTTAAATATAGATTGGACTTGGGGCTCTGCTTATTTTGAAAGTAAATTAATTGATTACGATGTTAGTGCTAATTGGATGAATTGGCATATGCAAGCTTTTGAAATTTACTATACGAACCCAGTACATCAAAGTTTAAAATATAACGCTAACGAATATATTGCCAAATGGATTCCTGAGCTTAACCGTATTGAAGATAACAGAATTCACGCACCTTGGATTTTCAAAGACCTTTCTGAAAAATCAGAATACCCCAACCCCATAGAAGTATATAATAAATGGTCACGCTCGATAAGTCGAATTCAAAAAACTATAGAGACATAATGAATTTTTATGTTTTGAAATTGCTGTGTTAGTAAGGCCAAAATTATTTTTTTTTTATTATTTATTACAATTCTGTTGTTTAAAATTATATTTAAATTTTTGGATCTTAATTTAAAATGAAAGTATTACAAGAGAGATTATATCAAGATATTGAAAAACAGACTACAATATTTAAGAATGTATTGGAAACTGCTAGTAAAGAATTAAAAGTTTGTATAACCATACCTGCAAAAAATGAAGAAAACTATTTACTGAAAACATTAAAAGCTATAATAAATCAAAAAGACAATAAAGGAGAATCGATAGATAAAAATCTTTATGAAATTACCGTTTTATGCCACAACTGTAATGATAAAACTTATGAAAGTGCTCTAGAATTTAAAATAAAATATGCAAATTATAATCTAAATGTTTTGAAACTTGATTCCAAAACTTTAAATAATGTTGGTACAGCCAGACGCATATTATTGGATGTAAGTGCACATCGTTTAGTTGGGGGTGATGGTTGGGTTATTACTACAGATGCAGATACGATACCAGAACCAAATTGGCTATATAATACGCTAACCCAATCTAGAAATGTTGATATGGTTTGCGGCAAAATATTAGTGAATACAGCAGAACTCGATAAAAGCGTGATTGAATTATTGAAAGCTAAGCAGAAATACAATTTATTAATAACAGAACTTGAATCTTTTATAATTCCTTGTAAAAATGACCCTTGGCCTAAACATTCCAATAATTCTGGCCCTAGTTTGGCATTGCGGAAAAGTGTTTATTTATCAGTAAATGGAATACCGCCAGTTGGATTTTTAGAGGACATAGCATTGTATAAACTTGTAAAATCATTTGGTTATATTATTAAGCATGATAATGAGGTTGTGGTCGAAACTTCCGGAAGATTGTTATCAAAAACTGAAATGGGGCTAGGATCGGAATTAAATAATTGGTCTAAACATAATATATTATATAATGTTGAAGACGTGGAAGCCTTAAAAAGAAAATTTTATATTTTTAAAAAAACAGTCGAATTGTTTTCTGAATATAATAAAGATTTGCTACACCAAATTTCGGAAATCAGTTTTTTAAAGCTCAATAGTATTGAAAAAATGTTTAAAAACGCATCAATTTTCGAACAGATGATTTTAAAATTAGACATAGAATTAGCATCTAATAAAAAGTGGAGAGAAATGTTTCCTGTTGAAAATATCTTTATTGTTAACAAAAGCCTTGATAATTACATAGAAACTGTTAGAGCTTCGCTTTCTGCCAAAGCACCAGTTCATAGGATGGATGAATAAATGTGTCTATCTTAGAATATTTATTTTCTGCAATATTTAGATTTTCAAATATCTGATGAACCTGTCTGCCAGTTAGTGGATAGTCACGCACATAAGAAGTCCAGTGAACCAAAAGTAAGAAACCTTTCAGATTTAATTGCTTATTAATCCTTGAATATAAAGCAATTAAGTCTTTTTTCTCTAGATAATAACCTACTTCACACATAGTCACTAAATCGAAATTTCCTTTAGGCAAGCCCTCGGTAATATTCCATACTTTAAATTCGATGTCCCTGTTTCCGTACTTATTCTTTGCATTATTAATAGCTTCTAAACTAATATCAATTGATACAAGATGATTACAATGTCTTGCTAATAAATTAGAATGCTCACCAATAGAACAACCAATTTCTAATACATTCTCAAATCGATAATATTTTAAATATTTTAAGGTCTTTAAATACTTTTTTCGCTCGTAATTACTGGTCCTAAAATTCCAAGGATCGTGTGATTTGGTATATAAATACCTAAAATACTCCTTGTCTAAGGTAGGTTTGGTCGAATCTAGAGTAAATAAGTAGTATTCATAGTTACCTAAAAACGGTTTCAGTAATTCAGGTGTTAGAATAAAACCTTCCGGATCATCACTTATCATTCGTGTTGTTTGTGACTTATGTTGCTGAATGGCGTTTAATTTAGTCTCTAAAGCATTTTCTATATTTAACCTAAACGGTTCTACTTCGTTATATTTTGGCCAGTCTGATATTTTTCCATTTTTCCAAAGCCAAATAGGATATTCAATAATCTGTATAGGTCTCTTAAGCTGTTTAATGAAAGTTTGGCATAATTTATAAGTTTCTCGATGATCGCTATGGGCATCTCTACGCCAGGTAACAACTATAGAATCAAAATGACAACTTTTAAAAATTGAGTTTAGGCGTTTTGAAAATTCACTTTTATCATATTCTTTTAGTTCGTGCAACTTTGAGTCTTTAAGTTCCATAAAATGAATATTGTCTTTTCTAACACCTAATGATAGACAAGAGCTTATGGCTTCTAATTTCCGTAATTCTTGAAGCTTAAATGTGCTGTAAGCATTAGAATTTGGGTGTGATGCACCACCATTGGTTACAAATACTATATGAACTTCAGCATCCTGAGAGTTTAATAAAGCTATTAGTCCACCACAACCTAAAGCCTCATCATCTGGATGGGGAGCAACTATTAATGTACGACCAATATCCTGTGCTAATCCAGAAGCATTTAGCAGTGGTGCAGATAATAGATTATTTTCGTCGATATGATTTTTGGATTTATTCATCGTAACCATGAGTGCTGTAATATTGGCCAATTTTTTTGTGAACTAAATCAGGATTCGGTTGCTTTAAATAAACCTTTAAATCTCTAAATTTCTTTTCAAAGGGATGATGTTTTAAAAATCCTTGAATGCCAATTGCTCTTTCAGAGAGACTTAAAATGCTTTCACATATTCTCAGTATATCGGTTCTTAACATATTCACATAGTTTATATGTTTATCATGATTGGTGCTATTTAAATTATGATATCCATCAAACCAAAGTTGCCCAGTTTGCAATAGAATTCCAAAGTCTGCTATTCTTGAATTCTGGATAGAATTGGAAATACGCCCATTTCGTCTAAGATGATTTAAAGTTATTTCTACAATGGCTTTAGCACAGCCAAATTGAACAGCTGCAAAGCGGATAGCCCCCGTAGAAATTATAGGTTCTCGATCATAGTCGTTACAAAGACCAATTCGTTGTCCTTTTTGAACTTTTATATTAGAAAAGTCTATTCGATGACTTACTGTCGATTCCATACCTACAACTTGCCATAAAGTGCAATCTTCCTGCAATTCTGGATAATCTTCAAGTCTAAGAATAAACATTTGCTTTCCTTGGGTATCATTCGCAGTAATTAAGGGTCTCAAAATATTTAAACTTCCCGAGCAGAATGTTTTTGCTCCCTTTAGATCAAAGTTATCTAAATTCATTTTATAACTCAAGGCTTCAAAGAGACGCTCTGTATTCCATACTCCAAAAATTTTACCTTCTTTAGCATCATTAAAATAAGTATTCTTTTGTTCTTCAGTTCCGTAGATATCAATAATCAGTAGTGCATTTATATGACCTTCGTAAATCCGTCCTACAGCAAGATCTGCACATCCGACACTAATCAAATTCTCTATAATAATTTTTGTTTCATTGAAAGATTCATTCAATACTTCAAGTTTTCTAAATCTTGGAAGTTGCATCAAATTGTTTTTACGTAGAATTTTAAAAGCCTCTTCGGGAAATTCATACGGTTTTGATTCTATAAAGCTGAGGGCATTTGTTAAATTCAAAATAATTTGTATTTTATTAATATAATTAGTTAATACAATTTTGTTAAAAATTATAAATTTCTAAATTTTATAGCTTTTATTTTCTTATCAGATTTAAGTTCAAGTGATAAGAATTAACTTAATATAAAAAAAATTCTAAGTGGAATAAAAATATGCCAATTGATAGAATATAAATTAAAGGATATCCAAAATCTTGAAATCATGCAAACGGTAAAGAAAACGGATGATGGAAATGAAACATTCTTTCCAGAAAGTATTACACCAGCTAATTGCAGAGGCAATGTAACGATCAGGACTACACTCAATAAATTACTAATAATATTTAAGTTAACCATACTATTAAGCATAACGTTCATTACTAATTAAAGCGTTTTGAACACTGGTGTCGTCAGGAAGTCTTATTAACTTAATTTCATCTCTTTTTTTATTAGACCAATCAATGAAATTCATCTTTTTGAATTTTTCTAAGTGGTTTGTCATTGGCCAAACAGACCATTTCGAATGGAAATAATTGCTATTATTTACAATAGCTGTAATGGCATTTAAAGGTGGTCGCATAAAGCTATGTTGTTGATGATATACTTTATGTGTTGTAAGATAAAATGGGATATTTAAAAATCGGCATTTAAATGAAAAGTCCGTATCCTCCGCTCCATAACCTTTATAATTCTCATCAAATCCTCCAATTTCGGAAAACAAAATAGTAGATATAAAGAAGCAAAGACTCCAAAACATACCGTAATCTTTAGTTTGAAAGGTCACTACATATTTTGGTCTTGCAGGGTGCTCTATAGCATTTTTAGTAAATTCAAATGTCTCTGCATTATTTACTGAATTTAGTAAATATAAGGGCTTACACATATATAACGAATGGTTATCTAATTTAAATTTTTTAATGTTTTTGATAAATCCAAACGACGGTATACAATCCACATCTAAGAAAACAAGGGTATCAAAACTTGCTAAGCTTGCACCAACGTTTCTGGCCTTGGCTATAGGTAGATTTGAAGAATCGTAGTCATTAATGAGAAAATGTTGAATATCTAAAATAAATTCAGGAAGTAAAGTTTTAGTTATATTAATTTCTATCAAAATAACCTCTTCTGGAATTACCTTACCATTTTCTAAACCTTTTAACACGTTAAGCAAGTGTTTTTGCCTACCATGAAATACAATGACAACAGAAATTTGATTTGGTCTCATAAGTATTTTTTTAATTCTTTTATTTTTTTGAAATGATTCATACTTCCAAAATAGGACTCCAAGTTCTTATTTATTGGAAGTTTGATTAATGCCTCAATTGATAATTCAATATCATTCATATTCAACTCAACAGCTAAACTATTTTTAACTAATCCGTCTAAAATAGCTTTTTGCTCTTTGTATGGTCGGTCTTCTGGAAATGCAATAAATTTATTTTTAACCGATAGAATCTCTGCCGTCAAATTGAGACCACAAGAAGAAATAATAATATCATGATCTTCAAATAAACGTTCTAAGTTATTTGTGAAATCAATTTGGTTTACATTGAAGAAAGCAATCGGTTGACGTTTTCCAATGACTGTAAATTTATGTTTGTAATTCTGTTGATATATTATTTTAAGACGTTCTGATGTCAATTTAGTTCCACCATGACCTGTAAGTAGCAGAACTTTCAAATTATCGCTTTTATTTTTAAATTTTTTTTCGATCACATTTCTAAATTTAAATCGAGAAATAAAACCCAAATAGTAGGTTTTATGTGCATAATGATTATCTATAGAATACTCCAACACTTTTGGATAGTAGGCAAACAAGAACTCAGAAGATTCATAAGCGAGTTGATGAGCTAGATCTTTTCTATTACCAAGCATTTTATGATAAGCATAAGGAATACCTGAAATTCTGAATTGAATTGCTGTTTCTACACTAACATCAACTAACGCAAATCGAATATTATCGGATATACATGTCTCCAAGATCTGAAAATTTCGATGCAATATTTTATCTACAGACTTTGGCAAATAGTGTGCGTATCTTGGTAAATTATATGAAGTCCTTAGGTATTCGGGATATAAGGTATCTTCATTACAAATTTTTATGACATCTATCGCCTCATCGAAATCGAATTTCGAAGATGTTATTACTAAAGCTTTTTTACGAAAGAGCTTACAAAACTGTTGGGCTGAATTGCTGTGTCCAAATCCATGTTTATGCGCATAATATGCAATCATAATAAAACTGCTTTAGATTCTGAAACTGATAAATATAATACCTCATAATCACTAACCATTTTTTTGTGGGAACAAAAAGATTCAGCTCTTTGCCTACAATTCTCACTGGTAATTTTATTAATTTCTAAAAGCGCAGAAGAAAAGGATTCTTGACTTTTTAGGTTAAATAAAATTCCACACTGATTAGTAACGATCTCGCTAGCAGCTCCTATATCATTTGCGATAACAGGAGTACCAGATGCTAGTGCTTCTGCAATAACCAAACCATATGGCTCTTCCCAAATACTTGAAAAGATAAAGGCTTTAGAACTCGCTAGCAAACTATTAATCCCATGTTGATTTAAATGACCTATATATTCGCAGTTATCATAGCTCTGTAATCTTGGTTCTATAAAATTTTCAAAATAACTAGAATTAGATATAGGTCCAGCAAATTTGAGCTTTATATTGTTTTGATGACACAAGTCCATTGTTTCCCTTAAACCTTTTTCTTCACAAATACGACCACACCATGAATAATAATCCTTTTTAGAATACGCCGTTTTCCAATGGTCTAAATCAATGCCATTATATATTGTCATGACCTCAGGTAAATGGTCTTCGTAAGCTCTTCGCAGACTATTACTAACGGCTGTAAATACTTGATTCGGATTTTTGTTGACTGCTTGTATACCTACACTAAGATTATCGAAGATAGGTGTGTGAAAAGAAGTTATAAAAGGGATATGACATAATTGACCTAATACAATGGCGTGATGCGTTAGGGAATTATTATGGATAACATCAAAATTATTATTTAGAAATTCTGTAGCAGACTTAAAAAATTTACCAAATTCAGCTAATGGTGATCGATCCAGTTTATTCATTCCAATATTCTGAGAATCTAAATAGAAGACCATATTTCCACTCAATTGAGAACCTTCATTACAAAGGGTAGTGACTTGATGACCTCTACGGACTAATTCATCAACAAGAAGATACGTTATCATCTCTAAGCCACCTTCAAAAGGTTCACAAATCGGGTGCGCATCGTGTGCTATTATACCTATTTTCATAATTTGTCTGTTTTAAATAAATTAAATTTAGAATAGAATAGTTCTCTAACTAACTGAAGCTTACCTAATAAGCCAATTATTGAAATAACTAATAACGACAGACCAATTAACTTAGATTCAAATAACAGGCAAACTATTGATCCTAAAACAAGAAGTATAGGCGCGAGAAAGAAACTGAACGACAATCCATCTATCGTTAAAAATTTATTTGTTCTATGAAATGGTTTTTTTGAATTTATATAATAACCAATCCAATGAAACGATCCAATTTCTAAAGTGCTAATATGAACAAGCATAGCATTTATAGTTTTTCTAAATTCATTTTTAGAGGTCACTTTTAATATATACAACTGAGTGAGTCCATGAAAAAATAAGGATATAATGATCAACATATAAACCATATTAATATGTTCTGCTTCAGTGATAATAAAAGGGATAGAGATGAATGATAATACTATCGGAATCGCTAAAAAATTAATCCAAGCTGTCAGCATTGTAAATAATCTTAATTTATTTTTGACATTAATACCTTTATTATTAAGACTAAGAATTAATGTCTGAAAATTACCAAAAATCCATCTTTTAAATTGTTTACTATAATCAGAAACGTTTGTTGGCATAGTTCCTTTACCTATACTAATATTACAGTAGCCAATTTTAAAATTGCTACTTAATAGTTCAACACCAAAATGTGCATCTTCAGTTATCGTTTCAGTAGGCCATCTGTGACCTTTCTCAAAAACTATAGCTTTTACTAGTGTTAAGGTACCTGTTGGCAAACCAAATTTCTCACTATCCATTGCAGAGAGATAACATTCGAAATAATGTTTGTAATTTACTTGAAGCCCATCGGTATTACTACAGACATTACTGTAATCTTGAGGGAATTGTAGAACATCTAATTCCCTACTTTCAATACTTCCTATGCATACCTTAAGAGCATCAGTATCTAACTTGTAATCGGAATCAACAGTAAAAATATATTTTGAATCAGGATTCATTTTAGTAAGCGCGATATTAAGTGCGCCAGCTTTATAACCTTTTACCTTATCGTAGTGGAAGAATTTAAAATTTGGTATTGACTTTGAAAATGATTTTATAGGTTTCCACGATTTTTCGTTGGAAGTATTATTAGATATTATGATCACTTCAAAATTTGAGTAGTTGAGACCAACAAATGATTTAAGAGTTTCTAAAACCATTTCTGGGGGTTCATTACAAATTGCAAAATGAATACTAATTAGAGGTTCATTAGTTTCTAATTTGAAAAAATTAGATCTTGAAGATTTTTGAATAAAATAGATTCTTAAGGCACTAAGTAGTGCTATTCCTAATAAATTAACGGTGAGGATAATACAGAAAAAATCGATTAAAAAATCAGAAAACATGGTAGTATAAACTTAAAATGATTAATGTAATATTTAATTGCATTAACAAAATTAAGGATAGTTTGTTCCAACCGATATCTCGATGAAATTTACCTCTAGCTCAAATAACTAAATGTTAGTTCTTTGATTCTTTATAGGTACTTGGGCTCATATTATATTTTTCTTTGAATATCTTAGAAAAATAGCTGTAACTCTTAAAGCCAATTCTAAGAACAACCTCTGAAACGGTAAGTTCTTCTTCTTTTAATAATTCGCGAGATATAGCTAGCCTAGTATTAGTTACATATTCATTAACCGTATTATTAAATAAATATTTAAAGGCAGATTGAAGTTTATTAGGGTTGAGAGCAGTTAATCTTGATAGTTTAGAAACCGATAAATCTTTATCTATATTTTTAGTTATATATTCAGATATATTCTCAACTCGATTTAACTCATTGACTCTAAGGATTGATTTGTCAGATTCATTTAACTTATCATCCCCAAATTGCAATAATTGGTTAACAAATATTTCAAGGCCAATACTTTGAAGAAAAAATTTACGAATTAATTTACTGTCTTCATATTTAGAAATATTCGCTAATAACGTTTTAAACTCGATACCGTAAAATCCTTCGTGGTAAAACGTTTTTTTAGCATTTACATCCTCATATAACGACTTTAGCTCACTCAGCATATCATTAATTTCACAGGTAACATTACTTAAAAACTTTCGTCTGTCAATCTCGAGGCTAACGACTTCAATGGGTACATTTTTGTTAAAGGATAGTATATGTCCATTATTACTCTCACTAGCGACAATAGCACATTTATATTGTTCTAGTTTATGTGTAATATTTTCATTTTCGAAGCGATGATTTATTGGTCCTTCGACTGAATAGATATACTTTATAGGATGCACATCATCAACAGTAAAATCGATTCTTATATCCTCAATAAATTCGCATTGATAAATTATGATGCCTAAACCGTTGTCGAAATTAATACCTCTTATTTGCCCTTTTCCGTAGTTTTCTGGAATATTTAAAAAATATTCACCACAACTTTCGCTAAAACCCACATCTAAACATTCTGCCAAACTTTCTATAACTTCTTTTAGAGGGAGAGAATTTACTTTACAGATTTTCATGAATTTAGATTTAAGTTTGAAAGTATAATGCATTAATTGAACATTATAAATATACGCTCTTTAAAAGGAAAATTTGCATATTTTATTAATCCTACATAAGCAATTAAATTTAGCACGAAAAACCTAGGCGTTTTTTGCAAAATTAATACAATTACCTTGTCTAATTCATAAATACTTTTGTTCGTGAAAACTAGACAGTATCATAGCGTCGAATTTTTTGAAAATTATTGATCGAGATAAGAAGGTAGGAATATGATTTATTAAAAATGTTCTATTTTACTGGTAAAATTCTAATTTATTCTAAATAAGAATAACTTTACACTCTAAGGCGAATACTTAAGACGATAGACGACCAATAACATCTAATCCGTCATAATTAATCTCTAAATCAAAATGCAAACGCATTAGTTTTCAAATTCTACTAACATCGCTATTTTGTGAATGCTTAGATATTTGAACTTATATTAAGTCATAGTTATACGACGAGTCTATAAGTCTTT
This sequence comes from uncultured Flavobacteriaceae bacterium, assembly GCA_963815305.1. Lineage (GTDB taxonomy): Bacteria > Bacteroidota > Bacteroidia > Flavobacteriales > Flavobacteriaceae > CAXBID01. Next base: position 204,883 of record CAWFFW010000001.1, read on the forward strand.
CTTAAATTTAAGGTATTACTTTCAATGTTCTGGATTAATTAAAATTTTGTTAGCCTCGTCAATTACTTTAATTTTAATCTCAGCTTTTTTACTACTATGATTTATATCAGGGGGTATTTGCGGGACAGCTTTCTATACGCCTTTTTATCTCATTTTCGCTGTAGTTTTTATCTACACCGATACGTTTATGTTAATCCATAAGTATAATGAAGTTATTTTAAGTCAATCTTACTGAAATCAAGAATATACAAAATAGGCCTATGAGAATTAAGATGAGCATATTTCTTTAATAACTGAATAAAACATTATATAAAATAGTCATTTATGTCTCGTGAAGTCTTTCAAACTTTCATTTTTGTAGTAAATTTAATGTCAATATTTAAGTTTAAAAAATTAATCATAAGTTCTAGTTTTAGTTAATACCAAATAATAATAGAAATAAATACTATCAAAAAAAATAGGATACCTTATACGAGGCACCCTATTAAACATTTTAAAAATAGAGATACTTAATTATAAGTCTATCCACGCGCCTAACATAGATGCTCCTGCTGAAAGTACAACAGTAATTACCAACCACCAGGCTGCTGAAGCGGCAGTGGCTCTTGCATGCTCAGCTTTAATAACAGCTTTCCGCTTTGCCATCTTTAATTGTTCATGAGCCTTGTGCTCAATAGAAGAAAATTTAGATTTTAGGCTATCAATTGTACTATTAATTTGAGAAGAAATGTTATCAATCTGATCTTCATTAATGTACTTATTATTAGTTACGATTGCTTTTATTGTGTCGGCGTCCACTTTATTCAATCTAGATTTTATTATAGATATTGAATCTTTCGGATTGTCATAAATGGCATTTAAATCACTTTTTAAATCGTCATAGTCTAATTCATCTCGGTTCGTACTATTAAAGAAATCTCCAATTGATTTATCGGCGTTTGTTTTAATTGTATTTAAATCATTTTCTTCAATTATTTTTCTCGCATTTGAAATAGTATTGACAACTTTATCTGCGTAAGAATGTAATTCACTCTTATCTAATCTAGTATTATTAGATAAAACTTCAAAAATTTTGTCTTTATTAAAATTTTCAAATTTTGAAGATAATACAGCTCCCGCAGATTTTGGATCAGTTAATATCTTATTAAAATCCTCATTTAAAGCGTCTTTTGAAAAATGCTTTGGAGTAGCGTTAGAAATGTAATCTTTTAATTCTGAAATTTTATCGTCAATTTGCTGTTTTTCTAAAGATGTGTAATCTGTAATAATATCTTTGATACCTTCAGCTGTGGAACTATTGCTAGAATATGCGCTCTTTAAATCGGTTAAAATATTCTTGAGTTGACCAACTTTTCCTTTTGAAGATAAATTCTTGGAGTTACCAGCTTCATCAATCGCTTTAGTCAATACTTGTTGAATAGCCATATACTTACCTGCTGTATTTTTACTTTTACTACTCTTGGCAATTTTTTCAAGGTCGCTTTTTAAAGTATCATAACTTGGTAGTTTATTGTCCACTTTATTCAGAAATTTATCTAATGTTTTTGTAAGTTCTGAAGTGTTCAAATTAACATCAAATTCTTTTCTAATTTTATCTATGGTAGAACCAACCATATTTTCTACTTTCTTCTCTCTAGACGAAGCAAATAAACTCTGAACCATATTAGCAGTAGATTTTAAACCAGAGGTAGCAGTAGTAACTAAACCACCAATTACTGTATTAACGATTCTAGTTTCTAAATAAAATAATATTAAAAAAAACAAAGCCCATATAACCAAAGCTACTGTTAAGTTTGAAGCAACGTTACCAAAAAAACTTAGATTAAGCGCTAAAGCCGAAGCACCGAACAATGAGATCGCAGTCGTTAACAAACTCCAGATACCGAAAGCTGAACTTACTTTGACACCAGTTGAAACTCCAATTTTACCATAATCTTGATTAAAATTGTAATTTTCATTACTAATATTATCAGGATTAACTTTATTTTTCACATAAGCTTCTTTTAGGTTGCCAACCATTGAAATACCTAAGGCAACAGAGAGCGCAGTTAAAATAATTTGAAATACAAGAGCTAACAATACACCAGAGATAATAGCAATAAAAAACTGTGAATTTATCGTGGAGGTATCGATTTCTATTTGAGTAGATGTTGCATATGTTGCATAGGCCGTAAATAAAAATGTAAATATGAATATAATTTTTTTCTTAATATTTAAAGTTTTTGGTTTACACAAAATTATTGAGGTTGATTGTATGTGACTTGCTATAAACAGTTATAGTTTAGCTTAAATAACAGTATTTTGAATTGGAGGTAGAAATTAATTGGACAATTTATAATTAATGAAATAATTATAAATAAAATATAGCTTTGAAAAATGTCAGATTATCTTAATAAAAAAAGCCAACCTTTCGGTTGACCTTTTAGCGCTTAAATATTTCATTAATTAAAGTTATGAAAATCTGAATTTTAAATCTTTTATATTTCCCTTAAAATATGAGAACTTTAAATTAGATTACTTAATTTAATAACAATTTACTTCTACGCGGGAATTTTGTTTGCTACATCTATTCTATCCCAATTACGATGTTTTGAAATAGCCTCAATAAATATTTGAGGTTTCTCATTAATAATAATAGCTTTATCATCTTTAAAATCAGATACGTATGTAGTCATTAAAAAATCTTCAACATCTTTATCAAAAGCTATAGCTTTGCAATGTTTGAAAGCTTCATTTACAAACTTTATAAATTTAGTTTCTTTCATTAAAGCATCTATAGACTTTTTACCACCAGGAATGTAAACAGCATCAAAAAGTACACTTTCCGTAGTCATGATAGCTGCATCAACTTCATGTTCCATACCTTCAACACATTTTATAGTGCCTCCATGTGGTGCTATAATTTTACATATGGCACCTTCTTTTTCCAAAGCTTTTTTCATTATTTTAAAATCACTCATTGAAAACCCATCGGCTGCTAAAACCGCAATTTGTCGCGTCGAAATACTATCGAATTTTGTATTTGACTGACTAAGAGTAGGAGCTTTATCCAAATAATTTTTCTTTTTGGATGGCTGTTGATTTTTAACATTGGCATCAGCACCAATCGCTTGATTAAGAGGTTCTTCTATGCTTTTAGGAACTTTAAGCCCAAGGCCATCTGCTACTTTTTTAGCTAATTCTGAATCAATTTGCGAAATGACAAATAACATACGCTCTTTAATGTATTTGTGTTTACATTTTCCTAATTCGAAAGTATAAGCATCCATAATATGTTTTTGTTCCCATATTGCTAGACTCCTATAAAATAAGGCGGGTTGTGAAAAGTGGTCGTTAAAGCTTTCCGAGCGTGTTCTAATTTTTTTAGCATCAATTCGTTCCTCATAGGATGTAAATGCACCTTCAGCCATTTTAGCCAAATGTGGGCAACCACCACCTAGTGAATTTGGGAAATATGAAGTCTGGCCTTTAGAAATATCCATTTGCATATGACCATCACGTTGATTATTATGAGTATTTACTAAAGGGCGATTAATTGGGATTTGATGAAAATTTGGACTTCCTAAACGTGATAGTTGCGTATCTCTATAAGAAAATAAACGTCCTTGTAGTAGTGGATCATTTGTAAAATCGATACCAGGGACAATATGTCCAGGTAAAAATGCGACTTGTTCAGTTTCTGCAAAAAAGTTTTCTGGATTTCTATTAAGTGTCATTTTACCAATAATCTCCACTGGCACCATTTCTTCTGGAATTAATTTTGTAGGATCTAACAAGTCAAATTCAAATTTATGTTCGTCCTGTTGTGGCACAATTTGAATCCCTAATTCCCATTCTGGAAATTGTCCTGCATCAATGGCATCCCAAAGGTCTCTTCTGTGAAAATCAGGATCTGCACCATTAATTTTTACGGCTTCACCCCATGTTACGGAATGAACACCTAATTTAGGTTTCCAATGAAATTTTACAAAATGCGAATCTCCATCTTTATTAATTAATCTAAATGTGTGGATTCCAAACCCCTCCATCATCCGCAAGCTGCGAGGAATAGCTCGATCACTCATAACCCATATTTGGTTATGTAAAGTTTCTGTTGTACGTGATATAAAATCATAAAAGGTATCGTGTGCAGAGGCCGCTTGAGGAATTTCATTATTAGGTTCTGGTTTAACAGCATGAATTAAATCAGGAAATTTCATAGCATCTTGTATAAAAAAAATGGGCATATTATTACCTACTAAATCCCAAGTCCCTTCTTCTGTATAGAATTTTACCGCAAATCCTCGAACATCTCTAGCTAAATCGGGCGAGCCTTTTGAGCCAGCAACAGTTGAAAATCTAGCAAAGACAGGTGTTTTTCTATCAGTGTCTGTAAATATTCCAGCTTTACTGTATTTTTCAATACTATCATACAATTCAAAAACGCCATGTGCTGCACTACCTCTGGCATGAACAATACGTTCGGGAATACGCTCATGATCAAAATGAGTTATTTTTTCTCTAAGCAAAAAATCTTCTAATAAAGTAGACCCTCGTTCCCCAGATTTTAGTGAATTATTTGTATCATTAACTTTAAGTCCTTGATTTGTAGTCATCACTTTACCACGAGCATCTTTCTCATATTGCTCTAAGTCTTTTATTTTTTGATTCGTATTGGTTTTATTTTTTTTCATAATATAAGGTCTAAAGAATACTTGGTAATATTAATGCTTTTAAATTGTCAACTAATTTCTTGATAATGTGCCAATGCTAATAGCTTAATTAAAATTTTTTCTAGCTGAAATGACTTATGTGAAAAAAATTTAGAACATATTTGAATGTGATTAAAAAAAATGAAATTCATGTGATTCTTTGTTAAGTAAACTGTTAATCTTTGAATTTTAAATTTTCTATGTACTCAGGTAATATGGAATTTTCTAAAATAGGTTTTTCAAATTTGTAGATACTAAGTTGTCCAGATTGTTCATAGTAGGCATGCTCAACTTCAGATAAATACTCAATTCCAGATTGCCTTAATAACATAAATACTTCATTTTTATCAATTTCATCAGTTGTTAAATTATCGTTTAACAATTTTCCATTCTCTACTATTTTAACAACTTGTGGATGGGTTAATTTTCTAACAGATTCATATTCGATACCCAAGTAAACGTATATCTTTTGAAATGCAGCAATTATTGTTAATACAGCCATGGCCACAGATAATGGTATAGTTGGATAAAGCATAGAATCTCCAACAGAACTTCCCATGGCTATAATTAAAAGAATATCTGCACTATCCAAACCGCCTACTGCACGTTTCCCAATCCAGCGGATCAGTAACAATGTGTAACACATAATTATAATTACCCGTATCAAGATCTCCGCATATATTAACAATGAGTAATCACCAAATAAAATCTTGAAAAGGCTAAAGGTATATTCGCTTGATTCTATCATAGTAGTTTCGAATTATAATTCTTTGTAAAAAAAATAGAGTTCAGATCGAAACAAGCCAACCTAAACTCTTAAACACTGAACTAACTAATTATATATGCTATAATGCTTTTTAATGTATATCTTCTAGGTAGTCAGCTTTATCATGACTTGCTTGGATAGCAATCTTTTGTTTAAGAAGAACATCTCTGGTAGTTGGATTCAATTCACAATTATCAAGTATGTCGTCATAATCATCAATGGCAGCTTTTTCACCATTTCTAACTTCCTCTAACATAGATTCATCATTATCCATAGAGAAAAGAGCTTTCGTATCTATCCAAGCCCTATGAAGTGCTCCAAAAGTACTACCATCATTCTCAGTTACTTCCATACCTTGTTTTCTAAGGGTACTTGATAATTCATTTATATAACCACTTCTTTCTCTTGCTTTTTCAATAAAAAAGTGTTTTAACCTAGGGCTCTCAACATGATTAGAGGCTTTTTTAAATCCCTTTTCAGCATCATAGGCTTTTTCAATAAGGTCATTTAGTTTGTTTACAGTACTTTCTTTAAATAGTGACATAATTATATTTTTAATACAGTAAGAAATTTGATGCTCACTGCTATCATCAATTTTTGATAATCTAAAATTAACTCAAGATTTACCTTTTTACTGATGCATATAAAACATAATTATGCTCATTTGATTATTTAATAAAAATTTATAGTTTAATCCTTTATTAATAAAGGTAAATTTAACTTTTTAAATGTTTTACTAAAGATTCAAGTTCAATACGAAGGGCAATGAAGATAGATAAAATGCTACTTATTTTAACTCCTTTTCGTCATATTCCTGGGTATTAATACTACATGCAAATTCCCATAACTCTAATACTTCATCAAATGGCACAATATAATCATGATAGAATTTATTGTCTGACGTTAATAAAAGAGATCCATTTAAATCGATATTATTTATGATACGCTTATATACCATCCATCATTAACTGTTACTAAGATATATGTCTTACCAGTTTTAATTCCGTCTCTATTTTCAACAAACTTTCCAATAAGAAATGAGCCATCTTTCATGGGTTTTATTGAATCACCTTTTATTGGATTTTAAATATAACATCAAGAAATACGTCATGGTCAAAAGAAATATATAGAATATTTAAATGAGCTTTTGATATAGCTCCACCGAATTTTGAAGAAAACTCGAAATGTTATTATAAAAGGGATTGGCTTATTCTCACCAGAGCGATTGACAGTACCTTAAGAACATCTGCACCTTTTGAACTCGAAATTAAAATAAAAGCTGAAGATGATAGTGCACGATGGTGATGGATAAAAGGAGAGCTAATTAGTAATGAAGACAAACTTTCAACAATTTTAAGGGATCCGTTCAAGATATAACAAAACAGAAAAACGAAGAAGAATTATTAAATGCTAAAAAAGATGCGGCTACTGCTAATACTCATAAAGATTAATTTTTAGTAAACATTAGTCATGAAATACGTACACCATTAACGAGCATTATAGGATTTTCAGAATTGCTAAAAAATGGCATTGTTAAAAAAAAAGAAAGCATTGAGTTTTTAAATATTATTGATAATAATTCAAAACAGCTTATAAACCTCATTGATGATATCATTGATATATCTAAAATAGAGACGAATAAACTTAAAATCGAATATGGCGATTGCAATATTGTTGAGCTTTTAGAAAGTATTCATAAGATCTACAGCCATGTGAAGTTGTATAGGGATAAAGATCATTTAGAAGTAAATTATCCTATTCCAGAAAATCACGAAGATTTACATATAAGAACAAACCGATTTGGATTAGAGTACGTACTTATAAATTTGTCAAATACGCTATCAAATTTTCAGATCATGACGTTATTAATTTCGGGTTTACTGTGGAGAATGAATTTGTTAAATTCTACATCGAGGATAATGGAATCGGGATACCATCTATTGATTTAGATAGTGTTTTTGATCGGTTCAGACAGGTAAATCAAAATTGAAACGTAGATCTTGGAGGTACTGGTTTAGGGTTGTCAAAATGTAGAGGTATAGTGGAGCTAATGGGAAAAGAAATTTGGGCTAAGTCTCAAAGAAATAAAGGAAGCACATTTTATTTTACAATACCTATGACTATCTCTTTGAGTAGTTCAAGACAAAATTTTGTAAGGAATTATAACTAAGAAATATTAAATAATAAAACGATTTTAATAGCTGAAGACAGCATGTTGATTCTGTTATTATTTAAAATGTTATTAAAGATTTATAATATAAATGTAATATTTGCAGATAATGGTAAAGAAGCACTAACGTTATGCAATAATCATCATCATCAAGTTGATTTAATTTTGTTAGATATTAGAATGCCAGAACTATCAGGAATTGAAGTCTTATCAAAATTATAAAAATAATCAAAGAGTTAGAGTTATAATGCAAAGTGCACATACCTTGGCCGATGAAAAGAGAGAATGTTTTAAAAGAGGGTATGTAGATTTTGTCCAGAAACCTATTGTTAGAGATAACCTATTTCAAACCCTTTAGAAATGGGTTGATTAATTAAATAATTGTATTCTTTTTAAGCAAATACAGAATTCTAATTTAAATGAAAAATTTAAAAGTCATCTTGATTTTTAAGAATTTTATTGTTTTACAAATACCTTTAAAAATGAAAAACTAAGTCTTCTCTATGAAACTCTAATATTTTTATTATAATCCTGGAAGGATCATAATTGTTCACTTGTCTATTCAAATTTTTGAAAATCTCGAATGGAGATGGACAAAAAAAGAAATGAAAAACTTTAAAGATTTAACTAACTCCTTTTTGGAAAAAGTCAAGAACAAGCTAGTTGTTTATCCATTTGTAAATAAAAAGTTGGGTGTTCGAAAAGGAATAGTACACAAATACGTTGCTGTATTTTACAGAAGAAGACAGAAAGAATAACAAGATTTATTTGATTATAATTTTTAAATATCGGATGAATCCTAAAACATTAAAAGAACTATTGAAAAAATAGTAGTAGATTAAAAAAAAATGATGATTTGCATCACTTTTTTATTGACTACAATTAGATTTTATTTTAGTGTGTTGAACGCTCATTAATGGCTATATATTAATACCTATTTAAAGAAAAGTTAGTCTGTATAAATGCTAGCTCCTTATTACAAAATATCATAAAGATGTTCAATTGGAAAAAGCATTTACTATTAAAACATATTGCTAATATATAAGTGATAAGTTTATGTAAATTTTTAAGATACAATACTGTTAGAAACAATCTCAAATAATTCATAAAGTTAGGGTGGAATTAGCTAAAATAGATTAGATATTTTATAGTATATTTGCCATAATAAATGAAATTAAATCAATGCAGAAGTTACCTATTCGGTTACCTGTATTTGAAAAATTAGGATAACTAATTGATAATTAAAATATTAGGGAATGGCTTTTAGTTCTGCCACCCCGACGAACCTAGTAATAGGTAGTATCAAAACACTGTTAATCGTATGGTTTTCAGTGTTTTTCATTTTATTTGATATCAAACGATATCAAATAAAACCATATAAAAGGTGTGCAATTCGGTGAACACTCAATTACCAGAATTGTTGTAGTTTTAAAGAACATTTAAGAATGATCTGACTTTTGTTTTTTCAAAACATTTGTTTAACTAAAGTCAATAAAAATGCAGACAAACAGCACATTTTCCATTATTTTCTTCACTAGAAAATCTCGCACTAACCCCAGTAAGTTATTAATTTATGCACGTATCACAGTTAATGGCAATCGGACAGAAATCAGCCTGAAAAGGTGTGTAAATGTTCAGGAATGGAATTCTTTCAAGAATAGGGGAAGAGGAAGCTCTTCAAAAATTCAAATTTTAAATAGATATTTAGACTATGTATATGGTAAACTACTAGATTGTCATAAACAATTGTTAGAAGAGTTTAAAATAGTATCAAGCCACTCTATTAAAGCGCGTTACTTAGGAGAAGATGACCATCAGAAAACATTAAAAGAGTTAATAATTTACCATAATACTAATATGGATTCTGTATTAAAACAAGGTACGATGAAAAATTATTACACCACAGAAAGGTACCTGAACAAATTCTTAAAAGAAAAAATAAAGGCAGACGATATTTATCTCAAACAATTGAATTATCGTTTTATAACTGACTTTGAGCACTATTTAAGAAATTATAAAAACTCAAAGAGGCAACTGATGCTTGCCAATAATGGCGTGATGAAACATTTAGAGCGCTTAAAAAAAATAATAAACCTATCTATTAAGCTGGAGTGGATTGTGAAAAATCCGTTTCAAAAGTTTCAATTAAAGTTTGATAAATACGATAGGCAATATTTAACAGAACGTGAATTAGGTCTTCTTGAAAACACTTACTTCAAACAACAACGATTAGAGCGAGTCAAAGATATTTTTATCTTTTCTTGTTACACAGGATTGTCCTATATCGATGTCAAGGAACTAACCATCCATCAAATAGTAAAAAGAATGGATAATAAATATTGGATTCATACTAAAAGAGAAAAGACCAATGAGGTAGTTAAAATACCGATACTACCAAAAGCATTGGAGATTATAGAGAAGTATAAGTACATTTCTGAATTATCAAATGAAACAAAATTATTACCTCTTTGTTCCAATCAAAAAGCCAATAGTTATTTAAAGGAAATAATGGAAGCTTGTAGGATTCATAAAAACGTTACGTTTCACGTTGCTAGACATACTTTTGCAACTACAGTGATGCTTACCAATGGTGTTCCATTAGAAACAGTATCTAAACTACTAGGGCATACCAAATTATCAACGACCCAGATTTATGCTAGGGTACTGGACACAAAGATCAATGAGGATATCGATAACCTTTTAGAGCGGTTTGAAAGAAAAAAACGAAATTCGATAAACCAGTCAAACGTTTTTAAAGCTGTGGATTCAGAGGCTGGGTAATAATGATTTTTTTAAATTAGTAGAGGTTTAAAGCGAGGAGAATCCACAGCTTTAAAAATGCAGCAAGCTCACCAGAAGTGAGCGCGGTAGTCTTTATAATGTGTATAATCAGTATTGATTATTCTATTATTAGATCCATTCTATGGATTAAGTAAATACTAGGATAGTTTAGAAGTAATTTCTTCAAATTTCTCTTGGTCTATATTAATACGATAGTAATTACTCCCAAAAGTATTGTTTACAAAAGATGTGTGTTTTAAAAGTTTGTTAAAGCTATGTTTTAAATCCTGATATTTCTTGTTAGATTTCTCATAATTCTCTCTGTAAAAGTCTAACTCTTTGTTTTTTATTTTTTGACCAGACATCCTTAAGAATTTGCGCTCTACCAATAAAGGTTTCTTTTCTTTTTCATTGGCAAATAAAGACTCCAATAATTCCCTTGTTGGTTTGAGTTTTGTTTTTTCAACATTTCTGAATATTGTAATTACAGCATCGATACGTTTATTAATTCTATTGGTTACAGAAGTCATATTCTCGTTTAAAGTATCATAAGGAGATAGATCATTATCTTCAAAAAAAGCAATCATAAAATCCAAAGTTTCAGAATAGCTAGGACTTGTTTTTTTAGAATATTTCTTAAATTTATCAATAGTTTTCTTCTTTAACCGAATGGTATTAAAATCATCCATAATTTATGATATTGTTACAATGAAACGTTGATTTTACTGAGGTGAAAGTTAAATTTACTACAAAAAATTGAAACAGCAACATATAATATTATTTTAATTACCTGAAAATCAGTAAAATATGAATTAGTAACATCGCGCAGCGTGTTACCCTCTTGCTATACCCCTTAGTTTTACAAACACGCTTTATTTAGGGATTATTTATATGTTAGTGAGTTTCTTTAATTGTTAACTTTCTATCGGGGAATACTCCCTATAATAATAAACTGTGACCAAACTGATAGGGGCGAATTATACGCTATTCAAAGCTTCGGGCTTATACTTTATTTGATAAAAGCCCTTATCAGTTATCTCCGGAACGGCATCAGATGGAAATTCAGGTTTTTAGACCTATTATCAGGGGTTCGATGGTTATCTGGATACTGGTCATTTATCTAAAATCTTATCTATTATGAACAAACAAAACTTTAACTACTTTATCGGTATTGACATATCGAAAAAGTGCTTTGATGTAGCTATTATCGAAAACGATAGGACTACCTCTTACGTTTTTGAAAACACTAAAAAAGGGACTAATGCTTTTATTAGGCTTCTTAAAAATCAGAAAATCCCTTTGGTCAACACGCTGATGTGCATGGAACACACAGGTGTGTACGGAAAGCTTATTATTGCCAAGCTCGTTGAAAAACAAGCCAATTTCTGTGTTGAAATGCCTATAAAGATCACCAAGAGTATTGGTCTTCAGCGCGGTAAAAACGATAAAGTTGATGCAAAAAGAATCGCTTTTTATGCATCTAAAAATTACCCAGAATTGGAACTTTATAAACCTATTGCTGAAGTTCTTGAAAAAATGAAGATACTGCTTAAGATTAGAAAAAAGCTGGTTAATACTAGAGCTGATATCAATAAATACCCTAATGAACTTGAGCGTTTTTCTCCTGAAATTGGTAAACTTGCCAGGAAAAACCTGAAAAGGATTAACAAAAATCTTGAAGATGAAATCAAACGTATTGAGGCTGAAATTAAAAAACTGATTCTTTCTGATGACAAACTCAATAAAACGGTCGGTTTGGTGACTTCTGTGACTGGGATTGGTCAAATCACGGCTCTTCATCTTACCGTTTTCACAAACTTCTTTACGCGCTATGACAATCCTAAACAACTGGCTTGTTACAGCGGTGTCGTGCCTTTTGAATACACTTCCGGATCTTCCATTAATCGAAAGTCCAGAATACATCCTATGGCTAACAGAACACTTAAAAAACACTTGCATATGAGTGCTTTGGCTGCTATTAATCATGATCCCGATATCAGAGCTTATTTTCTTAGAAAGGTCGAGGAAGGAAAGAACAAAATGCTTATTGTAAACAACGTTAGGAACAAGCTTGTGCATAGGGTCTGCGCAGTCATTAAAAGACAGCAACCGTATGTCAAAAATATAGCTTGAAACTTTTGTCATTTTTTCTTGGTTTTAACATGGAAATCTTTCTAAGTTTGCATAAGCAAACATTAATATGTAAACATGCCCACATTTAAGTTAGTATTATTAATACTAAAAATTGTTTAAAATTCATCAAATAAATTTTACAATAATGTTCTGTCTTATATCTCTTTTGCTTAAGTAAAAGCGAAATTGAATTATTCTTTTAAATAAAAGTCATTTAGCAACAATAAAAATATTAAAACGATTAAAAATAATCTTCTGTAAAGTAGTTTGTCGTTTTGCACATAATATTAAAAATTATGTAGCCTTATTTCAGGATGGGTCATAATTACACACAACGTTTATGTATAAGGAAATTTGCGTGTTTGTGTGCGAAGATTTTCCGAAGAAGCTAGCAAACGAGCAACTAACTTTCGTTTAGCTAAAATTAGTAATTTTTTTTAATCGGTTTATTATTTTTCTAGCGTTACTTTCTATTATTTTCCATTCCCATAATTCGGGGTTCCCTAATTCGGCATTCAATTTCGTTTTCAAGATTTAGTAAATTCAGATGCAAGAATATTATTCCCCAACCGTCAATTCGGTTTCGGTATGTTTTTCTTTCTCAATATTTCGGGTCGAGTTTTAATTTAGTTATTGAGAACTAGACTTTGGCTTAAAATTATTTAATAATAAATTGTGGTAAATCGGTTACTTTTTCGCAGCACACCTGTTCCATTACTTGTTGAAATTCCCGTTTCATTAACGATATAGTATAGTTTCCACCTTCTTTTCCTAAAGCACAAACACCATACATAAAACTACGTCCCGTAAAAGTAAAATCTGCACTACTTGCCATAGCTCTTGCAATGTCTGGTCCACAACGTAAGCCAGAATCTACCATGATTTTTAGGTCTTTTTTATACTTTTCTGCCAAATTAGTCATAGGTACAATAGTAGATTGTCCTGCGTCTAATTGTCTGCCTCCATGATTAGAGACAATTAATCCATCGACACCTAATTTAATAGCTTTTTGCGTATCTTCTTCGGTAACTACGCCTTTTATTACCAATTTTCCTTTCCATTGGTCTCTAATAGAGGTAATTCTGTCTTCGTTTAAACGACCAGAAAACGTACTGTCCATAAATTCCCCCAGTTTTTTTAAATTTAAACCTTTTGGCATGTATTTTTCCATGGTTTTAAAAGCTGGTTGTCCGTAGATTAACGTTTGGATTGCCCAATCGAGTTTTGTAAAAACTTCTAAAATATTTTTTAAATTCATGCTTGGTGGCATTGCTAAACGATTTCTTACATTGCGTGGTCTGTAACCAAATGTGGGCACATCTGCTAAAATAACTAAAACGTCTGTGCCTGCATGTGCGGCTCTGTCTAACAAGTCGCGTTTTACGGTTTCGTCGGAAGGATGATAGAGTTGAAACCAAGATTTACCTTCTGTAATTTCTGCAATACGTTCTATACTCGATGTGGTTACCGTACTTAAAATAAAAGGAATGTTATGGTTAAACGCTGCTTTTGCTAAAATTTCTGGTGCATTTGGCCACATTAAACCTTGTAAACCCACAGGTGCAATTCCAAAAGGTGCATCGTAGGTATGCCCAAATAATTCTGTTTTTGTATCCGATTTATCAAACTTTGATAAATACTGTGGCATTAATTCTATCTTCTGAAGGTCGGAACGGTTTTTATCTAAATTAATATCTTCATTACAACCACCATCTAAATACTCAAAAGCAAATTTTGGTATTTTAGACATTGCTTTTTTGCGTAAATCGGTAACCTAAGGCTATTTTGGGTTTATTTTAATTTCCATTTTATTTTGTGTCTAATTGAAAAATATGCTCCATTAACAGCCATTTTTTACCTTTTTTAGCGATTGGTAATGCTTGCTGATAATCCCACATAAGCATTTCCCATTCTTGAACTTTTGGATTGTTTTTATCTGCTTTCGCTTTTATTTCAAACGAAAATTCTTCGGAAACATCCATAATCATAAATAATCTATTGTCAACCAAATAAATATCTAAAGCAATAATACCGCTATCTTTTATGCTTTTTATAATCTCTGGCCATACGTTTTTATGATGCTTTTTATAGGCTGAAATTAATTCGGCATCATTTTTTAAATCCAGTGCAAAACAATGTCTTTTAGTGTTCATTTTTTAAGGTTTTAAATCCGAAAAATGCCACAACTGCTAAACAAATTAAAGGAAGAATGAAAGAAAAATTAACTTCAGGAATATAACCCAATAGTTTTACATCGTTAAATCCAGACCCCCCAATATCTAAAATACTACCTTGTAAAACAGGTAATAATGCGCCACCGACAATTGCCATAACCAAACCAGCAGAACCAATTTTGGCTTCATCGTGCATATTTTTTAGTGAAATTCCGTAAATAGTAGGAAACATAATACTCATAAAAATAGAGGTTGCGACTAAACTGTATAAACCAATATGTCCACCAATAAATACTGTAATTGCTATAGTGATTACACCACTAACACCAAAGATTAATAATAATTTTGATGGATTATTTTTCTTCATTAAAAGTGTACCAACCCAACGTCCAGAAAGAAACAAAATCATAGCAGCAACGTTAAACCACGTTGCGGTTAGTTGTTCGGTTTCTGGTAATGATGCGTTTAAATTATCTACATATTGAAAAATATACGTCCAACACATAATTTGCGCCCCAACATAAAATATTTGTGCAAAAACACCTAATAAGTAGGTTTTGTTTTTAGCTAATGTTTTAAAGGTTTCTTTTAATGCTATTTTAGATGATGCTTCAACTTTTGGAAATTTTACAGCAATAATAGCTAACATAATTACCAATACTAAAACTCCTAAAGCTATATATGGTAAGCTAATAATTCCTAAATCGTTTTCACGAATAGTTGCCATTTCTTGAGATGATAATGCTTGATAAGCTTCCGCAGAAAAATCGTCGGAACGTAGCGCATCAATTATAAAAACCTGAGCAATAACCATTCCTGATAATGAGCCTAATGGATTAAATGCCTGTGCAAAATTTAAACGTTGTGTGGCGGTTTCTTTGGCGCCAAGTGCTAATATTAATGGATTTGATGTTGTTTCTAAAAATGCCAAACCACAGGTCATAACCCATAATGAGATTAAGAAATAGGTAAATATTTCGAACTGTGCTGCTGGGAAAAATAAAAATGCACCAATAGCGTATAAAGACAACCCGACTATTATTCCTGATTTATAACTGTATTTTCTAATAAATAATGCTGCTGGTAATGCCATAAAAAAGTACCCAAAATAGAATGCAAATTGCACTAAAGATGCTTCGGTATTTGATAATTCTGGCATTACTTTTTTAAATGCCGAAACCATAGGATTGGTTAAGTCATTAGCAATACCCCATAGTGCAAAAAGTGAGGTAATCAATATAAAAGGCAGAATTATCTTTTTAGAAATTATGGGCTGTTTTGTTGTGTTTTCCATTATAATGAGCGGTCTAAATGTGAATAGCCACCATCTACAAAAACGAGTTGTCCTGTAGTATGGCTTGATGTTTCAGATAATAAAAAAGCAACGGTGTTTGCTATTTCTGTAGCGGTTGTCATTCTATTTTCTAACGGAATATGTTTGGTAATACTTTCAAACTTTTCTTCAGGATTCGGAAAAGTGTCTAACCATTTTTTATACAATGGTGTATAACATTCTGCAACAATAACTGCGTTTACACGAATGCTGTATGGCAATAATTCTACTGCCCATTCTCTGGTTAAAGCATTTCTGGCGCCATTAGATGCTGCATAACCAGAAGTGTTACCTTGGCCAGTAACCGATGTTTTTGAGCCTATATTTATAATAGCACCTTTACTTTTTTTAAGTGCTGGTAATGCATGATGCGCCATAACGTAGTAATGTGCCACGTTGCGTTGAATGGATGCCATAAACTCTTTATAATTACCGTTTTCTAAACCAACTCCGTCATTAACGCCTGCGTTGTTTACCAAACCATCAATACGTCCAAATTCTTTTAAAACCGAATCTATAGCGTTTTTACAATCTTCTTTTTTGGTTAATTCCGCAAAAGCGTAAAAAGCGTTACCACCATTAGCTTTTATGGTTTTTACAGCTTCTAAAATATTATGTTTGTTGCGCCCAACAATTACAGGAATAGCACCTTCTTGAGCCAATACCTTGCAAATACCATTACCGATGCCTTTTGAGCCACCAGTCACAATAATTACTTTGTCTTTTAGCTTTAAATCCATAGTTTAATTTTTTAATTGGTACCAATGTCGAGCGTTAAGGCCCATAATTTGCTTTTGTTCAGTTTTTGAAAATGTATTAATGTAGTCTTCAACGACTGCAATCGTTTTCGTATAATTTCCTGCTAATAAACTAACTGGCCAATCGCTACCAAAAAGTATTCTTTTAGTTCCGAAACTTTCAAAAACGACCTCTAAATACGGTATTATTTCTAAAATTCCCCAGATATTCCAATGTGCTTCTGTAGTTAAACCAGATACTTTACAAGCTACATTTTTAAATTTTGATAGTGTTTTTATGTCTGCTTTCCAATGGTTAATTTTTCCGTCTTTAATATATGGTTTCGCACAATGGTCTAAAATAAATTTTTGCTTCGGAAATGTTTTAACCAGCGCTATTGCCTCTTCAATTTGATGTGGAAAAATTAAAATATCATAAGTTAGGTTGTACCTTTCTAAAGCTGAAATTCCGTTTTTAAAATCCTCTCGAAGCATAAATTCTTTTGGTTCTGCTTGCACAATATGGCGTAAGCCTTTTAATTTTTCAAATTTCGAAAAATGAAGTAAACGCTCTTCAATATTAGTATCACACAAATCTAACCAGCCAACCACGCCTTTTATAAATGGGTTTTCTTCTGCTAAATCTAATAAAAATTTAGTTTCTGTTTCAGAAGTATCCGCTTGCACCGCAATACAACCATCTATGTGGTGTTCTTGTAAAATAGGTTGTAAATTTTCTGGTAAAAAATTACGTTTTAGCACACGCATATCACCGGTAATCCACGCATCTCTTTGCGGATTGTATTGCCAAAAGTGTTGGTGTGCGTCTATTTTCAATGATGTTTATTTTGGTGTTGGGTGTTGGGTTTTTAGATTTTGTAATTTACTTGTAAGCTATAGCTTTTTGTTCTGAAATGCCTAAACCTTCAATTCCTAAACGCATTACGTCTCCTGGTTTTAAATATTTTGGTGGATTAAAGCCTAAACCAACTCCAAATGGTGTTCCTGTAGAAATAACATCGCCAGGTAATAAAGTCATGTATTGACTGATATAAGACACGACTTCTTGCACATTGAATATAAAATCTGATGTTGAAGAATCTTGTAGTTTTTCGCCATTAACTTCTAACCAAAGGTCTAAGTTATTAGGGTTTTTAATTTCGTCTTTTGTTGCTAAAAATGGTCCAAGTGGCGCAAACGTATCGCAACCTTTTCCTTTACACCATTGGCCTTCTTTTTCAATTTGAAAAGCACGTTCGGACACATCGTTATGCAATACATAACCCGCAATATATTCATCGGCATCTTCTAACGCTACATAAGATGCTTTTTTGCCAATTACGATAGCCAACTCAACTTCCCAATCGGTTTTTTCACTGTTTTTAGGAATTACGACATCATCATTTGGACCAACAATTGCTGTGGTTGATTTAAAAAACAATACAGGTTCTTTAGGAACTTTCATACCAGCTTCGGCAGCGTGTTTTGCGTAGTTTAAACCCACGCAAACTAACTTTGAAGGTCTCGTAATAGGCGAGGCCAATCGTACAGTATTGTCTACCGTTGGGCACTTAACTTCATTAGTTTTTAACCAGGTTTTTAAACGTTTAATTCCGTTAGTTTCAAAGAATTTTTCGTTATAATCTTCGCCAAAAGCGCTAACATCTATACGCTTGTTTTCTAATTGTAATCCTGCTTTTTCGTTGCCTTCTGCTCCGAATCTTATTAATTTCATCTAAACTATTTTTATTACTTATTTTAATTTTTTATTGCTCTATTCATGCACTTCGACTGCGCTCAGTGTGACATTTGTCTCATTTAAAGAGAAACTGATTATCATTTTATGAGTATGAGTTTCTTCCCTTTGGGAAGATTAAGATGGGATTTTACCCATTCAATTTTATAAATCCACCATCTATAGGAAAATCTGTTCCTGTAATAAATGTTGCTTGATCGCTACATAAATATAATGCAAGATGTGCTATTTCTTCGGGTTTACCCATTCTGCCAATGGGTTGTGTTTTAGATAATTTTTCAAACATTTCACCTTGGTTATCTGGGTAATTATCTTTTATAAACCCATCTACAAATGGTGTATGTACGCGTGCTGGCGAAATACAATTGCAACGAATTCCTTCTGAAATATAATCTTTTGCAACAGAATACGTCATAGTTAGCACCGCACCTTTAGTCATAGAATAGGCAAATCGGTCTGAAATTCCAACCGAAGATGCTATAGAAGCCATATTTACAATAACACCATTTTTCTGCTTTTTAAAGTAAGGAATAGCTGATTTTATACCATTATAAACCCCTTTAATATTTACATTGTATAAACGGTCTAAATCTTCTGGATTAGTATTTTCAATGTTTCCAACGTGTGCAATACCTGCATTATTTATTAAAATATCTATTGTACTGGTTTTAGCAATTTTACTAAAAATAGTTTCAATTTGAGTTTGATTTGAGACATCACATTTATAAAAAGACGCTTTTCCATTTTCTACTTCAATTTCTTTAACTGTGTTAGTTCCGTTGTCTTCGTTAAAATCTAAAATACAAACGTGTGCACCTTGTTTTGCAAATATGGTTGAAATTGCTTTCCCAATGCCGCTTCCGCCACCAGTTATAATGGCTGTTTTTCCTTTTAAACTAAATATCATATTATTCGAAATTTAATTTTTTAGACCACACTTCACCATTAGGAAAACTGTAGGTTTCTAAAGATTCTGGTTTCATTGTTATGCTATAGCCCGCTTGTTTTGGGGGCATATACGCACCGTTTTTTATCACAACTGGTTCAAAAAAATGTTCGTGTAAATGGTCTACATATTCAATAATTCTGTCTTCTGTAGTGGCACTTACACAAATATAATCTATCATAGATAAATGTTGTACATACTCGCATAAACCAACGCCACCAGCGTGCGGACATACTGGGACTTTATATTTTGCAGCCATTAATATAATTGCTAAAATTTCGTTTACACCACCAACGCGACAACTATCTATTTGGCAAATTTGTAGTGCATCTGCCATAATAAGTTGTTTAAACATGACTCTATTTTGGCAATGTTCGCCAGTTGCTACTTTTATTGGTGCAACTGCTTTGGCAATTTTTGCGTGGCCTAAAATATCGTCTGGACTTGTAGGTTCTTCAATCCAATACGGATTGAACTTCTTTAAAGACGCCATATTTTCTATCGCTTCGTCTACATCCCATTTTTGGTTGGCATCCATCATTAGTTGTAAATCGTCGCCAATTTCTTCTCTAATAATTTGCGCACGACGCATATCGTCCTCTATATCGGAACCCACTTTTATTTTCATGTGTTTAAAACCTTCAGCTTTAGCTTCTTGGCATAAACGTCTCATTTTATCGTCGCTATAACCCAACCAACCTGCAGAAGTGGTGTATGCAGGATACCCGTTTTCTAATAAATCGTTAATGCGTTCTTGCTTGGTTGCTTCGTTTTTTTGAAGTAATTGTAACGCTTCATTTGGTGTTATAGCATCGGTTATATATGTGAAATCTACACATTTTACAAATTCTTCTGGCGACATATCTGCTATTAATTGCCATAACGGTTTTTCTTCCGCTTTAGCGTACAAATCCCAAACAGCATTTACAATAGCTCCTGTTGCTAAATGAATGACCCCTTTTTCTGGACCTAACCAACGCAATTGACTATCGCCTGTTATCATTTTCCAGAAATCGCCCATATTTTTTGTAAACGATTCCAACGTTTTACCAACTATTAAATGTGAAAGTGATTCTATTGCAGCAACGCATAATTCGTTACCACGACCAATGGTAAATGTTAATCCATGACCTTCCAAATCTGGATAGTCGGTTTTTAAAATAACGTAGGCAGCCGAATAATCTGGGTCTGGATTCATAGCATCTGAGCCATCTAAAGCATCGCTTGTAGGAAATCTTACATCTTTGGTTAAAACTTGCGCTATGGTAATATTTTTGCTCATTCTTTTAAATTTGATAACTCTACAAATCTAAGTGATAGAGCACGCTAAGTCCACTACTTTTTCGACTTAAACTAATACTATTTTTGCATTTATGTTTATTTTTGAATGTATTTAGTATTATTAATATGTTTTTTTAAATAAGCTGAAGGTGAACTATTTTTAATAATTTTGAATTGTCTATTGAAATTTGATAGGTTATTATAACCAGATTCGTAAGCAATAGCTGCAATGTTTAATTCGTTTTCCTGAAGCAGTTTACAAGCGTAACCCACCCGAATTTCATTCACATATTTAGAAAATGTTTTACGATGCACACGTTTAAAAGACCTGCTAAATGCCGAAGTATTCATATTGGCAATTTTAGCAACCGTTTTCAGACTAATATCTTTATAAAAGTTTTTAAAAATGTAAGCAATAACGTTGTTAGACAGTTTAGTTTCTTTGAGTTTTAATGAGGAAATATAGCCAGAACTTGCCAATAATTTAATGTCATCATGCAATGCTAATTGATTTAAAACATCAATAAACTGATGAGTTTTATTGAAATTACTTTCCGTAGTTAGTTTTATTATTTTTTCTCGTAAATTCGTTGGTACGTTTTTAAATAAAATACCCTGCTCTGCATTTTTAAAAAGTATTTTAATTGGTTTTATTTCTGGTAATTCTAAAAAAGTATCGCCTAAAAAATCTTCTTTAAAATGAATTGAGATAGCTTGGGCTTTTAAAGTACTGTTCTCTTGAAAATATTTAGGGTCATTTAACCACATGTGTGGTAGATTTTTACCAATAAGCACAATATCTTTAGCTTGAAATTTTTTAATACTATCGCCAATAAAACGTGTGCCTTTACTTTTTATAATAGTAACCAGTTCTAATTCGGGATGATAATGCCATATTTTTAAAAAGTTGGCATAACTGTTTTTTTTAACCGTAACGGTTTCTGTTGTATTACTTCTATTTATTAAATGCAGTTTCATTGGTGTTAATATACCAATTAGGATTATATAAAATAAGAAACCGCAAAAAAAGTATTAGTTTTTGTGCAGTTTGTGAATTTTAATTTCTTATTGCTTTAGTAGTTCTCGACTGCGCTCGAACAGACAGAAAAGTTAAATATATACTTTAATTTTCATCTAAATAATTAGGAATTCCGTCATTATCATAATCACCATTTCCTTCTTTATCATCAGGAATACCATCACCATCTGCATCACGCACCTATATTTTAGATTTGTTTTTAGCAGACACTTCAAAAAGCGCTAAACAACCATCACCTTCGCCTAAAGCTCTAATATTTCTTGAACATTTATGTAATAGCGTTTCATACAGTTCGGTTAACAGTTAAAAAAAATCAAAAAGTGTTAATCTAATTTACCTTATTACAGATTAATTGATTTGACTTTCATCTTTAACCAGGTTTCATTTAAAGACAACAACTATAAAGTCATAAAACACATTTGTAATACTCTTTTGGTTATCTAGCACACGAATTAAAATGGACTAGTATCTGTTTATGTTCGTATTACAGTTAATATTAAGCGTGTAAACATTAGTCTTAAACGAAAAGTCGCACTCTCTGAGTGGAATTCTTCATAAGGAATAGCTCGAGGTACTAAACAAGAGTCGAGATTATTTAATAGATACTTAGACCAAGTTCAAAGTATGATCTATGAATCTTATGAGTAACTGCAAGCAGAGAAAGAATTAATTTCTGCGTAACCTATAAAAGCAATGTATTCGGGAGAAGATTACAATGAGTATTCGCTATTAACCTTAGTTGATTATCATAACACTCAAATGTCTGAAACATTAATTTACGGTACCTCAAAAAATTACTTTACAACACAGAAATATATAAGACAATTTCTTCTAAAGAAGAGAAAAAAAGATGATATTTATTTATCTAAACTTACATATCGCTTTGTCATAGATTTCGAAAAATTCTTAAGAGGTCATGCTCCAGAGGACCATCAAAAGCCAATGTGAAACAATACGGTTATGAAGCATATTCAAAGATTAAGAAAAATGGTGACATTATCTTATAAAATAGAATAGATTGATAAAAATCCCTTTATTCGTTTCAAGCCAAATTATATAAGAAATGATAGAGAGTTTTTAAGATAAGATGAGTTAAATTTCATTTAGGAAAAGCAATTTGATATCGAGCGCTTACAAATTGTAAAAATTTTTTTTTTCGTATTTAGTTGTTATACTGTGTTTTCTTATATAGCAAAGGTTAAATTTATATCCTTACTGAAGATTCTCTTATATTTAATTGCCCATTTAAAATAATAGTTTGAGGTAGAAAGTTACCACTGCTGTTTTCAATTTGTTCTATCAATAATTTTGCTGCTTCTCTACCAATGTCGAGAGTTGGTTGTGAAACAGAAGTTAATGGGGGGTCTATTAAATCAGCCATTTTAGATTCAGTAAAACCTACAAAAGCAATGTCGGTAGGAATTTTATAACCATTTTTTTTAAATACTTTCATTGCTCCTATTGCAGATGGATCATTACAAGCGAAAATGGCATCTGGGATATTATTGTTTTTGATCATAATTTCGGCTACCCGCATGCCATCTTCAATATTGAAACCCGTAGGTATTATTTTATCTTTTGCAACGGTTATTTTATGTTTTTTAAAAGCATCAACAAAACCTCTTACTCTTTCATGTGTTAGAAAAAGAGCATCTGTACCTTTAAGACAAACAATATTTTTATACCCTTGGGCTATTAAATGCTCCGTAGCAAAAAAGGACCATTTGTAATCATTAAATAATACTTTGGAAGCATTGAGGTTTTTATTTACACGATTAAAAAGAACAATTGGTAATCCAGATTCTATCAATTTTTGATAATATTCAGTATTACTGGTTTCGCATGAAATTGATAGTAATAAGCCATCTACCATATTACTCTCTAAAGTCTTAACATTTTTTAGTTCGGTTTCAAAACACTCATTTGATTGTGCTATTAAAACTTGATACCCTTTTTCAAAAAAGATTTCTTGAGCCCCAATAATAACCTCAGGAAAGTATCCATTTATAAATTCAGGAACTATAATGCCAATATTAAAGGACCTCTTTTGTATTAACTTTTTTGCCATGGGGTTAGGCCGGTAGCCCATCTCTCTGGCGGTTTCCAAGATAAGATCTTTAGTTTCCTTTTTTATGTCATACTTATCATTAAAGGCTCTCGAAATTGTAGATACGGAAACATTTAATCGTTTGGCAACATCTTTTATCGTTATATAGTTCATAACATTTTTAATTAGATTTTCGATTTTTTTGAATGAGTCTAACAGTCAAATTTAATAAATATAATGGTACAGCAAATATAGATAAGATTAATTTTCGGGAATTTGTAAAATTTTCGGGATAATAAATTATTAATTTTTTTATCAAAAAATAATTAAATCATCATTTATTTGATAATTTATGACGTACAATTATATAAAAGTGATACATTTTGTTAAACTAATTTTATTAATATATATAATAAAATTCAATTTTCGATAACGTTTTCGGAAATCGATAACGCTACCGAAAACGTTACCGATTTTATATTAATTTGTATTTTATTTCAAAGAGTATTAAATATATATTTTTGATTCTAACATAATTAAAACTAAACTACTTTGGGGACTATCGATATTGGTGTAATAGTCATATTCACAATTCTTATTTTTATTTGTGGTCTTTCTTTTTCCAATTCTGGAAAAAACATGAAATCCTATTTTGCAGCAGGAGGTAATTTACCTTGGTGGATGAGTGGTTTATCTTTATTCATGAGTTTTTTCTCGGCAGGAACTTTTGTGGTATGGGGCTCTATAGCATACAATAGCGGTTGGGTAGCTGTCACTATACAATTAACTATGGCTATTGCTGGATTTATAATTGGTTTTGTTATTGCTCCTAAATGGCGAAAAACAAAGGCGCTAACGGCTGCAGAATTTATTACAAACAGATTGGGTTACAGCACACAAAAAGTATACACCTATTTATTTTTGGTTATTTCTTTATTTACAACTGGTGCTTTTTTATATCCAGTGGCGAAGATAGTAGAGGTTTCTACTGGGGTGCCAATTACAACAAGTATTATAGTTTTAGGTGTATTAATACTCATTTATACCGCTGTTGGTGGTCTTTGGGCTGTTATAGTTACAGATGTATTACAATTTGTGGTTCTTACCGCTGCAGTATTAATAGTAGTGCCATTATCCTTAGATAAAATTGGTGGAATAAATAATTTTATTGCAAAAGCTCCAACAGATTTTTTCAATCTAGTAAATGAAGAATATTCATGGGGCTTTATTGTAGCTTTTGGGTTTTATAATCTTTTTTTTATTGCAGGGAATTGGGCATATGTGCAAAGGTATACTAGTGTATCAACGCCTAGAGACGCAAAAAAAGTAGGATGGCTTTTTGGAGTATTATATGTAATAAGTCCGATTATTTGGATGTTACCTCCTATGATTTATAGAGTGCTGAACCCTAATTTAGAAGGGCTTGCTGATGAAGGCGCCTATTTATTAATGTGTATAGAAGTATTGCCTGTTGGCATGTTAGGACTTATGCTTGGAGGGATGATTTTTGCAACATCCAGTTCTGTGAACACAACTTTAAATATTTCGGCTGGTGTATTAACTAATGATGTTTACAAGCATTTTAAACCACAAGCATGCGCAAATCAACTTATTAAAGTGGCAAAGTTGTCAACAGTAATTTTAGGCTTAATAACTATAGTTGTAGCACTACTGGTGCCTTTATTAGGCGGTGTTGTAGAATTTGTTTTGTCTTTGGCAGCAATAACAGGAGGAGCCATGTTTTTACCACCATTATGGGCTATGTTTTCAAGCAGGCAAACTGGTAAAACGGCATTGTTTGTTACAATATCTACATTAATTATTAATAGCTTTTTTAAGTTTCTAGCACCTCAATTGTGCGATATAACTTTAAGTAGGACTTTAGAAATGAGCTTAGGTGTGGGTATACCTATAGCATTGTTAGCAATAACAGAACTATATTTTATCATCACTAAGTGCGATGAAACAGTTTATCAAGAATACATCAAAAATATTGAATTACTGTCAGATATTCCTGAGGAAGATTCAACAAATGCTAATAAAAAAGGCGGTCGCGTTATTGGTATTGGTATCGCATCAACAGGATTATTAATCTTTTCGTTGTCGCTTATTGCCGAAAAAGGGGCTTTGCTTGTAGGGGGGATGAGCATTTTAGTTATTATTCTTGGGGGACTTATTGTCAAGAAAAATTTTAAATAAATAGAGATTAAAAAATTGTACAAAAAAGAAAATTACAGAATAAAGTATGATAGTAAAAGATTTTGATATTAATACCAGAAGTAATAAAACTGTAGTTATAAATTCTGAGTTAGTAGTAGTAGGTGGTGGAATGGCAGGCGTTTGTGCCGCCATTTCCGCTGCTCGCGAAGGTATATCTATAACCCTTGTCCAGGATAGACCTGTTTTAGGGGGGAACGCTTCTAGTGAGGTTAGATTATGGATTTTAGGCGCGACTTCGCATATGGGAAACAATAATCGATGGGCAAGAGAAGGCGGTATCATAGATGAAATACTAGTAGAAAACATATATCGGAATAAAGAAGGGAATGCTTTAATTTTGGATACTATTTTGTTAGAAAAGGTAACCAATGAAAAAAATATTACCTTATTATTAAATACTTCTGTTTATGAAGTTTCAAAATCTGATGCGACAACAATTAGTGAGGTAGTTGCGTTTTGCAGTCAAAATTCGACGACATACAAATTAAAAGCAGATTTGTTTTGTGATACTTCTGGTGATGGAATTGTTGCTTTCCAAGCCGGTGCAGCATTTAGAATGGGTGCAGAAACCGTTGAAGAATTTGGTGAAAAATTTGCGCCAGATGTTGCGTATGGAGAGCTTTTGGGGCATTCCATATATTTTTATAGTAAAGATGCTGGAAGACCAATAAAATATATCGCTCCAGAATTTGCATTAAAAGATATAACTAAAATTCCACGATATAAAGATATCAGTTCTACATCTCAAGGATGTAGGTTATGGTGGTTAGAGTATGGAGGTAGAAACGATACTGTTCACGAATCTGAAGATATTAAATGGGAACTATGGAAAGTTGTATATGGAGTTTGGGACTATATAAAAAATTCAGGCGACTTTCCCGATGCAGAAAACTTAACACTTGAGTGGGTAGGTACTATTCCTGGAAAAAGGGAAAGTAGACGTTTTGAAGGATTGTACATGATGAAACAACAAGATGTTATCGAACAACGTTTTTTTTATGATGCGGTTGCCTTTGGTGGTTGGGCTGTTGATTTACATCCTGGAGATGGTGTTTACGACAGTAAACCTGGGTGTACTCAATACCATTCTAAAGGGATTTACCAAATACCATTGCGTTCTCTCATAAGCAAAAACATTACAAATTTATTTATTGGTGGTCGTATTATGAGTGCAACACACGTTGCTTTTGGTACAACTCGTGTTATGGCAACCACAGCACACAGTGGACAATCTATTGGTTTCGGTGCGGCACAATGTATAAAAAACAATATTTTACCAGCCGATTTAATTGATGAAAATCAAATTAAGGAATTACAACAAAGCTTAAATTTAAATGGACAAAGTATTCCTGAAGTTGCGATAAATCAAAATGAAAATTTAGCTAAAAAAGCAATAATTAGCACATCTAGTGCATTAAAATTAAGCCATTTAAAACCTGATGGCGCTTGGTATCCGCTAACCATGGGAATGGCACAATTAATACCATTAATTGCTGAAACCTCCTATACATACTCATTTTATTTTTCTTCAAAAAAAATTACATCTTTACAAGTACAGCTTAGAGTCTGTAAGAGAACAGGACATTACACACCTGATGTTATTTTAGAGCTTAAAGAAATTCAATTAGTAGAAGGAGAACAAGAAGTTGAGTTTTCATTTGATGCAACTTTAAAAACAGATCAGTATGTATTTATAACATTCCTAAAAAATGAAGAGGTATCAATCCGAACAAGTGAACAGCGTATTACTGGGATAATGTCTTTATTCAATGGAAAAAATAAATCAGTTAACAACAATGGGAAACAAACACCTCCAGATAATGTTGGAATTGACGCTTTCGAATTTTGGATTCCACAAAGAAGACCAGAAGGTCATAATTTGGCATTCACTATAAGCCCAGCTTTGGAAATTTATGATAAAGATAATTTGTGTAATGGTTTTGTAAGACCATATCTCGGCACAAATGCTTGGGCTGCGGATTTTAATGATGAAATACCTAAAATTACAATGACATGGGAAACGGTTCAAAGTATAAAATCAATCAAACTATTTTTTGATACAGATTATGACCACGCTATGGAATCCTCTCTTTTTGGTCACCCGGAGAGTGTGATGCCGTTTTGTGTAAGACATTTTAAAATAAAAGATCAGCAAGGAAAAGTAATATTTGAGGAAGTAAATAATCATCAAACAATAGTCTCAGTTTTGCTGTCTGAGACTATTAAGACAAACACGCTAACCATTGAATTTGATTCTTATAACAAGAATGTTCCAGTGTCATTATTTGAAATATTTATAACATAACACACAACTAAATTAAAACGATGAGAAAAATTACTTAAAAATAAAAAATATTAACAACAACTAAATTTTATCACATGAAAAACATTAAATTATTAATTATCACATTTTTGTTGTATGCTTTTAGCTTTGCGCAACAAAATATGGTTACAGGTTTAGTCCAAGACGAATCTGGAGTACCAATACCTGGTGCAAACGTAATTGTAAAGGGCACAACCACAGGAGCACAAACCGATTTTGATGGAAAATTTTCTATAACGCTTTCAGATGGAAGCGAAATTATTAAAGTATCTTATATAGGATATCTAGGACAAGAAGTAAACGTAAAAGGTAAAAAACAAATAACTATAACCTTACAAGAAGATATTTCAAAGTTAGACGAAATTGTTGTAATTGGTTATGGTTCTGTTAAAAAAAGTGATTTAACTGGGTCAGTTGCTTCTGTATCTGGCGAAAATTTAACACGGAATCCTATTTCATCTTTAGACCAAGGATTAAAAGGAATGGCTTCTGGTGTTCAGGTTATCTCAGGCGGTGGTGAGCCAGGTGCTGCTGCTAGCATTAGAATTCGTGGAGGATCATCTATAAACGCAAGTAACGAACCGTTATATGTTGTTGATGGATTCCCAATTTCCAATTCTGGTGTTTCAACAACATTAACAGGTCTAGACAACAGTTCACCAGGTCTTAATCCGCTTGCTACAATTAATCCTAACAATATAGAATCCATACAAATTTTGAAAGATGCTTCTGCAACAGCAATTTATGGTGCACGTGGGGCAAATGGTGTTGTTATAGTAACTACAAAACGAGGTAAGATTGGTAAACCAAAAATAAGTTACAATGGGTATTCAGGAATGCAATGGGTAATTAAGGAATTAGATTTACTTAATGCTGAACAATTTGTAGAATTAGCTAATCGAGGTCATATTTGGTCTCAAACCTATAACAACAGCGTAGATCCTTCTACTATAACACCAATATATGAAACCAGAGTTGTAAATGGTCAAACAGTATACGTAGTAAAAAATGATAATGAAGTAACTGGAACAGATTGGCAAGATGAAATATTTAGACCAGCAATGATTCAAAATCATCAATTATCAGCTTCAGGAGGAAGTGAAAACATGCGTTATCTATTATCAACCAATTACTTTGAGCAAGAAGGAATCATTTTAAATTCAGGTTTTAAAAGACTTTCATTAAATTTTAATGCAGATTTAAATGTATCAGATAAGTTAACCATAGGTAATAGTTTAGCAATTACAAGATCTGAAAATGACGGCGTATTTGGTACTACAAATAGTGCCACCAATAGTGTGGTTGGTGCAGCGATTTTAATGCCTTCTATTATTCCTGTTAGAAATCCTGACGGTACATATGCCTTTATGGACGAATACAATAAATTTGGTACAACAACAAATAACCCTGTTGCATTGGCAGCAGAACCAAGAAATCAAACTTTTGCTAACAGAGTACTATGGTCTGTATATGGTGAATATGAAATACTACCTGGATTAAAATATAAGGCAAATTTTGGACTTGATTATACGGATACCCGACGTGAGTTATACCAACCACAGACTTATTTTGCTGGAAGACGGCTTGGTGGAGAAGCAGGTATAGCAAATGTGTACTCGGAATCATTATTACATGAGAGTACTATAAATTATATAAAGGAGTTCGGAAAACATAAGGTTAACTTTTTAGGAGGTTTTACTACCCAAAAATTCTTAAATAGATCTTCACGTTTGGTTAAAACCAACTTTCCTACTGATGATCTACAAAATTATGCAATACAAATTGGAGAAGAGTTTAACCTTGACAGAACCGGCACAGATCAGGCAGAATCTAGATTTGATTCATGGTTAGGAAGATTAAATTATAATTTTGATAATAAATATTATATAACAGTAACAGGTAGAGCAGATGGTTCATCTAGATTTGGTTCTGGTAATAAATGGGGTTTTTTTCCATCTGCCGCGGTTGCATGGAGAATGTCTGAAGAATCTTTTTTAAAAGATAACGAGGTTTTAAGTGATTTAAAATTAAGAGGTACTTATGGAGAAACGGGTAATGCAGGCATTGGTAATTATAATTCTTTAGTGCGTATTGGCACAACAAACACTACACTTGGTAGTGGAAGTACTGTTGGTTTTTTTCCAAGCACACCGGGAAACCCAAATTTACAATGGGAAAGTACAACACAATATGATATTGGAGTCGATTTTGAATTGTTTGATAAGTTTAATATCACTTTAGATTACTATAACAAAACCACAAATGATCTTATCTTTAATGTAACATTACCCTCTAGTTCTGGTTATACCAGTATAGTAAAAAATGCAGGATCTATTGAAAATAAAGGTTGGGAATTTAACATAAGTGCACCAATTTTTAGTGGCGATTTTTCTTGGAACGTAAACGCCAATTTAGCCTCTAATAAAAATAAAGTATTAGATCTTGGAGAAAGCGATGAAATATTAGTAAATGATGCTTTAATTAGTGAAGGACAACCTTTGGGTGCTTTTTATACCTATCAATATGCAGGAGTATTTCAAAATCAAGCTGAAATAGACAATACACCTTATGCTGCGACATACAATCTAACTGCTGGGAGTAGACCATTGGTACCTGGACATGCAAAAATAGTTGACAGAAATAATGATGGAGCAATTACTCCAGAAGATAGAACTTTTACAGGAGACCCGAATCCAGATTTTATCTTTGGAATTACAAATAACCTAACATATAAAAACTTTTCTCTTGATTTTGTTATTACAGGAGTACAAGGCATAGATATCTGGAATCGATCACACAGAACTGAATTTCATGGTAACGTTGGAGGAGCAACAGATTTATTAAACTCTTGGACACCAGAAAATGGAAGTAATATACCTGCAGCTACATTTACTTTTACGGGAGAAACTCGTGGACCACTATTAAGAACCTTACCTGAAGATAGGCAGATTGAAGATGGCTCCTTTATTAGATTAGACAATTTAAAAATTGGCTATACTTTTACAGATTCTATAATTTCTGGAATTGAGAATGTAAATATTTATGTGACAGGAAATAACCTTTGGACAAGCACGGACTATAGAGGTTATGACCCAGATGTTAACTCTAGAGTTGGACAAGGGAATGCCAATTTAGGAAGAGACAACGCTACATATCCTAGAGCAAAATCTGTTCTAATCGGTTTAAACGTAACATTTTAAAAAATAAAATTATGAAAATTAATAAATATAAATTTTTATTACCTGCATTAGTAATACTATTGTTTGCTTCTTGTTCAGATTTAGAGGAAGATCCTAAAGCATTTTTTGTTGCGGATAATTTTTTAACCACTGTAGAACAGGCAGATAAAACAGTTATAGGTGCATATGCATCTTTAAGTTCTGGTGGCTATTATGGGCTTCAATATTACTATGTTTCTGATATGATTTCTGATCAAGTAAAAACAAATTTTGGAGATTCAAGTTTAGATGATTTTGTTTATAACTCTGAAAACGATAGAATAGGCGACTTATGGGATGCACTTTATATTGGTGTTAATAGAGCAAATTATGTAGTACAGTTTGTTCCAGGTGTTGATGCAGATCAAAATGTAATTGACGTTCTTGTAGCTGAAGGTAAATTTTTAAGAGCCTTACACTATTTTAACCTTGTTAAAATGTGGGGAGAAGTTCCATTAAGATTAGAGTTATTGGCATCAACAGATGATGCTAGTCGACCAAAGTCGACTACATCAGAAATATATGATCAAATCATCAAAGATCTTACAGAGTCTGAAAATGTATTACCTAACACAGCACCAAGCGGTCAAGAGGGTAGAGCTACAAGTTGGGCAGCAAAAGCGCTTTTGGCAAAAGTATACCTTTATGCTGAAAAATTTGAACTTTCTGCACAAAAAGCAAAAGAAGTAATGGATAATGGCCCTTTTGATTTATTTGATTCATTTGAAAAAATATGGTTAGTAGCAAATGAAAATACAGTAGAACATATATTTCAAATGCAAACTAATGTTGAAAATGGAAGTGGTCTTAAAACTTGGTTTACACCTCGTGGCACTAATTATCCAGGAAGCCCAAGAGGTTGGTTTCATTTAGAAATGGATTTAGATTTTTATTCATCATTTGAAACTGGAGATAAAAGACAAGATTTAATGGGTATTTCCTATACTAATACAAGTGGTAATGTGGTTTCTACCGGAGCTTTTAATAAAAAATACATTAATACGGGTGAAGAATCTGTTACAGATAGTCAACATAATGTCAACTATCCTATTTTAAGATATGCAGATCTTTTACTGGTTTATGCAGAAGCAAGTGCTAGAGCAAATAATGGTCCTACAGCTGCTTCTTATGATGCAATTAATGCCATTAGAGATAGAGCCTTTGGAGATACTACTCATCGTGTAACAGCTGATTTAGGTTTAAATGATTTTATTGACGCAGTTATTGCAGAACGAAACTTTGAATTGTTTGCTGAAGGAGATCGATTTTGGGATTTAAGTAGAACAGATAAATTTATTAATGCTTTCCCCGGCTTCCCAGTGGAAGCAAAGCATAAATTTCTTCCAATTCCAGAATCTGAAATAATTAGTTCTGGTGGAATAATAACACAAAATCCGCTTTGGTAAAATAAACTTAATCTTTTTTTAATTAAAGTAGCTAAATAAAAAAGTTTAATTGAGTTGATTTTAGATCGGGGACTATATTAAAAATAGTCCCTAATCTTATAATCCTTATTTTTTTAATGTTGATTTTTAAAAATTAGATGAATATAAATTGATGAAATATACTACAATTAAACTCTTTTTTTTACTTCCATTGACCATTGTTTTTTTTAATGATTGTTCAAAAAAAGAAGATAATAGTAATGGCGTGAGTAACAAACCCTTTACCATATTAGGACTTGGAGATTCTATTACAGAAGGTAAAAGAGAAAACAAAAGTTATCTTTTTCCACTTTGGGAACAACTTTACAACGCTGGTTACAAAGCTAAATTTATTGGACCAAATACATATAAACACGAAACAAAAAACATTAAAAATGCAGGTTATAGTGGTAAAGATGCAGAATTTTTAGATGCAATAACAGATAGTATTTACAAGAAATATACTGCAGATATTGTGTTGTTGCATACAGGACACAATCATTTTGCAGAAGAAAATCCTGTTGCTGGAATTATAGCTGCACAAAAATCAATTATCTCTAAAATAATAGCCAGAAATCCGAAAGTAACTATTTTTTTAGCACAAGTTATTACAAGTGGAAAATTACCGAAGTATTCATACATTCCAGCATTAAATGAGCAAATAGCTAACTTGGCAATTGAACTGCAAAAAAAAGGATTACCAATTGTGTTGGTCAATCAAGCTAAAAATTTTAATTGGGAACTTCATTGTTTACAAGACAAAGTACATCCAAACGCTAAAGGAGCAAAGCTAATGGCAACTACTTGGTTTGAATCAATAGATAAAAAACGTAAAGAATCAAGTTTACAAAAACAGCATTAAACAAAATAATATGAATTTTGAAAACAAATCAAACAGTCAATCATTTTTCAGAAACAATAGGATCATTTTCTCTATTCTATTACTTCTGATACTAGTTTCCTGCGAATCAAAAAACAACGGAAATATTAGCATAAATGATAATTGCATATCGATTACAAGTTTAGGCACTGTTTACAATTTTACTTCAGAATTCACCATTATTTACACAGCATCAAATCCTAATATTGCTGCACGACAAGCTGACATTCCAGAAGTTAGTTACAACGTGGTTACTTGGGAATCTTACAAAGGAATTCAGGGAGATTTAAAAGAGGTGAAAAGAAACGCAAACCAAGGTGGAGATGGCTTTGACGATAGAATTTTAGATGCTACCACAAAGAAAAGAACGCCAGTTATTTTTAATGCTGGAGAAAACATTGTTATCAAAGCCAATTCCTTAAAACAGGTTGGCGATACAATTCATTTAACTTTTCCAGAAAATGAAAAATTTAGTTTAAAAGCATTTGTTGATGTATTAGCAAAACCCTTTCCAAAGTTATCATATTCATTTACCCCAAAAATAAAAGGTTATTTTTCAGTAGGTTACACAGGAGCTCCAGCTTTTAAGATTGAAAAAGCGGAAGAAATATGGCAACCTTTGATTTGGCAAGAAAAAAGATTTCCAGAAAAACCCTTTATGACCTTGGCTTTTAGAACACCCATACCAACAACGTTAGTCAATGATGGTAAAAATACGATTGGCGTTTTAGCTGCTTCCGAGGAATTCCCATTTAGTCCGCTTCCACTTTTAAACAATAGTAGATTTGGCGTTTTACTTCGAAATCAAAAAGATGAAGCCCAACCGCAGTTATTTGCTCCGGTTTTAGGTGGAATTAAATCTGAAATGGAAATAGCACAAACCTATGATTTTTCATCCTATTTGGTGGTTAATCCTACATCATTAACTAAAACGTATGAACATATTGCCTATACTATTTTTGGCTTTAAAGATTACAGAAAAAATGAAATAGCATCTTTAAACGATGTATTTGAAAATATTGTTGATTATTCTATGTCAGATAATGGTTGGTATATTGATTCCTTAAAAGGATATGCGTATGCTACTGATGTTCCGGGAGCAATAAAAAATGTTTCAAGTTTAAATCCGTTAGAGATTGCAATAGTTACCGATAATCAAGAAATGTTTGAAAAACGTGCCTATCCTATGATGGAATATTTGTTGTCTCGTGAGAAATTTTTATTTACGTTAGATTCTTTACAAAAAATTCAGAATCCGTCTCGTAAAATGGAAGGGCCAGCAGCACCACTTTCAGAATTAACAACACTTCACAATGCTTTTGGAAAAAAGAATCCTTTTTTACTTGAAATGGCTAAAGCCGAAAAGTTAAAGGTAAAGGCAAGAAATTTAGATTCAAAAATGTCTTCTGATAATTGGATGAGTGCCATGTATCTATACAAGGCTTCTGGCGATGCCAATTACCTTGCCCAAGCAAAAAAAATGGCAGATGAGTATATTAAAAATCGAATTACTGAAAAACCAACTGATTTTACAGATCCTTTATCTGAAGGTGCTTTCTTTTGGACGGGATTAACGCCACGCTGGATTCAATTATTGGAGCTATATGAAATTACAAAAGAAAAAAAATATTTAGATGCCGCACAATATGGAGCAAGGCATTACACCATGTTTACGTGGATGAGCCCGCAAATTCCTGATGAAAAAATTACCGTTAATAAAGATGGAAAAGCGCCAGTGTACTGGTATTTAAAAAAGAAAGGGCATTCGCAAATGTATTATCCTGAAGAAGAAGTTGACGCTTGGCGATTATCAGAAATTGGATTGACGCCAGAATCTACAGGAACAAGTACAGGTCATCGTGCTATATTTATGGCAAATTGGGCACCTTGGATGTTGCGAATTGGATATTATGCAGATGATAAATTATTAAAAGATGTGGCAAAATCTGCCATTATTGGTCGTTATAGAAATTTCCCTGGATATCATATAAATACCGACAGAACAACAGCTTATGAAAAATTCGATTACCCATATCATAAACATAAAGAATTGAGTGTAAATTCGTTTCATTATAATCATATATTGCCAATGGCATCTATGGTTTTAGATTATTTAGTAACGGATGCATTTGTAAAATCTGAAGGTAAAATCGATTTCCCATCAGAATTTATAGAAGGTTATGCGTATTTGCAAAATAAGTTTTACGGACACGAGCTGGGTACATTTTATGACAACAAAGAGGTGCAACTTTGGATGCCAAAAGATTTGTTAGATATTGAAAATGTAGAATTAAACTACGTGTCTGCAAAAAAAGGAACCACTTTATTCATGGCTTTTATGAATCAATCTGCAGCATCTGTTACTTCATCGGTACATTTAAATAGTTTATTAGTAGGCGATGTTAGCAAAGCAAAATTAGAAATCATTTACGGTTCAAACAGCAGTGAGATTTCTAATGGTACTTTTGAGGTATCTGTTGAAGGAAATGGAATTACTGCCATAAAAATTGAAAGTATTTCTCCAACTTCATCTTTTCAAGATGTGATTAATTCTGATACAGAAATTATTGAAAACAGTTATGAAGCAATAGATTTTGGTAAAGCGAAAGCGATGCTATTTACTATGGGCAAATTACAGAAACAAGCCTATATATATTTAGAGCAAGATGATTCGTTTTTCAAAAATGTTACGTTAAAATATACTGATGATAAGGGAAAATCAAAATCTATTTTAAAAAGCCAATATCCTTTTGAGTTTACGATTCCTTTTGAAGAAGGACAAAAAGGGATGTTATTTGAACTTTCTGGAGTTGATTTAAAAGGAAATACAATTAAAAGTGGAGAAATTACTTTGGGAGAAATATGATATTTGCGCAAAATAACATTAAAATGAATGCTATTTAAAATTTTGGAATGAAAATATTTAATAACCCTCAATGGAATAATTCGATTCTTCTTATAGAATTATTTTTTTGTATTTTAATAGTTTCTTCTTGTAATATTCCTAGTATCAATAGTCAATTTGTAGTTTTAGATGATGGAGTCCATAAATTGAAGATAAACACCACCAATTTTCAATTAAGTTTTAACGATGAAAAAGGAAACATCATAGTCCCAAGTGATTCAATTTCTGGTTTGCTTTTTAATGAGAACCCTGTTATAGAAACGAAATTTCAAAAAACAGATAAGAGCAACCTGGCTTTAGAAGCTAAAACTTCTAACGGAGAAAAAATTGTAATAGAAATCATTTTCCAAAATGGTATTGCAGACATAACAATTATTCCATTAAATGAATTGAAAAATACTATTTCGCTACAATTTGGAGGTATGCCTGTAGCTCACGGCCTTGGTGATGCAGGTTCCTACGAAGAAAATTTTAATTTAGTTGAG
Source organism: uncultured Flavobacteriaceae bacterium (assembly GCA_963815305.1). Lineage (GTDB taxonomy): Bacteria > Bacteroidota > Bacteroidia > Flavobacteriales > Flavobacteriaceae > CAXBID01. The sequence continues at coordinate 242,192 of CAWFFW010000001.1, forward strand.
AATACTAAACAATCCTATCCTATAATTAATAACGGAGGTACCAATCGGTGGGCGAGTTCATTTGCCATTTTTCCAAAGAATAATTTTGCCGGCGTCAGTTTTGAACACGGAAATAAGGAAGTGAAAATTAGTAAAAAAGAATATTCGATTCAAATTGCCAAAAAAGGGAAAGCAACGTTTCATTATTTTTTAGGCAAACCCAAACAAATTTACAAGAACTATCAAGAAGTTCGAACTATAAATGGGTATGTTGATGTAAAACCAAAATATAGATTATTCGAATTAGGTTGGGAATCTTGGGATGCTTTAGGATGGAATTCTAATCAACAAACCGTAAAAGATATTCTAACTAAATTTATAGAAAACGACTATCCAATTCGATGGGCGGTTACAGGATCAGGTTTTTGGGATACAGGAGGAACGACCACAAGTTTTGGGCGTTGGGGAGCAAAATATCCCAATCCAACTGCCTTTAAAAAATGGATGCATAAAAAAGATATTCATTGGATGATTGGTTTGAGAACTAATTTAGTCCCGTCTGGAGGGCCACACTATCCAGTAACAGAAAAACGGAATGGTAACCTTAAAGTTAACTCTTTTTATGGTAATCCTTTTACTGATGAAGCTGTTTCTAAAAACATCTTGCTTACAGATGAAAATAATCAGCTTAAGAAATTAACTTCAAGCGTTTTCCCAATTGTTCCCACGTATTTAATTGATGGCAATAAATCAGGAGCGGCTAACTGGTTTGCAGAAAAGTACAAACTTTGGAATGTTGACGGTATTAAAGAAGATACTATGATGGATTTAGGTCAAGAAACATCAATCTTTAACAAACCGATAGCAAAAATTGCAAGAGATGGTGCTTTGGTTATGGCACGTTGTGGTGAGTTTTCTGCGTCAGGTACTTTGTTAAGAATTAACGATACTAAAATTAAAGACCTCTCCAAGAGAATTCCTATCAATTATTTTCAATATGCCGCATCTGGATTTCCAAATGTATATTCTGATGTAGCAGGTGTTAAGAATATGAATAATTTAAAGGATTTAGATACTAATATCAGACAGACGTGGCTTTTAGCGCTTACTTCTGGTTTGGCTGTTGGTGCTTATCCAGAAAAATGGCCACTTGAAAAACAACAGATATTCAAAAAAGCAATCGATTTTCATTATGCCATAACACCCTATTTGTACAGTGCTGCCATAGATGGTTTTAAAACCGGATATCCAACAACATTAACACCATTAAGTATTGCTTTTCCTGAAGATGAGGTAGTTTCTAATATGAATAATTTTGAATGGATGATTGGAGAATCAATTTTGGCAGTTCCACTTCTTAAAAATTATAAATCAGGAAAAATGGATGTGTATCTTCCAAAAGGAATTTGGTTTGACTGGGAAACAGATGAACGTTTTGAAGGTCCAATTCTTTTGAAAGATTATAAAATTCTGCTAAATAAAATACCGTGTTTTGTTGGAGGAAAAGGAATTGTATTACTTCGTGATACCAAAACAGATAAACTACTTGTTAGGGTTTATCCTGTAAATAAAGAAACAAGTGTGGATTTTTATGCAGAAGACACTGAATTGAAAAGTACGGTTGCTATTTCCTCTCCGATTACCAAACTAAATACTTTATGGGATACAACGGACAATAAAGAAGTGAAATTCACTAAAAAAGGGAAGTATATGGAGTTTCCTATTCAATTAGGTCATAATTATGCTATAAAAAAATCAATGGAGTAACAGACCTTAACTTTTATGAAGAAAATGGACATAAAAATAATATATATTTTAGCAATAACGCTTTTTGTATCACTAACTAGTTGTTCCAAACATCAAGAAAAAATCGATTTGTCGTTTAATAAAACGGAGATGTCTCTTTTTCAATTAAACGACGGTCAAATGGCAATTAAAATTATTAAAAACAAAGAGGTTGTTTTAGATACTTCTGCCATAGGAATTGTAATTGATACTAAATTACTTGGTGTAAATGCGTCAATCAAAAAGTTGCCAAATGATAGTATTCATCAAAATTATGCCCTGCATGGGGTAAAGAGTAAAGTTGAATATAAAGCAGTGCTTAACACATTTCAGATTACCCAAGAAGATGGTTTTAAATGGCATTTGGAGGTTCAAATGTCTGATGAAGGTGTTGCTTATCGGTATTTAATTCCTAATGATGGAATTAAAAAAGTAAATGAAGAATTAACTACTTTTAAATTACCTACTAAAACCAAAGTTTGGTATTTTGAACGTGATAGCAGTTGGAAATTAAAATCTTTTGCTGGTGAATGGCGCTCTGCGGATATTGCTGAAATACCAAAAGTATCTAAAATGGGTCCTATTCAGGGCTTAACACTTACCTGCGAATTACCAAATAGAAGTTATGCATTACTAGCAGAAGCTGCTTTGTACAATTATAGTGGAATGCGATTAAAAGCTATTGGAAACAATTCTTTTAAAGCAAATTTTACAGAAGGTAAAAAAGGGTTTGAAATTAATGGACTCATAACAACTCCTTGGCGTTGCATTTTGCTGGCTGATAATTTAAATGATTTGGTGAATAATACGATGGTTGCCTCTTTAAATCCTGCACCAGACAAAAAACTTTTTGAGGATACTAGTTGGATTAAACCCGGTAAATCTGTTTGGAGTTGGTGGTCTAATAATGATGTTAATTTTAATACTGAAATGAAAATGGTGGATGATGCGGCCGCTTTAAACTTTAAATATGCTATGATTGATGAAGGTTGGGAACTTTGGGAAGGTAATAAATGGGAACGAATAAAAGAAATAGCTACTAAAGCGAAACAAAATGGTGTGGGTATTTTTGTATGGAAACACTCTAAAGAATTGAATTTACCCGAGAATGATTATCAGGTTATGAGGAGTTTTTTAGACAGTGTAAAAAATACTGGCGCAGTTGGTCTTAAAGTTGACTTTATGAATGGTCAATCTAAATCAATCATCGCGTTTGACGAAGCACTACTTAAACAGGCTGCTAAAAGACAATTAATGGTCAACTTTCATGGTTGTCAACAAAGTTCTGGTGAATATAGAACCTACCCAAATGAAGTCGCAAGAGAGGGCGTTAGAGGAATGGAACTCAACCACATGAAAGAAGGTCCGTTACCAGCATCTCACAACGCATCCTTGCCTTTTACCAGATTTGCAACAGGTCATGCAGATTATACCCCACTTGGATTTACAGCACCAGGTGAAACTAGTTGGGCACATCAATTAGGCACATTAGTTTGTTTTTACTCTACTTTTACGTGTATTGCAGAAAATACGCAGTTTATGTTGAATACTAAAGAAATTAAACCTGCATTAGAATTTATTAAAAATGTACCTGCGGTATGGGATGAGACTTTGGTACTTTCAGAAAGTAAACTAGGAGAATTGGCAGTTATTGCTAGAAGAAAAGGAACTGATTGGTTTTTAGGAGTGTTAAATGGTGGTAAAGAAAAAGAAATCGTTATTGATTGTAATTTTCTGGCTAACATCAATTACAAAACAACAATCTTTACAGACGATATTGTTGCAAAACCAATAAATTTAGAAGGTATAATTAAGAAGGTTAATTTAAAAGGTTACAATACCGTTATTCCGTTTAAAAGAGAAGAGCAGAACAGCGCAAAAAATTCTAAAATTACAATTCGATTAGCCGAAAATGGTGGGAGTGCTATCTGGTTTTCATTAAATGATAGTCCATTTAAAAATTAATATTTATAATCATTATAAAAAACATAAAATGAAGTCAACAAGAATATATAAGTCAATCAGCAAGCTCTTATTAATGCAATTATTTTTATTGTTTTTATTTGGATGTCAAGAAAAAAAACAAACTTATATTCCATACGAAAACTTACTTGAAAGTCCTGATTTTCAAATTTTGGTAAACGATAAAGAGGTTTTTGTGGCAAAGGAAGAATGCTTTGGAGACAGAATCTTTAATACGAGTCAAATTACTGTTGATGGAAAAACAACCATTGAAATTATTAGTTCAGAAGAAATTAATAATTTCGAAATAAGACCTCGTCATCTTAAGATAAAAGCAGAAAAAATTGGAAATAAACTTAAATTTTCAGTTGATAGTCCACAAATGTTACTGATTCATATTAATAATTATGAACCTTTATGCTTATTTCAAACTCCACCAGAAGAAAATAAACCCGAAAAAAATGATTCAAACGTATTGTATTTCGAAAAAGGTATACATGAAGTCGGATTAATAACACCAAAAAGCGGACAAACAATTTACTTGGAACGAGGAGCGTATATAAAAGGACGCATTTATGGGGAAGATGTAAACGATGTGACCATTAAAGGAAGAGGTATTATAGATTCTAGAGGCTTTACTAGCAAACCAGAAAAAATTTCTAGCATTGAGTTTAAAAATTCTAAAAATCTATTAATTGATGGAATCGGACTTCGTGCTGGAGAATGGTGGCAAACTCTTTTTCTACTTTGTGATAACGTAGAAGTTAAGAATATGAATCTAATGAGCTTTGGTTTAAATAACGATGGAATTGATATAGATGGTGTTACCAATTTTAAGGCAAGTAACTGTTTTATTGGCTGCGGAGACGATGGTTTTGGTTGGCATGCGCTAGATGCTGAAAAAAATGGATTAGCTCCAACAAAAAATTGCATCGCAGAAAATTGTGTTATTTACAATACGTATGCAGGCAACGGATTAAGAGTTGGTGCCTCTATGGAAACCGATGTTTTTGAAGATATTACCTTTAAAAATATAACTGTTTTTGCGCATGCGAATGCGGGTATAAGAAGTGATCATTCAGATTGGGCAAAAGTAAAAAATTTAAGATTTGAAGATTTTTATATCGAACAAAATGATAGACCCATAGAAATTAGAATAGAAAAAACAAAATATAGCAACAATACTGGTTTTAGAGACGAAAGAGGTCATATTGATGGACTCTACTTTAAAAATGTATTTACATCAGGTGGTAAAATTATTTTAGAAGGTTTTGATTCAGAACATCTTATTAAAAACGTTGTGTTCAATAATGTAAAAGTTGGTGATTCCGTTATTCTAAATAAAAATGCAATAACAACAAATTCCTTTGTAGAAAATATAGTTTTTAAATAATTAGGTGCAATTTTTAGTTTGTTTAACGTAATCAATAAACTAAAACCATTGTATGAGCTAGGTTAAAAATTTATGTATTTTAATCTTTGATTCAAACAAAATGGAGTGTTTATAAACTCGTAAATAATTGAATAATTAAAAAGATAAATATTTAATAACGTGTTTCTTTGAGTTCAGCGCAACAGGAATTACTAAATAAGACTGACCAAAATAAACTTATGAATAGAAACCATCAAATACTCCTTTTTTCGATACTTTTTTTATTAAAGATTCACCTTTTTGCTCAAACTGTTGCAGATCCAATTTTGAAAAGTAGTCTGGAAAAATCACTTTGGAAAGGTTTTAATCGATATGACTTTAAATACAAACAAAGAGACGCAAGATTAATTGTTTCCAACAATCCACTTCCTGGTAAACCATGGATTTGGCGTGCACGCTTTCCCGATTGGCATACAGAGGCTGATAGTATTTTGGTTTCTGAAGGGTTTCATCTTGCTTACATCAATACAGATAATAAATTTGGCAGTCCCAATGCCGTAGATATCTGGGATGATTTTTATGAATTTTTAGTTACCGAATATAAACTGCAAAAAAAAGTTGCGTTAATAGGTGTAAGCAGAGGCGGTTTGTATGTGTATAATTGGGCAAAGAAAAACCCACACAAAGTTGCATGCATTTATGCAGAAGCTCCCGTTTGTGATTTTAAAAGTTGGCCAGCAGGATTTGGCGAAAGCAAAGGCAATAAAGAGGATTGGAATAACTTAAAAAAAGAATACGGTTTTAATTCTGATAATGAAGCCAAGTTATATTCCAATAATCCTATAGATAATCTTGAGGCATTGGCAGAAGCAAAAGTTCCGATATTGCATATGATTGGCTTAAAAGATAAAATTGTCCCCGTCGATGAAAATACGTTCCCTCTAATTAATAAATATATAAAACTGGGTGGTAATGCATCTGTAGTAACTTGCACAAAGGGAATCCAAGAGTTAGAAGGACACCACTTTCCAATTGAAACACCTCGGCTTGTTGCAGATTTTATAAAACAGCATTCGCTAAACAATTTGCCTCTAAACGCTTTTAATTACCATCAGGAAGGTAGTGGACTTAAAAATTCACACATCAAATTTGAAAGTTATAAAGCAGGGAGAGTCGCTTTTCTGGGGGGGTCAATAACTCATAATTCAGGATGGCGTGATAGCATTTGTAATTATCTCGCTAAGCGATTCCCAAAAACTAAATTTGAATTTATTGCTGCGGGTATTCCATCAATGGGCACAACCCCTGCCGCCTTCAGACTCGAACGTGATGTATTGTCACATGGTAAAGTGGATCTTCTGTTTGAAGAGGCAGCCGTTAATGATGCAACAAATGGAAGAACCAAAACAGAACAGATTAGGGGTATGGAAGGTATTGTAAGACATTTACGAAAATCAAACTCTGAAATTGATATTGTAATGATGCATTTTGTTGATCCCGATAAAATGGCATCCTATAGTAATGGCGTTGAACCTGATGTCATTACTAATCACAATAAAGTAGCTCAACATTATAACATCCCATCCATCAACCTTGCTAAAGAAGTTACAGACAGAATAAACAATAATGAATTTACATGGAAAGATGATTTTAAAAATATTCATCCTTCACCCTTTGGACAGGGGATTTATGCAGATTCAATGATACAATTTCTTGAAAAAGCATATTCCAGTCATATTGATTCTGATGATAAAATAATGTCTTACAATATTCCTGAAAAAATTGATGATTATTCGTATGACAACGGATATTTAGTTGACATAACTGCTGCAAAGCTTAATAAAAGTTGGAGTATAGATTCATCCTGGAATCAAAAAGACAGTGTCAAAACAAGACCAAATTATGTAAATGTTCCAATGCTAATAGGTAATTATCCAGGCAAAGTTATAAAGCTCAAATTTGAAGGCCATTCTGTCGGCATTGCTGTTGCTGCTGGACCAGATGCAGGGTTCATCGAATATAGGATAGATAAAAAGGAATGGACTCAATTAAACTTATTTACCAAATGGAGTATACAATTCCATCTCCCTTGGTATTATACCTTAGCAACAGGATTATCAAGGAAAGAACATGTATTAGAAATACGCCTAGCTGAAAAAAAAGATGAAAGAAGTACAGGACATGCTTGTAGAATAAGATATTTTTATGTTAACAAGTATTGATCAACTATAAAAAGTCTCGTAATAATGTGTAAAAATAATAGCCGATTAATTTCTGGCGATAACGTTAAAAGAGATTCGATAAATTGAGCATAAAATGATAGAATTGATAAACAATTGATAACCAACAACAAAATTTGACGTTAGTCAGAATGAACAAAAATCAACTGAAAATACTGATTCTCAACGATATTAAAAACAATAAAACAGAACAAAACAAAGGAAATATGAAAATAAAACAAATATTCTTAATTGTAATTGCCATTTTTATGGTAACAAATTTTAGCGCCCAAATAGACGAAAATATAAAACAAGACGATTTCAATCGTAATAAACCTGATCGCCAGGAATGGTTGCGAAATTTAGGATTTGGTATGTTTATACATTGGAGTATGGACAGCCAGTTAGGAATCGTTATAAGCCACTCAATGGTTGGTGCCTCTGATGATTACACGAACCGTTTTATTAATGAATTACCCAAAACATTTGACCCAACAGATTTTGATGCGTACAAAATTGCGAGGCAAGCCAAACTAGCAGGTATGAAATATGTGGTTTTTACGGCCAAGCATCACTCTGGTTTTTGTATGTGGGATACAGAAACTACTGATTTTAATATTACCAATACACCTTACAAAAAGGATTTATTGAAAACATATGTAGAAGGTGTTCGAAAGGCTGGTTTGGCAGTTGGTTTATATTATTCTCCCGAAGATTTTAAATTTCTAGACGATAACAATATTACGGTTAAAAGGAAAGGCTTAGATTTAGATGATGAATTTCTTAAAAAATACAATGATTTTATACGTCGTCAAACCAATGAGTTATTTAGTAATTATGGAGAAATTGATGTTTTATTTATCGACGGAAATCCTAAAGAAGCATGTAAAGATGAAGCATGGAATTTACAACCCAATTTGGTTATTACTCGCGGAGCCATTAGTACACCAGAACAAGAGCTTCCTGGGGTTGCCAATGATAATCTATGGGAATCCTGCGTAACAATGGGAACGCAATGGCAATATAAACCAACAAATGACAACCTTAAATCAGCAGGGAGAGTAATTGAAATGTTGATAGAAACTCGTGCTAAAGGTGGGAATTTATTACTGAATGTTGGGTTAGATCCTTTTGGCGAAATACCAGATCCAGAATCAAGAAACCTCACAGAATTATCCGCTTGGTATTTTATAAATCAAGAATCTATGCTGAACGTTCGTCCATGGATAATAACACGAGAAAAAAATATTTGGTTTACAGCATCCAAAGACAAAAAAACATTATATGCCATAATTACAGGATTTCCAAAATGGAGAAAAGGAGAACGGAAAGAGTTTACTATAGGTTCTGTTAAGGCTACACCTCAAACTAAAATTAGTGTCCTTGGACAGAACGACTTAGTGGTTGAGTATGATATAGAAGCAGATGCAAAGTCCACTTTTAGATCTAAAGAAGATGGCCTGCATATTTCGGTGGTTCGGGCACAACGTATTTACAACAACTCAAAATGGCCAAATCCTATTGTTGTAAAATTGGAAAATATTGAACCTGCACTTGTCCCTCCAATTATAAAAACCCACGAAGGAAAATCATTAAATAATGCTTTAGTATTAAATGGAGAACTATTGAAAGCTGGAGATAATGAAAAATTGAAATTTTACTTTGAATACCGTCCCTATGCTGGTTTTGTAGAGAATCTTTATGCTACAGACTGGGAGAAAACAGCTTTTATTGACTTGACTGAAAAAAGTGAATTTTCTGTTCAAATAGATAATCTTAAAAAAAATAGTCAATACGAATACAGAGCCGTTGTTGTTCATCCGAAAATGACTATTTATGGCGACATTAAGAAAATAAAAACGGGCAACTGATTGAATATAAAGAATAAACATAGTAATAGTCTTGTAATATCTCATCCAAAATTTTATGTTTATGTAGTGTCACTTTATTCTGCTTGACTACAGTTAGATAAGCAGATTAAAAATTTAAAACAAATTGAAATTATAATCCCCGTATGGACAATTGAGAATGATATGGATAAAAAAAGTTCGACTTTCGCGTATTTAAAGGCTTTACTTTATTAATAGCTGATGACAAAAAAGTATAACACCAATGGGCATTTAAAGAAAATCATTAGAAAAAACTTAAAAATATGAAAGAACAAAACAAGAGATGCAATTTTAATATCTATAACACTACCTATTTTCTGTTTTTTGCCATGTTGTTAATAGCTATGAACAATGTAAGTGCACAAATAAAAGTACCATCCGTACTTTCTAACGGCATGGTGTTACAGCAGCAGTCTAATGTCCCAATTTGGGGCTGGAGTGCACCAGGCGAAAAAATCAGTGTTAGCAGTAGCTGGTCAAAACAAAAAATTAAGGTAAAAGCCAATAATTTTGGAAAATGGAAAATCATCATGGCCACTCCAAAAGCAGGTGGACCTTATACTTTAACTATTAAAGGGAACAGTAACTCCATAACGATAAAAGACGTGCTTATTGGAGAAGTTTGGGTATGTTCAGGTCAGTCCAATATGGTATTTAGAATGAGCAATAGCGATACTTACAAAGCAGATTTGGATAATTTAGAGTATCCAAATATTAGGTATTTTGAGGTAAAAAGACAAGTAAGTGAGATACCACAGGAAGACGCACTAGGTTCTAAATGGGAAACAATAAACGCTGAAACGGCCAGCCCATATTCTGCTGCAGCCATATATTTTGCAATAAAACTACAAAAAAAATTAAATGTTCCTGTAGGTCTCATTGAAGCCGCTTGGGGTGGAACTACGATTGATAACTGGACGCCACTGGAAACGCTAAAAAATGATGATTTATTATCAAAAAGTATTAAAAGATGGGAAGATTGGGGAAAGGAATTTAAAGGAGATTCTATTGGCTATCATTATACCATGGAGGCTTATAACAAAAAGGAAATTTCTAAAAAGCCCTCAATGCCTTCGTCCATCTACATGAATAACAGACCACACCGCTTACCAAGTGGTTTGTATAATGGTTTAATTGCCCCAATCACCCAATATAAAATCAAGGGAGTTTTGTGGTATCAGGGGGAATCTAATAGAAATTATAGTGAGGAATATGCTCTTAATTTCGATAAAATGATTACAGCTTGGAGAAATGCTTGGCAGTATCATTTTCCATTTTATTTTGTTCAAATAGCCCCATTTAAGGGCAATGCAGATGGTGTTTCGGAAATTATGGAAGCGCAACTTGAAGTAATGAAATTCGCCAAAAATGTGGGAATGGTGGTCACCATGGATGTTGGTAATATGGACGATATTCATCCTACGGAAAAAAAACCAGTGGGTGAAAGACTGGCTAATTGGGCTTTATCCCAAACGTACGGTGTTAAAGACATCGACTATTCTGGCCCCATATTTAAGGAGTACACAAAGGAAAAAAATCACATAAAATTACATTTTGATTATGCTGCGTCTGGCTTAAAAGCCGATGGAGACGTTAAAGGATTTGAAGTTATAGAGTTCAATAGCAATGGTGCCAAAAAACCAGCCAAACCTCTAGCGGTTAACATTGACGGCACTGACCTAGTCATATCAACAGAAAATCTAGTATCCCCTTTTATATTGCGCTACGGTTGGGGGTTAAATATGGGTAATACAAATTTATTTGATAAGGAAGGTTTGCCAGCGTCACCTTTTAGAATACTGGTAAAATAATTATTCGATAAAATTAAAATTAATAAAAAATTAAGATGAACACATTTAATATCACAGGAAAAATAGCAATAGTTACCGGTGGAGGCGGAGTTCTAGGCGGAAGCATCTCTAAAAGTTTAATTGAAGCAGGTACAAAAGTCGTAATTTTAGATATCCGTCAAGAAAATGTAGATACAAAAGTAAATGAACTCACAGCAATGGGAGGAGAGGCTATTGGGTTTGTATCTAATGTTTTGGATGTAGAAGAAATGAAAATTACCCGTGATAAAATTCTAAATAAATGGGGCAAGATAGACATATTGATAAACGCAGCAGGGGGTAATTTGCCTGGTGCAACTTTGAGCGAGGAACAAACTGTTTTTGATATGAAAATACTGGACTTCGAAAAAGTAACCAATCTTAATTTAAACGGTACGGTGTATCCGTGTTTGGTCTTTGGGGAAGCTATGGCAAACCAAGGTGAGGGCAGTATCATCAATATTTCATCCATGGCAACATTATCTGCCATAACAAGGGTTCCTGGTTATTCCGTGGCAAAAAGTGGTATTGATATATTTACCAAATGGATGGCGATGGGTATTAAATTTGGAGAAAAAGTCCGGGTAAATGCCATAGCACCAGGGTTTTTTATTGGCGATCAAAATAGAAAAGTACTCATCAATGACAATGGTTCCTATACCGAACGAAGTAAAAAGGTGTTGGCAAGAACCCCCATGAAACGATTTGGTGATGTCACTGAATTAAATGGCATTGTGCAGTTTTTATGTTCGGATGCTGCGAGTTTTATTACAGGTACTGTGATACCTGTAGATGGTGGTTTTAGTTCATTTAGTGGTGTTTAAAATTAAGGTATGAAGTTGATTAAAACATTGCGTTGGTTTGGCGAAAATGATGCCATTACCTTGTCGGATATCCGTCAAACAGGAGCGACTGGTATTGTGACTGCCCTACACCATATTCCCAATGGCGACGTTTGGTCTGTGGATGAAATTCTAAAAACTAAAAATAATATAGAATCTCATGGACTTACTTGGGAAGTTGTAGAAAGTTTACCGGTAACCGAGGAGATAAAAAAAGCCAAAAAATTAAGGAATTTACACATTGCGAATTATAAGGAAAGCATTAAAAATCTTGGGAAATACGGACTAAAAACAATATGTTATAATTTTATGCCCGTTTTGGATTGGGCAAGAACAGATCTTCATTATACGTTAGAAAATGGTACCGAGGCCATGTATTTTAGTAACAATCATTTCGCGGCTTTTGATCTATTAATATTAAAAAGACCTAATGCCGAAAAGAACTATTCCAAACAACAAATAGCGGAAGCAAAGACATTGTTTAACACATTTAGTGAGGAGGAAAAGGACAAATTAGGTTATAACATTATTGTGAAAACGCAATCTTTTATTGATGGTGTAGTAAAAGAAGGAGAAAAAAACTATCTCAATATTTTCAATACATTGTTGAGCGAATATGATGCTATTGATAAAGAACAATTAAGGAGGAATTTCGCATATTTCTTGTATGAAGTTGTTCCCGTATGTGAAAAATATGGCGTTAATTTAGCGGTTCATCCAGACGATCCGCCATTTTCCTTATTGGGCTTACCGCGAATAGTTAGCACTGAAGAAGACTTTGAATGGCTAGTTAAAACTTGTCCATCCTTGCATAACGGCATCACGTTTTGCTCAGGATCATTAGGTGCTAAAAAAGATAATAATCTACCTAGACTATTTAAAAAATACGCAGAGCGTGTGCATTTTATACACCTTCGCAGTACAAAAGTATTGGATAATGGTGACTTTTTTGAAACTGGACATTTAGATGAAAGTGCCAATTTGGCAAGTTTAATGAAAGTTATTATCGAAGGACAATTAAACAGAAAACAAATAGGAAGATTAGATTTTAATATTCCTATGCGACCCGATCATGGGCATAAAATGTTAGATGATTTTAAAAGAAAGGCTAATCCTGGTTATCCGCTTATTGGGCGTTTAAAAGGGTTGGCTGAACTGGCAGGACTTGAAAAAGGGATTAGAAGTGTCCTATGAAAATCAAATAAGTAGACATTGCAATGCTTATCTATAAAATTTATTATAGTAAGATTGAATATCTAATAAGTATAAATTATAATAACCATAAATTAATGATTCGTAAAATAATTTTATTTTTTTCTTTATGCATGTTTTTCTTCAATTGTTCTGAAGATCAGAAAAAAGAAAAGCCTACACAACCAAATATACTTTTTATTGCAGTTGATGATTTGCGTCCAGAATTAGGTGTTTACGGAAACAAAATAGTAAAAACCCCAAATCTAGATCAGCTGGGAAAAGAGGGAATAGTTTTTAAAAATCATTTTGTGCAAGTACCTACTTGTGGCGCATCAAGATATAGTTTAATAACTGGTATGAGACCTAGAAACAAGCAACAACTTCAAAATAATACTGTTGAAGTAGAAATTTCCAATCAACCAGAAAATAAAAATAGATCAGAATCTTTTATCCATCATTTAAAACGAAATGGCTATTACACACTGGGCATTGGTAAAATTACACATTCTCCTGATGGACTTCTTTATGGATACGAGGAGATACCCTCAGATAAAAGAGAACTCCCGTACAGTTGGGATGAGTTGGCTTTTAATTCAGGAAAATGGAAGACTGGCTGGAATTCATTTTTTGCCTATGCCAATGGCGAAAACCGTCAAAGCCTAAAAAGTATAGTTAAACCCTATGAAATTGGTGAAGTAGAGGATGAAGGATATCCAGACGGACTAATGGCTAATTTGGCCATTACCAAGCTCAAGGAATTAAAAAATAAGTCGCAACCCTTTTTTATGGGAGTTGGTTTCTTTAAGCCACATCTGCCTTTTAATGCACCAAAAAAATATTGGGATTTATATGATAGGGATTCCATACCAGTTGCACTTAATACAGATATTCCAGAAAGTATAAATTACAAAAGTTTACATAATAGCAATGAATTTAATCGCTATATATTATCTGATGAAAAAGTGAATTTAAAGCAACAAGCTTCAGAAGCTTATTCCAAAAAATTAAAACATGGGTATTATGCAAGTGTTTCATACATTGACCATCAAATTGGTAAATTATTGGATGAACTGGACGCATTGGGACTTAAGGAGAATACCATTATCATTGTTTGGGGAGATCACGGTTGGCATTTGGGTGAGCAACAAGTTTGGGGAAAGCATACACTTTTTGACAATGCGTTAAGAAGTCCGCTTATTATAAAAGCACCTCAATTTAAAAAGGGTAAAAACATAAATACTTTAGTAGAAACGGTTGATATTTATCCGAGTATATTAGAACTTTGTAATATTAAAACGCCACATGCGGTAGATGGAAATAGTTTTGTAAATTCACTAAAAGGAATAGAAAACCAACAAAATAATGTTGCGTACAGTTACTTTAATAAAGGCATTTCAATAAGGACAGATAGATATCGTCTCACAAAATATTATCGGGAAGAAGAACCCATCATAGAATTATATGATCACCTTACTGATAAACTCGAAACAACTAATATAGCTCAAGATAATCTTAATATTGTTGCTGAACTTATGCCATTACTTGAAAAAGTAAATTTTAGTTTTTAAAAGTCAGTAGTTTATTATCGATTAGAAGATTCTCTAATAATTAATTTTGATTTTATGACTATTGATTTTTTTGCATGATCAACACCATGACCTTCAATAGTATTTATCAAAATTTTTGCTGCATTGGCACCAATCTTTTGTGGAAATTGCTCAATGGAAGTTAAAGAAGTACTGATTATTTGTGAGAAAGTGTTTTTAATATTTTATAAGTTCTAGATTATTGTTTTAAACTATGATCGGGTGCAACATCTGTTCCTTCCCAAATTTTCTTAGCAGTCCATGGTTGGTCTGGATTTTTCCAAAAGGCACCTTCTGGTGATAAACCTAAAGGTAAAAATATAGACGTACAAAGATATAAACTCCCTGTGTTACTATAAGTATCTGCAATTGAAGGTTGAAAACCACTTAGCCCCATATTTAACCAACCGTCTGACGTAAAAGTGTTTGCTGGGTTCAAAGTTCTTTTTATAACAGATGTTAAACCGCATCGAACTTGTTCTGGTGATAGGATTTTTGGTAATTTTTGATGAAGTGCCATAAGAGCTAAATGTTGAAAAGCAGCACCTCTATAAACGATTGATCTACCAATTACAGGAAATGTACCATCTGGATTTATGGATCGTTCCTGTATCTCGGTGTATCTAGCAGATATTTTTTCAAGTTTAGACATGTATTTATCAAAAAATTCCTCTTTGTTTTTAGTCGCTTCTAATATTTCAAAAAGATATGGTTGTATTACATAGCTATTGTAGTAGTCTAGTACGAAATATTGCCCATCGGCAAACATGCCATCACCAATGTACCAATGTTCAAAATATTCGCGTAAACCATATTCAATGCGAACGGCATCGTATGGGAGATCATATTTGCAGAAAAAAGCTTCAATCATTCCAGTAAATAAAACCCAATTATTATAATGGGGAATGGTTGTTCTAGTGGCTTTAAGGGCTAAAACAATATTTTTTTTGGTCTCAACATTAGAATTTCCCCATAGCCAAGGACATCTTATAAGTGCTAATGCAAAAAACGACGCATCTACAAGCGGTTGCGGACCATCCCATTTCATGTAATCTTTCGCTTTAGGGTTAACAGCATTAGATATACCTTTTAAAGCCCAAGCTCTATATTGGTTGCGCAATTTAATTTCTTCTAAATCGCCGGCTTCACTATTTAACCATGGAGCAATACCACTTAAAGTTCTTGCAAAAGCTTCAAGATAAGCAACATCGTTTCCGTGTATTGTGCCTTTATTACCAGTAGATAACTTAATGGGCAATTTAATTTTAAGATCATTATTAGCTAAGTTAAAAAGCACTGGACGAGAAACCTTGTCTAAATACTTCAACCAATCTTGTCTTGTGTTTGATACTGTTTGGGCATCTAATTTGTTTGATAATAAAACTAGAAAAATTATAATGAGGTTTAGAGTTTTAAATAGTTTTTTTGTGAGCATTATTTGTTTTTTTTAAGTTAGTTTCAAATGTTTTATTAATGATTTCCTATTGAAAAAACAGAAAGCAGCGATAAATTTTTTTGCTTTTTATTGTAAAAAAAAGATTAGTAGTTACCTTAGATATTATAAATAAAATTAATTTAGATGGCATTAATTGTCGCATGCTAATTTTATCGTTTATAGATTACATATGTATCGACTTGTTTTCTAGATTGCTACAATTATAATTATGCAAAAAAAATTAAAACAATCGTTTGTTAAATGTTTTTTTAATTATTTATTATTGTTCTATACCGGTTGATTTAAAACTTTCAAAATTTTTCTTTATAAATTCACTTGGTGATATTCCATATTGTTTTTTAAAAGCTTTAGTAAAATAATTATGTGAATTAAATCCAACAGCAAAACCAATTTCGTTTATCAAATAATCTCCTGTTTTCATTAGTTTTATAGCATGTTTTAATCGAATGTTTCTAATAAATTCGGTGGCTGATTGGTCTGTAAGTGATTTTAGTTTTCTATGAAGGTGTGTTCGGCTAAGGTTAAGGTTTTTAGCAAGTTCCTCAACTGAAAAGTCAGTATTTGTAATATTTTTTTCAATAACATAAATTGCCTTACTAAGTAGTTTTTTGTCTAAATTTAGTGGTTGCGATTTTTCTTCCCATTCATCTTGTTGAGAAGCAAACAAAGTACGAAGCATTTTTCTTGAATTCAGTAAGTTATTGGCTTGTGCAACTAAAAAATCTTCATTAAAAGGTTTGGGTACATAAGCATCTGCTCCTGAGTTTATTCCTGAAATTTTATTTTGAATAGAACTTAGAGCAGTAAGTAAAATTAGAGGAATATGACTTGTTCTAATATCATTTTTTATTTTTTCACATAATTGAATTCCATCCATTTCTGGCATCATTACATCTGAGATTATTAAATCTGGATATAATGACATGGCTAAATCAAGAGCTTCTTTTCCATTTTTGGCTTTTGCTATTCTAAAATGATTTTGTAAAGATTCTTCTAAAAAATCTAATAATTCAGGGTTGTCTTCAGCAATTAATATTAGTGATTCTTGATTATCAATTGGTTCTACATTTTTTATTTTAGAATTTATATCAGTTACAGGTTCTGACGTAAAATCAAAATCATTTGTCTTTTGTAACTCAATATTAGTTTCATTATAAGTATTTGATTGATGAAGTGGTAAATAGATGTAAAATGTAGTGCCTTTATCTTCCAAAGAACTTACAACTAATTGTCCGTTATGTAAGTTCACGTAATTGGTTAATAATGACAGACCTATTCCAGTACCAGATACATTATTATTGTTTTTTTCAATTTGAAAAAAGCGTTCAAATATTTTTGGAAGCTCTTCGGAAGGTATGCCATAGCCAGTGTCGGTAATACTTAGTTCTAAAAAATCGTCCAAAATTTCATTGCCTATGATATAGGTATTCCAATTTTTATTTTTTTCGGTTTTTTTATTTTTTTGAATTGTTAACGTAATCTCACTGCTGTCAGGCGAGTATTTAAATGCGTTAGATAATAGGTTTACTAATACTTTATCTAATTTATCCGTATCAAAGTCCATTTGTAGACTTGGTAATTCTGATATAAAATTGAAATTAAAAGAGCGTTGATTTGCATGTTCTTCAAAACAATTGAATACATTTTTACTAAATAGAATAATATCCTCACGTATAGGATTTAATTTTAATTTACCATGGTCTATTCTTCTAAAATCAAGAAATTGATTGATTAGTCTTAACAACCGATCGGTGTTATTTTTTATGAGTGATAACTGTTTACGAGACAAATCATTTTCAGATCCAGCTTTTAGTAAACGGTTTACAGGACCTTGTATTAAAGTTAATGGTGTTCTAAATTCGTGAGAAATATTGGTAAAAAACTGAAGTTTCATTTGGTGTAATTCTTCTTCTGTCTCCCTTTGTATTTCACTCATTTTCACACTAATTTTTAATTTTTGTCTATAAATAAGCTGTTTTCTAAAAAAATAGACAGTAGCGACAAAAATTAAAAAATAAAACAAATAGGCATGCCAAGTTAACCAAATTGGAGGCGTAATTTTAATAAATAGCTGTGTAGGAGTCTCGTTCCAGATGCCGTAATTGTTTGAAGCTTTAACTTCAAAAGTATAATCGCCAGGGGGTACTTTTGTAAACGAGGCTCGTCCGTTATAATCACTATTAATCCATTTGTTATCGAGGTTTGCTAATCTGTATTTGAATTTGTTTTTTTGTGAGTTTACATAATTATTGGAAGTAAACTGGAAACTAAATGAATTTTGCTTATAATTTAACTTCAAAGATTCTGTATTGCCAATAATGTCATTTAAAATTCCATTTTCGGTTTCTGGTATAATTTTTTCATTATGGATTAATAATTGAGTAATAGTTGTAATTGGAGGAATGGGATTGGTGATAATAGTATTAGGCTGAAAACGAATTAAGCCATTAGAGCCCCCAAAATATAGTTCACTATCAATCGATTTTAAAGCGGTTGTTGGATAAAATTGATTGTTTTGAATACCTTTATTGCTAGCAAATGATTGTGTGTTCTTTGTTTTAGGATTTAGTTTACAAAGACCATTTTCCGTGGTTACCCATATATTTTCATTTTGGTCTTGTAGAATAGAAAATACTTCATTCCCAGCAATACCCTCTTTTGTTGTAAAATGTTCAGCAGTACCCGTATTTGGATTGTATTTATCTAATCCTTCCCCGTTTGTACCCAACCATAAAAAACCATTTTTATCTTCATATATACTATAAATATAGTTTGAAGAAATACTATTTGAAACATGATCTTGATGAAATATCCTTGTAAACTGTGAGGTACCTTTTTTTAACAGATTAAGTCCATTGTGCGTAGCAAACCATATATTTTTATTTTTGTCTTGTATAATATGGCTAACGTAATTATTCGAAATTGTTTTAATATCAAGAGGGTTGTGTTTGTATTGAGTAAATTTTTTTGATTCAAAATGATAAAAATAAATCCCCAAGCGGTAATTACTTATCCAAATCCCTTCATCTGTCGCTAACATATCTAAAGTTTGAATTCCTACTGGAAAAGGTGGAGTTAAACGCTTAAATGATTTTTTGTTTTTTTCTCGGTATAAAACTCCGTTTCTATAAGTTCCAACCCATAAAGTTTCATTCTTATCAAAAGTTAACGATTTAAATCTTTTAATGGTATCACCATCGCAAATAACAGGAAAATTAGTAAAAATGTTTGTTTCTGGATTATACAAGTTCAAATCATCATCATCAGTACCAACTATTATTTCTGATTTATTTGGAACTTGTACAATGCAACTTACAATATTGCTACTTAGAGATTTTCTGGAAGTTGACGCTGTATAGTGTTGAAAAGCGTTATTATATTTATTTTTAAAAGCCAATCCACCCAACCAAGTTCCAATCCATATATTTTTGTTAGAATCTTTATATAAAGAATAAATAGATTGGTGTGGCAGTTCAGAATGTTTTTGTTTATCTATTATTAATTTAACCTTGTAGTTTTCAATGATGGCAATTCCAAAATTGGTGGCCACCCATATTTGATTGTTATCGTCTTTAATTAAGCTTCTTACTCGGTCACCAGGTAATTTTAAATTTTTTGTAGTATCAGAATTAAAATGATGGGTTAGAGCACCATCTTTAATATTCAAACAAATTAAACCACTTGATTGATAAGCTATCCAAATAGAATTATCATCATGAAGAATAGCATTAACCGAGTCTTTAAAACCTTTTGTAAAAAACTGAAAAGTATTAGACCCTTTGGTTAAAAAATAAATATTACCATCTTCATAAAAAACCCAAATGGTTCCGTCTTCACTAATTTTGCTATAACTGATTCTGTTAGTTTTATTATTTATGTTTTTGTAAAAGACTCTTTTAGTTTCTGGGTTGATAATTCCAATACCTTTCTCGTCCGAAACCCAATAAGTTCCATTATGATCTTGAAAAAATGAAATAATAATATGGCCAGTGAAATTATCAAACTGATCTCTAAAAGTGTGTCTTATAAAATTATCTTTTTTAGGGTTATACGAGCAGAGACCATCTTCGGTGGCTATCCATATTATGCCCGAGGTATCTTTAAAAAGGGATCTGACTCTATTCGTTGAAATAGATGTAGAGTCTTTTTGTAAATAACTGTATCTTTTTATGTCAATGGCATTATAAGCGAATAACCCATTGTAGCTGCTAAACCAAATAAGACCTTGATTATCTTCAATAATAGAGGTGATTTGAGAGTGAACAACACCGCCTTCTGGAGTCACTTTTGACAATGAAATGATAGGGGCATTTTGAGCAAAAATCACTAAGTGAATTAAGAAAAAATATATGCTAAAAAATAAATACCTCATAACAAATTTTAAAATACTAAGATACCAAAATAATAAGTCTACAAAGTATCTATGAATTTAATAAAACTAGCACACATGTTGTTTTTTGGAACATAATTACAAGAATGTAACATAGTTAGTAGTAAATGGAAACAATAGTCCAAATAATAACGAATTATACACAATATTTTTGTTAGAAGTGATTTAGCATCTTAAGTTTTGTTTGTTTATGATTTATAGATTTTACAAACGAAGACAAATCAAACAAGTTATTAAACTAAATAAACTTTGTATGCTGATAATAACCAAATAGAAAACTTATAAATCCTTATTAAGTAAAAATAATACAATAACTATTATAAATTAAAACTAAAAATCATGAAAAAACTTTACATTAAAACTTTATTAATTGTTACTTTAACATTTTTTGCAACAGGAAATGCTCAAACCAACGTTTTGGTTTCTGAAGATACTTATGGTCAATTTTCTACTCCAGATGCTCCTCAAGGTGCAACTACAGATGTTAGAATAAAATCTAATACTAATGCAGAAAGAATTGGTTTCTTAAAATTTGATATTTCTGGTTTTTCTAGCATAACAAGTGCTACTCTTAATTTAGCAAGTTTTAGAAATAGCGAAACTACTGCTTTCACTTTAACAATCTCTAAATTATCTGATGATACTTGGACTGAAGCTGCACTTACTTGGAATAACATGCCTACCAAAGGAGCTGTTGTTGGAACCTTATCCATTGCTTCAAGTCAACCTAGAGGGGCTGCTAGTATAGATGTTACACAATACATTTTAGACGAATTTGCAGGTAATAAAATGGTGTCGTTTGTCTTAACTAACGAAGATGTCTCTAATGGTATGGTTAGATTAGATTCTAAAGAGAGTTCTTTTGATGTTACTTATTTATCTATAACAGGTACTACTTTAGGCGTAGAAGATCAAAAAATTGAAGGTTTTACAGCTTATCCAAACCCTGTAAGTAGTGCTACTAATTATCGTATGGATATGTTTGCTCCAACTGGAATAGATAATATACAGGTTTTTAGCTTATTAGGACAAAAAATAAAGGACATTGAAAATATAAATTCCAATAATTATTCACTAGACTTTAGTGATATTAATGATAAAAGTGTTTATCTAGTTGAAATTCAAGATAATAACGGTGCCAAAACAATGAAAAAAGTGATTAAAAATTAATGCTTTCTTAATTTGAATTAATAGAAACATCGGGGCTTTGCTTCGATGTTTCTTTAATAAATATGTTTCGATTATATGTTTTGAAATTTTGAAAACTTTCATTGAACCGTTTAGAATTTAGTTCAATTAGATATATCTTCATTCAAATAAAATAATAATTTAATAGTCATAAAAGGCTCAAATTTCTATTCAGAGAAGAACATGAAAAAACAAAAAAATACTATATGTTTTATAAATAGAAGCGGTTTGTGCTTGTTACTAGTATTATTAGTATGGACTAATAAGTCGATGTCTCAAAATTTTTCAGACTTAGAGATATTTCTATGTATAGGCCAATCTAATATGGCAGGGAGAGCAGATATTGAAGCACAAGATATGGGTACTGTAAATGATGTCTATCTTTTAAATGCCACAGCAAATTGGGAATTGGCACAAAATCCTTTAAATCAATTTTCAACTATTAGAGGTGGTCTTTCAAATCAAAAATTAGGTCCTGCTTGGGAATTTGGTAAAACGTTACAATCTTACGGTAAACGTGTAGGCTTGGTAGTTAACGCAAAAGGAGGTAGTGCTATAAGTGAATGGGCTGAGGGAACAACATTTTTCAATCAAGCAGTAGCTAGAGCTTTAGCAGCACAAAAAGTTGGTGGTACCATAAAAGGTATCATTTGGCACCAAGGAGAATCCGATCAAGGAAATCCAAATTATGGGAGCGATTTTGCCGCCATGATTCAGGCATTTAGAACAGATTTAAATCTGCCAGATTTACCGGTAATAGCAGGTCAAATAGGTAAATGGAAGACTAGCGCACCAAATATTAATAAGATAATTTCAAAACTCAAAAATAACATCAGCAATGTTGATTTTGCAAATTCAACAGATCTCTTTCACATACCAGGTGACCAGAGTCATTTTGATAGTGCAGACCAAAGGGAGCTGGGTAAAAGATTCGCACAAAAATATTTAGAACTTACTGGGCAAATAAACGGCGATGTCAATATCATTGTTTTAGAAGACACCCATGTTCAAGGTGGTAGTCAGGCAAATACCGTGCAAAATGGAAATTTATTAAGAGTAAGAAAGACTGCAAACGAAGGATCGGTAAGAAAAACATGGCTAAAGTTTGATCTTTCAAATTACACAACCATTACAAATGCCACGCTTAATTTATCAGG
This sequence comes from uncultured Flavobacteriaceae bacterium, assembly GCA_963815305.1. GTDB lineage: Bacteria > Bacteroidota > Bacteroidia > Flavobacteriales > Flavobacteriaceae > CAXBID01. The sequence goes on from CAWFFW010000001.1 coordinate 265,040, forward strand.
AAATAATAATCAAACCGCTTTTACTGTATCGGTTTTTGAAGGTCCAGATACTTGGGATGAAACAACGCTTACATGGGCTATCGAGCCTACTAAGGGCGCTTTGATTACAACTTTTAATTCGCCAGTTACAGGTTCTGGTGTTTATAATCTAATTGATAATATAAACATTACAAGTTATGTACAATCCCAATTAAACGGAGATAAAATTATTACTCTTGTTTTAGAAGATACAGCAGATGATGACGTTCAGCTAAGAGTTACCAATTCAGAAGCCTCAAGATTAAATAATCCGGCACCTTTTTTAAAAATAACAAGTACAGTTTTAGCTGTGGGCGATAATACGATTAAAGGTTTAACGGCATATCCAAATCCTGTAAATAGTGCCAGTAATTACCGTTTAGAAATATTTTCACCCTCAGGAATAGACTATGTACAGGTTTTTAGTGTAGAGGGTAGGGAAGTTAAAAGTATTAAAAATATAAAATCAAATAGGTATTCACTAGATTTTAGTGATATTAATAGTAATGGCATATACCTTGTTAAAATACAAGATACCAACGGTTTCTATTCACTCAGAAAAGTAATTAAAAACTAATAAGATGTATATCACTGCTAAAAATTAATTGTTTAACATGACTAATTATGAAAAATAAAAACCAAAATTTTAAAATTGCATGGCTAACTTTTATGTTGCTATGTGTTTTTGGCAGCATGACTTATGCTCAAGTATCCGAGATTATTTATAAAGATGGCAATGGCAATCTTAATTATGTATCTGACGCAGAAGATAACAGAATTCCTGATTTTAGTTTTGCGGGGTACAAGTCTGGTGAAGAAGCGATACCAAATGTTCCTGTACAAGTAACTATTAGCCCAATAGCGGGTGATAACAGAGCGCACATACAGGCTGCAATAAATCAAGTCTCTGCACTGCCACTAGTTAATGGTGTAAGAGGTGCAGTATTGCTTCAGGCGGGCACATATAGTGTATCGGGCTCTATTTATATTCGAGATAGTGGAGTAGTTCTTAGGGGTTCTGGTAATGGTTCTGATCCCGCTACTAATACTATTATATATAACCCAGAACGATCGGGTCCTAGTGACAATAGCACAAGTATCATTAGAATTGAGGGGCCTGCAACATCAGACCGTTACACTACTAATGATGACATCTTACCGGGTACAACATCTACCGTTACTAATGACTTTTTACCAGTAAATTCAAGATCATTTGAAGTAGATAATACATCTCTGTATGCTGTTGATGATATCATTATTGTTTACCGTAAGCCAGAAAGTCCATGGTTTCAAATGATTGATAATGGTGGTGCAGTTAATGATCCACCTTGGACTACAGCTACAGGCACAGGATTAATAATGGTATATCCAAGAAAGATTACCGCAATTAATGGTAATACGCTAATTATAGATCAACCAATTTATGAGCATATTTTTGGTAATGGGGTAACCACAACAACAATATATAAATTGAATACAGCTAACAGGTTTATAAGCAATGTTGGTTTAGAAAACATTAGAATAACTGCAGGTTATAATCCAGCAAATTTAAATAACGAGTTTAGTGCTAGAGATTGTGTACGTATGGACGGTCTTTGGGATAGTTGGGCAACAGATGTAGTAACCGAAAATTTTTGGTTTGCAGGGTTTACAATGAGAACAACAAACCGAATAACAATTGATCGTTGTGAGGCTTTAGATCCTATTTCTTTAATTGATGGTGGCCATAGATACAATTTTAATATGGATTATGGCGCCAATAACATTTTAGTAAAAAATTGTGTGGCAACAGAAGCAAGACATGCATATGTGTCTAATGGAACTTCACAGACTTCAGGGATTGTATTTCTAAAAAGCACATCAGATGGAGGTTATAACGCTTCAGAGGGTCATAGACTTTGGACACAAGCTTTATTGTACGATCAAATGACCTTTACAAATTCAAACGTTACAACGCTTATAGGATTGTATAATCGTGGAGATTTTGGTACCAGTCATGGTTGGTCCAGTGCGCATTCCGTGGCGTGGAATTCTACAAGTAAGGATTATTCAGGTACAAATTTTATAATTCAAAAACCACCAACGGCTCAAAATTATGGTATGTTTTGTGATGCTACAGTAATTGGTACTTTTCGTTGGCCAGGAGATCCAGGGTATATTGAGGGTACAAGACAAACAGCACCTTTTCCATCTTTATATGAAGAACAACTAGCAGATCGTTTAGCAAATGGGGTATTACCAGATCCACCAGCAAAAGTTAAAGCTATTGATGACAATGGTGACCTTACTATATCTTGGTTAGATAATTCTGGAGAGGAAGATAGTTATGTAATTGAAATTTCTACGGATAATGGCACTACCTATCAGGTTTTTACAACATTGGCAGCCAATACAGAACAGTATGTAACACCAATGAGTAATGCGACATATGATTTTTCTACTGCGACTTTTCAAATATATTCAACAAAAGGAGCAAATAAATCATCTAGACGAATTTTTTCTATAGAAGATGGAGATCCTATTGTTACGGTTACTACAAATTATAGTGTAATTGAAGATGCTCATACTACTTCTGGTACCAATGCAGATACTAACTATGGTGGGTTAGAATTTGTTCAAGTAAAAACAAGTCCTGGTATAGGTAACTCTACTAGAAGCGGCTATTTGAAATTTGATCTTAGTGCAGTAACTGATGTTAATGCAGTGACAGAAGTACTTCTTAATTTTGAAGTGTATTATTCTTTTGATGCTTTAGATTTTAATATTTATCAAGTTTCTAATGATACATGGAGCGAAAGTACTGTAACTTATAATACAGCACCTAATTCAAATAACTGGGCTAGTACTGATATTGTTGGTTCCTTTTCAACATCTCCAGCAACTACAGGTACATATACTATTGATGTAACTGATTATGTAAAAGCTAGTTTACTGGCAGCAGATACTACGATTAGTTTAGGATTTTATGATGATAATGACGAGAATGGTCATATTTATTTTCGAACTAAAGAATATCAATCAGGACAGCTAGCTGCAAGTTTAGATGTTGGAATTAATCAAGCACTTAGTATAAATGATTTTGATCTAAATGATGCAAAAAATATAGTACGTCAATATCCCAACCCTATTTATGGTAATAATGCATTCTTTGAATTTAACTTAAAAAGTTCAAGCGATTTTAATCTGTCAATATTCGATATTAACGGTAGATTGGTAAAGTCTGTAAAAAAAGAATTATATCCTGGTAATCAAAAAATTGAAGTAGATACAAATCTAAAGAATGGTTTGTATATATATCAGATAATTACAGATGAATTTACCAGAAGCGGTAAAGTGATAGTTTCACGACGTTAATTTTAATATCTTTTAGCCTATAGACAGGCATTGTTTTTTAAGCCAACCTACATTTTAGGTTGGCTTAATTTTTTTTCAAAACCTCCATAGGAGTAATTAAATAATACCGGTAATTTCAATTGGTAAATGGTATAAGTGATATTTACAAAAATTCACACTAAAATGAGCTTGTGAAAATATCTTTAACACCTTTATTTCAACATGAAAAGAACTCTAACTACACTATGCTTTATAATTACATAAATTATAATTAAGTTGTTATAGTCAATAGGTTTTTCTCTCTAAAGCGTCAAATTGCTAGATTAATTTGTTTGTCTTTTTCTTGGCTTTTGTTTTTAACTAGATTATAGGAGTCTGCAAAACATCAAAAATAAAAATGAAACTAATTTTTAAGATATAGTATAAAAGCGGGTTTGTTAAAAAAAAACAAATATTAAAATAGGAGCCTATTTTTACGGTTAATATGAAATCGAAAAGCAAAAAGGGATTTCAATACTAAACTTTTCACCTCAATTGTTTTTAAATTAAATGAATCTATTTAGCACATATGTTGCTTTTTGGAACATGCTTATAAGTATGTTACATAATTATAAGTAAATGGGAACAATAGTCACTATTGAAATTGAATCTATCCTCTACATTTGGATTTAAATCTTTATTATTTAATTGTGCGAAAGATAATTTTCAACATACTCATTATTGGCTTAATTTTTTCTTGTAAAGCAGATGTAGACTCTAAGGCAGAAAGCAAAGGAGACGTTGCAATGCTTATTGAAAAATCCTCTTTACAACTAAACTATTTTCCAGAAATCACAAATGATACTTCTAAAAAATTAATTTTCCCACGAACTATTGATACATTGAGTAACTTAAAATTGGTTAATAAAAAAGATTGGACTAGTGGTTTTTACCCTGGGGTTCTATGGTTAATGTATGACTTAACTAAAGATTCTTCTTGGAAAGAAAAAGCGACATTTTATACTAATGCATTAGAAAGTGAACAATTTAATGGGTCTAATCATGACATAGGTTTTAAAATGATGAGCAGTTTTGGCTTGGGTTATAAGTTTACAAAAAACGATACCTATAAGGCTATTTTAATTCAGTCAGCAAAAACACTTACCACGCGTTTTGATGAAAATGTAGGATGCATTCGATCATGGGATCATCATCAAGATAAATGGGAATTCCCAGTTATTATAGATAATTTAATGAATCTGGAATTGTTATATTGGGCATGGAAACAAACTGGCGATTCTGTTTATTATAATATTGCCAATACACACGCTATAACCACTATTCAAAATCATTTCAGAAAAGATTACAGTACATATCATGTAGTAAGTTATGATACTATTTCTGGAGTTGCGAAAACGAAAGCTACGCATCAAGGGTTTTCTGATGAATCTTCTTGGTCTAGAGGACAAGCTTGGGCTTTGTACGGTTACACCATGGCTTATAGAGAAACTAAAGATCCAGAGTTTTTAAAACAAGCTGAAAACATTGCAAATTATATTATAAATATCGCCAAACTTCCTAACGATTATATTCCTCTGTGGGATTTTAGTCTAGAAGGAAGTTTAGATGAACCCAAAGATGCCGCAGCTGCAGCGGTTATAGCATCTGCCTTATATGAATTAAGTACACTAACAGATCTGGAACAAAATACGTATTTAAAAACAGCTAATGGTATTATAGATTCACTTTCGTCTGATGCTTATTTTAATAAACAAGGCGTAAACAAAGGATTTTTATTGAAACACTCAACAGGGTCAAAACCAAATAACTCAGAAGTTGATGTACCACTTATATATGCCGATTATTATTTTTTAGAGGCATTGTCAAGAAAAACTAAATTAACAACTAAAATTAATAACTAAACAAAACTTTATGATGAAAAAACAATTTTTTTTTAAACTAATATGCTTGGTTTTTATTTTGTTCGTATCTAGCGGATTTGCACAAAGTAGAAAAATAACTGGAGTAATTAAAGATGCTTCTGGTATACCATTACCTGGAGTAAATATTTCTGTTAAGGGAACAGATAGGGGAACTAGCACAGATTTTGATGGTAATTTTGCCATATCTGTTAACCCAAAAGAAACATTAGTGTTCTCTTTTTTAGGTTTTAAAACAAAGGAATTAAAAATTGATAATGCAACAAACGCTTATAATGTTTCTTTAGATACAGACAGTGATGTTTTAGATGAAATAGTTATTGTTGGTTATGGTACACAAAAGAAAAGTGATTTAACTGGAGCTGTAGCTTCTCTTGATAAAGCACGTTTAGAAAAAGTACCTAACTCTAACTTTGCACAAGCATTACAGGGTTCTATTTCCGGGGTTTCTGTAATAAATACTGGTGGCTCTGCTGAAGGTAATGAAGTCGGTATTATAATTAGAGGTAGAAATTCTATTAGAGCAGGTAATGCACCCCTAATTGTTTTGGATGGTATTATTTACAACGGAAGTATTTCAGATATTAATCCTACAGATATTGCTTCTTTAGAAGTATTAAAAGATGCTTCTTCTGCTGCCATTTATGGAACTCGGGGGGCTAATGGGGTTATTTTAATTACATCCAAAAAAGGAGTGAAAGGTAAAACTAGAATCCGCTACGACGGTTTTACAGGAGTAGATCAAGTCGTTAATTTACCAGATATGTTAACTCCAGAGGAGTTTTATGCGTTTAAGCTTCAAAGAACACCTGATGCTATTTCTCAAACAGAAGAAGATAATTTTCTAAACGGCACAGGAACTAATTGGTTAGACGAAGCTTTAGGTAGTGGTTTTAGACAGCAACATACATTATCCGTATCTGGTGCCACCGATAATACTAATTTTTATATATCTGGTAGTTATTTAGATGTAAAAGGTGTTGCTTTAAACGATAGGTATTCTAGATCATCTTTAAGAATTAACGTTACTAATGATATTAAAGACTGGCTTACTCTTTCTACAAATTCTCAATTAACTTATGGAGATAGAAGTGGTATACCTGCGGCTTGGGATGGGTCTAATGGTGCGTATAGTTCAAATCCATTAACTAATGTTAGAGATGAAAACGAGAGATTTAACTATACTCCCTTGGCCAGAAGAAGTGTTTTTTACAAATCCTTTGCAGGGTTTACTAGCAATTAACCAAGATGAGTCTTACAAGCTGTTTACAAATAATTTTATTAATATAAAAGCGCCTTTTGCTAAAGGATTATCTTTTAAATTTAATACGGGTATTACCTATACAGCCAGAAATATAGCTAGCTATTATGGAAGAGATACAGGAAGAGGAAACGCTGTAGGGGGGCGTGCTGATACACAAGAGAATCTTGAGAAAAACACGCTTATAGAAAATATTTTAAATTATGAGAGAGAGTTTGGTAAACATAAAATATTTGCTACGGGTTTATATAGTTATCAATATGATATCGCAGAAAATAATAGATTACAATCTGAAGGTTTTCCAGGGGATGTTTTAACTTGGTATCAAACAGATGTTGCAAATTTGCTAACACCATCTAGATCTTTTTCAGAACGAGTAGTTTTATCGTACATGTTTAGATTAAATTATACCTTTGATAGCAGGTATGCATTAACATTAACTGGAAGACGAGATGGTTTTTCTGGATTTGGAATAAACAAAAAATTTGGTGATTTTCCTTCTGTAGGTTTTGCTTGGAATGCAAATAATGAGTCTTTTTTAGAAGATTCAGATTTTATTAATACCTTAAAGTTTAGATTGTCTTACGGTGTTAATGGTAATGATGCAGTTAGTGCCTACGAAAGATTTGCTAGATTTTCTGAATTTTCTTACCTTAATGGTGCTTCGCAAGCAGCAGGTTATATACCAACAACACTTGGTTTAGATGATTTAGGTTGGGAATCTACTACATCCTTTAATGCAGGAATTGATTATGGATTTTTAAATAATAGAATCACAGGATCTATTAATGGCTACAAATCTGAAACAACAGACCTTTTATTGGTAAGAAGAATTCCACCAATAAACGGAGATGATCGAATAATCAACAATGTAGGAGTTGTGGATAACTTTGGTTTAGAATTTGACATTAATGCAACCATTATTAATAAAAACGATTTTAAATGGGATATTGCTGCAAACTTTTCTTATAATGAGAATAAGATTGTGGATATAGGTAGAGACGGAGAAGATGATGTTGCAAATAGATGGTTTATTGGCGAGCCCATTCGCGTTAATTTTGGTTATGAATACGATGGCGTTTATCAATTAGATGATGATGTTGCTAATGCACCAATACCAAATACGCTTCCTGGACATGCAAAAGTTGTAGACCAAAATGATGATGGTGTAATTGATGCAGATGATAGAATTCTTTTAGGACAAAGAGATCCTAAATATTTTGGTGGCTTTAATATGACCTTTGCCTACAAAGATTTAACTTTAAGTATTGTATCACAAGGTTCTTTTGGAGCTACTAAACTAAATGATTTATTAGTTGATAGTGTTTTTGCAGAAACCCAATTAAATACCACAAATAAAAATTGGTGGACACCAGATAATCCAACCAATGACTATTATGCAAATGATATGGATGCAAACCCAAGGGGTGTTCGTATTTACGAAAGCGCAGATTACTGGAGGATTAGAGATATTACCTTATCGTACAGTTTACCAAATAAGATAGCTGATGCTATTGGTTTAGATAACTTAAACATTTATTTTACAGGACGTAATTTACTTACTTTTACTGATTTTGGTGGATTAGATCCTGAATTTAGTAGTGATACAGACATACCATTACAAAGAACTTTTACATTAGGTTTAAACTTAAGTTTATAAAAATTATAAAATTATTAAAATGAAAAAAATAAAAATTATATCAACTATTTGTAGTTTTTTTTTACTACTAATTAGTTGTTCAGAAGAAGTTTTAGATGTAACACCAAAAAACTTTATTGGTCCAGATAATCTATATGTAGATGCATCAGGTTTTGACTCAGGGTTAAATGGTTTATATGCGCTATTCAGAAGAGAAAGAGGGGGAAATTCAAGTACTAGCAATAATAATTTACTTATTGATATTGCAATATCAGGTACCGATAATGCTTATGGAAACCACCGTTCAGGATGGTGTAGAGTAGGTAATGAATACGATGTCCGTAACACCCCACAAGAATCACATAATAATGCCTTCTTTACTTATTTATATCAAGTAGTAGGTGCCGCTAATGTTATTATTACTAGAGCTGAAGAACCAGGTATAGATTGGACAGAATCAGAAAAAAATAGAGTAATTGGCGAAGCTCGTTTGTTTAGAGCTTGGGCATATAGGCACTTAACATATATGTATGGCGATGTACCTGTTACTCTTACAGAAATAACAGGATCAACTGTTAGGTATGACTGGACAAGAACGCCTGTAGCAGAAATAAGAGCGATCATGTTAGAAGACTTATTGTTTGCAGAGGCAAACCTTCCGACTACATCTGCAAACCCAGGAAAGTTAGTCCAAGGTGTTGCTACGCATTATTTGGCTGAATTATATTTAGCTATAGATGATTATCCTAATGCTATTACTAAAGCAAATAATCTTATAAATGGAGTAAACGGAAGTTATAGTTTAATACAAAATAGGTATGGTGTTAAATCTAGCCAACCAGGAACACCTTATACAGATATGTTTTTAGAGGGTAATTCAAATAAATCTGAAGGTAATACAGAGGCTTTATGGGTAATGCAAATGGAAAGAGATATTAATGGTGGTGGTATCAATATTATGAGACGCTGGTTAAGAAACAGATCTTTTCAAGTAAGAGTTGATGGAAGAAGAGGGTATTTCTCTTTTACGGAAGATGCTGGCGGTAGGGGTATTGGTAGAGTAGGACCAACTCAATTTGCTTTAGAATTGTATGAGGAATCTGATCATAGAGGTGGCCGATTTGCATGGAGAACCTATGAAGTTTTGAATACCCCTGATAATATTCCTACTGGATATGCGCTTGGAGATACTATTTTCTTCGATTATAAAAATAAAATAGAACCTAATAATGAAGCATCATGGCCTAGTACTAGAAAATGGGATGACGCATTTAACAACGATCCAAATGAGCCATTAAATGCGCTTGGAGAGAATTATAATGATCAAGTATATTTAAGATTGGCGGAAACCTATTTGGTATTAGCCGAAGCCCAACTAAAAAATAGTAATCCTGATGGCGCTGCTACAACGATTAATATTCTTAGAGCACGTGCTAACGCCAGTGCAATAAGTGCCTCAGATGTTACTATCGATTTTATTTTAGATGAGCGCTCAAGAGAACTTTGGTCTGAAGAGCACAGAAGATATTCATTAGTTCGTAATAACAAATTAATAGAAAGATATAGATTATACGCAAGGCGTTATAGTGCTAGTATTGCAGACAGGGATAAGTTAATGCCATTACCACAAGCCTTTATTGATGCGAATATAACGCCTGTGGAACAAAACCCAGGATATAATTAATAGTTTTTGAGTTAGTAGAAGTTTAATTAGTTTGTTTTAGAAATCTACCTCCTCTCTTCAAAGATTGTGAGGTAGTTTTTTTTACGCTTAATTATAAGTAAATTTTATAAAATTAAAAAAGAAAAGGTGAAAAATAGTATTATGAAAATCATCAAATCTAACTTTAAAAACATACTAATGTTGTTGTTAATATTAGGGTTAGTTGGCCAATCAAAAATTGCTTTTGGACAAGATTTTTCAGTTATAAATACTACGTTTCAAGGAGGTTCTTCTGGGTCTATTACAAATAATTCAAGAGCTATAGATTTTGCTAATAATACAGCATCATTAAGTCAATATGGAGGCTGGTTGGATGTTCAATTAACAGCTACGGGTCATTTTAGAACCGAATTATATAATGGTATATGGTATATGGTAGATCCTGATGGCTACTTATACTTTGGAGCAGGAGTTAATTCTGTAAACGCAAAAAACACTTATTCTACAGTAACTTTACCAGATGATTTAATTGATGTAGGATTAAATCATTTAGCGAATTGGTCCAATTATGAATCAATCAATAGTGGTACTAATAAAATCCCGTATGTGTTTAGAGAATTATTTATGCAAGGCTATAAAAACACTTCACAACGTGGTAAAGACTTTTGGGCGGAAGGTATTATTACAGTATTTGACCCTGCGTTTGCGACTTATGCAGATAATTTAGCGCAAACGGTAGCTTTAAGAAAAGATGACCCTTATTGTATAGGTGTATTTTCAGATAACGAAATGCCTATTTATTCCAATGCAACTTATGGCGAATTATTAGATCGTTATTTAGCCATAACTGACAATTCAGACCCCAATTATGTTGCAGCTAATGATTGGATGATTGGCAGAAAAGGTGCAGGATATACAATAGATACAACTGACCGTTCAGAATTCCATGGCTATATTGCTAGTACCTATTATAAAATAGTATACGATGCTATTAAGTTGTATGCACCCAATATGTTATACATTGGCTCTAGGTTACATGGTGCAGCTAAAGCTTACCCATCCATATATAAAGATAGTGCGCCTTATATTGATGTTTTTAGTGTTAATTACTATGGTCCATTCGAGCCAAATATGCAGCAATTGGCAATGTGGGAAACAGAATCAAATAAACCATTTATTATTAGTGAGTTTTATGCAAAAAGTTCTGATGTATTACCTACTAATCCAGGAGCAGGATACAATGTGCCTTCCCAAGCAGATAGAGCATTGTATTTTGAAAATTTTGTAATTAATTTATTAGAGTCTAAAGGCTGTGTGGGTTACCAATGGTTTAAATTTCAGGATGATGTTAGCAATAGAGGTTTGATAAATGACTCTGAAGTTTGGTACACAGAATTGCAAAATTCTTTTATAAAAGTTAATAAGGATATATACGGTTTAAGAGGTTTTTTAAATAATGACCCAACGGGAACAGGAATTAACGTGCAAATACCAGTATTGGAAGATACGTATACAGATGAAAATGATCCAACGACAGTTAAAGGTGCAATAGTATATGCTTATGTGAAAAATCACCCTAGTTGGGAACGAATTGGCTATTTAAAATTTGATCTATCCGCTATACCAGGTGTTATTAATTTGGCTACTTTACGCATTAATGCTAGAACAGATTCGGGTACATCTGTAGTTGATGTTTATCCAGAACAAGATGATTCTTGGGGCGAGGACACATCCACAGCAAATAATTTTACAGTAACACAGGGTATGCTTATAACAAGTTTTAGTGCTACTGACATTTCCTATAGTTCACCATATAATGTAGATATTACTACTTATGCAGAGGCCGTTAGAACAGGAGATAAAATTCTTTCTTTAGCATTTAGATTGCCGGAGATTAGTAATACAAAAGGTTTTAGAATCGTATCAAAAGAGGACACAGGTGGTGTAAATATTCCAGCATATTTGGATGTTTTTCATGATGCCCCACTTTTGGTTAATGATTTTAATAAGAATGATTTTGTTATGTATCCCAATCCAGTAAATGATAAATTAAATATACAGACTTCAAATTTAGAGATTAGAAGTGTAGATATTTTTTCAATTGAAGGGAGAAAAGTATTGGCAATTGATACTATAAACTCAGCCAAATTTGAGTTAAAAATTGGTCATCTTACAAAAGGGATTTATATGGTAAAGATTTTTGATAGTAATGGTGGGTTTAAAACCAAGAAATTTATTAAAAAATAAAGATGTAATGAGTTTAACAATAAAAAGAAATACATGAAATATAAAATCTACATCATTTTAGTATTGGTTTTATGTTCCTGTAAAAAAAATACTAAAGAAAATAGACCAGAAGATAAAAAAGAAGCATACGTTTTAGTAGATGCCAAAGTTAAAGTATATCATAAAGATGGCACCAGAAGTTATAAAGAGTACCAACCTTTTAAAACACGAACTTTAGATGTACTACCAAATTTTAAAAAGAAAGAACAATTTGGAAATTTAAGTATGTATGGGGGGTCTAAAGCACACGAAAAGCAAGAAGCAACTGGATTTTTTTATGTAAAAAAAATAAATAACCGTTGGTGGAGTATAGATCCATTGGGTTATAGATATTTCAACATTGCTTTAAACAGTATAAACATAGGAAAATCAGATAGAAATAAGGCTTCATTAATTGAGAAATTCGGTTCAAAAGAAAACTGGATAAAGGAAACCATAAAAATGTTACAAGATAATGGATTCAACAGTGCAGGATCTTGGAGTGATGTTGAAGCTATTGTTGAAGCTAATAAAACCCTTGAAAAACCATTTACCTATACTATTAACTGGAATTTTATGAGTAGTTATGGCCGTAAACGAGGAGGAACATATCAGCAGCCTGGACACACTGGATATCCAAATAACGCCATTTTTGTTTTCGATCCTGAATTTGAGATATTTTGTGACTCGCATGCAAAACAGTTATTGGCTTATAAAGAGGATCCTAATTTATTTGGTCATTTTTCTGACAATGAAATGCCTTTTAAATTTAAAGCACTTGATAATTATTTAGGATTAACTGAAGAAGATAATGGGTATAAAGCAGCCCAAAGATGGTTAGAAAAACATGGCATTACAAAAGAACAAATTACAGATCAGCATCGAGAATTGTTTATGGCATACGTTGGAGACACCTATTTTTCAATAGTTTCAAAAGCAATAAAGAAATACGACCCAAACCACATGTATATAGGTTCTCGTTTTTATTCAGATGAAAAAAATCATGAAGCGTTTATGAAGGCTGCGGGTAAATATTTAGATATCATTTCAAACAATTATTATAATCACTGGACACCAGATATAGAAGATATGTATAATTGGTCAACATGGACTGGTAAACCTTTTATAATAACGGAATATTATACAAAGGGCGAAGATTCAGGAATGGGCAATCAAAGTGGTGCGGGTTGGATTGTAAGAACACAGAAGGACCGAGGTTTATTTTATCAAAATTATAATCTAGCATTGTTAGAATCTAAAGATTGTGTGGGCTGGCATTATTTTAAATATCAGGATAATGACCCAGCTGCAAAAGGAGTAGATCCTTCTAATGTAGATGCCAATAAAGGTATTGTAGATAATGATTACGAAGTATGGACATCCATGATGGAAAAAATGAAGGAACTGAATACACAAGTATATGATGTGATTGAATATTTTGATACCAATGAAAATTAAACGGATACATAAACTATTTTGCTTTTTTATTATCATGATAATTATATCATGCGCACCAACTTATGGTATAAAAAAGTGGGATAATTATGCTTTGGTACGTTCAGAAAATAACCCTATGATTTATCCAGAAATGACTGGTTTAGAAGGTCGTTTAGGAGAAAATATCAATGGACCTTCCGTAATTAAAGTGCCAAAATGGATAAAAAATCCAAAAGGAAAGTACTATATGTATTTTGCAAACCATCACGGAAAATATATAAGAATGGCTTTTTCTGATTCCCCAACAGGGCCTTGGATAATCTACAAGCCGGGTGTTCTTCATTTAGATAAAACACAGGCAGTGCGTCATATCGCATCACCAGATGTTTTAATAGATGAAGAAACAAAATCAATTAGAATGTATTTTCATGGACCAACGCCAAATAAAGGAGGTCAAAAAACATTTTTAAGCCGTTCTATGGATGGTTTAAATTTCACAGTATCACCTACTGTTTTAGGGCCTTCCTATTTTCGAGTTTTTAAATATGATGGTTATTATTATGCATTAGTTACAGGAACTTTTTATCGCTCGAAAGATGGTATGTCGCCTTTTGAAAAAGGAGTAACCATACTACCGAGATTAAGGCATTCTGCAGTTACCTTGGTAAATGATGAATTAATTATTTTATATTCTCAGAAAGGCGATATGCCAGAGCGGATTCTTAAATCTACAGTAAAGCTCAAAGGTTATTGGGAAAATTGGAAAGCAAGTGCAGTAGAAGAAGTTTTAAAACCAGAGTTTAGGTATGAAGGTTCAGAACTTCCCATAGTAAAGTCGGTAAAAGGTTTTGCGAAAGAACGGATGCACGAATTAAGAGATCCAGCGCTTTTAATTGATAAATCTGATATTTATTTATATTATTCAATTGCGGGAGAAGCGGGCATTGCAGTAGCCAAATTTGTAAATAATAAATCAATAAAATAGAATCATTATGAGACCAATTTATAGTGCATTTCTAGTAATGATGTTTTTTGTAGCTTGCAATACTACTGGAAAAAAACAGGAGCAACTACACCCAAATGTATTGTTTATTTCAGTAGACGATTTGAATGATTGGGAGGGCGTACTTTTAGGAAACTCACAAGCCAAAACACCAAATATGGATAAGCTATTTAGTGAAGGTGTTTTATTTACGAATGCCCATGCTTCACAACCGGTTTGTACAGCTTCTAGAAACTCAATACTTAGTGGTATTCACCCTAGTTCATCTGGATGGTATGGTTCTACAAAAGATATGCGAGAAAATTACGATTCTGTAATGAAGAACCATATGATGCTTCCAGAGTTTTTTAAAGCTAATGGTTATAATACCTATGCGGTTGGTAAAGTGTTTCATAGTGGAGAATCTGATTTTCCTGATAAAACAGATGATTTTTGGACTGAATACGCACCACATTTTTGGAATAATATGGAACCACACATTAAAGAAAATGGTTATGGTTATAGAGGGATGATGTTTTACCCTTTTCCTAAAAATGGCGGACAATTAGTAGAATTGTATGGTAAAGACAGTATCAACGAATATTATAGAGAAACAAACAGATTTTACTCACTTTGTGGCGGTCCTTTAGAAGATGAAGACATTCCAAAAGAAGGCATGTATGATGAACAAATTGCAAATTGGGCAATAAATAAGTTGAACGAAAAACAAGACAAACCATTTTTCTTATCTGTTGGTTTTATTCGACCACATGTACCTTACACGGCACCAAAAAAATATTTTGATCTGTATCCAATAGAAAATATTAAAGTACCTGAGGTTCCAGATGATGAGTTTAAAGATATTCCAATGATGGGAAAAGCCATAGCTTATGGTTATACCCCAAAAGGCGGTTGGAGCGATGTTTCCTCGAAAAAAGAAATATTACCAGAACTGGTACAATCGTATTTAGCTTGTATTTCTTTTGTGGATGATCAAATAGGAAAGCTTTTAAGAACTTTAGAAAATAGCCCTAATGGAAAAAACACAATTATTGTTTTATGCTCAGACCATGGGCAACATTTAGGAGAAAAAAGACATTTTAGGAAACAGGCTCTTTGGGAGGAAGCTACACGGGTACCGTTGTATTTTAAAGTACCAAAAAATAAAATGAACGGACAACGTAGCGAGCAGGTCGTTAGTCTTCTAGATATTTATCCGACATTAACTGAACTCTGTAATCTACCTCAAGTTTCACAATTAGAAGGAAAGAGTTTGGCGCCCCTAATCGATACACCGGATAAAAAAAATGACAGGTCTATATTAACCAGTTGGTATTACAAAAACCATGCGGTTAGAAGTAATGATTGGAGGTATATTCATTATAGAGATGGTGGTGAAGAATTGTATAATCATAAAACAGATCCAGGTGAACATATAAATTTAGCCGGTAATCTTGAATATGCAAGTGTTATTGAAGCACATAAAAAATGGCTACCAAAACACGATGCATTACCTGCAGGTTCAACAGAATGGAAAGGGGACAAGTTAAATGAGAGAATTCAAGGATGGGTTACTAATGATTCCATACCGTTATGGTTAAGATAAGAAAAAGCAAATATAAAATGAATTATCAAAAAATAATTTTATTGGTGTCCGTTTTCTTTTTATTTCAATGTAAGTCAATACGGGACGTAACAAAAACAAAATCCAATCCTATGGAGTTATATCTGTTAATTGGACAATCGAATATGGCTGGTCGAGCAACTATAGAGCCCCAAGATAAAGACAGCATAAATAATGTATTTCTCTTTACTGGAAACAAAGAAAAACCTTGGGAAAAAGCAGCAAATCCATTAAATAAATATTCTACAATTAGAAAAGATATATCGATGCAAAAATTAGGTCCTGGTTATAGTTTTGCTAAAGAAATGGTTAAAGCCCGAAAAGGTAAAAAAATAGGATTAGTTGTAAATGCTAAAGGAGGAAGTTCAATTGAAGAATGGAAACCTGAGGGACCGTTTTATAATGAGGCTGTAAACCAAACAAAAAAAGCACTTAAATATGGTGTTTTAAAAGGTGTTATTTGGCATCAAGGAGAATCAAATTCTTCAAAACATTATGAATATATGCCAAAAATAACCGCATTAATTGAAGCCTTGCGAAAAGATTTAAACGCGCCAAACTTACCATTTGTAGTAGGTCAATTATCACCAGATAAACCACAACGAAATGATTTCAACAATATGATTTTAGAGTTACCAAATGAAGTTAAAAACACAGGAGTTATTACAGCAGAAGAAACTTCAACTATTGATAGCACACATTTTGATAGTTCAAGTCAGCGATTATTGGGAAAAAGGTATGCTGAAGCTTTATTAAAGTTAATGTATTTAAAATAATATATCAAACGTAGAAAAAAATTAATGAAATACTTCACTTATAATTATTTATTAATCCTTGTATTGAGCTTTTTAGCAGTCGAGAAGAGCCATTCTCAATCATTAAGGACTAAACCCGTTTTGAGCCTAAATTTTGATAATGACAAAGATACAGAAGCTGTCAAATCCATTTTGGGAGTGAAAAACATAGAAATAGCTTTAGGAGCTGGGGTTTATGGTTCTGATGCTATAAAAGCCAATTATCTAGGTTATGATAAGGGAAGCGAACGTATGGTTAAAAATATACGTTTGCCTAAAGCTTATAAGGATGCAACATTGAATTATGCTGTTAAGTTTGATGAAGATTTTCAGTTTCCAATTTCTGGGAAGTTAAATGGTCTTGGGCCAGTAAATAAAGTAACTGGCGGTAAAACCATGCGGCCTAATGGGTGGAGTGCACGCATTACATTTATTCATAATGGAATAAAAGCCTATGTGTATCACCAACATCTTAAAGGTCAATATGGAGAGTCTAAAATTGCACCAGATTTTACTTTTAAGAAAGGAATTTATTATGATTTAGCCATTTATGTTAAAGTCAATACTCCAGCCAGTGCTAGTAATGGTGTGGTTAATATTTATGCTAATGGAGAAAAGATTGTATCCTTTGAAGGACTGCAATTAAGGGCTTTAGATGGTGCAGATACCGAGATTAATAATTTTTTATTTTCAACATTTCATGGGGGTAACACACCAAAATTTGCACCTATGGATAGTTTAGGTAATTATGTGACAGTAGTTGCTTGGTTTGATGACTTTGAAGTTTATGAAGGGCTTTATGTTAGAACTACTAAAAAATGATAAACTTAAAAGATTAAAATTAAGAATAATAAAGAATTTAAACAGATGATTTTCAATGCATAAACACTTATATATTTTATTAGGATTGTTAATAGTAGTAATGACTATTTCAGCACAGTCAAAACAAGTACAAACCATTAATAATAAATGGAAATTCCACAAAGGTGATTTTGAAGTCAGTAAAAATGATACTTTTAAAAGTACAATGGTATCTGACGATGCAACTTGGGAAACTATAAATATTCCCCACACATGGAATAATAGGGATGCCACAGATGATACCGCAGGATATTACCGTGGGATTGGTTGGTATAAAAAAACGATTCAAGTAGATGTAGAAGCGGAGAATAGACGAATCCTAATGTATTTCGAAGGTGCAAATCAAGTTACAGATGTTTATGTCAATGGAAATTGGGTGGGACAACACATAGGCGGATATACAAGATTTCATTTTGATATTACCAAGTTTTTAAACTTTGGAGAAAAGAACATATTAGCTGTAAAAATAGATAATAATTACAATGAAAATATACCACCGCTCACTGCCGATTTTACATTTTTTGGTGGTATATATCGTGATGTCTTTCTTATTCAGCTGAATGATATTCACTTTTCAATGGATGATTATAGTTCTTCTGGAGTCTATATCACAACTCCAGAAGTTTCTAAAGAAAAAGCTAAAGTCAGTATCAATTGCGTCTTGAGTAATACGTCTAATCAGAATAAAAAAGTTGACCTAATTAGTCGTATCATAGACATGGAAGGTCAAATTATTTCAGAAAAAAAACAAAAAGTAAAAATCATCAAAAATGATAAGGGTTTTTCTGTTGAAGAGTCGTTTTGGATAGATAAACCCCACTTATGGTCTCCAGATAATCCATACTTATATCAAGTATCGACACAAATAAATGATGCGAAAACAGGGCAGATTTTAGACGAGACAATAACGCCTTTAGGATGCAGATGGTATAAATTTGACCCTGAAAACGGTTTTTTTCTAAATGGGGAATACCTTAAACTTATTGGTACAAACAGGCATCAGGATTTTTTAAATAAAGGAAATGCATTGACAGACGAGATGCATATACGTGATGTGCGCTTACTTAAAGAAATGGGCGGTAATTTTTTGCGAATTGCACATTACCCACAAGATCCAACTGTGCTAGAAATGTGCGATAGATTGGGTATTCTGGCTTCTGTAGAAATACCTATTGTAAATGCCATTACCGAATCTAAAGAATTTTCTAAAAACAGCCTTTTTATGGCAGAAGAAATGGTAAAACAAAACAAGAACCATCCCTCTTTGATTATTTGGGCGTATATGAATGAGGTACTTTTGCGACCACCTTTCAATTCAAAAACTGAAAAAGAGCGTTATGGAGTCTATGCCAAAAATGTAACAAAATTAGGCACTGAAATTGAAGAACGCATTAGAACATTAGACACAGATAGATATACCATGATTCCAAACCACGGAGCGATTGAGCGCTACAAAGATGCTGGTCTCACAGACGTTCCAATGATTTTAGGTTGGAATCTTTATCAAGGATGGTATAGTGGTGTGTTTTCTGGTTTTGACGATAATCTTGATAAAATCCATGAGCTTTTTCCTAATAAAGCACTTATCATTACAGAATATGGTGCCGATGTGGATCCGAGATTACATTCATTTGAACCAGAACGATTTGACTACACTGTAGAATATGGTAATAAATATCATGAACATTATTTAAAGGCAGTTATGGAGCGCCCCTTCATTGTAGGTGCAAATATTTGGAATTTAAATGATTTTTATTCGGAAACAAGAGGTTATGCAAAACCACGGACTAATTTAAAAGGCATCACCACATTAAATAGAGAAAAAAAAGACACTTGGTGGCTTTATAAAACAGCACTTTTAAAAAAACCTATCATAAAATTTGGTCAGAATGAGTGGGGAGTTAGAGGAGGTATTGCTGATTTAGGAACAGACCATTGTACCCAACCAGTAACCGTTTACAGCAATGGCGAATCTGTTCAATTATTGCATAATAACTTGGTTTACAATGCTAAAGTGATGAATCATATCGCTCGTTTTTCGGTGCCTTTTATAAATGGAAATAACAGACTCGAAGCCCATAGTAGTATTAACTCTAAAATATATACAGATGTTTTGGATGTTGATTTTAGATTAGCTCCCAACAACTTTTCTGAATTTAAAGCCGATTTCTACGAATTAAATGTACTTCTCGGGTCTAAACGAATGTATGAGGATCGTATTAAAAGTCAAATTTGGATTCCCGAACAAGAATATGTTGTAGGAAGTTGGGGCTATATAGGAGGTGAACCATACAGAGCAAAAACAAGACACGGAAGTTTACCAAGTTCAGAATTAGATATTATAGATACCCAAGACGATCCTATTTATCAAACCCAACGTTTAGATATTCAAAAATTTAAATTAGATGTGGCCAACGGAAAATATGTTATTTCATTGAATTGGGCAGAGTTTGAATCGGATATTGAACATGAAAAATTGGTGTATAATTTGGGAGATGATAAAGTATCAGAAAATGTATCAGAACGCGTTTTTAATGTTCTTGTTAATGATGTATATGTTGAGAAAAACTTAAATCTTACAGAACAATATGGAGCAGAAAGAGCAGTTTTAAAAAAATATGAGGTTATCGTCTCTAATGGAAAAGGAATTACTATTGATTTTGAAGCAGTAAAAGGTTTGCCAGTATTAAATGCTATTCAAATTAGAAAAGTATTATAACAGTAAGTAAAAATATACATTACCAATTAATAGCATTTTTATGACTAAATATGGTTATTTTATTTTGGGTTTTGCATTCCTTTTTCTGGGTTGCAATGCGCTATATAAACCTAAAACCGGAAATCAAACAGAGGCCAGTTATTTATTAAAACAGCGTTACAAGCAACTTTTAAAATATCCCATAGATTCACTTTCGTTTCCACGCAGCATGTCTACTGTATCAGGTTTAATTCACAAAGTGCCGTCAAAAGATTGGACTAGTGGTTTTTTTGTTGGAAATCTTTGGCAGTTATACCAACTCACTGGGAATACTGAATATCAAGAACAGGCGGAAAAGTGGAATACGTTTATAGAAAAAGAAAAATTCAATAATAAAACTCATGATATGGGTTTTAAAGTCTTTTGCAGTTTTGGAAAAGGTTTAGAAGTAGAAGAGAACCAACAATACAAAGATATTATTATTCAAAGTGCGGAAACTTTAAGTACACGTTTTAACAAAAAAGTAGGTTCATTAAGATCTTGGGATTTTAATAAAAATGTTTGGGAATTCCCTGTCATTATAGATAATATGATGAATTTAGAATTACTGTTTGAAGCAACAAAATATTCGAAAGATAGCACTTATCATAACATAGCGGTTCAACATGCCAACACTACTTTAAAAAATCATTTTAGAGAAGATAATAGTACGTTTCATGTTGTTGTTTATGATACTATTGCAGGTTCTGTAAAAGACAAAGTAACGCACCAAGGTTTTAGTAACCAATCATCATGGTCCAGAGGGCAATCTTGGGCAGTTTACGGGTACACTATGGCATATCGTTATACAAAAGACGAAGCCTATCTTCATCAAGCAATAGCTACTGCAGATTTCTTCATCAATCATAAAAATCTGCCAGAAGATGGCATTCCTTATTGGGATTTTGATGATCCCAACATTCCTAATGCACCACGTGATGTTTCTGCTGCAACGGTTATGGCTTCAGCATTCATTGAATTATATGGCATTACTAAGAATGAAGTCTATTTAAATTATTCTAAAAATGTTTTAATAGTATTAAAATCAAAGGAATATATATTAAACCCTGAAGTAAATGGGCCATTTATTTTAGATCATAGCACAGGAAATTGGCCAAAAAACGATGAGATAGATGCACCTATTGTCTATGCAGATTATTATTATTTAGAATCTCTTTTACGAATAAAAGCGCTTTAAAACATGAAAAATTATTGGATGAATTATAAACTTTTAGCATTAATTATAGTCTTACTCGGTCTAAGTTCTTGTAAAGAACACACCCTGAACTCTATAAACCGTAGTGAAGTAAATATAAATACCGATTGGTTATATATAGAAAATGATACTCAAGACTTAAGTAGCATACAAGCCGCTTCAAATTGGACATCTATTAATTTACCACATACGTGGAATAATGAGGATGTTACAGATACTGAACCTGGTTATAGAAGAACTGCCAGTTGGTACAAGAAACTATTAAACATAGATAAAGTTGAAAGTAATAAATTATATCAATTGTATTTTGAGGGCGCAAATATTACTACTAAAGTATATGTTAATGGTAAAGATACGGGTGGCCATATTGGTGGTTATTTAAGCTTTACTATTGATATTACAGATTATATTAAAAATGGTGCTAATGAAGTTTTAGTAAGAGTAGATAATGGGTATGACCCAGAAATAATACCATCGCAAAAAAGCGATTTCTTTATATATGGCGGTATAACCAGAGATGTTTGGTTTCAAACAGTTGCAAAAACACATATTAACAACCTAAAAATAGCTACACCAAGCGTTAGTGCTAAAAGCGCTTCTTTACAAATTAATACATCCATTAAAAATTTAGAAAGTTCAAATAATTTAATATTAAGAGTGTCACTTAAAAATCCACAGGGTGAAATTGTAGCAACAAAAACAATTGAAAGTTTAAATGATACTACAGAAATAAGTTTTCCTGAAATAGTAAAGCCACAATTGTGGGATACAAAAACACCCAATTTATATGCTATAACCGTCACTTTATTAAACAATAATGAGGTTATAGATGAAATTGAAGATAAAGTAGGTTTTCGTTGGTTTGAGTTTAAAAATCATGGACCGTTTTATTTAAATGGAAAACGTTTGCTTTTAAGAGGTACACATAGGCATGAAGAACATGCTGGTGTTGGAGCTGCCATGAGCAATAGGCAGCATAGAAATGATATGGAATCGATTAAGGAAATGGGAGCCAATTTTGTGCGTTTGGCACATTATCCGCAAGATCCAGAAATATATAAAGCCTGTGACGAATTAGGTATATTGGTTTGGGATGAGTTGCCTTGGTGTCGAGGAGGTGTTGGGAATGAAACGTGGAAGACAAACACAAAAAACATGCTTAAAGAGATGATTCATCAAAATTACAATCATCCAAGTATTATTTTTTGGTCACTTGGAAATGAAATGTATTGGTTGCCAGATTTTAAAGGTGGTGATGATACTCAAAAAATGAATGCATTTTTAACCGAATTGAATGATATCGCTCATAAATTAGATCCATCAAGAAAAACGGCCATTAGAAAATATTATGAAGGTGCCAATATTGTTGATGTCTTTTCGCCATCCATTTGGTCTGGCTGGTATTCAGGCAGTTATAAAAGCTATCAAAAAGCAATAGATACGTATAAAAAAGAATATAGACATTTTATTCATACAGAATATGGTGGTTCTAGTCATGTGGGGCGACATACCGAAAATCCTATTACGGGTGAGGGTAAGATTCAGTCTGATAGTTGGGAGGAGGCTATTGTACAAACCGATGTTGCAAATGTTGCTCAAATTGGCGATTGGAGTGAAAATTATATTGTTGACTTATTTGATTGGCATTTACGAATTTCAGAAACCGATTCTACATTTATAGGAAATGCGCAGTGGGCATTTAAGGATTTTGGGACCCCATTGCGACCAGAAAATGCCATTCCGTATATGAATCAAAAAGGATTGGTAGACAGAAATGGAAATCCAAAAGATGCATACTATGTATTTAAAAGTTATTGGGCCGAAAAACCATTTACTTATATAGAATCGCATACGTGGACAGAGCGTCAAGGGCCAGAAAATATACCTAGAACCATTAGTGTTTATAGTAATTGTGAATCGGTAGAGTTTTTTCATAATGGCCAATCTTTAGGCGTAAAACAAAAAGATATAACCAAATTTCCTGCTAGTGGTCTAACTTGGGATATCAATTTTAAAGCTGGAAAAAACACACTCAAGGCTATGGGATTACCCAAGAACGGAGAGAAGACTGAGGATGTTATGGATGTGAATTACAGATACGTTAAAAATGGTTCAGCTAAAGATTTAGAGTTATCCTATAAAAAATTAGAAAACGGTAATTATCTAATAACAGCAACAGCTATTGATTCTAAGGGATTACGTTGTTTAGATTATGAAGACCGCATTTATTTTCAATGCTTATATGGAGGAAAACTAATAAAAAATCAAGGAACACCAACAGGTAGCGAAATAATAGAAATGGCAAATGGTAAGGCGTCCATTGAAGTGATTACAAACGCTGGGAATTCAGATTTAAAAGTTACGGTGTTGAATCAAAATTTTAAAGGCACCTATTTAACTATTAATAAGTAGCAATTAGAAAAAAAACGAAAGAGTGATATAATTATTAGAAAACATATTTTATGAGAATTAACAAAGCTAAATACCTCATTGTTCTATTAGTAATGAATGTAGTGTTTTCATGTAAGAAAACTCAAGAAGAAAAATTTAATATTGACAATTTTGAATACAAAAAGTAATTAAGTAGCCCGTTTTATGGATGAATAATTAAATGAATAATATTTTAAATAAAAAAAAACCAATAAGAAATGAAAAGAGTTAATTTAATTATCCTATTAGCAGTATTTAATCTGTTATTATTACAATCAATACACGCAGAGATCAAACTACCTGCTGTTGTATCGTCCAATATGGTTTTACAAAGAAACACTACTATCATGCTTTGGGGTTGGGCAGATTCCAAAGAGGAAATCACAATTAATACGTCTTGGTTAAATGAGCAGATTTTTGTTCAAGCTGATAATGAAGGCAATTGGCGAGTTGAAGTAAAAACTAACAATAGTAAAGAGTCCCAATCAATAACATTAACTAGCAAAACATCAAATATTAAATTGGAAAATATTTTATTTGGTGAGGTATGGTTATGTTCTGGTCAATCTAATATGGAACAACCAGTAAAAGGCTTCTCAAGTCAACCTACATTTGGTTCTAATACGGCAATTGTTAAATCTAATAATTCAAATTTAAGACTTTTTACTGTTGAAAGATTTACCTCTAAAACACCGTTAAAAGAATTGGGAGGTTATAAAGGTTGGGAGCAAGCGTCTCCTAATAATGTTTCAGAGTTTAGTGCAGTAGCTTATTTCTTTGGGCAGCAACTTCAAGAAAGTTTAGATTGCCCTGTAGGAATTATATTTACTTCATGGGGTGGTACAAAGGTGCAGTCTTGGATAAGCAAGGAAGCTTTGAGTCCTTATCAAAACGTAAATATAGATAGTCTATATAACACTGAAAAATTACACCAAACTCCTACAGTATTGTTTAACGCAATGGTTAATCCATTGATTCCATATACTATAAAAGGTGTTTTGTGGTATCAAGGTGAGTCTAATCGTAAAGAACCAGACGTTTACAAAAAAGTTTTTCCAGCCATGGTAAAAGATTGGAGAACACGTTGGGGAATAGGTGACTTTCCATTTTATTACGTGCAAATTGCTCCCTACTCATATAATAATTACGAGGCATTTCAAGATAATGATAACACTGCTTTTATTCGTGAGTCACAATTGCAATGTTTAGAGTTAATACCAAATTCAGGAATAGCCATTACTTTGGATCTCGGAGATGAGAACTGGATTCATCAACCTAAAAAGAAACAAGTGGCAGACAGATTATTATTTAATGCACTAAATCAAACGTATGGTTACAAAACGATAGACAACGCGTCTCCTGCCTACGAATCTCATGAGGTAAAAGATGGTGGCATAGTGGTAAAGTTTAAAAACGCCGAAAAAGGTTTGTACGCTTACGATGGTTTAAAGGATTTCGAAATTGCAGGAAAAGATAAAATATTTTATCCTGCCAATGCTAACATTGTATATAGGAAGTCGGAAGTACTTGTAAAGAGTGATAAAGTACCAAACCCTGTAGCGGTTAGATACGCTTGGCGTAATTGGGCAACAGCATCGCTTTATGATACTTATTTTTTACCTGCATCATCTTTCAGAACAGATGACTGGACAGATGCAACAAAAACCAAAGACTAGGCTAGTAATCAATTAACCTTTTAATTTTAATTAAATAGATCATGAATATAGGGCATAAAAAATACTGGAAAGAAAATTTAAAATACTTAGGAATACTATTGATTATATGGTTTATCGTATCCTTTGGATTTGGAATTCTTTGGGTAGAGGAACTCAATACAATAAAATTAGGAGGCTTTAAACTAGGGTTTTGGTTCGCACAACAAGGGTCAATGTATGTATTTGTTGTTTTAATATTTGTGTATGTACGATTAATGAATAAACTCGATAAAAAATATGGTTATGATGCATAGTTTATTAATTGAAGGAATGGGAGTTCAAAACTGGACCTATATTTTAGTGGGAATTACATTTACAATTTATATAGGAATTGCAATATGGGCAAGAGCAGGGTCAACCAAAGAATTTTATGTTGCTGGTGGAGGGGTATCACCTCTAGCCAATGGAATGGCAACAGCTGCTGATTGGATGAGCGCCGCGTCATTTATTTCCATGGCTGGAATAATTTCTTTTAAAGGTTATGATGGTGCAGTATATTTGATGGGATGGACTGGTGGTTATGTGCTTTTAGCATTACTACTAGCGCCATATTTACGTAAGTTCGGAAAGTTTACCGTACCCGATTTTATAGGTGATCGTTACTATTCTAACACAGCCCGTTTAGTAGGTGTCATTTGTGCGCTTATAGTGTCGTTTACCTATGTTGCAGGACAAATGCGAGGCGTAGGCTTAGTGTTTTCTCGTTTTTTAGAAGTAGATATTAATACTGGTGTTATTATAGGTATGATAATCGTATTGTTTTATGCGGTTTTAGGAGGCATGAAAGGCATTACATATACTCAGGTAGCACAATATTGCGTGCTTATTTTTGCATTTATGGTACCTGCTATTTTTATATCCATTCAAATGACAGGGAACCCTATTCCGCAATTAGGATTTGGAAGTCAATTAGCAGATGGTTCAGGAACCTATTTACTTGATAAATTAGATGGTTTGAGTACCGATCTTGGTTTCAATGAATATACCGAGGGTTCAAAATCTATGATAGATGTGTTTGCTATCACTTTAGCATTAATGGTTGGTACAGCAGGATTACCACATGTAATTGTTCGATTTTTCACAGTAAAGCGCGTTAAAGATGCTCGTAAATCTGCAGGTATAGCGCTATTGCTTATTGTTATTTTATACACAGCAGCTCCAGCAGTATCTGTCTTTGCAAGAACGAATATGATTGAAACCGTTTCCAACCAACCTTACGCGAATATGCCAGAGTGGTTTAAAAAATGGGAAACAACGGGTCTTATAGAATTTAACGATAAAAATAACGACGGAATTATTCAATATGTAGCAGATACAAATAAAAATGAGTTGATAATCGATAATGATATTATGGTTTTGGCAAATCCAGAAATAGCAAATTTACCAGACTGGGTTATTGCTTTAGTTGCAGCAGGCGCATTGGCTGCAGCATTATCAACAGCAGCTGGATTATTATTGGTGATTTCTGCTTCTGTGTCTCACGATTTGATTAAGAAAATGGTAAACCCAAAAATTTCAGAAAAAGGGGAATTAATTGCAGCACGTTTATCAGCTGTAGTAGCAGTTTGTGTTGCGGGTTATTTTGGCATTAATCCACCAGGATTCGTTGCCGCAACCGTTGCGTTGGCGTTTGGTTTAGCTGCCGCATCCTTTTTTCCAGCCATTATTTTGGGTATTTTCTATAAAAAGATGAATAAAGAAGGTGCTATAGCAGGTATGGTCGTTGGTATTTCATCAATGCTGTTTTACATGACTAAATTTAAATTTGGATGGTTTGGAGGTGGAGAAGAATCCGATTGGTGGTTTGGGATCTCACCAGAAGGTTTTGGCACAGTGGCTATGATAGTAAATTTTATAGTGTCTATAGCGATAATGAAATTTACTCCAGATCCGCCAAAAGATGTACAAGATATTGTTGAAAATATTAGAATTCCTAGTGGGGCAGGTGAAGCCGTTGATCATTAAATTCAAATAACAAATCTATATTAAATGATCTTAATTGTAGAAAATGAATCTACCGCATGTAACTGGACAGTACTTGACTATAACCAAGAGAAAGTTCTAAAAACCAAGACAGCGTGTTTTAATGTAGGGGAATTAAATGTATTTAAGATATGTAATGTTTTACATGCTGCAAGTGAGTTATTTAAACTCAAAGAAGACATTAAATTACTAATGTTTTATGGAGAAGAATGTTTTTATGAAAAACACCAATCAGATTTATGTTTAGTATTTAACGATTACTTCTCAAACGCAAGAATCCAAATTAATAAAGTCACACTTTAATGTCACCGAAACATTTAAAAGTTGAAAAACAGGAAATAGTATAAACTAAAAGAAGACCAATGAGCAACTACCACATAAAACATTTAGAAGAATACTACCAAGTTTATCGTAAATCTGTTAGAGAGCCAGAAAATTTTTGGGAAGAAATAGCCGAAGAACATTTTATGTGGCGTAAAAAATGGGATAATGTGTTGAGTTGGGACTTCTCAAAGCCTGAAGTCAAATGGTTTGAAGGAGCCAAATTAAATATAACGGAGAATTGTATCGATAGGCATTTAGCTACTCGTGGACAAAAAACGGCCATTCTTTTTGAACCTAACGACCCTAATGAAAAAGCGCAACATATTACATATAATCAATTACACGAACGTGTGAATCAATTTGCGAATGTTTTAAAAAATCAAGGTATAAAAAAGGGAGATCGGGTTTGTGTTTATTTACCGATGATTCCCGAATTAGCCATTTCCGTTTTAGCGTGCGCTAGAATTGGAGCTATCCATTCCGTAGTATTTGCCGGTTTTTCAGCCACAGCTTTATCGACTAGAATAAACGATAGTGACTGTAAAATGGTCATCACCAGTGATGGTTCATACCGAGGTGCAAAAACCATAGATTTAAAGGGGATTGTAGATGAAGCTTTAGAAAGCTGTAAGGGTGTGAATTCGGTTTTAGTAGCAAAGCGCATTCATACAGATATCAAAATGAAAGAAGGTCGTGATCAATGGTTGCAACCTTTGTTAGATGACGCTTCAAAGGATTGTAATGCTGAAATTATGGATGCTGAAGATCCGTTATTCATTTTATATACATCCGGTTCAACAGGAAAACCAAAAGGGATGGTGCATTCTACCGCAGGTTATATGGTGTATACGGCGTATACTTTTAAAAATGTATTTCAATATAAAGAAGATGATGTGTATTGGTGTACTGCCGATATTGGCTGGATTACAGGACATAGTTATATTGTTTATGGACCATTAGCAAACGGCGCAACCACGGTGATGTTTGAAGGTGTGCCTAGTTATCCAGATTACGGACGTTTCTGGGAGATTGTAGAGAAACATAAAGTCAATCAATTTTATACCGCACCAACAGCCATTCGAGCCCTAGCAAAGGAAGGTTTGGAGGTTATTGAAAAACACAATTTATCATCATTAAAAGTTCTAGGTTCTGTAGGTGAACCCATCAACGAAGAAGCATGGCATTGGTATAATGATAATATTGGTAAAAAGAAAAGCCCGATTGTAGATACCTGGTGGCAAACCGAAACTGGGGGCATTATGATCACGCCAATACCGTTTGTAACACCAACAAAACCAACCTATGCGACGTTGCCTTTTCCAGGAATTCAACCTGCATTAATGGATGAAAATGGAAAGGAAATAAAAGGCAATCTAGTAGATGGGCGCTTGTGTATTAAATTCCCATGGCCAAGTATGGCACGAACAATTTGGGGAAATCACCAACGGTATAAAGACACTTATTTTTCAGCTTTTGAAAACAAGTATTTTACTGGTGATGGTGCTTTACGCGATGAAGTAGGTTATTACCGAATTACGGGTAGAGTAGATGATGTGATTATTGTTTCTGGGCATAATTTAGGAACAGCACCTATTGAAGATGCTGTAAACGAACACCCAGCAGTTGCCGAAAGTGCTATTGTTGGTTTTCCACATGATATAAAAGGCAACGCGCTTTATGGCTATGTCATTTTAAAAGATGTTGGAGAAACAAGAGATCATAATAATTTGCGAAAAGAAATCAATCAAATAATAACCGAACATATCGGTCCGATAGCGAAATTGGATAAAATTCAGTTTACTAACGGTTTACCAAAAACGCGTTCCGGGAAAATTATGCGCCGTATTTTACGAAAAATAGCGCATAAAGACACGAGTAACTTAGGCGATACGAGTACGCTTTTAAACCCTGAAGTAGTGCAGAATATTATGGATAATGCTATAAAATGATTTTAATAAAATTTTTGAATTATGTATTACTTTTATTTAGTAGAAATTGTATATTTGCGCACCATAAAGACAAATATAATTTGTTTTTAAATAGTTCTTTTTGACTTTAGTGTACCATTAGGTGAGTGCATACTGTTAAAAGTGTTTTAAAAACTTGAAATATAAGGTGTTATAGAATGTTATTTCGTTCTGCCACCCCGACTTTTAAGGTATCAAATGATATCAAAATATAGCTAATCTTATGGAAATCAACGAATTTTATATTTTTTGATATCATATGATTAGCTTTAATATCAATTGGCAGGTTACCTGAAAAGGTACCAAATTTTTCATTACATTGGTGGTCCATTAGCATTTGACTTTCGCAACGATTTGACTTTCGTAATCAAATCGAATATTCATCTAAAGCGATAGTACATGCAAACTTCAAAGACTTTTAGTATCCATTTTTGGTTGAACACAGCTAAAAAAAAGAATGGTGTTGCACCCATTTATGCCCGAATAACGGTTAACGGAAAACGTGCAGAAATCAGTTTAAAACGTTATCAATCGGTTACCTCTTGGGACTCTAAAAAGAAAAGAGCCAGACCAAGAACTCCGAATGCCCCAGCCTTGAATGCCTATTTGGACCAAGTGTACGCTGAGCTCTTGGCATGTCATAAACAATTACTTTCTGAATTCAAGCTTATAACCTCACAAGCTATAAAGGCCAGGTATTTAGGAGAGGACGAACAAGAAAAAACTTTAATGGAACTCGTGGATTACCATAACACGACCATGAAAACCGTTTTAAAGTCGGGAACCTTAAAGAACTATTATACCACTGAGCGATACTTAAAAAGATTTCTGAAGGCTAAAATAAAGTCCAACGATAAATATTTAAAACAGCTATCTTATAGCTTTATCATTGATTTTGAACAATACCTGCGAAAAGGTCCTTCAATCAACAAGGGGCAACCATTGAACAACAATGGCGTTATGAAACATTTGGAACGCCTAAAGAAACTTATGAATTTGGCACTTCAATTGGAATGGATAGAAAAAGACCCTTTTGTACGTTTTAAGCTTAAATTCACGAAACACCAACGGGATTATTTATCGGAATCAGAACTTCAAATATTTGAGCAGGGTGAATTAATAGAGGAACACCATAGAAGAACAAGAGATGTTTATGTGTTTTCCTGTTACACGGGACTATCCTATACCGATGTCAAATCACTTACCGATAATAACATCGTTATGGGCATCGATGGAGACCATTGGATATTCACTCAACGTGAAAAAACAGAACAGTCCGTTAAAATACCACTGTTGGACAAAGCACTTGAAATCATCAAAAAGCATGATAATGAAAAAAATGAAAGATTATTAACAGTTTATAGCAATCAAAAGACAAATGTCTACTTAAAAGAAATAACAACCTTATTTGAGATTAACAAAAACATCACCTTTCATTCTGCCAGACATACCTTTGCAACAACAGTAACCCTATTAAATGGTGTACCGATTGAAACGGTATCTAAACTATTAGGTCACTCTAAATTATCTACTACACAAGTTTATGCAAGGGTCATAGAAGAGAAAGTGAGTTTAGACATGAAGATTTTAAGGAATAAATTAAATATTCACATAAATAAAAGTATTAAGAAAACTAAAGTGGATTTGAATTCACACTAGGAATTTAGGCAAGAAAAAGCCTAAAAAAATTTAAATGTGGATTTGGTGGAATTGGTAGACACGTTAGACTAGGATCTGGTAGCGCGAGGTGTGGGACTTCGAGTCTCCCTCACCCGCACAAAAAGTCGAAGATTTCTCTTCGTCTTTTTGCTTTTAAAGTAGCCCTCACTTTTTACTCGGGTACAACATAGGTACAACATTTTACTGTTTTTATCGACCAAATTTAGAATAATTGAATTTTCATATATTTGACATCATAAACCATTATTTTTCACCATGAATAATATTTTTTGTTTATTGATAATATATGAATAAAGTATAGCAGAAGTTTTAAGTTTTATCTACTATAATAGAAATCGACAAATTTAAAGAAATGTAATCAGTTTTAAGCAATCAAGTTTTTTAAATCAAAAATTTGCAAAAGGTAAAAACGTTTAAAATCAGTTGTTTATAGGTTTTAGGCGAATTTCCATATCTGCGAGCAACGGCTACTATTGTTGGCTATAATTTTTACTTTGCCCTTTTTCTAATATTATCTTCAAATTTTGAATACCTAATTCTGCTCTTTTACTTATAGTTTTTCATTAGTGTCCGATTAAACTTTTTTAAAAGCGGGATTTCCTAGATAGGATTTCCCGCTTATTTTATATCTTGAATTTCACCACAAAATCTAGATATGAACAAAAGTACGAACTTTAGCGGGACTCCTGTTATCAAGCAAATTTTACAATACATTTTACCTTCTGATGTTTCTCGGACAGCAAAGAAGTATTACAGTGACAGATATTACAAAAAGTTTAAGACCTACGATCATTTAGCGACAATGATTTATGCCACCTTAAGTGGTGTATCCTCGTTAAGAGAACTTACATCGGTATTGCTGGCATGTGAAGGCCGTATAAGTCATTTAAACCTCAAGCATTTTCCAAAGCGAAGCACGCTGTCAGATGCAAATAAGAATAGAAGCAGTGAGGTTTTTGCTGAAATGTATTTTGTGCTCTATAATCGGTATGCCCCATTTTTATCGGACAGCAGTACTTTAAAACCACCGGTAAAGAACTTAAAGATTGTAGATTCATCTACAATTAGCCTATTTATAGATATTCTAAAAGGTGTGGGCCGCAACCCTATCAATGGCAAAAAGAAAGGCGGGATCAAAATGCATACGATGATAAATGCAATGGAGGATGTTCCTTGTTTAATTCGCTTTACAAGTGCAGCGACACACGATCATACTTTTTTGAAAGACTTGAAATTAGAAAAGGGTTCCTTTGTTGTTTTTGATAAAGCGTACAATGATTATTTGCAGTATCTACAATGGACATTGGACGATATTTACTTTGTTACCCGCCAAAAAGACAATGCTGTCTATAAAAGTATCAAGGAATTTGATCTGGACGACAAAACCAGTGATGCCGTACTAAAGGACGAATTAATTGTGGTAGAGAAAGATGGTAAATCCATTGAGATAAGAAGGGTCGCTTATTGGGACAGTAAGAAGAAAAGGTATATGAATTCATCACCAATAATAAGGAAATAACACCTGATACAGTCGCAGATATCTATAAACAAAGGTGGCAGATAGAAACAATGTTTAAACGCTTAAAACAAAATTTTCCGCTAAAATATTTTCTTGGAGACAATCAAAATGCCATTGAGATCCAAATATGGTCGGCGCTAATCATACAATTGATAATGCTGGTCATTCAATGAAAAACCAAACGTACATGGGCATATTCGAACATGGTAACTGTAATACGCTTTCATTTAATGACCTACATTAACTTATCCAAATTCCTTGAAAACCCTCACAAAAAATGAGCAGAATTAACCACAAAACCCATCTATGAACAACTCCGATTTTTTGAATAGCTACCCTGCTATTGAATATTTTGAAATATAAAGCAGGTTTATTGACCTAAAAGCGCAGTATTGGTTAATTCCGTATTTTTAGCGGACACTAATGATAGTTTTTTAAAAATTGGTAAAAGCAAAGTTTTAAAAATTAAATTGGTATTTCTGCTTTGCATACTCCAAGTTAAAGTTGTGGTCTAAGAAGAATCTTCATAAAATTTCAGAATCATCCTAGGAAGCAATGACGAGAAATCACCTTCAGTAATAAAATTCTTATTTTCTTCTGCTTTCACAACGTTTAAAGAAATCTTACTTTCTCCTCTAAAAGGTATCTTAACAGTTTCTATATATTTTTTCCCATTAGTCGCATGTTCCAATGAATTATCAGATTCTATTTTAACACTTGTGGAAACCACAGTTTGAAGTTTTCCAAGTTTGTTGCAAATTCATAAACCTCCTTTCCTGAGCGGTTAATTATTACTGTATTTACAGTCAATATATTCATAAGAATTAAATTTTATATACCCGTTGTGCATTTTAAATAATGCTGATTTTAATATTGTTAATGTTTCTGCCAAATATAAATTTGTTTATATACTGAATAGTTGTCAAAGCGGTTATTTTAGAAACTATTCTGATTTTAAAGCCTTGAAAAGACTTAGCATAATTACGTCTTATCATAAATTGGTCACATAGTTGAGAAAACAGTGTCTCTAT
The DNA here is from genome assembly GCA_963815305.1 of uncultured Flavobacteriaceae bacterium. Taxonomy (GTDB): domain Bacteria; phylum Bacteroidota; class Bacteroidia; order Flavobacteriales; family Flavobacteriaceae; genus CAXBID01. The sequence goes on from CAWFFW010000001.1 coordinate 299,438, forward strand.
TCTTTTCCTCTTTTTTCTGAATACATAAGGTTGTTTTTTGTAATCTTTTTGATTCCTTCTCATAGGCGTATTGAGTGCTATATTACAGGTTTCAAATAAGTTGAGCTGTATTTGTGTTGATAGATAGCCTCTATCTCCAATTAATGTACAATCGCTTATTTGCATCTTAATATCCTTAAGGTAATTGATGTCGTGTACAGAAGCAGGATTCAAATCAATACTTTGAAAAACACCATTTACAGAACAAACAGCGTGTAGTTTATAACCGTAATAATTAGAACTCTGTGCTGCACAATAGCCTTTATCTGGAAATGCATAATCATCTTCTTTATAAATTTTAGAACGAGAGCTTCGTGATAATTTACAAACCTCTAAGGGCATGCTATCTACAACAAAATAATCTTCAAACTCATTAAAATGAGAAGCTAACTTTAACCGAATATTATTGAGGCTATCAGCTAATATTCGTCGTCTTCTATTATATACGCTTCGTTCTATTTTTGTCAATATCTTTTGCGGAAGCCTTCTAAATAGATCATTTTCACTATCTATCCCCATAAATTCAGCAGTTAGGCTCAAACTGATGAGCTCTAAATCGCTGAGCTTTGGTTGACGCCTTTGATAGCTTAAAAGTTGTTCTTTTGATATTTTTCTTAATACTTCCAATATTCTTTCGTAATTTGCTTTTAAGTTGTTCATTGTTAATGTTTTATCTCTAAAACAATTTACTGATTATCAGTAAGATGAACAACTTTTTTATTTTAAATCATAATGCACAACGGGTATCTTTTATAAAAAGATATTATGACCAACAAATAGATATACGAAAAATAAAACAGATTTTCAAATTTTACAGTGGAGGAGTCCGCAAGCGTCAAATAAGCCTACAGTTAGGGTTATCGCGCAATACCATTACAAAATATATAGATTTTTTTAAACGGTACCAACTGACCAGTTACGAAGTGTCCGCCATGACACTTGAGGAGCTGAACAGGCTTTTTAAGACCGATCAAAAAGGCAAGAGTCAACAGCTATTAACCCTAGAAAAGTATTTTCTTTATTTTTTGATAAAGAACTGCGCAAAACAGGGGTGACCAAAGATCTGCTCTGGCAAGAGTACCTCACCAAACATCCAGATGGCTACAAACTTTCCCAGTTTAGGTATTGGTACAGGGAGTGGGTCAAAGAAGTCTCTCCGGTAATGCATTTTACACATAAAGCTGGCGATAAACTTTTCATTGATTTTACGGGCAAGAAGCTTTCCATAGTAGATCGCTACACAGGCGAGATACAAGATTTGGAGGTCTTTGTATGTGTATTGGGCAGTAGCCAATACACATATGTTGAGGCCTGTGAGAGTCAAAAAAAAGAAGATTTTATAGCTTGTATAGAAAACGCGCTTTGGTTTTATGGCGGTTTACCACAGGCTTTAGTGCCCGATAACTTGAGGGCAGCAGTAGCCAAAAGCAGTCGTTATGAACCAAAAGTAAATGAAACTTTTGTAGATTTTGCTGAGCATTATGAAACGGCAGTACTTCCAAACAGAGCCTACAGACCCAGGGACAAGGCCATTGTTGAAAACGCTGTACGCATCATATATACACGTGTATTTGCGCTATTACGCAACCAAACCTTTCGTACGAAGTCTGAACTTAACAAATCTATATTAGAACTGCTACAATCACATAATAACAAGTCTTTTAGAGGACGTGAATATTCCCACTATTCGTTATTTGAAGAGATTGAAAAACATCAGCTTAAACCATTGCCAGCCAAACGCTATGAGATTAAACGTTATGCCAATGCAACGGTTCATAAAAACAGCCATATTTATTTTAGCAAGGACAAACACTATTACAGTCTGCCCTATCAGCATATAGGCAAGCGTGTCAAAGTGGTTTACTCAGATAGCGCAGTAGAGATTTACCATCAGCAGGAACTGCTTACGGTACATCCAAGAACCAAGCAAAAATATGGATATAGCACCATAAAGGAACACATGCCTTCACACCACCGCTTTATCAGCGAGTGGAGCAGTGAAAAATTCATTACCTAGGCTGATCAGATAGGTGGTCATTGCAAGACACTGATCATTAATATACTAGAAAAGAAACAACACCCAGAACAATCCTATAAATCGTGCCTGGGCATATTGCACCTCACAAAAAAGGTAGGCAATACACGGCTGGATAATGCCTGTAAGCGTGCATTGGACTATGGTGCGCATAACTATAATTTATAGAGCGTATCCTTAAAAACGTTAAAAACGGCTGGGACACTTTAGATGAAGACATCGAAGACCAACCTGAGGTCCCAAATCACAATAACATTAGAGGAAGTCATTATTACAAATAAATTAAAACCAAAAAACAATGAATAAACAGACATTGGAACACATGAAACAGCTAAGGCTATACGGTATGTACAGAGCCTTTGACAGCAGTTTATCGCCACAAAGTACAAACTATACCAGTGATGAACTTGTAGCATATCTCATCCAAAGCGAATGGGATGACCGTCAAGATCGAAAAATAGATCGGTTAACAAAAGCTGCACGCTTTAGGTACAGCGCCGTTATGGAAGCTATAGATTTTGATCCCTCAAGATGTTTGGATAAAAATCAAATACAACGCTTTGCCAGCTGTGATTTTATAAAGCACAAACAGAATATACTTGTTACAGGAAGTACAGGTGCTGGAAAAAGTTATATGGCATCGGCCATTGGTCACCAAGCGTGCTCATTAGGGTACAAGGTCATGTATTTTAACATGAACAAACTTTTTACCATGCTCAAAACCTCAAAAGCAGATGGATCTTACCTAAAACAAATCAATAAACTAGAAAAGCAGGATCTGCTTATTATAGATGACTTTGGACTTAAAGCTTTAGATGCCATAAATAGGCATTCTTTTATGGAAATTATCGAAGACAGACATGGCGAGCACAGTATAATTATAGCCTCCCAATTACCAGTGGAAGCATGGCATGAAATTATAGGGGAACAAACCATTGCAGATGCCATTTTGGACCGTCTTGTTCATAATGCACACAGAATAGATATTAAAGGAGAGTCTATGCGTAAAAAAATGAAAAATAAATACTAAATTTAACCACAAATGAATCGATTTTGAGCACTTACTTTGCTATGCTCACTTTCATCCGCTGCAGATGGTTCACTTTGCCCGCCCTATCCACTAAGCATTTAGACGAAGAAAAGAATTTTAAACTTAAACCAGATTTAAAATTAGTTTTAGACCATAAACCTGTGATTGCTGACACAAAATATCAAATTGTATATGCAGATGAAACCGATCCTAATAAAGGAATTTCACAGCCATATTTATATCAAATGTTGGCTTACGCTATCCGCTTTAAAGTTGAAGAAATCGTATTGTTTTATCCTAACACGATTCATAAAGAAATTCCAAATAACTCTGAATTATCTATTGTTGACGAACTTGCCGAAGGAAAGCGTATACATATCAGATCGTTTCAATTGCCAATCATAAATTTTAATTTATTTGATAAGGATTTTGAAAGTAAATCAACATTGGTATTGGATTTTGAACAAACTAAAAAAGATTTAATAGTTTCTATTCTCAAAGCTCTAGATATAGGTTAAAGGTAAATAACTCCACACCTCCAGCACATACTAATTCACTCATTCCGTAAAAACTACATTCACTCAATAGTAAGAGCTTCCAGTTCCGCGCAATGCTCGTTATGTCCATTTCGCACCTGCCTATCGGATAGACGGTACATTACCACAACCAGTATTTTTTAGCAATACGCCACATTAAGCTAAAATTTAAAATCTTTAATAAGTTGAAAACTTAGTTAGAATTATGAAATATCAAACTTTAAATTCTGCCCATAACGGATAATGATCTGAAATAAGCCACGACAAACTATTTTTAGTTAGTTGACGATTTTTGAGAGCATACGGTACAAAATCGTAATTGCCTCCGCTAAGAAATTCCATAGAAAGTCTAGGTCCATTTTTCTGGCTGTTAAACCAAGCAATCTGATCGTAATATTTAGTGGTGTTAAATATGGATCTCGTAACGTCTTTATTTTGGAGTTGAGGTGGTACATATAAACCTTCAGAAAGAAAAGTTTTGTCTAAAAGATCTCCGCGTTCATCTATGTTAAAGTCTCCTAAAGCTATCAAATCTTGATGATAAGCATTCATGCTTCCTGCCCAACCAGAAAGCCACTTAGCGATACCTCTTAATTCATCGATTCGACTTTTAGGGTTTTTACCGTATAAGATATGCAAAGTTACCAAGATAAAAGTGTGTTGGTTAGATTGAAAACTTACAGCGTAAGGCGACCTAACAAATTGTTTCGCCATGGCGTTATCTTTGATGCTATGTTCCCACTCTTCAGGAACTACCAATTCGCCTGCTAATCCAGACAAACTAGCGCGTCTTGTATCAAAAAGATAGGCCATTCGTTCTCCGTTTCCCACTTTACCCTTATTAACATCGGTAAGTATAAATGACCAGTTTTTACCAAGAATTTTTAAGGTGTCTCGTAAAGCTTCTGATGTTATCTTTAACTTCTTGTATAGCAATAACATCAAACCGACTTATAATTTCGGCAATACATAAAATAGAATGAAGATCCCTTTTGGGAGAATCGTCATCATCAGAGTCCCATTTTCGGGTTAGATTTCCAAAGGCACGTATATTCCAAGTTGCAATTAAAAGATTTTTGTCCAGTTTTTTAGAAGGGATTTTAGAGTTTAAATCTGCTTTTAACATATTTAAATTATCTAATACCTCAGTAGGTGGTGTGTCAGTAATAGAAATCATATTTTAAATATAAACAATAATGTTTCAGACATTCAATTTAAAGGGTAAATTTTGAAATTTAGTTTTTAAGAATATAATATTCCATTAAATAAACAAAATAATTTTTAATTATTTTGTTAGCCTAGTTTATTAATGTTTCCTTTTATTTATTAATGTTTATATATATTTACCAGTACTTGTTCAGAGCTTGTTCACTATGTGTTTAGAGGTTGTACCGATTTTGATCATGTTCCAATCATATTTCAAAATGAATCATTTGATAACAAAATGAATGAGGGCTAGAATGACTATAAATTTTAGCATTAAAATGGAATGTATTATTGGTTTTCTTTCTGCTCCTTTCTTTGGGTTTTAAGTTTCTCTTCAAGAATTTTCATGTTGTCACTAACTTTATGATCTACAATTTTTGCATAATGTTGCGTTGTTCGTAACGATTTATGACCAAGCATTTTACTAACGGTTTCTATATGGACTCCATTGTTAAGGTCACGCTTGTTGCAAAAGTATGTCGCGTTAAATGCGTAGTTAGTGGTTTTGTGATACCGCAGAGCATCGCTATTTCTTTTATTTAAGCATTAGATTTTTGATTGCTAAACACGGGAATTAAACGCTCACTTTTTATAACTTTTGGATCGTAACAATAAGTACTTAAAATCTCTTGTGCTATGGGTAATAACGGAATACTACTTTGAGTTTTTTTTGGTATGTATAATATTAATCCATTACTTACTATTGGCTGTGATTCTTAAATAGATATCATATTTATTACTCTTTTTACTTCTACTTTTTCGGAAGCAAAAAGCAATGCTAAAACGATCTCCCATAATACAACTGTTAAATTGCACACTAAATGTACACCAATAAGTGTAAATAAGAAAATTTTATGTTTTTGTAAATTACTGAAATATAGAAGATTACATTGAATTGGTGTGCAATTTTTAGTCATGTAAAATTGTACCCGAATTTCACACCTTTTATATGGTTTTATATGATATCAAATGACATGAAATAAAATAAAAAACCCTGTAAATTATATATTTACAGGGTTTTTGGTGGGTTTTAATACCCAATAAGTGGAGTCGGAGACAACGACCATAAATTGAACTTTCTAGTGTTTATTGGACTTTTAGGAGGTATGAATTTGAGAGGTCACCGAATTGGTCTCGATTTAACAAACTTTAACGTTTGATTGGTAGTTTGGATGTCAAATTATATCAAAATGAAACAAATTTATTTTTTTAATTCGCGATTTGCGAATTGATTGAACTTTGACATAAGAATATATATATGTCGACACATATCAATGGGCTGTCGATACCGTAGACAAAATTACTTTTAAATTTCGATACTATTTATAATACTAAAAAAAATGAACTGACTCAACTTTTTGCAGAGGATTTATGGGCTTTTGATTTGATTAATTAATAAAGCGTACTTTAATAAGACATTTAAAATGAAATATAAATGATTCTACTTCACTGATAAATCATTGTTATGATAAGAAAATTTAATTTTCTTATCATAACTTTATTGTAGATAAAATATTCTAATTTATTTATCATTACTGTGTTTTATCAAAATGGAGTTCTTACACTATGATTATATCAAATTATTAAGACTAAATCATTTTATTTTTTTTCTATATCCATACTTAAATTTCTATTAATCAATATAAGCTTTACGAAATCTTTAATAATGTATATTCATTTATTGAGGAATTTTCAATAATAAAAGAAAATCTGAATTCATAAAGAAGCAAACGAATGGAATTAATTTTAGGTTTTAACTATCTTATAACGATTTAATTAACAAAAACATCTTTACTTCTTATTTGAGTTTTATGATATATTAGTTATTAAAATATAATCCATGTAAAAAGTATAATTGTCTATTTTTTAATTTTTGATATGATATATTTTTACAAAAAAAACACTATTTCCTGATTTAATTAAGCTTATTTATTCTTTAGTTTTATTAACGAAGCTATTGAAGATAACTTATTAAGACTATAAGTTTTTGTAAGTTATTATAAATATATTAAACTAAAAAAAACTATGAAACTTTTTAAACCTACTTTAATTTTACTATTCTTACTAATTACCTCACAAACTTATTCTCAAGTAGAATCAATTAAAAATGGGATATTGTGGCGTGATACAGATGGTAATAGAATTAAAGCCCATGGAGTAAGCATCATGAAACACCAAGGTGTTTATTATATGTTAGGAGAAGATCGTTCTGATGCTTTTACCTTTGAAGGTGTTAATCTGTACTCCTCTACTGATTTAATGAACTGGCAGTTTAGAAACACTATTATTGACGAAGGAACAAATAGCGATCTTACTGCTCATCTTCGTATTACGGAGCGCCCTTGTTTGATATATAATGCTTTGACTAATAGGTTTGTGGTTTGGTTAAAGTACCAAAATGGATCATATACCAATAATAAAGCTGCTATTTTTTATAGCAATACTATTGATGGGGACTATACTTATGATAGAGAGTTTTTTCCAGCAGGTTATGATTCTAATGATTCTAGTTTATTTGTTGATACTGATGGAAAAGCTTATTACATATCTACTAACAAAGCAAATGGTAGTTTAAACTTATATACCCTGACTGATGATTATATGGATGCAGCTGACGCAACAATCTTGTTTCCTGGAGAGAACAGAGAGGCACCTGTAATTTTCAAAAAAGACAATCTATACTACATGATATGCTCTAATAAGACCGGTTGGGATCCTAACCAAATGCGTTACAGTACATCAACATCTTTAAAAAGTGGTTGGGCAGAGTGGAAATTAGTGGGTAATAGAATTAATTTTGATTCCCAACCCACAGACGTGATTACCATCACAGGAACAGCAGGTACAAATTATTATTACGTTGGGGATAGGTGGAAGGATCCAAATATTCGAGAATCAAAAACGGTTATATTCCCTCTTAATGTAGCTAACGGAAACTTAAATATTACCAATGTAAACGAATTTAAAATTGATTTGGTTACAAGTGCATGGACCGTTTTTGATGACAACACCTATGTACCACAAAATAATTGGAGTTTGGTCTCGGTTTCAAGCCAAGAAACTGCAGCAGCTAATGCTTCAGCAACAAATGCATTTGACGGCAATATCAATACAATTTGGCATAGTCGTTATAGCTCAGGACAAGATGCACATCCTCACGAAATGGTAGTTAATTTAGGTTCAAGTTACAATGTTTCTGGTTTTATGTACATACCTCGTCAAGATGTTAGTGTTAATGGAGTGCTGAGAGATTTTCAACTTTTTCTTAGTACAGATGGGGTTAATTGGGGGGCTCCTGTAGCTTCTGGTTGGTTAAGCTATTTGAGTGAAATTTATTTCCAACAAAAAACGTCGAGTTATATGAAGTTTGTTAGTCGTAGCGATTTTAATGACACACGATTTGCTGCAGCTTCAGAATTTAGACTCATGACAAACAGTGATTATGAATTAAATGGAATAAATTCTTACTACAACGCCGATAATTCAGGATGGCGGACTGGAACTAATATCGAAGTAAATGCTGGAAGTCAGATTCAATTTGGACCACAAGCAAGATTTTCAGGTGGTGGTCAAACAGCTTTCTATGGATCTTTTAGTTGGCACGGTCCAAATAATTTTTATTCAAATGAACGATCTCCGGTTTTAAGTAATATACAAGCAGAAAATCTAGGTGAATACACGGTTTTTTATCTTGATGATAAATTTAATGTTCAAAAACAGTCGATAAATGTATTTTCTAATTCATTATCAACTGAGGATAATTTTTCACAAAAAGTCAACTACTTGTATCCAAACCCTGCTTCAAATATTATTAATATTCACGATAGTAGTGAAGACACTTCATATACATTATATGATTTTTCAGGTAAAGAGATTATTAAGGGCAAAGGGAAGAAAATTGATGTATCTATCTTAAGTGCAGGATATTATTTCGTCATGATAAATAGTAATGCTTATAAATTTATCAAGAAATAATAACATTAGAGGTGTTTTTAAGTTAGAAGTTTTATACGTTTCAAAAAAATAGGGAATAAAGGATGGTTTTAAATACTGAAATCTGATAACCTTATCCTTAATTACGCTATTATTATAGAGTATAAGTGGCTTCGTTTTGAATTCTTATTGACCTATTTTTTTATAAGGTTAGAAGTTATCTTTCTACTAAATAACGATTTATATTAAGAATATAGAAGAACCATATATTAAGTAATCGGTAGATTAAAAAGTACTTAATTAAAATTACAACATATGAAAATAGCAATAGTTTTTGGCAATAATTTTATAAATAAATTTCAGTCAAAAATTATTGCAATTTTAACGATTTTCTCATTTACCATAATACAGGCTCAACAAAACGAAATTACTATAACTGGATTTATTTTAGATGCTGTAAATGGTATGTTATTAGATTCCGTAAAAGTTCAATCACGAGGAATAACTACCTTTTCAGATTCAAAAGGAGTTTTTTCTATTAAAGTTCCTGTAAGTGCTAATGACTTTTATGCCTTAGATTTTTCGAAGAACAATTTTTACGATTTAAGAGTGAAACCTTTACTTGATGAATTGAAAAACGTTCAGGTTAAAATGAAATCTCCTTATCCGCTTCGTAACATATATCATCTATTTACAGATCCAAATGTTCCTGAACGCGGACCTAATGAAGCACCTACAACTCCAAAATGTGCAGATTCTGAGACAGTACCAGACTTAATTGGGGGACAGCTCAATCGTCATAATTTTATTTATATTGGAGAAAATCACCGTCGTATCTGTGTGGTCATTGATGGGAAATTGGCATGGCATTATGATACTGAAAACACTTGGGAAGATGATGAAGTTTGGGTTTTATCAAATGGTAACGTGCTTCACGCTCATATGACATACATAGAGGAAATAACCCCTCAAAAAGAAGTGGTTTGGCGTTATGATAATCCTAAAGGAACTGAAATTCATACATGTCAACCAATTGGTGTAGATAAAGTGCTTTTCCTTCAAAATGAAGAAAATGTTGCGGTTGTGAAATTGTATAACAAGGTTACTAAAATCTTTGAAATTGATAAGCCACTTAAAGAATTAGATGGCGGACCGCATGGACAAGGCAGACGTTTACGCTTGTCTAGTAGAGGTACCTATGTAGCTACGAGCTTAGTGGGCAGTACTTTTTACGAATATGATAAGGATTTTAATCTTATTTATCGCTTAAAAGTTCCATCGATGTGGGGTGGAGTTCCTCTTAAAAATGGCAATTTTTTATATCAAGACGCAAATACATTGACAGCAACAGAAATTAATAGATCAGGTGATATTGTATGGGAAGTTTCTATAGCAGATATTCAAGATCAATTGGTTGAGTTAGCTCCCCAACTGGGAAGAGTAACAAGTACTCAGAATTGTGAACGATTATCAAATGGGAACACAGTAATATTTACAAGATTCTGTGATTCGAACATACCTCAAGCCATTGAAGTAACACCTGGCAAGAAAGTAGTTTGGATTTTGCAAGATTGGAAGCATCTTGGGGATAGTGTATCTGCTCAATTTTTGGATGAGCCAGGTTATCCTGAAATTCCTAAAGAAACAAACCACTAATATTAGATTTATTAAGGAATTATGGAAAAGTCTAAATATATCATTTGTATAGTTTTTTTTCTCATACTATCAAGTAACAAACTAAAAGCTGATACAGGCGACGGTTCTTTAAGCGATACCAACATTGAGTACATTGGTCGCTGGGATAAAAGTGATAAAAAAAAGTATCATAGTTATTGGGGAGGTGCTTATTTTAGGGTTTCTTTTACGGGAAAAGCAGTAAAACTCAAACTATCAGGTTCCGTAAATATTTATATTGATATGGATGATCAGGGACCTGTGAAATATAAAAATGTAGATGGAATTGTTAATATAACAGCTAATCCATTAAAAGATGGGATACATAATTTGTTAGTTGCGGCAAATTATGCTGGAGATGAAATTAAATTTCAAGGTTTAATTTTAGAATTAGGATCACAAACTATTCCTCAACCAAATAAGGATATTATGGAGTTTATTGGTAACTCAATTACTACTGGTCAAAAAACAACAAAAGGTAATTTAACAGCTTACCCTTGGTTAACTGGAGAATTTTTTGAATGTGATCACACTCAAATTTCACATCCAGGTATAACCCTAGTTGATGGATATAGTTATGATGGTAATTGGGCTCCATTAAGAGGACAGAGTGTACAGTATTTTTTATTGAAACAACCAAATCAAGAGTTAAACCAAGCTTGGGATTTTAACATATATACCCCAAAAGTAATCGTTATTAATTTAGGTACAAACGATCATAATCTTGAGGTTCCAAAAACTATTTTCCAAAGTGTATACTTCACGTTTTTAAAAGATATTAGGGATAAGTATGCTGATGCTGAAATATTTGTTATGAGAACTTTTGCAGGATATTATGAACAGGAAACAAAAAATGTGGTGAATCAACGAATTAGAGCAAATGATACTAAAATTCATTATATTGATACTAGTAATTGGTTATTAGTGCCTGAAGATTATACAGACGGAACGCATCCAAATGATGCAGGCCATCTAAAAGTTGCAAAAAACCTTTTACCTATTTTACAACCTTATTTTAAATGAGTTAAAGGTTCATTACATTATAAAATTTATTAAGACAATAAAAAAAATGAGTTTGCATATATTAAATAAAAAAGATTTAAAAATAGTATCAGCTAGCCTGTTTTTTTTGTGTGTTAATCTATGTTTAGCCCAAGAGCATGTTATACCGCTTTGGGACCTGGAAGTTCCAAATGCTAAAGTGTCTGATATTCAAGAAACACAATCTTACACTTACGCTTTAATAATAGAAAAGGTTACCAAACCAAGTATAGAAGTGTATTTACCTTCAAAAGGAAGATCAATTGGAAAAGCTGTAATGATTTGTCCAGGAGGAGGCTATGGTAATTTAGCTTATGATAAAGAAGGTACAGACATAGCAAAATGGTTAAATGGTTATGGTATAGCGGGTATTGTGTTGAAATACAGATTGCCAGAAGATGCACTAAATATAGTGCCACATCTATCACCTTTAATGGATGCTAAACGTGGTATGGAGATTATTCGTGAATACGCTGAAGAGTGGCAGATCGATCCTAAAAAAATAGGTGTAATGGGTTTCTCAGCTGGTGGACATTTAGCTTCTACATTAGGAACACATTTTGAAGCTGCTAATCAACCAAATTTCATAGCGCTAGTTTACCCCGTTATCACCATGAAAAAAGATTATACACATCAAGGCTCAAGAAAGAATTTACTTGGAGAGCAACCCACAGAAGATTTAGTTAATTACTATTCAAACGAGCTGCAAGTATCTCAAAGTACACCAGCTACTTTTATAGTGCACTGTCAAGATGATAAAACAGTTCCAGTTGAGAATAGCCTTCAAATGTTTAAAGCATTAAAAGATAATGGTGTACCAACTCAAATGCATCTTTATTCAAAAGGGGGGCATGGTTTTTCGATGGGGTTAAATAGAGGTAATTTGTCTAAATGGAGTCAATTATTTATAGAATGGCTTAATACATTATGATATTTCATCATAAAAACAAGCACATCTAGTATGTTAACTTTTAATTAAAAACAGAACAGATTTATTAATAATACCAATAACCAAAATGAAAAAATTAAAACTACACCACATTCCATTAGTATTTTTTATGCTTGTTATTCAACTAATTTATGCTGATATAAAACTTCCAGCTATTGTATCATCAAATATGGTATTACAAAGGAATACTAATATTGTTTTATGGGGTTGGGCAGATGCTGAAGAAAAAATATCTATTAAAACTTCTTGGTTGAGTGACAAAATAAATATTCAAGCAGATAAAGATGGTAACTGGCGTTTAGAGGTTAAAACAAACAACAGTAAAGAGCCTCAAATTATACATTTAGAAAGTAAGAAATCTAAAATTGTTTTAGAAAATATATTGTTTGGTGAGGTTTGGTTATGCTCAGGGCAATCAAACATGCAGCAACCTATAAAGGGTTATGATGGGCAACCAACATTTGTTTCAAGTATGACAATCGCTAAGTCTTATAATCCAAATTTGAGATTGTTTACTGTAGATAGAGTGGGTTCAAAAACACCCATAAAAGATGTTGAAAAATTTAATGCATGGCAAGAAGCGTCTCCTAAGAATGTTGCAGAATTTAGTGCTGTTGCTTATTTTTTCGGGCAGCAATTACAAGAGACATTAGATGTTCCAGTAGGCATGATTCATACATCTTGGGGAGGAAGTACTATTGAGGCTTGGATAAGTAACGAGGTTATTAGTAAATATCAAAAAGTCGATCTTGCTGATATAGATATTACAAAAGGAACAAATCATATTCCAACGGCATTGTATAATTCTATGATTCATCCTCTTATTCCTTATACTTTAAAGGGTGCTTTGTGGTATCAAGGAGAATCAAATCGTAACGAGCCAGAGTTATATAAAGAACTTTTTCCTTCAATGGTTAAAGATTGGAGATCGCGGTGGGGTATTGGTGATTTTCCATTCTATTATGTGCAAATAGCACCCCACGCCTATAATAATAAAAACGATGCATTTGGGAATATAGATAATACAGCTTTTATGCGTGAAGCTCAATTAGAATGTTTAGATCTCATTCCAAATTCTGGCATTGCCATCACCATGGACATCGGAGATGACTTTTGTATCCACCCACCCAAGAAGAAAGAAGTAGCAGACAGGTTGTTGTTTAATGCATTAAATCAAACCTATGAATTCAAAACAATAGATTATGCTGCACCCGCGTATGACTCACATGAAATAAAAGATGGAGGTATTATTTTAAATTTTAAAAATGCAGAAACGGGAGTATTTACTTATGATTTATTAGAAGGATTTGAAATTTCAGGATCAGATAGGGTATTTTATCCGGCAAGCGCTAAAATAATTCAGCACAAACAAGTTATTGTAAAAAGTGATAAAGTACTAAACCCTGTTGCGGTAAGATACGCTTGGCGCAATTGGATAATAGGTACTCTGTACGATACAAATCTTCTGCCGGCCTCCTCATTTAGAACAGACGATTGGGATGATGCAATATTGTCAAATAATTGATTTAAGTACTTTTTATAAATGTTTTTTACTATTATTTTTTTGAATTTTGTTCTAATCAAATTCATTTTATAAGTTATTAAAAAAAACTATGCTTAGGTGTATTCTTCTGTAGTATTCTATTAAATAATTAAATTTAATTCATATAAAACAATAAAACAATAAAACAATAAAACAATAAAAGAAGCTGCTTAATATCTTAATAATCATTATTGAGCAATTAACACCTTGTTTTCTGCCAATATGCGCCCTTAAGTTCCTTTGTATGTTTAATATGTTTGATTGATGAAGTATAAGTTCATTTGTTTGTTCATTATGAAGTAATTACAGTAGATTTTGAAAAGTGAGTTTTCATTATTGGAGATACTGATTTTTTTAAAAAATATTTCTTCTGGAACTATCATGAATTTTGACGGTTTATACTTAATTAAAATTGTTAAAAACGAGCATATATACTATATAAACAAGGTGTTTTTATCATCTTCAAATTTTTAAATTTATAAAACGCATGAAATCTTTTGAAACGCTAATTTTATCCGTTATTCTTTTTTTTGTGACATATAGTTATTTATCAGCTCAAGATTTTATTTCACCTGTATCAAGCTATAGTTTTGATAATGGTTTAGTAATAGACGAAATGGGTGGCTCAAATCTTTATTTATACAATAACGCTGCTGTATTTCAAGATAGCGAAAGAGGAGATGTTCTGCGGTTTTTATCAGCGAGTAACAGTTATGCGCTTTATGAAAATCAATTATTAAATACAGAAAATGCTACAATTTCTTTCTTTTTCCATTGGGAGGATGCGGGAGCACGCTCGTGGCATCAAGTTTTTGAGTTACATAATAGTGTAAGTAATACTAATATATTTTTTACACCTCAAAATGGTTTTGCAAATACCCCGTGTTCTCTAATTAGCGGTAATAATGAGTATGGTTCTTATGAGGTAATAAATGGTGTACCAAGACTTGATAGGAATAGATGGATGCATGTTGCGGTAACATTTGAAGGAAAAAAAGTAAGTATATACATTGATGGAGTTTTAGCGTCAACGGGTAATATGTTACAAACACCAGGTGCTATAAATGCTAATTCATTGTTTTTGGGTGGTAATCCCGATCGTTCTAATAATTTTTACATCACAGCACGTTTAGACGAGATAAAGATTTTTCATGAGGCGCTTGCGCCAAATCAAGTGGAAGCTTTAACTTTAGAACAAGATATTCCAGAACCAATTACTGAATCAACAGATTGGACAACAACAAGAACTCCTTTAACTTTAACTGTAGATATTACAGATAAGAAACAGACAATGCGAAATTTTGGTTCTTCTGATGGTTGGAACACAGAACATATTGGAAAATACTGGCCACTAGAAAAAAAACAAAAACTTGCTGAAATGTTGTTTAGTACCGAAAATGATAGTGAAGGAAATCCTAAAGGGATTGGTTTATCTTCGTGGCGATTTAATATTGGTGCAGGTACATCGGAACAAGGTGATGTCAGTAGAATAACCGTTCCTAGCAGAAGAACAGAGTGTTTCTTGAATTTTAACGATATGAATTATGATTGGACTAAGCAAGCTGGACAACAATGGTTTTTGAAAGAAGCAGTCCAGAAATACAATATTAATCATGTAATTGGTTGGCAAAATAGTCCTCCAGTAAAATTCACTGATAATAATCTCGGCTTTCGTGATTTTGAAACACCCTATGCTTCAATTTTGAAAACAGAACATTATGATGATTTTGCTAAATTTTTAGCTGATGTATTCGAACATTTTGAAAGTGAGGGCATTCATTTTGATTATATTAGTCCGCTTAATGAACCGCAATGGGGATGGTCGCCAGATGCTGCAGGAGGAACTATGAGACAAGAGGGGACCCCTTGGAGAAATAGTGAAATATATGATGTTTCTGTGGCTATTGATAACGAACTGGTAAATAGAAATTTAACCACAAAGATAATTATTGGCGAGGCAGGACGTATTGATTTTTTAAATTCTGGTAATGGGTATTCAAATAGACAATTATCCACTTTCTGGAGACCGGCATCCGCTCAATCCTTGGTAGACAGACCATCTTTTGCTAACATAGCTAGTTATCATAGCTATTTTACAGATTCAGGAAATGATTTAATAGAGAGTAGAATTTCTGTTTATAATAGCTCACAGCTTGATAACACTTCGAAACCAGAACTTTGGCAAACCGAATATTCGCTTTTACAAAATGGTTATCGTGAAGGATATCCAGATGGGTATAAATTAACACAAATGGAATGTGCACTCTCAATGGCAAAAACTATAACCAGCGATTTAAATTATGCACATGCATCTGTTTGGGAATGGTGGACAACTTTTGAAGGTGTAAATTTAAACGGAGAAACGCGTTATTCACTTATAGGAGTTGAAACTTCAAATGATAACACAGATGGTATATATTTAGCAAATAAAATGCTATATGCATTAGGAAATTATTCTCGCTTTATAAGACCAGAAATGAAATGGATAGGTCTTTCTCGTTCTGATAATTTAACTGGACTTGCTGAATTTTCTGATGTTACGTTTTCAGCTTATGTAAATGAAGAAGAAACAAAGCTTGTAATGGTTGCAGTAAATTATACAGATTCTGCTCGTGAAGTTTTAATTGATTTTGAAACTACATCAGAAAAAATAATAGAAAACCCAGAATTATTTTTAACCGATGAATTTACAAATCTTAAAAAACAATCAATTGATTTATCTGATAATAAGTTAATTGTTCCACCGCATTCTGTAATTACTTACACAAGCGATCTTACAAGTTCTCTTTCTGTTTCTGATTTATCAAAAAAATCTGATTTCAAGGTTTGGTTAAGTTTGGATAAAGAGTCATTGCATACCTTGTTCGATGCAAAATCGACGGTATACGAGGCTAGCTTGTACAATATACAAGGACATCGCTTGGAAACAATTCAAAGAGATAATGGACAGACCGAACTTGTTTTTTCTTTAAATAATTTACCAGCAGCTATTTATTTAATTAATGCGTTAGGAGAAAATAATAATGAAACAAAAAAGATAATAGTTTTTAAATAACTATCATTTAAAGTTAATTATACTTATTTTAAATTGGAAATGACTATTGTAAATTTTAAAGTCCTTGTATTTTAAAGCTAGATAACTAATTTCATAATAAATCTATTTTTCATTGTAAGTTAAGATATATTATTATTATTATTATTATTCAATGTATACACTGCAATATAATAAGTTTAAAACTTATTGGTGTATATGAATTGAAGTGATGACTTTAAAATTTGATTAAAATTATAACTGCTTAGTTCATACCTATAGAATTTTTTCAATTTCGGTTTGTTATAAATTTAGTTTTTAAAGATTATGTTCAGTCTCCATAAATTTTAAGTTTTTTCACTTCTTCTGATTCAGCTATATATTAAGTTTCTAATAAATAATTAAGTTGAATTTAAGTAATAACACAAAAAAAAGCTATCGAAATTAGTAAATATTCATTTTGCCCAATTTACACCCTATTTTTTATCGATATGTGCCCTGATTCTATTTTAGATATTTACCATTTTTGACAGGTGTAAATGCTAAAACCAGTTATAATTAAAATCTTTTGATGTCAAGTAATTTTATGATTTATAATGTCATGGTTGAGATTTAAAATTAATACTTAAGTACAATAGTAATTACATCATATATAGATTATGATTTTAACGTTACAAAGTATTAGTTATAAATATTACTTAGGTAATAAAATTAATAATTTAAAATATAATATTATTAAATTTTTTCTAACACCAATCTGTCTAAATTCTGATTTTTTTTTAAGCTAAACTCTATATTAACCATTCAACTTTAAATTATTCATGAAAAAAATTCTATTTATTATTTCATTTATACTGCTACCAGTATTAATTTTTTCTCAAGATCGAATCCAAATTGAGGGAACTATAGTCGGTAGTGAAGATGGTATCCCGATTCCTGGAGCCAACATTTTCGAAAAAGGAAACAGTTCAAATGGAGCTATGACAGATTTTGACGGTAAGTTTTCGTTGCAAGCCCCCAAAACGGCCACGCTAGTTATTTCTTATTTAGGTTATGCCAAACAAGAGATTTTAGTAAAAAACATACCTAATTCCAGTTTAAAAGATTTAAAAATACAATTAGAGTCCGAAGTTTCTGAATTAGAAGAAATTGTACTCGTAGGTTATGGTGAACAGAAAAAAGTAACTGTTACAGGTTCGATTTCTTCTGTAGGAACTGAAGAATTATCTTCTTCGCCCAGTGCTAGTGTAACAAATGCTCTAGCTGGTAAAGTAACAGGTCTGAATTCTATTCAGTTTTCTGGTCAACCTGGGGATGATGTTGCACAACTTTTTATACGTGGTGTAGGTACACTTTCATCAGGAAATTCAGCACCTTTATTCATGGTTGATGGTGTAGAACGAGATTTTTCACAATTAGATTCAGAGGAGATTGCAGATATTACCATCCTGAAAGATGCTTCAGCCACAGCTGTATATGGTATACGAGGTGCTAATGGTGTTATATTGGTTACTACAAAACGTGGTAAGCAAGGTCCTGCTAAAATAACAGCAAGTTATTCCTATGGCTTGCAGACGCCAATTCGTTTACCTGAATTTGCTGATAGTTATACTTATGCTACAGTGCATAGGCAAGCACAATTAAGTGACGGTATTCCCGAAGACGCATTAAAATTTTCGCCAGAAATTGTAGAGGCTTTTAGAACGGGATCCAATCCTATATTATATCCCAATACAGATTGGTTGGATTATGTCGTGCGCTCAACATCACCACAGCAAAGAGCTAATTTTAATGTTTCAGGTGGATCGGATCGTGTAAAATATTTTGTGTCTCTAAGTTATTTGAATCAGGAAGGTATGTTTAAAACATTTAATACGGGTACTGGCGAGAATTTTATATACAAACGTTTTAATTATAGATCCAATATTGATATTGACGTTACTAATACAACTCAATTATCTTTTACTTTAGGCGGTAGAAGTGAAAGCAGACAAGAACCGCTAGTTGCAGAAACTCAAGATCAACTTTTTAGATTTTTGTATCGTGGACTGCCATATGCCTCTCCAGGTATTGTAGATGGTCGCTACATTGTAGATAACGAACAGTATATTCCAGGTGAATCTGCTGATGCGCTAAGGGCTTATTATGGTAGAGGAAGTTTTAATAATGTAAGAACGGTCTATAATTTTGATGTTGGATTAAATCAAAATTTAGATGCAATAACAAAAGGATTGAAATTTGGTATTAAGGGATCGTACAACCGTGATGCTGAACAAACCAAAACACGGCAAGCTTCACCAGATATATATACGGCTTACTTCCGTAGAGATTTTGACGATACATTACCGGCGGATGATCAGTCTTTGGTATTTCCGCAACTAAATAGAGGTGGTAATGTAGGTTATGGAGAATCATATGGTAGAGAAAGAAGTTGGTATTTTGAAAGCACTATTAATTATAATAGAAGATTCGGAGACCATGAAGTAAGTGGTTTATTACTTTATAACCAACGATCTAATTATTATCCAGGAGGTAGTTTTAATTATCTACCAACTGGATATGTAGGAAGTGCTGCTCGTGTAACTTATAATTATAAAAGAAGATATTTATTAGAGGTTAATTTAGGTTACAATGGTTCTGAAAATTTCGCGAGAGATTTGCGATATGGATTCTTTCCTGCTATTTCTATGGGATGGACTGTAAGTGATGAGAATTTTTTAAAAAACAGTGAGGTCGTATCTTTTCTTAAATTAAGAGCCTCTTATGGTGAGGTAGGTAGCGACAGGTTAGGTGATAATAGGTTTCTATATTTACCAGATGGGTATGCAAGAGGTGGCGGTTATAGTTTTGGTATAAACGTAGCGTCTAATCAACCAGGTTATTTGGAAACACAACTAGGAAATCCTTTAATAACTTGGGAAACCGCGGTGAAGCAGAATTATGGAATTGACATGAAACTGTTTGATAATAAGTTAACAATTAATGCGGATTATTTTATAGAGAATAGAGAGGATATTCTTACTACTAGAAATACGGTACCAGATATAGTGGCGGCTACACTTCCAGCAGTTAACATTGGTATAGTAGATAATAGTGGTTATGAACTTAATTTAAGATGGGAAGATAAAATTGGCGATTTTAATTATTGGATTAATCCGAATGTATCTTATGCTAAAAATGAAGTTGTTTTTGCTGATGAAATTCCAAAAAATGAACCATACCAAGTAAGTACTGGTAGAGTTGTAGGGCAACCATTTGGATTTGTTTATGAAGGATTATTTAGTGAAGATGATTTTAATGATGATGGTAGTTTGAAAGATACTTTTCCATCATACGCTGCAGTGGTTCAACCAGGGGACGCTATTTATAGAGATTTGAATGGAGATGGAGTGTTGGATGCTGAAGATCAAAGAGCTATTGGATTTCCAGAGTATCCGCAATATACTTTTGGTTTAAATCTTGGTTTTACTTATAAAAACTTTGATCTTAGAATGTCTTGGGTGGGTGCTGAAAATGTATCTAGAATTTTAGGAGAACTTAGACAGCCATTTGGTGAAACAGGAAACGCAAACTTATTAACATTCTTTTCAGATAGAGCTTGGACCCCAGAAACCTCTCAAACGGCAATACTTCCAAGAATAACTTTTGATAATAGTGCCAATAATTTTAATAACGTTTCTAGACTTAATCAATTTGATGCCTCATATATTCGTCTGAAAACTTTAGAAATGGGATTAAATTTGAAATCCCCATTCATTACTAGTTTAGGCATTAAGAATGCAAGAATATATACAAATGGATTTAATTTATTAACTTTTGATAAATTGAATGGGTTATTCGATCCTGAGTCTCGAACGGGTAACAGACCAAGCTATCCAACAATGAGAATATATAATATAGGAGTAAAGTTAAATTTTTAAAAAAAAACAAAATGAAAAAGCACACAATTTTTTTAGGTATTGTCGCATTATTTTCCATTTTTGTGGGATGCGAAGAAGTAGAACTGGGCGATAAATTTTTGTCCAAACCACCAGCAGGTGATATCACGATTGATACCGTATATGCAAATATAGAGAATGCAAAAGATGCATTAACAGCAGCTTATGCAACCTTGCCATACGGTCATGCAGTAAATTGGGGAGTAAACAATAAGATGAATATGGATATCTTGGAAAGTCTTACCGATATCTCTCAAAGCTACCTTTCATGGGGTGGTGTGAATCGTTTTTACTATTCTGGAACTTATACACCAAATTTAGAGAACTGGAATAATCATACCAAATATCATTACTCTAAAGAACAAAGTTGGTTAGGTATTAGACGTGCCTATTCGTTTGTTCAAAATATAGACCGTGTATCGGATGCAGATATACAAACAAAAAACCAGTTAAAAGGTGAAGCTTTAATGGTTGTTGCTGTCCAGTACACAGAAATGTTCAGGCATTTTGGTGGATTACCATGGGTAGGCAAAGCATTTGCTGCTACTGATGACACAAACAAACCAAGGTTAACGGCTAAAGCAACTATGGATTCTATTGTTGGAGTCATTGACCGTGCAGCAAAATTATTACCTTGGCAAATAGACGACATTAGTAATGAAGAAGGTAGATTTACACGCGCTGCAGCAAAAGCACTTAAAGTAAGAGTCCTGCTTTTTGGAGCAAGTCCTTTATTTAATGATAGCGAGCCTTTTAGAGCTGGAGAAGCTTCAGACTTAAAAATGACATGGCATGGTGGATATAATGCTGGATATTGGCAAGATGTAGTAAATGCTTCCGAAGATTTTCTTAATGATTTACAAGCTAATGGACAATTTGCTTTAGTAAATTCAGGAAACCCTAGGCAAGATTTTAAGAATGCATATTATGACAGAGGGTTTCCTGAAATATTAATTTCAACACGTCAGACATTTAGAGCTGTGAATCTAACTGTTCTTAGTTCTTTAAATGGTTTTGGAGCTGCTAGACCGTCTCAAGAACTTGTGGATATGTATCCTATGATTAATGGTAAAAGTATTACCGACCCTACATCAGGGTATAATCCTAATGATCCTTTTGTAGATAGAGATCCTCGATTATATGAAACCGTTCTTGTAAATGGTGATACATATAGAGGGCGTACTGCGGAACTATACCTTGGTGGTAGAGAGCGTAGAGCTAAAAATATTGTTGAAGCGGGAACAGGCTATCAGTTGCGTAAATTTTATTTAGATGGTGATAATGCTACATCTGTCAGTTCTGTGGTACAGTGGCCATACTTACGCTTACCTGAAGTCTATTTAAGTTATGCGGAGGCTCTTAATGAAGTAAATGGTGGCCCTACTGCTACAGCTTATGAATATTTGAATAAAACACGTGAACGTGTTGGTGTTGGGCCAGCTCCCTCTGGACTTAGTAAAGAAGCCTTTAGGAATGAAGTACTCACTGAAAGAGCACGCGAGTTTGCTTATGAAGAAGTGCGTTGGTTTGATTTGGTACGATGGAAAATGCCATTTATTCAACCACACGGAACCGATATAATTATAGAAAATGGTGTTACATCCAGAGAGGTTTTTGAAACTACACCAAGAAGAGCATGGGTTGATAACTGGGATCCTAAGTGGTATCTAGCCGCTTTCCCAACTAATGAGGTCAACAAAGGTTACGGGTTAATTCAAAATCCTGGTTGGTAACTTTATTATCAACAATAACTAAACTAATCATTAAGCTAATTGAAAATAATATAAAATGAATAACAATTCAACAATAAAACGCAGTGTTCTTTGGTGTCTCCTAGTTGTAATCCCTAGTGTAACTTATAGCGTTGCTGCACAGGGTCAAATTTTAACTACGGCTAATATAAACCAAGACTCTACTGCATTAAAAAATGAATTAGTACAGAAACTCGTATCTGAAACCATCCATATGGGAAATAATACCCACACGGAAAAACAGAAGATAACTTCCGCGATAAATAAAATATCGGGAAAAGAGTTAGAAAAAACAAATTCATTTAACCCAACTAATTCACTTTATGGTTTGTTACCTGGCTTAATGGTATTACAAAATGGAGGGGACGCACTCAACCGAGACCCCAATGTATTTATTAGAGGATTGAACACTGTAAATAATAACTCCATCCTTGTTCTGGTAGATGGCATAGAGACAGATTTAGGTTACCTAAACACGCAATCTATTGAAAGTGTTGAAGTATTGAAAGATGCTGCTGCATTGGCGATTTATGGACACAGAGGCGCCAACGGTGTGCTTCTAGTTACTACAAAAAGGGGTAAGAGTCAAGCTATGGAGGTTAGTGTAACTTTTCAAAATGGTATTACAACTGCTGTAGGCTATCCAGATTTTTTAGATGCTAGAGGATATGCACAAGCAGTAAATCAGGCAAGACTAAATGATGGACTTACGCCATTATATTCTGCGGCTGCTATTCAAGCCTATGGCGATGGAAGTTCTCCAACATTTAATCCTAATGTAAATTGGATTGATGAAAGTTTAAGAGGTAGCGGTAGTACTTTGAATTTAAACACCTCTTTTAGAGGTGGAAGTGAAAACGTATTATACTATGCAGCTATAAATTACCAAGCGGAAGATGGAATTTATAAAGATAGAGGATTGGAAGAGTATGCGACCCAATCGAAATACGATAGGGTGAATTTTGTTACAAACTTGGATATCAACTTAACACCAACCACCAAGCTTATTGCACGAGTTTTCGGTGCTTTAGATGAAGATTATTCTACCGCTACTCCTGATGGTAATATTTTTTATGCTATTTATAATACACCAGCCAACGCATTTCCTGTAAGAAATTACAACAACATATATGGTGGTACAAATATATATGGTAATAATCCTGTTGCAATGATTAATTCAACTGGATTTACAAAAACACAAGGAACCACTATTGCTGTTAGTGGTACATTGCAGCAGGACTTAAATAGGATTCTTGAGGGTTTATCAGGAGAACTTAACATACGTCATAACAATCGTGCCACTTCATTTGATGGTCAGAGAAAAAATTATCTTTATGAAGAGCTTATACGTAATGAAACAACTTTGGATACTATATCCCAATTATTTGGCGAGGATTCTGATTTGAATCCTAATGGAGGTAATGGTTTTATCTCTAGATATACTAACTTTTCTGCAAGATTAAACTATGATAAGCAAATAAATGACCATGATTTTAATTCATTTGCCATGTTTACTCAGGAGAAGTTCGTAGGAAGAGGGCAATATACAACATACTTGAGACAAAATTTTGCTGGTAAAATACATTATGGCTATCAAGATAAATATTTATTAGATTTAGTTTTATCTTATGCAGGGTCAAGTGTATTACCTAAAGATCGATTTGAATTTTACCCAGCTGTTTCAGCTGCTTGGGTAATCTCAGAAGAAGCTTTTGTTAAGGACGATGCTTGGATTCAGTATTTAAAACTTAGAGGTTCTTTTGGATATGCAGGAAGTGACAGAATCCAACTAAATACTGAAGACCAAAGTTATGGAGGCGTAGGTGGTTATTATTTTACATCTAACAATACATTTGCAGGTAGTACAGGTGAAGGTCGTTTAGCAGGAGATCCTAAGATGGAAAGAGCGATGATGGCTAACCTTGGTTTAGATGTCAATTTATTCAAGAAATTGAACATTATGGCAGATGTTTTCTATAACAAGAGAACTAATATTTTAGTGTCAGCTGACGGACAAACTTCAAATATTTTGGGTGTAGGTGCTCCTATATTACCTATTGGAGAGGTTTCTAATAGAGGTTTGGAGGCGTCAATTACATGGCAAGACAATATTTCAGATTTTAATTATTCTGCTACTGGAAATTTCACATATTCTAAAAATAGAATAGAAGAAATAAGTGAAGCACCGCAGGCTTATCCTTATACAAGAAGAACAGGGCAACCAATAGGTCAGGCTTTTGGACTTGTTAGTGATGGATTTTTTAGAGATCAAAGCGATATAGATGATAGTAATCCACAATTGTTTTCTGGGCTCTCTCCAGGTGATGTTAAGTATGTAGATCAAAACGGCGATAATGTGATTGATACTTTTGATGAAGTAGCATTGGGTTATAGTACGCAAGTTCCAGAAATGTATTTTGCGCTTAACTTGCATGCAGACTATAAGGGGTTAGGTTTCAATGCTATTATTCAAGGCATAGCAAATCAAAGTGTGTTTTTATTTACACCTGGCGTTTATATTCCCTTAGTTAATAATAATAATATTACAACATTTTCAAATAATGCTTGGACCCCAGCTACTGCTAATACGGCAACACTACCAAGATTGACATCATTGGATAATGATAATAATTACCGAGCCAATGATATTTTTCTAGCAGATGCTGACTATATCAAACTTAGAACTTTAGAATTTTATTATACCATACCAGAGACTTTTTTAAGTAAATATGGTTTGGATTATTTTAGGGTTTTTGCTAGAGGTACCAATCTTTTTTCTTGGGATAATTTGGATCAAATGGATCCAGAAACGCTTTCTATTAATTACCCGCTCTTAAAAACCTTCAGTCTAGGTTTAGAGCTTACCTTTTAAGTTAATAAACTAATGAGAAAAATTTTAACTATGAAATATTCAACAATATTATTAATTGTTATGAGCTTGTTTCTAAGTTCTTGTGAAGACTTAGATTATAATGAGAAAAGTTATCTCTTACAAGATGATATTTACTCAGACTTAGATCGAGTTAACTCTGCGTTGACAGGAATTTATGGAGATCTTCCATCTGGATTTACTCAAGTTGGGAATGCCATGCTTGCCTCAGGTTCTGATGATGCAGTATTTGCTGTTGATGCCAGTTCTGTACAAAGATACTTTAATGGTGGTTGGAATGCAGTTCAAACACTAGATAGCAAATGGAACAATTTTGCATCAATACGATTAGCCAATCGTTTTTTAGAAGAAGTAGAGAAATACACATACGAAGAACGTTTGTATGATATTGATCCTGTCTATGATGTTTTAATGGCAGAATTAGAACGCAAGAAATATGAAGCACGCGTATTACGTGCTTTTTACTATTTCGAACTTGCAAAGCGTTACGGAGATGTACCATTATTTACAAAAGTGTTAACAACAGAAGAGGCTAATACTATTTCTAGAAGTTCTTTTAAAGATGTTATTGCTTTTATAGTAGATGAATGTAATCAAGCAGCTCCTAATTTACCAATTAATTATGCAACTGAACGTGGTAGTGAAACAGGGCGCATTACTAGAGGCGCTGCACTGGCTATTAAGGCTAAAGCTTTGCTCTATGCAGCTAGTCCGCTTCATAACCGTGAAGGGGCTTTAACATTGTGGCAAGATGCTGCTCAAGCATCTTTTGATATAATTGATTTAAGAGTGTATCGTTTAAATCGTGATTACTCCGATAACTTTAACAATTACAGCAGTAGAAATAGAGAATTAATTTTGGAGAGTAGAGCAGGAAATAGTAATTTTTTCGAGCGTATCAATTATCCCGTTGGTTACGTAGGCGGAAGTTCAGGTAATACACCGACTCAAAATTTAGTTGATGCTTATGAAATGCAGTTAACAGGTTTGGGTATTAATGATGCAACCTCTGGTTATGAACCAACGGATCCATATTCAGGTCGTGATCCCCGATTTTCTGCTACTATTCTCCACAATGGCTCAACCTTTAAAGGTGAAACTATTGAGGTTTTTGAAGGCGGTCGTAACGGTGAACCGCAAACTTTCGCAACAAATACGGGTTATTACCTTAAAAAATATGTTGATGAAACCATTATTTTGGAAGAACCAAATGTTAATGCAAAAGAACATACTTGGGTGTTATTTCGTTATGCAGAAGTTTTGCTTAACTATGCAGAGGCCATGAATGAGGTTTATGGACCTGAGGTTTCAGGTACTTTTGGAATGACTGCATTAGAAGCAGTAAACATGGTACGTAGTAGAGTGAGAATGCCTAATTTTCCAAGTGGTTTAACGAAGGATAGTTTCAGAAGAAAAGCTTAGAAATGAAAGACGTGTTGAATTGGCTTTTGAAGCTCACAGATTTTGGGATATACGTCGCTGGGAGATTCTAGATGAAACAACAGAAATCATGAAGATGGATGTTACAAAAGTTGGAGATGATTTTATTTATAATAAAGAAATCTTGGAAACAAGAATGTTTGATC
The DNA here is from genome assembly GCA_963815305.1 of uncultured Flavobacteriaceae bacterium. Taxonomy (GTDB): domain Bacteria; phylum Bacteroidota; class Bacteroidia; order Flavobacteriales; family Flavobacteriaceae; genus CAXBID01. The sequence continues at coordinate 326,620 of CAWFFW010000001.1, forward strand.
CTAAAATGTATCTTTATCCAATTCCTTTTAATGAAACTATTATTAACCCAAATATGACACAAAACCCTGGGTGGGAATAATATTAAAAGGTTTATAATTTAATTTTATAAACTCATATAATAAAGTATGTGTAAAATCCAATGTGATGAAAAGACTAAAATATAGTTTTCTCAATACATTGGATATTTATATTTATAAATAATTTATGCTTTTACTAATAACAGTATTATAAATATTTTTAAAAGTCTGATGTCAAAATAGAAGTGATAATTTATATACAATTAAAATAATGGATTTCTCTATTTTATATTTTTTATTCAAGTAGAGTAATTTAAAAAAACTGATTAATTTCTTAATCATATATAATATACACATGAAAAATGTAAGAACCCTATTGTTTATCTTCTTCAGCATATTTATTACTCAAGCTCAAGAGAATATAATTATCAATACAAATACTACTCAAATGGTTTTAAGAGTCGATGCTAACAAACATTTAAACTTTGAGTATTATGGTAAAAAAATACAAGATCTAAATAATCTTTTTGATGCTAAATCTAATATTCATACCGATGCATTTCCTGCGTTTGGTATAAATCCTGATAAACTTATAGCCATTAGAGCTACACATGGTAATGGTGACATGACACTTGTTTTTAAATATTTATCACATGAAAATTCTGTTTTAGATGATAATATTGAAATCACCACAATTCATTTAAAAGATGAGAAATATCCGTTTTATGTAGACTTAAAATATAAAGTATATAAAGAAGAAGATATTATTGAGGTATGGAATGAAATATCTCACCAAGAAAAAAAGAGTGTAAAACTATTTAATTTTGCATCTGCGTACTTGCCATTCAATGCACCAAAAGCTTATGTTACACATTTTCACGGTCATTTTTTACGAGAATTTACTCAAGAAGAAACGGAGTTAAATAACGGTACTTTTACTATTAAAAGTTCAGAAGGTATTCGAAATTCAACTTATGATACAGCTTCTTTTTTATTGAGCTTAGATAATAAATCAACAGAAGATCAAGGCGATGTAATTGCAGGTTCACTAGCATGGACAGGGAATTATGAAATTACATTTGAAAGAGATATGAACACCCAATTACACTTAACGGCTGGAATTAATAATTATGCTTCAGAATATGTTTTAAATAAAGGTAAAATATTCACTACTCCTGCTTTAATTTTAACTTATAGTAGTCAAGGAAAAGGAAAAGCTAGTCGTAATTTACACCGCTATGCGAGAAAATATAAAATAATTGATGGAGATAAACCTCTTAAAATTCTTTTTAATAGTTGGGAAGGTTTACATATGAATTTTGATGAAAATAAAATCGTAAAATTAATTGATTATGCTGCAGAACTCGGTGTAGAACTTTTTGTATTGGACGATGGATGGTTTGGTAACAAATATTCTCGTGATGATGGTAGTCAAGGTTTAGGAGACTGGCAAACCTCTAAGAAGAAATTACCAAATGGTATAGAGCGTCTTATTGATGTATCAGAAAATAAAGATATAAAGTTTGGTATTTGGGTTGAGCCAGAAATGGTAAATACCAAAAGTGAATTATATGAAAAACATCCCGATTGGATTTTGCAAAATACCGATAGAGAGTTAATTAAAGGAAGAGGAAAAACACAAGTTGTACTAGATTTAAGTAACCCTAAAGTACAAGATTTCATTTTCAATATGATGAACGATTTGTTAAATAAACACCCAAGAATTAATTATATTAAATGGGATGCTAATGCCAACATTGCGAATTACGGTTCTACATATCTCCCAAAAGATAGACAATCACATCTTTATATTGATTATCATTTAGGTTTACAAGATGTATTTAAGCGTTTGAGAGAAAAACATCCCCATATTACTATGCAAGCTTGTGCAAGTGGAGGTGGACGTGCTAATTACGGATATCTAAAATACTTTAATGAATTTTGGCCTAGTGACAATATGGATGCTTTGACAAGAATACATACCCAGTGGGGAATGTCTAGTATATTCCCTGCTATTACCATGGCGTCTCATGTGGGTAAGGTTCCAGTTCATCAAACCCATAGAGTCATGCCCATTAAATTCCGTTTTGATGTTGCTATGACTGGGCGATTAGGTTTTGAATTGCTGCCAAATCAAATGAATGAGCAAGAAAGAGAATTTTCTATATTGGCAATTGAAACCTATAAGAAAATAAGGGATATCGTTCAACTTGGTGATCTTTACAGAATTATTTCTCCCTACGAACACAAAACATACTCTTCATTAATGTATGTTGATGAAAAAGTTGAAAATGCAGTTTATTTTGGGTTTTGTGAAAGGAAGATTTTAAAATCAAATTTACCATTATTTAAGATGAAGGGTCTCGATCCTAATGCTTCATATAATGTATCTGAGATTAACAAAGACAAAAAGAATCATTTTAACGGAAATGGCAAGAAATCATATTCAGGTGATTTTTTAATGAATACAGGTTTAAATCTTGATTTACAAGATGAATATGATAGCCTCATACTCCAATTCAGTAAAATTAAAGATTAATCTGTTTTTAATTATAATATAATTAGATAGCAAAAATCCTAAAATTAAGTAGTTTTGAAAACTAATGGGTTCATAACGTTTAAGCTTATAAAGAACATTTTTTAGTTATTAAGTTATAGTTCATTTTATTTCTGTACTTAACTTCTACAAATTTTGATTTTAGTCAAGCTATAAAACGGGGGGACCTAATATCCTTTTTATTTTGATGAATAACTTAGTTTACAGAGACGTTGGCATATTTTTTCAAAATGCTAGAGTAGATCAAAAAGGGCTGACAACCATTAAAACTCTAAATTTAGATAAGTTGGCTAGAGCAGCTGCTATATTTACAAATCATTATGCTGGTGCGCCAGTTAGCGTTCCTTCTAGAGCATCTTTAATATCTGGGAAAAATCAAGGTCAAGCAAACGTTAGAAATATTCAGTTTGATAAAGCTATCGAAAATAATCCTACTTTTAGGAACAGTACTTCAAAAAAATGGATATAACACTGCACTGATTGTAAAGTGGGGACTTCAAGGGTCAGGTAATGGGCCTAATTGGGAAGTACATCCTTTTAACAGCAGGGGTTTTGATTATTATCTAGGTTATATAAAACATAGTGATGGACATGAGTACTACCCTAAAGAAGGATTATACCGAGGACAAAGAGAAGTTTTTTAGGGAAAGAAAGTCATAACAAATTCATTAAATAAAGCATATACTGATGACCTTTTTACAGCAGCTTAAAAAAAATGGATAATAAATCAAAATAAAGAAAATTGAGATTAAATGAGAATTTTACAATGGAAATTTTTTACGGGTACCAGAAGTTTCTGGAATGAATATTAATAAAACCAGAAAAATTCCCTCATTAATTTTTTTTGGATAGGAGATAATATAGTTTTTTTAATATCATTTTTATACCTGAAACAGGGCGCTATGAATTTCAATTAGAGGTAAACGGTTCTTCGGTATTGAAAATTTATGAAATTAGTTTAATTAATACGGTTTTTATTTTAATAAAACAAAATATATATAAACTTACTTATTCTTAAGGAAGTGTATCATCCAATTTCTTTATTCTATAAATAATTTATTAGTATATCCTAAATCGACTTTCTTTGGAAGGCATTAAAGGAAGAAAAGTCTTATAATTATCTGTGTAAATCATAGTAATTTAAATAGCAAATTAGCAGTACCCTTAGAACTTATTTGATAAATAAAATGAAAGATATGTAACAAATAATTGGTATTTATTTTCTTAAATCCTTTTTATAATTTCTTGGTGATTTCCCCATGTAATTTTTAAAAATTCTAGAAAAATATAATGGATCTTCAAATCCAACTTTAAAGCTAATTTCTTTAATATTCAAATCTGTATAATTTAAATACTCACAAGCTTTTTGTATTTTTTTTAAATTAAAGAATACCATAACAGAGTAGCCAGTTTCAAGTTTAAATTTGGTGTGCAAATAAGATTTTGAATAATTGAATTTTGAGGCAATTTCATCTAAAGTATAATTATTTTCTAAATTTTTTATGAGAAAACTTTTAATTAAATCAACCAAGCTATCATCATAGTGCAAGTCTTTAATTAATTCAAAATCATGATAAATAAAAGAACTTATAAAGCCTAAACTTAAAAGATTAGCATACTCAATTTGATTTTCCAAATTATTATTAAATAGATTGAAAATCTTTTCGAAGATTTCGATTTTTTCAACTGAAAAAGGGATATTTTCATAATTTTTGGTATTTGTTTTAGCATATCTGTCATAAAGCTCTGGCGCTATTGTACCATTAAAGTGAAACCAGTAAATACTCCATGGATCACTTTTATCAGCTTTATATTCGTGTCTTTTGTTTTTAGGTATTATAAAAAATTGATTTGGAGTTATAACCGTTTTATCGTTTTCTAATAGTATTTCGCCTTTTCCTTTAGTACAGTAAATAAAGATATATTGATTAGCACCATTTTTTCTATTGCGATAATGGTGGTTTGCCATTGGATAATATCCCAAATCACTCACATAAAAATTTTTAGTTATTTGATTATTTTTTACAATATTAATAACAGATTTAGGTAGAGCAATCATTTTCTGTCCCAGAAAACCTTCTTTTAAAGTGTTATTATCCATTTTTTAAGTTTTTTAATCTATTTTATATTTATACTTAAATCTATATTTTTGACTTAAATGTATTGTAAAATACTAATTTCATAAAATACAGCCTTTTTTTTTGGTTAAAAAATAGTTTATATGCAAATGTAGTATATCATAAAATTATTTCATGTAATTTATTAAATACAATATAATCTATATTTAGGTATTCTATCTTAGAAGCTGTAAATATTTAAATCCTGTAAATAAAAACATTTCACATGTATAAAATTATAAAAGTTTTTCTCCTGTGCCTTTTGTCTTTAATAAGCTTTAGTCAGAGTAAAGAATATATAAATAATTATAGTATAAATATTGATGTTCCTGAAAAGAAAATTACGAGAGGTCATTTGGATTTAGGAGGCACCAACCCAAGAGGAGAAAAAATAGATGTCAATAGCTATTACATCACTGTTGATGGTAAACCATTTATTCCAGTTTTAGGAGAGTTTCATTATTCAAGGTACCCCTCTGCTTACTGGGAAGAATCAATAAAGAAAATGAAAGCTGGGGGCATTAACGTTATTGCAACCTATGTTTTTTGGAATATACATGAAAGAACTGAAGGTGTCTTTGACTGGTCAAACGATTTAAATTTACGAAGGTTTGCAGAGCTTTGTGAAAAAAACGATATTTTTCTTATTGTCCGTATGGGCCCATTTGGTCATGGTGAAATGCGTAATGGAGGAATTCCTGATTGGATGTACGGCAGAACGTTTGAGGTTCGCTCGAATAATGAAGAATATTTGACCTACGTTGATAGGCTTTATGAAGAAATTGGGAAACAGTGTAGCGGCATGTTATATAAAGATGGTGGTCCAATTATTGGAGTTCAATTGGAAAATGAGTTTCAAAGTTCTGCTGCGCCATGGGAAATCACATATCCCAAAGCAAGAAAAGAATATACGGTTGCTTTAAAGAATGCGGCTGTAACCCATGAACAAATTTCGAATGCAAACAAAAATAACCCATATGAAGAAGAAGGAAAAGCACATATGGCTGCCTTAAAAAAAATAGCCGTTAAACATGGCATTGATGTGCCTTTATACACAGCAACTGGGTGGAGCAATGCGGCTATTGTAGATAAGGGAAGTTTACCTGTAACAGCTGGATATGCTTACCCTTTTTGGACAGATCCGTCCCCGTCTCCTTTTTATTTGTTTAAAGATATTCATAAGTTTCCCGATTATGCACCTGCAAGTTATAACACAGAACTTTATCCTTCAATACCTGCAGAAATTGGACCAGGCATACAAGTAATTTATGGAAGAAGACCAATTGTTGATCCCGTAAGTGTTCTCCCTCTTATGGTACGCATTATAGGAAGTGGATCGAATGGTATTGGATATTATATGTATCATGGCGGTTCTACACCTATTTTCGATGGTAAATTTTACAACGAAGAAGTGAACGGAATTCCTAAAGTAAACTACGACTTTCAAGCGCCTATTGGTCAGTACGGACAGACAAGATATCATTACAATAGTTTAAAAACCTTGCATATGTTTTTGGAGGCTTATGGAGAAATATTAGCACCAATGCAAACGGTATTACCTAAAACCAATGCAGACATAAAGCCTGAAAATGATAAAACATTGCGTTATGCTGTAAGGTCTAAAAACGACAGTGGTTTTCTATTTATGATAAACTTTCAAGATCATCTTGACTATTCCGATATTAATAACACAAGCGTTGAAGTTAAAACAGCAAAAGAGACGATTCGGTTTCCGTATTCTGGTGTTTTTGATTTAAAGAAAACCGCAAGTGCCATTTTTCCATTTAATTTGAATTTAGGAAATACAAAATTAAAGTCAGCAACTGTTCAACCACTCACAATTCTGAATGCAAAAAATAAAAAATATTATGTATTCTATTCATTGGGCGGCATTGTACCAGAATTATTGATTGAAAATAGCACTGAACTTTCTAAAATTCAGAATGCCTCAAGAACAAAAGAAAAGGATTATTCTATAATAAAAGGAAAAAATGATGCCGTTTTTTCGTTCCAAAGCGGAAATGACGAGTTTTTAGTGATTCCTTATGAGATGGCGTTGAAATCTACAAAGATTGGAGAACAATTAATATTCTCTGATGGTACAATTACAAGTGATAATAATCAATTGAGTTTGGTAACGAGAGATGCCAATTCTCAGCTACATTTTTACCCTGCATTAAACGAAGACCCTAAAATTTCTTTTGCCACTCTTAAAAAGATTAAATCTAAGTTAATGGGAGCTTCATCTTATAATGTAACATTTGAAGAGCCAGAACCTATCATTCAAATAAAACAAGTAACCGACCGTAAATACTCCATTACCACAACAGGTAAGCTAAATAACTTGAATGATGTATATCTTGAGGTAGATTATATTGGAGATAGAGGTATGGCTTTTATTGATGGCCTTTTGGTAACAGATCATTTTTACCATGAGAGTAAATGGGAAATTGGAATGAAATCATTTTTACCCAAACTCTCTCAAAAGGAAATGGTGTTGATTTTTCATCCATTGTATAAGGATCAAGAGTGTTTAATCTTTTTCTCAAATTTGCCCGAGTTTGTTGATGGGAAATTTTTGGAAGTAAAAAATATTAAGACAATAAATGAATATAAGGCCATTATAAATTTTTAAAAACTAGTCATATTTCTTTGAGAACTTTGCACAATTTTTATGAAAAACAAAAGAATGACTTTGATCAGTGATAAAAGTGGAGTGACAAATAAGATTTTTTTTCTAGCGATTTTCCTTGTATTTCACATCGTATGTTTTTCTCAAGAACGTCTGTATCTATCGGGAAAAGCTTCCAATGATGCCGTTTTATGGGACTTTAAATGTAATACAGGAAGAAATAGTGGTTTTTGGAGCCAAATACCTGTGCCCAGTAATTGGGAACTTCAAGGTTATGGTTTTTATACCTATGGAACAGACAGAGACGATTATAAAACAAATCCTGAAACAGGATTCTACAAACATAGTTTCTATTTAGAGTTGGTTGTGGATAAAGTCTTCAATTTAGTTTTTCAAGGGTCGATGACAGATACTCACGTAAAAATCAACGGAAAACTTGCAGGAGCTGTTCATCAAGGTGGCTATACACAGTTTCAATATGATATTTCAAAGCTTGTAAAAAAAGGAGAGAATCTCATAGAAGTTGAAGTTAGCAAACCTTCAAAAAATGAATCCGTACAGCAAGCAGAAAGGATAGCTGATTTTTGGTTGTTTGGTGGGATATATAGACCAGTTTATATAGATGTTTTGCCTGTTAAACATATTGAGCGTATTGCAGTAGATGCAGATATGAATGGTAAGCTGAAAATAAACGCTTATTTAAAAAATTTAGTGGGAACGGAATCTGTATCAGCCCAAGTTTTTACCCTAGATGGAAAGCCTTTTGGAGATGCCATAAGGGTAAAAGTAAAAAGTAATACAGATTTAGTAACGCTTACTGGAGCTTATGATAACGTAAAATTATGGTCTCATGAATTCCCTAACTTATATAATATTAAAATCAGTTTAAAAAAAGGTAAAGCGATATTACATACCATAACCGAGTGTTTTGGGTTTCGTACGTTTGAGGTTCGTGACCACGACGGATTTTACTTAAACGGTCAACGTATTATGCTAAAAGGAGCAAGTATGCATAGTTTCAGACCAGAAACAGGGCGTGCTTTGAGTGCCAAAGATAATTTGGAAGATATAAAACTTATGAAAAGTTTAAACTTCAATACAGTTAGAGCACCTTGTTACCCACCGGATAAATATTTTCTTGATTTGTGTGATTCATTGGGCCTTTTGGTTCTTAATGAACTTTCTGGTTGGGCACGTCCACTGGAAACAACTGTTGGCACCAAATTGGTAAAAGAACTTGTGGTTCGCGATGTAAACCATCCTTCGGTAATCATGTGGGGTAACGGCAATCATTATTCTCATAATGCTGAACTCGAGGACGTTTTTCTGCAATGGGATATACAAAAACGTAGGCCTTATAAAAATGCCGCTAATAATGAAGCATGGCCAGGTGAAAATCATGGAAATTTTGAACTCATAGATACCCGTTATTATCCTAATTATGCTGAACTTAAAGAGCGATTATCAGGAAACCAAATAGTGTGTCCATTGGAAACTTTGCACGCCCTGTATGATGGCGGTGGTGGAGCTGGTTTATTTGATTATTGGGAGGTGCTTAAAAAATCTAAAGTAGGTGGCGGGCTTATTATTTGGGCTTTATATGATGAAGGTATTGTTCGAACAGATGAAGGTTTTAGAGTCGATAATCAAGGCAATAAAGCGCCTGATGGCATAGTGGGGCCTCATCAAGAAAAAAAAGGAAGTTATTTTGCGGTCAAGGAAATCTGGTCGCCAGTACAAATTAAAACTAAAGTTATCCCAGAAGATTTTGATGGGAGAATTCCAGTTGCCAACGATTTTGATTTTGTTAACCTGAATCAATGCCTATTTAAGTGGAAATACATCCGTTTTGCGTCCCCCGAAGAAGCATCCAGTAGTTATCGCATAGTGGAGCAAGGCGAGTTAAAAGGGCCAAATACAGCTCCCAAAACAAGAGGTAATCTTCAAATACCTGTTTCGTCAAAATTAGACAGGGTTGATGCTTTAGAGTTAATAGCTTATAGTCCAGATGGTCAAGAATTATGGACATGGCGTTTTATGAAAGCACCTAAAAAGGAGTTTTTATCGCAATTTCTTAAAACAGATACAAAGCAGTTAGTAAAACAAGACACACTTAATCTTTGGCAATTCCAATCTGGAAATGCTATGATTAGATTCGATGAAAAAACAAATGCTCCTATAAAAATTATAGTTGATAGTACTGCTATTCTATTTTCAGAATTTCATGTGGTTGCTAAAACAGATAAAGGTTATTATAAACCAAATAACCATTTAGAAAATAATGCTTCCGTTGAAAAAAGTAACGAAAATTATGTGGTAAATTATCAAAACACAAACGGTTTTAAGAACATAACTTGGACCATTATGCCTGGGGGTATATTGAAATTAGATTATGTTTATGAATTACCAACAGATACATATTACTATGAAGGAATTGGTTTTGATATGCCTGCTGATAACGTAGTGAGTAAACGTTGGATGGGAGAAGGTCCATATCGTATTTATAATAATAGAACTAAGGGGACTGAAATAAATGTTTGGCAGATTGATAAGAAATTGAATATACCTGGGATAGTTTATAATTTCCCAGAATTTGAAGGCTACTTTGGCAATTGGTACTGGGCTCAATTGCATCTAAATAATTATAGAACCATGGGTTTAGCTACCCCTCAAGATAATTTGTATTTGGGGGTATTGAAGCCCTGTGCAGGTAAGGAGCCTAAATTTGCTGATATTCATTATCCTGAAAACAGTGGTATTTATTTTTTCAATCAAATAGCACCTATTGGCGAAAAATGGACAGCGCCCCAAAAAGTTCTTCCGCTGGGAGAATTAGATAGCACTGGAGGGGAATTTAAAGGAACGGTATATTTTCGCTTTGATTGGTCAACCTCTGGAAGTGCCGTAAAACGGTTTGAGGTGGAGATAAAGTAATTTTAAAAAATCAAGCTTAAGTCATTAGCAATTTAGAACTGGTATCTATCTTAATTTTGGAATCATTTATTTAAAAAAAATACTATTTAATATGAAAAAAAATACACTTAAACTATCCATTCTTGTATCATTATTATTTGTTTTGTCACTGGTTTTCTTCAACCAATTTAAAAAAAAACAAATAACAAATGAGCCTTATAATGAATACCAAGAAGAAGCTTATGAAGAAGAACCTGAAGATGAATTTCTAGAGGCAGCTGCATTTGATTCTAGTGAACTAGAAGGAGAAGCATTAATAGAATACAATCAATGGCGAGAAGCTTTAGAAGCTTCAGGGTATAAATTCACAGATTTTGATACTTTGGTTTCCTCAACAAAAAGTTTTTTTAAAAAGGCAAGTACGCTTGAATCCATAGTCGATTATTCTTATGCTAATAATACCATTACAGGAAGTTGGACTCAAAAAAATATGGTAAGTGATAATAACTCTATTTATAATGATGATAATGGCTATAGATCTGATGGGTCTGCATACGATCCCGTGAATGAGGTGCTATATGTTGTTTCAACCCCGGGTCATTTATATAAAATAGATGAGAATTCTAATATAAAATGGTCTCTTAGAAATCATAAAAAGAATCTTAGGGGAGACGACTTTACAGGGATTAATTTACCCGATAATAGTTTCCGGTTATTGCATCAAAAACCCAATGGAGCCATGGAATTTTCTGATGATGAGGGACGTAATTGGGTAGATGCAAATGGGGCAATTTTTCAAAGTTCTTGGAATTATAAAACAATTGTTACTAAAACTCCAACAGGTAGAAGAATTGTAGCTCATGGTGGAAGCTATGTAATTGGGGCAGCCTATGAGCGTTTATTTATTTCAACAAATTACGGTTTAAATTATACAGAGTCTAGCTTTAGATTTAAAAAATCTGATTTTAAAGTTACTATATGTAAACCACATAACAGTAATAGTGTATACTGCTTTGTAAGAAGAAATAGCGATTCTAAAATATTTATTTATAGAATGGGAGAAAATGACAAGGACTTTTCACTTATTTTAGAACCAACCCAGACTTTTACAGGCGTAGAAAGTGTATTTGGTAGCTTAGTAAATGGTGTGACCCATTTTTATATCAGTACACGTAATCAAGACATTTTTTATTCGAGCGATGAAGGGGCTACTTGGACACAAACAAGCAACAATAATGATAGAAATTTAGTGGATGTCCACCCTACACAGCCCAATATTTGTTTTAAAGGCTTTTTGGAGTTGTTTAAGTCTACTGATTATGGAGCTACTTGGACAAGAAACTTTCACTACTTAAAAACACATTATGTATGGGATTTGCAGTATATGAAAACCTATGACAAAGAATCTGGTGGTAATTTTACTTTTGTAGGAACAGATTTTGGTAGTTTTTATTCAACAAATCCATCAAATTGGAATTCTTGGGTATCTATTAATAGCGGAAGTCCTAATGTCTTAGCATATGATGCTGCGTCGAGTGATTTATATAATAAAACGTATACAGCAAATCAAGATAGAGGGGCGCATGGGTTTATTGATGATGATGGAGGGAATGGTATATATGAAACAATTAACGAAGCGAATACTGATATATTAAGAGTGGCTCTAGCAAAAAATGAATCGTCAATATGGTTTTGGTATTATACAGGAAATATTGGTAGGAATGATGTTGTTTCTGGTGGTGGGGCTGATAGTGTTGTACGCAGAGATTTTTACAGCAACTGGTGGGCTACTAGTATGATTCCTTCTCCAGACCCTAACGAAGATGCTATATATATACCAGCAGGAGGAAGTCAGCTTAATAAGTTTAACTATGATGGGAATACAATAGTAAGAACTTTTCATCCTTTTGTGTTTTCAGGTCCTCCAATTAGCTTCGGGTATTCACAATTAAATACAAATAGGTGGTATGTTGGATTGAAAACAGGATCATTTATGTATTCTACAAATGGAGGTGCTACATTCACTCAGTCTAGTTACAGCGGCATTTGGCCGGGGCAAGATGACTCATATAAAAAAACTAGAACGGTTATAGCTACTAGTCCTACTCAGGAAGCTACGGTTTATTTTGCAGGTAAAGGAAATCGATTTTTGATTTCTAATGATGGTGGAGTTACCTTTTCAAATCATAATTCTGGATTATCAGTATTTAGAATTATGGATATGGACGTTTCTCCAGATGGAAAATATGTTTTTGCAGCTTGTGGAACCGACGGTCCTTGGATATATGCGATAAATCAAGACCGATGGTTTAAAATGACGGGAAGTGATGTGCCGGAAGTTGTTGAGTTTACAGATGCCCAATTTATTGCATCTAAAAACCTTATAAGGTTTGCCACCTACGGTAGTGGGGTTTTAGATTTTTCAATTAACGAAAGTTTACTATCAGTTGAAGAAAATATTACAAATAAATTAGGTGATATTAAAATATTACCCAACCCTACTTCAGGAATTTTTGAAATAACCATACCTAAGTTTAGACAAGAAGTAGTAGTCGATTTATATTCAGAAACTGGTGCTATTATTTCTAAAAAGATATATAGAAATTTAAACGGAAAGGTTACTCTTAATATAAAAAACCAAGCTGCCGGGATTTACTATGCTAAGGTATTTTTAGATAAACCAATGACTTTAAAAGTTGTTAAAAGATAAATTTTAAATGATCTATTAAGACTTTCTTTAAAATGATCATAAGTGTTTTAATATTTAGGTTTTCTAATTTTTTGATCAAAATAAATGAGACAGGGTATTTTTATCCATGTAATCAAAAACATTGTCCATTTAACTTTTGTATAAATCGGTTAGTTTAGTACCATAACTAAATATAATAAATTATGAAAAAAATTACTTTAATTTTAGGTGCATTATTAATGCTACCTTTATGTGTTAGCGCACAAGCGCCAACACCGTCTGTGTACTTTAAATTTGATGCTTCTGTCCCTGCTACTAATCCAGATCCAGCAACAACAGATCTGGTATACACATATTCAGAAGAGGCAACACCAAAAGAAGCTGCTATTACTCCAAATGGTGCTAATGTTGTTGACTCAAGGATTACCACTGATGCAGTTAGAGGCGGAGTATTTGAATTGGCTAATCAAAGAAATTTCTTAGAAATAGCTAGCTTGCCTATTAATGGTGTAGACTGGAGTATGAGTTTTTGGTACAAATGGAATGGTGCAGGTAATGGAATGATTCTAAAATTTTTAGAAACTGGAACCGCTTATAATGGTGCGGGTTTGTTTTTCCAGCGAAATCAAGGTTGGACTACTAGTCAAGATCCTGATGGTTTCTATCCAGGAACTTTCACTCAAGCAGATCCAGGTTCTCCTTTATACATCACAAATCTTAATAGTGGTCGGATTTTTGTAAAGCCTTTTTTTGTAGCTGACGAATGGCATCATTTTGTTTTTACATTTGATACATTCGATAATAAAATTACAGCATACAAAGATGGTGCATTTTATGCTCAAACTAATGAAATTACAGATGGAAATTTAATAGATAAAAACTATGAATTTTTTAGGTTTGGTAATAGTGGTGGGCAGAGCTCTGGAGGTTTTTATGATGACTTTAAAGTATATTCTAACAAGGTACTTACTGGTGCAGAGGCTCTCGCAGATTATAATAGTACGGTAATTTTAGGAGTTGAAGAAAACAATGTGTTAAATTCTCAAATAAAGCTATATACAATTGATAATGCTTTCAGATTAGATGCTTCTGATGGCATAAATATATCAAAAGTTAATGTGTTTAATATGTTGGGACAAGATACAAATATAGCTAAGTCTTCTAATAATATATATAATACTAGTACTTTAGCAGCTGGTTTGTATATTGTTAAAATTAGTGATGATGAAGGTAAAGTAGCTACCAAACGATATTTGAAAAAATAATAGATTTACGCTGTTTATTTAATACTTTTAGAGGTAAATAAACATAAAACAATAATTTAAAAAAAATGAGAAGGTCGTCTAAATTTAGACGATCTTTTCTCTTTATTATGCTTTTAAATAATTAAAAAAAGATTTTTGAATAGTATTAGTTGAATTGGTATTTTAATTCTTTTTTAATTTTATAAAAATATTAAAAATAATAAATGATTTTATCCATATATTATTTGTTAAGTCCATGTAATAAATAATAAGGTTTAAATTTCTTATTACATTTTTTTCTGCTTTATATACAGTTATTCATTAGAGATAGTTGTATTAGTATTATAAAAAGTATAGTTAATAAATTAAAGTTTAATGGCATTTACTGCTATTAAAAGTTTACACTGATATTTAAATTATTAAAAAATGGAAACCCATATAAAAATAAGTTGAATCTATGATCAATAAAAAAATAATACCTAATCCAATCAGATGAGCTTAATAAAACATTGAGCTGGTTTGGTTATAATGATCCTATTACCTTAAAAGAAATTGCTCAAAGAGGAGCTACTGGTGTAGTTATAGCTCTGCATCATATTTTAAATGGGAATATCTGACTTATAGAAGATATATTAAAAGTAAAAAAGTATATCGAAAATCATAATCTTACTTGGGAAGTTGTTGAAAGCTTACCAGTTACTGAAGAGATAAAGAAAAAAGGGAAACCAATCAGAGATTTACATATTTCTAATTGTAAAAAAACAAAAAAACTTGGCAGATTTTGGTATTCAAACTGTTTGATATATGCCTTTGTTAGATTGGGTTCGAACAGATCTTAACTATACTTTAGAAAACGGTGCTAAAACTATGTATTTCAGCTATAATAAATTTGCCGCTTTCGATTTATTTATTTTAAAGCGACCTAATGCTGAAAAGAGTTATTCTTTAGAACAAGTAAAAAAAAAAGAACTGTTCGATAGATTAAGTGAGCAAGAAAAGGATACACTTGGATATAATATTATAGTAAAAATGCAATCATTTATTGATGGTGCTGTAAAAGATGGTGATAAAAATTATTTGGTCATTTCCAATCAACTAATAGCAGAATATAAAAATATTTATAAAAACAAATTAAGAGAAAATTATGCTATTTTTTAAAAGAGCTTGTATCAGTAGCTGAAGAATGTGGAGTAAAACTTGCGGTTCACCCAGATGATCCACCATTTCCTTTATTGGGTTTGCCTAGAATTATAAGTTCAAAAGATGATTTTAAATGGTTGTCAAACACGTGTCCGTCTTTAAGTAATGGTATTACTTTTTGTTCAGGATCTTTAGGGGCAAGGAATGATAATAATCTAATCGAACTATTTAAAAAATATGCAGATTTTATTCACTTTATTCACCTGCGTGGTACAAAAACTTTGAATAATGTTGATTTATTTGAAATTGAACACTTAGATAAATGAGCAAATTTGGCTAGCCTAATGAAAGCTATTATAGAGGAACAAATAAACAGAAAAAAAACAGATAAAAATAATTTTAATATTCCAATACGTCCAGATCATGGGCGTAGATTTATAGATGATTTAAAAAGAGAAACAAATCTAAAATATCCACATATAGGGCGTTTAAAAGGGTTATCAGAACTCGCATGACTATAGGCTGGGATAAAATATATAATAGAAGAAAATTAGAATTTATACAAATCCAGATTAAATCCCAATAAAGGATTATAATCAATCATTTAATTGAAATTTTTTTTAAAATGAAAAAATCATACATATTATTATTAATATTCACGGCAGCATTGTTTGAAGCATGTGCTTTTCAAAAATCAATACTATCAACTTTAAAATCAGAATTAGGCGGTTGGTCTTTGAAAATCGACAATAATGGTGCAATATCTGAGTTGGATGTGGTATTTAATGATGAATTAGTAAGTGTGCCTTGGCGGACTGATTCTATTAATGGACCTTTCTGGGTTGGTGTAAAAATGACCAGAGTAAGCGGAGACAAACTGCTTTTTGAAGGGCAGAATAATGATCAAGTTTATTCTATAGAATATCAAGATGTAGGCGGAAAGCTAACAATGGTAGCTCAATTGAAAAATGACAGTTCAAAATATTTTTTTGCAGATTCTTCGGTTAGTTTAAGACTTGGGATAGACAATGAAATGACAGACCCCAAAACCTATTATGAAAAATTCTTTCCAACATTATTACGATGTGAAAAGACGCATTTTTGGGGTTATTTTCAAAATCCAAATGGGCAAATACTCACTATTTCATCACCAGACGCGATAGCTTCAAGAGACATTAATTACATGGGAATGGGACATCGAATTGCCACAAGTACTTTGAATATGCTACATACGTTACCATTGCCCAAGCGTCATCCACAACAACTCATAAAGTTGATGCCGGGAGAAAAACGTACATGGCATATAATTATACAACCAGCATCATCTTTAGATGAAGTTTTGCCAATCGTTGCAATCAATTCTATGGCGCCTGCTATTGGGCTTGATCGAACAACAGTGGCCTCAGGAGAAACCATAGAATTAACAGTGCATTTTGATGGATCAGAGAATCCAAACGTTACATTACATGATCCCAATGGTAAATCGGTAAAATTGGCAAATCCATTAAAGAGTAAAAGCAAAATGATTTTTAACATACCAGCTCCCTCAATAATAGGAAACTATATTGTAAGAGCAAAAAATGGTCATGGAAAACAGACAGAAGCTATATTTCATGTGCGTAAACCTTGGGGTTGGTATCTCAACCAAGCAAGATCGGAAGCCCTTAGAATGCAAATTAAACCCATGATGCATCGTGAAGGTTGGTTAGGTTTTTTTAGTGCCTTTTTGGCTAATACTTATTTTCCTGATAAAGAAAAGCTTGCAGAAATTGAAGCTGTGTTTGATAATTTTTATGCTATTATGGTTGATTCCACTAAAACGGACTTTTATAATGATAAACCCACATGGCATTCACGACCTCAAAACACATCTTGGATGGTAGGTTTGATGGTTGCTCGTTATGGTGCTACAAAGAAAATAGAAGATCTTGAAGAAGCGGCTAAGTGGGGCGATCATTTTATAGAAAAATTTCAATTGCCTAATGGCGCGTTTGAAGGTTATACTGCCCTCACACTCGGCGGAAAGTTTTTGAGTGAATTGGCTTGGTATGAACGTCCATTTGCAGAAAACTCCACAATTTGGAAAGACCGCTACGAACGCCACATGTTGGCAATTGATAAAGCTGCAAAAAACATATTGGAAGTTAAAGACATGGGGGATACCGAAGGGGAATCTACCTATGAAGATACGCAAGCAGGTAGTGCATGGTCATTGTTAGCTTTACATGCATTGAACACTAAGGATGAAACGTTGCGCAAAGAATTTCTTGAAGCCAGCCTTGAGATGCAGAAACGGCATGAATGTCTTACTCAAGCACTAATTCCTGATGGGAGAATGCGTGGTGGTACCTTAAGGTTTTGGGAGTCACAATATGATATATTAACACTTCCCAATATGATGAACTCACCTCACGGATGGACGATGAGAAGTCAGTTTGGTGCTTTCTATCTTTATTTATTAACAGGAGAAGAACGTTTCTTGAATATAATGAACAATGCTATGGGAGCTTGTACTCAAGCCATCGATGAGCAAACAGGTGTTTTACGTTGGGCATTCGTTCCAGACCCTTATATTAATGCGTTAATGTTTGTTCCAGATCCAGAAAATCCAGAGCAAGGTAAACGAGTGTCAGAAATTATCGGAGAACAATGGATGCCCATGGTTAGTGATTGGTGGCGCGTGCCTAAAGGCGAGATAGGTAGCTTAGATTGGAAACGAAATGGTTATCATGGCACTTCACAGGGCTGGAGCTGTGATAATGATGTTCACGAACATTTTCGTGTTATGGCAGAACAGTTTGTTCCAAATGCTTTTGTGTTAGAAAGAGCTGATGGGAGCTTACAAACCATGAACTGTCAAGTTGAGCGTGTTGGCAATACATTGAAGGTTCAAGTGTCTGAAGATATTGTATGTCGAGTGCATTTTAACTTAAAAAACGGATATAAAGTAAAAGTTAATTTTACCTCGGAGAAGATTGAGAAAAATATTAATAAAGGTATGGATTGGGTTATAAAAAAATCCAATATAATAGAGGTACCAGATTTGTATGTAGAACGTTAATAAAAATTTTAAATATAAAAATGAAGAGATTAACCTTGAGGTAATTTGGAATTTTGTAAAACATGATACCTTCTTCTGGAAAAGAAAAACATTAAAAGCATTATAGGTGATCTTTTTTGGCTAATCCATCTAATTCAGAAGCCTTATGATTAGCAATTTCTTTTGAGCTTAGTTAAGTGGTTTTTTATAATAATAAAAAAGGCAAAAACTAAATTTCTAAAGAGCATTAAAGCATAATGAGTTTACAATAATATTATCATCCATGTTTATCACTTTTATGTCTATTTTTTAAACAACTTTTAATACTAGTTTTGTTAGTATATACGACTTCTGTTCTTTTAATCTCTTATTATGCCAAAAAATGAAAACTCTAAAAGTTAATATAAATTTTTTTTTAGTGTTTTAACAATGGTGCTTTTTGTGAATAAAGTTGCAAATTCACAGTCTTTTAGAGTAGCCATTGTTAATAGCTACAGCAAAGAAGATAGAATTATAAATATTTCAGATTTCACTTTTAATAGGATGTATATTACTTGTAAAGATAATGTCGAATTTCCTTTATAAATAACAAAATTGTTAATTTAAAGTCAAGATTGGTAAATAAATTAATAGGATATTAAAAATAGAAAAAGATGAAAATAAGATTTAGTAATTTTTTTCAGTTAGTTTGGTGTTTTTGTATAATCGTCATTTTTTTTACTGGTTGTAAAAGTAAAGTACCTGAGGCAGAAGAAGTAATAAAAAAACCAAACATCGTTTTCATTTTAGCCGATGATTTAGGTGCAAATGATCTGAGTTATACAGGAAGTAATTATTATGAAACACCAAACATTGATCGAATAGCAAAAGAAGGTGTGGTTTTTACCCAAGGCTATGCAGCGTGCCAAGTTTGCAGTCCGTCAAGAGCGAGTTTAATGACAGGGCAATTCCCCGCTAGCCATGGAATAACAGATTGGATTGGAGCCGCATATGGAGAACAATGGACTAAAAATCACAATGATAAGTTGTTGCCCGCAGACTATGTACATGCCTTACCCAGTGAGGATATTACTCTGGCGGAAGCCATGAAAATAGGAGGGTACAAAACTTTTTTTGCCGGTAAATGGCATTTAGGAGACGAACCATCTAACCCTGAAAATCATGGTTTTGATATTAATAAAGGAGGTTGGGAAGTAGGTAGCCCAAGAGGTGGTTTTTATGCACCTTGGGACAACCCAAAGTTGGCTTATAAATATAAAGGCGAAAACCTTACCATGCGTTTGGCAGAAGAAACTGTAAATTTCATTACAGAAAATAAAGATGAACCTTTTTTTGCATTTTTATCTTTTTATGCGGTACATGGGCCTATAGAAACTACTGAAGAAAAATGGAGTAAATATAGGAAAAAAGCAGAATTGCAAGGTATTGCAGATTTTGGATTTGAAATGGAGCGTGTTTTGCCTATCAGAGTCAAACAAGATAATCCAGTTTATGCTGGTTTGGTTGAAACCATGGATGATGCAGTAGGTTTGGTTTTAAACAAATTAAAAGAACTTGGTTTAGATGAAAATACTATTGTGGTTTTTACATCAGATAATGGTGGGGTGTCTAGTGGGGATGCGTTTTCAACATCTAATTTACCTTTAAGGGGAGGGAAAGGCTATCAATGGGAAGGTGGTATAAGAGAACCTTATTTTATGAAAATTCCATCTTTAAAAAATGCACCAAAAACCATTGATTATCCCGTTTCTGGTATTGATTTTTATCCAACTTTATTAGAATTAGCAGGAGTAGAAAATAATCCAACCCAAAAGATAGATGGTGTTAGTTTAGTGCCTTTATTAAATGGCAAATCTTTAGATAGCAGATCGCTCTTTTGGCATTATCCGCATTATGGAAACCAAGGCGGGGAACCATCAAGTATCATAAGAAAAGAAAATTGGAAACTTATTCACTATTACGAAGATAGTCGTGATGAACTCTATAATTTATCTAACGACACTAGTGAGGAACAAGATGTTTCTAAAGAGTATGTTCAAATAGCAAAAAATTTAAGAAGCGAATTAGATGCTTTCTTAGTTGAAACCAATGCCAATATGCCTGAAATCAACCCAGCATTTGATGCCGCAAAAGCTAAAAAGCAAGATGAAAATAGAAAGACCAATATGCTTCAGAATTTGGAAAAGCAGCGTAAGGATTTCTTGGATAAAGATTTCCAACCAAATGAAGATTGGTATAATAGCAAACTAACAAAAGACTAACCATCTTAATAAATTATAATAAACCAACTAACTATTATGGAAAATACGAAATTCAATTTTAAGTATCTAATATTCTTAGCTTTAGTATCTGCCATGGGTGGATTTCTATTTGGCTACGATTGGGTTGTAATTGGAGGGGCAAAGCCATTTTATGAGCTTTACTTTGATATTAGTACATTACCCACCTTACAAGGTTGGGCCATGAGTAGTGCACTCATAGGTTGTATTTTAGGAGCTGTTTTGTCTGGTATTGTAGCCGATCGTTTTGGTAGAAAAACACCATTGATTTTTTCAGCAGCTTTATTTACACTATCTGCTTTTGGCACAGGTTACGTAGATGATTTTACACCGTTTATTATATACAGATTAATTGGAGGCTTAGGCATTGGATTAGCATCAACATTATCGCCTATGTATATCGCCGAAATTGCTCCTGCAAAGTACAGAGGTCAATTTGTTGCCATTAATCAATTAACTATTGTTGTAGGTATATTGGCAGCTCAAATTGCTAATTATTTTATAGCAGAATCTATTCTGGATACCAGTACACCAGAAATGATATTAAGTTCATGGAACGGGCAAACTGGATGGCGATGGATGTTTTGGGCTGAATTAGTACCTGCATTATTATTTTTTGTACTGATGTTTTTAGTACCTAAAAGCCCGAGGTTTTTGGCTAAAATAAATAATGATGTTGCAGCTCAAAGCGTATTAAGTAAAATAGGAGGTGAAACTTATGCTAATGAAGAGATGAATAATATTAGGCTTACGCTGAAGGAAAGTGGCACTAAAAAAATTAGTTTCTCAGATTTTAAAAATCCGAAAGTAAAACCAATTTTAATAATTGGAATTGTTCTAGCTGTGTTTCAGCAATGGTGTGGCATCAATATTATTTTTAATTATGCCGATGAAATTTTTACAGCTGCAGGTTATAGTGTAGGCGATATGCTGTTTAATATTGTGATTACTGGTAGCGTTAATTTGATTTTTAC
Source organism: uncultured Flavobacteriaceae bacterium (assembly GCA_963815305.1). GTDB lineage: Bacteria > Bacteroidota > Bacteroidia > Flavobacteriales > Flavobacteriaceae > CAXBID01. The sequence continues at coordinate 348,223 of CAWFFW010000001.1, forward strand.
GTTTGTTGCTATGCGAACTGTTGACAGTTGGGGTAGAAGAAAACTCATGCTTTTGGGCTCTGTTGGTCTGGCAGTGGTTTATGCCATTTTAGGAGGTGCTTACTATTTTCAATTTACAGGTTGGCCTGTGTTGGTTTTGGTTATTACGGCTATTGCTATTTATTCCATGTCTTTAGCACCTATTACTTGGGTGGTTTTATCTGAGATATTTCCTAATAGATTACGGGGAATAGCCATGTCTATCGCTACATTTTCATTGTGGATAGCCTGTTTTATTTTAACGTTTACATTCCCCATTTTAAATGATGCATTGGGAGCTTCAGGAACCTTTTGGGTATATAGTGGAATCTGTGTTTTAGGGTTTATCTTCATCAGAGCTAAGTTACCAGAAACAAAAGGTAAAAGTTTGGAAGAGATAGAATTAGAATTAACAAAAGAAGTTAAAACAAAGTAATATGCTTTTCATTTTAAAAAGAAATGTTGTAGTTGTGTGTTTAATGCTTTTAATACTATATAGTTGTAAAGCACAACAAATTGCCCCGCCAGTATCGTATTTAGACTCTTTGAAACAAGAATTACGGCTGAAATGGCCAAAAAACAAAACCATTAATCTTGTTTTCCATGGGCATTCGGTACCTACTGGGTATATGGCAGACGGAGTAACAGATCGTTTAGGTTCTTATCCTTTTCTTGCATTAAAGCTGATCAATGATCACTACCCATACTCTGTAGTAAATACGATTACAACCTCTATTGGAGGAGAACAAGCAGAAAAAGGCGCAAAGCGTTTTAAGAACGAAGTATTAAATTATAAACCAGATGTACTTTATATTGATTATGGACTGAATGATCGTAGCATCGGTTTAGAACGAGCTAAAGTGGCTTGGGAACAAATGATAGAAGAAGCTCTAAAATATGGGACAAAGGTTATTTTGTTAACGCCCACACCAGATTTGAAAGAAGACATTACTTCTGAGGAAACGGAACTGGAAAAGCATAGTCAGCAAATTAGGGATTTAGCAAAAAAATATAATGTTGGTTTGGTAGATAGTTATGCACTATTTAAAGCTATTGATAAAACTGAACCTTTGCGTGGTTTTATGGCACAAAATAATCATATAAATCAAAAGGGGCATCAGTTTGTAGCCGATGCTATTTTTGATTATTTTGAAAATATATCAAAATAGTAAGTTAAGCAGCTAAAAATGTTTTAAAAAAACAATACAAATACAGAAAAATGTAAATAATATACTGAAGAATTTTTTTAAATTAATTACGAGTAAAACAAAAAATATTATGAAAACAAACAAGATTATTTTTTTAATCATTGCATTTACTTTTTTCAGTATAGCGCAGTCACAAATTGCCGATCGGAATACGTATTTACGTCCTATCGTAACCGAGTTCCAAAAAGCATGGCCAAACAATAAAACCATGAATTTAGTATTTCACGGTCATAGTGTGGTTGCAGGTTATTTCCTTACACCCGATGTACGCACCTTAGAAGCTTACCCTTACATGACATTAGCAAAATTAAAAGGGCTTTATTCCTATGCTGTCATTAACACAATTACAACTTCAATAGGTGGAGAAAATTCTGAACAAGGTGAGTTAAGACTAGCTTCTGATGTATTAACCCACCGTCCAGAAGTTTTATTCATAGATTATGCTATAAACGACCGTGGCATAGGCTTGGTTCGTGCAAGAGCTGCTTGGATTAAAATGATTGAGGATGCGCTGGCTTATGGTACCAAAGTTATGTTAATGACCCCAACACCTGTTAGTAACGAGAATTTGTTAGATGAGAATAGTCCATTAGCACAACATGCAGCTCAGATTAGAGATTTAGCGGCCATATACCAAGTAGGTTTAGTAGATAGTTTTAAAGCATTTCAGGATTTGGCAAACGCTGGAACCGATTTGTCAAGCTATTATGCTCAGCCTGTTCATGTAAATGAAAAAGGACATTTGGTAGTTGCTGAAGAAATTAAAAAGTGGTTTGATTTATCTCAATCCGTTGTAAATTCATCTTTGCACTATGATTTTGAAAACAACAATGCAACCACAACGTTTGATAAAGTTATCAACTCTCCAGCTACTTTTTCAGGCTCAAGTATTGTAGTAGACCCTACAAGAGGAAATGTGCTTTCTCTACCTGCAGCAAACACCAATTTACAATTATCTGTAAATCCTTTGAATACAAGTGATTACACGATTTCATTTTGGATAAATTTAAAAGTAGAAGAATTTGGAAAACATGCATTCTATTTTACTGAGCAAAGTGGAAAACACTTACTAGGATTAACGAAAGAGAATTGGTTTGCGCCCAAACAATTTTGTTTTTATAACGCAACAGTATCAGGTATTTGCGGTACTGCCGAAAAATTAGCAACTAATGTATGGACCCATTTAGTAATAGTTGGGAATGGAACAAACGCCACCATGTATCAAAATGGAACGCAACGTAGTACTAGACCTTTAGCTCTTTCTGCGCTTAATTTTACTGATTTTTATGTAGGTACTCCTAACAGTACTTCTGCTATCTGTTATATGGATGATATTATGTTTTATCAAACAGCATTAACAAGTCAAGAAATTACTGATTTGTATAATTCTCAAATAAATGGTTCTTTGTCAAGTAAATCTTTTGATGTTAAAAACACTATTGAATACTACCCAAATCCAATAAAAAAGAATGAACAACTGAAAATTGATTTATCTGTGTTTGATTCTTCTGAATCCATTAATTTTTCCGTTACTACAATCGATGGCAAAAGTGTTTTTTTAAAAGTAATTTCCCCTGATGAGCAAAAAGATTTTAGTTATAAAGTTTCACAAGAAGGTGTTTTGTTAGTAACATTAAGTAATGGAAAACAAAAAGAATCCTTTAAAATCATTGTTGATTAAGTATCAAATAAACATATCAATAAAGAGTGATATCAGTTTGTAGCCGATACTGTTTTTGAATATTTTAAAAAAGAATAATAAAACTAGATATATAATGAGTTTCTTAAAAAGCATAAAAATAGCCCTTACTTGTTTTAGCCTTATAGTATTACATTCTTGTAAAAGTGAAGATAAATTAAACTTAGATCTTTCTGGAGAATGGGGTTTTAAAATAGATTCTTTAGATCAAGGTATTAATGATACATGGTTTGAAACAAGTTTATCAGAATCCATTTCTTTACCTGGTTCTATGGCAGAAAACGGAAAAGGAAATGATATCACTGTTGAAACCAGATGGACTGGTAATATGTGGAACGACAGCTTGTGGTATAAAGATCCAAAAATGAAAAAGTACAGGCAAAAGGGCAACGTTAAAGTGCCTTTTTGGTTAAGCCCTGTAAAAGTTTACTATGGTCCAGCTTGGTATCAAAAAACGGTAACTATCCCTCAATCTTGGGATAACAAGCATATTAATTTAAACTTAGAGCGCGTACATTGGGAATCTATAGTTTGGGTAGATAATAATAAAATAGGAACGGAAAATAGTTTAGGAACTGATCATAACTACAATTTAAGCGAATTTTTAACTCCGGGAAATCATACTATAACCATTCGTATTGATAATCGTATTAAAGATATTGATGTTGGTTTAGATGCCCACAGTATATCTGATAACACACAAACCAATTGGAATGGTATAGTGGGTAATATGGAACTAACAGCTACCTCTAAAGTTTCCATAGGTAATGTGAAATTATATCCAGATGTCGCCAATAAAAAAGTTGGTATCGTAGCAAAAATCGAAAATTTTACTGGGGATGCTCAAAATTGCGAAGTGCAACTTGAGGTTCGAAATAAAAATGGTATCAAAGAAACATTTGAAAAACTAGCAAAAAAAGTAAGTGTAGATGCTAAGGGGGAAGTTAATTTAGAATTTCCAATGGGTGATGATCCTTTATTGTGGGATGAATTCAACCCGAATCTATATGAAATGACCGTTACTTTAAAATCGCCTTCTGGAACAGATACAAAAAGTATTGATTTTGGAATGCGAGCTTTTAAAGCTAAAGGCACCATTTTCACAATTAATGATAGACCTGTTTTTTTAAGAGGAACACTTGAATGTGCTATTTTTCCTTTAACAGGTTACCCACCAACCGATGTGGATGCATGGAAACGAATATTTAATATCATCCAAAACCACGGATTAAATCACATGCGTTTTCACTCATGGTGTCCACCAGAAGCGGCTTTTAAAGCAGCCGATGAAATGGGGGTTTATTTACAAGTTGAAGCCTCAGCATGGGCAACCATTGGAGACGGAAAACCTGTTGATACATGGTTGTATAAAGAAGCAGAAGATATTATTAATGCTTATGGCAACCATCCATCATTCGTAATGATGGCGTATGGTAATGAACCAAGCGGTAAAAACCATAAAGATTATTTAGTAAAATTTGTAGATCATTTTAAAAGTTTTGATAATAGAAGGGTTTATACTAGTGGTGCAGGTTGGCCATATATAGATAATGCCGATTTTTTCAATACAGCTAAACCAAGAATACAACAATGGAATCAGCAATTGAATAGTATTATCAATAGTCAAGCACCACAAACTACATTTGATTTTAAAGATATAATAGATAGCAAACCAATGCCAACTGTAAGTCACGAAATAGGCCAGTGGTGCGTATATCCAAACTTTAAGGAAATGTCAAAATATACAGGGGTTTTAAAACCTAAGAATTTTGAAATTTTCAAAGAAACTTTAGAAGAAAATAACATGTTGGAATTAGCTGATAGTTTGTTATTGGCATCAGGAAAATTACAAACCTTATGTTACAAAGCAGATATTGAAGCTGCTTTAAGAACCAAGAATTTTGCAGGTTTTCAGTTATTAGACTTACATGATTTTTCTGGACAAGGCACTGCATTAATTGGTGTTTTAGATGCTTTTTGGGATGAAAAGGGCTATGTGACTCCTGAGGAATACAGTAAGTTCTGTAATGAAACTGTACCATTAGCACGTTTAGAAAAGCGTATTTTCAAAAATTCTGATTCATTGTATGCAACTGTAGAAGTAGCTCATTATGGTGAAAAACCATTAGAAAATATAACACCGTCTTGGACTTTAACAGATAAAGAAGGTGGTATTTTTAATAAAGGAGATTTTAATAAAACCGATATACAAATTGGAAATGGTATAAAACTAGGAGACATAACAATACCACTAGCTGGAATTCAAAAAGCTCAAAAACTCACATTAACAGTTAATGTTTCAGACTTTGAAAACACATGGGATGTTTGGGTATATCCAACTAAACTCGATCCAGTTTCAAATGAAAATAGTGTTAGGGTTGTAAATAAATTAAATGCGAGCACTATAAATTATCTACAAAAAGGTGGTAAAGTACTTTTAAACATTACAAAAGGCGATATTGTAGCTGATAAAGGTGGCGATATAGGTGTTGGTTTTTCTAGTGTTTTCTGGAATACATCTTGGACTAAAGGACAAAAACCTCATACCTTGGGTATTTTATGTAACCCGCAACATCCAGCTTTGGCTAATTTCCCAACTGAATACCATTCAAATTGGCAGTGGTGGGATGCGATGAGCAATTCCAATGCTATTGTTTTAGATGATTTCCCTACTACTATAACTCCAATAGTTAGAATAGTTGATGATTAGTTTGAAAATAGAAAAACAGCGTTGATTTTTGAAGTTAAAGTAGGTAAAGGAAGCTTATTGATGTCAGGAATAGATTTGCATACTAATCTAGAAAATAGATTAGAAGCAAAACAATTATTGTATAGTTTAAAAACGTATATGGCAACTGATCAATTTGATCCCAAAACAGTGCTTACAATAAATGAAATAAATACCCTGCTCACTAAGTAAACTAATATTAAAAAACTGAACAAAAATATAGAATTATGAAGACTGTAAAAGTTTGGAAAGAAAAAGTAGTGATACCTACTTACGAAGTTGGAACACCAGAGAAATATCCAGTTTTTTTAGATAAAAGGGTATATCAAGCGAGTAGTGGCGCAGTATATCCACATCCTGTAATTGAAACCATGAGCGACACGAAAGTAGATAAAGAATGGGATGCTATTTTTATAGAAAACGATTACATAAAAATAATGGTTTTACCAGCATTGGGAGGTAGAATTCAAATGGCGTATGATAAAATTAGAGAACGTCATTTTGTATATTATAATCATGTTATAAAACCAGCATTGGTAGGTTTAACAGGGCCGTGGATTTCTGGTGGTATTGAGTTTAACTGGCCGCAGCATCACAGACCAAGTACTTATGATCCAACTGATTTTTATATTGAAGAAAATGAAGATGGTAGCAAAACCATATGGGTAAGTGAATTAGAGCGTATGTTCCGTACTAAAGGTATGGCAGGCTTCACTTTATATCCAGATAAAGCCTATTTAGAAATTAAAGCACAACTTTATAATAGAACGCCACATCCGCAAACTTTCCTTTGGTGGGCAAACCCTGCGGTAGCGGTTAATGACCATTATCAATCGGTATTTCCACCTGATGTGAATGCGGTTTTTGATCATGGAAAACGTGATGTTTCAGAATTTCCGATAGCTAAAGGAGAATATTATAAAGTAGATTATTCGCCAGGAACTGATATCTCGAGATATAAAAATATTCCGGTGCCAACCAGTTACATGGCAATAACCTCAGATTACGATTTTGTTGGTGGTTATGAAAACGATTCCAAAGGCGGATTACTTCATGTTGCCGATCATAACGTATCTCCAGGGAAAAAGCAATGGACTTGGGGTCATGGCGATTTTGGTCAGGCTTGGGATAGAAATCTAACAGATTCTGATGGGCCTTACATTGAGTTGATGTGTGGTGTTTATACGGATAATCAACCCGATTTTTCTTGGATGCATCCGTATGAAGAAAAAAGTTTCAAACAATATTTTATGCCTTACTATAATGTAGGTGTCGTAAAAAATGCTACTAAAGAAGCACTCGTTAATCTTGAAATTATCGATGGCAAAGCCTTAGTTAAAGTGTATGTAACTTCAGAATATAATAATGCTATTATTTCTTTAAAAGGGAAAAATGGGATCTTATTAGAAGACGTTTTAAATCTTTCTCCAGAAAATGGTTTTGAAAAATCAATTGAGCTTAATGGTTCTAAATTTGAAGATTTAAAAGTATCTGTTTCAGATAAATCAGGCAATATATTAGTGGCTTGGGCTCCAGATAAAAATCTATCTGATGATATTCCAGATCCAGCAAAAGCAGCAAAACAACCTAATGAGATCGATAGCGTAGAGGCTTTATATCTTCAAGGCTTACATTTAGAACAGTACAGGCATGCTACGTTTAGTCCAGAAGTATATTATAAAGAAGGGTTAAGTAGAGCACCAGGCGATGTAAGATGTAACAATGCCATGGGCTTATTGAATTTAAGAAAAGGACAGTTAGAAACTGCGATAACGTATTTTGATAAAGCTATAGATACGTCAACAAGACATAACCCAAATCCTTATGACGGAGAGCCTTATTTTAATAGAGGTTTAGCCTTAAATTTTTTAGGTAAAAAAGATGAAGCCTATGCAAGTTTCTTTAAAGCCTGTTGGAATGCACAATGGCAAGATGCTGGCTATTTTAATTTAGCACAGATTGACTGTTTTAGAGGCGATTTGGTAAAAGCATTGGATCTTGTAGATCGTGCTTTAATAAAAAACTGGCACAATCACAAAGCGAGACACTTAAAGGTTATTATTTTAAGAAAATCAGGAAAAATTGAGGCAGCTAATAAACTTATTGTAGAGTCTTTAGTTATCGATAAATTTAATTTTGGCGTTTTATATGAGCGTTATTTATTATCGAATAAACAAGAAGATTTAAATGCTCTGAAAGAATTAATGAGAGATTACGCTCATAATTATATTGAGTTTTCTTTAGATTATGCAGCGGCTGGTCAGTTTGATGATGCTACGTCACTTTTAAAAGTACATACAGATGGTAAAGCCGAAGTTTATCCGATGGTTTATTATTTTATGGGCTGGTATTCTGAGCAAAAAGGAGATACTGATCAAGCGTTGGAATGCTATAAAAAAGCATCAAAAATGCCAGATATCTATTGTTTTCCAAATAAAATAGAGGAGGTTTTAGCATTACAAGCAGCAAGCAAAGCAAATCCAACGGATGCGAAAGCATTTTATTATTTAGGAAACTTTTGGTACGCTTCAAAACAATATAAAGAAGCTCAGCAATGTTTGGAAACCTCTATAAAATTAGACGATTCTTTTGCTATTTCACATCGTAATTTAGCTTTGCTTTATTACAATAAAACAAATCAAAAAGACGAAGCAAGACAGCATTTGGAGAAAGCTTTTGAATTAGATTCTACTGATGCGCGTCTGCTTATGGAGTTAGACCAATTGTATAAAAAAATTAATGTTTCTACTAATGAACGTTTAGCACTTTTAGAAAAGCATAACGACCTTACAAATTCAAGAGACGATTTGTATTTAGAACGCATTGCGTTGTGTAATATGAAAGGCGATTTTGAAAAAGCAGAAACATTGTTGAAACAAAGACAATTCCATCCATGGGAAGGCGGCGAAGGTAAGGTGCCTTTTCAATATTTAACCATTCAAGTAGAATTGGCTAAAAAATATATTAGTGAAGGTAATTATCAAAAAGCAATCGACTATTTAGAAGAAGCTCAAACATACCCTCATAATTTAGGAGAAGGTAAACTACATGGTACCCAAGAAAATGATATCCATTATTGGTTAGGTTGTGCGCATCAAGGTTTAGGACAAGATGAGACTGCTAAAAATTATTTTGAAAAAGCATCAGAAGGTCTTAGCGACCCAAGTCCAGCTATTTTTTATAATGACCAGCAGCCCGATAAAATATTTTATCAAGGATTGGCATTACAAAAATTAGGTAGAAACGATGAAGCTAATACGCGTTTTGAAAACCTTTTAAATTACGGAAAAGAACACATGAATGATGATGTGAAGTTGGATTATTTTGCCATTTCACTTCCAGATTTATTGATTTGGGAAGAAGATTTGAACGTAATCAATAAAATTCATTGTAATTATCTAATTGGCTTAGGACAACTTGGTATGGGAAAACAAACCGAAGCTATTACAACATTTGGTAAGGTTACAGATATGACTTTCCATCTACCAGCTCACATTCATGCTAGTTTAGATTTAAGTGCTATTAATAGCAAAAAATCTGTAGTCTAAGAGTTGTTGAATTTTAAAACCGTTGCTCTCGATAAAAAATAAAACTTATTGAGAGCATCGTCACATATAGCAACTATTTAATTGATACATAAAAATCTATGAAACTCTTTTTTTATTTCTTTTGTATAATTATTTCTTTCAATAGTGTTTTAGCTCAAGACAAACCAAATATTTTATGGTTAACTATTGAAGATACATCGCCACAATTTATTGGTTGTTATGGTAATGAAAAAGCAAGCACCCCAGTTATTGACAAATTAGCCGAAGAAGGCATTCGTTTTACCAATGCGTTTTCAACTGGTACAGTATGTTCGCCTAGTCGTTCAGCTATTATCACAGGAATTCCTACCTATAAAATGGGCACAGGAAATCATCGTAGCAATTATCCCGTTCCAGATTTTATTCATGCGTTCCCACATTACTTAAAGGATCAAGGTTATTATACTTCAAACAATTATAAAACAGATTATAATGTTGCTAATGAAAAAGAATTTATAGCTGAGGCTTGGAATGAAAGTTCTGGTAAAGCTACTTGGAGAAAAAAGGACCCTAATCAGCCATTTTTTTCAGTATTTAATTTTAATGAATCTCACCAATCACGTACTATGTCTATGTCGTTTGATTGGTATGTGGAAAATGTATGGAATCATCTTCCTGAAGAAGATAGAATAGCAGATGATGCATTTGATATGCCACCATTTTATAATGATACTCCAGAAATGCGTAAGCAGTTTGCAAGAGTTTATAACTCTATTAAGTTAACCGATAACCGTATTGGAGAGCTTTTGGCAAAATTAGAAGAAGATAATTTAAGAGAAAACACCATTATTTTCTTTTTTGCAGATCATGGCGAGGGTATGCCAAGAGGAAAAACTAACGGGATTAATTTAGGCTACCGCGTACCATTTGTAGTTTGGTTTCCTGAAAAGTACAAACATTTATCGCCTTGGGGCAAAGCTGGAGCTGTAACTGATGAACTCATCAATTTTGAAGATTTAGCTCCAACTATATTAAGCCTTGCTGGAGTTAAAGTTCCAGAGTATTTAAAAGGACGTGTTTTATTAGGAGATAATCGTTCTAAAGAAAGAAATCATCTGTTGCTTTCTACGGATCGAGCTGATAACGGCCCAGACTTAGTGAGAACCATTACAGATGGGCGGTTTGTATATTCACGTAATTTTATGCCTTTTATGCCAGAAATGCGCTATATCCGATATCTTGAAATAGCTGATATTACAAAACACATGCGTTCAGATTTGAAGGACAATAGGTTAAACGCTTTACAAGAAAGTATTTTTAAAGCACCACGACCTTCTGAAATACTTTACGATATTGATAATGATAGCTGGGAAACAAAAAACTTAATTGACGATTCAAAGTATAAAGATGTTTTAGAAACCATGCGAAATCAATTAGATACCGGTATTCTAAGCGCACGTGATATTCATTTTGCATCAGAATATGAAATTGGTTTGATTTCTAAAAATGAAACGCCTTATGAATTTAGATTGGACGAAAGTAAATATCCATTTAGTACTATATATGATGTAGCATCTTTATCAGGAAAACAAGGAAAGCGTATAGCTAAAAAACAAATAAAAGCGCTTAAAAGCGATAATAAAATAGCACGATATTGGGCGGTTGTTGGATTAATGAGTCAAGATGCACATGTGATAAAACATTGTAAAAGTCATTTGGTAAAAGCATTAAATGATAGTTATCCGCCTGTAGCCATAACTGCTGCAGCTATTTTATACCAAAACTTTAAATCTGATAAAACAACCCAAATATTAAAGCAATATTGCGAAAGTGAAAATATGGATTTGGCATTACTTACCATTAACTATTTACTTTACGTAGATAACAAAACGCCTTTCATAGAAACTATAAAAAAAGTACATTCAGCACCAGATCGTAACTATAATGTTAAAGCAGCTTGTCAAGACTTTTTAGGAATCATTGGAGACATTGAAAATTCAAGCGACACAGAAAACTAAACTATTAAATTAATAAAAAATATAAACATGAATTCTTTTCGTTTTTTATCGATAGCTTTATTCATACTTACTATTTTTAGCAGTTGCAACACTTCAAATGTTGGCAAAATATCTTTGTCTGGCGAATGGGAAGTTAAATTGGATTCCACTAATATAGGATATGAAAGTAATTGGGCAGCCAATAAATTTACAGGAACAAAAATAAATCTGCCAGGGACTTTAGATGATGCTGGTATAGGAACACCAAATACATTGGTACCTGCCATTAATAATTACGTGATGTCCAATCTTGCTAGAAAGCATCAATATATTGGAAAAGCATGGTATCAAAAAGAGATTGAAATCCCAAGTTCATGGAAATCAAATAGTGTACAACTGACGTTAGAAAGAATCATTTGGGAATCTTCTGTATATATTGATGGTCAACTTATTGGGACTGCAAATAGCCTTATAGGAAGCCATAAGTTTGATTTAACAAGTCAATTAACCCCAGGGAAACATCTTTTAACCATTTGTATTGATAACTCTAATAAACTACCGTTTATTAATGTGGCAGGTAATAGATATCCAGATAAGATAAATCAAGATATGGCGCATGCCTACACTAATCATACACAAATAAAATGGAATGGAATTCTTGGAGATATAGTGTTAGAAGCCTCAGATAAAAATGCTCCTGAAAACCTTCAGATCTATCCTGATGTTGAAAATAATAAACTAAAAATAACTTTTGATCAACAGAAAACCAGTGACAATAAAGTAAGTTGCATTATCAAATCAGCCGAAGGCGAGATTGTTTTTGATAAAAAGATTGAAAGCTTGAAAGCAACTAACGAAGCCATTAGTTTTGAGATAGACAGACCAGAAAACTTGGAGTTTTGGGATGAATTCAATCCCGCACTTTATGATGTTGAAATAAGTACGAATTCAGGAAGTGTAAAAACACGATTTGGATACAAAGCAGTTGGCAATAATAATGGCGATTTGACTTTAAATGGAAAACGTATTTTTCTTCGTGGTAATTTAGAATGTGTTATTTTCCCATTAACCGGTCATCCACCAATGAAAAAAGAAGACTGGGCTACTCTTATAAAACAAGCCAAAGCTTATGGGTTAAATCACTTACGTTTCCATTCATGGTGTCCACCAAAAGCGGCATTTGAAGCTGCTGACGAAGCAGGCTTTTATTATCAAGTAGAATTGCCTCATTGGAGTTTAAAAGTAGGAGAGGATGAAAATACGACAGCTTTTTTAAGAGCCGAAGGTCAAAAAATTATAACCGATTATGGTAACCATCCATCGTTTATTTTTATGGCAATGGGTAACGAATTACAAGGTGATGTAGATGTATTAAATAGTATGACAGCTGAGTTAAAAGCTCAAGATAATCGCCATTTGTATGCCACAACAGCATTTTCATTTCAAAAACCGATGGGTCTTAGACCAGAACCTGAAGATGAATTTTTTATAGCACAATGGACAGATAAAGGTTGGATTCGTGGTCAAGGTATTTTTAATGATAAACCACCTCATTTTAATTCAGATTATACTTCGGGTAGTGAGCATATAAATATTCCTTTGGTGTCACATGAGATTGGTCAGTACTCGGTATATCCAGATATGAGTGAAATTCCAAAATACACAGGGGTTTTAGAGCCACTTAATTTTGTTGCTGTAAAGCAGGCATTGGAAAAGAAGGGTTTGATTGATTTGGCTCCAGATTTTACTTATAATTCAGGAAAACTAGCAGCATTACTTTATAAAGAAGAAATAGAACGCGCACTTAAAACCCCAAGTTTTGATGGGTTTCAATTGTTACAGCTTCAAGATTTCCCAGGACAAGGCACAGCTTTAGTAGGCTTACTGAATGCGTTTTGGGAATCGAAAGGTGTTATTTCTGCTGAAGAATTTAGTCAGTTTAATAGTGAACTTGTACCACTTATTCGATTTGAAAAAGCAGTTTACGAAACAGGAGAATCATTTACCGCGTCAATAGAAATTGCTAACTTCTTTAAAGATTTAGAAAATCAAACCATTGATTGGACAATAACTGATGATGCTGGTTCTGTAGTAAAAAATGGAAGTTTAAATAATATAAATTTAACTATAGGTAATAATGTGAATTTAGGAACTATTGAATATCCCATTGAAACTAAAGTATCAAAAAGATTAACCATAACAGTTAACTTAAAAGGAACAAAATATAAAAATAATTGGCCTATTTGGGTGTATCCAAAAGGCGTTTCAACAATTTTAAAAAATGTGGTTGTTACGGAATCATTTGATGCTGCTTCAGTAGCTTTAAATCAAGGAAAGACGGTATTGTTAAATCCAAATTATAAAACCTTAAAGGGTGTCGAGGGGCGTTTTGTACCTGTATTTTGGAGTCCAGTGCATTTTCCAAACCAGCCTGCAACTATGGGGTTATTGATTGATGAAAAACATGCAGCATTTAAAAACTTCCCAACAAGTTCGCACACAGATTGGCAATGGTGGGATTTATGTATCAATTCCAAATCTGTGATTACGGATTCTTTAGATGTAACTCCAATTATTCGCGTTATTGATAATTTTGTAACCAATCATCATCTATCAACCGTTTTTGAAGCTAAAGTTGGTAATGGAAAGCTTGTATTTTCTTCAATGGATTTAATTTCAAAATTAGATGAAAGGCCTGTAGCCAGACAACTTAGACATAGTTTGTTGGAATATATGAGTAGTGATTCATTTAATCCTTCAAAAACAATTACCATTGACGATTTAAAAAAGATTCAGTTAGATAAAAAACAAGGTGGTTTTTCTGCAAAGGATATTTATAATGAATAAACTATAAAATAGTTAGTTCGATTAATTAGTAAAAGAAAAACAGTGCTTTTTAGAAAGTACTGTTTTTTTTTCTACTTTATTTAAATAGCGACATGTGCTTAATTGAAATTTTTTAATTTTCATAATAATACTATATAAAAAACAATAACTTTAATGTTACCCACTTAGATTAAAGAAAAAAATGAAGATTAAAATATTACTTTGATTCTATTAGTAGGTTTTTATAGCACAATATTTATGCAGAAAGAAATAGAACTACTTGATAAAGCGGGCTTTTATCAAAAATCACACTTACTGAAACAGCATACTGTTCAGATGGAAGTGACCTTGCTAGAGATGGTGTTCGTAGATTTCACGGCCCTATGGAGACTAAAATTATTTCTTTTCATAACTGCCAATATATTGCATACTACGAGAGTAACGGAGATATAGTAATTACCAGAAGAAAAATGGCACCCAATGCCAGATGGGAAAAATCTATACTTCAAGGTTATAGAATAAAATCTGAAGACCGGCATAACAAAATAGCACTTTCTATATCTAGCGGTGATGGTGTTATACATATTGCTTTCGATCACCATAGCACTCCACAATTCAATTATGCGCATACAAACCAAAATGTAGCTACAAATCCAGAATCTGTGGTTTGGGATAATGCTGTTTTTTCATTGCAACCAAATCTTGGATTAAAAACAGATACGGGTTTAGTAACTTATCCATCATTTTATCCATTAATTACGTCGGGTAACCTAATGGTTTATTGGAGAACAGGTGGCGCAGTTGGAGGAGAAATGAATTTGGCAAATTTCCATAGTAAGGATCATAAATGGTTTTTTATTGGTCAAATTTCTACTCAAAATGGTATGTATAACGAAAAGGAAGGAACTCGTGGACCTTATAATGGAGGTTTTGTAGAAGATGCTGATAGTGTATTGCATGTCGCTTGGGTTTTTAGGGAACGTGAAGATCATATTGAAGCTCAACCAAAAGGACATCTTCAAGAACATGGTTTATTTTATGCGCAAAGTGCTGATGGCGGATTTTCATGGAAAGACAATGCAGGAAACATAGTTGCTGATGTAAAAAGCAAAGTGTCATGGGTATAAATAATTTAAGAAATGTGCCAGTGGAAATTCCAATGTCACTTGATCCATCTCATGTTAGTTTGAACTCAATTTTAGATTATAAAACTAATAATTTTATGACTTTATTAAAGCATTACCAACCAAAGACAAAACAAAACAAAAATTATCTATATGCACGCTCTCCAGATGGTGCTTGGACTTCTAAGGAAACAGGTTTAAACCATCTTGGTAAAATAAAACTAGAAGGGGATAGATTATATGTTTTTAATGAATCTGGAGTATCATTTTCTGATAGAAATTCTGATTTTACTTTATGAAAAACCATTTCAATGCCTATGGGATTTAAAAAAGGATCAGCAAACTGGGATTTAAACAATTTAAATAAAGGATTGGTGACTATGGTTATTCAATATGCTCCAAAAGAATATGGGGAAGCTACACCCGTAGAAGTTTTTGATTTTAAAATTTCAAAATAAATTCTTGAAACTCGTCAAGATAACCAATTTTTACAATAAGTTTAATTGATTAACCTGTTTTAGCTAAGTTTTAAGATATCTCTGTTTTCTAAGAGTTTATTTTTTTGTTTGTAGTTCAGACGGTAACTTACCAAATTCTTCTTTAAAAATTTTTCTAAAATATTTAGCATTACTAAATCCAACATGATAAGCGGCTTGTGATATTGTTAAACCATCTTCCTCTATTAATTGAGCCGCTTTTCTTATTTTCACTTGTCTAATATATTCATTAATATTTAATCCAGTTAGCGCTTTAATTTTACGGAATAGTGAAGTTCTACTCATACCAATAGTTTTAGAAATAGAGTTCACATTCATTTCTTCATCAGATATCTGTTCTAAAATGGTGTTTTTTAAAAAATTTAAAAACTCCTGTTCTTTTGTAAGTAGTTTTTTGTGTTTTTTAGATATTTTATTGTTTAAAACAACATTTTTAGTAAAATACTTTTTTAAAATACTTCTGTTATTTATTAGGTTTTTTATTCTTGTTTGTAGTATTTTGGTATTGAAAGGTTTTGCAATATAATCATCTGCTCCTTTATCATATCCGATGTTTATACTTTCTTCATTATCTTTTGCTGTAAGAAGGATAATAGGTATGTGCGATGTGGCTTGGTTCTCTTTTAATTGAGAGCATAAATCAATACCTGATTTTTTAGGCATCATAACATCCGATATTATTAAATCTGGTACTGAGTTTATAGCTTTTTCTATACCTTCACTCCCATTGTGGGCAAATAAAATATTATAATCGTTGCTTAAAATATTTTGCAAGTATTTGAGTATTTCAGGATTGTCGTCTATTAATAATAAAACTTCCTTATCGTTTTTAATATTTGAATCTATGAAATTAAAATCAATGTTTTCTTCTATAGTTGTGGGAAGCCAAATATCGGCGATACTTGACTCTGATTCTTTAATTTCAACTGACTCTGTTTCTATGATAATGGCGTTTTTTAATAATTTTCTATTTCTAGGTAACTGTAAAGTAAAAGTGGCACCTTCATTTAGATTGCTTTCAACCTCAATATGACCTGAATGCATTTCAGAAAAAGTTTTTGATAATGCTAAGCCAATACCCGTTCCTTTTTTAGCAATATTTGAACCAGATTGATAGAACCAGTCAAAAATATGTGGTATATCTTCTTTACGAATTCCTTTACCAGTATCTTTTACTTGAATCCTTATGTTTTCATTATCTGATAATAACGATACTATTATTTGATCATCTTTTATACAATGTTTTAATGCATTTGATAATAAATTATGAATAATGATTTCAATTTTTTCCAAATCAAACCAAATATTTATATCCTCAGTTTCATTTTTATAAGTTAGCTTGATATCTCTAGACTTTGCTAGTGGTAAGTAGTAATCTATAATATTAGACATACAGTCGTTAACATTATATTTGTTAATAAACAATTGGGTGTGACCAACTTCTGATTTTCTAAATTCTAAAAGTTTATTGATTGCTTTGAATAAATAGTTTGAATTTTTATGAATTAATTTAACGTTTTCTAAATTTTTCAAATTTTTTACGCTTTTTAATAAATCTTGTATAGGATTCAGAATTAGTGTCAAAGGTGTTTTTAGTTCATGAGAAAAACTCGTGAAAAAGCGAATTCTCTCTAAGTTCAATTCACTTTCCAATTGTCTTTGCTTTTTCTCAAATAACAGCAAGTTTTTTAGTTTAATTCTCTCATTGTAGTATTTGGTAATAACCCAAATAACTCCTATTAATATTAAATAATAAAATATATATGCGGGTAGTGTTTTCCAAAAAGGAGGCTTTATTGAGATTAATAGTTGCTTGTTAATTTCTTTTTCAAACCCTATTTTACCTTTAATATTTAGTTTATAATCTCCAGGTGGTATATTACTAAAGTTAAGCGTATGCGCGTTTTTAAGATCTACCCAATGATCTTGATAGCCCTCTAATATATATGAATAGGTATTATTACTTGAAACGGGATATTTTAAAATAGAGAAATCAATTGAAAATTGTGTTTTATCATAATCTAATATAATATGGTTTTTATAGGTAATAGATTTATCTAAAATAGCATTTTGGTCATTAAATGTAATTGGTACAGGCTTGTTAAACACATTTAATCCCTCTAAAATTATAGAATAATTTGTTTCAGGATCAAATAAATTATTAGGATGAAAAATATTTAAACCTTTATTGCTTCCAAAATATAAATCACCATTTTTTGTAAGTAATGCAGCTCCTATTGCAAAATCGCTTTTTTTTACATTGTCGAACATATTTAGGTTATCAATCTTATTGGTTTCTAAATTATATTTACTAATACCTTTAAGAGTTCCTAACCACGCAACCTTATTATCTTGAATAACAATACTATTTATCGAGTTGTTGCTTAAACCATCTTTTTCTGTAAAATTAGAGCCTTCACCATTTGGGTTAAATCTAACCAGACCACCATAAGCTGTTCCAGCTAAAATATCACCATTTGGTAAGATTTCAATACTAAAAAAAATATTCCTTGTTATTGCTTTAGTATTACTCGTATTGTAAAAAGTAACCAATGTATTTTCAGGATTATAATTCAAAATATTATTATACCCTGCAATCCACAGAGTGCCATTTTTATGTTCCTCTATGTCACGAACATCAATTTTCCCTAAGCTATTAATGTATCTAAATTGATCTGAGTTTTCTTCATATTTGTAAAGCCCACCTCCATTAGTACCAATCCAAATGGAACCATTTTTGGCTTCAAAAATTTTCCTGATATCACTCCCTTCGTCTACACCTCCCATTAAGTAATGTTTACAGTCACCTGTTGTTTCGTTAAGTAAATTTAATCCACCTTCGTAAGTACCTGCCCATACTCTTTTTTTGCTATCTTCTAAAACCGAAAGAATATAATTATTACTTAAACTTTTTGGGTTATCATCGTCGTGATAAAAATGTTTAAAACTTTTGGTTTTTGGATTAAAATAATCTAGCCCTCCACCATCGGTACCTATCCATATGTTTCCGTTATGGCTTTCAGCAAGCGCACCAATTCTATTATGACTTAAACTTTCGTCATTTTTTATTTCTTTTTGTAGCAGTTGAATAGGCTCACCATTAGTATTTACATAGTTTAAACCAGTACTTGTTCCAATCCACATGCCAGCACCTCTATCTAGTTTTAAAGCTGATACCGTTCTATTAAAAATACTTGTACCATCTTCTTTAGGTAATAGCCATTTTAAAGCAGTTTTAGATTCGCTTTTTAAAAAACTAGGGATATTTAAGATGTTTATTCCACCATTACGTGTACCTATCCACATATGATTATCATTATCTTCCTCAAAACACAATACCTCATCATCGCTCAGTTTCTGAATAGAATTTTTATTCGAAATTTTTAAGACTTCACCATTTTTGGTTACAACAGCAATACCTTGTTTTGAGCCAATCCAAATATTATTTCTATTATCTTCGTAAATACAAGTGATAAATTTTAAATAGTTTAATTTTTCTGTAATGCTGGATGTTATAACATTTTTTGTTTTGTAATTTATTTTGTTTATGCCTTTATCCCTTGTTCCAACCCATAGAGTGGAGTCGCCTTGCATGGTTAAGCACGTAATATTATTGGAAGATAGTGACTTTGGATTATTTGTTTCGTTCCTTAAAAAAGTATTTTTTTCATTTTTTTTTAAAAATGCTATGCCGTTTTGGTAAAGGCCAAGTATTAAATTATCATTAGGATCTATAGCGAAGGAAGTAGTGCTATTATTAATAGATTCAAAACTTTCGCTTTTTGGATTATACATATTTATGCCTCTGTCTGTGGCTAAATATAATTTTCCCTCAGCATTAAATTTAATTTGATAAACCGTGTTGTAATTAATAGGATTATCTTTCTTTACATCGCTATTTTGAAATTTTTTAAAATGTTCTCCATCATAACGATTCAGCCCATCTGAGGTTGCAACCCAAATGAAGCCTAAAGAATCCTGTTCTATATCATTGATAACATTATTAGATAGACCTGATTCCAAATCAAATAAGTAAAATTTTAAACTACCTAAAATTGTGTTATTAGAAGAAGTTTGACAATAACACAACTTTATAGATAAAAATAAAAAAATTATTGTTAAAAAGTATTTCAAAATTTATAGTTTTTTTGGAGTTGATATACAGAGATCTGACATGTTTTCTGCTTAAATATCTATAGGACTAATACTATAAGGGCTTTCTCTAGATATTTTGTTAGCTTACTAGAGAATTGCAATTTAATATAAAATTTTGATAATACAATTTAAGGAAACTAAAATTATACATTTGACCTTTAAGCACCCCTATTTTTATCAATTTATACGCTATCTATTTTTTGTGCTATATCTAAATTTAAAAAAATAATTTAATTATAGCGCTTTACTTAACTGCTCAATGAATTTAATCAAATCAAACATAAAAATATTCTTTTTAAGTTTCTTCTTAAGGATTTATTTAAAGATTTTGAAAACACCGTAAAGGGGTCAATGAATTTTTAAAGAATTTCCTTAGCTACACAAATAATTTATAAAAAATACTTCTAAATAAATGAAAATAACATTTCAATTTGAATATTACCAACTTAAAAAAGCTCTTTTAAACTTAAATTACATAAAAAAAGGGATCTTATCAGGTCTTGTGTTTGGGTTTTTGACTAGCATGTATGCGCAAAAAACCGACAAAAAAATCATATCTGCAAACCCAGAACAGACTTACCAGACCTTTGATGGTTTTGGTGATTGCTCCTTATGGCAACCTTTAATAAATACTTATAATAATTTCAATAGTACCAATCCGGCAAAATTAGATGAAATAGCAGACATGCTTTTTACAAATAAAGACCCAGATAAGTCATTTAACTTTCGCTTTCATCATCAAGTGGATATCATGGCTTCTATTGATCAAACAACTAATGATTACATTCCAAAAAGCGTAAAGGACAATACAGACAGATATTGGTTCGCCCAAAAGTTAGCAGAGAGAGGTGGTAAAATTTCATTTAGACAATCTATAGTGCCTAGTTTATGGTCACAAGTAATAGAAAATGGAGAAGAAGTTTCTAGAAATACCGATGTGCCATTATTCATGTCAATTATGGCGAATACAGTAAAAAATGTGCAAAATGAATATGGATTCACATTTTCAGATTACACGCCAATGAACGAATCTACATCTCCTTGGATTCCACCAAGTAGACCGATAGGAGCTAACTGCCATTTAACTAACCAAGAAACAGTTACTTTTATAAAAGAAGCAAGGACTGCTTTTGATGCTGAGGGATTGAATAACATTGAGTTAGGCGCCTTTGATGCGTTGTATTTAGGTAATTATAATCGACTTAATAATATGCTTAATTCTGATGCAGCTGGCTTATTAGGCTATCTTAGTTACCATGAATACCAAAGAAATGAGAATTTTATGGAATATTGGTATGAAAAAGCTATCGAGAATAATTTAAAATTAAGACAATCGGAGTGGGGAGATTGGAAAAATTTAGCGTCGTCAGAAGAACATGCTCAAGCTAAAAATTATGCCACTTACATTTTTAGAGCCTTAAGTCGAGGTAAAGTAAGTGTATGGTTGGCATGGGAATTACAATTTATATTCAACATAACTAATCAAGGATGGGCACCAAAAGAAGCTGCTTGGATGATGGCTCAATTTAGCAGATTTGCCGATCCTGGAATGCAAATGGTACAAGTAAATGGCATGGGACTTAATGAAGGAACATTAGCATTTGCTGATCCTGGTGTAGGAGAACGCGATTTAAGTTTTATAACTTACAATGAAACAGCAAATACTGTTGAATATATATACGACTTAAATAGTCTTGAAAATGTAACATTGAAAGATATTCGCTTGACCAGTGAATTTGATAATTTTAAAAAACTAAATCACACTATAGACGCCAAAAATCGATTATATATAACGGTACCAGCCGAATCCATGTTAAGTATTCGTGTAGGTTTTAATGGTTTCAATGATCCTGGAACGCTCATCAGTCAAAATGGCTGGAGTTTAGTATCTGTTTCTAGTGCACAAGATGCATCTACAGCAGGAGAGAAAGCTTTTGACGGAGATCCAAATACTATCTGGCATACCAATTATAATGGTTCAGATGCATTTCCAAATCATATAGTCATCGATTTAGGTGAAGAATATCTTCTGAATAGTTTTAGCTATTTACCTAGAGGAGGAACTACTGCAAATTCATTAAATGGGATAACAGCAGATTATGATCTTTTTTTAAGTCAAGACGCAATTAACTGGGGATCGCCAGTGTCTTCAGGGAAATTTTCAAAAGATCATGATCTTAAAAAAATAACATTCCATCCAACGTATGGACGTTATGTAAGATTTGTTCCAAAATCATCTGTCAATGGAAAAACATTTTCTTCGGCTGCTGAATTTTATCTTTATCAAGTTGATAAACCAATTGTAGCGCCTACTGCTAATTTCGAATTATCTAGAACAACTATATATGAAAGTGAATCTATTACTTTTAAAGATTTTTCAACAGGATTACCTAACGAAAGATTATGGACAATTGATAAGGGCTCTAGTGTTGAAACTTACACTGATGAAGTATTCAGTACCATATACACAGAACCTGGTGTATTTAATGTGAAACTTTTTGTAAAAAATGAAAATGGCGAAAATGAATTATTGATGGAAAACATGGTAACCGTTTTAGAAGACAATGAAGCCCCTGAAAAACCTACAGAGGTACCAGCTATTGCGGTGTATTATGATGCTGTATTAATATGGAAACCATCTGTTGATACATTATCTGACGTTTCATATAATATCTATCTAGACGGAGTTCTTCAAAACCAGGTAACTACTCCCAAATACATGTTTAATAATTTAAATAATAACCAAAATTATGTGTTTGGTGTGGAAGCAGTAGATGTTTCAAATAACGTTTCAGAACGAACTAATTTTAATTTCACAACTAAAGAATATATAGAAAATCAGTGGGTACAAGTCCCTGTTGAAAATCATAGTTTTGAACTACCTAACGATAATTTACAGCATCAATTAGTTTCAGAGATACCTAATTGGTTTGATGATATGGAGGAGACTAATGGCGCAGGAAGTAATGTTCATAATAATGCCCCAGATGGCAATAAAATCGGGGTACTGTCCTCACATCTTGGAGGTACTATTTATCAACCATTAGCAGATATAGTCGTTGAAAATAATACTGAATATAAATTGACATACAATATTAGAGCTTCGTTTTTTAATAACACTAATACAGATGGCGACTTTAAAATAATGCTAGCTGGATACAATCTAAATAGCAGCCAAACTTCTAGAACAGAAATTGCAAGTACACTCTTAAATATACAAAGAACAGAAACAAGTTTTATTGAACATCAAGCTAGTTTCACAATACCTGAAAATTCTAATGATGTAAATAAGCTTTTAGTGTTAGAATTTGATTTATTGAATTTATCTGGTAGTAATTGGATTCAATTTGATAATATCAGATTGGAAAAAAGAATCAATAATACATTAGGAACAGACGATTTAAATCTACTAGATGTAAACATCTATCCAAACCCAGTTGTTAGTGGTCATTATATAAGCATAAGGGGAGTTTCTTCTCGAGCTAAAACTGAAGTTTATAATTTATCAGGACAAAAGATTTTTTCTTTTAAATTACAAGATGGAATATTGGATTTTGGTGACTTAAGCGGAGGTTTATATATCTTAAAAATTTATGATAACGATAAATTGGTAATAAAAAAGTTGGTAATTAAATAAATAATATATCCATAAAACTTCTCCCCTTCTATTATATTTTAGTAGAAGTGGTTTTTATTTCATAAAATAAATCTAATTTTTTTTTACTCAAATAATTTCTTAATAACGGGAAAATAAATAACTGGTATTATTTTGGTGTATGTATTCTATCAGCTTAGTATATTTCGACTTATACGAGGTGTTTTTATCCCGTCCTGTTAACTTATTTGACCTTTCCACACCCCTTTTTTTGTCAATTTGTGAACTACGTATGTTTTGCACTATAATTATATTTGATGGTCGAAGGGTTATTAAAATATAAGGTTTTCAAAATTCCTTCAATATTTTAGGTGTTAAGGTTGGATTAAAATTAGCATTATATAAAATCGGGTTGAATTTTTGTAAATTAAATTACATTAACAACGGTTCTTTAGTTCAAAAAGCAATGGTGATTTTAAATAAAAGAACAAAATAAAATATTAAACTAAATGAAAATTATCAAAAATATTACTCTATTAACAGTTGTATTTGTTTTTATAATTTCTTGCAAAGAGAAACAGATTAAAAGACCAATTTACACCGCAGAAAAATGGGAAAATCCAGAATGGGAAAATCCAGAAATATTCCAGATTAATAGAGAAGCGCCAAGAGCAACATTTTATAATCATCCAACAATTGAAGATGCTTTAAGTAAAAAAGATTGGAAAACATCTTCATTCTATAAATCATTGAGTGGTATATGGAATTTTTATTATACAGATAGTGTTCAAGCAAGACCTGTAGATTTTTATAAGGAAAATTTCAGTTTAGATGGATGGGATACTATTGAAGTACCATCTAACTGGGAATTAGAAGGTTTTGGAATCCCTATTTACACAAATGTAGTTTATGTGTTTCCTAAAAACCCTCCATTTATTCCCCATAGTATGAATAATGTGGGGAGCTATAAACGTGATTTTGAAGTTTCTGAAGATTGGAAAGATAAAGATGTTTATTTACATTTTGAAGGTGTAAGTGGCGCTATGTACGTCTACCTAAATGGTGTACAGGTAGGCTATAATGAAGGTAGTAAAACAGCAGCAGAATATAATGTTACAAAATATTTAAAACCAGGTGAAAATCAAATAGCGGTTCAGGTTATGCGTTGGTCTGATGCCAGTTATATGGAAGATCAAGATTTTTGGAGATTAAGTGGTATTGAGCGTGATGTTTATTTAAGAGCAGATAACCCAATTGCGATTAATGACTTTAGAGTTGGTAGTGATTTGGTTAACAATTATAAAGACGGTGCTTTTAGTATAGATTTAGAATTTAAAAATTCAACAACACCTACAGAAGATCGCGAAGTGACTGTTGATCTTCTTGATGAAAATAATAACAAAGTACTAACTTTTAATAAATTAGTCAATATAGCTTCTGGTAATTCAAAAGTATCCTTTAAAGGCATTGTTACCGATGCTAAACCTTGGACGGCAGAAACACCAAATTTATATACAGCAACTATAGCTTTAAGTAATTCAAATGATGAAATTCTACAAGCAACTTCACTAAAAGTAGGTTTTAGAAATATTAAAATTGAAAACACTCAATTCTTAGTAAATGGGAAACCAGTGTTGATCAAAGGGGTTAATCTTCACGATCATGATGAAACTACTGGACATGTAATTACCGAAGAATTAACGATGAAAGATTTAAGGTTAATGAAAGAAAACAACGTGAATGCGATACGTTGTAGTCATTATCCTAAAAATCCATTTTTTTACAGTCTTTGCGATCAGTATGGTTTTTATGTAATTGATGAAGCTAATATTGAAACTCATGGTTTGGGGACTACTAACCAAGGGTTAGATAATAATGAAGAAGCTAAAAAGATACATCCAGCATACCTGCCAGAATGGAAAGACATGCATATGGATAGAACCGTTAGAATGTTTGAACGTGATAAAAACCATCCATCTATTGTAACATGGTCTTTAGGCAATGAAGCAGGAAATGGTGATAATTTTTTCGCTACTTATGCTTGGCTTAAAGAGCGAGATAGTACACGTCCAACGCAATATGAAGGGGCTACTCATTATGATAATTCAGATATTCAAGCACCTATGTATATGCGTATTCATGATATGATTAAATATGCAGAAAACAATCCAAAACGTCCTTTAATACAATGTGAATATTCACATGCTATGGGTAATAGTCTTGGTAATTTTAAAGATTATTGGGATGTTATCCGTAAATATGACGTTATGCAAGGAGGCTTTATCTGGGATTGGGTAGATCAAGGACTTTTAACTGAAACGGATGATGGTCATGAATATTGGGGCTATGGTGGTGATTTTGGTGCTGAAAATTTTCAACATGACGTTAACTTTTGTTTAAATGGTATTGTAAACCCAGACCGTTCGCCTCATCCTGGTTTAGAAGAGCTTAAAAAAGTATATCAAAATATTCATTTTAAAGATGCCAATTTTAAGACTGGTCAAGTCACTGTTTTTAATGAGTATTTCTTTACCAATTTGAATAATTTTACTTTATCATGGTCTCTTTTTAAAGATGGAAATAAAATAGAGTCTGGAGATATTGATACTGTAGATTTAGAACCAAGAGCAACAAAATTACTAACGCTTAATTTTCCTGAGTTAGATTTAAATACAGGTGAATATGCGCTTCAAATTCTAGCTTCAACAAAAAATGAATTACCATTATTGTCAAAAGGTTTTCCTTTAGCAAAAGAGGAATTTATTACTGGAACTTTTAAACCTGTTTTTCAAAAAAATACAGATGATATTATAGCGGTATCATCAGAAGCTAACACATTAACTTTAAAGTCTAAAAACTTTGAAGCTAGTTTTGACTTAAAAACTGGAAAGTTAACAGCCTTAGATTATGGAAACGGTAATATATTGTTACAAGGCATACAAGCTAATTTTTGGCGTGCTACTACAGATAATGATTTTGGATTTAAAATGCCGAAGGTATTTGGAGCGTGGAAAAATGCGACAGATAAACAAACGTTGATTTCAGTCGTATTAAAGGATGGTAATAAATTAAAAGATCTAGCATCGATAAAATCAAGTTCAGACTTAAAAAACAGTTCGGCTAATCTTGAGGTAACGTATCAATTACCTAATGATATGGCTAAAATTCACTTGAATTATAAATTAGATGCATCTGGTCAAATAACGGTAACAAATACTCTTAAAGACGTTAAGAATGAGTTGCCTTATATGCCTCGTTTTGGAAATAATTTAGTATTGAAAAATGATTATAATCAAGTAAATTGGTATGGAAGAGGCCCACAGGAAAATTATCAAGATAGAAATACATCAGCATTTATAGGAAACTATAAGGCTAATGTAAAAGATTTGTATTTTGAATATATTAGACCTCAAGAAAATGGATATAAAACAGATGTACGCTGGGTTACGTTTACTAATACTAGCGGAAATGGTATAAAAGTGTTGGCACCAAAACTATTAAGTTTTAGTGCACATCATCAATATAATTCAGATTTTGATGCTGGTACTGAAAAGCAACAGCGACATACTACAGATATTGTTACTCGCAATATAATCAACATTAATATTGATAATATCCAAATGGGTGTAGGCGGAGACACTAGCTGGGGCGCTAAACCCTTAGAAAAATATCGAATTGAAGCAAAAGACATGAGTTATTCCTATTCAATATTACCTATTAATTAAAAAGTATCTAAGATTAAGAGAAATATATATATGAAAAATATAGTACTGATAGCTTCATTATTAATATTAGCGAGTGTTTCGTGTGCACAGGACTCATATAATAATTTTAAGCCTGGAGAGATTTGGAAAGATACCGATGGAACGCATATCAACGCCCATGGCGGTGGTATTACAATAGTTGACGATACCTATTATTGGTTTGGAGAACATAAGATAGCTGGAGGTGCTGGGAATAAATCTTGGGTTGGCGTAAGAGTTTACTCGTCTAAAGATTTATATAATTGGAAAAATGAAGGTGTTGCACTTAGTGTTAAAAAAGATGAGTCTTCTAAACTGGTAGAAGGAAGTGTTATTGAGCGTCCTAAAGTATTATATAATGATAAAACCAACAAATACGTTATGTGGTTTCATCATGAGTTAAAAGGGCAAGGTTATGATGCTGCTTTAGTAGGTGTGGCCGTTTCAAATACCGTTACAGGTCCTTATGAATATATAGATAGTTTTAGAATGCACTCTAACGTATGGCCTCAAAATTTTACAGAAGAGCAAAAGGAACATGCCAGATTAAAATCTAAAGAAGATTTAAAATGGGGAGAAGGTTCTGTTCATGGTGTCTATTTTTTAAGAGATTTTGAAATTGGACAAATGTCAAGAGACATGACGGTTTTTAAAGATGATGATGGTACGGCATATCACATAACAGCTTCCGAAGAAAATGGAACCTTGATAATATCTAAATTATCACCAGATTATCTTTCTTTATCTAATGAGTATGTTAGGATTTTTCCAGGAGGAAATAATGAAGCGCCAGCCATTTTGAAAAGGGATGGAAAATATTTTATGATAACTTCAGGACTTACTGGTTGGGCTCCCAATCCTGCAAGATCAGCTATGGCAAAGAATATGCTTGGCCCTTGGAAATCATTAGGCAATCCTGTAAGAGGAACGGAAAAAGAAAGAAAAACTACATTTCACAGTCAAAGTACACACATTTTACCTGTTTTAGGAAAAAAAGATGCTTACATTTTTATGGCAGACAGATGGGTTCCTAAAGATGCTATTGATGGCAGATATATTTGGTTGCCTATTGAATTTGAAAATGAAAAGCCAATAATAAAATGGCATTCAGAATGGGATTTAGATATTTTTAGAAAATAAATTTATAAACTCGTAAAACTAGTACTAAAAGCGTATTAATAGTTTTAACGCTTATTTTTAGGTTATTTTATTTTATAAAATAGTTATTAGTTTTAATAAATATCCTTGGTTATCTATTAATTTTTTTTAATATAGAAAAGTATTTGAATTCAGTTCTACAATTAAAATAAATTAATCTCAACAAAACATAAAATCAATAATGAAAATCAAAGCATTTATAATTCTTAGTATAGTATTGCTCATTTTAGTATCCTGTAAAACAAACACAGAAAATAAGAAAGTAAGTAGTACCTACGTTGAAAAAAGTTCGAAAAGGCCCAATGTTATTGTAATATTAGTTGATGACGCGGGTTATATAGATTTTGGTTTTATGGGAAGCAAGGATTTGCAAACCCCTAATATTGATAATTTAGCAACAAGCGGTGTGAAATTTACAGATGCCCACGTGAGTGCGACAGTTTGTGCCCCTTCAAGAGCGGGCTTAATTACTGGTAAATATCAACAACGTTTTGGTTTTGAAGCTAATGGAACAGGTGGTTTAGGTTTGAGTGATGATGTAATCACAGTTGCAGATGTCTTTAAAAACAACGGTTATAACACTTATGCTTTAGGAAAATGGCATTTAGGAGAAGATATCTCAGACCATCCAAATCAAAGAGGCTTTAATGAGTTTTATGGTTTTATAGCGGGTAGCCGTTCATATTTCCCTATTAAAAACCCTACCAAAGAACAAATGCTTCAACACAATGGAGAACGTGTTGTATTTGATGGATATATGACTGATGTGTTAGGAAATCAATCTGTTAGGTATGTAGAAGAAAGTGAAGACAACCCTTTCTTTATGTATTTGGCTTACAACGCTGTACATACACCAATGCATGCTAAAAAAGAGGATTTAGAAAAATTTAAAGACCACCCTCGTAAGGAGTTAGCAGCAATGACTTGGTCTTTAGATGAAAACGTTGGTAAGCTATTAAAAAAATTAGATGAACTTGGTAAGCGAGATAATACCTTGATTTATTTTTTAAGTGATAATGGAGGTGCTCATAATAATCAATCTATAGGAGCGCCACTTAAAGGTTGGAAAGGTAATAAATTTGAAGGCGGTCATCGTGTACCCTTTATTCTATCTTGGCCTGAGTCTATTAAAGGAGGAAATACATTTGATGGTTTAACATCATCTTTGGACATCTTTACAACATCATTAGCTGCTGCTAATATTGCAAAACCTGATGATCTTATATTGGATGGTGCGAATTTGATTCCTTATCTAAAAAATGAAGAACAAGGTGATCCACATCCACAACTTTATTGGAGAAAACTAGATAAATCAGCCGCAAGAATAGGCGACTATAAAATTATAAATTTAGAGGGTTATGGCTCCGTTATGTATAATTTAAGTAATGATTTAGGAGAAACAATAGACTTATCGAAAGAAAATCCGAATGAGTTTAATCAAATTATGGATGAATATGATAAATGGCAAACCCAACTTATGAAACCTTTGTGGAGTGAAGGACAGGAATGGGAAAGTGTTTGTTATCATATACATAAACAACTCATGCAAAATAAAGAAGCCGAATACAAAGATATTTGGGATCCAGCTTTCAAGAAAAGTAATTAATTTTCACATATTTAAAGTTATTGAGACTTAACAGTTTTATTATGCCTAATTTTTTAAACAGAGATATTGTATAAAATACATAGTAATCAATTTCAAAAAGAATGTCTGAAGTTTTTAAATTACTAATATTGGAACATTGGTAGTTTATGAAAAACAAATCACTAGACTCAAACTAATATTAAAAATTTTTTAAATGAATTTTAAAACAATTTTTACATCCGCATTCGCCATAATAGTTTTAGGGTGTGCGGGTAATGCATCGAATAAAAAAGAATTAGAGAATAAAAAGGAACCCCATGTTTATAATATTAGGAATTATGGTGCAAAAGGCGATGGGAAAACAATAAATACTAAGGCTATTAATAAAGCTATATCAGAGGCTGCTAAAAATGGTGGCGGAACAGTTTTCTTTCCTTCAGGTACTTATCTTTCAGCTTCTATACAATTAAAAAGCAACATTACCATTTATTTAGACGCTGGAGCTATATTGGAAGCCGTAAATTATAAATTGGAAAATTACGATCTCCCTGAGCCTAATGAAACAGGTAAAAATTACCAAGAGTTTGGACATAATCACATGAAAAATAGTCTGATTTGGGGAATAGGTCTAGAAAACATCTCCATTATAGGGACTGGAATAATTTATGGAAAAGGGCTTACAGCTCATTACGATAGATTTGCAGACCGCTCTAAAGGCGAGATACGTTTTCCTGAGGCAATACCTGGAGAAGGTAATAAAGCCATTGGTTTAAAAGGATGTAACAATGTGCTTTTACGTGATTTCTCAATACTTTTTGGAGGTCACTTCGGTATTAAAGCAACAGGGATCACCAATATGACCATTGATAATTTAAAAATAGATACCAATAGAGATGGAATGGATTTTGACGGATGTACCAATGTAAGAGTTTCTAATTGTAGTGTAAACTCGCCTTTTGATGATGGTATATGTCTTAAAGCTTCTTATGCTCTTGGAAGAGTACAAGATTGCGAAAATATCACAATAACCAATTGTTATCTTTCCGGTAATTACGATGTAGGAACTATGCTTGATGGTACATTTAAACGTAGTTTGCCTGAATATAAGTCAAACAGAAATGGTAGAATTAAAATGGGTACAGAATCTAATGGTGATTTTAAAAATATTAGTATTAGCAATTGTGTTTTTGATGAGGCTGCAGGTATCGCTATTGAAAGTGTTGATGGGTCTAATGTTGAAGATATTGCAATCTCCAATATAACCATGCGTAATGTATCTACTTGTCCTATTTTTATTCGTTTAGGAAGTCGTATGAGAGGTCCAGAAAACACACCTATAGGCACTATAAAAAGAATTATTATAGATAATGTAGTTGCTTATAATTCAAACGGTTATTTTGCTTCAATTATTACTGGTATTCCAAATCATCCTATTGAAGATATTCGTGTCAGTAATGTTCGTTTTAATCATGAAGGAGGCGGAACAAAAGAAGATGGAGAAATTGTACCTCCAGAAAACGAAAGAAAATATCCTGATCCTGGAATGTTTGGTAAAATACCAGCTTATGGTTTTTTTATAAGACATGTAGAGGAAATAGAGATGCATCATGTTAAGATAGATTATAATAAAAAAGAGGAAAGACCAGTTTTTGTTTTAGAAGATGTAAAGGATGCCTATTTTGAACAAATTAATGCAAAACCAGGAAGCTCAGATGCTCCAACTTTTGATTTGAGAAATACTTCTGATTTTTCTATAATTAACTCTAGAAATATAAAAGATACTAAACAACCAGATTTGTTAAAAAAATCAAAAATATAGTTACCCTAAATTTTTAAAAAATAGCGCATAAATAAAATGAAACTAACCACTATTTCTTCCTTCAAGTATGTAAAAATAACTGTATTAGCTTTAATGATTGTGTGGGTATGCAGTTGTAAAGATAATACGACTAATAAATCATATCAAGCGCTCGAGTTAGACCCCGTTAATGACAGTTTAACACTACCTGATAATTTTGGACTAGTAGTCGTAGCAGAAGGTGTTGGTAAGGCTAGACATATTTTTGTAAGAGATAATGGTGATATATTCGTTAATCTTCAAGATAATGAAGAAGGTAGAGCGTTAGTCGCATTAAGAGATACAACTGGCAACGGAAAAGTGGATGTTGTAAAATATTTTGATAATTATAGAGGCACAGGAATTGCAATTGATGAACCTTATTTATATGCTTCTTCTAGAACAGAAGTTTTTCGTTATAGTTTTAACGGGAATGAGTTATTACCTAACTTAACTAAAGATACACTTATTTATGGTCACCTAAAAAAAAACGATCATCACCCAAAAGGATTAGCTTTTGATGATGCAGGCAGCATATACGTAAGCGTAGGAGGTGCATCAAATGCTTGTATGGAAAAATTTAGAACGGCAAAATCAAAAGGTATGAACCCTTGCCCACAATTAGAATTAACCGCTGGTATCTGGAAATATAAAAAAGATGTTTTAAATCAAAAACATGGAGAATCTGGTGAGCGATACGCTACTGGTTTAAGAAATGCTATGGCATTAGATTGGAGTGAGGCAAATGGAGGCTTGTATGCAATGTCTCATGGTAGAGATCAATTAAATACGCTTTGGCCTGGGCAATTTTCCAATGAAGAAAATGCAGAGTTACCTTCTGAAGAATTTTTGAAAGTAGGTGAAGGAGATGATTTTGGATGGCCATATTGTTATAATGACCACTTTCAAAATAAAAAAGTATTAGCACCTGAATATGGAGGTGATGGTAAAACAATTGGGCGTTGTGAAAATATGAAGGCGCCACTAATTTGCTTTCCTGCACATTGGGCACCAATGGATTTATTGTTTTATAAAGGAGATATGTTTCCAGAAAGATATAAAAATGGAGCATTTATAGCTTTTCACGGTTCTTGGAATAGAGCACCATTAGAACAAAAAGGACACCGAGTAGTTTTCGTTCCCTTTAAAGACGGTAAATTGGCTACAGATCAATGGGAAGATTTTGCACTAGGTTTTCCTCACACAGATCACGTTTACAGTAGTAATGATGCTAAATACAGGCCAATTGGTTTAGCACAAGGTAAAGATGGCTCTTTGTATATAGCAGATTCAAGAAAAGGAAGAATCTGGAGAATTATTTATCAAGAAAAATAAAGCAATTATCAAGAGTACACATATCATTTTATGAGAGCATTTATCAAAATACTATTTATAACTACTTTTTTCACGTTTACATACACTTCATGTAAAAATGAAAAGTCTAAACATTTAGAAATAAAAACTACTGTTGAGGTTGAGAAAAAAACAGAAATACAAAATCCTAAACTTATAAAAGGAGAAAATTATTATAAGCAGTACTGTATGGCTTGTCATCAAAAAGACGGTATGGGAGTACCAAGTTTGAATCCACCTTTAAGTGGTACAGATTGGGTATTAGGAAATAAAAAGAGGTTAATAGATGTTGTACTTAATGGCTTAAGTGAAGAAATTGAGATAGATGGAGAAGTTTATAGTAATGCCATGGGATCTTTTGCTGCTTTAAGTAATAGTGAAATTGCTTTAGTATTAACTTTTATAAGACAAAGTTTTGGTAATGACGCACAAGCAATTACAGAGGAAGAAGTTGCTTCGGTCCGTTCAGTATCTATTAATAATTAAATTTAGAAAATATAATATTTAAATAAAACGTTTGCAAGATAAAGTCGCACGCCAGAGAAAATTAGTCAAATGGTGTTATAAATAGCATAATGATTGCTGATAAAGTAAATTAAAAAATCGAGAATGAACTAACTAGAAAACATATCTTATGAATATAAATAAATTACAAAACTATTTAATGTCCAATAAGGCAAAACTTCTTTTTTATGGACTTTTAATTTCTTTTTCATTAGTGCAAGGGCAAGAAGAAGCTCCATCTTGGGTGGATTTTGCACAGAAGAGTGAAAACAATCAATTGAATCAAGCGGTTTTAAATGATTATTCTTATACGGGATACCACTTTTCGGAAAAAGAAATTCCAGATGTCTCTACGTGGAATACCATCAGTGTTTTGGATTATGGAGCTGTTGTAAATGATAATGATTATGATGATACAGCCATTGTGGCCGCCATTGCAGCTGCTGAAGCCTCAACAGTACCAACCGTAGTTTATTTTCCTGCGGGGCGCTACAAAGTCTCTAGTACACAAACAGAAAATTCCCCCATATTTATAAGAGGAAGCCATATTGTGCTTAAAGGCGCTGGTTCAGGCGTTGAAGGAACTGAAATATTTGTCGATAAACGAGGTAACCATCCCTATCGTTTTGAATTTAAACCAGCTAGTACTCCTAATACAAAAATCACTAATACAGCTGCAAAACGTATCCTTAAAGGCGATTTTGAAATAGAAGTTGTTAGTACCAGTGGATTGATTGTGGGGCAAACCGTTGAACTGTACCACCAAGGAGGACAAAACTTAGAAGCTAATATGCCAGGGCTTACTTATAATTCTATTTGGAATGTAGCAAAAAATAATAGAGGGATAAGAACCTTAGAAAAACACATAATTACTAAAATAGAAGGAAATAAAGTAACATTTAAGAACCCTGTACAATATACTATTACTGCAGAATTTACAGGAGCACAGTTAAATCTTTATGAAACTATTGAAGAAGTAGGTGTTGAAGATATCTTGTTTACTAGTGATTGGTTAAATTACCCAGAAGATTATAAGCATCACGCTAATGATATTGTCGATTATGGTTGGAGAGCTTTAAAATTGACCAATGTTAAAAATTCATGGGTTAGAAATTGTGAATTTAAAGATTGGAATGAAATGCTTCAAATTTCAACATCAATAGGCGTTACTGTAAAAGATATTGTGTGTTCTGGTAAAAAAGGACATACCTCTTATTATGCTATTTACTCTTACGGTGTTTTGTTTGAAAATTGTAGAGATATTGTAGATCAAGGTTTGAGTAGGGACAATGTAAAGGGAATGGGACATGGTCCAGGAATGCGTTGGTCAACTACTAGTACCGTATTTTCAAATTGTCAAATGCAGTTCGATCAAAGTATAGACTGTCACGGCTATCATCCTTATGGTAACTTATTGGAGAATGTTTATGGTGGATGCTTTAGAGCTAATGGAGGTGCACATAATTCATATCCAAATAGTGGGCCGTATCTAACATTCTGGAATTTTGTTCATGATTCTAGATATAATAGCGTAACATTCAATTTTTGGGACCCAGTAAATAGAAGAACGCATACTTATGGTTATCCTAATTTTGTAGGTTTTACTGCACCACATCCAAACGAAAATGTCACTTTGCAAAATACGGGTATAAACGAGTTACAAGGTCAACAAGCATATCCTAAATCTCTATTTGATGCTCAATTGCAATTAAGACTTTATGGAGCTTATATGTCTGCATCTTCTTCAAAACCAGATTTTATGGCAAAATTAGCTAACGATAGTAAAGAAATTACATATTGGGAATCTGAAACGTCAGGAATTGGAAACTGGATTATGTTGGATTTAGGAAGTACTCAAGATGTGAATTCTGTTTTATTAAATGAAGTTTCAAATAGAATAGGTGATTGGAAATTAGAGTATTGGAACGGAACTACATGGGAAGACTTAACGGTAGGTAGCGAAATTGGGTCTGATAAAACCATTAATTTTAATTTAGTAAATACGCGAAAAATTCGTTTTAATATCTTAAGCATGCTTTCAGGGCAAGAAAGTACCTCGGCTGCATTAAGAACTTTTCAATTAGGATCAACTTTATCAAATGATAATATTGATAACTTAAATAGAATAATTAAAGCTTACCCAAATCCAAACAATGGAAATTTTGAATTGAGCTTCCCATTCGCATTGAAAAATGTTCAATTAGAGATATATAATATACATTCACAGTTGTTATTATCAAAAGTCTATTCTGTATCTGCGAATAAAATAGAGGTGGATATTGCAGATAAACCTAGCGGAATTTATTTTGTAAAATTAAATTTAGACCATCCTATGTATATTAAAATAGTTAAAAAGTAAGAAATTAGAATTAGTTAAAATATGGTAGCTACAAAGAATTTTCGAAAGGAGCAAAGCAACTATCAATTTTGTCCTTTTATTGCAAAAAACGGGCATAGTATACCACCCACAGCGGATTAAAGTGAGCATAGTGCGGCGGGTGAAAGACAACCACCTACAGCGGATGAAAGTGAACCACTAAAAATCGATTCTATATGTAAAGCTTTAAATATCTTTTACCCGTTGTGCATTTTAAATAATGCTGATTTTAATATTGTTAATGTTTCTGCCAAATATAAATTTGTTTATATACTGAATAGTTGTCAAAGCGGTTATTTTAGAAACTATTCTGGTTTTAAAGCCTTGAAAAGACTTAGCATAATTACGTCTTATCATAAATTGGTCACATAGTTGAGAAAACAGTGTCTCTATTCTTTTCCTCTTTTTTCTGAATACATAAGGTTGTTTTTTGTAATCTTTTTGATTCCTTCTCATAGGCGTATTGAGTGCTATATTACAGGTTTCAAATAAGTTGAGCTGTATTTGTGTTGATAGATAGCCTCTATCTCCAATTAATGTACAATCGCTTATTTGCATCTTAATATCCTTAAGGTAATTGATGTCGTGTACAGAAGCAGGACTCAAATCAATACTTTGAAAAACACCATTTACAGAACAAACAGCGTGTAGTTTATAACCGTAATAATTAGAACTCTGTGCTGCACAATAGCCTTTATCTGGAAATGCATAATCATCTTCTTTACAAATTTTAGAACGAGAGCTTCGTGATAATTTACAAACCTCTAAGGGCATGCTATCTACAACAAAATAATCTTCAAACTCATTAAAATGAGAAGCTAACTTTAACAGAATATTATTGAGGCTATCAGCTAATTTTCGTCGTCTTCTATTATATACGTTTTGTCAATATCTTTTGCGGAAGCCTTCTAAATAGATCATTTTCACTATCTATCCCCATAAATTCAGCAGTTAGGCTCAAACTGATGAGCTCTAAATCGCTGAGCTTTGGTTGACGCCTTTGATAGCTTAAAAGTTGTTCTTTTGATATTTTTCTTAATACTTCCAATATTCTTTCGTAATTTGCTTTTAAGTTGTTCATTGTTAATGTTTTATCGCTAAAACAATTTACTGATTATCAGTAAGATGAATAACTTTTTTATTTTAAATCATAATGCACAACGGGTTAATTAATATGTTTTTTCACATTTTCAGTGTTTGAAGCATCAAAACCAATGTCCCAAATGGTGTTTGTGGGCTATAGTATAAGTTCGCTTTATTTTAAATTTGTACTGCTTTATCTATACACATTGTGCATCATACTTGGAAGAAAATTAATATTTAGTAATATTGCAAGTATACTTTAGTTATTTATTTGATTTATTCAAATGAAATTTGTCAAAAGCATAAAAAATAGAATAATGAGAAGTGAGTTAGTTAAAATTATTATACCTATCTATAAAACCAATTTAACTGATGGAGAGCGAAAATCTCTAAATCAATGTGTTAAACTGTTAAGTGATTTTCCAATTGTATTTGCCCAACCTAAAAGTCTGAATTCATCCATTATTAATTTTAATGGATTAATAAAAACAGAAACTTTTGATGATTTATATTTTAAGGATGTTTATGGGTATAATTCATTAATGCTTTCAACTAATTTTTATGAACGCTTTACCGATTATAAATATATTTTAATATATCAGTTGGATGCTTATGTATTTAAAAATGAATTAAAAAAATGGTGC
This sequence comes from uncultured Flavobacteriaceae bacterium, assembly GCA_963815305.1. Classification (GTDB taxonomy): domain Bacteria; phylum Bacteroidota; class Bacteroidia; order Flavobacteriales; family Flavobacteriaceae; genus CAXBID01. The sequence goes on from CAWFFW010000001.1 coordinate 385,881, forward strand.
CTTAAAGGTTACGACTATATTGGAGCACCTTGGATTGCCTCAAAAAATTCTTTATTAAAAAGCTTTTTAAAATTATTTCATTCTAAACAAAAAAAGGAACGCAATGTCATTTTTTTTAAAGTAGGGAACGGTGGGTTTTCTTTAAGGAAAGTTTCAAGCAGTTTAATGGTTACTAAAGAATTGGAAGACCAAATCTCAGATAATTTAAAAAGACAAAAAGATGATTTTTGGATAATGGAAGATGTTTTTTGGTCTCTTAAAGTACCAACTTTTTTTCCAGATTTTAAAATTCCAGATTATAAGGAAGCCATTGGGTTTGCCATAGACAGAAAACCAGAATTAGCCATAAAACTTAATAACGACGAACTTCCTTTTGGGTGCCATGGTTTTGAAAAAAGTAAGGTAAAAACATTTTGGGAAAGCAGAATCAAATAATAATGTGCACATATCAGCTGTGTTTTACTATAAAAATAATATAGCTTTGTAAGCTAAAAAATAGATTTTAATTAAATGGATTACGAAAATAAACCCGAAGGATATTATTATAACATTAGATACGAAATGCTAAAATATCTACCAGATAATCCAAAAAAAATTATAGATATTGGTTGTGGAAATGGGGCTTTTGCCGAAGTATTAAAAAATAAAACAAATGCTGAGGTATGGGGAATTGAATATATGGATAAAGAAGCTTTATTAGCTAAAGAAAAACTTTTTAAGGTTTTTTCTGGTAGGTGTGAAGATTATATTGATGGGCTACCTAATAATTATTTTGATGTTATTTATTTTAATGATGTATTGGAGCATTTAGTTGATCCTTTTGATGTATTAAATCGTGTAAAATATAAATTATCTAATAATGGGGTGGTTATAAGCTCTATTCCTAATATAAGATCGTATAATACTTTTATGAAACTGTTGTTTAAAAAAGATTTTAAATATACGGAAGATGGTATTTTAGATAAAACGCACCTCCGTTTTTTTACTAAAAAAAGTATTCGAAGAACTTATGAAGAGTTAGGATATACTGTAATAACCCACGAGGGAATAAATAAAACAAAATCAATAAGACCAATATTATTTAATATACCAATGTTTTTTACGCAAATGGACATGAGGAATGTTCAGTATGCTACGGTAGCTAAATATGAAAGATAATTTTCTTATGAAACTACCTGAAACTTATTAATAATATTTTTAAAAAACTACTGCATATGCAATATTGTTATTCCCAGAAAGCACTAAAATATATTTGGATGAAAAGTCTATTTTTTTAATTAAGGCATAAAAATTTTTGTGTTTGGTGAATTTGCTAATACTACATCAATACGCTTTTTTGAGTTTTTTTGGTCATAAGAATTCCATTGTATTTTATGGCACATTTGGAACTTTAAAATATAGATGTGTAGCTTGCTGAGGCTATTCAGAAATAAAATAATTGAAGCATCTTGATTAAGTTTGTTTTGAAATATATATTGCTTTCATAATTCTTTTGTGAAGAGTAAATAGCTTTAATATATGACTACAATTATTTAAAAAGATAAAAAGTAATTGTAATATTGTTTTATGAAGCATTTCGAAATTAAATCAGAATTTCAAAACCATAGTTTGGTGCTAGATGATATAATAAAAAACTTCGAGACCAAAGGAAAGCCTTTTGGAAATCAAGCGAGAAATTCCTTAAAATTATATGATTTTGATAATAAAATAATTAACGTAAAGTCTTTTAAAGTTCCCAATATTATAAATCAAATAGCGTATCGTTTTTTCAGAAAAAGCAAAGCACAACGTTCTTTTGAATATGCTAATAAACTTCAAAATTTAAATATTGGCACACCTCAACCAGTAGCATATTATGAATTCACAACCTTTTTTTTATTTAAAAAGAGTTATTATGTAAGCGAGCAATTGGATTGTGATTTAACTTACAGAGAGCTTACTACAGATTTAAATTATCCAAATCACGAAATCATACTCAGAGCTTTTACCCGATTTACATTCACTTTACACGAAAAAGGTATTCAGTTTTTAGACCATTCTCCAGGGAATACTTTAATAAAAAAAACAGAAGATGGTTATAAATTTTATTTAGTTGATTTAAACAGAATGCATTTTAGAACTTTGGATTTTAAGACGAGAATTAAAAATTTCTCAAAATTAACTATTCATAAATCTATAATTGAAGTAATGAGTGATGAATATGCAAAATGTTCAGGTGAAAATTTTGATGTCATTTTTAGTTTAATGCGGAAGTTTACTGAAGATTTTCAAGAAAAATATCACAGGAGACGAATATTAAAAAATAAACTAAAATTTTGGAAAAAATTATGAACCTTTATTTTTTTGAAGTTTATATAACTTAACGTATTTAAAAAAAGTTATGTTAAATGCTTGCACACTAATTACCAATCCATTTAAGCCATCTAAGAAACCTAGTCTAAAAAAATAGGCTTTGAAAAAAGCCCAAATAGGGCGATAAATTATTTTCCATATAGATGATTTCTTTCCTAATTTAAAATAGGCTTCAGATGCTATTGTTGTAAAGCGTTCAATTTTTAAATTATGTTCAGAATAATCTCTGTAAATCCAATGCAGCAAGTCGCCTTTTAATCTGCCAGATTTCATTCCTTTTTTCAATTTGTATGAATCATGCGGATTTATGCCTTTCCATTCGCCACTATTCTTTTTAAAAAGTCTCAATTTTCTATCAGGATACCAGTCAGAATGTTTAATCCATTGCCCGCCATAGTTGTTAAGTCGATTAAAATAATAACCATCATATTCCCATTGTTCTTTAACTTTTAAAATGTTCGATTTCAAAGTTTCAGATAAAGCTTCATCGCCATCAAGTGATAATATATAATTGTTATTTGCTAATGACATCGCATAGTTTTTTTGTTCTATGTATCCTTCAAATTCATGTTGGTGAAATAAAACATTGTAATTTTTACAAATAGCGGATGTTTTATCTGTTGAAAAGGAATCGACTACAATAATTTCATCCGCAATGCCAACTAAAGATTTTAAACATGTTTCTAGATGTTCTTCTTCATTATAAGTTATTATGACAGCTGAAAGTTTAATCGTTGTTTTTTTTGGTTCTATAGTATATGCTTTATTAAAACTTTTAAAAGTAAAATAGCCCAAACGTTTTCTTATTTTATATTTTCTAATGAGGTTTAGCGGTTTATTTTTTAAATAACTTTTGTCTTTGTGTAAAAAATAAATACAAGCATCAATAATCCTTTTACTTGATTTTCCATCGTAATAAGGATGTAATTCATTAATGTATTGGCTTATTTTTTTCAATAATTCATAAGAAGGATGAAGAGCAAATTTAAAGGCCTTTTCAATAGCACGTGCTTCTTCTATATTAATTAAAAAATCTTCTTTTACTTTATGTTTAAACGTTACCACAGGTTTTTTTTGAAGAACAAATTCTTGTATGGCAGATGTGGTATCAGCAAATAGAATATCAGCTTCTAAAAATAATGGCGTTAAGTGGGTTGTATCAAAAAACGTAAAATTTTTATTGGTTAAAGATTTCCATTTCTGAATAATTTCAAGAGGTAGCTTTGGATGTAAAACCATGATGAAATTATAAGCATTTGTTTCTGATAATCTTTTTATTTCATTAAAAACGGAATCATCATAGGCTAAACTTAAACGTTCCGTAAATGTTGAAGCTACCATAATTAAGGGTATTTTTTCAGAAATATTTTTGGAATCTAAGGGTTTTTCTGAAATTGGAAACATGGTATCAACTTTACTCCAGCCTGTTTCAATAACTTCAAAATAGTTTAATTTTTTTGAAAGCCGTTCAAATTCGCGAGTTGTATTTGGGCCTTGTGTGCAATATAAATCGAAGAAACCTCGAATTCTAAAATGGTAAAACTTTCCATTTTTTAGAGGTCTTTTTTTTGCAAAAAAACCATGAAAAATTTGGACTTTTAAACCTGTTATAAAATCAGGGACATCGTCTGTTGCAGCTAAAACAATATCTGGTTTATACATGACAACATCTTCAATACTATCCAGTAAATTGGGTTTATCAATAATAGCTTTTTTACCATTATCCATATCACCAAACCATTTTACTTTAAAGCCTCGGCTCATAATTTCTTGCTCTAAAGGATTTCCAATAGGAAGCGCGTAACTATAAGAAATGTAAATTAAAAATTTGTACTGCATTAATATCGATATAAAAACTCCTTTAGTTTGGGTTGTATAAATTTAGGTTTAAATTTTAAATAATAAGCTTCAGGATTTTTCTTGGCATTTTTATAATCTTTATTTTCATATTCAATATAATCTGAAAGGTGTACAGCACCATTTGTAGCCGTTTCATTTTCACCAAACCAATTTAACTTATTTAAACCAGGATTAAAAATCACAAATGTAGGTTTATTTAAAGCTTTCGCCATATTAACAGCACCACCTTCATTGCCTATTAATGCGTTACAAAATGAGGTTAAGGATAAAAAATCTCTAATGTCTCTACCAAATAAATCGAAGAAAATTTGCTTTTGAGTTTTATGTGAACATAAATTATAAACTTTTTTCGCCTCATGTGTTTGATTTGGAATGTAATTAAATAGTAATTGGGCAGTCGGCTTTTCGCTAATTACATAGTCTAATAACTGTGCCATATAGGCGATGGGATAGGTTTTATCTGAATGACTCCCCAAAACACTAATCATATATAGCGGATTTAGTAGATTAACTTTAAAAGATTCTAACTTTATTTTTGCTTGGTCAATTTCTTCTTTTTTAAGAGAAATTTTTGGTGATACATTTTTAAATTCTATTCCCAATGGTTTTAACAAACGTAACCTATTTTCAATAGCAAGACTTAGCCTATGTTGAGGAGTTTTTATTCTTTTAATACTTTTATTGTATATAAAAGCAGTATGCTTTTTGTAATAACTTATTTTAATTTCTGCACCAGAAAATAGCGTCATGAAATTACTGCTTATTTTTCCATAAACATCTATAATTGCGTCATAATTATTGTTTTTGATTTCTTTTATAAAAGAAAAAAATAATAAATAACTTGATTCGATTTCAGGCGTAAAAAAAATATACTTATCAATGTATGGATTGTTTTCTACTACTGGAAACGTGTGCGTATTTATAAGGTAGTGTAGTTCATAATTCGGGTATTCGTCTTTCAATGCTTCAAATAAAATACTACTTGTAAGCACATCGCCAATCATTTTTTGCTGTATGACTAATACCTTCATCTCTAGTTTTTATAACTTTAAACCGCTACATCATTTTCCCGAAGCGCATTATTTAAAGATGTTTTCTTATCAGTACTTTCTTTACGCTTTCCTATTATCAACGCACATGGTACTTGATAATCTCCAGCGGCAAACGTTTTAGTATAACTTCCAGGAATCACAACCGAACGTGCAGGTACACGACCTTTCATTTCAATTGGAGTTTTACCAGTAACATCAATTATTTTTGTGCTCATGGTTAAAACGACATTGGCTCCTAAAACAGCTTCAGTTTCAACTCTTACACCTTCTACAACAATACAACGACTTCCAACAAAAACATTGTCTTCAATAATTACTGGAGCAGCTTGCAAAGGTTCTAAAACACCACCAATACCTACGCCACCAGATAAGTGTACATTTTTTCCTATTTGTGCACAACTACCAACGGTCGCCCAAGTATCCACCATAGTGCCTTGATCAACATAAGCTCCAATATTAACATAACTTGGCATTAAAATAGTACCTGGAGAAATATAGGCACCATGTCTAGCTACGGCATGAGGCACAACACGAATTCCCTTTTCAGCATACCCTTTTTTTAGAGGTATTTTATCATGAAACTCTAAAGGTCCACATTCAATAGTTTCCATTTTTTGAATGGGGAAGTATAATACCACACCTTTTTTCACCCACTCGTTAACCTGCCAACCTCCTTCAATAGGTTCAGCAACTCTTAATTCGCCTTTGTCTAGTAAGTCGATAACTTTTCTAATGGCTGAAGTTGTTTTTTCTTCTTTTAAAAGGGCTTTGTTTTCCCATGCTTGTTCTATGGTTTGCTGTAATTCTGTCATTGTTATGTTTATTTTGGACAAATATAACAGGTATCTATTAAAAATGGAATGAAATAATATAATAATAGCTTTGAAAATTTGAATGTTTTTAACCGATTTTGTGCGCATTTTATAGAATGCAGAAGTTCAATTCTTCTTTAAAGTAAAACCATATACCGATAAACAGCATGACATCTGTTTTTAAATGGCTAAATCATACACTTTACCTATTTATCGACAAAATAAGTAGCTTCTCTTATCAACGAAAATCTAAGGGGTTACAGCTAATTTATTGTAGCTAATGCTTAGTCTGTATATATATTTGTCCCATCAAACAAAACGAAATAATGAAAACAAATTTTTACATATTATTAACCTTATTACTTATCACCTCTATAGGGAATGCGCAAAGTGAAACTGTTGAAGTTAAAGTTAATAATGTAATTTCTGTTTCTGAAATGAACGATGACGTTTTAGTTGATACTGTAAGTATCGAAAATGAAAAGGAAGCTGTTTTGTTGATTAACGGTACAGAATTAAAAGAAGCGATTGCCCGAACTAATAGTGATATTAGAATCTATTTAAATAGAGTAAACGAAAAAAAAGTTGATAATATTAAATTGTTATTCCCTCAAATAAATAAAGCGTCTAAAGCTTAAAAGATCATATTCAAATATTAATAATAAGGTTAAACTATTGAAGAAAGGCTGTCTGTAAAGACGGTCTTTTTTATTTATTGCATTACTTTTGTTTAAAATAATAAAATGGGTCGGATTTTAGCAATTGATTACGGTTTGAAAAGAACAGGATTGGCAGTAACTGATGAGTTGCAGATTATTGCATCAGGCCTTACCACAGTTAATACTAAAGAGCTTTTAGTTTTTTTAAAAGACTATAAGAGTAAAGAAGAAGTAGAATTATTTTTAGTTGGTGAGCCGAAACAAATGGATAATACCCCATCCCAGAGTGAAGCACTTATTTTACCATTTTTAGAGAAGCTAAAAAAACAATTTCCGTTGGTACCTATTATTAGAGTTGATGAACGTTTCACTTCTAAAATGGCTTTCCAAACCATGATTGATAGTGGGTTGAAAAAAAATCAACGTAAAAATAAAGCATTGATTGATGAAATAAGTGCAACACTTATTCTTCAAAGTTATTTATATTCTAAATAACTAAAGTTATAATGTAGATTTTCAGTTTAAATTTTTCAGTCATTATTAAGAATTGTATTTTTGAAAACCATAAGAGAAAGTAGAATAATGATTTTACCAATAGTTGCATACGGCGATCCAGTTTTAAAGAAAGTAGCAAGCGATATCTCAAAAGATTATCCAAATTTAGATGAACTTTTAGTGAATATGTTCGAGACTATGTATAATGCCTTTGGAGTAGGTCTTGCTGCTCCGCAAATTGGATTACCCATCCGATTGTTTCTAGTTGATACAACCCCTTTTTCAGAAGATGAGGATTTATCTGAAGAAGAACAGAAACAATTACATGGTTTTAAACGCGTATTTATCAATGCGAAAATAATAAACGAAGAGGGTGATGAATGGGTTTTCAATGAAGGTTGCTTAAGTATTCCAGATGTTAGAGAAGATGTGTTTAGGCAACCAAAGATTACTATTGCATATGTTGATGAAAATTTTAAACCGCATACTGAAACGTTTGAGGGCTTAATTGCTCGTGTTATTCAACATGAATACGATCATATTGAAGGTATATTATTTACTGATAAACTATCTTCTTTAAAAAAACGGCTAATAAAAGGCAGACTTAATAATATTTCAAAAGGAAAGATAAATGTAGATTATAGAATGCGCTTTCCTAATCAAAAAAAGAGAAAATAATATTTGCAAAGCATTATTAAACAGATGATATTTGCGCCTTTCAATACATGATATTTATGAGTTTAGACAAAGTACTATCAATTTCAGGAAAACCTGGATTATATAAATTAGTGGCTCAAACGCGAGGAGGATTTGTAGCTGAATCATTAATGGACAAAAAACGCTTATCGGTTAGTGTACAACAAAACGTGAGTGTGCTAAGCGAAATTGCTATTTATACTTTAACAGAAGAAATACCGTTAAAAGACGTTTTTAAAAAAATAAAAAAGAAAGAAAATGGTAAGCAAACTTCTGTTAAACCTAAAGATAGTAAGGATAAATTAGAAGAATATTTTTTTGAGGTTTTGCCAGATTATGACGAAGATAGAGTATATGTTAGTGACATAAAAAAGGTTATCCAATGGTATAATTTATTGCAAGAGCATAATATGTTATCTGATCTAGAATCGGAAGAAAAGAAAGAGAAAATTTCTGATGAAGAAGAATAGAACATACAGTGATGTTATACACGAGGCACAGTTTCAATTTTGAAACTGTGCCTTTTTACTTTGGCGCATCTCATTTTGAAACATAAAAAAACCCTTATTCCATCTTTATATTAAAAAAGGTAATTTTATATTTGATGTAAATTGATACTAAAATTTATTATAGAGAAAAAAATATGAAAATAGTCGTTTTAGATGGTTACACATTAAATCCAGGAGACCTTAGTTGGGAGACATTGGAAAGACTTGGTGATTTAAAAATATATGATAGAACACCATTTACTAATGAAGAAATTCTAAAAAGAATTGGTAATGCTGAAATTGTTTTTACTAATAAAACACCTTTATCAAAAGAAGTAATAAGTAAATCTGAAAATTTAAAATATATTGGTGTTTTAGCCACAGGGTATAATGTTGTAGACGTAAAAATCGCCAAAGAATTAGGTGTCATAGTAACTAACGTTCCATCGTATAGTACCATGGCAGTAGCACAATTTACAATGGCTTTATTGTTGGAGATGTGTCATCATGTTAGTAACCATAGTAATGCCGTATTTGATGGTAAATGGGAGAGGTCTTCTGATTTTTGCTTTTGGAATACACCGTTAATTGAACTCAAAGGGAAAACTTTGGGAATTATTGGTTTTGGAAATATAGGGCAAGCTACAGCTAAAATTGCTCAAGCTTTTGGTTTAAATATTTTATTCAATAATAGAAGTAAAAAACCAGAATTAGAAACTGTTTCTTGCAAACAGGTTGAACTTGAGGAGTTGTTTTCAAAATCTGATGTTATAAGTTTACATTGTCCGCTTTTTGAGAGTACAGCAGGTATAGTTAATTCAAAGAACATTTTAAAAATGAAAGATGGTGTAATGATAATAAATACTGCTAGAGGCGGTTTGGTTGTTGAGCAAGATTTAGCGGATGCTTTAAATTCCGGAAAAGTTTCTGGCGCCGCTATTGATGTAGTTTCAGAAGAACCAATTAAATCCAGTAATCCATTATTAAAAGCAAAAAACTGCATCATAACGCCTCATATTGCTTGGGCTCCTATAGAAGCCAGAACGCGATTATTAAATATTACAGTGGGAAACTTGGAAGCCTTTTTAAATGGAAACCCTATTAATGTTGTGAATTAAAGTGTCTTAAAAAAAGCTTTTATAAAAGACCATGAGAATAATGACCACATAATTTTTAGTTCTTCAAAAAAGGTAGACTCTTCGTCTAAAAAGCGAAACATCGTCTGTACAGAATTTTTATCGTAAAATTGTTGGAATATCCATTCTCCTTTATGATTTTCATCTTTTAAAACTTTTAAAAATATTCTGTCGTAAAACTTATATTTTACTTTGAATAAACCGTTAGAAGGGGTTTTGTTCGCTTTAAGGTTGTCAATAATGGTGCTGACTTTTTTCTCGGTATTTTTAAATGAATAACCTGTGGATCCCTTTACCCAACCACCACCAGTACCAATTTTTGTTATTTTTTTTGTATTGAAACTTTCAAACGGAAAAGTTGTCATTGGTATTTGTCCCATTTCAGTTTCAACTATAGTATAATTATCAATTTTTAGATAGTTGGAAATGTAAGATTCAATATAATTATCATAAACTTTTTCATCCACAATAGTTGCATTGAAATAGGTGAATTCTACTAGAGCTTCATTTTTTGAAAAAGGTAAAACATAAGTAAATGTGGTTTGTTCACCGTCTTTTAAGCGATAATCCATCATCGTGACTTTGTTTTCATCAAAAGTATCGTATTTGGTTTTAATTACCCAGCCTTTAAAATGTTGTATAATATTGATATAGTTTGATGACAATTTGGAGAATTTATTTGGAATTCTACTATCAAAAACATGTGAAGCTGTGTAGTTGTTATGTTCAGTTTCAATGATTACCTGATCATTTTCTTTCACTGAAATTACAGTATCTACTATAAAATGAATGTGATTGCTGAGGTTTAGCTTTTCTTTTGCATTGTTATAAAAATCTATAGAACGGATGGATTTATAGGTATAAGGCTCAAGTTCTAAATCAATTTTTTTTTTAGAAGTTAATACTGAAGTTCGTTTCCAATGTTTTTGTGTAATATGATTCCATTGAGATGGCTCTTTTTCCCAAAAACTCCAAGTTTTATCGTTGATATTTTTTTCTGATGGGTCAATTAAAGCAATCTGTTTATCATCAAAAAATACATCGGAAGCCAATTTTAATGCCAATTGTAATCCAGCCAAACCATTTCCAATAATAACATAATCGAAATGGGAAGGGTTGTTCATTTAATTTTGAAATTCTATTTTTTGAAGTATTTAAATGGTACAAACAACATTCCGAAACACTCGCTATCTTTTTTACCTAAGTGTTTATGATGAATTTTGTGAGCACGTCTTACACCTTTAGCATACCAGTTGTTGGCATTTCTGAATAATTTAAAACGTTGGTGAATAAAAATATCATGTACAAAAAAATAAGAGAGTCCGTATGCGAAAATACCTATTCCAATGGGTAGCCCAAACCATAAACCTTCATACTTCCAAAGCAAGAAAAAACCAATACTTACAACAGCATAAAAGATGAAAAATGCATCATTGCGTTCAAACCAACTATCGTGATCTTTTTTGTGATGGTCTTTATGTAAACTCCATAGAACACCATGCATGATATATTTATGAGTAAACCACGCCATAAATTCCATAAAGCAATACGTTGCTAAAAAAACAAAGATCCAAAGTACTATTTGCATAACTTAAATTTACATTAATTTTAGTTGATATTTGACATAACTGCGCATTAATAGTTCTATTTTTTTTGGATTTGAAACTCTTATTCGCGCATTTTTTATTTGTAAAGCTGGTGTTTTTTTTAGTTTTTTTAATAATTGGTGGTAATATCTGTAAGCCATAAAAACACCAAATTTTGCCTCTATGGGTAGTTTCTGTATGCCACAAAGGCCTTTTTCAAAATCAGCTTCAATGTCATCAATAATAGCTTGTTTTGATATTTCATCCAGATTATTTAAATCTGTGTTCGGAAAATAGGTTCTATCTAAACCTTCAAAGTCTGCTTTTAAATCTCTTAAAAAATTAACCTTTTGAAACGCAGAACCTAATGACATGGCGGTGTCTTTAAGCTCCTTATATTTAGCATCATCACCATTTACAAAAATTTTCAAACACATCAGCCCAACCACATCAGCAGATCCATAAATATAAGCTTTATACTCTTCTTCGGTTAAATATTCCGATTTGTGTAAATCCAGGCGCATGCTTTTCATAAAGGCATCAACTAACGATTTATCAATATTGTATTTATGGAAAGTATGCTGAAACGAATTCAAAATAGGATTTAGACTAATTTTATCTTTTAGAGCATGTTCTAAATCTTCAGAAAATCTATTAAAAAGCGTTTCTTTATCATAATCATGAAAAGAATCTACAATTTCATCGGCAAAACGCACAAAGCCATATATATTATAAATGTCGAATCTTATAGATTTATAGAGCATTTTTGTAGCCAATGAAAATGATGTACTATAAGTTTTTGTCACTAACCTACTACAATTATAAGAAACCGTATCAAATAATACTTTCATCTACTTAATGGTGTTTTGTTACTAAATCAGCTACTAGTTTTCCAGAAATGAGCGATGGTGGTACGCCTGGTCCTGGAACAGTAAGTTGTCCAGTAAAAAATAGATTTTTAACTTTTTTACTTTTTAACTTGGGTCTTAAAAAGGCCGTTTGTAATAGTGTGTTTGCCATACCATATGCATTTCCTTTGTATGAATTATAATCTTCAATAAAATCATTCAAACAAAAAGATGCTTTAAATATAATATGTTTTTTTACATTTTGAGAAGTTAAATTTTCAAAACGCGTAATTATTTTATTAAAATAAAGTGCTCTCAATGCTTCGGTATCTTCTAAACCAGGAGCTAAGGGTATCAAAAATATACCAGCCTCTTTACCTTCTGGAGCAGTGCTGGAATCTGTTTTACTTGGAAAACTTGCGTAAAAAAGAGGATTTTCAGGCCATTTAGGATGATCATAAATATCTTCTGCATGGACATCAAAATCTACATCAAAAAATAATGTATGATGATTGACATTTATAAGTTTTTTATCAAAACCAACATAAAATAGGAGTGAGGACGGTGCAAATGTTTTTTTACTCCAATAGCGTTCAGAATACTGTCTATATTTCTGGTCTAATAACGTTTCAGTATGGTGATAATCTGCACCGCTAACAACAAGGTCTGATAAGTATTCTTTGCCATTAGAAACAACACCTTTTGCCATATTATTTTCTACTAGTATGCTTTCAATGGGTGCTTCTGTTTTTATCTTTACGCCCAATTCATTAGCTAAACTTTCAATAGCCAAAATAACTTGATACATCCCTTTTTTGGGGTGAAAAGTGCCTAAAGCAAAGTCAGCATAGTTCATAAAACTATAAAACGATGGGGTGTCACTTGGCTTTGCGCCTAAAAATAAAACAGGAAATTCAAGAATTTTAACTAATCTATCATTTTTAAATTCTTTTCTAACATCTCGTTTTATATTGCTAAAAAATTGATTAATTTTTTTTATGGTTGCTGGAGTCACTAGCTCTAGGGGAGACACACCAGGATTATAAACTAAATCTTTTATCGCTATATTATAATTGCTTTTTGCATTATCAATAAATTTATTGAGTTTTATGGAGCTGCCAGGTTCTTCTTCCTCAAAGGCGATTGAAATTTTTTCTAAAGTATCCTCTATAGTAATATAGTCGTCTTTTCCAAAGTAAACGCTATAAGCTGGGTTCAATTTTTCAAGTGTGTAGTAGTCTGAAGGTTTCTTGTTAAAATCAGCAAAAAAACGTTCAAAAACATCAGGCATCCAGTACCAAGTGGGCCCAATATCAAAAGTAAAACCTTCTTTTTTTAGTTGTCTAGCACGACCCCCAATGGTTTTATTTTTTTCAAATATAGTGACGTCGTATCCTGCCTTTGCTAAGTAACAAGATGCAGCTAAGGATGAAAATCCTGAACCAATTACTGTTATAGTTTTCCTCATTTGTTCAACAAATATATATAAAAGTTAAACAATATAAAACTAATTTAAAATTCTTTAACTAAATTTTCAATAGAATTAAATGTAAAAACTTTTTTAGGAAGTTTAACTCCTTTTAATTCAGCCACTTTTGGACCCAGTAGCATGAATTTGGTATTATCTTTATTTAGTAATAATTTATCAAAATTTTGGATATAAGTTAACATCTCTTCGGTTTCTGGCCGAACTGTGAAATACGATATAAACGTTATTTCATCAAAAAATTCATGAAGATCTGTTAAGCTTTCCATAGGCATACTTTCGCCTAAAAAAATAGTATGATACCCTTTACTTCTTAATTGATAATTAATAAATAATAGACCAATATCGTGAATTTCATGATCTGGTAAAAATAATATATAGGATTTACTTGAAGGTCTAGGTTCTAAACTTTGAAGTCTTTCAATATTTAATAATATTTTTTGTTTAATATGAACAGATAAAAAATGTTCATGAGCTGGTGTTATGGTATTCGTTTGCCAAAGTAAACCAATTTCGTTAAGTAAAGGAAGAAATGTAGAATAAAAAACCTCACTAAACGTTTTGCTTTCAATTAAATTATTATATGTTTTGTAAAAGGCCACCTGATCAAAATTGATCATGGCCATTTTTAGTGCGTTTATAGCATGGTCTTCCATTTTGGCTCTAGAGGCTATTTCTCTAACCTTTATAGGTATTTCTTCTTCTTTTAGACTTGCAATTTTAGAAATTTTAATACCATTATTATTTAAATAAGATATATTTAAGAGCTTTTGGAAGCTGCTAAGGCTATAATTTCTGATGTTTGTTTCAGACCGGTTAGGGCTTAATAAATTATAACGTTTTTCCCATATTCGTATGGTATGTGCTTTGATACCTGTAAGATTCTCTAAATCTTTAATACTAAAGTTAACCTGAATATTGTTCATTTTTTATTGTAGTTTATTAAACAAAATTAATCATATTTATTGGTAATTATATAATAACACATAAAAATTTTCATGAATTAGTTCTTGATTTTTTTATAGCTAAATGAAATGATGTTTTTTTTAGGTATATATTCTTTTAAAAATAATTTTAGTAGCCATACTTAAATTTAAAAAAACAGGACATTCATTTAACGGGATCAAATATAAATGTATAGGCAACGAATAATTTTAAAATACTTGTATGCTTAACATATCTTTATTAAATAAAGTTGCACTCCTTCCTTTTTACTTTTTCATTACTGATTTATACTTTATCACGGAGCAAGCTATAGTGGGTAGATTTCTGTATTTTAAAAAATCTTGAGTTCTAGTGTTTGTCATTAAGCGTTATAAAAATGTTCTTTGTCTATAAAACAAAAAAAGTAGTTATCCTAAAATGTCATTCAACGAAAATAATAGCTATGTACAGAAATATATTTTTACTTCGTTTTTTTCTGCGTTTTTTTGTAGGGTTAAGTAGAGAAAGTTTATCGATACTTAAGTTTGATTAATAGCAAAATTATAATAAAATATTACTAAAGCTTTAAAGAAATTATGCTTGGTATATGGATTGTTTTTAGAGATATAATTGTCTTTGATTACGTATGGTTCAAAGCCTAAATAAGGTTTTGAATTTTTTATAAATAGATTGCTTTATGAAAACAAGGAGTTACTCTTATTTAATAATACCCTTTTCAATATTAATTCATTTGATTATAATAAACAGTGTCCTGTTTTTTATGACTCCTGAAACGTATTCGAATCTTCCAAGCATTTTGTTTTATAATATCTCATGGCTTATTATAACATCCGCATTAAATTTCTATCCAACAGCGCGTAAGGAGAAATTTATGACCAATATAAAAAAGATGTTTTATCTCTATTTAATTTATGGTCTTGCGTATTTTTCATGGTTTGGAATAAGTAGAAATTTGCCTGACTCCATTCAATATCATCTGCTTATTTTCTTATTAATGTGTGTGCTTTTCACAACGTATAGGTTGATTTTTTATACGATGATAAGAAATTACAGATTAAGTGGTGGTAACTATGTTAATGTCGTTGTTATCGGACGTGATAAAAATTTAAAGAAAATAAGAAAAGTGTTTGATAATCCTTATTACGGATATCGTTATTGTGGATTTTTTGATGATAATCCTTCGCAAAGTCCAACGTTTTTGGGTGGCATGCTCGATTGTTTTAAATACATTATTGATAATAGAGTAGATGAAATTTACTGTACCGCAGCCAAACTCTCAAAAGCAGACATGCAAAATCTTATAAATTTTGCCGACAATAATTTAATAAAGCTAAAAATAATACCAGATAATAAAGATATTTTCACGCAGGCAATGACTGTTCAAAAATATGATAATATACCTGTATTAGATCTTAGAACGGTGCCTTTAGATGCTGAGTTTGGGCGTATGGCAAAACGTGCTTTCGATATTGTTTTTTCATCTTTTGTGATTCTAACATTGTTGTCTTGGTTAATTCCGATACTTTATATTCTTATTAAAATGGAGTCTCCAGGACCGTTATTTTTTATACAGAATCGTCATGGACTTAAACGTAAAAAATTTGGTTGTATTAAGTTTAGATCGATGACCACAACCGCAGACGCTAACACTAAGATGGCGACGAAGAATGATAGACGTGTAACACGTATTGGTAGAATATTGAGAAAAACAAGTATTGATGAATTACCACAATTTTTTAATGTATTTATTGGCGATATGAGCGTTGTAGGACCTCGTCCACATATGGAGCAACATACAACAGATTACGAAATATCTGTAGATAAATATTTAGTTCGTCATTTCGTTAAACCTGGAATTACAGGTTTAGCTCAAATAAAAGGATATCGAGGTGAAATTATAAAACCCTCTGATATTTTAAATAGAATCAGACTGGATATTATGTATGTCGAAAAATGGTCTTTTCTATTAGATTTTAAAATTATTTTCTTAACCATTTTCAATGCTTTAAACGGCGAAGAAAAGGCCTATTAAATTAAATATAAATTAAAAATAAGATATATGAGTTGGTTTGTATTACATGTAAAAAGAAATCAGGAAAAAAAAGTATCTGAGACATTGGCTAAAATGAATATTGATGTTTTTAATCCAATTATAAAAGAAGTTAAATATTGGAGCGGTCAAGAAAGAGTTTTAGAAAAGTCTTTATTTCAGTCTTATGTTTTCTTAAATATCCCAGAACGCTATAGAGGCATTGTTTTTGGAGTATCCGATGTTAAGTCGTATTTATTTTTAAACGGAAAACCTGCATTGGTAAGAGATGAAGAGATTGATATTGTAAAAGGTTGGATGGGGCAAGAGAGTAATGATTTGTCTGTACTGTCTAAATTAATGTCTAGAAAACTAATGGGTAAAGAAAATTGGTTGTTAAATAATAACTCAGACGTTCTTAAATGGGTTAGTAAAAGTAACGTTCCAGTTCTATTGGATAAAATGGAAGGAACTATTAACGAAAAACTACGAAAGGTCGTTTAAAATTTAATTTATAACTAAAAAAAGAGCTCACAATAATTACGATATCTGTATTAAAAACATTTTGTAATGACACAATGTTCAAATTAATTATTATTCCCTCCTCAACACGTCGAATTCCTTTGTATTTTGAAAAAAAAGATGTTACTTTGATTATTAGTAATCAAAAAGATATTAACGTTTATCTAAAATTAAATTTTTAGTTTATAAATAATTATGGAAAAAGATATTTTCAAAATCATATTAAATTATTTACGCTACTGGTACTTGTTTTTAATCGGAGCCATTATCTGTATTGTTTTTGCTTTTTTTTACTTGCGTTATAATGTAACACCTGAATATTATGCGAGTGGTAAAATTTTATTGAATGACAAAGAAGCCGGTGATTCTCAAGGCATGCAATCCATGGGTAATCTCGGATTAATTAAAAATTCCAAAAATATTGGAGACGAAATAAGTGTGCTAGAATCTTACGATATTATGGAACAAACCATAAAAGAGTTGGGTTTTTCTGTTGGTTACTATGTGCAAGGACGATTTGATGAAATTGAAATATATGAAAAAACAGTGCCATTTAAAGTTGTTTTAAATGATAGTATCCCATTATTGCAATATGGTACATTGGGTAATATCATTATAATTGATGACACTAGTTATCGCATAGAAAAATTTATTGATGATGAAAATGTTAAAACAAGTACTCATAATTTTGGAGATAAAGTCAGTACAGTATTTGGAGAATTCCATATTGAATTAACAACTAATAATTTAAATGTTAGTTCATTAGATCCAGTTTTGGTGAGATTTAGAAATGCCAGTGCATTAGCTGGTGGATTCAATAATAGATTAAGTGTTTCTAATTCTAATGAGGGATCACTTGTTAAAATATCAATAACAGATGCCATACCAAGAAGAGCTGTAGACGTTATTAATAAGCTCATACAAGTGTATGCTGAGAACTCTGCTGAAAATAAAAACTTTCTGGCACAATCCACCTTAAAATTAATTGATGAACGCTTAGAATTGTTAGTAAACGATCTTAACGTTGCTGAAAAGGACGTTGAAAACTATAAACAGACCAATGATTTAATAAGTGTGGAATCCGATGCTTCTCGCTTTGTTAGTTTGGCTGATGAAGTGGATCGGGAGCTTGATGCTTTACGCATTCAAATAAATACTATAAATGCATTAGAAAGTAGTTTGGAACAGTCTTCAGATCAAAGCTTTACGCCAATTAGTGCTTACAATATAGATAGTCCAGTGCTTATAGGGGCTATTTCAACGTACAACGCAGAAGTTCAAAACAGAAAAAATCTTATTAATGCTTCTGGAACCGGAAACCCAATGCTGCCCCAAATGGAACGTCAACTAATAGAGGTTAAAAATACAATTTTACAAAATGTTAGAAGTATAAAAAGTCAACTTGTTAGGTCTCAAAGAGATTTAATGAATAGAGCGTCTCAATACAGAGGCAAAATTTCTTCAGTTCCTAGAGCCGAAAGAGCACTTTTAGAAATTACAAGAGATCAAGGTATAAAGCAGAATTTGTATCTTTTTCTGTTACAAAAACGAGAAGAGGAAGCGTTATCTATTAGCGTCCCATTTTCTGATACTCGAATCATTGAAGCTCCAAAAGCAACGAGCTATCCTATAAATGGTGCTAAAACGCCAGTTTATTTGGGTGCCATACTACTCGGTTTCTTCATTCCTTTTATGTGGATTTTTGCCAAAGGCATTTTAAATACCAATATATTAAGTAGAGAGGATATTGAAGACGTAACAAGTAATTCTATACTCGGTAATTTAGGTAATAGTAAAACGGATACTGCACTAGTAGTAACAGGAACTAATACAACCCCGGCTGCTGAATTATTTAGATTGATGAGACATAATCTCAAATTTTTACTTCAAGGAAATAATAACCAAGTAATTATGGTGACCTCAGGTAAACAAGGAGAGGGCAAAACGTTCGTTTCTATTAATGTCGCAGCAAGTTTAGCAATCACTGGAAAAAAAGTGGTTGTTTTAGGTTTTGATTTACGAGTTCCTAAATTAATGACAGATATTAATCTGGCTTATGAATATGGTCTTACAGATTTTATAGTCGATCCAAACATGAGTATCGAGGATATTGTTGTACCTCATAGCGAAGAAAAAAACCTTTTCTTTATAGGTTCAGGAGCTATTCCTCCAAATCCAGGTGAGTTGATGCTTAATAAACGCGTTGAGATATTAATTTCAGAACTTAAAAAAACTTACGATTATATTATCATTGATACGCCTCCTATCGGTAAAGTTGCGGATGCTTATTCCTTAGCTAATTTTGTAGACTCAACGTTATATGTTGTGAGATATAATTACACTAAAAAAGAAGAAGTAAAAATGATTAATGAAGTAGGAAAAGATAAGAGATTAAATCCTCTAATGATTGTATTTAATGATGTTAATATAGGAAAAGCGGGACAATATAGTTATGGCTACGAAAAACTCTCCTAATCGGTCATAATAATCTCAAATGGTATTATTTTTTGAAAGCTAAAAAATAATAAAACGGTACATAAAATTAAATGATAGCTATAATAAAATCAAGTATTGGGCTAAAATTTTTTTCATGACAAGTCCGTTATAAACAGCTATTGAGACAACGTTTTTTATAAGTCATATTCTATGAAGTGGATTTTTAATTCTTTAAGAGTATGTGATTTAAAAATATTTAAACCCATATCAACCTATCAACCTATCAACCTATCAACCTATCAACCTATCAACCTATCAACTAATAATAATGGTTTAATTTGGATTACTTCAGTATTAATTGCGGGCATCGTCTGTTTTTTTTATTTTCGTTCTTTTAAAAATTAAAAAATAGTAAAACAAACGATCATAAATAATTTATATGAAAATATTAGTAACCGGAGGGGCCGGTTTTATAGGTTCTCATGTCGTAAGGCGGTTAGTTAATACGTATCCCAACTATCAAATTTATAATTTAGATGCCTTAACCTATGCAGGCAATTTGGAGAATCTAGTAGATATTCAAACGGCTTCAAATTATTTTTTTATTAAGGGAGATATTAATGATATGGATTTTATCAACACCTTATTCTTAAAACATGAATTTGACGGTGTGATACACTTAGCTGCCGAATCTCACGTAGACAGGTCGATAACGGATCCATTGGCATTTGTAAAAACAAATATTATAGGAACAGTCAATCTGCTTAATGCGGCAAAATTCTTATGGAAAAATAATTATGATGGTAAACGTTTTTATCATGTGAGTACAGATGAGGTGTATGGTTCTTTAGGACAAACAGGTCTTTTTACAGAATCCACCTCTTATGACCCCAACTCACCTTATTCAGCATCAAAAGCAAGTTCCGATCATTTTGTCAGAGCCTACGGAGAAACTTATGGGCTGCCTTACGTAATTACAAACTGCTCCAATAATTATGGTCCAAATCACTTTCCAGAGAAATTAATACCGCTATTTATACATAATATTATTCAAAATAAGCCACTTCCAGTATACGGAGATGGTAATTATACCAGAGATTGGCTGTTTGTACAAGATCATGCACGCGCCATAGACCTTGTTTTCCATAAAGGTAAAAACACTGAAACCTACAATATTGGCGGTTTTAATGAATGGAAAAACATTGATTTAGTACGATTGTTATGCAGATTAATGGATAATAAATTGGGCAGAACAAAAGGCGAAAGCGAAGCACTTATTACTTATGTGAAGGATAGACCTGGTCACGATTTAAGATATGCTATAGATGCGTCAAAAATAAACAAAGAATTAGGTTGGGAGCCGTCCGTAACATTTGAAGAAGGTTTAGAAAAAACCATCGTTTGGTATTTAGAAAATGAAGTTTGGTTACACAATGTCACTTCTGGTGCTTATCAGGATTATTATAACGAGCAATACAAACAAAATTAAATCAACGCATGAAAGGAATCATTCTAGCTGGAGGATCAGGAACAAGATTACATCCTTTAACATTAACGGTAAGTAAGCAATTGATGCCCATATATGATAAACCCATGATTTATTATCCGTTATCTACCTTGATGTATGCAGGCATAAAAGACATTTTAATAATCTCCACACCAAAAGATCTACCACTTTTTAGGGATTTATTAGGTGATGGTAAAAAATATGGATGTTCTTTTTCATATGCTGTACAAGAAGCTCCAAACGGACTAGCCGAAGCTTTTATTATCGGAGCAGATTTTATTGGATCTGATAAAGTGGCTTTAATTCTGGGGGATAATATTTTTTATGGCACTGGTTTAGCGAAATTATTGCAATCCAATAATGATCCCGACGGGGGTATTGTATACGCTTACCGCGTTAATGATCCAGAGCGCTATGGCGTAGTAGAGTTCGATAACGACGGTATAGCAGTTAGTATAGAGGAAAAACCCAAAGAGCCAAAATCTAATTATGCGGTTCCTGGAATTTATTTTTACGATAACGACGTGGTTGATATTGCTAAAAATATGGCACCAAGCAAAAGGGGCGAATTGGAGATCACCGATGTTAATAGAGTGTATTTGGAAAGAAAAAAGCTCAGCGTGAGTATATTAGACAGGGGAACAGCCTGGTTAGATACAGGAACGTTTCAATCATTAATGCAAGCGTCACAGTTTGTTGAGGTTATCGAAGAACGCCAAGGTCTCAAAATAGGTGCTATCGAGGTAGCCGCTTACGAAATGGGTTTCATAAATAAGGAGCAACTAAAAAAACTAGCATCACCACTTATGAAAAGTGGTTATGGTAAAAATTTATTAGGCATATTAAATAAAAATCAATGAGGTTTGAAGAAACAAAGCTTAAAGACTGTTTTATTATAACACCAACGGTTTTCGAAGATGATCGGGGTTATTTTATGGAGTCTTTTAACAAAGTAAAGTTTAATACCGGAATTGGTGCACCTGTAAATTTTGTTCAGGATAATCAATCGTTTTCCTCTCGAGGGGTTATTAGAGGATTGCATTATCAGACTGGAGAGCATGCTCAAGCTAAATTGGTAAGAGTTTTAAGTGGTGTGGTTTTAGATGTAGCCGTCGATTTAAGAAAAAAATCACCAACATTTGGACAATTTATAGCCATAGAGTTAAGTAGTACGAATAGAAAGCAGATGTTTATACCCAGAGGTTTTGGCCATGGTTTCGCTGTTTTGAGTGAAACCGCTGAATTCTTTTATAAATGTGATAATTTTTATAGTAAAGCGTCTGAAGGCGGTATTTTATATAATGACGAAACTCTAAATATCGATTGGGCATTACCAATTAACGAACATATTATTTCTGAAAAAGACCAAATACTACCAACCTTCGATAAAGCATTACTATGAAAACGGTTTTAGTAACAGGAGGTAAGGGTCAACTCGCATCTTGTTTAAAAGATACCTCAAAACATTTAGAAAATTATAAGTTTATTTATGTGGATGTCGATGATTTGGATATCACAAACACCTCTGATGTTGATGCTTTTTTCAATTCAAATTCAATAGATTACTGTATTAATTGTGCGGCTTACACCGCCGTTGATAAAGCAGAATCAGAAACGGAATTGGCAAAAAAAGTAAATGAAATGGGCGTCATACATTTAGCTAAAGCCTGTAAAAAACATCACGCAACACTCATACAAATTTCAACCGATTTTGTTTTTGATGGTCATAAGGCCAATTTATATAAGGAACAAGACTCCGCTAAACCCCTATCTGTTTATGGAAAAACAAAATTGAATGGGGAAATGGCAGCCAGCAAATTAGAAAAACACATCATTTTAAGAACATCTTGGTTGTATAGTGAATATGGAAATAATTTCCTTAAAACCATGTTACGACTAGGAAAAGAAAAAGAAAGCCTGAGTGTTGTTTGCGATCAAATAGGAACACCCACTTACGCAGGTGATTTAGCGGAACTCATTATTAAAATGATTGTAGAGCAATGTGATACCTATGGAACGTATCACTACAGTAATGAAGGCGTTGCTAGTTGGTATGATTTTGCAAAAGCTATTTTTGATTTAAGCGAAACAAATATTAAACTTCTGCCCATTAAAACAGATGAGTATCCAACGCCCGCAAAACGACCTAAATTTAGCGTTATGGATAAGGCTAAAATTAAAGAAGCGCTTCACATCGAAATTCCCTATTGGAGAACAAGTGTTAAAGTCTGTTTATCGAAATTATGAGACTTATACTGATTACAATCTTGTTTTTTATGATAAAAAAGTATATTTGAAGCATCATGATTGAACAAAATAAAGATAATCCATTAGTGTCTATTTGTATCCCTATGTATAACGCTGCGGCCTATATTTCGGAAACCTTAAAAAGACTCAATGATCAGACGTATAATAATATCGAGGTTATTATTGTGGATGACAATTCTAGTGATGGGTCGGTTAACATTGTAAGCCCCTTTTTAAGCAATCATATTAAATTGTTTCATAATCCAAGTAAAGGCGCTAACGCTGCCCGAAATTATGCCTTTGAAAAGTCATCAGGAGTCTATGTTAAATTTATGGATGCGGATGATTATTGTTCGAAAAAACTTATAGAAAAGCAGGTAGAGTTGTTACAAAAACAAGGTACCGAAACATCATTTGTTTTTTCGCCGCTTAAAATGTTATTTACTAATGGAGACATGGTGTCCCCTACTAGAAGTATAGATCACAATTATGAGCCTGCCATTGGATTGTTAATTGATATTTGGAATGGAGGTGGCTTTAATTGTCCATTATGCCATTTAATGCCAAGAGAATTGGTTAGGCTTTCAGGTGGCTGGGATGAACATATATTAAAAAACCAAGATGGTGAATATTTTGCTAGAGTTTACAATAAAGCAGATAAGGCATTATCGTTAACCGATGCCTATGTGGTTTGGAGGAAAACAGGAACAGGAATAAGTTCAGCGCTATCACCAAAAGCAATAGAATCGGTTTTAAGGACTTATGATATCATTATTGGCATTATTCTACAATATAACGATGATTTAAAGCACAAAGAAATTTGTGAAAATTATATGGGTCTTTTTGTTTATACCAATTATAGTCATCACCCTCATTTAATGAGTAAGGTACATGCAATCCTTAGAAAGCATGATTTAAGTTTTAAACTTCCTGATAGAAAAGTGCTGAAAATATTAAGAGGACTGGTAGGATGGAAATTAAGCGTTAAATTAATAAACAAATATAATTTGTAATGATTCCAAAAAAAATACACTATTGTTGGTTTGGGGGCGCTGAAAAATCCGCATTTATAAATAATTGCATTAGTACCTGGGAGAAATTTTTACCCGATTACGAGATTAAGTGTTGGTCTGAAAAAAATTTTGATGTACATTCTAATGAGTTTGTAAAGCAAGCTTATATTCAAAAGAAATGGGCATTTGTTGCCGATTACACCCGTTTTTATGCGTTATATACTGAAGGTGGTTTATATTTCGATACAGATGTAAAGGTTTTAAAACCATTTCCAGATACCTGGTATCATCACGATTTTTTTAGTGCACACGAGGTACATCCTGGTTTATTTTACCCAGAGGGCGTTAAAAAATTAGATGACACGTTTTCACCTTTAGATAGGGAACAAGATATAGATGGATTTAGTATTTTATCTGCAATTATGGCAGCCAAATCAAAGCATCCATTTTTAAAAGATTGTTTAGAAGAATATCATAACATGTCATTTTTGAATGCCGACAGCAGTATAAAAAGAACTAATGAAGTAATAATTGGAGCTATATTAGGCAAGGTGGCCATAGAATATGGTTATAAATATATAGATGAAAAACAAATATTACGCGAAGATATGCTCATTTTACCTTCAAATGTTTTAGTAGGGAATTCGGCGTATTTAAATAATAATTCGTACGCTATTCATTTAATTAATGGAAGTTGGACTGAAAAAGAGGGCTTTCAAAATTTTTTATATAAATTTCGAAATAACTATCCACAATTGTTTCCATTTTTTTACTTTTTCGTTAGGGCCGTTAGAAAGGTTTTAAGAGTTATAAAAATAAACTGATTTTTATGTCATTTAGGTATCATATTATTAAATCAATTTTAAGTTTCATGTATTTCATATTAATTTTTTAATTTATCATAAAAACATATAATGAAACCTTTAAAAATTTTATTTGTACTTCAAAGTCCTTTTTGTGACACGCTTGGAATCTCAAAAGTACACTTTGATTTGAAACATGCTTTTGAAAACATGGGGCATACCGTTGATACGTTGGCTTTTGAAGATTTATACCCCAATGGGCAAAGCGCCATGTCAAAAATATTAGGCCCACTTTTTACGGTTAAAATATTTAATAGATTAAAAGTGATTGCTAAAGAGTATGATATTATTGATGCCAATTTTAATTGTATTCCGTTTACAAAAGAAAGTTTTAACTTTAAGGGGCTTTTGGTATATAGATCGCATGGTTTACAACCACTGTACAGAGATTTTGAAAATCGAGAACCATTCAAAACTATTTTCGAAGATTTTGATAAAACACAGAACATAAAATTTAAAACACGCATTGGAAATATATACCGCTTTTTACAAAAAAAAGTAGGAAATAAAGAACTCTATGATTCGATAAAATATGCAGATTTTGTACATTGTTTGAACTTGGAGGAATATAAATTTCTTTTAAAAAAGGGTATTCCTCGTGATAAATTGTTCGTTTTGCCAAATGGAATTTCTGATGAATTTATTTTAAAAGCTGGAGAAATCGATGTTAATATAAAACCTAATATCATGTCGTTTGTAGCATCTTGGACGCTGAGAAAAGGAATTACAGATTTAAACACCATTGTAAATCAGGTACAATCAGAAGTTATAATAAAGGAATTGAAACTTTTGGGAGGTGTTGAAGAAACATCGAAGGTAGAAAGCTTTTTTCAAATGGAAAATAGAAAGTTACTTAACATTATACCAAAATATAAACCAATGGAACTCTGTAAATTATTAAATAACGCCAAGGTTGGAATTTTTCCAAGTTATATTGAAGGTTTTGGTTTAGCTATTGTAGAGCAATTAGCGTGCGGTATTCCTGTGGTGGCTTATGATGTGCCAGGTCCCAAAGATATACTTTCTGAACTTGATGCTACCTTATTAATAGAACCAGGCAATAAAGAAAAATTCTCAAAAAAAGTTGTGGAAATTTTAAATATGCCTGATGCAGCATATCAACAATTTTCAAATAACTGTAAAAAACGGGCAAAAGACTATCAAATGAGCAAAATAGCGGGTGATTTTATTGAGCGTTATACAGAGCAATTGCACCATGTAAGGAACTTAAATACATGAGGTTATGAGGAATGTAAGAAACATGTTGTTTGAACTTAAGCTGTATATCTGTAACTATTGGATTTCTACAATACCCAGCCATTTTATTCGTAATTGGTATTATACAAACATTATGGAGTTCACTATTGGTAAGCATAGTACTTTTTTTATGCGGTGTGTATTCGATTTTAAAAAAGGATTAATTATTGGAGAAAATTCTGTGGTAAACGCACGTTGCCGAATTGATAATAGAGGCGGGGTTCGCATTGGGGACAATGTGTCTATATCTTCAGACGTGACGATACTAACAGCGGATCATGATATGGATAGTCCGACTTTTGCTGGCAGAAATCGTCCAGTTATTATTGGGGATTATGTATGGGTGGGTACGGCTGCCATGATTATGCCAGGGGTTTCTATTGGAAAAGGGGCTGTTATAGCGGCGGGTTCTATAGTTACAAAAAATGTAGCGCCCTATCACGTCGTCGCTGGTATTCCAGCCAAATTTATTAAAGAACGTAAAAGAGACCTAATTTACAAAGCATCTTATAAACGCTTGTTTCAATAAAAAAACCATAATAAGCTGTTTATATAACATGAACAAACCAATAATTTAAATAAAAAATTATGAAAATATCAGTATGTATTCCAACATATAGAAGACCTGAATTTCTTAAAGAGGCTATTGATTCTTGTTTAAAACAAACGATGTTGCCCTATGACATTGTTATAGGAGATGATTCTAAAGATGATCGAACCAAAATTATGATGGATTCATTTCAGACTGATAAAGATGTTATAATATCGTATAACCATCATGTGCCCTCATTAAAACAAGCTGATAATACTAATTTTCTTTTCAACCATGCAAAAGGAGACAAAGTACTTCTTTTGCATGATGATGATCTTCTTTTGCCAGAAGCTATTGAAACCATGGTTAAGGTTTTTGAAAAGGACCCGTCAGTAAATATTGTTTTTGGAAAACAATATTTAATGTCAGAAACTGGTGAAATAGATTATGAAAACTCTCCTCAGTTAAATGAGTTTTATTTTAGAACAGAAAAATATGAAGGCTCAAAATTATCGGCAATTGAGGCAGGAATTATACAACAATTTCCAAATGATTGTTATATGATGGATGTCGATTTGGCTACGCGTATTCCATGGCGTAAGGAGTCCTCCATAGGGTTTCTCGGGAATGGTAATGAAATGGATTGGAGTATTAGAATAGGTTTAGCAGAACCTAAGATGTATTTTGTAAATAAATATCTGGCGCTTTACAGAGTTACCGAGGTTTCAAATAGCGCATCTTCTGATTCGGCATTCAAGGCTTATTTAATGTTGGAAAATCTAAAAGTAGCACCTCAATATGAACCTATGTTACAATTAGCGCTAAAGAGAAAATCTGAGTTAGGTGTTAGGCAGGCTATAAAATTAAATCACCATAAAGATGCTTTAAGAATATTTTTTAGTAAACACCAT
Organism: uncultured Flavobacteriaceae bacterium; assembly: GCA_963815305.1. Lineage (GTDB taxonomy): Bacteria > Bacteroidota > Bacteroidia > Flavobacteriales > Flavobacteriaceae > CAXBID01. Next base: position 413,613 of record CAWFFW010000001.1, read on the forward strand.
ACGCCACATATGGGTACCTTAGGATACTATAAATCATTGTTATTACTGGTTTTGAATGTATTGAAAAGCCCTTTTAAAAATTAAAGAATGTCCAATTAAAGCCTAATTTTTTCTATCAAAATATGAAAACCGTATTTAATTATTTTATAGCCCCTAGTAGTCCTTTAAATTGGTTTTTCTATAATCAAAATTGTTTTTGTAATATTTTAATTCTAAATGAATTATTCTGTAGTCAGCGTTTTGAAAATAGAATATCATCTAAAATTCATCTTTGCAGCGTATATATCACTCATCGAGCATTCTTAATTACGAATTCAATCAAATAAATAAAAACCTTATTGAGATCAAGGATTAGAAGAAAAATGATTAATCTAACGCGATGAAAGTATCAGTTTGTATTCCAACTTATAATAGGCCAAAGTTTCTTAAACAGGCTATTGAATCTTGTTTGAATCAAACGGTAAAACCTTATGAAATTATTATTGGTGATGATTCAAACGATGAAAAAACGGAAATTATGATGAGTACTTTACAAAATAATGATGAAGTAATCATATCATACCATCACCATACACCCGCCTTAAAACAAACCGAGAACACTAACTTTCTTTTTAAAAATGCAAAAGGTGATAACGTAGTGCTCCTTCATGATGATGACCTTCTGTTACCTGATGCGATTGAAACTATGGTTGAGGTATTTAAAAAAGATGCTCTAATTAAAATTGTTTTCGGTAAGCAATATTTAATGTCAGATTCGGGAACTATTGATTACGAAAACTCCCCGCAGTTAAATGAATATTATTATAGAACTGAAAAATACGAAGGGTCAAAATTACCATCCGTTGAAGCGGGTATTATCCAACAGTTTCCAAATGATGGATTTATGATGAATTCAGAATTAGCCAAGAGTATTCCTTGGCGTAAAACAAGTGTTATAGGAGATCTCGGAAATGGTACGGAAATGGATTGGAGTATTAGAATCGGTTTGGCAGAACCTAAGATGTATTTCGTTAATAAATATGTAGCGCTTTACCGCCTGTCGGAAGTTTCTATGAGTTTAGATGCTGACGATTCTGCGTATAAAGCGTATTTAATTTTAGAAAATTTGACGGTTGATTCTAAATATAAAAAGATGTTACAATTAGCAAAGCGAAGAAAATCTAAATTTGCTGTTAGGCAGGCTATACTTTTAAATTATGATAAAGATGCTTTAAGGATTTTTTTTAGTAAATACTATACCTCACATATATGTAGCTTAGGGTATTATAAATCATTATGTTTACTCATTTTAAGCTCATTTAAAAATATGGTTAACACTAATTAATTTAAAGAAGTTATTTATTACGTTACTATGAAAATAATTTTTATTTGTGGATGTATAGAACCTGGTAAGGATGGCGTTGGCGATTATACACGCCGGTTGGGTTGTGAATTAATTAGGCAAGGCATTTCTGTTGGCGTTTTGGCTCTACACGATTGCTTTGTGAATACAGACCAAAAAGAAGATCAAATATCGGACCATACAACAATTTCAGTATACAGACTTCCTCATACATTTTCGCATGCTAAAAAAACATTTTCCGCAAAAACGTGGGTAGAACAAAATAACCCCGATTGGCTTAGTGTTCAGTTTGTACCCTACGCGTACAATGATAAGGGTATACCATTCAGATTGGCGAATCAATTAAAGGAAATTGGTGGCGAAAGAAAATGGCATATCATGTTTCATGAGTTATGGTTAGGACTCAGAAGATAACGACCACTTTAAATATAAAATTATTGGAAACATTCAAAGGTATCTTGTAAAGGCATTAGTTCACTTGATAAAATTCGATGTTGTTCATACACACACGAAATTTTATTTGTATCAACTACATAAACTTAAATTAAGTCCAAACTATTTACCAATTTTTAGTAATATACCATTTAACAAAGTAAAAATTAGTGACGCCAAATCTAATATGAGCCAAATAAATTTTGTTATTTTTGGAATGATTCACCCAAAAGCTCCAGTTGAGATATTTGCTGAGGAAATGCATAATTATTTTGAATCCAAAAACATATCGGAATGTAGACTGATTCTAGTCGGAAATTCTGGAGATGAAAAAGATAAGTGGATTAGTGAATTTAAAAAAAAAAATATTAAAGTTATTACTAAAGGAGAATTAAAAAGTGAAGAAGTCTCATACGAACTTCAAAAGGCTACTTTTGGAATCACTACAAATCCAATGTTCGTGATTGAAAAAAGTGGAACAGTTGCGGCGATGCTTGAACATGGGCTATCGGTAATAAGTGTGAACGACGGTTCAAAGCCTAAACTTAAATTTAAGCAGACACCCATGCTTAATGTTATGAGCTATATGCCTGGTAATTTTGCTCATTTCGTGAAAAAAAAGAACGAGTCAAGTAAGAATTTGAGTTTGCAAGATATTGCCTATACTTTTTCGGAAGCACTCGAGTTGGGCGTTAAAAAAATATAATAAAGTAATCATAATTAAAAAACTCATTTTTTGAAAATAATTTTTATTTGTGGATGTTTAGAACCTGGTAAGGATGGCGTTGGAGATTATACACGTCGATTAGCATGTGAATTAGTGAAGCAAGGCATTATTGTTGGGGCTTTAGCTTTAAATGATTATTTTGTAAATACTGTCCAGACAGAAAAACAAGCATCTGATGGGAGTGATATACAAGTATATAGAATACCAGGAGATTGGAATAGATCTAAGAAAAAGCAGTATGCGAAAAAATGGGTAGAAAATCATAATCCTGAATGGTTGAGTCTTCAGTTTGTGCTTTACTCATATAATAAAAAAGGCCTCCCTTTTGGTTTAAGGTCTATGTTAAAAGATATTGCTGGAGATAGGAAATGGCATATCATGTGTCACGAATTGTGGATAGGAATTAGTTCCCAATCACCATTAAAAGAGTTTTTTTTGGGATCTATTCAAAAAATAATTTTAAAACGATTATTGCAAGCATTGAATCCAGAAATTATTAATACTCAGATAAAATTATACCAATCTTTATTAAATCAATTAGGATTTGAGACACAAATATTACCTTTATTTTCAAATATTCCGTTTCATAGAGAAGTAAGTAAATTAGCTGAAAAATTAAATATAAATAAGGTTCCCCTACAAAAAAGGGCTGTTTTAATATTATTCGGATCCATACATCCGTTAGCACCAGTTCAACAATTTGCATCAGAAGCTATAGCCTACTTCAAAAAGGAAAGGTATACCAACATAAGTTTATGTTTAATTGGGCGTACTGGAGAAGAAAAGTATGAGTGGATTAATGTATTTGAGAGTAAAGGTTTTGTTATTAATGATCTAGGTGAAGAAAACATTGAAAACATATCAATCGCTTTACAGAAGGCAACCATTGGTCTTTCCACTACACCATTGTATTTAATTGAAAAAAGCGGAACAGCAATAGCTATGAGACTTCATAAGCTTCCTATCATAAGCGTTTCAAAACACTGGAGACCTAGGAACGGCATAAAGGTCAATTTCCCTAATGATGTATTAGAGTATAAAGAAGGAAACTTTGAAAATGTATTTAAACTTAATCCCTACGATTCAAGAAGAAATGAAATTAAAGAAGTAGCTAAAATGTTTATTAACTCACTTATTTAAACTAATGGTAGGTTTAAATTAAATTAAATTATTATTATCAGAACTCAACTATGACTAATATTTCAGATTTATCCTCTAAAAAATCTTATAAAATAATAATACTATCTCATAAATTTATGCCTTTTATTGGAGGCATTGAAATAATGTCATTATTTTTAGCGGAAGTATTAGTTAAGAATGGTTATGTTGTAAAAGTAGTTACTTGGACACCCGAAATTGATAACAAAAAACATCCTTTTGAAATTATACGTAATCCAGATCTTAAGGCTATTTTTAAATATCTTAAATGGGCCGATCTTGTGTTAGAAAACAACCCAATATTGCGGATGTCATGGCCGCTATTGTTTATTAAAAAACCTTTAATTGTCGTTTTACATACTTGGATAAATAGAACTGATAATAGAGTAGGCTGGCAAGATAGATTAAAAAAAGTTTGGCTAAAGCGGGCTAATAAAATAGTTGTAGTTAGTAAAGCTTTAAAGGAAAAATATAATATCAATGCGTTAGTTGTAGAAAATCCATACAGGGCGCAAAAATTTAAAATATTAAACAATGTTGAGCGTACAAAAGATTTTGTTTTTTTAGGCAGATTAGTATCTGATAAAGGTGTTGAACTAGCAGTGCGATTGATTTACGAGTTGACCAAAATAGGGCATGTAATGAATCTTACAGTGATCGGTGATGGGCCAGAAAGGGAGAATCTTAAGCAGTTAATAGAAACACTTAATTTAAATGAAATGATTACATTAACGGGAGTTATGACAGGCACGGATTTGGTCCACACTTTAAACGAGCATCGTTTTATTTTAGTCCCTTCTATATGGGAAGAACCTTTTGGTTTAGTAGCTTTAGAAGGAATGGCATGCGGCTGCATTCCTATTGTGTCAAATGGAGGAGGACTGCCTGATGCTGTTGGTGAAGCTGGTATTGTTTTTGAAAGAGGCGAATTAAATTCATTAGTTTCATGTGTTAAAAACTTTATAAATGAATCGGAACTAGAATTAACTCTAAGAAATGCTGCTCCAAAACATTTAAAAAAGCACCATCCAGATTTTATAGGAGAAAAATATTTAAATTTGATTTCCCAAACTATGAATATTACAAAATAGAGAATGAAAATACTAATATCACATCCGACCAGTAATCAAAACAACCGCGCCGTGATTAAGGGTTTGCATGATTCGAACCTGATGCAAGCTTTCTACACCACGGTAGCCGCTTTTCCTGGTAACATATTTGATAAGTTAAGCACCTTTGGTCCTTTTAATGATTTAAAACGGAGGGGCTTCGATTCTAGTATTCAACCTTATACCAAAACAGCACCCTTCATGGAAATTGCTAGGATTTTAAGTGGTCGATTTGGTTTGGCTAGCGTATTAGAAAAAGGTACAGGCTTGTTTTCGGTAGATATGGTCTATCAAAATTTGGATAAAAAAGTAGCCGCTAATTTAGAAAAAGAATTTAAAGATGGTTTAGATGCTGTTTATGGGTACGAAGATGGGGCATACCATTCCTTTAAAGCCGCTAAGGCCTATAATATTTCTTGTTTATACGATTTGCCTATTGGATACTGGCGTGCTGCACAGCGCTTAATGGCAGCTGAAATTGAAAAATGGCCAGCTTGGGCTGATACCTTAACAGGATTTAGCGATTCTGAAACCAAGTTAAACCGTAAAGATGCTGAGCTGGAGATGGCAGATCATATTTTTGTGGCCAGTACTTTCACAGCCAAAACGCTAAAGGATTATCCTAAAAAGTTAGCTCCAATACAGGTTATACCCTATGGTTTCCCAGAACCGTATTTGAATAGGACCTATCAAAAAGATAAAAAAACATTAAAACTACTTTTTGTAGGAGGGCTTTCGCAGCGTAAAGGAATTGCCAATATGTTTGAAGCTGTATCTAATTTAGAACCCCATGTCAGTCTAACGGTGGTAGGCGGAAAAACAGCCGATGATTGTCAACCCCTTAATGAAGCGCTTAAAAAACATACTTGGATTCCAAGTTTACCACATCATAAAATCTTAGAAATCATGCGTGAACACGATGTGCTATTATTTCCGTCATTATTTGAAGGTTTTGGTTTAGTCATTACAGAGGCGATGTCACAAGGCACGCCTGTGATAACAACGAATAGAACAGCGGGTCCCGATTTGATCGAGCATGGACATGATGGTTGGTTGGTAGAGCCTGGTTCTACAGAGAGTCTTCAAGCTTGTATTGAGAACCTTTTGTTACACCCTGAACGTGTTGAAAATGCAGGAAAAGCAGCTTTAGAGCGTGCCAAAAAAAGACCGTGGGATGCTTATGGATTAGAGTTAGCGGAAGCCATTTTAAAAACACATACTAAAAAAGTTATTACATAACGCTTTGTCTATTGAAAATAAAGATATAATGAGGGGCTTGAAAAACTTTTATAATTTACTAAAATCATCTTGAAAAAAGAGACATCACAAATATATAGCTGGCTTAAAAAGGGACTCTGGGTTTATATCCTTTTATTAATATTTGAAGGTGCCTTAAGAAAATGGGTATTTCCTTTTTTAGCAACCCCGCTATTAATAGTAAGAGATCCCGTTGCTGTATGGTTGATATATATCAGCTGGAAGTATCATATATTACCTTCTAATGGCTATTTATTAGCCATGACGTTTACAGGACTTTTAGGAATTTGTACAGCATTATTATTTGGTCACGGCAATCTAGGTGTGGCTATTTATGGTGCCAGAATTCTGCTCTTTCATTTTCCTGTTATGTTCATCATGGGAGCAGTATTTACACGCAACGATGTATTTAAAATTGGAAAAGTCTTACTGTATGTGGCTATTCCGATGGTAATTCTTATCGGTTTACAATTTTATAGTCCACAATCGGCGTGGGTGAATCGCGGCATAGGGGGCGATACCGAAGGTATTGGTTTTTCTGGAGCTATGGGTTATTTTAGGCCTTCGGGTACGTTTTCATTTACCTCAGGTAATGTGACTTTTTTTAGTCTTGTGGCCTGTTTTGTGCTATATTTTTGGATAAGTAAAGAGAAAATAAATCGTATTTTATTAATCGCTGCAACTTTAGCTATATTAGCATCCATATCCTTTTCTATCAGTAGAACTTTATTTTTTTCTTTTGGGCTTACGACTATTTTTACCGTTTTTGCATCCTCAAGAAAGCCCGAATATCTACCAAAAATTATTGGCGCAATTCTTATGGTGGTCATCCTTTTTGCGGCTCTAAGTCAGACAGAATTTTTTCAGACCAGTACTGAAGCATTTACAGCACGCTTTGAATCCGCAAGCTCTATAGAAGGCGGTGTATCAACCTCATTGGTAGATCGTGTATTCGGAGGCATGTTTGCATCGTTAGCGAGCGGTCAGAAATTACCTTTTTTTGGTTATGGTATTGGTATGGGTACGAATGTTGGGGCTAAGTTGTTAACAGGAGGAACAGGCTTTTTAATATCAGAACTGGAATGGGGACGTCTTTTGGGTGAACTCGGCCTGTTTTTAGGTATGATTGTCATTATTGTTAGAATGGGGTTTTGTATCTCCATTTCATTAAGAAGCTATACACAATTGAAAAAAGGCTATATTTTACCTTGGATTTTGTTGAGTGTGGGCTTATTATTAATTGCTCAAGGGCAGTGGGCACAACCTACAAATTTAGGCTTTAGTACGGTTTTAGGAGGGCTTATACTGGCAGCTCTTAATGACAATAACTTAGTAGAATTAGAAAATAATAAAAACGAGTAATGAATATTGTTATTTTTTCGCATCCAAATTTTCTAGGCCATCAAAGTATGCCTCGTTTTACAAATATGCTTTTTGAGGGTATGTTGGACAGGGGTCACGATGTTCAGGTATGGGCACCTAAGCCCGTATGTTTTACGCTTACAAAAATCAAATTTTTACAAAAATGGTTAGGATATATCGATCAATTCGTCTTGTTTCCCATCGAGGTTAAAAAAAAGCTCAGTAGATCAGATAAAGACACTTTATTTGTGTTTAGTGACAATGCCTTAGGACCTTGGGTGCCACTAATAAAAGGAAAACCGCATGTAATGCATTGCCACGACTTTCTGGCTCAAAATTCGGCATTAGGAAAAATTCCTCAAAATATAACAGGATTTACAGGTAAATTATATCAGAAGATGATACGTAATGGATTTCGTCAGTGTCATAATTTTATTTCGGTATCTAAAAATACTAAACAAGAATTAGATACGTACCTAAATAACCCACCCAAAATCTCTGAAGTTGTTTATAATGGCTTTAACAGAACGTTTCTAAATAACACGAATATCTCATTATTAAGAACTGAATTGACAGAGCATTTTAAATACGATCTTAATAAAGGCTATATTTTACATGTTGGTGGGAATCAATGGTATAAAAACAGATTAGGCATTCTTGAAATTTATGAATCGTGGCGAAAGCTTTATAATAATAATCTACCTTTATTATTGGTAGGCGAATATCCTGACGAGACTTTGGTATCTAAAAAAAAGGTCTCTTTATATAGTGAGAATATTTTATTCCTATCTGATGTTGCCGATAGCTATGTCAATAAATTATATTCAGGAGCTTCCGTTTTTTTATTTCCATCCCTCGCTGAAGGTTTTGGTTGGCCTATTGCAGAAGCTATGGCTTCGGGTAGTTTAGTGATCACCATAAATGAAGCGCCTATGAACGAAGTTGCCGCTGATGCCGGTTTTTATATCGGGTTAAAACCCAAAGAATCAAAACAGTTAAAGGCATGGTCTGAAGCTTCTGCTAAGGTATTAGACCATACCTTAAATCTTTCCGAATCTCAACACAAGGAGGCGGTAGATAAAGGTTTGGATAATGCCAAACGGTTTAACCAAGGTCAAGCGCTAGATACTATTGAGGCTATATATATTAAAATTTTAAAAAATAGTTTAAAATGATTAAAGTTTTACATGTAGTCAGTAGTATGGACCCTGTTTTAGGCGGTGTTTGTAAAGCCGTACGTATTATCGCCTCTAGTTTAATACAAGCAGGGATTGATAATGAAGTAGTTAGTTTGGATGACCCAGAGGCGGATTTTGTTACTAATGAGACGTTTAAACTACATGCACTGGGTAAAACAAATAATCCGTGGAGTTATCATGCGGATTTATTACCATGGCTAAAAAGCAACATATCAAACTATAATTATGTGATTATTCATGGCTTGTGGCTGTATAACTCGTATGCTGTTTACAAAGCTTTTAAAAAAATCAACGAGACCAAAGCATCAAAAAAAACAACTAAATATTTTGTAATGCCCCATGGCATGCTCGATCCCTATTTTCAAAAGGCGTCTGGAAGACGTTTAAAGGCAGCTCGGAACTGGCTCTATTGGAAATTCATAGAGCAAAAAGTAATTAACTCAGCCGAGGGTTTGTTATTTACTTGTGAAGAAGAGCAGCAGCTTGCTAAACAGACATTTACACCTTATCATCCAAAAAAAGAATTAATTGTGGGGCTAGGTATTGATACCCCACCAACCTACCATCCAAAAATGGATCATGCCTTTTTTGACGCATGTGAAGGCTTAGAAAAAAGATCATTTCTGTTGTTTTTAAGTCGAATTCACGAAAAAAAAGGTGTCGATTTACTAATTGAAGCCTATAAAGATATTCTCAATAATCCATCAAAATATTTGGATTCAAACACATATGATGATAACCAGTCGGTGAAGAGCCATAGGGATGTGAAATTTGTAGCACCAGCATTAGTGATTGTAGGTCCTGGGATGGAATCAGACTACGGAAAGACCTTAATGAAAGTGATTACAGAGGCTATTGAATTGGAGAACCATATATTTTTACCTGGGATGTTATCGGGTGATGCTAAATGGGGAGCGTTTTATAATAGCGAAGCTTTTGTACTTCCTAGCCATCAAGAAAATTTTGGTATCGCTGTGGTAGAATCATTGGCTTGCCAAAAACCTGTGCTTATATCTAATCAAATAAATATTTGGAAAGAAATTAATCATGAAAAAGCAGGCCTAGTAGAATCTGATACCCTTTTAGGCACTATAAAACTTTTAAAACAGTGGATACATTTATCTGCAGAAGAAAAGACATTGATGGGGAATAGGGCAGAGGCTTGTTATAAAACCTATTTTTCTGCTGAAGCCTTAGTCCTATCGTGGAAGAATAAGGTACTTAATGTGTAAACAATGCTTAGAAAGTGGCAAAAATTTCAGCTATTAAATATTAAAAAATGACCAATACAGATACTTTTTCAGGACCATCATTTAGTCTTAAAAACCGTTTGTGTCGTGTGTTATGGAATGTGGTAAGCGTCCTGTTATTTCGTTTTACCTTAAATCCTTTTCATGCATGGCGCAATACTATTTTAAAACTATTCGGCGCAAAAATAGGCAAAGGAGTACACGTGTATCCTAAGGTTAAAATATGGGCACCTTGGAATTTAATCTTAGAGGATGAATGTGGTATAGCCAATGGCGTAACACTCTATTCTCAAGGACAAATACACATTGGTAAACGAACCGTTATTTCACAAGGGGCACATTTGGTAGCTGGAACACATGATTATACAAAATTAGGTTTTCCTTTAATTACAAAACCCATAAAAATTGGTAATCATGTATGGGTAGCCGCTGAAACCTTTATTCATCCCGGGGTTGAAATAGGGGATGGCGCTGTTATTGGCGCACGCTCGGTGGTTACTAAAAACATGCCCCCTTGGATGGTGTGTTCTGGTCATCCTTGTGTGCCCATAAAAGAACGTGTATTAGACGGTTTTAATAAATTATAAGTGTATTTAAGTATGATGATTTCAATTGTTATTTTAACTAAAAACGAAGAGAAAGATTTACCGAGCTGTTTAAACTCTGTAACCTGGAGTGACGATATTCATATTCTAGATTCTGGAAGTACAGATAACACGTTAGACATTGCTAAAACATATGGTTGTAAAATAAGTTATAATCCGTTTAAAAGCTTTGGTCAACAACGTAATTATGCTTTAGATGCCTTAGATATCAAACATAAATGGCTGTTATTTTTAGATGCCGATGAAGTGGTTACGGAAGCTTTTAAAAATGCCATGTTCGAAGCCATAGCTCAAGCTGATGTTGAGGTTGCCGGTTTTTATTGTTGCTGGAAAATGATGCTAGAAGATACCTGGTTAAAACATTGTGATAATTTCCCAAAATGGCAATTTCGACTCATGAGGATGGGCATGGCTAGATTTACCGATTTTGGACATGGTCAAAAAGAAAGCGAGGTTAAAGGACGCATTGAGTACTTAAAAGAACCCTATTTACATTATGGGTTTTCAAAAGGGTGGACGCAATGGATAAACAGGCACAACAAGTATTCCTCTCAAGAAGCCATAGCACGATTAGAACACAGACCTCCATTTAAAACCATCTTCACTAAAAATTCTAGTCAAAGAAATCCAGCACTTAAATCATGGTTAAGCCGTTTACCAGGTTGGCCTTTTTTAAGATTTTTTCAGGCTTATATAGTTAGTTTAGGGTTTTTAGAAGGTATTCCAGGGTTTATATATTGTATAAACATGTCGTATTATGAGTTTTTAATACAAATTAAAATGCGCGAAATAAGGAAAAGCAAATAAATGATGAGCTCCCAAAATCTATAGTTTATGTTAAAAAATAAAATAAATAAAATAACACTATCTAACTATGTCATCCTATTGCTTATCATTATTGGAGTTTTAATGGTGTTCTATTTTAGTTGGGTAAGTAGTCCTAGATTAGGCACCAACATTCTTGTTCCAGAGTTTATTGCTAACTGGGTCGATAAGTACGAATATGGAAAAAGACGAACGGGAATCCCGCTATTTTTTTTAGGTGTTTTTTCAGGGTTTCTTTTAATCTTAAAAAAATCACATGTAAAATGGTGGATTCTAGTATGTATTCTACTGTTCTTACTGGTGGTTTTTGCAGAAGTAGGTCAGTTTTTCAGACCGAGTAGAGTTTTTGATAAAGGCGACATAAAATGGGGGGTATTGGGTTCAACCATCGGGTTATGCATCATGTATGGATTATTTATGTTTTTAAAACTAATAAAAGTTATTAAATAGTACTAAATGGGAAAACGTATATTACTTATTGGTTATAATTTTTCACCAGAACCTACGGGTATTGGAAAATATAGTGGTGAAATGATGGAATGGTTGGCAAAACAAGGTCACGACTGTTTGGTGGTGACTACCTATCCGTATTATCCCTATTGGAAAGTACAGGAACCTTATTATAAAAAGCGTTTTTGGTATTTAAAGGAGGTCGAACACTTTGAAGGGGCCGGTAAAATCACAACCTACCGATGCCCTATGTATGTACCAAAAGAGCCTTCTGGAAAAAAACGTATGCTTTTAGACGTTTCGTTTATGGTATCTGCTTTTTTTCAATTGATAATTTTGTTATTTAAAAAAAGGTGTCACACGGTAATCACGGTTGTACCCTCATTTCAATTTGGTTTATTAGGTTGTTTTTATAGCTTTTTTAAAAAATCAAAAACGGTGTATCATATTCAAGATTTACAGATTGAGGCTGCTCAAGATTTAAACATGATTTCTTCAAAAAAAGTCATTCGTATGTTATATAAAGTAGAGCAGTTTATTTTTAAGAACACCGACATTATAAGTAGTATTTCAGAAAAAATGGTCTTTAAAATTGAGGATAAAGCCCATAAAAACGTGGTGTTATTTCCCAATTGGTCTGATACTGAGTTTTTTAAACCTTTAGAACATCGAGACCGTCTTAAAACAGAGTTTGGTTTATTGCCAACAGATAAAGTGATCTTATATTCTGGGGCTATAGGTGAAAAACAAGGCTTGGAATCTATCATTTATGCGGCCGAAACCTTTAAAAATGATGTAAATGTTAAGTTTGTAATTTGTGGAACTGGACCCTATAAAGAAAAACTTGAAAATTTAGTCAATAGGAAAGAATTAGATCAGGTCTTATTTTTTCCCTTACAACCTATGGCTGTGTTTAATAGGTTTTTAAATATGGCAGATGTGCATTTAGTGATCCAAAAAGCCAAAGCGAGCGATTTGGTGATGCCTTCAAAATTAACCACCATATTATCGGTTGGTGGTTTGGCACTTATTACGGCGAATTCAGATTCTGGCTTGCATGCTTTGGTAAGTAAATACGATATGGGCGTATTGGTAGCTGCTGAAAATCAAGACGCCTTAAACCAAGGGTTATTAGATGTTATAAATAACCCAGCGCTTGACATGAAGCGACAAAACGCCAGAACCTATGCCGAAAATTACTTGGACGTCGATACCATTATGACTCATTTTCAAGAGCAGATTTTGGGTGTTTAATATACGTCTCAAAGTATTTGTTTAATAAGGTTAATTCAAATACAAATTCAAAAAATTCGTCTAAATAAAATCCATATGGGTATTTAAATATTAAGATTCATTGTTTATAGTCTAGTTCATTAATACTAAAACGTCTTTAGGAACTAATCTATAGATATACTTAGATTTTAATAATTTAACCTCATCAGGGTTTAAATTAAGCGTTTTTATTGGATAGAAAATGAGCCTAACATAAGGCACTTTTTTTAATATGGCATAAATAAGACAGCAAATAATTATATTTAATATAAATAGTAACGTATGTAATAAAGGGTTGTTAGTTTTTAAATCAAAAAAACAGGAATAGACCCTTATAGTAAAAACATGGTATGCTAAAATAAAAAAGCTAGCTTTAGAACAATAAACTAAACATGAATTTAATATTGGTATTTTTTCAATGAATCGGCATAAATATAACAATGAAAAAATCCCAAAAATGGAAAGTATTAAATGAAAATGAAAATTGAAATTAAATTGAATTAAATTTAATTTTATATCAAAGCCGAATTTTTTAGATATCAATAAAAGGATAAAAAATAATAAGGGAAAAATTAGCATTATTCTGCTGTAAAAAAAAGATATTCCACCTAAATATTTAATACTTAACTTTTTAAAACCGTACCCTAAAAACAAATAGATAATAAAAATTGATATGTAACCTAGGCAATAAAATAAAACTTTATTAAAAGTTAAAATAGATAATATAACCGCTAAAATTGAAATTAAAGTATATATGGCAAGTTTTTTTAATGGCGACTTGTAAATTCTCAGTATAAATTTAAAAGTGACTTGGCTTACAAACAAAGCGACTACGAACCACAACGCATAATTTATTAAATTTACATCGCCATAAATTATTACACCAAAAAGCGCATTAACGATCTTTATTATATCATTTAATAATATGTCATCAGTCGTTAATGTATAGAAAATAATTCTTAATAAGGTTAAACTTAATATGAAACCTACTAAAGGCTTTATTAATCCGTCAATTTTATGATGCAAAAACAATTTAAAAGTTAAACGATCGCTTAAAAGATACCCCGATATAAATATAAACATAGGTAATTTAAAAATCATCAGAAAATTATTAAAAGCAGTTAAGTCGGTATTGATTTTAGTAAAAGGATAATGGGTTAATGTCATTAAAATGATACTGATACCTTTTGCTATATCGAAAGTTTGAATCCGTTTTTTGTTTTCTCCCATAAATATACTTAAGCCTCTACTAAGTCTCAAAATTTGAATAAGAAAACCTTGTATGTCGAGACTTTTGTTTTGCAATTTAAGTTTTTTAATATAAAATTTAAGGTATATTTAAAATTGATGGGTTAATTTTTTAAGAATTGTATAATACAAAACTTTACAATTTTATATGTTAAAAAATTTATCCGATTTATTAAGTCTTTCTATTTTAGGGATGTATTAGAATTATTTCTTCGTTTATATATCAATATTTAATGTTTTACAAAAAATTGTGGGTAGGGGTTTGTTGGGGCGTCTATAATGGTGGTGGTAACACCTTCCTTTTTGTTTACTAATAACTTGTTTAAAGCAGGCTCTTTTATAAAATTATTGTTTATAAAAACACCAAAGTCATTATCTGTTCCACCACCACTACCTAAAGCGCCCTGTACCGTTGAGTTTGCTAAATATAATCGCAGTGTGTTATGAGTTCTAGGAGAAAACATCGTATTGTTATCTAAAAAATTACAGCCTTCAATATAGGCGCCTTGAAAGTTTAAAGCATACCTACTTGAATTGTTGTAAAGTTCGCAGCTATATAATGATAACCCACCTGCAAGAATAAGTTCACCATGCTCATTACCTGTATTATTTGTAAATTCTGAATTAATAATAGAAGATGAAAGGTTTCCTCTCATATCCAAAGCAAGTGCATTGCCATTAAAATTACATTCTGTAAAATGATTTAAATTACAAGCTCTCCTTGAACTTATTATTGCACCTGTACCACAGTTAATGAATTGACAATTATAGAATAGTGTTTTATCTACATATCCTAAATAATAATCTTTTACTTGTTGAGAACCGTCATTAAATTTAGGGTCATTGTTTATACCTATCTCGCAATTAACAAAACAAAAGTTTTCTACTATGTTATTATCAAACCCAAAGTTCCATTTAAAATGAATGCCATTTTTTTGATTTCTAAATACAACATGCTTCCAAACACTATAGGCTATTAATCTAATTTCTGGTGGGAAATACAATCCTGTTTCTCCACCTTGCAGTGTTAAATTAGCCAATGTCATGTTGCCTTGCGTATTACGAGCAATAGGAACCGTATCATCTGAATTATATACGGTAATTAAAGGAAAATCATCGGTTAACCCACAAATTACGGTTTTACCTGTACCTTGACCTATAACACCTTCATAAATACCTGCTTTGGCGTTTACCTTTATAGTAGAACCTATATAAAACACACCTTCTGGTAAGTCTGCAATGCCATTGGTATCTATTAAGCCTTGTATATAAGCCGAACTGTCTGGTTTACCAATACGTTCTTGCGCCCAATTAGCTCCTAATGGATCTGGTATGGTCTCAAAAACAGGTTTAGCTATTGGGGTGTGTACTGTACCTAATATTTGAGCTTTTAAAGTATCTATAAGGTTTTGGTCTGTAATTAAGGAATTGGTTAAGGCGTTATTATAAAACATGGATTCTCCATCTAAGGTTTCAGAGCGTTCAGGGTGTATTGCAAAATGATACCCATCTTCAATTTTATAGGAATCTACCAACGATTTTAAAGACAATACATTGGTATTCCCTCTTGCTACACTTAATGAATTGGATCCTTGGTTAGATAAACCATGTTTAAAAAAATAAATATTATTAGCCTCAATGTCAAACCCTGGTATTTTAGCAGATGTATTATAAGATGTAGCTCCACCAATATCAGCTATTTTCATATCGCCCATGTTGGTAGCCACAAACATAGCTTTGTTTGATGCACCTTTGTAGTTCCATCCTTCACTATCAACTCCGATAAATGTGATATCGCCCATATTATCTAAAATTGCACCAGACCCATCTGGGGTTAGATAATTAGACCATGAGTGTACATTTCCATATCCAGGCGTTGCGCTATTTCCTTTTAATATTAAAGCATCCGTACCCGCTTGGTGTCTGTAAACTCTATTATTTCTATAGTAACCCCCGCTACTAAAATCAAAGTTCATGGTAGACCTTAAATTTACAAATAGGTTATCTTCTATCATACCGCCTATTGAAATAACTTTAGCCCATCTTATATTTTTAATGACAGAGTTTGTTATAGGTGCGCCAGCTTTAAATTCTATTTGATAGGTATAGAGATTTTCTAAATGAACATTAGTGCTGCCTGGTAATATATTTACGTTTGGAAATTCTGTATCACTAGGATGCCCATATATACTTTGATTACTGCCTATGTTTATAGGTGTGCCATCTACACGCCCGTAATTACCTTTTTCTAAACGTATACACCCATAGGTGTCTAAAGCTTCTTGAATTTGGTCTTTTTGAGCTAAGGGGAGTAAATAACAATCAAAGTATATCGTTTCATCTATCATGTTAGGGCCAAAGCCCAATGTGGTAAATGTGGCTATATTACTGTCGGTAGATTCGTTATTAGCACCATCAATGGCTCTTACAGTAATTTGGTATTCGGTATCTGCCGAAAGTTCAGTTAAGGTATATGTTGTTACGTTCCCAGTTAACCCGACTAATAAAATACCATTATGGTAAACTCTATAATTGGTTACTGCAACATTATCCGTAGAGGCCGTCCATGTTAAATCAGCAGTACTTCTGGTGATATTGCTCACTATTAAATCTAAAGGTGCTGTAGGACTTTCTAAATCATCACTAGGTGTTTCAATAGCGTAATGGTAATTTTGTGAAAAACCAGTTAGCGCTATAAGAAAGGTATAAAGTAGTATAAATTTTTTCATTGTCCAGAAATTATATAAGCATTTTGTCCTGTTTTTCGAAGTAATCCAAATCTAACATTTCCCAAATCACTGGCAAATTGGGCTACTCCAGAATCTGTATAATTTAAAGAAACTCCTGCAGTTGCCGTAATACCCAAAACCGCACCGTTATGGGCTTCTAAGTTAATGGTATCACCAATGGCCATGGATGAAAATCCTGATGTTAATGTGAGCGTTGCAGAATTGGTGCAGGCTATGGTATTAAAAATATCCTCAGCTGCAATAGTTCTTGATGATGTAAAGGGGATCACCGCTGCTCTAAGCTGCTCGGTAGGATCAAAGCCTGTAAGACGATCTGCAGATTTTGCATGCAACGCGTAAGGTACGCTTAAAAGCTGGCTGACACCTGTGATGCTATAATTTGTGTTACCAGTAACGTCCACTTGTGTTTCTATAAAATTTGTATGTTCAGACCATGGAATGGAACTAAAATTTCCTTGAATACTATTCCCAGTACCAATCTCTAAGGACACCAAACCATTATTATTAGTCATTACAGAATGGGTTTCTTCATAAACCACAGTACCTGTGGTACTATTTTGACGAATTAAAATTTTAAGACTCACATTGGAACTGGCAAGCAAGGTGTTATCGCTAGATCTAACAACGGCTTGATAACTCATTTTTTCTGGTGTTTGAGCAAAAAGTGTGAGCGACAAACAGCTAATGATTAAAAAGGTTAAAATATATTTCATCGGGTTATTTTTTTAAAATTTTAAAGGTTTTTAATAGTTTTTGTTCAGCAAAAACTTGCAGGAGATATATAGAGGCACTTAAATGTGTTAAATCGATTTGTGTTTTTTGGTTTTCAATAATATTCTGACTAAGAAGCTTTCCTTGATAACTATACAATTGATAGGAATTTAAGGTATGATTGAAATTAAAGCCTTCCGTAGTTAATGTGACATAATCTGCGGTGGGGTTTGGGTAAACAGATGCTTTTATTAAGGCTTGCGTGATATCGTCTGGCAGTCCTGAATCTTCAGGCGTATTAGAATTTTCAATACGATTCGAGTTGGCTTGCTGAACACCTTCAGTAGCTTGGTGCGTATCATTTTCTAAATAGGAATAGAAAACTTGACCAACAGAATAGGAAACAGATCCAGAATTCCCAACCATGCGATCACCAGAAGTATTAATACTTTGCAGTGATATATTTTGACCATGACCATATAAGGCGAATAATAAAAAAGCTAAAAAAGTAAAGCAAGACCGTTTGACGTGGCTATAATACATGGAGTAGGTTAAGTAGGTTAAGAATACAATATTATTTAAAATAAAAATAAAGTCGATGAAATTATATTTTTATTCGATGAAATGCAAAACTGTTTTCGATGAAGCGTTATTATTATACGGTAGCAAAGTTTTTTTAGTCTCAGTTTAAGTACGTGCATAGGCTATTTTTAGATGATGCTCAGCGTCACTTTAACATAAGTTATCGTTGAGAGTCTGTTACATGTTACATTGCTAAAATAGCGACTATCTGTAAATTTATCGGCTGAAGTGTAGAGATTGTTCATAAACAAGAAGTTTTGTTAATAACTACAAACGATGAAATGCACCTTATGCTAAGCGTTATCGCCCCATTATGAATATGACAAATGTAAGCCAGAATTTTGAGGATATGCTAACGGTTGTATGGACATGTTAAAACTTAAATTCAACAGCCCTGAGCTATGTAGGACGTTAAAATTATGAGGTATTCGTCTAGATTTGATACTAGGTTGGGTAGATTTAAATAGAAATGGTATTCGTAAAAGTGAATTCTAAACCATTAAAACCCATGTTACTGATTTTCAATGTTTAAAATCCATCGAATAAAAAATTCGCATTGAAAAGGTAAAATGGGTTAATATCTTGATGATTCATGTTTCTAATTAAAAAAGAAATCTCTAATTAGGCGTTGCAGTACCACGTATATACTTTATGAATACCTTCTTCTAATTCTATATGGTGTTTCCATCCTAACGCGTGCAATTTTGATGGATCTGTTAGTTTTTTCATGGTGCCATCAGGTTTATTGGTGTTAAAATACAAGTTACCTTTAAAATCAACACGGCGTTTTATGAGCATTGCTAAATCTTTTATTGAAATATCCTTTCCTGTACCTATATTGATATGGGTATTTCTGATTTCTTTAGTATTGGCTTCGTAACAGTCGCTAAAACGTCTTTCTTCCATTAAAAACACACAGGCATCTGCCATATCTTCACTCCACAAAAACTCACGCATAGGCGTGCCGCTTCCCCAAACTTCAAGTTGTACGTGCCCATCCACTTTTTTTATTCCGTATTTTTCAAGAACATTCATAATCTCAATGTCTGAGGAAGCGCCAGTAACATCCTCAATAGGCATGTTATTTAAATCGGCTTTGATGAGGTTCCAATCATTATTTTCCAATCCTTTACCTAAATGCATTTTTCGAATTAAGGCGGGTAGCACGTGAGATTTTTCTAAATCAAAATTATCATGAGGTCCATATAAATTGGTTGGCATCACCGATATAAAGTCGGTACCATATTGCAAATTATAGCTCTCACACATTTTAATACCCGCTATTTTAGCTATGGCGTAGGGCTCATTAGTATATTCTAAAATATCAGTAAGTAAATAATCCTCTTTCATGGGTTGCGGACATGCTTTTGGATAAATACACGTGCTACCCAAAAACATGAGCTTTTTAACACCATGTAAGTAACTTTGATGTATCACATTATTTTGAATGCATAAATTTTCATAAATAAAATCGGCACGATAGGTATTATTAGCAACGATACCGCCAACTTTTGCGGCAGCTAAAAACACATATTCAGGTTTTTCATGAGCGAAAAATTCTGAGACCGCTTTGGTATCTGTTAAATCTAATGCTTTATGTGTTCGGGTTACAAAATTATGATAGCCTCTATGTTTTAAATTTTTTAGAATAGCACTACCTACCAATCCGCGATGACCAGCGATGTAGATTTTTGAATGTTTTTCCATGGCAAGTTTGGGAAATTAAAATAGATTTTATGTTAGTTTTGCTTTCATGTATTTACTCAGCTTGTGTCAAAATATCATGGCCACCTTTTAATAAGTCCACATCTCTTTTCACTAATTTAACGTCAGAAACCATCATATCTTTAACTAAGTCTTTTAGATCATATTCAGGAATCCATCCAAGCTTTTCTTTTGCTTTAGTAGGGTCGCCAATTAATAAATCAACCTCTGTTGGACGGAAGTATGTAGGGTCTATCGATAACACCTCTTTACCAACTTCTAACTGAAAATCGTCAAGGTTGCAAGCGGTTACATAGGCTTTCTCATCAACACCAGTACCTTTAAACTCCAATTCAATACCAACTTCTCGAAAGGCCATCCGTACAAAATCGCGAACAGTGGTGGTAACACCTGTGGCAATTACCCAATCTTCTGGTTTATCAGCTTGTAAAATCATCCACATCATTCTTACGTAATCTTTGGCATGCCCCCAATCGCGTTGCGCTTCTAAGTTTCCCAGATAGATTTTTTCCTGTAAGCCTAGTGCTATTTTGGCAACTGCTCGTGTAATTTTACGCGTCACGAAAGTTTCACCGCGTCTTGGAGATTCGTGATTAAACAAAATACCATTACAGGCAAACATATCGTATGCTTCTCGATAATTTTTTGTAATCCAAAACCCATATATTTTGGCAACACCATATGGAGACCGTGGATAAAAAGGCGAATTTTCATCATAAAACCCTCTTTCATTTTTATTTTCGGGTAAACCCCCATAGAGTTCAGAAGGTAGAGGCTTGGTAAATTCTGGTTTTCTTCTCTAAACCTAAAATACGTACCGCTTCTAAAATTCTTAAAGTACCTAATCCATCCACATTCCCAACATACTCTGGGGTTTCAAAAGACACTTTAACATGTGACATCGCACCCAAATTGTAAATTTCATCGGGCTGACATTCTTGAATAATACGAGTTAAATTAAGGGAATCTGTTAAATCGCCATAATGTAATTTTAACCTTTGGTTAGGATCATGGGGGTCTTGGTATAAATGATCAATACGATCTGTATTAAAAAGCGATGATCTTCTTTTGACACCATGAACCAAATATCCTTTGTTTAACAGTAATTCGGCTAAATAAGAACCATCCTGTCCGGTAATTCCTGTTATTAATGCAACTTTCATATGGTAATAATTATGTTTAAATTAAAAGTTTATTAGGAGTTTCGTCTATAAAAAAGAGGGACTTTTTTTCGAAAAAACTAATAGTTAACGGCGTAAATTTAATAAAATTAAGATAAGCGTAAACATACCCTGAAGATTATTTAAAACAATTAGCTAAGTCGCAATAAATATATGATTAATAGCGAATACAAAATTTTTATACAATATTCTTTAATAAATTTTAACTAGAGTATTAAGCATTTTAGGATCGTTTATTTTAGAACCTATGTATTTACAGTTTATAACAACGTTAGATATTATGAGTCAAAGGCATTGAATTTTTAAGGTATAATACCACGGATTTATTAAATGCCAAGGAGATCAAAATAATTACTGTTCTTGAAAATATGGCTTTGCTAAACTCGCAAAAAAGGGGGCTTTTATTTTTCACGCCTTGCTTAACGTGTTTACGTTGAAAGTAGAGTATTTTAAAAATGAGCTCCTTATCATGCAAATAACAGATGTATTAAGAACATAATCAGTACGCTAAAAACAAAACCATTTTTTATTGATAACTTAATAGATTCTGTAAATAATATCAATAGCTAAAAAAAAAGGAACAAATTAAATTATGTTTGTTTATTGGTAAAAAAAGCAATTATTTTGATGTCGAAATATAAAGTATACGGTTTCTAATATTTTGTTTTTAGTGCATTATAAGGGGATTATTGCCGTTGAACTATGTATTATGGACTATGGACTATTTTTATTGTTTATGTTTTAATGAATAACAAACTTTGATCCAAAACCCTACAACCAAAAACCTACAATTAAATGGACACCTCAGAAAGTAACAAACGCATTGCCAAAAATACAGCTCTACTTTATGTGCGTATGTTATTTACCATGGGTGTTGGGTTCTACACCTCAAGAATCATATTAGATGCGTTAGGTTTTGTAGACTATGGGATTTATAACGTGGTTGGTGGTATCGTATCGACACTTTCTGTTCTTAATGGCTCTATGGCTGGGGCGACACAGCGTTGGATTACCATTGCTTTGGGAAAAGAAAATCTCGAATATTTAAAAAAGGTTTTTACTATCGGCGTCACAGCACAGGTTATTATTGCGGTACTGGTGTTTTTGATTATTGAAACCGTTGGATTATGGTATTTATATAATTATGCGGTAATACCAGAAGACCGTATGAATGCCAGTTTTTGGGTATTTCAGATTTCTACAATAACTACGGTTTTAAGTATTTTAAACGTACCTTTTATGGGTGCTATTATGGCTCATGAAAAAATGGGTGCTTTTGCTATATTTTCAATCATCGATGTGGTAATGAAGCTGGTTATTTGTTATGCTGTTTATGCCACTACCTCAGACAAATTAATTATATATGCTATTTTGTTAATGGTGACCTATGTCATTAATTTTTTTATCCAACAAATTTATTGTTATAAAAAGTTTGAAGAAGCCCGTTTTAAAATGGGCTGGGATAAGCAAATTTTGAAGGAGATGTGGTCACTGGCATTTTGGTCCATGTCAGGAAATATAGCTTATCTAGGGTATTCTCAGGGAATTACCTTACTCATTAATTTATTTTTCGGGCCTGCGATGAACGCAGCGGCATCTATTGCAAATCAAGCGGGAAATATCATCAATCAATTTAGTAGTAATTTTCAAACGGCCATGAATCCACAAATTACAAAAAATTATGCCAAAGAGCAATTTAAAGAAATGCACGATTTGGTATTTCGTTCATCCAAGTTTTCCTATTTTTTGATGTTAATTTTTGTAGTACCACTTTTTTTTGAAGCTAATTTATTATTAAGTGTTTGGTTAAAGGAGGTCCCCGAACATTCCGTATATTTTATGCGATTAGGACTGTTTATATCCATGTTTATGGCCGTTCGTAATCCGCTTGTTGTGTCCGCGCAAGCTAATGGCGATTTAAAAAAATATCAGTTTGTAGTGATTCCTATTTTACTGTTGGTAACCCCAGTGAGTTATGTTATTTTGAAACTTGGGGGTATTCCCGAAACCACCTCTTATGTAATGCTCGTCATTATTATTATAGCGGTATTCGCCAGCGCATATATGTTGCGGGATATGATACATCTCGATTTTATGGACTTTGTAAAAAAGGTAATGCTTAAAATTTTAATAGTAACGGTACTGTCGTTTAGTCTTCCTACTTTAGTGTATATGATGATGGACGAAGGCATTATACGCTTTTTAGTATTAGGTACCACATCTGTATTTTCATGTGTGATTAGTATCTTTAAAATCGGATTAACAAGTTCTGAACGTGTATTTGTAACCAATATGATCATGTCAAAACTTAAAAGGAAATAACAATTATTATGAGTTTAATAACCAAAATTTCTACATTCTTTTTTGAAAAACGATTCAAATATTTATGGAATGGATCTAAGGTGCGTGTAGAACGTGGTGGTGTTTTTAGAGTCGGCAGAAATGTCAAGATGCATTATTGTAATATTTACGTAAAAAAGGGAGATTGTCTAATCATCGGTGATAATACCACACTTTCAAATACGTCTATCAGTATGATTGTTGGCGCGCAAAGTAAGGTTCATATCGGTGAACAATGTCATATTAGCGACTTCGATTTGAGTGTCACCAAAGGTCGGATCCAGATAGGAGATTATAATATTCTTGAAAAAGGTGACACGTTAATAAAACCTCATTTTGAAGTAGACGGATTACTAACTATTGGAGATTATAACCGTTTACGATGTTCGGTTTGGTTGCGCTTTGGTGGAGAAGTTACTATTGGAAAACGTAACGCTATTAATGAAGGAACAGAAATTCGATCTGATGAGTATATTAAAATTGGCGACTATAATCAAATATCTTATCATTGTGTTTTTTGGGACACCAATACGCATAATGTATATAAAGCGGAAGAACGTAGAGCGATTACGGATAAACAATATCCCGCTTTTGGACTGGAATTCGAAAAGCCAAAAACGGCACCTATTGTTATCGGTAATGATTGTTGGGTAGGAAAGGGCGTATCGGTTTTAAAAGGAAGTCAAGTGGGAGACAAATGCATTTTAGGTTATGGTACTTTAATAAGTAATATAAAAATTCCTCAAAATAAAACCGTGTTTAATGAGTCAAATCTTAAAATAAATAACAATTCGTTATAATTAAAGTATGCGTAGTTACTGGATAACATCTTTAGAGAAAATTGCATTTCCTGTATTAGATGCAGCAGCAATGAATACCTTAAAAGCAACGATGCCCATATTTAAAGGTAGAGATGAAAGTCAATATTTGGAGGCTGTAGGAAGGATAATTTGTGGTATAGCGCCTTGGTTGAATTTGCCAGATGATGACACTGAAGAAAATAAACTTCGCGAACGTTACAGAGTACTTGCAGTTAAAGCGATAGGTCATTTAGTTAATCCAGATGCGCTAGACTATGTGGATTTTGGAAAACAAGCACAAGCCTTAGTTGATACGGCTTATTTAACTCAAGGACTTTTAAAAGCTCCTGGCTTATGGGACGCTTTAGGACATGATGTACAAAAAAAAGTACTCATAGAGGTTAAAAAGACACGCCAATATGTTCCAGCAAGAAATAATTGGCTTCTATTTGCGTCAATGGTAGAAGCTTTTTTGCAAGAGTACGACCATCAATGTATTAAAAAACGACTTTATGATGGTGTCAACACTTTTATTAACAAATACTATATTGGCGACGGACTTTATGGGGATGGAGCACACTTCGCTATAGATCATTATAATAGTTATGTAATTCATCCTATGCTTGTTGATATTTTAGAAATTATGAAAAAACATAATTTTAAACATGCTTATAACTTTCAAATGAAGCATTGGCCAAGATATAAGCGCTATATAGAAATACAAGAACGCCTGATTTCACCAGAGGGGACTTATCCACTTTTTGGAAGAACACTTATCTGTCGTTTTGGTACGTTTCATGCGTTGGCACAAGCAGCTTTTTTGCAGATGCTGCCAAAACAAATATACCCAGCGCAAGTACGCTGTGCTTTGCATGCCGTATTAAAACGCCATATGGAATTTGGAAACAACTTTGACGCTCAAGGATTTCTGACTGTTGGATTTAATGGTGCCCAAGAAGATATGGCCGAATCTTATGTATCATCAGGAAGTTCCTATCACTGTTGTAGCATATTTTTACCTTTGGGACTACATCAGGAACACCCCTTTTGGTCAGATGACAATCAGGCTTGGACTTCAGTTAAAGCGTTTAATGGACTTGAATTTGATGCAGATAAAACGTATTATGAAAACCACGTACCTCAAAATAAGATGATGTATTTAGTATATAGAGGTCAATCAGCTTGGTCAAAATTTAAAAAACTATTAAATTAATAATGACTACTAAAGAACATACGCATCCATTAGTTTCTATTTGTATTCCATTATATAATGCATCTCATTATATTGAGGAAACCCTTACAAAAGTTTTTGAACAAACGTACCGGCCTATTGAGATTATTGTAGTTGATGATCATTCCACAGATAATTCATTCGAACTTGTTGAAAAATTTCAATCAAAGGAAACCATTAGATTATTTAAAAATCCAAAAAAGGGAGGTAATGCAGCTCGAAATTATGCATTTCAAAAATCTCATGGTGATTATATAAAATTTTTAGATGCCGATGATTATTGTTCCGAAAATATGATTTCTGCGCAAATGAACAGGATATTGAAAGATGGAACACCGGATACTTTGGTTTTTTCGCCCTATAAAGTGTTGTATTTTGGAAAATTTATTGAGCATCCAAGGTCTATTGACAACGATTATAAACCAGCCATGGAGCTTGTAGTTGATACTTGGAAATTAAATGGATTTAATATTACCAATGGTTATTTAGTAAGTAGTCATTTAGTAAAAAAATCTGGAGGTTGGGGAGAGCATATTTTAAAAAATCAAGATGGAGAATTTTTTGCACGAGTAGCGGCAGTAGCCGACCAAGCCTTATCGGTGCCTGAAGAATTTGCAATTTGGAGACAAACTGAAAAAGGGGTGAGTTTTAAATACGATAATGACGCCATTAGTTCTAACATAGATACTTTGGATATTATTTCTAATTTGTTGTTAGATTACAAAAACACACCAGAAATGAGAACCATTTGTGGCCAATATATTGGTGCCTACGTATTTGGAAATTATCCTTATATAAAACATTTAATGCCCAAAATTCATTCCATTTTAAATAAAATTGACGCGCCTTTAATACTTCCTAATCGAAAAATGATTAACCTGTTTATCAGTTGTTTTGGTTGGAAAAAGGGGTTAAGTCTTATTCATAGGTTGAAGCAAACCAGAGCTACTATGATCCGTTTGCTTAGATAACTCATTAAAGTGGGGTGTATAAAAACTTGTAATATTATAATATAATTAATATGTCATCGTCAATGACGCTTTAGCAAAAGACATAATTAACTTCTTTGTACAGTGAGTTTTTTAAAACATTTTTTGCTGATCCCCTTACATATAATCTCAAAAAAGATTAACCATCTTAAGAAACGCATTAATTGATTTTTCCAAAACTGTTCAAGTGCGTGAGACTCTAATATAACCATTAAATAAGTCTTTAAATTTTCTATTATTTTAAACTAAGCTCAATACCCAAACGATAGCACTTCATATTATCCGATAATTTTGTAATTATTTAATTCATGAGCCCGAAAATGTATGAACTTATCTTAAGTTTTTGTTTTTAATCGAAAATGAGTTGACATTTGTTTAGATAATACTATTTTTGAGCATTAGAATCAGACTTTTATGAGTTTTGACCGTTTTGATTTTATTAGAATTTTTAAAAAAAAATAAAACCCCATAAATTAAAAGTATATGAAAGTTACAATTGTAGGAAGTGGATATGTAGGCCTTGTTACTGGTGCTTGCTTTTCTGAAGTAGGTATTAATGTTGTTTGCGTTGATATTGATAAAAATAAAATTGACAATCTTAATAAGGGGATTATCCCGATTTATGAGCCTGGTTTGGAAAAAATGATTTCCAGAAACATGGAAAAAGGGCGATTAAGCTTTACAACTAAAATTGAAGACGCCCTAGAAGACTCTGAAGTTTTATTTATTTCGGTAGGGACACCACCCGATGAGGATGGTAGTGCAGACCTTAAATATGTTGAAGCTGTAGCAAGAGATTGTGGTAAACATATGAATGACTATATGCTTATAGTTACTAAAAGTACCGTACCCGTAGGGACCTCTAAACGAGTTAGACGTGCGCTTCAAGAAGAATTGAATAAACGTAATGTTGATATAGAATTTGATGTCGCGTCAAACCCTGAATTTTTAAAGGAAGGGGCAGCTATTAACGATTTTTTAAAACCAGATCGTATCGTCGTTGGTTTAGACAGCCCAAGAGCTGAAGATTTAATGAAAACTTTATATAAACCATTTACACTTAACGGGCATCCTGTTATTTTTATGGATATTGTTTCTGCGGAAATGACAAAATACGCTGCTAACTCTATGCTTGCAACAAAAATTAGTTTTATAAACGATATTGCTAATTTATGTGAAATTGTGGGTGCTGATATTAATAAGGTGAGAAAAGGGATTGGATCGGATTCTAGAATTGGTCCTAAATTTATTTACCCAGGCATTGGTTATGGCGGATCTTGTTTCCCAAAAGATGTACAAGCATTAATAAAAACGGCTAGTGAAAATAATTATGATTTAAAAGTACTTAAGGCCGTAGAAGCCGTTAATACAAATCAAAAACTGGTGTTGTTTAATAAAATCATGAATTATTTTAATGGTGATATCAAAGGAAAAACAATCGCTGTTTGGGGTCTATCTTTTAAACCTCAAACCGATGATATGCGAGAAGCACCTTCTTTATATATCATTAAAAGTTTATTAGAGGCTGGTGCTGTTGTAAAAGCTTATGATCCAGTTGCGGCTGAAGAAGCTAAACATCATTTTGGAGACTCTATTACGTATTGTGATGATCAATATGAAGTTTTAATTGATGCAGATTGCTTAGCGGTATTAACAGAATGGCCTGAGTTTAAAATTCCTAGTTTTAAAATTTTACAAAAACTACTGAAGGAGCCTGTTATTTTTGATGGTAGAAATATTTATGATAATATAGAAATGAAAAAAGAAGGTTTTAAATATTTCTGTATTGGCGTTAACACTTTGTAAATCTAAATAGCTGTATTTTAAAACTTTATATTCATATTTAAAGTTTTGACTTTTAAAGCTTATCTACCATAAAAAAAGTGAAATTAGTTTAAACTAATTTCACTTTTTTTTAGAAAACATTCTAATGTTATTATCAAATCTGAGTTAGATATACTGTATGGTTTATTTGATGTAAATATTGATTTCGGGTAGAGTCTTTCAACGGTGCTAAAGGCAACATACATGAACGCTATAAACTTGTTTATTATATGAAAACAATGTTATATCGAACTCAAGTTATTAAAGGTTTATTATACCCAATATAAATATAGTGTTGAAAAATAAGCTGTTATAAATACCTTAAAGTACTGATAGTTTTAGAAGATCTTTTACCGTATTTGGTAATATATACAATACAATTTCAGAAGCACTAGATTTTCTTTCTTCATAAGCAACAGCGGCTCTATACTCGTCTGATATTTTTAAACTTTGTATGGTCCACCGTTTTGGTTTGTCGCTTATTAATAAATCTATGTGATGGGAACCTCCCATACTCGGAATTTTTGAAAAATCATCATCTATTCCTTTACCTAAAGCTTTTACAAACGCTTCTTTACGCGTCCACATACTATAAAATACTAAATTTTTATGATTGGCATTTTTAATATAGCTGACCTCTTTGTCATTAAATATAAATTCAAGAGAATTCATAAAATCGTAATCTCTATTGATATATTCAATATCAACACCAATAGGAGAATGATCTATACCAATAAGAGCGAAGTCTTCTGAATGGCTAACATTGAAATTAAGTAATGGGTGTGAAGATAAAAAAGGTTTTTCATTTTGATCATAACTCAATTTTATTTTAGTAACCTCTAATTTGGTATGAAACGCCAGAACAAATTTTAAAAGGATTCTACAAATGATAAACCTATTTTTGTCCTTTGGTTTAAAATAGCGATGGGCTTTATTTATTTCATCAGCCTCTAAATAATGATGATCATGATTTAATAACTCTGTATATTTTGAAAGATGTATTTTATAGAGAATAATATTAGCATTGTTAGAAGGCCCGATGTTTTTAAACGCATCGACCTCGATACTATTTAAGAGGTTGGTGTTTACTATAACATCAAACCCCTTCATTTCTATGGTCTAATATGTCCTGTAAAATACGTGCAGACTTTTTATCATTAGGCGGTGAAAAAAGTTGATGATGGTCACCAGGAATATGATGTACATGCACCCCTTTTTTAGCAATACCGTCCCAACCCAAAGTAATGGTGTCATGCAAATAATAGGAATCATTTTCAACACGAAATAGATCTACCACCACATCTTGCGGTAAGATGTGATATTTACCCATAGCCCGATTATTCATTTTATCCAACGCATAAGGCTGTTTGTATAGTATTTCGTGTTGCTCTTTTTTTCCATACTTCATCATTGAAATTCGATTTAGAATTTTTTCCTTTTTAATTTCAAATCTCATTTTAGTATGTTGCCAACTAGAAAGCATTTTGGACAGAACAAATAGCCCACTCTGGAATGAATATGCGCATGAAGCTATTTTTTTTAGAATATCAGATGAATAGTAATAGCTAGGATGTACGTAAGTGTCTAACAAAGCTATCATGGTAATTTTCTTATTTTTAGCTAACATTTGACGTGCCATTTCATAAGCGATAATACCCCCAAAAGAATATCCGGCTAGGGCATAAGGCCCATTAGTATTGGATTTACAAATAACATCTACATAATGGGCTGCTATGTCTTCAACCGTTCCAAGGGGTTCATCGATGCCATTGAGTCCTTTAGCTTGTAATCCGTATACAGGTTGATTATCATCTAGATTTTTTGCTAGCGCATTAAATATTAATACATTCAATCCGGCACCATGAACAATATAAAGCGGTGTTTTATTCCCTTCGGGTTTAATAGGTACTAAAGAATCCCAGGTAATAAACTGACTATCAATATTCAATAATTGTGCTAATTTTTCAACGGTAGAATATTCAAATAATGCTGAAAGAGGTAGTCTTTTCCCTGTTTCTTGCTCTAAAAGCGTCATCACTTTAACAGCTGTAAGGGAATGTCCTCCCAATTCGAAAAAATTACTAAAAATATCAACGTTATCTAGTTCTAAACATGTTTTCCAAATATCAGCAATAGTTTGTTCCGTTTTTGTTCTCGGTGGATTATAAGCTGGTTTATTTGATTTTGTTGGTGCTGTTTTTAATAAAGCATGTCTATCTAATTTACCATTAAGTGTTTTGGGTATGGCATCAATAAAATGAAAGCTACTAGGTATTAAGTGTGCGGGTAACTCTTTTTTTAAGGACGTTTTCCAACTATTAATTTGATCATCGTTTTGTACGATATTTTTATGTGGTAAAATATGAGCTGTTAAATAATCAGAATTCGCTGAAACAATAGCTTCACTAACCCCTTCTAATTTATTTAAACTTTGTTCAATCTCACCAAGTTCAATACGATGGCCTCTAATTTTAATTTGTTGATCTAACCGCCCTAAGCACTGTATTTCTCCTGATGGCAATAGCTTACCCAAATCGCCTGTAAGATAAATGATGTCATTTCTTTTTGAGCCAAACGGGTTTGATATAAATTTCTCAGAAGTTAAGTCTTCGCGTTTCCAATAGCCCAGAGCCACACCATCACCTCCAATTGCTATTTCGCCAATAGCTCCTTCAGGTAATAATTGTTTTTGATCGTTTAATATGTACAGTTGCGTATTGGCAATGGGTTTCCCAATGGTTATTAATTCATCTTCAGGTAGGATTTGCTTTGTAGAAGACCAAATGGTTGTTTCAGTAGGACCATACATATTCCATAAAGAATCACATTTTTTTAAAAGCTTTTTACTGAGGTCCAAAGGTAAATTTTCACCACCACAGAGGGCTTTTAGAGGTAATGGTTTGTCCCAGCCAGATTCTAATAGCATTTTCCAAGTGGTAGGTGTTGCTTGTAATATACTAATATGTTCTTGATCTAATAATTCTAAAAGTAGTCGTCCGTCTCTAGCGG
This sequence comes from uncultured Flavobacteriaceae bacterium, assembly GCA_963815305.1. GTDB lineage: Bacteria > Bacteroidota > Bacteroidia > Flavobacteriales > Flavobacteriaceae > CAXBID01. Next base: position 444,991 of record CAWFFW010000001.1, read on the forward strand.
TTTCATTGGTGGTTAAAACTAAGGTAGCGCCTTTTAGTAACGGAGTAAATAATTCTAAACCAGCAATATCAAACGAGATGGTAGTAATAGAAAGCAGTCTGTCTGATGCTTTTATACCTGGTTTAACCATCATGCTGTAAAGAAAATTAACCAAATTTTTATGGGTAATAGTTACACCTTTAGGTTTACCAGTAGAACCTGACGTGTAAAGCATATACGCCATACTATCTGCATTAACTTTTATTTTAGAAAAAGAATGATTAGCATGATTTTGCGCTTTAACAGCATCCTCAATTAAAATATGTTGTATAGATTGCGGAAATGATGCGCTCAGGTTAGCATCCGTTATTAAAAATTGAGCCCCCGAATCTTCTAACATATAGGCCAATCGAGATTGTGGGTATTTTGGATCTAATGGAATGTAAGCAGCGCCACATTTTAATATGGCGATAAGCGTATAAAGCAACTCTGAACCACTAGGTAAAGAAACGCTAACAAAGTCTCCCGGTTTTATACCTTCATTTAAAAAATGATAAGCAAAGGTATTGATGTGCTCAACTAAGGCTGTATACGTAGTTTTTTCGTTATCAAATTCCAAGGCGATGTTGGTAGGTGTTACTAACGCTTGTTCTTCAATTAAAACATGTAATGGTTTATCGGGATAATCAGTTTCAGTAGCGTTTATGGTATTATAAACCTCTGAGTAATCACGGGTGAAAATATGGGATAATGGTTTTTCAGGATTTGATATAAGGGTAGTCATGATATTTTCAAAGGAAGCCATCATCTGTTTTATGGTATCCGCTTTGAAAATGGAAGTATTATAAGACCATTCGAAAGTCAAATTAGTTTCTGACCCACTGGCATTCATGAAAATTTCAAAAATCTCATAAGATCTTGGGTTGCTACTTAATTCATAGGTTAGACTATGAAAAGAAACCCCATCATCCATACCGATATCAATATTGAAAACAATCGGCACCATAGGCACTCGTGACGGATTTCTGGAAATAGGTAATTTTTGCAGTAAATGGCCAAAGCTTAGTTGTTGATGATCGTAGCTATCAAATAAATCTGATTTTCTTTGTTTAAGATAATCAATAAACGATAATTGAGTGTTGAGTTGGGTTCTAAGCGGCAAAAGATTTACACAATGCCCAACCAATTGCGTTTTCCCTGATACGGATTGTCCTGCGGTTGGAAGCCCCACTACAATATCATTTTGCTCCGTAATTTTAAATAGAAAGATATCAAACGCTGCAAGCAAGGTAGTAACTAAACTACAATTGGCAGTTATTCCAACTTTTTTGATTAACGCGAGTAAATTTTTATCTAAATCTAAATCTAGACGATCACTTTTATAATTTCGTAATGAAGGATATTCAAAGTCAGTGGGTAAATGTAATACTGGTATCGAATCTTTGAACTGTTCTATCCAAAATTTTTGAATGTCTTTATAAGCGTTACTGTCAATTAACTCTTGTTGCTCATCGGCATAATTACTATAACTTTCTGATTCTGGTATTTCGATGTCTTTACCTTGGGTATAAGCCGAATAAAGTATTCCTAATTCTTGTAATATGATACCAATAGACCAACCATCGCAGATAATATGATGGGCTGTCAATACAAATTGATATTCTGTTTCAGAGCGTTTTATTAAACCGAACTTAATTAAGGGACCTTTAGTTAAATCAAAAATAATTTCAACATCATCTTTGATAAAATGGGCTATGAACTTATCTTGATCTTCAACAGAGCGACTTGAGATGTCTTTATGAACAAAATCAATGTCGGTACTTTTAAAAACCGTCATAAAACGGCCGTCTGTACTGAAAACTGCTCGTAGCGATTGATGCCTGCTAATTAAAGTATTGCAGGCCTTTTCCATAGCCTCTTCATTCAAGGCGCCTTGAAATTTTAAAGATACAGATTCATTATAGGCTCTATTGGCATTTGAACCTCCTAGTTTGCAGGCAATCCAGATTTCCTCTTGGGCTTTTGTTGTACTGATAACACGCTCAATTTCTGGTCCTGAAAATGGGTTAAAAGTGGTTGTTTTACCTGAATAGCTAGTTGGTTTTTGCATTCTTTACTACGACTAATTTCTAGTTCTTACTTGTTATTAAGTCAAGTAAATATATGGGGTATTTAAATATTGACAAATAAATATAAGCAATTTTTGATTTTACTTTGCTATTTTTTGATAGACTTAAAGCAACTTCTTCTTTAAATGGTTTCCAATTTGAAGTGTTTAAGCAATCTTGAGCAATAGAAATAGTGGACGTTAAAGAATGTGCAGTGTGCCACCAACCACAAGGAATAAATAACGTTTCTCCAGGGCCTACAGTAAAAGTGATAGGTGTTGCATGTTTACATAATGGAAATTTTTCAAGATCGATATTTTGAATATCTGGAACTTCGGATATCCAACGATTTTCAGGTTTAGGATAAACGTAAGGCGTTTGGCTTGGAGGAATTACAGTGAATTCTTTTACGCCGTGAAGTTGTGTGATAAACGCATGAAGGCATAAATAATCATAATGAACATATGGGAATCTACCGCCCGGGCTACCAAAAAATATTTCTAAGGTTTCAGCACCCCCAAGAAAACGGGAGGGTAACAGCTTATTATGAGTCCAATCTGGAACTGAATATTTAAAACGCGGCGATACATCAGGAATTAATTCTGGATAGTCTCTATCCATTTGCAGTGTACACGGGTAGGGAGCAGGATTGTCAAGCGTAGATTTTTCCATTAAATCTATATAGTCCTTAAGTTTGAATTTTTGACCATCAACATTAATCTCTCGCTCACCGTAATTGGCCTTAAAAAATTCAGGTGTAAATTTTTCTTTCGCACTCCAATCTTTACAGGCGTCACCAATAACTACGGGATAATTAGCAAACAAATGATTTTCAGCAAATTCGTTGTAGGTCATTCCGTATTTTTTTTCAACGACAATACTACCCACACGCGCTAATTCAACAGTTTTTGAAGCCATAATTAATTAAATTTATAAATTGATTTTAATGTATTCATCTTTTTTATTGTCATCTTTAACAAACCAAGCGGGATTTCCATCCTCGTCTATACCAAGACGTGCATGAGGTACAGGCGGTTTGTTAATACTATGAGAGGTTGTCTTCCTGGGTGTCTCCTCAATCTGTTTCGTGGTGTCTGAACCAAAAATACCTCCATGTACCAAGTCATCAATGGCTTCTTCAAATGCGTTGACTATTGTATTGATATCGTCTTGAGTATAAGCCAAGGTTAAAAAACAAGGAAAACCATCCCAAATATGAATGCCCTTTTCTCTCAATAACACAAATAAAAGTTCTGAGTAAGGTATCTCCTCTAAGAATTTTAATCGCCATAAAGAACCAAAATACATAATTTCCATAGGAAGATTTTGATTTTTGAAGACTCTATTTAATGCTATAGCCATACCTTCAGTCATTACATTTAAGTTTTCTTGAAGTTTAGGACCTTTATCTTTCATAAATTCTAATGACGCTTTCGCGGAAGCCAGTGCTAGCGGATGACGAACGAAAGTACCCGCAAAATAAGTTACACCAACATCAGGATAAGAATCATCACCGTAATTCCAATGGCCACCATCAAGGGCATCCATATATTCTTTTTTACCAACGATGGCACCAATAGATAAGCCACCACCAATAACTTTTCCGTAGGTTCCAATATCCGCTTTAATATCATACATACCTTGTATGCCACCTGGATGCATTCTGAAGCCCGTAATAACTTCATCAAATATCAATGCCGTGTTAGACTGTGTTGTAATGTTTCTTACTTCTCTCAAGAATTCAATAGGCTGAAATTCTGGTCTTCTACTTTGTACAGGCTCTACAAGAACAGCGGCTAATTCATGAGCTCTCTCACGTATTATATTTAAACTCTCTTCGGTACCATAATCTAATACCAAAACATTTTTTACAGCTTCAGGCATAATACCGGCAGCAGCAGGGAAAGACATCATTTTTTTTGATCCTCTAACAATACCTTCATCATTTATACCATGATATGAACCTGAAAAAGCGACAATAAGGGAACGCCCAGTCACTGTTCTAGCGATACGCATAGCACCAAGAACAGCTTCAGAGCCTGTATTGCAAAGTCCTGCTCGGTCTTGCCCTGTAAATTCGCAAAGTAAATTACAAACCTCTCCAGCTAAAGGATGCTGCGGGCCAACTTCAAAACCACTTTCAATTTGGTTATGTAAGGCTTCTTTAATAAAGTCTGGCTGGTGGCCAAAAAGGCTAGAACCAAAACCATTTAGGGCATCAATATACTGATTGCCATCAATATCCCACAGTTTGTTACCAGCTGATTTTTCAATAACTATAGGGTAAATCAGTTCTTTAGTTAATGGTTTAAATCCAGAAACAACGCGAGGGTCTGCCATATTAGCACGATGCTTTTGGGCGTAATTTTTACTACCCTTAGTTTTATGGTTGTAGGAGGAGATGAGTTTTTCTAAGAAGGTAAGTTGTTTATCATTTAATTCTTTTGATTGCTTTTCTATTCTAGGAGAAGCACCAAAGGGTTTTTTATGTTCTAATTTTTCCTCTTCAGATAACATATTTGAATAAGTTTCTAACGGAGGAGTCTCAAAATTAGATGTGCTACTTAAAGGGGGATTTATTGTAGCACCGCGACCTTGCAATAATTCTACCTGTTGACCTAGCAATTGAAGTTGTTGAGCAATTAAGCCTAAAGATGTATTATCTTGACTGGATGAGTTATTATGTATTGAAGGAACAATAGCAGGTTTTGGTATATTATTGGTTTGTGTTACCGTAGGTGCAGGCGCAAATAAGTGGGCTGGAAGGCTTTCATCTAAATGGGTTGCTAAAAGATTTGGCGTACTCAATTCTTCGTTAAGTTGACGAAAAGAGATAGGAGAATTAAATGCCTTTTTACATGCTATTGCTATTTGAGTTAAAATCAGTGAATCTAAACCTAGCTCCAAAAAGCTATAGTTCATGTCAGTATGTTCAACTTCAATACCTGAAGCGTTTAAAATTAATTCAGATATTTTATTTAAGATAATAGGTTTTCTCATAGGTATACTATTATGTGTTCTTTCAATTAATTCACCATTAATATGCGTTTTATCAGTTACAAGCGGCGATGTATTTATAATTTGTTCTGAAACCAATGGATTTATCCAACAGGGTTTTCTGTCAAAAACATAAGATGGTAATTTTAATTTTTGTCTCGTTTCTACGGCATAAAAAGCATCCCAATCTGGTCCTAGTCCATTTAGCCACAAATGACCTAGCGTATTTAACAGAGCAGGATAGGCGTTTTCATTTTCTTTAGGAATAGGTAAACTTGGTAAAACAGTCATTAATTTTGAAGCTCCTTTTTGACTAGCCAATGTTGTTAATGCTTTTCCTGGACCAACTTCTAATAAAATACCTTCTTCTAATTTTAGAATAGTATCCATAGCTTTAGAAAATTGTACCGTTGCACGTAAATGGTTTGTCCAATAGTTTGGATCCGTAGCTTCTGAATCTTTAAGCCATGAGCCTGTAACTGTTGATATAATGGGTTTATTAGGTGTTTTAAGATTTATTTTTTCAACTTCTTTTTTAAAGGTTTCCAAAACAGGATTCATCATAGTGGAATGAAACGCATGACTTGTGGCTAAAAACCGGTGTGGAATCTCTTGTTTTTTTAGAATATCAATAAAGCCTTGAATAGTTTCAGTTTTACCAGAAACTACACATAAACGATCTGAATTAACAGCAGCTATGCACAGATTGCTTGGTAGTAACTCTAGCAAATCTTCTTCAGGTAGCCTAACAGATAACATACTGCCTTCTGGTAATGCACTTACAAGTTTCCCTCTGGTTGTAATTAACTTTAGAGCCTCTTCTAAACTAAACACACCTGCTAAATGTGCACCTACAAATTCTCCAATACTATGGCCACAAAATGCTGTTGGTGTAACGCCCCAACTCATCCAAAGCTTTGCTAAGGCATATTCAATGACAAAAAGCGCAGGTTGAGTAAATTGAGTGTCTTTTAGAAGATTTTCAGCATCTTCATTATGGTTTTTAGGGAAAATTATTTGTTTTATATCTAAATTCAAAGTGTTTAAAAGGTATGCACTACACGTATCAAATGCTTTCCGGAATATAGCTTCATGCTCGTATAGGGCTTTTCCCATTTGTAAATATTGAGCGCCTTGTCCAGGGAATAGGAATATGAGCTCATTAGGAACTGCTTTTAAATGTTTTGAATTTTGAGTATTGTTTTCTTTGTTTACAAGAAACTCTAAGGCTTCGATTGTATTTGCAGCCAATACAAATTTTCTATGATTGAAATTGTCTCTGGTTTTTTTTAATGAATAAGCTACATCTGCCAATACCAATGATGTGTCTTTATTTAAATAATCACCTAATTTTTCACCATATTTATTAAGGCTGTTTTCTGTTTTTGCAGACCAAGTTACTAATTGAACTGGACGATTTGATACAGATACCTCTGGTAATTCATTGCTATACTCTTCAACAACAATGTGAACATTTGTGCCTCCTACACCAAAAGAACTTATACCTGCACGCCTAGCACCATCTTCAATATCCCAATCACGCAATTTTGTATTGACATAAAATGGACTATTATCAAAATCTATAGCGGGATTTGGCTTTGTATAGCCTAATGATGGTGGTATTTTACGATAATTTAAAGCTAAAATAGTTTTAATTAACCCAGCGACACCCGCCGCCGCTGTAAGATGCCCCATATTACTTTTTAAAGACCCGATGGCGCAATAATTTTTATTTTTTTGTTCTCCAAAAGCAGTTTGAAGTCCCTCAATTTCTATAGGGTCGCCAAGTGGTGTTGCTGTACCGTGAGCTTCAATATAGCTAATTGAAGATGCAGGAACTTGCGCATCATGATGGGCTCTAACTATAGCCTCAGCTTGTCCATCAACACTTGGTGCAGAAAAACTTCCTTTTGCCCCACCATCATTATTAACACCAACACCTTTTACGATACCATAAATAAAATCGCCATCTTTTTTTGCAGCTTCTAAATTTTTAAGCAAAATAACACCAGCACCATCGCTAAAAACAGTACCCTTGGCGCGTTCGTCAAACGGACGGCAGTGCCCATCTGGACTTAATATGGAACCTTCTTGATAAAGATGACCACTGTGCATGGGTGCATGTATATTAGATCCGCCAGCTAAAGCAATATCACATTGCCCGCTTCGTATGGCTTTAACGGCTTCTGCTATAGCAAGAAGCGATGTTGAACACGCAGAATGAACGCTTACAGCAGGACCTTTTAGATTTAAATGATAGGCTGTTCTAGACGCTATATAATCTTTTTCGTTAACTGAATCTGTTTGAAGATATCCTATACTATCAATTAAGTCTTTATTTGGAAGAATATTATTTTTATAATACGTATTCATTCCTGTACCGGCATAAACACCTATTCGTCCATCATAATGAAAAGGGAGATGACCACTTTGCTCTAATGTTTCCCAGGCAATTTCTAAAAATAAGCGTTGCTGTGGATCCATCACCTCCGCAAGCTTTGGATTTAATCCAAAAAATGAAGCATCAAAGTTTTTAACTGTGGGAACAATACCTCTAGCTTTGACGTAATTAGGATCAGTTCTTAAGGTTTTAGGAATCGTCACATCGAGTTCATCTTCAGAGAAAAATGAAATGGTTTCTTTTCCATGTTTTAATACCTCCCATAGTTCATCTATAGATTGAGCTCCAGGAAATTTACCAGACATTCCTATAATAGCCACATCTTTGGAGAGAGGCATTTTTATATTATTTAAAACGGCTTCATCTGTGTTTGTTTGTTTATTAGGCTCTAGATAGCTAGCGATGTCTTTAATAGTTGGAAATTGATACAGTTTTGTTACGGGTAATTTATAATTATATTTTTGTCTAATATTTAGTACGGATTTTTGAGCTAATAATGAAGTTCCTCCTAATTCAAAAAAATTATCATCAACGCCAATTTTATCAAAACCTAATATATCAATCCATACTGCAGTTATATTTTTCTCTATCGTCGAGGTGGGTTTTTTATATAATGGTGCTGAATCAGGTCTAGTTTGGTTTGGTAGTGGTAAAGATTTTCTGTCTATTTTGCCACTTGAAGTCAACGGAAAATTTTCAATGACAACATAAAAAGAAGGTAACATATACTTAGGAAGTATTAATGAAACCTTTTGGCGTAAAACATTTAAATCAATCAAATTATTTTCAGACTGTATATAAGCTATAAGTTGAGTTTGCTTTTCTGAATATTGACTCGTTATAACGACGGCTTGCTTTACATTGGTGATAGAATTAAGTGCCATTTCAACTTCAGCTAATTCAATTCTGTGTCCGCTTATTTTAACTTGTTCGTCTTGTCTTCCTAAAAACTCAATATTCCCATCTAATTGATAACGAGCAATATCACCAGTGCGATAAACACGAATTATTTTTCCTTCGGGCGATTCCCAATTAAAAAACTTCTCATCAGTCATGTCTTGGTTATTAAGATAACCCTCTGCCAAACATATTCCAGAAATATAAAGCTCGCCTATTTCTCCGTTAGGAACAGGCTTGAATTCAGCATCTAATATTAAAATAGACGTATTTGAAATGGGCTTTCCAATAGAAGGAAGTGTAGGCCAATGGTCTGGATGTCCTTCTAGTTTAAGCTCAGTGACCACATGTGCTTCCGTAGGCCCGTATTGATTATATAATATGCAGTTTTTTAATTTTTTAAATAAGGTTATTATCTGCGGTGTAATTTTTAATTGCTCACCAGCAGTCATAATTTCATTTAAGCTGCTAGGGTATGTATCTAAGCTAATGGCAACTTCAGCTAGAGCTTGTAAAGCAACAAAAGGAAGAAAAAGTCTGTTGATTTTTTTTGTTACAATTAAATTTAGAAGCGCTATCATATCTAATCTCAAATCTTCATGAATTAGAACAAGAGTACCACCGGTACTTAATGTAGACATGATTTCTTGAAAAGATACATCAAAAGTTAAAGGCGCAAATTGTAAAGTTCGAGTACCTCTTTTGCTTATGGAGTTTTTATTTTGCCAGTGAATAAGATTTGTAGATGCTTCCCCACCCATACATACGCCTTTTGGCTCTCCTGTTGACCCCGAAGTATATAAAATATAAGTTGAATTTTGCGACGTTGATGTTTGGTCTACTCCATTAATAACATTAACAGGAGTATCGCTAATTAATTTTAAGCCCATATCCAAAACATGCGTTTCATCAGATTTGGACGATAGGCAAAATGAAATTTCTGAATTTTTAATGATACTTTTTAATCTGCTTTTTGGATAAGAAAAATCAATGGGTAAGTATGCTTTACCGGCTTTTAAAATGGCTAACATAAAAACTAATTGAAAAATACCTCTAGTAGTTGGGAGGCCAATTATGTTTTCATTTTTAGCAGAATGTAAAATGGCATGGTGTGTTTTTGATATTTCAGTTTCTAATTCCTTGTATGTGAGTTTGTTATTTTCAAAAATAACGCAAGTGTCCTCTGGATACAATTTAGCAGCTTGTTCAAAAAGCGAATATGGGGTATAATTATTGCTCATATCTTTAGAATTATAGATAATTACAGTCTTTTTATATAATAAATTAATTATCTAAAATGTGACTAAATTATATTCTTTTAGAGGGAGGAGGATTAAGTAACTACTAAACGAAAATAATATTAATTAGCATGAAAAACAAAGGATTTTCTTTATACAGCTATTATTTACGTTTAACTGACTATGAGAGCAATAAAATCTAAAATTTATCAAAAATTGTTTTCAATTTATAAGAAATTAAAAGCTAATTGAGGAAAACAGATGATAAATTATAAAGTGCGCACGAGAATAACACAAACATAATTTTCACTTATTTTCAAAATATTAAAAGTCTTTTTCAAACTACTATAAACAAAGGTTTTTTGGATTGTTCATTGAAACCCTGTTTTTCATTCATTTTCATTCATTTTCATTTGTTAACAATTATGTGCGCAATTTTAACATAATTTGCGCACAATAAATTATCTTTGATATGTTCAAATATTTCATATCATGGCTACAATCGCATTTGCTTATCGTTCTACTAAAAAAGAAGGGGCTATTCAAGTCCGCTTTTTGTATCGCTTAGAAAACTCTAAAAAGCGTTTTTCTATTTATGCACCTACTAAATTTGAATTAAAAAAATCATTTTGGGATAGTTATACAGGTGTAAAAGTTGATAAGAAAACTAAAAACATAAAAGAGATAAAGCCCGCTAAGTTTTCAGGAGATAATAGAGATTTAGCCATTGAACTTGATACGTTTAAAAAGGCTATAAGTGATTTTGTACTAGATGCTTATAATAGTGTGAAGGACAAATCAATTATAAATAAAGATTGGTTGCTACAAGTTGTACACGAATATTACAACCCACCAAAACCCGAAGTTAAAAATGTAATTCCTGAAAACCTAATAGAATATATTGATTACTATACCAAAGACCGTAAAAGCGATTTAAGTCAAAATGCACTAAAAAAATGGGGTGTCATTAAAAACAAGCTAAAGCGGTTTGAAACTTCACAGGGTAAACAATATTTACTAAATGAAATTACCAGCACTTTTAAAAATAGATTATTAGACTATTATATTAATAATCAATATTCAGTTAATACAGCACAAAGAGAATTTGCTTATATAAAATCACTTTGTAAACACGCTAGGTTAAAAGGTATGGAAGTTTCGCCTGAAACTGAAGGTTTATCCATTAAAAAGATTAAGGTTGAAAAGGTGTATTTATCTTTTAAAGAATTAAAGAAAATTCAGGAACTAAATAATTTATCTGAATCATTAGAAAATGCAAAGGACTGGTTAATTATTTCGTGTTTCACAGCGCAAAGAGTGAGCGACTTCATGCGATTTAATAAATCAATGGTAAGAAAAGAAAAGAACGTTCCTATTATAGAATTTAGACAAGTTAAAACACAAAAAGAAACTACTATTCCGTTATTGCCTGAAGTTATTGAGATTTTAAATAAAAGAGAGGGTGAATTTCCTCGCAAAATTTCAGACCAAAAGTATAATGATTATATAAAAATAGTATGTGAAAAGGCAGGTATAAATAAGAAAACAAAAGGGAAAAAACGTGTATGTATAGCACCTGAAGACATTAAACCTACTAAAAGCCATTACAGAGATTTAGAGGGTGAGTTTGAAAAATGGGAACTTATAAGTAGTCATATTGGAAGACGAAGCTTTGCGACTAATTACTACGGTAAATTACCTACTACTTATTTGATAGGAATTACAAACCACAGTACCGAAGCACAATTTTTGAACTACATACAAAAAGGAAAAAAAGACCTTGTTTTTGATGCCTACGAACAATTAATAAATGCAGAACGATGAAAACAGATGATTTAAGATTTTTTGTTTGTGTACATTTTCCAAGATGGATAAGCAAAAGCCCTTTGTATTTTGACAATATAAAACCCGAATTGCCTCATTTTATAGATATATTAAAACAATATTTTTCAGCAAATGAGATTGATACATTTAGTATGGATTGGGTTTTAAATATGACTTCTTTAGATATTCGAAAAAAAGTAAATAAAATAAAGGAAGCTAAGAACGAACTAGAATTTATCATTTGGGAGAATAAAGTAATACAAACAATAAACGAGGCTTCAGAAGATGAGTTATTGTTTTATGCAGTAATTATGTATCTTGATTTAAAAGAGCATCCATTTGCAGAAATGTCAATCCTAAGTGAAAACCAAGCTAAACCAATAACAAAATACAAATGGTTTGATGTAGGGTTAAAGTTTGCTGATGGCTCTATAAAAGAACATGACAGAGATAAATATTGTAGTTTTAAAGAAATGACTATTAAATTAGGTTTAGAAAAAAATCAACGTACATATGTTTCTACTACTTATACTAATATTTCTAAAGGAGATAAAAACATATTTGCTCACTTAAAAAAAATGCAACCTATTTATGATTATTGCATAAAAAATAAAATTATTGTATCTGATTGGTTTTTAAAAGAATACACTAATTTGAAACAAAATGAATAAATTGGTACGCAATTAGTACCGTACCGCCTTTTAGTACCTTTTCATTCGTCATACTTTCGTTTTATATAATTGAAAACGCAGTAGTTATGACAAATACAAATTTATCAATTCACGAATTTTTTAAAATTATAGTTGGCGAAGCTATAAGAGAATCTATACCTAAAACAGCACAGGCAACCGCTGAACTTTTAAAAAGTGAATTAACCCCCGAAAAAAACAATCTTGATAAATTATTAACACCAAAGGAAGCGAGTGAAGAACTTCGTTGCTCTATTACTAGCTTGTGGCGTTATGAGAAAGCTGGTAAAGTAAAAAGCAGTACGATTGGTGGAAAACGTTTGTACCAGCGTGCGGACTTGTTAGAAGCACTTAAAAAATAAAGCCCTATGGAGAGTATTGACAACCAAGGGCTTAACACTAGCAATGTTACAGGCAAATATAATCAATTATCAGGACTTATAAGTGATTTAGGTCTTGAAATTGATAAGGAAAAGGAAACAAAGAAAAAAATCAATTTAAAAGATTTGAGTCGTTCCATAGACAGCGAAATGCAAACCGTGGTTAGTGGTTTCCCCTTGGAAGTGTTTCCTGATGCCTTACAAAAACTGATACAAAGTGCAAAGAATACCAACGGTTTCGACAAAGATTATTTTAGTGCAGGAATACTTTCAGTTTGTGCAACTGCAATTGGTAACAGCGGACACATAAATAATGGTAGTTACAAATCAAAACCCATACTTTGGATTTCCATTATTGGAAGCCGTGGAACTGGAAAGACCCACCCTTTAAGTTTTGCAAAACATCCAATAGAGCAAAAGGATAACCAGTCCTTCATTGAATATCAAAGTTTGATGCTGGAGTATGAGCAAAAGGATAAGGATGCAAAAGGTAAAAAACCAAAGTACGCCAAATTCATTTTAAAGGATTTCACACCTGAAAAACTGGCGGAATCCTTACAGTACAATGAAAAGGGAATTTTGATATTTCAAGATGAGCTGATGCGCTGGATTAATTCCTTTGACCAATACAAAAAAGGGGGCGACCAACAAATGTACCTTGACCTTTTTAACGGCAATGAGTTGACCGTTGACAGGGTTACTAAAGAACCAATACGCATAACTCAAACCAATGTAAATATTTTGGGCGGGATGCAGCCCGAAATTGTGAAACAGCTTGCTAACAATAACAGGGGCGAAGATGGTTTTTTGGATAGGTTTCTTTTTGTTTATCCTGAAAATTTAGAACCACATTTGTTTACAGGTGTGGACATTCCCGAAGCGCATAAAGAAAACTACAAAAGGTTAATCAATAACCTACTGGAAGCACCACACCAAACTATCAAAACCGATGCTTCAAATATTGAAATGTTCAAACAATGGCAACACAAAAAAGCAACGGAGTGTTATAACGATACCTTGGAGCGTTCCATACAGGCGAAAATGGAAACCTATGTTTGGCGTTTGGCTTTGATTATTGAAATGATGCAACAGGCAATTACTGGAAGTTTCAATACTTCACTTCAAAACGAAAATTTGGAAAAGGCTATTAGGCTTGTTGAGTATTTCAGATTGAACGCTTTGAGGGTACACGATAAAATAATGACCAAAAACCCATTGGAAGATCTCACAGCCTTGCAAATGGATTTATACAAGTCTTTGCCCTATGAATTTAAAAGAGCCGACGTACTGCCTTTATTTGAGCAAATGGAAATTGGAATTAGGACGGGCGACCGCTTTTTGAAAAATGAAAAGTTGTTTGATAGTTTCCAAACTTCAAAGGAACTCAAAGCAGGGAATTATAAAAAGAAATATCAACAGTAGTGGCAAAGACGACAAAGACGGCAAGGATGAGGTTAATAAATTGTATATCAAATGATTATAAAAAATATTGCTTGCCAAATGTTTGCCAACTTTGCCACCTTTGCCAAACGGTTGCCAAGTACAAAAACCGTGAAAATCCTTATTTTCATTGGAGTTTGCCACCTTTGCCACCTTTGCCACCCTCTAAAAAAATATATGATGAAATACAGATATGAATTTGAAAAAGGGAGCAAAAAACACCGTTGTCCACGATGCACAAAAAAGACCTTTGTTAGATATGTAGATAACGAGACAGGGGAATTTTTACCCTTGGAATTTGGACGGTGCGACCGTGAAAATAATTGTGGGTATTGGGGAACACCAAAAGGCGAATACTCTAATACTTATGAAGTGAAATTTGTACCACCACCGCCAACCAGTTACCACCCTTTGGAGTTGGTTAAAAAGAGCGGACGGAATTTTAAGCAAAACAATTTTATCCAATTCCTGAAAACATTGTTTAGTGAAGATGAGGTTAAGGATGCTATTTTGAAATATCTTATAGGTACTTCCAAGCTTTGGAACGGTGCAACAGTATTTTGGCAAATAGACAATAAACAAAAAGTAAGGCACGGAAAAATAATGCTATACAATCCCAATACAGGAAAGCGGGCAAAAAATGAGAACGGCAAAGCATACATTAACAGCGTTCGCAGTACGTTAAAATTAAATGACTTCAATTTGAAACAATGTTTGTTTGGGTTACACTTAATCAATGAAACGGAAACCCGAACCGTGGCGGTAATTGAGAGCGAGAAAACAGCCGTTATAATGAGCCTTTTTAAACCTGAATATGTTTGGCTTGCAACTGGAAGCAAACAGGGCTTTAAATATGAAATGCTGAAACCGCTAAAAGGGTTTAAAATTATATCGTTCCCCGATAAAAGCGAATACACCGATTGGCAGGATAGGACAATGGAATTAAAGGATTTCGGTTTTGATATTTCCGTTAGCAAATTTTTAGAAGATACAGCCTATGCAGACGGAACGGATTTGGCAGATGTTTATATTGATGAGGTTAGAGCAGAATGCAAGCCCATGACAAGAGAAACCAATAATACAGTAATGGTAAGAACCAAAGCCGAAAACACAGCCTTAATACTGGCTAAAATCAATCCCGCTTTGCGTAAACTGATAACAGAATTTGAATTGACTGACACCAACGGGCAATTAATAAACGTGTAATGTTTAATTAAATCACATATAAAATGAAAAGCACACAGTTAGAAATTATTGAAAGTACAGATGATAAATTAAATGGGTTTCTTTTAGACCTGAAGCAAACAAAGGATATGTATTACACTTGTCTAAAAACTAAAATTATTGTTATTGATACTCATAACGAAGTAGAACAAATGATAAAGGAGTATGAAGATACTGGTAGTATGGTTTTTTGGGATTTGCATCTAACGGTTATATTAAATAATGCATTAATCTTTATTGATAAAGTGAGTTTTAAAACAAGTTAAATTAACATAGGTAACATGGGAGGTTTTAATAATAAAGAATTAGCAAAACGGGCAGGTAAAAAGTCAAGCCGTGCGGGTGTGAGCGATAAAATATCTATGCAGACCAGGGAGCATTTTCAAATGTTGGTTGAAGCCAATTTGTCAAGATTGCAAGAAGATATAAACAGTTTAGAACCCAAAGACAGGGTAAAAGTTATAATGGAATTAGCCACGTTTATTTTGCCTAGACTAAACGCAATTGATATAACCACAGGGGGCGAACAATTAGAAAGATTCGTCACCATTAATATTGAAGATAATGAGTAGAGAAATGACGTTAACAAGTGCAAAAGAAATATTTAATTTTTTTGAAAAGCATTACGATAAATTAAATTTTGAACAAATGAAAGATATTGTTGATGCTTACACTGGGGGTGAATTTAGAGTTATTCGATTTAAGGTAATCGGTCAAGACGAAATTGAAGACGAATTAAAACGAGATTTCATAAAATGGATAAATGAAAATCAAAGCGAATTAGATAAAAGTGAATTGCCTTTGATTTGTTTTATAAGAATTGGTAAAAATTAAATGAAGATGAGAAAAGTAGTAAAAACAACTATTGTAGGCATGGCATCAAAAAAGATGATTGAACGCCTTAACAAATTAAGATTAAAAGAATTAATAACAGAAATTAAAAACAGAAAGTCATGAAACAAATTTTATTGTACACAAATCAAACAGAATTAAACAACACTAAGCGAAAAGCTACGCAGGGGCAAAAAGACCTTAATAGTTATATTGCTTTAATTGAACAACTAACAAGCTTGAACCTATCCAAAGAGGATAAAATAAAAATTAAAATTAATGGATTAGACTATCTTGAAAACAACTTAAAATTCAGTTTACCAAATGCACCTGAAAAGCTTAAATATGAAAGTATCGGCATTGATATTGAGAAAATCAAAAGAGCGAGTACTGAAAGTTGGAAATATTTTGAATTTAAGCAGGATGATAAAGGGAATTTTGAACTAGCTGAACAACAACCATTATTTGAGGTGCATAAGAGGTATGCAACACCCAGACAATTAATAGTGCTAGAACAATCAAAAACGCTTGCCGATGCTCTTAATGATGCAAGCGAAAAATGTTTGAACGTAGCGCATAATTATGCAGGTAAGAGCATCAAACCTTTATACAAGGTGAAAGAAACATTCCCAGTGCTTAGTTTTAACGAAAAAGAAAATAAGTTAATTCCTAATCTTGAATACATAGCGCACGGAATAAAATAGGCATAACAAAAATTTTATTTTTTTGGGTTGGGATGTAGTGAAATTTAGTAGCTGCATCCTTTTCTTTTTGATAATTAATGTAAAAAGGAATTTCTTTAACTGGGTTAGCAATAAAAATTAAGTAAATGGCTAAAAAAATATTTTGTATATTTAACTATTATACTGTTTAGCCACGGTATGTATAATTGAACAATTTAGAGGGTTTTTATAGCCCTCTTTTTTATTAGCGCACATTTTGTGCGCAATTAATAAACAGCAATATTCATAACTATTTAAAATATAACGTATTGTGTTATATTAAAGTGCGCACGAGAAGATTCGAACTTCCACATCCTAAAACGGATACTGGCCCCTCAAGCCAGCGCGTCTACCAATTCCGCCACGTGCGCATTTAATGAAGTGCGCAAAAATAGAAAAAGTTAAGCAATAAAGCTTAACTTTTTTTAGTGAACAGACAAGCGTTTTAAATTATCTATCAATCAATTGATTTTTAAAACGTTATAATTATGTTGAATAATGAGTGTATTTATCAAAGCATTTAATCTAAACATTAAAATAAAGTTGGTTTAATTAAAAAATCAATAAATAATTATTTCCTAATAGTTTTTGTCCAGTAGAATGCTAATTTTTGAAAACGTTTCCAATGACGATTTACATTAAAAGTTTTTATTAAAAGTAAATATCTTTTTTATCTTACCGAGAGCCCCAGTTTTTATTTGGAATATCACCTAGAAATAATTCTAATTTTCCACCTTTTGCAAAATCATTATGTCTAAAAAAACACTTTTCCCAATTTTCTCCATTTAATTTAGCAGACTGAATATACATATTTTTATTAGAGTTATTTATGGTTGAAATTGTAAACTTATCCCCTTGATAATAATCAGGATGCAATGAAATTACTACATTGTCAAATATTGGTGAAGTAATGTCGTACGCAGAATTTAATGAAGCTCCACCATCCATTTGAAACAGTCCTATAGACATAAGTACTCCAAGCGCACCCATTTGTCCTTGATCTTCATCACCATTGTATCCGCCATAGGGTGTGATATCTCCAAAAGTAATTTCCTTTACTTTTCTAACCCATTTTTGGGTGAGCCAAGGTGAGCCACTAAAATTAAATAAATGAGCCATTTGGCATGAGGGTTGATTTTCATAATCGACCCAGCTTTTTGCATGTTTTCCATGAGGTGCTATAAAATGATTTACTTCTGCTTTGTTAAATGAACTTTCCAAAAAATTGGTGTATTTTTCTTGTCCTCCAAATAAATTGATTAGGCCATCCAAATCATGAGGCACATAATTGGTATAGATGGCAGAATTGCTCTCACAAAAGCCTTTTGAATTAAATGTTTCAGCTATTGGACTAAATCCATCAATCCAAGAACCATCCATATTACGTGGATGAATAAATTCTGTTTTAGCATTCCATAAGTTCTTATAGTTTTCTGAACGACTCATAAAATAGTTGTAATCTTTTCTCTTACCCATAGTTTTGGCTATTTGGGCAATACACCAATCTTGATACGCATATTCAAGTGTCATGGAGGCACCATCCTTATGTAAACCCTTGCCACGTAATCCTTCAGGCACATATCCTCTATCTAAATAGTAAGCTATTCCGCCTCCAATTGGATTGTCATCATGTTCATAACCAGCTCTGTCTCGAATACCTTCGGGATAAGCGTTTTTCAATAGGCCTTCGTAGGCCAAATCAACATCATAATTTCGAATTCCTTTATTGTAAGCAGTAGCAAAAAAAGAAGTAGCTGGATCACCAATCATGACATAGGTATAATTTCCACCAGATGGCCCACGAGGTATTAGGCCACCATCAGAATACATATTTATCATAGAGTTACAAAAGCCATCCATAATTTCTGGATATGCCATGGACCATAGTGTATTAAGGGTCCAATGACTTCCCCATAGGGCGTCGAAATTATATTGGGGAAAAACAGGTTTGCCAATATTATCTAATTTAACTTGTTTGACTGCAGGTTGATTCCCAGTCATATCACAATATTCACCATTAAAATCACTTACTATCCGCCGGCCCAATAGCGAATGCCATAAATCAGTATAAAATTTAATTTTTTGTTTTTCTGTACCGCCAGAAACTTCAAAACGAGAGAGCATAGATTTCCATTCATTTTTTGATGCCGCTACCGTTTTTTCAAAATCCCAACCTGGTAGTTCTGCGTTCATATTATTTCGAGCATTTTCTAAACTTGTATACGATATGGCCACTTTCATTAAAATAGGCTTATCATCTGTTTCAAAACGAATATAAGCACCATTGTTCTTACCATTAATTACTTTAGTTGGAGGAAGTAATTTATTGTTTTCCCATCCTCCGAATTCTTTTATCTCTTGAAGCGTTTTTGCGACAAAATAAACATAAGTTGGTTTAGGTCTTCGCAACGTTTTACCTATTAAGGAGAATCCTTCTATTTCATAATTATTAATTTTTTTTACGTAAGATGAATCAATTTCACCGTGCGCCAAAAAGGCTCCAGTATGAAAATTTATATAAGCACTATCTGTTTTTGGAAAGGTATATTTATGAAAACCTACACGTGTTGTTGAGGTTAATTCTGCCGTGATACCATAATCATCTAAAACTATTTTATGGTAACCAGGTTGAGCAATTTCTTTATCGTGCGTAAACGATGATTTTGTTTCCTCCATCCCTAAATGACTTAATTGTTCACCTGTTGTTGGCATCACTGGGATTCCTGCCATTTGCCATGAGTGTATATGACTAAAAGCTCTAACATGTAAACTATCATATAAATAACCGCTATTCCAACTACCTTTAGTCCATGTGTCGGGACTTAAGTTTACCATACCAAAAGGACGGCTAGCAGAAGAAAAATAGAACCACCGGCTTTTATGGGAATCAATGAACGGATTGACATAATTGACGGGATCAATTTTTGTTTTTACACAGGCGTTGAAAATGAATAGGATGAATACGCTAGTAATTAAATTTTTTAATTTCACTTTTTTTATGTGGAATGATTTTGATTAAGTACTAAAACTGGGTAATGTATAAGCCAATTTTAATTAACTATTAAGTTACTAAAAGGACTTAATTTTTGCTTTAGTTATTCTTTGTTTTGATTAAAATTGATACAAATTTTACTTGTAATTGTAAATAAAGTACTAATATTTTTTGGGATTGAATAATAGGAAAAAAAGCCCTTTTAACTGATCGCTAATGCTATTACGCAATAAATTATATGCTTTAGTTAAGTGTCCTTCTACAGTTTTAATTGAAATATTCATGTATTCGGCAATTTCGATATTTGTAAGACCGTCTTTTTTACTTAATAAAAAAGTTTCTTTACATTTAGGAGGTAAATGGGTGATGCCCTTTGTTACAATAGCAATCTTACTTTCTAATAGTTTATCGTCATTATCTTCAACTACTTCATTTAAGGCCTCAACATAAGATCGTTCTAGTACTGAAACGGCCTTGATTTTATGATATTGATTGATGAATTCGTTATAAGTAGTTTTATATAAAAAATTTTTTATAGAATAATTTGGGTTTAAATGCGTCCTAAATTCCCAAGTTTTTAAAAACACGTTTTGTATTATATCCTCGGCACTGGCTTTATCATTCACTAAACTTAACGCATAAACATAAAGCGGTTTATGATACATATTAACTATATATGCATATGCATTTTCGTCGCCTTTCTTAAGATGTTCTATTAATTTGTCGTTATTTAAAAAAGAATCAGATTTAGTCAAAACTTATAAATTAGCATTAAGAGCATTGTTAATATCATAATATAATAACAAATAAGTAAAAAAAATATTAAAAAAGCAAGGGTTGTTCAATTTTACTTTGTAATTATAATATAAAAGCTTGCTTAAAAATGTCTTCAAAAATAGAAAAACTAATAGTAAAATATTTAACCAAGTCCGCTACAAGTAAAGATTTAGATGATCTTTCTGAATGGATAAAGAAACCGTCAAATAAAATATTTTTCAAGGGTTTTGTGCAAACACATTACGTAATTTCATATAGTATGAACAATCCAGACACAAATAAAATGCTTGAGCAATTACTTAAATCTATAAAGAAAGAAAAGTCGTTTGTTTACAAATTAAAAAATAGATTAATATACAGATATACAGCCGCTGCTATGATAGTCGGATTATTAGTTTCAGTTTATTATATGACTAATAATATTCTAGATAAAAATTTAGATGATAATATTCCAATATTAGTGAATTCTGATATTGAACCAGGCACTGACAAAGCGATTCTTACACTTGAAGACGGTTCTCTTATAACTTTAGAAAAAGGTGAAACAATTCGAACACCAAGCGCTAGTAGCAATGGTGAAAAAATTATTTATGAGGGACAAAAACAAAAAGAGTTTGTATATAATTATTTAAGTGTCCCTAGAGGAGGGCAATTTCATTTAATATTATCTGATGGTACCGAAGTATGGTTAAATTCTGAATCACGATTGAAATATCCTGTTTCATTTATTGATGGAGTAGATCGTGAAGTTGAACTGATTTATGGTGAAGCTTATTTTGATGTTTCACCAAGTTTGAAGCATAAAGGAGCCAAATTTAAAGTTTTAAATAAATCCCAAGATATAGAAGTAGTAGGTACAGAATTTAATGTTAAAGCTTATAAAGATGAAACTAATATTTATACAACTTTAGTGGAAGGTCATATAGATGTTAGTATCAAAAATTTAAAAAAGAGTTTGATACCTAATCAACAATTAATCTTAGATACTAACACCAATGTTTCAAAAGTTGGGAATATAGATGTTTACAACGAAGTATCTTGGAAAGATGGTGTATTTAGTTTTGATAACAAATCACTCAAAGACATCATGAAAGTATTATCTCGCTGGTATGATGTAGAAATAGTAATAAAAAATAAATCAATTGAAAGTGAAGAATTTGTAGGCATTTTAAGAAAAAACAAAAAATTGGACGTAATACTCACAGGAATTAAAAATTTTGGAATCATCAAAAACTTTGAAATTAATGATAAGAAAGTAGTACTAGAATAAAAAAGAGGAACGAAGTATAAAACATTTCGAGGTGTAAGAAACTTCGTCCTCAATAGTGTATCAATTAAACTAATGTATAACCAACACAGTTCAAATTTATGAAAATTAAACTAATTAACTTCCGTTCTTTCTTTCGGAAAAAACATTTAAAGATTATTATGAAAACATTTATCTTTTTAATGTGCACAACCGTTTTTTGTCTTTCACCAGACAAATCTTTTTCTCAAGAAAGTATAATTATAGATAAAGATCAGTTAGTATCAATTGATCAGGTATTTAAAATTATTAAAAAGCAAACTAAATTTGATTTTACGTATCCCCGAAATTTGTTTATCAATAAGCCAAAAGTTAAGCTAGAAAAAGGAGAAATAAAGATTACTGATTTATTAGAGAAATGTTTGTCGGGTAATAACCTGAACTTTGAATTAACAGAAAATAATACCATACTAATAAAAGAACAACCACAAGATGTTGTTATTACATCTATTGAAATTCAAAATCAAAAACTAGAGATAAAAGGAATTGTCACAGACCAATATGGTACACCTTTGCCAGGAGCTGCAATTTTGGAGAAAGGAACACAAAATGGTGCTCAGAGTGATTTTGATGGTCAATTTAATATAGAAGTTAAAAATGAAGATGCTGTATTAGTTGTGTCATATGTTGGTTTCGCCACTCAGGAAATTGTGGTTGGTAATCGAAAAAACATAAATATTTCACTTGAAGAATCTGTTCTTGATTTAAACGAAGTTGTGGTAACAGGTTATGGTACACGCTTTAAAACCGATGTAATGAGTTCCATATCTTCTATCAAAGCTGAAGAGGTAACCAAGGTGGTTTCAACAGACCTCGGTGAGATGCTTCGAGGAAAAGCTACTGGGGTACAGATAACCTCAGCGAGTGCTGCTCCTGGTGCTTCATCAGATATACTTATAAGAGGAAGGAGGTCTATTGGAGGACAGAACGGTGCAGGGAACGATCCACTTATAATTGTAGATGGTGTTACAGTTGGTAACATTAACAGTGTAAATCCAGCAGATATCAGTTCTATTGATATATTGAAAGATGCTGCGGCACAAGCCATTTATGGCGCAAGAGCTTCTAATGGTGTAATATTAATTACTACAAAAACAGGTACTACAGGCAAAGCGCAAATTTCATATTCAGGTTTTTATGGTATCCAAAGCATCAACCCGAATTTTGATGTATTTACTCCTCAGGAATATATCCAGTTAAAAAGAGAGGCCTATAGAACAGTTAATAATTTTGAATATCAACCAGATGAAGACGTTTTTGGACCTGTCGAGTTAGAGTCCATTGAAAACGGGCAGTTTATCAATTGGCGCGATGAAGTACTAAAATCTGCGGCAGTACAAAACCATACCGTTAGTTTATCCTCTGGTACAGATAAAACTAAAATTTATGCGAGTGCTAATTATAGAAGTCAGGATGGTGTAATCCCTAATACTGATTTTAAAGAAGCAAATTTCAGATTAAATATAAATCAAACTATAAACGACTGGGTTAAAGTGGGCGTTAACAGTTCTGCCCAGATTAACAGGAGAAACAATCCTGATGTAGATGATATCCTTGCAAGACTTGTAATAGCATCTCCTTTAGGTGAAATTTATAACGATGATGGATCTTTAAGACTTAACCCTAATGGATTTCAGGATTTAACAAACCCCTTGCTAGATATTTATGAAACCAGTCAGGTAACAGATAACAGAAGTGATTTAATACATCTATATGCTGATTTTAGCCCATTTAAAGGGTTTAATTACAGAGTTAATGTAAGCCGTAGATCTTATAATAATTCTAGGGAAACTTATGAAACGGCTATTTCAGCAGCTGGTGAGACAAACGGAGGTTTAGGTGAAGGAAGTGTTAGATATAGAAGATTTAGTGAATGGCAGGTTGAGAATGTACTTACTTATGCTTTAAAAGATGAGAAAAATAGTTTAGATCTCACCTTTGTGCACAGTGTTATTGAAAACAATTTTTCAGGTTTTAATCTCAATGCAGATCTCACCGCTAATGATATTCTTGGAGTTTACGGCTTGGATACCGCTCAAATTATCAATCCCTCATTTAGCAATAATAAACGGAGTCTTTTGTCTTTTGTAGGACGCGTTGAATATAATTACTTAAGAAAATATTACATAACATTATCAGCAAGAGCCGATGGTGCATCTGTTTTTGGCGCAAATAATAAATGGGGCTATTTTCCAGCGTTATCATTAGGTTGGAATATTTATAAAGAACCATTTTTAGAAAACAGTTCTGTGGTAAGTAACTTAAAATTAAGAGCCAGTTATGGTAGTGTTGGTAACGCGGATATAGATCCTTACACAAGTATAGCCAATGGGGAACTTAAAAATTATGTTTTCCTAAATACAAGTGGAACCGTCCCAGTAGATGAAGTATTTACAGGTTATGCTCCAGAGAATACATTGTCTAACCCAGAGTTAAAGTGGGAAACATCTACTACTGCTAATGTGGGTCTTGATTTTGGTTTATGGAAAAATCGTATATCAGGTACGTTTGAATATTATAATATAAGCACCAAAGATTTATTAATTCGACGGTCACTGAATGCGGGACTTGGATATGAGAATATTTGGGACAATATTGGAGAAGTTGAAAATAAAGGCATTGAATTGCAAATGAATACTGTTGTTGTTGATAACGGTGATTTAAAAGTGCAATTGGGCTTTAACTTTTCCAAAAACAGAAATAAAATTATTGATTTATACGGCAATGGAGAAGACGATGTTACAAATAGATGGTTTATAGGTTCTCCTATAAATGTCTATTATACTCAACTCTATGATAGGATATGGCAGGAAGATGATGATATTGCCAATTCTTATATGCCTAATGCTGTACCAGGAGATATTAAAGTTAGGGATAAAAATGGTGATAATGTACTGGATTCTGAAGATCAGTATATTATTTCGAGAGACCCTGACTGGTATGGAACATTATCTTTTAGATTAGATTATAAAGGTATCGATTTCTCAGCGGATGTCATGACCGTGCAGGGGGTTACGAGAGAAAATAGATATCTCAATGCTTATAGATACGGGGGTACTTTAAGGGGCGATCGTAACCAAATAGCAGTGGACTACTGGACTCCTGAAAATCCGAGCGGATACTATCCAAGTCCAAGAGAAGGTAATGACCCAGATTTAATAACCACCATGGGATTTGAAGATGCATCTTATGTGCGTTTACAAAACCTAACATTAGGCTATTCTTTACCAGCAAGTGTTGTTTCAAAGTTGAATATGACTAACCTTCGGTTTTACGTAACGGGTCAAAACTTGGTAACATGGACTGATTTTCTTTCTTATAGTCCAGAAAAAGATCCAGGGAGTTATCCAGAAGCAAAAATTATATCTGCAGGCTTACAAGTTAATTTTTAATAAATATATAATTAGTTAAGACAGAATGGACATTTTGAAAATGTGTTTTCAACCCTATTTAACCAATTAAACTAAAAACAATAATTATGAAAAAAATAAATTATATACCACTGATAATTTTGGGGTTAGTGTTCTTAAATATCTCTTGTTCAGATTTTTTAGAAGAAGATAGAATTGATCGTGTTACGGTTAATACAATTTATGATACCGAAGAAGGTCTTGAATCTGGTGTTGTTGGATTGTATAATCTTCAACGTGAGAGCAGATGGGTGCAACAAAAGAGCGGACTTTTTTTATATACCGCTCATGACCTCGCACTAGTTAGAACTTATAATGATCAGCAAGTTTATGGAACGGAGTATAATCCGCTTAGGTTTCCCGATACGCATTGGGTTGAAAGTTATAAGCTTATAGACAGAGCAAGTGCTTTAATTGTAAATGCGGCAAATGTTGACATGCTTCCCGAAAAAAGAAATACTATAATAGGTCAAGCCAAATATATAAGAGCACAATCCTACCTCGATTTAATACGATTATATGGAAATATTCTTTTAGATACTATTCCAACTACTGGTGATAACTACCAAGATCCGGTTGAATATAAACCTGCAAATCCAGCAGATATTTATAAATTAATTGACTCTGATCTTGATTTTGCCATAGCTAATCTTAAATGGGATATATTCCCAGGAAGAGCAGGTCAAGGTGCAGCGCGTACGTTGCGTGCTAATAGTGCTATGTGGCAACAGGATTGGAAAGAAGCAGCTGATCAATGTGATGCTATCATTGAAAGTGGCACGTATATGTTAGTGCCTATAGATGAGGTGTTTGGACAAAATGTAAACCACAAAGAGGCCATATATACCATGCAATATGATGAGGAAGAAGGTGGTTCAGCGAGAAGGGCTGGAGGCGGACCTCATGCTATGGCAGCTTATTTTACTAATCGCTATTATGAGGCGACCTCAGAGTTGATTGCAGATGTCGCTTATGGCGGGCAGACGTACTCATGGACGGTTCCAAATGATTCTTTAAAAGCTTTATATGATCCTGCAAAAGACAAGCGATTGGATTATTATTTTTGGAGGCAAACATATGACAGTACATATGTTGTAAACAATCCGAATTCTCGAAATTTTGGTAAACTTCTCGATATAAGAAGATATCCTGATAATTTCAGGCAGTTCCATTGGAGTCTTAAAAAATACTTTGATTTGGAAAAGGCTGTTGGGACAGGACTTGGTTATAAAGATGTGATTATTTACCGTTTAGCCGAAACCTATTTGTTAGGAGCAGAAGCACATTGGAGAAATACAGGGAATCCCACAAATCCTAAAGCATTAGAATATATGGGGAAAGTTCGAGAGAGAGCTGGTTTGACCAATGTGACTAGTATAGATCAAAAAGCCATTTTAGATGAAAGAGCCAGAGAACTTTGTTTTGAAAGTCTTCGTTGGTTTACTTTAAAAAGAATGGGCGTTCTTGTGGAGCTGGTCAATAAAAGACTTAAGTATGGATCAAATACTAGAAATGTGGTGCCAAGAACCATGGAACCATATATGGTAGACTTGCCTATTCCGCAAAGTGAGATTGATTTAATGCAGACGTTCCCTCAAAATGAAGGGTATGAAAATTAAATATTAGTCTTTAGGATGAGCCTCTTCAGTTTTTGAATAAAACTTGAAAATAGAATTTTCAATTTCATAAAGAGGCTATCTTATCTAATTTAGGATTTAAAACTAGTCGCTTTTAAATCAAACACATCCATATAATATCTTAGGCATATTCCATCCTAAATTTTTTAGCTAAATGTTTGTTGGAAATATGTTTTATAAAAATAAAAACAAATTATATAGCATCTTTAATATGAGAATAAAATTACTATCTCTAGTTTTTTTGATTGGAATTATTTGCTTTTCATTATCAAGTTTTGCACAAACGATAAAGACTCATTCAGTACCTAGAGAATTTATCTCTAAGCAATATTCAGTAGAGATAAATGGTATTCCCGTGCAGGTATTTCAAGCAAGTCCAAGAGTTCATTTTGCTAGTTTTGATTTTACTGATAAAGTAGATGTTAAAGTCATAGGAAAAGTTTTCAGAGAAACCGCAGTTAATTTACCCATTAGAGATACACAATTGCACGGATCAACTATTTGGGAGGAAGATGCTATAGTGCGTCCAGTTTCTCGTAATGTTAAGGTTGAAACAAATGATTCTGTAGCTACTTTTACTCTTAATACGCCAGGGCAGTATGCTTTAGAAGGAAGCAAAACTACCCAATTAGCTATTGATAATCAAGACATGGTTTTGTTTTTGTTTGCCAATAAACCAGAAACTCAACGACCTAAAGAAGGAGATTCTAATGTAATCTACCTAAAATCAGGCACCCACTTTCAAAATATGGATTTGAAAAGTGGAGAGACTTTGTATCTGGAAGCCGGAGCCGTTCTTTTCGGTGGTATCAACATTTGGAATGCTCACGATGTAAAAATTCTCGGACGTGGTGTGGTATATTATTATGGTCCACAATCTGAAACTCATGATAATGGGGTGTGGCACAGAAAAGATTGGCACCCACTAACAACAGAAAACTCCGAGAGGTTAACAGTTAGCGGTGTCACTTTTATAGGAAAGAGTCGTACGTGGACTATTCAAATGCATAGTACTTTCGATACTGATTTTGATAACGTAAAGATACTCGCCGTAAATCATCAGAATATTAACGGCGATGGTTTCGACTGGCAAGATGGTGGTGGAAGATCTAAGATTACCAATTCACTAATTCGTTCTTCTGACGACTGTTTTGCATTATTTACAGCAAAAAAAGAAACGATGGAAACGATGGTGAAAGATATAACTATTGAAAATTGTGTTTTATGGCCTACCAGAGCTAATATTTTTAGAACCAGTGGTTATGCAGAAAATATAACCATGAGAAATTGTGATATCATTCACGTACCGTATTCGCTTTTTGAAGTACCTAGAGCATTAATTTGTACAACTAACAGTACGGAACATGTTTCCAGAATCTCAAACCTTCTTTTTGAGAATATTCGATTTGAAGAACCAGCAGCTTTACTTGGTGTTCAGATTCCAAAAGGACTATTTAAGAATATCACATTCAGAAATATTACCATGAAAGGAGAACCCCTACCATTATATGTAGATACACGTATTGATGGATTGTTTTTTGATAATGTCGTTCTTAACGGTAAGCAAGTTTTGAGTGAAGATGATCTTACTTTTAAACTAAAAACCAATGAGATTAGAAATTTAAAATTTTCAAAATAAATTGAAATGGTTACTAAAAATATAAATTATAAATACACCCTAATGAAGAAACAAATTCTACATCTTTTTGCAGCGATAATGCTTGTATTTTTTATAAGTGCATGTGAAAATCAAAAGACAGATTTTGAAAAAACACAACGTGGCATCATAGTTAATACAGAAAAAGGACAAGTTGCTTTTGAGGTTTTTGAAGAAAACATCATTCGTTGCATTGCAAATCCTAGTAAAATTGACACAACTGTTGAGAGTAAAATTATTGATATTGAGCAAGTTGATGTTAATTGGAACGTGGTTGAAGATGAAAAATCAGTTGGGGTTGCAACCAGCAAAATGAAAGTATTATTAAATAAAACTACAGGAGCAATAAGCTATTATGATAAAGATAACAACCTACTGCTTGCTGAACCCTCAGAAAATGGAAGGGTTTTTGGAGAAAATAGTGTCAATGATAATAAAACCCAATTTGCACAACAAACATTTATAACAGATACTAACGAAGCTATTTATGGTTTAGGACAAAATCATACTGATAAGCTCAACCTAAAAGGAAGTAGCATAGATTTATATCAACAAAATACGGAGATTTATATACCACTACTGGTTTCTTCTAAAAATTATGGGCTTTTATGGGATAACTATGCGCATAATAAATTTGGAAACCTCAACCCTGCCGAGTTTATACCTGTTTCTGTATTTGAAGATACCTCGGGTAACAAAGGAAAATTAACGAGTGAATTTTACACAGATTCTAATTTTAAAGATTCAGTTGAGTGGAACGGTTGGGATGGCTCGATGGATTTTAACAAGAATATGGATAAATCTGTGGGCATTAATTCCATCCGACTTTCAGGAAACATTACTATTGATGAAGCTGGAGAATATGAATTGATCAAAGAAGAAAGAGGAAAATTGAAACTTTATATTGATGATAAAGTGGTGATGGAATTTT
Source organism: uncultured Flavobacteriaceae bacterium (assembly GCA_963815305.1). GTDB lineage: Bacteria > Bacteroidota > Bacteroidia > Flavobacteriales > Flavobacteriaceae > CAXBID01. The sequence continues at coordinate 474,431 of CAWFFW010000001.1, forward strand.
GGCAAAGTATTCTTAGTTCACCACGCCCGATACATGTTGATTTAGAAAAAGGGAAACATAAAATAGTCATTGAATACACGCAAATAAAAGATGAAATACCAACTCTAAAATGGAGAAAACCTTCAGATAAAAATGAAAATATATCGCTTTGGGCGGCTTCCGCAAGAAACATTGACTATTATTTCATTTATGGCGAAAATAACATGGATGATGTTGTTTCTGGCTTTAGAAAACTTACAGGAAAAGCAACCTTATTACCAAAATGGGCTTACGGATTTTGGCAATCGAGAAATAGATATAAAACTCAGGATGTAATAGTGGACATGGCTAAAAACTTGCGTTCAAATAACATCCCGTTTGATAATATCGTATTGGATTGGCATTATTGGGAAAGTAATCAATGGGGTAGCCATTCGTTTAAAAAAACAGATTTTTCAGATCCAGATAAAATGACGAAGAGTATCCTTGACATGAATGCCAATATCATGATTTCTGTATGGGGAAAATTTTATCCAGACACAGATAATTACAAGGAACTAGATGCTGCAGGAGCTATTTATACCAAATATGCAGATGAAAAAAAATTAGATTTTTTAAATCAACTCAATTCGTATTACGATCCATACAACGCTAAAGGAAGAAAAATATATTGGGATCAAATTAATAGGGAAATATATACTCATGGTATTGACGCTTGGTGGCTTGACGGCACAGAACCGGCATTTGATAAGGATTATAATGCAGACCAGCTTGCCTATTACATGGAACCCAATGCTTTTGGAAGAGGATACGATTATATAAATCTTTATGCACTTTTTAATAGCAAAGCGATTTATGAAGGGCAACGTTCTGTGGATCCAAATAAAAGGGTCTTTATTTTAACGCGATCGTCCTTTGCTGGTATGCAAAAATATGCAGCGAGTGCATGGTCTGGTGATGTGGCTGCCAGTTGGGATACGTTTAGGAGCGAAATTGTAGCTGGATTGAATTACTCTTTATCAGGAATGCCCTATTGGACAGATGATATTGGCGGTTACATTTCAGAAATGAGAGATGGTACTTATTTCTATGATGAATTTGAAGAACTTTTTACTCGTTGGTTTCAGTTTGGAACATTTAGCCCCATATTTCGGGTGCATGGCGATGAACATGCTCAGAATATGTTGGCTTTCCAAAAAGAATATATGGAAGTCCAATTAAAGTTTGACAAACTGAGATATCGCTTGATGCCATACATTTATTCAGTTGCTGGTGCAGTAACGCATGACGATTATACCATGATGCGTGGTTTGGTTTTCGATTTTGCAAATGATCCAAATGTTTTTGATATATCAGATCAGTTTATGTTTGGCCCATCACTTCTTATTTGTCCTGTAACAGAATATAAAGCTAGAGAAAGAGATGTGTATTTGCCTGTTTCAAAAGGCGGTTGGTATGACTTCTGGAGCGGTAAACACTATGAAGGCGGAAAGACGCATACCGTAGCAGCGCCATTGGAAGACATGCCCATTTTTGTTAAAGCGGGTTCCATTATTCCTTTCGGTCCTGAATTACAATATACTTCAGAGAAGAAACCTGATCCTATTTTATTGAGAATCTATAAAGGCAAAAATACCGAGTTTACTTTATATGAAGATGAAGGTATAAACTACAATTATGAAAACGGTAACTATTCAGAAATAAGAGCTTCTTGGAACGATGAAATGAACCAATTAAATATTTCTGACCAAAAAGGAACGTTTGATGGCATGCTTAAAAACAGACAGTTTCAAGTGGAAGTGATTTCAAATGACAATGCTTCAGGCTATAACAAAGAACCTAAGACTTTGAAAAATATTGACTACTCCGGTAGTAATGTAAAACTAAGTTTAGATAATAATTGATAGGTACGTGATATATTCTAAACACATAATAAACTATCTAACGAAAATAAGAGCATACCTAGTTGTTCTTATTGCAATCTGCTCGTTTGGTACAAGTTATTCTCAGAAAAGCTCTTGGGAAAATGAACTGGAAGTGAAGCTAAATAAAATAGCGGATTCACTTTCTTCAAATCTCAAGGAATGGGAAGTGCCAGCACGTATTTTTAAGGTGGAAGATTATGGTGCCATTGCTGATGGGCAAACTGTAAATACAGTTGCCATACAAAAGGCAATTGATACCTGTTCTTTGTCAGGAGGTGGCACAGTTTTATTTTCAAAAGGAAATTATGTTACTGGTACTATTGAGATTAAATCTAATGTTATGCTTGAAATCTCAAAAGACGCAAAAATATTAGCAAGCACAAACCTAGATGATTATCCGAAAAAAATAGAATCTTTGAAAAGCATTATGAGTGAAATGTACAAATTTCAACAGTCACTCATATATGCGGAGAAAGTAAATAATATCGGTATTAGCGGGGAAGGAGAAATTTACTTCAGAGGTGAAAAAGTAAATTTTTCAGGACCAGAAACCAGAGGTTTGATAGTTGGCCGTCCATTGGGTATTAGGATGGTTGAATGTAAAAATATTGTAGTAAAGGATATACTTCTAAGGAATTCGGCAGCTTGGATGCAAAATTATTTAGACTGTGAAAATTTGATTTTTGACAGTATGAAAGTTATCAACCATGCTAATTTCAATAACGATGGTCTTGATCCTGATGGTTGTAAAAATGTGATTGTTAGGAATTGTTTTATAAATGCGGAAGATGATGCCATATGCCTTAAAGGAGCAAGTAATCGTCCGTCAGAAAATATATTAATAGAAAATTCAACTTTCATATCTACGTGTAATGCACTAAAAATTGGTACAGATACTCAAGGGTCATTTAAAAACATCATTGCTCGTAAATTAATTTTGGGCGGCATACCCGATTCGTTAGAGTCATTAATGGGAAATGAAGCTAGTACTGGAATAACCTTAGTAACTGTAGATGGTGGCAATGTTGAAAATATTTTAATATCAGACGTCACTATCAACCAATCACGCTCTCCTATTTTTCTTCGTATAGGAGATAGAGGACGGGTTATGGAAGGTGTTGAAAAGCCTGCCCCTGGTTATTTGAAAAAAATTATAATACGCGATGTAAAAGGTGAAAAAAACTTTAGACAAGGTTCGTTTATATCAGGTGTTAATGGATATCCCGTTGAAGATGTTATCATTAAAAACGTAAATCTTTCCATGGAAGGTGGTGGCACTACAGAAATGGCAGATGCTCCTGTAGTAGAAGATGAAGGCGGTTATCCAGATGCGCATCAATTTTCGCGAGAAGGACTTCCGTCGTATGGATTTTATATCCGCCATGCCAAAAATATTGTATTGGAAAATATAAATATTTCTCCTAAAAAGGAAGATGACAGACCTCTTTTCAAATCAGGTGACGATATACAAAATGTATCATTAAACGGTAAAAACCAATGAAAACATTCTTAACATATTTAATACTGCTTTTTTTGGTCTTTTGTTCAAATCATGCGCAAGCACAAAGAACATCAAACTTTCCAAGGGTGGTTGAATATGTTGATAAAATGCCTCATCCTGATAGTTTGTGGATATTCATCATGGCAGGACAATCAAATATGGCAGGACGCGGATTGGTGGAACCACTAGACACAATTGCTAATAAAAGGATATTGACCATAGATAAATTTGATAAATGGATTTATGCCAAAGAACCATTGCACTTCTATGAGCCTACCATGGCAGGATTGGATTGTGGATTGTCTTTTGCCCATAGGGTGCTGGATTCCGTTCCCAAAGGAATATCCATTGCTGTAATTCCATGTGCCATTGGAGGTAGTTCTATAGAGCAATGGATTGGAAACGAAACATTCAGAGGAATAGAATTACTCTCTAACTTTAAAACAAAAGTTCATCAAGTTCAAGAATACGGAGCGATAAAAAGCATTTTATGGCACCAAGGCGAAGCAAATACCAAGTCAGAACTTATTCCATCATACGCTGAAAACTTAGAAAATTTGACAATACTATTTAGGGACATTGTTAAAAATGATGCATTACCTATTTTAATTGGGCAACTCGGTTCTTATGCTGAACCTAAGGAGTGGCAACAGAAATGGGATGCCATAAACAATATAATTGATGAGGTGGTAGAAACGGACATAAACACCTATGTGGTGTATACACAAGATTTGAAAAGTAAAAATGATAAGATCCATTTTGATTCTGAATCCCAAAGAACATTGGGTAAAAGGTATGCCGATACATATCTTGAAATAAATAAGCGTAACTAATAAAACGAGCATGTTAAAAGCATTATCACCTAACGAAATAATTAATAGCGAACAGTCCCGATAGCTATAGGGATGACTATTAAAAAACAATAATATGAACACATGAAAAAATACATTCTACTTCTAATAATACCCATCTTCTTTCAATGTTCCAATGGAAGAAAAGCAGAAGGTTCACGATGTTTACAAATACGGCGCAAAAGGAGATGGCGTTACCAACGACCATAATGCCATTCAAAAAGCCATTGATGCTTGTGAAGGCACTGGGGGAACTGTTCTATTTTCCAAAGGAAATTTTTTAACAGGTCAATTGATGCTTAGAAGTGATATCACATTACAGATTGATTCTAGTGCAACCATATTGGGTATTCAATCGGATTTACAAGAAGACTACCCTACGGGTATGTTGCAAACTAAATACCCTAACCGCATGTATGATGATATGCAACGTAGGTTAATTTACGGTAACCAAGTTAAAAATGTAACTATAACTGGAGAAGGCACTATTGATGGACAAGGAGATTATGCGCCATGGAATAATGTGAAGAGCTTAGGAGCAGAAAAAGATAGACCTTCAATTTTGGCAATTGTAGGGTCTAAAAACATCACGGTTTCAAACGTCACCATGATTGAACCAGGCTGCTGGACACAGGTATATATTGAATGTGATAGCGTAGCTATTAAAAACCTTAAAATAAGAACAGGAAACCTATCTCCAAACCGTGATGCGATAGACATTGTAGATTGCCATAATGTATTGATTGAGGATTGTGATATAGCCTCTGAAGATGATGGTATCTGCTTCAAAAGCGGAAGTGAATATGGTTGTGTAAATGCTGTGGTGCGTAATTGCACTATTGATAAGTTGAATGTAAATGCTGGAAACGGTTTTAAATTGGGAACAGATGCATTGGGAAGTTTTATGAATTTTAAGGTTTCTGGACTGAAAATAAAAAATGTCAAACGTAATTCAGCTATAGCTATAGAATCTATGGATGGTGCTATTATAGATAATTTAAACATCAGCGATGTTGAAATTTCTAATTCGGCTCAAGCTATTTTTGTTTTATTAGCGGATAGAAAACGTACCGTTCCAGGCAGAAAAGCAAGAATAGGAACTATTTCCAATATCCATTTCAAAAACATAAGAGGTAAAAATTTTACCCAACAATACCCATCCATTATAACAGGAATCCCAGGTCATAATATCCAAAATATAACTTTTGAGGATCTAGATTTAGTATTAAAGGGAGGTATACAAACAACAGACCAAACTGTTATGGAATATGATGGACAATACCCAGAGGGATATAAATATGGAAACACTAACGCCTATGGTTTTTTTATTAGGCATACGGATCAAGTTAAATTTGTCAATTGCAATATAAGTTCAGAATTGCCAGATGCCCGTGAATGGTTGGTACAGGAAGATGTGAAAAATATAATTATAAATTAAATATGAATAAAAAAGTTATGAAACCGTAGTGAAACTATTAGTCCTCTATTTAAGCTTAAAAAGTTTTGCGGAATCATTGCTATAAACAATTATTAATCCTTTAAATATTAAAATTATGAAAACAAAATTATTATTATTTGTGTTAAGCATGTTCTTAACATTGAATGTATTTGCACAACCTAAGAAAGTGATGTGGGTTACAGAGACGGGTACTGCTGATCAGTATGATGCTGATTGGATAACGATGTTCATCAATCAAGGCTTTGATGCAAGTCAAAAAAGTCATGGTCTTTTTTCTGATCCAGCAACACCAGAACTTAAACAAGAACAATTAGACATTATTAATAGTGCTGCTGGACCAGACATCGTGCTAATTGCCCGTCCAACAGATAGCGGGAAATTTTCTACATCAACACAAGCTTATTGGAACGCCATAACAAAACCTGTTATTTTGATGAATCCATATTGTGTTAGACAACAGAGATTGAACTGGCTTCCGACAGACGATGGGATTATTCAAGGAGGGGTATTTATTCCAGATGGACCAAAAATAGATGATGCGATTTTTCCAAATGATTATATTTTTAATAACATTGACTTGAATACAGTTGCTCTTGAAAATAATCCTGCTTCAACTGAAACATTTTATGTGGGCGCTAGTTCCTACACAAATATTAGTCTTGTAGAATTAGATTTAGATACCAATGGAGTAGCCATATTTACTAATAATGAAAGCGGTCCAGCTCTTATACGTTTTAAAAAGGATGTACCTACTTTCACGAATAATTCAACATTTCCTGATGGAGCAACCCCAGCAGGTGATAGAACATATTTCCCAATGGGAAGTGGTTCAGGAGGCCCCAATTATGGACCTCCATCGGCATTAGGTATTAAATTACTTGTAAACGAGATGAATTTAATGATGAATCCAACGTTAAGTACTTCAGATTTTTTGAAAAAAAGCAACTTTAGTGTATGGACTGATAGAGAACAATCTACTGTGAATGTTAGGAATAAAACAGATGAATTGAAAACTATTGAAATTTTTAATATGACGGGTCAAACAGTTAAGACTCTTAAAAATATTTCTGGTAATGAAATATCTGTTGATGTTGCAGGCCTTACTACAGGTTTATACATTATTAAAATAAATAACAATTACAATCAAAAATTTGTAGTAAAATAGACAGATAACCAAAAAAAGAACCCTGAAAAATGAGGACTAAAATTCAGGGCTCTTTTTTAAATATTTATAATTGTTACTCACATTAATTTATTATTAAAAAAGTAATACACTACCAACTAATAAAGCATACAACTAAATATTAGCCCAGTACATGCAAACCCTTTCTTAATATTTATTTGCACATAGAAAAACGAGTGAAAACAATTATTAATATCTAGCTTCTTATAAATAATTTAATAAAAAAAGAAATGAAAAAGAATTTAAACTTAATTGCAGTGGTCATTAGTTTGTTTCTCTATTCAGTATCTGTTTTTGCAGGTACTATAGAAACATATCCATTGGCATCCTGCTATACAGAAAGTACGTATTACACTGTAAAAGTAAATGGGGTTAACGTGCCGGTAGCAGAATATAAACCTCACGGCGATCTTCAATATTATTTTGCGCATTTGTCTGCAAGCGGAATGAATACCTATGAAGTAGATGGCGGAGAAGCTATTAGTAGTTTCGCAATAAGCCCAGACTCGTATGGTATATCAGGAACTGTTAATAGTAACACACTGGAATTTACAGTAAATGAATCTCGATACCTTCAAATCCAAATAAACAGTAAAACAGTATTGTATTTGCTGATAGATCCTATTGAAGAATCTGTGCCAAATGCCACTGGGGTTGGAATTTATAACGTTACAGAAGCGCCTTATGGTGCAGATGATACAGGTGTGAATGACGCAACATTTTTTATTCAAAAAGCAATTAATGATGCCTCTGTAAATGGCGGAGGAACGGTTTATGTCCCCGAAGGTGTCTATCTCGTTAGAACCATCTATTTAAAAAGCAATGTTAATTTATATATAAAAGGAGGAGGAGCTCTATTGGCTAAAAACAGCAAATTTGAATTTCCAAATAGTTCCTTACCTAACCATATTTTGAGAGTTGACAATGCCTCAAACGTAAAAGTATATGGTAGAGGGAGTATTTATAGCCGTGGCAATCTGTTAAACGGAAATGTTAATACGGCTGGCGATGGTGAATTTAGAATTGGTCCAGCTCAAATATCCAATTCGGTTAATACAACAATAGAAGGCCTTTTATGTATTGAGAGTACCGCATGGAGTTTAACTTTTGTTGAAGGATCTAGTAATGGATTGGTTAAGAATTTAAAAGTATTAAATGAAATGACTTGGGCTTGGAATGATGGCATCAACGTTATTGGATCTCATGACATTACAGTTCAGCATTGCTTTATATCAACTGCTGACGATACGGCATGTGTTAAAACACAAAATTTCCCAAAAGCACAGCCTGGAGATGCCGTGTACAATGTGACTTATGACGATATCGTGATGAAATCTGGAATTTCTTCTGGATTCAAAGTAGGCATGCAGGCTGAAGATGATATTTATGACGTTTGGGTAAAGAACATAAACGTACTGGATTGTGAGAGAGCCTTCAATATAGATCATTGGTACGGCGATGGAAATTTCTATAACATACATTTTGTTGACTGGGTAGTTGATAAAATGACAGGAACTGGAACAAGTATCACAAAGGGTAAATATGTGGATTGTCCATTTAGAATGGAAATTACACAACAACCAAGTTCTTCATACGAAGTAGGTGTTGGTAAGATTAGTGATATCGAAATTACGAGAGTAAAATTTAATGATTTTGGAGCTAATGACTCCTATTTTTGGGGACAGGATGCTACGAATAACATTGATGGCGTAACCATTACAGATTTATATTTTGGAAATACGCTTATTCTAAATGGTGCAGCTGGTCATATTCAAAATAAAGGATTTGCTTCTAACATAACATACAATGGAAGTTCAACGGTTGTTAGTTTAGCTAACGTAGAAGTTGATGGAGATGCCATAAACTATTTTGATAATGAAGCTATTACTTCTTTTTATCTTCCTTATACTTATAATACGTTGCCTGTTGTAACAGCAACTCCAACGGCTTCAGGAGCCACTTATTTAATTACTCAAGCGACAAATTTAAGTGGCACTTTAGCGGAAAGAACAGCTACCATAGAGGTAACATCTCAGGATACATCCACAACAATGATTTACAAAATAGAATTTGAACAATTACCTGAATTGGATTTATTTCTTTCAATAGGTCAATCGAATATGGCTGGTAGGGCAAACATTAATGCTTCTCTAGGTGATTTAAATCCTGTAGGTGATGCCTATTTAATGGCAGATGCTGGTCAATTTATTGATGCTGTAAATCCATTTAACTTATATTCCACTACTAGAAAAGAAGTAGGTTTGCAAAAAGTAGGACCTTCATTTTCATTTGCTAAAAAAATAACAGCTAATATTAGCAACAAAATAGGATTTGTAGTAAATGCAAGAGGAGATACAGATATGGATGATTGGGATGACAAAACCGATAATTTATACGCACAAGCTATTGCAAGAGCTATTGAAGCTCAAAAATGGGGGACTTTTAAAGCGGTTTTATGGCACCAAGGAGAAGCTAATATCACACCCACAGAGGTAAGTGACTACACACAACAATTAGTGAATTTAACAAGCAATTTAAGAGACGATTTAGGAGATCCGAATTTATTTTTTGTTGCGGGGCAATTAGGCCAATTTAAAGCGGGTCATGCCGATTTTAACGAAATGCTTAAATCATTCCCTAATTCAGTAACTAATTCAGCATGGGTTTCTTCCTTAGGTTTAACAGATAGAGGAGATGGCCTTCATTTTGATAGAGATAGTCAAATAATATTGGGCGAAAGATATGCTGATAGGGTTTTAAATGCGGTATATACTGGTGTTCAATCCAACCCGATTGTTGGATTTACAAATCCCACTAACAACGCTAAAGTGGAAGTAGGATCAGATTTAACCGTACAAGTAGAAGCACTTGATAATGATGGTACCGTTTCTTCGGTGGCACTTTACATGAACAATAATTTAATAGATACAAAAGTAAGTTCGCCATATGAGTGGAGTGATTATCCGCAGTTGAAAAACCTTGCAGCTGCAAATTATACTTTAAGAGCCGTTGCTATAGATAATGATGGACTTCAATCTGAAACAACAATAACATTTAGTGTTTCAAATAACCAACTTCCTATGGTTGTTTTTGCAGACCCCACACCAAATGAAGGTGCAGAACTATCAGGTAACAGTGTTTCTGTAAGGGTTAATGCTAGTGATCCCGATGGTTCAATATCGAAGATAGAATTATATATGGATGATAATTTTGTTAGAAATGAAGGGGTTGCACCTTATTTATGGGGAGAGAATGCACAAGATCCACTTTTAAGAAACCTTTCAGCGGGTAATCACACTTTAAAGGCGATAGCTTTTGATAACGATAATGCTACTTCTGAGGTTAGTGTGACGTTTGATGTTTTGAATGAACCATTAAGTGTAGATTCTATAGAAAACTCAAAATCATTCTCAATTTATCCTAACCCAGCTTCAGATAAAAACTTTTTTTTGGATATAAAAAACATGAATATTTCCGAAATTTCAATATTTAATATTACAGGACAGATCGTATATCATAAATTGATTAAAAATAGAATTTCCTCTAATAAAATAATGCTTGATACCCCTAAACAGGGAGGAATTTACATCATTAAAATTTCTGAAATTGATGGGGGTAGAGTTCTACGCAAGTTGGTAGTAAAATAAAATTTTAACCTAATAATTGTTGCATAAGTGATGATTGATAATAGAGGGGCTGTTGTTTCAACTCCTCTATTTCATTAATATGAAGTAACTATCAAGCACTAAAATTTAAAAACACACCCAAATAATATAAAAATTATTAGGTATTTAAAACAAGAAACAAGAAACAAGAAACAAGAAACAAGAAACAAGAAACAAAAAATAAAAAAGAGCTGTAGATTTTCTAAGTTGAACATTCAAAACAAATAAATTATTATTACTGTAAAGTATTTAATCTTAATTATGGATGCTAATTAAGGAGATTAGTCAAAACGGCAGACTTATTCAGCAGCTTCTTAATAGAATTGGTGAATTCTGCAAAAGTAATCTTGGTGATTCTAATAATGTATGAAGTGTAAATTTCATAAATAAAACTTTAGACAGATTTATTCTTAAAAAAAATTACTTTAAAGCTGTTACAACTCTTCCATCCCATATTTTGGTATTAGATTTACTAATAATTTTATAGAAAATTTTAAAAAATCAACTATAGATAAAATTTATGCTATATAAAATGCTCATTAAACCATACTAATATCTATAAAAATGAGTTTTTAAAAATAATAGAAATCATAAAATTTTCAATTTTGATTCTTTTATTGTTAATATAGTGTTGGTTTATAGCTATTGGTTTAAAAGAAAAATAGCGGTTAAACAATTAGTGGCTTTTAATTTATAAAATAGTTGATTTTAAATCAATATTACTGTATGTACAAAATAGATACGTTTTATTACAATCTAGAAAGTATTTGAAATTGCATAGAAAAGTATAATATTTAAGAGAAAAGCAAGTAGCATGAAAAAAAATTACTCAATCATTCTTTTTGTAATTATAACACTTCAGACTTTTGCTCAAACTCCTAAAATTATTTTAAAATTTGATGATACCACCGTAAAAAATAATAGCTGTTCTGCTAAGTGGGTTTTAGATCTATTATTAGCTAGAAAGATAAAGGCTGGATTTGGATTTATTGCAGACAGATCGGATGCTACTGCAAAAACATTTATGGCGCCTTATTTAAATGCAACCAACGATGATGGAGAAAAATTATTTGAAGTTTGGCACCATGGTTTAGATCACGTAAACCCAGAATTTAATGGAACTGGATATGCTTATCAAAAACAGCATTTTGAAGATGCAGATGCCTTGATAAAATCTTTAGTTGGTGTGCAAGCTAATTCTTTCGGAGCTCCTTTTAATGCAACAGATGCAGATACTTATCAAGTGTTATCTGAAAATAATTATTATAAAGTAATTATGTTGGGAAGTACTCCACGAGCGTCGTCAGAGATTTTAAATCTAAACCAAAGAGTTAATTTAGAATCATCTACAGCTAACCCTAGTTATGCCACTTTTTTAAATAATTACAATAATAAAAAAGCATCATATACAGATTACATGATTGTGCAGGCACATCCTAATAACTGGGGAGATGCTAAAAAAAATGAATTAACACAAATGCTTGATTTTTTAATAAGCGAAGGATGTGAGTTTGTAACACCTTATGAATATTTTTTAAGTTTACAAGAATCACTATCCATTGATAATATAAAAAAATAAAATAATCTATTTCAATTAGATATAAATGGGAGAAATATTGATATTGAAAATAATAAGCATCGGAGATTTTAATCTTCTATATATACAATGTTAGGTCAAAAAGTATATGAAAAAAAGCATATAAAAATCTAAGCTAAGACTTCCTTATCCGAACGGTTGGTTAAACCAAATGATGATATTTAAATTAAAACATGGTAGTACATTAATAATCCGTAAAATATTAGTACAATAACTTTTAAAATTTATCATAAATAAGGAATGATAATATATAAAGGTTTGTGAAACTATCTCGGGCCTTTTTTGATTCCTTAAATCGAACACGAAACTTAATTTTTAGATTTAAATCTAGGCGTTGATCAACAATAAGTATTTTACAAAAAAGTATAAATTTAAATAAAAAATATTTTCGGAGACATTTTGCTTTTTTTTTGAAAAAACTTAATGTAAATTTTAAAAAAAAACTATTAATATTCCTTCTGTAGACATCCAATTTTTTAAAATAATTAATAGTTGCTAAATATAGATAACAATAAAATTATTTATAATGGTGGCAATGTATCATCTTTGACTCTATTAAACTGATTCCTACCATCTACAAGACGAGTATCACAACACATTTTAGTGGCATCAAAAAAAATTATAAAGACCCAGATAAAATATTAATAACTAAATTAGACAGTGGTTCATGGTTTCACCGCAATTTTTGCGTTACGCTGGGCATCCTTGTAAAAAGGTATTCAATTTCAGATATTTAATTAAAAATACCGGTCAGCTTACTATTGTAGCATGTACTAGGTTAGAGATTTTTTTAAAGATATTTCGTTTTATATTCTTATATCCCATTTTGGGCGTAATAACTTTTAATGGTAGATCAAGATAGATTAATTGAAAGTTAATAAATATTGTTTTATACAACTCATCTTTTTTTATTACCATCATATAATTTTAAAATTACTAGATAAAACACATCGTTTTACGATGTTTTATTTAAGAATAAAAGACCTTTGGATGCTTCAAAATATAGTAAACATATTTAATTTTTTCTATTTTAGCTTTATATTTTCAAAATAGTCAGTGTCTTGTCTATAAAGACTTTATGTTATCTAAATCCTAATAATAAAAAAAGCAGTACATAATAAAATTTATATCTTATTTTATTCTCTTCCAAAAGAATTTATACCAGAAAACCACAAATTTCTTGCTTTTCACTTTCAATTAACTTTAAAGATGTTTTAAAAATACGTGTGTTTATGCGCTAAGTTTATCATAATTTCAACCAAATTTACCCAATAAAGCAAGTTTATCGATCAATTACCAAACCTTTTAAAACAAATAAACCCCGCTATTAGCGGGGTTTATTGAAGTGACCGGGCTGGGGCTCGAACCCAGGACCCTCTCCTTAAAAGGGAGATGCTCTACCAACTGAGCTACCAGGTCTTAAATATTACTAACGTGTTCCTGTTAGCGGCTGCAAATATAAAATGTTTAATTAATAAAACCATACTTTTTTAAAATAAATTTTTGTTTTTTTGTGTCATTGAAACCTATCTTTTTAATAATCAAATTATAGTAAAAAAATGATTCTAGTTTTAATTGGGTATATGGCATCTGGAAAATCAACTTTAGGACAAGTTTTGGCTAAAAAACTGCGTTATGATTTTATTGATTTGGATGATTTTATTGAAGCGGCTGAAAAAAAATCTGTTAGTGACATCTTTAAAACTAGAGGTGAAATATATTTTAGAAAAAAGGAAACGTATTATTTAAAAGATATTTTAAACAATAAGAGTAATCTGATTTTATCGTTAGGAGGTGGCACACCTTGTTATAGTAATAATATGCAGGTTATTTTAGATTCGGAAAATGTGACGAGTATTTATTTGAAAACATCTATACCAACTTTAGTTGAAAGATTAAAAAATGAAAAAGATAAGCGGCCTTTAATTGCGCACTTAAAAACAGAGGAACTACTTACTGAGTTTATTGGAAAACATCTTTTTGAACGCTCTCAATATTATAGTGAAGCGCAAGTAATGATTACGACCGATAAAAAAAATCAAAATGAGATTATAGAGGAAATAATTTTGGAATTATTTTAAAAACACCTCATAATTTTTACCTTCTAAAACAACCTCAACATGTTCATGTAAAGAAGTTGATAATGAAATGCCTTTAAAATCTGCTTTAACGGGATATTTTTTGTGGTTTCTATTTACTAAAACGGCAGTTTTAAACTGTTTTAGTGGCACATCTAAAAAGTGTTTAACACCATAAATAAGCGTCGTACCAGAATTTAAAACGTCATCAACTAAAACCAATGATTTATTTTTATACTCCTCGGCTGGAATTGAAGTTTTTATATCTTCGCTAGGTTTTTTTTTGTCAATGGTTACTTTACAAAGCACAGGATTAATCTCAGATATTTTTTGTAAAACAGCCTTTAATTTTTTTGCAAGAATATAACCATTAGCATCTATACCTGCTAAAACAACTTCTTTTTCATCTACATTGCTTTCATAAATTTGAAAAGCAATACGTCTTATTTTATGGTTAATCTCATTGTTGTTTAGTATAATATTATTTATAACGGGCATTTGATCATGTTTTATTTTAAAATATAAAATTACTCATTTTTATCTGTTCGTTGTCATTTTTTTAATGTCAGATTTAAAATTTTCATTTAAATTCATTTCAATTAGAAATCATCAGTAGATGTTTCATCAGTAAAATCATCAATGTCCCTTCTATCTTTTTTAGTTGGTCTGCCAACACCTTTTTTTCTATAATAATCTTTAGAGTATTTTAAGAGTTCTTGTGCTTCAAATTGCTCTTTGGGGGTAATATCTGTTCTGTAGATATCCACTAATTTGGCACCAACTCTACTTCCAGGAATATCATTAACTTTTAGTTTATACTTGATTTGATTTTTTCTTAACTCAATAATATCTTGGGCATAAATGTCTCTACTAGGTTTAGCAATTTCGTTGTTAATCCGCACCTGTCCTTTTTTACAAGCAGTCGTTGCCAATGTTCGGGTCTTGTAATACCTAACACACCATAAATACTTATCTATACGCATACAATTATTGTAAAACTACGTTAATGTTATTGTGCAAGAAAATATTAAAATTGTATCTTGCGAGCTCAAAAATAAGCATTAATGCAGAATAAAAGTTGTAAAATGAAATTTGAAAGATTAAGTATATTATTTATTTTAGTGATACTAATAAATGTTTCTTGTAAAAAAGATGATGACGGTGGTGTTGTTTCTACCCCTATTGTAATTAGAGATAGAACAGAGCAGCAAATTGAAGATAAAGCAGCTTTGATGGCTTATCTTAATAATCATTACTATAATTATAGGGAGTTAGAATCAATTGAAAACCCTGGTTTAGAAGATATAATTATTACACCATTACCAGATGATGGCGTTTTGCTCAATCCAGAGGATAATAAAAAATTAATCGATGCTATCGAAACAAAACCAATAATTTTTGCGGAGACTGAATATGAAATTTATATTTTAAGATTAAACCAAGGAGGTGGTTCAGATTCACCGAACTTCCCAGATAAAGTTAGAGTTAGATATGAAGGTTTCTTATTAGATAATTCTGTTTTTGATAGTGCAGTAACCCCAGTTAATTTTGATCTTGTTGGAGACGGTGTAAATACTTTTGGTTTAATTCCTAGTTGGAGAAAAGTGTTACCCACTTTTAATATTGCTGAATCTTTTGTAGATGGAAGTGATGGAAGCGTAGACTATATTAACTTTGGTTTAGGCGTTATGTTTGTTCCTTCTGGGTTAGCTTATTTTTCTAATGCTACCCCAGGAATTGCAGCTTACACCCCTATAATTTTTAAGTTTGAATTATTACAAACACAAGTAATTGATCATGATGGTGATGGAGTTCCATCGTATCTTGAAGATTTAAATGGTGATGGAGAATTTAATGTGAATTTTAATAATCTTGAAGATACCACTGATGATGATACCGATGGAGATAGGCTTCCTAACTATATTGATAGGGATGATGATAACGACGGCATTTTAACTATTAATGAAGATATTAATGGAGATGGCGATCCTACAAATGATATTGGTGCCAACGGTATTCCAAATTATTTAGATGCTACCGAAAAAAAATCTAAAATATAAAACAAAAATGGCCTTATTTTAAAATAAGGCCATTTTTGTTTTAGGTTATTAAGTACTTATAAAATTAATGATAAGCTTAAAATAAGTTGCTCAGGTCGTGTATCTAATCTACTTACGCCAATACCGTTATTACCAATAAATTCAGCTTCATTATCGCTAAATCCGCGTTCATACCTTAAATCAATACCAAATTTATTCAAGTTAAAACCAATCCCGAAATTTAACCCAACAGAAAAGTCGTTTTCTACATCATTTACTGCAATACCATCAAATTCTGAATCTAATATATATTGAAGTGAAGGACCACCAAAAACACTAAGAGGCCCTAAAACTTTTAGTCCAACCAATAAAGGTGCATCCAATTTTTCCATTTTGAAACTATCATTATCATAATCACTTTTTGTACTGGTGTAAACCAACTCTGGTCTGAAGTATACGCGATTTCCAAATTTTCCAAATAAACCTAAATGATAGCCTATATTTCTATCTGGATTTTCCGCATTTGAACCAATCGATTCAAAATAATTACCATTACCATTATAATTTAAACCACCTTTTAAACCAATACCTTGGGTGGTTTGAGCTATCGTAACTACAGGTAAAATAAGAGCAATTACTAATAAAAAAAATAGATTTCTTTTCACGCTCCCTTGATTGATATAGGAGTTGTGAAGTTTTTTTAATTGTTTCATAATATTCGTTTTTAAGATTTGTTTAACAATAACAAAAACGCTGCCAAACTAAAATTAGTATGATTAAAAGTTGTAGAATTAAATGTTTTATGAAAACGAATAGATTAAGTTTTTTTTGTAAATATTATTCCATAATTCTTGTTAAAATGAATTCAGAAAATAAAAAAATATGTAGGTTTGCCAACTCATACGGTGCTATAAATGAAATTTGAATTAAAAGCTAAAGATGCTCAAAGTAAAGCAAGAGCAGGAAAAATAACGACAGATCATGGTGTGATAGAAACGCCTATTTTTATGCCTGTAGGTACAGTTGCCACGGTAAAAGGGGTGCATCAGCGTGAATTGAAGGAGGATATCAACCCTGATATTATATTAGGAAACACCTATCATTTATATTTAAGACCCCAAACACATGTTTTAGAAAAGGCTGGCGGACTTCATAAGTTCATGAATTGGGATAGGAATTTATTGACTGATTCAGGAGGTTATCAGGTATATTCGCTTTCTGCGAACAGAAAGATAAAAGAGGAGGGTGTAAAGTTTAAGTCTCATATTGATGGCAGTTACCACACCTTTACGCCTGAAAAAGTGATGGAAATTCAACGGTCAATAGGTGCTGATATTATTATGGCTTTTGATGAATGTACACCCTATCCTTGCGATTATAATTATGCTAAACGCTCCATGCATATGACGCATCGATGGTTAGGTAGATGCATAAATCATTTAGAAAAAACACCATTAAAATACGACTATAATCAAGCGTTTTTCCCAATTGTTCAAGGAAGTACGTATAAAGATTTACGAAAACAATCGGCTGAATATATTGCAAATTCAGGAGCTGTTGGTAATGCCATAGGTGGATTATCAGTTGGAGAGCCTGCTGAAGAAATGTATGCTATGACCGATGTGGTTTGCTCTATTTTACCTGAAGACAAACCAAGATATTTAATGGGTGTAGGGACGCCTATCAATATTTTAGAAAATATTGCTTTAGGTGTAGATATGTTTGATTGTGTGATGCCAACCCGAAATGCTAGAAACGGGATGCTTTTTACAGCAAACGGGAGCATTAATATTAAAAATTTAAAATGGGCTGAAGATTTTTCTCCAATTGACGCTATGGGAATTACTTTTGTAGATACCGAGTACAGTAAAGCGTATTTAAGGCATTTATTTACGGTTAATGAGTTGTTAGGTAAGCAAATAGCGACTATACATAATTTAGGCTTCTATTTGTGGTTGGTTCGTGAAGCAAGAAAACATATATTAGCAGGAGACTTTAAAATATGGAAAGACCGAATGGTGAAACAAATGGATAATCGGTTATAAAATAAAGGAAATATAAAGATCCAAATTATTGTATTCTCTTAGGATAAGGTTAGGAAAAGGAAAGCATGAAAATACTAGACTGGTACATATTAAAGCGCTATCTATTCACATTTTTTATGATGTTATTGCTGTTTATTCCTATTGGAATAACAGTACATCTCGCAGAAAAAATTGGAAAAATTTTAGAGAATGAAGTACCCATAGGAGAAGTACTCTGGTATTTTTATGATTTTACCATCTATTTTGCACACCTATTATTCCCGCTATTTCTATTCTTATCTGTCATTTGGTTTACCTCTAAACTAGCAAACAATACAGAAGTGATTGCTTTTTTAAGTTCTGGAGTATCTTTTACACGTTTTTTAAGACCTTATATGATTGGGGCTGTAATAGTTGGTATATTATCCATCATCCTCGGTTTATATATGGCTCCAAAAGCCAGCGAGGGTTTTAATGATTTTAGTTATAAATACTTGAAAAAAGGAAGAAGCGCAACAGAAAACACAAACGTTTTTAGACAAATTAATGATCACGAAATTATTTATGTAAGTAGTTTTGATATTAAGAATAGTTTAGGAAGGAATTTTACTTTAGAACACTTTGATAAAAATGAATTAACTTTTAAAATTACTGCGGATAATATTAAGTTTGTTAAAACCGACTCCACGTCAACATACGAATTAACTAATTATACAAAGCGGTTTGTAGGACAAAGTAATGATGAATTAGAAATAATTCCCAAAAAAGATACATTGTTTGATTTTCAAGTCGATGACCTTATTCCTGTTATTTATGCAGCAGAAACTAAAATGTATGGCGAATTAAAACAATTTATAGCTAAGGAAGAAGCACGTGGTTCCTCAAATGTAGGACGTTTTAAATTAGTTTTATACCGAAAATGGAGTTTACCGGTTTCCGTATTTATTTTAACCATTATTGCTGTTGCAGTATCTTCTAAAAAGAGGCGAGGCGGTATGGGCGTTAATCTAGCCATAGGAATTTGTATAGCTATGGTATTTGTTTTTTTTGATAAAATTTTTGGAGTTATGGCTGAACAGTCAGATTTCCCACCATTAATTGCCGTGTGGTTTCCTAATATCCTTTTTGGTATTTTAGCAGCTTACATGTTGTATCATGCCAAACGGTAAAATTCAAAATTATCTTCATCTCCATATTCTAGTTTTTATAGCTGGTTTTACAGCTATTTTAGGCAAAGTAATTACAATAAGTGCCATTCCATTGGTTTGGTATCGCATGGTTATTGCTGCCATTTTAATTTTTTTTTATATTAAAATAGCAAAAGTTACAATTAAAATTACAGCCAAAGCTATTTTAAGACTTTCAGTAGCTGGAATAATTATTGCTTTGCATTGGATTACCTTTTTTGGAGCTATAGATGAATCTAATATATCTATAGCTTTAGCCATGTTTTCAACAGGTGCATTTTTCGCTTCAATTATTGAACCTATTATTTACAAACGTTCAATCATTTGGTATGAAATTATTTTCGGTATTATTGTTATTATAGGTGTATTTATTATTACGCAAAGCGAGATAAAATATATTACAGGCATCCTTCTAGGAATTTCATCAGCATTTTTGTCATCATTATTTGCTGTATTAAATGGACGATTTTTAAAAAAATATACGGCTACAGTCATATCATTTTATGAATTTTTAAGTGGGGTATTTTTTATCACGCTCTACATATTATTTTTTGGAGATGGTTTCTCAATGGAATTTTTTAATTTGAGTCCGTCAGATTTTGGTTATCTTTTTATTTTGGCATCCATATGTACTGCTTATGCTTTTATTGCTTCAGTATATGTAATGAAGTTAATTAGTCCATATACAGTAGTTTTAACCTATAATTTAGAACCTGTTTACGGTATCATTATGGCTATTTTTTTGTTTCCTGAAACCGAAAAAATGAGTGCTAATTTTTACTACGGTGCCTCAATAATTTTGGCCATCGTTTTGTTAAACGCATTATTAAAAAATAGTAGGCTACTAAAAAGAAAACGTTCTTAAGGGTGTATCAAATTAAAGTTTTTATATTTGCATTCTAACCAACATGTAACCTATATTAAATTAAAATTCTTATGGAATATTTAGAATTTGAACTCCCTATAAAAGAACTTGAAGAACAGCTTCAAAAATGTAAAGTCATTGGAGAAGAAAGTGAAGTTGATGTAACTGAAACGTGTTCTCAAATTGAGAAAAAACTTAAAGCAGCTCAAAAGGATATATATAAAAACTTAACGCCTTGGCAACGAGTGCAGATGTCGCGTCACCCAGAAAGACCTTATACTTTAGATTATATAAAAGCGGTTTGTGGCGACTCTTTTTTAGAATTACATGGCGACAGAAGTTTTAAAGATGATAAGGCTATGATAGGGGGATTAGGTAAAATAGGCGACCAAAGCTATATGTTTATTGGGCAACAAAAGGGCTATAATACCAAAACACGGCAATATAGAAATTTTGGAATGGCCAATCCTGAAGGATATCGTAAAGCATTAAGATTAATGAAATCTGCCGAAAAATTTGGAATTCCCGTAGTAACACTACTTGATACGCCAGGAGCATACCCTGGTTTAGAAGCTGAAGAGCGTGGACAAGGTGAAGCTATTGCTAGAAATATTTTAGAAATGACGCGTTTAAAAGTTCCAATAATTACCATAGTTGTTGGAGAAGGAGCATCTGGTGGTGCCTTAGGAATAGGTGTTGGAGATAAAGTATTAATGCTAGAAAACACATGGTATTCAGTAATATCTCCAGAATCTTGTTCATCTATTTTATGGCGTAGTTGGGAATATAAAGAACAGGCCGCTGAGGCTTTAAAGTTAACAGCTATTGATATGAAAAAGCTAAAACTAGTTGATGAAATTATAAAAGAACCACTAGGAGGTGCACACAGAGATAGAGCAAAAACATTTTTAGCGGTTAGCCATGCTATTTCAAAAACTTACGGAGCACTTAAAAACTTATCACCAAAAGATTTAGTTTCTCAGCGTATGGATAAATATGCTCAAATGGGAGTTTATAAAGGATAAACCATTTAAAATCATACAATAGTATAATCTGGAGTTTTTAATTTCAGATTTTTTTATGGTTATTCACAATATTCCTAAGTTATTAACAGTTAAATTGTTGATGACTAGTTAACAATCACAATTCAATTTACTTCTAAAAAACCTTCAATTTTAATTACTTTCGTAGCTATGAAACAACCAAACCCCGTTCAAGGATACAAAGTAGATAAGAGTACTATTATTAGTCTAGAAAAAGGGAAAATACCACCTCAAGCTCTTGATTTAGAGGAGGTTGTTTTAGGAGCTATGATGATTGATAAAAAAGGAGTTGATGAAGTTATCGATATTCTAAGCCCTGAAGCGTTTTACAAAGAAGCTCATCAGCATATTTTTCAAGCTATTTTTCATTTATTCGAAAATAGTGAACCCGTTGACTTATTAACCGTTTCAACCCAATTAAAGAAGAATTCGAAATTAGAATTAGCAGGAGGAGATTTTTATCTCATCTCTTTAACTCAAAAAGTATCGTCTTCAGCACATATCGAGTTTCATGCTCGTATCATTTTACAAAAATTTATTCAGCGTAGTCTAATAAAAATTTCTAGCGAAATTATTGAAGATTCTTATGATGAAACAAAAGATGTATTTGATTTGTTGGATAAGGCTGAAGCAAAATTATATGAAGTCACTCAAGGAAATATTAAAAAATCCAGTGAAACTGCTCAAGATTTAGTCATTCAAGCAAAAAAGAAAATTGAAGAAATTTCTAATAAAGAAGGTTTAAGTGGTATTCCAACAGGCTTCAATAAGTTGGATAAATTAACTTCGGGCTGGCAACCATCCGATTTAATAATTGTTGCAGCACGTCCTGGTATGGGTAAAACCGCCTTAACTTTGTCTATGGCAAGAAATATAGCGGTTGATCAAAATATTCCTGTGGCATTTTTCTCTTTAGAGATGGCATCGGTACAGTTAATTACCCGATTAATTTCAAGTGAAACTGGATTATCCTCTGAAAAATTGAGAACAGGTAAACTAGAAAAGCATGAATGGGAACAATTAAACGTAAAGGTTAAAGGTTTAGAGAAAGCACCCTTATTTATTGATGATACGCCTTCGCTGTCAATTTTTGATTTACGAGCCAAAGCTAGACGATTATCCTCTCAGCATGGTATAAAATTAATTATGATTGATTATTTACAGTTAATGACTGGTGGAAGTAGCCACGGTGGAAACCGTGAACAAGAAATATCAATGATTTCTAGAAACTTGAAAGCTTTAGCTAAAGAGTTGAATGTACCTGTAATTGCTTTATCTCAATTATCACGTGCTGTTGAAACTCGTGGTGGTAGTAAAAGACCATTGCTTTCAGATTTACGTGAATCGGGAGCTATTGAGCAGGATGCTGATATTGTGAGTTTTATTTACAGACCAGAATATTATAAAATTGACGAGTGGGATGATGAAGAACGATCACCAACAGAAGGGCAAGCAGAGTTTATTATAGCAAAACATCGTAATGGCGGTTTGGAAAATATACGTTTAAAATTCATCGGGCATTTAGGTAAGTTTGATAATTTAGATGATTTTGATTCACCTTTTGAATTCCATTCTAAAATGAATGCTGCCGCAAATGATGATACTTTCAAATCAGATAATTTTAAAGCGAGTCCGGATCAAGCTTTTGGTCGTTCTTTTAATGATGATGATGATGATAATGATGTGCCATTTTAATAATTAAACTCCTGTTAAACTACATTTAATAAAACCAAATTTTGATTATCTTTCGGTCTATGAAAAAGACCCTATTAATCATTTTGTTGCTATTTACTACAGTAAATACTTTTGCTTCCTATGTGCTTGTACCTATGGATGCTGAAAGTCAAAAAAATCATTTAAAGGCTTACGGGATAACCTATTGGGTACTTAATAAAGAACTAAAAGTAAAGTGGCTTTTAAATTATAGGGGCGGTTCATTTTTATTACCTGATAGCGAAACTATTCAACGAGAATGTCAAATTAGGGGTGTTTCTTTTGAAGTAATATCAGATTCAAAAACAGAGACTATTTTAGAAGAAATTAGTAGCCCAAGTAAAAACATGGAAGCTATCATTCTTGAAAAAGCTCCAAAAATTGCGGTTTATACACCTTATGGAAAACAACCTTGGGACGATGCTGTAACCATGGTTTTAACTTATGCAGAAATTCCTTATGAAACTATTTATGATGAAGAAGTATTAAGCGATGGTCTTTTATTATTTGATTGGTTGCATTTACACCATGAGGACTTTACTGGGCAATTTGGTAAATTTTATGGAGCATACAAAGCAGCTTCATGGTATATAGATGAAAAAAAAGAATCTGAGGCACTAGCTACAAAATTAGGTTATGATAAAGTTTCTAATGAAAAGTTGGATGTTGCTTTAAAAATTAGAGATTACGTTATCGGGGGTGGTTTCATGTTCGCTATGTGCAGTGCCACTGATAGTTTTGATATTGCATTATCTGCAGAAGGTATTGATATTTGTGAGCCCATGTTTGATGGTGATGGAAGTGACCCTAGTTATCAAAATAAAATTGATTATAATAAAACATTCGCATTTACCGATTACGTATTAGAAAGAAGCCCAAATATTTACGAGTTTTCTTCTATAGATATGACTCGTAAACGAATGATTTCTCAAACAACAGATTATTTTTCACTTATGGAGTTTTCTGCAAAATGGGATCCCATTCCAACCATGCTTTGTCAAAATCATACCGCTTTAGTAAAAGGTTTTATGGGGCAAACCACTGCATTTACTAGAGATGAAATTAAATCTAACGTTCTAGTAATGGGCGAAACCAAATCAAACGGCGAAGCTAAATATATTCATGGTATAAAGGGAAAAGGGTTTTTTACGTTTTATGGAGGGCATGATCCTGAAGATTATCAGCATAGAGTAGGAGATGCTAAAACAGAATTAGATTTGCATCCAACATCTCCTGGATATAGGCTTATATTGAATAATGTGTTATTCCCAGCTGCCAGAAAAAAGAAACAAAAAACGTAAATAACGGCTTAACGTATATTTTAAGCAGTTGGATATGTTACTATTCGTATAATTATTTTATGAATAGTAAAAGTGTTAGATTTAATAACTATCTGTCCTTAATCACTATGTTCAATTAGTATTAATTTTCTGCGCTGTTTTACAAATTTTAAAAGGTAACGAACAAAATTTAGGAACTCTTATTTTCTATATCATTATTAGAAATTTCAGCATATTTTTAAATTTATCAGATTTCCATATAGCAAAAACCTTATTCAATGTTTTATTTACACTAACCATTGCTCCTTTTTATCAGAGATTAATGGTTAATTATCATGTCTTGTTTAATATCATTGTTCAAACATCAAATTGATAATATTAATAAAAATGTATACATATTAAGGCTAAAATTTTTTTTCTTTTGTTTAAGTTTATACCATATTGATTAAAAAAAATGTTGATTACGTAGGTATATGAAGAAATTTTTCTGAAAACCAATATTTATAATTATTTTCAATATTTGAAATTATTAAACACATCAAATTAATGTATTATATAAGACAGTTTTTAAGACTTTTTTTCTTTTCTATTACGTATTGGTCATTAGCTTTTTGCCTATTTATTTTAATTCGGTTTGTGGCTTATGATGATGGCGTTAGTCAACAATACGGAAATTTGGCAAGTTTAAAAATTATTTTTAAATGGATACCTTATGGTGTCATGTTCGGTTTAATTATAGGTTTCTTTTATTCTATAATTGAATTTTTATTTGAAAAAATACTTTCTAAAAAACTTTTTTTAGGGATAGTTTTAATCCTTAAACTTATTTTTTACTTTTTAGTATTGGTGTTTTCTACCAGTTATATTATTAGGCTTATAGAATTACAAATGAATATAGATTTACCAAATGATAGATTTTGGTGGTTTTACAGTGATGTTTTTTGGGTAGTAACGGCATATTTTTTTATAGCCTCTTTCGGATTTTTGTTTATAAGAATTTCCAATGATAAATTTGGCAGAGGAGTGCTTTTTAATATGTTAATTGGTAAGTACAGAAACCCTAGAGAAGAGGAAAGATTGTTTATGTTTATAGATTTACAATCATCTACCACTTTAGCCGAAAAACTTGGGCATTACAAATACAGTCAATTGATACAAGATTGTTTTTTTGATTTAAATAAAATTATTGATAGGTATGATGCTGAAATATATCAGTACGTTGGTGACGAAGCTGTTATTAGCTGGGAATATAACAAAGGAATTAAAAATAATAAATGTATCAACTTGTATTTTGATTTTCAAAAACTCATCAATAGACGTTCAAAATATTATCAAAAAAAATACGATGTAGTCCCTTTTTTTAAAGCTGGTATTCATGGTGGTAAACTTGTTGTTACAGAAGTGGGAACCTTAAAAAAAGAATTGGCTTACCATGGCGATGTTATAAATACAACATCTAGAATACAAGACTCCTGTACAAAATACGATAAGGCCTTATTAATATCCGATAAAGTTCTGAATGATTTAAATCTTAAATCGAAATTTGAATCTATAGAATTAGGAGATTTTTTATTAAAAGGAAAGCAAGAAAGATTAAAAATTCACACCATTATTAAAATTAATTAATAATTTCTATATGGAATTTTTTCAAAGGCAAATAAAACTAACATCCTATACTAGAGGCTTCCATTTAATTACAGATTCTATTTTAGAGGCTATTCCAGAGATTACCAAAATTAATATGGGGCAATTGCAAGTATTTATAAAACACACTTCTGCAAGTCTAACCATTAATGAAAACGCAGATTATACAGTAAGAGGAGATTTTGAAAGACATTTTAATGTTATGGTTCCAGAAAACGCTGTGTATTTTAAACACACTTTTGAAGGTTCTGATGATATGCCAGCACACATTAAGGCGTCTTTACTTGGTGCATCAGTACAAATACCTATAACAAACGGACAGCTTAATCTTGGTACATGGCAGGGTATTTATTTATGTGAACATCGAGATTACGCTGAATCAAGAAGCATAGTGATTACTGCATTTGGAACATAAAAAAATCCGACTCTTTCGAATCGGATTTCATTAAGCGAATAATATGTTTTACAATTGGCAAAAACGCCTTATTTTACTTTTTCAATTACAGCTTTAAAAGCCTCAGGGTTATTCATCGCTAAATCTGCTAAAACCTTACGGTTTAATTCAATATCATTAGCTTTTAATTTCCCCATAAATTGAGAATAAGATAAACCGTATTCTCTGGCTCCAGCGTTAATACGCGTAATCCATAAGGCACGGAATGTTCTCTTTTTTGCTCTACGGTCTCTGTACGAGTATTGCATCGCTTTATCAACCGCATTCTTGGCTACTGTCCAAACGTTTTTACGTCTTCCAAAGTAACCTTTTGCTTGTTTTAAAACCTTTTTTCTTCTGGCTCTTTTGGCTACAGAATTTACTGATCTTGGCATAATTTTAATTGTTTTTTTGTAGTAGGCGGTCTTATATTTTAAAGACACTTTGCTTCAAAAAATCTGAAATTAACAATCGTTAATCTTAAATCAATGAGGCCTAACTCCAGGGTTTATAATTTTTTTTAACCGATTAAACCTTATGTTACTTTAAGCGTAACATAAGTTTAATATTGTCTTCGTCTGCCTTATGTACTAAAGTATCATGAGTCAGAGCTAGCTTACGCTTTTTAGATTTTTTTGTTAAGATGTGACTCTTAAAAGCGTGCTTTCTTTTAATCTTACCAGTACCGGTGAGCTTAAAACGCTTTTTGGCACTAGATTTTGTTTTCATTTTAGGCATTTTCTTTTCCTAGTTTTAATTATTTCGCTTAATTACTTTTAATGCTAAATTTGTTTTAGCATTTTATTATTCGTTCTAATTTTTTTTCATGTTGGATAAAACCAAAAGATAAAAATCAGAGATTCACTTATTTTTTAGGAGCAATAAACATCGTCATTCGCTTACCTTCCAAGCGTGGCATTTGCTCAACTTTACCATATTCTTCAAGGTCTTGAGCTAATCTTAGCAATAAAATTTGGCCTTGTTCCTTGAATATAATAGATCGTCCTTTAAAAAACACAAAAGCTTTTAATTTTGCACCTTCTTTTAAGAATTTCTCTGCATGCTTCTTTTTAAATTCGTAATCATGGTCATCAGTTTGAGGTCCAAAACGAATTTCTTTGATGATAACTTTAGTAGCTTTAGATTTTAAAGCTTTATCACGTTTCTTCTGCTCGTAAAGAAACTTTTTATAGTCCATAACTTTACAAACAGGAGGGTCTGCGTTTGGCGAGATCTCTACAAGATCTAATCCTTGTGCATCCGCTATTCTCAATGCGTCACCTTTAGTATAAATACCAATTTCTACATTGTCTCCAACAAGTCGTAAGCTTTGGGAGGTAATTTTAGAGTTAATCTTATGTTTATCCTCTTGTGAGACCCTTCTGGGTTGATGTCTTCTTCTAATTGCTATGGCGTTATCTTTTTAAAAATTAAACTTATTTGTATTTTATATACTAAAACGATTTTAACGTTTTTTTTATGTCTTCTTTTATTATTTTAGAGAAAGCTTCAACAGAAATCATTCCTAAATCAGCTCCTCCATGTTGTCTTACAGAAATCTTATTTTCCTGCTCTTCTTGCTCCCCTATAATAATCATATAAGGGTGTTTCTGCATTTCGGCTTCCCTTATTTTCTTTCCTATAGTTTCATTTCTATGATCAACAAGGGCGCGAATTTCGTCATTTTCTAGCAAATTTAAAACTTTTTCAGAGTATTTTTCATATTTCTCACTAATTGATAATATAATAACCTGAATTGGCATCAACCAAATAGGGAAATTACCACCTGTGTGTTCCAATAACAATGCCACAAATCGTTCCATACTTCCAAAAGGCGCACGGTGAATCATAACGGGTCTGTGTAGCTCATTATCACTACCCTTATAGGTTAAATCAAAACGCTCAGGTAAATTGTAATCCACTTGAATTGTTCCTAATTGCCAACGTCTTCCTAGAGCATCTTTAACCATAAAATCTAGCTTAGGGCCATAAAAAGCAGCTTCACCTTCTTCTATAACAAAATCTAAACCTTTATCAGTCGCTGCATTAATAATAGCTTGTTCCGCTTTTTCCCA
Source organism: uncultured Flavobacteriaceae bacterium (assembly GCA_963815305.1). Taxonomy (GTDB): domain Bacteria; phylum Bacteroidota; class Bacteroidia; order Flavobacteriales; family Flavobacteriaceae; genus CAXBID01. The sequence continues at coordinate 502,972 of CAWFFW010000001.1, forward strand.
GTTAGCAACATCACCTATATATTTGTCTGGATTTTCAGGATCTCTTACAGAAACTTGCGCCGTAAAGTTTTCAAATCCTAAAGAGCCAAATACATAAAGAACCAAATCAATAACATCTTTAAACTCTTTGTCTAATTGCTCTGGCATACAAAATAAGTGTGCATCATCTTGGGTAAAGCCACGCACTCGAGTTAAACCATGTAATTCGCCACTTTGCTCATATCTATAAACCGTTCCAAATTCTGCATAACGTTTTGGCAAATCTTTATAACTCCATTGTGCACTGTTGTAAATTTCACAGTGGTGTGGGCAGTTCATGGGTTTTAATAAAAACTCTTCATCTTCTTTAGGTGTTTTTATTGGCTGAAAACTATCGGCTCCATATTTTGCATAATGACCTGAAGTTACATAAAGTTCTTTTTGTCCAATATGCGGCGTAATTACCATTTCATAACCTGCCTTTTTTTGTGCAGCTTTCAAAAAGTTTTCTAAACGCTCCCTTAATGCAGCACCTTTTGGCAACCATAAAGGTAAACCCTGACCAACTTTTTGCGAAAATGTAAAAAGCTCTAACTCTTTACCAAGTTTTCTGTGGTCACGTTTTTTTGCTTCTTCCAGTAATTCTAGATATTCAGTAAGGTCTTTTTGTTTTGGAAATGAAATACCGTAAACACGAGTTAACTGCTTATTTTTTTCATTTCCACGCCAGTAAGCACCAGCTATACTCAATACTTTTACCGCTTTAATGATACCCGTATTTGGAATATGACCACCACGACATAAATCTGTAAATGTAGAATGATCACAAAAAGTAATGGTGCCATCTTCTAAATTCTCAATAAGCTCAGTTTTAAATTTATTGTCTTTATATAATGATAAAGCATCTGCTTTAGAAACAGGTCTTAAATTAAAATTATGCTTACCTCTAGCAATTTCAAGCATTTTATTTTCTATGGTCTTGAAATCTTTTTCTGAAACATTATGTTCACCAAAATCGACGTCATAATAAAATCCGTTTTCAATAGCAGGACCAATAGTTAATTTTACATCGGGGTATAATTCTTCAATGGCTTGTGCTAAAACATGCGCACTACTATGCCAAAAAGCTGTTTTTCCTTCATCATTATTCCATGTATATAAAACCAAAGAACCATCAGTATTTAAAGGCGTAGAAGTTTCAACAGTTATATGGTTAAACTTAGCCGAAATTACATTTCTAGCAAACCCTTCACTAATGCTTTTTGCAACATCCATAGGTGTAACGCCCTCATCAAACGTTTTCACACTGCCATCAGGTAATGTAATATGTATCATTAAATAAAATTAAAATCGAGACGCAAAGATACTAGTATAAACAAACCCACACAATATATATATAGGTATAATTTTTTATTTGTGCGTTTCCTAACCTCCCAAAAGGACGTGGTTTTGCTTTCCACTATATTTTTTTACTGTGGATTCCTTATTTAGGCAGGAATCCACAGTAAAAAGGAAGCCGTTTCAATTCCTAACGCGGGCATATTGACTAAGTCATTTTTCAATGATTAATTCGTGGAATACCTATCATTTTAAGGTATTCAAAAGCTTAGCAGAAGACCGATTCCCAAATTCCTATACAAAATGGTTCATCAATGTTCATAAATAAAGAGCAAAGCATCAGCATTATCAAGTTTAGCTACAGGCAGGCAGTTCTGATAGCGCATACTACTTTATCAGTTTCCTCATAATGGATACGCTTTTTTGTTTCACGTTGTATCAAGGTAAAATAAATTATGATAAGACAATAATAGACGTATATTATAGAGCTCTATGTATTCTCTTATCCTAAACAAAACAGAAGCATCAAAAACAAATCATGCATTCCACTAAAACTAATAATCCCATTTAAAAGAGCAAGACAGCATATTAGGTTTTCCACTTTTCAGGGATTAAATGGAATATAGGATAGTCCAAAATATGTTTAAGGGTTATAAAATTGAGAGTGTTAATAAAAGTGGATCTTATAAATATCAGATAACAAGGGACTTAAAAGGCTTAAAAAAAAAGAATAAAAAAAAGGCAAAAAAAGTTGCAGAAAAAAGTAAAAAGGGTTGTATGTTTGCAGCCGCTAAAAAAGGCAGTATTTTTTTAGTATGTCCTCACCCTTCGGGGGAGATGTCCGAGAGGATAGAGGGTTGTAAAGTTCATATAAAATACGTTTTAAAAGAGTTTGAAAAAGGGCGTTAAAATTTTTTTTCAAAAAAGATTAAAAAAGTATTGTGTAAGATAAAAAAGGGTTTTATATTTGCACCCGCTTAAGGAGGAAAGCTCTTAAGAGAAGAAAAAACAAGTTCATAAACATATTGAATTGACAGCGTAAGATTAAAACTGGAAACGGTTTTGGTCAACAAAGAGAATAGACCATTTTGAGTATTAGAGATTCTGATTAGTTGTTAAGAAATAGTCGTAAGACTTAAAAATTAACGATGAAGAGTTTGATCCTGGCTCAGGATGAACGCTAGCGGCAGGCCTAACACATGCAAGTCGAGGGGTAACAGGGAGCTTGCTCCGCTGACGACCGGCGCACGGGTGCGTAACGCGTATACAATCTACCTTTTGCTGTGGGATAGCCTTTGGAAACGAAGATTAATACCGCATAGTATGCAGGTTCCTCATGGGATTTGCATTAAAGGTTACGGCAGAAGATGAGTATGCGTCCTATTAGCTAGTTGGAGTGGTAACGGCACACCAAGGCAACGATAGGTAGGGGCCCTGAGAGGGGGATCCCCCACACTGGTACTGAGACACGGACCAGACTCCTACGGGAGGCAGCAGTGAGGAATATTGGACAATGGAGGCAACTCTGATCCAGCCATGCCGCGTGCAGGAAGACTGCCCTATGGGTTGTAAACTGCTTTTATACGGGAAGAAACACTGCTACGTGTAGCAGCTTGACGGTACCGTAAGAATAAGGATCGGCTAACTCCGTGCCAGCAGCCGCGGTAATACGGAGGATCCAAGCGTTATCCGGAATCATTGGGTTTAAAGGGTCCGTAGGTGGATAATTAAGTCAGAGGTGAAAGTCTGCCGCTCAACGGTAGAATTGCCTTTGATACTGGTTATCTTGAATTATTGTGAAGTAGTTAGAATATGTAGTGTAGCGGTGAAATGCATAGATATTACATAGAATACCAATTGCGAAGGCAGATTACTAACAATCAATTGACACTGATGGACGAAAGCGTGGGGAGCGAACAGGATTAGATACCCTGGTAGTCCACGCCGTAAACGATGGATACTAGCTGTTCGATCTTCGGATTGAGTGGCTAAGCGAAAGTGATAAGTATCCCACCTGGGGAGTACGTTCGCAAGAATGAAACTCAAAGGAATTGACGGGGGCCCGCACAAGCGGTGGAGCATGTGGTTTAATTCGATGATACGCGAGGAACCTTACCAGGGCTTAAATGTAGATTGCATTAGGTGGAGACACTTATTTCTTCGGACTATCTACAAGGTGCTGCATGGTTGTCGTCAGCTCGTGCCGTGAGGTGTCAGGTTAAGTCCTATAACGAGCGCAACCCCTGTTGTTAGTTGCCAGCGAGTCAAGTCGGGAACTCTAACAAGACTGCCAGTGCAAACTGTGAGGAAGGTGGGGATGACGTCAAATCATCACGGCCCTTACGTCCTGGGCTACACACGTGCTACAATGGTAGGGACAGAGAGCAGCCACTGGGCGACCAGGAGCGAATCTATAAACCCTATCACAGTTCGGATCGGAGTCTGCAACTCGACTCCGTGAAGCTGGAATCGCTAGTAATCGCATATCAGCCATGATGCGGTGAATACGTTCCCGGGCCTTGTACACACCGCCCGTCAAGCCATGGAAGCTGGGAGTGCCTGAAGTCCGTCACCGTAAGGAGCGGCCTAGGGTAAAATCGGTAACTAGGGCTAAGTCGTAACAAGGTAGCCGTACCGGAAGGTGCGGCTGGAACACCTCCTTTCTAGAGAAAGACGACTGATTAAGTATCAACAAAACTATTATGATAGATAGTTTATTCTCATTGCTGTTAATTTAAAACACTAGTTATTAGTTACTAGTTGTTGGTTATTAGTTACCTGTTATGGGTAATTAGTCAAATAACGAATAACGAAAAACTAATAACCAATTTAGTAGAGTCTCATAGCTCAGCTGGTTAGAGCGCTACACTGATAATGTAGAGGTCGGCAGTTCGAGTCTGCCTGAGACTACTAACTACTAAATATAAAGGAAATTCTAGAAGTAGTAATCCACCAAAAGTCAGCACAAGCGACTGCAAACTGCAGACTGTGGACTGCCAACTAGAAACGGGGGATTAGCTCAGCTGGCTAGAGCGCCTGCCTTGCACGCAGGAGGTCATCGGTTCGACTCCGATATTCTCCACAAAGCCCCACCTATCCTCCCCAAAGGGAGGAAGTTGGAATGCCAACTCTTCCCCTTTGGGGGAGCTGGAGGGGGAAACGTTCATTGACATATTGAAAAAAGATACATAAAAATAAAGGTTAGATTTATC
>CAWFFW010000001.1:512500-3599660 GCA_963815305.1 uncultured Flavobacteriaceae bacterium
GGTGGTTTTCGTAAAACTCATGATTCAAAAATATGAATTAATAGTGAGTTTTAATCATAAAGAACATCTTCAACTTCTATTTTTTTATTATTTATAAAATCGTATAAAGTTAATTGTCTTAATATATAATAATCTCGCCAAAATTTTTCTAAAGAATTTAAGTATTCAAATACAGCTTTATCTCTTTCTTCTAGAGCAATATTTAAGTTTGTGATATCTACTTTATTTAGAACGTATCTTTTTTTAGAAATTTCATAGCGTTTCATTGAAACTTCTTTAGCTTTTTCAGCTGTAAATAAAAAATCTCGTTGGTTGGACCAATTAAGTACGTGCAAATATATTTCTTGTTCAAACTCTTGTTTCTCTTGATTTATATTATTGTTAGTTAAATCTAAATTGGCTTCTGCCATTTTCCGTCTTGATTTGGAGACTCCCCAATCAAAAATAGGAAGTCCAATAGAAACTGAAACGGTTTGTTGTTTATTAAAATTATTAAATAAATTATTGAAATCATCACCATTTTGCGATATGCCAAAATTGGCCCTAATACCTAATTGTAATCTATTATTCCCTTTCTGGAAAGCAACGTCTTTTTCGGCTTCTAAACGTTTTCTTCTAAATTCTATCACTGCTTTTCTATTGGACTGTGCTTCATTTAAAGCTTTTTCAATATCAACATTAAAAAGGGGCAGTTGCTCTGGAACGTCTAATTTTATATTTTCAGTATCTAATTCTAAGTATCTGGCTAAATTTTGAGAGGCTCTTTTTAAATCAAGGGTATTCGTTGTAACTCTATTTTTAGAATTTAAAAATCTTAATTCCATTTGTAACAACTCATTTTCAGCAATCTTCCCTACTCTATATCTTCCTTTTGCTATTTGATATAATGTATCTTGATTTTTTAAGTTAGTTTCGGAAATGGCGAGTTGCATTTGTGCTTTTAGCAAATCAAAGTAACGGTTGGAAGTACTAACTGATATTTGCTCCATATTTTCAATAAATTCTCTCTTTGACTCTTCATAGATAAGAGGTTCAATTTTTTTATCCCATTTAAATTCGTTGAATAAAACTGAATTTTGAAAATAATTGACGGAAAATGGAATAACTGAATAGCCTATATTATCATCAAGACCAAACAATTCAATCCGTTCCAGATTAGTGTTTACTGATAAAGTTCCACCAGTGTATGGTACACTTTGAGAAATTGATAATCCTCCCTCGATGAGTAATTGATTTTGCGTTACGAATATATCTTGCCCTGTATCATTAGTTAATCTGCGTATGGCATTTCTATATTCAGGCAGCGTAGCATTAAGCCTTAATTCTGGTAGAAAACTTGCTTTATAACGTCTAAATCGCCAGTAATTTGCCTGATTTCTATTTAAATTAATTTTAAAATCCGGAGATTTTTTCTTTGCAATTACAATAGCTTCGTCTAGCGTTAATTTTTTTGATTGAGAAAAAATGATTGATGGGGCAATAAGTAGAATTAGAAGGAGTGTTTTTTTCATAATTTATTATTCAGATCTTAATGCTTCAATGGGTCTTTTATTTGCAGCAGCTTTAGCTGGGAATATTCCAAAAACGAGCCCGACAATTACTGCAATTAAGAATGATATTATGATAGATTTAAATGTTAAAACAGTTTCTATACCCGAAACAAATTCTATAATATAAGCGCCAATAACCCCTAAAATTATTCCAACAATGCCTCCTCCAACACTAATTAGTACAGATTCTGATAAGAATTGCAAAATCACATCTTCTTCTGTGGCTCCTATGGCTCTCATTATTCCAATCTCTTTTGTTCTTTCTAATACGGATGCTAGCATAATATTCATGATGCCTATACCGCCAATAAGTAATGATATACCAGCTATTATTATCAAAACAATATTGAATATTTGTTTTGTTTTTTGTTGCTGTTGAAGTAGTTGTATAGGAATTTCAATTTCAAAATCTAAAACATCATTGTGTCTTCGCTTTAGCATTTTACTTAAAACTTCAGCAGTAGATTTTAGTTCGTTTGAGTTTGAAACTTGAACCGTTAATTTATCAATTTGATGATAATTACCTCTAGGAATTCTCTTTTTTGGACCATTTTGATTTCCTCCCATAATTATAAAACCTCTTCCGCCTGTGTTCATTTTATTGTCCGCTATTATTTTTCTGTCTCTATAGCGAACTAAGAATGTGTTTATGGGTATATATATATCTTCATTTAAATCTCTAATCCCTAGGTTTTCCTGAGCTTTGTCTGATATTAATTTTTCTTCAATAATTCCAATTACTAGCAACCAGACATCTTTTACTTTAATTTGTTTGCCTAAAGCACTTTCACCTGTAAATAATTTTTTCTCAACTTTTTTTCCTATAATACAAACTGGTAATGCATTTTTGATTTGGTAATCTGAAAAAATCTTACCGTTTTCTAAATCGATATTTGAAGATTTGAAAAAAGTAGGAGAGATGCCAATTAGTTTCACTGGATTTTGTCTACCATTGTTTATCACATAGGTGTCTAAAATTATTTCTGGACTAATCAGCCTTATACTTGGAATATGTTTTTTTATATTTTCAGCATCTAATATATCCAGGCCTTTAGAAAAACGTTTGGATTCAGATCCTTCGTTTCCTTCTTCATTTTCTTCGGAATCATCTTTTTTTTCGTCTGGGATAGGGATTACTACTATATTATTTACACCTACTAATTCTAACTGGGCTAGTATTTCTTTTTCAGCACCATTACCAATAGCTAGCATAGTAATTACTGAGGCCACTCCAAAAATAATACCTAAGGCTGTTAAAAAGGTTCTTACTTTATTTGTTTTAATAAACCAGAAAGCTTCACTAAAATTTGCCTTAAGTTTTTCTAAAAGTATTTTGTCTATCATGTCTATTCTAATAGCGTTATACTTTTATCATCTGAGTCTTCAGGTTTATTTAAAAATACAATGTCTCCTTCTTTTAAACCTTTTTCAATTACTACTATCTCGTTATTTGATAATCCTAATTCTACTTGTTTTTTATTAATAGAATAACCTGACTTAACATAGGTATAGCTTATTGAATCTTTTGAAAATATAGCTTCTAAAGGCACCATTAAAACATCCTCCTCTTGCTTTGTAAGTATTCTATTAGAGGTCGTCATTCCTGGTCTTATATTTTTATTGGTTTCATTTAATTTTATTAAAACCTGAAAAAGTTTAATGTCTGATCCTCCTTTTGTTTCTCCAACATTTGCCACATCAGTAACAATACCGTCTAGTTCAATATCCGGAAATGCATCAAAGCCTATTCTAGCTTTTAAGCCTTTCTTTATCTTCCTGATATCAACTTCATTACTGTATGTTTTAGATTCCATTTTTGTTAAGTCTGGAAGATTTGCTATGGTAGGCTGCCAAGTAGATACCGTAGAGCCCACTTTTTTCTTGTTGCCATTCCATTCTTTTGCATAAGTAACCATGCCGTCATCATCTGAAAAAATAGTGAACTCTTTCTGTAAATCTACCAATTCTTTAATTTGTTTTTCTATTTTTAAAACCTCGTTGCCAACCTGAATCATTCTGGCATCTGCTTGTTGTTTCTTGATGGAATAATCAGCTTTTTTTTCTTTTAAATCTCTTTCCGTTTTTTCAATTTTGATTTCTAAAGATCTAATAGTTGCTGGTGGTTCATAAATTGAACGAGATAATTCTAAACTATCTTCTTCAATATTAAACAGTAAATCTTTAATAGAGTTACGTTCTTGTTTTAAAGTTAAAGTTGTATCAAGTTGTTGGGTTATATATCTGGATTGGGCACTTTCCAAATTAATTTGAGCTTCAGATATTTTTCTATTAACTTCAGATACATCAAGTTTACCAATGTAATCTCCTTTTTTTACAATAGTCCCCTCAGGAATTAAATCTTGAATTTTTAACTCGTAAATTTGAAATCGTCTTGCGTTACTTGGTCCGCTTATTTCTTTTGAACTTGTAGATTGTGCTTCACCTGAAATAAACACTTCATTTAAAAAGGTACCTTTAACTACTTCCGCCGTAAGCGAAACATCTTCATCACTTGAAGAATTAAAATATGAATAAATTGCAACTAATACAATGATTGAGCCAGCTATATAGGCTAATTTCTTTTTATTCATATGATTGTTTTTTGTTGATGAGCTATAAAAGTAGATAAAATTCTTACTTGTAAGATTTTATTTTAGTTAATATCATCTTAAAAAAAATATAACGATATTGATTATAATTAAATTTTCACACCAACTAGCTTAAAAAATCACTCAACGATATAAGTAAAAACGGAAACCTCTGAAGCTTTAAAATACCCAAAAGGATAATTTTCAGGGTTGGTTATATTAATACAATTTCCTCTAACTAAAGCTGGTTGTGTTTCAAAAGGATCCCCGTTTTCGTCATCGGTTTGTTGAAGTAGAATATTCATAAATTCATAAAACCGTTCAGAAACTCCAAAACTTCTAATAACAAGGTTATCTCCAGCATCAATATTATCATCGGAATGAAAAGCAAAAATTCTATTGCCATCAGTAAATTGGTCATCATAAACTTCAAGACTTTGAGTATCTGTTTTGACATTTATAAATTCAAATAAATAATAATTTTCAACCCCTTCAGGGTCTGTATAAAAGGCTTTAAATTCGGTATCTTCACCTGAAAAACCAGCATCATTATTTTGCTCTACATATTCTATTGGGCTAACAGGAATGAGTTGTTCTGTAGCGGTATAGATTTCATTTTTATATAAAATATTTAAATTGTACGTTCTTCCAATTGAAGTTATAAAGGTGTCGTTTCTATAAATGCCAGTGTCTTCGTCTTCTATAAAATCAAACCTGTTGTTAAATGAATCTGTTACGTAAACCTGTGCTCCAATTGCTGGTGGAACGTTATCTTCAAAAAAAGGAGCACTTAAGGAAAGTTTTATAAACTGAAAATTACTATTGGTGTTTTTATACCAATTTATTGAGGCATCAATTACTAATCGTGGTTCGGTAGATTCTAAATCTAATTCAATAACATCTTCGCAAGACCAGAGGCTTAAACTTATCAATAATATGTATATTATGTGTCTCATGTATTAAAGTTTGAAATTATAAGATATTGATGGTACTATGCCAAAAATTGATAGGCGAGAGGCTTCATTTTCGCCCGTAATTTCATTTTGACCAAAAGTAATTGAAGCCGCATTTCGTCTATTATAAATATTATAAATTCCAAAAACCCAATAAGTTTGCCAACCTCTTGTTTTATTAAGTCTAGGTGTATATGTAGCTGAAATATCTAAACGGTTGTATGCTGGCAATCTATCAGAATTTCTGCTATTGTAACTGGGTACAATAATACCGTTGAATTGATATTGCCCGTTTGGGAAGGTAGCTGGTTGGCCCGTTTGAAATAAGAAATTTGCATTAAATTTCCATCTATCATTTAAATCATAGCTTCCTGTAAGGGAAATATCGTGCGTTTTATCATAAGGTGTTCTATACCAGTTGCCATTATTAACACCTGTTTCTAGAGGTATTCTACCTTTTGTTTGTTGTTCTGATTTTGATAGGGTATAAGCTAACCAACCTCTAAAACGGCCTTCATTTTTTCTTAAAAGAAGTTCAGCACCATAAGCTCTGGCTTTCCCATTTAAAATTACTTGTTCTATGGCATTATTAGCAATTAAATTAGCGCCATCAATATAATCTATTCTATTTTTTATGGTTTTATAAAAACTTTCAATTTCCAATGAATATGAACTATTATTAAAATCTTTAAAGTAACCTACTGCAAACTGATCAAGTAATTGTGGTTTTACAAATTTGCCACTTGGGGTCCAAACATCTAATGGTGTAGGGGAGTTGGTGGTGGATAATAAATGTAAATATTGACTCATTCTATTATAACTTGCTTTCACAGAACTTTTGGAATTTAGTTGATAAGCAATAGAGGCACGAGGTTCTAAATTTGCAAATTTTGCTATCACGTCACTTCGGTCAAATGTTTCTGTGCCAACAGGATCTGCCTTTTCGTATATTTGAAAATCCTCGTTAAATAAAACAGGCTCATTATTGTCATAAACATTTAATTCTTTTTGTCCTAAACGATGAAATGTGCTAAGTCTCAATCCATAAGATAGTGCTAGTTTATCAGAAATTTTATGTTCAGCATCTATGTAAAAGGCATTCTCAAACGCGTACTTATCAGTCAATTTAAATGGATTAATTCCTGAGGATTCTTTGGTTGGTTTTATATTACCAGGATTGAATGTATAGTAAATACTATTTAAACCATATTGAAGTTTAAAGGTATCGTTCAAATAATGTTTTATATCATACTTTAAATTGAAATTTCTAATACCTGAAACCCAATCAAACTCAACAAAATTTAGTTTTAAATCGTAATCGTAATCAGAATATATTAATGATAAGTTTGAAAATATTTTATCAGAAAATAAATGGTTCCATCTAAAATTTAAAACACTATTTCCATAAGAATTTTCAAAAGTATCCTGAATTCTAAAAACATCTCTACCAAAATAACCTGATAAATAAACATTGTTTCTGTCATTTATTTTATAGCTCAGTTTGGTATTTAAATCGTAGAAATAGGCAATATTATCTATATCGAAAAGGGGTAAGAATAAATGAGCATAGCTAGAACGTCCGCCAAAAAGAAAAGACCCTTTATCTTTTTTTAAAGGACCTTCAGCCAATAACCTACTGGAAACAAGGCCAATACCGCCATTCATTTTAAACTCTTTACTGTTTCCTTCTTTTTGATAAATATCTAATACAGATGATACACGACCACCATATCGAGCAGGAATACCCCCTTTATAAAGTTTTAAATCTTTAATAGCATCTGGATTAAAAACGGAAAAGAAACCAAATAAATGTGACGAATTGTATATAATGGCTTCATCTAAAAGAATTAAATTTTGATCTGCAGCACCACCACGAACATTAAACCCTGAAGCGCCTTCACCAGCACTAGTGACACCAGGTAATAGCGTGATAGCTTTTATAATATCGGCTTCACCAAAAACTACAGGAATTTCTTTAATAGTAGTTGACGTTAATTTATTAATACTCATTTGAGGTGTTTTAATATTGAGTTTTTCAATATTTTCAGTAATCACTATTTCTTCTAAACTTTCAGCCGAATCTGATAACGCATAATTTTTTAAAATAGCATCAGTTAGTTTTATAGTTTCAGTTTTAGTTGCATAGCCTAAATAACTTATAATAATCTTATAGGTTCCTTCAGGTAAAGTAATAGAATAAAAACCATATTCATTAGTTGTAGTGCCAGCCTGAATTTCTGGAAATAAAATATTCACTCCAATAAGTGTTTCGTTACTTTTTTCTTCTGATATGGTACCGCTGATAGTATATTTATCTTGTGCGTTTAGGAATATGGTATTAATTAGGAATGAGAAAACAATCCATATGAGGATTTTATTCATGTAGCAGTTTTTTATAAAAGTATTAAAAAAGCCCCTAAAAAGGGGCTTTTTTAATGTTGTTTAATATTTATTTAACCAATAATGTTGTTAAATGTTTTACTTGGTCGCATGGCTTGGTTAACTAATTGCTCATTTGGTTCATAATAACCACCAATATCTATCGGTTTTCCTTGTATGCTATTAAGCTCGTGAATAATTACATCTTCATTATCAACTAATTGTTTTGCTATTTTTTTAAACTCAGCTTTTAGCGCGTCATCTTTATTTTGATTTGCTAACTCTTGAGCCCAATACATGGCTAAATAAAAATGACTACCTCTATTATCAAGTTCTCCTGCTATTCGTGAAGGGCCCTTTTTATGTTCTAGTAGTTTATCAGTAGCATCGTCTAAAGCTTCACCTAAAATTTTAGCTTTTGGGTTGTTGTTAACTTCACTAAGATGTTCTAAAGAAACTGCTAATGCTAAAAACTCACCCAAAGAATCCCATCGTAAATGATTTTCTTCCACAAATTGTTGCACATGTTTAGGAGCTGAACCACCAGCACCAGTTTCAAATAAACCACCACCATTCATTAATGGTACAATAGACAACATTTTTGCACTTGTGCCAACTTCTAAGATTGGGAACAAATCTGTTAAATAATCACGTAACACATTACCTGAAACCGAAATTGTATCTTTTCCCTCTATTAGTCTTTCACAAGTAAAAATAGTGGCATCAACAGGATTCAATATTCTTAAATCTAATCCTGTAGTATCATGGTCTTTTAAATAAGTATTTACCTTTTTAATAATTTCAGTATCATGCGCTCTATTTTCATCTAACCAAAAAACGGCTGGAGTTTCTGATGCTCTGGCACGAGTAACTGCTAATTTTACCCAGTCTTGAATAGGTGCATCTTTAGTTTGACACATTCTCCAAATATCCCCAATTTCAACGTCATGTTGCATTAAGGTTTTTCCTGAAGCGTCAATCACTTTAACCGTTCCGTTTAATGGAATCTCAAAAGTTTTATCATGAGAACCATATTCTTCGGCTTTTTGAGCCATAAGACCCACATTGGGAACAGTACCCATCGTAGTAGGATCAAAAGCACCATGCTTTTTACAGAAATTAATGGTTGCCGAATAAATACCCGCATAACTACTATCTGGAATTACAGCTTTCGTATCTTGAAGTTTGCCATCAGCATTCCACATTTTACCAGAAGCACGAATCATGGCAGGCATGGAGGCATCAATAATAACATCACTAGGTACATGTAAATTGGTAATGCCTCTTTCTGAATTCACCATGGCTAAATCTGCACTATGGTCTAAATCATATCTTATATCATTTCTTATTTCGTCGCGTTTATCTTCAGGTAAATCGTGTAATTTTTCAAGTAGATTTCCAAAACCGTTATTTACATCTACTCCAATTTTCTTGAAAGTTTTTCCATGTTTTTTGAACAAATCTTTAAAGAAAACGCGCACTGCATGCCCAAAAATAATAGGGTCACTTACTTTCATCATTGTTCCCTTCATGTGTAATGAAAACAATACACTTTTATCTAAAGCATCTTCAACTTGTTCTTCTAAAAATGCTATTAAAGCCTTTTTAGACATTACTGTAGCGTCAATTATTTCACCTTTTAATAAAGAGAAACTATCTTTTAAAACAGTGTTTACTCCGTTAGAATCTGTATGAACAATTTTTATAGAAGTGGCATCATTAATAGTTACCGATTTTTCATTGTGAGCAAAATCACCTTCACTCATTGTAGCAACATGTGTTTTAGAATTACTTGACCATGCACCCATAGAATGCGGATTCTTTTTAGCATAATTCTTAACTGCTTTTGGCGCGCGTCTATCGCTATTTCCTTCTCTTAGTACTGGGTTTACGGCACTTCCCTTTATTTTGTCATAACGTGATTTCGCATCTTTTTCGATCTCATTTTTCGGGTCGTCAGTATAGCTTGGAATATTAAAACCTTGCGATTGTAATTCTTTAATAGCAGCTTTTAATTGTGGAATGGAGGCACTGATATTAGGTAGTTTTACAATATTAGCTTCTGGGTTTTTTGCTAATTCGCCCAGTAGGGCTAAGTCATCAGAAACGCGCTGTTTTTCAGTTAAAAAATCTGGAAAAGCAGATAAAATTCTGGCTGCTAAAGAGATATCTTTAGTTTCAACATTAATTCCAGAAGACTTTACGAAAGATTTTACTATGGGTAAAAATGAACGTGTTGCTAAAGCAGGCGCTTCATCAGTTTTAGTATAAATAATTTTTGACATTCGTTACGCTTTTTTAAAAATTATAGCGTTAAAATGAGACAAAAAAAGAAAGGCTCATTTTTTTCGCGTTGCGAATATACAAAAAAATGCCCTTTATAATAATTGAAATGTGAAATGAAAACTAATAAAATAACCAGATTTAAAGAAATGAAAAATATATTAAATCCGATATTAAATCAATAAAAAAGATTTTAGTAATTTACATAAAAACAAAAGCCATATCACCGCAAAAACTAATCTGCTTTGATATGGCTTTCTTTGAAATAACATAATTAGATCTATTCAATATCCTTATTAAAATCGGTTTAAATTTTCATCAAACCTTTTAGATTCTAATGCTGTTACTTCAAGTGAAATATTTTTGTAATTTTCAAAATGTATTGACCTATTACATAAATATTTCAGTTAATCGTTTTTCTTGATGCCGTTAAGCGTACCTTTCACTTTCGTGCTAGGAATGTTTAAAAGCATTGCTTTTATTACAACAACTACTTTCGCTTTTGTTGCTTTTTAAGCTTTTAATCACCTAAGTTACTAACTACTTGCATATCTAGTACTTTTTGTAATATCATGGTTTTTTGCTTACCCACGTATAAGCGTGACACAATTAAACCTCAAAAAACAATTATAATAAAGAACGTTACCTTATTTAGACCTCATGTAAATTCGGTGTTGAAGCGAAACCAACCAAAGTTGTCATTTATTCTTGTACTAAGGTAATAGGATAATCTTAAAAATAAAAATATTTAAGCTATTAGATATCAACCATTTATCAACCAAAGTTATTAACAAAAGTTAATAAAAAAAGCCTTGATAGGTGTCAAGGCTTTTTAAAATCTGCGATTGCAGTAATATGTTATTAACGTCTTTTTTCAGCAATTCTGGCTTTCTTACCAGTAAGACCTCTAAAATAAAATATACGTGCTCTACGTACTTTACCACGTTTGTTAACTTCTATTTTTTGTAAAGCTGGTAAATTTACTGGGAAGATACGCTCTACCCCAACAGTACCAGACATTTTTCTAATTGTAAAAGTTTCCGAAGTTCCTGTTCCTCTGCGTTGTAATACAACACCTCTAAAAAACTGAGTACGTACTTTTTCACCTTCTCTAATTTCGTAAAAAACAGTAATTGTGTCACCAGCATCAAATTCTGGTAAGTCTTTTCTTGTTACAAATTCGTCTTGAACAAATTTTAATAAAGATTCCATATCTTTAAATATTATTTAATGTATTGATTCAGAACAACATTCACGATTCTCGCCAGAGGTTAACCCGAAATTGGGTGCAAAAATAGGTATTTATTCACAATCAGCAACTTTTTATTGAATTTTTTTCAAGGTTCTTTTTAGTTTATTTGATCATTTATAAACAATCTTGAGTATACTAATATTGTAAAGGCGTTGAGGACGGAAAATTCAGTTCGTTTAATAAAATTCAGCGAGTTATATTTTTACTTATATTAAGTAGAAAAATGATAAGTCCATAACATATAAAATTTGTATAAAGTTATCTTTTATTTAAATCAACTTAAAGATTGGAAAATTTTTTGAGAGTGTTATCATGAACTCACTTATAAAAAATCGTCCTTACACAGCAGGTCTAATATCCACAGAAACTTTCATCTTATTTTTTCCTGCACTAAAAATAACACCTTTCAATGGTGGTACGTCATAATAGTCACGTCCGTGGGATACTACTATATGTTGGTTCTTTGGAATTTGATTATTCGTAGGATCAAAATCTACCCATCCAAAATTAGGAATATATACAGAAAACCATGCATGAGATGCATCAGCACCAATTAGTTTTACTTTGCCAGGAGGCGGAAGGGTTTCAATGTAACCACTAACATACCTGGCTGGTAACCCAACCGAGCGTACACAAGCAATAGCTATTTGTGCAAAATCTTGACAAACCCCTTTCTTTTCTTTTATAACCTCATGAATAGGTGTAGCCACATTGGTGACTTTCGTATTAAATTCAAAATCAGTAAATATGCGCTGCATTAACTCATAAGCTGCTTCAAAAACAGGTCTATTTGGTTTAAATGAAACTTCAGCGTATGTCTTAATCTCAGGGGTTATATTTGCTATAAGAATAGATTCTAATATAAATTGTTTAATATTTAATAATTCTGGACTTACGCTTTTTAGAGCTACTAAAGCATCTGATAATGTGCTATTTTTAGCATTAATATCTTTATAAATATCGGGTGCTAAAGTATTATCTTCTGATGATTTTACTTTTAGCGGTTACTTTTAACTCCGTATGGAGTTTTTGTATTGAGAAGCGCGTGACTGTATTTCCGAAAAAATCTAATCTTTCTGAGATTTCAGTAGGCTCAGGACTAATTTCTAGCTGATAATCAATTAGTGTTTGTCCCAACATGCTTTTGGGTTTCAAAGTCGCTATATTATGGCAAAACGTGACGCCGCTTTCATAATTATAACTGGTGGTATGTGATAGTTGATAGATCATTTTTAAGACATTGGGAAATTTTGATTTACCAACTGTTTTTGTTTGTATGAGTGATTAAAATACGTATCAGAAAGTGCCAAAGATGTTTCGTGAAGTAAATCGCTTAATTCTGCAAAGGTGTCATCAAGATTTTGTCTTAATGTGGCATCAGCATTTAATTCTAAAAGTGTTTGAATATTTAAATTTTTAATTTTAGAATTTGCTTTGGCAATTTTTTCTTTACATAGGGCAACAGCACTATTCATATTTGTTTTTGGTAGTCGATCAATATCTTTTTTAATACGTTTAATTTGATAGCTTAAAGATTTTGCGTAGTTTTTATCTAAAATGATTAGATTTAGTACATTCTCTAAACTCAAATACGATCGGTAACTATACCTGTAAATATTCAAACTTTCGTGACTTGTAAGTAAGGATTCTAAAATCTCATATTGCAAATGTTCCTCATGATTATATACAAGAAGTGACCTGCATTTTTCAATATTCATCATAGCTTCCTCGGTTTGTAAACCAATAAAATATAAAAGAAGTCCTTGGTTTACTAAGATACTTTCTTCAATAAGGCCCATAAAAGCAATTAATCTCGTAATTACGCGGTCTAAGAGTTTAGTAAGATCTACTATTGAATAGTTGTCATCCTCTTTAAACTTTCGCCATAATTTTTTAATACCGTCAAAAACGCGCCACATGTCTTTAGACCATAAACTACGTAATGAATAATAAGAATTGTTAAAGCTCGTCATCGTTTGAGCAAAACTTCCCAAGCGTTGCTCGTCCATCATTAAAGAAATAATTTCTTTTAGTGGGTCTTTTAAAGCTTTTTCAGAACCTTTTCCAACAAAACCAGGAAATGTAGAAGTGATGTGCGTTATAGATTGATATAAAAATGTTAAACTTTCTGATTCTGATTTTCGATCATTATACTGTCCTTGATTCATTCTATTAAGCACCATTCGTAAATATCTGGCAGTCACTAAAGCACGACCTAAATAGCGCCCAGACCAATAGAGGTTTTCAGCAGTATTACTAGGTAAATCATTAATATCCGAAATAGAAATTTTACAAGAACTGTCCCATGCATAATTCTGAATATTAGTTTGTAATTCGTCGGTAACTATCCAAAAATCTTTGCTAACACCACCACGTTGATTAGAAACAAATATATTTTCACGTTCTGCAGCAACGCGCACCAACCCACCGGGCATAACTTTGTACGTGTGGTTTTTTGCAATAGCGAAAGTTCTACACATCACCTTTCTAGGTTCTAATGATCCTTTAATGAAATCGGGTGCTGTGGAGAATGATATTTTCTCTTGAGCTACAAATTTATAAGGTGTTAAAAGGATTTCTTTTTTTAACTTTTCTAAGTTCTTAGTATCTAAAAATTCACAGAAAAAAATATTTTCCCGGTTAGATCGATCAATACGCTTTACTACCAAATCATTCAAATGACTCAAAACATATTGACATTCTTTTTCCTGTCCGCACCACCATGACGCTATTTGCGGTAAAATTAAATCTTCTTTAAAGAAATAATTACATATCGCATTCATAAAAGGTATAAGGCCAGAATTTTCAATAATACCACTACCAATGGGGTTTACAATAGCAACTTGTTGTTGTCTAATAACATCTAATAAACCAGCAACACCTAAATACGAATCTTCACGAAGCTCTAAAGGATCCATAAACACATCATCAACACGTCTTAAAACAACATCTACTTGTTTGAGTTGTTTTAAGGTTTTCATCCAAAGTTTCCCGTTTCTAACTACTAAATCGTTTCCAGTAACTAGCGGATAACCTAAAAATGAAGCTAAATAAGCGTGTTCAAAATAGGTCTCGTTTAAAGGACCTGGAGTTAAAATAACAATATTGGGGTTGTTTTTGTTTTGTGGTGCCGCATCAATAAGCATTTGATTGAATTCATAGAAAAATTGAGACGGTTGCCTAACATTAATACCTTGAAAAATACTTGGTAAAATCCGACTGGTTGAATATCTATTTTCTAAGGCATAACCCATACCCGATGGGGCTTGAGTTCTATCGTTAACTACCCACATACGCCCGTCTGGACCTCTTGCTAATTCTGCTGAATGAATGAGTAAGTTTTTAGATGTTTTATATTGAATTTGATCACATTGTCTTAAAAAACCACGGTGGGCAAAAATAACTTCTTGCGGAATTACACCATTTTTTATAAGCTCACGATCACCATAAACATCTTTTAAAATAAGATTTAGCAATTCTGCTCTCTGCGTGATACCCTTTTCTATGGTTGCCCATTCCTTTTGGTGAATAAGAAATGGAACGATATTTAAGTCCCAAGAACGATGCAGCCCTTTAGGATCGTTATAAACATTATAAGTAACCCCATTCTCTTCCATTAACCAATTGATTTCATTTTGTTTGGCTAATAAATTATCGGGACCCATTTGGGTTATATTGTTAAGTAACTTTGTCCAATTTGGATTAATGGACATGTTAGATTTTAATACTTCATCATAATCCCTGAAGTCGGAAAAATAATTTTGGAATAAAGTATTTGTTTTTATTGGCATTTATGTTGTTATGTAAATTTATAATGTTAAAAAAAAAGTTTCATAATTATTATAAATATTGCGTTAGGCATTGTAGCGTCATCCTTTTGTTTTTATTGAAAAACCAAAAGATATAGCGTAAAGCCCGACCTTTTAGGTAACGCGCAAATTAATAGTTTTTTAATGAATATTCATGTGTTTATATTTATTGTTTTTATTGGCACATGTAGAGCTTCTATTTAAACATTTTATTTGATTATTACCTATTAGTTATGGATGTTTTATAAATTACTTTTTTCTTAAATCTAACGTGGTTGGAAATTCAAAATTTACTGGTAATTCTTTGTATCTAAATTTTTTTGAACTCCCTTTTTGTTTCACTTGTGGTTTTGATTTATCGCTTTCCTGAGTTATATTTTCTTTGGCTTCCATATCGCCTTGTGTATGACCAAATTCCCAGAAACGATTGATTCTGCGGGATTCTGCTTCATAACTATTAACTGGGTATGTTTCGTATGAGCGTCCTCCAGGGTGTGCTACATAATAGGTGCAACCACCAATGGAGCGCCTATTCCAATTATCTACAATATCGAAAACTAAAGGGGTGTCTACATCAATGGTTGGATGTAATGATGAATGCGGATTCCAAGCCTTGTATCGAATACCAGCAACATATTCACTTTTAACACCTGTACTATTTAAGATAACTTTGATGCCATTGCAGGTAAGGGTGTAACGTTCTTCTATAAAATTGGATACTTTGACTTGAATACGCTCAACCGAAGAATCAACATAACGCGCCGTTCCGCCGCCAGTCATTTCTTCACCTAAAACATTCCAAGGTTCTATGGCTGCTCGCAATTCTAGATGAATATTATTGATTTCCAACA
Organism: uncultured Flavobacteriaceae bacterium; assembly: GCA_963815305.1. Classification (GTDB taxonomy): domain Bacteria; phylum Bacteroidota; class Bacteroidia; order Flavobacteriales; family Flavobacteriaceae; genus CAXBID01. Next base: position 528,166 of record CAWFFW010000001.1, read on the forward strand.
TACCGTGTAACGGGAATCTAAACTCAAAAAACGGATTAAACCAGTCTTCTTTAAATCTATAACCTGCTTTATTTAATTGACTCACAATATCTTTTATATCCTCTCGAACGTAATGCTCGATTAAAAATTTATCATGTAATTCTGTTCCCCATCGCACTAAATCATGCTCATACGGTTTTTTCCAAAACCATGCTACTAAGGTTCTTACGAGGAGATTTTGCATTAAACTCATTTGAGGATGCGGTGGCATATCAAAAGCACGAAGTTCCAAAATACCTAGCCTACCTGTAGAGGAGTCTGGTGAATATAATTTATCGATACAAAATTCTGCGCGATGTGTATTACCTGTTAAATCTGTAAGTAAATGACGAAATAATCTATCGGTTAGCCAGAAAGGGACTTTACCATGTTTAGGAATTTGGCTAAACGCAATTTCCAATTCATACAGGTTTTCCATTCGTGCTTCGTCAATCCTTGGTGCTTGACTAGTTGCACCAACAAATGCTCCTGAAAATAAGTATGAAAGCCCTGGATGGTGTTGCCAAAAGGTTAGTAAACTTCTAAGTAAACTAGGTTTGCGTAATAAAGGGCTATCTTTTGGCGATATTCCACCAAGTGTTACGTGATTTCCTCCACCAGTACCTGTGTGTTTACCATCTAGCATAAATTTTTCAGTCCCTAAACGTGATTTTTTAGCAAGCTCATAAAGGGTTAATGTGTTGTGCGTAAGTTCTTCCCAGTTTTTAGCAGGTTGCACATTAACTTCGATGACACCAGGATCTGGTGTGATTTTCATAGATTCTAATCTGCTATCATGTGGGGCATCGTAACCTTCTAAAATAATCGGAATTGAAAGCTCTTTTGCAGTCGCTTCAATAGATGCTATAAGGTCTAAAAATATTTCGGCAGTATCTAACGGTGGTAAAAACAGATAAAGTTTGCCTTCTCTAATTTCTACACATAATGCTGTGCGAATAAAGTAATTGGTTTTGTTGATACCATGATCTTGAATGGTTTTATAACGCTTAGAAACTTTATTCTTAAAGCTGGGTAGTTTTTTCTTTTTCGTAAAATTGTCAGGTTCGAATTTAGGAAATTCTTCATGCTCTGATTTTCTAATTAAAGAATCTAAAGGTAATCGTAACCCAACTGGTGAGTTACCAGGGATTAGAAACAAATTATGTCTTCTAAAACTCCAATCGCAAGTGTACCATGTATCACCAGAACAATTTAAAGGTAATACATAACCTGCTGGTTTGGAAGTTCCATTATTAAGGATCTCCTGTAACTTATCCTTTACTAGCATCGTACCATCTTCTTTGGTAGGGTCTATATCTAAAGGTAGTTTGCCTTCTTCCCATAAAAAGTAAAAGGCATCTTCGTAGGTTGGAGTAATGGTATTATTTGTAATTCCTAAATACTTGGTTAAGGTTTTTAAAAATTGTTGGTCAGCATCTTTAGGCATTTCATGTTCATCAGCGAAAAGGGATAATAATTTTTTATTGTGCCAAATTTTCTTACCATCTTTTCTCCAACATATTTCAATTTGCCATCTTGGAAGCGGTTCACCAGGATACCATTTTCCTTGAGCTTGATGTAAAACACCACCTGGACCAAATTCATCATATAATCTAGCAGAAAGATTTTTAGCAAGTTCTCTTTTGTGCGGACCATCGGCATCTGTATTCCATTCTGGAGACTCCATATCATCAATAGATACAAATGTAGGTTCTCCACCCATTGTTAATCTTACATCTCCTTTTTCTAATTCTCTTTCAACTTTAAAACCTAATTTATAAATGGCTTTCCATTGTTCTTCAGTATAGGGTTTTGTAACTCTTGGCGATTCAAAAATTCGAGTTACAGAGTTTTCAAAGAAAAATTCCGTTTCACAAATATCGGTCATTCCAGTCACTGGAGCAGCACTTTCAAATGAAGGTGTACAAGCCAACGGAATATGACCTTCGCCAGCTAATAATCCAGAAGTAGCATCAAAACCTATCCAGCCAGCACCTGGAAGGTAGACTTCTGCCCAAGCATGTAAATCGGTAAAATCTTCTTCAGGACCCGAAGGACCATCTAATGATTTTTCATCTGATTTTAATTGCACTAAATACCCAGACACAAAGCGTGCACCAAAACCTAAATGGCGTAATACTTGTACAAATAACCAAGCATAGTCTCTACAAGATCCATTTTTTTGTTCCAAAGTTTGCTCGCAGGACTGCACACCAGGATCCATTCGGATGTTATAATTTAAGTATTCATATATTTTTTGATTTATATGAATTAAAAAATATATAGTTTTTCTTGGTGTGTAATCAATAGTTTTTATAAAATCTTCTAAAAGTTTGCCTTTATCAGTTATTTCTAAATAAGGTTGAAGCTCTTTTTTTGTAGTCTCTGTATATTCAAAAGGATATTCTTCGGCATATTCTTCAACAAAAAAATCAAATGGATTGATGGTTTTTAAGTCGGCTATAATTTCAACATCAATAGAAAGTTCTGTTGTTTTTTCTGGAAAAATTAAACGCGCCAGGTAATTTCCAAACGGATCTTGTTGCCAGTTGAAAAATTGGTTTTCAGGTGTTATTTTTATTGAATAGGCTTCAATTGGCGTTCTGCTGTGTGGTGCAGGTCGCAATCTGAAGATATGTGGAGATAATGAAACAGGACGATCGTATTTATAAGTTGTTTTATGTGAGATTACAATTTTTAAAGCCATTAATATTTTTATTTATTTTAGCGTTAATTTAAGTTTTTTTTACCTGAAAAGTATTGGAGTCTTTCAAAAAATTAAAAGAATACACAATTTTTAATAATATAGGGCTTAAATTAGAATTTTACTATTTTTAAGAGTGCAAATTTAGGTTTTTATCTGTTAAATCGACCAGAGATATTACCATCTAAGATTCCTGTAACTTCTTTTACAGTAGCATAATTAACATCGCCCTCATATGTGTGTTTCAACGCGCAAGCAGCACTAGCAAATTCCATGGATTTTACATCATCAAAATTTTGAAGACCATATATTAAACCTGCTGCAAAAGCGTCTCCAGTTCCAATTCGGTCAACAATATGTGTAATATCTAAATCGATTGTTTCTCTAAACTCTTGACCATTCCACATTCTAGCTCTAATTTTATGCCATGAAGAATTGATAGACGTTCTAATTTTATCAAATACTTTTTCAATAGATGGAAATTTTTCAATTAGGGCTTTACTGGCTTTAATAAAATCTTCATTTGAGTAGCCATAATTGGCGTTTAGTACTTCATTTATTTCATTAATTCCACCAATAAAAATAGTTGAGTAGGATAATAAATCGGTTAGTACATCTTTAGCATTTTCACCATACGTCCACAACCCATTGCGATAGGTAGGATCAGCCGAAACAGTGATACCTTTTTGTTTAGCCAAAAGAAGTCCCGCTTTTAGTGTGTCGTAACCACCTTTACACAAACCAGGTGTTATGCCTGTCCAGTGTATCCATTTTGCTTTTTTTAGGATATTTTCCCAATCTACCATATCAGGATGTATATCTGAAAATGAGGAATGTGATCTATTGTAAGAAATAGAGCTGGGGCGAATTACAGCGCCAACTTCTAAAAAATAAACACCTAAAGGTTTATTGGAACGGGCAATAGCAGATGTACTAACACCAAATTTCTGAATATACGAAATAGCTGTATCACCTACAAAATCGTTAGAAACACAACTAATATGTTTTACTTTTTCTCCAAAATTAGCAATAGAAATACCTACATTAATTTCAGTACCTCCAAAATAAAATTCCAGCAAATTGGCTTGCATAAATTTTTTGTTTCCTTCAGGAGATAACCGCATTAAAACTTCTCCAAATGTTATAATCTGTTTCATGTGTAATTTTTTTATATTTTATTGGTCACATGTAGTATCCTTTTAATTATTCCCTTGAGTATTAAAATTTACTCATGAATATTTCATATAAAATAATATTAATTATTTTGTATATACTCTATTTTCTTGTTCATTAACACGAATAAATGTAGTGCGTTTAGTTAATTCCTTAAGGCGTTGAGCTCCAACATAAGTACACGTACTTCTTAATCCTCCTAAAATATCTTGAAGTGTGTTTTCAACATGTCCTTTAAAAGGAACTTCGACCGTCTTTCCTTCACTAGCTCTATATTCGGCAACACCCCCAACATGTTTTTCCATAGCTGTTGACGAACTCATACCGTAAAACTTTCGATAAGATTCTCCGTTTCGTTGAATAATTTCACCACCACTTTCATTATGTCCTGCAAGCATACCACCAAGCATTACAAAATCAGCTCCAGCGCCAAAAGCTTTAGCGATATCACCAGGAGTGGTACAGCCACCATCACTTATTATTTGTCCACTTAATCCGTGAGCAGCGTCAGCACATTCAATAATCGCAGAAAGTTGCGGATAGCCAACCCCCGTTTTAACACGTGTTGTACAAACTGACCCAGGGCCAATCCCTACTTTTACAATATCGGCACCAGAAAGTAGAAGCTCTTCTACCATTTCACCAGTTACAACATTACCAGCAATAATTATTTTTTCTGGATATCTTTCTCTGGTCTGTTTAACAAAATCAGCAAAATATTCAGAGTAACCGTTGGCAACATCAATGCATACGAATCTTAGTGATGGATTAGCCTTTAAAATAGCTTCTAGTTTTTCAGAATCCGCTTGACTTATACCAGTACTTATGGCTATGTGATTGATGTAGTTTTCGGGTAGGCTTGAAACAAAACTATCCCAATCCGTTAACGAATAGTGTTTGTGAATGGCTGTAAATAAATTATTTTTTGCAAGCGCTTTAGCCATTTCAAAGGTGCCAACCGTATCCATATTAGCAGCTATAATGGGTATTCCTGTCCAAGTAAAAGTACTGTGTAAAAATTTAAAATGACGTTCTAAATTAACTTCGGACCGGCTTTTTAGGGTTGATCTTTTAGGTCTAATCATAACGTCTTTAAAACCTAATTTTATATCGTATTCTATTCGCATATGTTACTAAATTGCACTGAATAAATGTACAATTTTTGAATTTGTAAACAACTAAAAATTTAAAATTACTTATAACAGTTAAATGCACTTAATAGTTTTGTTAATTCATTTAATTATAGATAAGTTTGTTTAAATGTGCTTATCAATGAGTTTTCTCCCAAAGTCAATTAAAACCATAAAAAAAAGAAAGTTATTAGCGTTCTTTATTTTTATTTCAATAGCGATTATTCTTTTTTCGGGAATTGGTTTTATTGAACAGTTAATTGATTTAAAAATATTAGTTCTTATTTTATTTGCCTTAGCTATTATTCAAATTTTTGTACTTCAATATTTTTTTAAGAATCAATTAAAAAATGATGTAATAAAAAATAATCTAAATAAAAGGATTAATAAATTAAAATCAAATCTTGAAGATGCTAATGAAGTAGGGGATTATAGATCTGTTTATTTGGCTAATATTAACTACGAAATTCGTACACCACTCAGCACTGTTTTGGGTATGTTAAGTATGTTAAAACAAAGTGATTTGGATGATAACCAAAGAGAAAAATTAGACATTGCTGAATACTCATCTAAGCAATTACACCAATTAGTAAATATGGTTACTAATGAGGCTAACGTTGATTTTAGTCATATTAAAATTAATCTTTTAGCCATGGATTTAGAGGCTGAATTATCAAATCTTTTTAAAGTTTTTGAATATACTGCTTGGGCTATTGATATAGATTTTGAGTATAAATTCTTGTCAAAAGGGCAGAAGAAATTTTCACTATTGGGAGATTCTTTTAGGATTCAGCAGGTACTTTTTAATTTAATAAATAATGCCATCAAGTTCACCAGTTCAGGTGTGGTTTCTGTAATTATCGATCAAACTATTGATATCGATAATGAACAAATTGTAAGTTTTTATATTAAAGACACTGGTATTGGGATGCCTTCATATGAAGTGAAACAATTTTTAAATAAAGGAAAAACACTTAATCCATCGATAATTAAAGATTATAGAGGAGGAGGTATAGGCCTATCCATTTCCCGAGAGCTTGTAGAACGTATGGGAGGTGAATTGAAATTGGAGACTAAGAAAAATGAAGGATCAACCTTTTATTTTAGTTTACAACTTCAAAAAACGCTGAATGTAAAAGAAGAGGAGTTAGACTTAGCACCTATATTAAAAGAGAAATTTAGTGTTCTTGTAGCTGAAGACAATAGAATGAACCAACGCGTAATTAAGTTTCTGTTAGAAAAGGAAGGAGCCGAATGTACGTTTGCTAAAAATGGATTAGAGGCTTTAGAGTTATATAAGATATTGGAGTTCGATTTGATATTTATGGATATTTATATGCCAGATATGGATGGTTACCAAGCTACAAAAGCTATAAAAAGAACTAAAAAATATAAAGAAAATAAAACACCGATAATTGGTGTTTCAGCCAGTGCTTTTAAGAAAGACAGTGAACATTCTAAGGTAGTTGGCATTGATGAATTTTTATCAAAACCAATAGAAGTTTCAAAGCTCAAAGATTTGCTAGCTAAATATGCTAATACAGAAAACACTTCAGCATAAGTGACTATTGAACGGCAATCATACTTATTTCAATATGAACATCTTTTGGTAATCTTACCACTTGAACGGTTTCTCTTGCGGGTGCTGTATCATCATTAAAATAACGTCCATAAACTTCATTAATTGTAGCAAAATCATCCATATTGCTTATAAAGATAGATGTTTTGATAACATGTTCGAAAGTCATATTGGCAGCTTCCAAAACGGCTTTTAAATTAGCCATAACTTGCTCAGTTTCTTGAGTAATGTTATCTAATACTAGTAAACCAGTTTCAGGATTAAAAGCAATTTGTCCAGAAGTATAAAGCGTGTTTCCGCTTAAAACAGCCTGATTATATGGTCCAATAGGCGCAGGAGCATTATTTGTAATTATCACTTTTTTCATTATGTTATATTTAAAGTCGGATATCGGGTTGTAAGCGTTTTTCATATTTTAAATCTTGTAAAATACTAGATTTTATACCTATAAAGAAATTCCAAGAACTACGAGCACTAAAAGGAACCCAGCTAAAATTCATACGCCAACTTAACAAATCCCGCTCAAAACGTAATTGTGTATAAGTAAATCCTGCGTTTTTTAGATCGTATCCAGACGATCCACCAATAGACCATTTCGTTGATAATTGAATATCGCCAGAAAACATGAGTGAATGCGATGAAATTTCATTTTGTCGTCTATTATTAGAGTAATTTACAGCATAGGCTATACGTAAACTCCAAGGGATTTTATAATTATATAATTGACTTTCGTTTTCTTCGTTTTCCTCTTCTTCATCCTCTTTTCCAAATTGTTGGTTTGCATAATCTAAATCTTTTGGAAGGAATTCTTCAGGATTATTAAGGTTTTCATTATTCTTATCACCATTTTTATCACCCTTTTTACTGGAAATGGACCAACTTGTAGTTAGGTTAGCACCTGTTAGTCTAAATAAACTACCATTATTATTTATATTAAATTCATCAATTTTTTTATTATTACTATCAAGCGCATAAGGGTCTAAGGTTGCGCCAAAGTTTACACTCATTTGGTTATTAAAAAGCTGCGTGCCTCCACTCATCCTAATGGGGTTCCATTGTAGTGAATCGCCAGCAAAATTATAAGACGTGGAAAAATTTAAATTATTTAATAAAATTACTTTTTTGGCTTCGGTGGCTGTACTGTCTTTATCCCGCACTTTAGCTTCTATATTGTTTGATAATGATAGGCCCATGGAACTTGAAAAATTTTGGTTTGGTACTCCAAAAATTCCTTGTTCAAATCTTGAATATTCTACATCACTTGTGGTGAGCCCATCGGCACTAATCACCTCATAAGTATCATAGTATTGATCAAAAGCGGGATTGATATTGTAGCTTATTGATGGACGCATCACATGCCTAATTGCTTTAATTTTCCTGTCTTCTCCTTCTTTTTCAAAATTAAACATACCGTAAATAGTAGTTCCTAAATTTGTGCTAAAATTGTAGGTTCTAAAAGTATCAAAACCATTAACTTCTTCACTAATAGGTTTACGATCTATAGGATCAAATGATTTTTCAATAGTTTTAAATGTCCAAACTTCGTTATAATTGGTACTGGCGCTCAAACTAAAATATTTAAAAAGCTTAAAGTTTGTGCTTAAAGGAATTGAGTGCTGGAAACCAGCTTTCGCATCATCAAACATTTCTTTTTTGAAAAAAAGCGAATCTGTAGTTTGTATTCTGTTTTCCCCTCTTACGTTATATTGTAAATTTATATTTTGTATGATCCCTTTTTTTGAGGCTACTTTTGATGCAAATGGAAATATTCGACCTACGCTGCCTTGAAATGTAGGCAGGGTCATGTTAATTTGTTCCGTATTTGTATTTTGAGAATGTGTAGCTGTTAAACTGAAATTAACTTGTGGTTCGCCTTGAAATGTTTTTGAATATGAAACAGAGGACGCTAATGTGTTGTTTAAAAAAGAACCGGTATTAATCTGGTTTATTGACGACCGAAAATAGGTGCTGCTACCTAAATTAACTGAGGCCGAAAAGCGTGAATTTGGGTTGGATTTTGAGTCCTGACTATGCGACCATCTTAAATTATAAATGGTAGATTTTGAGTAATCAGGAAACCCCAACTCACTTGTTATCAAGTTTTCGTATCTAAAAGCCATATTACCATTAAACTTATAGCGCTTTTTATACGAGCTTTCTAATCGCGTGCCGTAACTACCATTGGTATAATAATCGCCTAATACTGCTAAATCTACATAATCACTGATAGCAAAATAATATCCTCCATTTTGTAAAAAGTAACCTCTATCATTTTGTTCACCAAAACTAGGAATAATAACTCCTGATGTGTGTTTTTCTGTTTGTGGAAAAAAGCCAAAAGGCAAACCAATAGGCGTTGGTACATCATATATAAATATATTGGCTAACCCAGTTATAATTTTTTTCCCTGGCACCACTTTCGCTTTTCTTAGTTTAATATAATAATCAGGATCTTCTAAATCTTCAGCGGTAGTATATATCGCATCCTTTAAAAAATAAACAGAATCATTTTCTTTTTTTGTGATGGATGCCACTACGGTACCTTCACCTTGTGCCGTTTTCGATTTATAAATAAGTGCTTTTTTAGTTTTTGTATTGAAAATAATGGAATCTGGTTCAATAATGTTACTACCTGTAGTAAAAACGGGCTTTTGAACATAGCCTTCAATAGAATCCTTTATACCTTTTGCAAAAACGGTATTCGTATTATAATCAAATGTAATACTACCCGCAGTTATATTCATATCGCCATAATCTATAACAGCTTCGTTGTATAAGTATAGTTTATGTTTTTTTTGATTAAATTTTGTATAATCAGTAGCATGATATTCTACAATACTTTCCAAAAGCTCTTTTTTAGGTTTTATAGAATCTATTTGCGAGGAATCTTGACCCTTTTCAGTAGTTAAAGGGTTAATTAAACTGTCATTTTTAATAATGGCAGTATCCTTTAAGCTTGGTTTAATGGAATCTATTGGATTTTTGATATCCTGAGCAAAGCTAAACGTGTTAATAAACACTGTAAAACTTAATGCAAAAAGTATTTTAAAGTTGTTTGTACGCAACGCTTTTAAATGTATTTTTGTAAAAGTATGGCTCGGTTTTTGAAAAGTCAAAATTACATATATTTTTCTGTGATTGATTTATTATTCAATTAAAAATTTAAAATTAAAATAAACCGAGTTTTTTAGTCGTTAGGTCAACAATAATCATTTAATATTAAATGATTGTTATTGAATGGAATCGATTAAAAATAACCCAATATACCACATGAAAACGAACACAATATTACTTTTCGTATCCTTTATAATAGTATTAACATTTTCTTCATTTGTTGTTGATGATAAATTAAACGATGGAAAAAAGTTTATTGTTGTACTTGATGCAGGTCATGGTGGTAAAGACCCTGGTAAACCTTCAAAATATGGATTTAAAGAAAAGGATATTGCTTTAAAAATAGCACTAGAAGTGGGTAAGCAACTTGATAAAAATCCTAATATTAAAGTGATTTATACCCGTAAAACAGATGTTTTTATTGAGTTAAAGGATAGGCCTAAAATAGCAAATAAAGCCAATGCAGATTTGTTTGTTTCTATACACTGCAATGCACACCATACCCAAGCTTATGGCACTGAAACCTATGTTTTAGATGTGGGTAATACAAATCGAAATTTTGAGGTGGCTAAAGCCGAAAACGAGGTTATTTTTTTAGAAGATGATTATGAAAAGCACTATGAGGGATTCGACCCCAATTCGCCCGAATCTTTAATTGGTGTTACACTGGCCCAAGAAGAGTATACGGATCAAAGTATTTTATTAGCGAGTTTAATAGAAAATAATTTTGCAACCAACTTGAAACGTAAAAGTAGAGGCGTTAAACAAGCTAGTTTATGGGTTATACATCAAACGGCAATGCCTAGTGTTTTAATTGAAACGGGTTTTGTAACCAATAAAAATGAAGGTGCTTATTTAAATTCTGATAAAGGACAAATGCAAATTTCTACAGCAATCACCAAAGCTATACTGGATTACAAAGCCTCTTTAAATCGTAATATTGAAGGTTTGGTTTTTGAAGATAATACGATTGACGATACGCCTTCAAACAGTAATAAACCTCTATCTGAGGGTGTAGAATATAAAGTACAAATTGCAGCTAGTTCTAAATTGTTAGAAACAAAACCTTATAATTTTAAAGGATTAAACGGTATTTCAAGACTTAAAGAAGGTAATTTGTATAAATACTTTTATGGCTGTACTTCCAATTATAATGAAACAAAACAACTCATCGAGGATGTAAAAAGCAAAGGGTATAATAAAAGTTTTATTGTAGCTTTTAAAGACGATAAAAAGATATCTTTAAATGAAGCTTTAAAAACAACTAAAATTTAAGTAAGTTCTTTTTTAAATTTATTTTAAATTTGTTAATCTAATACACATAGTTTGAAAATATCAAAAGAAGTTAAAGTTGCTTTATTAGTCCTTTCAGGAATCCTACTTTTCGTTTTTGGATTTAATTATCTTAAAGGTCAAAATTTGCTAGGTTCTTCAAGAACATTTTATGCAGTTTATGATAATGTTGAAGGCTTAACGGCCTCAACACCAGTCACTATTAATGGGTTGTCCGTTGGTAAAGTTTTAGGTTTAAGTTTTAAAGGAGACGGCTCAGGAAAACTTTTAGTTGAACTCATAGTTGATAGCGAATTCGAATTTTCTCAAAACAGTACTGCTGAACTTTATGAAACGGGTTTAATAGGAGGGAAAGCCATTGCTATAGTTCCAGCTTTTGATGGTGCTAAAAATGCTGAAAACGGTTCTGAACTAAAAGGCGTAGTAAAAGCAGGACTAACAGAACTCGTAAATAAAAGGCTTACACCATTACAAGAAAAAATTGAAATCATGATGGTGGGTGCCGATAGTTTATTGAGTAACGTAAATCAGGTATTCGATGAAAAAACCAAAACAAATCTTAGAGAAACTGTAAGCAATCTAAATGACATTGTCGCAAACTTTAAAAATACGTCAAAGTCAATGGATGAGCTTGTTAGGGTAAATAAAGAGAAACTAAACAGTACCATTTCAAATGTTCATAACATATCTGAAAACTTATCTAAAACAAGTGAAGAAATAGCTAATGCCAATTTAAGTGAAACCATAAAAAATATTGAATCTACACTTAATAAATTCAATATTATAATTACAGATATGGAACAAGGTAACGGTTCTATTGGTAAATTACTTAAAGATGAATCTTTATACAATAATTTAGAAGGTGCTAGTTTACAACTCGAACAATTACTTCAGGATATGAAGCTTAACCCTAAGCGCTATGTTCATTTTTCTCTTTTTGGAAAGAAGCCCAAACGCTATGATGCGGATGGAAATGAAATTAAAGATGAAGACTAATTAATATGAACTATTTACCCCATATACTTTTTTTAATTGTACTTATAGTAGGCATAGGTTATTTTACTATAAATGTAAAAAAACTTATTCGAAACATAAAGCTTGGAAAAAAGGCAACTATCAGTGATAATCAATCGCAGCGTTGGAAAAACATGGCGATGATTGCTTTAGGGCAAAGTAAAATGGTACGTCGACCGATTGCTGGCATTCTTCACGTTATTGTTTATGTAGGTTTTATAATCATAAATATTGAAGTTTTAGAAATTATAATTGACGGTATATTTGGTACCCATAGAATCGGTTTAAAAGTACTACCAGAATCTATTTATGGATTTCTAATTGGTTCTTTTGAAATTTTAGCAGTATTGGTATTTGTTTCAGTTATTTTATTTTGGACAAGGCGGAATGTAATAAAACTAGCGCGTTTTTGGAAAAGCGAAATGACCAGTTGGCCTAAAAACGATGCCAATTATATTTTGTATTTTGAAATGGTATTGATGACGTTGTTTTTAGTTATGAATGCTACAGATACTTCTTTTCAAGCCATGAATTCGGGAAATATAATAAGTCAATTTATAGCCCCATGGTTTTCAGGTTTATCAGAAAATACCTTGCATTTTATTGAAAGAGGTGCTTGGTGGTTGCATATTATTGGGATTATTATATTTTTAAATTACCTCTATTTTTCAAAGCATTTACATATTTTATTAGCATTTCCAAACACCTATTTTGGTAATTTAAAACCTCAAGGGCAATTCAATAATCTTGAAGCTGTAACCAAAGAAGTTAAAATGATGATGGATCCAAATATCGATCCCTTTGCAGCGCCACCAGCAGGAGCCGAAAATGATGTACCTGCAAAATTTGGAGCCAGCGATGTGCAAGATTTAAGTTGGGTAAGTCTCTTAAACGCCTATACTTGTACAGAATGTGGGCGTTGCACCAGCGAATGTCCCGCAAACCAAACAGGAAAAAAATTATCACCGCGTAAAATTATGATGGATACTCGCGACCGTTTAGAGGAAGTTGGTAAAAATATCGACGCAAATAAAGGTGAATTTAAAGATGACGGAAAACAGCTTCTAGATAACTATATAACACGTGAAGAGCTTTGGGCTTGTACATCCTGTAATGCTTGCGTTGAAGCTTGTCCGGTAAGTATCGACCCGTTATCTATAATTTTAGAAATGCGTCGTTATTTAGTTATGGAACAAAGCGCAGCATCAGTTGAGTTAAATAATATGATGACCAATATAGAAAACAACGGTGCACCTTGGCCATATAACCAAATGGACAGATTAAACTGGAAAAACGAATAATTAAATAATTTGGGCGTTACCCTAAAAGGGTCGGGCTTTACGCTATATCTTTTTTGCTTTTAGTAGCAAAAAAGGATGCCGCTACAATCCCTAACGCAAAATAAGAACAAACCATGAGCGAATTACTTAAAGTACCAACTATGGCCGAATTTATGGCACAGGGTAAACAACCCGAAGTATTATTCTGGGTAGGTTGCGCCGGTAGTTTTGATGATAGAGCAAAGAAAATAACCAAAGCGTTTGTTAAACTTTTAAATAAGGCTAATGTAGAATTTGCAGTACTTGGCACTGAAGAAAGTTGTACAGGCGATCCAGCAAAACGTGCTGGGAATGAGTTTCTATTTCAAATGCAAGCAGTAACTAATATTGAAGTTTTAAATGCTTATGAGGTTAAAAAAATTGTAACCGCTTGCCCGCATTGTTTCAATACGATTAAAAATGAGTATCCAGAGTTAGGCGGAAATTATGAGGTAATGCACCATACTACGTTTTTAAAAACGTTGCTTGATGAAGGCCGATTGACTATTGAAGGCGGAAAATACAAGGGAAAACGCATTACATTTCACGACCCCTGTTATTTAGGTCGTGCTAATCATATTTATGAAGCACCTCGTGAATTAATTCAGAAATTAGAAGCTGAATTAGTTGAAATGAAAAATTGTAAGCGCAACGGACTTTGTTGTGGGGCAGGTGGGGCCCAAATGTTTAAAGATGCCGAAAAAGGCGATAAAGAAGTAAATATTGAACGTACCGAACAGGCTTTAGATGTAAAGCCAGAAATTATCGCAGCAGGATGTCCGTTTTGTAATACGATGATGACGGACGGTATAAAAGCAAAAGAAAAAGAAAGCGATGTGGCCGTCATGGATATAGCCGAACTTATTGCTAATGCTCAAGATTTATAAAAATTTAGAGTCACTAGTATGCCTAAAATCACTTTACTTTTACTTATTTTTTTTTCTTTTACTTGTAGCGTTTTATCTCAAGATAAAACTAAAGATGAGGTTTTGCAGTTAATGGCAGAAGACACCTGTGAATGTATCAAAAACGATAAAATATCTTTTACTTCTGAAAAGACATTAAATCAAAAACAAGTTGGATTAGGATTATGTATCTTGAAAAGTTTTAATGTAAGAAAACTTGAATCTGAATCCCTTAAAAATGCAGATATGAAAGACTTCGAAGCTTTAGGCGAGGAGATTGGTTTAAAAATGGCTAGCACTTGTGGAGTTGAGTTTATGGCATTATTTAATGACGACCAGTTAGGAGAACTTATTGGTGACGATAATATTCCCCCATCACCTTCATCAAAGGATGAAGAAGATCTTCAGTTAGAAGCAGAATTATTATCATTGAATAATGATGCAATATCATATTTTCAGGTAATAGATTCGTTCGATAAAACTCATGTTTTTTTAATTAATGAACAATTTGAGGGTTTTCAGCTATTAAAGAAATCTAACTTAAAAAAGCCTTTCAAAATTTATTATAAAGAGATTGATTTATTTGATTTGAGTGAACGTAAATATGTAAAAAAGAAAGTTGTTAAATATTTGGAAATTCTTAACTAATTAAAATTATGCTAGTAGATTTTAATACATTACCCGAAGAATCTCGTGTTTGGATTTACCAAGCAAATCGATCTTTTACAGAAGCTGAGCTTGATGAAATAAAAGCTAAGTTAGATACTTTTATTGAAAATTGGACAGCTCATGGAGCCAATTTACAATCTGGTTATTCAATTAAATATAAAAGATTTATCATTATAGGTTTAAATCAAAATTTAAATGCGGCTACAGGTTGTTCTATTGATGCTTCAGTTCATTTTATTCAACAATTAGAAAAGGAATATCATGTCGATTTAATGGATAAAATGAATGTATCTTATAAACAAGGCGAATATATAGCCTATAAAACACTCATTGATTTTAAAAAAATGGCGAAAGATAAAGCCGTATCAAAAAATACCATTGTTTTTAATAATTTGGTTAATAATATTGCTGAATTTAATGAAAATTGGGAAGTACCCGCTAGCGAAAGTTGGCATAGTCGTTTTTTAAAATAGTTTACTACTTCTTTATAATTCTATCTTAAAGTCTTTTATTCTTCTTCGTAAAAGTGTTATTTTGGCACAGTTATTACTATAACCTTATGTAGTAATAATATCCCTAATTAATACGTTTTATGCGCCACATCTATAATATTATATTTTCTCTTTTCTTAACGCTCTCTGCTTCTGCTCAAAATAATACTAATCCACTTAAAACTTCAGATTTTGAGACTCAAGAAAAATGGGTTGATAGTATATATAATTCCATGACTTTAGAGCAGAAAGTTGGGCAGCTCTATATGGTTCAAGTTATGTCTAATCAAGACAATGACACAAAAAATAAACTAGTAAAATTAATTTCAGATCATCATATAGGAGGGCTAATATATTCCAACGGTGGCCCTATTAGGCAAGCTAAACTTAACAACGAATTGCAGGTTTTATCAAAAACACCCTTATTAATCGGAATGGATGCCGAATGGGGGTTAAGTATGCGCTTAGACTCTACGTATGCTTTTCCATGGAATATGACTCTTGGTGCAATAAAAGATAATACATTAATAGAAAAAACGGGTAAATATATTGGTGAGCATTGTAAGCGGTTAGGGGTTCATTTTAATTTTGCTCCTGTAGTTGATATAAATACAAATTCAAAAAACCCAATAATTGGTAATCGCTCATTTGGGGAGGATAGAGATAATGTAACCGAAAAAGCATTGGCTTTTATGAACGGTATGCAAAGTGCTGGTGTTTTAGCAAATGCGAAACATTTCCCAGGCCATGGTGATACCGATCAAGATTCACACCACGCCTTACCAACCATAAATTTTAGTGAAAAACGTATAGATTCTGTTGAGTTATATCCTTATAGGAGATTGATAACAGAAGGTCTTTCTAGTGTTATGGTAGCACATTTAAATGTACCTAGCCTAGACTCTTCAGGTTTTCCTTCATCATTATCCAAACATATAATTACAGATATTTTAAAAGAATCTTTAGGATTTAATGGGCTTATTTTTACAGATGCTTTAACCATGAAAGGTGCTGCAGACTTTGATGAAACAGGCGATATAGATTTAGCAGCTTTTGAAGCGGGTAATGATGTTATGCTTATGTCTGAGGACGTTGGTATTGGTATTACTAAAATAATTGAAGCCTATAATAGAGGCGATATTACCGAAAATCGTTTAGCGCATTCAGTAAAAAAAATACTTATGGCTAAATATAAAGTAGGCCTTAATAATTATGAGCCCATTGGCACCTATAGTTTAGTAGAAGATTTAAACAGACTTAAAGATGATATTTTATATGAAGAATTGATTGAAAATGCATTAACTATATTACAAAATATTAGAGGTGTATTGCCATTAAGACAATTAGAAACCAAATCAATAGCCTATGTAAATTTAGGTGACGACTCGGGTGATACATTTTTTGAAGAACTTAAAAAATACACCAAAGTTCATCAAATAGAAGCTGAAGACTTTGAAAGTCTAACAGAGAAACTTCAACCTTATAATACACTAATAATAGGTTTACACCGCTCTAATGAAAGTCCGTGGAAGGATTATAAGTTCACCAAAGAGGAAATCATTTGGTTAGAAGAAATTGCAAAAACACATACTGTAATTTTAGATGTTTTTGTAAAACCTTATGCCCTTATGGATTTGAAACAGGTTGAAAACATTGAAGGTATTATTATGAGTTACCAAAACAGTAAGATAGCCCAAGAAAAATCGGCACAACTTATTTTTGGAGCTATTCCTGCAAATGGAATTTTACCAGTTACTGCGGGTGATCATTTTGTTACAGGAGAAGGCATTCCGTCATTTGGAATTAAACGCTTAGCATATACCTTACCAGAACGTGTTGGTATGAATTCTGAAAAATTAAATAAAATTGACTCTGTTGCACAATATGCGGTAGATAATATGATGACGCCGGGTATCCAGCTTTTAGTAGCCAGAGAAGGAAAGGTTATTTATAATAAAAATTTTGGTAAACACACCTATGATGGAAAAGAAGAAGTGTCTTTTGACGATATTTATGATGTAGCTTCTTTAACTAAAATATTGGCTACATTGCCTCTTTTAATGGAATTAGAAGAAGAAGGTATAGTATCATTAAATAGTAAACTTTCAGAATTATTACCAGAATATAAAAAATCTAACAAAAAAGATATCACTCTAGTTAGCATGTTATCACACTATGCGAAGTTAAGGCCTTGGGAACCTTTTTATTATCACACTTTGGATAGTATTACTAAAAAGCCAGATAAAAAATATTATAGTACAGAAAAAGATAATATATTTAGTATTGAGGTAGCTAATAATTTGTTTTTAAGGTCTGATTACCAAGATTCTATACAGAAAATAATTAAGGATTCCGATTTACTAGATCGATTGAGATACAGGTATAGCGATTTTCCTTATTACATTTTAAAGAAATATATTGAAACACATTACGACAAAGGATTAGATGATTTGGTACAAGAGCATTTTTATCAATCCTTGGGTGCAAATTACACGATGTATAATCCATATAAAAAAATTAGTAATAGAAAAATTGTACCAACAGAAATTGATAATTATTACAGGTATCAAAAAGTTCATGGTTATGTTCACGATATGGGTGCCGCCATGCAAAATGGAGTAGGAGGTCATGCAGGTGTTTTTAGTAATGCCAATGATGTCGCTAAAATTATGCAAATGTATTTGCAAAATGGATTTTACGGAGGTAAGCAGTTTTTAAAACCTGAAACGCTTGCAAAATTTAATATGTGTTACTATTGTAGTAAAGGTAATAGACGTGGTGTAGGGTTTGATAAGCCACAAAAATCTGGAGATGAGGGGCCTACATGTGGTTGTATATCAAGAATGAGTTTTGGACACTCTGGTTTTACTGGTACATATGCTTGGGCAGATCCAGATGAAGATATTGTTTATGTGTTTTTGGCTAATAGAACATATCCAAGTGCTGGTAAAAATTTATTATTAAGAGAAAATATCAGAACAGAAATACAGCGTTTAATTTATGAAGCCATTGAAAATTAATAAGGTTTATATTTAAAAGTACTAAAAATTATTTTAGACAGTTAAAATTAAAATATGAAAATAGGTATTGTTTGTTATCCAACGTTTGGCGGAAGCGGTGTTGTGGCTACAGAGCTAGGTTTAGAATTGTCTAAACGTGGTCACGAAATTCATTTTATTACCTATAATCAACCCGTAAGGTTAGAGTTATTAGGTAATAATGTTCATTATCATGAAGTCAATGTACCAGAATACCCACTTTTTCATTATCAACCTTATGAGTTAGCATTGTCTAGTAAATTAGTTGATATGGTGAAGTTACATAAAATAGAAATATTACATGTGCACTATGCAATACCCCATGCTTATGCAGCTTATATGGCTAAAAAAATGTTACAAGAAGAGGGCATTTATGTTCCTATTGTTACAACTTTACATGGTACTGATATTACATTGGTTGGTAGTCATCCATTTTACAAACCAGCTGTAACATTTAGTATTAATAAATCCGATGCTGTAACTGCTGTTTCCCAAAGTTTAAAAGAAGATACGCTTCGTTTGTTTGACATAAAAAATGATATTTCCGTAGTGCCTAATTTTATTGACTTAGAAAAATACAACCAAGGCTTTAAAGATTGTCAACGTGCTATGATGGCTAATGATGATGAAAAGATAATTACACACATCAGTAATTTACGTCCTGTAAAACGTGTGGTAGATGTGATTAAGATTTTTTATAATATTCAAAAAGAAATACCAGCAAAATTAATGTTGGTAGGAGAAGGCCCTGAACGCGAGAAGGTAGAAAATCTTTGTAAAGAATTGGATATTATGGATAGAGTTATTTTCTTTGGAAGAAGCAATGAAATTGATAAAATTTTATGTTTCAGTGATTTGTTCCTATTACCCTCTCAAACAGAAAGTTTTGGTTTAGCAGCATTAGAGGCTATGGCATCTGGCGTACCCGTTATTTCAAGTAATACAGGCGGAATTCCAGAAGTTAATATAAATGGCGTTTCTGGGTATTTAAGCCATGTTGGTGATATTGATGCGATGTCTGATAATGCATTACGCATTTTAAAAGACAAACAGATATTAAAGACTTTTAAAGATAATGCCAGAAAACAATCTTTAAACTTCGATTTACACAAAATAGTACCTCAATATGA
This sequence comes from uncultured Flavobacteriaceae bacterium, assembly GCA_963815305.1. Classification (GTDB taxonomy): domain Bacteria; phylum Bacteroidota; class Bacteroidia; order Flavobacteriales; family Flavobacteriaceae; genus CAXBID01. The sequence continues at coordinate 547,743 of CAWFFW010000001.1, forward strand.
AGCCATTTATGAAGATACACTAGCAAAATGTTTGGTTTTATAGGTTGTGTTTCTTAATCAATATGTTAAATTAGGTACGTTTCAGCTGCTTTTGAATTTTTTTAATAGCAGATTCAATTGATTTTTCAGGTTCAATAATATTATATTCTCCCCAAAATTCCGGGTCTGAAAAACCAGAAGCTTTATCAGCTAAAATCGTATTTGGTCTAATAATATTTTCGCGCACTTTAGCGATGTTAGTATTGTTAATTTCCCAATCGGTAATAGCCATTTCACTATTTAAAGTGTATAGGCTGTTAAATAATTTCCCTTCCCAATTCACTTTTATTGTTAATGAAATATTACTGTAAGCATAATGCCATTTACCATTTTGTGTTCTATAATTTACCCTATAGTTGGCCTCTGTAGGATATACATCAACCTTTCTAGGTTTTTTACGAATATACATTTGGCTTGATAGTTCTTTATTTTCAACATTAAGACTATAAACGGCATTAGTAAGTGCTAAACTTTCAGAATCTATATAAAGTTTGCCATAATAAAGAGGTGTTATAACATTAGGCTTTTGTTTAAAGTTAATAACATAAACCATTTTCTTATTTATTTGTGTAGATTCCTCGAAATTAAAATCATAGAAATCAATATCGTCTTCCGTAAAAATAAATTCTGGATATTTGATAATATCTGTATAAAGATTGCTAAAAGGTCCGCCTTGTAGTTTAACCGCAATAGTATCTAATTTGTTATAATCAGTATTTTTTCTTGATTTTATCAATTCTATTCCATCTTTTCTGGTGCTATTATACGGACTTTTACGAATTATAACGACTGCTTCAGATAATGAGGCGTTTTTTCTTCTCTTTTTAATGGTTTCTCTATAAAATGCAGTCATTAAAGTATTATCATTATTATAAACGGTGCTTTTGTTTTTTAATGTGGCTCTCAAAAGTTGTTTAGCATCTTTGTAAGTTGCTATTTCTACGGAATTAAGTTCTGTAATGGCTTCTGATAATTCAATTTTTATATCATTTTCTAACGACGTAATAGGGATTACTTTTTTTTCATAACCCAATCGTGAAACAGTTAGAGTTGCATTTTCGAGTGCATTAGGTATTTTAAGAAGAAATTCCCCATCAGAGTTTGTTATTGTACTAACGTTAGAATCAGTTATAACTAAATCAGTAAACATTAAAGGATTATTGCTTTTACTATCTACTACTTTTCCTTTGATTTCTTTAAAATTAATGGTTGTAGTCTGCGCATTAATTATACTTGTACCAAATAATATTGAAATACATAATAGTGTAAATGGGTGTAAGAGTTTAGAGGTTTTCATAGCGTTTTATTTATGTGATTATAAACAAGCTTAAAGTAAGCAAAAAAACACATTAATCATATACAAATTATGTTAATTTATGAATAAAGTATTGAAAAATAGCTATTTATATTAAAATCATATGGGTTAATTTTCTGTAATATTATCAGTCAATGTTTTCATAAAAACAACTAAGGCTAGTTGCTCCTCTTCAGTTAGTTTTAATTTATCAAATGGTAGTGTTTGATGCGGTAAATCAAAACCTAGTCCGCCACCACCACCTTTGTTATAAAAATCTATTACTTGTTCCAAATTTTCGTACACCCCATTATGCATATATGGTGCGGTTATTTCTACATTACGAATTGTAGGTGTTTTAAAAGCGCCTTTTCTTTCTATAGTTTTAAAAATATTATAGCGACCTAGGTCATCATCTAATTTTTTGTTTTTACCTGTTTTTGGTACCCCAATTATTTCTAGTTCAGACTCATTAAAATTTGGAGGAACCGTACCGTTAAATAAAGGTGGGAAATGGCAGGTAGCACAAGCTCCTTTACCCATGAATATGTTAAACCCTTTTATTTCCTGTTCGGTAAGGGTATTTTCTTTTCCATTAATATTATTATCGAATTTTGAATTAAAAGTATTTAATGTTCTTACGTACGAAGCTATCGAATGTCTGATATTCATGTCAGTTGCCCCTCGTGTATATAACGTATCGAAAGCTTTAGAGTAGTTTTTGTCTTCTTTTATTACTTTAATAATATGTTCTAAATCTGTATTAAACTCATCATGATTTTTAATGACACCTACAATTTGTCCTTCTAAGCTACCAGCTCTGTTATCTAAAAAAAAGGATTTTTGTAAACCTGAGTAGGTTAATGTAGGTGTGTTCCTTTTTAAGTTTTTATTAAATGTTTTTTTTCCATCTGTAAACGCTTTATCTTTTATATGGCAAGTGGCACAAGCCATACTGTTATCTATAGATAAGCGTTTGTCATTAAAAATTTTTTTTCCTAATTTAATTTTTGTTTTTAAGTGTATTGTGTCATTTTTATAATCAGAAAAATAGCTAAGATTAAAAGCGGTATTGCTAAACAAACGCGTCGCTTGACTATTTAAAGCAAATTCAAAAGGGAATTTAACCTCCCAATCATCTTGAGTCGCTTTGAGAAGCTCCAATTGTTTATTGGTGTGATTTTTAATGAAAGTGTATCGATTTAAACTATCAAAATCTGTGTTTAAAGTTTCGATGGTCTGCTTTATTTCTGTTTTCCAATTGGTAAGTAATCCTTTGTTTTTAAAGTTATCTTGATATATATTTAGAATATAGTTTAGGGTTTCATAAGTATATCTTGATTCTTTTAATGAAGCTCCTAAAACAGGTGAATCAAAATTAGATAACCCTGTTGTTGTTGCTCTTATTATAGCATCTCTCAGAATCCATATTATATGATAATCTTTCATTTTCAAATCTATATTATGCTCAATTAGCTTTAATCTGGCACTGGTTACTTTTATAGCTCTAGATAATATTAGAGTATCTAGATCTTCTGAAAATAAATTTTCTTCTATAACTTGATAACCAATGGGTTGATTTATTTTAATATCTGTTGCATCTTCTTCTTGAATTCGCAACAAGTTAGGAGCGTTTAAAGTCTTGTAATTTTCTTTTTCAGCATATGATAATATGGGCTCACTTTTCTTAAAAAAAGCTCTTGAGTTTTTATAAAATATTTTATTTTGGTTGCTATCATTATTTAAGTTAATGCTATCTAAATATTGATAAGCCATAACTAAATTATCTCGATATAGCGTTTCTAATAAATCTGTTCTTAAAATGCTATTTTGTGTTTCTTTTTTTTCTGTATTTAGACACGCTGTAATTAAAAGCAAAAAACATACACTTAACGTGTATGTTTTAACTTTGAATATAAGATTCAAATATCTTTTCATAAGATTATCTTCCTAAACCTTTAACTAAATACAACATAGAGCCTTCTCTTCTATTTGCTAAATTTGGGTTAGCCATAGGATCTGTAAAAGAAGTTCCATCTGCAGGGTTCCAGCCATGATTTTGAGTTATTAGTAAGAACGTGTTGTCACCGTTATTAACAACATCGGTAACATCAATCATACCTGTTATTTCCCATCTGCTTGAAGTAGGACCGTACCCTAAAGATTCTGCTCTATTTTGATCGCATTCTAAAACTGTTTTAATTGCTCCAGTATTTAAATCATATTGGTATAATTTTGCGTAGCCAATGATATCTGTATCTCTTTGCCCATTAGGGTCTTCTTGAATATATGCATAGTTTTCAGTTACTAAAATGTTATCAGGTGAGTGGAACATTTCAGCTTTACCGCCTACTTTATCACCGTCTAATACACAGGTAATTTTACAAGGTCCAGTTGGATCGGTTTCATTTAATTCAACTTTATAAACTCTACCATTGAAGGTTCCTTCATTTTGTAAACTTTCTCTAGCACGACCTGTTACAGCGAGGTAAAGCTCTCTTTCGTTACCCGCAGAACCTCTTCTCCAATCAATATCTTCTAATCTAGAAAATCCCATAACACCTTTAGTTTTAGCTTCAGTATCAAGAGCGTTAATTTCTCTTTCTGTTAATTCAACAAATTCAGCATCGTACGAAACATCTTCAGCCATATCCATTTCAAAGTTAACACCAACTGTAGTTACTTTAAGACCATATAATTTTCCGCCTTCTAAATCACCTCTACTACTAACATACATGCCTAATTGACCAGAAGGAACATCATTATCAGAATGATCATCACCAATAAAAGCAACCGTTTTATTGGGGTATGCATTTTTACCAATTACAACAGCATTTTCAGTAGACCATTGACCAAAGGCAGATAACATTTTACCAGTACTTGCATCAGATACTTCTTTAAAAGGATCAGTTAAGAATACACCTTTAGATGAGCCACCCCATTCGCCACCAGACAGGTATAATGGACCAAACCCGTGCTCTTCTGGAGTAATCATTGAACCAGAACACTGCGCAGTTTCAGCAGTTGCAGCGGCATTTAAAATATATTCACCATAATATGGTCTTAAGTTTTTGGTTAACATGATACGAGCAATAGAATAATCTGCTTCAATGTTGTTAATTAAAGTGAAAGTGCCATTGTTGTTGTTTAAAAGTCCAGCACCATCAGCCATTGATCCGTAAACGAAATCTGGAGAATTAGGAATAACATCTTCTGAAGATAATAACAGTTGAATTTTTATACCAACAAAATCACTAGTAGCTTTTAATAAGCTGGGTGATTTTGATGAAATTAGGTAAGCTCCATCTAAACCGTCAACACCATTCATACCATCGACACCATTAAGACCATTTATTCCGTCTTGTCCATTGGCCCCGTCAGCACCATCTTGCCCATCAACACCATCTTTTCCGTCCTCTATATCGCAACTTATTACTGATACAGGAATAATTGTTAAAACAAATGTTAGCACTAAAAAGCTAAATAAATTTTTCATAATTTAATATTTTATTGGTTAAATAATTTTAGTCAAAGTTAATTTTGGAATTATGAAAGTCTGTTAAGGCATTGATGTTGTTTGATTAATTTAGGGTTATAATAAAGTTAAATACATTAAACCATCATTAAGTAATGAAAGCAGATTTGATGTTTATATTTCTTTTGGTTAAACTCAGTGTAAAGTAATCGAGCAATAAGGTGTTTTTTTTTATGATATTATTTTATGGGGTTAACATTACAACGGGAATAAGAGTAAAACTAAAACTCTTAACTTATTTTTTAGATTTTAAAAAAATGAATAGCTGTATATTTACGTGAATTTTTAACTAAATATGCAGAAAGATTATATTCCATTTTCTAAAACAGGCTATTTTTCATCTTTAATTACTGATTATTTAGACGAAAAACAGGATTTGAAACTCTTCTACAACCGTCATCCTAATCTTGAAGAATTTAAATCTCAAATACATGAAAAGGAATCAACTTTTAATGAGGAATCAAGAAACACGCTTGTTAAAATCCTTAAAAAGCAATACGTTAATATTGATGTTTCAGAACGTACCCAACAAAATATTGAAGCTTTAAAACATTTCAAAACTTTTACTATTACAACGGGGCATCAATTAAATCTTTTTACTGGCCCGTTATATTTTCTTTATAAAATTGTGTCTGCCATTAATCTTTCAAAACAATTAAAAAAAACACATCCAAATTATAATTTTGTGCCAGTGTATTGGATGGCGACTGAAGATCATGATTTTAAAGAAATAAATTATTTTAAGTTTAAAGGTAAAAAAGTACATTGGAATAAAAACGCAAATGGTGCTGTTGGCGAATTATCAACTGATGGGTTAGAAGAGGTTTTTCAGCTATTTATTAAAGAATTAGGTAACAGTAAAAACGCTACTTATTTAAAAGAATTATTTCAAAACTCCTATTTAAAACATAATAATTTAGCCGATGCTACACGCTTTTTAGCAAATGAATTATTTAAAAAACATGGATTGGTTATTATTGACGCTAATGATTCCGAATTAAAAAAACAATTTATCCCTTTTATAAAGGACGAATTAATTAGCCAAATATCTTTCAAATCTGTTACGCAAACCAATGAAAAGCTCTCAGAAAATTATGGTATTCAGGTAAATCCCAGAGATATAAATTTATTCTATTTAAAAGATAATTTACGTGAGCGTATTGTTTTTGAAGATAATGTTTATAAAATACTTAATACAAATATTATATTAAGTAAGAGCGAAATATTAAAAGAAGTCTTAGATTTCCCAGAACGGTTTTCACCAAACGTCATTTTACGTCCTTTATATCAAGAAGTGATTTTACCAAACTTATGCTATATTGGTGGGGGCGGTGAGTTAGCTTATTGGTTTCAGTTAAAAGCTTATTTTAATACAGTTAAAGTAACTTATCCCATATTGTTATTACGTAACTCGGTTTTAATTCAAACTAAAAAACAAGCTAAAAAGCTAGAAAAATTAAATATTTCAAACGAAGACATTTTTTTAAAACGAGATTCACTCATAAATAAAAAAGTAAGAGAAATATCAAATATTGATATCGATTTTTCATCCCAAAAAAATCATTTAAAACAGCAATTTGAAGATTTATATAATCTCGCTGAACAAACCGATACCTCATTTTTAGGAGCTGTAAAAGCTCAAGAGGTAAAGCAATTAAAAGGACTTGATAATCTTGAAAAGCGTTTGCTTAAAGCTCAAAAAAGGAAACTCTCTGATGAAGTTGAACGTATGACAGATATTCAAAACGAGTTATTCCCAAATGGAAACTTACAAGAACGAAATACCAACTTCTCAGAATTTTATTTGGAGTATGGTGAGGATTTAATTTCTGAATTGATTAAAAATTTAGAACCCTTAAAGGGCGTATTTACAGTGTTAAAAACTTAGTTTAAAAAATGTTATTTCAAATATGTTAATATAAAATCAATTCCTATTTTTGTGCATGCAACATGATAAGGTATTAATTTTAGACTTCGGATCGCAATACACACAACTTATTGCCCGTAGAGTTAGAGAACTCAATATTTATTCCGAAATACATCCATTTAATAAAATTCCAAAACATTTAGAAGCGTATAAAGCCGTTATACTTTCTGGAAGCCCATTTTCAGTTCGAGGAGAAGAAGCTTTACATCCAGATTTATCTAAAATTAGAGGAAAAAAACCTTTGCTAGCGGTTTGTTATGGTGCACAATATTTAGCACATTTTTCAGGAGGTGAAGTAGCGCCATCAAATACGAGAGAATACGGTCGTGCAAACTTATCTTTTATTCAAAAAGGTGAACCCTTTTTTGCTCATATTAGTGATGGAAGTCAAGTTTGGATGAGCCACAGCGACACCATAAAGCATTTACCAAAAAGGGGTGTTTTGTTAGCGAGTACGCATGATGTTGCAAATGCAGCATTTAAAATTGATGACGAACCAACGTATGCTATTCAGTTTCATCCAGAAGTGTATCATTCTACTGATGGAAAACAACTTTTGCAAAATTTTCTAGTTACCATTGCCGATATAAAGCAAGATTGGACGCCAGATTCCTTTGTTGAAGAAACAATTGAAGCTATTCAAACAAAAGTTGGAAATGACAAAGTGGTTTTAGGGCTTTCTGGCGGTGTAGATTCTACTGTAGCGGCAGTCCTTTTAAATAAAGCCATTGGAAAAAATCTGTATTGTATATTTGTTAACAATGGGTTACTTCGAAAAAATGAATTCGAAAGTGTATTGAAACAATATGAGGGTATGGGACTTAATGTTAAAGGTGTTGATGCTTCCGAAAGATTTTTGAGTGCTTTAGCAGGCATTGAGGATCCAGAACTTAAACGTAAAGCTATTGGTAATTCGTTTATTGAAGTTTTTGATGATGAAGCACATAAACTAAACGATGTAAAATGGTTAGCACAAGGCACCATTTATCCCGATGTTATTGAGAGTGTTTCGGCAACTGGCGGACCATCAGCTACCATTAAAAGTCACCATAATGTAGGCGGACTTCCAGATTTTATGAAGCTAAAAATTGTGGAACCACTTCGTGCTATTTTTAAAGATGAGGTTAGGCGAGTAGGTGCTACTTTAGGCATAGATTCTGAACTTTTAGGACGCCATCCATTTCCAGGACCAGGATTAGGAATCCGTATTTTAGGCGATATTACTGCTGAAAAAGTACGTATTCTTCAAGAGGTTGATGCCATTTTCATCAACGGACTTAAAGCGTGGGGGCTGTATGATAAAGTTTGGCAAGCAGGTGCTATGTTGTTGCCAGTAAATAGTGTGGGTGTTATGGGCGACGAGCGTACTTACGAAAAATGTGTAGCACTTAGAGCTGTAGAAAGTACGGATGGAATGACTGCCGATTGGGTAAATTTACCTTACGAATTCCTTCAAAAAACATCAAACGATATAATAAATAAAGTAAAAGGCGTTAATAGAGTAGTTTACGATATTAGTAGTAAGCCGCCAGCAACTATTGAGTGGGAGTAAAGCAACTTTCAGTGTGTAGTTAGCAGTAATCAGTTTGTATTAATATATTATTGTTGACTCATCAAGTCTTAATACTAACTTGCGTTAGGGATTGTAGTGGAAATCCTTTTTGTGAGGAACAAGCAGAAAGATTGCAACGAAAAGCCCGACCCTTGTGGTAACGCCCAAATTATTTTGGCATGTTATGTGCATAATAAAAAACATAAATGTATAAGTTTATATTGGGCACGATCGACGGACTGTCATCTTTAACTTAAAAAACTAACGTATATAAACTAATATTGTAAAGTTTAGAAAAAAAATAACAACGTATGAATAGATTTTTATTAGCCCTAATTTTAGTATTCTTATTTGGTTTAAACTTTGCAACAGCTCAGAATTTTAGCACACACCAAGTTAAAAAAAATGAAACTATAGATGACATTGCTAAACGCTATTATGTAACTCCATCTGATATTTACGCTTTAAATCCTGATGCCAAAAAAGGATTAAAACCCAATACGGTTTTAATTATTCCTATTTCAAAAGCGAATAAACCAAAACTAACTATTAATAGGGAATTGCAGGGTTTTAAAGAACACAAAACAAAACGTAAAGAAACTTTATACAGCCTAACAAAAGAATATGGGGTTAGTGAAGACGAGATAAAAAAATACAACACGTTTTTATATTCCAATACACTTAGAAAAGGCGATAAACTTCAAATTCCAATATTTAAAGAAACAGAAGTTGTTGAAGAAAATTTAGCAACCAAAACATATACCGTTTTACCAAAAGAAGGAAAGTGGCGAATTGCTTATAAATTTGGAATTACCCTAGAAGAACTTCAAGCTTTAAATCCTGAGATGGATGAGATTTTGAAAGAAGGGCAAGAAATTAATGTGCCTAATCTAGATAAAGGAGAGGTTAAGATAGTTGACGAAAAATATAGCTATTATAAGGTTTTACCAAAAGAAGGATTTTATCGTTTAAAACTTAAATTAGGTTTAGAGCAAACTGAGCTTGAAGCTTTAAATCCAGATTTAAAAGAAACTGGCTTAAAAAATGGTATGATTTTAAAAATACCTTTTTCAGATTTGGTTAATGGAACATTGGAGTCTGCCAGAATTAACTTAATGGATAGTATTACCGATTTTAGTACAAAGCGTATTGCTATTATGCTACCTTTTAGATTAAACCGTGTAGATTTTGATTCGGTTTCAGATACGAAGCGAAGTATTAAAAAAGATCCTTACTTAAATGCATCTTTAGATTTTTATTCTGGTGTTTTAGTGGCTATCGATTCTCTAAAAAAGTTAGGAATATCTTTAAAGGTTGATGTTTACGATACAAAACGAGAAGTTGGCGAGGTAACGAAAATTATAGATGAAAACGATTTTGAAAATGTGCATGCCGTAATTGGACCATTAACCTCAAATACTTTTGATAAAGTGGCTTCAGAATTACGTAAATATAACGTGCCTGTTGTATCTCCAATAGGATCCAATTTACAATTGTACGATAATGTTTTTCAATCTAAGCCATCTGACGAGTTATTAAAAATTAAACTTATAAATTTTATTAAAAGAGATTCATTACCTAAAAATATTGTAATAATTTCTGATACTAAAAATAGTGATATAGCCAATAGTATTAAACAGGAATTTAACTATTCAAAATCAGTATATTCTAGAAAAAACAAAGATGGTAAAGATGAAAACTATGTGCTAGTTGATGATATAAGAGTTGGTTTAAAGCCTGGTAAAAATATTGTTTTTTTAGAAACACAAAATACTGGTTTTGCATCAAATGTTACCAGTATTCTAGCATCGTTAATTCAAAAGGAAAATATAAAAGAGAAGAAAGAGGCTATTGATATTGTTTTGGTAACTACCAATTATAATTCAGCTTTTGAAGGTGATGAGGTTTCAAATGAACACCTATCAAAATTACATTTTCATTTTTCTGCATCTACAAGAGCGTATAATGAGACTGACAAAAATACCTTTGTAAAACGATATAAAAGTATCTATAATATAACCCCAGATGCCAGTGCTGTTAAAGGTTTTGATTTAACTATGGATGTTGTATTACGTTTAGTATCTTCTAACGATTTATATATGTCTGTAAATAAAGCACCACTTACTGAGTATATAGAAAACAAGTTTGCTTACAAGAAAAAACTTTTTGGTGGCTACTATAATGATGCGGTTTATTTAGTAAAATATGAAGATTTAACTATTGTTGAGGTAAAATAAGAAGTGTAACAAGTACTCGTTACTTTGGCAAGATTAATTTATTTTATGCATTATGCATAATATGTCCAATTTTATATCGATTCTATGATTAGAATGATTCTTCTAATATCCTGTTTTCTTTTTGTTCAAAAAGATGAATCTATATTAACGTGGAATACTTCTTATAAATTATCATGGTCTGATTTTAAAGCAAAACCTCATGGTGAAACAGATGCTGTAGCTTTAACGGCGTCAGGAATAACCTTTGAATTTTCAATACGGCAAACTGATGACAACCGTATTTTAAGTTTTAAAACTGATGTAAGCGCACATTTTTACACAGAAAATTCATGGTATAAACCAGAATTAGCAGATCATCATGTGTTAGGGCACGAGCAGTTGCATTTTGATATTACAGAACTACACGCTAGAAAATTTAGACAATCTATAAGCCAGCTTAAAACGAATCAAAACATTAAGAGGGAATTACAGCAGCTGAATAAAAATAATAATAAAGCTTTGACCGCCATGCAAAATGCATATGATGAACAAACCGATTATTCTAGAACTAAAGAAACTCAAGCCAAGTGGAAGCTTTATATAACTCAAGAACTTGAAAAGTTATCTGAATTTAAACAAGTAGATTAGCAAAGTGACACCTGATAAACAATTTCTTATAACGCTAGCACATACTAAAATGCCCTTTGGTAAATACAAAGATCGTTATTTAATTGATTTACCCGAGTATTACATCGTTTGGTATCATAATAAAGGTTTCCCCACAGGGAAATTGGGCGACATGCTTAAACAAGTTTATGAGCTTAAACTAAATGGTTTAGAAGATTTAATTCGAAATATACAAAAGAGGTATCCTAAATAAAGCTTAAATAGGTCGAGTTCGACTTAATAAATTCAATTTTAAAATTCTTTTGTTATGAATATTAACTCCATAATACCTTGGGCGCCGTCGAAAGGTTTTTAAATTTCCAATATTCAATGGGGTTTCTACGACGCTTAACCATTAATTAAATACTAAACCATAGTAAGTGATTCTTAGTCAAAGAGAACTCCGTTTAATTATGTGTTTAATCTTCTAGAGCATCACAAAAAAATCCATGCAGCTTTATTTCTTTAATTATAGAATGTTCGTTTAAATTATGAGTGGCTTCAATTTTAAGAACGTTATCTATATCTTCAATATCTATAGTCCATTTAATAATGTCAGAGTGATTATTAAGAAATGGTTTTATTGCTTTTACCTTTTTCTTTGTTTTAATGTCTGTTCTTAAAATAAATAATTGAGTGCGCGACTTGTAATTGTTATAAAAAAAATTAATCATCCTTATTGTTTTCTGCGTTTAAACGTTCAAGATATGCTTCGTAAGCTTCATTACCTTGTTCTTTCCAAAACTTATCATAGTGTTTCCATTTAGAAAACTCACCTTTAGATTCTTTTTTGCAATCTGACTTTTTTGATGAATTACCACCAAAAGCACATCCGCCTAAAAGTATTTTAAATAGAATAAAAATGCCTATGGCTTGCCAATAATTAAGTGTTGTTAAGCCAAATATTTCGGGCATTAACCAATTCCATAACCACATGATACCAAAGCCGAATAAAATAACTAAACCAACAGCTCCGATGATTATGAAAATTATCATTCCTACGATTTCTCCTAGAGATTTCGATCTAAATTTATGTTTAAAGAAATTTGACATATTTGAGTGTTTTTAATTAGTCTTTTTTTGTTTTAACTGTTTATATAATAATGATATGGCCCTATGGCGTCTAGACATTAGTGTACCTATAGGTGTTCCTGTTTCTAAAGCAATTTCTTTATAGGTGTAATTTTCAAAATCTATGGCTATAATAATATCTCTATAATCTGGCTTTAACCTTAAAATTGTTTTTTTTAATTCATCTTTTAATTCTTCAGGATAGTCGTTGTCAGTCGTATCCAATAGAGCTATTGGCAAATTCAACTAACTTTGCTTCATTTTCGTGTTGAATTAGGTTCTTATTACAAGTTCTCATGACGTCAATAATCTTGTTTTTAATAGCATAGTAAACAAAACCTGCAACATTGTTTATTGGAGAATACCTATCGGCTCCCGCAAATAATTTTAAAGCAACGTCCTGAATAATATCCTCTGCATCATGTTCTACACTATTTTTTATTTTAGAATTAACGTAGCCTTTAAGTGAATTGTATTCCCTACCAAAAAAGTCTTTAAGTTTTTTATTATTCTCCGATTCTGAATTCATCTAAAAGCTTATTTATAGCTCTTCAATTTAAAAGACGAAGTTTTTTAAATCTATTGCATTTATTTTAGCTAATCTTATTTAAGTGACGACTTAGGATAAAAAATGTTTCCTCTATTTGAAAAAAATAGAAAAAAAAGAACAGTAGAATAATAAAGAAATAAAAGAAAAAGACAAACGTCAAAACCTCTAAGATTAAATTGCAAGAGGTTTAAACACAGAAAAGCAATAGAATTTTTAATTAAAAACTTTTAAGAGTATTAAATATATATTATGGTTATATCCGCTTACCTAACCATTCTTTTAACTCATAAAAATTTTGAGGAGCAACACCATGCCCTACAGGAAACTCGGAATAAATATGTTTAATATTAAGTCCACTTAAAAACGGTGGTGTTTGTTGCGCCCATTCTACAGGAATAACCTGGTCTACACTTCCGTGGGAACAATAAAAATCTAAGTTTGAGTAATCTTTTTCAGTGAAATTCTCGGATAGAATATCTTTATTAACATAACCACTTAAAGCCACAATATTTTTAACTTTATCAGGGTAGGTTAAAGCCACTGCAAAGCTTAAAATACAACCTTGGCTAAAACCTAAAAGTGATACATTACTTGGGTTTATAGGATAAGTAGAAACGGCTTCGTCAATAAATTTTGCAATCAAATCTCGAGATTGTATAGCTTGTTTGTTATCACTCCATTTACCTTTATCGGCATCAAAATTAATGGCGTACCAAGCGTTACCGTAGGGTTGCATGGCATATGGTGCTTTTACAGAAATGATAAAAAGTTCTTCAGGTAATTCAGATGCGAATGAAAACAAATCATTTTCATCACTGCCATAACCGTGCAATAATATTAATACTGGTGCATTATCATTTAAAGTAGATTTTCGAATGATATGATGTAGAGATAGGGTTTTATTTTCCAAGATTTGCAAATATTTTTTGATAAAAATCACCTAATAACGGTACTGATAAAGCTTTCTTTCCAATAGCATTTGAAAAGCCATAAATAAAAAGTACAGCAAAAAACAAATAAAAGCTGGAGGTTACTAACCAACTATCAAAGCTACCAATAATGTACCCTAAAGCCCAAAATGTAAGCCATAAACCTAAAGATTGCCGTATATGAAAACTAGCAAACGCACTTTTTTTATGGTCTTCATTATTCATATAATAAGCAATGATAACACCTATAATGGTGATGTAGCTTATAACGGCGTTTTGACGTCCTTTTTCAATATCTTGTTCGGTCATTATTTTAATTTAGAACCACTTTATTGTTTGCTATAATACCATAAACTTTTCCTTTTAAAGATGAGCCTTCAAAAATTGTGTTTTTAGATTTTGATATGACATCATTTTTTGAAAATTCAAACGTAATATCTGGATTAAAAAGAGTTATATCTGCTTTATTTCCAATATTTATTGGAGTGTTTTTTAATCCAAATCTAGTTTTTCCTTTAGTTAAAATCGCTATAGTTTTTTTGGTAGTAAAGATAATTTGAAGCGCTCCAAAAGCACTTTCTAAACCAATGGTACCGTATTCTGCGTGGTCAAATTCTATTTTCTTTTGCTCAACATCAATAGGGCAGTGGTCGCTTGTAACCATATCTATGGTGCCATCTTTAACCCCTTCAATTAAGGCATCTATATCTGTTTTAGTACGTAATGGTGGGAGGACTTTAAAATGTGTATTAAAGTCGTTTAAAGCATCATCATTAAAACATAAATTATGAATAGCGACACTACACGTTACATTTAGTTTTTTCTTTTTAGCTTCTTTAATTAGTGTCACCGATTTTTCAGAAGAAATTGTTGGGATATGTAATTTCCCACAGGTATATTCTAATAAAAATAAATCGCGAGCGACCTGTAATTCTTCTGCCAAAGTAGGTATCCCTTTTAAACCAAGTTTAGTACTGGTAATATGTTCATTCATAACACCATGTCCTGCTATTTTATTTTCTTGAGGAAAAGAGCATACCAAACCACCAAAATTGCTGGCGTATTGCAAGGCAATTTTCATGAGATTTGGATTAGAAATCGGTTTTTTGTAATCGTAGAAGGCTACGGCACCAGCGGTATTCATATCATATAATTCGGCTAAATCTTCACCTTTCCCCGCAAGGGTAAGGGCTCCAATGGGGAGTAAAGTAACCGCATGATTGTTGGCTTTAGAATTTACAAATATAATATCTGAGTTAGAATCTATTACAGGGTTAGTATTAGCATTCATCGCTACTGCAGTAAAACCCGACGCAGCTGCGGTTTTCAATCCGTTGGCAATCGTATCGCGTTCTTCAAAACCAGGCTCTCCAAAACTCACACTACTATCAAACCAACCTTGTGAAGCGTGTAGGTTGTCTAGTTTTACTTCTTGATAGTTTTTGGTGTTTTTAATGCTGGTAGCTATCTTAGTAATCGTGCCATTTTCAATTAATAAATCTTGAGTTGTATTATGAAACTCGCTTTCAGAATCTATGATGGTGGCAGATTTTATAAGTATGTTCATTTAAAATATTTTAATATGAGCATTTCAATAATTAGTAAGATTAGTGCAAAAATAACAAACCATTTCCATAGCGCGTTAACTTTTGTATCACTTTTTATTGTGTTAAAAACATCAGCTATAGAATCACTTATTGTAATGTTTTTCAAGTTGGAGATATCTTTATAAACTAAATTACTTTCATTCCTATTGTAATTATAGCTTACACTTTTAATGGTTTGGTTTTTATAATTTATAGAATAAGTTGAAGCAATATCTGGCATTTCAGATGTTTTAACAACAACTTTATTATTAAAATAACGTTGTTCGGGTATAATGTTTATTTGGTTATGTGTTAAAGAGAGAATATCATCTTGTTGTAATTGTATAGGAACATTAAACGTATTCTTTTTACCAATGGTGTAATATAATTCGGGGATATTTAAACTGTATTTCCCAATATTATATAACGTAGGTACAATTAATGGCGAATTTTTAAAACTAGAATTATCAGTGTTTAAAGCTGAAGTAAATACAAAGGCATTATTATTTTGAAACAAAAACGGTTTGCCATCTTCATATTTTAAAAGGGCTGAACTTGTATTTGATATAACGTTATAATAGCTATTTACATTTGGATATTGAAAATTACTGATTTGCTTTTCGAAGACACCATTATTGTACAATGGATGTGCGTAATTTATGGTTGTCACACTTTTTTGAATCTCAATAAAATCCTTAAATACCGACTTGTAACTCAGCAAAAGATCATTATATGAGGATTGAATAATACTATTTGAGGGAATAACGATTAATCCTCCACCTTGCTCCTTAAATTGTTTTAAAGCTACACTTAGAGCATTTGGTATGGTGTTTAATTCATTTAAAATAATAAGATTTTGAGACTCTAAAAGATTATAGTTTAATTGATTTTCTAAAGTTGCGTTATAATTAAACTCATCTTCCATATAAATACGTTTTAAAAAGGAATCATCCGTAGCATTAATAGAAAGTACATTGACTTTAGTTGTGCTATTAATATTGAAATATAAGGTATTATCGAATTGCAAATGAACATCTTCAATAACTATTTTGCCATTTATAATTTCGTTTGTTGGTAGAGAAAAAGTGGTGCTAGCTTCTTTATCGAGAGTTACCGAAGTTTTAGCTATTACATTATCATTATTAAATAGTGAAACCGGTAAATTTTCAATAAGGGAACCATTATTTTTAAAAGTGACTTTTAGCTCCATACTGGTGGCGTTTTTTTCAGTAATATAGGCACTGTCAATAGAAATATTATTAGTATTTACTGGCTTTAATTTAATAAAAAGATGATTGATTAGCGTATCTTTTTGAATTTTTAAATTCTTATTATCTTCCTGAAAATCAGAAATAAAAACCAGGTTTTTTAAATTATTTTTTTGCTTGTTAAAAAACGTATTGCTTTTTAATATGGCCGCTTGATTTGTTATCGTATTTGATGAATAACCAAGTTGAAGTAACTCGTTTTTTATAGTTTTAATAGATGTGTTTTTAAACACATTATCATTTGTAATTATAGATATAACATCGTCTTCGGGTACATTGACGATGATGTCTTGAATAGCACGTTTTAACAATTCACCTTGCTTACCTTTTGCTTGCATACTAAAGGAATTGTCTAAAAATATAACCGTTTCTATATTTGTTTTAAAAGTGTTATTTTTAGAGGTATACGGTTGTGTAAAAGCAAATACGATAGCTGCAAGTAAAAATAGCCTGGTGAAAAGAATCAGCCACTTTTTTATTTGCGAACTTTTTCGCGTTTGCAGTGTGGCTTCTTTTAGAAAAGCGACGTTTGTAAATAGTGTTTTTTGAAATTTCCGTAATTGGAATAAGTGGACTATAATCGGGATAAGCAGTAAAAATAAAGCGTAAAGAAGTTCGGGGTGTTTAAACTGCATTCCTTTTTAGATTTGTCAAACCTACATAATTTTTTTCGTTTTTAATAAAAGATTGAAATGAAATCATTCATTAAGATTTATCTATTTTATAAGTTTTATGATTTTTGGGTAAAACACGTTTGTTTTACCATAATTTATTCTGATGGAAAATATTATTGGTAAAATAATATTTACTGCATTAAAAATTAACCAAAAATAGATTAGCATTCTAAAAGAAACAAATCCACCAATACTGAAATGCATAATTTTTGAAATGGCAATGAGTATTAAAGCACCATAAGTTATAAATGTACAAGAAATTTGAAAATTTAAAAGATTTGCGCCAGCTTCTTTTAAACCAATTATTTTATCCTTTTTTGATAACCACAAAATCAAAGGAAGGATTAAGTTTCCTAACGGGATAACAAGAAAAGAGATAACAGATAAATGCATATAAATTAAATAATTCTTATCTGCGTACCTGCCATAGTCTAACAAGTCCTCAACATTTAAATCTAAAGCATCACAAATTAAATTAATCGTTTTTCCTCTGGGTTCGTTTACATCATTTTCAATACGTTGAATAGTTCTTAAATTTACTTTAGCAATTTGAGCTAATTCTTCTTGCGATAGGCCTTTTCTTTTTCTTACTTCTTTTATTTTAATTCCAATGTCGTTCATAATTAAAATGTTTTTAATTCTGTTCAAAATTACTCATAATTATATCCTTTTGATAACGGTATTTTTGCGACATTTTCACGACATCTTTGTCTATTCACAGTTTTTACATCGTTTTCAAGGATTAACAAAAGAACACATAATCTTCAATAGCATGTAAATTTAAATTTTTCATAAAATCTTTTATTTCATTTTGAGCCGTTTTATTAGCAACCGTTATAATACTTTGAGAATGTTTAAGATGTTCTAAAAAACTAAAAGGCTTTAATATTTTACCATAAATATCCCGTCCAATTTTTTTAGGATTATCGCAAACCCATTCAAAATCAACACCTTTTTTAATGAGAATTTTAGCTATTTTTTTTCCTTTATTTCCAGCACCCCAGACCACAAGCGTTTTGTTATTAAGATAATCTAATTCCAAAAAATAGTGTAATTTTAAATCTATAAAATAATTTTCGGCATAATGATCATGTGTTCTGGAGGTACGCGTGGTATAATCGCGCCAATCGTGTAAAACCATATTACAGGAAATACATTTTAAACCATGCTTATAAAACCGAAATGCCAGATCATAATCTTCCGGATATATTTTCGGATTAAAAGCCTCACAAGTAATTAAATCATCTCTGTAAACCATCCAACATGGCGATGGAATAACACATTCTTTATAAATTTCTTTATAGTTTGTTCCTGCTTTTGTTAATGTATTTAACCAAACTTCATAACTTTTATAACCACTTTTGAGACCTTCATTTGAAAAATAATTAACTAAACCTAGAGCTATATGCTGTTTTCCATATTTTAAAAGATGACGAGCTAAAGTATCAATTTTTTTAGGTCGCATAACATCATCACTATCCATTCTAGTAATAAAGTCTCCAGAACTTTTTATAAAAGCAAGCCTTAAAGCATCAATAATACCGTTACCTGTATTTTTAAAAAGCTTTATTCTAGTATCACGTTTAGCAAAACTATTGACGATGTTATAACTATCATCAGATGAGTGGTCATCAACAATAATTAATTCCCAGTTTTTATAGGTCTGACTTATTATAGAGTTTATGCATTCATCTAAATAAGATGCTGTATTTTTGAACGGTATTAAAATACTTACTAAAGGATTTTGCACAGTGCGAATTTAACAAAACCTTAAGAAGATAGGGTGCAACATAATGTTATTTTTACACGTCAATTTAAAAACTTAAAAAAAACAATTAAATGAATTCAAAAATATATGCTGCGTTATTAGCAGGCGTTTTGTTTGCAAGTTGTAATTCGACCAAAAATATAGCTAACGATTTAGCAACGAATTTGCCCATTGAAACTTCAATAAATTTATCAGAAATACAAGATGACAAAGCACCGGTAGTTATCAATCCCGGGCGTTTTACTGTTGATGCAGTAACGTATCGTTTACCAAGAGTTATACAAGGCACTTATTCGGTTAGTAATTTTGGAAAGTATATTGAAAACTTCAAAGCTATGGATTATAAGGGTAATGAAATGACCGTAGTGAAAACTGACGATAATACATGGACGATCGCTAACGCAAAACAATTAGATAAAATCACTTATTTAGTGAATGATACATACGATATTGAAACTGATGGAGGCATTGGGAAAGAGACTCCTTTCTCACCATCTGGTACAAACATAGAGCCCGAAAATTTTGTATTAAACTTACATGGCTTTATAGGGTACTTTGACTCGTTAAAAAACAATCAATACAAATTAGATATTTCTGCACCATCAGATTTCGAACGTACTTCAGCACTTCAAAATGTAAGCTCAAAAACAAGTGAAGATGGTAAAACAACAACGACAAGTTATTTTGCACCTCGCTATTTTGATATTACGGATAACCCCATGATGTATGGCAATTTAGATGTTGAAGAATTTATGGTTGGCGATATCAAAATTGTTTTGAGTGTATATTCTCCAAACAAAGTTCATACTGCAGCAGCGCTTAAAGATAATGTATTTAAAATGATGCAAGCTCAGAAAGCCTATTTAGGAGATATTAACTCTACCTCACGGTACGACATTTATTTGTATTTATCAGAAGGGAAAGAGGATTCACCAAAAGGCTTTGGAGCCTTAGAGCACCATACATCTACTGTAGTGGTATTACCTGAAGCTTTACCTCAAGAAGCTTTAGATGCTAGTATGACAGATGTGGTATCTCATGAATTTTTTCACATTGTATCGCCATTAAGTGTGCATTCTGAAGATGTTCATTATTTTGATTATAGTACACCAACGTTCTCTAAACATTTATGGATGTACGAAGGTGTTACAGAATATTTTGCAACCCTATTTCAAGTAGACCAAGGATTGGTTGAAGAAAGTGAGTTTTTGGATAAGATTATGGATAAAATCCAACAATCTAAACAATTAAATGACGCTATGAGTTTCACTATAATGAGTGAAAACATTTTAAAAGCGCCGTACAAAGATCAATATTTAAATGTATATCAAAAAGGTGCTTTAATAGGTATGTGTGTTGATATATTAATACGAGAAGCCAGTAATGGTAACAGAGGAATTTTGTCGTTAATGAAAGAACTGTCAAATAAATACGGTAAAAATAAACCGTTTGAAGATGATAAATTGATAGATGAAATTGTAGCCATGACCTATCCTTCATTAAGAACTTTTTTTGATGATCATGTTATTGGTGATATTCCAATCAATTATAATGAGTTTTTTGAAAAGGTTGGTTTAGAAATAGGAGAAGGACAAGTGGAGACCAACTATATTGTAATGAATGGTGCACCAATTGTAAGTGGCGACCCCCAAAAAGGTACTATATTTTTTACAGATATGGTTACTGAAAATAGTTTCTGGGCAGAACAGGGCGTGTTACCAAACGATATCATAAAATCGATTGATGGAACAATTATGACTCTTCAAAATGCAAATCAATTACTTCAAGGTGTTTTTATGTGGAAACCTGGACAGGATATTGAAGTTAAATTAGATAGAAACGGTGAAGAAGTCCTGATAAAAACCACAACAGTTAAAGCCTACACTACAGGACAAGGTATTATGGAAAAAGCCGACGTTACAGATGCTGAAAAAGTATTGCGTCAAGCCTGGTTAAAAGGATAATTTAATGAAATTCTTAAAAACGGCTTTCAGGTATTATTTGTTACCTGTTAGCCGTTTTTTTATGCTATCCGATAGGAACTTCGCTTTTATTTTTAATCTTTTTTAATATTATTTCTAAGGCGACGAAGATGACAATCTTTCAAATTTAAGTTCATATTAAATTGTTATAATTTTTAATAAAAAATAGTTTCTCTACAGTCGTTAACGCAATCAGAACTTTTCAAAAACTCCGAGTCCAAATAAAGCAAAATCATATTTTACAGGATCGTTTGAATCAAGTTTTCTGAGCGATTCATCCAATTCATTTAAAGCTTTAGCATCATTCTGCTTACGCTGCAATAAACCTAGTTTTCTAGCAACATTCCCAGAGTGAACATCTAAAGGACAAGATAATTGCCTTGTATGTATGCTGTTCCAAATTCCAAAATCGACCCCTGTATTATCGTTTCTAACCATCCAACGTAAAAACATATTAATACGTTTTGCAGCAGAATTTTTTAAAGGATCACTGATATGTTTTTGTGTGCGTTTAAGATGTTCTATTTCAAAAAAGGTGCTTTTAAATCTTGAAATAGAACTTTGCATCGAATACTGTTCAGCATGTTCAGCAAAAACAGTTTCTAATCCGTTATGATTTTTATAGATGTTTTGAAGCGATTTGATAAATTGAATACAATCATCACCATTAAAGGTTCTATGTACAAAAGAGAGCAGTTTTTCTAAATCGTTTTCTTGATGGTTCAAAATAAAATCATGGGGTGAATTATTCAATAAATCCATCAATTTATTAGCATTATTAATAATACTTTTACGGTTTCCCCAAGCAATCGTTGCAGTTAAAAAACCTGCAATTTCAATATCTTCTTTTTTTCTGAATTGGTGGGGAATTTGTATCGGGTCGCTTTCAATAAACTTGGGGTTGTTATATTGATTAACTTTGTCATCTAGAAAGTCTTTGAGATCTTTTTTGTTCAAGATTTTTTTTAAATTTAAGGATTCTAATTAAGTAATTATTTTTTTTTGAAAGTTTCACGCATCCATTAGTTAATATTGGCATCTAATTAATAAATAAATTTATGCAAAATATAAAAATTGGTTGTTCCACGGTATTTATTTTATTATTATTGGGTTGCGACAGTAACGAACAAAAATTAAATGATGATGATGATTCTATTTTTGGAAAATGGAAATTAGTTGAATCATATATTAGCGTGGGAGGCCCTCAATATTGGGCTGATGTAGAAGATGGTATTGAATTTAATTTCTTTGTTGATGGAAGTTTCACATCAGGTAGTTTTTTTGATTGTACAAACGGTAATTTTGAAATAGAATCAAATGAATTGTACTTGATGTATGATTGTCAAAAAATCAAAGACAAATTTCAAAATTCCGAAGGCGTAATATCTTATGATTTTAGCTTTGAAAATGATTTTTTGCTTTTAACCCCAACCACTCTTATGTGCGTAGAAGGTTGTCTTTATAAATACAAAAGAATTCCTGACCAATTATAAAAATTAGAACCATTTTTTTTAGGTTAAAATTTTCCCATCAACCATAGTTAGTTTTCTATCAGCCATATCTGCAAGTTCTTCATTGTGCGTAACAATCACAAAGGTTTGTCCAAATTCATCACGAAGTTTAAAAAATAGGTTATGCAAATTCTCAGCAGATTCGCTATCTAAATTTCCCGAAGGTTCATCAGCAAAAATTAAATCTGGGTTGTTAATTAAAGCCCGTGCCACGGCAACACGCTGTTGTTCACCACCAGAAAGTTCACTAGGTTTATGATTGTGTCGATGCAATAATCCTAAAAAGTTTAAAAGCTCTTTAGCGCGTTTTTCAGCATCTATTTTTTTTGTACCTTTTATGAAAGCGGGTAAACACACATTTTCTAAAGCGGTAAACTCAGGTAATAATTGATGAAACTGAAAAATAAATCCAATATGCTCATTTCTAAATTTTGCTAGAGCTTTATCGTTTAAAGAACTAATATTTGAGTTATTGATATTTAATTCAACGTTGCCGTTAGTTGAAGCCCTATCTAAAGTGCCCAAAATTTGCAATAGCGTTGTTTTTCCAGCTCCCGATGCGCCAACAATCGATACAATTTCACTTTTTTTAATATGAATATCAACACCTTTTAAAACGTGTAAGTCACCGTAATATTTATGTATGTTTTTTGCTTGAATCATGCTCTAAAATTAATAAGAGTGAATTTAATACATTAAGCGGTTATGTACAATTAACATGGCTTTTTTATTGTTACATTATTTTTAAACTTTATATTTATTAAAAAAAAAGTAATTAATTAATAAGTTTTACAACTAATAGGTTGTAAATGCATTTAAACTATGAAAAAAGAATTACAAACAGCCACATTTGCTGGTGGGTGTTTTTGGTGTACCGAGGCTGTTTTTCAACGCTTAGAAGGTGTAGAAAAAGTGATTTCAGGATATACTGGAGGACAAATTAAAAATCCTGCTTACAGAGAAATTTGTACGGGCAGAACTGGGCATGCAGAGGCTATTCAAATATTTTATGATGAAAACATCGTGTCTTTAACAGAATTATTAGAGGTGTTTTTTGCAACTCACGACCCAACCACTTTAAACCGACAAGGAAATGACGTGGGTACACAATACAGGTCTGGAATATTTTATACTGATTATAATCAAAAACAAGTGGTTGAAGACTTTATATCTTATCTTGAGAAAGAGAAGGTTTTTAGTAGCCCTATAGTTACTGAAGTCACAAAGCTTGGTGTGTTTTATCATGCCGAAGACGATCATCAAAATTATTATAACGATAATAAGGAACAATCATATTGTCAGTTTATAATCAATCCTAAAATAAAAAAATTGAATACCTATTACGCTAATAAGTTAAAGAAAAAGTAAGATATGCCATATAAAAATTATGAAGAGTATAATATGAAAGTAACAGATGATGTTAAAAATCGTTACAAAAATATTATTGAAGATTTAGGTGAAGATACAGAACGTGATGGCTTATTAAAAACTCCAGAACGCGCAGCAAAAGCGATGCAGTTTTTAACGCAAGGTTACGATCAAGACCCAGTTAAAATTCTTAAAGGCGCTATGTTTAAAGAGTCTTATAACGAAATGGTTATTGTAAAAGATATCGAATTATATTCCCTTTGCGAACACCATATCTTGCCATTTTTCGGAAAAGCACATATTGCCTATATACCCAACGGACAGATTGTTGGTTTGAGTAAATTACCTAGAATTGTTGATGTTTTTGCAAGACGATTACAAGTTCAAGAACGCTTAACAGAACAAATTTTAGACTGTATAAACGATACTTTAAAACCACAGGGTGTAGCAGTAGTTATTGAAGCTTCACATATGTGCATGATGATGCGTGGTGTACAAAAACAAAATTCAATCACTACAACTTCAGGTTTTAGAGGTCAGTTTGAAAAAATTGAAACTAGAAACGAGTTTTTAAAATTAATTGGAAAATAACCCGATACTATTCTGGTACGTTTCTTGTAGTATTTATTTTAAAATATGTAATTATGAAATTAGAAAGTTTAAGTAAAAATAAAAAGCTAGGTTTAAGTATTCTATTTGATATTATTGGTATGTTAACCATTTTTGATATTATTTGGGCACCAGCTTCAGGATATTTGATGAGTAAAATGTATAAAGGCACAAAAGGTAAAATTGCTGGGGTAATTTCTTTTGTAGAGGAAGCTATTCCAGGTTTTGATATTATACCAACCTTTACGATCATGTGGTTTTTAACGTATGTATTCCAGAAAGAAGAAAAACCTATAACCATTGAGGTAGAATCAGATTAAATAATAAAATTTAAAAATCCCTTTCTTAATAAAGAAAGGGATTTTTTTATGTCTTATAAATTATAAGTAAATCCCAAACTAAAATTTCTACCCATATTAAAAATACCATCAGATTTTAATCGTGATAGATGATTAATAAAAGTAGCATTTGTAAGGTTTGTTCCAGAAATGGTTACTAATAAATCATTATTAAACACTTTTAAAGTGCCTCCAAAACCAGCACTTAGTAAATTAAAACCGTCAGTAATGGTTTCAAAAGCGCTTATATTATTTTGATTAAATGTAGATTGTAATTTTATAAAGGTATAACCTTGTTTTACCCAAGGCTTTTCAAACTCAATTCGGATAGTATTTGTTAAATTATTAGCTGGGATTAATGGTAAAAAGTTATCGTCATCTAATTTTCCCGTTACGGTTTCAAAACTAGATTCCAAGTGTAACCAATCTAAGGGATGTGGATGTAAATGAAATCCAAATTCCCCACCATATAATCTGGCATTATTTTGTAAATACACAAAAACAGGGTCATCATCAATCACATCTCCATTTGGTGACAAGAAAATGTAATCATTAATAAGGTTATAAAATCCATTGGCGAAAAACTCAACGTGTTCGCTCTTAAATTCAATAGCTAAATCCGTTTGAAAATTTTGCTCGTTGTTTAAATCACCATTTCCAATTTCATAACGGTTTGTACCTTCATGAGTGCCATCAGAATATAATTCAGATAAATTTGGCGCTCTAAAACCTGAGGCTAAATTAATACGTGTTGTTACATTTTTAAAAATATCAGTTTTAAAACCTACAGCGCCATTAATACTATTAAAGTTTCTATTTGAGTTATTTAAAAGGTCAATAGCTCTATGATCAAAACGGATGCCTAACTGTATGTCGGAGGTTTCAAAATGAATATGAGAGGTAGCGAAAACGCCAAAATCGTTAATTGTGGCATCGGGTATTAAAACTTCCTCACCGTAATTAGAATTTGTTTGACGCATCCCTTGAATACCAACTATAGTTTCAAATTTACCAATTTTTGGAAAATTGTATTTTACATCATAATTTGCCGTTTTTAATTTCATGTGAAGTGCTGCTTCTAGAATTTCGCCTTCATCCTCATGCTCCTCGTTTTCATGGTCTTCTTCTTCATGTGCTTCGTCATCATGTTCCTCACCTTCGTGATGATGGTCTTCAAATTCTTTTCTATCATTATAAATAAAGCCTAAATTAATATCTAATCTTGATTTATTAAAAAACAAGGTTGATTTAGAGCTAAATACATGATTTGTTATATTTTGATAGGGTAGAAGCGGTGTCCTGTTTTTCGATTGTTCTCCAATTTCTTCTGGGATACCAATTTTAGAGTTGTTCATGTTATAGCGAAGTTCGGTTTTAAAACTGGACTTTTGATAGCCAACACCTGCTTTAAAATCCTGTTCTTGAAAACGTGAATTGGTGACACGATACTCATCTGTATTATAGTCAGAATGTTCAGATACACTTCCTCTAAATAAAAATTTAAAATTATTTTCTGAAGATTTATAACCAGCACCTGTATTAAACCCGTTAGTATTGCTAAAATAATTACCGCCAAAATCACCTTCCGAGGTATTCATAGCTGCAAAACGTTCAGGGTTTAAATATAAAACACCGCCCAATGCGTCACTACCATAAAGTAAAGATGCAGGGCCTTTAATAACTTCAATACTTTCAATTCCAGCACTATTTACGCCTAAACCGTGCTCGTCACCATATTGCTGGTTTTCTAACCGAATACCTTGAGTATAAACCAAAACACGATTAGAACTTAAACCTCTAATAACAGGTTTACCAATACCTAAACCCGTTGTAACACTTTCTACACCTGCAATATTGCTAATACCATCAGCTAGTGTTACGGCGCCATTGGCTTTTAAACTTTTAATAGATTCACGCTCCACTTTCATCACATTATCACTTTGAAGTTTATGAAACGGCGTAGAAATAATAATATCTTCTATTTCAATTGCTGAAGGTTTTAATGTAATATTTAAGGGATTTACTAAAGGAATGGAAATACGCATCGATTTAGTTTCATAGCCAATTATGGAAATTAACAGTGAATGATTTCCCGAGGGGAGGTTTTCAATTTTAAATATTCCATTTAAATCTGTATAATTCCCTTGTTCAAGTTCAGGAAGGTAAACATTCGCATAATCTAAGGGTTCATTACTTATTTCGTCTTTTATTGTGCCAGTAATACTATTTTGAGCATACATGCAAGGTATGGCTAGCCATAGCCATGTTTTTAATATAAATTTCATATAAATGATTTTAATTTAATAAAAAGGATTTTTATCCGAAAACAAGATTATTCGGATTTATAGTTTTTATTAAATTAAACAAGGTGGGCCGCGAAGTGCGAAATAAAGTTGTTGATAACTACTTAAAAAATCATATTGAGATACAATTTTAACCGATAGTTTTTTTAATGAAAATAATTTTGAGTATGAATTATGTATAGTGAATGTTTTATTAAGTTGAAATTTTTGAAAGTCACAATCTAAATCGACTTTATGAATATGAGTTGATGTTCCACCAGTACAAATTTTATGTTGATGGTGTGAGAAAATATGAGAAAACTTAATAACTGAAGGCACTAATAAAGTCGTAACCAAAACTAAGGTTAGGATTCTAAAAATGATATGTTCCCTTCTGGTTTGCATCAATCAATAAAGCGTTTTAGACCAATTCTGCGAAGCATTTTCTTTTCAAAATTCCAAAAGAATTTATGTTGACCAAACAACCAGCCAAAGAAAACAAGTAAAACTTGATAAAAAATAAAACCAATAATTATGTATAAGCTCCAATAAGCAAAAGTTGGAAGGTTTTCTTTATTGATCCCTGCCAATTTTATCAATGGTCTGCTAATAAATACCGAAGAGGATCCAGTAATGGCAAATACAAGAAATATGTTTATCAGTTCCCACCGATAATTTACTTGCCATTTTTTTTCTAATTTTTCAAAAATTAAAAGTATTAATTTTAATAGAACAAAAAATAATATAACACTTAGCAATATTGTAAAAACCACATTAAAATTTTTCAAAAAGACGTATGCTAATTTGTATGAGGAATAGCCTAAAGCTATCCATCCTAAAAAAGGAAAGAAAAGTTGCCAATTATTATTGATTTCCCAGTTTTCTTTGAATTTGTTCACTTTTGCAATTTAGTTGCAAAAATAAGTAAAAAGCTTTTAAATTCTAGGAACAAAAGGCCCTAATCTTTGGTTGTACGTAAGTTGAAAATAAATAAAATAATTATATAGTTTATAGTTTACCTCATAACCATAATCAATACCTTGTTGATAATCAATTTGTAACTCATACAAGTTTGGATTATACCGTTGTGGTTGCAGTACTCTATTATTCCATTCATTAACATAAACAATATTTCTAATTTCAAAATATTGTTGCGAGTAGAAACCTTCAGGTCTTGCTCTACTTGCTAACCAAAAATTAAAGCCAGGCTCTATAATTATAATTTCATATTCTAATTCATCATTTCCAATAGTAACCGTATCATTATCAACTTTTGCAAGTTCCTTTTCCGATTTGGTTTTATTTGTTGTAGCTGGTTTTGACGAATTGCACGCTATTATAAAACTACAGGCTAATACGATGTAAATTACATGTTTCATTTTTCTAATATTTATACTTCAAAAGTAAGAGGTGTTTGCTTATATAAAAAGCGACAATGAGTAAACGATCTATTTCATTGCGTAAACGTGTTTTTAATTTATATTATAAAGTTACAAAAACTCATACTTAAATAGTAGAATCGAAATATTAAAAAAAAGAGTCAAGGAAAACTTGACTCAATGATTGATTTTATATGTTTTAAGAGACTATTTTCCGCCAAATAGTCCTCCTAGCAAACCTCCAAGACCACCTTTCTTTTTGTTGCCTCCCAACACCATGCCTGCAACATCATCTATGACACTGCCATCACCATCAGCATCTAAAATAGATTCTAAAAAGCTTTGGTCGTGCTGCGAAGAATTACCTCTTAGTAAACCACCTAAAAGACCTTCTATACCACTTTGGCCATTTACGTTTTGTTGTCTTTTTTCTTTCCCTAACATACCTAGCAAAATAGGAGCTGCTACTTTTAGAATTTGTGCTACTGAATTTGCATCCATACCAGATTTCTGACTTAATGCATTTTCAACTGCGGGTTGTTTTCTGCCTAATATATGACCAAGAATATTTTCTCCATCTGTTTTTACCTCTTGGTTAACGCCACCACCAAATAAACCGCCTAAATTATCAAGAATACTTCCATCGTGTTTTCCATTTAATGCACCCATTAATCCTTCAGCACCCTGAGGTGTTGATGCATTACGCTTCATAGCGGCCATTAAAACAGGTAAAGCCATTGTTAAAACATCCTGTGTTTTATTTTGTGGTTGATTAGTTTCTTGAGAAACTCCGCTAATGATAGTTTTCCCAAGGTCGCTGTTTAATAAATCTAAAATTCCAGACATTATTTTTTTATTTTAATAATTATTATGGTTAATAAAATTGAAAGTTCAATGTACAAAAAAAGCCTTAACAATAGAGTTAAGACTTATTTATAATTTTTAAGCCACATTTATTTTAAATTAGAATCTTTATCCAAGAATGCTAATTATTTGAGATGCTAGCTCTGTACCAATTCTATCTTGTGCTTCATTGGTTGCAGCACCTGTATGGGGCGTTAATGATAATGCTGGATTCATTAATAACTGTATTTCTGGTTTAGGCTCTTTTTCAAAAACATCTAAAGCAGCTCTGGCTACTTTTCCGTTTTCAATAGCCTTTACAAGTGCGATTTCATTTAGTACCCCACCACGTGCTGCATTGGCTATAATTACACCATCTTTCATCATACTAAATTCAGCGTCATCGATAACATAATCTTTTTGAGCTGGAACATGAAGTGTAATAAAATCGGCTTGTTTTAAAACGTCTTCTTTAGATATGGTTTCAATATTAAAATTCAATTTTTGTCCGTCAAAAAAGTCTAATTCTAAATCTGCTTTTTCTAAAAATGGATCATAAGCAATTACTTTCATACCAGCACCTAAGGCTACTTTAGCGGTTGCTTGACCAATACGGCCAAAACCTAAAACACCTAAAGTTTTTCCTTTTAATTCTGTGCCTTTAGCGTAAGCTTTCTTTAGGCCTTTAAAATTAGAATCACCTTCTAAAGGCATTTCTCTATTGGAATTATGAAGATAACGAGCAAGACCATATAGATGTCCAAAAACTAATTCTGCAACTGAATGTGATGACGCTGCAGGAGTATTAATAACATGTTTTCCTTTCTTACGAGCATACTCAACATCAATATTATCCATACCAACGCCGCCGCGACCAATAATTTTTAAATTTTGACACGCATCAATTAAGTCCTTACGAACTGTAGTGGCACTTCTAACTAATAACACCGAAATATCCTTTTCGTTGATGTAATTTATTAATTGCTCTTGTGCTACAGTTGTTGTGATAACTTGGTAACCGGCTTCTTCTAAGGCATCAATACCGCTTTGGGAGATACCATCATTTGCTAATACTTTCATTTATCTAAGTTAAAAGTTAAAAGTTAAAATTAAAAGTTCGGTGAACGAATCATAATTTAACTTAAAAATAATTTTTATTTTTTTGTCATTAAAACGAAGTATGGTGTGGTAATCTTTTGATGAGATTATTTCACTTCTTTCGGAATGACGACAATTATTTTATTTTTATCTATAAGTGTGAGTAGTGAAAACTCACTGCCTAATGAAATCTCGTTCTAAGCTTTACTTTCCAATTCGCTCATAACTTCAACAAGCACTTTAACACTATCTAGTGGTAGTGCGTTATACATGGAAGCTCTATAACCACCAACGCTTCTATGGCCATTAAGTCCTTCAATTCCAGCTTCTTTTAACATGGTTTCAAAGGTGTCCTTTAGGTTTTCATTTTCTAAAGTGAATGTAGCATTCATGTTTGAGCGATCTTCTTTTACAGCAAATCCTTTAAATAATGGATTTAAATCAATTTCAGAATACATTAAGCGTGCTTTCTTTTCATTTTCTTTTTCAATAGCTGCAATTCCACCAAAATCCTTTAACCACTCTAAAGTTAACATGGAGGTGTAAACAGCAAATACGGGAGGCGTATTGAACATACTTCCACTAGCAATATGTTTTTTGTAATCCATCATTGATGGAATTTTGCGAGATACTTTTCCTAAAATATCTTCTTTAACAACTACTAAAGTGGTACCTGCTGGCCCCATATTTTTTTGTGCTCCTGCATAGATGAGATCAAATTTTGAAAAATCAAGTGTACGAGAAAAAATATCACTACTCATATCACAAACCATTGGGATAGGCGAGTTAGGAATATTTTTAATTTGTGTACCAAAAATGGTGTTGTTTGATGTACAGTGAAAATAATCGTAATCCTCTGGAATATCGTATCCTTTTGGAATGTAATTATAGTTGGCTTCCTTTGAAGACCCTACTTCATAAATATCATCATAAATTCTAGCTTCTTTTATGGCTTTATCCGACCATGTTCCAGTATTTAAATACCCAGCCCTCTTTTCCAAAAGGTTTAGTGCCACCATTAAAAATTGTGTACTAGCACCACCTTGTAAAAATAATGCTTTATAGCCCTTACCCTCCAAACCAAGTAATTCTAGAGCTAGTGCTCTTGCGTTTTCCATAACATCTACAAAAGCTTTACTTCTGTGAGATATTTCAATTAAAGATAGACCGCTATTATTTAAGTCCATTACAGCCTCAGAGGCTTTTAATAAAACACTTTGAGGTAAAATACATGGGCCAGCACTAAAGTTATGTTTTTTCATTTTTCCTATCCCTAACGCTTTCCAAAGGAAAGAGAATTTGTGGGGTAATTTTTAATTAATATTCCGTTTTTATTTAAGTTACCTTTAATTTAACAAAGGTTTAAAATGATATAAAATTTAAGTTGTAAAGTTCCTAATTAATTGGGTATTTCATGTTAAAAATTCAATAATTTTTTAGTCAAATTGCTAATAAAAATTCAACAGAATCGATACTATCCGCATAATCCCAAAGTTTTGGTTTTTGAGTAGTTCCAAAAGCAACTTCATTTTCTGAAAAACCATTTGAAACCACGCATTGAATATTGTTTTTTTCTGCTTCCAGTTTTTGTTTTAAATGTTCAATATCTTCATAATATTCGTAAAACAGGGTCGCTATTGGCGATGTGTGACTTTCATCCTCTTTTATCATAAAAAACCCATTTTCTAGCATATCAAATTCGCTCATTAAGTACACAGCTTTGTTATAATCGTAATTATTAGCGTATTTAGCCTTTTCAATAATAGGATGCCAATGATAAATACCTTCAAAAAAAGCATCAAAATTGTAATTTTTAGGAACAAAAAGTTTAGACACGTTTCTACAGCCTAAACCATAATATCTAAAAATATCTTCAGATAGGTTTTTTATATCTTCATAAGTTTCATGGCCTGTTAAAACAGCTACTGAATTTCTATTATTTCTTATAATTGATGGCTTTCCTTTAAAATAATATTCAAAATATCGTGCTGTATTATTATTTCCTGTCGCTATAACAGCATCAAAATTTTTCATTTTTTCTTCAGTAAATAAAATTTTCCCTTTAAATTCAGGTTCTACCAACTCTAAATATTTTGCTAAATAGGGGAGTAGGTGTTTATCGTTAGATGATTGCTTAACCAAAACATCATGCCCCGTAATGAGTACCGATAAAAAATCGTGAAAACCTACTAATGGAATGTTACCAGCCATAATTATAGCCACTTTTCTGGGTTTTGTAATATTCAAATTATACGGTTTTAACCAACTGATTAATTGATCTTCGGTTAAAGATGCCGCCCAACCTTTTAAAGCGAATTTTATATTTTTTAAGGTAAACCAACCATTATGTTCCTCAGCAAGTTTCAATTGATGTTTAAAACCATCATAAAACAAAGCGTTATGTTTAACATTATTATCCTTTTTAATAACTTCATTAGAAAATTGCTCTAAAAATTCTCCTAATTTTACAAAAGCGTTAATTCTTTGTTGTAATTGCATTCTAATTTGGTTATGAAAGGTTTTGGCTTTATTTTTGCGACTACAAATTTAAGGATTCTCTATAGAGTTCTAGAATTTTAAAAGATAAAAATTACTATGGCAATTATAATAACAGACGAATGTATAAATTGTGGTGCTTGCGAACCTGAGTGCCCAAATACAGCAATATATGAAGGTGCTGATGATTGGCGCTATAAAGATGGTACGAGCTTAGAAGGTAAGGTTGTTTTAACGAACGGTGCTGAAGTTGATGCTGACGAAGCGCAAGAGCCCGTAAGTGATGAAGTGTATTATATCGTACCAGATAAATGTACCGAATGTAAAGGCTTTCATGATGAGCCACAATGTGCTGCGGTATGTCCTGTAGATTGTTGTGTGCCTGATGAAGACCATGTTGAAACTGAAGACGTACTTTTGGCTAAACAGCGTTTTATGCATCCTGAAGACTAGCAATTAATAAATTTACATAAAAAAAATCCTAAACGAAAGTTTAGGATTTTTTTTATGTAAGTTTATTTGAAAACTTATAAAGTTTTTTTTTAGAGAATAGTCCTTATCATTATTAAAAATTCATGAGATAGTGTTGTAAAATTCAAAAAGAAAATAGTTGTAACCAAGACATAGAGGTGTAAAATACATCAGTATTTGGGATTTTAAAACATATTATATAAACCTAAGTTTTAAGAAAAGCATTTGAGTTAAACAAATTTTTAATTATGCTATTAATTATATAGCTAAAGATGATAGCAGATTTTAATAATTGGTAAATTTGCTTTGAGGTTTAAAATTAACTGTAAAATAGCGTATCCTATCATTAATAAAATATAAAAAAATATGACCTATTGCTTAGGTATAAAAACAAAGCAAGGCTTAGTTGCCATTGCGGATACAAGAATTACATCTGGGACTAATAAATCTACTAAAAAAAAGATTTCTGTAGAGCAAAGGAATAAACATTCTTTATTTATTATGACTAGTGGTTTGCGCTCTGTGCGAGATAAAGCTGTTATTTATTTTCAGGAATTATTTAATGATGAAGGCTTAAAACATGATAAAATGTATAAGGCCGTTAATGCATTTTGCGAGCAAGTAAAACGTGTAGCCAAGGAAGATAAAATAGCACTTGAAAATGCAGGATTAAAGTTTAATTTGAATACCATAATTGGAGGTCAGTTAGAAAATGATGATGAGCACAAATTATTCCTTATTTATTCTGAAGGAAATTGGGTAGAAATACATGATGATTCTCCATATGTCATCATTGGAAATTCCGGACACGGTAAAACACTGTTAAATAGAGTTTTAAAAAGTGATTCTTCAATGGAATATGCTTTGAAAGCAGGATTTCTTTCATTCGATTCTACGAGACTGAGTTCAAATAATGTAGGTTTCCCAATTGATGTGGTGCTTTATGAGAAAGATTCTTATAAAATGCATGAAAATAGATATACCCAAGAAGATATGATAGACATATCGAAAGCATGGGATAAAAATTTAAAGTCAGTTTTAGATAAACTTCCAGAGCATTGGATAAAACAACCTTTTTCTAACGTTATCAATAAAAATAATAAAAATGAAATTTAGCGTAAATAGTTCTTTGTCTTACATTGTAAATAGTCCAACTACTTTTATATTTAATATCCATGCCATAAATACATCGAACCAAACTGTTTTAGAAGAAAAATTGGAAATTGACCCTTATATTAATACGGAGGTTTTTACATCTCACGATGCTAGTTCTAAATTTTTGAGGCTTAAAATTGAAGAAGCTGGTAATTTTTCAATTTCATATGCAGCCGTTGTTGATATGTATTATAATATAATTGATGAAAGTCATGCCGCTAATAAAGTGTCTGTTGTAAAATTGGATAGCTACATTGCTTCATTTCTGTATCCTAGTAGATATTGTCAATCAGATAGACTTATGAAATTTTCTTTTAAAATGTTTGGGCATTATAAATCAGTTTACGACAAGGTTCTGGCCATCACAGATTGGATTTATGATAATATTGAATATACAAGCGGTAGTACAAATTCTCAAACTTCGGCAATGGATACCATTACGGAACGTGTTGGTGTATGTCGTGACTTTTCGCATTTGGGTATTGCTTTTTGCAGAGCATTATCTATTCCTGCAAGGTATTTTACGGGTTATGCCTATCAACTTAAACCACAAGATTTCCATGCTTGTTTTGAAGCTTATATAGATGGAAATTGGATTATATTCGATTCTACAAAATTAGCACCATTAAATGGTCTTATAAAAATTGCAAATGGAAGGGATGCGGCAGATTCTGCGGTTGCTAGCTATTTTGGAAATGCTGTAGGTACAAGTATAAATGTAGACTGTCAAATTTTAGATGATAATTTTGAACCTTTTAAATATGAAGGAAATCAAAAAGGTATTTCTTTTTAGTCAAGTGGTTAAAAATTATAAAACGAATCCCAAGCTTTTTACTTGGGATTTTTTGTTTAAAAAAAGCAAATAACTATATATTTTACGTGTTGATTTTCTGGCAATAAAATGATAACTTCGCTTATCTAGCGATATAGTTTATTAAAACGTAACCATATCTTAACGTTGGCTGTAAACGCTAAAACATAAATATTTAGAATTTAATAAATGAGAATTGTTAATCGTATGGATGGTAATATTTGGATTCTGATATTTACGCTAATTTTAGCAATGTTTGCTTTTATAAACGCTCGTAGTGATGATAAAATTAAAAATGATATTAAGTCTAATACTACCAAATTAATAGATGCTTCGGATAAGTTGGTGGAGGATTTGACAAAAGTGAATAAAGAAATCAAAAACAGTCAAAAGGATGCAGAAACTACATATGCCAAGGTTAATGCGAATTATAACAAAACGATTGAAAATTTAGAAGAAACGAGAAGATTAAACATACTTACAAATGACAATTTAAAAGAAATTATCGCAGCAAAGGATGCAACGATTGAAGCACAAAACGAAATTATTAGTCAAATAACTGGTGGTGACACATATGTATATTTCAACGTCTGGAATAAAAAACTAGAATTAAAAATAGAAGGAGATTATAGTATACCTGAATTGAATTGTGAGATATATTTCTTGGAAAACTATTTGAATATTCCTTATGAAGAATGCGACAAATATTTAAGAATACCTGTAGAAAGTGAACATATAAAGAAAATCTTCACTGGAATACCGCAAAAAATTTACCAAAACACAAACTATCCGCCAATTGAATTACCAACAGAAGTTCTAAATTCCATTGTCAATAATACTGGTTCAGGTTTTGATATTTATTTTAACTCGTCATTTAATAAATGGGTACAAAAAATAAGGATAATTGAAAATCCATTAAATCCTAATATTCTCGAAGTTTTCAGTGTTATTTTTGAATTTAAAGGAGTTAGGAATAAACAGCCTTGGGGTACTCCAAATTTTAAAGAAGTTCATATGTCAGAAGGCTATGACAAAATGTTCGAATCGATTAGACAGAACGGATGGGACATACACCCAATTATATTAATGCCTAAAGTGCAAGTTATCGAATTAAAACCTGACCAAATAATACAGGATTTGACCTACTTTGAAAAAAATGAATTTAAACAATAGTCTGCATCTAACAACAGTATAAAATTAATTGCTAGTTCAAGCTTGCTTACGAAAATCTTCGCTGATTTTCCATTTGGTTTGTATTTGCAAAATTAGGTTTTCAACACGCAACATACCATATACAACAACGATAAGCGTAATTCCGGAAATCACTCTTTAACTTCAAAAGTTTTCATCTCCTTTAAAGGCTCTAAAATTTCCTCGTTTTCCCAAAGTGTTTTTTCAAAAGTATTCAACACTTTATAAGGTGCTATACTGTCTTGTTTTAGAGCAGTAAAATCTTGTAAGGTTAACGGAGTGTTTTTTGTAAACAGTAGTTCTTCTTTATTTCTATTGTTGCCTTCTAAAGTAAAATCAAAACTTACTTTATTTTTAGTGCTGCTGTTTTCAATAAATTTCAAACCTCTACTCACGTAAAAGTAGCTGCCCATGGTGCGTTTAATATATTTTGGTTGGTATTTGTTTTCAATAGTTTTTTCAAACAAAATTATGCCTTCACTCACGTTTTCAATGTATTTAACACCTAAAATAAGTTTTAAATTTAGCTTGCTACCATGGCGGTTTTTATAATACCCATAGTCCACTTTGGTTATGGCATACGTATCATGGCTTATAAAAAATGTACCAGCGTATTTAGCTTTTCCTTTTCTGGGTTCAAAGTTTATAATATAGGTGAGTTCAGAGTTATTATGAGTCATACCTTCAAAAGTATATTCATACAAATCTGAGTTTAATAAGGTGTTTAAAAACGAATTTTCGTAAAACTGCGTGTGTTGTAATAATGTTTTGGTTTGTTTATTTAAATGCTTTAAAGTAAACGCTTCTTTTTGTTCTTTTTTAAATTCGCCATCATTTAACGAGAGGGAGTCTTCAACCATAAAAAAACCAGTTTTAAGCTTGTAGGTTTTGGTAGTATCTAAATAAGTAAGTACAATACTTTGAGCTTTTTCTTGAATGTCTTCAATAGAAAAATCGTTTTTATAATCAATCAGTTTGGTGGCTTTATTAACTACCAATTTACTGCTGTCTTTATTTAAGCTATAAAGTTCACCTTTAAAATCGGTAAAATATTTCATATTGCTTTCGCGAATTTTTTTTGAAAGCGTACGCAAACCTACGTTAGCATCTTCCATATTTTTTTTGCTAAAATGGGATGCTTTATCAATTTCAAATTTTAATTCCCCAAAATCCACATCATTAGTTACTCTACGAAATATGGAGTATTTGTACAGTTCGGTATGGTAATTAATTGAAATTCTAGATTTTACTCTGGAAATTATAGAATCTGCATTTGGGTTTTTATTACTGATGTAAACTTCATTAAGTTGATTTATTTGTTCTTCCAATTGAATCTTAAAATTTAACGCTTTCATATGGTCAATACGGATGGTTTTAGATTGATAACCTAAACACGAGATGATGATAGTTTGTAAATTTTCGTTAAGCATATGTATGGTGAAATAACCTTCTTCATTAGATATAACACCACTGTAGTCACCCGTTTTAATGGTGGCATAAGGCAAGGGTTTTTTAGTGTTTTTATCTATAATTTGTGCCGTAATATGTTGTGAAAATGAAGTGATAGATATGGTAAAAATTGAAATTAAAATAAGGGCTTGTTTCATTATTGTTGATTTATATTAACTAAACGATTAAAGCATTATAATGTTACAAAAAATAATAACAGAAATGATTACATTTGCACTCGCAAAAAGTCCCATCACCAATCCTTGTAAAAGGTAAGTAGGCGAGATGGATAAAAAAATAGGTTTAATTAAAATTTACCCTTAGTTTCCTTTCTTTTGGAAAGGTTTAGGGATAGCAATATGAAAGCAGGCATTGTAGGATTACCAAACGTAGGAAAATCAACGTTGTTTAATTGTTTGTCAAACGCCAAAGCGCAAAGTGCTAACTTTCCGTTTTGTACAATCGAACCCAATATTGGGGTTGTTAATGTTCCCGATAAACGTATAGAAAAATTAGAGACTTTAGTGAAACCAGAGCGTGTTATGCCAGCAACCGTTGAGATTGTTGATATTGCTGGTTTAGTAAAAGGAGCAAGTAAGGGCGAGGGTTTAGGAAATCAGTTTTTAGCAAATATTCGTGAAACGGACGCTATTTTGCATGTATTGCGCTGTTTTGATAATGATAATATTGTTCATGTTGATGGCAATGTAAATCCTATTAGAGATAAAGAAACTATCGATATGGAATTGCAGCTTAAAGATTTGGAAACTACTGAAAAGAAATTGGATAAGGTAAAACGTGCTGCTAAAACGGGAAATAAAGATGCCCAAAAAGAAGAAGCGGTTTTATTAAAAATAAAATCAGGTTTAGAATCTGGAATTTCGGTTCGTGCTTTAGAATTTAGCGATGATGATTATCAGGATTTTGTAAAACCCTCTCAGTTTATTACCGATAAACCAGTGATGTATGTTTGTAATGTCGATGAAGGTTCAGCAGTATCTGGTAATGATTATGTTCAAAAAGTAAAAGAAGCAGTTAAAGATGAAGATGCTGAAGTTTTAGTTTTAGCAGTTGGTACCGAAGCTGATATTAATGAATTAGACGACTACGAAGAGCGCCAAATGTTTTTGCAAGATATTGGTTTAGATGAACCTGGTTCTGCAAAATTAATTAGAGGTGCGTATAAACTTTTAAACCAACAAACGTATTTTACGGCAGGTGTAAAAGAAGTAAGGGCTTGGACTGTTGATATAGGTGCAACTGCACCACAAGCTGCTGGCGTTATACATACTGATTTTGAAAAAGGATTTATACGGGCAGAAGTTATTGCTTATAGTGATTATGTAACCTACGGTAGTGAAGCTAAAGTAAAGGAAGCTGGAAAGATGAGGGTTGAAGGTAAAAACTACATTGTTAAAGATGGTGATGTGATGCACTTTTTGTTTAATGTATAAGTGCTGTTTTTTTAAAAGGCATATTGTAAACTTAAACCTTGATAATTATCACCTCTAAAATCTAAAGCATTAACTGGAGTTATTGATAGTGCTTGGTTTTCTTTTTTATGTAATTCAGGAATTAAAATGCCACTCATGGCACCAATAGTATATCCAATTAATACATCGGTTAAAAAATGCTGTCCAGCTTCTATTCTTAAAGCGCCTACCGCCAGCGGTAAGGTTGCTGCGCCAGCCCATACATAAGGTATTCCAGGAGAATTAGGATTAAAATCTTGATACACTTTGGCTACAAAAAATGTAGCAGTTGCAGTTGCAGCTGTATGACCAGAAAAAAATGATCGTTGTCCGTTTCCGCTTAATCTTCGGTTCATATTCAAATCTTCATTATATACATAAGGCCTACTTTTATTTATTAATCCTGCACTCATCCCATAAGCTGCACCTGTAGTAGCCATACTTTTTAAAAACATTCCAAATACCAATCCACCATTGTCGTTAACTTCATCATCAAAAAATAACACTAAGGGTGCAGCAAACGATAAGTAAAAAGGGATATCGCTTAATTTACTAGCACTTTCAGAGGAATTTCCAACGGCCCAACGGTCTAAAAAGTTAATATTATCTTTTTTATTAACTATAGTTTGTAAATCATTTTCGGTAATGTCCTCTTTATTAACTATTAAATAAAGTCCAGTAGCTGATGTAGCCAGAGCTACTCCAGTCCAAACCCCATCTCTTTTCCAATCCCATTCATACGGATTACGTTGCGCATTTACAGAAGTTACAACCACTATCAAAAGAGAAAAAAGAATTTTAAATTTCATATTATTTTTTTTCAAAATTAACTAGTAATTAATTTTTGTATTGTTCTAAATCATTAAAATTTTAACTCCAAAGATGTATTAGAAACAGAATCCATATTTTCGGACTGAAAATCTTATTTTATGTTCATTTTAAAAAATAGAAAGTAGTCTTTTAGTCTCAGCTTTACTTGAAATAATTTATATGTTCACTAGATTGGAAAGAGCATATCCGTAGGCGTCCTGGAATGTATATTGGCAAATTGGGTGTTTTAGGAAGATTTACAAATTGGTTGTTTTTGAAAAGATATATGACCAAACTTTTTCAAATTAGAAATATGTTTCTTAAAGAAAAAGCAGAGTCCATTTAGTTCTTACTATGTGAAATACTATTTTCTTTTTGAACATCGTAATTACCATTTGTAACAAATAAAAACCACTAATGGTTAATCTATATTCGTTTTATGAATGTAAAGAAAACTTTTATTTATGGTGTATTAATAGGCATTCTTGGTATTGTGCTTTTCTCGTCTAAAGCCATTATGGTAAAGTTAGCGTACCAGTATAAGGTAGATGCTATTAGTATTTTACTGTTGCGTATGTTATTTTCATTTCCATTTTATGTCATCATCGCATATTTGTACCGTAAAAAAACTACAGGTGCTGAAGTTAAAAAGAACGATTATGCTTGGTTAGTATTTTTTGGGTTTGTAGGTTATTATTTGGCGAGTTATTTTGATTTTATTGGCTTAACCTATATTAAAGCAAGTTTAGAGCGTATCATCTTGTTTTTATATCCCACTATTGTTATTCTTTTAAATAGATTTTTTCTAAAACAACCTATTACCAAAACTCAAATGGGCGCCATAGGTTTAACATATTTAGGAATTGTTATTACGTTTTGGGACGAAGTAGCAATTTCCGGAATGGATGCTTGTTTAGGTGGTTTTTTTATTTTGTTAAGTGCAATAACATATGCCTCTTATCTAGTTGGTAGCGGTTGGTTAATTCCAAAATTTGGTGTCATGAAGTTTACATCTTATGCCATGATAGTGTCTTGTGTCTGTGTTTTTATTCATTATTCTATAACTAGTGCATCCAGTATTTTTGGGCATCCTTATCAAGTCTATTTTCTAGGCTTTTTAATCGCTTTTTTCGCAACCGTTATTCCGTCATTTTTAGTCTCAACTTCAATTAAAATGATCAGTTCTTCAAACTTTGCTATTATCGCAGGAATTGGACCTATTTCCACTATTATTTTAGCGGCTATTTTCTTAAATGAAACGTTAACTTTATTACAGTTTTTTGGTGCAATGGTTGTTATAATTGGTATATTGTTGGTGTCTTTAAAAAAAGAAAAAATCAACAAAAAAGGTTCTCAACAAAAACTATAATATATTGTTAATTACTTTAAGTAATGGGGGTTTCATTTTTTAAAGGGTTATATTATATTAGCATTCTATCATTACATTTTACTAGATTTTATGGCTGTAGAAACCAAATACACTGAGGATAATATACGTTCACTAGACTGGAAAGAGCATATTCGTATGCGTCCTGGAATGTATATTGGTAAATTGGGTGATGGATCTTCGCCAGATGATGGTATTTACATTTTATTGAAAGAGGTTCTAGACAACTCTATTGATGAGTATGTTATGGGTGCTGGTAAAACTATTGAAATTTCTATACAAGGGACTAAAGTTACGGTTAGAGATTTCGGTCGTGGTATTCCTTTAGGTAAAGTAGTTGATGTCGTTTCTAAAATGAATACAGGTGGAAAGTATGATTCTAAAGCCTTTAAAAAATCGGTAGGTCTTAACGGTGTTGGTACTAAAGCGGTAAATGCGCTATCTTCTTTTTTTCGTGTAGAATCTAATCGGGATAATAAAAGTGCTTCCGCAGAATTTGAACAAGGAAATTTAATCAACCATGAGTTACTTGACGATACTTCTAGACGAAAAGGCACTAAAGTATCTTTTGTTCCTGATGAAATCATTTTCAAAAACTATAAATATAGAAACGAGTATATCATTAAAATGCTTAAAAATTATGTGTATTTAAACCCAGGTTTAACCATAGTTTTTAATGGTGAAAAGTATTTTAGTGAAAACGGATTAAAAGATTTATTGAGTGAAACTATAAATGAATCCGATTTACTTTACCCAATTATTCATTTGCGTGGCGATGATATTGAAGTCGCTATGACGCATAGCAAAACTCAGTATAGTGAAGAGTATCACTCGTTTGTAAACGGGCAAAATACAACTCAAGGTGGAACCCATTTAAATGCCTTTCGGGAAGCGTTGGTGAAAACTATACGTGAGTTTTATGGTAAAAATTATGATGCCTCAGATATTAGAAAATCTGTTGTAGCGGCTATTGCCATAAAAGTCATGGAACCTGTTTTTGAAAGTCAGACCAAAACTAAATTGGGCTCAACAGATATGGGCGGAGAGTACCCAACGGTTAGAACGTATATCAA
Source organism: uncultured Flavobacteriaceae bacterium (assembly GCA_963815305.1). Taxonomy (GTDB): domain Bacteria; phylum Bacteroidota; class Bacteroidia; order Flavobacteriales; family Flavobacteriaceae; genus CAXBID01. Next base: position 590,543 of record CAWFFW010000001.1, read on the forward strand.
CGATTTTGTAAAAACATACTTAGATAACTATCTGCATAAAAATCAACCTACTGCTGAGAAAATTCAACGCAAAATTATGCAGGCAGAACGAGAACGTAAAGAATTGTCTGGTATTCGCAAACTTGCAAAAGACCGCGCTAAAAAGGCCAGTTTACATAATAAAAAACTACGTGATTGTCGTGTTCATTTTGGTGATACTAAAAACGAACGTAATTTAGAATCTACACTTTTTATAACGGAAGGAGATTCTGCTTCTGGTAGTATTACCAAATCTCGCGATGTTAATACACAGGCCGTTTTTAGTCTAAAAGGAAAACCGCTAAACTGTTATGGTTTAAGTAAAAAGATTGTTTATGAAAATGAAGAATTTAATCTACTTCAAGCCGCTTTAAATATTGAAGAATCACAGGAAGATTTACGCTACAACAATGTGGTAATCGCTACAGATGCTGATGTTGATGGGATGCATATTCGATTATTATTAATTACATTTTTCCTTCAGTTTTTTCCAGAAGTTATAAAAGAAGGACATTTGTACATTTTACAAACACCCTTATTCAGAGTTAGAAATAAAAAGGAAACTATTTATTGTTATTCTGAGGAAGAACGCAGGAACGCCATAGAAAAATTAAAACCAAAACCTGAGATTACTCGATTTAAAGGACTAGGTGAAATTTCACCCGATGAATTCAAACATTTTATTGGTGATAATATTCGTTTAGACCCCATCATGTTAGATGATAATATGTCTATCGAAGATTTATTGTCTTTTTATATGGGAAAAAACACACCGACACGACAAGAATTCATTATCGATAATTTAAGGGTTGAATTAGATATTATTGAAGACAACTAAACTAAATTATAATGTTATATATTAAAAACAAGAAAGAAGGTATAAAAAGATCTTACGAGTATTTGTACACGCACGATGTTACTAAAAAAGCAAAAAGACGCCGTAAAAAAGTAAGGACATATCTTAACGGAAAACCAAAAAATTAGAAGTTTTTAATGACAGAAGACCAAAACGACGACTTAACAAACGAACAAGCCGAACCCCAAGAAACCATAACCCGAATTACGGGTATGTATAAAGATTGGTTTTTAGATTATGCCTCTTATGTTATATTAGAGCGTGCTGTTCCTGCTATTGAGGATGGGTTTAAACCTGTTCAGCGTCGTATTATGCATTCCATGAAAGATTTGGATGATGGGCGGTACAATAAGGTAGCAAACATTGTAGGACATACCATGCAATACCATCCTCATGGTGATGCCAGTATTGCTGATGCTATGGTACAGATTGGTCAGAAAGATTTGTTGATAGATACCCAAGGAAACTGGGGAAATATTTTAACAGGAGATCGTGCGGCAGCTTCTCGTTATATTGAGGCACGTATTTCTAAATTTGGGTTAGACGTAGTTTTTAATCCTAAAATTACCGAGTGGCAAGCCAGCTATGATGGCAGGCGTAAAGAGCCTGTTAATCTTCCTGTGATGTTCCCATTGCTTTTAGCACAAGGTGGTGAGGGTATTGCGGTTGGTTTATCAACAAAAATATTACCACATAATTTTATAGAACTTATTGATGCTTCTATAAAGCATTTAAAAGGCAAGCGTTTTACTATTTTACCAGATTTCCCTACAGGCGGAGAGGCCGATTTTTCTGGTTATAATGATGGCTTACGAGGTGGTAAAGTGCGTGTACGTGCAAAAATTTCGCAATTAGATAAAAATACTTTAGTCATTACCGAAATACCTTACGGCACGACCACATCAACACTAATTGATTCTATTTTAAAAGCCAACGATAAAGGTAAAATTAAAATAAAAAAAATTGAAGATAATACAGCGGCTGAGGTTGAAATATTGATACACTTACCATCTGGTTTATCGCCTGATAAAACTATTGATGCCCTGTTTGCTTTTACGAGTTGCGAATCTTCCATCTCGCCGCTAGGTTGCGTTATTGAAGATAACAAACCCCTCTTTGTTGGAGTTACAGAAATGTTACGTCGGTCAACAGATAATACAGTTCAACTTTTAAAACAAGAGTTAGAAATAAAATTAAGTGAATTTGAAGAACAGTGGCATTTTGCTTCTTTAGAACGTATATTTATTGAAAATAGAATTTACCGGGATATTGAAGAGGAGGAAACTTGGGAAGGCGTTATTAGTGCTATTGATAAAGGACTTCAGCCCCATATAAAACATTTAAAGAGAGCGATAACCGAAGAGGACATTGTACGTTTAACCGAAATTAGAATTAAGCGTATTTCAAAATTTGATATAGACAAAGCACAACAAAAAATAGATGCTTTAGAAGATCAAATAGCTCAAATTAAACATCATTTAGCAAACCTTATTTATTATTCTATAGCATATTTCACAAGGCTTAAGAAAGAATATAGTGCAGGACGAGAACGTAAAACAGAAATCCGTACGTTTGATGATGTAGATGCTACAAAAGTGGTTATACGCAACACAAAACTTTACGTCAATAGAGAAGAAGGATTTATTGGCACATCACTCCGAAAAGATGACTATGTATGCGATTGTAGCGATATAGACGATATTATTGTTTTTACTAAACAAGGTATCATGATGGTTACAAAAGTAGATTCTAAAACATTTATAGGTAAAGATATTATTCACGTTGCCGTATTTAAAAAGAAGGATAAACGCACTATTTATAATATGATTTATCGTGATGGCAAAAGCGGGCCATCTTACATAAAGAGATTTGCAGTAACTAGTATTACTAGAGATAAAGAGTATGATTTAACGAATGGGAATAAAGCATCTACAGTTTTATATTTTTCAGCTAATCCTAATGGTGAAGCTGAAGTAGTTACTATTTTACTTCGTCAAGCAGGAAGTATTAAGAAACTAAAATGGGATATTGATTTTGCTGATATTCTCATAAAAGGTCGTGTTTCTAAAGGAAATTTAGTAACGAAATATTCTATTAAACGCGTTGAACTTAAAGAAAAAGGAGTATCAACATTAAAACCTCGTAAAATTTGGTTTGATGATGCGGTACAACGTTTAAATGTTGATGGTAGGGGAGAATTAGTAGGTGAATTTAGAGGCGAGGATAAGTTACTCATCATTACACAATCTGGAATAATTAAAACAGTAACACCTGAAGTTACCATGCATTTTGATGATGATATGATTATTATGGAAAAATGGATGCCTAAAAAACCAATTTCGGCTATTTATTACAATGGAGAAAAAGAATTGTATTACGTAAAACGTTTTTTAGTAGAAAATGAGGGTAGAGAAGAATCCTTTATTTCAGAAGATGCTAATTCGCAATTAGAAATTGTTTCAACCGATTGGAAACCTATGGCTGAGGTAGTTTTTGCCAAAGAGCGTGGAAAAGAAAGAAAAGATAATTTAGCAGTTAATTTAGAAGCGTTTATTGATGTAAAAGGCATTTCAGCTCAAGGAAATCAGTTGACAAAAGAGAAAGTAAATCAGATTAATCTTTTAGATCCATTGCCATATCAAGCTCCTAAAGAAGTTCATGCTGATGAATTAGAAGTTATCGACGAAGAAGATTTATCAAATAAAAAAACGTATGATAATCAATCCGACTTAGATAAGGATGATGAAGGCCAAACCACTTTGTTTTAAAATGTTATACCAAGCTTTAAAAATTATCGAATACGCAATAACCAAACTCTTTCAAAGCCTTTTTCTTTTTGTTTAGCAAAAGTTCGTTTTGAAGCGATATCTTTATCTTCATAGCGGTCTACGTAAACATAATTAAATTCATCATTAGCATCTTTTTTCCCATACCTAGCGTAAGAACCGATATTTCTTAATCGTTGTATTTCTTTTTCAGCATTTTCAACCTGCTTATAACTACCAAGAATAATATAATAGCCAGGTTTTAAACGGTTGTCAACAATATCTGATGGTGCTTCTTCTGTCATTACTGGATATTTGGCTAATTCAGCTTGTTCAGATTCGGCAATAGTTCCCGTTGTCATGTCGTCATTATTCATGTCATCTACCTCGTTTTCTGATTGTTCAGCAATAACAACTGGTTTTTCTTTAACTTTTTTAATTCTTTTTAATTTCTCTCTGTTTCGTTTAACATTCGCTAACCACTCTGGTATTTCCGTTTCTTTCGGTGTTAAATCAACCGATAAGCCAAACGAATGTACATCATTAAAAATTTGAGATCCTATAGCACTTTCGTAAGAATAACTTAGCCTTACATACCTTAATAATCTAGCACTTAAAACAGCATTTAATGAATAATCGTTTTTATAAGAAACAGCCAATTCATAATTACCATTATAATTAATATTGGTTATGGCTTCAAAAAAAGTTAAATCTGAATACGAATTGTATTTAGCCATGGGCGTAATTCGAATATTATCAGAAACTTGCATTCTATAAGAAAGGTATAGAGAATAACCGTCGTAAGTTGTAAGCGGGACCAAAGTTGTATTTAAAAGATCATTTTGTACCGCGAAATTATTAATAAATCCGCCAACCGTTAAATTAAAATTAGTGTAATGTAAACCTACTTTATAAATGGTATTAATATCATTTTCTTTTGATGTTCTATCTTCATTTAACCTATCAAAACCTATAGAACCACCTAAATTGAAATAATGAAATTCATTTCCTAAATTTAATCTAATGCGACTATTTAAAAACATTTGCGAATACCTAAAAACCTGGTAGCTATGTCTAGAGTAGTCTATACCAAACGCCACATTATCAAAAGGTGCTAATTGAGCAGCTACATATTGTGAGGTGTTGGAAATATCTGTATCAGAAGCTTGAATCATCCCCGTCATGTTATATTCGTTGTTTAAGGATAAAAACGAAGGATCCTCAAGATGGCGATGAATTTGATTTTGCCCAGGGTAAACAAGACGTTGCGCAAAGGTTGTTATTGTAAATAATAATAAGGCTAAGAATATAATTGTTTTACTCATTAATCTGCTGCTTTAACCATTAACTATGTCTTAATCGTTGATATTTTGACTGATAATTAATTTTGCTAAAGATATATTTTTTTTTAATTAAATCGATTAAATACTTATTAAATCGATTAAATGATATAAAAATTAACATTTAAACGGTTTAGCGCAGGATTCGATTTAAAATATGAATAAGCATTTGAGACGTGATATGATTACTTATTATCCGTATTTTTTTTCTTAATTCTGTAATTTAAAAATTCTACGAACATAGAGAATGCAATGGCAAAATATAAATAGCCTTTTGGAATAGCACCAACAGTTTTACCAAATAAAGATGTATTTGATAAATGAGCAGCCTCGGTAATGAGCATAAAGCCTATTAAAATTAAAAATGCTAAACCAAGCATTTGTATACTTGGATGCGCGTTAATAAATTTTCGTATCGGATTTGCGAAACCAATCATAATAAAAATAGAAATAACCACTGCAATAATCATTAAAACTAAGGTGTAGTTAGAATTGGGATGGAGTCCATTAGTCATACCTACTGCGGTTAAAATGGAATCAATTGAGAATATAAAATCAATGATTAATATTTGAATGATCGCTTGAGTTAGTGAATTAATTTTTTTCTCTTTTATTTGATTTTCATCAAAAGATGGGTGTTCAACTTTTTCTCTTATTTCAGAAGTACTCTTATAAATCAAAAATAAGCCTCCAGCAAATAAAATTATAGCTTGCCAACTAACCCCTACTTCTAACCAGCTTATATTTATATTATAAAAAGGTTCTTTTAAAGCCGTTAAAAAAGATACAAAAAATAAGAGTATTACGCGTTGTACCATAGCCAGTAATAAGCCACTATTGGTAGCTTTATTGCGTTGATTTTCTGGAAGTTTATTGGCTGCAATTGAAATAAATACAATATTATCTATTCCTAAAATTATCTCTAGAAACGTTAACGTTAACAGTGCCATTATAGCATCAGTTGTAGAAAAAAACTCAAGCATAGGTTATGTATTTATCTAGTCAAAAATAATTAAAAATAAAAGGCTAATTTTATAAATTCAGATTAATTTTTTTATTAAAAACCATCATTAATAGTTGCTTTAGAGAATAATACTATTAAATTATTTAGCATATCAACGTATTTATCGAGTTGTATTTTAGCAATAAATTCATTAGCTCTATGGGCTTGTTCTATAGATCCAGGCCCACAAACAATACTTTGTAAACCACCTTCATTAAATTGTCCAGCTTCTGAAGCATAAGCAACAGTACCTGTTTGTTTATTAGAATTTATTTCTAAAATGAGTTTAACAATATCGGAATCTTTTTGAGTTAAAAAACTTGTAACAGGAGGATGTATTTCATGTGTTTCAATTTTAAAATCTGGAAATGTTTTTTTTAATTCATTCATTCTAACGCCACAATGTGCTTTAAAATCTTCCATAATTTCTGATAAATTATCTTTTGGTATCACTCTGGCATCCCAAGAAAAATATGCTTTATCTGCAATAACGTTTGGGGCTATACCTCCATGAATTATACCAGTATGTAAAGAAGAGTGTGGCGGTGAAAAACGCTCATCAATATGACCTGAATCAACCAGCGTATTCATTTTATTTTCTAGCCATAAAACCAAACGAGCACATTCGTGGATGGCGCTAACTTCTTTTCTAATTCCACTGCTGTGTCCTGCTGATCCATTTACTTTTGTTGTGTATAAACAAATACCCTTATGACCAATAATTGGTTGCAATAAAGTAGGTTCGCCTATTATGGCATATTTTGGGGTTTCAGCATAATAGTTTAATAAATGCGCTATTAATTCTGGAGCTGCTAAACAACCAATTTCTTCATCGTAGGAAAAAGCAAAATAGATGGGTTTTTTTAAATTTGCTTTACTTAAATGAGGCAAAATACTTAAGCAACAGGCTATAAAACCTTTCATGTCGCAAGCACCACGCCCGTATAATTTGCCATCTTTATCTATTAATTCAAAAGGATTTGTTTCCCAATCTTGTCCTTTAACAGGAACTACATCCGTGTGTCCTGACAAAATTAAACCACCGCTTACTGAAGGTCCTATACGACAATGTAAAGACGCTTTATTCCCCTCTAAATTTGGAACTAACGTACATTTTATATTATAAGATTCAATATAAGATTTAATCCAATTGATGATGGATAGATTGCTTTCTCCACCCAAAACAGGAAAAGAAACAAGCTTTGATAATAGGGCTTCTACGGTCATTTAATTAGGGTTTCTAGTTGTTTAATAATATCATTTGAATGTATAGCGTAATTAAACCAAAGGATGTTATTGTTTCGTTTAAACCAAGTGAGTTGACGTTTGGCAAAGCGACGAGTATTCTTTTTAATTTCAGAAACAGCAAATTCTAAAGTCCATTCACCATTTAAATAGTTAAATATTTCTTTGTAACCAACGGTTTTTAAGGCATTTAAATTTTGATAATCTACCAATTGTTCCACCTCATTTAATAAACCTGATGCCATCATTAAATCTACACGTTTATTTATTCTGTTATAAATAATGTCTCTATCGGCAGTTAATCCAACCGAAATTGTTTTAAAATCTCGTTTTTCTTTTACCTTATTTAAAAAAGAGGAATAAGGTTTTTTAGTACCTAAACAAATTTCTAATGCTCGAATAACTCGATGTGGATTTTCAAGGGCTATAATGTTGTAAGTTTTTGGGTCTAATATTTTTAATTGATCTTGTAAATATTCTAGTCCTTTAGTTTGCAAGTCAGTGTTTAACGTTTCCCTTATTTTTTTATCAACTTCTGGAAAATCATTCAAACCATGAGTGACGGCATCCACATAAAGCCCCGAACCACCAACCATAATGACGACATCTTGCGTTTTGAAAAGGGCTTTTAATAGGTGTAAAGCATCTTTTTCAAAAGCACCAACGTTATAATTATCTTTTATAGTTTTATGATGAATAAAATGATGTTTAGCGGCTTTTAATTCTGAAATAGAGGGTGCAGCAGTTCCAATGTACATTTCTTCATAGAATTGACGAGAATCAGCAGATATAATTTCAGTATTGAAATACCGAGCAAGTTTTATACTTAAGGCTGTTTTACCTATGGCGGTTGGACCAACAATTGAAATGAGATACTTTGTTTTGATATTAGTTTAGGTATGAAGTTTTTCACCGCAGTTATAGCAATAATCGGCTTTATCTTGATGTTTAGTGGCTAAACAATTTTCACAGGATTGCGAATTTAATGAAACACGCTCAGTATGTTGTGTGCTATTATTTTTTCCCTGTGCCGTATACTCAGCAGAAACAATACCTGTTGGTACTGCAATTATACCGTAACCAAGTATCATGATTATGGCTGCTATTAATTGCCCTAAAGGTGTTACAGGAGCAATATCGCCAAAACCTACGGTTGTTAATGTTACAATACACCAATATACACTAATCGGGATACTAGAAAAACCACTAGCTTCACCTTCAATTAAATACATTAATGTTCCAAAAATGATACAAACAATAAGTACAGCAAATAAAAATACTGAGATTTTTGCTTTACTAGCTTTTAAAGCTGAGACTAGCATATTTGAAGCACCCAAATAACGTGCTAATTTTAAAATCCTAAAAATTCTTAGTAAACGAAGAGCTCTTAAAGCTGCTAATGCATGTATTCCGCCAAAAAGGAGTGATATATATTTAGGTATGGTTGATAAAAAATCTATAATCCCATACAAGCTAAAAATATATTTATAAGGTTTTTTTACTGTAATTATTCTTGTGATGTATTCTATAGTAAAAAGAATGGTGATAATCCATTCGGAAATATTTAAAAAATCGTGATATTTTTCATCAAAGCTTCTAATACTTTCAAGCATCACGAGTAATATACTTGCAATAATAGCAATAAGTAATACAACATCGAATAACTTTCCCGCAGGCGTATCAGCTTCATAAATAATATCATGAAGTTTTGATTTCCAGCTTTTTTCAGTATTATTTTTCATTTATTCAAATGTAATAAAAAGATTATTGATGTTTTTTTATAAGTACGAGTGAGTTGGTTTGCACATCAACAACTTTACTCATAAACTCCTTTAGATATGGATAATATTCAACAGGATAAATATGAGACTTAAAGTCAATTTTAAATAATATATTGAGCTTATTATTTACAACATGAGTTACAAAAAGTAAACTCCCTGTATTGTTTGGCAACGCTACCTTAACGTCTTGAGGTTTTTCAATAATTGTATAATTATCAGAAAAATTAAGTTGAAGCATGTAGAAATACCCATCTTTATAACCAAAATCAATAGGATAAGTTCTTTCTTGAAGTTTGAAAGGATTTTTGTCAAAAAACTTAACAAAAAACGGATTTAAATAAATATTATCTCCGGCATCATCTGGGTCATATTCAATGGTATAGGATTCTCTAAAGTCTTCACTTTTAAGATTTTCAGTCTCTACGTTAAAAGATGAAATTTCGAAATTAGAATTTCTGTCTTCAAGTTTACCTAAATAATCGTCAGGATTTGAGTAATATGCTTTTTTAACATTAATGGCATGATATCCTGTTCTTTTAGAATTTACTTCCCCAGAAATTATATTATCGTCGTCTAAATTTAATACTACTTTATATTGAATCAAAGATGGCGCTAAAGGTTTAATATCAATCCATTTACTACCTTTTTTAAAATCTAATAATCTGCCATATTCGTTTAAACATCTAAAAGGAATTTCACCAAAATTTAAATACTTATCTGTGGCATCCAATAAATATGTTTTATTGTTGATAGTTGCTTGAACGATAAGGTAATTAAAGTCGGATAATACAGGATGTATTTTAGTAGCAAATCCATTATCTTCTGGTTGATAATAAAACGGGTTTTACTTCGATATTTGAAGATTTTAATAAATTATGTAATAGAATATTTATGGATGATACATTGCCAGATTTATCTTTTAAAATATCTTTTACAGAGCCTTCGGTAAATAGTTTGTAATCTCCATTCCAAGTAAAAGTTTCTTGAACATAGTTATAAATGGATTTTGCTTTTTTTAATTTATCTTTTAAGTTTATAATATCAGAACTAATATAATCTTCTGATTTGATAGACTTATTAAGTTGTTTCCCAATATCACCATCCGTTTTCAAATCTTTATCAACAGTTTCCCAAGTTTTTGTGTAATCGGTTCTTAAGCCGTCAAACCCATTAAATGTTTTTAATTCATAATCAATTCGCGCTCTATAATTAGATTCACTCGTCATGTAATCTTCTTCAATAAAAGCGGGAATATCTTCCATAATATATTGTGCATTAAAGCAGTTTGCTGAACCTCCATTGCCTCCGGATAAACAATCTTTTTTAATTTCAGATTCATTCACTTTTAGTTTTTGGCCACCAATCAGTTTTATGTTATAATCCCAATTCCCAGGTATGCTCGCTCTATATTCACTATATAATTTTGGTATGTTGCTTTGAAAACTCCAACCTTTATATTTAAACATAAAAGGAGATTTTAGAGTGTAACTGTATGTTAATACCGAGCCTTCTTTTACGTTTGGCATCGTAAATTTTACCAATGTATAATTATCGCTATATTTTTCTTCAAATATATCTTTTTCGTCTAATTTTGTTGAAATGACTTGCTCTCCTTCTAAATTATAGGTAGTTGCGACTATGTTTTTTACATGTTCATAGTTTCTATCATTATTATAAAGATAAATTACCACGGTAGCATGATCAAAGCCTTCTTTATTTAAAATTTTAATTTTGTGTTTTTCCTCGGTCCTTAAATCATAATCCTTAACATCAACATAACTATTCCCATATTCATAAATTACCAAAGCATTAGCCGTTGAGTCTTTTTCATAAGTAGTCATTTGTAAATCGCTTAGCGTTACTCTAAATACATTAGTGTCCTGATTAGGTTGGGCATATGTTAAATATGAAAGGCATATAAGAAAGTAAGTATAACTATGAATCTTCATTTTAATCGAATATAACAATTTTTAATCTTTTATTTTTTCTAAGGTAACTTTGAATAATATGTTGCGTTTGCCGGTTATTATTCATGGGCGTGATTATAGATTCTAAAACCTTAATGTTATTAATTTGATAATTTAAATTAAAAAATCCTAAACCTTTAAAAACTCCGTTTTCTATCAAAATGGCACTACGTTCATCAATGGCTCGTCCTTTATCAATAATAACCATATTTTTGTTGGCATAACTATTCTTATCAATTAAGGCCATAACACGTTCATTATAAACTTCTGAGTTTTCTTTTTGTATACAAGCCCCTTTACATTTTTTTATGTCATAATTAAAGCAACTGCTTTTAGTTTTGTATAAACCCGTTAGTTTCTGACATAAATTATAATCCTCAATGGCTTTGGTTAAAAAGCTTTTTCCACTTTGGTGGTTGGTAAAGGTGGTTATTGGTTTTTTACGTCCATCAGCAACATCAATTTTGAGATTTATATAGTTATTGTCATCTTTAAAACTGTACAATGCGTGAGTAAACGTATTTTGCCTTAAAGCCCTATTATGGATAGGTTTAATACGTTTAATTTCTTCACTTTCTTTTAAAAGCGCCACCAATTCGCTACCCGTAGCCTCGTAGGTTACAGCAGTTACTTGTGTTTGAATTTTTTTAGATTTATGATTGGTGTTTGTGAAATGCTGGTTGATGCGTTTTTTTATATTATTACTTTTTCCAATATAAATAATGTCACCATCAGCTCTATGGATGTAATAAACCCCTGTTATTGAGGGCATATCATCTAAAATATCTAAATGGCGAGGTTCTAACTGCTTTTTAGGATTTAATCGAATGGCTTTTTGAACTATAGTTTTTGTTGAATCTTTGTTTAAAAGCATTTTAAACAATTTAACTGTTGCCATAGCATCACCCGATGCCCGATGTCTATCCGTTACAGGAATTCCAAGAGAGCGTACCAATTTACCAAGACTATAAGAAGGTTGATCTGGAATTAAATCTTTGGCTAGCTCTACAGTACACAACGATTTACGTTTATAATCGTAACCTAAACGTCTAAATTCTGTACTTAAAATTCTGTAATCAAATTGTGCATTGTGCGCCACTAAAATACAGTCTTCTGTTATTTCAATAATACGTTTTGCAACTTCATAAAACTTGGGAGCGTTTCGCAGCATGCTGCTATTTATTCCAGTAAGATTAACCACGAAAGGCTGAATATCTCTTTCAGGGTTTATTAAGCTTATAAATTGATCAATCACGTCGTGTCCATCAAATTTATAAATAGCAATTTCGGTTATGCCTTCCTCATTATATTTACCACCAGTGGTCTCTATGTCTAATATTGCGTACAAAAATATCTAAGTTAAAGTTTAAAACTAAGCTTTAATAGTTTTTTAAGCTTCGATTTCATAGTGTTAATTGTTGAAATTAACATTTTTATTAGTTCTTTATTGAAGTTCACTAATGTATTAAAATTATCAACTTCTAAATAATTTTTGCCTTTGAGTAATAAAAACCCATATTCCGTTTCATTTACTTCTATTAAAGCGATACTCATTTTATTAATAAAGTTTTTATTTGATTGAGTAAATTCAGCTTCTCTAATATTTGCACCATTGTTAAAAAAGTTGTCAAGATAAAGCGAATTATCTTTTTTCTAAAGAAATAATTTTACAGGTCTTAATTATTAGAATAGCAAAATCATAACTTTTATTCTTCAATATTTATGCTTTTATAAAACTGTTAACTTTTCATTTTCAATGGTTAACTACGAGAGCCAAAGATACTACTTCCAACCCGAATCATGGTACTTCCGCTTTCAATGGCTAATTCATAATCCCCACTCATACCCATGCTTATAATTTCCAAATGACAGTTTTCAGCTTCATGCTTTTTTAAATCATCAAAGGTTGATTTTAATAGGTTAAATTCTTTTCTTATTTGATTTTCATCGTCAGTAAAAGTAGCCATACCCATAACTCCTGTTATGTGAATTTGTTTTAAATCTGAAAAAGCTTTTGATTGAATTATTTCTGACGCTTCAGAAGCGGATATTCCGAATTTGGAATCTTCTTCTGCTATTTTTATTTGTAATAAGCAATCTATAATTCTATCGTATTTTTTAGCTTGTTTATTTATTTCTTTTAGCAATTTAAAACTATCCCCTCCATGTATTAAACTAACAAATGGAGCCATATACTTAACTTTATTTCGTTGCACATGCCCAATCATATGCCATTGAATATCTTTAGGCATAGCTTCGTATTTTTCAGTCATTTCTTGGATTTTATTTTCTCCAAAAATGCGCTGTCCTGCATCATAGGCTTCCATTAAATCACTAACAGGTTTCGTTTTAGAAACCGCTACAAGGGAGACGTTCTTAGGTAATTTAGATTTTATATTTTGTATATTTTGTTTTATTTTCATTTGTTTATCTTTTAGTTTGAAACTCTGTAATACGTTCAGGATGATACGAGTATCAAAATTCATAAATAGTTACACCGCTTCGTAATTTAGGTTCAATAAACGTGCTTTTTGGTGGCATGGTTAAGCCTTCATCGGCAATAGCTTTTAATTCTTTCACAGTTATAGGGACTAAACCAAAACCAACAGTAAATTCGCCATTATCAATTCTAGATTTAATAGTAACCAAATCATTTTTACCATGTGAATAATCAATTCGATGATCGTTTCGCAAATCGTATATACCTAATAAAGGTTCTAAAATCGTTTTAAAAAGAATATGGGTGTCTAATACATCTAAGGCATTGTTAAACGTATTGTTATTTTTTCTAAGATAAAGCGAATAAAAATCACCATCTAAATACATACTAAAATGGTGTTTTTTATTAGGTTTATATAATTCTGAACCTCTATTTTCAATTCGAAATATAGCGTCTAGTTTTATTAAGAATGATTCTTTTGATAATCCATTTAAATCTTTAACAAGTCTATTAAATTCGTAAATTTTTAAATCAGATTCAGGAATAAGGTAGGTCATAAAATAATTATATGATTCCTTTCCTGTATGCTTTTTGTTTTCTGATTTTAATTCTTCTGAAAGCAAAAACGAAGATGCCAACCGGTGATGTCCATCAGCAATATAAACGGTTTTAATTGATTCAAACTCTAAATTGATCATATTAACTAAAGCTTCATCCTCTATTTTCCACATATAATGGGTATCACGATATGTCGTCGTAAACTCGAATTCGGCACGCTCTTTTTGAATTTGTTTGATGATGTTTTTAATAACGCTGCTATCAGGATAGGTGAGTAATACAGGTTCTGCATTAAAACCAACAGTTTTTAAATAATCTTTAAAAATTTTTTCGCGGTACTCAATCGTTTCTTCATGTTTTTTAATTACGCCGTTTTTGTAGTCTTCAGTACTTGCTGCAGCTATAATTCCAGAAAATGAATATCCCTCTCTATTTACAATTTTATAAATGTAATAGCTTGGTGTTTTATCTTGAATAAAAATAGAATCTTCTTTAAATTCTAAATATCTATTTCTAATTAAATTGTAGCGGTCTTTCCCATTAATATCTTTATGGTATTTATAGCCAGGATTTATGATATGTAAAAATGAAAACGGATTATAATTCAAACGCGCTTCAAGTTCCGCTTGCGTATAACTTTGGTAAGAGCGAGATGCTACCAAACTTACTTTATCTCGTGTTGGACGAACCGCTTTAAATGGAATTATTTTTGCCATATTTTAAAATTGGCAGTAGCAGTTTTCAGTTCGCAGTTATTAGTTACTGCTTTCTGAAGACTGATTACTGAGTACTATTTGAATTGTTTTGCAATTGTATCTGCTTTTCTACTTTCAGAATAATTATAAAACCCTTCACCAGATTTAATACCTAATTTTCCAGCACTTACCATGTTAACCAACAATGGGCAGGGTGCATATTTAGGGTTTTTAAATCCGTTGTACATCACATTTAAAATGGACAAACAAACATCTAACCCAATAAAATCAGCCAATTGTAAAGGTCCCATGGGATGCGCCATGCCTAGTTTCATCACCGTATCAATTTCTTTTACGCCAGCAACACCGTTGTAAAGGGTTTCTATAGATTCGTTAAGCATAGGCATTAGGATTCTATTTGCTACAAACCCAGGATAATCATTAACTTCAACAGGCTCTTTACCTAATTTTTTAGATAAATCCATAATAGTTTTGGTCACTTCGTCGCTGGTATTATATCCGCGAATAATTTCAACCAAAGTCATTAGCGGAACTGGATTCATAAAGTGCATGCCAATAACTTTTTCTGGCCTATTCGTTACCGCAGCAATTTGTGTGATGGAAATAGAAGAGGTATTGGTTGCTAAAATGGTGTTTTGATTACAAACGTCGTCTAGTTGCTTAAAAATTTTAAGTTTTAAATCTGTATGTTCTGTGGCTGCTTCAATAACTAAACTTACATTTTTTGCACCTTCATTAATATCCGTAAATGTGGTAATATTAGATAATGTTTCAGTTTTATCAAATTCAGTAATTTTTTCTTTAACGACCATTCTATCTAAATTTTTAGAAATGGTATCTAACCCTTGTTTTAAAGAGGTTTCATTAATATCAACAAGATTAACCTTAAACCCACGTTGAGCAAAGGCGTGTGCTATTCCGTTTCCCATGGTGCCTGCTCCAATTACTGCTATGTTTTTCATCCAATAAGTTTTGTCATTCCCGCGAAGGCGGTATCTTTTTTATTTTGTCTTGGTACGAAACGAACCAAAAAATCAAATCAAAATAAGGAAATTGCTTGAGCTCTATTCATTTCTGAATTTTGGCGATTCCGGTTTTGTTGAAACTTGGGACTTTTATTTTTGCTATTTTTGTTTTTGACTTCCGTCACCAGTCTTTATTCTAAAAACAATCAATAATCTGCGTAGCAACACGTAACGCTTCGGTGCCATCATGCAAGGTTACCACAGGCGTTGTATTGGTGTTTATAGCATCGGCAAATGCTTCTAATTCATCTAAAATAGAATTGTTATCAGCCACTTTTGGATTATCAAAATAGATTTGTTTTTTTACACCTTCTGCATTCTGTAAAATCATATCAAAATCACCAGGTGTTTTAGGGGCATCCTTCATTTTAACCACCTCACATTTTTTAGTTAAAAAATCTACGGAGATATAGGCATCCTTTTGAAAAAATCGAGCTTTACGCATTTTTTTAAGTGAAATTCTACTTGCTGTTAAATTGGCAACACAACCGTTTTCAAATTCTAAACGTGCATTGGCAATATCTGGTGTATCACTTATAACAGCTACTCCACTTGCCGAAATATGTTTTACTTTAGACTTTACAACACTTAATATAATATCAATATCATGAATCATTAAATCTAAAACTACAGGAACATCAGTTCCTCTAGGGTTAAATTCCGCTAGTCTGTGCGTTTCAATAAACATGGGAGATTTAATATCATCTTTTACCGCCAAATAAGCAGGATTGAAACGCTCAACGTGTCCTACCTGTCCGCGTAAATTGTGTTCTGCTAAAAGTTCTCTAATATGTTCTGCTTCCTCAACCGTATTTGTTATGGGTTTTTCAATAAAAATATGCTTCCCTTTTGTAATAGCTTTTTTTGCACAGTGGTAATGCGAGAGCGTAGGGGTTACAATATCAACCACGTCAACGGCGTCAATAAGTGCGTCAACCGAATTGAAAAATTTATATCCAAATTCGGCTTCAACTTGTTTACCATTATCTTCATCAGCATCATAGAAGCCTATTAAATTATATTTTTCAGATTGTTTAAGAAGTCTTAAATGAATTTTTCCTAGGTGGCCAGCACCAAGTACACCAGCATTGAGCATAATTATTACGTTTTTAACAAAAATAAGATTTTACTGCTTGAATTTAGTTAATTAATGGGAATTTTTAGTCCGATTTTTATTAAAATAATATCTGAACAAATAGTTTTAAGCATGAAAATGTTTACTTAATTTTAGCGGAATAAACGCCACCAAAATTGAAAGATACTTTTAAGCACAAAGGCTTACGGCAGCAGCTTGTTAACGTGCTAATTGCCAAAGGAATAAAAGAAGAAGCAGTATTAGAGGCTATTGGAAAGATACCACGCCATTTATTTATGGATTCAGGATTTTTAGACCATGCTTACCAAGATAAAGCCTTTCCTATCGGCGCAGATCAAACCATTTCACAACCTTACACCGTTGCTTTTCAAACGGAACTCTTATTGGTTAAGGGAGGAGACAAACTATTAGAAATTGGCACCGGAAGCGGTTATCAAACAGCTGTTTTATGCGAATTAGGCGCTAAAGTTTGGAGTATTGAACGTCAAAAAGAATTATTTAAAAAAACGAGTAAGTTTTTACCAAAATTAGGCTATCGTGCAAAAAAACTCATTTTTGGTGATGGCTACAAAGGTTTAAAAGAGGAAGCGCCTTTTGATGGCATTATTGTAACTGCTGGAGCTCCATTTGTTCCAAAACCATTATTGAGTCAATTAAAGATAGGAGGTAGGCTTGTTATTCCAGTTGGTGATGATGTACAAATCATGACCCTTTTTATTAGAAATGGCGCCAAAGAATTTGAACAACACGAATTTGGAGAGTTTCGGTTTGTGCCATTATTGGAGGATAAAAATTGATAGTTTCGTATAGTCTTTAGTGGTTAAATTGAAGTTCGAGTATTTTTTCAGCTTGTACAATATGTCTTTGATTGTGGTAAATAACGACTCTTAGAGTATCTCCTAATTTTAGTTTTACTAATTTGCCAAGCGTTGTTGGAACTTTTATTTTATTCAAACTTAAATTTTGGGCGTTATTCAAAATATGGAGTGTTTGTTCTTGCTGAGATAAAAAACGATCTAAGATAGATTGATTTAACTCACGACCTTTAGGGTTTTTACTTTTAAATGTTTTCATCTTATTAAGTTTTTCTTTTGGTAACATACTTTTTGCAAAATAATCACCTAATAAACCTGGTTTGTAATCTGTTTCAGATACGGTTTTACTTTTATCAATAGCTTGTTCTATTTTTGGTAGGTAAAAATCACCGTATAAGTTTAAATGTTCAATACATTCTAAAATACTCCATGTAATTTCGTCTGGTTTCCAATTCAATTCGTTAATTGGTTTTAGATTTAGTTGTTCCGCTTTATTAATGTGGTGTCTTGTTAACTCAATTAATTCTGATATTAATATTTTTGATGTCATGACTACGTGATTTGTTTCCACAAAGATTGGTCATTGTTAAGAAATAAATATTGATTGAGATTAAGATTTTTTAATTCTAGAAAGCGTTTCTGGCGTCATTCGTAAATAGGATGCGATGTACTTGTTAGGAATTTCTTGAAATAATTGAGGGCTGCGTTTTAAAACACGATTGTACCGCTCAATGGGTGATGAGGTTAAAATATCACGTTCACGTTCCATTTGTTGAAGCACAAAACTTTCTAAAATAAGTTGCCACATTTTGATGTTTTCTTCTGAAGAAAAAATGAAATCCATACACTTAGATTTCTTAATGACTTTTAATTCACATTGTTTTAAGGCTTGCACATAAAGGTCTGAAGGTTGTTCATGCAAAAATGAATCTAATACAGCTATTAAGTTGTTTTTATAGCCAAACCTTATGGTATGTTCTTCAAATTCATCAACAACAAAAATGCGTAAACTTCCATTGATTACAAAGTATAAATTGGTATTGGTATTACCTTTAGTACTTAAATAGTCATTACGTTTCAACGCAATAGATTCATCCCATAAGTCGTTATGGTTCAGGGATTCTATGAGCTGTGTTATTGGATTCATTAAAGGTTTAATCTTCTAAAATTTCAGTTTTAAAACCGTCAATACTTGTTGTGTTTTTTTCTTTCCAGTAATCTTTTATTTTGTCTTTACCTTGTTTTTTAGACCACGAATTTAGCATTCCCCGTTCTTCCTTAAAATCCATAAAAGGAATAGAATACCCACATGAAGTTTGTGCCGAATCAACTTCTAAAATTATAATTTGCCTTGAACCCGTGTTTTCTTCGAATAGACTAATATATTTTTGAAACTCTTTATCGCGTTCATGGTATATTTTGGCATGACCATAAAGTCTTAAAATCAAAGGCTTGCCATCAAAAGCACAGAGCATAATGGTCATTCTTTCGTTTTTTAAAAGATGCGCAGCCGTTTCGTTTCCACTACCAGTAAGATTCAACCAAACTAATTTATTCGAACTCAAAACCCGCAGCGTGTCATGTCCTTTTGGAGAGAGGTTAATGCGACCTTCCTCAGCTGCTGTGGCTACAAAAAATATTTTCTGTGCTCTTATAAAAGTTTTTAATTCTGGTGTAATTTCAGTAAAAAACTTGCTCATATTTAATAAATTTTAAAACTTATCAATCCCACCAACAATAGGTAATATCAAACTTGTACCATCTAAATCAAGAGTTAGTTCTGTTCCTGGTTTTGGGTGTAATGTGAATTCTTTATCACTAGAAAAGATCATGAGTCCAATTTGTTGCCCTGCTTTAATAATTTGATCGTCTGGCATTAACTCAAAAGAAACATTGTAAAACTTACTAGGTTTTAGAGGTTCGCTTTTGGTTATAGACTTGTAATTTTGAGGGTCTGCCCAACCACGCGTGATTATATTATCTGTAATTTTTGAGTTTCTACCTTCATTCCACGGCAGTGATACCAACCAAACTGATAAATTTGCAGCAGGTTTACTACTCGCCAATTTTATCGTAATTTTTGGTACACCCGAAATATGTAAATCTGTAGTCAGTTTTGGTGTTATATATAATAGACGATGTTCGGTAATTTCGGCTCTAGCCAAAGCTTCACCGTTAAACGAGTAATTATCAACCCAAGTTTCTTTACCTTGATTTGTTGTTTTTTTAATTGATAATCCACCAAGTTTTGGTGCGCCCGCAGATAGATATAAGGTGACATCTTTGGCGTCAGGGTTTGGATAATCTTTATATGCTGTAGGCTCACTCATTTTATCGTCTTCACGAACAATGAATGCCTTGTTTTCTTCAGTTTCAACCCCGTTTTCAATCCCATGAAGATAATGAGTAAACCATGTGTTCATCATAGTTAAAGGAGGTGGACCACCATGTCCGTATTGGTGATAATAAATAGATGTTTCGAGGCCCATCACTTTAGCTTTTTTATATATACGATAACTGTGTTCTGGCATCACATTCCAATCGTTAAAACCATGAGACATTAAAAGAGCCGCTTTCATTGGCGCCATATCATTTATATAATCACGTCCTGCCCAAAAATCATTATAATCGCCAGTAATTCTGTCCATACCGTTTCTCATCTCAGTTTCTCTTACTCTGGCATTATTTCCAGCACGTTTATCTTCTGCACCACTATGAATGTAATCATACAACACATCAATATCCTCGCCTAAATAACCGCCAGGAGAACGCACTAATCCGTTCGAACGGTAGTAGTGATAGTATGACGTATTTGGTGCTACGGGAATAATAACTTCTAATCCTTCAACGCCAGTTGTAGCGGCAGCTAGTGGTATAGTGCCATTATAAGATGTTCCCGTCATGCCTACTTTTCCAGTACTCCAATAGGCTTTAACTTCGTGGTTTCCATAAGGTTCAGTATAAGCCTTAGCTCTACCATTTAACCAATCAATTACGGCTTTTGGTGCTAATGATTCGTTATCGCCACCAACCGTTGGAGAGCCTTGCGATAAACCTGTACCTGGAGATGATGAGTGCACCACAATGTAGCCACGAGGCACCCAAATATCAATTTGCGAATTTGAAATGATTGGGCGTTCACCCAAGCGAGTTACTTCAGGATGCACGCGTTCTTCGGCCATTTCTCCCAATTCGTGATTTACATTCCAAAAAACACCATCAATGTCTGGTGCAACACCAGCATAATATGGACTAGATTCATAAACTATAGGTAATTTTAAGCCTTCAGTTTCGGTTTGATATGGCCGTGTAACATCAACATGCATACGGTCTAACTTACCATCGCCATCAGTATCAAAAGTGGTTTCCACAAACAAATCATGTCGAATCCATTTATCAGGTGTGTTAAAAGCTTCAACAACTTGCGCTTCGCCATCTTTAAAAATAGGGATTGCTTTTTCCTGTGCAAGTGATGGAAAGATGCATATGGCTACTGTAAAAAGTAACATTTGGTGTTTCATTGATTTTATCATATTTTGTTTTGCTTTTTAGGTAAATAGGCTTTAGGGATGACATTGTATTTAGTTTCCTGAGTCCAGAACATATTTATAATCCACCAACGCTGGCCATCGTATAGCAGTTGGATGCTGTTAATTCCTCTCATAAAGGGTTTTTCGTCAGCTTCACTTTTAAACGATTCGTAAGTACTAAAAACGTGTGCTATATTTCCATAACCATCTGTTTTTCTATAAATTTCTTTTTCAAAAAAACCATTTTCTACAAGCCATTTCCCAGAATTTTTCTGATAATCATCGGGTTTCATATAGCGCACCATAAACTCACCTTCATTATTTTTACCCGTGGGAATAAGTTTAGCATCTGGATGGAATAAGTATTTAAAAAGTTTCCAATCCCGCTCTACACCTTTTTCACCAGAAATTACAGTGTAAAGCGTTGCAATAGTACTATCCAGTGTTTTTACTTTTTCTAAATAATCTTTGGTTTTATCTTCTTGGTCTTGAGCAGAAATGTTTATTGATATTAAAATCAAACAAAAGAAAAGTATGTATTTTTTCATCGTTAAAAATAGTAATAATTTTGATTATAAAGTAGCGGTATTACTAGAATCGAACCGTTAATAATTTCATAAAGTTAAAAGCATCTTACTCTGTAAAACAGCCATATAAAACGTAAACTATTTGTAAATCTTCTTAATTCTATCAAGGTTCCGCTTGTTATCTCGGTCTTTTATGGTTTCGCGCTTATCAAACAGTTTTTTACCTTTTGCGAGGGCTATGTCTAGCTTTGCATACCCTTTTTCGTTGATGAATAATCGTAAAGGGATGATGGTAAGTCCTGAATTATTGACTTCTTTATTCAATTTTTTAAGTTCCCTTTTATTTAGCAAAAGTTTACGTTCAGCTTTTGGCATATGGTTGTAGTAATTCCCAAAAGCGTATTCTTGAATAGTCATATTAATAGCAAAAAGCTCTCCGTTAGCATTAAATTCACAAAAGCTTTCCGTAATAGACGCTTTACCGCTTCTTATAGATTTTATTTCGGTACCGGTTAAAACAATTCCAGCAGTGTATTTATCCAATATCTCATATTGAAATCGCGCTTTTTTGTTTTGTATATTTATGTTTTTTTGCATGAAGGACAAAATTACATAAATTTATTTTTAGTAAATGAACGACTTTTGATAAAAGTTAAAGAAAAACAAGTAGCGTTTTAATTCACTTAAATAACTTTATTTTTACAACGTCCGAAATTTATGATTCATGAAAAAAATACTTTTGTTGTATGCCGTTTTAACCGTGTTAATATCCTGTGGAAGCGTTAAAAAATATAACCAACAAATTACTAAGTTGCATGCTGTTGTAGATTTGCATTCAGATATCAATAAACTTTATAAACAATTACAAAAGCACCATCCAAAACTTTATCAGTACACACCTAAACCGGTATTAGATTTTAAGTTTGACAGCTTGAAAACCACCATAACTAAACCTATAACCTCTAGAGATTTCTATAAAAAATTAGCGCCAGTTTTAGCCCATGTTAGGCAAGGTCATGTATCTGTAGGCTCGGTCATTAAGCAATTTACCAAAAAAGAGCGTAGAGTATTAAAAGATGAAAAGTTTGAGTTTTACGATTTAGATTTTGAGTATTTAGATCATAAACTTTGGGTTGAAGATTACCGAGGAGAAGATTCAACACTTATAGGAAACGAAGTGATGCGTATAGCTGATGAAGATGCATCGCTTTTAGCTGAAACTTATAAAACACGTTTTGCTTCTGATGGATTTAATACCACTTTGCACGATAGGTTTGTGAGTAAAGGTTTTAACATATTTTATTTAAGAGATAAAGGTTTTTTGGATAGTTTGAAAATCACTTTTAAAGTTAAAGATTCTTTATTTGATAAAGTTTTTAGAAGAATATCAAAAACAGAAAAAAACGATTCACTTGCTGTTAACGATACTGATTTAGTTAAACATGAGAAACCAAAAAAACTCACAAAAGAACAAAAATTAGAAATTCGATTAGCCAAACGAAAAAAACGAAAAGACCATAAAAAGTATGGTTATTTAAGCAAGCGCCATGAATATATTCGAAATTTCGAATTTATAGGTCAAGATAGTACGGTGGGTTATATGAAACTAAGAAGTTTTACTGATGGTCATTATAAAACTTTTTATAAAGAAAGTTTCGCAAAACTAGATTCGGCAAAAACCAAAAATTTTATTTTAGATTTAAGAGATAATGGTGGTGGGCGCATTGCAGAAATTGATTATTTATATAGCTTTTTGACTGCTGTGGATTATCAATTTATCACTGAAAGTGAAGTAAATAGCAGAATACCATTTTTAAAAGCATTTATGGCCAATACAACACCTAACAGCCTAAAAATTACAGCAGCGATTTTCTCTCCTATAGTTATAGTACATAATCTCCTAAAAACTAAAAAAAGAGACGGAAAGCTATATTACAGGTTTAATAAACATTCCAAAATTAAAGTCCCAAATCCTTTAAATTATAAAGGAAAAATGTATGTGTTGATTAATGGAAATTCGTTTTCAGCATCCTCATTACTTTCAACCCATTTAAAAGCCACAAACAGAGCTATTTTTGTTGGTGAGGAAACTGGGGGCGCGTATAATGGAACAGTTGCGGGTATTTATAAAATTTATGAATTGCCTATCACAAAATTAAATGTTAGAATGGGTCTCATGCACATTGAAGCCCCTCAAAAGCAAGCGCCCGATGGTTATGGTATAAGACCAGATATTGAAATTACGCCAAACTTTTTAGATAGAAACACAAAACATGATCCAGAATTAGAGTGGGTTTTGGATACTATTGATAAAAATTAGAACGCCTGAAATAAATTGGTTTATTTCTATATGGTCTTCCCATAAAACATTCGTATTTTTGAATTTTGTTTTTTAATCATAAAATTTCAATATCATAAATATGAAATCATACGATGTAGCCGTTATAGGCTCAGGTCCTGGAGGATATGTTGCAGCCATACGTTGCGCACAATTAGGCATGAAAACAGCCATAATAGAAAAATATTCAACATTAGGTGGCACCTGTTTAAATGTAGGCTGTATCCCAAGTAAGGCCCTTTTAGACTCTTCACACCACTATGAGGATGCGGTAAAGCATTTTGAGGAACACGGTATTGATATTCCGGGTGAAATTAAAGTGAATCTAGAAAAAATGATTGCCAGAAAACAAGCCGTAGTTGATCAAACTACGGGTGGTATAGATTTTTTAATGAAAAAAAATAAAATTGATGTGATTCATGGTGTTGGAGCTTTTAAAGATAAAACGACCATAACGGTTACAGGAAATGATGACGCTGAAACTGAAATTTTAGCAAAAAACATCATTATTGCAACAGGTAGTAAGCCTTCAAATTTACCTTTTATAACCATTGATAAAGAACGTATTATAACATCTACAGAGGCATTAAAGCTTAAAGAAATCCCCAAACACATGATTGTTATCGGTGGTGGTGTTATTGGTTTAGAGTTAGGACAGGTTTATAAACGTTTAGGAGCAGAAGTAACCGTAGTAGAATATTTAGACCGAATTATCCCCAATATGGATGCTGGACTTTCTAAAGAATTGAACAAAGTCTTTAAAAAAGCTAAATTTTCAATGCAAGTGTCTCACAAAGTAAAATCGGTTGAGCGTGTTGGCGATGAGGTTATTGTAAAAGCAGAAAACAAAAAAGGTGAGGAGGTCGAGTTTAAAGGTGATTATTGTTTAGTGTCTGTTGGTCGTAGTGCTTATACTCAGGGATTAAATGCTGAAGCTGTTGGAATTAAACTAGATCATAGAGGTCGTATTGAAGTTAATGAACACTTACAAACCAGTGCAGAAAATATTTATGCCATTGGCGATGTTATAAAAGGCGCCATGTTAGCCCACAAAGCGGAAGAAGAAGGTGTTTTTGTTGCAGAAACTATTGCAGGGCAAAAACCACATATTAATTATAATTTGATTCCAGGAGTTGTTTACACATGGCCCGAAGTTGCTGCTGTTGGTCAAACAGAAGAGCAGTTAAAAGAAGCTGGAATAGACTATAAATCAGGTTCTTTTCCTATGCGTGCTTTAGGTAGAAGTAGAGCTAGTATGGATTTAGATGGTTTTGTGAAAATTCTAGCAGATAAGAAAACAGATGAAATTTTAGGTGTGCATATGATTGGAGCACGTTGTGCAGATTTAATCGCCGAGGCTGTCGTTGCTATGGAATTTAGAGCCAGTGCTGAAGATATTTCAAGAATATCTCATGCGCATCCAACATTTACTGAAGCCATAAAAGAAGCAGCTTTAGCGGCTACTGATGATAGAGCATTACATATTTAGATTATATTTAGAACATCATATTTAAAAAAGCAATCTAAACAGGTTTCTTTTTAATTTTATAAGTTGTTACATGAAAAGAATTTCAATCATTTTATTAGTTTTTAATTTGGTATCGTGTTCACCAAAATTAAGAAGCAGTTTAAATAAAGATTTACCAAAGCTTCCCGAAAGCGCATTGGTTGTTGTAGTTGATATTTACGATGACCACATTATTGATGCAGAAAAAATAGGAGAAATAAAAGCTACAGATAATGGATTTTCAGATAACTGTTCCTATTATCAAAATATTGAAAACTTAAAGAAACTAGCTAGAGAATCTGGGGCAAACTTAATCAAGTTGACCAAGCATAAATCTTCAGATAAATGGAGTACATGTGACAGATTGTGGGCCAATATTTATAAAGTTCAAAATCCAAAAGTTTATGAAACTGAAATTGAATGGTCCGCAAATCGGAAACTAACTTGGGATGATTTTAAAGGAACTCCAGACTTAGAAAATTTCCCAAACGCCTTAGCCGTTACCAATTCAGGATTTGGGTACCAATCTAGTGGCATAAACCTATTTAGAAAAGGGGAGCTTTTTGTGCAGGCTTTTTTTTATAATCATGGGAGTTGGGTGTTGCCCGAAGGCAGAACAGATTATGTTTTGCGACACGAACAAATTCATTTTGATCTTACAGAGATCTTTTCAAGGAAGCTTCGGAAAGCATTAAATGATGCTCATGTTACTCCAATAAATTCAGTGAAGGCGAATACCATTTTTGAGAAGATAAAAAAGGAATTAGAGCAGCGTCAAGCAGACTATGATTATGAAACCAAACATGGTTTAAAAAAGGAAACCCAACAAGAATGGGAAGCTATAGTTGAACTAGAGTTGGCTAAATATGAGCTGTACAAATCAAATTAAGATCCATATTTTATTGGTTCTTAATTAATCTAAAATGATATCAAAACAAGTCATTTAAAATTTTTGCCAAACGAATACCTGCTTTTTGAAGTTGAGATCTAACCGTTGTAAAATTTTCGTAAGAGTAGCGATATCTTAAATTTTCATCAGGTTTTACATTTTTATAAACAGTTTTAGTAATTTCATGTGTTTCATTTACCCAATCAACAATACTTCCTTCTCCAATAGCTTCTATGTTATCTTTGGTTAAATAATCAGCATTATCAGCCAATTCCGTATAACTCATTCCGTAATCTTCAATCATTTGGCTATCCCAAACACGATGTAAGTTAGAATCGTTGTAAAACCATTTTACATTAAAATCGTTTCCACCTTTATCTTCTTTTAAACCAATATGCATAGGTTGATGTAAATCTCCAATAAAATGAATAAGTAGTTTTAAATAAAAGGCTTTATCTTCATCAGTCGTATTTTTATCTTTAATGGTTTTGATGCAATATTCTATGCCAGTAACCAAATCACCTTCAGGATTTTTTTCAGAAGGATTTGTAATCAGAATCTAAAGGCATATTTACAAAATGCCACGTATAGAATTTATTATAGCGTTGATCTGATTTAATCTCGTCGCCAAAGGTGGATACAAAAGCAAGCGACTGTCTGTTTAATAATCTTTTTACTTCTTTTTTTGTTTTTTTACATAAGTAATTATCGGCAATTTTTCCAACAACTCGATGTCCAGTAGCACTCCAAACATCTTCTGTAGCTTGAGTATATATAGGAATACAAATAAAAAATACGGTTAAGCCGAATATTAGTTTTTTCATAAAAAATGATTTTTGCTAATTTATGAATAACTTAACGGTATATTAAATTATAATTTTTAGTTAACAAAAATTTAATACGTTGCTAAGCTTCTACATCGCGATAGGTTAATTTGGCATACGTTAACTTAAGAACGATTTTATTTTTTTGGGCTTATTAGAAAAGCCATATTTTTAATATGGTTTTATCGGGTTACAATATTGTACGCCAAATTGTTTTTTTATATGTATTTCAATTAGGGTGTTACACCAAGCAGGTATAAATACTTAAATGATGATACGCCATATAACCACGGTTTCCGCTAGTTTTTTACTAGTATTAGCATTCGGTATAATTATAAAACAAGTTGTTTCAGATTTAGTTAGAATATTTGATACACTTAAAACCTATCAGATAAAACAAAAAAAAGTATTGCTTGGTATTAAAGGAGAAATAGAATCTATTGATGGTGTTACCATTACTTTAAAAACAGATAAAGAGATATTTATTCTCTCTATAAGCGAGTCAAGTAAACATACAAGATAAATTTTAAGTTAAAGTTTAGTTAGCTACTTTTCTGTATTAAAAAAAAGCGCTCTCTGTATTGCTTTCTTTTAATTTGAAAAGGTATTTTTTTTGATAAAAAAACAATAACTTTAAAACCAATAAATTTTACTATTATGCGATTGATGTACTTAGTTTTTATACTCATTACTATTAATTATACAACAAATCAAAAAAGTTTTGCGCAACAAAATTTCAAACTTATTTATAATCAAGATTTTGAATCACCTCAAGCCATAAACGATTTTGAAATGACAGATGTGGATGCTTGGAAAATATCTGATGGAGATACCGGAAAAGTATTGGAGTTGTTTGGTAAAAGTAATTACAAATCTAGCGTACGTTCACCATTTAACATAGCCCTGATTAAAGATGTCGTTGTTGGAAATTTTGTGTTAGAAGTAGAACTGAATCAAACAGGTAAGGAATATGGGCATCGGGATTTATGCTTGTTTTTTGGAGTAAATAGTTCTACAAATTTTTATTATGTACATATTGCTAGTATTGCTGATGATCATGCAAATAATATTTTTTTAGTGAATGATGAACCGCGTATAAAAATAGGAACACAAACAACTAAAGGGACAGATTGGGGAACATCTAACTCTTGGCATAAAGTGAGGATAGAAAGAGACGTAGCATCAGGAAGTATTAAAGTTTATTTTGATGATCATAAAACGCCTATTATGGAGGCTAGAGATGTTCATTTTTTGAAGGGTAGTATTGGTATTGGGTCTTTTGACGATACGGGTAAATTTGATAATCTCAAAATTTGGTCTAACACTATAATTGAAAAACAATTAGGTTTTTTCAATTAAAAAGAAGCTTTTAAAATTGTTCTAGAATTTGTAAAACCTCTTTTTTATAACTTCTACTAATTGATAGAGATTTTTTTGAAATAGTTATTTGTTCGTTTGTAAACGATTCAATTTGAGATAAAGCAACAATATATGAGCGGTGTATTCTAATAAATTTTTCTTTTGGTAATTTAGCCTCAATGGCGCTAATAGTTTCACGTGTAACAATCATGTTTTCTGATAAATGAATTTTTATATAATCGCTATAACTTTCTATGTAAACGATATCATTAAAATCAATTTTCACCATAATTCGATCCGATCGCACAAACATAAAATCATTACAAGTCGCGCTTTCAACTAATTCAGATTTTGGTTTTTTGTAAATTTCGAAATAGGTGTTTACAGCTTTAAGTAAACGTTCAAAAGAAATAGGTTTTAAAAGATAATCAACTGCTTTTAATTCAAAACCTTCCACAGCATAGTCACGATAGGCTGTTGTAAAAATTATTTTAATGTTTTTGTTTATCGATTTAGCGAACGAAATCCCAGAAATTTGAGGCATATTAATATCTAAAAAAACTAAATCTATATTATGATTATTGATGCAATTAAAAGCTTCAATAGCGTTTGCGCATGACGAAACCACTTCAATATTATTTATTTGAGATACATGATTCGCTATAATATCTCTGGCTAAAGTTTCATCATCAACAATAAGGCACGATATGGTTTTGTTTTTTGGCACGTTCTAGTTTGAATTTAGTTTTAAATTTACGATAAAAAGGTTATTTTCATTTTTAATTTTTAAAACGTAATTATTTAAATATAAGAGATTTAATCTTTTTTTAATATTATCTAAACCAATACCATTTTCGGTAGTTTCAGTTTTAGTATTGGTGTTTTGAATATTAAAATCAATCTGATTTTTTTTACATTGTAAGTTCATTTTAATAATCAATTTTCCATTTTTAATAGCACCGTGTTTAAAGCTATTTTCAACAAAGGGGAGTAATAACATGGGAGCTATTTTTAATCTATCTGGAATAGTGCTCATTTTAAATTTAATATCTAAAGTGTCATGAAAACGCATTTTTTCTAGAGCAATATAGTCTTCAATATGGTTTGCTTCATCCTTTAATAATACAAAAGGCTTATCGGCTTGATACAGTAAATAATCTAATAGATTAGAAAGTTTCAAAATCATTTCTGGTGTTTCATCCGCTTTTTTTAAAGCAAAACCATACATGGTATTTAAGGTATTAAATAAAAAGTGTGGATGAATTTGCATTTTTAGGTAATTCAATTCTTGCTCTTTAAGTTTAAGTTGCGTTTCAAGAATTTTAGTTTGTAGTATTTTAGTTTTCTCACTATGTTTCAAATTAAGTTTCAGCAGCTTAAAGGCGCTCACTAAAAGCACTACCAAATACACACCAGTGGTTACAATCAAAATGTTTTTAGTAACAGGATTCATAGCCTTATAATTAAATTGGGCAATATAAATAAGGCTAAAAAAAATAGATATCATAATCAAGTATCCTGAAATAATAAATGTATACAGGCTATATAATCCAAAAAGAACATACCGTTTTGTTATTAGGTAATCGGGAATTAATTTATAAATTGAAACGTAAGTGGTGGCAATAGTTATAGGCATTAAGAATAATGAGAAAGACAGTGTATCATTAAAATTTTGGCTTCTAGCTCCGAAAAAATAACTAAAAAATAGTAAAACGCCACACCAAAAGACCGCATGCATAAGTACGCGTTCAATACCCTTAAATATGAATGCTTTGGTAAACATAATTAATTTCTGTTATACAATAATACTATATTTTTAAGGTGTATGTTTACTTTGTAGATGAATAACCAATTCAGTTGGGGTTTCTACATCATGCAATAACAATTACTAATTTGGTTGTTCGTCGTATTTTAAATTTTCAAACGGTTTTATCTAATAAGTTTGTATCATATTAATCAAAAAACAAACAGTTATGTATTTAATCACGTCATCCTTTCCATTATTTTTCTCAGTAGTAAATCCATTTTTTGATCGTTTTAACGAAGGTGGTCCGTTGTTTATGTCATTAATTCTTATTTGTTTCATATTATGTTTAGGTTTTTTAATCAAGGGCTTTATAGATTTAAAAAAGAATAATTTGCTCTCAAAAAAAATGTTGAAAATGGCTGTAGATATTAGCTTACTGGGTCTAGTATTGGGTTTTTTGGGTTCTGTTATTGGTTTAATAACCGCTTTCGATAGCATTGAAGCTTTAGGGAATCCGGATCCAGCAGTTTTTGCTGGAGGACTTAAAGTTTCTTTATTAACTGCAGTATTTGGCTTATTTACTTTTGTAATTGCCAGAATTGGTATTTTTATTTTACGTGGGTTACAAAACAGTTAATGCACAATATTTACAAAATTGTAAATCCCACTACATTGTTTTGAAGAGGGATTTTTTGTTTTAAATATTAAGAGCATTCTAATTTACGTTTTGGGCATTAGCACGCTCTGGTGCAGTCTGACATGATGTTAATTCTGAGAATAGTTGAAGAATTATATCTTTCTTTTTCCGAAATTTTTTTAGTATTAAAACGTATTTGAGGACAAAGCTAGTCTGCACTGACTCAAATCAAAGTTTATGAATCTGTAAAAATGTAGTTCAGCGCTTAGTTATTTTTTTAAAGTTTTAAAAAAGGATAAATTCTAATCAGGACCCTTTCTCCCCCGCTAGCGCGAGCCTCCTGCTGGTGCTGTTAAAATTGGTTTTTAAATTATAAAACCCATAGTTACTTATAGGGTCACGAGCGTGACGCTCGCACTAACTATATTTAAATATTTAATTTAGGATTATCACCTTTTTATTGGTCTCAGTATAAACTAATTCCGACCCTTTTCGGGTAACGTCAAAATACAATTATCAAAATAAAGTCTAAACGTTAAATTTTAAAAAAGAAACTACTGCAGAATGCGACTGAATACTGTAAACTAAATAACTTATTTCTTAAAATTTTTATTCCGCCTATTATAATTTTTATCGCCTTTAGTCTTAGGTTTTTTGTACTTAGCAGCAATTTTAAATTTGTACGAACCGCCTAAATTTTCTTTAGCATTTTTTTCTGATTTTTCATGAAATGCTGGTCCAGGTGCATCTTCATCACGACGTTTAATAGGATTGTTACGTTCCTTTATTTGTGGCCGCTCTTCTTCAATAAGTTCGGTAGAAATTTCAACAGCATCTGGATGTTGCAATAATGGAATGTCCATTTGCATCAGCACTTCAATGTTTTTAATAGCCTCTTTATCTTTTTCAGTAATAAAGGACATTGCCACACCTTCGCGTTCCGCACGCCCTGTTCTACCAATACGATGCATATAGTTTTCAGGAAAATCTGGCGTATCAAAATTTATAACATGGCTTATATTATCAATATCTAAACCACGTGCCATAACATCAGTTGCTATTAAAACACGATTTTCACCATTTCTAAATTGCTCGATACTTCGGAGTCTGTAATTTTGTGTTTTATTGGAATGAATAACGCACAATTCTTCTTTAAAAAATTCATCTAATTTTTCAAATAAGCGGTCTGCCATCCGTTTAAAAGCTACAAAAATCAACACTTTATTATAGGTTTCAGTATCGCTTAAAAGGTGGTGTAGTAAATTAACTTTTGTATAAAAATTAGGAACGTTGTAACGTTGTTGTAAAATATTCTCTAATGGTGTTCCCGAAACCGCAATAGAAACCTGCTCCGGACTTTTAAAGAAATCATTAATTAAGGCATTAACATCCTGCGTCATAGTCGCTGAAAACATGATGTTTTGTCGGCGTTCTGGTAAAATGTCAAATATATTAATGAGCTGGTGCCTAAACCCTAAATCGAGCATCACATCAACTTCATCAATGACTAATTTTTGTATGGATTTTAATTTTAAAACACGAGTTAATGCTAAATCGTAAAGTCTCCCAGGTGTTGCTACCAAAATATCTAAACCTTCAGCGATAGCTTGCTTTTGGGTGTTTATGTTCGTGCCACCATAAACGCCTAAAACCCTATTATTGGTATATTTACATAATTTTTCAACTTCATCAACCACTTGCACCACCAATTCGCGCGTTGGTACTAAAACTAAAACCCGAGGGTTTTCCTGTTCAGAATATTTCAAATTTTTTATAATCGGCAGCATATAGGCAAAGGTCTTTCCTGTGCCAGTTTGCGCGATACCCACCATATCTTTACCAGATGCAATTACGTTAAAAGCTTCTGCTTGAATAGGTGTTGGCGTTGTAAACCCTAAATCGTTTAAGGCGTTATAAAGTGGTGTATTTAAATTTAAATCTTCGAAATGAGCCATAAAAATTTTGATATTACCTCTTGTAATTGAGGCGAATTACATCTGACATTTAAATTAAAATATTAACTATCAGATGAATGTCACTGTAATCTATTTAGCTGGCGAAGTTAAGCTTATTAAACCAAATGATTATTATCTATTTGAATACGGTAAGACGCTTTAAAGGTTTTATGCGGTGCTAACGTTAAAACACCTTCTTTTTCTTTAAAATTTTGATTGGTAGTTTCGCTATCGGCAATGCCTAACCAAGGTTCTATACAAACATAATCACCATCGGGTTTTGCCCAAATACCCAAATAATTAAAATCGTTATAGTTCACATTAAGAATTTCACCTTTTTTTTCACTTTTTAAAGCGACTTTTCTTGAGATTAAATCCTTAAAAATAAGGGCATCTTCATTAAACAGATTGTGATATAAATTCAGTTTTTTAGTGTGGTTTAACATCGGTTTTGTTTTTGAAGATATTAAACCGTTAGCCATATTTATAAGATGCGTTTTAGAATTTTCAATATTTTCAAATTCTAAATAATAATCATCATAATTTTCATTCTCAAATACAGGGCATTTAAAAGCAGGGTGTCCACCTATTGAGAAATACATGATTTTATCATCTAAGTTTTTAACAGTATGTAAAATATCTATCTCGTTATCTTTCAAAGTATAAGTAATAAAAAACTGAAATTTAAAAGGATAGCTTTTAAGTGTTTCTTCTGAATATGAAAGACCGAACGTTAAACTATCGAGTGTTTGCTCTAATAATTTTACGTGGGTATTATTTCTAACAAATCCGTGCTTTGGCAGCGTATATTTTTGGTTTTCAAATGTGTAAGTATCCTCTTTTAAAGCCCCAATAATAGGAAATAGGTTAGGCGCAAAACTACCCCAAACCATAGGATTTGCATCCCACATAAAATCGGTATCATGATTTACAGACTTAATTTTACAGAGTTCTGCGCCCGTATTTTTTACAGATATTTTTAATTTATTATTCTCTAAACTGTGCATGCGCTTTAATATTTAAAGTAATATACAAAAATCGTACTTTTTTAAGTATTCTGAGTAACTTTGTGGTTTATAATTTCTATTGAGGACAAAACAAATTCATAATATTTCTAACGTTGAAAACTTTAAAAATCAATTATTGCTTTGGGCGCAACAGTTTGATGATGTAGTTTGGCTAGATTCTAATAATTACCAACAAAATTATTCGAACTACGATGCGGTTTTAGCGGTTGATGCGCTTACATATATTCAAACTGATTATCATCAAGGTTTTGAAAAACTTAAGGAATATCAAACCCATGTTAACGATTGGATTTTTGGTTATTTAACTTACGATTTAAAAAATGATATAGAGCATTTAAAATCTCAAAATTTTGATGGTTTAGAATTTCCTGATTTGTATTTTTTTCAACCTAAAAAACTATTCTTTATTAAAGGAAAAACCTTAGATATTAAATATTTAAATGATGTTGATGGCGAGATTGAAGATGATTTGAAAGCAATACGAACTTGCGAGAACGAAGCCTTTGAAAATTTACCAAGTAAGGATAATGATATCAAAATAAAACTGCGAATACACAAAGACGAATACTTTGAAAAGATAAATGCTATGTTGACTCATATCCATCGCGGTGATATCTATGAAGCTAATTTTTGTCAGGAATTTTATGCGGAACATACCGAAATAGATCCTTTAGAAACTTATAATAAACTCAATCGTATTTCCAAACCACCGTTTGCGACATTTTTAAAATGTTCTGACAAATATTTGTTATCAGCCTCACCCGAACGTTATTTAAAAAAGGACGGACAAAGGGTGATTTCGCAACCTATAAAAGGAACAGCGAAACGTTCCAATAATTTACTTGAAGATGCGCTTTTAACGGCTAATTTACTACAGGATGAAAAGGAGCGGAGCGAGAATATTATGATTGTTGATTTGGTACGTAACGATTTGTCTAAAACGGCACTAAGAGGTAGTGTAAACGTTGAAGAATTATGTAAAATTTATACGTTTGATCAAGTGCATCATATGATTTCAACAGTCACTTCAAAAGTAGAGGAAACCACGCATCCTGTTGATATTATTAAAAGCACCTTCCCCATGGGTAGTATGACTGGTGCTCCTAAAATTTCAGCAATGCGTATTATTGAAGATTTAGAAGAAACAAAACGCGGATTGTATTCGGGTACTGTGGGCTATTTTTCACCTGAAAATAATTTCGATTTTAATGTGGTAATCCGCAGTATTTTATACAACGAAACCAAAAAATACATATCCTATTCCGTTGGCGGCGCTATTACGTCTAAAAGCCACCCCTTAAAAGAATACGAGGAATGTTTGGTTAAAGCTAAAGCGATGCGCACCGTTTTAGAAAATTAATCAAGGTTTGATCTTAAGCTTTTATAAGATAAATTGATAACGCGTTCTACACGTTTTGTCTCAATGTTTTTTACTTCCGCAATTTCATCAAAAGTTAATTTCCCAAAAATAAAAAGGTCAATAATATCTGAAACTATAAAAGGTAACCAAGAATAAAATTTACCTAAAATATCCTTTTGATAATCAGAAGATAAATCCTCAATTTCAAAAACATTCATCAGTGACGAATTATTATCATCGTAAATAAAAATGTGTTTGTGCTTGTTATCCTGTTGGTAAGATATATCGTTGAGTTCTTCATTCATAATTAAATCAAAATCTTCATCGACGGTAAATTTTTCATCTAATCCATCTAGTTCTTCCTTTAAAATAGAATGCGTACTCATGGTGTTTTTATGAAAGGCTTCTTTTTTGAATAATTCAGCCATATACGTATCAACAATCTTAAACAATTTTAACTTTATAGCTAAATTTTTGTCATCAATATGGTAACCATTCTCATAAAATTTGGCAACAGCTTCATCTAAAACATCGTTTGAATGATACATGTTTTTCGGAATAATCCCTGTGGATTCGGCAATATAAATACGATGATTTACATACGCTCGTAAATGTTGGGTTATAGAAACCACTCTTTTATTAAAAGCGGTTTGAGTTGTTTTATTGTTTAAGCTTTTAAGTGAACACATAATACAAGTATTAAGGTTTATACTTTAAAGTTACAAAATTTTAGAATAAAGTACATGATAAATATCATTGCATAATAAAAGTAAGCGGTGTATTTAAATGGGCAAAGTTGTATATTTGAAAATATGCAAGAGAAATTTAAAAACCATATAAATCACCATTTTCCGTTCCTGAAAGATAGCAAATTGCTTATTGCAGTTTCTGGCGGAATTGATAGTGTGGTATTGACGTATTTATGCCATAAATTAAAGCTTAATGTCGCTTTAGCACATTGTAATTTTAATTTGCGTGGTGATGAAAGTGATGCGGATGAAGCCTTTGTTTTAGAACTGGCTAAACATTTAAATTTAGAAGTATTTATCCAAAATTTTGATACGAATTTATATGCCAAAGAACACAAACGCTCCATTCAAATGGCAGCACGCGAATTGCGTTATAATTGGTTTTACGAAATAGCAGAACAATTAAAGTTCGATTACATTTTAACAGCCCATCATGCCGATGATAATTTAGAAACTTTTTTAATCAATTTTATAAGAGGCACAGGTTTAGAAGGGTTAACAGGAATACCTGAAATTAATGGAAAATTTGTACGACCACTTTTACTGGTTTCAAGTGAAGATATTGAAAGGTTTGCGAGAGAAAAGAAGATAAAATGGCGAGACGATAGTAGTAACAAATCTGTTAAATATTTACGAAATAAATTACGACACGAAGTGGTGCCGATTTTAAAAGAAATTAACCCGAGTTTATTGCAAAGTTTTCAGACGACTTTAAACAATTTAAATGACACCGCAGATATTGTTGAAGAAAGTACTAATGCCGTTTTAAAACGCGCGATTGAAAGTATAGATGAGCGTAAAATCGTTTTTAAAATTTCGGAATTCAAAAAGGTAAATAATCCAAAAGCATATCTTTTTGAAGTGTTTAAAGCGTATGGATTTACCGAATGGCAAGACCTAGTAGATTTATTAGATGCGCAATCTGGAAAACAAGTATTATCAAGTGATTACCGACTCATCAAATACCAAGATTATTTATTGTTAACCCATTTGGAAGCTATAAATACTGACCAAGACATTTTAATTTCTGAAGACGATAAGATCGTTAAAACACCGTTTGGGGTTTTGTTTTTTGATGACGATGATGCGGTTTTAGAAAACGTCGCGAATACCATTTATGTAGATCGTGATAAGTTAACATTTCCTTTAAAACTCCGTAAAAAAGAAGAAGGTGATGTGTTTTACCCTTTAGGAATGAATGGAAAAAAGAAATTGAGTAAATATTTTAAAGATGAAAAGCTATCGCTTTTAGATAAAGAAAATGTCTGGTTGTTATGTTCAGAACATGATATTATTTGGGTAATAAATAAAAGAGCTGATAACCGCTTTAAAGTAAAAGAAAACACCAAAAATATTTTAAAAATTAGATTGGACTAATGCTCTCCTTTGGAGAGATGTACGAAGGACAGAGAGGATGAAATTACAAGGACAAATAGTCGATATACAAAACAAACGCATTTATAGTGGAGAAATCATTTTTGAAAATGGAAAAATAGTATCCATTCAAGAGAAATCTCACAATGTAAATCATTATATATTACCTGGTTTTGTTGATGCACATATTCATGTTGAAAGTTCAATGTTGGTCCCCAGCGAGTTCGCAAGAATTGCAGTAACACACGGAACGGTAGCAACGGTTTCAGATCCTCATGAAATTGCTAATGTTTTAGGTGTAAAAGGTATTGAGTTTATGATTGAAAATGGTAAACAAGTGCCATTAAAATTTAATTTTGGTGCACCATCTTGTGTACCTGCTACAGATTTCGAATCGGCTGGAGCAGTTATTGATTCTGATCATATTAAATCACTTCTAGAAAATCCAGATATCAAATATTTAGCAGAAATGATGAATTACCCAGGCGTTTTATTTGACGATGAAGACGTTCTAAAAAAAATAGCTTGGGCTAAATATTATAATAAACCTGTTGATGGACATGCCCCTGGTTTGATAGGTAAAGACGTTTCAAAATATATAAATTCTGGAATTTCAACTGATCATGAATGTTTTACTTATAAAGAAGCTTTGGAAAAACTTCAAAAAGGGATGAAAATTTTAATTCGTGAAGGAAGTGCAGCAAAAAACTTTGAAGCACTTATAGACCTTTTACCAGATTATTTTGAAAACATCATGTTTTGCAGTGATGATAAACACCCAGATGATTTAATCATTGGGCATATTAATCAACTTTGCGCTAGGGCAGTTGCAAAAGGCATTAATGTTTTTAAAGTGTTACAAGCCGCATGCATCAACCCAGTAAAACACTACAATTTAGATGTAGGTTTACTAAAAGAAGGTGATGCTTCCGATTTTATTGTTGTTGAAGATTTAAAAGATTTTAAAACGCTTCAAACCTACATAAATGGCGAATTGGTTTTTGGTGATGGTGTTTCAAAAATTAAGCCTGTTTCTTTCAAAAACATAAATAATTTTAATTGCGATAAAAAGACAATTTCGGATTTTAGAGTTGAAGCGTCAGCAAAACAAATTAGAGTGATCGAAGCTTCTGGAGGGCCAATTAGTAACCAATGAAATTATAGAAGATGCCTTAATTGAAAATGGAAATTTAATTTCAAATACTAAAAACGATATATTGAAAATAACTGTGGTTAATCGTTATAAAAATCAAAAACCAGCCGTAGCGTTTATAAAAAATTTCGGACTTAAAGAGGGAGCCATAGCATCTTCAGTTGGTCACGATTCACATAATATTATTTCAGTTGGAGTTAGAGATGAAGCAATTTGTAAAGCTGTAAATTTAATTATAGAGCATAAAGGTGGTATTTGCGGCGTTTCTCATTTCGAGGAAAAAATAGTGCCACTTCCTATTGCAGGAATTATGAGTGATAAAGACGGACAAACCATGGGAAAACAATATGCCGAATTAGATAAAATGGCAAAACAATTAGGTTCTAAATTACATGCACCTTATATGACGCTATCTTTTATGGCGTTACTCGTTATTCCATCTTTAAAATTGAGTGATAAAGGGTTGTTTAATGGAACGGATTTTAAGTTCACATCTTTGGAAGTTTAAAATAAAAACTAAGAGTTTTTTGAGCAAAGGTTGCTTAGATACAAAGAAAAATGAAGAGGGAATACAGTTATAAACGAAAACAACTGAATATTGCGACTGCCAACAGAATACTGAATACTGAAACATGCCAATAATAGAATCGTCATACAACCCGCCTTTTTATGTAAAAAACGGTTTCATATCAACCGTTTATTCAGGTTTGATTCGTAAGGTTAATTTGGAACAAAAACGAGAACGCTTAACATTAAGTGATGGCGATTTTATAGATTTAGATTGGAGCTTTTCGGAATTAAAATCAGATATCCTTATTATTTTACTACATGGATTGGAAGGACACGCTCAAAGGCCTTATATAACTGGTGCTGCTAAACTTTTTAACCAAAACGGGGTAGATGCCGTTTGTGTTAATTTTAGAGGCTGTAGCGGGCATGAGAATTTAAAATACTATAGTTATCATTCTGGAGCAACTTCAGATTTGGTTGAAGTTATAGAGCATGCTATCTCAGACAAAAATTATTCAGAAATATATTTGAAAGGCATTAGTTTAGGAGCTAATTTAATTTTGAAGTATTTAGGAGAACGAAACTCTGTACCTTCTCAAGTTAAAGCGGCTATTTCTGTTTCAGTACCATGCGATTTATATGGGTCTTGTAAAGAACTCCACACCTTAAAAAACAAACTTTTTCATGATCGATTTTTAAAAGATTTGGTTGACAGTTTACGCGAAAAGCAAAAACGATTTCCTGAGTTTTTAAGTATTGAAGCCATAAATTCTATTAAAACTTTAAAAGATTTTGATGATATTTATACAGCAAAAGCACATGGTTTTAAAGATGCTTTAGAGTATTATGAAAAATGTAGCTCGCTTCAGTTTTTACATAATATTAAAACACCAACGTTAATCATAAATGCATTAAATGATTCCTTTTTATCACCTGAATGTTTTCCAGTAAAAGAGGCGAAAAATAACCCAAATATTCATTTAGAAATGCCAAAATACGGAGGGCATGTTGGTTTTATTGATAAAGACAATTTTTATTATAACGAAAGGCGGGCGCTGGAATTTACTAAAACAATGTTAAAAAAGTAACGTTTTATTACCCTATTTGTTTTTTTTGTATTTTAGAGATCTTAAGTATTTTTAATACCTATAAATTCTTCAAATTATATATCATGCCAACATTTAAGTTAAAAATTAATAAAGAAGTCCATACTGTTGAATCTGATATGGATACGCCTTTACTTTGGGTTTTAAGAGATCAAATAGATTTAGTAGGAACAAAATTTGGATGCGGTATTGGTCAATGTGGGGCTTGTACAGTTCATGTAAATGGAAATGCGATGCGCAGCTGTTTGCTTCAAGTATCGCAGGCTGAGGGTATGGATATAACGACTATTGAAGGACTTTCAGAAAATGGAGATCACCCTGTGCAGCAAGCATGGAAAGAAGTCGATGTTCCTCAATGTGGCTATTGTCAAGCAGGACAAATTATGACGGCGTCTGCATTCTTAAATAATAATCCAACTCCAAACGATTCTGAAATACGAAATGCCATGCATGGTAATATTTGTAGATGTGCAGCATATAATAGTATAGAGGAAGCCGTAAAAGTGGCTTCAAAAAAATTAAGTTAATTAACCTATAAAAGATATAATAATGACACCTTCAAATAAAATGACATTCAGTAGAAGATCGTTCTTAAAAACCTCTGCTTTAGCCAGTGGTGGGATGCTTATAGGTTTTAACTTATTAAATGCTTGTAAAGCTGATGTAGAGCCACCTATTGATATTAGTCAACTTAACTTTAATGATTTTAACGCTTTCATCAAAATATCTGATGAAGGTAAGGTTACTATATTTTCGCCAAATCCAGAAATTGGTCAAGGTGTAAAAACATCAATGCCCATGCTTATTGCTGAAGAACTAGATGTATTATGGGATGATGTTTATGTACAACAAGGTGTACTAAATAATAAAAACTACCAACGTCAAGTCGCAGGTGGAAGTCAATCTATTCGTCATGGTTGGTTGCCACTAAGACAAACAGGAGCCACTGCGAAGCAAATGCTTATAAATGCCGCTGCTGCGAAATGGGGTGTTGATGCTTCGGAGTGTACAGCAAAGCAAGGTATAATTACTAATGCTAACGGTGAAACATTAGGTTATGGAGATGTAGTAAAGGAAGCTGCTAGTTTGGAAGTGCCTGAAGATGTAAAATTAAAAGATCCAAAAGACTTTACCATTATTGGAAAAGGTAAAAGTAATGTAGATATTGATGAAATTATTACAGGAAAACCATTATTTGGTTTTGATTACAAAGAAGAGGGCATGCAATATGCTTCTGTTTTAAGACCGCCAGCATTTGGTCAAATATTAGAATCGTTTGATGATACTGCAGCAAAAAGTATTTCAGGAGTAATAAATGTTATAAAATTTGGAGATAAAATAGCTGTGCTTGCAAATACAACGTGGGCAGCAATGAAAGGTAAAAATGCCTTAAAAGCAAATTGGAATCAAGATTCTGAATTAGAAAGTACAGAGCTTCACGATAAAAAACTGATTGAAATACTAGATGGTAAAGACCTTAAAACGCTAAGAAACGATGGTGATGTTGAGAAAGCTTTTGCTACCGCAGATAAGGTTTTAGAACGCACTTACGAGTCACCATTTTTACCACATAATTGCATGGAACCTATGAATTTCTTTGCCAATGTTACTGCAGATAAAATTCATTTGGTTGGTCCTATACAAACCCCAGCGGCTACAGCGAAACGTGTAGCTAAACTTTTAGAAAGGGATGAAAATGACATATTTTTAGAAATGACTAGAATGGGAGGTGGTTTTGGTCGTCGTTTATATGGCGACTTTGTACTTGAGGCTGCTGAACTATCAAATTTAGCTCAAAAGCCTATTAAAGTTGTATATTCAAGAGAAGACGATATGTCTGCAGGTATTTATAGGCCAGCTACTAAATATAAATTTAAAGCGGCTATAAAAAACGGAGAAATAACAGGTTATCAAATGCGACAAGCTTCTATAAATGGGAATATGTGGGGAGCTATGGCAGATTTTTTTCCTGCTGGAGCTATTTCAAACTACAAAATTGATGCTGGTAGTTACAGAAGTAATATCACTACTGGAGCTTGGAGAGCACCTTTTACTAATTTTTTGGCAAGTGCTGAACAAAGCTTTTTTGATGAACTTGCAGAAACATTAGAAATAGATAGAATCCAAATGCATATGGATTTATTAGATAATGCAAAAAACAATCCTGATGCCAATATTGATTACAGTCCAGAGCGGTTGCAAGGTGTGATAAAATTGGCAGTTGAAAAATCGAATTGGGGTAAAACTAAAGAGGGGATTTATCAAGGTTTTTCTGTTTATTTCTGTCATAATACCCATGTTGCTGAGGTTGCAGACCTAAGATTAGAAAATGGTAATCCTATTGTAGAAAAAGTAACAGTTGCAGTAGATTGTGGTGTTGTGGTAAATCCATTAGGCGCATTAAACCAAATAAAAGGAGGTGTTATTGATGGCATAGGACACGCTATGTACAGTGATTTTAGTTTTAAAGAAGGAGCGCCACAATCTAACAATTTTAACAATTATCAACTCATTAGAATGGGACAGACTCCTCTAGTAGATGTTCATTTTATAGAAAGTGATATTGCTCCTACCGGTCTTGGTGAACCTACTCTGCCTCCCGTAGGAGCAGCAGTTGCAAACGCATTTTATAAAGCTACAGGAAAACGACTATACAAACAGCCCTACATGAGTAATATACCTTTAGAAAAAGTGATTGGTTAATATTAAATGACTCACGAATTTAAAAACATAGTTGAACAAGCTAAATCGGCAAATCAAAACGGTATCAAAACGATTTTGGCTTCTGTTGTAGCATTAGATGGCTCTTCTTATCGTAGACCAGGAGTAAGAATGTTGATCCTTGAAAATGGTAAAATGATTGGTGCTGTTAGTGGAGGCTGTGTTGAAAAGGAAATTGTACTACAATCTAGAACTGTTTTTAAAACAGGTGTTTCTAAAATAATGACTTACGATGGTAGATATCGTTTGGGTTGTGAAGGCATACTATATATTCTTTTGGAAAAATTCCAGCCTTCCGAATCGTTTTTAGATACATTTTCAAACTGTTTAAATAAGAGAAATTCCTTTGAAATTCATTCCCAATTCAAAAAAGAAGAAGGTAATTTTAAAAATATAGGAACTTCGGTTAAAATTGATAATACCAACTTTCCGATTTCTAATAATAACTTAAAAAAAGAATCTTCAAATATTTCTATATTTAAGCAAAGTATGCCACCATGTTTTAAGTTGGTTATAATTGGCGAAGAACATGATGCCGTACAATTATGTAAATATGCATCGCTTACAGGTTGGGAAGTTACAATTGTAGCTGGAGCCTCCGAATCTAAATCTATTGAAAATTTCCCAGGGGCGCATCAATTTACAAGTATAACCGCTGAAACTTTTGATACAACGTTAATTGATAATCAAACAGCAATAGTTTTAATGACGCATAATTTCGCAAACGATCTGCGCTATCTAGTGGCACTAAAAGATACTAGACCTACATATATAGGACTTTTAGGTCCCACAAAGCGCA
Source organism: uncultured Flavobacteriaceae bacterium (assembly GCA_963815305.1). Taxonomy (GTDB): domain Bacteria; phylum Bacteroidota; class Bacteroidia; order Flavobacteriales; family Flavobacteriaceae; genus CAXBID01. Next base: position 634,281 of record CAWFFW010000001.1, read on the forward strand.
GAGACGATTTATTATCTCAGTTTATGGAATATTGTCCAGATATTAACTTAGGTTTTTTAGATAGTGTTCATGGTCCAGCAGGTTTAAATATTGGTTCAGAAACACCACAGGAAATTGCTATTTCTATAATGGCAGAAATTTTGGCTTATACTAGAAAACGAGAACCTAAATCGCTAAGTCGTATAACTGGCAGTATTCATGCAAAATAAAATAGCAGTTGTTATTTTAGCCGCAGGTGCTTCAAAACGGATGGGAACTCCTAAGCAATTACTAAAATGGGGTCATAATACTTTAATATCTCACACTATACAAACGATTTTAAAATTAAAAATTGAGGACGTTTATGTTGTTTTAGGCGCAAATTTTCAATTAATTAAAAACACGATAGAACACTTTCCAATAACTGTTTTAAAAAATGAAAATTGGGAAGATGGTTTAGGAACTTCTATTGCTTGCGCTTCAAATAATATCTTAAAAGGAACTAAAAACATAGACGGTCTTCTCTTTGTTTTAGCTGATCAACCTTTTATCAATAAAGATTATTTATATGAAATTATTTTAAGTTTTACATGTCAAAAAAAACAAATTATAGCATCGTCTTATGAAAACCAAAAGATTGGTGTTCCTGCACTTTTTGATAGGTTTTACACAAAACAATTATCAAAACTTAAAGATGATTTTGGAGCTAGACATATTTTAAAAATAAACGAACCTTTTGTTAAAACTCTAAAACCTCATGTAAAAAATGTAGATTTAGATTTTAGAGAAGATTACGATAAATTATACAAAGAGAATTTTGAAAAAAGATGAGTTTAAACGCCAAAGATAAAGCAAAAACACCCGAAGCATTTCTTGATTTAAAAACAACAGAACCAGATACAAATAGCGTTGGCTTTGCAGCCATTAAGTCGTCTATAAGTCATGCTGCTAAGTATATGAATCCAGCAGATGCCTTAAAAGCATCACTAAAGATGAACCAAAAAGGCGGATTTGATTGTCCTGGTTGCGCATGGCCAGATCCAGATGATGACCGTTCATCTATTGGTGAATATTGTGAGAATGGTATAAAAGCAATGGCAGAAGAGGCCCAGAATAAAACTATTGGAGCTGATTTTTTTGAAAAGCATTCGGTTGATGAGTTATCTGGTTGGTCAGATTTTAAAATTGGTAAATCAGGACGATTATCAGAACCTATGTTTTTAGCTGAGGGAGCCACTCACTACAAACCAATGTCGTGGCATAAAGCTTTTGAAAAAGTTGGAAACCATTTAAATGCTTTAGAAAGTCCAGATGAAGCGGTGTTTTATACCTCAGGAAGAACCACTAATGAAGCTGCTTTTTTATATCAATTATTTGTTAGAGAATTTGGTACAGCCAATTTACCAGATTGTTCTAATATGTGCCATGAAGCCAGTGGTGCTGGACTTTCGGAAACACTTGGTATTGGTAAAGGTTCAGTAACTTTAGATGATTTATACAAAGCTGAACTTGTTATGGTGATTGGACAAAATCCTGCTACTAATCATCCTAGAATGCTCACAGCTTTGGAAAAATGTAAAAAAAATGGTGGAAAAATTATTGCCATAAATCCATTACCAGAAGCTGGACTCATAAAATTTACAAATCCACAAAGTCCAACTAAATTATTAACTGGAGGAATAAAAATAGCAGACGTATTTGTACCCATTTCAATAAATGGCGACGTCGCATTTATTAAAGCATTGCTTATCAAACTATTGGAAAAAGAAGTCGAAAGCGGAAACATTTTTGATAAGGCATTTATTAAGGAATTCACCTCCAATTATGAAGTATTTATTAAAGATTTAAAAACGTATAATTTTGAAGATTGTCTTGAATCTACAGGTGTTTCAAAAGAAATCTTTGATGACGTTTTCAATTTAATTATTAATAATGATAAAATTATTATTTGTTGGGCTATGGGTTTAACCCAACACGAAAATGCGGTGGACAACATTCGCGAATTAGTCAATCTATTATTACTAAAAGGAAGTATTGGAAAAGAAGGTGCTGGAACATGCCCAGTGCGTGGTCATTCCAATGTACAAGGTGATAGAACTGTGGGTATTTGGGAATCAGCACCACAAGCTTTTTTAGATAAAATTGAAGCTAAATATGGATTTAAACCTACCACTAAGCATGGGTATTCCGTTATAGAATCTATAAAGGCTATGTATGAAAAAAAGGCCAAAGTGTTTTTTGGTTTGGGTGGTAATTTTATTTCTGCTGTTCCTGATACGCTATATTCTGCCCAAGCATTGGCAAATTGTAATTTAACGGTTCATGTAAGTACAAAATTGAATCGTTCGCATCTAGTCACAGGCAAAGAAGCCCTTATTTTTCCTTGTTTGGGTCGTACAGAAAAGGATTATCAAAAAACAGGTATTCAAACACAAAGCGTTGAAAATTCTATGGGTATTGTATCTTCAACTCAAGGTATTTTAGAGCCCTGTTCAAAAAAATTGTTAAGTGAGGTTGCTGTGGTTTGTGGCGTTGCTCATGCGACGTTGAAAACACGTTCTAAAATTAATTGGTTACAATATAAAGATGATTATAATTTAGTTCGTGATGATATTGCAGAAGTTGTTGATGGATTTGATGATTATAATACTCGACTAAAAAAACCATCAGGATTTTATCTGCCTAATGGCGCTAGGGTTAGAGAGTTTAACACTAAATCAGGAAAAGCTAATTTCTCAGTAAACAAACTTCCAAGTTGGAGACTAAAAGCGGATGAATTAATGATGATGACTATACGAAGTCATGACCAATTTAACACGACTATTTATGGTTTAGATGACAGATACAGAGGTGTTTTTAATGAACGACGAATTATTTTCATGAATCGTGAAGATATGATAGACAGAGCTTTAAAGGAACAGCAAGTCGTGAATTTGAGATCTGAATATAATGGGGTTATCCGTGAAGCTTATAACTTTAAAGTAGTTGGTTATGAGATTCCTAAAAACTGTTGTGCTACCTATTTTCCTGAAACAAATGTACTGGTGCCTTTAGATAGTTTTGCACATACAGCCAAAACACCTACATCTAAAAGTGTTATAATTACTGTTAAAGCAGCTAAATAATTACAAACATATTTAATCCTGATGCAATAAAATACCATTTAATTTTAGAATAAGTATCTCATTCTTTTTTTTGTAAAATTCACCATGTTAAACTTTTTTACAGCTATGTTAAAGTGTTAGTATGGAGTTGTTTAATTTTAAAATTCATCGTATCTTTATGAATACTTCCAACTTGCCGTTTATAACCTTTTAGGTGTACTATATTTTTTAATTATCAATAAATATTTAATAAAACTTACAGGCCATGGCACTAAGTAAAACCCAAATTTATAGTCTAAAAAGGACTTCGAAAGATTTTGAAAGTTCCTTAAATAGAAATACATCTGATTTAAGAATTAAAGAAACTGAATATAGTTTTCATGTTGAACTAAAGTTACCAGGTTATATAAAAGAAGATTTCAATTTTTACATCAATAGTAATGATCATTTAGTGGTAACAACAGAGAAAAGGTATAAAAAAGAAGCATTTATAAATATTGATAGTGGAAGTAATAAACATGCTTATTGTTATGCTTCGGCTTATTTTAAAAGAAGATTTCAATTACCTAAGAACGTAGTTAAAAATGAGATTACTGTGGATTATAAGGATGAAATTCTAAGTTTCGATTTATTTAAACTCAGTGTTCAACTTTAAGATTAACCACCAATAGTAATCATGCTTCTATTATTTGAATGTAGCTTTGGCTCTTGAAGTTTCTCTAAAGTATCCATGCCACCACGAACTTTTAACTTGGCTTGAACTGCTTTTTGAATAACAGGCTCAATGGATTTTCCAGCACGAAGAGTCGTCAATAAATCTGACTCACCAGATGAAAATAAACAGTTTTTTAATTGACCGTTTGCCGTTAAACGCAGTCTATTACATGAATCACAAAACGGATTGGTTACAGAACTTATGATAGCGAAACTACCTTTGTAACCTTTTATTTTATAGTTTTTAGAAGTGTCGTTTGGAGCATCTTGCAAACGTTCTATTTGATTTTCTGGAAAAGCATCATTTACATATTGCATTACTTCTGCATACGACACCATTTTGCTCATGTCCCATTTGTTACCATCAAAAGGCATAAACTCAATAAAGCGAACAGAGATTGGTAAGTCTTTAGTAAAATTAATGAAATCGATAATTTCATTATCATTAAAACTTTTCATTAATACAGCATTTACTTTTACTGTAAATCCTTCTTTTACGAGTAATAAAATGTTATTGTATACCTTTTTAAATTCATGTCGGCGCGTAATATGTTTAAACTTGCCTTCATCTAAGGAGTCAAGACTCACATTTATTTTTTTAACACCATTAGCTTTTAAAACGTCAATAAATTTGTCAATAATTACTGCGTTTGAAGTAATAGATAGTTCAACAGGAAGTGTTGCCAATTTTTCTAAAATAACAGGAATATCTTTTCTGATTAATGGTTCGCCACCAGTTAATCTTATTTTTGTAACACCATGATTTACAAATGTTTTAGCAATTTCATAAATTTCCTCGTAAGTCATTAAATGACTTTTAGGAGATAATTTTACACCTTCTTCTGGCATACAATAAGTACAACGTAAATTGCAACGTTCAATTAACGAAATACGCAAATAAGCATGGTCTCTACCATGAGAATCTTGTAATATGTTTTGTTCTTTATTCATTAATCGTGTCTTGCACCTTTTAGTATTCTGAAACTATGTAATACGGCTGGAAATATAGCATCCATTGATTCTTTTGCACCATTTGTTGAACCTGGAAGTGCCAATATTAAAGTGTCTCCAATAGTTCCAGCTACACTTCTTGAAAGCATTGCAAATGGCATACGTTCTTGACCGTAACTTCTAATAGCTTCTTCAATTCCTGGTATACGTCTCTCAAAAATAGGAAGTAATGCTTCTGGAGTAACATCACGCTCTGAAAGTCCTGTTCCGCCTGTATAAATAACCATGTCAATCCCTTGTTCTTGATATGCTTTTGCTTTTTGTTGAATGCTATCTTTTTCATCAGGAATGATAACGTATTCTGCTATTTTAACATCACAACTTTCAAGCTTACTAATAATGGCTTTTCCAGCCTTATCTTCTTTATGACCTGCAGAAATCGTATCAGAACAAACTACAACAGCAGCTCTTAAATCTTTTCTGAATTTATCTCTAAAATCAGATTTCCCACCTTTCTTGTCGAGTAATTTTATAGCATGTATTTCAATACCTTTATCAATAGGTTTTAGCATATCGTACATATTTAAAGCGACTACACTCGCTCCGTGCATAGCTTCAACTTCAACACCCGTTTTGTAAATAGTTTTTACGGTAAATAACACGGTTATTTCAAGTCCATCAATTATGTATTCAATGCCAGTAAATTCAATAGGCAAGGGGTGGCAATCAGGTAAAATATCTGGTGTGCGTTTTACACCTAGTAAACCTGCTGCTTTACTCATAGCGAATACGTTTCCTTTAGGAACGGTGTCATTCTCTATGGCAATAATAGTTTCAGGTTTGCTAACCTTTACAATAGCTTGTGCAACTGCGGTTCTTAGTGTGGTTACTTTATTTGTTATATCGACCATTTTTCAATTGAATATTTATTATTTTTTATTGATTATTTCCTGCTTGCTGTTTTTCTTGAAGCCATAAAGATTGCGGTTAATTCGCTAGATTCATTCAAAAGATTTTCTATTTTATTTTTCTCGATCAGGTTTTCATCCAAAGCAAATTCTAACCAAAAATTTGACTCATCAACTTCTTCAATAACTATACTAATTTTTGCAATAAAGCTTGGTTTTGATTGAGCAATACAGGTGGCTCGATAATTCGCAGCAACAGAAGTTGAGCACCTAATGAGCTGACCTTTATATGGTTTGAAAGATAAGTATTAGGTAATTCCTGAGTTATTTTAACACAGTTATGGGCAAATACTTTGGTCCTTTTTTTTAATAGTTCTTTCATGGTAGTTTAATAATAAATAGTCAATAAAAAATAATCAATTATTGACTTTCCATTGATGTGATTCATCCTTAAAAATTTCTTTTCCAAATACAGGAACATCCGCTTTAATTGCTTCGACTATAAATTCTAAAGCTTTAAAAACCACTTTTCGCCTTGGTGATGATACAAATATAAATAGGCATATTTCTCCAACTTTTACAGTGCCTAAACTATGGTAAATGTGCATACAGGTTAAATCAAATTTTTCAAAAGCAGCTTCTCTAATCTCGTGAAACTTTTGATTTGCCATATCTTCATAAGCAGTATACTCGATTGCAGAAACTGTTTTGCCATCAATGTCATCTGCTCTTACTTGCCCTAAGAAAATGTTATGTGCTCCAATACTGGTTTTTGTTTGGTGTTTGTAAATGGAGTTTCCAATAAACTCTGAAGTTATAGCACCTTCTTTGAAAACACTTTTCATTGGTTTTTTATCTTTCATCAGATAGAATTTTATTATGTTCTTTTAAATAGTTGTTTATTTCTGAAGCACCTTGAGGTATACTAAAACAGTTATTAATATTTAATTCTTGTAATACTTTTACAGCGTGTTTACTGCGCATTCCAGATTTACAAAAAAGGGCTTTCTTTTTTGATAAATCAATTTTATGTAAACTAGTTTCTAATTCACTTAAAGGAATATAGGTAACGTTTAAGTTGTCTACTTTGGGTTGTTCGTGAGACTCTCTTATATCAATAAATTGAATGTTTTTTTCTGAAACTATTTCGGATATTGAAACTTCTATGACTTCGATTTCACAGCCAATATTGATTTGCTTATTCTCAAAACTATATTCTTTATCTAAAACTGATTGAATAATAGTTTCATTTCGTTTTATTTTTAAAATTGATGTTTGACTTTTTAGTGCATTATAGCAGAATAATTTCCCAGATAATACATCGCCTAAACCTAAAATGAGTTTTAAAACTTCATTGGCTTGCATACTTCCAATAATTCCAGGAAGCACACCTAAAACGCCAATTTCTGAGCAATTTGGTACTGCGCTTTTTTGAGGTGGGTTAGGGAAGAGGCATCGGTAACTAGGGCCGTTTTTATAATTGAAAACTGAAACCTGACCTTCAAACTTATAAATGGCTCCAAAAACTAATGGCTTATTTGTTATAATACAGGCATCGTTAACCAAATAGCGGGTTTCAAAATTATCAGAACCATCGACGATAATATCATATAGGTTAAATAATTCAATTGCGTTTTGATAAGTCAATTGTTTAGGATATGCAATTATTGAGATGTCATTATTTAAATCTTCTAATCGTGCTCTAGCAGCAATGGCTTTATTTTTGCCTAATGACGATTTACCAAATAAAACTTGACGTTGCAAATTAGATAATTCAACCACATCAAAGTCGATAATGCCAATTGTTCCAACACCAGCAGCAGCAAGATATTGCAGCACAGGGCAACCTAAACCACCAGCGCCAATAACTAATATTTTGGCATTAGAAATTTTATCTTGCCCTTGTTGACCGATTTCAGATAATATGATATGTCTGTTGTATCTACTCATAATAAATTATCCGCCTGCAAATGGGGGCAATAATGCGATTTCCGCACCAGTTAATTCAGTTTCATTCGAAGCCAATTCTTGATTTTGTGCCACTTGAAAATCTTTATTTTTTAACGCGCTATATTTTGTATTAAGCATTTCTAATAATTCAGAAATTAAACGTCCAGAAAACTCTAAAGATTCTTCTTCAGTCTTAGTTATTTCAGCTATTTGTCCAAAATATTTAATGGTTATATGCATTTTCAACGGCTTTTAATTCGTTTTGAGTATTCACATTCATTGTTAAAAACTCATGTTCTTTTTCTAATATTATATTTTTTGATTTACAACTTTTAATAGCAATCCTTAAGCGCCTTTCTCCATTTTTTAAACAGCTATTAAAAGTACGTGCGACTTCTTTTTTATAAAGGGCTATTAAAGGCATGCTTTTGCCTTGGCTTTCAACTTGAATAATTTGAGATTCATTATCAATAGTATCAATCAATTTTTGAAGAATTTCAGAAGATATAAGAGGAATATCGCAACTTAAAATCAAATTTAATTCGTTTGATGAAGCTTTCAACCCAGAATATATTCCAGCTACAGGACCCGCATTTTTTGTGATGTCATTTATACGTTTTAATCCAAATATATCATAATCTGGATTATCAGAAACAATCATGATTTCAGAAACTAAAGGTTTTAAAGCATCAATACTATATTGCACAAAAGGCTTTTTATTGAATAATAAGAAACCTTTGTCAGTTCCCATACGAGAACTTTTACCACCAGCTAAAATAATACCTGTTATGTTCTTTTTGTTAGCCATTTATGTGAACATGAGTTTTCCGCAAGCGATGATTAATACAAATGACAAAATATATCGAAGCTTTTGATTATTTATGACTCTACTTCCATAATAGCCTCCTAAAACGCCACCAATTAAGGCTATAACTACTAATAAAAACGATTCGGTTTCAATGGTTACGCCACTACTAAACTGACCAACTAAACCAGCTGCAGAATTTACCCAAATAAATAGGGCAGAAACAGCAGCAGCTTCTTTCATTTTACCCCAATGTAATAATAGAATTATAGGTGTTAGAATAATACCACCACCAATACCAATAAGCCCAGAAAAGAACCCTATAATTCCACCAACGATTAAACCTTGCCATAATTTAACTTGCTTGATATTGTTGCTTTCCTTTCCAAAAACATTCAACATTTTCAGAATAGCGAATATTAATAGTACAGCTAGTATTTTTTTATATACAGAAGCATCAACTTCTAATGTGCCACCTAAATAAGCCAATGGGATAGATGTTATTGCAAATGATAGAAATAGTTTTTTATTAAAATGCCCTGCTTTAAAATAGTAGTAAAACGAAATTCCTGCTACAAAAATATTAAGCAATAACGCGGTGGGTTTCATGCTTTCTGGCGCAAACGAAAACAAAGCCATAAGTGCCAAATATCCACTAGCGCCGCCATGTCCCACACTCGAATATAGAAACGAGACTATCGGTAGAATTAGTAAAAAGAGATATATGTTTTCGTTTTGTAGCATTTAAATGCGTTCTATTTTCTCGAGTTGTTTGTCTAAAAAAGCCCAACAATTTTTATTGATTTCATCAAAAGCTTTAACTAAGGATTTTCCATATTCAGTTAGTTCTGCACCGCCACCACCTTTACCGCCAATAGTATTTATGGTTACAGGTTTTTTAGCGGATTTGTTTACTGAATCCAATAATTGCCATGCTTTCTTATAAGATATATTTAAAGATTTTGCAGCTTTTGAAAGCGATCCCTTTTCCTGAATGGCTTTCAATAAGTGAACTCTGCCTTCACCAAGAAGCACATTGTCTTCAGATTCAATCCAAATGCGACTTTTTATTTTATAACTCATAATTAAACAGGTAATAGTATGATATCAACACAATCACCAACTTTTATGCTATTAATATTTTCATCAGCAAATACTAAGGCATTTGAAATGGCGAAAGTTTGTAACATGGATGAATTCTGGCCTTCCAAAATATCTACTTGTCCATCACTAAAAATAGCTTTTAAAAATTGTGGACGGTCTCCATGTTTATTAAAGTTTGAAATAGATTTTGCTTTAACTCTTGGCAATTCTAAAACATCACAATTCATTAGTTTTTGCAGTGCGATATATACGTAAACATAAAAACAAGACAACGCAGCTGCTGGGTTTCCAGGCAATGCAAAAATTTGAGTTTCATTTTTTTTGCCGTAAAACAAAGGTTTTCCAGGTTTCTGTTTTACCTTATAAAATAGTTCTTCAACCTGTAATTCGGTTAAAGCTTTTCCAACAAAATCATAATCTCCAACTGAAATTCCACCAGTAATTAATACTAAATCATTATTATCTATAACTGATTTAAGTATAGAAACCGTTTTCTCGTAAATATCTTCAACTTTATGTATGGTGACATCATAATATTTCAAATTATAAAGCGCACTCAAAAGCATTTTTGAATTGCTCTCATAAATTTTTCCGTAGCTTAATTCTTGTCCAGCTTCAATCAATTCGTTGCCTGTAGTTACAATGGCTATGTTAGGTTTTCTAAATACAGAAACTTTAGTAATTCCTAAAGAAATTAAATAGCCAATAGCCGCAGGAGTTAGTTTTACGCCTTTTTTTAAAGCGATATCTCCAGTTCTCACTTGTTCACCCAAAGGGCGAATATTAGTTTCTAAAGTAATTTGATGTTCAATAGTTATATTACTTCCATTTGACACTACCTTTTCCTGCATCATAACTGCATTCGCAGAATCAGGAACGGGTGCACCAGTAAATATTCTAAGTGCTTCTCCCTTTTTTAGAATAGGTTGATGTTCATCACCAGCTTTTACTTCTCCAACTAGTGTGTAAGCTAAACTGTCGTGTAAATTCAAAGCATAACCATCCATCGCTGATTGTCTAAACGGTGGCATATTAATAGGCGAGTAGATGTTTTTGAATAATATATAACCACCCGCTTTTTCTACTTTTTTTGTAGTCTCTTTTAAAAGAGGTTTGCCGTTACGTTTAACGATTGAAATAGCATCAGAAATAGAAATCATAAAATTTATCGTTATGTTCTAACAAATATAACGATAAGTTTTAGTTTTTTTAATAGGTCATAATATTTTAAATGAAATTCAAATAAAAGTGCCGTTCACTCATTCAAAGTGATAGTTAACTAAAACTAGATTTTTTGTGTTCCTTCTTATTTATAGTTTCGAAGTAACTAAAAAACAAATATCATGGAACAAAAATTTAATCTTACAATTAGTAAACCGTGCACAGAAAAATTTAATCAGTTTAATAAAACTGAAAAAGGTGGTTTCTGCAATTCATGTAACAAAGAAGTTATTGACTTTAGAAAAATGACTGACAAACAACTATCAAACTATTTCAAAAATAAAATGGGCAACACATGTGGTTATTTTGATAATTCTCAATTACATAGAGATTTTCATATTTCAGAATTTAAACAACCAAAAACATTTAAATTTTTACGAGTAGCAGCAATTACATTTTTATCTTTAACATCGCTTCACAATATTCAAGCGCAAGAGCAAAACCCTAAAACAGAAATTGTTGAATCATCTGAAAAGAAAAATAAAGCTGTTAATAGTACAAATCAAGATAATTTATTAACTGGAACTATTGTTGAAGCATCTGGACCACTTCCGGGTGCAAACATTGTATTAAAAGGCACAACTATTGGTACATCTACCAATTTTTATGGTGAATTTATATTTCCAAAACAATTAAATGAAGGTGATGTTTTAGTGGTTAGTTATTTAGGGTATTCTACACAAGAGATAAAAATTGGTAAAGTGCAAACTCAATTAGAAGCTGTATTAAATATTGTTATGCAAGAAGATTTATCATGTTTTTTAATGGGTGAAGTTGATGTAAATGAAGTGTATCAATCTAAACGTACACTCTGGCAAAAAATAAAAGGAATCTTTTAAATGAAACAGATACTATTCATATTTATTTTGTTAGTGAGTTTTACTATTAAAGCGCAAAAACAAGATTTTAAACATATTAAGTTTGGAAAAGCAGATAGCATTGCTAATTATTATCAAGGTTATAGTTTGAAAAATCTGCCTATATTAACTTATAAACTCACACAAAATTTAGACACCCAAGTAGAACAATTTAGAGCTATTTATACTTGGGTGTGTTCTAATATTGAAAGTGATCATAGTTTTGGTGAAATCACTTTACGAAAGCGTAAAAAGTTAAAAAACGACAGCCTCTCTTTTTTAAACTGGAAGACTAAAGTGTTGCCAAAGGTGTTTGAAAGACTTCTGGAAGACAAGAAAACTATTTGTACAGGATATGCTTATTTGATAAAAGAAATGTCTGCCTTAGTTGATATAGATTGTGAAATAGTTGATGGTTACAGTAGAACTACTACACGTAATGTTGGAGAAATTAATATTCCAAATCATTCATGGAATGCTGTAAAACTTAATAATAAGTGGTATTTAGTTGATGCGACGATGGCTAGTGGCTATTTTAATATAGATGAAAACAAATTTGTGAAAGATTATAATGACGGCTATTTTTTAGTTGAACCGGATTTGTTTGTAAAAAGAAATTATCCTTTAGATCCCAAATGGCTATTAACTAAAAACAAAACAGCATTAAGTCAATTTGTTGAAGCACCAATAGTTTACGGTAAAACATTTAAACATGCTATCATCCCAATTGCACCAAAATCACTAATTGCAGAAATTGTAGTGAATGAAGTTGTGCTTTTTAAATTTAAAATTTCTAAAAAAACCAAAATTGAAAATATACGTCTTGTTTTAAATAGTGGTTTAAGAAGTGAAAACATCAAAGTTAATCATTCAAATTATAATAGCGGTATTGTAGAACTTGAGCATCGTTTTACTAAAAAAGGAAATTACGATATCCATTTGATGATAAACACAGATATAGTTCTTTCTTATACTTTAAAAGTTGAAAAAACTAAAAAGGATATGATTTAGAGTATCTAATTTATTACTCGATTCCAAATACATTTCTTACATTTAAGCGTTAAACAAAAAATATGCTTAAAAAAGTTTTTGGTAGCGCCGTTTTTGGTGTGGAAGCGACAACTATTACCGTTGAGGTAAATGTAGATTCTGGTATTGGTTATCATTTAGTTGGCTTACCAGATAACGCTATAAAAGAGAGTAATTACCGTATTGCTGCGGCATTGCAAAATAACGGTTATAAAATCCCTGGAAAAAAGATAACCATTAATATGGCACCTGCCGATTTACGAAAGGAGGGAAGTGCCTACGATTTAACACTAGCCATCGGAATTCTAGCGGCTTCCAAACAAATTCAAGATCCAGATTTAGAAAAATATTTAATTATGGGCGAATTGTCGCTTGACGGAAGTTTACAACCTATTAGAGGCGCATTACCTATTGCAGTTAAAGCCAGAGAAGAGGGTTATAAAGGATTTATTCTGCCATCTCAAAATGCTAAAGAAGCTGCTATTGTTGATGGTTTAGAGGTATATGGCGTTGATAATATTAAACAAGTGATTCAATATTTTGATAAAGGCGAACCTTTAGAACAAACTATAATTAATACCCGAGAAGAGTTTTATAAAAACCTAGATTTCCCAGAATTTGATTTTAGTGATGTAAAAGGACAAGAAGGGATTAAACGCTGTATGGAAATTGCGGCTGCTGGTGGCCATAATATTATTTTAATAGGCCCGCCAGGAGCTGGAAAAACAATGTTAGCAAAACGGTTACCGAGTATTTTACCACCAATGACGTTGCATGAAGCTTTGGAAACCACCAAAATACATTCGGTGGTTGGTCGTGTAAAAGATACTGGACTGATGGCGCAACGGCCATTTAGGAGTCCGCATCACACTATTTCGGATGTAGCCCTTGTTGGTGGTGGTGCATTTCCACAACCGGGTGAGATTTCTTTATCTCATAATGGCGTGTTGTTTTTAGATGAATTGCCTGAATTTAAGCGAGGTGTTTTGGAAGTATTACGTCAACCTTTGGAAGACAGGGAAGTGACGATTTCGAGAGCTAAATTTACAGTGACGTATCCATCATCGTTTATGTTGGTGGCAAGTATGAATCCGAGTCCGGGAGGTTATTTTAATGATCCTGATGCACCTGTAACGTCTAGTCCTGCAGAAATGCAACGCTATTTAAGTAAAATTTCAGGTCCGTTATTAGATCGGATTGATATTCATATTGAAGTAACCCCCGTGCCTTTTGAAAAACTTTCGGATGATAGAAAAGGGGAAACCTCGGTTGATATCCGTAAACGGGTAACCAAAGCCAGAGAATTACAAACCAAACGTTTTACAGAGAGTAACTCAGTGCATTATAATGCACAAATGAATACAAAGCAAATTAGAAAACATTGCATTTTAGATGAAAGCTCTAAACAACTCTTAAAAACGGCTATGGAGCGTTTAAACTTATCGGCTAGAGCTTATGATCGAATTTTGAAAGTTTCCAGAACTATTGCTGATTTAGAAGGTGTTGATGCTGTTAATGGGTCTCATATTGCTGAAGCCATTCAGTATCGGAGTTTGGATCGTGAAGGTTGGTTGGGGTAACAGATTCCTACGGAGGCAGGAATCTTAAATTCAGCAGTTTTACTAGTTGCTATAACGAGCGTCACATTCGTGAAATTAAGTTTAATTAGAATGAGTAGAAAATATAAATTTTATAATAAACAAGGTGCATATTCTATAAGTTTTGCAACTGTTTATTGGTTAGATGTTTTTACTCGCTAAGAATATTTTAGTGTTTTAGAAGAAAGTATAAGGTATTGTAGAGTAGAAAAAGGCATGGAAGTATACGCTTATTGTTTTATGCCAAGTCATGTGCATTTAATATTTCGTTCTTCAAATGATGACCCTTCAGGTTTAATTAGAGATTTTAAAGGATTTACAACTAGAAAATTAATAAAGACTATTGAAGAAAATCCGCAAGAAAGTAGAAAAGACTATTTGTTATGGATGATGAAGCGCACAGGAAAAAAGAATAGTAATGTTTAGCAGTTTCAATTTTGGCAATAGCATAACAAACCTATAGAATTATGGAGCGATAAAGTGATTCAGCAGAAAATAGATTATATTCATAATAATCCTGTTGAAGCAGGTTTTGTAACCAACCCAATTGATTGGAAATATAGTAGTGCAAGAAATTATCAAGAAGATCAAACAGTTTTAGAAATAGATATATAAGCTTAAATTGTACTCATTATTTTGCTAGTGCGAGCGTCACGCTCGTGACCGTATGAGTAAGAATGATTTTATAATTTTGAGCCAATCTTTGACGGTACGAGCAAGATGCTCACGCTAGCTTTTAAATATTTTTAGTTTATTTAGTTTTTATAAAAGTTTTTTTCTTTACTAGATTTAAACCTAAATTTATAAAATGAAAAAGTATATCATAATTTTACTAGCGATTATTATCTTCAACTGCAAAACCAAAAAACAAACACAACAAACTTTAAATACCATGTCAAATTCAAAATCTATTCATGGTATCCCAAAACTAGATTTAAAAGGTGCAAACACTTTAGTCGAATTACCTTTGCATTGTATGAATACTGAATACCCAAACAAACTATCGCAAACCATTGGTAGTGATTCAGATTTGCAACCACCACGAAATTTGCATCCAGCGTTTTATGGTTGTTTCGATTGGCATTCTGCAGTACACGGGCATTGGAGTTTGGTGAGTTTACTAAAACAGTTTCCGAACATGGATAAAGCTGAGGAAGTAAAAAAGCGTTTACTTAACAACATTTCAAAAGAAAAAATAGAAACCGAAATTCAATACTTTAAAGGCGAGCATAACAAATCGTTTGAACGGACTTATGGTTGGGCGTGGTTACTAAAACTAGCTGAAGAATTGCATACTTGGGATGCACCAATAGCTAGAGAGCTAGAAACCAATTTACAACCGCTAACCGATTTAATAATAGAAAAATATATTGATTTTTTACCCAAACTAAATTACCCGTTGCGCGTAGGAACGCACCCAAATACTGCATTCGGATTATCATTTGCTTATGATTATGCGGAAACGGTAAGCCACGAAGCTCTTAAAACTGCGATTTCAGAGCGTGCAAAACAGTTCTTTTTAAATGATAAAAACTGTCCTATGAGTTGGGAACCAAGCGGTAGCGATTTTTTGTCACCCTGTTTAGAAGAAGCTGCTTTAATGAAGCGTTTGTTACCAAAAGCTGAATTTAAAGCGTGGCTAAATGATTTTTTACCCGAATTGAAAAACAAAGATTATAGGCTAGATGTTGGTTTGGTTTCTGATAGAACCGATGGGCAGCTCGTACATTTGGATGGCGTAAATTTTTCCCGAGCATGGAGCTTAAATAAAATAGCAAGTGATTTGCCAGAATATAGTCATTTAAGGTTTGTTGCAAATAATCACGTAAATTATTCGTTGCCAAGTATTTTTGAAGATGGTTATGAAGGTGGGCATTGGTTAGGAAGTTTTGCTATTTATGCTTTAAATTCCACCATTCAATAGGTTGTTATACATGTAAAATATATAGATGGGTTATAAAAATATTGATATTAACGTAGATGTAGGCGAGGGGATAGATAATGAGTCTCAGCTTATGCCTTATATTACATCGTGCAATATTGCTTGTGGCGGACATGCGGGCGACTTTAATACGATGCAAGATGTAGTAAAGTTAGCTAAACAATACCATGTTAAAATTGGCGCACATCCCTCTTTTCCGGATAAAGAAAATTTTGGAAGACAACCCATGGACATGTCGTGCGCAGCATTATTTTCTTCGATTAAAAATCAAATAGACCATTTAATAAAGGTATTAAACAGGGAAAATGCCTCTTTACATCATATCAAACCTCATGGTGCGCTATATAATTTGGCTGTGGTTGATGAAAATATTGCCAATGTTATTATTGAAGTTATGAAAAGCATGGCTTTACCCATAAAATTGTATGTGCCTTACAAATCTATAATTGCAGATTTAGCTTTAAAAGAAAATATTCAAATCACCTATGAGGCGTTTGCTGATAGAAATTATAATAACGACTTAACGTTGGTTTCTAGAAGTGAAGCGAATGCCATAATAGAGGATGTCAATTTGGTTTTTGAACATGTTTTTAGGATGGTTTCTGATAAAAAAGTTAAGACCATTCAGGGTTTAAACATAGATATTAAAGCAGATACATTTTGTGTACATGGCGACCATCCGAAAGCCATAGATTTGATTCGAAATTTAACTAAGAAATTGGAAGCAAATGATTATAAAATTAGATGATTGTTAATGTCTTTTAAGCTAACATATAAGTCCTTTGGCGAGCGTGCTATTTTAATAGAATGGCCACAACGTATTGATGAAAATATTTTAAATGATATATTGATTTTTAAATCTAAAATAAGTAATAAAAATATTGAACAATTACTTGAATTAAAACATGCATATAACTCGTTATTAATTACTTATAAAACCATTTGTAGGAATATTGAAAATGATATAAATTTCTTAAAAACTATTTATACGTCTTCTGATTTTGAAACTGACAATCTGTCAAATTTATGGAAAATTCCAGTATGTTATGATGATACATTTGGGTTAGATTTGGACTTTATAGCAAAGGAAAAAAGCATCTCAAAAACAGAGCTTATTAAGCGTCATACGCAAGCCACTTATACGGTTTGTTTTATTGGTTTTTTACCAGGATTTCTGTATTTGGGCGGACTAGATGAGACACTATATATGCCTAGAAAATCGTCTCCAAGATTACACATTGAGAAAGGTGCGGTTGGTATTGGAGGAAATCAAACAGGAGTGTATCCCAATGTGAGTCCAGGTGGCTGGAATATTATAGGTAACTCGCCCATTCATTTTTTTGATGTTCTAAAAGAAAAGCCCTGTTTTGCAAAAGCTGGTGATCAAGTTCAGTTTTATACAGTGTCATTAAAAAAGCATCAAGACATTAAAACATTGGTGGATGCCAATGTGTATCAATTAGAAAGTACGTTGCTTGATGATTAAAATTTTAAAACCAGGATTTTATTCCACTATTCAAGATTTAGGGCGCTTTGGATACCAAGAATATGGTGTGCCTTACTCTGGAGTTATGGATACAAAATCGGCTATACTAGCAAACACATTGTTAGGAAATGATGAAAAAGCTGCCGTTTTAGAGATGACAATGACTGGTGCTACGCTAAAATTTCAAATAGATACTTGTTTTGCACTAGCTGGGGCTGATATGTCGGCTACGCTAAACAACAGTCTTATTCAACTTAATAGAAGGATTTTGGTAAAACCTAATGATGTTTTGTCGTTTGGTAAACGACATAATGGATTTAGATGTTATTTGGCTGTTTCTGGTGGTTTTAAGACCGAAATGGTGATGAAAAGTAGAAGTATGTATCAAAATATAACTAAGCAAGTCATGCTTCAAAAAAATGATGCATTGCAAGTTTCAGTTACAACAGTACCGAATTTAAAACATTACGCGAGCTTCAAATTTGATGATTCATATATAAAATCAAGATATTTACAAGTTTTTAAAGGTCCTGAGTTTGGGTTTCTAAATGCAAGTCAACGAAATGAGTTATTTTCAAAATCATTTACCATTTCAAAAGCGAATAACCGAATGGCCTATCAGTTGGAGGAACTTCTTCAAAATGATTTAAAACCCATTATAACGTCTGCTGTACTCCCGGGAACAATTCAATTAACATCATCAGGAAAACTTATTATTTTGATGCGAGATTGTCAAACTACAGGAGGTTATCCCAGAGTGCTTCAGCTTAAAGAATCATCGATAAATATATTAGCACAAAAGTTTTCGGGTCAAACTATTAAATTCAAACACTTAGATTAAGTATCTATTAATTTTAAAGACAAACTACTAAAACCTTATTATGAACAAAAGAAGCCTATTATTATTTCTGGTAATTGCATCACTTTCTAGTTGTAAAAACGAGCTTATAGATGCGGATACTATTGTTCGAAAATCGATTGAAATTTCAGGTGGTGATATTATTTCTTCATCAACAATAGATTTTGATTTTAGAGATAAACATTATCGCGCTTTTCGTAATCATGGCAAATTTGTTTTAGAACGTGAATTTAGAGTTGAATCTAATCAATATACCGATACCGTAGCTCAAATAAAAGATGTTATAGATAACGAGGGTTTTCAAAGGATTGTTAATAAATTCTCTGTGGCAGTAAGAGATTCCATGGCTTTAAAGTATAGTGCTTCGGTTAATTCGGTTCACTATTTTTCGGTTTTGCCTTATGGTCTGGAAGGAAAAGCGGTTAATAAATTATTCTTAGAAAAGACAAATATAAATGGGGCAGCATATTATAAAATTGAGGTCACTTTTAATGAAGAGGCCGGTGGTGAAGATTTTGAAGATGTTTTTATCTATTGGATAAATACCAAAACTTTTAAAGTCGATTATCTAGCTTATTCTTATGAAGAAAATGATGGTATAGGTTTACGCTTTCGCGAAGCTTATAATGAACGTTACGTTGAAGGGATTCGTTTTGTAGATTATAATAATTACAAACCTAAAGAAGATGATGCTGCTTTAGAAACTTTAGACATGACATTTGAAAATGGCAAACTTGAGTTACTCTCTAAAATTAAAATTGAAAATATTGTTGTTAATAAATTATGAGTTCATAACCTGAAACTCCATGATTGGTTGTAGTAATATGATACAAATTCCCGTAATTATAGTCATCAATATCTTTGTATACTTGTTTTTTAATAATAGTATTTACCAAATGGGGTATGGTATTACTGTGCCCCACAACTAGTATGTTTTTACCTTTTGTATCGTTTATAAAAGTATCAATATCTAAATTATTGGGTTTGTAAATGGTGATTTTTATATTGTTTTTTGCAGCTGTTGGTTTTGCAGTTTGTATGGTTCTCTTAAAATTCGTAGAATAAACCGCATCAAATTTAATATTTCCTAATATTTCACTCCAATTTTTGGCTCGTAGAATCCCTTCGTTTGTTAAATCTGGATTGTCATTATTTGGGTTAGATCTATCTTTTTCGGCGTGCCTTATAAAGTAATAATGCCTTGTTAAGACTTCTTTTTCGGTGTTTATTTTTGGTTTATCCTTACAAGAAAAAAGTGTTAAAATTATAGTAGTAATAATTAAATATTTATCAATCATAAAAATAGCTTTCAAAAGATAATGAGCTTTTAATAAATAGTCATAAAAAAACCACTTGTTATTCAAAAACTAGTATTTAAAATAGATTAAATATTAATTTAATGAGTGATTATTTATATGAATACAGAAAAATAAAGATAAATTTTAAATTTGGTTTTTAACGGTATTTGAATCAAAAACATTTGATTTTTCACGACTTTCAATATAACTTTTATAGACTTTAGTGTTTCTAATCATTTGAGCTTTGGTAACGGCTTCTAAATTAACAGAAGTACCAATTCTATCAGCTCCAGCTTCTAAATATTTTAATGCGGTTTCATAGTCATCAATACCATCAAAGGCATGAATAAAGGCTTTATCTTTAATTGTTTTTTTAATTATTTTCACAGCGGTTAAAGTAGCACCGCTTTTTGAAAATCCAGTTGAAGTTTTTATAAAATCGGCCTTAGCATCTAAACAAATTTCACAGGCTTTTATAATTTCATTTTTACTTAATTCTGAAATTTCTATAGTAACTTTTAAAGGTGTTTGGCCAATGGCTAACTTAACATCACTAATATCTTTTAGTACCGAAACATAATTTTTACTAATTAGAAAACCCAAATTCATGACCATCTCAATCTCATCAGCACCATCTGTAATCGCTTTTTTGGCTTCATAAACTTTTGATGAGGTTGCTGTAGCGCCTAATGGAAAGCCTACAACCGAACAAATTTTTACTGCACTATTATTTAAAATTTGTTTTGCTAATGCTACGTAACAACTATTTATACATATACCATAAAAACGATGTTGTTTGGCTTCATCGCATAAATTTATAATGTCTCGTTCTCTTAAAGTTGGTTTTAAAAGTGTATAATCAGTGTAGTTGGATATATTCATTTGTTGTAGAGAGCTTTAACATATTGATTATCAATATGAAATTTTATTTTGAAAGGGTTTTGTGTATAGGTTTAGGAACTTGCATAATAGCTAATTTATAAATTAAATTATGTAAATTAATATAATTAACACATTTTTAGATTAACGGTAAAAGTTGTAATGAGTTGAACGATTTATTACAAAAATATTTTAATTCTTAATTATTTTCTTTATAAATAAGATATAAATATTTTTCTTCTTAAATTTTTATCAATATGATATATAAATAAGAGTTTGAAAGATAATGAATAACCTATGAAATTATACGAGGCCTATCCTGTTCTATAATTTTAAATGCCCATACTAAAGCTTCACTCAATGAATCAAAAATTTGACTAGGTTTATCAAAAAACTTTAATTCGTACTCTGCATTCTTTCGCATTAGTTCAGTTTTAGGAATAATAGCCATAGCCAATAAATTTGGTATTTTTTTGGTTTCGGAATAAATGAGCGGATTTACAGAATATGATTTTACTCTATTTGAAATATATACCATGTTTTTGCCAGAGAAATACTCTTGAACAATATTATTTAAAACGACGTTATGGTTACTTTCAATAACAACACCTTCATTAATTTGATTAATAATAAACTCATCAAAGACAAAAACTTCAGTGTCTTTTAATTTTAAGTATTTAATGATTCCCATGTTGGAATTTACATAATTATTCCAATTAACACAAACTATATGCAACCAAAAATAATTGAAAAAAAAGCAACAATTCTCTCTCTCAAGATTCATGTTGCTTTTAAACCGTCTGCGATTAAACAGACAACCAACCATTTATATAGACTCTATTCTTAATAACATATTACAGAAAAAGTCGCTTTATTTTAAAATTCTTCGGTCACCAAATCGGCTTGATTCCTAAATACTAGATTATCATCAAACGCATCCAATAAAATAATACTATCCGTAGTTACTTTTCCTGATAAAATTTCCTTACTCAATGCATTTAAAACTTCTTTTTGAATTACACGCTTTACAGGTCTGGCACCATATTCTGGATTATAACCTTTAACTGCTAAATAATTTATGGCTTCTTCCGTAGCATCAAAAGTAATGCCCTGTTGCGCTATCATTTTTTTAATGCCTTTAAGTTGTAAACCAACTATCTTTAAAATATCTCCTTTACTTAAAGGCGTAAACATTACCGTATCATCTATTCTGTTTAAGAATTCAGGACGAACACTTTGCTTCAATAAGGCTAATACATCTACTTTTGCTGCTTCAATAGCCGAATCAATATTTTTTGTAGCTTCAAACCGCTCTTGAATTATGGTGCTTCCTATGTTAGAAGTCATAATGATTATCGTATTTTTAAAATCAGCCACACGCCCTTTATTATCTGTTAAGTGGCCTTCATCTAAAACCTGCAAAAGAATATTAAAAGTATCTGGATGCGCTTTTTCAATTTCATCTAGCAACACTACTGAATACGGTTTGCGTCTAACGGCTTCAGTAAGTTGTCCACCTTCATCATAACCTACGTATCCTGGAGGAGCACCAACTAATCGGCTTACTGCATGTCGTTCTTGATACTCACTCATATCAATACGAGTCATGGCATTTTCATCGTCAAATAAATATTCAGCTAAAGCCTTAGCCAGTTCCGTTTTGCCCACACCGGTAGTTCCTAAAAACAGGAAGGTTCCAATAGGCTTTTTTGGGTTTTGTAAACCTGCTCGACTTCGTCTAACCGCATCACTAACGGCTTCTATGGCTTCTTCTTGCCCAACCACACGTTTATGCAATTCGTCTTCAAGTTTTAAAAGTTTTTCACGTTCGCTTTGTACCATTTTAGTAACAGGAATTCCCGTCCATTTTGCCACAACTTCAGCAATGTCATCATAAGTTACTTCTTCTTTTATTAAAGATGTTTCCGATTGTTCTTGAAGTTTCTTTTGAAATAGTTCTAATTCTTCTTGTGCTTCTTTTATTTTACCGTAGCGTAATTCAGCTACTTTTCCATAATCACCTTCACGTTCTGCCTTTTCAGCTTCTAACTTATAGTTTTCAATAGATTGTTTTATATTTTGAATATTATCAACCACTTCTTTTTCACTTTTCCATTTCGCATTAATGGCATTACGCTGTTCTTTTAAATTAGCTAAATCGGATCGTAAAGATTTTAATTTCGATTCATCTTTTTCGCGTTTTATGGCTTCAATTTCAATTTCTAACTGCATCACTTTTCTGTCTAAAACATCCAATTCTTCAGGTTTAGAATTGATTTCCATCCGCAATTTAGAGGCTGCTTCATCCATTAAATCGATGGCCTTATCTGGTAAAAACCGATTTGTAATATAGCGCTGCGATAATTCAACGGCACCAATAATAGCCTCATCTTTAATACGTACTTTATGGTGTGTTTCATATTTTTCTTTAATACCACGTAAAATAGAAATAGCACTTTCCGTATCAGGTTCATCAACCATCACTTTTTGAAAACGACGTTCCAAAGCTTTATCCTTTTCAAAATATTTCTGATATTCATCTAAAGTGGTTGCGCCAATAGCGCGCAGCTCACCACGTGCCAAAGCTGGTTTTAAAATATTGGCTGCATCCATGGCACCTTGTCCGCCACCAGCGCCAACAAGCGTGTGTATTTCGTCAATAAATAACACAATATCACCTTCGCTAGTTGTAACCTCTTTTATCACAGCTTTTAAACGCTCTTCAAATTCCCCTTTGTATTTTGCACCAGCAATTAGTGCACCCATATCTAAGGCGAAAATTTGCTTATTTTTTAAGTTTTCAGGAATATCACCATCTATAATTCTATGTGCTAATCCCTCTGCAATCGCGGTTTTACCCGTTCCAGGCTCGCCAACAAGAATAGGATTGTTTTTCGTTCTTCGAGATAAAATTTGAAGAATTCTTCGAATTTCTTCATCACGACCAATAACTGGATCTAATTTTCCGTCTTTCGCTAATTGGTTTAAATTTTTCGCATATTTATTTAATGAATTATAAGTTTCCTCTTGACTTTGTGACGTAACATTTTCGCCTTGTCTCAATTCATCAGTGGCTGCTTTTAAGCCTTTTTCAGTGACGCCTTGGTCTTTTAGCATTTGTGCAATCTTACTATTTGATTTAAAAACTGATAAAATAAGATGTTCAATGGATACGTATTCATCTTTCATTTTTTTAGCAATGATAGATGCTTCGTTAAGAGTTTTGCCTGCGTCTCTAGATAACATCAGTTCTCCGCCTGAAACTTTGGAAAAGCTTTCAAGTTGTTTTTCTAAAGCTTGTTTTAGAATAGTAATGTTAACATTCAATTTTTTTAAAATGAATGGTAGTACGTTTTCATCAACTTCAAAAACACCTTTAAAAATATGTTCGTTTTCAATTTGCTGATGTCCGAAACCTTGAGCAATCTGTTGGGCTTGCTGTATGGCTTCTTGCGATTTTATTGTATAATTATTTAAGTTCATTATTATAATTTTTTATCATCTCCGCGAAGGCAGGAATATTTTTATTATTTACTTTTACATTATTAATAAGTCAATAATCTTACCAACTAAATTTTTAAGACAAAATGGCGGTTTAACGCAGTGATATTGTGACTTTTAGTCAGTCTGTAAGATTTAGAATAGGTTACGACTTAGTATAAAACAATTTAAAACATTATGGGATTATTTAATAAAATATTTGGAAATTCAGGAGATGGAAAAGAAGAAAAGGATTTGCCTTGGATTCCTTTAAATGATATACAGCAATTGAATCATATAGAAAATAAATCGACTACAAAAACGCAGGTTATTTTCAAACATTCCACACGGTGTGGAATTAGTAGTATGGTGATGCGTCAGTTTGTTAGTAATTACGAACTTACAGAAAAAGATTTAGATTTATATTATTTAGATTTGTTGAATTACAGAGCTATTTCTAATGAGATAGCCAGTAAATTTAAGGTGATGCATGAATCTCCTCAACTCTTGGTCATTAAAAATGGGGTAGTGGTTACACATGATTCTCACGGATCTATTAACGAGATTGAATTGAATCGATTTATTTAGCTGTAGTTTAATGAATTCAGCATTCTTATTTGTTTACGGCACGCTACAAAAAAAATCAGGTAACGAGATGTCTAAATTTTTAGCAAAACATTCTGAATTTATAGATAAAGGTTATTTTCAAGGACATTTATTTATGGTTTCGTGGTATCCTGGAGCCATTATTAGTGAAAATAATTCAAATCGTGTTTATGGACGTGTTTTTAAAATAAACAATCCAATAGAGGTTTTTAAAGTTTTAGATGATTATGAAGGTATTGGTGAAAAATACTCAAAACCCCATTTATTCAAAAAAGAGTTGACTACTATTTTTATTGAAGATAACACCAAAATTAAGGCCTGGGTTTACTTATATAACCATTCTACTAAAAATTTAAAACAGATTGTTTCAGGAAATTTTTTAAATTAGAAATTTTCATAAAGGTTGCTTTTCCTAAGCCTATTTTAATTTCTTGATTTTTTTGTTTATTTTAAGTCAAATATTGAATATACTAACCATTATCAATGGTTAGTATATTCAATATAGAAAGAAATATTAATCTAAATCATGTAAAATTGAAAACGCTGTTATACATAAAATTTATATTCATAGGGCTCTTCTTTATGCTATTTGCTTCATGTCTCAATCAGGATAGAAATAAGAAAGCACAAAATAACGGTGGGACGATTTATAAAGACTTGTCTGATATAAAAAAATCTGGAACCTTAAAAGCGCTAACTGTTTATAGTGGCACTACTTATTTTTTGTATAAAGGTCGCCCTATGGGTTACGAATTTGAGTTATTAGAACGATTTGCCAAATATTTAGATGTTTCTTTAGAAATTATCGTAGTAAAAAATGTAGACGAGCTATTCGACAAACTAAATAGTGGTGAAGGTGATATTTTAGCTCATGGATTAACCATTACATCAAGTAGAAAAGAAGATGTTTCATTTACAGATTATCTATACTTAACCAAGCAAGTACTCGTGCAGAAAAAGCCAGATGAATGGAGGACGATGCATTGGCATAAGTTAGAAAACGCTTTGGTAAACGATGCTATAGAGCTTATTCAAGATACGGTTTCAATACGTGGAAAATCGGCATATAAAGAAAGAATAATTAATCTATCAGAAGAATTAGGTGGAAAAATCTATATAGATGAGCTCCCAGGTGATATGGCTACTGATAAAATTATTAAAAAGGTTGTTAATGGTGAGATTAAATACACCATCGCCGATTATAATATAGCACATATTATGGCATCGTACTATCCTGTTTTAGATATTGATGTGCCCGTAAGTTTTTCGCAACGTATTGGTTGGGCAACACGACACGAATCGCCAAAATTATTAAAAGCCACCAATACTTGGTTAGCCAAAATAAAAAAGAAGGTAGATTATAATGTTATCTATAACAAGTATTTTAAGAATAAGAAAGACTACAGGAGGCGTGTGAAAAGTGATTTTTACAGTTTAAACAATCAGGAAATAAGCCCTTACGATGATTTAATAAAAAAACATTCTGAAAAATTAGATTGGGATTGGCGACTTGTAACATCCTTGGTTTATCAAGAATCTAGATTTGATCCTCAAAATAGTTCATGGGCAGATGCCGAAGGCTTGATGCAACTCATGCCAAAAACAGCAGAAGAACTTGGGGTAATTAATAGAAAAGACCCAGAACAAAGTATTAAAGGGGGCATTAAATATCTAAATAATTTATATAAGGATTTTGAAAATATTCCAGATTCTATTCAACGCATTAAGTTTACTATGGCATCTTACAATTGTGGCTTATATCATGTTAAGGACGCTCAAAAACTAGCCGAAAAAAGAGGGTTAGATTCAACCGTTTGGGACAATAATGTTGAGGATGTAATTTTGCAACTTAGTCAACCAAAAAATTATCGCGATTCTGCAGTTAAATATGGTTATGTGCGCGGTATTGAACCTTATAATTATGTCATTCAAATTTTTGAACGCTACCATCATTACATTCAATTTATAGATAGTTAGTTATGGGTTTTGTTTAATGTTGATACTTCAAAAAAAATTATAATAAAAACTCCTAAATGTCTTTAGGAGTTTTTATTATTTTTAAGATGTGAGTAATTTTATGATTTACCCATTATTCTAAACATGCCAGTATCACACACTGGACATTTACCTTTCATAGCTTTTCTACCATTTTTCATAGTAGTTTCAGCAGCATCCTTCATTTCTCTTTTAGACTTACACTTTACACAATATGCTTCCATTTTTTAGTTTTTAAAATTAATTCCAACTAAAAGTAAGTTTTATACTGCTAACAGCAAAATTATTTTGGAATGGTTTTTATTTATCGGGTAAATGAATATGAATTAATGATGCTTTTAAGTTGAAGTTTTAAATCTTCTCCAGTGTCGTAAATCATTTGTTCTTCAGTAGGGAAGGGGACAGCGCGCCTATCTAAAAATGGGATTAAATTTGTTTCTAAAGCTCTTCTATCGCCTCTTGAAGTGGCATAAATATGTTCAAAAACAAACTCACTAGTTACAGGAAAGGCGTCTACCAATTGCTTGGTTTTTAAATTTACATATTCTACATTACCTGATACTTGTGATGCTTTAAATTGAGTAAATTCATAATACTCACAACGTACAGTTTTTAAATTGTCTATTTTAATCGTGTTTCCAAGACTGTCTTTTACAACTTTACCATTTTCAATCAAATCTTTTTTACCATCAGCCACTTGCTTTTCTTTAATAACTTGGCGCTCTTTAATTTGCTCTGGAGAAATATTTATACCTCTTAAATTAACACGCATATTAAAATCATAATCCACTTTTTCTTCCGGAGTACCATGGTAAACGGACCAAAAGTTACTTAATCCGTAGCTACTAAAATTTAATAAATCGTTTTCTAAACGTATAGGAATAATTTTACCTGAATCATTTACCATATCAACTAAAACATAATCCGTTCCCTTTTGATGCGCTATTTCCATCAATTCGCGTACGTTTTTATAATTTGGATTGATGTTTTCTATGTTACTCAATAGATCATAGGCTACTCTAAAATCAAGTTTATTATTAGAGTTTAATAGCGCACTGGCATTATTATAAAGTTGAAGCGATGCACTGTTTTTGTAATCGATTATTTCATCTGTATAATCGTTGAAATTTAAATTTATTGGTCTATCCTTAATATAAAGTGGTAAAAGTGGTTTAATACGCTCTTGACGGTTATCTAGACTTATATAAGTATCAAAAATACCAATATAGCTTTCTGGATTGTTATCTTTCTTTAAGAAATTAATATTATCTAAATCACGTAAAACAGCCTTATTAAATGCTTCCTCAAGTAGTATGATAATATCGGTTTTACCTTTTCGGTCTTTATTGATTTCTAATTTACCTATAGCATCGTTTATAGCACGATCGTAATTGCCGTAGCTAATTGTTTTTTCCATTTGCCTACGTGTACTGCAAGCCATTAGTAATGTTAATACAAACGTAGAAAGTAATAATTTTTTCATAAGTCAAAAGTTTAGGTTATTTGGTCACACTTTCAATATTAGTGCCAAAATACTAAAAACAAGGTTTAAATACTAATAAATCCGACGAAATGAATAAAAATTACAATAATTATAAGATTAATACTACTTTTTTGTGTATATTGGAAGTAATTTGGTTGATACTTCACCAAAACCAATTCTTGTACCATCCTTTTCGCAATAACCACGCATAATAACGGTATCGTTATCATTTATAAACTTACGTTCCGTACCATCTTTCATTTTAAGTGGTTTTTCGCCTTTCCAAGTGAGTTCTAACATGGAGCCATAAGAATCTTCAGTAGGCCCAGAGATAGTACCACTTCCCATCATATCTCCTGAATTTACTGGGCATCCATTAATGGTATGATGTGCTAATTGTTGTACCATGTTCCAGTACATATATTTAAAATTTGAATTACTAACCACTGTTTCTTTAGCACCTTTAGGTCGAATGGCAACTTCTAAATTAATATCATAGCTTTTTTCGCCTTTATATTTCAAATAATCCAATTGTGGTTTCAGCGGTTTTGGACTTTTTACTCTATATGGTTCTAAGGCATCTAATGTTACAATCCATGGGGAAATTGAAGATGCGAAGTTTTTGGCTAAAAAAGGACCTAGTGGCACATATTCCCATTTTTGGATATCCCTGGCGCTCCAATCGTTTAATAGCACCAAACCAAAAATATATTCTTCGGCTTCCTCAATTGGAATTGGTTCTCCTAAATCGTTAGCATCTGTAGTGATAAACGCCATTTCCAATTCGAAATCAATTAATTTACTTGGTCCGAAAATAGGCTCTGTTGCGCCATTGGGTAAGGTTTGCCCTTGAGGACGATGTATAGGAATGCCTGAAGGTATGATAGATGAACTTCTACCATGATAGCCCACAGGTATGTGTAACCAGTTTGGCAATAATGCATTATCGGGGTCTCTAAACATCGTGCCAACATTGGTAGCATGCTCAATACTTGAGTAAAAATCGGTATAATCTCCAATTTGTACAGGCAGTTGCATTTCAATTTCATCTAAACGAAACAATACAATTTCCTTATGCTTTGTATTTTCTTTTAAAGTTTTGTTATTACTATCAAAAATTTCAGCAATTCTATCTCTAACGGCACGCCATGTTTTACGGCCATCTGCAATAAAATCATTTAAGGAATCTTGAAGAAAAATATCATCTGTTAGCGGGATACCTTCAAAATAACCTAGTTGGTGTAAGGCCCCTAAATCTATAGCGGTGTCACCTATACGGCTGCCAATCGTAATGATATCATCACGAGTTAAAAACACACCAAAAGGTATATTTTGTATTGGAAAATCTGAATTTTTATCGACGTGTAACCACGACTTTCTATCTGGATTGTTAGCTGATAATGGCATAACTTAAAGGGTGTTTGTTTTTATTAAATTCTATTCAAACCTAAACAATTTTTTCATTTTAAATGAATAAAATTTCTTAAAATTAAATTTTATTCAAACGTTAATAAAATGGTTAAAAACTTCGTGGTAAATATATGTTTTTTGATGAATTTAACTATTCTATTTGTTATTTTTACCCAATATTTAAAAAGAAAATAAATTTATGCAACGCGACGAACAAATTTTTGAACTTATTGAAGCTGAAAAAGAGCGTCAATTACTCGGTATAGAACTTATAGCATCAGAGAATTTTGTTAGCCAACAAGTTATGGAAGCTGCAGGTTCTGTATTAACGAACAAGTACGCCGAAGGGTACCCTGGAAAGCGTTATTATGGTGGATGCGAAGTGGTTGATGAAGTAGAGCAAATAGCTATTGATAGAGCAAAAGCCTTGTTTGGAGCAGCTTATGTAAACGTGCAACCACACTCTGGTAGTCAGGCCAATACAGCGGTTTATCATGCGTGTTTAACGCCAGGTGATAAAATTTTAGGATTCGATTTGTCTCACGGTGGGCATTTAACTCACGGTTCGCCAGTAAATTTTTCAGGAAAATTATATACCCCTTCATTTTACGGAGTTGATGAAGAAACAGGTGTTTTAAATTATGATAAAATTCAAGAAATTGCTATAAAGGAACAGCCAAAATTAATTATAGCTGGTGCCTCGGCATATTCTCGTGATATCGATTTTAAACGTTTTAGAATAATTGCAGATAGTGTTGGTGCTATTTTATTGGCTGATATTTCACATCCTGCCGGATTAATTGCTAAAGGTATTTTAAATGATCCGCTTCCACACTGTCATATAGTTACAACTACTACACACAAGACTTTAAGAGGTCCAAGAGGAGGTATGATTATGATGGGACAAGATTTTGATAATCCATTCGGAATCACTTTAAAAAATGGAAGTTTACGTAAAATGTCATCTTTATTAGATTCTGCCGTTTTCCCAGGAAATCAAGGCGGACCTTTAGAGCACATTATTGCTGCAAAGGCCATTGCCTTTGGCGAAGCATTAACCGATGAATTCTTACAGTACCAATTGCAAGTAAAGAAAAATGCTGCAGCTATGGCTAAAGCTTTGGTTGACAAAGGGTATCATATTATTTCGGGAGGAACTGATAACCATATGATGTTGATTGATTTACGTAATAAAAATGTATCTGGTAAAGATGCTGAACAAGCTCTTGTTAAGGCTGATATTACTGCAAACAAAAACATGGTACCTTTTGATGATAAATCACCTTTTGTAACCTCAGGAATACGTTTAGGTACTTCGGCGGTTACCACTCGTGGCTTGAAAGAAGCGGATATGGCTACCATTGTTGACATGATAGATGAAGTAATTACAAATTTTGATAATGAAGCTGTTTTAAGAGCTGTTAAGGCTAGTGTAAATGCTATGATGAAAGATAAGCCTTTGTTTGTTTAAAAAACTAACTTATATTAAAAAATCCTGCTTTACGCGGGATTTTTTTTGCTTTTTAACACGCTTTCTACTATGTTTTTTAAAGCTTCGCTGTGGTATCTTCAACCCAAAAATATTTTGGTTTCAATCATTTAAAAAAGAATAACGCTGCAATCGTTAACACATCTAGTTGCTATATTTTATGTTGTTAATTGATGTTATTGATTATTTGTTATAAATGCTAAATTGTAGTTTACTATTGAGGTTACTAATTTTAAAATTGGTATAAGTGAAATAATTAGTTTTGTTTGTCTAGTCTAAAAATATGGTTATTACTTAAAATTGATTTTACTGGCTTTGTTCATAAACTCTACCAAACGTGTTGTATCGTAAATTTTAGCAATCATATGCTGTAAATAAGTCAGGGTGATATAATTTTTACGGAATTAGCTAAAGGAGTTTTCTATAATTGAATATTATTTCACCAAAGAAACTCGCTCAGCTTAGTATCGTATTTATTAATTCATTCTATAATTTCGTAGTCAATACTTAGTTTTCTTAACGCTCTTAAAGCAGAACCAGAATTTTTATCTTTCACCTCAATATCAACGGCATCTCCTTCTAGTAGTATATCTGTAAGTTCATGTGATAAGGCATCATCAATATGAGACGAAATTTCTATAATACATTTGGCTATCGCTCTTCTATCTGGTCGCTGAGCATCGCAAGACAATAATTTTAATTTCATAGTTATAAAGATAGGTTTAATTTAATCAAAGTCTTTTAATACTTCATGATATAAGTAAAACATAAGCATCAAAAAACTGGCTCAAACTCAGATTTCCAAACGAGGATATTAAAAAAACAACATCACGAAAGGGCTATGGCTTAAGGATAAAAAACACATCAATCTTCCTTAGGAAATGTAATATGTTGATACGCTCCTAAATCAGGAGAAGTGGTTCTATCTGTATTGAGTATATCAAAAGGCACCTGATTAGCAAATATTGTAAGTCCCATATTGATTGCTGCCGATTCATCTCCAATAATTAACTTATTAAATTCAGTATCCAAGAAATCTGGATTGGCATTAAAAATACAATTTTCGTAACGTTTTGTATCAGTTAGATCGTAATTGGCACCTGTAACGTTGTTGTTATTGTCTTCAAAACGAATTAAACAATTGGTGAATTTAAAATTGAATGTAACCGCTTCATCTTCAATTTCATCTAAAAGAATTTCAGGATTATCGTTTCCGTAAATAATACAATTATTAAAGTTTGCTTCTGCTAAATCTGCAATTGTGGCATTATTATCTTCATCTAATATAAAATTGTTAAGTAATAAAGAAGGAAATCTTCTAAAACCATTATTCCAATAATTAACAATGGTACTGTGTGAAAAATTATATTTTCCGCCAATAGTGCCTGCAAAAGAGGATTGTCCTGCATTATTTATAACTAAATTTTCTCCAGCAATAGAGGTGTTTCTCCCTAAAACACCAAAGCTACTAGAATTATATATTTGCGAGTTAGTGACAGTTAGTTTGTTAGTTGCATCATCAGGATTACCATCGCATAAAATACCAACGGTGGCGTTTTTAATGGTGGCATAGTTAATAGTGTTATTCACACTACCGTTAACCAGCCAAATGGTGCCCCATTGTCCAGGAACATCTGAAAAATTTGGTTCCAATCGATCGCCCTCAAAAATCACTTCATTTTCTAAAGCGTCTTGGTCGTTACTTAAAGCACCATTAACTTGCAAAGAAGCGCCGTCAGAAACAATAATTCCAGAATCTGAATGAAAATATAATCGCGCACCAGCATCAATAGTTAATGTTTCTCCATTCGGTACTGCTGCAAAACCATATATAACATAAGGTTTAATGTTTGTTAAGGTAAGTTCATCAGATAAAAGTTCCCGACCTTGTAATTCGGTTTCAATCAATTCACCGCCAACATTCAATGTTAGTGTTTCTATAATTTTGGTAGCATTATCTCTATTTGGATAGATAAAAATAGCATCTTGAACAAGTGTTACTAATTCAACTTTTTGAAGGTTTGGACCTGAATCAAATTCAATAGCATCAGTATCTAAAAATTGAATTTGAGTTAATGGTGTAACATTAGTATCAAAAGTGGTTTCAATAAAAATGTATAGGCTGTCTTTTGCTAAAATTTCAACATTATTAAACACTTTTCCAGCAATACCGTCAACATTTAATCGGTAATTTGAGTTTTGACCAGATGCAAGTCTTACAGAAGGAATAAATAGATCATTATTACTCCTATTATAAACTTTTAAATTGTAGGTGCTTGATCCAATATCTTTAAAAATAGTATCTAAATACACCGTATCTTTTGAAAATTCCAGATTTCCTGTGCTTGGTGAAAAGTCGAAATCTTTTCTACAGGAACTCCAAAATATTAAAAAAACCAATGTAAATACTATGTAAAAGAAACGTGTCATTGAGAAATGTCTATATGTTGAGAATCATTAATAATTCAAAAATATAACTTTTAAAATTATGAAATAGTATAAATTGATAAAACTACTTTACAGTAATGCCTTAATCATTTTTACAGCACTTTCAGCGGTTATATCGCGTTGAGGTGAACCAAACATTTCGTAACCTACCATA
Source organism: uncultured Flavobacteriaceae bacterium (assembly GCA_963815305.1). Lineage (GTDB taxonomy): Bacteria > Bacteroidota > Bacteroidia > Flavobacteriales > Flavobacteriaceae > CAXBID01. The sequence continues at coordinate 668,030 of CAWFFW010000001.1, forward strand.
AATTTCTTAACAGTAGCACTTCGTAATAATGGAGGATAAAAACTCATGTGCATGTGCCAGTGGGCGTTAAGTTCTCCATTTGTAGGTGCTTGGTGAATACCACTAGAATATGGAAATGAGGTATTAAAAAGCTTATCGTAAGCTTTTGTTAAAACCGAAATAGCTTCTGCAAAACAAAAGGACTCATCATTTTTAAACTCTAGAATATTCTTTTGATGTTTTTTTGGAACTATCATAGCTTCAAAAGGCCATATCGCCCAAAACGGTATAAGGACAACAAAAGCTTCATTTTCAAATATAATGCGTTCTTTTTTTTCTAATTCTTGTTTTAAATAATCGCCTAAAAGACTACTATTATTTTTATTAAAATAGTTTAATTGTTGGGTGTTTTTTTTATCAACTTCGTTAGGAAGTGTTGATTGGCTCCAAATTTGCCCGTGCGGATGCGGATTGCTACAACCCATTACGGCCCCTTTGTTTTCAAATATTTGAACGTAATTTATCAAATCGTTTTCACCAAGTTCTTTATATTGTTCTTGCCATGCGAAAACTACCTTTTCAATATCTTTAGGCTCCATATCGGCTAAACTTTTTGAGTGATCTGGACTAAAACATATAACCTTACAAATACCTTGTTCGCTTTTAGCGGTTAATAAACCGTCCTCCACTAAAAAAGTTGGTGAATCGCTTTGTAATGCAGCAAAATCATTTGTAAAAACAAATACGTCTTGATATTTCGGATTTATTTCGCCATTAATTCTGGTATTACCAGCACATAGATAGCATTTTGGATCGTGTGAAGGACGTATCTCATTATTAACGGCTTCGTTCTGTCCTTGCCAAGGGCGTTTAGCGCGATGTGGTGATACTAAAACCCATTCACCTGTAAGTATATTTAATCGTTTATGTGAATAATCTTGTAAGTCAGAATTCATTTGCAATAAAGTATAAATTAATTTATTATATGTGTACCGTCAGAAAGTTCAACAGAATAAATAGAACAGTCTTTATCAAATTGATTTTTGTAAGCATCTGTTATAAATAATTTAAAGGCTTCAACTTCTTCTGTTGCTATTAAATTAATAGTACAACCTCCAAAACCACCACCCATCATTCTTGCACCTAAAACATTTTTATTCAATTTAGCTTGTTTCACTAAATAATCCAGCTCATCACAGCTTACTTTATATTGATTTTTTAGACCATCATGAGAGGCATAAATAAGTTTCCCCAGTTTTTGTAAATCGCCATCTTCCATGGCTTTTGAAGCTTGTTCTGCACGTCTGTTTTCTTGAATTACGAATAAGGCTTTTTGGTAATCTTCATCACTCACTTTATTATCAATTTGTTTTAAATTATCCTCAGTAGCATCTCTTAAGGCTTTTATATTGAGCATTTCAGAGATTTTTTCACAAACAGAACGTCTGTCATTATAAGCACTATCCGATAAACTATGCTTTACGTTGGTATTGATAAGCATTAGCTCATGATTGTCGAAATTAATTTCAAAAGGTCTAGCTTCAATAGAGCGACAATCTAAAAGCAATGCATGATTTTTTATACCAAACATACTTGCGTATTGATCCATAATTCCACAATTAACGCCAACGTAATTATGTTCAGCTTTTTGAGAAATAAAAATCATTTCTGTTTTATCTAAGCCTAAATCAAACAATTCATTGAGTCCAAAAACAACACTATTTTCGAGTGCTGCCGATGATGACATACCAGAACCTGAAGGAATATCTCCACCAAAAACCATATTAAAATCACCAACTTTTTTATTTTTTTTTTGAATTTCGGCAATAACCCCCAAAATATAATTACCCCAGCTTTCTTTTGGCAAAGGTGAAATAGTATCAATTTCGAATGTTATAGTATCATTAAAATCAGATGCTGTAACCGTTGATTTGCTTGTTGTGCTTTTTGAAAGTGCTGTAATTATGCCTTTATTTACAGCTGCTGGAAATACAAAACCGTCATTATAATCAGTATGTTCTCCAATAATATTAATTCGTCCAGGAGAAAAAACCATTAAAGGATCACTATTGAAGGTGTCTATAAATTCTTTTTTTATAGTATCGGCAAGATTAACATTCATAATAATTTATTTAAAATTTTAGTCTAGTTTTAACGTCCATGTAAGTTTATAGGTTTCCTTAGGGTTTAAAGTTTGTAAACCTATTTTATTATTAAAACTATCAGAAACCCCAGTGGTTGGCTCAATAGCTATGGTATTTTTTCGAGGAGGTATATAAGTTTGTAGAAAACTATTTTTTTCAGAGGACAAAATGTGTAAGTTATATTCTGGAGTTTCAAAAAACACTTCGGTATCATCTAAAACCCAGCAATCATCTAAATTTTCAACATCAAGATTTAAGTATGAAGTTTCAATATCCTCAGTTTTTTTGGTAATCATTCTATCATCGAATACTAGTTTTTCGAAGCTTTCAAATTTTAAAACACTTTCACTCAGTTTTTTTGATACAAAATACGGATGCCATCCTAGTGTAAAAGGAAAGGATTTACTACCAGTGTTTGTTACTGTTACTTTTAAATCTAATTTGCTCTTATTAAAAATATATTCTAATTCTATTTTATAAATAAATGGAAATCCAATAGATTGATTTTCTTCATGATATATCAATTTAACTGAAGCAAAACTTTCATTTGATTTCTTGTCTAAAACCTCAAATGTTTTATTATAAACTAGGCCGTGTAGTGCATGATTTCGGTCTACTTCATTAATGGCTAATTGGTAATTGGTATCATTAAAAGAGTAATTGCCATCTTTTATTCTATTAGCAAAAGGAAAAAGAATAGAGGAAGCATAAGTGTTAGCATAATCTAAAGGATTTAAATCTTCAATTAAATCAAAATTATTTATGGTTAATTTTTGGAGACTAGCACCTTCATTCAATTGTATCAAAGCATAAGTATCCTTATTACTAGTTTTTACTTCTAAATAGTTTAAGTTTTCTTCAGGCTTATAAATGTGATTTACTGAATACATTAGTTTATCTTAAATTTAGTTGGAATACAAATATACTAACTAGAGTTATAATTTTGATTAAAAAAAATTAATAAATGTATTTTTTACGTTTATTAATTTGCATTATTTATATTTGATCCAACTAAACTAAATATAGCTATGACAGCAAGATTTGAATTTTGGGATTAAGCCATATTTGTGGCTTACGCCATTTTGATTTTAGGCTTAGGATTATGGGTGTCTCGTGAAAAAGACGGACATCAAAAAAACGCTGACGATTATTTTTTAGCCAGTAAATCATTACCATGGTTGGCTATTGGTGCATCGCTTATTGCAGCAAATATTTCAGCAGAACAATTTATAGGAATGTCTGGCTCTGGATTTGCATCTGTTTTAGCCATTGCGTCCTATGAATGGATGGCGGCGATAACCTTAATTATTGTTGGTAAATACTTTTTGCCCATCTTCATTGAAAAGGGTTTATATACCATACCTGAATTTGTAGAAAAACGATATTCAACCAACCTCAAAACTATTTTAGCTGTTTTTTGGATTGCTTTGTATGTTTTTGTTAATTTAACGACAGTACTATATTTGGGGTGCGTTAGCACTCAATACCATAATGGGAGTTCCCATAATATATGGTGTTACAGGTTTGGCATTATTTGCTGCAGCTTACTCATTATATGGTGGGTTATCGGCAGTTGCATGGACAGATGTTATACAAGTTGTGTTTTTAGTGCTAGGTGGTTTAGTAACTACATATTTAGCTTTAGACACTGTTTCTGGAGGAGAAGGCTTTTTAGCTGGTTTAGGTACTGTTTATGATGCTGTACCCGAACGTTTTGAAATGATTCTGGATCAGGCTAACCCTGAATTTGCTAACCTTCCAGGGTTGGGAGTACTTGTTGGGGGTATGTGGGTGTCGAATCTTTATTATTGGGGTTTTAATCAATATATTATTCAACGTACCTTAGCTGCGAAATCTTTAAAAGAGGCGCAAAAAGGTATTTTATTAGCCACAGGGTTAAAATTAGTAATTCCTTTAATTGTAGTAATCCCTGGAATTGCTGCATATGTTATGGTTAACGATCCAGAGATTATGGCCAGATTAGGAGATGGTGCCCTCAAAAATTTACCATCTTTAGATCAAGCAGATAAAGCATACCCTTGGTTACTACAGTTTTTGCCAACAGGACTTAAAGGTGTTGCCTTTGCAGCCCTAGCAGCGGCTATTGTATCTTCATTGGCTTCAATGCTAAACTCTACTTCAACTATATTCACCATGGATATATAAACAGTATATAAATAAAACAGCTAGTGATAAAGCTACCGTAAATACAGGTAGAATTTCTACTTTTGTTGCTTTGATAATAGCTTGCATTATGGCACCTCTTTTAGGTAATCTAGATCAAGCATTCCAGTTTATTCAAGAATATACGGGTGTTGTAAGTCCAGGGATTTTAGCTGTATTCTTACTAGGATTATTCTGGAAAAAAACCACAAATAAAGTGGCTATAGTTGGTGCATTGGTTTCTATTTCAATTGCTATGTATTTCAAAGTGGCTCCAAAAGGATGGTCAAATTCAGCTTTATTTATTGACGTACCCTTTATGGATCAAATGGGGTACACATTACTGCTAACTATGGGAGTTATTGCTTTAGTTAGTTATCTACAACGACAAGGGGCAGATGACCCTAAAGGGATTGAGATTACCAAATCATCCTTTAAAACGTCACCATTATTTAACGTAGGATCATTTGCCGTATTAATTATTTTGACCGTTTATACAGTTTGTTTTGGTCACAGGCCACTATTAAAAAGAACAAAGCATCCATAAACATTGTGGGTGTTTTTTTTATATGTAAGAATATAATAAAAAAAAGCTTTAAATATTACAGTTTAAAGGTTTCAAATAACTCTATATTTTACTTCATACTAAATGGGTTAAAGGAAGATACTATTTTGATGAAGTTTGTTAATGATCTGGATACAATTCTTTTAAGCTAACTTTAATTGAACTAAAAAATTAGAGAAGATATTAAAGTACATCTATTTAAAAAATAAAATGATGTATGGTAATTTGCATATTTACGTTAAAATTTAAAAATAATCGATTAAATGCTTGTTTTATTCGTTTAATTACATAATTTTGTATTCTGAACCCTTAAATCTAAGACATGAAACTAAAGATTATTTTATTCAGCTTTAGCTTTTTTCTAATCGCTGGCATTAGTTACGCTCAGAAAAATAAAGCACCAAAAAGTATTATTCCAGCAGGAGTAGCCATTAAAAAGTACCATAATAAAGGTGAATTAGAACGCATGCAAAAAGGTGAATTACTCGTGTTATATACAGAACGTATTGAAAGTATGGTTAAATTGTTGCCTTATATTGCTTTTGCAACTAAGCCAGGAATTACCATGTCTGATCTTGGTATACCCAATGATAGTGACAATAGAAAAATTCTAGATAATCAATATGAGGCCACAAATTCTTTTCTAGAAACTACGCATGAGTTTCAGGAAACTATATTGCCTTATTCTGATACTAAAAATTTAATATCTGCTATATTGTTTTACGAAGAGACTATGAAATCCCTTCACGCTTACAGTGAATTTCATTGATTTATTTATAGAAAGAAGCATGAGATAAAAATTAAAAAAAAGATAAATATTTATCTTTTTTTTAATTTTTATGTTTTCATACCTGTAAAGGCATCTTAATTAAGACCGATAAACTTTATATTTAAGTATAATATAATTCTTACTTATTAAACTATTAAAAGCTATTTATGCATTTCATCGATTTTTTTTATATAAAATATCATCATTTTATGTATTTTGTCGATTAAATTAGCATTTCATGGATAATATATTTATTTTTGAACATATTTTGAATAGAGAATTTTTTACCTAAATCTAAAATGATTATGAATACCTACAAATACGCTATATGTTTTTTTCTTTTCTTTATGGGAAATTATTATTACGCTCAACAGGAAAAAGGAATTACAGGTACAGACAATTGGCTTTACAACTGGACAGAATTTAATCCTGATCAGAAAGACTACGGAGAGCCTACTCAAATATTAGCAGGAAACATAACTAAAGACACGAAATTAAGTAAAAGAGATATATACTTACTTTTAGGAAACGTTTTCGTTAAAGATAGTGTGACGCTTACCATTGAACCAGGTACAGTGATATTAGGGGATTACGAATCAAAAGCATCACTTACAATTTCAAGAGGAGCAAAAATAATAGCAGACGGGCAAGAAACCGATCCCATTGTTTTTACTTCAAACAGAACTGTAAAAAGAGCAGGAGATTGGGGAGGATTAATTTTACTAGGAAATGCACCTAGTAATAAATTTGGTAATGGCTCTGTTGCTGGTTATTATTCTCAATTAGATCCATCAAACTACAGAAGCACGAATTTTGGTGGAAATAATTCCATGGATAATTCTGGTATACTAAGATATGTTCGAATTGAATATGCGGGAAAAAGGATGAGAAATGTGGGTCATTATAATGCACTTTTATTAGCGAGCGTAGGCAATAAAACAGTTTTAAAAAATATAATGGTAAGCTTCTCAGCTGGAAATTCATTCGAAATATGGGGTGGAGAATCAAATCTTGATAAAGTGGTCTCATATAGGTCTAACGGAAATGATTTTAAGTACAATTATGGTGCGCAAAGTATTTTAAATAACTCATTAGCTGTAAGGTCTCCGTATGTTTCGAGCAGTGACGGATCAAGATGTTTAAAAATTAGCTCTTATGATAAGAAAGAAGAAGTTGATTTCTCTAAAAAAGGAACAAAAATAATTGCTAAAAATTTGACTCTAGTGAATGACAGCGACGATATACAAGCAGATATCGAAAAAGGCCTTGTTAAAGAAGCTATTTATGTTTTAGAAAATGCGTCACTTGATATGAGTAAAAGTGTGATTTCTGGATTTAATCCAGCTGTATTATTTCAAAACGAAATAGTTATAAATCAACAAAATTTAGAAAAAATTAAGTTTTCTGATATGTATTTCAATAATTGTAATGGAAACATTTTTGTTGAGTATAATTCAAATAATGAAGATTTAGAAAATTGGTACGGAAACAGTGCTTTCTCAAATGTTTACTCCAAAAGTTCTAATAAAGAAACATTTATTGATTTGAATAATGAAAAACGACCAGATTTCAGATTGAGAATTAATAAGATAAAAGCAACTCAAAATTATGCTTCCGAAGATTTAAATCGTCAATAATTAATTAAATAAAGATCAGAAAAAAGCCCCAAACCAATTGTATTTCACTAATTACATGCTTAAAAAATTAAAAGGTTCTCTCAATATCGTTCGAACTTTTCTATACTAGTATTAGTCATATAATGGTTTCTTACGTTTTATCTATAACAGAAAATAATATCTAATGAGGAACTTTACTCTTTTTTACATAGCTTTAATATTATTGAGTTTTATAGAAACTAGTAATGCACAGGTTGTTATTAGTAAACCTAATTTAGGCTTTACTCGAGCATGTGCTAGCCCTTCATTTAATACATATAATGTTACCTTTTCTTTTACACCCGCCTCAGCTTTAGGTTCAAACAATCAGTTTTCCATTGAGCTTTCTGATGATGCAGGAGATTTTACAAATGCTATCATAATTTATACATCTGATCCAGGCGTTGTCGTAGCATCACCAGCTACATTAACATTTTCAGTTCCAACCACTATTTCAGGGGAAGCTTATAAACTTAGAATAAAAAGTACTAATCCCGCATCTACTAGCAGTAGTTCTAATGTTTTTTCTGCTTATTATAAAATTCAAGATACACCATTTTCAATAAATAATTTAATATCTACGGCTTCATATTGTTCTGACGGTAGTTATCTATTAACTATAGATAATCCTGGTGAACCCACGAACGATTCACCATTACAATACGAGTCTCTAACATTTAATTGGTTTAGAGAAACCAGTCTAACAACATCTGTATTTATACAAACCAGCGAAACCTTATCGGTTAATCAACCAGGAACGTATTTTGTTGAAACCAATTATGGTACCTGTACTTCAAATTCGTTTTCAAATCGTGTTACCATTAGTGAAGCTGGTGCTGGCGGATCTTCAGAAATAACATCAAGCCTAGGTAATCCTTATTGTTCAGTTGATGGGCCAACAACTTTAGCTACCACAAATGGTGTTAGCTATCAGTGGTTTAAAGAAGGTGAAGCTATAGAAGGAGCTGTTAATCAAACATACGAAACTAATGAGGCTGGAGAGTATACAGTGAGTATTGATTTAGGTAGTTGCTTTACAAATGCTACAATCAATCTTGATAATGGAGCTATTGCGAGTAGTATTGATGTTGACGATATTAATAATATTGATGATGGAGAAAGCTTGATTGTTACTGTAACTACAGATGCTGTTAATCCAGAATTTCAATGGTTTTTAGACGATAGTTTAATACCAACAGCTACCAATAATAGTTTTGAAGCTACTGAAACTGGTAATTATAAAGTTGTAATAACACAAACAACGGGATGTCAATCTTCATCTGAGTTATTTTTCTCTGTTAGTGAAGCTTTTCCAGATGTACCTAATATTCCAAATTTAATTAGTCCGAATGGAGATGGTATTAATGATACATGGATTATTCCTCAAGAATATGTTAGTGGAACTAATACAGATATCACCATAATAAGTTCTCAAGGACAAATTGAGTTACAAACCAATAATTATTTAAATAATTGGCCAGAAACAGAATTGAATTTTACAGATGTAAATCCTGTGTATTACTACGTAATAACTACAGAAAACAATAAAATTTTTAAAGGCTCTATAACGGTTGTCAAATAACATGAAAAGATATCTCTCACATATCGTCCTATTTCTTTTTTTAACACAGATGCTCTATGCTCAAGAGGATGGTGTGGTAGCTTTCGATTTACCAGTTAGAAATTCCCTAAAATTTAATAGGTATGCTATTAATCCAACCTTTAGTTTTGTAAGAGAGCAAAATAGATATATCAGTTTTACAAATAAAAGAGAGTGGATTCAATTTGATAATCCACCACAAACTTATTTGTTTAGTTATTCTGGTCGATTTAAAGAGAATATGGGTATCGGGTTAGGTGCTTTTCAACAAAATTACGGGGTATTAACAACGTTTGGGGGTATTGCCAATTTCGCTTACAATATTGTTATTAATAGTGACAGTAATTTAACTTTTGGAATGAATGTAGCATTCTACAAAACGGGTATTAACGATGGAGAAGTTATAACAAATTTTCCAGATTCATCATTAGATAATGTGCCTTCAAATTCTGTAATCACTGTTAACCCTGGGTTAAATTACGGGACTACTTTTTTTGATTTTGGGGTTTCTGTTAACAACTTAGCAGCTTACAACTTAACAACTTCAAAAATTATTGAAGAAAACCCAGAGCAAAGTATTCAAGGTCATGTTATGTATACAGGCTATTTAAATAGCCGTGGTTTTTTTGATGAAAGTAAATTTTCAACACTGCTAATGTCCGAAATCAAAAAGGAAAAAACGGTACTTTCAGGGCTTGTTATGCTAACCGTTCCAAAAGGAATATGGGCCCAAGCAGGTTACAATACACTTTACGGTGTTTCTGGAGGCGTTGGTATTAATATTACAAATCAAATTTCTATAGAATATAATTTCGAAAAGGCGATAGGAGAACTAAATGCTTTTGGGAATTCTCATGAAATAACGTTAGCATACAAATTTAAAAATAAGTACAGATACAAATATAGTAGTGATGATGAAGATGAAGCTTTGTTAATTTCATATACAAAACGCAAACCTGCTTTTTCTAATCGTAAACCCGCTGCAAATAATCAGGTTAATGGAGAAAGCTTATCTAAAGAAAATACCGAACCCGTAGTAGACAATACAGAAGAAGATAGATTGAAAGCTGAAGCCGAAGCAGTGAGACTTCAGGAAGAGGCTAAAAAAGCTGAACTGGTGCTGTTAGAACAAGCTGAACAAGCAAAATTAAATGAAGAAAAAAGAATTAGGGCAGCTGCAGAAGCTGAAAAAGCCAGGTTATTGGCCGAACGCAATGCTAAGCTAAAATCAGAGCAAGCTGCTCAAGCCAAATTAGCCGAGGAAGGAAGGCTTAAAGCCGAAGCTGAAGCAAGACAATCTGAGCTATCGGCACAAGAAGCTGCACAAGCAAAATTAGCTGCACAAAGAAAACTTAAAGCTGAAGCCGATGCAAAAGCCAAATTATTGGCAGAACAAGAAGCTCAATTAAAAGCAGAGGCAGAAGCTAAATTATTAGCTGAACAAGAAAGACTTAAAGCTGAAGCTGACGTAGAAGCTCAATTAAAAGCAGAGGCAGAGGCGCAAGCAAAATTAGCTGAACAAGAAAGGCTTAAAGCGCTTGTAGAAAATGAAATTGATACTTTAGAGTTAGAGGGAGTTGTTGTTCCTGCAGCAAAAGATAAAGTAGCGCTTGCTATGGAAAATATATCAGAACTCACAGAGACTTCTAAAATTGAACAACAAGATTTATTAGCTAGGTTAAAAAGCAAAATAGCTTCAAAACAAAAAGATCTTGATGATTTAAAAGAGGAAAATGATTTAAGTGAACAAGGTATTCGTTCTGCTCCTAAAGCATTTAAAAGTGTATCCGCTGAAAATGCAGAGTTACAATCGTTACAAATTGAAATTGATAATGTTATTGAATCTCAAAATACTCAAATCTTCTGAGTTAGAAGATTTATATAATGAAAGGCTTAAAACAGTTAAGAATAAAAATGATGCCACTAATATATTCTATTCAAGAAAAATTGAGCAACTAAAAAACGAACAATTCCAAACGATTCAGTCTAAAGAAACTTTATTAAATAACTTAGAAGAAATAAAGGTTGCTACCGAAATTGAAAGAAAACGTAGAATTAAACGTGCAGCTTACGATAATCAAGAAACTAGATATTTGAAAGATAGAAATGCGTTAGATCAACTAAAACAATCTACTCAAATAAGTGCTACACCATTGAAAGAAAGTGATTTTGACTTTGGTGAACCAAGAAGTAATAATATAAATATTGTAAAAAACATTGAGAACGCCGAAAATGGTTACTATTTAGTGCTCGCTGTGCATAGTAATGTAGAAAAACGAGATGAGTTTTTAAGAAAGGCTATTATGGCTGGACGAGATGATATTGATTTCTTCTTCGACGTAAACTCAAATAAATATTATATCTATTATAAGAAGTTTGATAATATAGGAAATGCAAATAGCGCTACTCAATCCATCGGAAACGAACCATATAATAGTAATTTATCTATAGTTAAGATTGAGAATTAACGAACGACTTCTAAAATTAACCATTTCATTTAGTAGGTAAAGTATTATAATTTTTATAATTTTTCAATACAAATCTTACAATAAATTTTTTAAACATCGATTAAAGTATTAAAAACATCGACAAACTGTAAAATAAATCATTTTTTTCTTCATTGTTATAAAAAAATTCATGATATTCGTACCGTTAAAAAGTATTAAAATAAGGTTTAACGGTTTTAAAGGAAATAATATACTTACGTATCTTAATGTAAGATAATAAACTAAGATTTCTTTTAAGTCCAACAAGCAAAGCAATATTAATTGTTACCATCATGAAAAAAACTACTTCTTTAGTATCTATATTTTTTCTTTTCAGAAGTTTTTTAAAGTTACTCTCAAATATTAACAAAAGAAGTATAGGTCTTTTAGTGATACTTATACTATTTGCTAGTACTGGTGTTTATGCCCAACTAGCTGTTCCATTCTCTCCAAGATTATCAGGAGGAAATATTAAAGTAAAAGGGGATATAGTATTAATTGGGAACAGTATTATTACAGGCGAAGGGTTATCGCTTCCTTATAATGGAGGTGGAAATAATAACAATAGAAATGGAGAATATATAAACGTAGCAAGTGGAGGTGATCCATCTATATTTAGTTCAAGTACCGCAAATTTAGAAATAAATAATTCTTGTAAAAATATTGTATTTGCAGGTTTATATTGGGCTTCTGTATACCCTAATGAAATAGGAACCAATAGCGGTCAACAATTTGAAGGTACACCGAGAATAGAAGATTGGAATCAAATAAAATTCAGACTGCCTACGGGTGGCTTTATTGATTTAGAGGCCGATGACAGTGCTGATCCTCCTGGAGAAGAGGACGACATTATCTTTGATGGTTACGATCCTGTAAACATCAATAATTCATTTAAAGATTCACCAATAATATGCTACAAAAACGTTACCAATTTACTTCAAGCCTTAACAGAGGCTGATGGTACGTATACTGTAGCCAACTTGAGAGCAACTCGAGGCAGTAGAACAGGAGGATGTGCTGCAGGTTGGACACTAGTAGTTATTTATGAAAGTCCACTACTACCAAGTAAATTTATTTCAGTTTTTGACGGTTATGCTGGCGTTCAAGGAAGTACATCGCTTGATATACCAGTGTCAGGATTTCAAACATTACCAGCGCCATTACCAGTAAATGCTAAAATTGGAGTAGCGGCTTTAGAAGGCGATTTAGGTATAGGTGGCGATACATTTAGGTTTAAGGCAAGTACCTCCGGAACTTATACGCGGTTAAGTGATGCTTTAAATCCAAATAATAATTTTTTCAATTCTAGAATAACAAATAATGGATCCTATATGAACAATAGGAATCCAAATAGTGAAAATACGCTTGGGTTTGATATTAAAAATGTAGTTGTACCGAATCCAAATAACTCAGTTTTACCAAACAGTTCTTCAGCTGGAGATTTAAGATTAACAACAAGCGGTGATGGTTATGGCGCTTTCGTAACCTCATTTGCAGTAGAAATTATTGAACCTAATATTGTATTAACAAAAATTGTACAAGATGAATTAGGAAATGATATAGGTGGAGACGTTGTAAACTTAGGGCAGCAATTAAATTATGTTATTGGTTTTCAAAATTCAGGAAACGATGATGCTACCGATTTTACAATTAGAGATATACTTCCAGCGAACATCGATTTTAATTATCCATCAGATATAGCCCCATTACCAACCGGAGTTAGTATTGAAAGTTATGATGGCGCAACAAGAGAAATAGTATTTAGAATTGATGATTCATTGGTTGAAGAATTTGGGCCAGTAACAGAAATTCGTTTTAGTGTTCGAGTTGTTGAGTTTTGTAACTTATTAAATGATGCCTGTTCTGATAGTGTTAATAATCAAGCATTTGCTACATACAGAAGTAAATTAAATCCATCTTTTATTATTTCAGACGATCCGAGTTACGATATAAATAACGGATGTTTATTAGCACCTCAAGCCACTAACTTTTTAGCAGATATTGATGACTGTACCTATAATGAAGAAGTAATACTTTGTGGAGCTAGTACCATATTAATGGCGCCTGGTGGTTACGATTCGTATTCATGGTCAACAAGTTCTACAGGTACACCAGTTATAGGAACAACTCAAACAATTACAGTTACTAATACAGGAACTTACTATGTTCGAAATACAGCAGTAGCACCTTGTCAATCTACAAACAAAGAGTTTGAGGTTATTACATTTGGTGCTAATGTCTCCAATCCGGTGATACCTTATGGAGATCAAGTGGTGACATGTCCTGATGATGGTAAACAATTGCCTAATATCTTTTTATGTGGAGGAGCTGGCGGAAAATTTATCCAAACAAATTTATCAGATGCTACGTCACAAATCTGGGAGCGATTAGATGAAACGAGCTGTACTGCGGTTGTAGATCAAGATTGTGCTAATGAAGATACAAGTTGTACTTGGAGTCAAGTTGCCACAGGTCCAGATTATATGGCGGGTACAGCAGGTCAATTTAGATTAACCGTAAATTACCCTGGTGGATGTTTTAATCGTTTCTACTTTAATGTATATTCCAATGTATTAACACCTACCGTATCTACAAGCGATATTATTTGTACTACAAATGGTGAAATTACTGTTGGAGGTGTGCCTAGTGGATACGAGTATAGTATTGATGGTTCTAACTATCAAAGTAGTAATACGTTTGTTATAACATCACCAAGTCTATATACTGTTTATATAAAGCAGATAGGAGTTTCTCCAAACCCTTGTATTTTTACAGTACCAAATGTTCAAATAAGACGACGTAATTTTACGGTGTCTACAATTATTAATCAACCGCTTTGTAATGGCGATTTGGGTAACGTCGTAATTGCAGTTAATGATGTTGAAGCACAATATTCTTATTCTATTTCTCAAGGTGGTACATTAGTAAATAGTGTAGGCCCAATAATTAATAGAAATTACACATTTTCAAATTTAAATCCTGGTACATATACAATTGATATTTCTACTGAGGATGGTTGTGTATTTACAGACGATGTTCAAATTACAGAACCTCCATTATTACAAGCCACATCAGCACTAACAACACCATTAACGTGTGTAGATGGAGAAATTACTATATATCCAGTTGGAGGAACACCACCATATTTTTATTTTTTAAATGGAAGTACAGATTTTGAGACTATTCCAACAATTACAGTAACAGCATCGGGGATTTTTGATATTGTAGTGGTAGATTCAAACAACTGTTCTGCGTCAACATCTATTACGGTAGAGGAAATTCCAGAACCAAGTTTTAATGTAAGTGAAACAGATGTTTTATGTTTTGGAGAAAGTACTGGTGAAATACAATTTAATGTGACCAATGCTAACGGATACACTATTGAGTATAGTATAAACGATGGTACTTCTTATTCACCTAATCCAATATTTTCAAACTTATTTGCTGGCACATACCAAACAATAATTAAATATTCATTAAACGGTAATGAATGTTTTAGCAATCCAGATGATATTGACATAGATCAACCCGCCGCCTCTGTAACAGCAACAGCTGAGGTTACTGAGTTAGCTGGTTGTGGACCTTCAGGAGAAGGTAGAATAAGTATTAATAATTCTCAAGGTGGAGTTGCACCTTATGAATATAGTTTTGATAATCAATCTACTTGGACAAGCATAAATGAAGCTTATTTTGCTCCTGGCACTTACACGTTATACATTAGAGAAGCTAATGGTTGTATTTTCCAAATGACAGATATCACTGTTGATCCAGAACCAGTGGCACCTACTGTTAATATATCAAGCCCTAATTTTAATTGTGATGGTACGGCAAATTTTCAAGTTACGGTAACCAATTCTGGATCGAACACATTTACATATACCTATTTCATAGATGGTGTTCAAAATACAAATACAGCAGATCCTAGTACATTTATAGATGTTGCACCAGGTTCTCACATTATAAGTATAACGTATCAACTGCAAAGTTCTGTGACCTCTTGTGCTCAACAAAGTGATTTTCCAATTACTATAGGCTCAGGAAATGCTTTTAATGCTAGTATAGTTAGTGCCACAGATGTAACATGTTTTGGAGCTAATGATGGAACGATTACCATTTCTGCCCAAAACTTTAATACAACTAATGGTTTTCAATATTCATTAGACGGGACAACTTGGATTACACAACTAACCTCGCCTCATACCATAACGGGCTTACCTGATGGTAATCAAAATGTTCAAATACGTTATGATAATACTGTAGGCACTTGTGCATTTACTTTTAATCAAAATATAGCAACACCAACACCGGTTGATGTGAGTGGATCAGCAACACCAATTACTTGTTTGGATGGAGCTACCGTTACGGCAACAGGTTCAGGAGGCACCCCATCTTACAGTTATGAATTGTTAGATACGGCTTTGAATTTAGTATCAAATTTTCCAAGTAATGGAGTCTTAACTAGTGTAGGTGCAGGAAACTATATTATTAGGGTAACAGATGCTAATGGTTGTACTGGAACAACACCACTAAATTTGGTAAACCCAACACCACCAACCGCTACTATTATTAATGCTGATTATTGTTATGATGCTACCAACGGAGCAAGTCTTGAAGTTTCTGCTTCAGGTGGACAACCCCCTTATGAGTATAACATTAATGGAAATGCATTTCAAACCAATCCAGTATTTGCTAATTTAGCATCAGGAACTTATACAATTAGAGTAAGAGATGCTTATGGTTGTATTTTAACTTTACCAGTTGAAACTATAGAACCACAAGTTTCAGTAAATGCAACGCTCACAAAAGAATTGGATTGTACCGTTTCTCCTGATGCTGTCATCACTGGAACTATTACAGCAGGATATTCACCATATACATATGCAGTTTCTTTTAACGGAGGTACTTATGCTAGTTTAGGAGCAGTTGGAACATCATTTATATATAATGCTACAACGAATGGAACTTATCAATTTGAAATAACGGATGCTAATGGTTGTCCAATACGGTCAAATATAATCACAGTAAATCCTATCGAATTACCAACCGCCACGACCACATCAGTTAACCCAAGTTGTAATGGAGACGCCAATGGTTCGGTACAAATTATACCATCAGATGGCGTAGGCCCTTATGAATTTAGTTTTAATGGAAGTGCTTTTACAACAACCTCGTCATATACAGGATTAAGTGCAGGAACTTATGCTTATGAAGTTAGAGACTCTAAGACTTGTATTTTCACAGGTTCAGTAATTTTAACAGAACCAACCGTATTAGCTGTATCAGCTAGTGCCACTGCATTTAGTTGTGATGCTTCAAATACCAATCAATCCGCATTAGTTACGATTGCTTTACCAACCACAGGAACGGCGCCTTACCTTTATAGTTTTAACGGTTCAGGATACAGTTCAACAAATACGTTGACAGTAAATGATAACGGAACAGATCAGACGATTAACTACTCTGTACAAGATGCTCAAGGCTGTACAGTAGGCGGATCATTAACTATATTACAATTAGATCCACCAACAGATTTAGCATTTACATCTACAGCAATAACATGTGTAGCAACAACATCAACCGTAGATTTAACGGCAACAGATGGTGTTGGTACTTTAGAATATGAAACTATTGCTCCATCACCAATAATAGTTGCAAAACAAACATCAAATTCATTTTCAGGATTAACCGAAGGTACTTATGTATTTAGAGTTACAGATGCCAATGGCTGTTATTACACAGAATCATATACTATAGACCCAGTAACACCAATAGCAATTACAGGCTTAAAATTAAGCGATGTATTATGTATTGGAGATACCACAGGAGCGATAGAATATACCGTATCTGGATTTGCAGGCACTTATACAAGTGCTATAACAAGTGGAGCAGGAACGATAAATCAAACAGGAAGTACTGTTGATTTAACAGGTTTAATAGCAGGTAGCTATACTGTTGAGGTTACAGATGATATTACAGGATGTACAGCAGATGCTACTATTGTAATAGACGAGCCAGCAAATGCATTAACCTTTACAGCCACTTCAACGAACGTATTTTGTACAGAAGATAATTCACAAATTACAGTAACAGCATCAGGAGGAACAACTAGTTATACTTATGCAGCTGTAGTTTCAGGGGCACTAGCTCCAGCAACTTATGTAAGTAGTAATGTAATAACGGTTGATACCAATTCAGCAGCAGATTTAGTATGGGATGTTTATGTACAAGATGCCAATGGTTGTATTACAATGAATCCGATAACTATTACAGCAGATCCATTACCAACGGTAACAACACCAGCTTTAGCATCAAATCAATGTTCAGTTTCATCAGGATTTACCTTTACTGCTACAGGCGCAGATGGTGTTCCACCGTATAATTATAGTATTAATGGTGGTGCATCGTATCAAGCGAGTGCGACCTTTACCGTTAATACACCAGGAACTTATACAGTAACCATCAGAGATGCTAATGGTTGTACGAATACGAGCCCAACGCCAACAGTAGTTTATGAGCCATTAACTACAATAGCAGCTATAACAAAAGAATTAGATTGTACAGTATCACCAGATGCAGTAATTACGGTTACTATTTCAGGTGGAAGTACACCATTTACTTATACCGTTCAAAAAGGAGCTGGATTACCAAGTGCACCAAGTGCATCTATCGCAGGACCTACATTTACATATTCAGTTGCTCCTGCAGATGTTGATAATTATACCTTTGAAATTACAGATGCTAATGGTTGTATTTCAACAAGTACAATAACTATAGACCCTATAATAAATCCAACCGCCACGACCACATCAGTTAACCCAAGTTGTAATGGAGACGCCAATGGTTCGGTACAAATTATACCATCAGATGGTGTAGGCCCTTATGAATTTAGTTTTAATGGAAGTGCGTTTACAACAACGTCGTCTTACACAGGATTAAGTGCAGGAACTTATGCTTATGAAGTTAGAGACTCTAAGACTTGTATTTTCACAGGTTCAGTAATTTTAACAGAACCAACCGTATTAGCTGTATCAGCTAGTGCCACTGCATTTAGTTGTGATGCTTCAAATACCAATCAATCCGCATTAGTTACGATTGCTTTACCAACCACAGGAACGGCGCCTTACCTTTATAGTTTTAACGGTTCAGGATACAGTTCAACAAATACGTTGACAGTAAATGATAACGGAACAGATCAGACGATTAACTACTCTGTACAAGATGCTCAAGGCTGTACAGTAGGCGGATCATTAACTATATTACAATTAGATCCACCAACAGATTTAGCATTTACATCTACAGCAATAACATGTGTAGCAACAACATCAACCGTAGATTTAACGGCAACAGATGGTGTTGGTACTTTAGAATATGAAACTATTGCTCCATCACCAATAATAGTTGCAAAACAAACATCAAATTCATTTTCAGGATTAACCGAAGGTACTTATGTATTTAGAGTTACAGATGCCAATGGCTGTTATTACACAGAATCATATACTATAGACCCAGTAACACCAATAGCAATTACAGGCTTAAAATTAAGCGATGTATTATGTATTGGAGATACCACAGGAGCGATAGAATATACCGTATCTGGATTTGCAGGCACTTATACAAGTGCTATAACAAGTGGAGCAGGAACGATAAATCAAACAGGAAGTACTGTTGATTTAACAGGTTTAATAGCAGGTAGCTATACTGTTGAGGTTACAGATGATATTACAGGATGTACAGCAGATGCTACTATTGTAATAGACGAGCCAGCAAATGCATTAACCTTTACAGCCACTTCAACGAACGTATTTTGTACAGAAGATAATTCACAAATTACAGTAACAGCATCAGGAGGAACAACTAGTTATACTTATGCAGCTGTAGTTTCAGGGGCACTAGCTCCAGCAACTTATGCAAGTAGTAATGTAATAACGGTTGATACCAATTCAGCAGCAGATTTAGTATGGGATGTTTATGTACAAGATGCCAATGGTTGTATTACAATGAATCCGATAACTATTACAGCAGATCCATTACCAACGGTAACAACACCAGCTTTAGCATCAAATCAATGTTCAGTTTCATCAGGATTTACCTTTACTGCTACAGGCGCAGATGGTGTTCCACCGTATAATTATAGTATTAATGGTGGTGCATCGTATCAAGCGAGTGCGACCTTTACCGTTAATACACCAGGAACTTATACAGTAACCATCAGAGATGCTAATGGTTGTACGAATACGAGCCCAACGCCAACAGTAGTTTATGAGCCATTAACTACAATAGCAGCTATAACAAAAGAATTAGATTGTACAGTATCACCAGATGCAGTAATTACGGTTACTATTTCAGGTGGAAGTACACCATTTACTTATACCGTTCAAAAAGGAGCTGGATTACCAAGTGCACCAAGTGCATCTATCGCAGGACCTACATTTACATATTCAGTTGCTCCTGCAGATGTTGATAGTTATACCTTTGAAATTACAGATGCTAATAGTTGTACTTCAACAAGTACAATAACTATAGACCCTATAATAAATCCAACCGCCACGACCACATCAGTTAACCCAAGTTGTAATGGAGACGCCAATGGTTCGGTACAAATTATACCATCAGATGGTGTAGGCCCTTATGAATTTAGTTTTAATGGAAGTGCTTTTACAACAACCTCGTCATATACAGGATTAAGTGCAGGAACTTATGCTTATGAAGTTAGAGACTCTAAGACTTGTATTTTCACAGGTTCAGTAATTTTAACAGAACCAACCGTATTAGCTGTATCAGCTAGTGCCACTGCATTTAGTTGTGATGCTTCAAATACCAATCAATCCGCATTAGTTACGATTGCTTTACCAACCACAGGAACGGCGCCTTACCTTTATAGTTTTAACGGTTCAGGATACAGTTCAACAAATACGTTGACAGTAAATGATAACGGAACAGATCAGACGATTAACTACTCTGTACAAGATGCTCAAGGCTGTACAGTAGGCGGATCATTAACTATATTACAATTAGATCCACCAACAGATTTAGCATTTACATCTACAGCAATAACATGTGTAGCAACAACATCAACCGTAGATTTAACGGCAACAGATGGTGTTGGTACTTTAGAATATGAAACTATTGCTCCATCACCAATAATAGTTGCAAAACAAACATCAAATTCATTTTCAGGATTAACCGAAGGTACTTATGTATTTAGAGTTACAGATGCCAATGGCTGTTATTACACAGAATCATATACTATAGACCCAGTAACACCAATAGCAATTACAGGCTTAAAATTAAGCGATGTATTATGTATTGGAGATACCACAGGAGCGATAGAATATACCGTATCTGGATTTGCAGGCACTTATACAAGTGCTATAACAAGTGGAGCAGGAACGATAAATCAAACAGGAAGTACTGTTGATTTAACAGGTTTAATAGCAGGTAGCTATACTGTTGAGGTTACAGATGATATTACAGGATGTACAGCAGATGCTACTATTGTAATAGACGAGCCAGCAAATGCATTAACCTTTACAGCCACTTCAACGAACGTATTTTGTACAGAAGATAATTCACAAATTACAGTAACAGCATCAGGAGGAACAACTAGTTATACTTATGCAGCTGTAGTTTCAGGGGCACTAGCTCCAGCAACTTATGTAAGTAGTAATGTAATAACGGTTGATACCAATTCAGCAGCAGATTTAGTATGGGATGTTTATGTACAAGATGCCAATGGTTGTATTACAATGAATCCGATAACTATTACAGCAGATCCATTACCAACGGTAACAACACCAGCTTTAGCATCAAATCAATGTTCAGTTTCATCAGGATTTACCTTTACTGCTACAGGCGCAGATGGTGTTCCACCGTATAATTATAGTATTAATGGTGGTGCATCGTATCAAGCGAGTGCGACCTTTACGGTAAATACACCAGGAACTTATACAGTAACTATCAGAGATGCTAATGGTTGTACGAATACGAGCCCAACTCCGACAATGGTTTATGGATCACTTGATGTAAGCGCTCTTTTAACTAAAGATTTAACATGTTCGGTACCTACTGATGCGAGTATTGACATTACGATCTCTGGTGGAAATGCTCCATATTCTTATGAAGTAAGTTATAACAGCGGAGCTTATGTTGCTATAGTAGGTTCTCCTTATACAACAGGAATCGCAGGTAATTATCAGTTTAGAATAACCGATACTAATAGTTGTACTCAGGTAACTAATGTGGTAACTGTTAATCCAACAGTTCCTGTAACCGTTTCAACAGTGGAGATAGATCCTACATGTAATGGAAGTACCGATGGTTCAATTCAATTAAATGCAACAACTGGAGAACCACCTTTCACTTATAGTATTGATGGAGGAACTACCTTTCTGAGTTCAAATGTATTTGGAGGATTAACTGCGGGAAGTTATAATTACGTTGTTAGAGATAATAAAGATTGTGATGGTACAGGCAATATAGTTTTATCTGATCCAGACCCAATGGTACCAAATATCGTATTAAATCCTATTGTATGTAATGCCAATACACCTGGAAGTATTGATTTAGATATAGTGTCAGGTGGAGTTGCTCCATTTGAGTACACTTTATTAGATAATTCATTTACAGTTATAGCTACGTATACTGAAGCAAGTGCTTCTCCTACTCCTGTTCACTCTTTTACTGGTTTAGATTTTGGAGATTATTATATTACAATTGTAGATGCCACAGGATGTGAATATAACAGTACTAGATTAAGAATAGAGACACCACCTTTCTTACAATTAGTTGGAGTTGTTGATAGTAACAATTGTGCTACTGGGGTTGATTATTCAGTAAATACTTCAGGTGGTGTTGGACCGTTTAGATATTCAATTTTTGGTCAGCCAGCTACAGAAACAGCACCACTGGTAAGTTCATCTTATACTTTTATGGGTTTATTACATGGTGTAACTTACTTTTTACAAGTAAAAGATGTAAATGATTGTATCTCTATTTTGGAGGCGACTATGCCACCACCACCTTCTAATATTGTCATAACAAATACTACAACTACAAATTTAAATTGTAATGCAGATAATAGCGGTAGTATTAATTTTACAGTTCAGGATTATGATCCAACAGTTACAGATATTGATTATCAAATATTAAACGCTTTAACTTTAGTTCCTGTCAATGCTATTCAAACATTATCAGGACCTGCTGGAGGACCAGTAAGTGGCAGTGTTTCTGGATTAGCTGCTGGTAATTATGTTTTACAAGTTACAGAGGCAACAGGTACACTTTGTTCAAATGCATTTACTTTTGGTATTACTCAACCATCACAAGCAATTACATCCGCTGTGACTAATAATATTAACGCCAATTGTAATTCAGGTGCTTTAGTAACGTTAACGACAACAGGAGGTACAGGGCCTTACCAATATGCGGCAGGTGCTCTTGGATTTACTCCGCTTCCTAGTGATTTTAGTTCTAATAATGTGTTGAATTTAGACCCATTGACTAGAACTAATTGGGATATTGTAGTTGAAGACGCTAATGGTTGTACTGTTACTGTTAATGAAACTATTGCTACAGACCCAGAACCAACAATAAATCCAGTATCACAACAATGTTTTGATGGGACATCAATAATTATTACTATAGTTGAAGGTACAGGTACAGCCATAACACCATTAACCTATAGTATAGGAACAGGAGGTATAGCAGGTGGCTATCAAGTGAGTGACACTTTTACAATTAATGCAGCAGGAACGTATGATTTATTTATCAGAGATGGTAATGGTTGTATAGCAACAACCACTTATGTAGTGGCACCAGCATTGTTGTTAGATGCTAATATGACACAAGATTTAACTTGTGCTATTGATGCGAGTATTGATTTAACACCAAGCGGAGGGACAGGCACGTATTCAACTTATGAAGTTGACATTAATAGTGGAGGTTATGCTTTAATTGCAGGTTCACCATATGTAACTACAACAGATGGAACATATCAATTTAGAGTAACCGATTCACAAGGATGTCAAGCAGAATCAGCAGAAATAATAGTGACACCAAGAACAACGCCAACACTTACAGAAACTCATGTAGATGTAACCTGTAATGGCGGTTCTGATGGAAGTATAGTTGTCACAGCAGGCACAGGAATAGCACCATATGAATACAGTAATGATAATGGAGCAACCTTCCAACCGTCTAATGTATTTAGCGGATTAATTGCAGGAACTTACAATATTGTTGTAAGAGATAGTAAGAGCTGTGAATCATTGCCAGTTGCAGTGATCATA
The DNA here is from genome assembly GCA_963815305.1 of uncultured Flavobacteriaceae bacterium. Taxonomy (GTDB): domain Bacteria; phylum Bacteroidota; class Bacteroidia; order Flavobacteriales; family Flavobacteriaceae; genus CAXBID01. The sequence continues at coordinate 691,678 of CAWFFW010000001.1, forward strand.
GACGAGCCAACATTAGTTGGAGGTTCAGGCGTATTGACTGATGGATTAACTTGTGGATCAGGAAACACCACACAACCAGCTTTAGTTACTATTACTGGAAGTGGTGGAACAGCCCCATATACTTATAGTTTTGATGGCGGTGCAAATTACACATCAACAAATACATATTCTACTTATGTTTCAGGAACAGTATCTGCTTTTATAAAAGATGCCAATGGATGTATTATAGTAACGCCAGTAGATGTAGTTATACCCGCATTAGATATTCCAACAGATTTAGATTTCACAGCAACCGCAGTAACCTGCTCAGCATTAACAAGTGATGTCACTCTTACAGCAACTGATGGAGTTGGTCCGTTAAGTTATGCAATTATAGCACCAATCGCAGTAGGTCCTCAAGCCTCAAATGTATTCACTGGTTTAGCACCAGACACCTATACCTTTAGGGTTACAGATGCCAATGGCTGTACGTATACAGAATCTTACACGGTAATACCAGTGACAAATATTACAGTATCAGGATTACTAGTTAGCGATGTAAGTTGTAATAGCGGATCAGACGGCGCTGTTGATTTCACCGTTGGCAATTTTGCTTCAACTTATAGTTATACAATAAATGCAGGTGGAGCAGTTACAGGACAAACAGTTACGACAGTTAGCTTAACAGGATTATCTATAGGAAATCAAGTGATTGTTGTTACTGATGAAACCACAGATTGTACAGCTACCTTTACAATAACGGTTAGTGAGCCAACGGCTTTATCATTATCAGAAACCATAAATATCAATGCGAATTGTAATTTTGGAGCTCAGGTAACTGTAGAAGCTACAGGAGGTACACCAAATTACTTATATGCTTTTATGCAAGATGGTGTAGCACCAATAGCATCAGACTATACATCAAGTGCAAGTGCGGTATTAGATCCAGCAGTAAATGTAAACTGGGATGTTTGGGTAATAGATAGTAACAATTGTACAGATCAAATTGATGTGGTTATTGCTACAGACCCAGAACCAACAATAGATCCAGTAGCGCTACAATGTTTTGATGGTACACCAATAACTATTATTATAGTTGAAGGCACAGGTACAGCCATAGCACCATTAACCTATAGTATAGGAACAGGAGGTATAGCAGGTGGCTATCAAGTGAGTGACACTTTTACCATTAGCACAGCAGGAACGTATGATTTATTTATCAGAGATGGTAATGGTTGTATAGCAACAACGACTTATGTAGTGGCACCCGCATTGTTGTTAGATGCTAATATGACACAAGATTTAACTTGTGCTATTGATGCGAGTATTGATTTAACACCAAGCGGAGGGACAGGCACATATTCAACTTATGAAGTTGACATTAATAGTGGAGGCTATGCAGTAATAGCAGGATCACCATATGTGACCACAACAGATGGAACATATCAATTTAGAGTAACCGATTCACAAGGATGTCAAGCAGAATCAGCAGAAATAATAGTGACACCAAGAACAACGCCAACACTTACAGAAACTCATGTAGATGTAACCTGTAATGGCGGTTCTGATGGAAGTATAGTTGTCACAGCAGGCACAGGAATAGCACCATATGAATACAGTAATGATAATGGAGCAACCTTCCAACCGTCTAATGTATTTAGCGGATTAATTGCAGGAACTTACAATATTGTTGTAAGAGATAGTAAGAGCTGTGAATCATTGCCAGTTGCAGTGATCATAGACGAGCCAACATTAGTTGGAGGTTCAGGCGTATTGACTGATGGATTAACTTGTGGATCAGGAAACACCACACAACCAGCTTTAGTTACTATTACTGGAAGTGGTGGAACAGCCCCATATACTTATAGTTTTGATGGCGGTGCAAATTACACATCAACAAATACATATTCTACTTATGTTTCAGGAACAGTATCTGCTTTTATAAAAGATGCCAATGGATGTATTATAGTAACGCCAGTAGATGTAGTTATACCCGCATTAGATATTCCAACAGATTTAGATTTCACAGCAACCGCAGTAACCTGCTCAGCATTAACAAGTGATGTCACTCTTACAGCAACTGATGGAGTTGGTCCGTTAAGTTATGCAATTATAGCACCAATCGCAGTAGGTCCTCAAGCCTCAAATGTATTCACTGGTTTAGCACCAGATACCTATACCTTTAGGGTTACAGATGCCAATGGCTGTACGTATACAGAATCTTACACGGTAATACCAGTGACAAATATTACAGTATCAGGATTACTAGTTAGCGATGTAAGTTGTAATGGCGGATCAGACGGCGCTGTTGATTTCACCGTTGGCAATTTTGCTTCAACTTATAGTTATACAATAAATGCAGGTGGAGCAGTTACAGGACAAACAGTTACGACAGTTAGCTTAACAGGATTATCTATAGGAAATCAAGTGATTGTTGTTACTGATGAAACCACAGATTGTACAGCTACCTTTACAATAACGGTTAGTGAGCCAACGGCTTTATCATTATCAGAAACCATAAATATCAATGCGAATTGTAATTTTGGAGCTCAGGTAACTGTAGAAGCTACAGGAGGTACACCAAATTACTTATATGCTTTTATGCAAGATGGTGTAGCACCAATAGCATCAGACTATACATCAAGTGCAAGTGCGGTATTAGATCCAGCAGTAAATGTAAACTGGGATGTTTGGGTAATAGATAGTAACAATTGTACAGATCAAATTGATGTGGTTATTGCTACAGACCCAGAACCAACAATAGATCCAGTAGCGCTACAATGTTTTGATGGTACACCAATAACTATTATTATAGTTGAAGGCACAGGTACAGCCATAGCACCATTAACCTATAGTATAGGAACAGGAGGTATAGCAGGTGGCTATCAAGTGAGTGACACTTTTACCATTAGCACAGCAGGAACGTATGATTTATTTATCAGAGATGGTAATGGTTGTATAGCAACAACGACTTATGTAGTGGCACCCGCATTGTTGTTAGATGCTAATATGACACAAGATTTAACTTGTGCTATTGATGCGAGTATTGATTTAACACCAAGCGGAGGGACAGGCACATATTCAACTTATGAAGTTGACATTAATAGTGGAGGCTATGCAGTAATAGCAGGATCACCATATGTGACCACAACAGATGGAACATATCAATTTAGAGTAACCGATTCACAAGGATGTCAAGCAGAATCAGCAGAAATAATAGTGACACCAAGAACAACGCCAACACTTACAGAAACTCATGTAGATGTAACCTGTAATGGCGGTTCTGATGGAAGTATAGTTGTCACAGCAGGCACAGGAATAGCACCATATGAATACAGTAATGATAATGGAGCAACCTTCCAACCGTCTAATGTATTTAGCGGATTAATTGCAGGAACTTACAATATTGTTGTAAGAGATAGTAAGAGCTGTGAATCATTGCCAGTTGCAGTGATCATAGACGAGCCAACATTAGTTGGAGGTTCAGGCGTATTGACTGATGGATTAACTTGTGGATCAGGAAACACCACACAACCAGCTTTAGTTACTATTACTGGAAGTGGTGGAACAGCCCCATATACTTATAGTTTTGATGGCGGTGCAAATTACACATCAACAAATACATATTCTACTTATGTTTCAGGAACAGTATCTGCTTTTATAAAAGATGCCAATGGATGTATTATAGTAACGCCAGTAGATGTAGTTATACCCGCATTAGATATTCCAACAGATTTAGATTTCACAGCAACCGCAGTAACCTGCTCAGCATTAACAAGTGATGTCACTCTTACAGCAACTGATGGAGTTGGTCCGTTAAGTTATGCAATTATAGCACCAATCGCAGTAGGTCCTCAAGCCTCAAATGTATTCACTGGTTTAGCACCAGATACCTATACCTTTAGGGTTACAGATGCCAATGGCTGTACGTATACAGAATCTTACACGGTAATACCAGTGACAAATATTACAGTATCAGGATTACTAGTTAGCGATGTAAGTTGTAATGGCGGATCAGACGGCGCTGTTGATTTCACCGTTGGCAATTTTGCTTCAACTTATAGTTATACAATAAATGCAGGTGGAGCAGTTACAGGACAAACAGTTACGACAGTTAGCTTAACAGGATTATCTATAGGAAATCAAGTGATTGTTGTTACTGATGAAACCACAGATTGTACAGCTACCTTTACAATAACGGTTAGTGAGCCAACGGCTTTATCATTATCAGAAACCATAAATATCAATGCGAATTGTAATTTTGGAGCTCAGGTAACAGTAGAAGCTACAGGAGGTACACCAAATTACTTATATGCTTTTATGCAAGATGGTATAGCACCAATAGCATCAGACTATACATCAAGTGCAAGTGCGGTATTAGATCCAGCAGTAAATGTAAACTGGGATGTTTGGGTAATAGATAGTAACAATTGTACAAATCAAATTGATGTTGTTATTGCTACAGATCCTTTACCAACAGTAAATGTTCCAGTATTAGCTTCTAATCAATGTAATTTAGCAGGAGATCCTTATACATTTGACGTTATAAGCACGACAGGAGTTGGACCATTTACCTATTCAATAGGAAGTGGATTCCAGTCAAGTACAACATTTACAGTGTCTTCACCAGGAAATTATTTTGTAACTGTAAGAGATGCGAATGGTTGTGAAGCAATTAGTGCAACTTCTGTAGGTGTTTATTCAGCTATCGATTTATCACCATCGGTAACAACATTACCAAGTTGTGCAGATGATGATGGCATTATTACCATGACAGGTTCTGGTGGTTCAGGAAACTATAGTTATTCTATAAGCCCGAGCGCAGCATCTATATCAATTACAGGAAGTGTGATTTCGGGTGTTCCCGCAGGCACATATACGGTGACTATTGAGGATACTACAACATTATGTACACGAGATATCAGTGTCATTGTTGATGCTCCAACGCCAGTAACATTTACAACAATATCTACAGCTGTAAGTTGTAGTGGTGGAAGTGATGGTGTTATTACTGTGAATTTACCAAGTAGCAATGATAACCAAGTTTATACCTACAGTTTGGATGGTGGTGCTACAACGCAAACTTCAAATGTATTTTCAGGCTTAGTTGCAGGAACTTATAATATTACAGTGACATCTGGAAGAAATTGTTTACTAACACAATCTGAGACAGTAATAGTACCAAACCCTATTTCTGTTCCAACTCCTACAGTGATGGAATATGCATGTGCAGCTAGTACCAACACAACTACATTTGCAACTATTACCATAAATGGTGTAACTGGAGGTACCTCAAATTATACTATATATGAATTTATAAAAGGAGGAACAGTTGTTCAAGCTAATGCGAGCAATATATATACTGAAGCTGATTTATCAGGAGGTACATACACTATTAATGTTTATGATGATAACGGATGTTCTGAAACAACAACAGCAACTATTCAACCATTTATTAGATTGGATACTTTAGATGTAACAGTTGATAATGCCATAACATGTACTAATGATGAAGATATCACGGTTTCAGTAACAAGTACAGGCGGTACACCAACAAATTTAGAGTACACAGTGGAAGATGTTGACGGTGCTTCAATTGGAACTGTTTATAGTCAAACAAATACAACACGAATTTTTACAAGCTTACCAATAGCTAATTACTTAATTACTGTTGTTAATTTAGATACAAACTGTAGCTTACAAACTACGCATTATGTTAATGAACCAAATACGTTTGATTTAACTGTAGACAATGTAGTAGATGTAACATGTTTTAGTGATTCAGACGGAAGTGTAGATGTTACTTTTATAGACAGGGTATCAACACCAACCGATGAATCAGGCGCTTTTAACTATACTATCGTTGATGCTTTATCAAATCCAGTGACGTCAGGTACAGTCGCAAATGCAGGACCAGTTACAATTTCTGGTTTAGTATCTGGTACTTATACCATAACAGCTAGTTTAGTCAATACGCCATTTTGTACCATCAGCAAAAACTTTACTGTGACTGCACCAACAGCTGCATTAGCAATTACTGAAACACACACAGAAATTACCTGTGTAAGTGGTAATAATGATGGTACCATTTCAGCTAGCGCAACGGGTGGATGGCCAGGAGGTTATGAATATCAGTTAGAATTAACAACGGGAGCAGTAGTTTCACCTTATAGTACACTATTTGATTTTACAAGTTTAACTGCTGGAGATTATATAGTAAGCGTTAGAGATAGCCGAGGATGTATTACCTCAACAAATGTAGTATTGGTAATTCCAACACCAATTGATGCTCAAGTGAACGCAACACCTTCACTGGTGTCATGTTTTGGTGATACAAATGCCCTAATAACTGTAAGTAACGTAACTGGAGGCCAAGGTTTCAATTATACCTATACACTTAATATGGTGTCTCCAACAGTCACGTCTTCTGGTCCGCAAACATCAAATGTGTTTAACGGATTAGGAGCAGGGACTTATAATGTTACCGTAAAAGATGGGTATAACTGTCAATTTGTAACTGCGGATGTTGTCATTACAGAACCAACAGACGTAGAAGCGAGTTTAGCAAAATCTACATCACAAACATGTTTAACAAATTCAACATTAACTTTAAGTGCCACTGGCGGAACAGGAGCATATGAGTACAGTGATACAATGAGTTTTGCAACTGTTTTAGGATCATTCACATCAAATATAACATTCCCTGCAACACCAGGAACATATCAATATTATGTTAGAGATGCTAATGCGTGTGAGCCTGCTTTGTCAAATGAAATTACTATAGATCCTTTACCACCTTTAACAATAAATATTGATGCTACAAACGCAACCATTAATTGTACAGGAGATATTACTGGTGTTATTGTAGCCGAGGCAACAGGTGGCTTAGGCAATTACACCTATATATTACAAGATATGTCTGGTACAGATATTACTCCAGCACCAACACAAAATAACCCGGGAGTATTTACAGAACTTCCAGCAGGCACATACCAAGTTAGAGTGACTAGCGGTATTGATTGTGAAGAAGTATCTACACAGGTACGAATTACTGAGCCAGAATTTGCATTACAAGTTTCGTATTCTGTTACAGATGTAGCATGTACAGGTGGTAATGATGGGATATTAGAAATCACGGCAACTGGAGGTACTGGTATTATTAAATATGCTATTTCACCTCAATTGAATCAGTTTTTCGATACACCTATTTTTGAAGATTTATCTACTGGAACTTATCAAGCAATAGCACAAGATGAACTTGGTTGCTTCGTGCTAATTGATTTTATAATCAATGAACCAGCTCCTGTTGTGTTAGAAATAGTGCCTAATTCAATTATTCCAGAAGCTTGTGTAGATGAACTAGATGGTGAATTTAGTGTTGATATTTCTGGAGGAAATATGCCTTATAGTGTGAGTTTAGATGATGTTAACGGTACATACACTACTGGTGGTTTAACGCAGACTCAGTTCGATTTTTCAGGATTAGCTGGTGGAGATCATATTGTTTATGTTATTGATAACACAGGATGTGAATCTGAATGGAATATTACGTTCCCAGAGTCGGTACGTATTAATACAGAGCTAGATATTGCCTATTGCACAAACGATGCGGATGCCTCTACTAATATGCTAACTGTAACGGTTGATGATAGTCTGGTTAACCTTAATGATATCGATTATGCTTTAGATGGTGGTATTTTTCAGGGTACAAATACATTTATGGACATTGCACCAGGAAACCATTACGTAACCGTTAGGCATACCAATACATGTGAGATTGATGTTGATTTTGTAATTGAACAATTTGATCCTTTACTAATATCAATAGCAGATGGAGATATAAATGAAATCTTAGCATCAACTACTGGCGGGTCAGGAATTTATAATTATGAAGTTCAGTTTGAATCCAACCCTAGTGCTGAATCTTATGGAAGCACAGATACATTTCTAATCTATGAAACAGGTAATTATATAGTAACCGTAACCGATAGTAACGGCTGTGTATCCTCAGCAACAGGATTCTTTGAATATATCGATGTGTGTATAACTAACTATTTTACACCTAATGATGATAATGTTCAAGATGAATGGGGTATAGGATGTTCAGACCAATATCAAAATTTAACAGTAGCTATTTTTGATAGATACGGAAGAAAGGTGGCCAATTTAAGAGTGGGTCAAAAATGGGACGGTAAATATAAAGGTGTTGAACTTCCTTCTGGAGATTATTGGTACGTGTTAAAATTAAATGACCAGAGAGATGATAGGGAATTTGTAGGACACTTTACTCTTTACAGATAATGAAAATAAGTGGTAACAACTACAAAAAAATCATGAACATGCGAAAACTAATCATATATCTATTTTTTCTAGCCATAGCCAACAGCTATAGTCAAGAATTGAATTTACCTGTATTTACACAATATTTGGCAGATAATAACTTTGTGGTTTCACCAACATATGCAGGTATTGGAGATAATTTAAAAATTAGAGCCAATGGTTTAACGCAGTGGGTCGGCATCAAAAATGCACCAGTTAATCAGGCGCTTTACGGTGACTTTAGAATTGCAGATCGCTCAGGAGTAGGTTTATCATTTTATAATGATAGTAACGGTAACACATTGCAAACGGGTGTTAAATTTTCTTTTGCACACCATTTGATTTTAGACTATTACTCAAAACAATATTTATCATTTGGTATTTCATACAATATAAATACCTTTAGAATAGATATTAATAATTTTAATACCACCACAGAAAACCCGACAATTGATCCTTTTGTAACCAATGATAGACGAACTTCTAATAATAATTTTGATGTTGGTGCCTTGTACAGAAATAAAGGGTTCTTTTTAAGTTTTAATGCGAATAATATTTTGGAGAAAAAGTTAAATGAAGCCGTTAGAGTTGCAGAACCAAACTTACTTCTAAACTATCAAGTTTATTCAGGATTAACAATTAGAGGTCCAAAAAACAGCAGAATGGAATATGAGCCTTCCGTTTATTATCAAATGTTTAGCAGTGATAAAAGATCGAGTACCGATTTAAACTTCAAATTTCGAAAATACAATAGAAAAGAAGATTATTTCTGGGCAGGAATTTCATACCGTTTCTTAAATGATCAATTCTTAAAACCTATTAACGTGGGACCTATGGTAGGATTTCAGAAATCAATGTTTTATTTCGGTTATGCTTATCAAATAACTACAAACGAATTGTCTGCTTATAATTCTGGAACACATGCCATAACCATTGGATTAAACTTTTTACAAGGTGTTAGTAATTGTGCTTGTACGCAGAGTCCTATTCATTAGATACAGACATTGGAGTATAATAAAAACTTCTCTTAATAAACATCTAAATTAAAAAATCATAAATTAACCTTTATCATTTTTTTACTAATCGACAGAACTAGGTGAAATTAGATTCTAGGAAACTAAAAATAATTATCTTAAAAATCTATTTTTTATGATTAGCCTTTAGTAATCACATGCAATCATTATTTAAATATAAATTTTTTCTTACTTTTTTAAAAAATATAAACGCTCAATGGCTTAAAATATCGATAAATTGCAAATATTAACGACAAGACGTCGAATTTATTGCATCTCTTCCTATTTTTAAGAATAATATTTCGATATTTATACTGTTTAAGTGTAAAAATATAGGATTTAACTAATAAAATGTAGTTTTATGCCTACTTATTTACATTCAAATCAATAAATTTTTTTTTGAAAAGCCCCAAGTAAGAAAGAAATGTAAATAACGATCGACCATGAAAAAACCTACTTATGTAAACTTAGGCTTAGTTATTTTAGTGCTTCTATCTCTATTTTTTAGTCATAGTGTTTATGCACAGCTGCCAGTTCCTTTTACACCAAGATTAGATGGTGGAAGTATAAAAGTAAAAGGTGATATCCTATTAATTGGTAACAATATCGTTACTGCTAAAGATTTACCGTTACCCTATAATGGAACGGATATAAACAATAACAATGAAGGTATATATATAAACGTTGCGAGTGGAGGCGATTCATCAATTTTTAGCTCTAGTAGTGCCGATTTGGCTACAAACAATTCTTGTAAAAGTATATTATATGCGGGTTTGTATTGGGCATCCGTATACCCACTTGAAGTAGCAAATAATAGAAGTGTTCAATTTGAAGGAACACCCAGAATTGAAGATTGGAATCAAATAAAATTCAAACTTCCTACAGGCGGATTTATTGATCTAGTGGCAGATAACAATCCAGATCCAATTGGCGATGAAGATGATATTATTTTTGATGGATATGAATATTACGGTGCAGGTGTTGAGAATTCATTTAAAGATTCCCCTATAATTTGCTACAAAAATGTAACCAGTTTATTGCAAGGTTTAACTGAAGCAGATGGAGAATATACCGTAGCTAATTTAAGAGCTACCAGAGGAATACGTCAAGGAGGTTGTTCAGCAGGGTGGACTCTTGTTGTTATATATGAAAGCCCCATATTACCTAGTAAATTTATTTCAGTTTTTGATGGTTATGCGGGTGTGCAAAATACAACAGAACTAGATATTCCTGTTTCGGGATTTCAAACGCTTCCAGCGCCTTTACCTGTAAATTCTAATATCGGCGTCGCTGCTTTAGAAGGCGATATAGGTATTACTGGAGATTCTTTTCAATTTAAAGCAAGCACATCGCCTACTTATACTATTTTAAGTGATGCTATTAATGAACCAAATAATTTTTTCAACTCTACCATAACCATAAATGGAGCACATGCTACTAATAGAAATCCAGCAAGTTTAAATACTCTTGGTTTGGATATTAATAATTTTAGACTTCCAAATCCACTTAATTCAGTTTTGCCAAATAATGCAACCGCTGGTGATTTAAAATTAACCACTAATGGAGATGGATATGGTGTTTTTTTAACATCGTTTGCTGTTGAAATTATTGAACCTAATATAACTCTGACCAAAATAGTTGAAGATACTAGTGGGAATGATATAGGAAACCAATTAGTGAATCTTGGAGATGAATTAAATTACGTTATCGGTTTTCAAAATACAGGAAACGACGATGCTACAAACCTTATTATTAGGGATATCTTACCAACAAACATTATTTTTAACTATCCTGCAGATATTGTGTCGTTGCCTACAGGTGTGACGGTGCAAACTTACAACCCTAGCACCAAGGAAATTATTTTTAGCGTTGACAATTCTATAGTTGAACAAAATGACCCCGTAGAAGAAATTCGTTTTAAAGTAACGGTAGTATCTTCATGTAATTTATTAAATGATGCTTGTGATAATATTATTACAAATCAAGCCTATGTTACTTATAATGGAACTGTAAATACAACGTTCACTATTTCAGATGATCCTAGTTTTAGTTCTAATACAGGGTGTTTAATAACACCAGCAGCTACTAATTTTTTAGCAGATCTTAATTGTGATTTTGAAGAAGAAGTGATTTTATGTGGTGCAACGGCAACGTTAACAGCGGGTAGTGGTTATGACACATATTCATGGTCTACCAGTCCTTCGGGTAACCCCGTTATAGGTACAACACAATCCATTACAGTCACAGAAACTGGAACTTATTATGTGGTTAATACGGCGATAGCGCCTTGTCAATCCATAGATCAGCAGTTTGAGGTCATCACTTTTGGTGCGAATGTTACAAACCCATTATTACCCATAGCTGATGAAGTAGTTATCTGTCCTAATGATGGAAAGGAATTGCCAAATTTTTATTTATGTGGTACTAATGATTCTAGATTAATAGAAACAGGAATAACGAATACAACCTCTATAATTTGGGAAGTATTAGACGAATCAAGCTGTACAGCAGTAGCTAATCAAGATTGTGCTAATGAAGAGCCAACTTGTGCATGGAATCAATTACAAACAGGACCAGATTTTACCGCCGATACTGCTGGTCAATATCGACTAACTTTGAATTATGAAGGTGGTTGTTTTAATCAGTTTTATTTTAATGTATATACAAATTTACTCACGCCAACTGTGACCGCTAGAGATATATATTGTACAACCCCTGGTGAAATTGTAGTTGGAAGTGTACCCAGTAATTATGAGTATAGTATTGATGGCGTAAATTACCAACCAAGTAACACCTTTTCAATCACCTCTGGAGGTATATATAGCGTTTTTATCAGACAAATAGGAGTATCTCCAAACCCCTGTATTTTTACAGTACCAGATGTTCAAATAAGAGAAAGAGATTTTACCGTATCTACAATTGTAACGCAACCCCTTTGTTATGGCGAATGGGGTAGTGTTTATGTAGCAGCTAACGATGTACGTCCGCAGTATTTCTTTTCCATATACCAAGGTGGGACTTTAGTGAATAGTGTTGGACCAATAACTGAAAATAATTATGCATTTGAAAATTTAAATTCAGGAACTTACACTATTAATGTTTCTACAGAGGATGGTTGTATGTATAGCGGTGATATAGATATAATTCAACCTCCTTTATTACAAGCTACTTCAACACTTACAAAACCATTAACATGTACTGATGGAGAAATTACAGTTTATCCCGTTGGAGGAACAGCGCCTTATTTTTATTTTGTAAATAGTACTACCGTTTTTCAAACATCACCCCTTATTAATGTCTCCACTGCAGGTGTCTATTCTATTACAGTGGTAGATTCAAACAATTGCTCAACAGATACAACAATTACTGTAAATACGTCACCAGCACCAGATTTCACAGTATCTAAAACAGATATTTTATGTGCCGATGCGGTTAATTCAGGAAGTATAAATTTTAATGTTAATAACCCGAACGGAAATACTTTAGAGTATAGTATTGATAATGGTGTAACGTTTTTTAATTCACCAGTATTTAATGGTCTAACTTCAGGAGATTATGATGCCGTCGTTCAATATTCACTTGGAGCAGATGTATGTACTTCGGTACCGCAAACCATCACCATAAATATAGCTTCTGCTATTGATGGGATGGCGACATTAACAACCCCCTATACCTGTACAACTAATGGTATTATTACAGTGTCTGGGGTTTCGGGAGGAACCGCACCCTACACCTATAGTATTGATGGTGTTAACTTTCAAACGGGATTAACATTTTCAGGGTTATTGGATGGTACGTATACAGTAACTATAAGAGATGCAAATAACTGTACGTTTTTAACAGCACCTATTACTATAGATCCTTTAAACCCACCTACAGATTTAGCGTTTAGCAATACACCATTAAGTTGTCCTGCAAATACTTCTGATGTTACTTTAATAACAACAGGAGGAACCCTTCCTTTAGAATATCAAATTATAGCTCCAGGAGCTTCGGCTACAAGCTATCAAAATTCAAATATTTTTGTTGGATTATCTCCAAATACGTATACATTTCGAGTACGAGATGCTAATGATTGTGTTTACACTGAATCTTTCACTATTACTCCATTACCACCATTAACATTAAATACGGTAATAACAAAAGATTTAGATTGTTCAGCATCACCAGAGGGTAATATTACAGGTAATATTTCTGGCGGTACAGCACCATTTACATATCAAGTATCGTTCAATGGGGGAGGCTATGGGAGTTCAAATTCAATTACGGGATCTACTTTTTCTCATGCAGCTTCAACAGATGGCACGTATCAATTTTTAATTACAGATGCAAACGGATGTACTGTTGAGTCTGGTAATCAAACAATTAATGCTTTAGTGCTGGTTACGGCATCAGATGCAGTGACTAACCCAACTTGTAATGGTTATAATGATGGATCTGTTAGACTATCAGCCTTAACAGGTCAAGGGCCATTTTCTTATAGTATTGATGGTGGAACTACTTTTGTATCTTCAAATGTATTTGGAGGCTTAGTAGCAGGAACTTATAATTATGTTGTTAGAGATAGTAAAAGTTGTGAAGCTTTAGGCACCGTTAGCTTGAATGATCCTGTAGTAATAGATGTTGCCATCATTAGAAATCCAATACAATGTAATACGAATGTGCCTGGTAGTTTAGATGTTACAATTAATTCAGGTGGTGTAGCACCTTTCACCTATTCATTATACGATAATACATATACCCAAATAGGGGCTAGTATAACTACAACATCAACATCTAATACATTTTCAGGTTTATCTTTTGGAGATTATTATGTTACCATTGTTGATTCTAACGGATGTGAATACATAAGCGATAGACAAAGAATTGAGACACCTCCAAATATTAGTGTATCATCTCAAGTTGTGGGAAGCACTTGCCCTGATGGAGTTGATATTGAAATACAAGTTGATACAGGTACGGGTCCATTTACATACTCAATATTTGGTCAACCGGCAACTGCTGTTGGTCCTACGGCATCAATAACTAATATTTTTTCTGGATTAAATCATGGTTCTACATATCTATTTGAAGTTGAGGATGCTGGAGGTTGTTTTTCTGTTATTGAAGTGACAACACCAATTATATCTCCAATAGATATTAATGCCCTTACTACCACAAATGTTAATTGTAATGGTGATAATGATGGAAGTGTAAGTTTTACGATTTCAAATTATGATATATCAGTAACTTCATTATATTATGAAATTTTAGATGAATTGACTAACACACCCCTTAGTCCAGCTCAAAACGGAACATTTACCATGTTAACAGGAGCTCCTGCAACTACAACCATTACGGGTTTACCAGCAGGGAACTACACGTTATTTGTTAGAGAAGCTAATGGTACTGAATGTACGGCTTCAGAAACATTTCAAATTACACAACCTATTCAGTCACTATTTTCTGCAGTTACAGATGAAGAAAATGCAAATTGTAATGTAGCTGCACAAGTTACTATAACAACTACAGGAGGTACAGGACCTTATCAATATGCAGCTGGATCTGTAGGTTTTACACCAACATTAGGAGATTTTGGTTCAAATAATGTTTTAAATTTAGATTATACAGTTAGAGCAAATTGGGATATCGTTGTAAGAGACGTTAATGGTTGTGAAGTGAGACTTAACGAAACTATAGATATAGACCCAGAACCCGTTATTGACGCTATAGTAAATAATCAATGTACTGATACTGAAGGTAATTTTGAAATAGAGGTTACTTTAACAAATCCTGGAATAGCGCCATATACGTTTAGTATTGATGGTGGAGCTTACCAAATGCAAACAGCTCCATTTACCATAACAAATTTATCATCAGGAATACATACTATTGAAGTGCAAGATGCTAATGGTTGTGGTAATTTAGTATCAGTAGATATTGAAGCACCAATACATTTAATACCAGAGGTATCAGCTCTACCAACTTGTAATGATAATGATGCTGAAATAACCATTACGGGTACTGGAGGATCAGGCTCCTATAACTATTCTATAAGTCCTTTGGGATCTATTAGCTTAACAGGAAATGTGTTTTCTGATGTACCATCAGGTACTTATACCGTTACTATAACTGATGCAATAACCACTTGTAGTGCCGATGTTAGTGTATTTGTTCCAGCGGCTACTCCGGTTTCATTTACAACCACGTCGTCACCCGTTACATGTCTTGGAGATAATGATGGAACCATAGAAATTAATATGACAGGAACGTATTCAGGGCCTTATAATTATGAAATTTTAGATAATACTTCTACATCTGTATTTGGCGTTATTTCAGCTAATACATCAACAAACCCAGAATTGGTTTCTGGACTTACTGGAGGAAACTACACCGTAGTTGTTACGGAAACGTCTAGTCCGTTTTGTTCAACAACATCTGGTACAATAACAGTTGGTTCTCCTGTAGATGCTTTAATGGTAGTTGCTACAGAAACATCCAATGTTACTTGTGATAATGATAGGGGAACCATTACCGCTGTTGCTAGCGGAGGTTGGGGCAACTATGAATACGAATTAACAGGAGCAGCAACAGTTGCGTATTCATCAAACGGAACCTTTACAAATTTATCAGCCGGTGTTTACACCGTTAATGTTAGGGATGCTGGTGGATGTATAGCTTCAGATGGAGCAACCCTTGTTATAACACTACCAATAAATGGAACAGTAAGTGCTAGCACTTCGATGCTATCTTGTTTTGGAGATGCTGATGCCTCCATAACCATAAGTTCGGTTTCAGGTGGACAAGGAAGTAATTTTACATACACGTTAAATAGAGTTTCACCAACGGTGAATTCATCGGGTCCGCAAACATCACCACTATTTAACAATCTGGGAGCAGGAACTTATAATGTCGTTATAACCGATGGTTATAATTGTTCGTTTAATTCACCAGACGTGGTTATTAATCAACCCACTCAAGTAGAAGCTAGTTTGGTAAAAGAAATTTCCCCAACGTGTTCAACAAGTGCGACTTTAACATTAAGCGCCACAGGAGGAACAGGATCATATACGTTTAGTGATACTTCTACTTTTACAACCGTTTTAGGGTCGTTTACAACCTCAATAAGCTTAACGGTTTCATCAGGTATTTACACATATTATGTGAGAGATGCTAATGGTTGTGTTTCGAATGTTTCGAATGAAATAACGATAGATCCATTACCACCATTAACAGTAAGCTTAGATATTACCAATGCTAAAATTAATTGTGCAGGCGATGATAATGGTGTTATTGTAACTTTAGCAAATGGTGGATTAGGCAGCTATGTTTATACACTTCAAGATTCGTCAGGAAGCAATATTTCACCAGTAACTCAAAATAGTCCAGGAGTGTTTAGTAATCTCCCGATAGGGACGTACCAAGTGCGTGTTGATAGTGGCGATTGTTTAGCAACAAGTGCTCAAGTCACCATTACAGAGCCATCGGCACCGTTAAACGTTAGTTTTATTACTACTGATGTAACTTGTGCAGGAACTAATAATGGACGATTAGAAATTACAGCGTCTGGTGGAACAGGAGTTATTAAATATGCGATTTCACCAAGATTAGATCAATTTTTTGAATCACCTATTTTTGAAGACCTATCTCCAGGAAATTATCAAGCTATGGCTCAAGATAAGTTAGGTTGTTTTGTGATTTTCGATTTCAATATTCTTGATCCTATCCCAGTATCAATAATTATTGTTTCTAATTCAATAATTCCAGAAGCTTGTGAAGGGGATTTAGATGGTGAGTTCAGTATTGATATTTCGGGTGGGAATTTACCCTATAGTGTTAGTTTAGATGATATTGATGGAACTTATACTACGGGCTCACCAACACAAACTCAGTTCGATTTTACCAATTTAGTAGGTGGCGATCATATAGTTTATGTAAGAGATAATTTAGGTTGTGAATCTGAATGGAACATATCTTTTCCAGAATCTGTTAGAATTGATGCTGAGGTGGATATAGCGTATTGTACTGATAATAATGATGCAACTAGTAATTTAGTTACTGTTAGTGTTGATGAAACCTACGTAGATTTAAATGATTTAGATTATGCATTAGACGGTGGCGTTTTTCAACTAGAGAATATTTTTATTGATGTAGCTCCAGGAAATCATAGTATCACTGTTAGACATACGAATACCTGTGAAGTTATTGTAGATTTTGTGATTGAACAATTAGATCCATTGCAACTTTCTATATCGGATGGTGATATAAACGAGATTGTAGCTTCAGCCATTGGAGGATCTGGTATTTATGAGTATGACGTTCAATACGAATTTGATTCAAGTAGTGAACCATACGGAAATACAAATACATTCATAATATATAAATCAGGTAATTATACGGTTACAGTAACTGATAGTAATGGTTGTACCGCTACAGCTACGAGGTTTTTTGAATTTATTGATATCTGTATTCCAAATTATTTTGTTCCAGAAAACGAACTGTGGGGTCCAAATTGTACCTCTCAATATAAAAACTTAACCTTCGACATATTTGATAGATACGGTAGAAAGATTGCAACGCTTAATGTAGGTGAAAAGTGGGACGGCAATTACCATGGCAAGGAACTACCGTCTGGTGATTATTGGTACGTTGTTAAACTAAATGAAGAAAAAGATGATAGAGCATTTGTTGGGCACTTTACACTTTACAGATAAATAAAATTATGAGAACACGAAAACTAATCATATATATATTTATTCTAGTTATAGCCAACAGCTATGGTCAAGAATTAAATTTGCCAGTATTTACACAGTATTTAGCCGATAATAATTTCGTGGTATCGCCAACCTACGCAGGAATTGGAGATAATTTAAAAATAAGAGCTAACGGATTAACGCAGTGGGTAGGAATAAAAGGGGCACCAGATAACCAATCCATTTATGGTGATTTTAGAATTTCAGACCGTTCTGGTGTAGGACTTTCTTTTTATAATGATAGGAATGGGAACACCATTCAGTCGGGTGGTAAAATTTCGTTTGCACATCATTTAACTTTAGATTATTACACTAGGCAATACTTATCTTTTGGTATTTCTTATAATATCAATAATTTTAGAATTGATATCAATAATTTTGATAATGGTAATGGTAACCCAACCATAAACCCATTAGTTACAGATGATAGACGAACTACAAATCATAATTTTGACGCAGGGTTTTTATACCGGCTTAAAGGATTCTTTTTAAGTTTTAATCTCAATAATATGCTAGATAAAGATTTTGATGGCTCTGTTAGAAAATTAGAACCCAACTTACTTTTAAACTACCAACTATATTCTGGATACATATTTAAAGGACCTAAGAAAAGTGGATTGGAGTTTGAACCCTCTATTTTTTATCAGATGTTCTCAAGTGATAAACGCTCGAGTACAGACTTAAATTTTAAGTTTAGAAAATACAACAGAAACTATGATTACTATTGGGCGGGAATTTCTTATCGTTTTTTAAATGATCAATTACTAAAGCCACTAAATATTGGGCCCATGGTTGGTTTTCAAAAGTCTATTTTTTACTTCGGTTATGCTTATCAAATAACAACCAACGATTTGTCTGCATACAATTCAGGCACACACGTGGTAACTATAGGTTTAAACTTTTTACAAGGTATTAGTAACTGCCCATGTACACAAAGCGCTGTGCATTAATAAAATACTTTCCTAAAAAAAAATATTTTTAATTCAAGTTTATAAATTTCTCATACAATTAGTCGTTATAACACTGTTTTAATGGACCTTGAAATAAAAGTAAAAATGTTTTGATAATTTTTGTATAGATCAGAATTTTACATTTTTCGGTTAAAATATATGTGGAGTAATTCAATGTGTGTATTTTTACTTCAAATGAATTTTAAAGCCTTGTATTAACAGGATTTTAACAAAACGACTTGCAATAATTCTTAAATATTGAGCAACTAAAGTAAATTAACACATTAAATTTTTGTATACTGTATTGAGATATATTAATAAAGTTATATAAACTATATGTAAAAATTGAAAGACAATAGATCAATATATCAAGTGTCGCAATTTTGAGTTTTTAAATGCATAAAATAGTTTTAATTTTACCAAAGAAATATTTATTTTCAAATTACATAATCTTTATAAGAAAAAGAAGATACAATAGATAAAACAAAGATACCTTATGGATAGAATGCAATACATAAAAATTGACGAAAACTCACGTGTTCCAAAATACCAGCAAGTAGTTGATTCTATTATTCATAATATTTCAGTAGGTAAATTAACGATGGATCAAAAAATTCCCTCTATAAACAGGTTTAGTGAGGAGTTTTACTTATCCAGAGATACGGTTGAAAAAGCTTATAATATTTTAAAAGAACGTAATATAATTTCTTCCATTAGAGGAAAAGGTTATTATATATCAAGAACAAAGTTAATATCTAAAGTAAATATTTTATTTCTTATAAATAAGTTGAGTTCCTATAAAATGAGAACCTTCAATTCTTTTATTAATGCCATTGGTACTAATTCCCATACAGATCTCCATATATATCATTGCGATGAATCTTTGTTTTTGAATTTATTAGATAAGCATAAAACCGCATATGATTACTATGTAATTATGCCGCATTTTAAAACAGAAGATTTAAAACACATTAGTTTTACTGACGCAGTAGTAAAAGCAATAAGTCAAATACCTGCTAATAAACTTATTATTCTAGACAATATTAAGTTGGAGACGAAAGGTGATATCGTTCAAATATATCAAGATTTCGAAAAAGATATATATGATGCCTTAACTGAGGGTCTTGAAAAAATAAAAAAATATAAAAAACTCATACTGGTATATCCTGAAAAGTTGGTTTATCCATATCCTAGAAGAATTCTGCATGGATTTAGAAAATTTTGTATAAAACAGAGTATAGATTTTGAAATTTTAGATAGGGTTTACGATGATATGATAATTAAACAAGGGGATTTGTTTATCACCATTGAAGAATCTGATCTTGTTAGTTTAGTGAAACAAATAAGAGAAGATGAATTTATATTGGGTAAGGATATTGGTGTTATTTCATACAACGATACCCCTCTAAAAGACTTATTGGGCATTACTGTGATTTCTACAGATTTTAAAATTATGGGAGAAACGGTTGCAAATATGATACTTAATAAAGAAAAAGGTAAAGTAAAAATTCCTTTTAACTTAATCGATAGAAACTCTATATAATCTTTAATAACGGTAAATTCATTAAAGGCAAGCAAGAGATTTCTTGGAATGTTGAAGATGCTGATTTTTGAAAATAATTAAGTTTGAATAAAGTTATTCGACTTCGTTTTTTCACGATAAATTTTATTGTCTTGTATTCATAATTCTAATTTTAAACAGATGAAACAACTATTTATAGCAATTATTTTCAGCGTTTCGCAATTCTTTGCGAATGGACAAAGTACTGGAGATAATATCATCAGCGAATTGCACACCATCACCGTAGATGCAGATAGCAATATTGGTGAAATCTACAATCTTTGGGATGTACGTGTGATAAATGCTCCAGAATTGTGGGCCAAAGAGGGGTTTGCCGAAAAGATAAAAGCAACCACAAAACATATCAAGTATATCAATAACATCCGTACGTTGGGCGGCAAACACAATGGGGAGTGTGAATGGTTTAAAGGTGTTGACGATAAGGGAGAGCCTATTTGTGATTTCGCCCCTTTTATCGAGTATATAAAAACACAACGCTCAGTTGGGTTTATCCCTTGGATAGTACTCGATAATGTGCCAAATAAAATGAGTAATAACGACAAGCATCAATATGGAAATACAAGTCCGCCTGATGATTATGATGTTTGGTTTAAATACATCCAAAAATTTGTGTCTGCACTTGTTGATGCATTTGGTTTGGAAGAAGTTAGCACTTGGCGCTTTAGAGTGGGGACCGAGCCAGATTTATTTCCAGGTCACTGGTCGGGAACAAAAGAACAATTTTTTAAACATTACGATTATACCGTAGCCGCCGTAGAAAGTATTATCAAGAACCCTTGGATAGGGCCTGGAAATATGTTGATGTGGAATGGCGCACAGGAAGGAGAGAAAGGAGGTCGTTGGGGATTTGATATGTTGAAACATTGTGCCGAAGGAACCAACTACTACTCAAAAAAAATCGGAACACGAATAGATTACTTTTCTCAATCTGTTTATGCATGGTCACCCAAACCTTTTTTGTATGAAGAAAATATGAAGAAGGTAAGGGCAGAAATAGCCAAATACCCTGCCCTTAAAAATATAGAAGTTGAGATTCATGAATATGGTGAATTGAATGAGTGCCTGAGTCGTGGAGATGCATTGAGCAATACCGAGTTTTTTGTTGGTTTATATGCCCATACCATCGATGTGGCTTACAATTATAACGTGCGTCGTATTTATAATTGGGACCAACATTTGGGGATGATAACTACTTACGATCAGATTGTAGAAGGCTTATTTCAACCGTGGGTAAAAATAATGGATTGTTTGAATTTGATGGAAGGCGGACAACGGGTAGAGGTATTAAGCGATGCACAAAAAAAAATAAAGTTTGGAACCATTGCCGCATGGAAAGATGGCAGTCTATATGTGCTGATTTATTCCCATCATGATGATGCCAATCAGAAAACTGAAAATGATATGGAGCTAACCTTTGTTGGAGAACGCATTGCAAACTCAAAAACTTGGTCAGTAGATCAACAGTTACTGGACAAAGAACATGGGGTTTACATTCATCAATTGTATAAAGATATTGAAGCTGCGGGCATAACGCCCAAAGAAACCAAATTCTATTTGCAGCGTAATATTGCCCGCCGTTACGGAGATGAAAACCAAAAAGCAACAACAGCTGTCATTGAGAATAATCTAAAAAAATACCAAAAAATGGGGGAGATGAAAGAAGTTAAATCTGGAGAACTCATGAAAACTGAAAATAATAAATTGCACATAAAAGTTCATATCAATGGTAGTGGTTTTCATTTTATTAAATTAATACCCGTAGAGGATTATTCAAACTTAAGAACCAATTAAAAAATAACACGATGATATATCTAACACATAAATGCCAGTATCTACTTTTATCTTTGAGTTTTTTATGCTTTACCGCATGTAATTCCTCCAAAAAACAAGCATTGTTAGTGGGTGAAACCACCTCTACATCTTTTGATGCATCTAAGGAATTTGTTTATTACAACGATAAAAATGTCGTTTTAGTAAAAGAAAAAATAAAAGCAAAAGACTCTTTTTTTTTAAAGGCATATAAGGAAATATTAAAAGATGGTAACGAGGCCTTGAATTATGTTGCCGACCCAGTAACCAACAAAACAGAAGTACCACCAAGCAAAGACATGCACGACTATATTTCCTATGCACCATACCGCTGGCCCGATTCGTCAAAACCAGAGGGTTTGCCATGGATGGTTAGAGATGGTGTTATTAACCCTGTAACACGAAGTGCAGATACCGATTTTAGTAGGAAAGATAATTTTTTCGATGCCATAAAAAAACTATCATGGGCCTACTATTTTTCTGATGATAACAAATATGCAGAAAAGGCTAAGGAATTAATAAAAGTCTGGTATCTAGATCCAGAAACTAGAGTGAATCCTAATCTGAATTTCGGGCAGGGTCACCCAGGTATTGCGTCTGGAACAAAGGCAGGAGTTCATGAGTGGGACGGACAGTCTCAAATAATTACGGCACTACAAATGTTTGAAGCTAGTGGTATTTTGCCTGAGACTATAAAAAGTGGTATGTCGGTTTGGTTTAATGAATATTTGAACTGGCTTATTACAAACCCCATGGCTATAGATGCTGGCTTGACAAGACAAAACCATGCGAATCATTATACGTTTCAAGTTGTTGGTTTAATGATGTACCTTGGAAAGAATGAGGAAGCGAAAGCCGTCATAGAAGATGCCAAACAATCTAGAATTGCAGACCAAATCATGCCCGATGGAAGTCAACCTGGAGAATTAGGTAGAACTAAATCAGTCAGTTACTCCAATACTAATATATGGTTAATGACAGAGATTACATTAATGGGACAAAAATTGGGTATAGACTTATGGGAATATGAAACAGCAGATGGCAGAAGCCTTAAAAATGCCTATAAATTTTTGGAATATTTTGTTTTAAATCCGCAAGAGTGGCCTAAAAAACAGATTACCGAAGGTGGTGCAGAAAAAGCTTTAGAAACATATACACTGCCTCTTTTTTCTAAAGCTTCTACAGCTTTAGGAACAGCGCTAATTGATCCCCATCTTAAAACATACTTAAACCTTAAACCACTGGATATTTTACTCTATCCACCTATGGATAAGTTACCTAAATTAAGTACGAAAGAATAGTTTATAATCTTTTAATAAATACTTTTTAGTGGTTTACTATTAAGTTTATTCTCATAAACACATCTATCATTAATAAAAATCATTCAGTGACTGATTTTTATTCATATAGTAATTTTCACTATAGTTTTAATTTTAGAAACAGTACAGTGCGGGATAGTATTTACAGACTCTTTAATTAATTTTATAAAATATTAGTTTGAATATCTATGAATAAAAAATTAGTTATTATGGCCACAATTACGTTATTTTTTTTGGGTGTAGTTACTGTGTTGTTTTTATTCCGGGAACAGAAAGAATCAGAGGAGGCTATATTTTATGGGAATAATTATAGTTTAGACAATAAAATTATCACCTCCGGGAAAAATTTGTTTTCACAACACTGTGCTACCTGTCATGGTATAAAACAAGATGGTATAGGGCCTCCGCTTGGGGGTATTACTAAATTACTTTCCAAAGATCAATTAATCCATGTTATTCAAAACCCAGCAGAGGTTATAAATTCAGGAGATTTACGCGCCAATTATTTATATAATAAGTATAAATCGTTGATGCCTCCAATGAATTATCTTTCTGTCGATCAGATATCCCATATATTGTCGTACATAAGCCAGCAAACTAATGATTTGAATCTGCAACCTATTTTAATTGATACAACCAAACACTATTCAAAAGATGATAGAGTGCTTCCGCCAATGGAGCATTCTGGGCTGGTCATTGAGTTAGAAGACTACATCCAAGTACCGCTCCAAAAAGATAGAACGCCTAAAAAAGGCATTGCAACATTACGAGCAAATCCAAATGCTGATAAAACATTGTTTGTCAGTGATCAAATGGGTGTTATTTATAAAGTGACGAATGGGATGTCTAAGCCTTACCTGAATATTCGAGAACGGATCAAAGATTTTGTTTTTGAACCTGGAATAGGTACTGGATTAGGAAGCTTTGCCTTGCATCCAGATTTTTTAAATAACGGACTTATCTATACAACTCACGCTGAAAAATATGCTGAAAAACCAGCCATAAATGAGGGTATGTATTTAGATTCCATTGGTGGACCTTTACAATGGGTATTAACGGAATGGACTTTAAAAGATATTAAAGCAAAGCAATTTGAGGGTAAGCAAAGAGAAGTGCTTCGGTTTACAACACCAACTACAGCACACGGCGCCCAAGACATTGGTTTTGCGCCTCTAAAAGATAAATCAAATCCAGATTATGGGATGCTGTATATAGGCATTGGTGATGGGGGCTCTAATAATTTAAAAATGCCTGAACTGGGCCATAATATCAAATCGCTTCTTGGAACTATTATTAGAATAGACCCTAGCGGAAACAATAGTAAAACAGGTCAATATGGAATTCCAGCAGATAATCCTTTTGCAGATGTTACAGATCCAGCAGTTAAAAAAGAAATTTATGCTTATGGTTTTAGAAATCCGCATCGTATGTGTTGGGACATGACTTTTGGAAAACGCATGATAGTGGCTGATGTGGGTGAGTCAAACATTGAAGAGGTTAATATTATTGAAAAAGGAGGCGATTATGGCTGGAGTACCATTGAAGGTAGATTTGGTATAGATATTATGACAGATGCCAAAGTAGTATTCGAGGTAAATGATGACTACTTGTTGCCGTTTCATTTGCCTTTTGGTCAAATTGACCATACGGATGTTAAAGCCATCAGTGGAGGATTTGTATATAGAGGTCCCATTAAAGAATTGCAGGGGAAATATATTTTTGGTGACATTGTTACGGGAAGGCTATGCTATATGAATATGGATGAAAAACTTACCGACTCTAAAATATATGACTTGACCATTATTAGAAACGGACAAGTTGTTGAAATCATGAAAATGTCTAATTTAGGTAGTCGTGCCTACATCAGAATTGGTTATGATGAGTACGCCGGAGATTTATTTGTAATGACGAAAGCAGATGGTATGATTAGGCGGGTTACAAAAGCCTATTATCAACAAAATGATAGTTTATAAAAAAAATAACGGAATATAGTTCAAATGTGTAATAGATTCAAATATGCTGTTTTACTTATAGTTTGTGTTAATGCCATAGGCTTCTCACAATCAGATGATGCTTGGCAAACTATTTTCAACGGACAGGATCTTGACGGATGGTCCATCATCGATCCCCCAGTAAATGTGGTTGTAAAGGATAGTAGCATGGTTATTCACATGAAAGCACATACGTCTCGCCATGCTTTTATTAGAACTGATAAAACGTATAAAGACTTCATTTTTGAAATGGATTACAGGAGAGATTTAGGTATGGATTCGGGGATTATGTTTCGTTGTATAGAAGCTCCGCCAACCGCTTTTTCAGCGTTGTTTGGGTATATGGTAAAATTAGATCCTAAACCAAATAGATTTTGGAGTGGCGGAATGTTTGTCGATTTCGGAAATGGTTGGAGTTGGCTACAAACATTAGAAGATAATGAAAAGGCAAGAGCTGCAGAAAAAACTGGTGGTGAATGGAATCACTTAAGAATAGAAGCTATTGGAGATATTATTAAGGTATGGCTAAATGATATTCCAACTGTGCATATTAAAGATGATAGGTATAAAGAAGGTTACATAGCCATGAAAATTCATTATTTAAATAGTGGCAGTGAAGAAAAACAACAACTTGAATTGGCATATAAAAATCCACGAATCATTACAAAAAATATTAAAGCGTACAGCAAATTAATGGCGTTGCCTTTAAAAGATACCAGAGGCGAATTGGACATTACCTATTTTAGAAAATAACCATATGAATATTAAACTTTTTATTACTTGTTTTATAATACTCTCTACTTGTCATTTAGAGGCACAAAATTCTAAAGGTTGGAAAGACCTCTTTAATGGTGAGAACTTAAATGGTTGGTCTGTAATTGGAGGCCAAGGTAAGGTTGAGGTTGAAGATAACGCTATAGTGCTTCGCCAGACAGCTAATACTAAAGAGCATACGTTTGTTCATACCAAAAAAAAATATAAAAATTTCATTCTTGAAGTAGATTGTAAAAGAGATCCCCGTTTTTTTTATGGCATCTTATTTAGAGCTCAAAAAGCGCCAGATACCGCTCATGTAAGACTTTATGGTTACCAATCGAAAGTGGATCATAAATCTGATAGGAGTTGGACGGGTGGTATTTTTGATGATTTTGGGAATACCTGGAATTGGATGTATACACCAGATACAGACGAGCGGGCTAAAAAAGCCTTAAAGCCATCTGGGGAATGGGATCATTATCATATTGAAGCTATTGATAATACTATAAAAGTTTGGTTAAATGATATCCCGATTTCTAACATTCAGAATGCTAAGTATAAAAAAGGATATATCGCTTTTAAAATTCACTTTTTAGGAAATAACAAAGAACAGGAAAAACAAAGGGCTTGGATTAAAAATGTGTGCATTGTCACTTCTAATCTTTCAAAGTACACAAAAACTATAGATATACCCATGCTTGCCGTTCACTAATTCATTTGAATTTGGTGAACATCTAATTTTAATAAATTTATAAAAATGAATAAAATAAGGAATAGAAAATTTCAAGACCATGTTTTAAAAATTAGTTTGATGTTGATAGTCTGGTTAACTGCAAACGTTACTGATGCTCAAATTAAACATGGATTGCGTGATGAGCAAGGTCGCCACATAATACCTCGTGGTTTCGTGGTAGTTACCAATGCGGGCGATTTTAATAGTGATGACTATATACGTATGGTGCGTATGGGTTCTAATTACCAAGTTGTACGTTTAGAGTTGGGTAGATTGAGTGAATTCCCAGGAGCAAAATTAGAGGAAGCTTATCTTAAAAAACTTGAAAATTTTGTAAATCTAGGAAAACAAGTAGGTATAAAGACGGTTTTTAAAATGACTGTTTATGGTGTGGACGATTTTTCTTGGGAAGGGTTTTGGGCAAACAAGAATAGAGAACACGACATGTATATTAATGCTTGGAAAGCCGTTTGGAACCGTTTTAAAGATGAAGACCATGTTTTAGGGTATGATGTAGTTAATGAACCTAGAAAATTAACTATGGATATTTCTTATAATGATTTAACAACCAATTATTTGGTTCCGTTATATCAACGCATTATTGATGAAAGTCATAAGATAAATGCCGATAAAAAGATTCTTATACAATCCATTTTTATGAATAAAGGGGAAGGCATTGATAACAATCAATATGCTGAAATTACGGCCCCAGTAAATCGAAATAATGTCGTATTCTCACCGCATATTTATCAAAACAAGCAGGAATTGGTAGCCCCTGTAATGAATAGGTTTGATAAAGAATCTGATATGTTGAATGCGCCAATTTTTATTGGGGAATGGGGATTTCCAACTTTTGCATCAACCGATACCTTATTAACAGGTAATTTGGGGCAATTAAAATACACTGAACTATATATACGTACGGCAGAAATATTTGATGAGATGGGTGTGGGAAGTATTAAAGCTTGGTTTTCAGGAAACCCTAGTATGCAGAATTTTATGGCAGGAGGACCCTCTACGTGGGCCATATTTAGTGATAAAAATGCTGTAGGAACTGTAGAGCGAAAATATATTACCGATATTATTGCGCGGCCATATCCGCAGGCCATTGCGGGCGATATCCAGTCCTTTAAATTTGATTTTGCCAGACGTACTTTAGATGTTCACTTAAAAACAGATAACAGCAAAGGTGCTTCACAAGTATTTATTGGTGCTAATCGTCATTATCCAGATGGGTTCACCATTGTTTGTGGAGATAATGTTTTAAGTTATAATCCAATTAAAAATATAGGATTGGAGGTTTTAAAATTGGATAAAAACTCTAAAATTTCCGATTTTATTTGGGATGAAAATCGCCAACAATTAAACATTTTAAAATGGCCAATAACTAATAAAGACATACACTTTAAAATAACACCAGGCATATTTAATAAATAAAATGAATTTAAACAAGAGCGTATATATGAGTAAATTAAAATGCACCATTTTTTTTATATTATTAGTTGTTTTAGGTTTTTCTCAAAACCCAATTACCAATGCGAAAGGGGTTTCAGACCCTCATATAAGAGTCTTTAACGATACCATATATCTATTTAGCGGACATGATGACAGTCCTCAAGATAAACTCTGGGTAATGAAAGACTGGCGTGTATTTTCATCAACCAATTTATTAGATTGGAATCATATTCAAACTATTTCACCCAAGGATAATTATATGGATGATAATAGTATAGGCTGTTGGGCCAGTGATGCAGCTACCAGAAACGGGAAGTTTTATTTTTATTTTTCAGATCAGAAAAGAGGTATTGGGGCGATGTCTGCAAACCATCCAACGGGACCTTATGTAGATACTTTGGGTAAACCATTAGTATCGCCCATGCACGACCCAACTATTTTTGTAGATGATGATAAGGGTAAAACACCTTATATCGTTTATGGTGATAAATCCGATGCGTATTACATTGCAGAGTTAAATGATGATATGATATCGGTTGCCGAAAATCCAAAGCCCATAACAATTAATGGTGAAGCATGGAAAAATTCACCAAAGTGGATGGATAAAAATTATCTTTTTAAATATAATGATACGTATTATTTAAGTTGGGGCAGAGAGTATGCAACATCAAAAAATATTTATGGACCTTATGAGTGCGTAGGACCAGTTGGTAAGGGGCATCATCTAGATGAATTCGCTCATGGCAGTTTCTTTTGGTGGAAAGGTCAGTTTTATCATGTTTGGTGTTACTATATAAAAAATGGTTTTAAATTCCGGGAATCGATTATTACTTATTGCCATATGGATGATGATGGTAAAATTGTTACAGACACAGCGTTTTTAGATAAACATTTTAGTAACGGTGTCGGGCAGTATGATGCCTCATGGGATAAAATTGAAGCCGAATGGTATTATGAGAAATCATCAGGTATAAAAAAACAAGGCACCAAAGAAGATGGTTTTTTATTAACAGGTATTAAAAATGGTGAATGGATAAAGTATGCTAATATGCATTTTGATACTGTATTAGAAAATTTAGAATTATCGGCTAAGCATATAAAAGGTAAGGGCACTATCGAGATAAGAGAAGGAAATCTCAACGGTCCTCTCATGGGTTCGATTTCAGTATCAACCAAAAAAAACAAGTCAGTAAAACAAGTTTTTAATTGTAAAATAAATAATAAAAAAGAAAAAATAGACATGTATTTTAAATTCATTGGCGATAAAACATTTGAAATGCATCTTGATTTTTTTAAATTTAAAAGCAATTGCTTATTAACAAACTAACTTTAAACTAGACATATTCTATGAATATTATCTTTGAGGAAATTGCAAAACAGAACAAGAAAGTGTTTAAAGTTTTTTTTGATAGGCACTATGAAGAATTAGTACGTTATGCTAATGGGTATCTTTTTGATAAAGATTCAAGTGAAGATATTGTTCAAGAAGTATTCATTTACATATGGGAAAACGCTGAGAAATTAAAAATTAAAAACTCTTTAAGAGGTTATCTGTTTACAATGGTTAGAAATAGGTGTCTTAATTTTTTAAAGTCAATTAAGATTACTGATAATTATGAATATCTTGAGTTTAATATTGAATATATCACAGAATATATTTTTGATTCTACCGAAGAAGAAGAGAAGAAGATCGTTTACCATCAAATTTTGAAAATTGTCGATACACTTCCTTGTAAAATGCAGCAAATTGTAAAATTAAAGTTCTTGCATAATTATAAATATTGTGAAATTGCCAAAGAGTTAAATGTATCTATTAACACCGTAAAAACTCAACTTAAAAGAGCAAAATTAAAGATTACTGAGTTAGTAACTGTCATTTTGATTTTATTACAAATCCATTAATAAAACCCTGAATAATTAATAAATTAATATTTTTAAATGTATAATTTTTAATTATTCTTATTTTCTTGTCACCCTTTTTTCTATTTTAATTGTCTCATTAATACATAAGCCCATGTTATAATAATTTATGGAATTTAAAACAATCATAAAAAAACTAAATCATACACTTTCTGAAGAGGAAGACATTGTTTTTTTAAAATGGTATAATGAATCAATATCTCATAAAGGATATTTTAATGCTGTTAAAAAAAATTATCAAACAGATTTTGAAGATATTGACATTGAAAAAAGCTGGTTGAAGCTTCAAAGCACATTAAAGTCACGTAATCAAAAAAATAGTTACTACAAGTATGCAGCCGTAGCATCCATAGTTATTCTATTATCTGTTAATTTTATTTTATACAAAAAAGAGGCAACAAAAGTTGCTGAAATAGAACAGGTAAATCACAACACAATAGAAGTTGGTACTGATAAAGCAAACTTAACATTAGAAGATGGTACTGTTGTAGCTTTAGAAAAAGGTAACACTTACCAAATGCAGAATGCTAGCAGCAACGGTGAAAAGCTCGTGTATCAATCTAAACATAGTGATTCAAAAGAAATCGTATATAATTATTTAACCATTCCTAGAGGTGGTCAATTTTTTATCAAATTATCTGATGGCACACAGGTTTGGTTAAATTCAGAATCACAATTAAAATATCCAGTTAGTTTTGTTGAAGGTAATACACGTGAAGTTGAACTTGTTTACGGGGAAGCTTATTTTGACGTATCACCGAGCACAGAGCACAAAGGCGCTAAATTTAAAGTCATCAATAATTATCAAGACATTGAAGTTATAGGAACGGAGTTTAATATGAAGGCTTATAAAGGTGATGCCAATATATACACAACATTAGTGGAAGGTGAAGTTTTAGTTCGTGTAGATAATACAAATCAAATATTGAAACCTTCACAACAGGCCAATTTAAATCTGAATAGTGTAACTATTGGTGTTTCTACTGTTAATGTATATAACGAAATATCATGGAAAGATGGTATTTTCAGTTTTAGAAGAAAACCATTGGAAGAGATTATGAAAGTACTATCTCGTTGGTATGACATTAAAGTAGATTTTGTGAATCCACATCTAAGAAGCGCAGGATTTAACGGGGTATTGGGTAAAGATCAAAAAATAGAAGAGATACTAGAAGCAATTAAGAATTTCAAGGTAATTGAAGATTATGAAATTAGGGGTAAAACTGTTATCCTAAAATAAAATAAAATAAAAAAGGAGCGAAGCCAAACATTTTGCGGTGAGTGAACTTCGTCCCTATTAATCGTAATAATTAAAACTATTAGTAACCAAACAAATGTCTAATTAAACCAATGTATAACTAAAACAAACAAATTTATGAAAATTAATTTAATTAAGGTTCGGCTCTTCGCAAGAAAACGAACGCTAATTGCTATCATGAGAACATTTATATTCTTATTGTGCACCACAGTATTTAGCTTTTCCGCCGAAAAGTCGTTTTCCCAAGAACAAGTGATAATAGATGCAGATAAAGTCATATCTGTAGATGAGGTATTTAACATTATTCAAAACCAAACAAAGTATCGTTTTTTATACCCCCAAGATTTATTCTCAAATGCACCTAAAGTAGAACTAAAAAAAGGAGCCATAAAATTATCTAAGCTTTTAAACAAGAGTTTTTCAGGGAACAATATTAACTTTCAATTAACAGAAGAATAATACGATTGTAATAAAAGAAAAACCAGCATCCTCTGTTAACAATATAGAATTAACAGATTCTCAAGGTTTTCAAATTTCTGGTACTGTAACCGATAATTCTGGGCAGCCTTTGCCTGGTGCAAATATTATTGAAAAAGGAACTTCCAATGGTACACAGTCTGATTTTGATGGAAATTTTAGTCTTACCGTATCAAATCAAAATGCAACACTTGTAACTTCATATGTAGGGTATTTATCTCAAGAAATAAAAGTTAACAATAAAAAAGTTATTCCTATTGTTTTAAAAGAAGATGCATCAGAATTGGATGAAGTTGTAATTGTAGGTTATGGTACTACGAAAAAAGTAAACTTAACAGGTGCTGTTGGCGTAGCTGGTGGTGAGGTTTTGGAAAACCGCGCCATTGCAACTGTGGGGCAAGGCTTACAAGGGGTTTTACCAGGATTGAATATTACAGTTCAAAATGGTGATCCTGCACAAAGTGTAGATTTTAATATTAGAGGATTTGAATCTATCAATGGTGGTTCACCATTAATATTAGTAGATAACGTGCCTATGGATTTGAATCAAATCAATCCAAATGATATTGAAAGTATCTCGGTTTTAAAAGATGCCTCTGCTAGTGCCATATATGGTGCGCGTGCTGCATTTGGTGTTATTTTGGTAACGACTAAAAAAGGAAAGAAAGGAAAAATAAACGTTACGTTAAGTACTGAGCAAACTGTAACGGTTCCTATATTTTTAATTGAACCCATTACTGATCCCTATGTTTATATGACGAGCCAGAATAATCTTTCAGCTCTCAATGGAGGGTCTGCACCATATAATGCAGATAGATTAGCTGGGGCTTTGGCATATTCTCAAAATCCAACTTTTGAAAATTCATGGGGACGTGATGGTGATTTTTTGTACTATAATGGATTTAATGACTATCAAGATAAAGTGATAACCGATCAATCTTTTCAAAAGAAATATGATTTATCTGTTTCTGGAGCTTCAGATGCTGCATCTTATTATGCATCCATTGGATATTTAGGTAAAAAGGGCTATTTAGTAAGTGACAGAGGAAATCAAGATTTTGAACGTTTTAATGCCTTACTAAAAGCAGAATTCAAAGTTAATAATTGGTTAAGCTTAAATTCGAAAATTATTTATTCCAATACTACCAATAAGGATCCTCGAACCTACGGTGATGCTAGTATTAATTCGGTTAATAGAATGTTGCCAATTGAGCCATTATTTTTTCCTGATTTAGATTACTATAGAACACCAGGAGATCGTGCTGATTACGAACAATTTATCGGTGAAGCTTTTTATAATCAAAATGTGATACCATATTTAGAAGAGGGTGGCCGTGATGCTTCAACTAAACACGATACTTGGTTTACACAGGGGCTAACCATAACCCCATTTGATGGTTTTGTATTAAAAAGTGATTTTTCATATAATACGTATTATGAGAATTATGAAGAAGTAAAGAGTAAGATAGATGTTATTGGCGGATCTGGATTTAGCGATGGTATTGATTTAACCAATGTATTTCTTGACAATGGTTTTAGTGCAGATGATTATATATTGAACAGAAACCAGTACAATCAGTACTTTGCCTTTAACATTTTTGGTGAATATACTTATGATAAACTAGAGAATCATGATTTTAAAGTCATGGCTGGTTTTAATCAAGAGGAGTTAAGAACCAAAAGTTTAACAGCCAGAGCAGATAACCTATTAACACCAGGTATTACTGATATATCTGCTACAACAGGTACGCAAACTACAAATGGCGGACGACAACATAATGCATTACGTGGTGCGTTTTTTAGATTTAATTATAACTATAAAGGAAAATATTTATTAGAAGTTAGTGGTCGTTATGATGGTACCAGTCGTTTTCCAAAAGAAGATCGTTTTGGATTTTTTCCTTCTTTCTCCGCAGGATGGAGAATATCTGAAGAATCATTTATGCAAGGTGCTTCTGGTTGGTTATCTAATTTGAAATTTAGAGGATCTTATGGAGAGTTGGGTAATCAAGCCGTTTTAAAAAGGCTAATAACTGGACAACGTGTACCAGATTATTATCCATACGTACCGTCACTTGGTACTGGTACTGTAGAGTATACACATGGGAACGGTGCTTTACCTATCGTTTCTGCTCCGGGTCTAGTGAGTCCTACATTAGCTTGGGAGTCTGTAAACACTACAAACTTTGGTTTAGACGCTTCTTTTTTAAAAGGAAGATTAGATTTAACGGCTGACGTGTTTATAAGAGAAACAAAAGATATGTTACTAGAAGTTCCATTACCAATTATTTTAGGTGCTGATCCACCGGCCGCAAACGGTGCCGATTTAGAAACCAAAGGATGGGAACTTGCTATAAATTGGAGAGACAATGTAGGAGAAAACTGGAAATATGGTATTGGTTTAAATTTATGGGATAATCAAACAAAAATTACCAAATTTGGGGGTATAAACCCTATAGTTACTCAAGATGATGAGTTTTACGTAGGAAAGGATATAGGAGAGATATGGGGTTTTGAAAGTGTTGGCTTATTTGAATCTGACGCAGCAGCATTAGCAGCACCAAGTCAAAATGCTGTAAATGGTGGAGCTTGGGAGGCTGGCGATATGCAATATGCCGACCTTAATGGTGATGGCATTATAGATAGAGGAACACAAACATTAAATACTGAGACTGGCGAGTTTGAAGTGGGCGACCTTAAGGTTATAGGTAACACCACTTCTAGATACAGTTTTGGTCTTACACCTAGTGTAGAATATAAAGGCTTATCTATTAATATGTTCTTTCAAGGGGTGTTAAAAAGAGATTTCTATCCAAATATAGGCCCACATGCTGGATTTTGGCCATATAATGGGAGTTTAGTAACTCAAGATTTCTTAGATAATTCGTGGTCGGCTACAAATCAAGACGCTTATTTCGCAAGGCCTAGAGGTACCAACGTTAGAAATATACAACCACAAACTAGATATCTTCAAAATGCAGCGTATATTAGGTTGAAAAACGTTACCATAAATTATAATTTACCAGTAGATTTAGTATCTAAATTCGGAATGAGTAATGCATCTATTTACATAGCTGGTCAAAATTTATGGGAATATAGTAAGATGCGTGGCACTTTAGATCCAGAACAAACTCCAACAGGCAACTTGTTACAGCAGTATACCTTTGAGCGTAGCATGAGTTTAGGATTAAGAGTAACATTTTAATGAATAAGAAAAAAATATACAAAATGAAAACATTAATTTATAAAATAGGAACATGTTTGTTTGCATCTGTCATATTGTTCAGCTGTAACGATGAATTTTTAGAGCGTTATCCGCTCGATGAATTGAGTAATGAAACTTTTTGGAAGTCTGAAAATGACTTGGCAGTATATAATAATAGTCTTTATGACCTAAGCAAAGAAGATAGACAAACAGCGGTGTTAATGGGCCATGAATCTCGAATTCGTAGCATTGATGGTAGTTACCTGTATTTAGATGGCTTCTCTGATAATTTCGCACCGCCACCAAATCAAGGTCGTGCTGGTCGTTTTAAAGAAGTGCGTGCAGGTATACATATTCCAGAGGGTACACAACTTTTTGGATATCGTTATTTCGAATTATTAAGAGCTATTAACGTAGGTCTTGATAATATGGCTACGTCACCAGTTGAGCAATCAATTAAAGACAAGTATATTGCCGAGGCAAGAATGTTTCGCGCCTGGTTTTATTATGATAAAGTATCTAAATTTGGTGATAACCAGTGGGTGGATAGTGAAGTTGCAACTAATAATGATGATATTCTATTTGGTACTAGAGACCCTAGAGAATTCGTAATGGATAAGGTTTTAGAAGATATCAACTTTGCGGTTGAAAATTTACCTGCCTCTTCATGGGGAGGTGATAATGGCTCACCAGGAAGATTAAATCACTGGGATGCATTAGCTTTAAAATCTAGACTTTGTTTGTTCGAGGGCACATGGAGAAAATACCATGGAGGAACAAATGCGAATGCTTGGCTTCAAGAAGCTGCAGATGCATCGAAAGACATTATGGACAATGGACCATTTTCGCTTTATAAAACTGGAGATCCAACAATGGATTATAATGCAACACACCGTGTATTGAAAGATTTAACAGGTAACCCAGAAGTTATTCATTGGATTAAATATGAAACGGGGATAAGGACTAATAATGTTATGAAATATTTCTTGTACTATTCTGGGGGTATGACTAAAGATGCCATGGAAGATTTTTTGGCTGATGACGGATTACCACTTTCACTTTCTGATCGTGATATTGAAGTTGCTGAAATTGAAGATGTTTTTGTAAATAAAGATCCGCGGTTAAGACAAACTATTATGCATCCTGCAGACCAAAGTTTTTATGAATATAACCAAGGAACTGGTCTTGTTTACCCAAGACTTACAGGGATGCCCAATCCAGGAGGTGATCCATCTACTACGGGGTATCATATTATCAAAACGTACAATAAAGATGGGCACTTAAATCAAAATCAAGCAGAAACACCTGCAATTGTTTTTAGATTAGGCGAAATTTTATTGAACTACGCTGAGGCTAAGGCGGAATTGGGTACGATTACACAAGATGATTTGAACATAACTATAAATGAATTGCGAGATCGAGTGGATATGCCTGCATTAGGGTTAAATCCTCCAATGGATCCGAAGTATGCTGCCGATGGAATTTCATCCCTGTTAGTTGAAATAAGACGCGAGCGCCGAATAGAATTATTTGCAGAAGGCTTCCGTTACGATGATTTAAGACGTTGGAAGTGGGGTAAAAAATTAGAAAAGAAAAGTTATGGTATGCTTTGGGATGCTGCTGCGATAGCAAGATTTCCAGGTGCTAATGTTCCAACTGAAATCATTGATGGGAAACCTTATATAGATGTTTATAAAGGAACACCATGGGAAAACCCTGTATTTGATGAGTCTAAACATTATTTATGGCCAATTCCATTAGGCGCATTGGGCCAAAATCCTAAATTAGGACAAAACCCTGGATGGCCACAATAAATTAAAATTAGAATTGAGTTAGTTTAGTTTAGTTGTAAAAGCCCAAATTTTTCTTTATTGAATTTTTGGGCTTTTTATTCTAATTATTTCAACTAAATTACAGCTATGTAATACACTAATAAAATCTTAGTAATAATAAATCATAAAATGAAACATATTGTATTTTATAGTATTATAGTTCTATTTATTTTCGGTTGTAAAAGCCATAAAGAAGAGCTAAATTTAGAAAATAACTTCAAAAATCCACCAGAATCTAGTAAGCCTAAAACTTGGATGCATGCCATGAGCAGTAACATGAGTAAAGAAGGTTTAACCAAAGATTTGGAGTCAATAAAAAATGTAGGAATTGGTGGCGTACTTTTGTTTAATATTTCGCAAGGTATACCAAATGGTCCTGTAAAATATAATTCAGAATTACATCATAGCATGATAACTCATGCGGCACAAGAAAGTGAACGTTTAGGTCTAAGCTTTGGCGTGCATAATTGCGATGGTTGGACATCTAGCGGAGGGCCATGGGTAGCTCCAGAGGAAAGCATGAAAATGGTAGCATTTTCAGAAACGGTTGTGAAAGGCGGTAATACCGTTGAAGTACAACTTTCTAAACCAACAACCCGGGAAGGTTTTTATAAAGATATAGCAGTTGTAGCCTATCCATCTCTGGAATCGGAAATAATGGATGCCAACAATAAACCCATCATTACAGCTTCAGATCCTGATTTTAACGGTGATGTTGCGACTGATGGTAAAGTGGATAGAGGAACTACTGTAGGCATGCTTGGTACTGAAAAGCCATGGATTCAATATGAATATAAAACACCACAAACCATCCGTTCGGTTTTTATGGTCTTCGTTCCTGGCGCAGGGGAGGCCGAACTTCAATATTCTGATGATGGTAAGGAATTCAAATCTATTAAGAAATTATTTAAAGTACGAACAGGAAAAGGGGAATGGGGCATAAATGACCATTTTCCAGCTGTTAAATCACGTTATTTTAGGCTTCAACTTAATGAAGGTTTTACGCTAAAAGAGGCAAAATTATCAGCCACTTATTCCTTTCAAAATGTACTTGGGCGTACAAGTATGGCAAGGACAGAAGATCATAAGTTATTGCCCATTGGAAATCCTGAACCATCAATGATAATTGATAAAAATTCAATACTCGATTTAAGTACCAGTATGAATACAGATGGCTTTTTGAAAGCAACACTTCCCGAAGGTAATTGGACCATTATGCGTTTCGGCTATACATCAACAGGTGCTTTTAACTGGCCAGCTTCTGATGAGGGACGAGGACTGGAATGCGATAAATTTAGTAAAACAGCGATTGAAAATCATTATAATGCTTTTGTGAAAAAAGTAGTTAATAATGCCAATGGTAAAGCTGATAATGCTCTTCAATATATTGAAATTGACAGTTATGAAATGGGTGGACAAAACTGGACTGATGATTTTGAAAGTATTTTCCAGAACAGAAAAGGTTATGATATTAAAAAATTTCTACCACTTTTTGCAGGACGGTTTATTGATGATGATGAAACTACAGAAGCTATTTTATGGGATATGCGAACCGTTTGTGGAGATTTAATGACCGAGAATTATTATGGATACTTTACAGAACTATGCCATCAAGATGGTTTAAAAACCTATATCGAGCCCTATGGATTTGGACCCTTAAACAATTTAGATGTTGGTGGTAAAGCGGATATGAATATGGGCGAGTTCTGGATGAGCAGACCTTTAAGAATGAACCAAATTGCTCCACCAGTTTCTGCTAGCCATATCTATGGTAAAGAGATTACTTCGGCAGAATCATTCACTTCATTACCTGCTATTAACTGGAAAGGACACCCCGCTATGGCTAAAATAACGGGAGATAAATCTTGGGCTGCAGGAATAAACGAATTCATGTTCCATAGATTTGCACATCAGTCTAATCCGAACGTTAAACCAGGAATGACTATGAACCGCTGGGGGTTTCATTTTGACAGAACTCAAACCTGGTGGGACAATGCGGGTGCCGATTGGTTTAAGTATATTGCTAGAGGGAGTTATTTGTTAAGACAAGGCGTTCCCGTTTCCGATTTATTGATATATGTGGGAGAAGGTGCTCCCAACGCCACTTTTGAAAGAGACGAATTTGAACCAAGTATTCCAAGTGGAACAAACTTTGATTTTGTGAATACTGATGTTTTAATGAACAGAATTAGCGTGAATAACGGAAACATGGTTTTACCTGAAGGCACCACCTATAAAATGCTTGTTTTAAAAAATTGTGAAAAATTCACCTTAAAAACATTAAAACGAATTCATCAGCTTTCTGAAATGGGTGTGAATATTGTAGGCTTAAAACCTACAAAATTGGCAGGCTATTTAAAATCTTTAGAAGATACGCGAACGTTTATAAAATTGGTGGATGAGATATGGTCAAATCCAAGAACCTACACTGATTTTAATTGGCTTAAAATAATGGATGTCGAAGGTTTATTACCAGACTTCAATATAAAGGGAAGAGACGATATTACGTTTATGCATAGAAAAATAAATGAAACCGATATTTATTTTACATACAATCCAGATTCTGTACCCGTTCAGTTTGAATACTCCTTTCGGGTTAATGAAAAAATACCAGAATTATGGAATCCTATGACTGGTAAAACAAAAAAAATAGGTCGTTTTAAATCAAGTAATAATCAATTAAAAACTTGGGTAACGCTTGAGGCAGAAGAATCTGTATTTATTGTTTTTCGCGAGTCTTCAAAAGGTGTTGTTTCAGTCGAAGAATCTGGGAATAATCCGTTTATGACTCAATATCTATTAGATGAAAATAATAATTTGGTTTTGGAAGCTTCTAAAAATGGAACATATGAAGTAACTACGAGTTCAGGTTCAACAGTTAAAACCATAGTTGATGATATTCCTGAGAACATAGAAATTAAGGGAGCATGGAATGTTGAGTTTTTAAAAGAACATGCTTATGAAGCAAATCATGTTTTTAACACATTATCCGACTGGAAGGATAATCTGGTAGACGATATCCAACATTACTCAGGAACAGCCATCTATAGAAAAACATTTGCTTTTGATAAATCAGAATTATTTAAAAACAAAAAGTACATTTTGGATTTAGGAGATGTGAAAATAGTTGCAGAGGTAAGGTTGAATGGTAAAAATGTAGGCGTTGATTGGATACCTCCTTTTGAATTGGATATTACAGAGTTTTTAATAGCTGGAGACAATCAGTTAGAAATAGAGATCACCAATCAATGGTCTAATAGATTGATAGGAGATGAACGGTATCCTGTAGATTATACGTTTGAACTTGAAGGCAATTTCCCAAAGAAAATTATGCCCGACTGGTATATCAATCAAGAACCAATCCCAGCAGGAAAACGAACTACATTCTCTACAGCTACATTTTATAAAGCGACCGATCCACTTATGCCATCTGGACTCATGGGGCCAGTACAAATTAAAGTTAAGAAAACCGTGAAATTATAAATTTTAATATGATAAGCATCTTTGGTTTTTACAATCTATTTATTTTTAAGCTGTTACCCGTTATATTGCTTATAAATTTAGGTGTTTCATGTAAAAGTTCTGTGAATGATACTATGAGAGCAATTTAAAAATGCACCTGCAGAATACAACCAAAACCATATTATAGATAAGGAAATTATATTTTGAAATAGAAATACGTCCTACTCAAACAACATTATACCCAGTATTAAAAGATGATTTGGCTAATATTCCTTAAAGAAAAGTTTAACTATGAACTTTTGTAATATTAATATCAAATGAAAATAAAAAGAAAACTAGCGCTTATCATGCCAGTACTGTTAATAGCGGTTCTGATATTGGCAATGAAAGAACCAAAACGGCTATCCAACAATAAAATTATTGATAGTTGGCAGCCATTATTTAATGGAAAAGATTTTAACGATTGGAATTTATTTACCAAAAATGGAGATACTACAGCAATGACAAAAGTATTTTGCATTGATGAGGATGAAGTTTTACACTTTTTTCGCGATCTTCCAGATGGATATGCTTTAGAAGATCATAACGCACTTCACGGTACCATGATTACAAAGCGAAGTTACAGTAAATATATATTACAATTTGAGTATAAATGGGGTAAAAAACTGGTAAATAATTTTAAGAGGCTGCAGTACGATTCTGGACTTTATTTTCATATTTCAGAAGCAAGTGCTTATCCATTAGGGATACAATATCAAATACGCTACAACCATCTGAATGACATTAGTTATGTAGCCGAAATACGTGGGAAATTCAATCGTGATTGGTATTCAAAAGATGGTCTTTTCTCGATGCCTTCTAAAGGTGGCATGCTCATGGCCACTTCAAATGGTTTAAATCTACCTGCAGCAGATGCATATGCTCATGGGCTGGATAATCAATGGAATACATGCGAAATTATTGTTATGGATAACGAGTATGTTATTTTTAAACTTAACGGTAAAGTAGTAAATATGGTAACTAATCTAAGCTGGAGTTCTGGTTTTATTGGGTTGGAAGCTGAAACAGGTGAAATTTTCTGGCGAAATATTAGAATAAAAGAATACAAAAAAAGGATTCCTAAAGAAGTCTTTTTAAAGTAAAAAGTAACAGGATTATTTTATTTCCATATAATGGAATAATAATTATACAATCACCTTATTAAAATTCACCAGAATTAATTTGCTAAAAACAATGTAAAAAGGACATGAAACAAAAAGGTTAAGAGGTCCAATTATATGCCATCTGGTTAACGAGGTCCTATGTAAATTAAAGTTATAAAAAATTTGAAATTAAAAGTCTAAAGTTATAAGATGCAATTTTATGAATATAAGAAAAGTCAGATTAAAAAATAGACGTTATAATTTTCTCTTTTGTGTATTACTGTTATTTAATTTTTATTCATGTAAAGAAAAAACAGAAAAAGATAAAGAAGAAAATGGAGCTTCAACATCAAAACTAGAAGATGGTTTTGTCTCAATATTTAATGGTGAAAATCTAGAAGATTGGTTAGGCGATTCTACATATTGGCGGGTTGAAAGTGGAAATTTGGTAGGAGAAGTGACTCCAGAAACAATATTAAATAGAAACACTTTTATTATTTGGCAAGGTGGAAAACCAGACGACTTTGAATTGAAATTGGAGTATAGAATTTCTGAATTGGGTAATAGTGGTATCAATTATCGTAGTGACCAATTGGACACCATTCCTTTTGCATTGAGAGGGTATCAAGCCGATATTGATGGGAGAAATAGGCATACAGGACAGAATTATGAAGAACGTAAACGCACCACATTGGCGTATCGGGGAGAAAAAACCGTTATACACGCACAGCCCAATTCTAATGAGGATGGATCGTTAAAAGCCAATGTAAAAAAGAATGTGTGGCAAAGTTATGAAGTGGTGCAATCCTTGGGGGACCGAGATTCTTTAAGTGTTTTTATACAAAATGGAGATTGGAATAAGTGCCATCTTGTAGTTAAAGGCAACCACATGCAGCATTTTATCAATGGTGTTTTGATGAGTGACGTAACGGATGAAGATACTGTGAATCGGCGTTTTTCTGGATTGATTGGGGTTCAAGTTCATGTTGGGCCACCCATGAAAGTGGAATATCGGGATATTAGGCTTAAAACACTGCCAAAGATTTAAGTAAGTTCACAATGATTACCAACGACATATTTGTGTTCATAGAATTTTTTAGTTCGTTCTAAAAAATAATAGCAAATCTTAGGCAAAGTAATATGATTACCGATAAAAAATAAATAAAACAATATCTAAATAAATACTTCTACTCGTCTCTATATATTAATTATTAAAAGACTAAATACTATGAGTATTATCATTAGTAATATTAAATCTAAATTCATCATACTAGTATGGTTTATCATATTTCTAGTAATGCAGCTGTGCTATTCTCAAAGTTTACACGGCCAGAAGGAATTGGACAGGTTAACCACTAAGTTAAAATTAGAGAATCCAATTTCAGAAGTCTTCATAAATAAACACGTATCTAAGCAGTCTCCAAAATTAATACTTACCCCAGACATTGAACTTAAATTAAAAGAAAAAATAAAGTCTGATAAACTGGTTAAAACCTATTATAAATTTTTAAAAGAAGAGGCTTTTAGAATTGTTGAAACCCCTTTATTAAAGTTGGAATTAAAAGGCTTTAGGTTTCCTGATGCTCGTGAGGCATTGCGCCGACTAGCTACTTTGAGTATGGTATACCGCATTGATAGAAATTCCGAAATTTTAAATAGAATTAATGATGAACTATTAACCATTTGTGCTTTTGAAGATTGGAATCCTCAGCATTTTCTAGACGTCTCTCAAGTTGCACTTGGGGTTTCATTGGCTATAGACTGGAATGCCAATACCTTACCTAAAAAAACTGTAATATTAGCAAAACAGGCATTAGTTGAAAAAGCCATTATGCCCAGTTTTAATACTGAAGCGGTTCGTATGGGTTGGATTAATGAAAGTAATAATTGGAATGCCGTTTGCCATAGTGGTATGATAGTGGCTTCTTTAGCTATTGCAGAGGAATATCCTAAGTTGGCTGCAAAAACCATTTCTAGGGCTT
Source organism: uncultured Flavobacteriaceae bacterium (assembly GCA_963815305.1). GTDB lineage: Bacteria > Bacteroidota > Bacteroidia > Flavobacteriales > Flavobacteriaceae > CAXBID01. Next base: position 735,594 of record CAWFFW010000001.1, read on the forward strand.
TAGAAAAACTCCCAAATTCATTAAAAGAATATGCTCCAGAAGGTGTGCATCCTGAAGGTCCTTTTTATTGGCGTTTCGGAACATCATACACCGCTGTGGCCTCAAATGCATTAACCACCGCTTTAGGGACTGATTTTGGAATTTCTGCCAGTCCTGGTTTTATGCAAACTGGAGATTACAGATTACAAGTTACAGCACCCTCGGGAGACTGTTTTAATTATGCGGATTCTGATGGTAAAACCGATGGAGACGCCTCGGCAGTATTAGCGTGGTTTGCCGCTCAAACCAATAACGGTGCCTATATAAATGAATCATTTTTTGAATATCCAAATAACCCTGATTTGCTTTTAACGCAAGATGCATTAATTCAGCAAAATGAGGGTAGGTTTGCCAGTGTAGCGCTTATATGGTTAGCACAATGCACTTTTGAAAAAACCACTGATTTGCCTCAGGCTTGGTATGGTAAAGGGCATGTGCCTATTGTGGTTTTTCGAAGTGAAAAGGACGATGAGAAACAATTTTATTTAGCAACCAAAGGTGGATCAGGATTAATTAGTCATGGTAATATGGATGCAGGAACTTTTGTGTTCGAATTAAATGGTGTACGCTGGGTGGTCGATCCAGGTAACCAAAGCTATTTCCCCCTTAATCAAGTAGGATTTCAATTAAGCAATAGTAAACAAGACAGCGAACGTTGGACTTTATTGACCAAAAACAATTACGGTCATAGTACGATTACAGTAAATAATGAATTATTTAACGTAAAAGGTAATGTTCCCGTTTTAGATTTTAAAGAGGGAAAAATTCCAGAGGCTACTTTGGATTTGACTGCGGTATACGGGGAGAACATAAAATCATTAACACGCAAATTTATTAAAGAAAACGATCAGTCACTCCTCATAGAGGATCAATTTGAAATTAATGAAGCTACTCAAATAATTACTTGGCAAATGATGACGGTTGCAAAGGTTTTGCCTACAAAAAATGGAGCTATTTTAAAGCAAGATGGTAAAATTCTGAACCTCTCAATAGTATCACCAACTGATTTAGAAGTATCAATAATTTCGTTGGATCCATCACCTTTGGACATTGATAAGAAAATAAAAAATTTAAAACGTATTGAAATTAGGATTCCAGCATATATTATTAAAGAAAAAAAGGGACTCTTACAGGTTCGTTTGTCAAACGGTAAATCGAATTAAATTAGAATAATTAATAATTTAAAATAAATATCATGAAAAATTATATCATAGCAAGTATGGCTTTAATCACCTTGTTTTCCTGTGCCAATAAAAAGAAAAAAGAAACTTCAGAAAATGAAGTAAAAATGGAAGTAGAAAAATCTAAAACAACACTTACTTTACTTCATGAAACTAATAACTTACCACGTTTAGAGTCTGTTATTTTAGATCAAAAAAGAGACCTTCTATATGTATCTGTGCAAAACGAGCAAGAACCGGGAGATGGTTATATTGCTAAATTGTCTTTAGATGGAAACATATTAAACCCTCAATTTGCAATGGGGCTTAACGAACCGAAAGGCATGACCATTGTTGATGATAAATTGTATGTGGGAGATCTATTTGATTTGGTTGAAATTGATTTGGAAACTGGGAATATTTTAAATACATATACTAACGAAAAAATAAGATATCTTAATGATGTGACATCAGATTCACAAGGAAATGTATACGTATCTGATATGCATGCTTCATCTATTTACAAATTAGATCCGAATAAAAATTTAACGCTTTGGTATGATTCTCCTGAAATAGAAAGCGCTAATGGTCTTCTAATAGATGGTGATGATATAATAATTGGTGGTTGGGGATATTTTACGGATGGTAAAGCGATAAATGCTGGGATTGGAAAATTGCATAAAATGAATTTAAAAACAAAAGAATTGTTGACTATTACGCCTGAACCTTTAGGTAATCTGGATGGTATTCAGTTGCTTGATGATACCAGTTTTTTTGTTACAGATTGGAAAGCAGGTAAAGTCTTTAAGGTGAATAAGGATGGAACATCAGAAGAATTATTAGATACGGAACAAGGTGCTGCAGATTTGTGGTATATCCAAGATGAAAAGCTTTTGATACTACCTTTAAATAAAGAAAATAAGTTAGCTTTTTATCAAGTAAATTAAAGATTTTAAATATTGATTTATGAGATACTATGTTGTAATTTTTTGTGTTTTTAACCTGTGTTTAGGTTTATCGCCATCAGTTCTTTTTGCACAAGAACAATCTATAGTGAAATTTAAAGGGGTTAAAACTTGGGAACTTGAAAAAAGTCCGCAAGATATTGGATATAAATTAGTGCCCAATTGGTTAAAAATTCCAGAAGCGAATGCACCTAAAATAGTATCTGGCGTTGCAGTAGATTCTAAGGACAATATTTTTATAGTAGATAGAGATAGTGTACCATCGGTAATATGTGTTAATAGCAACGGCCTATTTCAATTTCAGTGGAAACCGAAAGGACTAGGTGCCCCACATTTTATTCATTGTGATAAAAATGATGATTTATGGATTACAGATATCAAAACACATCAAATTCATAAGCTTTCTAAAAAAGGTGAAATTATTTTATCTATTGGTGTACGAGGCGTTAATGGCAATGATGATAATCATTTTGATAAGCCTACAGATATTGCATTTCCAGAGGATGGTTCAGTATTAATTTCTGATGGTTACGGGCAAAATAAGCGAATTATTAAACTCGATTCCAAATTCAATTATATTGAAGAATGGGGAGCAAAAGGAATGGAACCCGGTAAATTTGCTATACCACATGCATTAACTATTGCTTCTGATGGTAAAATATATGTTGCTGATCGTGACGCTTGGCGCATACAAATTTTTAATAATGATGGTAAACTCCTTGAAGTTTGGCCGCACATAGGTCGCATATTTGATATTGTAGAAATCCCTAATAACTATTTTCTTTGTTTAGACGCTACAACAGCTAGAGTATCTAAAGTAGATAAAGCGGGTAATTTAATTGGTTTCTTTGGAGAAAGAAATAAAGTTTTTGATGCTCACGGAATGGCAATAACTTCTAAAGGGGACTTACTGATAGCTCTTAAGGATGGTAGGGTGGAGAAGTTTGAAAATAGTAACTAATTCTTATGAAATAATCATTTAAAACGATATATCATTTGATTTCATTTAAATAAGATTTTCCCTAAAAAAAAACACGTTAACAGCATAGAACAGGATACTTTATTTTTAACATATTTTTATTTTAGTAGACTATTAAAATATTTAATCTTAAAATAACATTCTTAAAATGAATAAAGTTTTTTTTCAGTTTATAATTCTAGTCTTTTTAGTAGGCTGTCAATCTGATAAAACAAAAGAAACAGACAACAAACAAAATCAAACTTCAACTAAAGTTAAAACTCTTTTAAGTAAAATGACTTTGGAAGAAAAAATAGCAGAATTAACGCAAGATGCACCTGCTAATGAACGTTTAGGGATTCCTATGATGCGATATAGTGAATGTTTACACGGACTTTGGTTAGAAGGGGCCACCGTTTATCCACAAGCTATTGCTTTAGGATCTACTTGGGAGCCTGAATTGATTAGAGAAATGACAACGGAAATAGCCAAAGAAGCTAGAGCTGCAAATTTAACCCATTGCTATTCTCCTAATTTAGATGTTATTTCTGGAGATGCTCGTTATGGTCGTGTTGAAGAATCGTATGGGGAAGATCCGTATTTGGTTTCTAGAATGGGCGTTGCTTTCATTGAAGGGCTTCAGGGAACAGGTGAAGAATATTTAGATAAAAATCACATTATAGCAACAGCTAAGCATTTCGTTGGCTACCCAGAAAATAGAAGAGGAATAAATGCCGGATTTGGTGATATGTCTGAACGTCGATTATATGAGGTTTTTATGCCTCCTTTTGAAGCTGCTGTAAAAGAGGCTAAAGTAGGTTCTATTATGCCAGGGCACCAAGATTTAAATGGGATTCCATTGCATATGGATCAAAAACTACTAACAGGTGTTTTGCGAGATGAATGGGGTTTCGACGGTTTTATTGTTTCAGATAACAATGATGTATCGCGTTTAAATTTGATGCATTTTATAGCAAAAAATAAAACAGAAGCTGCTATTTTAGGATTAAGAGCTGGTGTAGATATGGATTTGGTTATTGGGAAAAGTCCAGCTAATTCAGCATACATAAATCATGTATTGTTAGACACTCTAAAAAGCAATCCAGAATTGGTTAAATATGTTGACCAAAGTGTATCGCGAATTTTAACTGCAAAATATAAATTGGGGTTGTTTGAAACTAAGGATAACAAATATCCAGACACTATAGTAAGTAAACCAGAAAGTCAAGCTGTGGCATTAAAAATCGCTAAAAAAGCAATCACTTTACTAAAAAATGACGGGAATTTATTGCCATTAGATAAAACGAAAATTAAAAGTATAGCCGTAATTGGACCTAATGCTTCAGAGGTACGTTTAGCAAATGGAAAATACACGCAATTAGGAGGCTATGCAGGCATACCACCTTATTATATATCTGTTTTAGAAGGTATTCAAGCTAAGGTAGGTAAAGATATTAAAGTAAATTATGCTGAAGGTGCTGCTTTAAAAAGTACTTCAACAAAAGGATTTTCAGAAGCTATAGCTACCGCAAATAAGTCTGATATTGTAATATTAGGTATAGGAGGTTCTACAGAAACTTGTGGCGAAGGTGTAGATAGAGATCATCTTGATTTATTTGGAGTTCAAAATGAATTAGTAGAAGCCATTCATAAAACAGGAAAACCAATTGTAGCTGTTCTTATAAACGGGAGACCCTTGTCTATAAATTATGTTGCTGAAAATATTCCTGCTATTCTAGAAACATGGTATTTAGGAATGAATTCTGGAGAGGCTATTGCCGAAACTCTTTTTGGAGATAATAATCCTGGAGGGAAATTAACCGTATCGTTCCCGCGTTCAGTTGGTCAGATACCTGTTACTTATTTAGAACGTCCAGACTTCGTAGGTTCAGGAAAAGGACTTTATAAATTTTCAGATAAATCGCCATTATTTCCATTTGGATTTGGATTAAGTTATACAACATTCGAATATTCAAATTTAAAATTGAAAGATCAGAGTATAAATATTGATGGAAAAACAACGGTTTCTATTGATGTTACTAATACAGGAGAAATAGACGGCGATGAAGTTGTACAAATGTACGTACGAGACGATTTTGCATCGGTAGGTAGATATATTAAAATGTTAAAGGGTTTTAAGCGTATTCATTTAAAAGTAGGCGAAACAAAAACAGTAAGTTTTGAATTAAATTCAGATAATTTATCAATATATAATATAGACATGGATAACGTTGTTGAATCTGGTGACTTTACTATTTCTATAGGCGCTTCTTCCTTAACTAAAGACTTACACGACATTAAACTAACAGTTCTATAAATTGTTTTAAAAAAAATATTATGAAAAAATACACATATTTAATAATTCTTATTGTTGCTTTTGCTTGTTCTAAAAACGATTCTTCAGAATTTCAAGAGGAGGAAGTAATTATAGAAGAACCAGAATTAGAAGAGCCAGAACTCGTTGAAGCAAATTCAGAAGGTTATCCGTTTAATTTACCTGAAAAAGTTACTGCAACCTTAAGCATTAATTCCTCGAGTAAAACGGCAGCAAATAATTTACTATTAGGAATAAACTTTGGCGGATATACAACAACTCAAGAAAAGGAGATTGTACGTTATCTAGATCCTGTTGGTATACGATTTCCAAGTGGGGTATGGTCTAATTGGTACAATTGGGAAAAAGATATATCGGAATATGATCCTACAGACACATATGATATAGGTGCATTTCATAAACAAGTGATGGACGATTATGCAAAATATGGTCTTTATACAGGATTTGAAGGAATGAAGGCTATGCATGACGAACTAAATTTTAATGTTCTCTTTACTTACAACATTAATTATGATAGCAATGAAAAATCTGTAGCACGTTTAAAGGATAGAGTTTCTAAAGGGTTTGATGTGAATTATATTGAGCTAGGTAACGAACAGTTTTGGAAAAACCAACGTAGTGGTAGAATTGCGACACCAGAATTATATTATCCTATAGCAAAATCTATATCGGAAGCTTTAAAGGCAGAAAGACCAAATGTTAAATTATCAGTTCCGTTAGGTTGGAGAAGTACTCAAGATAATTATAATGCAGCAATTGCAAAAACGACCGATTATTTTGATGCCATTACGTTGCATAGATATGTTCATCACCAAAAAGATGATGCCGTAAAAAGTAGTGATACTTATAAAAGTATTTTAACTAGCAGATTAGAAATAGAAGAATCGAAAAATTTTGTTAGAAATCATGCTGCAGGCAAACCTATTTGGTTAACAGAATGGGGTGTTAGTTGTGGTTTAAATGCAGCGTCCTACTTAGGGCAAGCTGATGCTTATTTGTATTTATTTGATAATCAAATCGATTTTCAACGGGCAGAATGGTTTGGAGCTACCACAGCACTAAATCCAATGTATATCTATTCTGATGCCATTTTAGATAATAGAGGAAGGCCTGAGAGATCCGTTAGAAATATAAAAAAGACAGGACACGGTGCCGTTTTTGAAATTTTAAAAAAAGTATTTAGAAATAGTGACATTCTGGCCACCGAGATTTCAACTTTTGAGTTAACTACGGGATCTAACGCTATAGAAGCTAAGGCCGTTTTAAAAAATGGAAATATTGAAATCTTTGCCGTTAACAAAACATATAAAAGTGTTACGTTTAATATGAAAATTGATAACACAGATTACAACGGAGCATATAGGCTAGAAGCACTTAAATATGAAAGTTTAAAAGATGATAGGCTTTTAAACAATTATGAAGATCCTTTAAAATTAATAAAGAATGGAACAGGTGTAATTATTTTACCTCCATATTCTATAAATAGAATTTCAGAAATAAAATAATAATAGATTTATCTTTAAAATATTCAAAATTATCAGGTTAAAAAGGGTGGTATTGATGACGTATTACTTTTTCTTTTTCTGAAATTATTCCTGTATCTAAAGGTAGATACTAATTAGTGAGAGCTATTAAAGAGACATTTAAACTGTATTTTTTATTGTTATGAGGGTTGCCATTATAATTGTGAGCCTTGGTTTGCAATAGCGCATAGCATGAAAATGTTGGTGCAAATTGAAGCCATCTTTAAAAAAACAAAACTAGATTTAAAATTTAAATAGCTAAAATTGATATTTATCCTAACCATGTAAAAAACGGCCTTTTTTCTATATTCAACCCAGTACATTGGAAAGTATATAATTTGCTTGGAGTGACTATTGGAAAGTAAAGCTGATGTTACTGATATGTATGTCTTTTCAAAAGGATAATATATGTTAGACATAGAATCAGGAGTAACGAAATGGTTGATCTCTAAGTTACTTATTACAATTGATTTTTTTATTAAAATATATCCGTTTTATAGTATAGCATAAAATGCTTGTAAAGCATCAGACAATTAAATTGAATTGATAAAATATATAAAAATTCTAACTTAAACTTTAATTAAAATGTTGAAAAATGACTTAAAAAAACTCGACAGGTCAATCAATTACCAGTCAAATTCTAAAAACTGTTCTGGTTTTTATATTATTTTTTTAATGCTATTAATCTCAACGTATAGCTTTTCGCAAAAAATTTACGAAGAGAGTGGAGGTATTGTAATGATGGAAGCAGAAAATACCACAAGTGAGCTCGATTTGTGGGCTACCAGCACCTATTTTCCAGCTTTTTCTGGGAGTGGACATATTGAGTTTACGGGTGGAGTGGTTTCAGGTTCGGGTTCTCCTTTATCTCCATTAGTATATAAATTTAAAATAAATACTGCGGGTGATTATGCATTAAATGTTAGAGGGCGATCTAGATTACTTGATGGAGAAGCTAGCGATTTAGCAAATGATGCTTGGTTTAAAGTTGAGGGAGATTATACCGTTGGAACTGGAGGGCCTCCAGATATAAGTTGGATGAATCAAGATACTAAAGTATTTGTTGGTAGAGGTGGCAACGGAGACTGGGGTTGGGGAACCAAATACGATATTAATCATGTTCAACCCAGTGCTATTTTTAATTTTAAAGCAGGAGAAACATATACACTTACGGTATCTGGTAGATCACAACGATTTAATATTGATCGCATACTTTTTGTTAGTACGTCTTATCCAATAGCAGCTGCAAGAGCTATAGTACAAGAATCTACTTGGTTTGATGATGGTGGGATTGTGGAAAGATATATCTATGAGGGGTTATACCATTTCACTAATTTAAATGCTGGCGAAGTTCCATATTATAAAGACAATACTCGTAATGCTTTGGCGATTGATGCCTCTATAGAAGCAAATAGAACGAAATTTGCCAAATCGGAAACAACATTCACGGGTAAAGATGGTACGTATAATGTTAAATTAACAACACTTGCTGAGTTTGATGGCGAATGTACCTATCGATTTTTAGTGAATGGAGTCGTTGTTGGGACTTTTACAAATCCTGCAGTTACTGTTGAAGATGATTATCAATTACAAACCATTGTTTTTGAAGCTATTGATATCAATAAAGAAGATAGTATTGCCGTTGAATCAAACACACATACCAACGGACTTATTCCTGAAGGAAATGGCACCGCTTGGGCAAGGGGTAGATGGAAAAGTGTAAAAATGACCCCGACTATTTATCAAGGACGCGTAGCTGTTGTGGCCGATGGAAATTACAGAAGATTCTGATGATATTGCTGGTACACCTGTGTCTCTGGCAATTTTAAGAGCTTTAGGATTAGAAGACAAACTGGTTCATTATTCCCATTCATGCGATTTAGTTAAGGGTGGAAATGATCCTGGAGGTACTTTTAGAGAGGTTGAAATGCAAATCAGCAGTGATGGAACGGCTTCAAGATGGGGAGGTTTTGATCATATTATATTCTTTAATTGCCAAACACAAAAAGCAGCAGCAATAGCAGATTTAAAAGATAAAATAAATGTGTCTACAAAAACAGACCCGTTATGGATTATTGAAGCTGGCGAACCAGATATTATGTGGGAAGCCGTTAACCTTGCAGAGGTAGAAAAACGTGAGTTTGTTCATATAGTAACACATCATCCTGCCAATGATAAAGGAGATTTTTATGATTTAAGTGATGTTATGGCTTTAGGTATTCCATCAGTAAATTTACATGCCATCCCAGATCAAAATAAATTACTTAAAAAACCATTAAGCGATTGGTATTGGGCAAGAGATCACACAGATAATCGCGTGAAATGGCTATGGGATAGAGGGTTTTTAGCACAAACTACGGCCATGAATTATCCTGCTATCGTGGGCAAGTTTGATTGTTCTGATGCTGGAATGATTTATTTTTGGGCAACTATAAAAGCAGGAGGTGATGCGGCTTGTGATGTACCTAAGCTTCAAGCATTGTTTTTAGACTACATTCCTGTAATTCCACCAGATGCCGACTTTGTTTCACCTACACACGGAGCTTTGTATGAGCCAGGAGATAATATTGAAGTTATAGCATCGGCGAATATAGACGAGTCACAAATAGCAAGTGTTGAACTTTTTGTAAATGACATTTCTGTTCGTACACTTACAGAAGCACCATATACTTGGGGATTTTCAGGACAAATGGATAACTTACTAGAAAATATTGACATAGGAACCTATGAATTAAAACTTTTAGTTACTAATATATCTAGCGAAACATCTATGGCAACTATAACAGTAAATTGTCAATCACCTGTAGTTTTTGGTCCTTATACTGGGACACCATTAGAGGTGCCTGGAATTATTCAAATGGAAGACTATAATACAGGAGGAGAAGGTGTTGCATTTCATGATTCTAGTGTTGGAAATTCAGGTGGGGCATACCGAACCAATAGTGGAGACGATGTGGATATTTTGGAAGGGGGTACAGGATTTATTTCTGGTTCTTTATCTGGTAATGAATTTACAAGATATACCATTAGCGTTACCGAAACGGGAGTGTATCAAATGAAAGTCAATTACAAAACGTTTTCATCATCTTCAAAACCATTTGCAGCATATATATTACCTCTTGATTTATCTAGTTCAACAGAATTATTCTCTGCGCCGGTTGGTTCTACTACGTCTGGAATTATAAATTCAGGTGGTGACTTTGCTGATTATACATCTCCGGAGTTTAATCTTCAAGCTGGCACATGGGTGTTGGAGCTCAAAATACCATCGGGTGGCGCGGGTCCAAATTATGATTATGTTACATTAGTGAATACTAATGCGCTTGGTATAAATAATATCTCCAAGGGGTCTAATAGATTAAAGGTTTATCCAATACCTAGCGAAGATGGAAAATTTAACTTGAGCAAATCATATTCTTGGCAAGTGTATTCTATGTTAGGTGCAAAACTTATTGAAGGCGAAGATATCTTAGTTGATGTTGGGGCATTTGCTAAAGGCCATTACATGCTAAAAGTAGATTCAGAAATAATTAAAAGATTGCTTTACAAATAGTACTACTATTCACTTTTTTGATCGAAGCGAGACAAAGATTCTTATAAGCTTTGTTTTAAAAATCAATCGGTCTCAAAGTAAAGTTATAATAGCTTGAAGGTTAAAATGCATCCAAAGCAAGTAGATACATCTTGATGATGACCTGAGGGTTTATAAAAATTCTCGATAAGGATTGAAATGAATAAAAAATAATATTTAAGAATACTAATTAATAAAATGAATAAAAGAAATCAATTTTTATGTTCTGCACATTCCAAAATAACTGTATTGGCATTAATTTTATTCTTTGCCATAATTGGACAAGCCTTTTCTCAAAACTGGACAGGAAAATGGATCTGGCAGGCCGCTGATGGTGCAGATAATACATGGATGGCTTTCAGAAAGGAAGTTAACCTTTCTAGTGTTCCAACAACTGCGCTTGCAAATATTGGTGTAGACAGTAAATACTGGTTGTATATTAATGATCAATTGGTGAAATTCGAAGGCGGTTCAGCCCGAGGTCCAGCGCCGGGAAATACGTGGTATGATGAAGTGGATATCAAACCCTATTTAAAAACAGGTACTAATACCATTGCTATACTAGCATGGTATTGGGGTAGAGAGACCTTTAAAGGCACCCATATTGATAGTGGAAAAGGTGGTTTGGTGTTTCAAGCAGATCTCGGTGAAATTACTATAATATCAGACAACACATGGAAAGCAAAAGTACATCCTGCCTACGACGCAAATAGTGGAGGTGGTAATAATAGGATAGTACCTTATAATGTACATTTTAATGCTAACTTAAGTCTAGGAGATTGGAGCACATCGGCTTGGTATACCTCTGGGTATGATGATAGTTTATGGGCGAATGCTACCGAAAAAGGTATACCGCCAGCAGCGCCATGGGGTAATCTTGAAAAAACTTATGTTGAATTGAAGGATCATGGTTTAACAGATTATGTATCATTAAAAAATCGTACATCAAACATTAGTTTGCCATTTACAAATAATACAGGATCAACAATTACAATAGAAGCAAAACTACCTCTTAACATGCAGATTACGCCATATCTCGACATAGATTGTGCTGAAAATAAAGTCATAGATATTGCTACGAGTAATACAAATAATCATATCACGGCTAAATATACATCCAAAGTCGGCAGTCAGCAGTTTGAAGCTTTTTCTTGGATGAGCGGAAGCATTGTAACATATCAAATACCTCCAGGAGTAACTATAAACGCCTTAAAATATAGATGGATTACCGTCGGAAATACTACTGCTGGTAATTTTGAAAGTAATGATCCTTTTTATCAAAGACTTTGGTGGATGGGAAGAAATACCTTATTTGTAAATGCCCGCGACAATTTTATGGATTGTCCTGATAGAGAAAGATCGCTTTGGATTGGAGATGTTGCAGATCAGTCAAGTTACATTTTTTATACCATGGATGAGGAAGGTCGTAACTTATTAAAAAAAGCCATACAAGTAACAGTAAATTTTAGCCCTGATGGAAATGTAATTGCTGGACAGTCTCCAGGTGTTGTAAATGAATTACCGTCGCAAAGTTTACAGTTTATTTCTCAAGGAATCTGGCAATATTATTTAAATACTGGGGATATTGAAACACTTGAATATTCTTATGATCTTGTAAAAAATTATTTAGAACTCTGGAGTATGAATAATAACACAAACTTAATTAATATGAAATCATCTTGTGGGGGAAAACCTTGCTGGAACTGGGTAGATTGGGATTCTGGAAATACATTTGATAGGTTTCCTATATTTAATGCCTTGTATTATTATGCATTAAATAGTGCTAAAAAAATGGCAGAAACGCTTAACAAACCTCAAGATGATGTAGATTGGTATAATGGGCGAATTAATCAAATAAAAATGGGGTTTAATGACAATTATTGGACGGGTAGTTTTTATTCAAGTGATCCTAGTGCTTATCAAGATGACAGAACAAATGCTTTAGCAATTATTACAGGGCTTGCAGATGAAAGCAAGCACGATGCCATTGTTCAGAATGTATTGGTGCCAAATCACTTTTGTAGTCCGCATTTTGAATGGATGATTGAAGAAGCCATGTGTATTGCCGGGAGTCATAGTGAAGCTTTAGCGCGAATGAAATCTAGATATCAGGCACAAGTTAATAATCCAGAAACCACAACGCTTAATGAGTATTTTACCATAGGTAAAGGTACAGATAATCATGCGTGGAATGCTCCCAATACCATACTTTCAAAACACATAGCGGGGATTGCTCCAGTAGATGCAGGATGGAGTAAATATAAAGTATATCCAAACTTAGTGCATTTATCTTCAGTTAAACAAATAATGTCTAGTGTTAAAGGAGATATTTCTGTAGATATCAATATATCAGAAACTGAATATCAGTTGGATTTGATCTCTCCAACAGGAAGCGTTGCCGTTGTAGGGATTCCTAAATCAAATATTTTAGCATCTCAAATAACAGTCAACGGAACACTTGTTTGGGAAAATGGTAATTTTATTGATGGCGTATCTATCATAGGAGAAAAAGGTGAAGATGATGATTTTATCTGGTTTGAACTTAACGATGGAAATTGGACAGTCATTGCAACAGGTGTGCGACAAACTGTAAATTATATCAATTTTGTTGACCCGATTGATGGTGATGTTGTGAATTTAGGAACCGATTTGATAGTACGGGCTCAGGCAGGTAGTACTACCATAAATGTAGATCTTTTTATAAATGATCAATTTGTAAGGTCCATCACAACGGCACCCTACGTTTGGGGGGAGGATCCGCTTGTAGACGTGCCTTTAGCAGATATGCAGCTTGGTGATTATACACTAAAACTAGTAGCTACAGATGATGAAGCAAAATTAGTAGAAACCACCATAAATATAACCTGTGTAAATTCATCTACACAGTCGCCTTACACAGTCGCCATACCAATATCAGGAAAGATAGAGGCTGAAAATTATGATCTTGGAGGCGAAGGTATTGCTTATCATGATAGCGATGATGTAAATCAAGTGGGAGAGTATCGAGCAGATGGCGTGGACATAGGTATTGGTGGTTCTGGTTATACCTTAGGTTATTTGTCAAATGATGAGTGGCTTGAATACACCATAGATGTTACAGATTCTGGCTATTACGACTTACACGTCAATTACTCATCAGGAAAACCAACACCTGGAGCTTCTCTAGGTGTCGAATTTTTTGATGAAGGTATAACCCTTGTAAATAATTTTGAGATGCCAAACTCTGGTGGATGGGGAAATTATGTTCCCATTTTTTTAGGAAACTTTTTATTGACAAAAGGTGAACACGTAATACGCTTCAATATAATTAAAACGGGGTTTAATCTGGATTGGATGGAATTCACATCGACAGGCTCATTAGGAATAGATGATTTTCTTGTTGACAAAACGTTGAAAGTCTATCCCGTACCAAGTGATAATGGAAGATTCTATTTAAGCAAAACGTGTACTTGGAAGGTTTATTCACTTTTAGGCGTAAAAATTTCAGAAGGAGTAAGTGATAACGTTGATATTTCAAAAATCTCCAAAGGCATGTACTTTCTAAAAACCAATCACGGCACTAAAAGATTGCTTTATAAATAAAAAATAATTAAAATCAAATCAATGAAAAATAGTTTAGCAGTATTGTTATTATTTTTAGTAGTGGCACAAAGTTCCTCACAAAACCCCATCATCTCGCAACGCTATACGGCAGACCCCACAGGACTGGAATACAACGGTAGATTATATGTATGGACATCTCATGACCTCGACGAACAAAAACGTTATTGGATGAACGATATTACCTGTGTTTCTACAGATGATATGCAAAACTGGACAGACCACGGAGAAGTGTTTAAAGCACCAGATGATATGCCATGGGTAACCCAAGCATGGGCACCGTCCGTTGTGGAAAGAAACGGTAAATTTTATTTATATACAGGCGATGGTAACAGAAGTGTGAATGTGTCGGTAAGTGATAATCCCACCGGGCCTTTTAAAGGCGTTGGAGGTAAACCTTTGATTACACGGAAAACACCAAATTCAAATGTGGAATGGTTGTTCGATCCAACTGTTTTTATTGATAATGACGGTCAGGCTTATTGCGTTTTTGGTGGTGGTCCAACCAAAATTCAGGAAGATGGTAAAAGAAGAAAAAATGCAAGAATTATCAAATTGGGAGACGATTTAATAAGTACAGTTGGCGAAGCAGTCTTAATTGATGCGCCGGGTTTTTATGAAGGAGGGTATATCAGCAAACGCAACGTAAAAGGAAAAACTAAATACTACTTCTCCTATTTTACGAATATAGGAACGGGTATGAATATCGATTATATGATGAGCGATAAACCTATGACGGGTTGGGAATATAAAGGCACTGTTCTCAAGCAACCAGCAGATAATTATAACAATTCTCACGCCAGTGTGTTTTCTTTTAAAGACAAATGGTATTTAGGATATCACACACGAAAAATTGCTACCGATAGAAAACTAGATGAAGCCATAGCATTACGCCAACGTTCAGTTTGTGTGGACGAATTATTTTTTAATGAGGATGGAACGATTAAAGAAGTTGTTCCAACTCAAGAAGGACCAAAGCAAATTAAACACGTAAATCCTTTTATTAAAAATGAAGCCGAAACCATGGCGGCACAATCGTATTTGTTGCCAGGTATTGAAACCGCTGTATGCGAAGACGAGCATGGTGGACGCATGGTAACTGATATTGAAAGCGGCGACTGGATAAAAGTAGCAGGAGTTGATTTTGAAAACGGCGCAAAAACATTTGAGGCTAGAATTTCAGCCCAAAATAACGGTTCTATTGAAATTAGATTAGGTGACGAAAATGGTAAGTTAATAGGCAGTTGTGATATTGAATCCACAGGAGGTTTGAAAATCTGGAAAACAATTGGTTGTTCTGTCAAGGAAGTTAAAGGTGTACACGACGTGTACTTTAAATTTACGGGTCAAGGAGCCAATATGTTTAACTTTAATTGGTATCAATTTAAAAATTAAAACTAAGAAAACATGAAATTAAAATTATTAGTGCTTTGTATTGGTGTTATGACTATCAGTGCGTGCAAAACACAACAAGCAAAAACTGATACCGATGACTTTGTATCCTTGTTTAACGGAAAAAACTGGGACGGTTGGTACTTGAAAATCAGGAGTGGCGATTCGCTTTTGGCGAAACAGGTTTTCCAAATTGATAAAGGGCTCATCCATGTATTTAAACAGGTTCCTGAAGGCTCTGAAGAAGGCAACGGCAAAAACCCTACCCACGGTTTGTTCTATACCAATAAAACTTACAGTAAATACATTCTTAAGTTTGAATATAAATGGGGAAATAACAAGGCAAACAATTACAACCAGTTTCAGTACGATGCCGGGGTGTATTACCATGTGGTAAAAGATAATATTTGGCCAACAGGGATAGAATACCAAGTCCGATACAATGATATAAAAGACAAGAACCATACGGGCGACATATGGGGTCAGAAAAATTATAACTGGACAGCCAATGAAAATAATGAGTACGCATCTGAGGCGGATGGTGGTAAACCACAGCCAATTAAGGGTGGAGAACATCTGGCAAAATCAACCAGAAACTTTAACGGATTAAACGATAAGTGGAACCAATGCGAAATTATTGTAATGGGTGATCAATACGCTATCCATAAACTAAATGGAGACGTCGTAAATATGCTAACAAACCTGCCTTTAGGTGAAGGTAAAATTGGCTTCCAATCAGAAACTGGAGAGATTTATTATCGTAATATAAAGATTAAAGAGTTTAAAGAGTTTTTGCCAGCAGAAACTTTTTTAAAATAACAAATGCATAAAAAATTATGAAAACTAAAAGCATCCTTTTAATCTTATCATTCTTTTACTTATCTACAAACGCACAACAGCGAAACATTTCTGTTGATGTTAATAAAGTAAAAGGCGAGCTATCACAGAGTTATTTATACTGCGTTGGTGCAGGGCGGGCAAACGAAGGTTTAAGAGCCGATTGGCAAGCACAATTAAAAGAAGTGCAACAAAATATCGGCTTTAAGTATATCCGTTTTCACGGAATTTTAACCGACGATATGGGCGTTTACTTTGAAAACAAAGCAGGTGAATCCATTTACAATTGGCAGTATGTAGATAAACTTTATGATTTTCTACAGAGCGTAAACATAAAGCCCATTGTTGAATTATCTTTTATGCCATCGGCTTTAGCCAGCGAAGATAAGACGGTTTTCTGGTGGAAAGGGAATGTGACACCACCTAAAGATTATGCTAAATGGAATGCGCTGATCACAGCTTTTGTCAAGCATTTAGAAGAACGCTACGGCAAGGAAGAAGTGAAAACTTGGCTTTTTGAATTGTGGAACGAGCCAAATCATCCCTCTTTTTTTATCCCGAACAAAGTTGAGTTCCCTAATAAGTTAGATGCTTACATGAAATTGTATAGCGAAACCGCAAAAGCAATTAAGTCAGTTTCTATAGATTATAAAGTTGGCGGTCCAGCAACATCTGGTACTGCTTGGGTTTCAGATTTTATCAAACTTTGTGTTGCAAATAACTGGCCGATCGATTTCGTTTCTACCCATGCTTATGGCGTAAAAGGCGATGGTTTGGATGAATTTGGCACTAAAAAGCTAATTTTACTATCCGATTTAAATGTTTTACCTTCCAGAGTGACTAAAACTAAAAACGACATTACAAGATCTCCACGCCCAGACCTTCCACTTCATTTTACAGAATGGAACACGTCTTATTCGCCTTTAGATTTAATTCACGATACTTATTTTAACGCACCTTATATTCTTAACGTACTTAAAAAATCGGAAAAAACAGCAACAAGTATGAGTTACTGGACATTTACAGATATTTTTGAGGAATCAGGAATACCGCATACACCTTTCCATGGTGGTTTTGGTTTAATTAACCTTCAGGATATTAAAAAACCATCCTACTATGCATATGAATTTTTGGGAGGTTTGGGTAACAAAGAATTGGCCACAGATGATGAAAGTGCCATTGTTTGTAAAGACGATAAGGGCAACATACAAGCTTTGTTTTGGAATTTAACCAATCCTGATTTTAAAGGCTCGCACAACAATAAGTTTTTTAGCAAGGTAGTACCAGCAAATTCAGTTGGAGAAGTAACCTTTAAGGTTAATAATTTGAAAGCTGAAAAATATAAAGTGCAAGTTTATCAAACAGGTTATTTAGTGAATGATGCTTATAGTAAGTATATCCAAATGGGAAGTCCATCGCAGATCACAAAAGCTCAAGAAAACATTTTAAAAGAAGCTTCAGAAAACAAACCTGTTGAAGAATTAACGGTAACCGTTAAAGACGGAAAGTTTTCTAAAACACTTAAAATCAGAGAAAATGATGTTTTCTTTGTGAAAATGACTAAAATTTAGTCTTTGTGATTGTTTAATTTAAATGTGCAAGTTAAAATAAAGACGTGATTTCTAGATGGGAGTACAAGGATACAATGGCAGAAAGCTTTTTTTACTATCGACTTAATAGATAAAAAAGGAAATTACAAGTATATTTAAAATTATGACCAAATAAAATGAAACAAAACAACTTAAAAAGAATCGCTTACAGCGCAATTATTTGTTTAATAATTGTCTTTAATGGACAGGTTGTACTAGCTCAGCAAATCAACTTATGTTCGGCTTACGTAGCACTTTGCAGGGAAGCCAGGGATGCTAAAGTCAAGCAACAAGCAATTGAAGAATTAACTATGGCATTAGACTACTGGAAAAAATTTGTTTCCTTGGCGATGGAACAAAACATTAACCCTTTATGGATGAACAGAGTGCTAGATGTTGATTGGATAAAATTAACAGATGATGCTAAAGCTGATGTTGAGATTGCAAGAAATTGCGTGGTGAAATAGATATGTTTGACCCCAAAAGAATTTAAAATAAATAAACAATTTTATAAACATGAAAAACAAGTTTTTATACATCTTTACATTGCTAGCTGTCTGTGGCATTTTACTACTTAGTTCTGGTATTAATTATCACAGCTCTGATGATAAAAATCTAAAACAAGATCAACCTATCTATAAAAACCCCAATGCAAGTATTGAGGATAGGGTTAATGACCTACTGTCAAAAATGACACTTCAAGAAAAAGCTCAACAACTTAATTCGGCATCTATCCGAAAATCGGCGGCAACAGAGGAAGGCGTAGAGCCCATTGAAAGTTCGATTGAAGAACAGATAAAACACGGAATCGGTTTTATTGAGAATACATTTGATCAGCGAATGCCAGATAAAAGTGTGGAAATGGTTAACAGCCTTCAGCAATACTTGAAAGAAAAAACCCGTCTTGGCATACCTGCAATTATTGGTACTGAATGCTTGCATGGTCATGCTGGTCGTAATTCTACTGTTTTTCCAACGCCTCTTGCCATGGCATCAAGCTGGAATACGAAACTTGTAAATGAAGTATTTGATGTTGTTGGTCGCGAAGCAAGAGCCAGAGGAGGACACGAAGCGCATACACCAGTTTTGGACATTGGCAGAGATCCACGTTGGGGCCGTATTGAAGAAACCTATGGCGAAGATACTTATTTGACTACGCAAATGGGGCTTTCAATTATTTCAGGATTGCAAGGTGGCACTACAGGTTACCTGGGGCTTACTCATATCATTGCATCACCAAAACATTTTGCCGGTTATGGGCAGGTTGAAGGTGGTAGAAATTTTGCCGCAACACCTATTGATACCAAAGTTCTTTTCGATGACATATTACCACCGTTTAAAGCTGTTGTTGAACAAACCAATGCATTGGGAATGATGGCATCACATTGCGAAGTTAGCGGTGTGCCCGCTCATGGAAATAAATGGCTTTTAAATGATTTACTAAGAGACACTTGGGGATTTAAAGGGATTGTGGTTTCTGATTATAACGATATTAAACGTTTAGAAGAGTTCCACCACATCGCAGAAACACCTCAAGATGCAGCAATGATAGCATTGATAGCAGGTATGGATATTGACTTGCCTTCTTCTTCTGCCTACAAATATTTACAAGATGTTGTAGAAAAAAATCCTGAACTTGAAAAGCAATTGGACACTAGTGTGAAAAGAATTTTACGATTAAAGTTCATGCTGGGTTTATTTGAAAATCCATTTACTGAAACAAAAGGAGTTACTGCTTTTATCGGGAATGAAAAACATGTGGCACTTGCCGAAAAAATGGCAACAGAATCAATCGTTTTATTGAAAAACACCAACAACGTACTTCCTTTAAACTTAAAAGAGATTAAAAATATTGCTGTTATTGGTCCAAATGCCAAATCGGATGAGATGGGAACATACTCCATGAAAAATGATAATGTGGTAAATATCCTAAACGGTATAACAAAATACGTTGGAAAATCAGTTAAAGTCAACTATGCAGAAGGTTGCAAAATTGCCAAATTTGAAAGCAAAAACGGACAAGACGGTCTGATTGAATACACGGAAGCGGAAGAAAAAGAGTCGATGAGCAAAGCAATCGACTTGATTAAAAAGTCTGATGTTGCCATTGTTGTTGTCGGTGGAAACCTAAAAACAAGTAGGGAAGCGTTTTACAGACCTGGAGTTGCAGGAGATAGATCTACCATAGATTTGTTGAGCAACCAGAATAAATTGGTTATGGATGCCATAGCAACAGGTAAGCCGGTTATTGTAGTTTTGATGGGTGGCAGACCTTATGCCATCCCTGAAATAGCAGAAAAAGCGACTGCAATTTTAAACACCTTTTATTTAGGACAAACTAATGGAGATGCTTTGGCAAAAGTGATTTTTGGCGAGGTAAATCCTTCTGGAAAATTATCCATTAGCTTCTTGCATTCTGCTGGTCAGATTCCATTTTATTATTCCATGAAAGCAAATTCTTTCTATAAAGGATATTGGGAAACGCCACCAACTCCAGTTTATGCATTCGGTCATGGCTTGTCATATACCAAGTTTGATTACTCTGATTTAAATGTCGAAAAAGCAGTATTCGGTATAAACGAAGCCGTTAAGTTTTCTGTAAAAATAAAAAACACAGGTAAATTTGATGGTTATGAAGTGGCACAAATCTATTTTAGAGATAAGGTGGCTTCCATCACTCGCCCTGCAAAATTATTAGTTCGGTTTGAAAAAGTATGGCTAAAAGCTGGTGAAGAAAAAACACTTAGCTTTTCTTTAGATCCAGCAAAAGATTTGTCGTTTACAGGAATGGATATAAAAAAAGTTGTTGAACCCGGCGAATTCAATTTAATGGCAGGAAGCGCTTCAGATGATATCCGATTGGAGAATATTTTCAGTTTAAAATAAAATTGAAGCTGTCTGTTTCATTAGATAGATAAAAAAAAATAAAGATGAAAAAAATACTAGTATTACTTTTCTTAAGTGTCCTATTTTTAATAGAAAATTCATATTCCCAAAATGAAACTAAAAATGCTGCTTTAGATTGGGAAAATCAAGAGGTATTACAAATTGGTAACGAGAAACCGCATGTGCAGTTTCATGCGTATCCTAGTGAAAAGTTAGCCAAAACTTACGATAGGTGTAAATCGCCATGGTATGCATTGTTAAACGGTGATTGGAAATTTAATTTTGTTGAAAAACCAGCGGATCGGCCAATTGATTTTTATAAAGAAAATTTTGATGCTACCAAATGGAATACCATTACGGTGCCATCAAATTGGGAAATGAAAGGCTATAGTTTACCATTATATACCAATGTTAAATATCCTTTTCCTAAAAATCCGCCATTCATTCCGCATGATGACAATCCTGTAGGTTCTTATCTTAGATCCTTTGAAATTTCTCCAGAATGGGATGGTCGTGAAACCTATTTAACTTTTGATGGGGTAAAATCTGCCTATTATGTTTGGATAAATGGTGTAAAAGTGGGGTATAGCCAAGGGAGCAGAACCCCAGTTGAATTTAATATCACAGATAAAATCAAAATAGGGAAAAATACAATTGCTGTAGAAGTGTATCGCTGGAGTGATGGTTCGTATTTGGAAGATCAAGATTTTTGGCGCATGAGTGGAATTTATCGGGATGTATATCTTACTTCTCGTAAAAAGGAACATATTCAAGATTTTACGTTGAGTACTGATTTGGACGACGCTTATAAAAACGCAACGCTTAATATTGATTTAAAATTGAACAGCGTACCCAATAATTACACCATTGATTTACATCTTTTTGATGCTGAAGCAAACATGGTTTTAAATAAAACGATAGAAACCAAAGAAACTAAAGTATCTTTTGCCGTTAATGCACCTCGAAAGTGGAACGGCGAAAATCCCTATTTGTATACCGTATTATTGACCTTAAAAGATGAAAAAGGAACTGTAATTGAAAGTATTCCACAAAAAGTAGGCTTTCGTAAAGTTAAAATTAAGAAGAATATTTTTTTGATAAACGGAGTTCCAGTAAAAATGAAAGGCGTTAATCGTCACGAATTTGATCCTGTAAATGGTCAGGTTGTTTCAAGAGAAACGATGTTGCGCGATATTAAACTGATGAAAGAATTTAATATCAATGCGGTGCGTAACGCGCATTATCCAGATGTCCCAGAATGGTATGACCTCTGCGATGAATACGGTATTTATCTTTTAGATGAGGCGAACTTGGAAACACATGGTTTTGGTAATCGCGGATTGAATCAACTATCTAACGATCCCGCTTGGGAACGTCCTTATTTAGATAGGATAGAGCGCATGGTTCATGCCAACAGAAATCACCCATCCGTTATTATGTGGTCGTTGGGTAACGAATGTTCAGATGGCCCGCATTTTGTCAAAGCTTATGAATGGATTCACGAAGTGGATCCTTCACGACCAGTACATTATCAAGGCGACCAGAAAGCGAGCGATGTAATTTCAAGATTTTACCCCCCTGTAGATTGGCTCCCTGATAGCGAAAAACCGCTAATGACATGTGAATACAATCATGCCATGGGGAATTCTAATGGTAACTTAAAGGAATATTGGGACTTAATTTATGCAAACGATCAACATTTAGGCGGTTTTATTTGGGATTGGATGGATCAAGGATTGAAAACTCCAATACCAATCTCTGCCTCAGATAAGATTGGCACAGGCCCCGTAAAAAACTATTTCTTTGCTTATGGCGGATGGCACAAACAAAAATATTCCAATGATGGACCGTATTGTCAAAATGGGATAATAGACGCTGATTGGAACCCAAAACCAGGCATTTATGCGGTTAAATACGCATATCGAAATATTCATGTAAAAGCTTTTGCTATTGAAAAAGGTTTGGTTTCAATTCGTAATTGGTTAGATTTTTCAAATATAAAAGATGTAGCTACTGGGGTTTGGGAAATTCATGAAAACGGAACTTTAATGGCTTCTGGAGCTATAGAAGACTTGGATATTCCAGCACGTACAGAAAAACAAGTCATGCTTAGATTTCCTAAACTTGAGACAACAAATAAGGAACGGTTGTTAACGCTACGCTTTTTTAATAAAGATAGTTCCGGATTAATAAAAGCAGGTCATGAAATTGCTTGGGATCAGTTTGTGCTTTCTGGAAAGTTTTCAGCAGAAACTATGATCAATTCAGGAAGCCTTAAAGTAAAACAGTCTAAAGCAAGTGTTTCTGTATTAGGAGAGGCATTTTCGGTTGAAATTCATAAAGAAAATGGAAATATAGGTTCTTATAAAGTCTCCGGAAAAGAAATGATATCCAACAATAGACTAGACTTTTGGCGACCAGTAACCGACAATGATAAAGGCGGGATGAAAAACAGTTTAGGAGGACCGTTACATACCAACGTATGGAGAGACCCCATTAAGTCACAACAAATCACTGAGTTTTCAGTAGTGGATAACAAAAAAAATGCAGTCATTACTACCTCCTTTTATTTCCCAACCACAGGTACTAAAACAACAAATACCTATACGGTTTACCCCAATGGCGTCATAGATATGAAAGTGGTTTATGATTATTCGAAAATCAAACTAGAAGACCGAAATGCCCATCGTACAGGTATGAAATTTGAGCTTCATGGAGATTTAGCAATGATGAATTGGTATGGCCGCGGACTACAAGAAACTTATGTGGATCGTAATTACGAAACCATTGGTTTATATAAAGGAACCGTTGATGAGCAATGGGTAAATTATGCCCGACCACAAGAAAACGGTTATAAAACAGACGTGCGTTGGGTTACCTTAACCGATGAACAAGGAAACGGTTTACGTTTTGAAACACTCGGCATGCCTTTAGGGGTTGGTGCAAGATTCTATTCAGATGATACGATTGAAAATTCAAAATATGATTTTGAAATGGAAAGGGCATCACAGATTTTATTCAATATCGATGCCCACCAAATGGGTGTAGGTGGACGAAATAGTTGGGGCGGTGTTCCATTAGAAGAATATCAAGCAAAAAATGATTTTTATACTTGCCAGTTTCGGATTTCACCAATTAAATAAAATTAGAAATAATGAAAACTTTTAAATTCAATCAAACAAAAAAACTATGTTGCCTTATTTTACTTTCTATTATAATACTTGGTTGCAATAGAAAATCCTCTAATCAGGAGCTAGAAGCAAATTTTAAAAATCCACCCAATCAATACAAACCAATGCCTTTTTGGCATATCAATGGTGAGTTAACCACAGATGGAATCCGAAAGCAAATGAAAGATGCAAAAGATGCTGGTTTTGGTGGAGTCAGCTTGTTGCCATTAGCAGATAAGGGAGAAGGACGCCCTGGAACTTCACCAAAATTTTTATCCGATGCGTATTTCGACCGTTTTCAAGATATGCTGGATGTGGCTGAAGAACTAGATATGGAAGTGATTTTATACGATGATAATGACTTTCCATCTGGAATGGCCGGCGGAAAATTAGGAGAACTCTTTCCAGAACATACCATGAAGCGATTGGATAATGTAGAAAAAGAATTGGTTGGCCCCTCTATTTTTACAGATACCATAAATGCGGTAAAGCTGATGGCTGCTGTTGCTATGAATACCGAAACATTGGAGCGTATAGAAATAAGCAATTTTGTGAGGGATGGTATTTTAACATGGAATGTGCCCAAAGGAAATTGGAAAGTCATGCTTTTTAAAATGCAAAAAGATTCTTGGCATAAGGCTTATCCTGTAGTTGATTATTTAGACACTACTGCCGTGAGACACATGATAAATTTGACTTACGATAAATATGAAAAAAAGTATGCGTCGTACTTTGGGAACACCATTAAAATAACTTTTTTTGACGATGTAGGTTATTGGAGGCATCCCCGAACTTGGACTGGTTTGTTCAACGAGAAATTTAAGGAATTGAATGGATACGATCCTAAGCCCTTCTATCCCGCATTATGGCACAATATAGGTCCTGACACAGAATCAGTAAGACATGCATTTTTTAATACCAGAGCCGAATTGCTAGCAGAAGGTTTTCCAAAATTGGCGGCCGAATGGAATGAAGCACACGGTCTTAAAAGCACCGGACACCCACCTGGTAATTACGATCCGCAACCTATTGATATGAACGGCGATATATTTAAGTTTTTCCGCTATACCCAAATTCCACTAACCGATGCAATTATCAATTATCAACACGGGCTAGATGGGCATAAATTAATTAGTTCTGCTGCCGATTATTACGACCGCCCAGTGGTTTCAACTGAAATTTATGGTGCTTATGCAGAAAAAACGTTTGATTCTCTAATGATGTATCGCTCCATGATGGAATTGTTTGCTAGGGGTGTGAATTTTGCTGTTCCACATGGCATGTGGTACAATCCTGAGAAGGTTTATATTTCACCTTTAGTATCACCATATAGTGAAAAATTAGCACAAGCTCTACCTGAATATTCTGAATATGTAGGGCGTTCATGTTTGCTTTTGCAAGGTGGAAGAAAAGTAGCTGATATTGGTGTTTTATATCCATTTGAAAGTCTTGCTGGGTGGTTTAGGTTCGATAATCCGGATAACATTCGACAAGGAAGATTTATTTCTCCCGAAACAGATTATCAGAAAATAAGCGGAATCTTAACAAATGAAATTCGACGAGACTTTACTTTTGTGCATCCAGAGTATTTTTTAGATGAAAAATATGCTATTGAAGATGGAAAAGTAAAACTCAACAATAAAGAAAATTTTCAAGAATACAAAGTGATGTTTTTAACGGGGTGCCATGTCATTTCATATAAAACACTAGAAAAGCTTAAAGCTTTCTATGAAAGCGGGGGAACTGTTATTGCAACAACACAACTTCCGTATAAATCTTCCGAAATGGGGAAAGACCAAATAGTAATTGACTTGATTCAAGATATTTTTGACTTGGATCCACTTGCTGTAGATTCTAGTAAAATTCAAATGAATTCAAATGAAAATGGAGGAAAATCACTGTTCGTGCCGAACCCAACCAAAGCCAACTTATTAATTGCTTTTGAGCAAAGTTCAACAAATGCAGATGTTATTTTCTTAAATGATATCAAAATAGAAAGTGAGCTAGGTGTATTCTCCTATTTGCATAAAGTGAAGGACGGAAAGGATATATACTTTTTTGCTAACTCAAGTGATCAAAGTATTGAAACAGATGTTTTGGTTCGTGGAAAATTAAAATTGAAGCGCTGGAATCCACATACAGGAAACATTGAGAAATTAGAAAATGTGACTTACGTAGAAAAAGATGGACAGGATTATACCAAGTGCAAACTGAATGTGGATGCCGTGACTTCGATGTTTTGGCTTAGCGAATAACCCAACTTGATTTTTACGATTTTAGATTGATAAATCACTAAATGCAAGATTGATAACATGTAATGAATATAGAAAAGTATGAATAAAAAAACATTCAAATTCATCGTAGCTGTTCTTATGGTCTTTTTAACGGGATGCAAGCAAGAGAATGAGACTTCATTATTAGAAGCAAATTTCAAAAACTCACAACATGGATGCATGCTTTAAGTGGCAATATGACCAAAGAAGGTTTAACAAAAGGTTTAGAAGCGATAGAAAAAGTAGGGCTTGGAGGTGTGTTGCTTTTTAATGTATCGGCAAATATTCCTGCGGGAAAGGTAACATATGACTCTTCTGAACATCATGAGATGATAAAACATGCAGCACAAGAATGTGAGCGTTAAGGTTTAACTTGTGGTTTTTATAATTGTAATGGTTGGTCTTCCAGTGATGTCCCACATGGATTACACCAGAAAACAAAGAGCTAATAAATAATCTTTCTATTGAATTAAGAGACAAGTGGGGACCAAATTTTTTTTACAAAATAAACTATCAATATGAAATTACTTAGATTAAGCATCATAGCATTACTTCTTTTAACCTCTTGTAAGAATGATAAAAGAGAAGTCGCTAACATTGAGGTTAAAAAACCAATGAATATTTTGTTTATTGCGGTTGATGATTTAAGGCCCGAACTGAACTTTTATGGGGCAAGTCATATAAAATCACCAAACTTAGATAAGTTGGCTGAGGAGAGTTTGATATTTAATCGCGCGTATTGTAATATTCCTGTTTGTGGTGCTTCTAGAGCTAGTTTGCTAACGGGTATGCGTCCAACTAGGCATCGTTTTATAGATTATAGTACAAGAGCAGATGTAGATGTACCAAATGCGATATCCTTACCTAAGCTTTTTAGACAGAATGGATACACCACAATTTCAAACGGTAAAATTTACCATAATAGCGCAGATGATAGTCTAGCTTGGGATAACAGATGGTTTCCAGAGGGTAATATTCGAAATTATCAATTAGAAAAAAATAAAATAGAGAATGGTAATGCTAATTTGGCTATGGGAGGCGCAAGTGCTTTTGAAGTGGCAGAAGTAAATGATACCGCCTACTTTGACGGTAAAATTGCCCAAAAAGGTATAGCAGATCTAAAAATACTTAAAAAGAATAATCAACCGTTTCTCCTTGCTTTAGGCTTTATGAAGCCCCACTTACCGTTTAATGCACCAAAAAAGTATTGGGATTTATATGATAGAAATACTATTGAACTTCCAGAAAGTTATGTGCAACCTAAAAGTACCCCAAAGCAAGCCTTTCATAATTTTGGTGAGTTACGAAATTATGGAAATATTCCTAAGAAAGGAGATTTATCTGATGATTTAGCCAAACAACTTATCCATGGTTATTATGCCTGTGTAAGTTATGTAGATGCACAAATTGGTTTGATTTTAGAAGAATTAAAACGACTAGAATTAGAAGATGATACTATTGTTGTTTTATGGGGAGATCATGGTTGGAATTTAGGAGACCATAAACTATGGAGTAAACACGTAACCTTTGAAACGGCTTTAAGAACACCTTTAATCATTAAAGTTCCAGGAAAAACCAAAGGGCAAAAAACAGATGCTATTACAGAGTATATAGATGTGTATCCAAGTTTAGCAGAACTTGTTGGTTTAGAGGTTCCAAAAACAGTTGAAGGTAAAAGTTTTGTACCAATTTTAAGCGGTGAAAAACCTAAAAAGGATTGGGCTGTTAGTAAATTTAAAGATGCTGTTACCTTAATTAAAGGTGATTGGTTTTATACCGAATGGACAGATGATAATGGTATTGCTTATGCACGCATGTTATTCGACCATAAAACAGATCCCTTAGAATTAAACAATTTAGCAGAAAAGTCAGAATATAAAGAAAAAGTAAAAGAATTTTCTGTTGAATTACGTGCAAAATGGGGTAAAGATTTTCTTATTGACACAAAATTTTAAAAGCAAAAACCTTAAATAAATCATACCAATGAGAGTTTTTTTATATTTCCTAACAACCCTTTTTTTAGTAGGATGCACCTCTAAAACACAAAAAAACACTTTGAATGAAGCGGAATTTAAATCACCTTCTGCTATTTATAAGCCAAAAACTTGGATGCATGCCTTAAGTGGCAATATGACCAAAGAAGGTTTAACTAAAGATTTAGAGGCTATTGAAGATGTTGGTCTTGGAGGGGTATTACTTTTCAACGTTGCAGCAAATATTCCAGCAGGAAAAGTGACATATAATTCGCCTCAGCATCATGACATGATAAAACATGCAGCCGAGGAATGTGAACGACTAGGATTAACCTTTGGTTTTCATAATTGCGATGGTTGGTCTTCAAGTGGTGGTCCTTGGATTACCCCTGAGAACAGTATGAAAATGTTGGTGCATTCTGATACAATTATTAAGGGCGGAAAAGTGGATTTAAAATTAAAACAACCATTTACACGTAAAGATTTCTATAAAGATGTTGCTGTTTTGGCATACCCTTCTCTGGCATCTGAGAAATTAGATTTTGATAACAAACCAATAATTACATCATCAGATTCCAATTTTAATGCGAGTCTTGTTACGGATAATAATTCTAAAACAGAATCTGAAATTGAAATGGAGAAAGCGTTTATTCCCTATGATTATGGTAAACCTGTATCTGATAATAACAGTAAGTCGCCTTGGATACAATTTGATTATGGAAAACCACATACGGTTCAATCCTTTTTTATGGAAGTAAAAGACAGATGGGCGAGTGCGGAGTTATTGGCATCAAACGATGGGATTAATTTTACTTTTGTAAAAGACCTTTTTAAGCACAAGACGGTCCATCAGCGTTTGGACTTTTTTGATAATTTTGAACCCGTTACTTCGCGATATTTCAGAATCAATTTACATAAGGTTTCTGTTATTAGAGAGATGAATTTAATGGCTACGTATACTATTGGGCATCTTATGCCAAGAATTGGGTTAAGTAGAATTGATGACCAAAAATTGTCTGATATAGGAAACCCAAAAGATGATATGATTATCGATCCTAAATCAATCATTAATTTGTCAGAATACATGGATGCCAATGGGAATTTAAAAGCCACGCTTCCCGAAGGTGACTATACACTGATGCGTTTTGGTTACACAACAAATGGGTTGCAAAATTCACCATCCTCTATCGAAGGTCGTGGATTAGAATGCGATAAATTTAGTAAAAAAGCGATTAAATCGCATTACGACCATTTTATAACAAAAGCCATCCAAAATCTGGAAGGTATAAAGTCTATGCAATATATTGAAATTGATAGTTACGAAATGGCAATGCAAAATTGGACAGACAATCTCGATTCTATTTTTGCAGCTAAAAAAGGTTATGATTTGGTTAAATTTCTTCCCCTGTTTACAGGTCGATTTGTAGAAAGTGCCGAAGCATCGGATGCTGTTTTGGGAGATTTTAGGGAGGTAACTTGTGATTTGACTACCGAAAACTATTATGGATATTTTAGTGAATTGTGTCACGCAGATGGATTGAAAACTTATTTTGAACCTTATGGTGATGGCTTAATAAATGAGTTGGATGTTGCAGAAAAAGCCGATATAAATATGGGTGAGTTTTGGCCAGATAGAAATGTAAAAATGATTGGTGCAGCAGTTTCTGGAAGTCGTATTTATGGTAAAAATGTGGTGTCGGCAGAATCATTTACATCCATACCAAGAACAAACTGGAAAGGACATCCAGGTATGGCAAAAGTTGAAGGAGATTCTGCTTGGGTACAAGGTATTAATCAGTTTATGCTACATCGTTTTGCTCATCAAGCAAATACGCATGTAAAGCCAGGTATGACTTTAGATAGATGGGGATTTCATTTTGATAGAACAAACACTTGGTGGTATAACGCTGGAGAGGCTTGGTTTAAATACATGCAAAGAGGTTCGTATATGTTAAGGCAAGGTGTTCCTGTTTCAGACTTATTGATTTTTATAGGAGAAGGGTCTCCAAATGCACCATTTTATAGAGATGATTTTGAGCCAAAGATACCTAACGAAACTAATTTTGATAATGTTAATGCCGATGTATTAATTAACGGCATCACTATAAAAAATGGACAAATAGTGCTGCCAAGTGGCACAAGCTATAAAGTTTTGATATTAAAAAACTGCGATAAATTATCTTTAAAAGCGTTAGAGAAAATTCATCAAATAGCACTTGCAGGAATCCCTGTGGTTGGGTTAACTGAAATAGAACCAAAAGGTTATTTAGTTTCAGACGAACTTAAATTGACCTTTAAAAAGCTAGTTTCTGAAATAAAAAAGCAACCAAAAGTGTATACCGATTTTAATTGGTCAAACATATTTTCAGAAAACAATATCACCACAGATTTAGATTTTACTGAAACGGATGATATGCTTTACACCCATCGAAAAGATGGAGATACAGATATTTATTTCTTTTATAATAGAGATAAAACAGCCAATACATTTGAATGTGTGTTTAATATAGACGGAAAAATTCCTGAATTATGGAATCCTGTAACTGGAGACACAGAGAAATTGGGGCAATTTAAACATGAAAATGGCAAAACTAAAACTTGGATTAATCTGGAAGGTGAGGAATCTGTTTTTGTGGTTTTTCGAGAACCCTCAAAAGGAATAGATTATGTAAATCTAGAAAACAATCTCAAAGATAAAAAGACAGAGTATATTTTAAATAGTAATAACCAACTGCAATTAAAAGTAAAACAAAATGGGACATATGTATCCACTTTAAATTCTGGTGGAACACAACAAATTGAAGTCAAAAACATAGCCAAACCATTTAGTATTAGTGAAGGATGGGAGGTTGAGTTTTTAAAAGAAAATAACTTTGAAGCTTCAATTCAATTTGATGAATTAACAGATTGGAAAGACCACGATAATGAAAATATTAAATACTATTCTGGTACAGCAATTTATCGTAAAGGCTTTAATTTTAATGCTAAGAAAGCAGAAGAAACTGAGCGATACATTCTGGATTTAGGCAAAGTAAGTATAGCTGCTGAGGTAATCCTGAATGGAAAAAATTTAGGGGTTTTATGGATGTCTCCTTTTAAAGTTGATATTACAAAGGAACTTAAACAAGGAGTCAATAATATAGAAATTAGAGTCACCAACCAGTGGACCAATCATTTAATTGGTGATGAACGGTTTCCTACTACCGATGGTTACGATAAAACAGCAGATAAAATGCCAGGTTGGTATATAAATAATGAGCCCATGCCAAAAAGCAAACGAACCACCTTTACAACGGCTCAGTTTTATAATAAAAATAGTGAATTAATTTCTGCTGGTTTAATTGGACCAGTTTTAATAAAAAATGAAATTTATATTTAATAATAAAATTTAAATCAATGAAAAAAGTAATTAGTCTCACAGTAATCTCAATGTTTTTGTTTAATTGTAAAGACCATCAACCAGTATTACATGATCAAAATGATACCATAGTTCAGTCTCAATCTGACGTGTTTTATCATTATTCCATTTGGGAAGCCTTTGTTAATAAAATTTACGATGGTACGTTAACGGCAGAAGAACTAAAGGAAAAAGGCGATATTGGATTAGGGTCTTATAATGCTTTGAATGGCGAATTGATTATGCTAGACGGCATTTTGTATGAAGCCCTTGGAGATGGTACCGTTATTGTGGCTGCGGATACAGCCAATATAGCTTATGCTAATGCCGCTTTCTATAAAGAAGATAAGGCCTTTAATTTTGAAAATATATCTAATTATGATAATCTTAGAGAGAAACTGAATGCGAAAATTAGCTCTAAAAATTATTTTTATGCGTTTAAAATTCATGGGACATTTAAAGAAATGAAACTTGGAGGCGTTCCTAAACAAGAAAAACCTTATACAGAAGGTTTAGATGTTTTAATTCCCAACAGACCTGTGTTTGATAAAAAAAATATCACAGGTACTATGGTTGGTTTTTATTGTCCAGATTTTATAGGAAAAATTAATGTAGCAGGATATCATTTGCATTTCGTGTCAGATGATAAAAATTCTGCAGGACATGTTATGGAATTTTCTAATGCTTCTGATGTATTGGGAGGATATCGAAAAATAAGTAAGTATCAGTTTGATTTACCCAAAACTCCAGAATATGATACCGTTAATTTGGAAAAGACATTTCAATACAATAAAAAATAAGATATGAAATCAATGAAATTAAGAATATTAGGATTATGTACCGTACTTATGGTTATTTATGCCTGTAAAACTCAACAACCAAAAGTAGATAAAGATGGTTTTGTAGATTTATTTAATGGCAAAAATTGGGATGGATGGTATCTTAAAATTAGAAATAACGACTCCATTCTAGCTCACCAAGTATTTCAGATACACGATGGATTGATTCATGTTTTTAAAGATGTTCCTGAAGGCTCTGAAATTGGTAACGGAAAAAACCCGACTCATGGTTTATTTTATACCCACAAATCTTACGATAAATACATTTTAAAATTTGAGTATAAATGGGGTAAAAATAAAGCTAATAATTATGCTATGTTTCAATATGATGCTGGTCTATATTATCATGTTGTTGATGATAAAATCTGGCCAAAAGGAATAGAATATCAGGTACGCTATAATCCTGAAACCAACAAAAACCATACTGGAGACTATTGGGGTTTAGCACCTTATGATTGGACCGCCGATGAAAACAATCAGTTTGCTTTTATTGAAGACGGCGGTAAGCCTCAACCCCCAAGAGGTATGGAACATTTGGCGAAACCAACCCAAAATTTTAATGCATTAAATGATCAATGGAACCAATGCGAAGTTATTGTTATGGGTGAAAAGTATTCTATTCATAAACTAAATGGTGACATTGTAAATATGGCAACCAATTTTGTGTTAAGTGAAGGTAAGATTGGATTTCAAGCAGAAACAGCTGAAATTTATTATCGAAATATAAAAATTAAAGAATTAAATGAATTTGTTTCTAAGGAGACATTTATCAAGAAAAAGTAATGCTTTAAACGCAACATCAAATTAATAAAATGAAGTCTATTTCAATCAAACAAATTTTAACGTACTTCCTTATTGTTTATAGTTTGTCAATAGGATGTGCTCAAAATTCTGAGTTAGTATTAAATAAAGAACGGGTAGTTTTGTCTGCTATAAAAGGAGGTAAAAGTAAAGTTGACACACTCATTATTTATAGCCATAGTAAACTAAATAGTGGGATAAATATTCAAATAACAGGAATTAATTCCAGTTATTTTAAATTATTGGTAGATAATCCACAGATTGAATCTAATGGCAGCTTAAAAATCCCTGTTCAATTTCAACCAGATAGTACATTTGTTGGAGTTGCCAATGCGGATATTTTCATAAATAAAGATGAGGCTTCCGAGGTTAACATAAAGGCTTATGGTTTAAGCATAAAAGGTTTAGAAGGAAAAAATGAGCCGCCTTTAAGCTATGTCATAGAAACCTTCGGATTCTCTATCGATTTGGGTTGGGATACATTAGCTAATCATGTTAACTCAGAATTACAAGGAGACGAATTGCCTCAAGTTTTATTTAAAAAGGCAAGCGGGAAAATGGTAGAATTTATTCCAGTTGCCAGATACAGTCCACCATTTACTTTACCATTTGGATATTATAGTTTTGAAAAAGACTTACCTATTTTAAAAGAAATAGGGGTGCTATCAAATTCAGAATTATTTCCAGAACATCAAACGCTTTTTCCTGAAATTAGTTATGGAGGAATTACTTTTGAACCACATTCAGAACCTTTTGGTTTTTACACAACTAGCCCTTCACATACAGCATATACTGAAGATAAGTGGAATGAAAAATTTCATAAAAAAAATGCAAAGCATGCCTGCCGTATTTATCCATTAAAGGATTCAAAAGGTGTCATTATACCAAATCAATTTTTAATTTGTTTTGAGGAAGCTTTTAATGGCGATTATCAAGATTATGTTTTTTCAGTTAAAAATGTTGAGATAATTAATTATTGATACCCAATTTTAGAATATAACGTCAAACTCAAAATTGAATAAATCATATGAAATTTAGTATTGTAAAAATATCGGTAATTTTTTTTATCATAGGGTTCTCTAGTTGCGAGAAATCAAATAATTCACAAAATGAAAATGAAGTTTCTTATCCACAGGACTTAAAAATTTTACATAAAAATGTTATTGATTATCATATGAATTTGCCAATAGACTCACTTCAAATAGAACAGTTATTGGTAGATTTACAAAAAGAAGGTTCGTGGGCAACCATAGATTATGAAGATAAAATAAGAGGAAAATGGCCAGTTAAGATACATCTAGATTATGTTCAAACTTTAGCTATAGCATACCATAAAAAGGACTCTAAATATTATAAAGACGATAACTTATCGGAAAAAATTCAGTTGTCATTAAACTACTGGCTTACCAATGATTTTTTAAGTACCAATTGGCACGATCAGCATATTGGTGTTCCTGAACGCTTACTACCAATAATGTTCTTAATGGAAAATGAATTGAGTAAAAAACAATGGGATCAAGCCATGATTTTGCTACACAGAGCAAAAATTAAAATGACGGGACAAAATAAGGTATGGCTTTCAACAAATGTAATGCTTCGTTCCTTATTATTGAGAAAATCAGATTCAGTAGCAATAGCGAGTAAAGCCATACAAGATGAATTGAAAATATCCAAGGGTGTAGGGATTAAATCAGATTGGTCTTATCATGAACATGCAGCTCAATTACAATTTGGAAATTATGGGTTATCATATCTTGAGGATATGATAAAATGCTATATGCTAGTGCGCAACACGCCTTTTCAGTTTGAAAATGATAAAATAGAATTGCTGAGAAATTATATTCTCAAAGGGCAACAATGGGTAATTTGGAATGGTAAATATGACATTAGTGCGTCTGGAAGGCAATTGTTTCCTGACGAACAAACCCAAAAATATAAACGATTAAAAGACTGTATTGAAATCATGAAGACTCTAGATCAGGAATATGCAAAAGCCTATAATGATGCTGTAGACTCTAAAGCACTTTCAGGAAATAAACATTTCTGGAGATCAGATTTTCACGTACATCGAACAAAAGATTTTTACTTTTCTGTAAGAATGAGTTCCAAAAGAGTTATAGGAACCGAATCTGTTAATAGAGAGAATATTCAAGGCTATTATATGGGAGATGGCGTCGCACTTTTATATCAAAATGAAGATGACTATAAAAATATTTTACCGTTTTGGAATTGGAAGAAACTTCCAGGAGTCAGCGCTATTCAAAATACGGAGCCTTTGCCTGTCATAAAAGCATGGGATTTTAAGACCAATGGTCATTTTGTAGGCGGGGTATCTGATGGCGAAAATGGTATTGCGGTTATGGATTATGATAGAGATGGGTTAAAAGCTAAGAAATCTTGGTTTATGTTCGGTGATTATATTTTATCCTTGGGAAGTGGTATTAATGCGAATACCAATTTTCCCGTTGTATCGAGTATCAATCAAGTATTTTTAAAAGGACCGCTTGAAATTAGTAAAAACGATGTTATTGAAGGTGAAAAGGAACAAAACCAATCAGTAGAGCCAGATTGGATATTACATAACAATACAGGTTATCTTTTCCCAGAAGGAGGTTCTGTAAAAATGGAGACACGTTTTTTAGAAGGCACTTGGAATACCATTGCCAAGCGATATCGTCCAGTAATTTTAACTGAGCATATCTTAAGACTGTGGTTTGATCATGGATCAAATCCTAAAAACGAAAGTTACGCTTATATACTGGTACCAAATGCGAGTAAAGAACAGATGCAAGATCTACATGTCTCACAGCCCTTTGATTTTAAAAATAATACAGAGCAACAATCTGTAATATCGAAAGATGGTAATTTAGGTGGTATCGTTTTTTATAATTCAGGAACCTCATATTTGTTAGGTGGTATTACAGTAAATAAGCCATGCGTTATTTTATTTGAGCAAAGCCAAAATGGATTAGACATTTCAGTAAGTGATCCCGCCCAAAATTTAACAGATATTCAAATTACTATATCAGGATCGTTTGTAGGTCAATATTCTAATATACAAGATGGTAAAACGGTACTTAATATGCCGTTTCCAGAAGGCGAGGATGCTGGGAAAACTACAAAGATTTCTCTTAAAAAGAGATGATATTTGTTTTAAACTATAAAATAAAAGTAAGATTTTTAATAATAAAGCTAATTCATTAGCTGTTAATGTATGTGCAGCACAGTGCAGGATACTAAAGGTTAAGTGTTCTAATATATTAGCTTGACCATTTTACCCATTCTAAATTTTTTTATTTTTGAATTTAACAATAGCCAAATGGTTTAATTAAGAATTTATTAGTTTTAAAACTAAGAGCAAAACAACAAATGATTAACTGATTATGAAAAGAAAAAGTTTATTAAAAATCACAAATCTATTTATCTTATTTATTTTTATGGGATTAGTATTTGAGTCATGTAAAACTAAACCGCAAAACGACCAAGCTATTTCAAGAGTATCTAAAGGACATAGAATAAAATATAATTTTAATCCAGATTGGAAATTTATTAAAGCAAATCCAGAAAATGCCCAAGAAGAAAATTTTGATGATAGCCAATGGAGTACGGTTAGTGCGCCACACACTTTTAATGATGTAGATACTTTTGACGATTTAAGTATTGGTGGTCATCACGGAGAAAAGAACCAGTGGAGAGGGACCGTATGGTATAGAAAACATTTTAAAATTCCCGCAGAAGATGTAGGGAAAAAAGTATATATAGAATTTGAATCTGTTCGTCAAATTGCAAATGTTTATATAAATGGAACGCATTTAGGTACCAATGTCATGGGGTTTTTACCGTTTGGGTACGATTTAACGCCATATCTTAAAGTTGGTGAAGATAACGTGATTGCGGTTAAGGTAAATAACGATCGTAAAAGTGATGATTTTAGAGATAACGACCCACTGGTTTGGAACCATGAACACTGGCATCCAACTCACGGGGGGATTTACAGAAATGTTTTTATTCACACGATGGATCCTTTGCATATAACACTTCCATTATATGATAATTTAAAAACGGTAGGAACTTATGTATACGCGGAAAATATCAGCAAAGAAAGTGCAGAGATAACTGTTACTGCTGAAGTGATTAATGAATATAGTACTGATAAAATTGTGAATTTTGAAGCCCTTATTGTAGATATGGACGGTATTGTTGTGAGTACTTCGTCTGCTGAAAAAACTATCAATTCAGGCGAAAAATTTATATTTTCAACAACCGCAAATGTGGCTAATCCAAATCTTTGGTATACGCGTCACCCTTATATGTATAAAGTGATTTCAATATTAAAAGAAGGAAACACGGTGCTAGATACTTATGAAACTCCTTTAGGAATTAGAAGTTTTGATTTTAATAAAGATACTGGATTTCATAATAACGGTGAGCACGCTAAACTTCATGGATGGGGACAAAAACCTACCAATGCATGGGCTGGTTTGGGAGCCGCATTACCAGATTGGTTGCGTGATTATACATATCGATTAATGGATGAAGCTGGGGGTAATTTTATTCGCTGGGGGCATTGTGCAGGATCACCAGCTGAAATTAGTATGGGAGATAAATATGGATTTGTGACGTTGATGCCAGCTGTTGCAGGTGAATCTCAAGACGAAGGCGAAACATGGAAATTACGTATGCAGGGCTTTAGAGATATGTTGGTGTATTATCGTAATCACCCTTCAATCTTTATTTGGGAAGGAGGTAATTGGGCTGAAACTGAAGAACATTACCAAGAAATACTAGATTTAATAGAGCAATACGATCCTAAAGGAAAAAGATTGATGGGGAATAGACGTTCGGATTTAAAAATGGAATCTGAAAAATATGTTACCATTGAAGTAGGGACCGAAGGTTGGCAACGAGAGTTTGCAAGTTTACCCATTATAGAGAGTGAATATATGCGTGATGAAGGCCCCAGAAGAGTATGGGATACCTATTCGCCAGATGATAATTTTTTCACCAATCCTAATTTGTACAAAAACACCTATAAATTTGGCTCAGAACAGTTTGCAGTTCGTCAAGCTAGTCATTGGTGGAATAAAATGGGTAAAAAAGTATATCATAGTGGTGGTGCTAATTGGGTATTTACTGATGGAACACACGGCGGAAGAAACCCTACCGAAGTTACTAGGGCTAGTGGAGAAGTAGATGCGGTTAGATTACCCAAAGAAGCTTTTTATGCAGTAAAATCTATGTGGAGACCTGAACCTCAAATTCATGTTATTGGTCATTGGAATTATGCAGAAGGTACTACTAAAGATATGTTTATTATATCAAACTGTGCTAAGGTAAAACTTTATATAAATGATGAATTAATAGGAACAGACGATGCGCCTGATGATGGTTATGTTTACAAGTTTTCAGATGTTAATTGGAAAGCTGGTGAGATTAAAGTTGAAGGTTATGTAGATGATAAACTACTCGTTTCCCAATCCAAAAAATCCGTTGGTGAGGCTGCAGCTATAAAGTTAACATCAACAACAGGACCAAAGGGCTGGAGAGCTGATGGTTCTGATATCGTGCTTATTGATTTTGAGGTTGTAGATGAGTATGGAAATAGATGCCCATTAGATAAAGGACGAGTAGATTTTACAGTTTCTGGTCCTGGAGTATGGCGTGGAGGATATAACAGCGGTAAG
Source organism: uncultured Flavobacteriaceae bacterium (assembly GCA_963815305.1). GTDB lineage: Bacteria > Bacteroidota > Bacteroidia > Flavobacteriales > Flavobacteriaceae > CAXBID01. The sequence continues at coordinate 774,586 of CAWFFW010000001.1, forward strand.
GAAAAAAGCACCAATAATTTATATTTAGATACAGAGTCTGGTATTAACAGAGTTGCGGTGCGTTCTTTATTAAAAGCAGGAACAGTAACAATTACAGCTACACGAGATGGATTAAGATCAGATAACATTAAAATATCGTCGCTTCCTGTTGAAATTGAGAATGGACTAACAACCGAAATGCCTCAAGTATACAACGTTGAATTAGTAAAGGAACCATTGCCATTACATACGCCTGAGATGCCACCATACGAACCTGGTGAGGATAATAGAAGTGACTTGTTTTCAAAATTTAGTTATACAGGCGATGCTAAAGCTATGTTAAGAACGACTATGGATTGGGGTAAAAAGGCCTATACAGATTTGGAATTTAATTATACTGTGATTCCTAGTTACCTGCGTGGAGGTGAATATATAAGAACTCCAGATTCAGATAAAAGATATTGGGCACGAGACCAGTTACAATTTATAGCAGGATCAGATATGGATATTTATGTGGGACATGATGACCGTGTTTCTAGACCAGAGTTTATTTTAAAAGATTATAAAGATACTGGTGATAATATTAGTGTAGGAGGCGTTGTTATGTCGCTCTTTAAAAGAACAGCAAAAGCTGGGGAAAGTATTATTATGGCTGGAAATACAGATGACACACCACCAAAAGAATGTAGAATGTATGTTGTAATTGGTGTTAAGCTATAAATAATTTTTAATAGGGTATATATTTATTTTTTGGATAATAAACCAAAGCTTTATAGCAACATGGTTTTTATTGTAATTTATTCAAAAAATAGTTAAGTTCTATGACAAACATCATGGAATTTAATCGCTATAATTTCACCTAAAACCTAAAATTAGAAAAAGTTTTTTATTTAAATAAAATAAAATGAATCTAATAAAATTTAAAAGTTCACTAATCATTATTATGTTTATAGTGGCATATTCATCTGCGCAAACTAATTTCGGAAAATTTACAGATCATTTAGATATTGGTGATTGTAAATATAGAGGTTCTGCAAAATATAACCCTGATGATCAATCTTATGCGATAAAAGCTTCAGGTAAAAACATGTGGGGGAATAATGATGAATTTCATTACCTATGGACTCCTTTAAAAGGTGATTTTATTCTGAAAACAGAAGTAAAATTTATAAGTGAGAGCACAAATCCAAAACGTAAATTAGGTTGGATTATAAAAAACGACTTACATAGTGATACAGAACACGTCAATGCGGGTACTCATGGTGGCGGATTAACATCATTGCAATATAGAAAAATAAAAGGTGAAAAAACTGAACATATTGTTTTAAGCGACTCGTTGCCAGATAGTATTCAGATTGAAAGAAAAGACAATACCTATATAATGTCTGCTTCCAAATTTGGAGAAGAATTAACATCTGTTAAATTAGTAGATATGCCAATGAATGAAGAGGTTTATGTTGGGCTATATGTTTGCTCCCATAATCCTGCTGTTGTTGAAGAGGCTACATTTCGAAATGTTGAAATTAGTCAGAACCAAAAAAAGCAAAATAAAATAGACATAGGTAAATGGGAGATAATTTCGTCTAGCACCCAACCAATTGAAAGGCATGAATGCAGTTTCGTTGCTGTAGATAATAAATTTTATCTGCTAGGGGGGCGTGGAATAAAATCTGTTTCTATTTACAATGCGAAAACTAATATTTGGACAGAAGGTAAAGAACCACCTTTAGAAATTCATCATTTTCAAGCTATAACTTATCAAGGTAAAATCTATATATTTGGAGCCATGACAGGGAGATATCCTTATGAAAAACCTTTAGAAAATATTTTAATATATAATCCAGATAAAAATGATTGGGAAATAGGATCTGAAATTCCAGAATCAAGGAGACGAGGATCTGCAGGTGTTATAGTTCAAAATGATAAGGCGTATATGATTAGTGGTATTGTTGATGGACATAATAGTACCCATGTTCCGTGGATAGATGTATATGATTTTAAAACCGAAAGTTGGAAAACGCTTAAAGATGCTCCAAGACCGCGTGATCATTTTCATGCGGCCTATAAAGATGGGAAAATTTATGCAGTAGGTGGAAGAAATTCATCATATGCTACTGGTCAAACTTTTGATTTGACTATTCCTGAAGTAGATGTGTATGATATAAAATCAAACACGTGGACCACTTTACCCGAAACAAATAATATACCAACAATGCGCGCAGGAACTTCATCTATTTTTTTAGGTGATAATTTACTTGTAATTGGAGGCGAAAGTATGACTCAAATACAAGCACATAAAACCACAGAGGCTTATAATTTAAAATCAAATAGTTGGAACGTACTTAAAAATTTAAATATTGGTAGACATGGCTCTCAAGCTCTAGTGTATAATAATAAAATTTATATTGTTGCTGGCAGCGGAAATAGAGGGGGTAAACCAGAATTATCTACTATGGAAGTATTCCAGTTTATGCAAAACTAAAATAATATATTTATGGAGAAAGACGAAACTATTGAATCAATCGAAAATAAATAAAAAAATGATAAGTTGTTTCTCGAAGAAAATTTATTATAAAATCAGCGTTAGCAATTGGAACTTAATTTATAAAACTTTTCCTGTTATGGGTAGAGGTTTCATACCTCCAATTGAAAAAACACATATTGGAGTTGTTGGTTTAGGTAAGCAATAAATATATCGGCTAACAAATTTATTTTCAACATAAATTATAAGTTTTAGCTAGAAGCTAAGACTCAGATTCCAAAAGATATTTTATAAAAAATAATATAGAGAGGTCGTTAAACAGGTGATTAGTTGTTGGGTTTAGTCGTTAGTATGGAGTTAATTCTATGTATGTTTTCAATTTGAGTATTTCTATTTAAAATAATTTGTTCATAATTTCAGCATGTTCATTATCAATCAACATCAATATCTGTTTTTTTGAAATAATTATACACTATGACTTATTACACTAAAAAAAAACAGTAACATTTAAAAAATCAATATTTATTTATAATAACGCTTAAAATGACGAGACATAAATTTAATTACGTTGGCTTTTTTCTAATATGCTTATTAGTAGTGTTTATCTATAATTGTAAAGCGCCAAGAATTAAAAATTCGGAAGACATTAGGGCGCATTCCATTAATACCATTGTTGATCAAATTAAAACGCCAGATATAGGCACAGCCGTTGTAAACATTAGTGATTTTGGTGCTGTAGGAGATGGTTTGTTTGATTGTAGGCCAGCAATAACAAAAGCCATTCAAAAAGTTAGTGCTTCAGGGGGCGGAAAAATTGTTTTCCCAAAAGGTACCTATTTCTGTAAAGGTCCTATTCATTTAAAGAGTAAAATAAATATTCATTTTAATGAAGGGTCAACGATTGTTTTCAGTGAAGATGCTAAAGATTATTTACCATTACAATTGGTTCGTTGGGAAGGTGTGGAAATTTATAATTACTCGCCTTACATATACGCAATCAATGAGAAAGACATTGCTATTACAGGTACAGGCACCTTAAATGGAAATGCTATTGAACAAATTGGGAAATGGAAACAAAAGCAAAAACCAGCACAGAATTTGTCCCGACTAATGGGAAAAGATTTAGTACCTGTTAAAGAGCGTATTTTTGGTGAAGGTCATTTTTTAAGAATGTCTTTCATTCAGTTTATGAATTGTTCTAACATCCTTATTAAGGATATTAGTATCGAAAACGTGCCATTTTGGGTTATACATCCTACCTACTCTGACAATATTACTATCAAAAACGTTAATGTGAATTGTCCTAAAATTAACAACGATGGTATAGATGTAGATTCTAGTCAAGATGTTTTTATTGAAAATTGCAAATTTAATGCTGGTGATGATGCCATTGCTATTAAATCTGGAAGAGATCAAGATGGTTGGCGAGTTAATAAACCCAGCAAAAATGTTGTTATTCGAAATTGTTTTGCTGAAAATGTGCTACATGGTTTAGCATTTGGAAGCGAAATGTCTGGAGGTATGGAAAATATATATATCGATAATTTTTTCATGAGAAACGTAAAACAATATGCCATTCAATTTAAGGCTAATAAAGACAGAGGCGGCTATATACGAAATGTTTTTATTGACGGTGTTTTTATTGATTCCACCAAAACCGCGATATTATTTACGAATAACTACCATAGTTATAGTGGAGGGGAAAGTCCTTCAGAATTTCATAATATTAAAATCAGTAACTTAACTTGTAATTATGCCAATGGTAGTGGGATTGATATTCAGGGACTTGAGGAAAAACCTATTCATCATTTAACGTTTAAAAATATTTTAATTCATAAAGAGGAAAAAACTTCAATCCTTTTAAACGTTGAAGCAAGTGATTTTGACAATATTAATATCAATGATAAACCCTTATCATTTGAATAGCAAATAGTAATACATTCGGAGCTTTTTTTAGTGCTTACTTTAAAATCACAGACTAATAGAATTAACTTTTTTTAAATGTTTGAAAAGTGCAAAGGCTGTTGCTTATGTGCCAAAAAGCAAAGATCGTATTGGAGCTAATTTCAATATCTAAATTAGTAGAGTATAAGTTTATAATGGTGATGATTTAGAATCTGTAACTAAAAAAAAATAAACAAAACTTGATGCAATGAATAAATAAAGTACTACTTGCAACTATTGTGACAACTAAAAAATAAAACCCTTATAAATCAAATGATATAAGGGTTTTACGGAGAAAGAGGAACTATCTGAATAGTTAACTTTATAGTATATATGGTCAGTATCAAGAGAGGTGATAATTTTTAATGCACCGAATTACGCACCTCATTTTGAAACTTAAACTTTTCATATTTAATTTGAATTAGGTTTGAGATTTTTAGCTATTGGACAGTCAGGTTCATAACCCGAAAGTGATAAATTGTAATCAAGTTTCTGCTATCATTAAAACCAAGTCTTGCAAAAAACAGAAAGCCTCTTATATTTATTTTATTACAATATAATTTTTAATACGTGTGATTTTAATTGTTACTATAACTTTTAATTTAATAATCATCAAATAATTTACTGCATTTTCAAGATAATAATTTCCTAATGCACTACGATAAAAGTCTGTAGTATTTATAAAATTTGGGAAGCAATTTTTTTCGAAGATGTTATATAAACCTGTAAATGTATTTATAATTGTTTTTTTTTAAAATCTCATGAACATAAATTCATTTTTTGAATAAATAAATTTCTAATTTTTATACTATAAAAGTGCCATCTCAGTTTGAGGTTTTATTAGTTTTTATTTTCTGTATAAATAACTTTAACGATTGTTAAAGGTATATCATTATTGCTATGAATTACTTTTTCTATTAAGTATGGTTGATTAAAACCTTTTAAAACATTATTAAATTATAATTTTTAATTATGAAACGAATAAAATTTATTGCTTTAACTTTTTAAACATTTTAGTTTATGAAAGTTAGGGTTTTAGAAATTTGCTTTGTATTAAAAGAGGATGTCAATTTTAAATAGGGGAAGTATTATAGCCATTTTTAATTTGATATTTTTTTAAACAATATCTAATTTAAATCAATGTTTCAATTCAATCTTACTTTTAAAACTCTCTTTTTTACTCTCTTTATTTTAATAAGTTTTACAACTGATGCTCAAACTGAATCTTTTGAAATGACACAAATAGGCTCAAATAATTCATTACATAAGCCATGGGATTTACATTATGGACCAGATAATCATCTTTGGATTACAGAAAGACAAGCAGGTATCATAATGAGAGTAAACCCTGTAACCGCTAAACAGGATGAATTAATTCAAATTACAGACGTATACTCAACTGCAGGTCAAGACGGACTACTAGGGATAGCGCTTCATGATGGACTTTTAAGTGGTAATCCTTTTGTATTCTTATCTTACACCTATTTTTTAGGAGGAAATAGGAAACAAAAACTAGTCAGATATACCTATACAATATCCGGAGACAATGGTTCTCTGTCTTCCCCTTTAGTTCTTCTCGATAACCTGCCTTCAAGTAATGATCACAATTCAGGGAGGTTGATTTATTCAAATGAGATGCTTTATTATACTATCGGTGATCAGGGAAGCAATAAAGGAGTTCATAGTTGCAAAGCCAATTTAGCTCAAGTTCTACCTACTCAGGTGGAAATAGATGCACAAGATTGGACACATTATCCTGGGAAAATTTTAAGAATTAATACTGATGGTACAATTCCAAAGGATAATCCAATATTAAATGGTGTAAAAAGTCATATATATACCTACGGACATAGAAACCCTCAAGGCATTGTTTTAGGCAGTAATGGTCTAATTTATTCTGATGAGCATGGTCCTGATACAGATGATGAAATTAATCTTATTATTGCTGGAGACAATTACGGTTGGCCTAATGTAACAGGATATAGGGATAATCAATTTTATGAATATTGTAATTTATCAATATCAAGTTCTTGCGGAGGTTACAATAATTTTTGTACTCAGGAAACTAGTTTTTTAGATACTAATTATCGGGAACCTTTACTTTCTATGTTTGCAGCTTCAAATGATTACGAATTCAACAATCCACTTTGTAGTGATTCTTGGATTTGTCGTCCAAATATAGCACCATCTAGTATAGAGATTTATGAAAGTGATGCCATTCCCTCGTGGAAAAACTCTTTATTAGTTACTAGCTTGAAGAAGGGTAGGATATATAGATTGAAGTTAGAAGATAATGGAACAGCTATTATAGGTGACACATTACAGCATTTTTATACTCAAAATCGCTACCGTGATATTACTATGGATCCAAATGGAAAGTCTTTTTATATAATTACCGATAATTCTGGAAGTACATCAGATGCTTCTGGTTACAGCCGTAGGACATCCATGAATAATCCTGGAACTATCTTGAAATTTACTTTAAAAGAAAACCTCGCGGTTAATAAAAAGGATTCTAAATTATTATTAGATATATGGCCAAATCCAGCATCAAATATTTTAAATATTAAGATTGAAAATGACGATGGAAATTATAAAGCAGAGTTAATTAATTCCATTGGACAAGTGATTAAAACATCCATTCGGTTAAAATCAGGTTTAAATGAAATAGGAATTAATGATTTTTTATCTGGAATATATATTCTTAAAATATTTTCTAGAGAGCGTTCTTGGTATGAACGTGTAGTTATAAATTAAGTCTTTTATAACCATAATTTGGTGCTCTTATAACGTTTTCTCCTCATAAATTACTTTGACCGATATCCTGATCATCAGGAATTGTAATGCAAGGACGATCTCGAAACAATTCGCTAAATTGAATCCTAAATTTTAACCAAGTCGCTGTTTCTCTGAGTTATCATAGGATTATTCTCCTGCGAATAAAATAATATATGGGTTATGATAGTTTATATTTTTTACATAGTTTTCTCTATCACCCCTGTATTTATTGCTGTTATAAGAAAGAGCTGCTAAAACTATCTCTTTTTTATTTTTTTGGTCTTTTCTAATTTAACCCTCATCATATGCTTTTTCTCCATGTAATAGCTTATAATTAATATCTTCATTACTATCCCAATCTTTTATATGAAACAAAGTAGACCACCTTAAATCATTCACATAAGTGTTCTGGACTTTTTGCCATTGTTGGTTTTTTTTAATCTAACCTCTCGTGTTTCATTAGTATAAAGAGGAAATAGTTGGGCAGTCAATTTAAACATAGTATTATGAACTGTATAAATCCCAAAAGCGATAACATTTTCTCTTTAGACTTTAATATCTATTATTTTATTTTGCTTTCTTTTCCACCAGTTATTTATAGAAATAGAATCAATTCCATTGAAGGGTACAATTTTATATTCTTCATCTTTGCTTTTTTGATTTTCACAACAATAGGATTTGGTTAACAAAGAGTATGGCGAATAAATAATAGGCATATTTTTAATTATAAATCTGAGTTTTTACTGAAAATAAACATTTACTGATGTTTACCAGAATAAATATAGGAGATCATGTTACCCAAATTATAGGAGTATACAACAATATTTTAAATCAATTTATGTTCTAAAAATTTAAACTGCTTCCTTTACGAAAAAAGGAAACAGTTTAAAAGGAAATCTAACTAAAACAAAACAACTAATTAATTGTTTATAACTAAAACTTATTTATTGTTTAACAATCTTTATGGTTCCACTTGCTGAACCCTTTTCAATGGTTAATAGGTATATTCCAAGTGATAAATCGCTTAAATCTATTGGAGTAATTTGATTATTTCCAGTAGTTAATTTTTTAGACCATACTTTTTTCCCTGTTATATTAAACAATGATAAAGACGTTTTCTCACTCTCACCACCTATCTTTAAGCTTGCTGTACTCATTGTAGGGTTAGGGTAGTATGAAATCTCATTAAGTGAAAAATTATCAGTGGTACCCAAGGTTGATCCAGTTAAAACATCGGCTGCATTTTTCCAAAGCTGTAACATGTTAGCAGTAATATTAGTACCATCCCCACGTGCTATTGCTCCATAATTAAAAGCAAAACTTATCATTCTTACGGGAAGTGTATCAAGTGCATCATCTCCAAGTTGAGTTCCTGCGGGTATGTCATTTATTAAAATACCTTTATTAACATCTGTAATAGCAGGATCTGTTGCTAATAAAGTGCCAAGTGCGCTAATAGCCAAATCATTTAATAAGTTGATAGATCTTGTACCAACCTCTCCATTATCAGCAGCTGTTTCATTGAAAAGTTCAATTGTATTACCTACATAGGTTACCCCATTAAATAAGGGATTCGCTTGATTAGAAGGATCTACAGTAACAGATAAAGCAGGCACTTCAGTAATTACTGCATCTGGAGTAGAGGATAAAGCTCTACCATTTCTTAATGCATAGGATTTGTTATAAATAATAGGAGCTGGTAAACTTCTAAGAGCTAGCGGAAATCCTGGTTTAAAAATATTCCATCCAGAGCCAAAAGTTTCTTGGGCAATTATAAGATCATAGCCAGAAAGATTGATTTCTTGATTATCGGTACCAAATCCATCAAAGTCTGCTTCTATTACTGTTATATTGTAGTCTGGGTCATTGTTAAACATTCGAATAATTGGATCATCAGTAATAGTTGAAGCTCCAGCACCTAAAGTATAACCTAATCTTTGTACATAGGCTATCTCTTTTTTCGGGTTATTAAGTCCTGTTAATTCATAAGCTGCATTTTTCCAAAGCTGTAACATGTTAGCAGTAATATTAGTACCATCCCCACGTGCTATTGCTCCATAATTAAAAGCAAAACTTATCATTCTTACGGGAAGTGTATCAAGTGCATCATCTCCAAGTTGAGTTCCTGCGGGTATGTCATTTATTAAAATACCTTTATTAACATCTGTAATAGCAGGATCTGTTGCTAATAAAGTGCCAGGTGCGCTAATAGCCAAATCATTTAATAAGTTGATAGATCTTGTACCAACCTCTCCATTATCAGCAGCTGTTTCATTGAAAAGTTCAATTGTATTACCCACATAGGTTACCCCATTAAATATGGGGTTTGCTTGATTAGAGGGATCTACAGTAACAGATAAAGCTGGCACTTCAGTAATTACTGCATCTGGAGTAGAGGATAAAGCTCTACCATTTCTTAATGCATAGGATTTGTTATAAATAATAGGAGCTGGTAAGCTTCTAAGAGCTAGTGCAAATCCTGGTTTAAAAATATTCCATCCAGAGCCAAAAGTTTCTTGGGCAATTATAAGATCATAGCCAGAAAGATTGATTTCTTGATTATCGGTACCAAAGCCATCAAAGTCTGCTTCTATTACAGTAACATTAAAATTAGTATCAGCATTAAGCATCCTAATAATTGGGTCATCAGTAATAGTTGAAGCTCCAGCACCTAAAGTATAACCTAATCTTTGTACATAGGCTACCTCTTTTTGAGCGTTAATTTGTTGTGAAAATAACGTAATAAATAAAATTATAAGAAAACCTGCAGTCTTCTTTTTGGTAATTGTGTAAAGTAGTTTCATAATTTAATGAATTTAATTAATTTAATTAATTTAAAAAGTACATTTTAGTTGTTATTTGGACTAAAACGGGTATTAAGAACTACCTTGATTTTTAATTATTAAATCAAGGTAAGTTCTCACTCTAAGTGTTAATTGTTATTTACTAATACCCACTATTTTGTGGTAAAAGGTTTGGACTCCTGTCCAGTTCTTCTTGAGGAAGGGGTAATAAATAATGTTTAGTTTTATCAAAATTTGGCTGAGGTTCTAATCCATTAGGTCCAAAAACTTCATCTCCCAAATCTAAACGAACAATATCGTACCATCTTTTAAATTCAAAAGCAAGCTCAAGCCTTCTTTCTTCAATAATTTCTTTTCTTAAATCAGATTGAGTAATTGAACTCGATGCATCAGCAGGGAAAGCACTTGCTGGATATACACCATAGCTATTTCCAGTAGAATTTATTGTACCGCCTTTTCTTGCACGCTCTCTAATTTGGTTTAAGTATCCAACAGCTTCAGTTGTTTTTCCAAGTTCATTTGCTGCCTCGGCGGCAATTAATAATACTTCAGCATATCTAAATACAACAAAATCAAAGTCTGATCTCCAACCAGCTGTATTTCCTTTAGTTTCTCCTACAAATCTATTCAGTTTAGCTGCATGTGGTCTAGGAATATTAAAATCTGTATAGGGGTGAATTGTACGATCTGCTAACCTAAGCTCATCATTCAAACTAACAAACTTTCTGTAATCATTGGAGTTCCAAGCATTATAAACTTTAACAGATGGAACAAGCATACTCCAACCTCTTACAACTCTATCTCCGCCATCAACACCATTAAAAGCACCGATGGTTTGATCATTTTCGAATGTAGTGGTATTATTATTGCCATTTTTATTCCCAGCAAAGTCAATAGAGAATATATACTCTGGAGAATTTGCTTGTATATCAGCTCTCCATAAATCTTGGAAATCATTTTCAAGTACATACCCTAATAAGCCAGAATTATCAATAACCCACTTGGCGTTTTCGTATGATGCATCCCAATTTTCCAAAGTCATATAAACTGATGCTAGCATAGTAGCAGCAGTCCCCTTAGAAGGTCTGCTCTTTACTCCACCAAGATGTTGGGTCGGTAAATTTTCAAATGCAAATTGAAGATCACTAATTATTCCTTCATATATCTTAGCAACTGATGTTTTTTTAACGGCATCAGGGTCTCCAAAATCTATATTAGTGATGTATGGAACTTCACCAAACAGGCGAACAAGATGATAATAAACCAATGATCTAGCAAAGAAAGCTTCCGCCTTTAAAGTGTTTGCTTCGTCATCAGTAAGTTTACCTCCTAAAATACTAACGCCATCAAGAGCAGTATTTGCAGTAGCGATAATTTGATATGAGCTTCTCCATAGTCCAATAGGGTAAGTGTTTGTTGGAGTATGAATAAATGAATTAAATTCGGAATAATTTGAATAATCAAATCCCAAATCAAGCATATCTGATTGTATTTGTAATGGAGTTGTTAGACCATCTCCATAAAATCTACTGGAAGCCATTAATCCATAGGTACCCAAAATCATAGCTTCCACATCAGAAGCAGATTGAAAAACAACTTCAGGAGAGACTCCTCTTGTTGGGATTTCCTCAAGGTCTGAGCAGCCAGTTATAATTATAACTGATAAACTGAGAATATAAAATTTTAAATTTTTCATAATTTTTGTTTTTTAATAGAGAATATTAATTGATTAAATTGTCCGCACTAGAAACCTATAGACAATCCTAAAGTATAGGATTTAACATTTGGATATGTAGCATAATCTAGTCCCAAATTCCTATTACCACTAGACCCACCACTTGAATATGCAACTTCAGGATCTACACCTTTATAATCTGTAATGGTGATTAAATTCTGACCACTAATATAAATTCGTGCTGAACTTAAGTGGATCTTCTCTAAGAGGTTATCGTTAAAATTATATCCGATGGCAATATTTTTAAATCTTATAAAACTTCCTTCTTCAATCCATCTGTTAGAAACAACATAAGATCTCGTGGCATTAGCACTTGGAATATCTGTATTTGTGTTTGAGGGAGTCCATCTATTAAGAGCATCTCTTGAAGCATTCGTTCTACCATTAAGTAATCCTAATTCCATATTGGTATAATTCAATATATCTCCTCCTTGAACACCTTGTATGAAAATATTCAAATCAATGTCCTTAAATGTTAAAGTATTATTTAGTCCCCAAGTAAAATCTGGATGTGGATTACCAATTATTGTTCGATCATCTGCGTCCAGTTCTCCATTTCCATTTAAATCTTTAAATTTTCTACTTCCAGGAGATTCATCGCTTGATTGAGAACCAGGAAGCGCTGTTTCACCAGCTTGCAGTACACCATCATATACAAAACCATAAAAACTACCTACAGATTCTCCTTCTCTTAATATTTGACTATCTATTCCAGCTGTTCCTTCTAGTGGTACGGTTCCATAAAATATATCATTACCATCGGTATCATTTTCAATTAGTTTTTTTATTTCATTATCATTAAAAGAAATATTAGCATCTAAATTCCAACTAAAATCTCCATTATTTATCATTTTTGATGCTATAGAGAACTCAAATCCTTTATTTTGTATTTCTCCAATATTTCTTAATTGAGAGGCTACGCCTACAAAACCAGGAAGTTCTACATTAAAGAGTAAGTTAGAAGTATCCATAATATAATAATCTGCAGTTATTGAAAGGCGATTATTCCATAATCCTAAATCAATTCCAAAATTTGTTTGCGTAGTAGTTTCCCAAGTTAAGTCAGCATTACCAAGATTATCTGGTCTTAAAGCATTTACAACACTATTTCCTTGCGTTGTAAAAACAGTAGTTACTGAACCTAATGATTCGTAGGGCCCAATAGCTTGGTTACCAGTCTTTCCATAACTTGCTCTTAATTTAAGATTACTCACACTCTCTAAATTAGATAGAAATTTTTCTTCTTTTACATTCCAGGCAACAGCTGCAGATGGGAAGAATTGCCATTTATTTCCATCAGCTAGAACAGAAGCTCCATCATATCTTGCACTAAGGGTTAGTAAATATTTTCCTTTGAAAGAATAGTTCATTCTTCCGTAATATGAATAAAGTTCATTTTCATTTAAACGGGAAGTAGTTCGATCTACAACTGAAGCTGCATCTAATTCCCACCATAAGTTTGCGTCAGTCGGAAATTCTGTAGCTAAAATATCTGAACTCTCGGTGCTAAATGTTTGAAAAGACGTACCACTCACAATTGTGAAGTTATGATTTTCTCCAATTTGAGGAGTATATGTAAAATAATTCTCAGATAAGAGCTGTCTATTTTTTTGGAATCGAAGCTGACCTTCACCATTTACAGCAGCACCTCTAAGCAAGGTTGTAGGATAGTATCTTCCATACCGTGAACTATTAACAATAGCACCTAAGGAAGATTTAAATTTTAAATTTTTAAAAAGATCAATTTCTCCAAATACATTAACTTGTAATAAATCTGTTAAGGTTTCTTGAGAAAGTTCTCTAGCAATAGCAACAGGATTATCAAGTTGAAATCCTCTTTCTGCAGCCGTATAATTTCCGTTTGAATCAAAAACTCCTTGTGTAGTAGGGAAATTATAGGCTGACGCTATTACATCTGCTTGAGTTGAACCAGGTGCGCGTTGCGAATTAGTACCATTTAATTTAGATCCTCTAGCAAACAAATTAACACCAAACCTTAATTTTTCAGAGGCCTCCATTTGCAAATTACTTGTTATTGAATACCTTTTAAAACCTGAATTTTCAACAATACCTTTTTTATCATATAAAGCTCCGGAAATATAATATTTTACATTATCTGATCCTCCAGAAACAGAAATTTGTGTATTTTGAACTGAACCTGTGCGGAAAATTTCATCTTGCCAATTTGTACCAACTCCAAAAGAAGCAGGATCTGAATAAAAACCAGGATCAAGATCGTTAATGTACTCTGCATATTCAGTCCCATTAAGAACACTAATTTCATTTACTCGTTCTTCAGTGGAATAAGAGGTATTAATTCTAACTATTGATTTCCCGCTTTTCCCGCTTTTTGTAGTAACTATTAATACACCATTTGCTCCACGTGAACCATAAATAGCTGTAGAAGAAGCATCTTTTAAAATTTCGATAGATTTTATATCTTCAGAAGGTGGTAGTTGACCTCCAGGAAAACCATCTACAACAATTAGAGGGTCACTTGCTGCATTGATTGAGGTATTACCTCTAATAGTTATTTTAATTCCAGAACCAGGTTCCCCATTTCTTTGAGTAATTGAAACCCCGGCAGCTCTACCTTGTAAAGCTTGTACAGCATTATTAGTTGGGAAAGCGGCAATCTCATCTGAACCTACCGATACAACTGACCCCGTAAGATCGCTTTTCTTTACAGTACCATAACCTACAATGAGAACTTCATCTAAACCAGATGAGTCTGCATTTAATTGTATAGTTAGATTATTGGTTTTGTCAACAACAGTTACTTCTTTAGTAGAATATCCAAGATAAGATACAATTAATACAATGTTTAATTCAGAAACATTTATAGAAAAGTTTCCGTCAAAATCACTGCTTACACCATTGGTAGTTCCTTTTACTATTATATTAGCACCTGGAAGAGGTACGCCTTGTTCATCAAGAACTTGACCAGTTATGGTTTGTTGTTCTTCTTTTAACTCCTCTTCTAAACTTTCTTTTATTATTGGAGTTTCACCTTTTCGTAATAAAACTTTACTTTCTTCTATAATAAAAACTGTATTTGTATCTTCAAACAGTTTCTCTAAAACAGTGGCTAAATATTGTTTATTAATTTTTATAGACACTTTTCTTTCTAAATCAACAGATTTAGTAGCGAATATAAATTGATATTCACTTTGGGATTCAATCTCATCAATTATTTCAGAGACGGTTACATTCTTTTTGTTTATTGATAACTTTTGTTGACCGTAAGAATGATTACTCGTAGCAGCTTGTAAATAGAAAATTGAAGTGATAGCTATGAGAGTAGTTAGTTTCATTTTTAAATTAAAATTTATGCCATTGAGTTTTAGACTCTCAGACTTTAATCTTTTTTTCATATTTTTGATTGTTAAATTGTGGTTAACTGGTTTGTTACATCATATTTTAATTATTGGGGGAAATGTTAGAGCATTTCCCTTTTTTATTTAATTGTAGGGGATACTACGAATTAGTGGCAAAAAATATTTTAACTGTTTTTTCATGATTACTTCGCATTGACTTAGTTAGATTGTAATTATTTTATTATAACTTTATTGTTTATGACTTCATAGTTGATTTCGTAAACTTTATTGAAATAACTTAATACTTCTTCTATACTTTCATTATTGACATTGAAACTTGCATTAAACTTTTCATTAATTATATCATTGTTATTATTTATAATTGTGATATTATAATAGCGTTCTAACTTTTCTGATATATTTTTAAATGAGGAGTTTCTGAAAATAACATTTCCATTAATCCAAGAAGTATAAATAGAAGTGTTTACAAAATTTTTGGATATACTTTGATTGATCCTGTCGTAAGAACCTTTAAAATTAGGTTTAAGAGTGACACTTCTATCGTCAGTAAGATTATTTGCTTCAGAATTTAGGTTAACAGAACCTTCAACAAGTACTATATCAATAGTATTGTCTTCAGGATAATTGGACACATTAAATTTTGTTCCAAGTACATTTACATTCAACTCTTGTACGTTTACTATAAAGGGATGATTTTCATCTTTTGCTACGTCAAAGAACGCTTCTCCATTTAAAAAAACCTCTCTATTTTGTCCCTTAATAAAATTAATTGGATATTTAATTGAACTGCCAGAGTTGAGAAAAACATGGGTTCCATCCGAAAAATTTAAGTCAAAACGTTTCCCATAAGGAACTGTAAGTGTATTATATACTAATTTAGCAGTTGATTTATTGTTAGTACCATAAATTAACTTAGAACCTTGCTTTTCACCTACTACATTTCCGTACGTATCAACTATTTTTTTGTCCCCATTTTCTGAAAGAATTTGAATGTTACCATTCTCGAGTTCAAGAGTTATTAATCCTTCTTTCTCTAAAATTTTATCTTGAATCTTTTTACTTGCAAACTCTTCCTTATATAAATAGCCTAAGCCTAAGAAAACAATAGCAATTGCAGCATATTTTAATTTTGAAATTAAGTTTTTTCTGGAAAAAATACTTTTCTCTTTTCTGATTTCCTTAAGAAGACGTTCCCTTATGATGTTTGGGTCTGGATCATTCATACTGATAGTAATTGCATAGTGAGTTTTAACATAGTTTTTAAAAATTAGAAAATTGTTTGGTTTTTCAATCCAATCAATCAGTACGTCCAATTCATTTGAATCAATAGATTTGGTTACATACTTAATAATAATATTTTCAATACTTTTTGATACCATTTATTCTTATTATAGTATTAATACTAAGCAAATTTGGAAAACCCTAATTATTTTTTTATAAATTTTAAACAATTAATTTTATTATCTGTTTTTATAGTTACAAAATATAAACCATTGTTTAGTTGATTGGCGTTAAAAACAGCTTTATTGGTATTGTTTAAATAGTTCTCAAATAATTTTTTGCCACTGATATCAAATATTTTAAAACTAACATTTAAGTAAGTATCCTTTAAATCTATAATTACTAAATCTGAAGTTGGGTTAGGATATAAAGATATGGTGTTTATATCATAATCTTTTTCGTTTAAGGAAAGAGCAGCACTATACTCAAAAGCTCCCATATCTGGTTTATTTGAATTGTATTCCAAGCCGATGCCAGTGTCAACTGTCCAAGTAAGTGCTGTGTCTAATGTTAATATATTGTTTATATAATCTATACTTGTAATAACTGCTTTTTGAGACTGTCCTTCAAGTTGAATTACATCTCCTGCCTCACCAGAAATACCGAAGCCGTCATAAAAATAACCAGCATCATCAACACTCATTGATGTTCCAGCACCACTATTACTCGTTTTGGTTAGAAAAGTACCCGCATCAATCATAGGGCTGGTTTCTTTCAAATGAAAATCATAATTAATGGCATCAACAAATTGTGGTTCTGCCTCAATATTGTTGGAAAAAGTAGTTGGGTAATTGGATTCTGACCAAGCAAGTGTATTAAAACTAGGAGATAACAAAGGGTCTCTATTTCCATAGGCTATCACTTCGTTATCATTAGGGACTGCGTTAAATAAATTATTAGTATCGAAATATACACCATCTGTTTGACTTAGTTTTATTTGAACTTTATTTCCATCTAACTCATTTACCCACCATGACCATCTGGTATCATTTGCTTCAAAAAAATTCTGATAGAAAATATTATTTTTAAAAATGTTATCATTTAATGTTCTAGAACTTATCGGGTCAGAATAAGCACCTGAATGCCTATTTTTATAAAAAACATTATTGTATATTCTGTTTTCAGTATTAAAACGTCCTTCAGTACCATATAAGGCCAGCCTGAGTCCGCCACCGATGTTATTATAAAAGCTGTTTTTCCTAATGATTCCATTTTGTCCAACATATTGTATTCCCGCATATGGAGATGCATTCCCACTAGATGGTGTGAAAGCAAATCGATTATTTTCTATTAAGTTATATTTGGTTGCATTATAGTTACTTGTATTATCACAATCGTAAACTTCTCCAATTTTTTGAGTGTTATTATAAAAATAATTTCCTCTAATAATATTAAAATTGCTACATTTAACAGCGAAATTAGCATGACTTGCATTTCCAAAATTGTTACCTTCTACCAAGTTATAGTCGCTGTTATCTACAATGGAAATATGATCTCCGCCATCCTTAAAAAAATTATCTAATATTTTATTATATGTACAATTATTCCAAAATTGCCCTACCGTAAAAGAAGTTCCTCCAGAGAAATCACAATTTTTAATGATGTTATGATGAGAATTCTCAGCAATAATATACTTTCTACAACTTGTAACCTCTATTCCATCTACTACTATGTAAGATTTACCTACCAAGTTAATAGCATCCAAGTTAGAAGCGCCCTTAGAAATTGTAACTAAGTCATCTTCCCAATTTTTGTAAATAATATCTTGACCAGATGATCCTGAATTTGAAGGCCTAATACCATCATCTACATAATTTCCTTTTTTGATATAAACAATATCTCCAGAAACTAAGGTTGTATTTGCTTTACGTATTGAGCACCAAGGGTTGGCCTCACTTCCGTCATTGTTATCACCACATGAAACATTATTAGTGTCTACGTAATAAGTGTTTTGTGCGAAAACAGCAGTAGTAGAAAATAGAATAATGACTATTGAAAGTCTCAACAGTTTTTTATGAATTGATGTTTCTTTTTGTCTTGATGGGTAATTTTTTTTCATAAAATTATAAAAATATGCGAGTTATAAAAGGATGTTTCTTTAAATGTAATACTGAACAGATTTCCTAAACCCTAACTTTTAGAAGTTAAAATTTTTAAATTAAAATTTTTTTGGCAAGTTGAATAACTTTTTATTATCAAAAGAATGAAATAAAAAATTTAAGCCTATGCCTTTTGGGACATTAGTCAAATAGAATTTAATTGTGTAATGAGGAATTTCTTCGTAAAAAATTATTTATAATTTATTTGAGCATTTAAATGGAATCATTCCAATTTAAAACAGAGATACGGATTCTGTTAGTTCAAACGTTTTAAGTTAACTAAAGAGAAAAATAAAATTATAAGAAAATATTAATTAAGAACTATTTTTTTTCTGTTGGCATCAAATAATAGGAATATGATATGGCTCACTTTATTGCCAAGTTTTTTTCGTAAAACAGAATAGGCTTTTGTTATTTGTGCCTCAACTGTTTTAATGGTAACGTTTAGGTGATCTGAAATTTCAATATTTGTAAGACCTTCTTTTTTACTTAGTAAAAACACATTTTTGCACTTAGGAGGTAAGTTTTGTATTTCTTTATTAACTAGTGAAATTAATCTTTCAATAGAGGTAGGGTCATTATCATCCATGACTGCATTTAACGCTTGAACATATTTAAGTTGAAGCGTCATCTCTTTTTTATTTTTTTGGTATTGTGTAATGAATTCATTGTGGACAGTTTTGTATAAAAAACTTTGAATAGTGTATTGACTGTCCAATCTTTTTCTGTATTTCCAAGTATTTAAAAATACCTCTTGAATAATATCTTGAGCAGCTGCCTTGTCGTCTATAAGTGCAAGCGCGTATGCATACAATCGCCTGTAATACTTATTGTATAGGAACATAAATGCTTTTTCATCTCCTGTTTTAAGAGAATTCACTAGAGTGATATTATCGTTAAAATCCATAATTAAAATAAAAAAATATTTGTTAAATATATAAAAAAAAATAAATGGAGTTAGGGTTTTTGTTTTTTGCCTAGTAATATAATTAGAATGATCTCATGGTTTTAAAAGGTAGAAAAACCTTCGGTCAATATTTTATTTTTAGGATGGATATAAGAATAGTTAAATGTATTATAGGTTTTTTGTTTCTAAGTTCCTGTGGACAGGATAATGGTTCGAAGGTACAAGAAGGCAGTCATGAAACGTCCCATAATAAACGAATAATACTAGAGGTTAATGCAAATGAATTGGAAAAGCCTTTGGATTCAAATGTATTGGTAATACTTGGAGCAAGAGTGATTGATGGTATTGGCAATGTTTATATTGAGAATAGTTGTGTAATTATTGAAGGAAACATAATTAAATGGGTAGGGAACAAGCAGGATGCAGTAATTCCTGAAAAGGCTGAGTTTTTTGATGCAAGTGGATTAACTCTACTACCTGGGCTGATTGATCCACATTTTCATTATGATAATGTAAAATATTTTCCAACACTTTTTTTAAGAAATGGAGTAACTTCAGTTCGGGATCCTGGACAATGGATTGAAGCTTATGACTTTGAAAGAAATACAGGGGAGCCACTTCCAAGATTATTTTTAACAGGTCCACATTTGGAATCATTTCCTTCAGCATTTCCAAAAGATGCCTATATAGTTCGTGATAAGGAGGAAGTTCGTACTGGTATCGAAATTCTAGCGAACCAAGGTGTTTCTGCTATTAAAATTTACTACCGCCTTCCATTGGGCTTGATTAAGGAAACTTGTATGGAAGCTCATAAATATGGCTTGCCAGTAACGGCACACCTAGAAATAACGGATGCGAAGCAAGCTATATTGGCAGGTTTGGATGGCGTAGAGCATATTTCATCTTTTGGAACAGCTTTAACGCCATTACGAATAGCCGAGAAATATAGACACTTGTTAATGGGTGATATTAGTAGACGAAATAAAGATAGCGAAACCAATAAACTGTGGGCTGCTGTAGATTTAAATAATGCGTTAGCAGATTCATTAGTTCCTTTTCTAAGTAAACAAGGAACTTTTGTAACTCCCACTTTGGGTGCTTTACAAGTAAAAGAAGAAGAAAAAGATAGCATAGGCTATAGAGCTTTTCAAAATATGAAAGGCTTCGTTGAGAAATGTTATAAAGGAGGTGTCAATATTGTAGTTGGATCTCATGGGCCATGGGTGAGATATGCAAAAAAGGGATGGTCTTATCAGCATGAAATGGAACTTTTGGTGGAATCAGGGATGCTTCCCATGGATGTGATTGTTGCTTCAACATCAAAAAGTGCCAAATTCCTTGCCATTTCAGATCGATTGGGCAGCATAGAGCATGGAAAACAAGCAGATTTAATTTTTGTTAAAGGTAATCCTCTTGAGGATATTAAAGCCATGTACAATGTTGAAAAAGTGCTTCTTAATGGAGTATGGGTTTCTCAATAAATTCAAATGAATTGATGATTGGATATAAAACCTTTTTAAAGTATAAATGATAGTACAACTATGAAATTTAATAGTAAACATTTTTTTATCAAGTTTTTTCTGTTGTGTTTTATGGTAATGACATCTTGCTCAAATTCAAAGGATTTTTTAGGTAATCTCATAGTTAAAGAAATATTAGGTGTTGATAGAGATATAGAATATATAACGATTGATATTTCTTTCGATAAATTAAAAAAAAATAGTGATTTGATAGTTTGTCTCAAAGAAAATAATAGTAAAAACCTAATTAAGGGTCAACTACTTTCAGAGAGGAAGAATAATGGTCTGTGTATAAAAAAGTATTTATTTCCTGTAGCTATTTTAGGTAATGAAAGCAAAAATTATAAAGTTGTACTAGCGAAAGAAGCAATGAGTGAAGGCGAAAGTGACATACATATTAAAGGAGAAGGACTGGATGTCATGGTTGAAAACAAATATTATGAAGCCAATTTAAGGTCTTTGAATGCTACTAAGAACAATGGATTAAATAATGGACAGTTAGCAGGATTGAAACTCAAAAAGTTCGAGAGCCAAGTATTGCAAAGAGAAGATATAAATATGCATTGGGCGCCTAATTTTCAGAAAGAAGGGTATAAATATAAGACCATGGGTCATATTCAAGAATTCGATTCGATATCTATTAACTCGGGTCTTTATTTACATTCGGTATATCGTTCTGGAAAGGTAACAGATTATGAAGAAATAGATTTGGAGGCCACATATAAGTTTTATGCAGGTTTGCCCTATTTTATTTTTTATTCAAAAATGGAAATGCTAGAAGATGTAGAACTGATTATGCTCCGAAATGATGAAATGACAATGGATAGTTTTTTTACACATGCGATGTTTTCTCTTCCCGATGGAACTGCAAAAGAAATTGATTTATATGATAATAATGCTATTAAAAAACTTAAAAACGCCCCCATTGAACGTGACGCAGAATGGTTGTTTTTCTATAACAAAAAGTTAAAGTATGCTTTAGGTAGCATAAGGTTGAAAAGTGATATTAAGAATTTAAATGGGGTAGACTCACCTACTTATGAATCACATACCCGAATTACAAAATCAGAGAAGGAAGGAAGATACTGGGATAGGAGATTTATTGATAACGGAAGTTTAAAAATACCTAAAGGCAGTAAATACTTAGAAGAGAATGCTTATTTAGTTTTTAAAGCAGATTCTATAAACCCTTCTAAAGAAATTGAAAAATATAATAAAATAATAAAAAATCCTGTTCAGGTTTTTTTTAATCAATACTAACATAATTTATTTAATATGGAAATAAAATTTAAGATTAATAAACTGTTTTTTTTATGCATAATATTTAGTTTTTCAAATGCTTGGGCACAATCCAATTTAGAATATTTGAATAAGATTAAAAAAATTGATTTGCATACTCACATATCTGATGATGCTCCTTATTTAAGAAAATTAATGGATAGTATGAATATGAAGTTTGTAACATTATGTACAGGAGGTAAAACACCATTAGAAGTAAGTTTAAAAACAGAAAAGGCTAAAGAGTTTTCAAATAAATACCCTAGGTATTATGGTTGGGTTACAACATTTGATGCATTTTCCATTAATGAAAGGGGTTGGGAAGAAAGAACGATTAAAAAACTTAAAAGCGATTTTGATAATGGAGCAGTTGGTGTAAAAATTTGGAAATCTATTGGTATGGAAATTAGAAATAATAAGGGAGAGCTTATTCAAGTAGATGACCCAGCACTTACTCCAATATTTGATTTCATTGCTGAACAAGGAAAAACACTTATAGCACATATAGGAGAGCCAATACAGGCATGGATGCCAACGAGACCAGCAACTGAAGAGCGACCAGGTAGTTATTGGGAAAAGCATCCAGATTTCAGTTGGTGGGAAAGACCAGATATGCCTTCATATAGCGATATTATGGCAGCAAGAGACCGTGTTATAGCCAGACACCCAAATTTGAGATTTGTTGGTGCGCATCTTGGTAGTTTAGAGTTTGATGTAGATGAAATAGCAAAGAGACTTGAAAAATATCCAAATTTTGCAGTCGAAGTAGGAGGGAGAACAAGATATTTTATGTGGCAAGCTAGAGGGAAAGTTAAAGAGTTTTTTGAGATGTATCAAGATAGAATAATGTACGGTTCCGACAGAAAAGGTGGAATGATGGTAAAAGGAGAAAAAGCTACTCCAGAACAGATGTTGGACAGTAAAAATGCTATAGTAGCTAGGCACAAACAGTTCTTTCAATATTTTGCTACTTCAGATGAAATACCATGGGGGAATTATGTTATTGGAGAAGATGCTTTACCTGAGCCTACATATACTGTAAAGGGGTTATACCTATCTAAAGAAATACTTGATAAGTTTTTTTATAAAAATGCTTTAAAATGGTTTCCTGGATTGGAGAGAGGTTACTAATTGATTAGATAAATAAAATAATTTATTAATAAAATATTAGAATTTCTAAACAAATGTGCGCGCTTTTGTTTGGCTACTGTAAAGCAAAAAAAATAATTATATGAATACTAGAATAATAGGGATAGTTAGCATCATTGTAAGTTTTACTTTCCAAAGTTGTAATGGAAAAAAACATATTAAAAATGAACGCCCAAATATAGTATACATTTTAGCAGATGATTTAGGGTATGGAGATTTAGGTTGTTATGGTCAGCAGAAAATCAAAACACCTAATATAGATAGAATGGCAGATATGGGAATGCGTTTCACGCAGCATTATTCTGGTAGTACAGTTTGCGCACCTTCCAGGTCAGCATTAATAACAGGTTTGCATACGGGTCATACGTATATAAGAGGTAATAGAGAAGCTCAACCTGAGGGTCAATTTCCGCTCAAAGCAGAGGCATTTACTATTGCAGAGCTTTTAAAAGGGGTTGATTATAAAACTGGCGCATTTGGAAAATGGGGATTAGGTTTTATAGGTTCAGAAGGAGATCCTAATAACCAAGGTTTTGACGAATTTTATGGCTATAACTGTCAACGACAAGCCCATAGATATTATCCAACACATCTTTGGCATAATGATAAAAAAATTCATTTAGAAGGGAATGATGGGCAACATACTGCTATTTATGCTCAGGATATTATTCATGAAAAAGCACTTGAATTTATTGACAGTAATAAAGACGCGCCGTTCTTTTTGTTTTTACCCTATGCCCTTCCTCATGCTGAACTCATTGTGCCAGATGATGAAATATTAGCAACTTATAAAGGTACTTTTCCAGAAACCAACTATGAAGGAGTGGAAGGGAGTGCTTATGGTCCAGATTGGAATCTTGCTAGATATACCACTCAAGAAAACCCTCATGCTGTTTTTGCAGCTATGGTTTCGAGAATGGATAAATATGTTGGCGAAGTTTTAAATAAATTAAAAGAACATGGTCTGGATAACAATACGTTAGTAATTTTTACAAGTGATAATGGACCACATGAAGAGGGAGGTGCAGATCCAGAGTTTTTTGAAAGTAATGGAGATTTAAGAGGTGTGAAAAGAGACCTTTATGAGGGAGGAATTAGAGTACCAATGATAGCGCAATGGCTAGGTAAAATAGATGGTGGTCAGACATCAAACCATATATCATCTTTTTGGGATGTGATGCCCACCTTAGCAGAGCTGTCTGGTGCTGATTTACCAAAAAATATTGATGGAATTACTTTTTTGCCAACCCTTTTAAATCAGGGAAGTCAAACAGAACACGACTATTTATATTGGGAGTTTCACGAACGTGGAGGAAAGCAAGCTGTAAGAAAAAATAATTGGAAAGCTGTCCGATTAAATGTATTAGATAATCCTAATAGCCCAATTGAGTTATATAATTTGGATATAGACTTGCAAGAAGAAAATAACCTAGCAGAAGATTATCCCTTTATAGTAGCTGAAATGATAAAAATTATGGATGAGTCTCATACATATAATGAAGATTATCCTTTTATCAATACAAATCTGAAAGCTAGTAAATAAAAAATAATTATTAATGTAATGATTAACCAGCAAACTTATTTGTTGATGAAATATTTATAGAATAAATAAAACTAAATTAAAGATGAATAGACCATTGTCTAAAATTATTCAAATACTATTGATAACTATAATATACAGTTTAGTTATTTCTTGTGCCCTTAAAGAAGAAAAAAAGGGAATTATATTTTCAAAAAAAGATACAGGTTTTGTATTTGAAAATAATAACATCCGACTTGTATTGGATAAAAAGCTGAATATAGAAGTTTTTCAAAAACAAGGAAATCAGATTAAAACAATAACTAAAAGTAATCACAGTACACACTATCTGGTAATTAATGGCGTAGAAGTGAAAAATTTTATAGCTATTAATGAAAATCCTAAATTTTCAGACATTAATAATGAATCTGGTAAAGGGAAAAAACTTGAAATTAAAGGGCTAGCAGAAGGTCCATCTGGATCAAAAATAGAGAAAAAAATTCAGATTGAACTGTACGAAAAACAATCTAATACCGCATTAGTTCAAGTCATGTATAAGAACGTGAATGCAACACCTGGACTTTATATAGAGAATGAGATTAATAATGCATTCGAATTAGACGCATCTCTTATTAATAATAGTTATGATAAACATGATTTTTGGATACTTCAAGGAGGATCATATACAGACAGACCTGATTGGGTTTTACCAGTAACCGAAAATTTTTCATTTCAAAATTATCAAGGAAGAAAACTTGAAGAAGGAATGGTCGGTGGGGGCTTGCCCGTTTTAGATATCTGGAATCAAGATACAGGTTTTTTTATCGGAAGCACTAGAGAAAAACCTACACTAATTTCACTTCCAGCTAAAGTTAATGATAAAGGGAGTCTAAATGTTAGTATCGAATATAAAAGAGATTCAATTCCTTTTACCACTGAAGAGTATCGTGGACTGCCAACAGTAATTGGAGTTCACTATGGAGATTATTATAATGGGCTAGAGTCTTACTCTGCCGTTATGAAAGATAAGGGATTCAATATGCCAGAACCAGATTCATCGAGTCCTGCTTTCGATCGTATTTGGTGTGGATGGGGTTACGGTCCAGGATTTAAAATGAACCAAATGACTGATATGATTCCTTCGGTAAAGAGTATGGGCTTTAAAGTTGTAACCATAGATTATGGATGGTTTTACAACAATGGAGATTTTACTCCTAGGGATGATTCTTTCCCTGACGGAGACAAGGATATGAAAAAACTTGTGAAGTCTTTCCACGATGAAAACATCAAATTAAAATTATGGATCACTCCAGGTTCTGCAGGGCCCGATTTAGTGGAACAACACCCAGAATGGTTACTGATTAGTAAAGATGGAAGCCCCACATATGTGAATGATCATTTAGGTGAAGATAGACCAGAAGAATATGAAGAAGCTTTGTTATGCCCTACTCTTGATGAAGTGAAGGTTTATTATAAAGCGCTGACAAATAAAATTATACAAGATTGGGGATATGACGGACTTAAAATGGACTTTAGTTTTACTAATGCTACTGGAAAATGTTATGCTAAAGAGCATAATCATAAAAATCCAGAAGAATCTTTTGAAGCACTTCCAGAATTATACAAAGTAATTTATGAGGAAAGTACAAGGATAAAAAAATCAGCAATATTGGAAATGTGCCCGTGTGGTATGTTTCCGTCTTTCTATAAGATGCCATACTATAATCAACCTGTTTCATCAGATCCAAATAATCAATGGCAATTAAGGCATAGAGCAAAAACTATAAAAGCTTTAATGGGTAAAAAAATACCTTTTTATGGAGATCATGTAGAGAGATACTACAATAAAAATAGTTTTGCTTCTATGATAGGAGTTGGTGCTATTCCAGGAACAATGTTTGTCGATAAGTCCGAAAATCGTTTTATGCATCCTTCTAAATCAGTTCGAGAAATTGCGTTAACCCCAGAAAGAAAAGTGAATTTTGATAAGTGGCTCAAAATTCATGACGAGGTTCAATTAAGTAAAGGGGAATACATAAACTTATACGATATAGCTTATGATAAACCTGAAACACATGTTGTGAATAAAGATGGAATACTACACTATGCATTTTATGCGGATAATTGGAATGGAGAAATTGAGTTTAGAGGATTAGAAGCCGACACTTATACCGTCTGGGATTATGCAAACAACAAGGAAGTGGGTAAGCTAAATGGAAACGGTAAACTTTCGATTAAATTCAAGGATTACCTTCTAGTAAAGGCAATCCCAAATAGACTATTAATATCTAATAATAATCAATATGGTAGTAAATAAGAGAATTTTAATATTGGTTACTCTATCAGTTCTGGCATTTAATGCATTCAATAACAAAGTACATGCTGATTCAATTGATAGTTTAGGGTTTGAATTTTCACTGCCAAAAGCGTTGGAAAATTTTCAAATAGCTTCTAAACATATAACATTATTAGCAGATTGGGCATTCCCAGAAGTTGAGAATTATGAGTTTAATAAGAATGATTGGAAACATTTTTCTCGTGTTGTAGAATCAAAAATACTTGCTGGTTTAAATGGAGAGGTGATAACGGATGTATTTAAAAATGATAGACTAATAATCACTAGAGAATTTTGGTATTCCTATGATAAAGAAGAAATAGCCCTAAGACAAAGAATTACCAATTTGGATAAGGAATCCATTAATCTTATATCACTGATTCCTTTAAAATTGAGAGGAGCAAATGCATTGGTATTTGAAGGTGAAAAAAATACCGAAAACTGGAATGTATTGGTTCAAAAACGTTTAAAAAATGGCTTACCTATTACTATTAAGCCAACAAACAATGACGAAATTGAAGTAGACCCTTTTTGTGTATTTAATATAAATAACACTAACAGTCCAGATTTGCTCATTGGTTATTTGAGTCAAATGGGACATTTAGCAAAGTTCTCATTACAATTCAGGAAAAATAAAAAAGGTGTAGAGTTTTCATCTCTTATTGCCAATTGTGAATTTGATGGTAGCCGTATCCCTTCTGGAGGAGAGAGAACTAGCCAATGGGTTTATATTAAATCTGGATATAATTCAAACACATTGATAAACGATTTTGCAAACAGCATAGGTGTATATCATGATGTTAAGAAGCCCATAAACAAAGCGCCTTCTGTATTTTGTACATGGTACTTTCATGGAAGAAACTATAATGAAGAATATTTTATGGAAGACATCAAATCATTAAAAGAAAACCGTATGCCGTTTGATGTTTTCTTAATAGATGATTGTTGGACAAATGACGATTGGGGGGTGTGGTCACCAGGACCTGCTTTTCCAAGTGGTATTAACTACCTAACAGATACTATAAAAGAACTTGGTTATACTCCAGGTATATGGACTGCACCATATTCTGTAGATAAAGATTCCAAAATAGCATTGAATCATCCTGAATGGTTATTAAAGAATAATGCTGGAGAATTTATTGAATTTGGATACACCAATAAAACATGGGTGTTTGATCCTACATTTCCTGGAGTTACGGAATATTTGGAAGAAGTTTATAGACGTTTATCTAAAGATTATGGATTTGAATATTTTAAGTTTGACTTTATGCGATCTGTATTCATATTCGACGACGTGAAATATTATAATCCAAATGTCACAAAATTGGAAGCTTATCGAATGGGGTTGGAAGCCATTAGAAGGGGTGTTGGGTCTGATTCTTATATTTCAATTTGTGGGGGACACTTTGGAGGTTCGTTGGGCATTGCAGACTCCCAGAGAAGTGGAAGCGATGTTGTTTCAATCTGGGAACCAAAACAAGTAGATGCTTTTAGGCAGAATATCCTTAGAACTTGGATGAACAGGTTGTGGCATGTTGATGCAGATGCTTTAATGGTACGTAAACGAGATACCCCATTTCATGATAAAGAAAATAATTGGAGTGAATTAGCACTTGGCAAACTAACTGATGACGAAGCCATAACATCTACACTTAATCAGTATTTAGGTGGCGGTATGGTTAGTCTTTCAGAGTATCTTGTAGAGCTTCAACCAGAACGCCGATCATTATATAAGCATGTGATTCCTTCAATAAATACGGCTTCACTTCCTTTGGATATTTACAATGAAATAATTCCTTCTAAGATTCTAACAGAAGTAGTGCCTATTTGCGAGGATCTTGATCCGTGGAATACATTAGCAGTCATTAATTGGGAAGAAACTGAAAAGGATATGGATGTTGTACTTTCTAAAGATGTCACTAAAGCAATCAAGTCTGATAAATTTATTGTCTCTGAATTTTTTAGCCAAAAAGTACTTGGAATATATTCTACCGGGGATCAGATAGACCTTGGTAAAATTGGTTTTCATGCAAGTAGATTATTAAGAATTGCTCCTTGGGATGGACTGACACCAACACTAACAGGTACAGATCTTCATTTTTCTGGTGGAGGTGTTGAGATAAAAAAATGGAAAGCTTTAGATAATTATGTGGAAGGTGTGCTTGAAACAAAATGGGATTATCCTGTTAATATTACTGTAGCATTTCCTGCTAAAAACAACAAAGGTTATGTTTTAAGAAAACTTGAAGTCCAATCGCAACAAAATTTATTTTTTATTAAAAACGATACAGATGAAAAATAAACCATGGCTTATTTACGCACTGCTCACAACCCTTTTATGGGGAGTATGGGGCGCTTTGATTGAATTACCTGAAAAAGCTGGGTTTCCAGCTACACTTGGTTTTTCGGTATGGATACTTACACTTTGTCCAGTAGCTGTGGTTGCTTTAAAGTTGGTAAAATGGAAATTGGACAAAGACAAACGTTCTATTTTATATGGAATGGCCGCAGGGCTTTTTGGATGTGGTGGACAGCTTATTTTGTTTAAAACGTTACAAATTGGACCTGCCTATATAATATTTCCAATCATATCATTATATCCAGTAGTTACAGTTGTATTATCTGTAGTGCTTCTCAAAGAGCGGGCAAGTAGACGTGCATGGTTTGGTATTTCCTTAGCAATATTTGCAATCTTACTTCTTTCATACCAACCTCCAGGCAATACTGTTGTAGAAGGATATTTCTGGTTGATTTTATCGACAATAGTGTTCTTAATGTGGGGAGTTCAAGCATTAATTATGAAAAAAGCCAGCAATAATGGTATGCAGGCCGAGAGTTTTATTTTCTATTTAATGCTCAGTGGCTTTTTATTGTTTCCGCTGGCGCTTTATATGACTGATTTTAGCCAAGATATAAATTGGGGCTTAAGCGGCATTTTTTCTGCAGCCTTAATTCAAACTTTAAATGCAGTTGGCTTTTTGTTTTTTGCATATAGCGTAAGGTATGGAAAAGCTATAATAGTAGTACCGTTAATGTCTCTAGCACCAGTAGTAACAGTAATCCTCTCTTTGATATTGTATGCTGTTATTCCACATCCAATAATTATTTCAGGCATTTTAGTTGCGCTGTTTTCTACTTATTTATTAGCAGAATAGGCGTGTTGAATCTATGGAAATATGAATACTTAAATTAATAGGTAAAATATAAAAATATAATGAGTCAAATAACCCAAAAAGAATTATATGACTGGTGCAAAGTGCCAGTATATGAATTAGATAATCATCAACTTAAAATACCTTTCCGTCTTTGTGATGATACTGAAACAATGGGTAGAATAATGGCTAGAGAATTGGTCGATGAAATTAAATACCATAATGGGCGAAGTGAAGTAACCAGAGCAATTATTCCTTGTGGACCTAGTTGTTGGTACAAACCTTTCACAGATTTAGTTAATGAAGAGCAAATAAACCTGAATAATGTTTTTGTTTTCCATATGGACGAATGCCTAGATTGGCAAGGGATGGAATTACCAAGAAAGCATCCATATAGTTTCAGGGGATTTATGGAAGAACATTTCTATGATCCAATAAATATAAATCTAGGCATACCTGAAAGTCAAAGGTTCTGGCCCAATGGAAATAACATTCAAGAAATTAAGAATAGTATAAATGAAGCTCCTATTGATATAACTTATGGTGGTTGGGGACAAGATGGTCACATAGCATATAATCAAGCAAGGAGACATCCATATAGTTCAGTCACAATAGATGATGTTCGTGAATCTACAGTTCGGATTCAGGATAACAATTTAGATACAATCATTGCCTTGGCACAAAGAACCTTTGGTTGTGCGTATCAATTTGTGCCACCTATGTCCGTAACGCTTGGGGTTAAAGAATGCTTATCTGCAAAAAAAGTTAGGCTTTTTAGTAACACAGGCGCATGGAAGCAAACGGCACTTCGAGTAGCTTTATTTAGTGAGATAAATCCTGAATATCCTATAACGTTGTTGCAAGAACATCCAGACGCTCAAATTACAGCTACAATAGAAACCGCAACGCATCCAATAAGTACAAATCCTGAATGGGATTTAAACATATAAAAAGATTATGAAATCACTTACCATTGATAATAATGATATGCAATATAAGACCATGATTGGTGCAGGAGGCATTGGTTCTGGAAAATTTTTTCTACTTGAGGGGAATCATACTTTAGGGAGAGAAGAGAGTCGCAGTGGTCATTATTTACCTACCCGAGATTATTGCAAACTTCATATCATTTCGCATTATGTTAAAGCCTTGATGGGAAGTGATTTTACCGTTACACCTATTGGAAAAATAGGTAGAGACCAAATAGGACAAGAATTGGTAAAAGAAATGGAAGAGATTGGTTTAAACTTGAATTATTTAAAGCATTCAGAAGACAGTCCTACACTTTTTTCTTTCTGTTTTGCTTACCCAGATGGGACAGGAGGAAACATGACAACCAATGATTCTGCATGTGCTCAAACAGAATCTAAAGATATACAAGAAGCAGAGCGGGAATTCATTTCATATAAAGGAAATGGTATTGCTTTAGCTGTTCCTGAAGTGTCTTTGGAAGCTCGTAAGGCATTGCTTGAATTAGCAACAGAAAATGGCTTTTTTAGAGTAGCTTCTTTTACTTCAGAAGAAATTCTAAAGGTTGTAGAATCTAATTTATTAAAAAGAGTAGATCTTTTGGCTATTAATTTAGATGAAGCTGCCGCCGCAGTAGGGATGAGTGTACAAGCGGACACTGGTATTGAAATAGTACACGCTGTTATTGAATTACTGGGAACTATAAATGCTAATTTATGGATATCCATTACGAATGGCAAAGACGGAAGTTGGGCATGGAACGGAGAGTCCCTAACACATGCACCCATCTATTCGGTAGATGTAAAAAGTACTGCAGGAGCTGGAGATGCTCATGTTTCTGGATTGATCGCTGGACTTACAGCTGGGCTCAATCTAAAAGAAGCGCAACAGTTAGGAGCTCTTGTAAGTGCTCATGCGGTAAATTCACCTCATACCATTAATAAAGAAACGAATAGAGAATCGCTTCTAGAGTTAATTATAGATTCAGAAAACATGATTTACGAAAAAAATTTAAAACTATTAAAAGGATAACTATGAGTATTACTATGCGCATCATGCAACAATTTGATACAACCAAAGAAGACGAATTCATGGCATTGGAAAAAAAATTCGCAAAACTAGAAGCTCATAGAGCAGATTACCCAAAGGGAAAAAGAATGCAACCAATTGCTGCATCAGAGCCCTGTAATACACTTATCTGGCAATGTGAATTTCCAAATATACAAGCAGCTCACGGTGCTTTGGATTTTTTTCATGGAGACGAAGCTCACGAAGAATTATTTAAAAAGCAGAAACCCTTTTTTAAACAAGTTAAAATTGAATTTTATGAAAATCTTGACTATTAAATTTTGAGTAAGAATTTCAAATAAGTAATAAAGTATACCATACATATATGAAAAATATTTTCTTCTTTTTTTTACTCTTTTTATTCACACATAGTCTTTTTTCTCAAGGTGAAAGAAAAACTATCGATTTAAATGGAATATGGGATTTCGATCAGACTTACGATGCGTTTCCGCCTAAGCAGTTCACTCGAAAATGTCCTGTTCCAGGATTGATTCATCTGGCTGAGCCAAAAGTAGAAGACTATGATAAGTTTTTTAGAAAAGCAACTTTAAACGAGACGATTAAATCGGGAATCGTGGAACCGGATTATACTCCCAAATATAGCTGGTATAAAAAAAGTTTGTTTATACCAACTAAATATGATGGTCATGAATCATACATTAGTTTAAAAAAAAGTAAGTACGTAACCCATATATATGTAAATGGCATTGAAGTAGGAAACTCAATCGCTTTCTATACGCCCATTGATGTAAACATCACTCATGCTTTAAAGGTTGGTGAGGAAAATGAAATAATGATTAGATTGGGAGACTGGGCATGGCTACCAAGTGAATCTCCAGGAAGTTTGGACTTTGAAAAGCAACATTACATTCCAGGAATTTGGGACGATGTTCTGCTTTCTTTTACCAAAAAATTTAGGATTCACAGGGCATTATTTTTACCATCTGTAAGGGAAAGTAAGGTTACCGCTAAACTTCAAATTCTGAATTTTTACAAACCAAGGCGAAAAAATCAAGGTGCGGATACTGATTCAACACAAGTAAAACTTATCATTTCTGAAAAAAAATCATTAAAAAAAGTTGTCGAATTTTCTACATATATCCAATCTAGAAAAGATAATATTACAGAGGTGAGTATCGAGTTACCTATGGAAAATCCTCATCTGTGGAACACCGATGATCCTTTCCTATATACGGTTAATGTTGAATTATATGATTCCATACAAAAAAGTGATCAAGTCATTAAATCTTTTGGCATGAGAGATTTTGGTAAGGATGGAAAGCATTTTACTCTGAATGGAGAAAAAACATATTTAAGAGGATCTAACATTACGCTTCATAGGTTTTTTGAAGATCCTGAAAGCGCTAATCTTCCTTGGGATAGGGAATGGGTTACAAAGTTATTATCAGAGAATCCTAAAAAGTTGAATTGGAATGCCATGAGAATCAGTTTAGGAGCTTTACCTGATTTTTGGTATGATATCGCCGATAGCTGTGGTCTACTATTGCAAAATGAATGGTTTTATTGGAAAACACATGGGTGGGATAATCAAACTAAAATGGAGTATTCTGATTGGGTTTGGAATGATGGAAGCCACCCAAGTATTGTTATTTGGGATGCCATTAATGAAAATAGAGATGATTACATAGGTACTACATTAATTCCTGAATTAAAAAAAATAGATCCTACTCGGTTATGGGATGCAGGATTTATGACTGGGGTGGACGATTTGGACGAACCCCATCCATACAAGATCCTTAGAGTGAATTGGACTGTTGACTATGTTAAATTCTTTAAAGAAAATCTTTATGATTTAGGTCGTTTGGATAATTGGAGCGAGAGAGAAACAACTGAAATTATTAACTCTAATGAGCCACAATTGGTAAATGAATATGCTTGGATTTGGTTATGGCGTGATGGCAATCCAGCGCATCTTACCAAAAAGCATTTTAAATATTTTGCAGGTGAGAATGCTTCCGTTGAGCAAAATAGAGAAATGCAGGCCTATTGGATGCAGTGCGAAACAGAGTGGTTGCGTGCTGAGCGCTCTTTAGCTGGAATACTTCCTTTTGCTTACTTAACAAATAACTTTGGATTTACCGGAGATTGGTTTATTGGTCCTATTAAGGAATTGAATTGGGGGCCTACCATGTCTTGGTTTAAGCATTGTTTTTCGCCAGCAGCTGTTTTTATTGACCTAGCAGATCAGAGATATATGAAACACATCCCGGCTCTTAAACCAAAAACAAAATTAGATTTTAATCTTGTAGCCGTTAATGATAATTCTTTTGAAGTAAATGGAGATGTAGATTTAAAATTACTTGACCCTATGGGTAACGAAGTTTTAAGCAAGAATTATAAGATACAAATTGATGCCTATGGGAAACAAACCGTTCCGGCATCTATTCAGTTACCATCTAGAGCCGATGGTTATTTAGTACTAACAGAATTCCATTGTATAGAACAAGATCCTGTGATAAGTAGAAGATACATTAAGGTAGGTAACAAGAAATCGTATATGTTTTTTGACCAAAAACCTTAACTAATCACTATAACAAATAATAGAATGACTTTTAAATTTAAAAATATCGTTAATTCCTTAGGGCCCGGTTTTATAATAGCGGCTGTTGTATTAGGACCTGGAAGTATTACGGTTTCATCTAAAATTGGATCTACTGAGGGTTATTCATTTTTATGGGTTATTCTGGTTGGTGCAGCCTCAATGGTTGTCTACACGATGATGAGTGTTCGGTTTGGAGTTGTAAACAAAAAATCTTTGCTTAGGGTTATCTCTGAAAAATACGGAAAATGGCTATCTGTATCTATTGGGATATGTTCTTTTTTGGCGGCTCTTAGTTTCCAATTTGGAAATAATCTAGGAGTAGGTTTGGGTATGAAAACGTTAACAGGAATTAATGAGGATATTTGGCCATTGATATTTACTCCATTGGCAATAATACTGATTTTTTACGCTAAAAATTTGTACAAAGTATTAGAGCGGTTAATGATGCTTATGGTATTAATTCTTATTATGGCTTTTGTTGTAAATCTAATTTTTATAAAGCCAGATATTGGTGCCATTGCATCGGGATTTATACCAAAGTCTATATCAAAAAATAACTTCAATGAAATAGCGGCTCTTGTTGGTACTACTTTTGTATTGCACAATGCCTTTTATCAATCATATCTTGTACAGGGTAAAGGGTGGTCTGTGACTGATATTGACAAAAGTATTAGGGACACAAGGTTAGGCGTGTTTTTACTAGCCTTGATGTCATCATTAGTTATTATTACTGCTGCGGCAACCTTAAAGCCATTAGGTATATCAGTAAATTCTGCAGCAGATATGGCCATTCAATTGGAAATGCTATTGGGAAGATTTTCTAAATATATTTTTGGTTTTGGCTTTGTGGCTGCCGCATTTTCTTCTCTATTGGTTAATTCTGTAACAGGAGGAGGATTATTGGCTGATAGTATGGGCATGGGAAAATCTATGAATGATAGAATGCCTAAAATATTTACAACGGTCATATTGCTCATGGGAATGATCATAGCTATTTTTTTTAGAGGAAATACCGTATATGCTTTGATTATGGCTCAAGCTTCTTCAATGTTGGGCGTGCCGTTAATAGCCATTGGATTGTTTTTGGTAGTGAACAATAAATCTATAATGGGGAAATATAAAAATAGCATGTTTCAGAATATATTGGCCATTAGTGGATTTGTTCTCATTTGCATATTGGTTTATTTTATGTATAGCAAATTTATTGGTTATATAGGAGGTTTGTAAACATTTATTAAGATTTAAATATTTAAATATGAAGTCACTTATTAATGTTGTTGAATTAACAAAACTGTTAATTTCTTATAATACTACTAATCCTCCGGGGAATGAGTACGCAATATCGAAGTATATTGGAAACTTACTTTTTGAGAATGGTTTTAAAGTTGACTATCCCGAATTATCAAAAGAAAGATTACATGTAATAGCTGAGAAAGGGCTTGACAACAATAGACCACC
Organism: uncultured Flavobacteriaceae bacterium; assembly: GCA_963815305.1. Classification (GTDB taxonomy): domain Bacteria; phylum Bacteroidota; class Bacteroidia; order Flavobacteriales; family Flavobacteriaceae; genus CAXBID01. Next base: position 810,944 of record CAWFFW010000001.1, read on the forward strand.
AATTGTATTCTCTGGGCACATGGACGTGGTTCCAATAGGAGCAAAAAAATGGAATTCTGATCCCTTTGTGACTAAGGAATCAAATGGAAAATTATATGGACGAGGAACTAGCGATATGAAAGCAGGTGTTGCTGCCATGATTTGTGCCGCCATAGAGGTTTTTGAGGGAAACAATTCTCCAGAGGGAGGTGTTAAGTTAATAATAACCGCAGGAGAAGAACATGGCTGTCATGGTATACGTGATTTGTTCAATTCAAAATATAATATTGGTCATGCTAGTGGATTGATTGTCGGAGAACCAACTTCAAACGAACCCTACATAGGCCATAAAGGAGGATTGTTTTTAAATGCTTATGCACATGGAGTTACCGCACATTCTTCAATGCCTGAGCTAGGAGAAAACGCCATTTATAAAGTGGCGAGAGCTATTTCAAAGATTGAAAAATTTCAGTTTAGTATCAAACAGGATAAGCTATTGGGTTATCCAACTATAAATGTAGGAGTTGTTAGTGGTGGTTTGAATTTCAATTCGGTACCAGATAAAGCAGAATTTACTATTGATGTTAGAACGACTTCGGAGCTTGAAAATGAAAAAGTTTTAGATGTATTAAAAAATGAGATTGGAAATGAAATTACAATTGAACCTTTTGTGAATCTAGGACCGGTATCTACCCCTGAAGAGTCATCTTTTGTTCAAATGGTATATAAAACATGTGAGAGTTTAATAGGTAATAAAGTTGTTAAAAAATCAATTGGATATCTCACAGATGCATCCGTTTTACAACCTTGGTTAAAAGGAGTTCCCACTATAATATTGGGACCTGGAGAACCAGACCAAGCACATCAAACCGATGAGTTTTGTTATTTAGATAAAATAGAACAAGCAGTAAAAATTTATAAAGAAATAATTATTAACAATCAAAAATTAAGTATTGATGGAAGCATATCCTGAGTTTTTTAAAAGTGAAAAAGATTTAGAAGAAGCCATTTCTAGGCCCTCTTTCGAATTAGTGGAAATGATGAAAGAGTTAGAAGGTGATATCATTTTTTTAGGAGTTTCAGGTAAGATGGGTATTTCTATGGCATGTATGGCTAAGAGAGCATGTAAGTTAGCAGAAGTGGAAAAGAGAATAATTGGTGTTTCGAGATTCAGTGTATCTGCTAATAAGGATTATTTAGAATCGCATGGAATAGAAACCATTTCTGGAGATTTAATTGATCTAGATTTTATAAAGAGTTTACCTAACGTTAGTAATGTTATTTACTTGGCAGGCACAAAATTTGGTACAGATGGCAATGAATCATACACTTGGGCTATGAATGCCTTTTTACCTGGTTTAGTCGCAGAGCGCTTTAAAAACTCAAAAATTGTTGCGCTTTCAACAGGATGTGTATATCCGTTAGTTCCAATTAATTCTGGTGGCTCATTAGAAACAGATCCTGCTTCACCAGTTGGTGAATACGCCCAATCGTGTCTAGGTAGAGAACGTATGTTTGAATTTGGTAGTCTAAAATATAAAACTAAGATTTCCTTGATAAGGCTTAACTACGCAGTAGAAATGCGCTATGGTGTTTTAGTGGATATTGCTACAAAAGTAAAGAACAATGAGCCTATAGATGTTACAATGGGATATGCCAATGTAATCTGGCAGGGAGATGCCAATGCTATGATTTTAAGATCTTTATTGTTATGTGAAACTCCTGCTAAGGTATTAAACATAACAGGTGAAGAAACAATCTCTGTTCGTGATATTGCGCTTCAGTTTGGATTGGTAATGGGTAAAGATGTTACCATTACAGGAAAGGAAGGTAAATCTGCTTTATTGTCAAATGCATCGTTGATTGTTCAATTATTTGATAAACCACATGTTCATTTAGACCAGATAATTTTATGGACGGCTAACTGGATTGATAATGATTACAAGCTTTTGGGTAAGCCCACTCATTTTGAGGTAAAAGATGGGAAGTATTAATAAGAAATGATGAGATAAATAATGGGAAATTTTCAAGATTTGAAACAGACAGCTTACGATAATAACATGCAATTACCAGCATTGGGATTAGTACTTTATACTTTTGGTAATGCCAGTATAGTTGATCGTAATGAAAATGTATTTGCAATTAAACCCAGTGGTGTTGATTATCAAAAACTTAAACCAGAAGACATGGTTATAGTTGATTTTGACGGTTATATAATTGAAGGCGATATGAGACCTTCTTCAGATACAAAAACTCACGCTGTTTTATATAAAAACTGGACAAACATTGGCGGCATAGTACATACCCATTCTACTTATGCCACTGCATGGGCTCAATCACAACAGGATATTCCAATTTTCGGAACTACTCACGCAGACCATTTGACTGTAGATGTGCCTTGCGCTCCTGTAATGAGTGATGAGATGATACAGGGAGATTATGAGAGAGAAACAGGTTATCAGATTATAAACGCCTTCAAAGAAAAAGGTCTTTCTTATGAAGAAGTCGAAATGGTTTTGGTAGCAAATCACGCACCATTTACATGGGGAAAAACATTAGAGCAGGCCGTTTACAATAGTGCGGTTTTGGAAGAAATTGCTAGAATGGCAATGCTAACAACTCAAATCGAGCCTAAGGCATCTAGACTTATCTCGTCATTAATAAAAAAGCATCATGAAAGAAAACATGGTGCTAATTCCTATTATGGGCAAAATGGTCATGGGTAAAATTTAAAAATTATAATCTAGTTAGAGACTAATATTGATAAAAATGACAAAAAATCAATTACCAAAAGAAATTATAGAATTGCTACATAAAGGCGCGGTTATACCTGCGCATCCATTGGCACTAAATAGTAAGTACGAACTCGATGAGGTTAGACAAAGAGTTTTAAGTAGATATTATTTAGATGCTGGTGTCGGAGGTTTAGCTGTTGGTGTTCATACCACACAATTTGAGATTCGGCTTCCTGAGAATAACTTATTTAAAACTGTTTTGAAATTAGCAAAAGAAGAGATGGATAGGCATTTTCAAGAAACAGGGAAACATATTATTCGAATTGCTGGAGTTGTTGGATCAACTGTTCAAGCATTGAAAGAGGCTAAATTGGCTGTAAGTCTAGATTATAATATGGCTTTGTTAAGTCTTTCAGCATTACCCAATGCAACCAACGAAGAGTTATTGCAACATTGCAAAAAAGTTGCAGAAATAATTCCGATTATTGGATTTTATATGCAAACTGCTGTAGGTGGCCGAAATTTAGACGTAGATTTTTGGAGAGAATTCGCCAAAATAGAAAATGTAGTAGCAATTAAAATGGCTCCCTTTAACCGTTATCAAACTTTTGATGTAGTGCGAGGTGTTGTTGAATCAGGTAGAGCATCGGAAATAGCCTTATATACTGGTAATGATGACAATATTTTAATTGATCTTTTAACAAAGTACGAAATTCAAGTTGGTGATAAGATAGTAGAAAAACGAATTGTTGGAGGACTATTAGGGCATTGGTCTGTATGGGCTAGGCAAGCAGTTTTGCTTTTGGAAAATGTTCAAAAGGGATATTTTGAAAATAATCCTGAACACTTTTTGACTTTGGCCATGAAAATTACTGATAGTAATGCCGCGTTTTTTGATGCTGCTAATAATTTTTCAGGTTGTATTGTAGGTCTACATGAAGTATTGAGAAGACAAGGGCTTTTAGAAGGAACGTGGACATTAAATAAAGATGAACATCTCACTTTGGATCAGAAAAATGAAATTGATAGAGTATATGAAGCGTATCCAGATTTAAATGATGATGATTTTGTTAGTAAAAATTTAAACAAATGGCTTTCTTAATATGAACGAAATTGTGGTGAGACAGATGCTAAAGAAAGATCTATTGGCAGTAATGAAGATTAAAGAAGCTGAATCTTGGAATCAAACTATAGAAGATTGGGAGATGTTTATGAATTTTAATTCCGATTTATGTCTTGTCGCAGTGTATGAATCTAAAGTAGTGGGAACGGTAACAGCCATAAATTATAAAAATCAAGTCGCTTGGATTGGAATGATGCTGGTGTCAAAAGAATTTCGTGGTTTAGGTATAAGTAAACGTTTGTTGACTAAACTTATTGATAGACTAAGAGCCTGTAAATCTATAAAGTTAGATGCCACAAAAGCAGGAGCCAAGGTCTATAAAAAACTAGGCTTTAAAGAAGAACTTAATATTAGTAGAATGACTACTAAAAAACTAAGCGTACAAGCAAGCCCTTCTTTAGATGATAGTGTTAGACTTTTGAAAAAAGAAGATTTGAAGAGCCTAGTAAATGCAGATTTAGATGTGTTTGGTGCAGATAGATCTAAATTATTAAATATTTTAATAAATGGGGGTAAAGATAAAGGGTGGTGTATAGAAAGGGAAAATAATATTGTGGGTTACGTACTTCTAAGAGCAGGTAGTAATTATACACAAATAGGACCATTAGTAGCTGATTCAGTAACAGATGCTAAAGCTCTTTTAGTATCTGTGCTTACCTACTTGAAAGAAAAACCAGTGGTAGTAGATATATTGTATGATAAAGTAGCATTGATAAAATGGCTTGAGTCATTAGGGTTTGTAAAACAACGAGCATTTATTAGAATGTATCTAAAGAATAACGAATCTCCTGGAATTACACAGAAACAATTTTTAATAGCCGGTCCAGAATTGGGGTAGCATAATATTTGTCAGTATGAAAAGAAAAAAAAAGAATAATCTAAAGCAAACACTTAAATATCAATTCATGATAGGTTTGTTCTTTGTTTTTGCACATAATGTAGTGAAGGCAGATGTTAAATTACCACAAATATTTAGCAGTCATATGGTTATTCAGCGTAATGCAGAAGTAAAAGTATGGGGTTGGGCTGATGCCAATGAACAAATCACATTAGATTTCAACGGCCAGCATTTAAAAACTAAAGTAGGCGCTAATGGAAAGTGGCAATTAGTACTAAAACCGATGCAGGCAGGAGGGCCATTTTCTTTGACTATAAAAGGAATAAATAAGATTGTTTTAGAAGATATATTGATAGGTGATGTATGGCTTTGTTCAGGACAATCAAACATGGATATGAGTGTGCGATTTTCTAAAAACGGAAAAGAAGAAATTGAAAACGCAAACCATCCGTTAATTCGAATTTTTAACGTACCTAAAAATATTAGTAATGAGCCTCTTGAAGATTTTAAAAGTGCTGACTGGAAAGTTTGTAGTTCTGAAAGTATAGCGTCCTTTTCAGCCGTTGGATATTTTTTTGGAAGAGATTTACAGGAATCTATGAATATACCAATAGGACTTATTAATAGTTCTTATGGAGGTACAGGAATAGAGACATGGACGAGTCCACATGGTTTAAAAAATATAAAGCAATTTAAATCAGCTTTAAAAAAGCTAAAGAATTTTAATGAAAATTATGTTTATAAATTAGAACAAGAATTACTACTAAAAACAGGACCACTATCATCCAAAGATAAGGGCATGAAAGATGGTACAGCCTTATGGTCAAACCCAGAGCATGATTTTAGCGATTGGAAAGAAATGGATCAACCTAAGAAATGGAAAAAAATAGGGTTGATTGGTTTAGATGGAGTAGTTTGGCACGTTAAAGAATTTGATCTTAATGAGAAAGAGACTACCGAATCAATAACGCTCCATTTAGGAAATATTGACGATTCAGATACAACATGGGTAAATGGTAAACAAATTGGTTCTACGGCTATAAGAGGTGCTTCTAGAAATTATACAGTAGATTCAGATGTTTTAAAAAAAGGAACAAACACCTTATCAATTCGAATCGAAAATTATGGTATAGCAGGCGGGCTTTCAAGTCGACCAGAAAAGATTTATATCAAGACAATAGACCGAGAAATTCCATTATCAGGAGTTTGGAAATATAAAATAGGTAAAGGCCATTTTTCAAAAGACGATATCAGCCCTAATTTGTTACCAAGTTTACTGTTCAATGGAATGATACATCCAATGCTTCCATTCTCTATTAAGGGCGCAACTTGGTATCAAGGAGAACATAATGCATCACGCGGGTATGAGTACCGTCAGTTAATGGTTAATTTAATACGCGATTGGAGAAAAGTCTGGAGAACGAAGGATTTTCCTTTTCTTTTTGTTCAATTACCAAACTTCATGGATGCAAAAGAAGAATCCGTAGAAAGTGAATGGGCGGAAATTAGAGAAGCACAAACCATGGCACTAAAAGAACCCAATACAGGTATGGCAGTGACTATAGATTTAGGTGAAGCCTACGATATACATCCTAAAAATAAACAAGATGTGGGAAGCAGGTTGGCTAAAATAGCCCTTCGTCAGGTATATGATAAAGCTATAATTGCTGAGGCTCCAAGATATAAATCTTATCATATCATTGGAGATAAAATACAGTTGAGTTTTGAAAAATCAAAATCTGATTTAATTACCAAGAACAATCGATATGGATACCTCGGTGGGTTTTCGATAGCAGGTAAAGACCGTAAGTTTTATTGGGCAAAGGCTAACATTAATAAGGATAATACAATTATGGTTTATAGTGAAAAAGTAAAAGAACCCGTTGCTGTAAGATATGCTTGGGCAGATAATCCTTTTGATGCCAATTTATATAACCAAGACGGATTTCCGGTAGCTCCTTTTAGAACTGATGATTGGCCAGGAATTACAATTAATAACAAAGCTAAATATTAAAATAAAAATGAGGAATAAGTATTTAAATTATATAGGCTTTTGTTTTTTATTTTTTCTGATAATTGCTTGTGTGAACAAATCTAATAATGATCAAAAAATTTATTATGATAGATACTTGTTTAAAAAAACGCTCAATACATCAGAACTGGCTGTTTCGGTAGTTGCAAAAAATCTTGATGTGCCATGGGATTTAAGCTGGGGAGATAATGATAGTATTTTATGGTTCTCAGAAATAAAAGGTCATGTTAATAAATTGAATATTCGTACAGGCAAGGTTAAAACGGTACTGGCTTTAAATGATATTTTGGTCGATAAGTCTTATGGATTATTAGGGTTTGCTGTACACCCAGATTTAAAGAATCAGCCTTACGTTTTTTTGCATTACACGTATTTGATAAATGATAAAATATTTTCAAAGTTAGTAAGATATACAAGCAGAGGCGATGAGTTGGTTTTTCCAAGAATATTGCTAAACGGTATACCTGGAAACACATACCACAATGGCAGTAGAATAGTAATATCATCTGATAATAAAATATTTTTAACTATTGGAGATGCTGGAGATAAGAAATATGCTCAAAACGTGGATGTATTATCAGGTAAAGTATTGAGATTGAATATAGATGGAACAATTCCAGATGATAATCCAATAAGAGGGAATATGGTTTGGTCTTGGGGACACAGGAATGCTCAAGGGTTAGTGATAGCAAATAATAAATTATATAGCTCTGAACACGGAGAAGCTAATGATGACGAAATTAATATCATTCAAGCTGGAAAAAATTATGGTTGGCCAGACGTTACGGGAGCATGTAATCAACCTTATGAAATGCGCTATTGTAATGATTCTTTAATAGTTGAACCAATCCTTGCATGGACACCAACAATTGCTCCTGCGGGAATAGCTTATTATGGTTCTAAAGAAATTCCTGAATGGTCAAACAGCTTATTGGTAACATCTTTGAAAGATGCAAGTTTGAGAGTGTTAAGATTGTCATCAGATGGATTGACAGTGGAAAAAGAGATTATTGCTTTTAATAGACAATTTGGAAGATTGAGAGATGTTGTAACCGCACCAAATGGCGATATTTATTTATGTACTAGCAATAAAGATTGGCATCCAAAATCCAATCCAGAATTTTATACTGATTTAAAATTGCCTTTTGATGATGATGATAAAATTATTAGAATTCACAAAGCCAGTAAAGATTTGAGCAATCAACTATCTGAAATGAAGGAAAAAGAATCTTCCATTGATAAAGATTTAATTACCAATGATTATGAAAATGTGCAAGATAGCGGTATGAAACTTTATATGAATTATTGTGCCTCATGTCATAAAGCCGATGGTTCTGGTAGTGAAAACATGTTTCCACCAATTACAAAATCTGAAAGTGTTTCAGATAAAAAGAGATTGATTGAAACAGTAGTAAATGGTTTATCCGGTCCTATTCAAGTTCAAGGTAAATTATATAATCAAGAGATGCCAAGCTTTAGATTTTTAACGGATAAAGAATTATCGGATGTGCTTACCTACGTTAGAGCTTCTTTTGGAAATAGTAGACCACCTATATCTGAAAGTGAAATTGCTAAATACAAATCTTCTATTAAAAATTAATTGATAACTATGTTTAAAACTAAGTATATATTATTGGTTATTATGTCTCTAGTTTTAGGCTATATATTATTTGCTTTAAAACCTTTTGAAAATCCAATAAATGAAACTAAAAAACATGTTGAAATTATTGGAAAGGAATCTTTAATAAAATTGGATTCCAGAATCAAATTTTCTTCGGTTGTGAATAACTCACCTGGTAATGGTATGTATGCAGACGTAAATCCTCCACGTTTTCGTTGGTATTATGTCCAAAATCCTAAAGAAATAAAAGAAAGGATTGATCCTAAGAAATTCAGATTTCAGATATCTGATAATAAGGATTTTAAAAATAAGATTGTTAATGTGGATTCTGAGTTTAATTTTTATAACGAATTAGCTCCATTTCCTGAGGGTAAGGAATATTTTTGGAGAGTAGGGTATATCCATTCTGGTGAAACAGAACCTTCATCATGGACACAGATATTTAGTGTTCATATTCCAAAAGGAACTCCAAAATGGGACCGTACGGCACTAAAAAACCCTAACTTCAAAGGACACCCACGACTTTTATTTAAAAAAACTGAACTTGCTAAGCTGAAAAATCTAGCTGAGGCGAGTGAAGTGTTTAAAAAACAAATAGTGATTGCTGCTGAGGAAATGCGAAATCATAAATGGTGGAATGACTGGCCAAAAGATGACACTAAAGTTCCTGAGTTTACAGAATCTAAGTCCGAAGGAAATAAAAAGATGTGGAACATTTCGCGAAAGCTTACTCAAACAGCATTTGCTTATTTGATAACTAAAGATGAAAGCTATGCTAATATTCTGGATATTTGGACTACAATTGCTGCCTATCCAAAAGGTGGTCCTGCTAGTCCTGAAGGTATGGGGAACGGCTATACCGAGAGCGAGGATAGTACAAGTATAACAGAGTATTTAGCCTGCATATATGATTGGTTTTATGATGATTTGTCCCTAAAGCAACGTAAAATTTTTGAAGCATCACTAGAATGGCGTATTTCTGACTGGATGTACGATTTTAGATGGGGAGGAGCCATTTATACAGACGGAAAAGAAAATCCTAAATTAAGTGGTAGTAGTATTGCTATATCAGGTGGAGGACATGCTTGGGAAGGTATGTTAGACACTTTTCCTGCTGCAATTGTACTTTATGAAAAAAGTGAAACGGCACGCAAGTACTTTCATTGGGTAGCTAATTATTTAATAGCGGTTGGAGAGATAGTTGCTCAAAATGATGGATATGGTTACGGAAGTCACTATTCACAATCTCATATGAAGTGGTTGGTCTATCAACTTATGTATCTAAATAAAGCGTTACCTGAACTTCAGCTCGGGAAAAATCCCTTGTATAAAAAATATGCCGAATTTTTCACAGGTCTTGTACCTGTTGGAATGAAATACTCACATTTTGGACGATTAAGTCAGTACGGTGGCGGGATGGCTATGCGTAAAGAAGTATTTAATCTGCTAGCCTACCTTTTAGGAGATGGTGAGGTACTTAAAAACTGGGAGAACATTAGTGATGAAAAAGATAATTTTATTTGGAGACAATGGATTCATGTGGCATCTCCTTTACAATTTGAAGGCACTCTAAAGGCTGTTTCTTCAACCAAAACAAAGTATGTACATCCAATTATTGGTTATGTTATGGCGCATAAATATAATCCAACAGAAAAAAAAGCGTTTGAGCAAGGCGTAGGGGTAATGTTTGGTTCGAAACCGAGTCGAGAAGACGACTATAATAATGAAAACTCTTTCCAAATGTATGCTTATGGACAACATCTTAACTACGGAGGGCACTCTGGGAATGAAAACCCTTATGGACACCAGACTATAGCTCATAATACTATAATGGTTGATGGCATAGGGCAGACTATAACAAAAGAATCTAAAGAGAATGGTTATCGGGCCGTATTAATGGCGTATCAAGAAGGTGAAAATTATACTTATTGGATGGGAGATGCTACAAATGCATATCCTAAAAGCCCCGAGATTGTAGTAGATAAAGGGTGGTCTCAAGTAACACAAATAGACTATGATAGTATAGCTTTTGGAGAAAAAGGAGCGCCACAATTAGAAAGGTTTCGAAGACATATGCTGTTTATGAGGGACAAATATCTTGTCATATTCGATGATTTGAAAACGTCACAAAATAGACCTTCACGTTTTTCATGGCGTTATCGAATTTTACCTGATTGCGAGCTTAAGTACAATCAAGATGATGGATTGTTAACTTATGCCCTGGACAGTGTAAAAGTGCATATCAAACATATTGCTTACCCTAAATCATTACAATTGATAGATTTGAAAGATTTAGATCAATATAAAAATCCAATAACAGGTCGTAACTACTTGGATAACAAATTTGTTATAAGAGATATGGAAAATGAAACGTATCGTAACCAAGTCGCAAAGCACAATTTGTGGTTTACAACAGAAAAGCCCTTGGATGAACACCATTTTCTAACTGTAATCTACCCTGTAAAACCAGGAACGTCAGAACCAATTATTTCTAGACTTGATGATAATACAGTTAAAATAGAAAAGGATGGTGAAACGGATGTTATAAGCTTTGATAAAAACACAAAGCATTCTGCTAAGCTTATAGTGGATCTTGAAGAATTGAGGCTACCAATAACTTTTAATTAAATACCTAAATAGTAAATTCTATTCCCATGATTAAACTATCGTCATTAATATTTTTTAGTTTCATGTTATTCAGCAAAATAGGTTTTTCGCAAAGTAAAATACCGACCGTGCCTAAATATGAATATGTAAATGAAGTTAAAGTTCTAAGTAAAAAGGCGTGTATTGCCAAAGCATTTTCAATTATTGATCAATTAGAGCCAGTTACTTTAAAAGACCATATAAGGCTTACAGAAATCCCTGCCCCTCCATTTAAAGAAAAAATAAGAGGTCTTTACTACAAGAAAATGTTGGAGAAAGCCGGAGCAAGTAATGTTTGGATAGATTCTGTAGGGAACGTTATTGCATTGCGCAAAGGAACTATAGGTGCTAAAAATATTGTCTTAGATGCTCATCTTGATACCGTATTTCCTGAAGGGACAGATCTTAAAGTGAAAATAAAAGGAGATACATTATTTGCGCCAGGAATATTAGATGACACTCGCGGTTTAATGATTGTGTTGACCGTTTTAAGAGCCTTAGAAAAAGCTAAAATAGAAACAAAAGAAAATATTTTATTTATAGGTAGTGTGGGTGAAGAGGGCTTAGGAGATTTGAGAGGCGTAAAATATCTATTCCGAGAAGATGCTTTAAAAATTGATTCTTGGATATCTTTGGATGGTGTTGGAGGCAACCTAGGTTGTATCGCAAACAAAGGCATTGGGTCGATTCGATATAGAGTTACTTTTAAGGGTGTTGGAGGACATTCATGGAAGTCATTCGGATTAGGAAATCCGCATCATGTATTAGGAAAGGCTATTAATTATTTTGAAGAGTTAGCAACTTCTTATATCAATTCTACGGAAGAAATAAAAACAAGTTTTAATGTAGGTAGAATTGGGGGGGGTACTTCAGTAAATTCAATTCCGTTTGAATCTTGGATGGAAGTAGATATGCGTTCAGAAACTCCAAACAATCTAGAGAAGATAGAAAATATATTAATTTCTTCTATAGATAAGACTTTAATTGACTATAATAATAAAATTCGCCATGGACCACTTCTTTCCGTTGAAATTGAAGGGATTGGTTTTCGCCCTTCTGGAAAGACCGATGAAACTCTGCCTCTCGTGCAACAAGCTACGGCTACAGCCTCTTATTTTGGTTTGGACACCTTTTTATGTGCGGGTTCTTATAACGCCAATATTCCAATGTCTAAAGGGATACCTGCAATTAATCTTAATCTAGGTGGGCAGGGAGGTGAAGCGCATTCTTTAAATGAATGGTGGATAAATGATCAGGGGGTAGACGCTATTAAAATGGCCTTATTAGTATTAATGTCTCAAGTCGGAATAAGCGAATAATATTTTATTGAATAAATAAATGAGATCTACGATAAAAATAGACAATCCTGTTGCTATTAGAATAATTCATAAGACTTAATTGAAAGTTACTATTAAAAAAACTAAATGAATACCAAGGAATATTTTAAATTTTAAGTGGAATAAAATGGAAAAGAAAAAACTAAACAGAAGAAATATAGGATTGGAAAATAGACTTCCAATAAAAGTTTTACAATTTGGCGAGGGTAATTTTTTAAGAGCATTTACAGGATATATATTTCAACAATTGAATAAAAGGGTTGATTATAATGCGGGAATAGCCGTAGTACAACCAATTGAAAAAGGTTTAGTAGATATACTAAATAAACAAGATGGATTATATACGCTTTTTATGAAAGGTTTTAAAAAAGGTAATGAAATTCAAGAAATTGAGTTGATTTCCAACATTGTTAAAGTAGTAAATCCTTATTCTAGTTTTAATGATTATTTGAATCTGGCTAAAGAAGATTCATTAGAATTTGTAATTTCTAATACAACAGAAGCCGGTATTACTTATATAAGTTCAGATAAGCCTAATATGCAACCTCCAAGTTCATTTCCTGCTAAATTAACAGTACTTCTTCATGAAAGATTCAAACATTTTAGCGGTAATAAAAACAAAGGTTTAATAATAATTCCTTGTGAACTTATTAATCATAACTCAGAGGTTTTAAAAGAAATTATTTTAAAATATGTAGAGGATTGGAATTTAGGAGAAGACTTTAAAATATGGTTACTCGGAAGTAACTCTTTTCATAGTACATTAGTAGATAAGATTGTACCTGGGTATCCAAAAGATCAAATTGATTTTTACAACGCTCAATTAGATTATGAAGATGATTTAATTGTAGTAGCCGAAACATTTTTACTTTGGGTTATTGAAGGGGGAGATGATTTAAGAGCAAAATTACCATTTGACAAAACAAATTTGGATGTGAAAATTGTATCAGATATGCAACCCTACCGTACTAGAAAAGTACGTATTTTAAATGGGGCACATACGGCCTTGGTACCTTTTTCAATACTTTATGGACATAAAACGGTAGAGCAATCTATTGATAACTCGTTTACAGGAAAGTTCATAAGAGAAGCAGTATTTAATGAGATTATTGATACTCTTGATATGGAAAAAGAGGAACTAAATAGTTTTGCTGATGAAGTTTTTGATCGTTTTAAAAACCCCTTTATTGTTCATCAATTATCAAGTATTGCGCTAAACTCAATTTCAAAATTTAAGGTCAGGGTATTACCAAGCATCTTAGGGTATATAAATATCCATCATAAACTACCAATCAACCTAACTTTTGCTTTTGCAGCTTTAATAAGGTTTTATAAAGGCGATTGGAATGGTGCCAACTTGCCTGTAAATGATAACTCCGAAATAATAGCCATTTTTAATACCATTTGGAAGTACAATAGCTATTTGGAAATCGCCAAAAATATATTAATAATTGAAGAGTTTTGGGGTGAAGATTTAACTAAAGTTGAAAACCTTACCGAAGCTATTGCTTTGGCTTTAGAAGAGATTGAAGTCCACGGTATTGAAAAAGGTTTTACTTATTATAAAAAAAGTTTTAAATAGAATAAATATAAGTTAAAAAGAATGCTTAAAAAACTCATAAAAGTAAATACTTCAGACAATATAGCTATTGCTTTAACGAACTTAAAGGCAGAAGAAGTTATTTCTTTTGAAGGTCAAAACATTACAGTAACATCAGATACGAAATCGAAACATAAAATTGCTTTGGAAGATTTTGAATCTGGCGCTAGAATTATTATGTATGGAGTTCTTGTAGGAACCGCTAATGGAAGGGTTAAGAAAGGCGAAGTTTTAACTACTAAAAATGTAAAACATAAAAGCGATAAGGTTTATGGAAAAACGGAAACCATTGGTTGGACAGCACCAAATATTGATAAATGGAAGAACAAAACATTTTTAGGCTACCATAGAGAAGATGGACAAGTAGGCACAGAAAATGTATGGTTGTTTTTTCCGTTAGTATTTTGTGAAAATCGAAATATTGAAATATTAAAGGAAGTTTTTGAAAAAGAACTTTTAAAACAAAAAATCAGTCCGCATCAGATGCTACTTCGTTCCTTGATAAATAATGGAGGAGAAGACATAGCTACTGAAAATGATTCTACAAACGTTTTTAATAATATAGATATCAAATTCATTACGCATCCAGGGGGCTGTGGAGGCATTAGACAAGATTCTGAAAGTTTGGCAAGGTTACTAGCTGGCTATGTTAATAATCCTAATGTGGCTGGAGCTACTGTATTGAGTTTAGGCTGTCAAAACCTTCAAATAAATATATTTCAAGAGGCTTTAGAAACTATCAATTCTAATATAAAAAAACCTGTTTTTATTTTTGAGCAACAACAAATAGGAACGGTTGATGATATGCTGTCTGCTATTGTTAAAACATCTTTTGAAGCTATAAAAAAAGCAAATAATATAGAACGTAAACCAGCACCTTTATCTAAATTAAGAGTTGGTTTAGAATGTGGAGGATCTGACGGTTTTTCAGGAATATCAGCAAATCCTACATTGGGTGCTGTATCCGATTTATTAGCAGCTTTAAATGGGACAGCAATTTTAGCTGAGTTTCCAGAGTTATGTGGCGTAGAACAAGAATTGGTAAACCGTTGTGTTGATGACAAAAACGGAAAGAAGTTTTTAGAATTAATGAAAGCTTATGAGAAATCTGTTGTAGATGCCGGTTCTGGATTTGATATGAATCCATCACCTGGAAATATAAAAGATGGTTTAATAACAGATGCTATGAAATCGGCAGGAGCTGCAAAAAAAGGAGGTACCTCTCCAATACAAGATGTTTTAGATTATGGTGAGTATGTTACTAAACCAGGTTTAAATCTATTATGCACACCAGGAAATGACGTAGAAAGTACAACAGCAATGGTTGGTTCAGGAGCTAATGTAGTACTATTTACCACAGGTTTAGGAACACCAACAGGAAACCCCATTGCTCCAATTATTAAAGTAGCTTCTAATACAGAACTAAAGGAAAGAATGCCAGATATTATTGATATAGAAACAGGAGCTATTATCCGTGGGGAAAAATCGATTGAAGAAATGGCTGATGAAATGCTTGAATTTGTTATTGAAGTTGCAAGTGGAAAGATTAAAACTAAAGCTAAATTACTAAACCAAAATGATTTTATTCCTTGGAAAAGAGGCGTGTCATTATAGTATAATTTTGTAAATAAAGAGATATATGATTCTTTTTTATTTTAAACTTATTCTAAAGTATTAGGAGTGTATGCTTTACGGTAGATAAGCTAATGAATTCAAAAACTTTAACTAGTTAATTGTTTGGGATATTTAAAACTCAATAAAGAAGCTCTATTTAAGTTTACAAACTCATTATATTTTTTAAACATTTACCTACATCTAAACTACTTAAAATATTGTATTTCTATGGAATGTATTTCTGTTTTTGACATGCTAAAGATTGGTATTGGACCATCTAGTTCTCATACATTAGGCCCTTGGCGAGCTGCTGAACGCTGGATAAAGCAATTAAAAGAGAGCAATAAATTTAATAAGGTTGAAAAAATATCCGTAAATCTTTTTGGATCTTTATCTTTAACTGGAAAAGGTCATGCAACAGATTATGCCATTATGTTAGGCTTAAGTGGTGTTGATCCTGAAACAATACCTACTGAAAGTATATCAACCATTATTTCTAAAATAAAAAGCACAAATACTATTAACTTTAATGGTGAAAAAAAAATATCATTTACTCCTGAAAAAGATATTGTTTTTAATAGAAAATTTTTAGCATTTCATTCTAATGGCATGCAGTTTTCAGCTACTATTAATGGTAAAAGGTCAAATGCGACTTATTATTCAATAGGTGGTGGTTTTGTAGTTCAAAAAGAACGAAAAACCTCAAAATCCAATAAAATTATTTTTTATTCCACTTTTCCATATCCTGTAGAGACTGGAAAAGATTTATTAAAAAATTGTAACCAATTAAATAAATCTATTTCTGAAGTTGTTTTAGAAAATGAAAAGTCAATAAGATCGATAGAAACTATTGATTTTGAACTGAAACGTATATGGGATACTATGTTAGAATGTATGTTTATTGGTTGTCATACTGAGGGTAATTTACCAGGAGGCTTAAATGTTAGACGTCGTGCCTTTGATACATACCAAACTTTAAAAGGAGAAATTTTGTATAACTCACCCCAAGAATGGTTGGGAACTATTCGAAAGACTGAAGTGAAATTTAGACAAATTTTAAAATGGGTAAGTTGTTTTGCATTATCTGTTAATGAGGTTAACGCATCATTAGGTCGTGTAGTAACAGCTCCAACAAATGGGAGTGCTGGTGTAATTCCTGCCGTTTTAATGTATTATTTGGTAATAGAAAACCATAATGCAGATTTCAAACAAATTAAACAATTTTTATTGGTTGCCGGCGTAATTGGAAGCATCTTTAAAAACGGCGCAACTATTAGTGCAGCCATGGGCGGGTGTCAATCAGAAATTGGGGTATCATCTGCTATGGCAGCCGCGGCCTTGTGCGAATTATTAGGGGGTAGTGCAGAACAAGTTACGGTAGCAGCAGAAATTGCTATGGAGCATCACTTAGGGTTAACCTGCGACCCTATTGGTGGATTAGTGCAAATACCATGTATTGAACGTAATGCTATGGGCGCTATTAAAGCTATTAATGCTGCAGAAATGGCTTTAGATACTAATCCAAAAAATATAAAAGTACCACTCGATAAAGTCGTGGCAACTATGTGGGAAACTGCTAAAGATATGAATAACAAATATAAAGAAACTTCAGAAGGAGGTCTAGCTATTGCTGTTAGTTTAACAGATTGTTAATACGCTGTAAAAGCAACTTATATGTTTTTACAATGTAAATGACGAACCTGACTAAAGAATACGAATAGTGATTAAAAAGTGGTATAAGCATAATTTTCATTCCTGTAAGCCTTAATATTGAATCCTGTGCCTATAACTTCCACCTCTTACATTTGCTAGATTACTTTAAACGACTAGCCATTATTGACTGTATTATATGAGACATCAAGATATGCCTCGCCGTAGGGCAATTCTACTGTACTGGTTTTTCCTTTTTTAAATGTTACAGGGTATTTAGCTTAGAGTCTGAGTTTAGCCACATCTTAGTATTATTGGATACTTTGACTTGAAAATGTTCATCTATTAAGTTCACGAACATCAGTTATTCTCCCTCGAATATTTCCAGCTTCAGAATTCCATTTACTTAATAATACTTTTCGTTTGATGCTAAACTCACTGCGTTTGCTATTTACTATAATCCTCAGGTAAATAGAGGTATTACTGCTTTTATCGATATCATTTCCTCTAAGATAGAACAGGACTGAGAATATAGTTTGCATCTGTACGTATTTAATGTTCTCTTTAAAGACACAAAAAGTTATAATATAAATTGCATATAAAGTGTTTTATATTAAGTGTTAAGAACTAATTCGGTGCGTAATTTAGATTAAAAATTCACACACCGAAAACCGCACTTATTATTCGATATTATATGTTTTCGTTTGATATTGAAGGAAATTAAAAAACCCTATAAACATAACATTTATAGGGTTTTGGTGGAATTTGATATATTCCTAGCGGAGAAAGAGGTTCTTCCTCAATATCTTTAAACTCAATGTTTACAGTACTTTCCAGTTGCTGTGCTAATTAGGGTAACTAATAGGGTAACTAAACTAACAATTACAACTTTCTTACAGTTTACTTATTATTAATGCCAAATTTAAAAAATAAAACGAATATATTATTAGAGGTTCATTCATTTAAAAGTAATATTACTTAAAAAGATATTAATGTTCATAACTTAGTCTTGATTGGTTATAACAACTTATTGTAAGAGTATTCAGAATTGTTTAATGTTTTATATTTTTATAACTTAATTTTAAATAAAATAAAAAATGAGTGAAACAAATTTCAATGTAGGAGATATAGTTAAATTAAAATCTGGTAGCCCAGATATGACTGTTTCATATTCAGATAAGGACGAAACATATGTTTTTTATTATAATTATGATAAACAATCTGTTAGTTCTAAAATCACATTACCAACTGGAGTACTTGAAATAGTATAATTTAATAATATATTTAACTTAATATGGCGCACAATTTATTCTTGGGTATGTACTCATTTAGAATTAAAAAAAAACATACCAAAAATTCAGAAGCAATTAGCAACAATACCTTTTTAAGTGAATCTTATCCTGATGAAGAGAATAAGTTTGAAAATGGTTTTGTTCAAGATATAATAAAAGTTTTTGACTTAGGTACTTTTAAAAATGATAAGAATACACATGGTGCAATTTTAGAAGAGAAGGAGTTTGATAAAAATTATAGAACAATAGATATTTTAATTAATGGTGGTATTACTGGATTGAAGCAATATTTGTTGGATGAAACTGGAGAGATGAGTGAGTTGTCTGATAAAGATACAGTTGGGCTTAAATTTTTTGCTCGTATTTGGTTGCCTGCAAATTCTAAATCTGGTTATATTTTTTTACAGAAATACGGTACATTGAGTATTAAACCAATTTTTGACGCTATTTTAAAAAAGGTTTTAAGCGATAATAATTGTAGTTTGGTAGGGCGAAAAGTGGATGCTACAACTACTAAAAAACGTCAAAAGGAATTTATGAAGCATTCTTCTTTAAAGGATGTTGTTCTGATAAGTAAAAGAAGTTTATTTGATACAAATTCCGTTCAGGCTAGACAAGCTACAATTAAATTAAGTAACATTAAAAACACGAGTAATAACACAATTGATAAAAAGGAAATTTCAGAAGCTTTAAAAAATCATGGTTTTAAGATTGGTAAAAGAGAATATGAAATTAAAGCAACTTATATCAAAGATGATAATGGCTACAAACAGGAACGTACTGTAATTATTGATGATAGTGAAGAAACCGTTAATATAATACCAAGTATATTAATACCTGATAATTGTATTAACGTTGATAATTCTCCAAATTTCACTCAAATGAAAAAGCTTGTAGATTTGGAAATGGCACAAGTACAAAAGGAAGCTAAACTGTAATTAGTTATGTTAGATTTTAACGTAGTTAAAAATATTAGGAATGAAGCACTTGACAGTATAAAAAAAGATAGTGATGACGAGAGAATAGTTGGTTGGTGGAAAAAAACAATCTTTTATGTAATGTTTTATGGTGTTCCTATTGTGTTAGGAGTTGTATCTCTAATAAAGAAAATTGCAATTTCAGATTTAGAGAGTTATATAACTACTGGTATAGCAATTTTCACAGGTTTATTTTTTTCATTGTTGCTTAGCATTGGTTCTAAAGTTAAAGCGGAAAAAGTAAATCCGAATAAAGATGAAGCTAACTTTAAAAGCTTTAAAATTGGTATGACACAAATAGCTAAGATTACAATGTATAACATTATATTAGGTATTCTTATTTTTTTGCTAATTCTATTAAATCACATTTTGAAAACAGATTGTTATGAGTACATTGAAATGGGTTTTACCTTTGTTGTAATGTACTTATTGGGGCAGTTTATAATAACTTTATTTTTTATGTTGCAACGTTTGTATTTTTTAATTAATGATGAATTAAATAATATTTTATAAAAAATAATTTTAAGTATTATGGGTACTCCTCTTGGCACAGATGTTAGGTTATCTTCACTATTTGATAATACAGAAAGCTTAATTGAAATTTTTGTTCAAATATTTACTGAAAACTATAATGAAGGACAATTAACAATAGGGAGTAATATTGTAGAAGATTTTAAAGATAAAGAAGTGTATTATAGTATTACTGATAGTGAGTTTGAAAACGTGTTTTTGACGTTCATATATAAAAACACTTCGGATTGCAGTCCTTATGAGATTAAGCTTGAAACCTACAACACCTACTATCCGACAGAATTGAAGATTAGAGTAGATTCAGATATAACAGATAAGCTTCCAGAGCAAATGATTGATGATTTATTTGATAAAATGCATGATTTCGATATAGATTGAATTTTTACTTCAATTTTTAAAACTTATCAATTCGGATGGGGTTGTTTCTAAGGCTTCTGCAATTCTAATAAGCATTGAAATTCTCATTTCTTGTTTGCCTAACTCATATTTCCTGAAATTTTGGGGTTCTACTCCAGACCTATAAGCAACTTCTGAAACAGTAAGTTTTTTCTCTTTCCTTAGCTTTCGTATGTTTCTCCCAACCTTTATACAAAGGTCAATAGCTTCCTGTTTTCTATCACGCTTTTCCATGTGATAAAATTGAAAACAATTGGCTGATTATGACGAATTGAATATTATAGGTTGAAAACAATTATTTTTCTATATTTGAAGAATAATCTTATATAGAATAAAATATGGCAACAATCAAAGGGCAATGCAAAAAATGTGGTAGTACATACGGATACTATTCAGGTGTTCAATCCGCTAGAGGCAATGTTAATAGAAACAATTGCAGAAAAGGTGGTAAATGTGAATTGGATGAATCAAAACTTTAAAAACTGTGAAAGAATATTTAATAGATTTATATAAAAAAGGTGGTGGATTACCTTCAAAAACACGTGTTTTTGCAGCAAATCAAGCAGCAGCCATCAAAATAGCACGTGAAACCAATCCTAACTATAAAACAGGAGCAATAAAACAATTATAATTATGGCAGGAGTTGTTGAAGAACTAAACCCAGTAAAAGGGTTAAAAAAATTAAGTGTAGGCATTTATGATTATAGGCTTGTAATAGAAGACAAGCACGAAGATTCGGAACTAATTATGGATGTGATAGGTTTTCCTACTACTGGGGTATATCATATTAAGTTTACGGATGCCAAAGGTATGGATAGTACTGATTTAAAAGATTGGTTGAAGTATGACCTCTTAATATTTAAAACAGATTCTATTGAAATGAATATGGATAACGGTACTGTGTCGATTTCACTTTCAGAACCAGACTCCAATTTTAATTATTACCTTGAAAACGTAAAAAGCCTAATACGGATGCCAAAGGAAGAAATTCAAGTTACGGAAGAAGATATTATGAATAACGAATATTATAAAAAGGCTGTGACCCCTTCAAATGGAACTTCTGTTTTAGGGATGTTTAAATCACTATTTGGAAAGAAATAATACTTTTAAAAAAACTTAAATCTAAATTTTATAAACCATGATGAAAAACCAAATCCTTAGCCTAGCCATTACCGTTTTATTATTATTTTCTTGTAGTTCTAGTGATGATTCAGATAGTAAGACAGTTCAGATTCAAGATAATAGAATCCTAGGTGTTTGGGAACAAGTTGACGAGTGTTTTTACAATAATACTGACAATGTTGAGTGCTATGGGTTAAATATAACCTATGACTATATTGAGTTAAAAGCAAATGGAGATTTTATTTCTTTTTATAATTATGAAACAGATAATGAAATTTCTAACACGGATAGCTTTGAATTTTTTAACAACGAGTTAGTAATTTCTCAAAAAATAAATAACGAACCAGTTTATATTGAGTATAGTAAAATAATTGAGTTAACTGAAACAAGCTTGAAAATAGAAACATACAAAAATAATGATGGTGGAGAATTTGAAAAAGACCAAATAGATATTTTATATTTTGAAAAAGTATAAAATATTGTCTTATTCATTTGTACTAAAATAAAACCCTAAGCGACTGTAACAATAACTACAAGCTCATATAAATATCATCTAGTTCTTCCTGTCTGATACCTAAGTATCTTTTGGTAATAGCAGGTGAGGAGTGGTTAAACAAATCTGATAAATATAATAGTGCTTTTTCAGTTTCATTGTTGTTAGAATAGACTTGACGACCAAAAGTTTTTCTTAATGAATGCGTTGAAACTGAAAGTTTCTTAGAACCAAAAAGTTCTTTGATTTTACGATTTACATATTGTACGCTGAAAACTGTATTTTGATTTGAAGTGAAAATAAAACCTTCATTTTCTTCAACTCTAGTTTTTAATAGTTCAAAAGCATCTTTAATATTATCGTTGATTCTAATAATACGTTTCTTATTCGTCTTTTTTTCTAAAAGCGTGATTGAATCAGATTCTAAATCTGAAAATTTCAGTGAAAGTAAATCTGAAATACGTAAACCAGAATTAATACCTAAGACAACTAAAAAACCTAATTTATAGTTTTTGTCATTTTTGATTAATTTGATTGCTTTGTTTAACGTAGAATCAAAGTTTAAATAATCGCTTGTTGTAATAGAACCTTTAACACTCATATCATTATTATTTCTGATACAAATATAATAAAAATAAGTTTCACTTTTATTTATTTATAGTCAAAAGTGAAACTATTTTGATGTGGATTTTGCTTTAAAATACGTAACTTACTGTTATGCAGTATTTTAATGAAATAAAAAAGTTTCACTTCTAATAATAGTGAAACTTTTATGCTTTGCAAACGACTTTGAAGTTTTACGATTCAATATGTAACGTTTCTTCTAACGTCTTTTTAAATTCGTTTTCGCTCTCGTAGTTATAAAATGGCACACCTGTAATAAGGTATTTATCAGAATTTAGGGTGATGGTGGTTTTATCCTCTCTAATTTCCTGTAAGTATTCTTCTTTCCATTTGTCGTGAGCTTTGAGGTGTTTGCCTTTTGGCTCTATAAAAATTTGATACGTCAGTTCTTCACCTGCCTTTTGTTTACAGAACAGTAAAAAATCTGGCTCAAACGCTCGACCTTGTTTGTCAATGATTTTTATTTCTCTTTCATTACGTATTAGGTAGATGTCCTTAAACTGTTTTTCCAAATGCTCAAAACGTCTAGCAAACATCTTTACAAATTCTTTCTCCTCAATTGTGCCGTAATTTGCATTATACACATACCAACTAGGCTCACTTACTACATCAAATTGACCATCGGCACGTTCACTTCCTTTGGTTACGTTAATTGGTTTGTCTTTGAATACTTCGTGAACATAATCGTTTATGTACTCTGAACCTTCATAATCTGTAAGATTAGATTTTATTTCAATCTCAATGGTTTGAAGTAATTTCTGGATAGCCGAAAGGTAATCGTCATTTGTAATGTTGTTTAGTCTGTTTTGTGTTCCAGAAATTGCAATCTCTAAATTTCCTAAATATTCCTTGCTTTCTGTAAAATTTGATAAAGATTCTACATTTGGAAAAAATCGTTCTAAACTGTTAAAGTAGTAAAATGGATTCTGCGTTAAGGCGTATTTTATGATATGCTTCGGTATCTCCGAAACTTTTATATCCCTACTCTTTAAAACTTCATCATTTGATTTAGGATTTTCCATTTCAAAAAAGGCACTACTCTTTTTGCCCATACCAGATGATAGCGTAAACGGTATATTGCGTTTTGAAACTCCCAAGTCTGCAAACGACTTTATATTATTATAACTTTTTTCTATTCGTTTGTTATAGATTACTTTACCAGTTTTATAAAATTCTGTTTCCTTAAACTTCTGGCTTTAATGTTAGTTGAAGTTGTACTGAATTTTCATCGTTATCCATTGCACCAGATTCCTGTAATGCTTTTTTAATCTCTGAAATATATCGGCTTTCGTCTTTGGTATGGTAATACAGTTCTTCCAGAACCTTTAAATCATTTGTAAGGTCATCATCAAATTTACGTTTGTACTTTTCCTGTCCTTCTTCAAGTTTAAACGGATAGTATCTAGCACCTCTACCAATAAGTTGAGCTTCTGAAAGTGTTGTCTTACCAACTCTGGTATTTGTTCCACCAGTGTTTTGACCTTCATACAATCTTACGATGTCAAATAAGTTTAAAACATCCCAACCTTCGTTTAATTTCTGTACAGCAAAAACTGCACGAATAGGATTGTTTATATCCTCTAACGTATTAAGCTGTATTTGGTTTTGTTCTGCTTCTTCATCATTATTGGCACTTATACAATTATCAAATTTGAAGTTATTTTTAATACGCTTTGATATTTCACCGTCAGAAATATTTTCAGCGTTAAAAAATTTAAAAGCGTTTTGTACTACATCTACCGTTGAGGTATCTCTTATTTTTTCAACCATTTTGGGTGAAAAGTCTTCTATAAGCTTGTGAAACTTTGCTTTATTTTCTTTTGATTCTGCTATGGTACGCTTTGCCTTAAATAGGATAACTGGCTTTAGGTTTACACCTCTGGACGTTGCAAGCTCTTGTCTATATAAATTGAGTATTAAAGCTTGAACAATACGTTCCTGCTCTTCGTACATCGACCTAATAAGGTTAATCTCTTTAGAATATTTATCCAACCTAAATTGTGCAAGGTCATATTTGTAAATTACCTTGTCTTGATACTTTTCTGCAATGACTTGACTGTCATAATCTAGCGTAGCTGTAAACTCTAAAAGTATATTATCATAATTTAATTTGTGGATTTTCTCCACCAAATCACCCCAAACATCAGCGTTATTGTGGTGTGCTTCATCACCTAGCAATACAAGTTTGCGGTCTTCAAAGTCTTCAAAACTTAAACCGTTTTCTCTTACATTAAGCAATAAGCCTGATGTAAGCATCTGTATAGAAACAAATTTGATATTAATGTTCTCTTCATCTGCTTCATCAAAGTTATCAATTTCTTTAACTAAAACTTCTTTACCATCAACTACAATTTTATCCTTAAATAAATACTTAGATGCAAATGGATTGAGAAAGTTTTCCTTTGTTTTCTGTATTATGTTATTACTGTTTACAAAAAATAAAAAATTGCGATACCCTTTTTCATACAAGTATAGCATTAAACCTGCCATTACTAAAGTTTTACCACTACCAGTAGCCATATTGTACATTAGATGGTATGGTTTATCTGGTTTCTCGTCAAATTCTTCTTGGTCTAAATAGATGTAACGCTTAAACGCTTCTACTTGATAGGGTCTTACATCAAATTTTAAGTTATCTGAAATATAATTAGGTAAGGTAACCTGCTCTAAGGCTTTACGAGCAAAAGGATTGTCAAATAATTTATATAGATACGCCATTTTACTTTTTGTTTAATTGGTAAAAGTCTTGCGTAACGTTTTTTTCTTTATCTGTGCAAGCAATTTCGGTATCTTTAAGCGATGATACATTTACATAAAGTTGATTTTTGTCTAGGATACTGACGAGGTGTTCTTTTTGTTCTTTTAACTCTAGTTTTTTTAAATCTTCAATATGTGCATCCTGTTTTTTAATATCTACATTGTAATTGAGAAAAGATTTTTCTTTCATCTGTTCCCAAATATCTAGTAATTCTTTAGTGTTTTTTGAGTTCTCAATTTGGTCAATAAAAATTTGGTTATGCCTTTTGAGTTCAAAATATAAAAATGAGCCACCACCTTGCCAACCTACAAGCTTAGAAATACCACTTGAATCTCCTTGAATTACATTTTCAAGTCTTTTTACACAATCATTTTTCCCATAATCCAATTGTTCAAGACCTAAATATTGCCTATCCAGTTTGTGAGCCACTGCTGCTGTTGTGCCACTACCTAAATGATAATCAAGTACAATATCTTTCTCATTTGTAGTCATTTCTACTATTCTCCTTAGTAGTTTTTCAGGTTTTTTTCCTTTTTTAAGTGTAACACCGCCTTCAGAAGCAATACCTTCATAGGCTATATCAGTCCATATGTTAGTAAGTAAAGTAGTTGGAACTTCTTCACCATCAATCTCTTTTACTTTTTTTGAGTAAAATGCTATTTCTTGACCATTAAAAACATACCTAGAATCGTTTTTATCTCTGGTTACTACAAAAACTTCATCAGGATTTTTTTTAGAATCTTTTTTTGCTATTAAGGTTTCTTTGCTTGCATCATGTCCAATTGCTGTAAGGCGAAATACAGAATTAGAGTTATTCAATGCGAAATCTGAAAGTTTTTGGTAATATAAACCTTCCCCAATTTTCTTTTTCAATTTACTGTACGGTTGATTAGTTTTATCAGGGTCAATATCTTCTTCTCGACATAAAATTTTCCTTATATCATCAATCTCCCATTTTGTTGGTTCATCATTTATATTCTTTATAAAACCTGTATAATTTTCATCATATCCAGAATCAACATATTGAACATTGTATTTAAAATCGTTCTTAGACTTTCCATACATTAAAATATATTCAGCAGTTTCAAATAAACCTAAATTTACAGTTTTAAAGCCAGATGGGGATTTTGTTCTAACAGAAATTAAATTGATGAAATTTTCTTTTTCATAAACTTCATCTAACAAACTTTTTAAATATGACTGGTTATGGTCATTAATTTGTACTAGTATAACTCCTGATTTATGAAGTAACTTTTTTGCGATTTCTAAACGGTTTTTCATAAATGTCAACCATGTGGAATCTGCAAAGTTATCATTGTATTTAAAGCTATCACTTCCAGTATTGTAAGGTGGGTCTATATAAATAAGTTTTATCTTGTCCGAAAACTCTTTTTTAAGCGAATGCAACGCAAGTAAATTGTTACCTTTTATTACTAAATTATCAGTTATAGTATCTTCTGGCAATCCACGCTTTTTATTTATATCGGCATTTCTGTTAAAACCTTTGAAGTCGTGTTCACCATTCTTGTCAAAAGTTTTAGCATTGGTAAATACTTTAGGTTCTAAAAGTTGTGTTATTTCGTCTTGTGCCAGTATTTCATTAAAAAATATTTCTTCTCTTTTGTCTTCCTCACGGCTTTGTCCACCTTCCAAAACACAATCCTTAAAGGGCCATACTAAAGATACTTCATTGCGTTGTTTTAAAAACTTACCGTCTATGGTTAAGCCTACTTTGTTACGGTATTGGGTGTAACTATCGTTGAGGTAATTTTTCTGTTCCAGAAACTGTATAAACTTGTTTTGATTAAAAACTAGCGCATCCTTAACACTTAAGAAAAACATTTCTTTTAGCTCGGAATCTTCTAATAGTAAGGCGATAAGTTTCTCGTCGAAATTTTGGGCTTTGCTTATCACTACCCATTTTTTTAATTCGCCTTCATCTGTAATGAAATTGTTCTCTTGCTTTAGTTGGTCTTCAAGTTTTTGGTATAGTTTCATTTAGAATTGGTTCGTTTAGTATAATTAAGCAATTTAAAAATTGTTGATTGATTTTGTGTAAAAATACACATTGTATTTTAAGTTTTATAAGTGTTCATAAGTAAACTTTTTTATTCAAAATGTTTCTATAAGTTACACCTGCATATTTATAGTAAACAATTTTACCATGAGAACATATAAAACATATTATACTAGTGTTGAGGTGATGGAACTTTATGAAATTTCAGAAAGAACCTTACGTTATAGATTAGCTCTACTAAAAAATAAATACAAAGGTCAGCCATCTTTACTATCTAAACAGAACAACGTATGGCGAATCCATAACAGTATTATAGAACACTTTGCACCGAAACGAAATAAACCAGATTGAAAAAGAACCTCAACACGCATCACCGCTCTTACATTAGCATATTTAAAAAGCCTTATTGCACGCCCTTAGAGTGCTAAAAAATATTTGTATAGATTTTATCCGTACGGTTACAGAACACCTGCAAATACATTTAAAGTAGCCAAAATGGTAGTAAAACCAACGTTTTTATAATTGACAGTTAGAGTGGCATTCAAATTTTAAAATAATTTTCCAAAATGTTTTTCTATATACGGTTTGGATTTTACATATTCTACTATTACACCATCAGCCGTAAATGTGAATTTAGCCCACCTTAAAAAATCTTCCAAATCTTTGAAACTCTTTATATCAATATCAATTTCAATAAGTATTTCGATAGGAATATATTGGTGTAGATTGTTTACTAAAAGTAATCTTCGTTTTTTAGGTCTTCCGCCTTCTGGTGAAATTGGATAAAAATATTCCTTGTAAAGAATTGGATTAAGGGCTGTTATAGCAGTTTGAATCCTTTTTTCACTGCATCCAAACTCATAACTTAAACTTTTATTAGTCATATAAAAATAACGTCCTTGCAATTGGTAACTTATTATCTTCTGACAAAATGAGCTTTTGAAGTTCGTTGAGGTTTTTATCTGCTTTTACTTTTTTATAAACTTTTGTAAATTGATGTTCTGGCATTGTTTTTATTTATTTATTGTTATGGCTAAAACAGTATGTTTCAAATTTGTTTATTACAAGTTGAAGTATTTTAAAATAGCCCTGTATTATATTATATATTATTAGAATAAACTTATTATTAAACTAAAAAAAGAGTATTAATAGGTTTCCTCTTCGAGGTGTTTCAATTTTAATTTTAAAAATTCTCATATCAACCGTAGGATTGAAGGTTTTTAGATAAAATCTTATCTATTTCCCTAACGGGGTATAAATAAACATCTCCAATTGTAGTAAATGGAATGTCACCATTATTTCTATATTTAATAATAGTATTTTGAGATATACCAAACAGTAATTTCAAATCTTTGTTACGGTAGTACTTTTTAACTTGTTTAGAGCTTGTTTTATCAAGTTTTGTTTCAAGTTGAGCTAACTTGTCATGTAATGGAAGTAAAAGCTTTTTAAGCTCTCCAAATGGAATGATTGAAATCTGTGATTCTTGTGTCATCATAATTATATTTTTTTAAATTATTATGATGCAAATATTAGGGTTTATCTCAACAATAGCGAGGGATTCCTTTAGATTCCCTTAGATGTTAACGTTTAGGTTTAATTGATTCTTCTATTTTTTCTTTCCTTTTAGAAAATTTTGAAATGAAAAGGTCTAAAAGCTGTATTTCCTGACTTTTATATTCACCTTTAAAATCATTTGTAACGTCAGCGAATTGTCGGGTGCTATTTTTAACTTTCATAACTTCACCTGTTTTACTTAGATAGTAAATGTTTGCACTATCTATGTATAGTCGAAGGTTCGTGTCTTTATTATTTTGATTTTTACTATCAACATGGATAATACCTTCCTCAAATAAAGCTTTATATAGCATAATAACACCAAGTTTATTTATTTTATACTCTAGTTTTAAATTTGTTGGGTCATTATCAGATATTTCATCAAATGAATATTTGTCTATTTCAAAGTTTTCAGCTTTTTTAATGAATCCTACAAGACTATCAAGATATTCAGCTATGCGTTTAAGCATTTGCCTTGAAGATTCTAGGCAGAACGAAAGAAATACATATGAATATAATTTATCAATTTCATCGTCTTGAGCTTTTGTGTCATTGTCATTATAACCTAGCTTATGCAAAACCTCATCTTCTAAGTGGTCTTTATGTGTTTCAGGGGAATACCTACCATCATAGAAATCAAAATCTTCAATCCCGTTTAAGGTTGCAAATCGCTCTAAAATCTTCTGGAAAATCTGAATCAAATGAATAGGAGAAAAAACTGCACCTTTGTTTTGGAGCAAATAAATTTTTATATTCATAATGCGAAAAAAGAGATTTAAGTAAATCTGTGTTTTTAAAATCCGTTTTACTCAATTCATTATACTTTTCTAAAACATCTTGATGAAAAATCTTAATAATATTAACCTTAATAGGATTTCCTAAATCACTTACCAAATTAATTTTATCCTTAATTTTTAGTTCCCAGTCTGTAAAAAAAGAATGTGAAATTTCATTGACCCAATTCCCGAAATAAGTAATATTATTGTGTTTATAGTTACATGTAATTTGTGGATTAACTATTTTTTCAATTTCAGAATTTAGGTCAATGATATTTTTCATAGAAGCTTTTAATTTAAGGCTTCTAAAGTAAGAAAAATATAAAATTATGCGTATTTTTTATTTAATTTATCCATATCCCTTTTTACACTTGAATCAAGAACTTTAGCATAGTGTTGGGTCATGGTTATTCTTGTATGCCCCATCATGCTTGAAACATTTTCAATAGCTATTCCATTAGCAAGCGTTACAGTAGTAGCAAACGTATGTCTAGCAACATAATGCGTGAGTTTTTTGTCTATTTTGCACAAATCAGCAATTTCTTTTAAATATTCGTTTATTTTTTGATTACTAATATTAGGTAGTAATTTATCACCTTCCAAATGTGAATATTTATCAATTATGCGTTTAACTGGTGGTAATACTGGAACATTACTTTTAATAGTTGTTTTTGCTCGATTAGTTTTTATCCAATAGGTGTTATCATTATCTCTAATTACATTGTTTTTTGTGAGGTTTTCAACGTCAACAGGTGCATAACTTGTATAGCATGAGAAAAGAAAAATATCTTTTACTCTGTTTAGTCTTTCGGTGCTAAATACTTTTTTTTCTATGCGTTGAAGTTCATCCTGCGTAAGAAAAACAGCTTCTTTAATTATTAGCTTTTCGTCGTAACATAAAAATGGATTTTTAGAAATCATATTTCTTTTTATACCGTAGTTACAAACTGTTTTAAAGCATTGAAAGTATTTTACAACAGAATTATGGTTTATACCAACTTTACTTTTAAAAGTAGATTCATACTTTAAAAAAGATTCTAATTCATAGATAAATGTATTGTTAATATCCACTAGATTAAAACTCGTTTTCCTGTGCTTTAAGCTAATGAAATTGTATAATAAATCTTTTGCCCTGTTATATTTTTGAAGTGATGCTTTAGAGCGTTCTCCTGCTTCAAATTTTCTT
Source organism: uncultured Flavobacteriaceae bacterium (assembly GCA_963815305.1). Taxonomy (GTDB): domain Bacteria; phylum Bacteroidota; class Bacteroidia; order Flavobacteriales; family Flavobacteriaceae; genus CAXBID01. Next base: position 841,848 of record CAWFFW010000001.1, read on the forward strand.
TTAAAATAGTTATTGTGATTCTCAAATAATTTGATAATATCAATTTCGGTAGATTTTGATTTTTTACCGCTAAGTTGGTTTTTTATGTCGTTTAGGGTAACTTTTGTATTTGCTTTTACTAATTCCAGATAGATGCTTTCAATTTTAGATTCAATAATATTTAAAGTTGTTTTACAATTTTTTTCACTTGTAACACGTAATGTGTTTTTTAGCTTATTTGTGGCATCCCAACGGTCTTTGGTGATAAATTTACCAGTACTTAATGTTGAGGTTTTACCTTGTAATTCAATTTTTGCATAAATAGGGGATTCTCCGTTACTGTTTTGCTTGTCTGTTTTAATGTAGAAATAAGTTTTAATCATTGGTTTACTAATTTAATGTTCAACAAAAATATTAGCAAACTGCAAGTATAGCTAGGGATTCCCTGTAATTCCCTTAGAATTAGTTACCCTATATGTTTTTCATTTTGCAGGGTAACCCATAGGGTAACTGTACTTTGATATATAATGTGTATTTTGAATATATACCAAAAACAAAAAACCCTCTAAACGTAGTGTTTAAAGGGTTTTGACTTTTAAAGTGTCTTTTGACGACTTTATCAGCGGAGAAAGAGGGATTCGAACCCCCGGAGGTGTGACCCTCAACAGTTTTCAAGACTGCCGCATTCGACCACTCTGCCATTTCTCCTTGAGTGCCTCATCAGGTATTCCCTGAATGCGGGTGCAAATATAACGTCCTTTTTCATTTTATTCAAATAAAAAACTAAGTTTTTAAGAAATATTTTATTTAAAAAAATATTAGCTTCAATTAATTCAATATTCTATATAAAAACTATTTTTCAAACCTTATTTTTGCTAAAAAGAATCTTGTTAAATGGATGTATTAGAGAAGTTAAAGTGGCGGTATGCTACTAAGAAATTTGATAAAAAAAGAAAGCTTTCAAAAGCTAAATTAAATATTCTAAAAGAAGCCTTTAGCCTAACTGCAACTTCTTTTGGTTTACAAACCATTAAAATGTTAGTAATTACTGATGACGTATTAAGAGCACCTTTAGTTGAACATTCATATCACCAAAGACAAGTATTAGATGCTTCGCATTTATTAGTGATTTGTATTCAAGATAATATTATTGAGAAAAACGTTATTGATTATTATAAAACGATTAAAAATTTACGAAACACCCCAGAAACTATCTTAAAACCTTACAGGGAAGGTTTAATAAGTATGATGGACAAAATGACCATTGAAGAACGTCAAAATTGGTCAAAAAACCAAGCCTATATTGCACTTGGTAATTTAATGACTGTTTGCGCTGTTGAAGATATTGATGCTTGCCCCATGGAAGGTTTTTCATCATCAAAGTATGACGATTTACTTGAATTAAAAGAAAAAGGATTAAAATCCGTTTTATTACTACCTGTAGGTTATAGGGATGAAGATGATCTGTTTTCTGAACTTAAAAAAGTAAGAAGACCAATTTCAGAAACTGTAATTGAATTATAAAAAATAAATATGCCAGGATTTGAATTATTCGGAGATGCCGAAAGAAAAGAAGTAAACGATGTATTAGATAATGGTGTTTTAATGCGTTATGGCTTTGATGGTATGCGCAAAGGGCACTGGAAAGCCAGAAGAACTAGAATCTGAATTACAGAATACCTTTCAATCTAAATACGTGCAGTTGGTTTCGAGTGGTACAGCTGCAGTTTCTGTAGCTTTAGCAAGTGCTGGCGTTGGAGCAGGCGACGAAGTGATAATGCCAACATTTACTTTTGTTGCCAGTTTTGAAGCCATTATGATGCTTGGTGCTATTCCTATTTTGGTAGATATTGATGATACATTAACATTAAGCCCAAAAGCAGTTGAAGATGCTATAACACCAAAAACCAAAGCGGTCATGGTTGTGCAAATGTGTGGTAGTATGGGAAATATGGATGCCTTACAAGTTATTTGTAATACCCATAATATACTTTTAATAGAAGATGCATGTCAAGCTATTGGTGGAACATATAAAGGAAAGCCCTTAGGAAGTATAGGCGATTTAGGTTGTTTTTCGTTCGATTTTGTAAAAACCATTACTTGTGGTGAAGGTGGTGCAGTAATTACTAATAACAAGGCATATTATACAAATGCCGATCATTATTCGGATCATGGGCACGACCATATAGGAAATGATAGGGGAGCAGAAACTCATCCATATTTAGGTTATAATTTCCGTATCTCAGAATTGCATGCTGCTGTTGGGTTAGCCCAAGTAAAACGTTTGCCCGAGTTTCTTGATCTTCAAAAGAAGAATTATACTATTATTCGAGACAGTTTATCACAAATTCCAGAAGTTACTTTTAGAACGGTTCCAGAAGGTGGTGAAGAAAGTTATGCCTTTTTAAACTTCTTTTTACCAGATTCTGAAACAGCGACTAAAGTTTCGGAAGCGTTTAAAGAAAACGGTGTAGATGCATGCTGGAATTACTACCAAAATAATTGGCATTATATTAGAGAATGGCATCATTTAAAAGATTTAAAATCTTTATTTCCAATTTCTGCAGAAGTTAAAAAGGGCTTAGAATATCTTAAAACTAAAGATTTCAAGCAATCAGATGATTATATATCTAGAAATATATCGTGCCTCATTAAACTCTCTTGGACAGAGGAAGAAGTTAAAGAAAGAGCTTTAAAAATGGTAGAAAGTATAAAATCTGTTTTAAGTTAGAGTCTTATTCAATCGCTAATTTTAATTAGTTATCATTATTGAAATTATATAAACTTCTCATTATCATTTGTATATTTAAATAAATTATTAACTTTAAATATTAAATTTGGTTTTCTTGAAGAATCTTATACTATAGATTAAATGATATTAATACGGCACTTATTGTACTATCTGCGTATTTCTATATTATGGTTTTTCTTACCTTTCTCACAACTCATTTTATCTCAATCTCAAATTGCATTTAGCCATCTATCTATTGAAGATGGCTTATCGCAAAATAGTGTTATTAGTATAGCCCAAGATAGTATTGGCTATATGTGGTTTGCTACTCAAGATGGTCTAAATCGATATGATGGTTTTACATTTAAAACTTACGACAAACAGTTTGAAGATATCACACGCCCAAACTTTAGCCATCTTGGTAAGATATATATTGACAAAACAAACCGACTTTGGATTATTACAAATTCAGGAAAATTAGAACTCTATAATCCTAAAGAAGATGATTTTAAACTAATTGATAAATTCAATGCTGTAAGTGCCATTTTTCAAGATGAATTACTAAATTTATATATAGGTACTTATGGCAAAGGTGTTTTTAAAATTGATGCAAAATCCAAAGACACAATACAAATTCTCAAACCAAGTGATGTAAATAAAACCATAAATAGTTTTTTTCAGTCTAAGCTAGGCCTTTTGGTTGCTACAAACGGAGCTGTTTTTAAAATCGATGATGATGGCAAATATATTAACGTAACACCTGCCTATAATACTGTAAATTTTAGTGCGATTGAACAATCAAAAAATGGAGATTTATGGGTTGGTAGTTATGGGCATGGTTTATTTATAAAAAAAAATAATGAAATCACAATAGCACCTTTTACTAACCAGCAGATAACTGAAAATTTAAATATTGAGGATTTGTTGATAGACGATGAAGACCGACTATGGGTAACAACCTATGGCACAGGTGCTTTTTTATTGGATATAAAAAACAACAAAACCTTAAACTTTCTGGAAAATAAAACGAACCCTTTTGCTATTCATTATAATGATATGTTATGTTTATATCAAGATAATACAGGTATTGTGTGGTTGGGAAGCGATGGGGCTGGATTAAGTTATTATGATAAGCATTTAATTAAATTTAATGTGCTAACTAATAAACAAATGCCAAAATCTGTAAATATTGATGTGGTTCGATCAATTGCTTCAGATGAAAATCAAAATATTTGGATAGGTACCTCTGGAAAAGGATTAACGTTTGTTGACATTGAAAAGAATATTTATAAAACATTAACTATTGCCAATTCTAATATTGCCAGTAATCGTATCATCAGCTTAAATTATATTGATAATTCTCTATGGATCGGGCATCAAGGCTCTGGTTTAAATATTTTAGAGTCATCGGGTAAAATAAATTATTTTGAAGAGCTTTCAAAAGATGTTATTTGGAAAATTGTGACTTACAACCGCGAAAAAAGCTGGTTGTGTACCGAAAGTAAAGGACTTATATTATTCGACAAAAATACAGGTATCGTAGAAATTTATAATACTGAAAACTCAAATCTTACCTCTAACAATATAAGAACAATTGTTTATGGAAATAATGAAGAATTATGGATGGCTACCGAAAATAATGGGGTATTTAAACTCAACCAAAAGACAAATAATATTACTAAAATCGAAAAATTACAAGGCCCAATAAAATCTCTGTTTTTTAAGAACGACATTTTATGGGTTGGTACTTTTGGTAATGGGCTTAAAAGATTTGAAATAGAAACAGGCGATGTAACTAATTACACTGTTGAAGATGGCTTACCCAATAATGTGATATACGGTATTCTTTCAGATGATGATGATAACCTATGGTTAAGTAGTAACCTTGGATTGACTAAGTTCAAATTAGAAAAAAACGGTGAGCCATCTATTGAAAATTATAATAATTATGATGGCTTACAGGCCTTAGAGTTTAATACGGGAGCCTATTATAAAGCACCCAACGGCACACTTTATTTTGGTGGTCTAGATGGTATAAACTGGTTTCACCCCAATCAATTAACACTAAATACCGTAAAACCAAAAACGGTAATTAATAATTTAGATTTATTTAATAAGCCTATTGAGATAATACCAAATAAAACATTTAAACACAACCAAAATACTTTAACGTTTACATTTTCAAGTTTACATTTTTCGCAACCAGAACGAAATCAATTCAAGTATCGGTTAATAAATAATGATGCTGATTGGATACATTCAAAAAATGCCCATATAGCACATTATACTAATTTACCTCCTAATGATTATGAATTTCAAGTAATATCGAGTAATTATGATGGTATTTGGAATACAACGCCTGCTACGTTTAAATTTAAAATATTAAAACCGTGGTATTTTTCTAATATATCTAAGGCACTATATGCGCTTTTAATATTATTTTTTGCATTCGTAATTTATAAATATTTGAAATGGCGTTGGGAAATTAAAGCACAATTACAAATTGAACATACCGAAACAGAGCGCTTAAAAAATTTAGATGAACTTAAAACAAAATTATATGCAAACGTATCGCATGAGTTTAGAACTCCTTTAACACTTATATTAGACCCTATTGAAAATCAGCTTTCAAAGAAGAATATCAGTTCAAGAGATAAAATGGAACTGTCATTGGTTCATAGAAATGCTAAGCGCTTGTTAAACTTAGTGAGTCAATTAATGGATTTATCAAAACTAGAAGCAGGAAGCTTAAAGTTAAATGTCTCGAAAAACGATTTAAGTCCCTTTGTAAAACAACTGGTATCTGCATTTAAATATAATATCAAAAAAAAGAAAATTGATTTTTCGTATCATATAGCTGACATTAGAAAAGTGTGGTTTGATAAAGATGCCATTGAAAAAATAATTACAAATTTACTATCTAATTCCTTAAAATACACTCCCAAGAACGGTCGTATTATTTTTGAAATTAATAGACAAAATGATCATGTTATCATCACCATTTTAAATAATGGCAGTAAAATCAATCCAAAAAATATCAATAAATTATTTAACAGATATTACAGAGGGCATTCAGAACAAGAAGGTTCAGGTATTGGTCTTGCTTTGGTAAAAGAATTGGTAACATTATCAAACGGTAGCATTGTTGCAAACGTGATAAATTCAGATGACATTCAATTTACGATAACATTGCCTATTACAAAAGCTGCATACAAAACTGAAGATATCATTGAAAAACCTGTAAAAGACAAATCCACTAATAAAAAAACTAAAGTAAAACACAAATTACTACAAGATAGAGCTCTTATTTTAATAGTTGAAGACGATAAAGATATTAGGGACTATTTAAAATCGTGTCTTGAAAATAGTTATAAAATTATAACTGCAGCTAATGGAAAGCGCGGAATTACTAAAGCTATTAAAAATATTCCAGACCTTATTATTAGCGATGTTATGATGCCCATGGTTAATGGTATAGAGCTATGTAATACTTTAAAAATACATGAACTTACCAGCCATATCCCCATTATATTACTTACTGCAAAAGGAGATGATGAGAGTGAATTAGAAGGTTTAGAGGCTATGGCGGACGATTATATGACTAAGCCTTTCAAATCTAGAATACTAGAAACTAGAATTGCCAACCTTATTGCACTACGAAAAGCACTTCAGAGTAGATATAGTCAAAATATAGCGCATGAAGTAAAAGATATAGCCATTACATCTTTAGATGAAAAATTTTTAAATAAAGTTGAAAGCGTATTACACGAAAATCTTACAGATTCTAGTTTTGATGCGGAAAATTTTAGTAAGAAAATGTTAATGAGCCGAATGCAATTACACCGAAAATTAAAGGCGCTTACTGGCTTATCTACAACCGAGTTTATTCGTTCCCAACGTTTAAAATGCTCTATGGCGTTATTACAAAAATCAGGTAATACGATATCTGAAATCGCTTATCAAACAGGATTTAGTACACCATCCTATTTTATTAAATGTTTCAAAAAAAGCTATCACTGCACACCTACTGAGTACCAAAATAAAGCTTAAAAACACCTATTTTTCAAACATGTTACATATGAACGATACTTTGTTACATATGTAGTATCTTTTCATTATAAACTCTTATAGTTTTGTCATGAAGATGAAAATCTTTCTTGAGTCCTACACTCAATAAATTCCCCAAGTCACCCTAAAATTAACATTTATAGCCATGTTGACAGATAAAAACATGAATGCATATGATAAGGAGTCAAAACCTATTTATTTAAGTATAGATCATTTAAAAAACGGGAATTACAGGTTTAATTTCACCCTTAATAATAAAATTATAAAGTCCATCAAACTAAAGAAATAAAGATGCTATTAATTGAGTGAGAAAAAGGGGAGTATTGAAAATGTATAATTTGATTTATTCCCTTTTTTAAAATCTAGTAAAAAGCATTGTATATAGAATATGGCGTTAATATTGAATAAAGATATAGTTATATAAATTTTACAACCATTAAATTGATATAAGCTAAATAAGAATGTATTTTTCAAATACCTGTAAAATAATTACTTAAGTACGCTTAAAGAAAATATTTAAATCAAATAACTAATTATGAAAATCATGAAAATAAAAATTATAACGACACTAATTATTGGTCTTTTATTTAATAGCAATGCAGAAGCTCAATTTCTAAAAAAACTAAAAGATAGAGCTGCAGAAGCTGCTGAACGAACTATTCTCAATAAGACTGACGAGAAGGTTAGCAAAAAAACAGGTAAAACGATCGATGACGCTACTGAAGGCGGTAAAAATAAAAAATCTAATGAAATAGAGGAGACAGATAAAAATTCAGGTAAGGAATTGTCAGAAGAAGAAAAACAAGCCAATGAGAAAAAAATGGGCAATTTTTTTGGAGGAGGGTTAGAAGGCGTTCCAGATATCTACACCTTTTCTTACGCACTAACTTATGAGATAACCAGCGGTAAAGATACCAATGCCTTAGAATATTTACTAGAACCGAATGTAGCCTATTTTGGCAATAAATTGGACGATCAAAAACTTGATCAAATTATTGTTCTTGATTTAAAAAAGAATCTCATGGTCACATTTATGAATAATGATCAACAAAAAACGGCTATGAAAATGAGAATGCCTAATTTACAAAAAGTAGAAAAAAAATTCGGAAAGAAATTATTTTCTGAAGAGGAAGACGATGTAGATATTGTTCAAATTGAAGGGAAAACTATTCTGGGGTATCGTTGTAATGGATTTCAAGTAAACTCAGAAGACGGTATTGTAAAATTTTGGGTCACCAATGATGCTCCAGTAAGTTTAAACGGCGTGTATGCCAATTTTAGTTCCTTACCAAAAAGTGTAAAGGATAAGGGGTTACCGCTTAATGAAAAATCCTTAGTCATGGAAATGCTGTATACTTCACATAAAAAGAAAAAGGACAATATGCTCATGGTTTGCACCGAGTTAAAAGAAAATTCTCTGGAATTACACAAAAAGGATTATAAGGCTGGGATGTAAAATAACATCTAAAAAAAGATATGAAAAAAATACTATTTATTGTATCGCTACTAAGCTTGTGTTTTATAAACTACGCAATTGCACAAACCCCTGTTCCCGAAGATTATTTTGATTTATATGATAATGAACCAAGTGACGATGAAGGAGATTCTGAAAGAGAAAATTTGAAGGATATTAATCTAATTGATCTAAAAAATGTATTTGATGCCCACTGGGGCTACTGGAGCATTCCCTTCTACTGACATAACTGGTGGCGTACTGGCTAATGAGGGTTGTGATGGAACCTATATTTGTATGTACAATACCTTAATTAAGGTGTTAAAAATTGGTGAATATGAGATGGCTTTAAAATCTAATGAGCTATTAACGTGCGAGGTTAAAAAAGCAGTATTACAGGATTACGCCATGTATTTATTAACACTCAACTTAGATATTTACTGCATTGATAAGTTGCATCCAGATAATAAGAACTTAGAAGATGTTGATCTTATTAATGTGATGTTAGCCATAAGAGATTTTATGAGTGTTAACAGTGATGATGCCCCAGGTGCTATGAAAGACAGTTGGCCTATACTTTATCCGTATAGACTTATTAGATCAGTTGCAGATCCTTATTGTGCTGAAAATCTATTGGAGGATTGTAGTTGTGAAAACTATAGTGGCACAATAGACCCAACAGAAAAAAACAAATTACTACAAGACCTTCGCACCATTATAGATGACATAAACTCGTTGTGGCAAACTGCAAAGGCGATAGAAATTAGTAAAAGGCTTAAAGTATTGCCTTATAATGATTAATTAATAATAATTCAGATTAATTTAAAATCTATTAAGTATATGAAATGGCTTTCAATAACAACAATCGCAGTACTTTTATTATTACAATGTTCTTGTAATAATAACCCAAAAGAAAACAAAAAAAAGATTAAAGAAACTGTAGTTCATGTAAAAGGCGTCATTGAGGAACCCACAAATGTAATAAGTGTGGTTACACGAAGTATGGATTTTCAGTCTCTCGATACCATTCCATCTGGATGGAATACGTTTAAGTACGAAAACCTGTCAAACGAAACACATTTCTTTTTATTAGATAAATACCCAGAAGGTAAAACCGCAGAAAACGCTATATCTGATATTGCCCCAGTATTTGAAAAAGGGATGGATTTAATTAATGAAGGTAAAACTGAAGAAGGTTTTTCAGCGTTTGGTGAATTACCCCAGTGGTATGATGATATTGTGTTTTCTGGGGGAGCTGGATTAATTGCACCAAAACATACAGCAATTACTACTTTAAAATTAAAACCAGGGTATTATATTATGGAATGTTATGTTAAAATGCCTAATGGTAAATTTCACACGCTTATGGGTATGGCAAAACCTATTATAGTTACAGAACAAGGTAGTGGTAATATGCCACCAAAAGCTACGGTAAATATCACATTGTCTGGTGAAGATGGTATTACTTACAATAAAGGAATTACGAAGGGAAAACATATTTTTTCTGTCTATGTAAAAGACCAAAAACCTCACGAAAATTTTATTTGGCATGATTTAAACTTAGTGAAACTTGAGAGTTATGCTAATGAAGATGAATTAGAAGCTTGGATGGATTGGTCAGATCCTAAAGGGCTAATTACTCCAGTCCCTAGCGGTTTTACTTTTTTAGGGGGTGTTAACGATATGCCAGCAGAAAGTACAGGCTACTTTTATGCAGATTTAAAACCCGGTAAGTATGCTTTTATTTCTGGAGTACCAAACTCGAAAACGAAAGGATTGTTTAATGTTTTTGAGGTAATTAATTGATAGTATTCTGTAGTCAACAATTTCTTGACCACGGCTTTGTGCAATGTAAAGCTTCATACCTTTAAAAATGAAAATCATGATTAAAAAATGTCGTGCTTTTTTCGTTAAGTAATTTTAAAAACAAGAAATAGTGCTAAAATTACATACACATTTTTTTCAAAAATTAAAAGTTAACAAGTATGCTGCAATAATTTTGATATACGAAAATATGAGATATTTTATACTTCTATTTTTCTTGTTTTATAATACAGTTGTTGTTTCTCAAGCTAAATATCATAAAGATTCTATTATAATTTCTGAATTTAAGAAAAAAGTAATTCAACACATAAATCCAAAACCAGATAGCGCTCTTTATTATATAAAAAAAAGTTTTAAGCTTGCTGAAAAAAAGAACTATCAAAATGGGATTGCAGATACCGAATATTTATACGCACAATATTTTAGAAGAACTCAACAAATTGATTCGGCTTCATATTATTTAGAAAGTTCTGCCAAACGCGCGGAAAACAAAAAGTATAGTATAGGAGCAGCCATAGCTTACAACGGTTTATGCCGAAATTTGTATCTCTTGGGCAAGTATAAAGAAGCAGAAATAGCTTGCGATAAGGCACTCAAAAACATTAACTCAGATCGAGAACTTTCATATATGACCAAAGCTGATACCTATACTGCATTAGGTACCATTTATTCACGTCAAGATTTTATCGAAAAGGCTCAAATTTATTTCCTTAAAGTCGATTCTATGCATAATCAAAAAGCCTTAAGACCAGATGTTATTGCAGCAGCCTATCAAAATTTAGGAGGTATCTATTTAAAATTTAATGATCTTGATCTTGCGGAATCCTATTACTTAAAGGCAAACAATCAGTTTGAGAAATTACCATCTACAGCAGCAGAATATTATATGAGTACTAATAATATAGAATTAGGTAAGCTCTATTTTAAAAAGAAAAAATTAAACAAAGCAGATACTATTTTAACTAAAGCACAATCTTTTTTTTATAAAATCAATGATTTAACTAATGCCGCAGAAATTGGCATTGCACTGGCTAAAATTAAACTAGAAAAAAATCAATTAGAAGACGCAGAATTACTTTTTAAAAAATCTTTTGATTTTTTTGAGCAATCAAAATACAATTTAGAAGCGGCTACAAATGCTATTGAATTGGCAAAACTTTCTTTGCTACAAAATAACCTAAAAAAAACACTTTCTTGGGCTCAAATTGGTCTACAATTAAATAAAAGTATAAATAACAGTCTTATTGAAAAAGAATTAGCATTTATAATGGCAGATACCTACACACAAATGGGAAATCATGAAAAAGCGAATAACTTAAATAAAATAGGATATAAAATAAAGGATTCTCTTAATGAGATTCAAATTGCTGAAAAGATTAAAGAAATTGAAGGAAAATATCAAACCTCACAAAGAGATAAAGAAATCAGCACTTTAAAAGCCGAAAATGAATTAGCGCTTCAGCAAAAAAAGAATCAGAGAGATTTACTTTTGGGAGGGATTATTATAATAGGTCTGCTTGGATTATTTTTTTATTTACTTTACAGAAATAGAAAAAAAACAGCAGAAAAACTAAAAGAACTTGATACTGCAAAATCTAATTTCTTCGCTAATATTTCACATGAGTTTCGTACGCCCTTAACGTTAATTACAAATCCCATTGAAACTATTTTAGAAGACGACAACCTATCCGATAATAAACGACAACAATTTGAAATGGCTAAAAGAAATTCAGATCGTTTATTATCACTTATTAATCAGTTGTTGGATCTCTCAAAAATTGATGCAGGACAGTTAAGGTTAAACATTCAACAATCTAATGTTATTAGTTTCATTAGTGCCTTAGGTGAATCTTTTTCATATTCGGCAAAGCAAAAAAGTATTGATTATAGCCTAAATATAAGTCCATATACTGAGGATGTCTTTTTTGATAGGGATGCACTTGAAAAAATAGTTTTAAACCTTATATCGAATGCTATAAAATACACACCAGAAAACGGTACAATACAATGTGATGCTTTTATTGAAAACGCCACACTTTACTTCAAAATAGAAAACTCAGGAAAGGGATTAACAGAAACAGAGTTAAATTATATTTTTCAACGCTTTTATAAAACCGATGACCAAAATCAAGGTACAGGAATTGGTCTCGCGCTAGTAAAGGAACTAGTGGATTTAAATCAAGGAAAAATTCACGTAAAAAGTTCTCCTAACAAATCAAACACTTTTACAGTAATATTACCAGTAGATAAACATAGTTTTAAAGACGAACATTTTATAACAACTAAAGAAAGCAATACGTTATTTACAAGCAAATCGATGCAAACCAATACATTTGAGCCAGAGGAATTTGTAGAGAATGAACAGCCTATTTTATTGATTGTTGAAGACAATGACGACGTAAGAACCTTGTTAAAACAAACTTTTGAAAGCACTTATAATATTCTATTGGCATCTAACGGCGACATAGGAATTAAACTGGCGTTAGAGCATATTCCAGATTTAATAATATCAGATATTATGATGCCTATAACGGATGGTATACAGCTCACAGAACGTTTAAAAAATGATGAGCTTACAAGTCATATCCCCATTATACTATTAACAGCTAAGGCTGGTGATGAAAATGCCATTAAGGGTATTGAAATAGGTGCCGATGATTACATAACTAAACCCTTCAATTCAAAATTTTTAAAAACTAAAGTATCTAATCTTATAAGCATAAGAAACAAACTACAAAATAGATATAGTCAGGAAATTATATTATCGCCCAAAGACATTGGTGTTACAAATTTAGATGAAGAATTTCTTAAAAAAGTACAGCAAGTATTGAAAGATAAGCTTGTAGAATCTTCTTTTAATGTTGAAGATTTTAGTAAAGCTGTTGGTATGAGCAGGATGCAATTACATAGAAAAATTAAGGCTCTTACAGGATTATCTGCTTCAGAGTTTGTAAGATCTCAAAGATTAAAATTGGCTGCAGACTTATTAAAAACTTCAGATATAAATATTTCTCAGGTAGGCTATTCTGTTGGTTTTAATGATCATTCTTACTTCGCTAAAACTTTTAAAGAAGCTTATAATTGCACTCCAACTGAGTTTGCAAAGGGCGTTTAATTTTTAAAATAGCTCACTTTTACGACTTGTATCTCCCATTATAACTGGCTTGTTACAATAGTCACAGCTTCTGTTACATATCTCATAGCGTCCTGATTGTCTTACTTGTAGATTTGCTATGTATGAAGAAAGAACGTACAATTTATCATGCGGAGATTGATGTTATTCAAACAAAAGTAATCCATCTTAATATTAATTATTTACAGCCTGGTAAGTATGTTCTAAAAATCATGTACAAAAACAAGGTCATTAAGAAAACCACATTTAATAAATAAGACTATGAAATCGAAGATTCACAAATTCCAGGATTAGCTGAAACGACATGTTACTATGGCATTTGGGATAAATCTAATCCTAGACTTTGGGATGATTTACGAGTATATCAAGTATATGTTTACTTATTTGGAGGATTAAGAATATTTAAAAAACAAAAAATTAATTAATAAAAACCCATGATAAAACACATCACATTAATAGTTATTTTTTTACTGGCATCTTGTAGAAAAGAAGTACATAAAGATGTTAAAGTTGAACAAAAAGAGCAAATAGCCAACACGACGTCAACGGCTAAAACCAAACCAGAATCCAACGGCACTCTTCTTTGCAAAATCAACGGTAAAGACTGGTATTACACCAAAGCCTCTGGCATTGTAAGCAGAAACAAAAAAACAAAAAAACGTACGGCGATAATCACTTTTACTAAGCAATTAGAAAAAGGTAAAGAAAGTGTACAACTGTTTTATGATGGTGACACCAATGTATTAGAAAAAGTTTCAGTCATTCTCAAAACCCCAAAAAAAGGAGGCGGCACAATGAGCGCTATGTATCAGCTAATGCATATAGGAGGTACGCGGTTACCAGAAAGCGAAATTTCAGGCACTTTAGATTTATCAAAACCTTCAGCATCTGGCAGTGCTGAAGTTACAAAAATGAAAATACGCTTTAACGAAGGCAATTTAGATGACGAATCTATGAGTGTCATATCCATTACACCATTTAATTTTAGTGGTATTGGCTATTCAGATTCTGAAAAGTTGTTCGGTTCTCAAAACAATTAAGCATTTTAAATAAATACAGATTATGAAAACTATCATCACACTTCTGTTTTTTGCCTTTAGCTATTTAGGTTTTTCTCAACTCATAGATCCTTTCGGAAAAATTATAACTCACGAGATTAAACTCAAAAAACTAGATAATGGTATGTATGCTGGTGCAATGGAGTGGACTACTGGTGGAGTGGATTCTCTACAAAGATTTATTGTTAACGGTTTGGATGTTAAAGCGCCAGTTAGGGTTAGAATTATCTCAAAAGCACCTGATCACAACATAGATCTTAGCTTCCACAAAGAGAATTGGGACAAAGTAGAGTCTAAAGTATCAACAGATGGAAATAAATTTGTAGATAAAGTATTTAGGACCATGAATATTGCTGGACTCGGAGTGCGGTCAGAAGTCGCTGGCATTCCTTATTTGATTACGGTTAAAGTAGGCCTACAATTTCCATCTACCAAGTCTCTAATTCGCTTAACAGATGATAAGGAAGAATACGCAACACATTTAAGAAAAATGGGGTTTGGTAGTGCTGTCTTTGAAAATGACACCACTTCAGAATCCAGTAACTCAAATTCTGGATCAAACACAACAAATAATAGCGGTAATCAAACACTTACTTACGTCGTAATAGGTCTTTTAGTCACAATTATAATTCTTCTCATTTTATTTTTAATCAATAGAAAAGGTTCAAAAAATGCAACCCTATTATTGCTTGTCTTTTGCTCGATTCCATTATGTATGGCACAAAACAGTCAACCCAAATTAGTTCCTGTTTCTGGTCAAGGCAATTCACCGGTTTTCTTTGAATATCAGAATCAAAATGTAGGCAATCAAGTTCCAGTTCCCGATGCATCAAGTAGCGTCAAGGGACCCGATAAAAGCGGTAGAGTTTACACACCTGTGCGTATAGAACTTGGTGCTGGTACAAAAGAATTAACGGGAGACGAAGCAGATGAAGTTAACAGGAACATGCGTGATGCAGATGAACAATTTGATAGTGATTATGGAGCAGACAGTCTAGGAGAAGATACCGAAGGCGATCAAAGAAATCTACCTTCCAATAGAACTAATGAAGAGCTCAATAGATTAAGGCAACAAGTACAGCAATTGCAACAACAAGTTGATTTATTATCACCAGAGGATGAAGTATTTGATCGCGATAATGACGATGGTGGTGAAATTTTGCTTTATTGTGAAGATCTTCAAGCTTGTCGAAATTGTATTGAACGTGGTTTTAATAAATTCATAACGCATCGTGCTTACTTTAATTTTCTTCAGAAATATTACTTAAAAAAAGTTAACGATTTAAATGATTGGATTGAGTATGGAAATGCATTGTCTTCACTTCCAGGTGGAGGTGGAATGGCGTGGACACCAATTCTTTTACACAAAGTTAGACCAGCTATGGACCAATTGAAAGAAGCATATAACAAAAAATTTGATGAATATATCGAATCAATGGAATTAGATCTTAAAGAGGTTAGTGCTTGTTACGGAACCGTAAATGGTAGATTTAGGAGTAGAGATGGATACGAATTTCAAATGTTTGCAGTAATAAATGCTTTAAAAGCATCTAAAATTCATAAATAAAAAAACAGTTATGAAAAAAACAATCTTTATTTTATTAATTGTAGTTGTTACCTATTCCTGTGGGAACAAATCAGGTGATTCCAAAGCGTCTAACGATGATGTGAGTTCGCATTCCAACACAAGTTCAGATGCTGATAAAAATGCTATAAGCGATACTGATAAAACTTCAAAAGCAAACACTAATTCAGAACTGAACGATCTTTTCAACATGGGCAAGGGTTTACTCGAAAGTTCAGAAAAAAAGGGTGAAGTGGACTTTCAATTGGATTCTGAAACATTGATCGATATGTTGGTAGAAAGCGGAGTTTCACGTGAATCATTGGAAAAACTCATCAATAATCCAGATAGTCTTAAAGTGCTTGCACAACAAGCCATGAAAGAAAGGATGGAAGCGCAACAAAATGAACCCATCCATAAGGGTAGAATCTCCAAAGAACAGTTGACTTCAAAAAAAACACCAACTGGCGTCTCATTGGAAGAAGCCATTTTAATAGTGCAAGCCGAATCAGGACCAGAAGCCACCATGGCAAAATTAAAAACAATAGACTCCTTGGCAGGCACTAACATGATGTCTCAATTGGACCTTACAGAAGCAGGATACGTCATGAGAGATGTAGAAAGAAAACATGAAATCCCGGCAAGTATCGAAGAAAACCAAAAAATCATGGCATATAGAGATAAGTCCCTCCATATGCATAGTGAAAAGGAGTCTAGGGAATTTCTTGTAGAACTGGAGGACACCGAGAAAGCAATAGCTTCAGGAAAGTTAAAGGCAAGCCCAAGATTTCAGCGTGCTATTGAAAATAGAAAAAAATCAGTTAACATTTTCCACAAGGATATTGTTCGTAAATCGGAAGCTGCCAAAAGAAAATTCAAACAATTAAATCCAGATTTGTTTTACGGAGATGATGTTGGTCTCAGTTACGTTGGTAACCTTAAAAAAACCGTGTATTTACCATTGGGACCATTGTCGTTTGCAGACGAAGTTGTAAACGTAAACCATCCAAAACTATTAACCCAAGAGGTGAATAATGTACTTGGTGAACCAGATGTTATAGAAACATTTGATGATGCTACTGGCATTTATAGTCTTGGTCTTGGAGGCACACTTACGGTTCGTTTTATGGATAATGCTTTGGTAGATGTTAATGGGCCCGATTTATATTTGTTTGAAATTGGGCAGTTAGAACCCACAGACCTAGAAATATCTAAAGATGGTAAAACTTGGATAAAAATAGGAAAGATTGATGGCGGAGTGGCTGAGGTAGATATCAGTTCGTTTGTAAAGCCTAACGAACTCTTTTATTATGTAAGATTCAAAGATCTTAAAGAAAAAAGTGGAGTGCCTGGTGCCGATGTTGATGCTATTGCGGCTATTGGTTCTGCGATGCGATTGAATCTTGATAGTCAGGTGCTATTCGATTCTGGCAAAAGTGAATTAAAACCAGAAGGCATTTCTGCCATAAAAAAATTGGTAAACAGTATAACCGTACTCAAAAAAGGGAAAGTCATTGTAGAAGGCCATACTGATGATGTCGGCAGTGAATCCACAAACAACGCGTTGTCTTTGGCGAGAGCCAAAAGTGTATCGAAGACATTGAGACAATTGATACCAAGTACGCAATTTAAATGGCAAGAAAAAGGCTATGGAGAATCTAAACCTTTGGCAGAAAATGATTCAGACGAAAATAGAGCAAAAAACAGAAGAGTAGAGATTTTGATTTTGCCAAACTAGAAAACAATCAGTAAAACTTTAATTATGAACAGTAAAGATCTTGTATTAAGTATTGTATCCATTTTCATGTTTCAAATGATGGATGGTCAAAAGCTAGAACAAAACGAAGTAGAGCAATTAAAAGACGCTTTAAATACTAGTGTTGCACCTGATTTTAAAGTGGAATTGAAAAACAACAAGGCCTATTGTGGTATGGGCGACTTAAGTAAAACACTCGATCTAAGAAACGATTATGACATAGAGGAAGATAATCTAACTAAAGAAGCTAAAAAAGAATTATACAAAGGTCGCTATGGTGGTCCAGTTTTTTGGAAGTATAGTTTTGAGACGGCCACAAGCTCAGAAATATTATTTAAAGTCACTAAATATCAGCAACTCTTCTGTACCATTTCATTTAAAGATCAAGATACTATTGTTTTAAAAAGTATGCTCAACGCTTATACAAGTCATCATAAAATATCAGATTCTGCATTGCATAATGTGGATTGGACAGGCGATAAATATATAAGTCTATTACTCATACCAAAAAAAGTGGACTCAAAAATTGAATTCGAATTAAAAGGCATCACCATAAGTGGAAAATTTGAAAGACAAGATAAATATGAATTAACAAAGAATTACACAAAATCATTAAGAGCCATTTTTAAAAGAGAATTTAAAAAGTTGTTTGAATCAGAAGAAATGGCTTTGCTAGTATCACAAAAATTTAAGAATTAACCTCATATTAAAAAATAAAATCATGAAAAATGCAATTACATTACTCATTACGCTATTAATTTCAATATCAAGCTTTGCGCAAACCGTAGGCATAAACTATAAAGCCGTCATTAAGGATGATAATGGTACTATTATGGCTAACCAGAACTTAAAAGTAAAATTTTCGATATTAGCCTTAAGTGATAATGTTGAATACAGCGAAACACACACCACTACAACAGATTCTAATGGTATTGTTATAGTTCTTATTGGAACAGGAACCGAAGCATAATTGGAGATTTTTATGCCATAGATTGGAGCTCGCTTTACCAGCTAAAAACTGAAATTGATAGAGAACCCTATAATAGTTTTGTTGCTTTAGGGACTATATCTTTTCAATATGTCCCTTATGCAATGCATGCCTCAACCGCAGAAAATGTTTTTAGTGGCGATTATAATGATTTGAGTAATCAACCCAATATACCATCTATATCGACTTTTAATACCATAACTAGGTCTAATAACGAAACCGCAATTGGTACAATGAATACCGATTATACTCCTGAGACTAGTACCTCTCAATGGAATTCGGGTAACCGCTTATTTGTTATTTGCAATGGTAATCCTTATCAAGCACCTCCATTTAGAAGAGATGCTTTAATAATTCTTAAAAAAGGAACTATTACAGCGCCATCTTTGAGTATAGCAGAAATTGATGCTGCTGGAAGCAAAGCCTTAATTACTAGAGAATATTTAAATGCAAATACTGTCAATAGCCTAAACGGACTAAATGATGTCAAAGTAGATGGTGATGGGCGTTCTATATTTATTGGAAGGAACGCTGGAGAATTAGATGATGGTACGAATAATGATAATGTTGCTATGGGCTTTAAAGCATTATCCTCAAATGTAAGTGGCTTAGGCAATGTTGCAATTGGCTTCGAAACGTTACTTTCAAATACGACTGGTAATTTTAACACTGCCATCGGTTTTGAATCCCTACGGTCAAATGACGATGGAACCCGTAATACAGCAAGCGGACATGGCGCATTGTCTAAAAACATTGGTAGAAGTTACAATACGGCAAATGGATATCATGCGCTTAACAATAATACTTCAGGGAACAATAATACCTCCATGGGATATTTCGCATTGAACGATAATACCACGGGAATTCAAAATACAGCAAATGGTAATGAAGCCTTGCGTTTAAATACTAATGGTTACAACAATACAGCAAGTGGGTATCAAGCCTTAGACCAAAATACCACAGGTCATAATAATACTGCTATTGGTTATGACGCCCAAGTAACAGGTAGTAAAGCTAGTAACCAGGTACGTATAGGCAATACAGCTATTACCTACGCAGGTATACAAGTAGATTGGTCTATAACTTCAGATCAACGATGGAAAGACAACATCCGCAATTTACCTTATGGTCTAGATATGGTCATGCAACTAAAACCTGTAGACTACACACGAAAAAATAATGATAAGAAAACAAGAGAAATGGGTTTTGTCGCCCAAGATCTTGAAGCTTTATTAGCAAAAGTAGGCTATACGGACCAAGGCTTGTTAACCGAAGATGATAATGGCTATTTAAGTGTGCGTTACAATGACCTTATTGCTTTGCTTACTAAAGCCTTGCAAGAGCAACAAGCCATTATTGAAGAACAAAAAGCAAAAGATGTTGTTCAAGATAAATCTATTGAAGCATTAGTAACACGATTAAATCTCATAGAATCAAAATCAAGTAATTAAAAATATAATTATGAAAAAACTAATGGCACTTACAGCCATAATACTATTGGTCGCCTGTAAATCGGAAACCAAACAGGGTAAAAGCACAACCGTTGAAAACGAACCAAAGCAAGAAGCCGCTAAATCAAGTAACTCTAGTTCAGATTATAGTAGCTTATTTAATACTTATACCTGCAATGTCTCTAGTGCAGAACTTGCCAAAATACTAAAAATACCAGAATCTGATATTACAGTATTAGACAGTAAATCTGCAGACAACTGTGTTTTTCAACTTAAAGGTTTTGGAGCAGGCCATGATAATAAAGGTACAACTTTACGCTTAAGACCAGTTCCGAGTAGTAAGAAGCAAAGCAAAAAAGAAATTGCGAGCTATTTAAAGGACAAAACAGAGCTACCAAGTGGAATACTTATGGGTAGGGATATTCTTTTGGCCGAGGCTGACGATTGTTATATCGCATTTCAGCCTAGAGCGGGCACAGCACTTATATTAAATGAAAATTATGACAGCTTCTTCGTAATCACTTACCAAACCAAAGCTTCAGTAAAAGGTAGAACTAATGAACAGCACGATGAACTCAAAATAAAGGCAAAAGATTTGGCTAATTATTTAGTTACAAAACATAAAAATTGATACTAAGTTGTATCATGTTACAACATCTGTTACAATAGTAATACTAAGAAAATGAAGTAGACTATAAATTTAATAGAAAACAGATTAATGTAAAATATATGAGTTCAGGAATCTATATATTAAAGGTTTTTTATAATAATATAAATACAACTAAGAAAATACTAGTTAATTAATATTGAACATAATCAACAATTTCTAAACCATAACCTATCATACCAACACGTTTGGTTTTTCCGCTATTAGAAATTAAGCGTAATTTATGAATATTCAAATCATGTAAAATCTGTGCTCCAATACCGAAATCTCGATTATCCATATTAATTCTTGGTGCTTTTACGACGTCATTTTTAAGCTGATTTTCTTTCAAAAATGATAATCTATTTAAAATATTCATAGATTGAGATTCTTGGTTGATAAAAATGATGGCTCCTTTTCCTTCATCATTTATAACCTTAAACATTTTATCTAACTGTTTGTCAATGTTATTGGTTAAGGTTCCTAATATATCGTTGTTTATTAATGTAGAATTTATTCTGGTAGGGACTTCTTCATTATCTTTCCAAATACCTTTTGTTAGTGCTATATGTATTTGATTATTAGTTGTTTGTTCATAGGCTCTTAATCTAAAACTTCCAAACCTAGTTTCAATTTGAAAATCTTCTTTTTTCTCAATTAAAGAATCGTGTTGCATTCTGTAAGCCACTAAATCTTCAATAGAGACAATTTTTAAATCGAGCTTTTTAGCAACCTCAATAAGTTCTGGTAAACGTGCCATAGAACCATCTTCATTCATTATTTCTACAATAACACCAGCAGGTTGTAAACCAGCTAATCTAGCAAAGTCTATAGCAGCTTCTGTATGTCCTGTGCGTCTTAGAACACCACCTTCTTTAGCCACTAATGGAAATATATGCCCTGGACGTGCTAGCTCGAAAGGTTTTGTTGAAGAGTCTATTAAAGCCTTTACTGTTTTTGATCTATCGCTTGCAGATATCCCCGTAGTAACGCCATTTCCTCTCAAATCTACAGATACTGTAAATGCTGTTTCCATCGGGTCGGTATTATTCCGAACCATCATGTTGAGCTCTAATTCTTTACAACGGTTTTCAGTTAAAGGTGCGCAAATAAGCCCACGACCATGAGTTGCCATAAAGTTTATCATTTCAGGAGTCACTTTATCAGCAGCAGCTAAAAAATCACCTTCATTTTCTCTATTTGCGTCATCAACTACAATAATAACTTTACCATTTCTAATGTCTTCAATAGCATCATGAATAGTATTTAAATTAAACTTAGAAGTAGCCGTTTTAGTCATGGTTTTTGTAATCATGTTACAAAGGTATTGCTTATTTTAAAGAATCTAAACAATTTTGTTTTAAGTCTTCCTTAAGTTTAAGATTTAAAAAAGGATAAACAAACACATAAAACGGAAATGCAATAATCAGTGAAACTATATTTGGGCGTTTTCCGTTTTTATTTAAATGTTTATAAAAACTAAATAAATTAAAAAGAGATTTAATATAATATACAATATAAATAAAAAAAGAAATGAAACTAAGTTTTATAGAGGCTGTTGCTATTGAAGGTAATTTATTATTTTTAAATACAAAATAAAGTATGAATAAAACAATGGCGATACTATAAAGAATAAATGTAAATTTTGAATTGCGTTTATAATGTGATGCTATTTTATCTGAGCTATCATAATGAATGTTTATGTTAATCCCAGAATTACGAAGCATTTCATTAGTTTTCCCCTTTTTATTTAAGAGTTTTATAGCTTCATAGCGTATGGGTTCTTCATGTCCTAAAGATTTATAATTAATGATAGTATCTAGCAATTCATCGTCACTGTAAGATGATAAAAATTTGTAATCGACACTGTCCTTTAATTTTATATTCAATACTTTTTTTATGGGTTCCATAATATTACCAACTTCAAACAAACCTCTATCAGCAGTGGCGCGTTTAGTTAAGTAGAAACCTAAGGGAAGCATAATTAAAGTCGAAAACCAACTGGCAATAACAGGGCTAAATTCACCATTTTTTGCACTGTTAGTTGCAAAAATACCTATAAAGTGATAGGTTAAAAAAAGTAATATAGCTATAACCATAGGTAAACCAATACCACCTTTTCTAATTAATGCTCCTAAGGGCGCACCAACAAAAAAGAGAATAATACAAGCAAAGCCTAAAGCAAATTTTTCATGAAAAGAAATAATATGTTTATTAAATTCAATTTTATTGATTTTAAGACGTGGTGCTTTTTGAGTTAGTACTTGTTTCGCGCTTATAATATCTCTAGAGGAAAAATCAATTATCTCGTATTTTTTTTTGGTATCAAAAACATCCAATATATTATCCTTATAAACAGAATCATTTTTAGATGTATCCATATTTTCAGCTCTATTAAACATACCAGAACGTTGATATAAATTTTTTGAAATATCTTCATGTTCCTTCTGTCTATATTCTATAAGGGAGTCTATCACTATATTTAGCCCAGCAATATCAAGCATACTGTACCTATCAGTTTGAGACTTTTCGTCCATGTCAACATTGTTAAGTTGTGACAAGTCAATATTGATAATATACTTTTCAAATGAACTTTTCGCAAATGGCTTTTTATTTCTGCTTTTTAAGTCCCTTTGATATATATCATTATAATAATTTCCGTCAAATAAAATAAGTTTTAAAACATTAGAATCTTTATCACTAGCAAGTTCTCCTGTTTTTGATTTTATGGTAGTGCTAGAAGCACCGTTAAACCCTTTAA
Organism: uncultured Flavobacteriaceae bacterium; assembly: GCA_963815305.1. Lineage (GTDB taxonomy): Bacteria > Bacteroidota > Bacteroidia > Flavobacteriales > Flavobacteriaceae > CAXBID01. The sequence goes on from CAWFFW010000001.1 coordinate 865,260, forward strand.
TATGTATAGTAACATCTTCTAAAAATTGGTCTCTATCGCCACTTTTATTTTCAACTTTAATGTTGTAGGGTGTTGATTCTATTGGATTAAATTGTCCTTCGGCAATTGCCATTGAAGGTTTTAATTTTGCAATGTTTTTTCTAAGATTATAGGAGTTTATTTCTGCCCAAGGAATAACATTATTAGCAAAAAAAAATGTGATAATACCTAAACCAACTATAAAAACACTTAAGCCTTTCATGGCGCGTTGTAATGAAATCCCAGTAGATTTCATGGCAGCAAACTCGTAGTTTTCAGCAAAACTACCAAAAACCATAATTGAGGATAATAGTATGGTGAGAGGTAATACTAAAGGAATAAGTTTTGGTAAAAAGTAAAAAATAAACTTAAATACAATACCAATATCTAAATCTTTTCCAGCAAGCTCCTTAATATAGAGCCAAATAGTTTGTAAAATAAAAATCAGCATGAGTATTATAAACACGCTGAAAAAAGTTTTAAGGTATGTAGTTAGTATGTAACGGTCTAATATTTTCACACGGGATTCCCTTAATCTAGTTTATTGATGTAATAATCTTTATATTTACTAGCATCAAAGGTAAATAAGGTTTTTGATAAAGGTTCATTTGTTTTAAAAGAATTAACAGTCAACGTTGTTTTCGTTTTGTTTTTTCCTACCTGAATTAAATTATAAATATGTTTTGTATTTGCATCAATTCCTAAAAGAATATAATTGATTTCAGAATTTGAATCAATAGGCGTTAGTTTTATATACTGTATTTTTCTTCCTTTTATATTTTGTTCTATATCCAAAGCATACATGTAACCATCTTCATAAAAGGATAACATTCTGCTAGGGGTTATAGCATCTTCCATGTTGTCGCCCTCTGACGAAATAGTAACCTCTTCATCTTCAGGGCTAATACTATAAAGCGTTTTACCATCAAAAAGACGAGTAATACCAAGGATGTTTAATTTATATTTTTCACCCTGCATGATCACGTCCCCTTTCGTTTCTTGTTTAATATTTTCAGAAGTATTTTCTAAAACATATTTGAAATCAATGGAAATGTTGTCGTAACTTTTTACTTTCTCTGAGACTGCATTTAATAAAGATTTAGCCTTATTTTGAGAAAAACTATTAAACGTGATGGATACAAGTAATATCGTAATGATTTTTTTCATTTTATTGTAAAATTAAATTTCATTTTCTAAATATTGATCAAGAGCTGCTAAATCTGTAATTAAAACTTGTCTTGCTTTGCTACCTTCAAATGGGCCAACAATTCCTGCTGCTTCTAGCTGGTCTATTATTCTACCCGCTCTGTTGTAACCTAATTTTAATTTACGTTGTAATAATGATGCCGAACCTTGTTGAGCCGTTACAATAACAATAGCAGCGTCTTTAAAAAGTTTATCTCTATCAGATATATCTATATCAAGACTTGTGCCACTTTCTTCACCAACATATTCAGGTAATTGATAAGCCTCAGGATACGCTTTTTGCGATCCAATATAGTCGGTTATTTTTTCAACTTCTGGTGTATCAACAAATGCGCATTGTACTCGTATTAAATCGTTACCCTGTGTATATAGCATATCACCACGTCCGATAAGTTGATCAGCTCCCGAGCCGTCTAAAATGGTTCTGGAATCTATTTTTGAGGTTACTCTAAAGGCAATACGAGCTGGAAAATTAGCTTTAATAATACCAGTAATAACATTTACAGAAGGTCGTTGGGTTGCTATAATTAAGTGAATACCTATAGCTCGGGCTAATTGTGCTAAACGAGCAATTGGAGTTTCAACTTCTTTTCCTGCCGTCATTATTAAATCAGCAAACTCATCAACGACTAAAACAATATAAGGTAAAAATTGATGCCCATCATTAGGGTTTAATTTTCTAGCTTTAAACTTTACGTTGTATTCCAATATATTTCTACACAATGCATTTTTAAGCAACTCATAACGATTGTCCATTTCAATACATAATGAGTTTAAGGTATGAATAACTTTGGTATTATCCGTAATTATAGCATCTTCACTATCGGGAAGTTTTGCTAAGTAATGGCGTTCAATTTTATTAAACAGCGTTAATTCAACTTTTTTAGGATCGACTAAAATAAACTTAACTTCAGCGGGGTGTTTTTTGTATAACAACGAAGTTAAAACGGCGTTTAAACCAACCGATTTTCCTTGTCCCGTAGCACCTGCCATAAGCAAATGCGGCATTTTTGCTAAATCAACAACAAGCGTTTCGTTACTAATTGTTTTTCCTAAAGCTATAGGAAGTTGCATGTCGGAAGATTGAAATTTCTTTGATGCAATTACAGATCTCATAGACACTATGGTAGAATTTTTATTAGGCACTTCAATACCTATGGTACCTTTACCTGGTATAGGAGCAATGATACGGATACCTAAAGCCGAAAGTGATAAGGCAATATCATCTTCTAAATTTTTTATTTTTGAAATACGTACACCAGCTTCTGGCACAATTTCATAAAGTGTAACGGTTGGTCCTATAGTAGCTTTTATACTAGCAATACCAATTTTATAATTACTTAAAGTTTCAACAATTTTATTTTTATTTTCTTCAAGCTCTTCCTGATTTATTTTTATGCCTTCAGTATCATACTTTTTAAGCAAATCTAAAGGTGGAAATTTATAATTTCCAAGTTCTAAAGTAGGATCAAACTGCCCAAAGTCTGCTACTAACTTATTTGAAAGATTATCGGTTTCAGAAAGTTCTTCTTTTACAGCCTCAACCTTAATTTCCAATTTGGGTTCTTCTTTTTCTTCGTCTTTTGAAATATTTACTTCCAAAGGTGCTGCAACTTTATTGGTAGTCTTTTCTTTTTTAATAGGTTCATCATCTTCATCAAGAGGAATATCGAAAGCTGATTTAATAGCTTTAGCTTCTTCAGATAAGTTATTATCTAAAGGCACATAACTATCTTCATTTAATTCAGAAAACTCATCTTTTATATTATTTTTAGCAGATTTGAAGAGATTTGTAAAACTTTCAAAAGTAACTTTAAATCGAATTGCTAGATAAGTTATTAATCCGAATAGGAGTAGAAGTATAATACCAATTTTACCAATATAATCTTGAAGAAAAGTGTTCAGTTCAAAACCTATAGTACCTCCTAAGATACCATAATTTTCAGCAAAAAAGCCCAATAGTACAGATAGCCAAATGATGATTAAACCACCCCAAAACCAATGTTTACCTAATTTCGCTTTGTTTAAATTCATCAATACGTAAATTCCTGATAGAAAAATGAGACCAGAAAAAATAAATGATGAAACACCAAAACCACGTTGAATAAAAAAATCACTTAACCAAGCTCCCGTTTTACTTAACCAATTTTCTGCTTTGGCATCTCTTGAAGTAAAATCTGAAATTGTACTTTGGTCAGCTTCACCAGTAAAAAAGAAAGATATAAAAGCAATAAAAAGTAAAATACCAAAAATGACTAGAAAGCTGCCAAGTACCAATTTTTGTTGGCTAGACAACTTAAAATTAGGTTTTTTTCTAAGTTCTTTTTTAGATTTGGTTGTGCGTTTCGCCATTAATGCGCTGTTAGTTTTAACAAAAATACAAATTACTAACGTTTATCCTAAAGGTAATCGTATATTAAAAAAACTTTGGAATGTATATTATCGAGCCAATAATTACTGCAAAAACAGAAGCAATAAAAACGGCACCAGCAGCTATATCTTTTATTAAACCTATTTTGCTGTGATGCTCTGGATGAACAAAGTTGGCTATTTCTTCAATAGCTGTATTTAGACCTTCTACACTCATTATTACACCAATAGCTAAAAACTGCACAATCCACTCGTTTGAACTTATGTTGAAGAAGAATCCTGCTGCGGTTACCAAAATTGCAATAAAAAGTTGGATTTTAATACTAGCTTCCGTTTTTAAAAGTAAAATAGCACCTTTAAAAGCATAACCTACACTTTTTATACGATTAATTATGAAGGATTCTTTTTTAACCATTTAATATGATGATTATAGGGCTTCTAACGCCGCTTTATAATTAGGCTCGTCAACGATTTCTTCAACTTGTTCAGTATGCAAAACAATCCCTTTTTCATCTAAAACAATTACGCATCTTGAATGTAAACTTTCTAAAGGACCATCAACAAAATTTAAACCATAAGATTTGCCAAAGCTACCATTTTTAAAATCAGATAAGCTAACAACGTTTTCTAAACCTTCAGCACCGCAAAAACGAGCATGTGCAAATGGTAAATCATGAGAAATACAAAGTACTTTTGTGTTTTCTAATTCACTGGCTTCTTTATTAAATTGTCTAACAGATTGTGCACAGGTTCCAGTGTCTACACTTGGAAAAATATTAAGAACAAGCTTGCTTCCAGAAAAATCAGTAAGAGATTTTGAAGATAAGTCGTTTGCTGTTAATGTAAAATTTGGAGCTTTTGATCCAATTTTAGGAAGTTCGCCAGAAGTATTTATTTTATTTCCTTTTAATGTAACTGTTGCCATTTAATGATTTTTAAATTTTTATAAAAATAGTAATAATAAGTTGTTAAATAATAGGATTGGTTTTATTAAAATTCAGTTTATGTTAATTTTTTCAATTCAAAAAAACTGCTTAAAAGTAAAATAGTTTTGAAATAGTTTTTGTTGCCAAAAATTTTGAATATAATTAATATTGGTACAAAAAAAAGCGTCTTAATTTAATTAAAACGCTTTTAATTAGTATAATTTAATTTGTTATTCTTTGTCTATAGATCCTAGAACACGTTTCATAAAGTTATTTAAAGCTTCTTTTTTCGGTGTACCGTCTTTAATTAATTTATGAACTTCAAGAGCGCCATACATATTGGAAATAAGTTCGCCAATAACATCAAGTTCTTCATCTTTTAATGATGGCACTTCAGTTAAGTTCTCAAGAGTTTCAATAGTTTCAACAAGAAAATCTTCGTCATTATCTTCTATAAACTGCGTTAAGTGTTTAATTACTGGTAACTTCATCTACTAAATCTTTTAAAACTTCAAGTTTATTTGTTTGAATTTGACTTACAAATTCACCTCCTTTAAATGCTGCAAAAGTTGGTAAATTATCAACATTTGCTAGTTTTCTGGATTCTGGAAACTTTTCAGCATCAGCAATTACAAAGGCTATAGCGTCATTCTCTGAAGCTAATTTTTTGAATTTCGGCTTCATAATTCTACAGTTTCCACACCATGTGGCAGAATATTGCACAATTACAGTGTCATTATTTGAAATAATTTCTGATAAATTATCTTGATCTAATTCTTTTAACATCATATTTTTTTTTAATGAGAAGCTAAATAAGCTGCAGTTCCTTTTGCGTTGGCTTGCATAGCCTCTTTACCTTCTTCCCAATTTGCAGGACAAACTTCTCCTTTTTCTTGTACGTGAGTTAAAGCATCAATTAAGCGTAAATATTCACCAACATTTCTACCTAATGGCATGTTATTAATGCTTTCGTGTTGTACCAATCCGTCTTCATCAATAATATAAGTGGCTCTGTAAGTTACATTATCACCTTCCACTTGAAGAGTTCCTGTTTCTTCATCAAAAGTTTCATTGGTTATATCTAAAATACCCAAAATATTAGAAAGATTTCTATTACTATCAGCTAGTATTGGATAAGTAACACCTTCAATTCCTCCATGATCTTTAGACGTGCTTAACCAAGCAAAATGAACTTCAGGAGTATCACAAGACGCCCCAATGACGATGGTATTTCTTTTTTCAAATTCTGCCAGAGCTGCTTGAAAAGCATGAAGCTCTGTTGGGCATACAAACGTAAAATCTTTTGGATACCAAAAAAGAACTACTTTCTTCTTATTATTTACGGCTTCTTCTAGAACATTGACTTTAAAAGTATCGCCCATTTCATTCATAGCGTCTACGTTTAAATTTGGGAATTTTTTTCCTACTAATGACATATTTTTATATTTAAGTTGTTAATAATTTTCACATACAAATATAAAAACACAACTAAGAATTCTAGATTTTTTAAAATTTTAATTTCCTATCAATATATAGATATTAGTTATGACTACAATTTATATCAATAAGTTACAGTTATTTGTCTTTAAGTTGTTTTATTTTAATTTTAAATGCGGCAAAAAGTAATGTTGTAAACGGACTCAACCAGTTGAAAACAGCATAGAGAATGTATTCGCTAACACTAACCCCTAAAACTCCAGATTGATAAGCACCACATCCGTTCCACGGAATTAATACGGAAGTAACTGTGCCTGAGTCTTCTAATGTTCTGCTTAAATTTTCAGGTGCTAAACCTTTATCCTCAAACGCTTGTTTAAACATTTTACCAGGTATTACAATGGCTAAATACTGATCTGACGCAATTACATTTAATCCGAAGCAACTAATAACCGTGCTAGCAAATAAGCCAAATACAGATGATGCTACGGCTAATAATGACTTGGTTATTCTAGCTAATGCACCAATCCCATCCATGATGCCACCAAAAATCATAGCACAAATAATTAGATAAATAGTCCAAAGCATACCTTCCATACCCCCAGCGGAAAATAGATCATATAATTTTTCATTATCTGTTTCTATTTGAGTTTCGGTTAATATGGATGTTATTATAGAGCTAAACTTTGTATCTCCCAAGGCTGTTAATAATTCTGGTTGAAATATAAAAGCAAAAACAATAGCAAAAACTACACCTGTGCTTAATGCAATAAGAGGTTTAGTTTTAAATAGGATAAGTGCAATTACGGCAAGAGGCACTAAAAATAACCAAGGTGTAATATTAAATGTGTCTTTAATTGAACTAAGCAAATATGTAATATCCACATCACCTGACGTTTCACCGAATGCACTCAATATGGCAAAAACAACAAGCGTTACTATTATGGTTGGTATGGTTGTAATAGTCATATATCTAATATGCGTAAACAAATCAGTCCCAGCTATTGCAGGGGCTAAGTTTGTGGTATCACTTAACGGCGACATTTTATCGCCAAAGTAGGCTCCAGAAATTACTGCGCCAGCAATCATTCCTGTATTAATACCCAAAGCAGACCCAATGCCAATTAACGCAATACCTACCGTAGCAGAAGTAGTCCAAGAACTTCCAGTTGCTATCGATATTATAGAACAAATAATAACGCATGCTGGTAAAAATATACTCGGATTTAGCACTTGTAAGCCATAATAAATCATTGCTGGAATTACTCCGCTTACTAACCAAGTACCTGCTAGTGCACCCACTAAAAGTAGAATTAATACTGGGATAAAAACGCTTCTTAAGTTTTCCCATACCTCAGTAAGTATAGAAGAAAAAGATACTTTATTAAAAAAGCCAACGATTACAGCTATAAAACCACCTAGAAGTAAAATAATTTGATTGGTATAAGTACCAAACCATTCTTGGTCTTCAATAAAAAAAATATTGTAAGCCAATAAACCCATTAAAATAATCACAGGAACTAGTGCTTCCCAAATGTTAAGTTCTTTATTTTCAACGATATGTTGGTCTTGTGGTGATTTTGGTTTTATATCTTGGCTCTTCATATATTTTTTTTGAAATGTAATGTTACGATTTCCATCAAAGTTATGCAAATGCATTGAGTTGCTTACTTTTGTGTTTTAATAAAAAATTATAAATGGATTCACTTACCCAAATTGTTTTAGGAGCTGCCTGTGGAGAAGCTGTTTTAGGAAGAAAAATTGGAAATAAAGCATTACTGTTTGGAGCTATTGGTGGCACAATTCCAGATTTGGATGTTTTTGTTGGGAGTTGGCTTTATGGCAATGAAATTGATGCGATGTTTTTTCATCGCGGATTTATGCATTCTATTTTATTTTCAATTATAGCCGCATTTCTTTTAGGCTGGCTAGTTTATAAACTTTATAATAACGGAGAACGCTTACATACAACAAATCAAAAAGATTGGATACTTTTGTTTTTTTGGTCACTATTTACACATCCTATTTTAGATTCTTTTACGCCTTATGGCACACAATTATTTGCGCCTTTTTCAAATTATAGAGTGGCATTTAATAATATTGCAGTAGCAGACCCTCTGTATACATTGCCTTTTTTAATTTGTATGATTGCATTGATGTTTTTTAAACCACAATCTAATAAAAGGAAACTTTGGCTAAAATTGGGTTTGGGAATAAGCTCTGTTTATATGGTCTTTACTTTAGCTAATAAGCTGTATATCGATTCCATTTTTAGTAAATCATTAAAAGAAAATAATATAGATTATTTACGTTATTCCAATCAACCCGCCATATTAAATAATATTTTATGGTTTGGTATTGCTGAAACAAATGATGCTTATTATATAGCGAACTATTCGTTATTTGATACTGAAAATAGATTTTTTAAATTTTAAAAAATTACCAAAAATTCGTGATTTAAAACCTGAGACGTATAAGGATATAAAAAACTTAGCTTGGTTTAGTAATGGATATTACAACATTTATAAAATTGGAGATAATAAATACAAATACAATGATTTACGCTATCCGATTTTAGATAAAAACGATCCAAATTCATCAGTATTTAGTATGTTATTATTTAAAGATAATAAACGACTAAATATGAAATCTTTTGAACCAAGAGTTGATGATTTAAAAAAAGTGATGTTAGATTTGGTGGAACGTATCAAAGGAATTTGAACCTTAATCGAACATAAAAAAAAATCAAAATTAGTAATCCTGATGAGAATAACATACTATGATTGTTATGTTTTGAAGTCAATTAGTAATGCTTATATTTTTCAAATCAATTCAATATGAATTCAACATTTTATAAATTATCAGAGTTTTTTATCATTTTTATTTTGGTACCTGTTAGTTTTTCTATGGCCTATTCATCGTGGATTAAATTAATTATTGGAGTTTTAGGGTTTGCTTATATTATATACGTTCTATTAAAGGTTGAAAAAGAAAAATTCAATATATCACCAAACTTAGATTGGAAATTATTTTGGAAAAAAACCATTGTTAAATTAGTATGGATTGCCGTTTTAACCAGTGTTTTCGTTTGGTATACAGATAAAGAATCTTTTTATTTTGTCATGCTTAATAAACCAGTTAAATGGATACTCTTATTGTTTATTTATACTTTTTTTTCTGTGTATCCACAAGAATTAATTTATAGAACATTTTATTTTAAACGGTATCAATCGTTTTTTCCAGACGTAAATCTTTTTATTTTTATAAATGCTGTAATATTTGCTTTAGCTCATTTGTTTTTTAGAAGCATATTAGTTTTAATACTTACTTTTTTAGGAGGATTGTTATTTGCCATCACTTATAACAAAACAAAATCCACATTGTTAGTATCTATAGAACATGCTTTGTATGGCAGCTGGTTATTTACAGTTGGGATGGGTGATATGCTCGGTTTTCCCTCATAATTATCTGATAAATTTTAATTTTAAGACATATAATCTTACGAAAAATAAATCTTTTTACTATTTTAGGGCAGCCATTAGTAGTCCAACTAATTACCTTATGAAAAAATTGATATACATCATTCTAGGATTTATTATTGGTGCTGCATTAACCTATTATTTTTGTCCACGTCCGAACAGTATGGATGATGTAGAGGTATCCGTCAAAGTCCCAAAAGACACGATATCGGTTTCTGAGGCTAAAATATTAAGTGATAATTGGGAAAAAAATAACGCCATAGAAGTAGATTCTTTACTAGAGGTAGAAGGCTCAAAAAAGAAAACACGTTCAGTTTGGTGGCCTTTGAAAGAAATTAATGAGTATTTAAAATATGCTGAAGCAAAATCAGATTCTTTAGGATACAAAATGACTGGAGTTAGAATATATTTGGGGAACTATGGTAAAGTGAAAAATCCCATAAAAAAGAATAGAAATACGATGTTTATAGTGCCAACAGGGTCTAAAACTACCTCAAAGGCAAGTACTTTAAATGTGTTTTTACCACCAACCGTTAACGACATCCCTACACCGCCTTTAAATGAAGGGCAAGGTGGAGATGTTGGATATCCACAATAAAATGTAGTGATAGATTTTTTATTATTTCATTATTCATCCATTACTATTACAATAGAGCTTATAGCAGCTATTACTGGTGTGTTTTATTATAAAAGATATAAAAGTACAGCTGCTAAATATTTTATTTTTTTTTTAGTATATCTGAGTATTTGTGATTCTATCGGTTCATATACAATTTATGTTCGCAACACCAGTTTTCTAAATTTTTTAATTGGAACCAAAATAGAAAAGAATCATTGGTGGTTTACAATATTTTGGAAAATTGGAGCCATCATGTTTTTTGCTTTTTATTATCGTAAAATTTTGATTTTAAGACAATTAAAAGATATTATAAAGTATACTAGTTATAGCTTTTTATTGATTTCAGTTATTTATATTATATCTCATTTTGATGAATTCTTTTATAAATTTTTCCCATTAATTAGTGTACTAGGTGCAGTTATAGTATTTTTATGTACTGTTTTTTATTTTTTGGAAATACTGCAAAGTGATAAAATTTTAACCTTTTACAAATCTATTAATTTCTACATCAGTGCAGCTATTTTTATTTGGTGGTTAATTATAACACCTATTGTATTTTATGATATTTATGGTGGGCATAGAGATATTATTTACATTCAATTAAGAAGATATATTTATTTACTTGCTAACATAGTTATGTATTTAACTTTTACCTTTGCTTTAATATGGTGCAGTCCACAGAAAGAATAGCGAGTACAGCTTCAGAGCGTTATTTATTGGTGTATATGATAGCCGTTTTAGTCATCATTACATCATTAGTTATTGTGTTTTTTGTTGTTTTTCAAAAGCGAAAAAACAAATTGCTTTTAGATAAAATTAAACAACAACAAGCCTTTGAAGAAGAAATAGCACAAGCGCAAACCGAAACTCAAGAACAAACGCTTAAAAATATTGGTTGGGAGTTGCATGATAATATTGGTCAGTTGTTATCCTTTGCCAATATGCAACTAAGCATTTTAAAAATGCAAGTTTCAGATGATGTTAAAGTCAAATTTAAAGATACTACCGATGCTTTAAAAGAAAGTTTATCTGAAGTCCGCGCACTCTCAAAAACCTTAAATAATGAGGTGGTTTTGAATAATGGTTTTGAAAAATCGATTACTAATGAATTGAATCGCTTAAAAAAGATGAAGTTTGATTCTGCTGAATTAAAAATTGAAGGCGATAAATTTGAATTTACTAATAGAAAACACGAAATCATTCTATTTAGAATCCTTCAAGAGTTTTTATCAAATTCTGTTAAATATTCTGAAGCCAAAAATTTAAAAATTTCTTTAGATTATCAAATCAAGAACTTAATTATTACAGCTAAAGATGATGGCAAAGGATTTTATATTAAAAACGTTGAAAAAGGCTCAGGTTTAATAAATATGAAAAGTAGAGCTGCTTTAATAAATGCCGATTTACAAATAAATTCAGAACCAGATCAAGGGGTTCAGCTGATAATAAATTATTCATTTTAAGTTAATTAAGAACGTCCATTGTAAAAGTGAGTCTTTTTGATATTAGTTGAAATCATATCACTGGGTTTATATATTCTTAATAAAAAAAATAGCATAGCTCAATCGTATCTCATTTCGATTTAACTTAGAGGGTTTGTTGCATTATCAAGCCATGTTAAAACTAGGTTAAATACTTAAAAACCTTTTTCAGTAAACTTAATTTACCTTCATACGGCGCATATCTAAAAGAAGGATCCATCCAAGTACCACGTTTCATTATTGACTTTTCATGAGAAAACATATCAAAGCCATGTTTACCATGATATTTACCCATGCCACTACCACCTATACCTCCAAAAGGTAGATTTTGATTACTAAAATGCACTAATAAATCATTTACTACACCACCACCAAAATTATAAGTTTTGATGATATGGTTGATAAAAGATTTTTTTTTAGAAAATACATATAGTGCGAGAGGTTTTTCGGCATTTAAAATAATACGCTGTAGATCTTCTTCAGTTTCATAATTTAATATAGGTAGTATAGGTCCGAATATTTCCTCCTGCATAATATTATGGTTCAAACTGGGGTTATCAACTAGAGTAGGGGACATATAATTTAACTTTTCGTCAATGTCACCACCGAAAACAATACGGGTATCTTTTAATAATTCTTTTAATCTTTTTAAGTTTTTATTATTTATAATTCTAGGATAAGCTGATGAATTTATGGGGTTTTCGCCATAACGTTTAATAATTTCTTCTTTTAAAACATCGACGAGTTTATTTTTTAAATCAGATTTTACAATCACATAATCTGGAGCAATACAGGTTTGTCCGCCATTAAAAAACTTACCCCAAACTAACCGACGTGCAACTAATTTTAAATCAATGGTGTCATCAATAATACATGGAGATTTTCCTCCCAGTTCTAAAGTTACGGGTGTTAAATGTTTGGCGGCAGCTTCGGCTACAATTTTCCCCACTTTTGTACTTCCTGTAAAGAAAATAAAATCCCACTTTTGGGCTAATAATTCCGTTGCCGTATCCACGCCGCCTTCAATAGAAGCAGCAACAGTTTTAGGACATACATTATTAATAATTTCGGTTAATAATTTGGACGTGTTTTTAGTAAGTTCGCTAGGTTTTAAAACCACCGTATTTCCAGCAGCAATACCCATAATTAAAGGTTCTAAGGCTAGTAAAAAAGGATAGTTCCAGGGCGCAATGATTAAAAGAGTTCCGTAAGGGTCTTTATAAATATAATCGCTTGATGGAAAAGTGAGAATGGATGATTTTACACGTTTGGGCTTGCTCCATGTTTTTAAATTCTTAATAGCTAAATTTAATTCGGAAATCACCAATGCGTATTCACTAATAAAACTTTCAAATTTAGATTTTTTGAAGTCTTTGTGTAGTGCATCATATATAGCATCTTCCTTAGAGATTATTTCTTCTTTTAAAGCATTTAAAAGCGATAATCTAAATGAAATAGCTTTGGTTTTTTGAGTTTTATAAAAGTCGTTTTGCGCTTTTACGAGTTCTGATATCTGTGTCAAAAGGTATTTTTTACTAAATATAATCAATTATGAAGTACAAGCATCCCAAATAGGATCTTTTGGTAGTGGTGCAATGCAATTTATTGGTATATTTTTTACTGGATGTATAAATTCAATTTGTCGTGCATGTAAATGAATACTGGCGTCCTTATTGCTTCTATCGAAACCATATTTTAAATCCCCTTTAATTGTGCAACCTATGGTTGACAATTGAGAACGGATTTGATGATGCCTACCCGTTTCTAAATTAATTTCAAGTAAATAATAGTTGTCGAGTTTTTTTAATAATTTATAATGAAGAATCGCTTTTTTACTGCCATTTACTTCCTTAATATGTGCGTAGGATTTATTATTTTTAGGATTCTTTTTTAGCCAGTGTACTAAGGTGTCTTCCTGTTTTGGTGGTGCATTTTTAACAATAGCCCAATAGGTTTTATAAATATCTTTTGATAGGAATAAATTATTAAGTCTGGGGAGTGCTTTACTGGTTTTAGAAAAAATAACGAGTCCGGTTGTTGGTCGATCTAACCTGTGTACTGTACCTAAATATACGTTTCCAAGTTTGTTGTATTTTTTAGCAATATATTCTTTTACAACGTCACTTAAAGGCTTGTCGCCAGTTTTATCACCTTGAATAATATCACCAGCACGTTTATTAACTATAATAATATGATTATCCTCGTAAAGAACTTGTAAGTTGGATTTGTTGGATAGAATTTTATCTGCCACAAATATTATTGCTTGTAGAAATTAATATTGTTCATTTTCATTTGGAAAATCAACGCTTTTCACATCGTCCACATATTGCGAAATAGCCGTTGTCATGTCTTCATAAAGATTTAAATATCTTCTTAAGAAACGTGGGTTAAATTCGTGAGTCATTCCTAGCATATCATGTAAAACTAACACTTGACCATCAACACCATTTCCAGCGCCAATACCAATAATAGGAATACTCACGCTTTCGGCTACTTGTTTTGCTAATTTTGCTGGAATTTTTTCTAAAACTATAGCAAAACATCCAATACGCTCTAGCATTTTTGCATCTTCAATTAAATCAGCAGCTTCTTGTTCTTCTTTGGCACGCACGGTGTATGTTCCAAATTTATAAATAGATTGTGGTGTTAAGCCCAAATGCCCCATAACAGGAATTCCAGCATTTAAAATACGTTTTATCGATTCTTTTATTTCACGACCACCTTCCAGTTTTACCGAGTGTGCACCGCTTTCTTTCATAATACGAATAGCAGAACGCAGTGCTTCTTTTGGGTCACTTTGGTAACTTCCAAAAGGTAGATCTACAACAACTAAACACCTATCAATCGCACGAATAACAGACGATGCGTGATAAATCATTTGATCTAAAGTAATGGGTAATGTGGTTTCATGTCCTGCCATGACATTACTAGCAGAATCGCCGACTAAAATAACATCGATACCGGCGCCATCAACAATTTTAGCCATGGTATAGTCGTAGGCCGTAAGCATTGATATTTTTTCACCATTGGCTTTCATATCCACCAAGGTTTTTACGGTAATGCGTTTGTACTCGTTTTTTGCTGCAGACATGTATTTAGTTTATTGATAGAATGTAAAAGTAATAAATTAAGAAGATACTGTTAAACTTTTTGTTTTTGTAAAATGATTTTAATCTATTAAAAAAAATTATAGCAATAAAAATTTGTTAACAGTCAGTAAAATTAACCCCAAGTGCTAAACCGCCTTCCGATGTTTCTTTATATTTAGTATGCATATCTTTTGCGGTTTCCCACATGGTAGAAACCACTTTATCCAAAGGGACTTTTACGTTTTTTGGGTCGGTGTCTAAAGCTAATTCAGCAGCATTAATAGCTTTAATGGCTCCCATGGCGTTACGCTCAATACATGGTATTTGCACCAAACCGCCTATGGGGTCGCAGGTTAAACCTAAATGATGTTCCATAGCTATTTCGGCAGCAACCAAAACTTGTTCTGGTGTTCCGCCCATTAATTCGCAAAGTGCCGCCGCCGCCATTGCTGAAGAAACGCCGATTTCAGCTTGACAACCACCCATAGCGGCACTGATTGTGGCTCCTTTTTTAAAAATACTCCCAATTTCTCCAGCTGTAAGTAAGAAGCGTTTAATTTCATCAAAATCACCATCGTGATTTTCAATAACTAGATAATACATAAGCACAGCAGGAATAACACCAGCACTTCCGTTTGTTGGTGCGGTCACAACGCGGCCTAATGCAGCATTAACTTCGTTTACTGCTAGAGCAAAACAACTTACCCATTTTAGTATTTGGCGAAATTTAACTTCGGTTTTTCTAATAGTTTCTAACCATTCTTGTGGCGAACTATAGGGAATATCACTTTTTAAAGTTTGGTAAGTATCATAAGCACGACGCCTCACGTTTAAACCTCCTGGTAAATAACCTTCAGTATGGCAACCCGTGTAGATAGAATCGAGCATGGTATCCCAAATACGTTTTAATTCTGAATCGATTTCTGTTTCAGTGCGAATAGATTTTTCGTTTTCTAAAACTATTTGTGATACGGGTTGGTTTAACGTTTTACAAAATTGAAGTAACTCCGTTCCTTTGTCTATGGGATACGGAAATGTACATTTTATTTCAAAATTTCTTTTAGAATTTTTCCGTTCCTCTTGTACCACAAAACCTCCACCAATAGAATAGAATACCGAACTTGATTTTCTACCCTCGGTGGTAGCAGAAAATTTTATAGCATTGGCATGAAATGGCAAGAACTTTCTATTAAAAACAATGTCAGTTTCTGGGCTAAATATTAAAGACTTTTCATTATTTAAGTTTAGTATTTGATTACTTTTTATTTCCGAAATAATTTTTGAAATAGTTTCGGTAAGGATAGTTTCAGGATTAGTACCACTTAAACCAAGCATAACAGCATAATCTGTAGCATGCCCTTTCCCTGTTAGCGATAATGATCCATATAAATCAACACAAATACGCTCGACTTTATCAAATTTACGATCTGCTTTAAGTTGTTTTATCCAACGTTCGGCTGCTCGCCAAGGCCCCAGTGTATGTGAACTTGAAGGGCCAATCCCTATTTTTAGCATATCGAAAACCGAGATACACTCCATATTACTTAATCGTTATAGTTGGTTCAAATATAGATTGTTTTAAAGTAATACTATTTTTTTGATAGATTTTTCTTTATTTTAACTTAATGCAAAACGAGCTAAAAAATTAATTTAATGTAAGGAAATTACTAAAGCATCATTCACTATAGGAATTAAATGTTAAAAACTCTGCTAGCGAAATCATTCCTTTACTTTCTATTTCTGCTGATTGGTGATTTGTACTTCGCCAGCACTTTTAGGTCGACGTTCTGGATTTTAAGTTTTAATTCTAAATTGTTTATTTTCTTGATATGTAGCTGTGTGAAGGTTTACTTTCGTTTTGATTTAGAACTGTAGTTTGCAGGCACATGTGCGCAAGGGATTGAACGGTGTGTTTGAGCTCCCCGATGTTTGGAGGGAGCGAGTAGTGAAAGCCCGACCCTTGTGGTTGCGCCCAAAAATGGCATATAATAAGGACTAAAAATTCAGAATTTGACTGTAAACTGAAAGAAATATGACACTGTGTCAGCATTTTTTCGTTGGCATAATCATTGTCTTATACTAATCGAAATTAAAAATAAATATTCAACACCATAAAGTATAAAATATTATGAGTAAAATTATTGGAATAGATTTAGGAACAACCAACTCTTGCGTTTCTGTAATGGAAGGTAATGAGCCAGTAGTTATTCCTAATGCAGAAGGGAAAAGAACAACCCCATCGGTAATCGCTTTTGTAGAAGGCGGTGAGATTAAGGTTGGTGATCCTGCAAAAAGACAAGCGGTAACAAACCCAACGAAAACGGTTTATTCAATTAAACGTTTTATGGGTAATAAATATTCTGAGTCTAAAAACGAAGCAGAACGTGTACCTTATAAAGTAGTAAAAGGTGATAATGATACACCTAGAGTTGATATTGATGGTCGTTTATATACACCTCAAGAATTATCGGCTATGATTCTTCAAAAAATGAAGAAAACAGCTGAGGATTATTTAGGAACCGATGTAACGCGTGCTGTAATTACAGTACCTGCATACTTTAATGACAGTCAGCGTCAAGCGACTAAAGAAGCTGGTGAAATTGCTGGTTTAAAAGTAGAGCGTATTATTAACGAGCCTACTGCCGCAGCTTTAGCTTACGGTATGGATAAAAAAGGAAAAGACCAAAAAATAGTGGTTTTTGATTTTGGTGGCGGAACACATGATGTATCTATCCTTGAATTAGGAGACGGTGTATTTGAGGTGTTATCTACAGATGGTGATACACATTTAGGTGGTGATGATGTTGATGAGAAAATCATTAAGTGGTTAGCTGATGAATTTAAAAAAGATGAAGACATTGATTTACGTAAAGACCCTATGTCTTTACAACGTTTAAAAGAAGCGGCTGAAAAAGCGAAGATTGAATTATCATCTTCAGCACAAACAGAGATCAATTTGCCTTATATTACAGCTACTGCGAGTGGACCAAAACACCTAGTACGCACCTTAACACGTTCTAAATTTGAACAATTAATTGACGACTTAGTAAAACGTACTATTGAGCCTTGCCAAACGGCTTTAAAAGCAGCAGGATTGAGCAAAAGTGACATAGATGAAATTATTTTAGTAGGTGGTTCTACACGTATTCCCGCGGTTCAGGAAGCTGTGGAGAAATTTTTTGGAAAAGCACCAAGCAAAGGTGTAAACCCTGATGAAGTTGTATCTCTTGGAGCTGCTATTCAAGGTGGTGTATTAACAGGTGATGTTAAAGATGTATTACTTTTAGATGTAACGCCATTATCATTAGGTATTGAAACCATGGGTAATGTTTTTACAAAGCTTATTGAGGCGAATACAACGATTCCTACAAAGAAATCGCAGGTATTTTCAACAGCGGCAGATAATCAGCCTTCAGTAGAAATACACGCACTACAAGGTGAGCGTGCTATGGCGGCAGATAATAAAACTATTGGTCGTTTTCACTTAGATGGTATTCCACCAGCAAGACGTGGTACGCCTCAAATTGAAGTAACATTTGATATTGATGCCAATGGTATCATCAAAGTAAGTGCTGAAGATAAAGCTACAGGTAAAAAACAAGATATTCGTATTGAAGCATCTTCTGGACTAACTGAAGAGGAAATCCAAAAGATGAAAGCAGATGCTGAAGCCAATGCAGAAGCAGATAAAGCCGCAGTAGAAAGTGCTCAAAAATTAAATGAAGCAGATTCATTAATCTTTCAAACAGAAAAATTATTAGAAGAATCTGGCGATAAATTATCTGCGGATAATAAAGCTAAGATTGAAGGAGCCTTAGAAGAATTAAAGAAAGCTTATGCAACTAAAGATTTAGAGGTTATTAAACCAGCTTTAGATAATTTAAATGAAATTTGGAAATCTGCAAGTGAAGAGATTTACAAAGCCCAAGCCGCTGAAGCACAAGGTGGAGAAGCTCAACCTGGTCCAGATGCTAGTCAAAACGGACAAGCTGAAGGTAGTGATGTAGAAGATGTTGACTTTGAAGAAGTGAAATAAGAAAAGTAAAAGTCGGAAGACTTAAACTTGAAATTATAAAAACGCAATCATTTATTTGGTTGCGTTTTTTTTGTTTAGAAACATGTTACTCATTACTAAAGCATGTGGAAATGTTACCGCAGCGATGAAAGAAAAGAAAATAGCATAAAATAGTTTATCCTCTTTAAAAATGAAATAAACTATACATAAACCAACCAGAGATATAAACCAATATGGAGCGGCTTTTATACAATACTGATAAATATTTATCTTATTAAATGCACCATAAACAAAATTGACTTGATCATAGAGAGATGGAATGCTGTGCCAGAATATAAAATAGATGGTAAAGCCCCATATGAGTGTAGACACCTCAAATATTACACTTAAGATTATTAAAAAAAATAATTCCTGAAAAATAATATTTTTGAAAAAATTGAACCGTAAATACAATATAATACTCATTAAAATAAAGAGAATTGTATTGAGAATGAAGGAATTAAAAATAACATTTTTTGAAATCACATGTCCCGATATGGAAAAAACAACGTCAATAACATCATCAGAATTTAATGTGAACAATAACTGGATGACTAATAGACCATATAAGAAAAAAAGGATCTGATCTAGAGTATTTGAAATATTTAATAATTTATTATTCCAATGTTGTTCACCAAAATGATACGCACTAAAAATTATAAAAAGGATCAAACCAACTAGTGGTAGAAAATAAAATATAATAACGGCCAATAAAACGGTCATCAAATAAATGCCTAAAACTCTTAAAAACGGATATCTTTTTTTACTATTAGAAATAGAATTTATTAATAAAATATCATTGGAGCCATGTAAAATACCGAAAGAAAATATTAATATAAAACCTAAAATAATTTCAAGTTTCCCTGGTAACATTGTTGTTATCCAAAGACCAAAAAAACTAAGTACAATTGATATATTATAAGTTTTCATCTAAATAAATTACAAAAAAATAAAATATGAGTTAAATATTAATCAAAAATACAATTATTTTGTTTATTTTTTATTAAATTTGTTTAAACAAAAAAATAATATCTATGAAAAATTTATTTTTATTAACCGACATTACTTCAAAAATGGATCCAACTGATTACGTCGGATTCACTTTTTTTGTTGGCTGTATGGCTATGATGGCTGCTTCAGCTTTTTTCTTTTTATCACTTAATCAGTTTGACAAGAAGTGGCGAACTTCGGTCTTGGTCTCAGGACTAATTACTTTCATTGCGGCGGTCCATTATTTCTACATGAGAGATTATTGGGCGGCAAACATGGAGTCACCTACATTTTTTAGATATGTAGATTGGATTTTAACAGTACCTTTAATGTGTGTTGAATTTTATTTAATTCTTAAAGTTGCAGGAGCAAAGTCTTCATTGATGTGGAAAATGATAATATTTTCAGTTATCATGTTAGTAACTGGCTACTTTGGTGAAGCCGTTTTTACTGATCAAGCAGCACTTTGGGGAGGTATATCTGGTCTAGCGTATTTTTACATTGTGTATGAGATTTGGTTAGGAAGCGCTAAAAAACTTGCAGTTGCTGCAGGAGGAGAAATTTTAAAAGCGCATAAAATTTTATGTTGGTTCGTTCTTGTAGGATGGGCTATTTACCCATTGGGTTATATGCTAGGTACAGAAGGATGGTACACAAGTATCTTAGGAACTGGAAGTGTAGATGTTGTTTATAACATTGCAGACGCCGTAAATAAAATCGGATTTGGTTTAGTAATTTATGCGCTAGCCGTGAAAAAACAAGATGCACTTTCTTAATTGAAAAGGACTTAAATTTGAAAAACGCAATCATCTATTTGGTTGCGTTTTTTTTATGGCGTTACCCAAAAGGGTCGGGCTTTCCGCTATATCTTTCTGCGAAGCAGTCCTGGACTTCTTTCAGTTTCGCCGTTATTAGCATACTTTTCGCTTCAAAAATAATTTTAGTCCTAAGCGCTTCCCACAAAGGATGCCGCATCAATCCCTAAAGCGTTTCTATAATGCTTCAAAATTCTAGGCACGTAAAACAAGGCAAGTGTTTAAAAACAAATACTTTTACTAGTTTTAATTCAGTTTTTACAAAGTATAGTTTCAATATTTATATTTTTTATTACTCTAGCTTCGTTTTTTGTTCCACCAAATAAAAAACCCTGTAAGGGGCAAAGAAGCGGCAATTAAAGACGCAATAAAAACTAATAGCCTACCGGTAAAGCCTAGTATAGAACCAAAATGCACATC
This sequence comes from uncultured Flavobacteriaceae bacterium, assembly GCA_963815305.1. Taxonomy (GTDB): domain Bacteria; phylum Bacteroidota; class Bacteroidia; order Flavobacteriales; family Flavobacteriaceae; genus CAXBID01. Next base: position 886,164 of record CAWFFW010000001.1, read on the forward strand.
ATAAACCGTGGTTTCTAGCTTATTAAAAAAGCTTCGTTCTTCATGAAGACCGTATTTAAAATAACCCTTTAATTGCTTTCCTGTATATCTATCAAAATATAGTCGATCTACATGGGGTACCAATTGATTGTTTTCGATGATTGAAACCTGAATGGGGTCATGTTTTTTATGAGGATTACTGATGCGAATCGTTTTATTTGGGAACTTTTCTATAAACCGTGTTGCCAATACGTCCATCAATTGAAACTTATTTGTGTTTTGTTTTGTACTACTTATTACAGATGCTGGTGTATCATACGTTTTTAAATCTTCTCCGCTTAATCTACGGAAAGAATTTTCTACAGCACTAAATCCCCAAAAAAGTCCAGACATTATAACAAATAGTAATATAAAACTGCTATAAAATCCAATAACGTTATGGAATTCATAATTAAAAACCTTCGTGGGAGCTTTCAAATGAATCTTAAGCCGTTTCCTTAACATAATACGGTTTGACGGCCACCATAAAACCAAACCAGATATAACCATAATTAAATAAAATAGAGTGCCCCAATGCACTATTTCTCTACCAATGTCACCCATTAATAAATTTCGATGAAGGTGCTTTACTTGGTTTAACCAACCCTTATTCATATTTTGGAGGTGAACTAAATCTCCCGTATATGGATTAAAATTAGCGTGATAATAAGTACCAGGAGCATACAAAAGCACTTGAATAGCGCGTGCTGGCCCTCTATAAGAAATCGTCCTAAAATCGCCTTTAGGTAAAGCGTTTTTTATGTTTTTTCTTAGTGAGGTTACAGCAATAAAGGGGCTTATTTGTGGGGTTACTTTTTCTTTATAAATGATGGCGGCTATCTCAGGTTCCCAACAAAATAAGGCTCCAGACAAAGAAATTATAAAGAATAAACCACCAAGGGGAAGCCCAATCCATAAATGAATATTTCTAATCCAACGTTTCATTTTTTATATTAAGCTAAGTTTAGTTTTGCTTTAAAATTAAGCTAAATAGTTAATTTTCCAATGTTTTAAAAAGTATTTTTTTTCTAAAAAAATTTCACGCCATAATTCAGGTAGCAATTATTAGTGGAAGAAACCTTAGTTACTTTTTACTTATTATTTTTTTTAAATTCTATTTAATACATAATAATGTTTTATACTTGAGCTAACCTAAGTTAGCGATTTTTATTACAAAGCCAAGAGCGAGTTTAAATTTATATCAGATTAAAATACTTGACATATATCCATTCGAAATATTTATTTTTACACGAAATTCAAAGCATGTCCTTTTCTCCAAAAATAAAATCAAACTATATACCTAAACGTCTCGCAGTAAAGCTTAATGCGAAAGGCGAACAGTTTGTTATACAAGGGCATCCTTGGGTGTTTTCTGATAATATTGTAAAAATTAATGAGAATCCAAAGTCAGGAGATTTAGCCATCATTTTTGGAAAGAATAAAAATAGAGTGGTTGGTTTAGGTTTATATGACGCAAATTCTCCCATTCGTATTAAGATGCTGCACAGTAGCACAGAAAAGGCAGAAATAAATGCAGATTTTTTTCATAAAAAGATTGAAAAGGCCTTTAAAAAACGAGCACCATTATTAAGAACAAACACCAATAGTTATCGGTTACTTTTTGGAGAAAATGATGGTTTTCCCGGGTTAATTGCCGATGTTTATTCATCAGTTCTAGTTGTTAAACTATATTCTGAAATATGGTTACCCTATTTAGAAACTATAATACCGAGTTTGCAGCAAACATCGAGATCTGATACTGTTGTTATCCGATTAAGTCGAAGTTTAGAGAATTCAAAATTACATCAACTTAAAAATGGAGACCTCATTTATGGTTCTCTAGAAAATGAGGTGGTTCATTTTATTGAACATGGTGTAAACTTCTCAGCAAACGTGATTAGAGGTCATAAAACAGGTTATTTTTTAGATCATCGCCTCAATAGAAAACAAGTAGGCGAATGGAGTACAGGGAAAACAGTATTAGATGTATTTAGTTACGCAGGTGGGTTTTCGGTTCATGCTTTAACTCATGGCGCAAAAGAAGTAACGAGTTTAGATATTAGTAAGCAAGCTTTAGAAATGGCCTTGGATAATGGCAAACTCAACGCGTATTCTGGCAGCCATAAAACTATGGCTGGTGATGCTTTTGAAGAATTAAAAAAACTCGTTAAAAATAAGGTTAAATTTAATGTGGTAGTGATTGATCCACCAAGTTTTGCAAAACAAGCTTCAGAGATAGAATTAGCCAAAAAAAAATATGCACAATTAGCTGATTTGGGAGAAAAATTAACAGCTAAAAAAGGGCTGTTGGTACTTGCTTCATGTTCTTCTAGAGTTTTAAAGGATGTTTTTTTTGATATTAATAATCACGTTCTAAACGCCTCAAAACGAACATTCAAAGTTATTCTTAAAACACAACACGACCTAGATCACCCTATTAGCTTTTTAGAAGGTGCGTATTTAAAATGTGGGTATTACCGTTTTCAAGATTAAGGCTCTATAACAAATTTGTTATGCATGCATAATATTTGTTATATTTGTTGAACAAAATTTTGTTTATGAACACCAAACTAACTGAAATTCTAAATATTAAGTATCCTATAATTCAAGCTCCCATGTTTTTAGTGTCCAATACTGCTATGGTTATTGAGGCTATGAAAAGTGGTATAGCAGGCTGTATTCCAGCATTAAATTATAGAACGTTGGAGGATTTAAAAGCAGCACTTCAACAATTAAAAGCAGCTAAAATTGAAGGAGGTTCGTATGGTTTTAATTTGATTGTAAATAAATCAAATTTAAAATACAAAGAACAGTTACGAGTTATCTGTGAAGAAGGTTGCGATTTTATTATTACCTCTTTAGGAAGTCCAGAAGAAACTATAAACCAAGCTCATAAAGTAGGAATTAAAGTATTTTGTGACGTGGTAGATTTAAAGTTTGCAAAAAAGGTTGAAGACTTGGGTGCTGATGCTACCATAGCTGTAAATAATGAGGCTGGCGGGCACAGAGGAAGCTTGTCTCCAGAAACTTTGATAAAAGAATTAAAAAGCCATTTAAAGATTCCAGTAATTTCAGCAGGTGGCGTAGGCTGTAAAGCAGATATTGATGAGATGCTAAGTTACGGTGCTGATGGTGTTTCGGTTGGAAGTCCGTTTATTGCTTCAGTTGAAGCAGGCGTTACAGATGATTATAAACAGGCCTGCGTCGATTACGGCGCTAAAGATATTGTAATGACCGAGCGTATTTCAGGGACACCGTGTACCGTGATAAATACACCTTACGTTCAAAAAATAGGGACTAAACAAACATGGTTAGAATCTGTTTTAAACAAAAATAAGAAACTAAAAAAGTGGGTAAAAATGATTCGTTTCTCGATAGGAATGAATGCCACTAAAAACGCTGCTACTAAAGCTACATATAAAACAGTTTGGGTTGCTGGGCCAAGTATAGCCCATACGGATGCTGTATTACCTACCCGTGCTATAATAAAACGATTAACACATTAATTAACTAATGCCACATTTTTGTTGTTTTTATTTTTGCCTATAAATAAACTAAGTGTTGTACTTACTGTGAAGCCTCCCAAAAAGGTCGCAAAAACTTCTCCTGTGTCTATTTTTGTGTTAAATTTTTCGCTATCATAATATTCTTTTGCAAATCCTGCTAAAGATGAAATACCCAAACTATACCAAAAAGCTTTGGTCTTATTTTTGGTTTTTAGGTAGACTAGAGTATATGTAGCACCAGATATAACAGCACCAGCAGCAAAGTGCTTTTTTTGATCTTCACTACCAAGCTGTGCATGACAGAGATTGAATCCGATAAATAAAAATATCAGACTGATATAATATTTTTTCATTGGTTGGTTGGTTATGTTAAAACCAAATTATATTTTTAGAATAAAGAAAGAATATTTATCCGTCATATTTAATATTTTAACGATTAAACGACGTATTAGCTACAAAAATTAAATACAAGAATGTTTTAATAATTTCACATTTAAAATAAAATATAAACATATGAAAAACAGAATATTAGGAAAAAACGGATTCAAAGTAAGTGAAATAGGTTTAGGTTGTTGGCAATTGGGTGCTGATTGGGGACAAGATATTTCGCAAGAAACAGGATTTAATATTTTAAACGAAGCCGTAAAACAAGGTATTACTTTTTTTGATACAGCAGACGTTTACGGTAATGGAAAGAGTGAAAGATTAATTGGTGAATTTTTAAAAACTACAAATGCTGAAATTAAAATTGCCACCAAATTTGGTAGAGCAGCAAATGCTTATCCCGATAAATATTCTAAAGCTGTATTACGAAAAACTATCGAGGGTTCTTTAAAACGTTTAGGTGTTAATTCGTTAGATTTGCTACAACTGCATTGTATTCCAGCCCATTATTTAAAAGATGGGGATATTTTTAATTGGCTACGCGAATTAAAACAAGAAGGACTCATCAAACATTTTGGAGCAAGCGTTGAAACGGTTGACGAAGGACTAATATGCATGGAGCAGGAAGAACTTTTGAGTTTACAAGTTATCTTTAACGTGTTTCGGCAAAAATTAGTAAATCAATTATTGCCCCAAGCAGAAGATAAAGGTGTTGGTATTATTGTACGTTTACCTTTGGCTAGCGGATTATTAACTGGAAAATTCACGAAAAAAACTACGTTTCCAGAAGATGACCACCGGAATTACAACAAAAATGGTGAAGCTTTTAATGTTGGAGAAACCTTTGCAGGTGTGCCTTTTGAAAAAGGTATTGATATTGTTAACAACATTAAAAAGGAAATTCTGCCAGATAATTTAACCATGGTGCAACTGGCATTACATTGGATTTTAGATCACCAAGCGGTAAGCTGTATTATTCCTGGCGCAAGTTCGGCAAAACAAGTTGGGGCTAATGCTGAAGTTTCGGATTTGGATGCGTTATCACCTGAAACACATAAAGCTTTAAAAGAATTATATCAAACACAAATACATCACGCTATTCGTGGGGGATATTAATTTTGTTGTTAAAATTTAAAAATGATATATTTGAATTTATTTTAAAGGTTTAGCGTAATGCTAAATAATGAGGAATTGTGTTAAAATCACAAGCTGTCGCGCAACTGTAAGTAATATAAATTATTACAAGCCAGATACTTAACTTTAAAAATAACGAACGTGCTTTCGCGATTTGAAGCAAGTCAAGACAAGTAAAATTTATTACAAACGGTTTAAAAGTTTAAGACTTGTACCGTTGTCTTGCTTCTTTTTGTATCTGCACAAAAAAAAAGAAGTTATGAAACCCAGAGAAAAATTAAGTCAGGTACCATTATTATGTTGGGATATCTATTCCATGTATTTAATTGAACAAGCTAGACAATTTAAAAAACAGTCAGAAATTGATATCCTAAAAGAATACCAAAAGAAATTTAATTGGTTTTTTGATTTAGATGAAATACTAAACAACAACCAATTTGAAGTTTTAATTCTTACTAATTTAAAACAAGAAATTCAATGGGTGAATAAGGGATTTTCTAAAATGACGGGGTATCCTGCAAATTATGCGATAGGAAAAACGCCTCATTTTTTACAAGGCGAAGCCACATCAACTTCAACCTTGAAAAATATTCGCCAGAATTTAAAGTCAGGAATTCAATTTAAAGATACCGTTATTAATTATAGAAAAAACGGGGAGATTTATAATTGCGATATCGAAATTTACCCAATAAAAGATAGTCACAGTAGTACTATGCATTTTTTGGCATTAGAGAATGAAATTGCAATTTAACCTGATTTCATGATTTTTTTTAACGTAAATTACATTTAAATCGTATTGATTTAATTCTTTCAAAATTAAATATTATGAATTGTAAAGTAAGTTTAGTAGTCTATAAAAATACATATAGGATAACATAGCTTCAATATCATCGCTTTTTTTAAAGTTATGCTTGAAAAGATAATAGTATTGAAGTCGAATCAATACCTGCTGAATTTGTAGACTAAATACTGAAAGCGCATTCAAACAAACTAAAAATAAGCTTTGTTGACTATACTGATGTTAAGGAGTAAGACAGAAACATACACCAAAGACACTAAGTATAAAATGATAGCTCGTAGTAAAAGAATAAGAGTATTATTAATCATATTAAATAGGATGTTCGGTCAGATAATTTAACCATAGTACAACTGGAATTATGTTGAATTTTAGATCATCAATCAGTAAGATCTATTATTCTTGGCGCAAGTTCGGCAAAAAAAGCTAGAGGTAATGCTGAAGTTTCTGGTTTGGATCCGTTATCTCGAGAAGTTAAGGGTACTTTAAAAAAATTAGATATTTATCAAATACATAAAGTGCAAGAGGTGCCCATTAATATTTTAATTACTTGATAATCAATAATAATCAGATTTATTCGTAATATTCTGTAACTTTATAAGATGTTTCAGCGTCATACATTACAACTTATAATTATAATAATCAATCAAAAAATCAATTCATGACATCTATTTTAAATCAATCACTTTTAGGGAAAAGTATTTTAACACTTTCAATCATATTTTTGAGCGCCATTAGTTTTGCTCAAAATAAAGCGGAACACATTGACGAGTTACTCAGTAAATATGCCGAATACGGTAAGTTTAACGGTTCCGCTTTAGTGTCACAAGATGGTAACGTTCTGTATAAAAAAGGTTTTGGGATGGCCAATATGGAGTGGGATATGCCTAATGCGCCCGATACCAAGCACCGTTTAGGATCTATCACTAAACAATTTACAGCCATGCTTATTTTACAAATGGCAGAAGCAGGTAAAATAGATTTACTAGCACCAATTACAAAATACCTTCCAGAATATCCAAAAGCAACTGGAGACAAAATTAACGTACACCATCTATTAACACACACTTCAGGCTTGCCTAATTATACATCGTTTCCAAGATTTATGGAAGATGAAAGTCGAAATCCTTATTCACCAGAAGAGTTTGTAAAGAAGTTTGATGATCGACCATTGGAATTTGAGCCAGGTAAAAAATTTAGCTATAGTAATTCGGGGTATTTTCTTTTAGGTGTTGTTGCCGAAAAACTATCTGGTAAAACCTATGAAGAGTTGCTTCAAAATAGGATTTTATCACCACTTAACATGAATAATACAGGCTATGATAACCATGAAGATATTTTAAAAAATAGAGCTACAGGCTATGAAAAAGAAGCAGGAAAATTAATAAATTCTAAATATTTAGATATGTCTATTCCGTATGCTGCAGGTTCTATGTATTCTACGGTTGAAGATTTATACCTTTGGGATCAAGCCTTATATACTAATAAACTATTGTCTCAAAAATATATGGATATGTATTTTAAACCTTATATATCAGCTTGGGGCGAAAATCATTATGCTTATGGTTGGGGTGTTGGTTATGAAAATATGGGGAAATCTACCGATAGTATTTACACCATAGCTCATGGCGGTGGCATTAATGGTTTTAATACTAATATTGCACGTACAACATCAGATAAAGCGTTAGTAGTACTTTTAAATAATACCGGTGGAGCGCCACTTCAAGACATAACGGTGGCTATTCTAGGTATTTTACATGGTAAGGATTACGACATGCCAAAAAAATCGGTTTCAGATGAAATGTTAGCTGTTATTGAAAATACAGGTATTGCTGCTGGAATTACCCGATACAATCATATAAAAGATTCTGATGCATATAGTTTAAATGAACGTGATATGAACGCTATGGGTTATAAATTGATGGGTTCAGGCAAAGTAGAAGAAGCTGCTAAAGTATTCGAACTCATTATTGAGGACTTTCCTAAATCGTCAAATGCTTATGATAGTTATGGTGAAGCCTTAATGACTTTAGGTAAAAACGAAGATGCTATTAAAAACTACAGAAAATCAGTAGAATTAAACCCAAACAATCAAAATGGAATTGATTTTTTAAAGAAGTTGGGTGACGATGTAAGCGATTTAGTAGATGAAGTAATTGTCACAGATGCTATACTAGAAACTTATGTTGGCAAATACGAACTGATGCCAGGGTTTGTTTTAACAGTTACTAAAGAAGGCAGCCAACTAAAAACCCAGGCTACAGGACAACCCGTTTTTGATGTTTTTCCTAAAAGTGAGAATGAATTTTATTTAAAAGTCGTTGAAGCCCAATTAAAGTTTAATAAAAATGAAGTAGGCGAGGTTGGTAGTGTCACACTTTTTCAGGGTGGACGCGAAATTACTGGAAAGCGGATAGTAGAATAAATGAAATGATTTAATTTAATGAATGCTATTTAAGCACCTTTCAAAATTTTGAGAGGTGTTTTTTTTATGACTTTTTATAAATAGGCTAAAAACGATATTGATTTTTTTGTAAGAAAATTCTAACTTCATTTATCAGTGGATACAAATCATTGAAACGGATTTATATCCCACACGTTACCTGTAATTACAAAAAATACTCAAAATAAGAGATTTATGGAAAGAAATAGGAAAAAAATTATTATTGCTACAACGTGGATTTTTATTAGTGGATATGCCTTTGCGAATAAAGGAATTGAAAAAGGATATCAAGATTGGAGATTTTATGCTTCACTATTTGGCTTCTTAATTCCATTAATTTTTGTTTTTCTTATATATAAATCAATAAAAACGAAAACTAATTCAAGATAAATTAAGAAAAAAAAGTAAATCACAAAACTTTATCGCCTTGATATTAAATACTCTTTATTCTCCAAAAATATTTCTTGGAAAAGGAATTGAAAGCGAAATACAAAATTGGCGATTTTACGCATCTTTAATGGGATTTTCAATTTCAAGTATTTTTTTATTTCTATTTTATAAACACCTACTAAAAAAACAGAAAACGAAACCAAAATATTAATTAAACTTTTTTATAAGAGCAAAAATGTTGAATTCAGTACTAATTTCCAAAATTTAGTTTCTTTCGGAATTTAGCATGTTTGTGAAAACTGAATTATTATTAAAATGGGTTATTTTCGGAATTTTAATCAAGCCGAATTTTTAAATAACATTAAATAAAATATAAAAAATTTAGTCAATAGGAATTTAATTACCCGCTAAAGAAAAACTACAGGAACACCGTACAAAATTAATTGCTAGTTCTAGTTTACTTACGAAAATCCTCTCGGATTTATTTTCGGTTTGTATTTGCTGAATTAGGTGTTTAAGCCACGGAACAAACCATATACAAACACGATAACCGTAACTCCTAAAACCCCACAAAAACGCTATTCTTAGCCCCATCCCATTCCTCCTTCAAAATCCCGTAACAACAGGTGCTGCGTTTAAAACCATCAAGCATTAGGGTGTCTTTTCTTAAAATGCCTTCAAGTGTGCCGCCAATTTTTTCAACCGCTTTTCTTGAGGCTATGTTGCGTTCATCAACTCGAAATTCAACCTTATCAAATTTTAAAGTTTCAAATGCATATTGCAGCATTAAAAACTTCATGTTTTTGTTTAATCCTGTACCTTGAAATTCTTTACCAATCCAAGTCCACCCAATATGCAATACTTTATTCTTCCAATTTATAAGTCCGAAACGGGTACAACCCGCATAAGTATTTGTTTTTTTATCAAACACTAAAAACGGAATGATTGTTTTTTGGTAATAGCCATCAATAGCGGTTTGCACATAAGCCTTTAAATCGTTGGGTGTGTCAATTTTATTTGGGGAATATTGTATTAAATTAGGTTGTTGTGCTAGAGAAGTGAGGTGTTTGTAATTATCCATACCTAACAAAATAAGTTTTACGCGCTGGTTTTCAAGAGTTGGACTCGTCATAGATTTATCGTCATTACGAATCAGGCTTTTGCCTGATGCGGTAATCTGTTTATTAATTACTGTTTTGGTTTAATAGTGTTTTTATGTTTTGCTTTGTGAGATTGCTACATCATGCTTCTTCGAAATAACGGCTCAAACTAAATCAAATATAAATATTTGTGCTTTTAACTTTTCGAAAATTTCAAATTTTATGTTTAGAGTGATTTGAAAATATAAAAGCATTTGACTAAACACCAAATATATTTTACTTACTTTCTACGATATTATTTTTAATTATTTAATGTTTTTAAAAGCGCTCCTAATCTATCAAAAGCAGAACCCCATCCGTTATAGAATCCCATATCTTCCTGTTGTTTGCAATACGCTTCGGTTTCGTGAATGACGCTGAAAATAAATTTTGTTTTATCACCTTGCGCTTCAAAAAATGCTTGTAATTCTACATTTTCTGTCATGGGTTTAAAATCAGCACTAGTTGTGATTTTTTTCATTTTTATAATTTCTTTGTAAGTCCCTTCAGAAATAAAATCGCTACCATCGGGCATCGGCATGGCATATTTCCATTTACCTCCAACCATGAAATTGTGTTCTATAACTTTTATCTTTATACCTTGAGGCGCCCACCATTTTACTATATGTTCTGGTTTTATCCATGATTCCCATACTATATTTAGTGGTGCATCAAACATTTTTTCTAGGGTTAGGGTTCTGTTTTTTAAATCATTCATGGTTGTCTGTTTTGTTTTTTAATTGATTAACGTAGTTTTCAAAAGAATTAATTCTATTTTCCCAGTCTTTATTGTATTTCTCAATCCATAGGAAAGCAGGAATTAAATTTTGATGATTGATACAACAAAAGCGCTCTCGTCCTTTTTTTTCAATAGAAACGATGCCACATTCATCAAGAATCTTTATGTGTTTTGAAATTGCTGGCCGGCTTATTTCAAATTTATCAGCCACTTCATTAATGGAAAGTTTACTTTTTGAAAGAAGGTCTATGATATCTCTTCTCACTGGATCTGCTATCGCTTGAAATACATCTCTTCTCATAAATAAGTAACTGATTGGTTACAAATATATACGTAATCATTCGGTTACACAAATTTAATCCCATAAATTTCAAATTCTTAATTAAGAGATGATGATTACTAGTGTTTTTCTAATAAATGATAAAGAATTCAAATTAAAATAGCGGCTACATTAACTAGTCATTTCGTATTTTTGCAAAGTTATTTTAACACCTAATAATTTATGCAATTATCAAAGCAAGAGGTTTTAGATCAAGCTAACAAAGCCTGTAAAAACACCTTAATGGAAACTTTAAATATTGAAGTCATCGATTTTGGTGATAACTTCCTAACAGCTAGAATGCCTGTAAACTCAAGAGTTCATCAGCCAGATGGCGTTTTACATGGCGGAGCAACCGCTGCATTAGCAGAAAGTGTGGGCAGTTTTGCATCGCATATTTTTATTGACACCGATAAGTTTTTTATAAGAGGTATCGAGATTACAGCAAATCATTTAAAAAGTATTAAAGAAGGTTTCGTTTTTGCCAAAGCAACGTTTTTACATAAGGGCAGAACCACGCAACTGTTAGATATTAGAGTAACCGATGAAGCAGATAATTTAATTTCTATTTGCAAGCTTTCAACCATTGCACTACCTAAGAAATAAAACTTTGGAAGATTTTTTTAAGCGTATAGAAGCGCAATATAAACACAAATTACCTTTTGTGATATACCGAAAACCTAATACTATTAAGGTTAACGGATTATTGCAAAATGATGACGAATTATTTTTTACGAAAGACTATACCGAAAAAGGCTTTGTGTTTTCTCCATTTGATGATACCAAAAAGACAGTTTTAATTCCTATAGAAACTTCTGAGTTTATTAGTACAGATCCATTAAAATTTGAGAATCACACGGGGCATGTAGAAACGCAAACCCAAAAAGAATCAGTGTCATCAACTGAAAAAGATTTCCATATTAGCTTAGTTAAAAAAGGTGTTGAAGCTATTAATAATGGGCAATTTAAAAAAGTAGTCTTATCTCGTAAAGAAACCATTCAACTGGATGCGCATCATCCACTTTCTATATTTAAAAGCTTAATAAGCACCTATAAATCAGCATTCGTATATTGTTGGTATCATCCTAAAATAGGATTGTGGCTTGGGGCAACACCAGAAACTTTGCTTAAAATTGAGGGTAATCGGTTTTCAATCATGGCTTTGGCGGGCACGCAGGATTATAATGGCACTTTAGATGTGGTGTGGCAAAATAAAGAAATACAAGAACAACAATATGTTACCCATTTTATTTTGAATAGTTTGAAGCCATGTGTTGAAAGTGTAAAAGTTTCTGAAACCACTACGGTAAAAGCTGGTAATTTACTACATATAAAAACGATGATTTCGGCACAGTTAAAATCCAATTCAAGTTTAAAATCTATTATTTCTTCATTACATCCCACGCCTGCGGTTTGTGGTTTACCAAAACTAGCGGCTAAACAATTTATTTTAGAGCATGAAAATTACAACCGAGAGTTTTATACTGGGTTTTTAGGCGAACTAAATTTTGAAACCCAATCTGCACCACGTTCTGGAAAACGTAATATTGAAAACCGAGCCTATGCTATAACTAAAACAAGCACACAGCTTTATGTGAATTTACGCTGTATGCAATTAGAAGACCAAAAGGCACACATATATGTGGGTGGCGGTATTACAGAAAGTTCGGATTCAGAAAGCGAATGGGCAGAAACGGTTTCAAAATCGTTAGTTATTAAATCTATACTTTAAGCGATTTTTAAAAGGCTATTTTGTATTTTTGTATAACAAAATTGCTAAATGATTTACCCTAAAATTCCACTTGCACAAACCGTTATTCAACTTTGTAAAGCTAAAGGAATAAAACATATTATAATATCTCCAGGCAGCCGAAACGCACCTTTAACCATTGGTTTTACAAATGACGATTATTTTAAATGCTATAGCATTGTTGATGAACGTTGTGCGGCATTTTTTGCGTTAGGTATGGCACAACAAATTAAAGCACCTACGGCTGTTGTTTGTACTTCAGGTAGTGCTTTGTTAAATTATTATCCTGCAATTTCTGAAGCATTTTATAGCGATATTCCTTTGGTAGTTTTATCAGCAGATAGACCAAAACATTTGGTAGGTATTGGCGATGGACAAACCATTAATCAGAAAAATGTATTTAAAAATCATATTTTATATTCTGCTAATTTGAAGTTAGATTTAAAAGATGAAAAAAATATACCTGAGTACGAGGAATTACCAATTTTTAAAAATCTAGAAAATAAGTTTGAACGTTTTTTAGGCTTACAAAAGGATATTCAAACACATAACGAAGAAGAAATAAATACGGCTATTAATCTTGCTTATTTTAAAAATGGCCCCGTGCATATTAATATTCCATTTGATGAACCATTGTATGAAACGGTTAGTGAATTAAGTGTTTCACCCAAAGTGATTGAGCCTATTTCTAAAGATGAAACCATTGACGAATATAACATGAAGGAATGTTTGGAAGATTGGAGTAATGCCACAAAAAAAATGATTTTGGTTGGTGTTAACGAACCAGATTCCATTAACCAGAAATGGCTTGATGAGTTGGCGGAAGATGATAGTGTGATTGTGTTTACTGAAACAACATCCAATATACACCATAAAAGTTTTTTTCCGAGTATTGATCAAGTTATTGCCCCACTTTCTGAAGACCAGCAAAAAGATTTGCAGCCCGATATTTTAATTACGTTTGGAGGTTTAATCGTTTCAAAAAAAATAAAAAGTTTACTCCGTAAAAATAAACCAAAACAACATTGGCATATTGATGAAAAAAGTGCAAATGATACATTTTTCTGTTTAACAAACCATATTGAAACCACTCCAAATCATTTTTTTGAAAACTTTTTACCAAAGATTACACATTATGTAAAAAGCGATTATAATATAATTTGGACCAAAGTAAAGCAACATCGACTTAAAAAGCACAATCAATATTTGAAAGAAATTCCTTTTTCAGATTTCACTTTTTTTGATACTGTTTTAAAATCTTTATCCAACAATTCGGTATTACAAGTTAGCAATAGTTCTGCTATTCGTTACACACAGCTATTTGCATTAAATAAAACGATTGACGTATTTTGTAATAGAGGCACTAGCGGTATTGATGGAAGCACATCTACAGCTATTGGTAGTGCTGTAGGAAATACGAAACAAACCACGTTTATTACGGGCGATTTAAGTTTTCTGTACGATAGTAATGCCCTTTGGAATAATTACATACCTAATAATTTTAGAATTATAGTAATAAATAATAGAGGCGGAGGAATTTTTAGAATTTTGCCAGGGCATAAAAATACAGAGAATTTTAATACCTATTTTGAAACCAATCATAATTTATCAGCAGAACACCTATGTAAGATGTATGGTTTTAAATACGAAACTGCTACAAATAAAATGGCGTTAAATGATGTTTTAAAATCTTTTTATAAGAAAGATAAGCAGCCAAAATTATTGGAAGTGTTTACACCGCAACGAATTAATGATGACGTGCTTTTAAATTATTTTAAATTTATAAACTAAACAATATAATTGCTTTGTAATCAATGAATGTAAAAAATGGCTATCTTTAAAACAGTTATCAATTAAAGTATTTTATTAACATTTAAACAAACATTTTATTATGAGTAAACGAGATGAACTTATTGCGAAGTATGCTGCGGATTTAAAAGATAAATGCGGTGTAACAGCAGACATGGATTTATTAACTAAAGTAACCATTGGTTGTGGTCCTTCTATTTATAATGCTGATTCTTCAACAGTTTCTGGTTCTGATGAATCAGAATTAGCAACTGTAAAGAATAACTTCTTAATTAAAAAATTGGGATTGAAAGATAGTGCCGATTTAGATAAAGGTATTGCCGCAGTTATGGACAAATACGGGCAATCTAACAGAAATAAATATAGAGCAGTAGTTTATTATTTATTAACCAAACATTTCAAGAAAGAATCTATTTATTAATTTATACAGTATTATATATTTAAAAGTGTTACATAATTGTAGCGCTTTTTTTATGTTCTAAAATTTAAAACATGGGTATATAAATTAAGATAGTGTTAAAAACGTGTTGCTGCGATGAAGTACGCAAGGGATTGAACGGTCTGTCTGAGCTCGCCGACGCAGAAGGAAGCGAGTAGTGAAAGCCCGACCTGATAAGGATGCGCCAAAAAAAAGTAAATATAAATACGTATCAAGTTGAAGGGTTGTAAATGTATTGTAACATTGAAAATTTGTTACCTTTGTGGCATGATAAAATTAGGTGAAATAAATACATTAGAAATACTTCGTGAAACCGACCACGGTGCTTATTTGATTGATGATGAAGATAACCAAGTGTTATTGCCAAATCGTTACGTGCCTGAATCTTTTAAAATTTGGGAAAAGCTCGATGTTTTTGTGTATTTGGATAATGAGCAGCGCCCTGTTGCAACAACGGATATGCCCTATATTAAGCGTGGTGAATTTGCATTGTTACGCTGTAACCAAATTACTGATTTTGGTGCTTTTTTAGATTGGGGGTTGGTTAAAGAGTTGTTTTGCCCTTTTAGTGAACAAGCATTTAATATGAAAGCTGGGGGTTGGTATTTGGTTTATTGTTATTTAGACGAAAAAACCGAAAGACTAGTAGCATCAAGTAAAACAAACCGTTTTTTAGATAATAAAGAATTAACGGTTAACGAGTTTGATGAAGTAGATTTGATTGTTTCTCATCCTTCTGATATTGGTATGAATGTGATTGTGAATAAAAAACACATGGGCCTCATCTATAAAGACAGCATTTATAAAGACTTAAGTATTGGTGATAAACTTAAAGGAATTGTTAAGAAAATACGCCCAGGTAATAAATTGGATATTGGTTTAGGGCAAATAGGATATAGGAATATTGAGCCTAATGCAGATCAGATTATGCAAGAACTGCAAGATAATGGTGGATTTTTAAACCTTACCGATAAATCTAGCCCAGAAGCTATTAAGCATGCCTTGCAAATGAGTAAGAAGAATTTTAAGAAAGCTGTTGGTACGTTATACAAGCAACGCCAGATTGAGATAAAACCAGATGGTATTTATTTAATTTAGTATTTCTTTATGATAAATCAAGACACTATAGTTGCATTAGCAACACCATCGGGAGCTGGTGCTATTGCTGTTATTCGTTTGTCTGGAATTGATGCGATTACCATTGCGGAATCTCAGTTTAAATCTGTTTCAGGGAAGTATTTATCAAAACAAAAAACTCATACCATACATTTAGGACATATTATAGACGGAGAACGCACTATTGATGAAGTTTTAGTATCTGTTTTCAAAAATCCAAATTCTTACACGGGGGAAGATGTTATAGAAATTTCATGCCACGGTTCTAGTTATATTCAACAAGAAATCATTCAACTTTTTCTAAGACATGGGTGCCGAATGGCTACCGCTGGTGAATTTACATTACGCGCTTTTTTAAATGGAAAGTTAGATTTAAGTCAAGCCGAAGCAGTAGCCGATTTAATTTCTAGTGATAACGAAGCCTCTCATCAAATAGCCATGCAACAAATGCGAGGTGGTTTTTCAACTGAAATAGCGAAACTTCGCGAAGAACTTTTAAATTTTGCATCCCTAATAGAATTAGAATTAGATTTTGCTGAAGAAGATGTAGAATTTGCAGATAGAAGTCAATTTAAAAACTTAATTGAACGTATTTCCTTTGTTTTAAAACGACTCATTGATTCTTTTGCTGTGGGTAATGTGATTAAAAACGGTATTCCTGTAGCTATTGTTGGGGAGCCTAATGTTGGTAAATCGACACTTTTAAACGCACTTTTAAATGAAGATAGAGCCATTGTTTCTGATATTGCAGGAACAACACGTGATACTATTGAGGATGAAATATCGATAGGGGGCATTGGTTTTAGGTTTATTGATACTGCGGGTATTCGAGACACCAATGATGTTGTTGAAAGCATCGGGATCAAAAAGACCTTTGAAAAAATAGACCAAGCCCAAGTTGTTATCTATTTGTTTGATGCTATAGATTTCAATACCTCAAGTTCAACCTACAAAATAGAAATTGAAAAAATTAAAAATAAATATCCACAAAAGCCACTTCTGATTATTGCTAATAAGATTGATAAGCTTTCTGAAAAAGACATCATAAACCTTAAAAATCAAATTAAAGAAGTTGAATTATTATCGGCCAAAACAGCCTTTGGTGTAGATGCTTTGAAAGATATACTACTTAGTTTTATAAATACAGGTGCTTTAAAAAATAACAACACAATAATAACAAATACAAGACATTACGACTCATTACTGAAAGCTTTAGAAGAGGTTTTTAAAGTTAAGGACGGTTTGGATTCTGGACTGTCTGGTGATTTATTAGCGATAGATATTCGTCAAGCGCTTTACCACTTTGGCGAAATCACAGGCGAGATTACTAATGATGATTTGCTGGGGAATATTTTTGCTAATTTTTGTATTGGGAAGTAACTTATTTTTCAAAAATCTCAACCTCAAATAATTTATCCCAGCGTTTGCCAGTTACAAAAACGGTTTTCGTATTTGGATTATATGCAATACCATTTAAAACATCTAAGCCATCATGTTGAGTAACTAATTTTTTCAATGGCGAAAAATCTATGACACCAGTTACAGCACCATTTTTTGGGTTAATTATAGCGACCCCATCTTTTTGATATCGGTTAGCAAAAATCTCACCCTCAATCCATTCCATTTCATTGATGCCAACAATCTTACCTTTATTTGTAAATACTTGTATATATTCTTCCTCAACTAAAGTTTCCGGATTTAATAACCATATTTTTTCTGTACCATCACTTTTGTAAATAGTTGTATCATTATTACACAAACCCCAACCTTCTTTGCTATTTCCGTATTTAAAACTGCTCAGTTTATCAAATGAATTTACATCATAAACAAAACCAGTACCTTTTTGCCAAGTTAATTGATATACTTTATTATTTAAAATAGTAAGTCCTTCGCCAAAATACTCATCATCTAAATGAATACTTTTTATTACGTCTCCAGTTTTATAATCCAGCTTCCTCAGCTTAGATTCTTTGTATTGACCTGTACTTTCATACAGTGTATCATTAAAAAATTCTATACCTTGGGTGTAAGAGGTGATATCGTGTGGATATTCATTTAGAATTTTATAAGAATAAATTTTTGGAGTTTCACTATTTAAAATAGTGATGGTTGTGTTTGTTGTTTGTTTTTCATTATTGAAATAAACAATCGCTTCGATAGTTTGTTTCCCTAATTTTTGGTTATTTAAAGAAGCTTTTCTGGTTATTTTATGTCCTTCTAATGTATAAACAACAGAGTCTATGTTATGATTTTTTTTATTTTCTAAAGTAATTTCCAAAGTTTCATTATTGGAAATATTACCTTTTTCAGCATTAGTTAAGATACTAAAATCACTTTTTTTATTTGTAGAATTTGATCCACAGGTAAAAAGTAATCCACTTAAAAATATGATTGACAGATGTTTGAATACCTTCATTTTTCTTTTAAATTTTTAGCAAGATATTTATTTAAAATCAGTTTAAAAAATCATTGTGAAAATTTTAAAAGGTTGTATATTTGCAGCCGGCAAGTCCTACACAACCAGCTCCTGTTGAATCCTCCAGGTCGGGAACGAAGCAAAGGTAAATGGTCGTAGCGGTGTGATGTAGGTAGCTTGCCTTTTTTTAGTCTATTCTAAATCCTTTCCGAAGGAAAGGGCTCAAATAAATAAAAGATTTGTTAGCACTAGCTATCAAATCTTTTTTCATTTTGTAATGTTTTGATTAATTACATTGTTAATTTTACATTGTTAATTTTACACTTATAAATATGTCTAAAGTTATTTTAATCACAGGAGGATCTTCTGGCATTGGAAAGTCTACTGGCGAGTATCTAACTCAAAAAGGATTTAAAGTATATGGAACCAGTAGGAATCCCGAAAATTATCCAAACAGTGAATTTCCAATTTTAGCTTTGGATTTGAAAAGTATGGATACTATTAAACAGACTATTAATAACGTTATTGAGAAAGAAGGACAATTAGATGTTTTAATAAACAATGCTGGAGCTGGAATAACAGGACCTGTTGAAGAAATTCCAGAAGAGGAAATTAAAGCTAATTTTGACACCAATTTTTTCGGCCCTATCAATGTTATTAAGGCTGTATTGCCACAAATGCGTGAGCAGAATTCTGGTTTAATAATTAATATTACCTCAATAGCAGGTTATATGGGACTGCCTTACCGAGGAATCTATAGCGCAAGCAAAGGCGCATTAGAACTTGTAACTGAAGCTTTTAGGATGGAATTAAAAGACTTTAATATTAAAATGACAAATGTTGCTCCAGGAGATTTTGCCACTAACATTGCGGCGGGTAGATACCATGCACCATTGTTAAATAATTCGCCTTATAAAAAACCTTATGGAGCTACTTTGAATTTAATGAACACCCATGTAGATAATGGAAGCGATCCTAATTTAGTGGCTGAAGCGCTTTTCAAAATTATAAACACTCCAGAACCCAAAGTGCGTTATAAAGTAGGGGAGTTTCTTCAAAAATTTTCAGTTGTTTTAAAACGGGTGTTGCCTAGTAAAGTTTATGAAAAGATGTTGATGAATCATTATAAGATTTAGAGACTATCTATTTATCAGTCCTAATAATTGTTCTTCGAACTTATTGGAGAACATATTGGTGTTACTATTCACTATCTTTTTATCTTTATCAATAATCATAGTTTTAGTCATAGGATGTATGGCAAAAGTTTCAATAGAAGCTTCAGGATTTTTAAAATAGTATTCATTATGACATGAAAAACGGTTATTTTTTAATGATTTTTTAGATTTTTCCAGTCCATAATCATCAATATTAATTGCGATAAATTTTACTTCAGGATATTTAACCTTTAACTCATTAATTTTAAGGTGACTATCTTTAAAATGCTCGTAAAACGTATGTGACCAAAAGCTTATTACGGTTGGTGAATTGATAACAGACGTGATGTCTACCTCAGAATTGTTATAATCTACTATTTTAACATTAGGAACATCTAACCCTTCTTCAAGATTTTTTAAGGAATTAGCAAAACGGGTCATCATGTCTTTGCCTTTTTGGCTACCACTTTTACTTAAGTAGGAACTTAAAATGGCACTACTGTTTTTGCTCTCTCTATTTCTGGCTAGATAGCTTACCGTAAAGTGATACAACAATTCATCTTTTATCTCAGAATTTTCAACAAGGCTATCTATCAAATTTAATCTGTCTATATTGTAACATAACGACATTCTTTTAAAATAATCATGAGTATTTTTAGTGTGTTCAAAATGCTTCTCTAAGGCAAGGTTATTAAAACTAGAACGCAAAAACGTGTTATAAACAATATTATCTTTTAAATGGTGATTGCTATAACTTACATTTTTTCGGTAATCGTAAAATTCTTTAGGTAAAGATTTATAGATATCAGATTTGTTTTTGGAGTAGTGCCATAATGGGTACACCTCTTTCATAAAATAGTAGCTGTAATCATTATTTGTTTCAGCAATTTCGTTAAACAACCTAGATGTATCGTATTTCTTTTGAAATTTCTTTAATTTTTTAGTCTTAATAAATTTTAAAGAATCGATTTTGTTACTATACACTACAGGATCTAATTGGCAATATTCATATACCTTTTTTTCTAAGTTTTCGTTGCCTAAATATTCATTGATCAAGTAATTATTTTTTTTAGAACCTAGGCCTGTATAAACCAGTGATTCATCAAAATCTAAAGTGTTTAGCCTTACTAATATGCTATCATTTGCTTCTAAAAATACCATTTGGTATTCACCACCGTGTTTAAAAGTATATAATCCTCCTTGTAAATTTTTAACCTTGTAAATAAATCTGTTTCTACCATCTAACTTGATAGTATCAACAATAATTTCAGATCTTGAGAGCACAATAAAATTGTTATTTGGATTTATAATTTCTCCTCCAAAGTAAGCAATATCACCTTCTGCTAATGAGCCATCTTTTTTACAACTCAAAAGTGTTAATATTATTAAAATTGTATATATATATAATCTCATAAAATCCCTCTATGACTATTAAATAAAAATGTTTAACAAAAATATAGCTTGTATTCATAAAGTCCTGTTAATGCGTTGTTAATATTTACTAAGCAAAATGCCCCTTAAATGCTTAAATTATTAGCTGTTGAAGTTTCGACTTACCAATTGATTTTTATATTTTTGCAAAAAAATAAATACCTTTTATGCTATCAGTTTCAAATCTTTCGGTTCAATTTGGAAAACGTGTTCTTTTTGATGAAGTAAGTACTACTTTTAATAATGGTAATTGCTACGGTATTATTGGAGCCAACGGTTCTGGTAAATCTACTTTTTTAAAAATTATTTCTGGTAAGCAAGAGGCTACATCTGGTCATGTATCTTTAGAAACTGGAAAACGTATGTCTGTTTTTGAACAGAATCATAATCTATATGATGAACATACGGTTTTAGAAACGGTTTTAATGGGAAACAAGCCCTTATTTAAAATTAAGAGCGAAATTGATGCGCTTTATGCTAATTATTCTGATGAAAACGCTGATAGAATAGGGGAGCTTCAGGTTGAATTTGAAGAAATGAATGGCTGGAACGCCGATAGTGATGCCGCATCCATGTTATCAAATTTAGGAATAAAGGAAGAACACCATTACACATTAATGGCCGATTTGGATGGCAAACAAAAAGTGCGTGTTTTATTAGCACAGGCACTATTTGGAAACCCTGATGTATTAATTATGGATGAGCCTACCAATGATTTGGATTATGAAACTATTTCTTGGTTAGAGAATTTTTTGGCTAATTATGAAAATTGTGTGATTGTTGTTTCCCACGATAGACACTTTTTAGATGCAGTGTGCACGCATATTTCAGATATCGATTTTGGAAAAATAAACCATTACTCTGGGAACTACACCTTTTGGTATGAATCTTCACAATTAGCGGCACGCCAGCACGCACAACAAAACAAAAAGGCTGAAGAGAAGAAAAAGGAATTGGAAGAATTCATTCGTCGTTTTTCGGCTAACGTGGCTAAAAGTAAGCAAGCTACGAGTAGAAAAAAAATGATTGAAAAGCTCAATATTGGTGATATCAGACGAACAAGCCGCCGATATCCTGCTATTATTTTTGAAAGAGAACGCGAAGCTGGAGATCAAATTTTAAATATTGATGGTTTAAGCGCTTCACTTGAAGGTGAAACCTTGTTTAACAATATTGATTTAAATCTTGCAAAAGGTGATAAAGTTGTTGTTTTTTCTAGAGATTCTCGGGCAACAACAGCATTTTATCAAATTATAAATAACAAAGAAAAAGCAGATTCAGGTAAATTTGCTTGGGGAGTAACAACCAATCAGTCGTATTTACCTTTAGACAATAGCGAGTATTTTGAAAACGATTTATCTTTAGTAGATTGGTTACGCCAATGGGCAACAACGGAAGAAGAACGCGAAGAAGTTTATATTCGAGGCTTTTTAGGAAAGATGATTTTTAGCGGTGAAGAAGCCCTTAAAAAATCGAATGTACTTTCTGGAGGTGAAAAAGTACGTTGTATGTTAAGTAGAATGATGATGGTAAGAGCGAACGTTTTAATGCTTGACGAACCTACAAATCACTTAGATTTAGAAAGTATTACGGCGTTTAATAATTCGCTTAAAAACTTTAAAGGCACCATATTATTTACAACGCACGATCATGAGTTTGCGCAAACTGTTGCCAATAGAGTAGTGGAATTAACACCAAATGGCGTGATAGACCGTTACACAACTTTTGATGAGTATATGCAGGATAAGAAAATTAAAGAGTTAAGAGATAAAATGTATTCGGTTACTGCGTAATTATGCTTTTAATTCTAAAATAACGCTTTCAACAACTAGAACCGCTTTATCAAGTTCATCCTTGTGAACAGATATTTGTTGAAGCAGGGTGTTAGAAGTTCCAAAAATTGGTAAAAGTCCAGAATCTGTTTCATCTCTCACTACAGGATTAATGTCTTGCTTCTCTAATTCAGAAACAATGCGTTGCACCACCATTAAATCTCCTGTGTATATTTTTATATAATTTGAATCAGACATATTTTTATTTAATGGTTCAACTTAAAGATACGACATTTTAGAATATAAAAAAATACCTGTCGATTTTTTAAAAATGACAGGTATGATTGTATTATAACGTGACAGTTGTAAAATATTTAAGAGTTAATATCTAGCCTGATACGTTCTACAATTTCAATGGCTTTATCGAGCTCATCTTTGTGAACATAAACTTGTTGAAATCCAGGAATTATGCCACCACCAAAACCACCTAATCTAGCGGATTCTGTTTGGTCTTTAACTACAGGTATAATATTTATTTTTTCTAAATCGTTAACAATGCGTTGTACAACAATAAAATCTCCCGTATAAATTTTTATATAGCTTGAATCAGACATAGTTTAAGTTATTAGAATACTTATAAATTTACAAAATTTATAGATACAAAAAACTTGATAAATACAATGTTTTTAAATTCTATTCTATCAAAGCTATCTTAATTCGGCGCCTAACTCATTTTCAAAGTTAGCTTGAAGTTTACTCATTATTTTATCAATTTGCTTATCCGTCAGCGTTTTGTTTTCATCTTGAATTGTAAAACTTACCGCATAACTTTTTTTTCCATCAGGAAGATTTTTACCTTGATAAACATCAAATAAATTAACGCTTTTAAGGAGTTGCTTCTCGCTTTGTTTTGCGAGTTTATAAATAGAGTCAAAAGTCACGGTGTCATCAATCAACAAGGCAAAATCACGTTTAACTTCAGGATATTTGGGTATATTTTTAAAACTAATTTGGTTATGTTTTATCATATCTAAAATGGAATCCCAATAAAAGTTAGCAAAAAGTATTTCCTGAGAAATATCAAATGTTTTTAATATTGATTTTTTTACTAAGCCAAAATCTACAAGCTTATTTTTACCTACACTAAGTGTTAAGCCTTCGCTAAACAAATCATTGTTTATTGGAGTCTCATTAAATCTAGAAATACCTAAACGAACAAGAATACTAATAACAGTTCCTTTAAGGTAAAAGAAATCACTTTTCTTACTTTTATCTATCCAACTATCTTGCGATTGATTTCCAGTTACAAAAATGGATAAATGCTTGAATTCTTCACGTTTATTATTAAAACCATGATATGTTTTTCCAAATTCAAAAAGTTTTAAATCACCACGTTTCCTATTGATATTAAAGGATACAGCTTCTAAACCAGAAAACAATAACGACTGTCTCAAAACAGATAAATCATTGCTTAACGGATTGAGCATGGTTATATGGTGTTCATCTTTAAGTTGTTCGCTTAAAGCAATATAATTGGGCGTTGTGAGTGAATTTGAAAGGATTTCATAAAATCCTTGAGACGCTAATTGATTCCCAACAATATTTTGTATTTTATAATCTTCAAATCTCGAGGTGCTAGAAATGGAAGCATTCAATTTTTCTGTTGTAGCTATATTATTATATCCATAAACACGCAAAATTTCTTCAATAATATCGGCCTCTCTTTGTACATCATTTCGGTATGAAGGCACCGTTAAACCCAAACCAGTTTCAGTAACGTTATTTACTTTAATATCCAATGAGGTTAAAATGCTTTTTATGGTTTCTTTTGGAATTTCTTCTCCAATTAATTTTTTTGCATTTTCGAAACTTAAGCGCACTTCAAAATCTTTAATTTTATTTGGATAAATATCAAT
Source organism: uncultured Flavobacteriaceae bacterium (assembly GCA_963815305.1). Taxonomy (GTDB): domain Bacteria; phylum Bacteroidota; class Bacteroidia; order Flavobacteriales; family Flavobacteriaceae; genus CAXBID01. The sequence goes on from CAWFFW010000001.1 coordinate 910,835, forward strand.
GATATCGCTTGTTATTTCACCACCAGCCAATTCTTGAATAAGTAATACAGCACGTTTTAAGGCATATTCAGTAATATTTGGATCAATGCCTCGTTCAAATCTAAATGACGCATCGCTATTTAAACCATGTCGTTTGGCAGTTTTACGAATACTAACAGGATCAAAATAGGCACTTTCTAAAAATATACTTGTTGTACTTTCTGAAACCCCAGAATAAAGTCCACCAAAAACACCAGCAATACACATGGGTTTTTCGGCATCACAAATCATTAAATCGTCTTCGTGTAATTCACGCTCAACACCATCTAATGTCATAAATTTAGTTCCCTTTTTAAGCGTTTTTACTTCAATTTTGTGACCTGAAATTTTCACAGTATCAAAAGCATGTAAAGGTTGCCCTAAATCGTGCAACACATAATTTGTAGCATCAACAATATTATTAATAGGATTTAAGCCAATAGCCTTTAAGCGATGTTGCAACCAAACAGGAGATTCTGAAACTTTTAAACCTGAAATAGTAATTCCACAATAGCGTGGCGCTAAATCTTTATTTTTCACCTCGACATCCATTTTTAATGTGCGATTATCGACATGAAAAGCACTAACGGACGGTGTTATTAATTCTAAATTAATTTCTTTTTGAACTAATCCCGCTTTTAAATCGCGTGCAGTACCTAAATGACTCATGGCATCCGCACGATTTGGGGTTAATCCAATTTCAAAAATTTGATCATTTTCAATATCAAAAATATCAGCAGCTAGTGTTCCAACTTTTAAATCAGCGTCCAAAATCATTATGCCATCATGCGATTTTCCTAATCCCAATTCATCTTCGGCACAAATCATTCCATGGCTTTCTTCGCCTCTTATTTTACCTTTTTTTATGGACCATGGGTCGCCATCTTCACTATATAGCGTGGTTCCAATGGTGGCTACTGGTACTTTTTGACCCTCAGCAACATTGGGTGCACCACAAACAATTTGCAGTGGTGTTTCTTTACCAATATCAACAGTAGTTATTTTTAATTTATCAGCGTTTGGGTGTTTTATACAGGTCAAAACTTCGCCAACTACAATACCTTCTAATCCACCTTTTACAGATTGATAAACGGCTATACCTTCAACTTCAAGCCCTAAATCTGTAAGTAACTCGCTGGTTTGTTGTGGTGTCCAATCTGTTTTTAAAAATTGTTTTAACCAGTTATATGAAATCTTCATGAATGAAAGTCTATTTTAAAAAGGCAAAGATAAAATATTGCAGACAGCATTCAAACAAAGGCTACATAAATAAAACCAATAAATTTAGCTTTTCTTACCCTTCAATATATACGCTCATCAAATGAGTTAAAAGTTGAATGATATGACGCTTACTGTCTTATAGCAATTGTTGTAACTTTGTAATTTGATAAACATTTAGTTTTAACTAAAACTCAAACACAGACTATATGCACTATAATACCATTTCAAAGTCTATTACCTTATTAATAGATAAAAGACTTTTTTTTATCTTTTGTTTTACTGTTTTGAGTATTAATCCATTAGCATATTCTCAAGAGAAAACCGTAGAGCAGATTTTTTACTTTACGGGAAATACAGAACTTGACATTAATAATCCTACGCAAGCCGTTTTAAAGGCCATTGTTGAAATGTCTCAAAATGATGACAAAGCAACCTTTGTGGCACTTGGTAATATTACAAGTGATGGTTTTGATCCAAAAAAGAAAGATCGTAAAAAAACGGAAGAATTACTACAAAAAAGTTTGATGCAACCCTTGAAAAAATTTAATGGGAACGTAATTTTTATACCAGGTAAAAATGAATGGAATATTAATGGACATGAAAACATTGATAATTTGGAGTCTTTTATTCAGGATAACAGTAAGGTTAAGTTTTGGCCAAATGATGGTTGCCCTAGAGAGATTGAGGATTTGGATATGAACAATGTGGAACTGTTGATGATAGATTCACAATGGTTTTTGGAAGATTGGGATAATCATTTATATCTCAACAACAAATGTGATATCAAAACGCGGGATGATTTTTTTGCAAAGTTTAAAGATGATTTGAAGGACGAGCAAAATAAAACAGTGATTGTTGCTATCCATCATTCTGTATTAACCTACTCACGTCAAGATTTTTTCGAAAATATTGGAGGGTTGAGTGTAGAAGATTATTATAGTATAAAGCGTCAAAAATTGGTAGGAATACTTGAAACCTTTGCAAAATTGTTCCCTGATGTGATTTTTGTGTCTGCTAGCGATAAAAACCTGCAATATATTGAAGATGATGGTGTTCCTCAAATTATTAGTGGAGCTTCTGGCAGTAAATTGGATAATGTTCGTAAAGCAAAGGACGGTCAGTTTACTTCAAAAAAAAATGGATTTGCACGACTAACGGTTTATAATGATCGTAGTTCTAAAGTAGAATTTTTTGCCACTGGAGAAAGTGTTCTGAAAAAATTATTTGAAACAGATATTAAACGTCAACAAACAACGATGAATGAGGTAACGTATCCTGATATAAATACCTTTGGAAACACTTATAAGGCATCTATATATAACCAAGATGAAACTAACAAAAGTGGTTTATATAAATGGTTTTGGGGTCAGCATTATCGTGATATTTATAGCAAAGAGATTGAAGCGCCTGTGCTTAACCTGTCTGTACTTCCAGGTAATGTTCATGCTATTTCTGAAGGTGGAGGAAACCAATCTCGCTCGCTTAGACTGATTGACGACGAAAATCATGAGTATACCGCACGCGAATTGCGCAAAAGTGCGACACGTTTTATTCAGTCGAAAATCAAAGATCATTACGTACAAGATTTTATGCAGGGAACGATGGCAGAAGATATCGTTCAAGATTTTTATACGACTGCGCAGCCTTACGCTCCATTTGCTTTAAATCCCATTTTTAAAAAACTGAACATTTATAATGCTGAACCAAGCATTTTTTACATGCCTAAACAAAAGCCATTAGGTATTTATAATGAAGATTATGGTAATAAACTATATATGTTTGAAGCTCATGCGGGGAATGAGAATAAATCGTTTCCCAATTTTGGCTATCCCGATGATATTATAAGCACTAAAGATTTATTAGCAGAAATTCGTAAATCAAAGAAAAACCAAGTGGATGAGCCTAATTATTTAAAGGCACGTTTGATGGATTTTGTGATTGGTGATTATGATCGACATTACGATCAATGGCGATGGTCTGCTTATGAGCAAGAAGATGGGACTACAATGTACAAAACAATTCGTCGTGATCGCGATCAGGCATTTCCAAAATACGATGGCGTCTTTTTAAGTCTTTTGAAAATAGGACTAATTGATTTTAGGTCTATGGAGCGATATGATGATGATGTTGATAATGTGAAATGGATGAGCCGCTACGCATATCCCTTAGATCAGGCATTTTTAAAAAGTATCATTTGGGACGATTGGCAAAAACAAGTTCAGTTTATCCAAGAGACCTTAACAGACGATACTATTGAGGCTGCTTTTAAAACATTACCAGAGGCAGCACAAGATGAAAGCATCGTTAAAATAAAAAAAATAATGAAAGCGCGTCGTGATAATTTGTCATCAATTGCGAAACGCTATTTTAAATATTTGATGTCACATCAAATCATACTAGGTACAGAAGATAAGGATGAATTTTTAATTACACGATTACCCCATGGAGAAACAAAAATTGAATTAATAACAGAAGATGGTGAGTCGTTTGAAAGAATTTATAATAAAAATATTACCAAGAATATTTGGATTTACGGTTTGGATGATGAAGACACATTTAAAATTATAGGCTCTGGTGATGACTATATTCCATTAAAAATTTTAGGAGGGGAAAACAATGATGTTTATGATTTTGAAACGACCAAAGCTGCGAAAGTTTACGATTATAAAAGTAAGAAGAACACCTTTACAAATAATGGGATTCGCAAATGGTTAATAGATAGCTACGACATTAATACCTATAATGATGCTTCTAGAAAGTTGGATGCCTTTACTACATTACCACTTATTGGTTTCGATCAAGATGCTGGATTTAATATGGGTTTAAGCGGAACATACTCAACCTATGGTTTGGCTAATAATCCATTTTCAAGTCAGCAAACTGCCACTGCAAAATACTATTCTGCAACAAATGGTTTTGAAGTGAATTATATGGGAGAGTTCGCGCATGTATTTTATAATTGGAATTTCGGATTTGATGCACGATATACCAGCCCAAATTTTGCTATTAACTATTTTGGAACAGGCAATGACACCTTCTATGATGATGATGCTGTAAATCTCGATTTTAATCGTGTACGCATACGTCAATGGAATGTTTCACCGTCATTAAAATACAGAAAGGAACGCCTACAATTTAGAATTGCTCCTATAATTGAATCTATGGAGGTAGCCTATGATGCTAACAGTGTTACTGGTATTATTGGAGTTTTAGATCCCACTGATGATGTATTTAATTCGCAATTATATGCCGGAGCAGAAGTTAGCCTACAATATAAAAATAAGTCTGGAGAGATGGCTTTTATCAGACGTGGTTTTCAGTTTGATTTGACCGCTGGTTATAAAACTAATATTGACGCATATGATAATGAATTTACTTATATCAAACCTACACTCTCCATTGATTATCCTTTGCATCCTAGTGGAATGGCAGTATTGGCAACTAAAATAGGGGCTCAAATGAACTTTGGCAACAATTATGAATTTTACCACGCTGCAACTTTAGGTGGTAATACCAATTTGAGAGGTTTTAGAAATGAACGTTTCAATGGAGACACATCATTTTATCAAAGTACCGATTTTCGCGTTGGTTTATGTCAGTTTAAGACTAGCTATATTCCACTGCGTTTAGGACTTTCAGCAGGGTTTGACTATGGTCGTGTATGGGTAGATGGGGAAAACTCTGATAAATGGCATAACAGTTATGGCGGTTCGCTATTTATTAACGGTTTTAAAGCACTAACGGCTAATATTGGATATTATATGAGTGATGAAACCAATCGTGTGATTTTCACTTTGGGCTTCGCCTTTTAATTTTATAATATGTTTAAAACTATAAACCTAATAAGTATTCTAAATGTTCTCTAGCATCAAATTATAATCGTATTGTAAATCTTCATGTAAACTATTAATAATTTTTTTAGCCAAAATTATTTGTCGGTTGTACATATTTTGTAATTGAGTACTCCTTTTTATACTGGGTTCAAAATACTTTAATTTTTCACAAAAATAGAGTAGGAGTTCTACTTCGGTTTCCTTTTTTTGGGAGTAACGCACATATTTTTTTACATTTCTAAGAATTTTGCGCATACTTTTTTTAATATAAAAATAACTGGCTGTATTAATACCATCAAATTCTTCATCCATATAAGCTTTTACACTTTCTATATAGCCACTTTCGTTATGCGATTCAAATAATAAATAGGTAAGTAGTTCTTTATTTTCTTTTTTAAACCGTGATAAACGAAGACATAATTCGGCTAATTCATTTGAGGAAAGATGTTTTAATTCTTTTCTTATGGTAACTACAGAAACAGCTTTCATCTAAATTTTATAATGTTTTTTAATGGTTCTTTTTACAGAAAACAAACGAAACAAACCAATAAATAATATAACCGGGGAGAGAACTAGTAATATGAAACCAAATAATTTCATTTCAGAAAAAAACTCCAATTTTAATATCGTAATACCCGTTCCTAAAAACACAATAAAGGTTCTGAAATACGCTAAAAAAGTACGTTCGTTTGCTAATTTTGTGCGCTCTATAGCCAACCAGTCTCTAGTTATTAATGGCGTTTTATTTTCTTTATCATTCATTAATTTATAAATATAAAAAAACCATCATATTAACGATGGTATTTTTGGGGATTAATACATTTATCAAGAAACATTTATCTCAATTTCGGAAAATTATGAGGGTTTAATTCGTGCATAACATTATAAACCGCTTCAAAAATATCATCTGCTGAGGGTTTTGAGAAATAATCACCATCCGTTCCGTAAGCGGGTCTATGGGCCTTTGCTGTTAATGTTTTTGGTTGACTATCTAAAAACTGATATCCATTTTGAGTATTTAGTATTTCATTTAAAATATATGCTGAAGCACCGCCTGGTACATCTTCATCAATAATCATTACACGATTTGTTTTTGCTACACTTTTAACGATATCTTGATTTAAATCGAAAGGAATTAATGATTGTACATCTATAATTTCGACATCAATACCAACCATTAATAACTCTTTAGCTGTTTGCTCAACAATTCTAAGCGTAGAGCCGTAAGATACTAAGGTAATATCTTTACCTTCTTTAATGGTTTCTACCACACCAATGGGCGTTTTAATATCACCTAAATTAGAAGGCATTTTTTCTTTAAGTCTATAACCATTTAAACACTCCACCACTAAAGCTGGATCGTCACCTTGCATCAAGGTATTGTAAAACCCTGCCGCTTTTGTCATGTTTCTTGGTACTAGAACATGTACACCTCGTATTAAATTTAAAACGCCTCCTAATTGAGAACCAGAATGCCAAATCCCTTCCAATCGGTGTCCGCGAGTTCTTATGATTAAAGGTGCTTTTTGTTTTCCTTTGGTTCTATAATGTGTAGTGGCTAAATCGTCACTTATAATTTGTAAGGCATATAAGATATAATCTAAATACTGAATTTCAGCTATTGGCCGCAATCCTCGAAGTGCCATTCCAATACCTTGTCCTAAAATAGTAGCTTCACGAATTCCTGTATCAGCTATTCTAAGTTTTCCGAATTTTTCTTGCAAACCTTCTAAGCCTTGGTTTACGTCACCAATATTTCCTGTATCCTCTCCAAAAACTAGAGCTTCTGGATAATTACTAAAAAGGGCTTCAAAATTATCACGAAGAATAATTCTCCCATCTACTTGAGCCGCATCTTCGTTATAATTTGCTTTCACTTCTTTAACCAAACTATTAGAACGATTAGTTTCGCAATATAAATGTGAACTAAACCTAGGCTGTGTAAGCTCCAAATATTGATTTATCCATTCGGCAAGTATTTTCTTTTCTTGCGAAGATTCATTTATAACATATCTTAATACTTTTCTGGCATGAGATAAAATATCTCTTCTAGTAGGTTCATTGATAGCTTCTAAGCTATCTTTAAGTTTAGTTATAAAAACACCATTTTCGCTAGATGAAGCTAATTTTTTTAATATCGATATTAATTCTTGTTGCTCTTTTTGAATGGGCTTCAAAAATGTTGACCATGCATTTTTTTTAGCAATGCGAACGTCGCGTTTTATAGACCTTTCAATTTCAGTAAGTGCTTCATTTGAAGCAATACCACTTTCAATAATCCATTCGCGAATTTTAATATTGCAATCTTGTTTAGCTTCCCAAGCCAGTCGTCCTGCATCTTTATAGCGTTCGTGAGAACCTGAAGTAGAGTGCCCTTGCGGTTGCGTTAATTCTGTAACGTGAATTAAAACAGGAACGTGTTCTTCTCTTGCAATAGTTGCAGCTTCTTGATACGTTTCTATAAGATTTGGATAATCCCATCCTTTTACACGTAAAATTTCTAAACCTTTATTATTTTTATCTCTTTGGAAACCTTTTAAAATTTCAGAAATATTTTCTTTAGTTGTATGATCTTTTGCGTGTACTGAAATTCCGTATTCGTCATCCCAAACACTTATTATTAAGGGTACTTGTAAAACACCAGCGGCATTTATAGTTTCAAAAAACAAACCCTCACTTGTACTGGCATTACCAATAGTGCCCCAAGCTACTTCGTTTCCATTAACAGAAAAGTTAGTCATATTAATGCCTTCAACATGTCTGAAAATTTTAGAAGCTTGTGCTAAGCCTAATAAACGAGGCATTTGAGCTGCGGTAGGAGAAACGTCTGCACTAGAATTGTATTGTTTAGTTAAATTTTTCCAATTTCCGTTATCATCTAAACTATGAGTCACAAAGTGTCCACCCATTTGACGACCTGCAGACATAGGTTCTAATTCAATATTCGTATTGGCATAAAGTCCTGCAAAAAATTGTTCAGGATTTAATTGGCCAATGGCCATCATAAAAGTTTGATCGCGATAATATCCAGAACGCCAATCACCTTTCATAAAGGCTTTAGCCATAGCTAATTGTGGGATTTCTTTACCATCACCAAATATTCCAAACTTAGCTTTTCCAGTAAGTACTTCTCGTCTTCCTATTAAACTACATTCACGACTAATGACCGCTATTTTATAGTCATTTAAAACTTCTGTTTTAAAGTCTTCGAATGAAAGATTATTTTTCAAATCTGAAAGGGGTTGCATTTCGTTGGAATTTAGCTCACGCAAAAATAGATAATCTTTATCGTTTTTACAATTTAATTGAAGTGTTAATTGATAGTAATTATTTAAAAATAATTATATATTTTCATTAAAAATGAGAATATAGCAACGAATAAGAGGTATTTATTGTTATTATATAATATTTAATACCATCGCCTTCTAAATAATCCCAAGAGAACTTGCGGATCTACAGTAAATTTAATTCTAATTTTTTGATCATAATTTTTTTGACCAATTTCCCATCCTAAATTTGAATAAATGGGAAAATAAAGCTCAAAATAATCAGTAACTAAATTGACTCTAATGCCAGAATCATAAACAATATGCGGCACATCAAATTTATTTTTAACTAAACCTAAATCACCGTATACTAATATATACTGCCAAAGTGTTGTGCTTGCATTTATAGTGGTTATCCATTGATTGGCAAATGGCGTTTCTAGTTTTGATTTAAAGCCACCTTCAGCATCAATATATTGTTGACTAAAAATACCAGAGGCTTCAGAACGTCCTAAGTAGGCATATTCAAATAAATAATCCGTTGGTCTATCTAAAGCAAAGCTAAAATAATCAGAGTTTATAGGATTGTTATTTTTTATGAAAGCACCAGCATAAGCGCGTAAATTTAATTGTCGGTTGCTTTCAAATAAGCGTCTATATTCATAGTTAAAGGAAATTTTACTGAATTTTTCGGCAAGTTGAAAATCTGTATACCATTTATTATAATTTATAAGATTATCGTTAGAGTGTATATATTTTGCACTAAAAACACCGTAATTAGGTTCAGATGTTGTAACCTGATTTGTAAAATCTTTATCTCTATTAATATCTACATATCTAAAAACTAGGGATTGTCTTTTATTTGATCGAAAATCATCATCCTCTCTAAATAAAAATGATAACGATGGTGTAATTTGTCTTACAAATAAATCCTCTGCATATGACGAATATCCAGCACCTAAACCATAATTAATGGCGTATAAGTCTGAATTTTCTAAATAGTGCGTCATCGAAACAAAGGTAGAACCTGTTAGCGATCTAGATTTTAAAGAGTATTTTGGCGCAATTTTATAATTAAATCGTTTTCTTAGTAAGGTTTTATTGTAAGTTCTAACTCCTAGTGTGATGCCATCATAAATATTATTAAACTCAACAACTGGCATAAAAAATACCTGATTATAATAGGGGTCTTCAATATCTTGAAATAGCCTAAATTGCACAGGTTTGTTATTAAAAAAAAAACCTTTTAGCGATTTCCAATTGTCTCTCAAATTAAACTCAGGGATTATTTTATTGTAATTTAAAACTAATTTATTAGCGCTATCGCGTGGTATCGTTATCGTTTTTGTTTTATCTATGTTTTCAATCCATCTTTTAGAAATGATACTATCATTATTTAAGGTATAAAGTGACACAGGCATGCTGTTATCCCTCTTATTTTTGATGGTTAGAGTTATTGAATCGTCTGTTTTAGTAATTTTCCCTATTTTAAAATCTATTTTCTTTCGGGTTGTAATAAAATCGTCAAAAAACCATTCAATATCTTTATCTGTTTTCGATTTTAAAAAGCTTTCAAATTCTTTAGCTGAAGTCGTTTTTAATTTATTATGAAAAATAAAATCTTCGATACTTTGTTCTAAAATATCGCTATTTATAAAATCGTCTAAATATTTAAGTCCTACTCCTGCCTTATACTTATTTGCAATATTATAGTTGAATTTTAATAATGAATCTTTTGCCATGGTCAATGGTTGGTCTCTATTTGTTCTTGCCATGAGCATAAAACCGAGTACATACTTATCATTAAAAAGCATATCGGCTGCATGAAAAGATCTAACACCCCAAAAATTTGCTAGTGAGCCAAAGAACTTCATATCGGGATAGTGTTCATCAACATAATTCATCATATAAAAAACTTGAATGCCATCAAATAACCATTGCTCTTCTCTAGGATTGATTAATAAGGTGTTTTCAAGATAATTGTATAGTGCAATTTTCAATAATTTTAATTCATATTGAAAATGATTAGGATAGGGCTTAATAAATTTTGGTAAAAAATTAAGTCCATAAATAGGGTTTTTATTGTAGTCAATTTGAGTGAGTAGAAGTTTTTCATGTGGATATTTTCCGAAGTTTCTATTAATGAATTTAGAGACTTTCTCGGTAATTAAAACTTTATCAATAACCTCTAAACCTTCATCGTTAATATTTGATACTAAAGTAAAATCATCCCCTTGGATGGTATTAAACTTGGATTTTTTATTCAAAAACAACTTTGAATTGATCCTGTTGTCACCATGTAATTTAACAATTTGGCTAGTTTTGTTCTGTATGGTTTCAACAACATCCAATTCAGAAGTTAACGTATAACCGTTAGGATATTCAATTTCTAAATTAATTTCTGATTTGGGTATATATAAATCATCCAAATCTTTATTGCTGTAATGATGCCATTCACCATTATAAATTGCGGGCGTTATATACCAGTATCGTAAATTTAAATCACCTTCATTAGTGATACCATAGTTAGTAAACTTGCTGTTAGGAACTTTAATAGTGTATTCTATTGTTATGGTGTAAGATTCGTTTGGTTTAACAGGCGTGTTTAATTCCACTTTTAAAACATCAATTTGATTTTTAAGTGGTTCATAATGAATAGCGCTATTGTTTTGTTGCATTGAAGTTACAACAGAATAGCCTCTATCTTCATTTTTTGCTAAATGAAAATCATTATTAAATTCATCAGCAATTCTTATGGCTAAAGGGGTTTTTTTAGTAGTATACGCATTAGCCCAATTATTCAAAAAAATAGTTTTCAATTCATCTTGCGAGTTATTTTGATATGTTATGAATTGTGAAATTTTAATTTCTTTTTCAGCCACATTAAAATTAGCCTTTAAGTCGATTTTATTTTGACTAAAGCTTGTAAAACAAAAGAAAATGTATGTAAAAAAAACTAAGAGACGTAACTTCAATTTACTTTTAACATTTAGGTTAATACACCATACAAGGCAGCGCAAGATACTTAAATATGATATAAGATGTATTTATTCAAAAACCATACCTATTTACTTTACGATTTTTTTAGCAGAGAGGTTTTAGAAATTTGGGCTTAAACCAGATTCATTATAAAAACTGTCCAAAATTTCAATAATTTCGTCAGAAGTATCCACTAAATGAATCAAATCCAAATCATGTTCACTAATATTATTATTAGCTTCCAGAAGTGTAGTTTTTATCCATGTCATTAAACCTTGCCAAAAATCTGAACCCACAAGAATTATCGGAAATTTTCCAATTTTGTGTGTTTGAATAAGAGTAATTGCTTCAAAAAGTTCGTCCAAAGTACCAAAACCTCCGGGCATAACTACAAAACCTTGAGAATATTTTACGAACATGACTTTTCTAACAAAAAAATAATCAAAATCTAAACTTTTATCATGATCGATGTATGGGTTATCGTGTTGTTCAAAGGGTAAGTCGATATTAAGGCCAACTGAAGTTCCTCCAGCTAAATGGGCACCTTTATTCCCTGCTTCCATAATACCTGGTCCACCACCGGTAATTATACCATATCCAGCTTCAACAATTTTTTTAGCAACGTCTTCTGCGAGCTTGTAATATTTATGATCTGGTTTTGTACGTGCAGAACCAAAAATAGATACACAAGGGCCAATTTTGCTTAGTTTTTCATAACCATTAACAAACTCTCCCATGATTTTAAAAATGGCCCACGAATCGTTTGTTTTAATTTCATTCCAACCTTTATGATGCTGTTCTTTTCTCATATAACTAAATGATTAACATTTTTTTGTGCAAAGTAATATTTTAAAAATTAATTATTTTAATAGTCAACACTATTATTTTAGGTTACTTTATAAAAACAAAAGGCAAATCTTTTTAGATTTGCCTTTTTAATTTTTTGTGCACTAGTAATTATAATGGTTTTCTTCCACTAATTATATTATAAAGAATCACTATAACTGCGATTACTAATAAAATATGGATTAAACTATTAGTTCCCAATCCAGGGATGATGCCTAAAATTCCTAGAAGCCATCCAATAATACAAATTACGGCTACTAGCCAAAGAATACTTTTCATGATCAGTTGATTTTTAATGTTATAAGTTAAAAGTACTAAATAAAAACACCAAATCAAATCCTTTAACTATTAAAGACAACTTATTTACCGTTTGAGTTAAACTTAAAGATACTAAGACAACTAAGTAAGTTCTTTTTTCAAAAATTTAGCTGTGTAGCTTTTTTTGTGTTTTATAACAGCTTCAGGTGTACCTTCAACTATAATTTCACCACCGCCTTTTCCTCCTTCATATCCAATATCGATAATATGATCAACTGTTTTAATCACATCTAAGTTATGCTCTATAATTAATACGGTATTACCTTTATTTACTAATTTATTTAATACGATCATTAACACGCGAATATCTTCAAAATGAAGACCCGTTGTGGGCTCATCTAAAATATAAAAAGTATTACCAGTATCTCTTTTACTAAGCTCGGTTGCTAATTTAATACGTTGTGCTTCACCTCCAGAAAGGGTTGTACTTTGCTGTCCCAACGTTATATATCCTAGGCCAACATCTTTAATCGTTTTTAGTTTTTTATGAATTTTAGGAATATGCTCAAAAAAAGAGACTGCTTCTTGAATAGTCATATCCAATACATCACTAATCGATTTTCCTTTATAACGAATTTCTAAGGTTTCGCGATTAAAACGTTTACCTTGGCAGGTTTCACATTCCACATAAACATCGGGCAGAAAGTTCATTTCAATAATACGTAAACCACCACCTCGACAGGTTTCACAGCGTCCACCTTTTACATTAAAACTAAATCTTCCAGCTTTATATCCTCGAATCATAGCTTCGGGTATTTTAGCAAATAAGCTTCTTATTTCATCAAAAGTTTTAGTGTATGTTGCAGGGTTACTTCGAGGTGTTCTACCTATAGGTGATTGGTTAATATCAATAACTTTATCAATATGTTCTAAACCCTTAATGCTTTTATAAGGCATTGGTTTTTTTACCCCATTAAAATAATAGGCATTTAAAATAGGGTAGAGGGTTTCATTAATTAACGTTGATTTACCACTTCCTGACACCCCTGTGACTCCAATCATTTTACCTAAAGGAAATTTAACCGATACATTTTTAAGATTATTACCAGTACAGCCTTTAAGTTCTAAAAATTTACCGTTACCTTTTCTACGTGTTTTAGGTATCTCAATTTCTTTTTTACCATTTAAATAATCGGCGGTTAATGTGTCATGCGTTTTTAGTTCTTCCGGGGTTCCAATACTTATTATTTCGCCACCATGTTTTCCTGCTTTTGGTCCAATATCAATCACATAATCTGCACGTTCAATCATATCCTTATCATGTTCAACCACAATAACAGAGTTACCAATATCTCTTAATGAAATTAAACTATTGATAAGTTTTTCATTATCGCGTTGATGCAAACCAATACTAGGTTCATCTAAAATATAAAGAACGCCGACCAATTGTGATCCTATTTGCGTAGCCAAACGAATACGCTGAGCTTCACCACCAGACAGGGATTTTGAACTTCTATTTAATGACAGATAATCTAAACCAACATCTAGAAGAAATTGAAGTCGTGATTTAATCTCTTTTAAAACTTCCTCAGCAATTTTAAATTGTTTATCTGATAAATGTTTATCCAAATCATTAAACCATAATGCAAGCTCAACAATATCAGTGTTAGCAAGTTCTGCAATATTTTTATCATTAATTTTGAAGTAAAGTGATTCTTTTTTTAGTCTTGAACCTTCACAAACTGGACATTCAATTTTATCCATATATTCTTTTGCCCATCGCTTAAGCGACGTAGACTCAGCCGTATTATATTGATTTTCAATAAAATTAGCAACACCTTCAAAATCTATTTTATAATCGCGAGTAACGCCTAAAGTTTTACTTTCTACTGAAAATTTATCGTGGCCTCCATAAAGTATGATTTGTTTGGCTTCCTCAGGAATGTCTTTGTAAGGGTCTGATAATTTAAAATTAAAGCGTTGTGCTATGGTTTCAAATTGTTTAAAAATCCAACTGTTTTTTGCAGGCCCATGCGGTGCCAGTGCCCCGCTTTTTATAGAAAGCGAGGGGTCTGGAATAATTTTATTTTCGTTTATTTGATACAGCTCACCAATACCATTGCAATTATAACATGCACCTTTTGGCGAATTAAAAGAAAAATTATTAGGCTCTGGATTTGGGTATGATATTCCTGAAGAAGGACACATCAAATTTCTACTAAAATAGCGTGCTTCATTGGTTTCTTGGTCAATAATCATAAGCACATCGTCACCATGGTACATGGCGGTATTTATGCTTTCGGAAAGCCGTTTATCATTATCAATCGTATCATCAATTACTAATCTGTCAATAACAATTTCAATATCGTGAGTTTTGTAGCGGTCTAATTTCATCCCTTTTACAAGGTCACGAATATCACCATCCGTTCTCACTTTTACGAAGCCTTGTTTTGCAATTTGCTCAAATAGCTCCCTATAGTGACCTTTACGGGAACGTACCACAGGCGCTAGTACATTAATACGTTTACCTTTAAAATCATTTATAATGAGTTCTTTTATTTGCTCATCAGTGTAACTTATCATTTTATCGCCAGTGTTATAGCTGTAAGCATCACTAGCACGTGCAAAAAGCAAGCGTAAAAAATCATATATTTCGGTAATAGTTCCTACAGTAGAACGTGGTGATTTACTTGTTGTTTTCTGTTCTATGGCAATAACTGGAGATAATCCATCAATTTTATCAACATCTGGACGCTCTAAACCACCTAAAAACTGACGCGCATAAGCCGAAAATGTTTCGATATAGCGGCGCTGTCCCTCGGCATAAATCGTATCAAAAGCTAAAGACGATTTTCCACTACCAGATAATCCTGTGATGACCACAAGTTTATCTCTAGGAATAGAGACATCGATGTCTTTCAAGTTATGAACTCGCGCTCCTTTTACTTCAATAAATTCATTAAATTGGCTCATAAATAGGCAAAAGTGCAAAGTTACAATTTTTGATGTTAAATTCTTGTGAAGTTTTATTACAGATTTATTATAATTGTAATCACATAATAATGATACAAACAGATGAAATTATTAGGAATAGGCTCAAGGATTAATCACTCAGAATATGGAAAAGGTGTAGTTACTAACGTAACATCGCTGCATTATTGGGTTACTTTTATTGAAAATGGATTGGAAACTATTGATTTGGATAGTGATTTTGACATTATTGAAGCTGCTGACGGCGATGTTGATGCTATTAGCTTTTTTGAAGTTGAAAGTAGTTTAGTGAAAATTTTAAAGACCTGGAGCGATGTGAGTGAAATTGTACCTATTGCAGATAAATATAAAGGCGGAAGGATTATTTTAGAACCTGCTGATGCGTCTATGAAGCCTTATGAATTGCCTATTGATACCTTTTTTCATAAAATCACTATGGTTCGAGATCGTTTACGTGTTATGGAACAACGCATTAATTCTAGCGATTTAGATGAACAGGGCAAAATAGATTTGCAACAATACATAACTAGAATATATGGTAGTTTAACTAGTTTTAATGTCTTGTTTAAATCGAAGAGTCACAATTTTATAGGGCAGAGGAGTAAGTGATAGTATTCAATAGGTTTTTAAATCTGTAATTTCCAAACCAAAAACCAAAAGTTTATGAAATGTTGGTAACTGTGCACCACTTTCGGTAGTAATCCAATCGCTCCAAGAAGCTTCTAGTCCATCAATCGGTAAAATGGAAACCCACATTTGAAATCTTACAGGTTTTCCAGTACTGTCTAAATGCCACAAATAAGAATCGCCCGGAGTTGAACCACCAGAGGTGTATGTAACCAAAAGCGCATCTTTATTATTTTTAGTTTTAACCAATCGTCTTTCAACTCCTTCGTCAAGAACTTTGTAGGGAGCAACTAACCAAAACGAATCATTGTTAAAATAGTTGATTGCTTTTTCAATAAGTTCTTCAGATAAGTCGCTATCTATTAAAAAACCATGGATATAAACTTTACTTTTTGAATAGTTATTTAAATCAAGGTAAACTTTATAATCTTTCCAAAATACTTCACATGTATTTTTAATTTTATTCCAATTATAATGATGTAGCTTTTTAAAGGTCCACTCAATATTGGTTGTATTTTTGTAAGCTTCATAGTTTAAAGTTTCTAACATAGTATAAGCTAAGGCATCTGCTTTTTCACCTTCAAAACCAGTTGGCAATTCTTCATTATATTTAAAATACAGAAAGCCAAAAAACAATAAGCTGGGTAAAGTAAGAAATACAATAATACCAGTTATAATTTTGACTATTTTCTTAGTTTTCATTTAATAAAAACGTTACTTAGTTGGTTTAAAACAAATGCTAAATTATTAAATACTATTCGTTTAGTGAAGAAAAGACTTTAAAAACCGACCGCTGTATCATCCCCCCGATAATCTGCACCACCCTCTAACGTTTTATCATCTAAAACTAGTATTCCATCGACTTTGCCCAAAACAGGTGAATCTTTTTCGTTTACAGAATATCCAAGATTTTCAAGTTTTTTAATCATATTTTTGTCAAAAACACCAGGTTCCATTCTAATTTCGTCTGGTAACCATTGGTGATGAAAACGAGGCGCATTAACCGCTTCCTGCATAGTCATTTCAAATTCATAAACGTTAAGAATAGTTTGTAATACAGAGGTTATAATTGTAGAGCCCCCTGGGGTACCAACAGACATGTAAAGTTGTCCGTTTTTTTCAATAATAGTGGGCGTCATAGAACTTAACATGCGTTTTTCAGGAGCTATACTATTGGCTTCAGCACCAATAAGTCCGAACATGTTAGGTTCGCCTGGTTTGCTGCTAAAATCATCCATTTCATTATTTAAAAAGAAGCCGAGTTCTGCACAATATAATTTAGATCCGTAATATGCATTTAGTGTTGTAGTTGCAGAAATAGCATTTCCAAATTGATCAATTATAGAATAATGCGTTGTTTCATTACTTTCTATAATTTGAACGTTTCCATGAGACAGATCGCTAGATTTTGTAGCATTTTCAAATGAAAAACTTGACATTCTATCATTTAAATAATCAGTGCTTATTAATTCTTCAGTTGGGATATTTACAAAATCAGGATCACCTAAATGAAAATTTCTATCGGCATAAGAGCGTCGTTCAGCTTCAGTAATAACTTGAATACTTTTTAACGAATTATGGCCGAATTCATCTAAAGGAAAAGGTTCAAGCATGGTCATTATTTGCGCTAAACAAACCCCACCACTAGCAGGAGGCCCCATGGAGATAATTTTTAAATCATCATAATTAAAAGTAATTGGTGTTCGCCATTTTGCTTCGTAAGCAGCCATATCATCTTGGGTAATGATACCTCCGTTTTTTTGAATAAAATCGACTAAGGTTTTAGCCATTTCACCTTTATAAAAACCATCGCTACCGTGGTGCATTATTTCTGTCAATGTTTTTGCTAAAGCAGGTTGTTTTAAGGTATCATTTTCTTTAAAGTGATTTAAAAAAAGAATAGAGTCAGAATTAACATCTCTAAAATCTTGGTGTTTGCTTTGAATTCGTATTCCTTGGCTTTTAGTTATAACGAAACCCTTTTCGGCAAGTTCTATAATAGGCTGTAATATGGTTTCAATAGATAATGAACCAAATTTTTCATGAACAGCAAACATCCCAGCCACAGTGCCAGGAACACCAACCGCCATGGCCCCTTTTAGGCTTTTATTCGGAATAATATTACCTAAAGAATCTAAATACATATGTTTTGTTGCGGCTTTTGGTGCTTTTTCTTCTGTAATCTAAACTCCCAATGTCTCCATTTGCCATTCTATAGACCATAAACCCACCACCGCCAATATTTCCAGCACATGGGTAAGCAACTGCCAAAGCCAGTTCAGTAGCTACCATAGCATCAAAAGCATTGCCACCTTTTTTTAGTATGCCGCTCCCAATTTTTGAAGCTTCTTCACGTGCTGAAACAACCATTGCTTGTTCAGCAATTAAACCTCTTACTAATTTTTTTTCTGTTTTACATGCTGTTAAAATTAAGAGCGATATTAGTAAACACTTAAAATTTTTCATGCTTAGCTTCATTTAGTTCTTGTAGTTTATTATTTGAAAATATAATTAAGTCATCAAAAAAGTGCGTGAATTCGTTTTCAAATTCGATATAAAACGCCTCCAATTCATTTACCGCTTTATCCATCCCTGAACGGTTTTTAGTTCGCCTATTCATGCCTTCTAAAACTCTTGAAATACCGTCAATAGATGCATAACTTAATAACCAATTATCTGCAATCATATAAGGCATCATTTTTTGAATACGCAAAGGCAATTTATCAAAATATTTTTCAAGGGAATCATAAAAATTATCTACATATTCATGTAAAGGCACATTGGAATAATTGTTCCAGTTTTTTGCCAAGAAATGGTCATAAAGAATATCGACTATAATACCAGAATAATGTCCGTACTTTGCATGCAACCTTTTGGTACTTTTACGTACCGTTTTATGGGCATCGGTATAGGTGTCAATATGTCTGTGTAATAAAATGCCCATTTGCACATCAATCTCCTCATCCTTATATTTTTTACCTTTGATACCATCTGCAATAAAATTCCCAATGGTAACTAAATCATCATCTCCAGAAAGATAAATATGGGCTAAGTAGTTCATTTTGGAAATTTACGAATTACGTTTTAACAAAAGCAACTTTGTAATTGTATATTTGTCATTTAATTTGAAAAATTTATGACACTTATAAAATCAATTTCAGGAATTAGAGGAACTATTGGCGGACAAGTAGGGGAAAACCTAACTCCCATAGACGCCGTAAAATTCGCATCGGCTTATGGCGTTTGGTTGAAACAAAACCGCGAGAAAGAAAATTACAAAGTAGTAGTTGGTAGAGATGCTCGTATTTCGGGTAAAATGATGCAAAATCTAGTTATGAATACATTAATTGGTTTAGGAATTGATGTGATAGATGCAGGACTTTCAACAACCCCTACAGTAGAAGTCGCTGTGACATTGGAGCATGCAGATGGTGGTATTATATTAACAGCAAGCCACAACCCAAAACAATGGAATGCCTTAAAATTGTTGAATGAAAAGGGTGAGTTTTTAGATGCTATTGAAGGCGCAAAAATTTTAGATATTGCTGAAAGTGATACGATGAACTTCGCAGACGTGGATAGCTTAGGAGATATTACAAAAAATAGAGCTTATATAGATTTACATATTATTGAGGTTTTAGATTTAGATTTGGTAAATGTAGAAGCCATTGAACAAGCTCGTTTTAGAGTGGTAGTAGATGGTGTAAACTCAACAGGCGGTATTGCCATACCGCTGCTTCTAGAGCGTTTGGGTGTAGATGTTATAAAATTATATTGCGAACCAAATGGTCAATTCCCACATAATCCGGAGCCTCTTAAGGAGCATTTAGGAGATTTATCAGACGCTGTGAAAACGCATAAAGCCGATTTTGGAATTGTAGTAGACCCCGATGTAGACCGTTTAGCCTTTATGGACGAAAATGGCGAGATGTTTGGCGAAGAATACACGCTAGTTGCGTGTGCCGATTATGTATTAAGTAGAACCCCTGGAAACACCGTAAGTAATATGAGTTCTACAAGAGCTTTACAGGATATTACGGAAAAACATGGCGGCACTTATGAAGCCAGTGCTGTTGGCGAAGTGAATGTAGTTAAATTAATGAAAAAAAATAACGTGGTTATTGGTGGCGAAGGTAATGGTGGTATTATTTATCCAGCTTCCCATTATGGTCGTGACGCTTTGGTTGGTGTGGCACTGTTTTTAAGTTTATTGGCAGACAGAAACATTAGTGTAAGTGCCTTGAGAAAAACCTACCCAAATTACTTTATGAGTAAAAAGAAAATTGAATTAACAGCAGAGCTGGATGTTGATGGTATTTTAAGAACCATTGAAAAACGTTATCAAAACGAACAACTAACCACTGTTGACGGTGTGAAAATTGATTTTCCTGAAAGTTGGGTACACTTACGTAAAAGTAATACCGAACCTATTATTAGAATTTATACCGAAGCAAAAACGCAAAAAGAAGCTGATAGGTTAGCCGATAAGTTTATTGAGGAGATTAAAGTGATTGCGAGTAGTTAAGAACGTGCTTATTTAGGACGAAGAGTTTACATTAGTCATGGTAAAATAGATGGATTAAATAGCTCTTTTTTTATGATTTAAGAAGAGTTTACAGAAGATACCTAGTTTGCCCATACTGAACATAGGCTACATAAATTTAGACTAAAACCTACTTACCCTTTATTTTTTCCTGCATGCTTCCAGCGCTTATGTGTCCAAAAATAAAACTCAGGTGCTTCATAAATTTGTTTTTCAACTTCACTTAAAAACATATCAGTCAGTTGGTAGTCCTTATATGTTTTAGGGTTTTCGGCAAGGGTTAGAACTTCAGCTTCATAATGGCCACGTTTTACTTTGTTCACCTTTAAATACGCAATCGTTAAATTCAATCTTTTAGCTAAGCGTTCAGCTCCAGTAAAACAAGGAACGCTTATACCCATAAATTCTCCCCAATAAACATCTTTAGTTAATCTAGGCGACTGGTCACTTAAAAATGCTGTGATGGTTTTATGCCCTTTTCCCTCATTTTCATTTATCAAACTTATAATGTCCTTGGTACCTATTAAGGTAGTTCCAAATTTTGAACGGATATCTCTTACCAATTTGTCAAAATATCTATTGGCCAATCGTTTGTAAACTCCCAACCCGTTGTAGGTTGCATAGTTTTCAAGTTCTAGAGACCATTCCCAACTAGCATAATGTCCATACATGAGTAAAATACTTTTATCTAAGGATTCTAAACGTTTTAATTCTGCTGGGTTTTTAACAACAAATCGCTTTTTTAATTCCTTCCTAGAAATTGTCATAGTTTTTACCATTTCCAAAAACATATCACATAAATGCTTGTAAAATGTCTTTCTAATTAATGTAATTTCGAGCTCAGTTTTCTTAGGAAAAACAAGTTTCAAATTATAAGTAACTACTTTTTTTCTATAGCCAATAATATAATATAGCAAAACATATAAACCATCCGAAAAAAGATATAACAATCTAAAGGGCAAAATAGAAATTAGCCATAAAAATGGATAAAGAAGAATATATGCTAGAAATTGCATGAATTAATTTTAGATTTGTAATCGCAAATATATACTAATTAGAATTTAAATGTTTAATCCTTATGGGTGATTTACATATTGTAACCATTGTTATTATTGCAGCCAATGCAATTATATCGTATAAAGGTTTTGGTGATTATAATTTTTTTGATAAGTACAAGTTTCAAGTAGGTGCTATACAGCGTGGAGAAAAAATTAGGCTATTTAGTTCTGGCTTTTTACATGCCGATACACAGCACCTGTTATTTAATATGCTGACGTTGTATTTTTTTGCTGATGTTGTAATAGCTTTAACCAGTACACTCAGTTTTATATTTATTTATATAGGCAGTTTACTTTTAGGTAGTTTGTTATCGCTTTATTTTCATAAAAATGAATATCATTATAGTGCTGTTGGGGCAAGTGGTGCAGTAACGGGTATTTTGTACTCTGCAATTTTGCTCCAACCAGGGATGAATTTATATATGTTTTTTGTGCCTATACCAATCCCTGCTTATATTTTTGGTATTGCTTATTTATTATACTCTATTTATGGTATGAAAAACAGAATAGGCAATATTGGTCATGATGCACACTTTGGTGGTGCTATAGGTGGTTTTATAATTACGCTAATACTATCACCTTGGTTATTTCAAACTAATTTATTGATGATTGGTTTATTGTCTTTACCAATTATATTATTATTTGTTTTGAAGAAAACAGGAAAAATGTAACATTCTAAAGATTACATTTAATAAAATGGCATAAGTATTGACTTTATACAGTAACTGAATATATTTTAATAATTTTAAGTATATGTAATTCAGTTGATTAACTTTTTTTTTTAATTTTAAAAAACAATAAGGGATCTGTTTTAATGACAGATTGACTTAAATTCATATATGAAGAAATCCAATTTTATTACATTAGACAGTTTGTCATTGCAGGAATTTGATGAAAACTCAGAATTAATTCCATTAATGACACCAGAGGATGAAGAGGCTATAAATAATGAGGAATTACCTGAAACTTTACCCATTTTATCTTTAAGAAATACGGTGCTTTTTCCAGGAGTTGTTATTCCAATTACTGCTGGAAGAGATCAATCTATTAAGTTAATAAATGATGCCAATAAAGGTGGAAAAGTTATTGGTGTTGTCGCGCAAAAAGATGAGTCGGTTGAGAATCCAACAGCTAAAGAAATTCATGAAACAGGTACTGTTGCTAGAATTTTACGTGTTTTAAAAATGCCAGATGGTAATGTTACGGTTATTATACAAGGTAAAAAGCGTTTTAAAGTAGCTGAGGTGTTAACCGAGCAACCTTATATGAATGCTACTATTAGAGACTTACCTGAAGCTAAACCAGCTTTAAAAAACAAAGAGTTTACGGCTATTATAGATTCTATAAAAGATTTGGCACTTGAAATAATCAAGGAAAGCCCAAACATTCCAAGTGAAGCTTCATTTGCTATAAAAAACATTGAAAGCAATTCATTTTTGGTAAATTTTGTATCATCAAATATGAATTTATCTGTTGCCGAAAAACAGACACTTTTAGAAATGGACGATCTTAAAAAGCGGGCATTAGCAACGCTTAAGTTTATGAATGTTGAGTTTCAAAAATTAGAGCTTAAAAATGATATCCAATCTAAAGTTCAGATGGATATGAGCCAGCAACAGCGTGAATATTTTTTACATCAACAAATGAAAACTATTCAAGAAGAATTAGGAGGTGTAAGTCATGATGAAGAAATTGATGAGATGAAACTTCGAGCCTCAGAAAAGCTATGGGATAAAGATGTTGCTAAACATTTTGAGAAAGAGATTGCTAAAATGCAGCGTATGAATCCGCAAGTTTCTGAATATTCAATTCAGCGCAATTATTTAGAGTTGTTATTGGATTTACCATGGAATGAATTTAGTAAAGATAAATTCGACCTTAAACGTGCCATGAAAATTCTTGATAGAGACCATTTTGGATTAGAAGATGTTAAGCGAAGAATTATAGAATATTTGGCAGTTTTGAAACTGCGTAACGACATGAAATCTCCTATTTTATGTTTATATGGGCCTCCTGGAGTTGGTAAAACATCACTTGGGAAATCTATAGCTGAAGCTTTAGGTAGAGAATATGTACGTATATCTTTAGGTGGTTTACGCGATGAAGCAGAAATACGCGGACACAGAAAAACCTATATTGGAGCTATGCCTGGGCGTATCATTCAAAGTTTAAAAAAGGCTGGAACATCAAACCCTGTGTTTGTTTTAGATGAAATTGATAAACTTTCCAACTCAAATCAGGGTGATCCATCTTCTGCCATGTTAGAAGTTTTAGATCCTGAACAAAACGGTGAGTTTTATGATAATTTTTTAGAAATGGGTTACGATCTTTCTAAAGTGATGTTTATAGCTACTTCAAATAGCTTATCTACTATTCAACCTGCGTTACGCGACAGAATGGAAATCATAAACGTTACTGGCTATACGATTGAGGAAAAAGTTGAAATTGCAAAACGCCATTTGTTACCAAAACAATTAAAAGAACACGGTTTAAATGCAGACCATTTAAAAATAGGAAAACCACAATTAGAGAAAATAGTTGAAGGTTACACACGCGAATCTGGTGTACGTGGTTTAGAAAAGCAAATAGCTAAAATGGTGCGTTATGCTGCCAAAAATATTGCTATGGAAGAAGATTATAACATCAAAATTTCAAATGACGATGTGGCTGAAATTTTAGGTGGACCAAAATTAGAACGTGATAAATACGAAAATAATAATGTTGCTGGTGTCGTTACAGGTTTAGCCTGGACACGTGTTGGTGGCGATATTCTTTTTATTGAATCTATTCTATCCAAAGGAAAGGGTGCGATGGCCATTACTGGAAACCTTGGTAAAGTGATGAAAGAATCAGCAACTATTGCTATGGAATACATAAAATCTAACGCCGATGAGTTTGGGATTGATACGTCTATTTTTGAAAAATATAACGTCCACATACACGTTCCAGAAGGCGCTACGCCAAAAGATGGCCCAAGTGCAGGTGTTACCATGTTGACCTCATTAGTGTCATTATTTACTCAGAAAAAAGTAAAGAAAAGTTTAGCTATGACAGGTGAAATTACACTTCGTGGAAAAGTGTTACCCGTAGGTGGTATTAAAGAAAAAATTTTAGCTGCTAAACGTGCAAGAATAAAAGAAATTCTTTTGTGTGAGGATAACCGAAGAGATATTGATGAAATTAAACCTGAATATTTAAAGGGTTTAACTTTTCATTTTGTTAGTGATATGAGCGATGTTATTAAAATTGCAATCACGAATCAAAAGGTACAAAAGGCAAAAAAACTTTAAAAGCTATGATTGATTTAAGAACCTCGATTTATTCGAGGTTTTTTTATTTTCATGAAAATGAAAATTTTAACTGAAACCTTTGTGCTATCTGCAAAGGAATTCTTTTCAATTAAAATAAAAGATACATGCTACCGTTTTAAGATAGATTTACTTACTTTGTATCGTAAATATGCTGAAGAAAATTATCACTTTTTTTTATTGCTTCATGAGTGTTCTTGCTACAGCTCAAGTAGGAGGAGAGGCTACTTACCAATTTCTCAATTTAGTATCGTCACCTCGTCAAGCTGCTTTGGGAGGAAAAGTGTTAACAAATGTAGATTATGATGTTACCCAAGCACTTTTCAATCCAGCCACAATAAATGTTGATATGGATAACCAATTGGCATTAAATTACACCAGTTATTTAGGGGATATTAGCTACGGTACAGCGGCTTATGCTTATACGGTTGATAGACGCACGCAAACGTTTCATGCAGGTGTAACGTATATTAATTATGGTTCTTTTGACGGCTATGATGAAGACGGAAATTCTACAGGAACTTTTAGCGGAAATGAAACGGCGTTATCCATGGGTTATGCATTGCAATTGGGATATTCTGATTTTTACTTTGGCGGAAATTTAAAGTTAATTACTTCAAAACTAGAACAATACAATTCATTTGGTGCAGCTTTAGATTTAGGATTATTGTATATAAATGACGATCTAGATTTTAACGCCGCTTTGACTATAAGAAACTTAGGATCTCAAATAACTACATACGCTGATTTAAATGAACCCTTACCTTTTGAAGTCGCTTTTGGAATGTCGCAAACCTTAGAGCATGTGCCTATACGTTGGCATGTTACATTTGAAAACTTACAAGATTGGCCTATTGCTACACCAAATCCAGCACGGGTAACAAGCGATCTAGGAGGAAATCAAAGCTCTGAAAATATAGGATTTTTAGGTCAGGTTATTCGACATACTATTTTAGGTGCCGAATTATTTCCAGAAGGCGGATTCAACATTCGTTTAGGCTATAACTTTAGACGAGCAGAGGAATTGCGGATTATAGATCAACGAAATTTCTCAGGTCTATCAGCGGGTATTTCAATCAAAATGAATAAAATGCGCTTCAGTTACACACATGCAAAATATACTAGCGCTGCAAATTCAAACTTTTTTGGTTTGCAAATCGATTTACAGTAAAAATAGTATTCAGTAAACAGTCGCAGTATTCATTCTCACTCAAATGTTTTTTCTTATTTAACTATAATTAAAGTGATTAGTATTTTTCACTTTAGCACACTTTAAGTACTTTAGACACTTCAAACTTTTAAGCTTAAAATGAATAAAATCACCATAGCTATAGACGGCTTTTCTTCAACAGGCAAAAGCACCGTAGCAAAACAAATAGCAAAACATTTGGGTTATGTTTATGTAGATACGGGTGCTATGTATAGAGCGGTCACGTTCCATGCGATGCAAAAAGGATTTATAAATAAAGTTGATTTTAACAAAGAAGCCTTAGTTAATGATTTGCCAAACATCAAAATTCATTTTAAGTTTAATAAAGCATTAGGTTTCGCCGAGGTATATTTAAATGATATAAATATTGAAAAGGAGATTAGAACGCTAGAAGTGTCAAGCTTTGTTAGTAAAGTGTCCACGATATCACAAGTAAGAGAACAACTGGTAAAGCAGCAACAAAAAATGGGTGAAGGTAAAGGTATTGTAATTGACGGACGCGACATTGGAACGGTAGTTTTTCCTAAAGCAGAACTTAAGTTATTTATGACGGCTTCTGCAAAAAAACGTGCTAAAAGGCGTTTTGATGAATTAATTAAAAAAGGCGATAAAGTGAATTATGAAGATGTTTTAAAAAATGTTGAAGAACGCGATTTTATTGATTCGAATAGAGAAGATTCACCCTTAGTTAAAGCTGAAGATGCCATTGAAATTGATAATTCGGATATGACTTTGAATGAACAGTTTAAAAAAATACTGCGCTTAGTGATTATGACTATTGAAGATGATGAATGATTCAGTTCTACGAATACGTAACTTTTGAAAAGAATTAAGGAAACAAAAAACGAACCTTTATATTAATTAAAGGTTCGTTTTTATTTTTTTAAGAAAAGATTTCCTAAAGTTTAGGAATGATTAACTCTTGGTCTGGATGAATTAAATCTGGATTCTTTAGTATATCAGTGTTCGCTTTAAAAATAGCATTATATTTCGAAGCATCTCCATAATATGTTTTAGCAATCTTACCTAAAGTTTCACCGCTTTTTACAGTATGTCGCGCATAAACACTTGTATCTGCTACTTTAATATCTGCCATAATATCTGATGGTTTATCACCACCTATAGCTTTTATTTTATCCCAAAGAACATCTTTCTCATATTGTGTTTTGGCGGTTCCCCACATTTTGAGTTTACCATTTTCTTCTTCAACTTTACCGTTTTGAATATTTAATTTTTGCCCTAAGTCTAGAACATCTTGATATTTTGCTTTCGCTGTCATAATTATGAATTTTATTTGTGATTACAATATAATGAATTCTTTTCTAGAATTTATAAATTAAAAGTTTTGTTAATAGTTATTTGCACAAAAAAAGAAGATAAGTCACCTTAATTTTATTTATTCATTTTTAGGTAGTTATATCAATAATATGTATTTTTGCACTCCTTTTAGCGAATCATTGGAAGAATAAAAGGAAATGAACCATATATTTAACTAACACTTCTGTGTGTTAAACGCTTAAATCTTCCAAAACATACAGAATACAAAATGGATTGAAAAATGTTTGTGCAAAAGCATAAATCTATTACAATCAAATATTTAATTTAAATGGCTGAAAAAGCAAAACAAGCTGAAGTTGAAGCAACCGAAGCAGTAGAAACTCAAACCGCTGAGGCTCCAGTAGTATCTGAAGCAAAAGCAAATCCTGAAAAATTCTTAAAAGAGTTTAACTGGCACAACTACCAAGAAGGTATTGATGAAGTTGACGACAAGCAACTTAAAGAATTTGAAAAATTAGTAGCAGAAAATTTCGTTGACACTTTAGATGATGAAGTTGTTGAAGGAACCGTGATTCACATGACTGAGCGTGATGCTATAATTGACATTAATGCAAAATCTGAAGGTGTCATTTCTTTAAACGAATTTCGTTACAATCCAGATTTAAAAGTTGGTGATAAAGTAGAAGTATTAATTGATGTGCGTGAAGATGCTACAGGACAATTAGTATTATCACACAGAAAAGCACGTGTAATACAAGCTTGGGATCGTGTTAATAAAGCACACGAAACTGGTGAAATTGTTAATGGTTTTGTAAAATGCAGAACTAAAGGTGGTATGATTGTAGATGTTTTTGGCATTGAAGCATTCTTACCAGGTTCTCAAATTGATGTGAAGCCAATTAGAGATTACGATCAGTATGTAAATAAAACGATGGAATTTAAAGTTGTGAAAATCAACCACGAATTTAAAAACGTCGTAGTATCTCATAAAGCTTTAATTGAAGCAGATATTGAAATACAGAAAAAAGAGATTATTGGTCAATTAGAAAAAGGTCAAGTACTAGAAGGTATCGTTAAAAATATTACATCGTACGGTGTATTTATAGATCTTGGTGGTGTTGACGGATTAGTTCACATTACTGATTTATCTTGGTCTAGAATTAATCATCCAAATGAGATTGTTGAGTTAGATCAAAAACTTAATGTGGTAATCCTTGATTTTGATGAAAACAAATCAAGAATCCAATTAGGTCTTAAACAATTAAGCAAGCACCCATGGGAAGCTTTAGCAGATACTGTAAAAGTTGGTGATAAAGTAAAAGGAAAAGTAGTTGTAATTGCTGATTACGGTGCGTTTATTGAAGTGGCTGAAGGTGTAGAAGGTTTAATTCACGTTTCTGAAATGTCATGGTCAACACATTTACGTTCAGCTCAAGATTTTGTTTCTGTAGGAGATGAAGTTGAAGCTCAAATTTTAACTTTAGATAGAGAAGATCGCAAAATGTCACTTGGTATTAAACAATTAAGTGCTGATCCTTGGACAGATATTACTAGCAAATACCCATTAGGCTCTAAGCATACTGGTATTGTACGTAACTTCACGAACTTTGGTGTTTTTGTTGAATTAGAAGAAGGTATTGATGGATTAATTTACATCTCTGATTTATCTTGGACTAAGAAAATTAAGCATCCTTCAGAGTTTTGCTCAGTTGGTGATAAATTGGATGTAATTGTATTAGAATTGGATGTTGAAGGACGTAAATTAAGTTTAGGTCATAAACAAACTACTGAAAATCCTTGGGATAAATACGAAACTGATTTTGCTTTAGATACCGTTCACAAAGCAGCTATTACTGAAATAGTTGATAAAGGTGCAACTGTTGAATTTAATGAAGATATTGTAGCATTCATACCGGCTCGACATTTAGAGAAAGAAGATGGATCTAAATTGAAGAAAGGTGAAGAAGCTGAATTCAAAATCATTGAGTTTAATAAAGAATTCAAAAGAGTTGTTGCATCTCATACGGCTGTATTTAGAGCTGAAGAAGCAAAAATAGTAAAACAAGCGGTTAGAAAGCAGGAAGCTCAAGCAGCAGAAGCAAAACCTACTTTAGGTGATGCTAATGATGCCTTACAAGCGCTTAAAGATAAAATGGACGGAAAACCTGCAAAAGGAAAAGCTAAAAAATAATTTAGTGATTTCGAAATAAGAGTTCATTTATAGTTTAAGGCCTTCAAGAAATTGAAGGCTTTTTTATGCACTATTTCGAGATACATGAAATGAGACATGGCAATATCTAATATAAACTTTTTAACTTCTGAAATTTTGCATTACATTTGTATTCCAAATCCGTTTGGATAGTTTTATATGAGTCAAAAAGTTTTACTTAACGCAAAAGAGGTAAACATCATTCTTCATCGATTGGCTTGTCAACTTATTGAAAAACATAGCGATTTCTCAAATACCGTTTTAATTGGTTTGCAACCAAGAGGCATTTATTTAGCGAACCGTTTAGAAAAAATTTTAAAGGAAGATTATAAGGTTAAAAACATCAATCTTGGATATTTAGATATAACCTTTTTTAGAGACGATTTTAGACGCGGTGATAAACCGTTAGAAGCCAGTACAACAAAAATTAATTTTTTGGTTGAAGATAAAAACATTGTTTTTATTGACGATGTTTTATATACAGGACGCAGTATAAGGGCGGCATTGACAGCCATACAATCTTTTGGAAGGCCAAACGAAATTGAGCTATTAACACTGATTGATAGACGATTTAGTAGGCATTTACCCATTCAACCTGACTATAGAGGACGACAAGTAGACGTTATAAACAATGAAAAAGTTAAGGTAAATTGGAAAGAACATGATAATGAAGATTCAGTTTACTTAATTGAAAAATAAATAATAATGAGCGAATTAAGTGTCAATCACTTATTGGGAATTAAATATCTTAACAAACAAGATATAAAACTTATTTTCGAAACTGCTGATCATTTTAAAGAAGTGATTAATAGACCAATTAAAAAAGTACCTTCGCTTAGAGATATTACCATTGCCAATCTTTTTTTTGAAAATTCTACAAGAACAAAGTTGTCTTTTGAGTTGGCTGAAAAACGTTTATCTGCTGATGTATTAAATTTTTCATCTTCCCAATCCTCTGTTAAAAAAGGAGAAACTCTTATAGATACAGTAAACAACATTCTATCTATGAAGGTCGATATGGTTGTTATGAGACACCCTAATCCTGGGGCAGGTGTTTTTCTTTCTAAACATGTAAAAGCTAGTATAATCAACGCAGGCGATGGCGCTCATGAACATCCAACCCAAGCACTTTTAGACTCCTATTCCATAAGAGAAAGGTTAGGTGAAGTCAAAGGAAAAAAGGTGGTTATTGTTGGTGATATTTTACATAGCAGAGTAGCACTATCAAATATATTTGCTTTGCAACTTCAAGGGGCTGAAGTCATGGTTTGCGGACCAAAAACCTTACTACCTAAGTATATTGATAAGCTTGGAGTAAAAGTTGAAACAAATATACATAAAGCCTTAAATTGGTGTGATGTAGCAAATATGCTTCGTGTTCAAAATGAGCGTATGGATATTAGCTATTTTCCTTCAACTAGAGAGTATACGCAACAGTTTGGAGTAAATAAAGATCTACTAGATTCGTTAGATAAAGAGATTACAATCATGCATCCAGGACCAATAAATAGAGGTGTAGAAATTACTAGTGATGTAGCAGACTCAAAACAGGCGATTATTTTAGACCAAGTTCAAAATGGTGTTGCCATTAGAATGGCAGTTATTTATTTATTAGCTTCGAAAATAAAACAGTAAATTATGATTATTGATCAAGACGGGAACACTACTATTATTACCCAAGAAAAAGCAACCATTGTTGAGTTGGTTAAAAAGCTTCAATCCTTATATCCTAAATTTAAGAATAACAATATTATTATTGCTTTAACAACTCTAAATACCCTGAGTTTAGATGATATTGTTGAGTTTTTACAAATTTCTAACACACATAGAGCAAATAAACAGTCTTTCGTTATCGTTACAGATAAAATGAATTTAGATATTGTTCCTGATGAAATAATAGTGGTTCCTACTTCAAGAGAAGCTTTCGATATTATTGAAATGGAAGATATGGAGCGCGATCTAGGATTTTAATATGAGTAAATATCATCTAGCACAAGTAAATATTGCTAAAAGTTTAGCATCTATGGACGATCCAATAATGCAAGGTTTTGTTGATAATCTTGAAAGAATCAATGTTATTGCAGACGCTAGTAAAGGTTTTATATGGCGTTTAAAAGATGAAGATAAAGAAGACGCTGTTAAGGTTTTTAAAGATGATACTTTAATTGTAAATATATCGGTTTGGAATGATTTAGAGGGACTTTTTAACTTTACTTATAATTCAAAACACATAGAAATTCTAAAGCGTAAAAAGGAGTGGTTTAGTAAAATTAAAATGATGCACATGGCTTTTTGGTATGTTTTAGAAGGTTATCAGCCTACATTTAAAGATGCTAAAAAGCGTTTAGACTATTTAAATATTTATGGAGAAACTCCTTATGCCTTTACTTTTAAAAGTCAGTTTTCGCTTGCCGACTCATTAAATTATAAACCCCTATAAAATAATGAGGCTAACCATTTTAGGGTGTTACAGTGCAACGCCAAGAACATTAAATAATACCACATCACAGGTATTAGAGATTAATAACCATATGTTTTTAATTGATTGTGGCGAGGGTACTCAAGTACAATTACGAAAACATAAAATTAAGTTTAATCGAATAAAACATATTTTTATTTCGCATTTACACGGTGATCACTTTTTTGGCTTGGTTGGTTTAATTTCTACATTTAGATTGCTTACAAGAGAAGTCGATTTGCATATTTATGGACCTAAAGGTATAAAAGAAGTGATTACACTTCAACTGAAATTATCTGATTCTTGGACAAACTATCAACTTATTTTTCATGAATTAACTTCAAAAGAGTCTGAATTAATTTTTGAAGACGATAAAGTAGAAGTTTATACCATTCCTTTAGAACATCGTATTTATACCAATGGCTACTTATTTAAAGAAAAAGAAGGTGAGCGTAAACTAAGCATTAAAGCTGCTGAAAAAGAAAATATAAATAAAGCCTATTACAGAAAATTAAAGCAAGGCTTTGATGTTGAAAATGAGGATGGCGTTTTAATAGAAAATGAATTAGTTACCAAGCCTGCAAATCCTTCAAAAAGTTATGCGTTTTGTAGTGATACCGTTTATAAAGAAGAAATTGTACCGATAATTAAAAATGCTACCGCACTTTATCATGAGTCTACTTTTTTAGAAAAACACGCGCATTTAGCTTTTAAAACCAAGCACTCAACAGCAAAACAGGCTGCTAATATTGCTAAACAAGCCAATATTGGAACGTTATTACTGGGGCATTACTCAACACGTTATGACGGTTTAACGGCATTTAAAGAAGAAGCTCAAGAAGTCTTTAAAAATGTAAAGCTGAGCGAAGATGGGAAAACGTTTAATTTCTAGCTAAGCTCATTAATATTTTTCATCCATTCGATAGCTTCACATAAGCTATTACATCGTTTCATACTTTTTTTGAAAAAATGCTTTTCTAGAGTAGCATTCATCATAGACATTGGAGAGTATATAACAATGGCACTTGCAATAATTATGTTGTATTCCTTATCTACTTTATCCCAATATTGTGGATTTACAGAATAAGAATTTATTCTATTTGGTATGTACCCTAACTTGGAGTCTTTACCATAAAATTTAATTATTTCAGACATTACGTCTTCTATCAAATTCCATTCAAAATGAACACCTTCATGCATTTCAGAAATGAAAAATTTTTCGCAAAAGTAAAAAACGCCAAAAGGCTTTTCTATTTTGTAGGGCTTTAGGTCTATATAGTACTGTGATTCTTCGAATCTCATTGTAGGGTTTTTAGGGCATGCAAAAATATAAAGATTCTACAATAAATTGAATCAAAAAAAATTAAATTTTTGTTAATTTGTATGATATGGAAAAAGACCTAAGTAACTATAGAAAATCATACGATAAAGGAGAACTTCTATTAAATGAAGTACCCGAAAATCCGATGGAGTTATTTCAAAAATGGTTTCACGACATTGATAAATATTTTTCTGAAGATGAAACCAATGCCATGACTATTTCTACAATGGGTTTAGATGGTTATCCCAAAAGTAGAGTAGTGCTACTTAAGCGTTACACGTATGAGGGGTTTACATTTTACACCAATTATACCAGCGAAAAAGGAAAAGCTATAGAGGCAAACCCAAATGTATGTTTGTCTTTCTTTTGGCACGGAGCAGAACGTCAAATTATCATTAAGGGTAAAGCCGAAAAGATTGCTGAGAATTTAAGTGATGGTTACTTTGAGTCTAGACCACGAGGTAGTCAATTGGGCGCTATAGTTTCCAACCAAAGTGAGATTGTTAAGAATAGAACGTATCTTGAAAATAAATTGTCAGAATTAGAAACCTATTACCAGGGCAAAGAAATACCAAGACCAAAAAATTGGGGTGGCTATATTATAAAACCTGTAGAAATTGAATTTTGGCAAGGGAGACCAAATAGATTGCATGATAGAATTCGCTATCAACTTCAAAAAGATTATAATTGGCAAATCGATCGATTATCGCCATAAAAAACGCGTTGAAATACATTTTTAACTTCTTATATTTTACATTTTAACGACTAAATACGACAAATATCGATTAACGGTAGGTTTTTTGTCGATATTAACATTTCATTAACACTTTTTACGCAAGTGGGAGGCTAGATTTATATCACCAAATTTAAATTTACCTACTTATGAAGTTTTTAATTAAATTGCCTTTATTGGCCGTTTTTGTCGTATTTACATTATCTTCTTGTACTACTGACAACCTTGATGATAAAGCTGAAGCATTGGAACTGAAAGTGATTAATCCGAAAATTAAGACTATAGAAGTTGAAATTTTAGAACTTATTAATAATCACAGATTATCTATAGGGTTAAATCCATTAAAGGATATGATGCTTATTAAATCAGTAGCCTTTACACATACCGACTACATGGTAGATAATGATGAAGTATCTCATGCTAATTTTTATTCACGCAGTGATTATTTAAAAGCTAATGCTAGTGCAATAAAAGTATCGGAAAATGTAGCTTATGGTTATAGTTCTGCTACATCAGTGGTTAGAGCCTGGTTAAAAAGTGAAGGGCATAAAGCCACTATAGAAGGCGATTTTTCAAACTTTGATGTATCGGCGGAATTGAATGACGAGGGTAAATGGTATTATACCAATATATTTATAAAAAAATAATAGCGCTTTAAATAATTATTAAATATTATCTTTTAATAACTGATTTACAACAAACTAAATACAATGTAATTGTATGATGTATAATGGCATTAATAGGTTGTTTAATTATAGCCATAATCCTCTCATTTCTGTGAGGATTTTTTATTTTAAAAAGCTACTTCTAATAGTAGTTAATTAGAATTCTATATGAGTTAAAATTTCATTTAATAAAAGTTATCAAATTAAGGTTCATAACTTATATTTAGTAATCATTTATATAAATGATTACTTTATGAAAACCCCCTTGTTAATTTTTAATGATAAAGGCATTTATTGCGAAAAGGCAAATG
Source organism: uncultured Flavobacteriaceae bacterium (assembly GCA_963815305.1). Taxonomy (GTDB): domain Bacteria; phylum Bacteroidota; class Bacteroidia; order Flavobacteriales; family Flavobacteriaceae; genus CAXBID01. Next base: position 945,968 of record CAWFFW010000001.1, read on the forward strand.
TTTATATAGACCCTTGGAAACCCGTTGATAATGCAATCATTACCCACGGACATGCAGACCATAGTAGGTATGGGCATAAAAAATATATAACCCATCATACCAACGTACCTATAATAAAGCACAGATTAGGCGATATTACAGTAAGTGGAAAAGATTACGAAGAAACATTTACAATTAATAATGTGAAATTTTCCTTGCATCCTGCAGGACACATCATAGGAAGTTCTCAAGTTAGAGTTGAACATCAAGGTGAAATTTGGGTTTTTACTGGAGACTATAAAATGGAAGATGATGGTATTTCACAGCCCTATGAAACCGTAAAATGCCATACGTTCATAACGGAATGTACCTTTGGATTACCAGCTTTTAAATGGATACCACAAAATGACGTATTTGCAGAAATTAATAATTGGTGGAAAAGTAATCAAACTGAAGGGAAAACATCAATATTATTTGGTTATTCCTTAGGTAAGGCGCAGCGTTTACTTAAACATTTAGATCCATCAATAGGTAAAATTTATACACATGGTGCTATTGAGAATATGACTGAAGTTATCAGACCCATGGTGTCTTTCCCTGAAACAAATCGCATCATAAAAGAAACAACAAAAAAGGAACTATTAGGAAATATTATTTTAGCACCACCAAGTGCTCACGGAAGTACTTGGATTAGAAAAATGGTGCCTTATGTTACAGGATCTGCGAGTGGTTGGATGACGTTTAGAGGCGCTAGAAGGCGTAGGGCTATAGATAAAGGTTTTGTGCTCTCCGATCATTGTGATTGGGAGAGCTTAATCATGGCAATTAAAGATACTGGTGCCGAAAAAATTATAACTACCCATGGGTATACGGAGATATTTTCTAGATACTTAAGAGAACAAGGTTACGATGCGCGTACTGAAAAAACTCAATATGAAGGCGAACTTACCGAACTTGCAACAAAAGACGATGAAAACGCAGTATGAAGCACTTTGTTAAATTAATAAAACAATTAGATAGTACTAATAAAACTACTGAAAAGGTAAATGCCTTAACTCAGTATTTTAAAATTGCAAACGACAAAGATAAGGTTTGGGCTATAGCTATTTTATCACATAGGCGTCCACCACGGCCAGTAAACACAACACTGCTTAGGCAATGGGCATCGCAACTTTCTAATATTCCGTTATGGTTATTCGAAGAATCTTACCATATCGTAGGTGATTTGGCTGAAACTATAGCGTTAATTATACCATCTTCAACATCTAATTCTGAGAAAAGTTTATTTACTTTTTTAAACGAAATTATACAACTAAAGAAAAAAAGTGAGGAAGAAAAAAAGGTATATCTTTTTAATAATTGGAAGGTTTTAAACTATTATGAACGTTTTGTTTTCACAAAATTAATAACGGGTAGTTTCAGGATTGGCGTGAGTCAGAAATTAATGACTAGGGCATTATCAAAAGCTATAAATATTGATGAAGATATTCTAGCCTATAAACTTATGGGAAACTGGGATCCTAATGAAATTTCATTTCAAGATTTAGTCATAAATCAAAAACAATCAGATTTTTTATCAAAGCCTTATCCTTTTTATTTGGCCTATGCAATTGAAGAAGATGTATCAAAATTAGGAGATGTAAGCCAATGGAGTGCTGAACATAAGTGGGATGGTATTCGAGCTCAAGTTATTATTAGGGAAAATGAATTATTTGTTTGGAGTAGAGGTGAAGAGTTGGTAACAGATAAATACCCAGAGTTTGAAAGTTTCATTAAATATATACCTAATGGTACCGTTTTAGATGGTGAAATATTACCTTTTATTAATGGCAATATTGCTAATTTTAATACATTACAAACTAGAATTGGTAGAAAAAACATATCCAAATCATTATTAGAAAAAACACCAGTTATTTTAAAAGCTTATGATATTTTAGAGTGGAAGGGTAAAGATATAAGACAACTAACCTTTAGGGCCAGACGTGAAATTTTAGAAAAATTATTACAACAGATTGATAGCGTCGATTTACCATTACAATTATCGGAGACAATAAGGTTAAATAGTTGGGAAGATATGGCTTCAGAGCGCGAAAAATCTAGAGAAATGCGTAGCGAAGGTTTAATGATTAAAAATTGGGATTCCACTTATAATGTTGGTAGAAAAAAGGGCGACTGGTGGAAATGGAAGGTAGATCCACTAACAATTGATGCGGTTTTAACTTACGCCATGCGCGGTCACGGAAGACGTTCTAATTTGTTTACGGATTATACTTTTGGACTTTGGGATTCGGATAAAAAAGAATTGGTAACTTTCGCAAAAGCGTATTCTGGACTTACAGATGCCGAATTTAGAAAAGTAGATAATTGGATTAAAAAAAATACTTTAGAACGATTTGGTCCTGTTAGAAGTGTAACCCCTGAATTGGTTTTTGAAATTGCTTTTGAAGGTATAGCGTTTTCTAAACGTCACAAAAGTGGCATAGCTACTCGGTTTCCAAGAATCTTAAGATGGCGACAAGATAAAAAAATTAATGAAGCAAATACATTAGAAGATTTAAAAGCATTGATTCCATCAACAGCAACTTAATGAAGCGAAACGAACTATATCATATTGCAAACCATTGGTTTACAGAAAATAATTGGAAACCTTTTCCATTTCAAAAAAAAGTTTGGGAAGCATTTCTTCAAAATAAAAACGGTCTTTTAAATGCGCCCACAGGGAGCGGTAAAACTTATGCTATCTGGATTCCTATTGTTTTAAATTATATAAAAAATAACCCTGATTATAAAACGCAAAACACAAAAGGCGTAATTGCTATCTGGATTACACCATTAAGAGCATTATCTGTAGAAATAAAGCAATCAGCAGAGCGCTTTATAGAAGGCATAAATGCCACCTTAACAGTAGGCATAAGAACTGGTGATACTGCACAATCGGAACGTGCAAAACAAAAACGCTCTATGCCAAATCTTCTTATTACAACTCCTGAAAGTTTACAACTTTTACTGGCATCAAAACATTATAACAAGATGTTTAAAGATGTTTCAGCCATAGTAATCGATGAGTGGCATGAACTTTTAGGAAGTAAGCGTGGGGTACAAATGGAGTTAGCACTATCAAGATTTAAAACCATAGCGCCACATCTTCGTATTTGGGGTATTTCAGCTACAATAGGTAACTTGGAACAAGCCAGAGAGGTTCTTTTAGGGAAAAACTCAAAAGCTTTTAAAAATTCAGTAATGATAAAAGCGTCTTTAAATAAGCGCATTGAAGTAAAATCTATAATTCCAGAAAAAATTGAAAAATTTCCATGGCGAGGCCATTTGGGTTTGCATTTGCTGGAAGATATTATCCCTATAATTAACACCAGTAAATCCACTTTAATTTTCACAAATACTAGAGCACAATCAGAAATTTGGTTTCAAAAAATCTTAGCTGCTCACCCCGAATATGCTGGTGAAATTGCGCTGCACCACGGCAGTATAAATAAAGACACAAGGATATGGATTGAAAATGCTATAAGAACAGGCGATTTAAAAACAGTTGTGTGTACCTCTAGTTTGGATTTGGGTGTAGATTTTGCCCCTGTTGAAACCATTATCCAAGTAGGAAGTCCTAAAGGCGTAGCTCGATTTTTACAGCGGGCTGGAAGAAGCGGACATCAACCAGGAAAAAAAAGTGTAATTTACTTTTTACCAACACATGCTATTGAATTAATTGAAGCCTCAGCCTTAAAAAAAGCTGTTAAATCTCAAATTGTTGAAGATAGAATTCCGTTTTTAAATAGCTACGATGTACTTATTCAGTATTTAGTAACATTAGCAGTATCTAATGGATTTTATCCAGATGACATTTATGAAGAAATTAAATCAACATTTTGTTTTCAAGCAGTGAGTAAAGAACAATTTGGTTGGATAATAAATTTTATAACGATGGGAAGCCAAAGTTTGCAAGCTTATGATGAGTACAGGCGTGTTGACATAGAAGAAGATGGACTATTAAAAGTAAATAGTAAAGCCGTCGCCATGCGTCATCGTTTACAAATAGGCACTATTGTGAGCGACGCTATGTTAACTGTAAAATATTTAAAAGGTGGTTTCCTGGGTACTATTGAAGAGTGGTTTATTTCTAAATTAAAACCAGGAGATGTATTTACTTTTAGTGGAAAAAATTTAGAACTTTTTAGAATAAAAAACATGCAGGTATTAGTTAAAAAATCCACCAATAAATCGTCTAAAATACCAAGTTGGATGGGTGGCCGTATGAGTTTTTCATCAGAAATGAGTGATTTACTAAGAGAGGAGCTTTATGAAGCATCTGCTAGTGAAAACTATAAAACTCCCGAATTGAAAGCTCTAAAGCCAATATTTGACCGCCAAAAACTAGAAAGCATTATTCCTACTACAGATGAGTTTTTAATTGAAAGTTTTAAAACCAGAAGAAGGTTATCATGCTGTATTTTATCCATTCGAAGGTCGGTTTGTACACGAGGCCATAGCCAGTTTGCTAGCTTATAGAATTAGTTTATTGTCGCCAATTACATTTTCAATAGCCTATAACGATTATGGTTTTGAGTTGTTGAGCAATAAAGAAATAAACATACAACAAGTACTAGATAATAATTTGTTTTCTACTGATTATTTGAAATCAGATTTAGAGAAAAGCTTAAATGCTACCGAAATGGCAAGAAGAAAGTTTAGGGATATTGCTGTAATTTCTGGTTTGGTGTTTACGGGCTACCCTAATAAATTAGTAAAAAGCAAACATTTACAATCTAGTTCGCAGCTCTTATTTGAAGTGTTTAAAGATTACGAATCAGATAATTTATTATACCAACAAGCGTATACCGAGACTTTTGAGCATCAATTGGAGGAGGGGAGGTTACAATTAGCAATGGAACGCATAAACAAACAACTAATAATTTACAAACCATGCGAAAAACCAACTCCATTTTCATTTCCTATTATAACTGACAGATTAAGAGAAAAATTATCTTCTGAAAAATTGGCTGAGCGTATTAAGCGAATGACGGCTATTTTAAATAAGTAATTTGATAAGATGATAGAAACTGAAACCCTAATAATTAATGGACAAACATTCATCATGCATCCATTTGGAGCTTTATTTTGGAAAGAACAATCTATACTGTTAATTGCAGATGTACATTTTGGTAAAATAATGCATTTTAGAAAACATGGAAGTGCCGTTCCAAGAGAAGCTATATTGAAAAATTTTAATCAGCTTCAAAACGTATGTTCTTATTTCGTACCAAAGTCCATATGTTTTTTAGGTGATCTGTTTCACAGTACTAAAAACCATGACTGGATTTTATTTAAAAAATGGTCACAAAAAATAGATGCTCATAAAATTTTAATTGTAGGAAATCATGATATAATTGATCCCATAGAATTTGAAAAACTACATTTTAAACTTTATGATAAACTTCTAATAAATGACATTTTACTTACTCACTTTCCCCAAGAAGAATTTGAATATTTTAATATAGCGGGCCATATTCATCCTGGAATAAAATTAAGAGGGACTGGAAAACAAATCTTAAAATTATCTTGTTTTTACGTTAATAAAAATCAAATAATATTACCTGCATTTGGTAATTTTACTGGAAATCATTTTTTAAAAATTGAAAAAACTGATAGTATCTACGTAAGTACTAAAACTAAAGTTATTAAATTGGATTTGGATTAGCACCGTAATTTTTAAATTATTCCATTTGGATCACGATAAATTGTGTACGTCTGTTTAGTTGATGCTCTTCTTCAGTGCACCTTACGGTTCCATTACATTCATTAACTAAATTTTGCTCACCATAACCCTTGTACTCGGTTATTCTTTCAGAATCTACACCCTTATTTATCAAATATTGATAAGTAGCATTGGCACGTTCAGTAGAAAGTACATCATTGTATAACGTATCACCTCTAGAATCTGTATATGATGCAATTTTGATGGTCATATTTGGATAGGTATTCATCATTAAATTAACAATTCTGTCTAATTCATAAGTACTATCCGTTCTGATATTATATTTATTAAAATCGAAATAAATAGGATATAATTCTGTTATTGGTGCTGTGTTTTTCAAAACAGGATTTAATACAAAATTTGTATTAATACGAGTTACACTTCTATCAATACCTTTCGACGTTACTGGCTTATAATTATCTAAAAAGCCATCTTTTTTGGTATTTAATTTATAATCGGTATCTCGATCAATATTTATTTCGTAATGCCCATCATCATCTGTTTCTAAATAGGCAATTTTATTTCCATCAGCATCAAATAGTTCTACCAATGCATTTTCAACTGGATTGCCGTCAACATCAGTAACGGTTCCTTCAACTTTCAATTGTGGAATTCTGTCGTAAGCATAAATATCATCACTACCAACGCCACCATTTCGGTTTGATGCAAAAAATCCTGACAGGCCATCGTCGTTCATAAAAAATGAGAAATCATCTTTACTTGAATTTACTGGAACGCCTAGATTTATTACGTTTATAATATTATTATCTTTATCTAAAACGGTACCAAAAATATCTAATAATCCTAATCCTGGGTGTCCATCTGAAGAGAAAAATAAAGCGCCCTCACTATTGATAAACGGAAAACGTTCGTTTTTGTTACTATTTATAATAGTTCCTACATTTTGTGGTTTCCCATAGGCATTATCATCATTTATATTTACATAAAAAATATCTGTCCCGCCTATACTTCCTGGCATATCCGAAGCGAAATAAAGTTTAGTTCCATCAGTATTTAAAGCTGGATGTGCGTTAGAGTAGCTGTTATTATTAAAAGGAAGCTCTTCAATATGAGTCCATTCACCATCAACCAAAGAGGCCTTGTATATTTTTAGATTATTAATACCTTCATTATCTTTTCCTAAAACTTTATTATTGAAATCATTTCTAGAAAAGTAAATTGTTTTACCATCATTACTCATAGTTAAAGGACCCTCGTGATATATGGAGTTGATGTCGCCTTTTAATTTGGATTTATGATTAACTAAGCTATCTGTTCGGTTTGATGCAGTATAAATGTCTAAAAAAGGTTCTTCATTCCATCCATAAGTATGTTTTATCGATACGCCTTCATCTCTTGATGAAACAAAGTAAATTTTTCCATCATGCTCATAAGCGCCAAAGTCAGTATACTTAGAGTTGAAATTTACATCAGTTAAGAAATATTGTTGCTTTGCATTAAATATAGAATTAATAAAATCGTCGTCCTTTACAAGGTTTTCTTCATTTATGATTCCACCAGCATTTTTAAAATTACGCATCCAGACCCTATAATCCTTATAATTTTTTACACCTCTTAAAGCTTGCGCATAATTATAATAGTATTCTACAGGAACGCTATTTTGTTGTACGGCTTTTTTATAATAAACTACAGCGCTATCGGGATTTCTTAAAAAGGCATAGCTGTCTGCAAGTTGTCTTGTTGCATAATCAGCATTATAATTTTTTTCAATTAGTTCTCGGTATTCTTCAGCAGCAGCTACAAATGAAAACTTATTAAATAAATTATCTGCTCTTTTTTGCGATCCATATTGAGCAAAAGCGTAACACCCAATAAGTAATAGAATACAAACTAATATGTGTTTTTTTTGTTTCATGGAGACTCGTATTATTAAAAGCTAGGTAACCTTTATTATCTTAAAAATTATTAATTGTATTTATCAATTATTCCATTTTTACTACGATGAATTGAGTACGGCGGTTTAATTGATGTTGTTCTTCTTCACAATTTTCACCATCTTGACAACCATTGGTTAGTCGTCGTTCTCCAAAACCTTCATGAGCAGTAATTCGTTCAGGCGCTATACCTTTAGATACTAAATACTCGTAAGTTGAATTCGCTCTATCAATGGATAATTTATCATTATAAGACAGTTTACCTCTAGAATCGGTATGTGATTCAATACGAATTACCATTTCTGGGTAATCATTCTGCATTAAATTCACAATTTTATCTAGCTCTAAAGCAGCATCGTCTCTAATGTTGTGTTTATCAAAATCAAAATATATGGTATTTAATTCCGCTAATTTAATAACATCTTGAACAGGATTTAGCAATAAGTTAGCACTAATAGTTATTAGTTCTGTTTGAATATTTTTTGATGTGAATTTTCTATAATCATCAATATATTTGTCTTGACTTGCAACTATTTTATAATCTTGATTTCTATCAATATTTATTTGATAAAACCCGTTTTCATCAGTTACCATATACGCAATTTGATTATCCTTATCATCATATAGCGTAATTTTTGCATTAGGTATGGGGTTGGTGTTAATGGCATCAGTAACCACACCCTCAACACTAAGAACAGGTTCTCTATGAAAAGCATAAATATCATCACTACCACGCCCACCATTTCTATTTGACGCAAAATAACCCGTAATGCCATTTGAATTCATAAAGAACGAAAAATCATCTTTATTAGAATTTACAGGAACTCCTAGGTTTATAACATCAATAATTTTATCTTGTTCTTCACCTTTAATTGTCGCAAAAATATCGAGTAAACCTAAACCAGTATGACCATCTGAAGAAAAGAATAAAACACCTTCGTTATTTAAGAAAGGAAAACCTTCAGCACTTTCAGTATTAACAACATCTCCTATATTTTTTATGTTGAGCAAAGAACCGTCAGGAAGAATATCAATTGACCAGATATCTGATCCACCTCTAGTGCCTTTTCTATCTGATGCGAAATACAACTTTGTATCATCGTTGTTTAGGGCGGGGTGCTGTGTTGAAAAATTATCCCCATTTATAGATAAATCTTCAATATTTGTCCATTTACCATTAACTAAAGTCGCACGGTAAATCTTCATATTGGTTAAACCTTTTTTATCTTTAGTTTCAATATCTTCATTAAAATTATTTCTGGAGAAATACATGGTTTTACCATTTTTAGTAATAGCAATAGGGCCATCATGAAAAATAGAATTGACATCACCTTTTATTTTCCCTGTATAATCAACATTACTTTTGCTATCAACATCGGTAACATAGACATCTAAAAACGGTTGTTCGTTCCAACCATAAAGTCTTTTAATACCCATACCCTCATCTCTGGCAGAAGTGAAATAAACTTTACCTTCCTGCTCAAAAGCACCAAAATCACTAAATTTCGAATTAAATCGAACACGATCTAGGAAATACTGTTGCTTAGAGCCAAAAACACTGGTTATAAAGTTTATATCTTTTGAGAAATCGTTGGCATTAACCACCCCACCAGAATCTTTGTAGCGTTGAAGCCAAATTTGAGATTCTTCGTATTTTTTCATACCACGAAGGGATTGTGCATATTTATAATAATATTCAACAGGAATATTTTTTTGATTAACAACGCTTTTATAATATCTAGAAGCATTTCTAGGGTCTCTTAAAAATGCGTAGCAATCTGCTAGTTGCCTTGTAGCGTAATCTTTATTGTAATTTTTTTCGATAAGTTCTTTATAAACTTCAGCTGCTTTTACAAATGAAAATTTATTAAATAGGGTATCGGCTCTTTTTTGTTTTCCTTGTTGAGAAAACATTGAAAAGCTTATCATTAAAGTAATAACAACTAATATGTAATTTTTATTTTTCATAGAAACTCTATTAGAAATATCTTGGTGATTTTAATTTAGAATTTAAGAATTTAAACTCGTAAATAAGTAGTATTTCGTGTGTACCTGAAGTGTAACTAGCAATATCAGAAATTGGTTTTTCGTAAGCATAACCAACACGTAATTGTCTTGATACTTGAAAATCGGCAATACCACCAATTGCAGCAGTTTGATTATTAATTCTGTATGAACCACCTAACCAAAATTTCTCATTAAATAAGAAATTAGCAGTTAAATCGTAAGAAACTGGGGCGCCATTGGTAGCTTTAATTAATGCTGCTGGTTTAAACTTCAAACTATTACTTAGGTCTATAACACCACCCGCAGTAAAGTAGTAACTTAATCTATCTAAAGCCTCAAAGCCTTCATCGGTGTTTTTATCGGTATTCAATATTCTAGGAACTGATAAACCCGCGTATATTCTATTCGTACTCCAATACAAACCAGCTCCAATATTTGGTGTCCAACGGTCTTCTATACCATAGATTGAAGGATCGAAACTTTCAGCTTGACGGAAATCACCATCCAAACTGTATTGCGTAAAACCTCCTTTTAATCCAAAGGCGAGTTTGCCTGTATCTCCAGTAGGAATGGCATAAGAAAAATCAGCATATAAGTATGTGAAATTTTCAGGACCTAAATCATCTTCAATAAAAGATAAACCTAAACCTATTCTATCGTTTCTAAGTGGTGTATGTATAGAAAGCGTTTGCGTAATAGGGCCTCCTTGAAAACCAACCCATTGGCTTCTATGTAATCCAACAATGCTTAAAGCTTCTCTACTACCTGCATACGCTGGATTTATAGAGATTGTATTATACATATACTGTGTGAATTGCGGTAATTGTTGCGCAATTCCAACCGTACAGCTTAATAATGCAATAGCGATTATGTTATGTTTAATAAATTTCATAGGTCAATATTTATTTGGTTCCTAAGTAAACTGGTCCTGTAATAGGATTCAATCCACTATCTTTTAATGTAATTATATAATAATATGTTCCATTTGGTACTTTTCCTGCGTTACCAATAGATGATTTGTGAACTGTACCATCCCAACTTTGAGCAGGTGGAGATAGATTTTTTTCTATAGCATTTACAAGAGGGTAGTTATCTGATTCAAAAACCAAAGCTCCCCATCTGTTAAAAATCTTAACGCCTGCAGTAAATCCACATAAGTCTATACCAGAAATATAAAAGAAATCATTTATCAAATCTCCATTTGGTGTAACAGCTTTCGAAATTTCAATATCATTTTCACCACAAGGTAGAACAACACAGTCAGCATTAACATTCATGGTTATTTCAGTAATACTAATGCATCCATTATCAGTGGTAGTGTATCTAAATTTATAATCAATCCCACCGTCTTTAGGTAAGAAATCTTCGCTTAACTCTAAACCTGTTGGATCAAAAACACCATCATTGTTTATGGTAGCTGCAATATCACCTTCTAATATTTCCCAAACGCCATTGGTGTTTAATCCCTCTGTGAAGTCGTTTAAATTAATAATGCCATCATCAAAACATCTATCTGCAACCGTAATTTCAGTAATAACTTCATCTAAGGCAACAAACAGCGTTTGTGTATATACTTCTTCATTGTTACATTCATCTCTAACCGTCCATGTTCTAATAATTTCATAATCTACAAGTACATTTTCGTCAAATGAATTTGTTTCGTTAAATACCACTATAACATTAGAAGAACAATTGTCTGTAAATTCTAATTCTGGAGCATCTGGGACATCAGTACAACTTACATTTAATGTGCCATCAAAAGTAGTTGTTGGTACTGGCGCAGTTGTATCTTGAACAGTTATGGTTTGACTATATCTAGTTATTAAACCGCAGGCATCAGTAGCTGTCCAAGTTCTTGAAATGACATAATTATTTGCACAATCACCGTCCGTTCTCATATCATTTACGCTAACGGTTGCATCACCACAATTATCAGAAGCCGTTAAGCTTTCAGCATTTGGAATTGAATCACACTCAACCGTAAGGTCGCTAGGTAAAGTACCTACAAATGTAGGAGGTGTTGTATCTTGTACCGTGATGATTTGTGTATGACTAGTTGTTAAACCACATTCGTCAGTTGCTGTCCAAGTACGGGCAATGGTATAATTGTTATCACAATCGCCATCCGTTCTAACATTTTCTACAGAAACTAATGCTGAACCACAAGTATCTGTTGCTGTTAATGTTTCAGCTTCTGGTATTGCGTCACATTCTACGACGATACTGGCATCGGGAAGTGTCTCAACAAAAGTTGGTGGTGTAATGTCTTGTACGGTGATTATTTGGGCATGGGTATTTGTATTTCCACAATCATCCGTAGCCGTATAAACTCTAGTTATTTTATAATTATTCGGACAGTTACCATCAGTTCGTGTATCATTAACTTCAACTTTTGCAGAACTACAATTATCCGTAGCCGTTAAAATAACTGGTTCTGGAACCGAATTACACTCGATTGTAAAATCTTGAGGTAACGTCTCAACAAACACAGGAGCTGTGGTATCAGAAGTTGAGATGGTTTGATCTACCGATACACTGTTTCCGCATACATCAGTGGCCGTCCAAGTTCTTGTTATAACCAAACTACCTGGGCAACTTCCATTTTCTGTTGCATCAACATAAGTAATAACTGGATTGGCATCACAATTATCTGTTGCTGTAGCTTCTCCGAATGCAATTGTGGATAAATCATCACTACATTCTGCTGATGCATTTGCAGGTAACGAAAGTACTGGTGCGGTTGTATCTTGAACCGTGATGATTTGTGTATGCTGTGTTGTATTACCACTAATATCAGTAGCTAACCATGTACGTTCTAGTGTATAATTAGATATACATGAGCCATCAATTCTTTCTTCTTCAAAAGTAACCGTGATTGAATCACAATTATCAATAGCAGTGAGTACATCTGCAACAGGTACTTGATCACATTCAACAATAAAATCTTCCGGAAGTGTCTCTGCAAAAACGGGAGTTTCATCATCGCTTATATTTATGGTTTGAATACACGGTATACTTACATTACTAGCTTCATCAGTAGCTGTCCAAGTTATTGTTGTAGAACCTACTGGATAGGGATCTGTTAATTCTAAATTATCAGAACGCGTACCAATAAAAACAAATACTGTTGAACAATTATCAGTAGCCGTAGGGTTTACTATATTTAATACTGACGAACATTGATCTGAATCTGCTGTTTGAGTAATATCTTGCGGACATGTTATTATTGGGCTTTCATTATCTGTAACAGTTACATCAAAACTACACGTTGCTGTGTTTCCAGCTGCATCTGTTACCATAAAGGTATTGGTGGTTGTTCCCACAGGAAATAATGAACCCGAAGGTAAACCTGCCGTCTGTTCAGTTATAACTCCTTCTGAGTTATCAGTTCCTACAGGTGTTGTATAATTTACGATAGCACCGCAAATATCTGCATCATTGTTTTGATTTATATTTCCAGGACATACAATGGATGGATTTTCATCATCACTTACCGTCACATCAAAACTACAAGTTGCTGTATTACCAGATTCATCAGTAACAACAAATGTATTGGTGGTTGTTCCCACAGGGAATAAAGAGCCCGAAGGTAAACCTGTTGTTTGAGTTGTTGTTACAATCCCAGACGCATTATTATCAGTCCCTACAGGTGGTGTATAATTTACTATGGCACCATCTTGACCAGCATCAACATTGACATTGATAGAAGCAGGACAGTTAATTGTAGGGTCTTCATTATCCGTTACCGTTACATCAAAGCTACATTCCGCAGTATTTCCATTAGCATCAGTAACTTCAAAAGTATTAGTGGTTGTTCCCACAGGGAATAAAGAGCCTGAAGGTAAACCAGCAGTTTGATTGGTAGTTACAGTTCCAGAAGCATTATCAGTTCCTATTGGTGGTGTATAATTTACAATGGCACCATCTTGACCAGCATCAACATTGACATTGATAGAAGCAGGACAGTTAATTGTAGGGTCTTCATTATCCGTTACCGTTACATCAAAGCTACATTCCGCAGTATTTCCATTAGCATCAGTAACTTCAAAAGTATTGGTGGTTGTTCCCACAGGGAATAAAGAGCCTGAAGGTAAACCAGCAGTTTGATTGGTAGTTACAGTTCCAGAGGCACTATTATCAGTTCCTACTGGTGGTGTATAATTTACAATAGCACCATCTTGACCAGCATCAACATTGACATTGATAGAAGCAGGGCAGTTAATTGTAGGGTCTTCATTATCCGTTACCGTTACATCAAAGCTACAAGTTGCTGTGTTACCAGATTCATCAGTAACTTCAAATGTATTGGTGGTTGTTCCCACAGGGAATAAAGAGCCCGAAGGTAAACCTGTTGTTTGAGTTGTTGTTACAATCCCAGACGCATTATTATCAGTCCCTACAGGTGGTGTATAATTTACTATGGCACCATCTTGACCAGCATCAACATTGACATTGATAGAAGCAGGGCAGTTAATTGTAGGGTCTTCATTATCCGTTACCGTTACATCAAAGCTACATTCCGCAGTATTTCCATTAGCATCAGTAACTTCAAAAGTATTGGTGGTTGTTCCCACAGGGAATAAAGAGCCCGAAGGTAAACCAGCAGTTTGATTGGTAGTTACAGTTCCAGAAGCATTATCAGTTCCTATTGGTGGTGTATAATTTACAATAGCATCATCTTGACCAGCATCAACATTGACATTGATAGAAACAGGACAGTTAATTGTAGGGTCTTCATTATCCGTTACAGTTACATCAAAACTACATTCCGCAGTATTTCCATTAGCATCAGTAACTTCAAAAGTATTGGTGGTTGTTCCCACAGGGAATAAAGAGCCTGAAGGTAAACCAGCAGTTTGATTGGTAGTTACAGTTCCAGAGGCACTATTATCAGTTCCTACTGGTGGTGTATAATTTACAATAGCACCATCTTGACCAGCATCAACATTGACATTGATAGAAGCAGGGCAGTTAATTGTAGGGTCTTCATTATCCGTTACCGTTACATCAAAACTACAAGTTGCTGTGTTTCCACAATCGTCTTCTACTTGAAAAGTATTCGTTGTAGTTCCTACTGGAAAAAGTGAGCCAGAAGGCAGACCACCTATTTGAGTAGTTGTGGCTCCAGGAGCGTTATCAGTTCCTACAGGAGGGGTGTAATTAATAACAGCACCATCCTCACCCGCATCAACATTTACACTTATAGGTGCAGGACATGTAATAGATGGCCCTTGATTTATAAAATTAATATAATCAATTTCTATTAAACTTGGTGTAGGTATAGGTTCTCCAATACATAAACCATTGGTTTGGTAACCTTGTATTAAAGCTTTATTAAACGAAATATTTGAAATAGCACCAACACCACTAATCGATCCATTTACAGCTACATTAGGGTCAAAATTAGGATCTCCTAAAATGGCACAACTTGTTGTAACAGTTAATGAAAAACTCAAATCAGCTAATACAATATCTGGATTAGAAGGAACTGGTAATTTTCCTAAATTCCAAACAATTGATCCATTTGATCCAATATTAGGATCATAAACAGGGATATTAGGATTGGTGGTCGCGTTTAAAGGTGGGTAAATATTATAATTAATATTTAAATTACTTGGATTTATAGTATTTGGAATAGGTACTGTAATGACCGTATTATTAATAGCCTCTGTACCGTTATTTCTAATTTCAATAGCATAATCAGCATTCTCATCGGGTTCTAAAGTTGTATTGGTTGGCCCAGGTGGATTACCATCAATTGAAGTATTGGTTAAAACACCAATTGGTTCCGGCACATAAGCATCCACAGAAAAAGTAACATTAAAAATAACAAACCTATCACTAGTTGTTCCATATCTAAATCTGGTAGCGGTTTGTGAATTTGCAATTATTGCATTGTTAGTATTATTAATATCGAACATGGCAATATCAACCCCCGTATTATTTTGTAAGTTAGGATTTTTAGAATTTCCACCTGTATTTATGGAGGAGTTGAAAAAATTATTAGTCGTATTAGTGGAATGAGATAAACGTTGGAATGTATTACTGTTAAGTCTTTCAATTTCAAAATAATCACCAGGAATATCAACATCACCCTCAGCCGCCATAACACCTAATTTTAAATTGATATCACCATTCTGCGCGGTATTAAATCCGTTTACGCCAAACGTGAAATCTGCGGTAGTTCCTGTTACATAAGCATGACCATCAAAAACAGTAATATCGCGCCAGTTCATCTTGTTGTTTTCATATACAATGACCATTCCCCAACCACCATGATAGCCTTGTGGTGCTAAAACACCCTCCATAATAGCTAAGTCGGCAACAAAATATTCACCTAAAAAATCGGATTGATTTATATAACTTGTAACTTCTGCGTAGCCCGTGTAAATGTTTGAGTTGACTCCTGCAGGATAGTAAATATTTGTATCATCTGCTGTTATTTCAATGTAATTTGATGTATTAGGTGTTTTAAATAACACTTTACGCTTATCTAACTGTTTGGTTACTCCATTTTTAGTCACAGAAGAATCTATTACTATTACCTGCAGAACCCGTCCAATATAAACCCGCATATAATATTTTTGAACATTCAGGAAAAGATCCATTTTCAGAATCTAATGTCAAAGTTGCAGAAGATGAATTCAACGTATTAGGATTACCATCAATATCAACATACCGCATAGCACTATTATTACTAGAATTGGTAGTATAATTTACAGAAGTTAAGTTTGTGTTTCCTATCATGGAAAAATCACCCTTAACATTATAAATAGTAGTTGCGGGGGTAGCTGATGAAGTTCTTGGTGTAAAAGGAACTATGACTTGGCTATATCCGCTTAAAACTGTTGATAAACACAAAAAGGCAAGTACAAACCATCTATTAAGATTGTAAGTTGCAAACGTTTTTTTAGTGTAATTTTTTTTCATTGTATAGTCTTTTAAATGGACTTATTTTTCTTAAGATAGATTCTATGATTGAGCAAAGTATTTTAAAATTTTGCTTTGATGATTTGAAATAGTTGATATACAAAATATTGGTAATGTCAATACATCTATTATTTGATAAATTATTATAAAATATAGCATCGTGAAATGATTTAAAAAACTCTGCGCTTCGGTAAACATTTCATTAATAGTTGTAATTAGCAAAAAGCATATTAGTAATGAAGCTAGAAACTTAGAAGTAGATTTTTTTCTCATAAATCAAAAAGATTATATATTTTAACACTATTATGACTTATAAAAGCCACCAAATTAGATTAAACGGTTATATATAATAAAGTTTTTGAGGGAAAAACAGTGAGGGAGATATATAGAGATTAATAACTCTTAATATATTTAATAACAGATTCGGGGTCATAATTTTAATATTTTAATAAGTAGGTATAGCAAATGAACACATATGTAACAAGTTGTTCAAAAAAAAATGGTAAATCACTTATAAAATCGATTAAAAGCTAAGTGAAAGACTTAATCATCTCAATAATTCATTAATAGGCTTCATTTTTATTAAATAGTTTTAAGCTCATTAACGAAAGATATACGCTCTTTATACCTTCTGATTTTTTAAAAATTGTTATTTTTAGATTAAATTAAAAACAAATAACTTAAATTATATTGTCATAAGCAACGTTTAATCGAAAAAAACATACATTTAATCGAATATAATGAAAAGACTAATTTTAGTACGACATGCAAAATCTTCATGGGAACATGATGTTATAGATCACCAAAGGCCATTAAAGGTAAGAGGTTTTAAAGATGCTGAAATAGTTTCCAATCATTTAAAAAATAGTGAGTTAAAAATAGACCTTGCCTTATCAAGTGATGCGATGCGTGCAAAAACTACAGCACATATATTTGTTAAAAATCTAGACATTAGTCAAGACCATTTTGATTTAAATCATAACTTATATGATTTTTCAGGAGAAAACTTAATTAGAACAATTAAAGAATGTGATGAAAAAATAAGCACTCTTATGATTTTTGGTCATAATTACGCATTAACAGATTTTGTAAATACATACGGTAATAAATATATTGATAACGTACCAACAAGTGGAGTGGTTATTATAGATTTTAAAATTGATAGCTGGAAAAATTTATGCTCAGGTATAACTACCAAAACCGTATTTCCTAGAGATTTTAAATGATTATTTTCAAACATTATTTTTTAAACACATTGGTGTTTTACTTATATTTTTATGATAAATAGAATATATTTGTTCCGTATATTTTAATTAAAAATAATGACTAAAACTGAGGCTACTGAAAATAAATACATAAATAGAGAAATAAGCTGGTTACAATTTAATGGTAGAGTACTACAAGAAGCTTCAGATGAAACCGTGCCACTAATTGAGCGTCTTCGTTTTTTAGGTATTTTTTCAAATAATTTAGATGAGTTTTTTAAAGTTAGGTATGCCACTGTAAAACGAATTGTTGAGGCTGGTAAAGCTGGTAAAAGTGAACTTGGTGGCATGAAAGCCAAAGAATTACTTGAAATCATTACACAAATTGTTATTAAACAACAAAGTGAAAGTTTAGTTATTTTAGATAATATTAAGTCTAAATTAGAAGATGAAAATATTTATATAATTGATGAAACCCAAATACAGCCTAAGCAACATAATTTTATTAAACGTTATTTTTTAAGAAAAGTAAGTCCAGCATTAGTAACCATTATTCTTAATGATTTAGTTGTACTTCCTAATTTAAAAGATAGTGCTGCATATTTAGCTGTAAGACTTATAATGTCTAATAACGAAAGGCAATATGCTTTGATTGAAATACCAAAAAACATCAATAGATTTATAGAATTACCAAAACAAGGTAATAAAAATTATATTTTACTTTTAGACGATTTATTACGCTATTGCCTAAGTGATATCTTCAATATTTTTGATTACAAAAGTGTTTCAGCACACATGATTAAAATAACTAGGGATGCCGAACTAGATTTTGAAAGCGACCTCAGTAAAAGTTTTATTGATAAGATTTCAGATAGTGTTAAACACCGTCAAATAGGAGAACCCGTACGTTTTGTATACGATAAAAATATTCATAACGAAACACTAGATTTTTTAATGTCTAAAATGGGAATTGAAGATACAGATAGTATTATTCCTGGTGGACGATATCACAATAGACGTGATTATATGGGCTTTCCTAGTTTGGGAAGAACAGATTTAATGTATGAAAAAATTGAGCCTTTACCTATTAAAGATCTTAGTTTAGAAGCTAGTATATTTGAAGCCATTTCTAAAAAAGATTATTTGCTGCATGCGCCTTATCAAACATTTTCTTATATCGTCAAGTTTTTACGAGAAGCTGCCTTAGATCCTAAGGTTAAAACTATAAAAATCACCATTTACAGACTAGCTGAAATTTCTCATATTGCAAGCTCTTTAATAAACGCGGCTATTAATGGTAAAGCTGTTACCGTATCCATTGAACTTCGAGCCCGTTTTGACGAACAGGCCAACATTGATTATGCGGAGCAAATGGAGGATGAAGGGATTAATCTAATTTTTGGAGTTCAAGGCTTAAAAGTACATAGCAAAATGTGTGTGATAGAACGCGAAGAAGATAAAAAACTTAAGCGTTACGGTTTTGTAAGTACAGGTAATTTTAATGAGTCAACAGCCAAAGTTTATACAGATCTTACATTGTTTACTGCAAATCAAAAAATATTAAAAGATGTCAATAAGATTTTTAATTTCTTTGAAATTAATTACAAAATATATCGCTATAAACATCTTATTACGTCTCCACATTACACGCAAACCGCAGTTTTTAAATTAATAGATCATGAAATTAAAAATGTAAAAGCTGGAAAAAAAGGATCTATTAGGCTAAAAATGAATAGTATTTCTAGTTATTTAATGATTGATAAATTATACGAAGCTAGTAGGGCTGGTGTAAAAATCCAAATGATTGTGCGAGGCATTTGTTGTTTAATACCTGGAGTTAAAGGTATGAGTGAAAACATTGAGGTAATTAGTATTGTTGATAAATTTTTAGAACACTCACGTATTTATATATTTGGAAATAGTGGTAAACCAAAAGTTTATATTTCTTCAGCAGATTGGATGTCAAGAAACATAGAAAATAGAGTAGAAGTAAGCTGCCCTATTTATGATGAAGTTATCAAGCAAGAAATAATTGACGGTTATAATTTATCTTGGAGTGATAATGTAAAAGGAAGACTTTTAAATACATTTACTGAGAATGAGTACAGAGTTAATAATAAAGAAAAAGTAAGATCACAATTTGCTATTTATGATTATTACCTAAAAAAGTTAGAAAACTAATATGCTTTCAATAAAAAAATATGCAGCCATCGATATAGGTTCAAATGCTGTAAGATTACTTATTTCAAATATTATTGAACAAAAAGGGAAACCAGTTCAGTTTAAAAAAAACTCCTTAGTCCGTGTTCCTATTCGTTTGGGTGCCGATGTTTTCTTAAAAAAGAGGATTTCAAAAGAAAACACACAGCGCATGTTAGATACTATGCTAGCATTTAAACTTTTAATGAAATCTCATAAAGTAGTTAAATATAAAGCATGTGCAACATCTGCCATGAGAGAATCTGAAAATGGAAAAAAAATAGTCGATTTAATTTTAGAACAATCAGGTATTAGCATAGATATTATTGGAGGTGAAGAAGAAGCGGCTATTATTGCAGCTACAGATTTAAATAAATTTATAGATCCAAATAAAACCTATTTATATGTGGATGTAGGTGGTGGTAGTACTGAATTTACTGTAATACATCAAGGCAATCAGGTGGCCTCTCGTTCTTTTAAAATTGGAACTGTTCGTTTATTAAATGATATGGTACTTAAAGAATCATGGCAAGAATTAGAGGTTTGGATAAGATCGAATGTTTTTGGTTATGAAAAAGTAGATCTTTTAGGTTCTGGTGGAAACATCAATAAGATATTTAAAATATCTGGCAAACCTATAGGCAAGCCACTTTCATTTTTTTACTTAACAGGTTATTACCAAATGCTTCAAAGTTATTCTTATGAAGAACGAATCACAGAGTTAGATTTAAATCAAGATAGAGCTGACGTTATAATTCCTGCCATGAGAATTTATCTTTCGTCTATGAAATGGAGCGGTGCAAAGAATATATATGTTCCAAAAATCGGACTTGCTGATGGTATTATAAAAAGTATATACTATGATACAGTTTCTAGTAATACACAGTAAAATTTTGCACTTTAACTTTTAAAATATAACTATTTAGATAATTAATATATATTCGTCTGCGTATAATTGATATAAAATTATATCCCAAAACTATTATATTATGAAAAAAGCGTTATTTTTTATTATCCTGCTTAATTTTTCTTTTTATGGAATTTCTCAAGAGGATATAACAAAAGAAAAACAATCTAAGGAGGATGTTAAAACAGATTTAGAAGGATCTAGTTTTCAAGGTGTAAAATATGGTGTTAGGGGCGGTATTACCATTTCTAATCTAGATTTTGAGGAAGATCCAATTTTAACTAATAAACATAGAAATAGTTTTTATATAGGCTTTTTTGCTGAAATTGGCTTATCAAAAACAATTGCGCTAATGCCTGAAATTCAGTTTTCTCCTGAAGGTGCTAATGATGAAACCTTACACTTAGATTATATACAGGCTCCACTATTAGTAAAATTTAGGTTAAGCGAAAAAATAAAATTTGAAATTGGTCCACAAGTAGGAATCAAATCATACAAAAAGGATGATGGCGCTAAAAACTTTGGATATTCAGGGGTTGCTGGGGTTGAGTATAAAATAGCGTATACGCTTTTTGTAGATGCCAGATATACCTATGGTCTTACTAATGTTTTTGATGATAACTTAAATATTTCCGCAAAAAACACAAATATTCAAATTGGGGTTGGTTATAAGTTTTAGCCATGTATAGTTTCAGTAGTCCCTAAATTAGAAATAATTTTACTCTCATATTCAAGAAGTTGCTGCCATTTGGTATCAACTTCTTTTTTGTTTCCATATTTTCTAGCAAAACCTAAAAACATGGTATAATGGTTGGCTTCACTAACCATTAAGTTTCTGTAAAAAGTGGCTAATTCTTGGTCTTCTAATTCTTCCGATAATAGTCTGAAACGCTCACAACTTCTAGCTTCTATCAAAGCAGCGTATAAAAGCCGATGCACTAATTGCGTTGTTCTACTGCCTCCTTTTGGAAAAAAATTTATTAGCTGTATAACGTAATCATCTTTTCGGTCCCTACCTAAGGTCCAACCACGTTCTATAATTTTATCGTGCACCATTTTAAAATGGCTTATTTCTTCTTTAACTAAAGCAGTCATTTCTTGAACAAGTTCTGTATACTCAGGAAAACTTACAATTAAGGAAATAGCTGTACTTGTTGCTTTTTGCTCGCAATATGCATGGTCTGTAAGTATTTCTTCAATATTTTTTTCAACAATGTCTACCCAACGTGGGTCAGTTGGTAATTTTAATCCTAGCATAATTATGATAATTTTTTAATAAGATTTATAGCTTTTACTTCAATAGCCCCCGTTTTATCAATTTGAATGCAGAAATCTTTATAAATATCAGTTTCGGGTTTATAAAAAGAAGTATTTAAGGTTATAAAATCCTCCAATGAGTTTTCATAATCAATCCAAACAAATTGCATTATAGCATCTTTGAAAAAGGATTCAGTATCATGTTTTTCGAATACATCTTTATTCAGAGTTTGTTCAATTAATAACGTATCATTTTTAAAGACTTGCAAGCGAGCTTCAAAATTTTTATGATTTGTATGAATTACAGAACCTTTTAAAGAAGTTTTTGTTTTAGAAATAAAACTGTTTTCTAGAGAATAATAGTTGATTTTTATTTGAAAACCATCACTTAAAAGCGTGTCGGTAAAAATTTTGACAGGCTCGTTAGGAAAGAACTCAACTTGTTTTGAAAAAGATTCTAAAAGATTATTACTTTTTAAAACTTCTACATTACTTTTGTAGGCTTTGCCTCTTCCATCACAACTAAATAAAGCAATACCTATTAAAAAAAATAAAACATAAAACTTATTCATAAACAGCTATTTATATATCCAGATCAAAAGTCTTTCTTAAAATTTCTAAATTAGGGTTTTTCTCTCTAAGCTTGTCGAATTTCTCTTGAGTTGTATAGGCATATTTTTTTTCCATCGCTTCATTTACCGTGATATTTAAATTGATATCATAATTATTAAGAGATTTCCTCACAAACCCTAAAAGTTCAAATTGTTGTCGTTCAACCTCAACCTTATTGGTGGCGTTTGGAAATTCTAAATGAATACTTGTTCCAATAACTTTCGGAGTATCAATGGCTAAAATTGAAGCTAGGTTAAATTGCCCTTCATCCTGAATTTTTTTTATATACGTATTCCAAGCTTCAATAAGTTCTTTCTCAGTAAAATCATCTTTCGGTAAATTTTCTTCATCAATAACAACATCCATTTGTTTTATTTGATGCTCTTTTTTTGCACGAATACTGCTTAACGAAAGTCCTGAAGTTCTTTTATTTTCCTGTTTTAATACAATTTTTGGTGGTTCTTTAACTTGGAGCGCCTCTAGGTGTTTGGAAGTTGAAACATTAGCATAATCCTCTTTTTTCTCATCTGGTTGCTTATCAAGCTTTATTTCCTTTTCATTTTTTTGCTTAGGAATTTCAATAGTAATAGGGGTAATGCCCTTGTTTTTAAAATAAGAAGCTGGAATTATGTAGTATTTGCTATTTTTTTTTTCTCCATCAAAAGTGATAGAGGCAAGCTGCATTAAACATAACTCAACAAGTAAGCGTTGATTTTTACTGGTTTTATATTTAAGATCACAATCGTTGGCAAGTTCAATGCCTTTTAGTAGAAATGTTTGCGAGGCTTTTCTAGATTGCTCTAAGTACTTTTCTTTAGTTTGCTCTCCAACTTCAAGTAACTCTATAGTTTCAGGCGTTTGACTAACTAACAAATCTCTAAAATGAGACGCTAAACCCGCAATATAATGATGCCCATCGAAGCCTTTTGATAGCGTGTTATTAAATTGAAGAAGCAACTCTGGTATTTTATTTTTTAAAATTAAATCTGTACTATCAAAGTAGGTTTCGTAATCGAGTACGTTTAAATTTTCGGTGACAGCTTGCCGTGATAAATTTTTACCTGAAAAGCTCACTACACGATCAAAAATAGAAAGGGCGTCACGCATGGCACCATCTGCTTTTTGTGCAATAATGTGCAACGCATCGTCCTCTGCAATTACACCTTGTTCTTCAGCTATGTATTTCAAGTAGGCTTTAGCATCTTTAACCGTAATACGCTTAAAATCGAAAATTTGACAACGCGATAAAATGGTTGGTATAATTTTATGTTTTTCAGTGGTTGCTAAAATAAATATACAATGCTTTGGCGGTTCTTCTAAAGTTTTTAAAAAGGCATTAAACGCCGCTTGAGAGAGCATGTGCACCTCATCAATAATATAAACTTTGTACTTACCAACTTGTGGTGGAATACGAACTTGGTCCGTCAAACTTCTAATATCATCAACGGAATTATTTGAAGCCGCATCTAGCTCAAAAATATTGAAAGCAAAATCTTCATCGCCTGTTTCTTTTCCGTCGCTATTAATCATTTTTGCTAAAATACGTGCACAGGTAGTTTTACCAACACCGCGAGGTCCAGTAAATAATAAGGCTTGTGCTAAATGATTGTTTTTAATGGCGTTTAATAGCGTATTAGTAATAGCCTGCTGCCCCACAACATCTTTAAATGTTTGCGGGCGGTACTTACGGGCTGATACTATAAAATGCTCCATTAATTTTCTTAAGTTAACAAAGTTAAAAATTCAATCCAGAATTTAGAATTCTGAACTTAGAATTTAATAGGAGTTATTAACAAATTCAAACTTTATGCCTAAATTTATTTTTCTTTAATTTATTAAATAATCTTCTAACTTCGTCAGATCCTTGATATAAAATAAAAAACCTAATAAATATCATCTTTAAACCAACCTCACATGAAAAAATTCCCCAATGCCTTCGTTATTATCATAGGCGTAGTTGTTATGGCTTGGATTCTTACTTATTTGATTCCTCAAGGCGCATATGAAAGAATTATAAACAAAGAATCGGGGATAACTGAGGTAGTAAATAATTCTTATAGTCATATTGATGTTGAACATCTTTCTGCTTTTGACTTGTTTTTAGCCATTCCCAGAGGTATTATAGGTAGAGCAGATATTATCGTTTTGATTTTGCTTCTTGGTGGGTGTTTTTATGTTATAGAAAAAACAGGTGCCTTATCTCAAGGTCTTGGCAAGCTTGTAGATCTATTAAAGGGTAAAGAAGTATTCGGTTTAATTATTGTTTCTGTTATTTTTACTGTAGCTGGTGCTACAATCGGTATGCAAGAAGAACTCATAGCGATGATGCCTATATTACTTGTTTTTGGAGCGAGTTTAGGGTATAATAAATTTACTACCGTTTATATGAGTTACGGCTCTACAGTAATTGGAAGTTCTTTTAGTCCGTCCAATCCGTTTGCGGTTGTTATTGCACAGAAAGAAGCGGGACTTCCACTACTTTCCGGAAGTGAATTTAGACTTATTGTATTATTTATTGTGTTCATTATTTGGGTTTTATATTTAATTAACTACAGCAATAAAAATAGGGTAGAAAAGGTAGAAATGTCATCGGGAGATAAATCTATAAGTATTAGATCTCAAATTATTCTCTTCTTACTGTGTTTAACCTTCGGTATAGTAATTTATGGTTTACTAAAACTGGAATGGGGCTTTAATGAAATATCTGCTTGCTTTTTTGTTTTAGGAATTATATGCGGTTTAATTGGTAAACTCGGTGTAAATGAAACAGGTGAAGCTTATATTTCAGGCTTTAAAGAAATGGTTTTCGCAGCTATGATTATAGGTTTAGCAAACAGTATTTCATTGGTGTTAAAAGAGGGTATGATTATAGACTCTATAGTACATACGCTTTTTGGACCTTTACAGTATCTTCCGGCTTCTTTCTCAGCAGTTTTAATGATGATTTCCCATGCTAT
This sequence comes from uncultured Flavobacteriaceae bacterium, assembly GCA_963815305.1. GTDB lineage: Bacteria > Bacteroidota > Bacteroidia > Flavobacteriales > Flavobacteriaceae > CAXBID01. Next base: position 971,680 of record CAWFFW010000001.1, read on the forward strand.
TTTACATTTTCCAATTCCTAGTTATTCAGGTCAAGCCGTAATGACTATGCCCATACTGCTGCCGCTTTCTGATTTAATTGGTCTGTCTCGCCAAACCTGTGTTTTGGCGTATCAATATGGTGCAGTAATGGGCGATATTTTTGTGCCTACAAATGGAGCATTAATGGCGATACTTGCCATTAGTGGAATTTCATATAACAAATGGATCAAGTTTTTAGTAAAACCCGTGCTGTTTATTTTTATGCTTGCTGCAATTAGTATTATTGTAGCAGTATTAATTGGTTATAAATAATATTGGTTTTTTATAAATCCGTTTCATACTTTTTAAGGCTTAGCTTTTAGCTTTAAAAGTCGTATTTCATAAAGTATTTTGAATTTAGGAGTTATAAACAAATTTAAACTGAGTTATAATGATTAGTTTTCTTGATTTTGAAAAAAAATCTGCTAATTTCGTTTAACTTAAAATCTAAAAAAATCAAAATGATTTCATATCCTGTCGTTGTATGTCATTTAAATTTACGTAGTCAACAAATGAAATTCAAACAAAATAATATCTCCTTCATTCTCATAATGTTTCTAATATTAGGTTGTAAAAACTCTGAAAAAAGAGAGATGAAAAAAGAATCAAAAAATCCTGATTCCTATGTTTTAGTAGAAGATTGGCCAAAAACACCAGAGGACTTTGTGTTTGGAAATCCTACTGGACTCGGAATTAACTCTGAAAGTAATATTGTAGTTTTTCATAGGGCAAGTAGAGTTTGGGGAGATATAACGCCAGAGGACAAAATTCAAGAAAATACCATTATTACACTTGACAAACAAACTGGAAAGATTTTAAAAAATTGGGGATCAGATTTATTCATAATGCCACACGGACTTGAGGTTGATAATGCAAATAATATTTGGATTACAGATTGTGGTCTTCATCAAGTTTTAAAATTTGACTCGAATGGCAAGCTACTGATAACTTTAGGCGAAGCACAAGTTCCTGGAAATGATACTACTCATTTTAATGAACCTACAGATATCGCTGTAGCGGAAGATGGTTCATTTTATGTAAGTGATGGTTATAAAAATAGTAGAATTGTTAAGTTTTCAAAGGATGGTATATATTTATTTGAATGGGGAAAATTTGGTAATCGAAATGGAGAATTTAATATTCCTCACGGAATTGATTTAGATTGTAATAACAATGTGTATGTTGCTGATAGGGAAAACAATAGAATTCAAAAGTTTGATAGCAAAGGAAATTTTATTACTGTTTGGCAGAATGAAATAACGGAACAACTGTATTCAGTTACGATTGACCATAAGAAAAATCATTTGTTTGGAATAGATTATATGACTGTTAATGATACTATTGTAAGAGGTTCAGACATTTTTCGATTTGATTTAGATACTAATCTAGAAATACAATTCGGTAGAACAGGATTTTATGATGGTCCTATTTCAAGATATCACGATATTATAATTGACAATGAAGGGAGTATTTATGTTGGAGATATTTTAGGGAATGGAGTTCAGAAATTTAGGTTAAAGAAAGCTGAATAGCATATAACGAATGTAAAACACCTGTATAATTAATGGTTATTGCAAGTGTTTGTTTGGAAAATTACTTCAGAAATTTATCGAGTTCGTATTTGTTTATTGTAATTTTGTACTTAAGTAAATCGCCTTATCGCTTTTGTGTTGAAACAAATTCAGCACATGGGAGGAAAGTCCGAACACCATAGTGCAACATAGTGGTTAATGGCCACCAGCCTTGAGGTTAGGAAAAGTGCAACAGAAAGTATGTACAGGTAATGCTGTAGTGAAACCAGGTAAACTCTATGCGGTGCAATGCCATGTAAACCAGTTTTTAAGGGCGGCACGCTCGATGCTGGAGGGTAGGCAGCTAAAGTGTATTGGTAACAATACATTTAGATAAATGATAAGGATTACGTTTAGGCGTGAAACAGAATTCGGCTTATAGATTTACTTATCCATAAAAAAACCCTTCCTGAAATTTCAAGAAGGGTTTTTGGGTTTTAGTTTAGTTAGTAATAAATAGAAGTTTAAAAACTTAAGCTTTTGGTGGTGCAATACCTAATTGGTTAAGCATTGTTTGATTATCGAAAAAAGCATCTTCTTGAACCGCTTTTCCATCTTCATTAAACGTCCAAACACTCATCCCTAATACATTCAATTTTTTATTGGTTGGTGTTTTAGTTAATTATTAAAAATATCCAAAAACACAAAACGATAAATTCATTTGATATAAAATCAAATTCAATTAAAAATTAAATGATAGATACTGGGGTGCTACCCTAAAGGAGAATTCTAATGTGCTAACAAAAGGGTATTAAAAAAAATTGGTTATTCTGTTTCAAAAAAACTAAACGTATTACCACCATAGCTTTTAGAGTAGCTAAAATGATTTAACGATGATAAATCGGTATGTTTGGAATGCTCAACAATAAGAAGACCCTCTTCAATTATTATGTTATTGTGAAAAATTAATCCAGTAATTTTTGAAATTTGTTCTACTGAAAAGCTATAAGGTGGATCAGCAAATATAACATCGGCTTGCATCGATGTTTTTTCTAGAAATTTAAATACATCACTTTTAACTGTTTGTATGGGCATTTCAAATTTTTTGGCGGTTTCGTTTATAAATTTTATACAGCCAAAATCTTGATCTACACAAGTGATTTGTTTGGTACCTCGTGAGGCAAATTCATAGCTTATATTTCCAGTGCCTGCAAATAAATCTAAAACTGAAATCTCGTCAAAATAAAAGCTATTATTCAAAATATTGAACAAAGATTCCTTTGCCATATCGGTAGTAGGACGTACCGGTAGGTTTTTTGGAGCTACTATTTTTCTACTTTTGTATAATCCTGAAATAATTCGCATTAAAAACTTTTTATTAAAGCAAAATTGCTGTGATTACTTGATGGTTGAGCGGCATTATTATACTTATAATGATCATCTCTATCTCCTAAAAAAACAAACCTGATGTATTTATATGCTATGGTATATAATTCATCCTTAACATCAATATTCCCAATTAAAACGAGATTGAGTGTTTCAGGATTTAATTTTAATTGTTCTGCCGTAAATAGAATATAATAAATAAAATCTTCCTTGGTATTATAATTAAACCTATTGTAAAATATAAATTTAGTCTTATTAACCACAATCATCTCAAAATGATTATTATTTAAATTAACATACATTTTTGGTTTATGAGAATTTTTTTCGATTAATAAAACCTGTTCAATTAGAATGGATGATAGATGTTTAAAAATAAAAGTTCCAAATTTGTCATAAATAAAATTGTTTATATTTATATAAGGCACATAAACATTTACACTATCATTTACTGTAACTTCATCAAAAGTTATAAAATCTGATTTAAGGATTTTAGAGTTGAATTTTAAATAATCAGCCAAATTATCTTCATGAAATAAAGGTTTGGGGACAAGTGTAGAAAGTTCGTTATCATGTATCACCAAAACACGGCTAAAGCTGTTTTGTAAAGCATCGTCGGTATTAAATAAATGCCTAATTTGGTCTAATAATTCTATGGGGTTTAGCTTTTTATCAAAGTTAATTTCCCTTAATGCAAAAACAGTATTCGTATCTCTATTTAGTATACAAAAAGAAAGTCCACTCAAACTAAATTGAATGGACAGTTCTAGATGAGTTAGTTTATTTATAGGGTTACTTTTCTTTAGTGTCATAAAACTTAGCCCAATTTCCTCCAGTGTCAACATCATCTAAAGATCCAACTCTTACTTCATCGCCTTGAACACCCACAACTGATGAAATAACTTGATTTTCTTCTCTAATTAAGTCTTTATCTTGATCGAATAAAATAACTTCTTTTTTTACAGAAGCTTTAAAAACAGGTATTCTAACATCGTTCTGTTCTATCATTCCAGATTTAAGCTCGTATTTAGCACCTTCTTTACCAACAGGCACATTCATCATAGTTTTGTAATTAGCTTCGTTTTTAAATAAGGAGTCTTTTACAGAAACAAAGCCTAAAGTGTCAGTAATAAAGATATCTTTATACATATCTACTCCAAATTGTTTAGATAAAACTTCGTCGATAACACTAGAATCTCGTCGTTGAGTAATGGTATATTTAGCGGTGTCTACAAATGTGATAAGATTATCAAAATTATCTGAAAATTTACCTGTAACTTGTTTATGCGCTAGTTGTGCTTCTCTAATTACCTTTAAGCCATCAATAACTTTTTTGTATCGCTTTTCTTTAAGCTCATTAAATTGAATAGGCGCATAAACAGACATGAATGTTTGATACCCTAAAAAACCAATTAATATCCAAAGCGCTATAATTAAAAAAGGCTTAAATTTTAAAGGTACAAATTTGTCAACTAGCTTAACCAAGCCAATTGTAACTAGAATTACAGCTACTGCAATTAGAATGAATTTTAACATAATTATATATATAAATTTTATTAATGGTATTTAGCAAATCTACAATTTTTTTTTAATCGTAAAAACCAAAGCACGTAAAAATCATTTCTATATTTGAATAATTTATAATTTGTAAACCATTAAATGACGTCATCCGAATTTTATTCCCTTATAAAACAGCAGTTTCCGTTTCAGCCTACACTTAAACAAAATATTGTATTACAGCAATTATCAGAGTTTATTTTTAGCCAATCTCCAAACACCCTTTATTTGCTAAAAGGGTATGCTGGTACAGGAAAAACCACTATTGTAGGTACCATTGTGAGTAATTTATGGAAGGCAAAAAAGAGTGCTGTTTTAATGGCACCAACGGGTAGGGCTGCAAAAGTAATATCAAATTATTCAGCAAAAGAAGCATTTACCATCCATAAAAAAATATATTTTCCTAAAAAAGAAAAAAATGGGGGTGTTAAATTTGTTTTACAACCCAATAAGCATAAAAATACCATTTTTATTGTTGATGAAGCTTCTATGATACCAGATACCCCTGGAGATTCTAAACTTTTTGAAAATGGCTCGCTTTTGGATGATTTAATGCAATATGTGTATTCTGGATATCAATGTAAATTACTTTTAATTGGTGACACAGCACAATTACCGCCCGTAAAACTTGATTTGAGCCCCGCTTTAGATGAGCGTACACTAAGTTTAAATTACAATAAGGAAGTGACCAAAATGGAGTTGGATGAAGTGGTAAGACAAGAACAAGACTCTGGAATACTAGTTAACGCAACGGTTTTGCGCGAAGCTTTATCAAATGTATCTTATGACACTTTTAAATTTGATTTAAACGGTTTTAATGATATTATTAGACTTGTAGATGGTTATGATATTATGGACGCTATAAACGATGCGTATAGCAATTTAGGAAATGAAGATACCGCTATCATTGTAAGAAGTAACAAAAGGGCCAATTTATATAATCAGCAAATTAGAAGTCGAATATTATTTAATGAAAACGAATTAACCTCTGGTGATTACTTAATGGTAGTAAAAAATAATTACTATTGGATAAAACCGACAACCGAAGCTGGTTTTATTGCTAATGGCGACATTATTGAGGTTTTAGAAATTTTCAAAATTCAAGAACTTTATGGTTTTCGTTTCGCGGAAGTTAAAGTAAGAATGGTTGATTACCCAAAGATGCAGTCTTTTGAAACCGTTTTGCTATTAGATACTATTGAGGCCGAAACGCCATCATTACCTTACGAAGATTCAAACAGATTGTATCAAGAAGTCCAAAAAGATTATGAAAGTGAAACAAGCAACTATAAAAGATTTTTAAAAATTAAAGGAAATAAACACTTTAATGCATTGCAGGTAAAATTTTCATATGCTATAACCTGTCATAAATCGCAGGGTGGACAATGGAATACCGTTTTTGTAGAACATCCCTATTTACCAAACGGTATTGATAAAGATTATCTAAGGTGGCTTTATACGGCTGTAACAAGAGCCAAAGAAAAATTGTATCTTATTGGCTTTAAAAATGACTTTTTTGAAGAATAAGCCCTTAAATTCCTGAAGAGGATTTTTTAACAACGTAGCTTAATTAATTAAATTTTTTAAAAGAAGTTTAATATTTACTAAAACAAGAAGTCCTCATTAGAGGATTTAAGTAAAAGATATGGCAATAGAAACTATAATTAGTATTTGTTTGGGTATTGGTTTAGCAGCTTCGGTAGGCTTTCGTGTATTTGTACCTTTATTTGCCTTAAGCTTAGCATCGTATTTTAATATTTGGGAACTTAACGAATCTTGGCAGTGGATAGGTAGCAACACAGCTTTAATCACTTTAGGTGTTGCTACTTTAGTTGAAATTTTTGCATACTACTTGCCTTATATTGATAATCTTTTAGATACTGTAGCTGTGCCATTAGCGGCTTTAGCGGGTACTGCCGTTATGTTGAGTACAGTGGCCGATTTAAGTCCTGTAATTACTTGGGCATTAGCCATTATTGCTGGCGGCGGTACGGCTGCGGCCATTGCAGGAACTTCTAGCACAACTCGTTTAGCTTCTACAGCCACAACAGGTGGGTTGGCAAACCCTATTGTATCTACCATAGAAACTGGAACTTCAGTTGTTATGTCAATAGTTTCCATTTTCATTCCTGTACTAGCAATCATTTTAGTTTTAATAATTTTATTTCTCATATTTAAAGTTTTCAAAAAGTTTAAATCTACAAAAGCCAAAAATCCTCAATAAAAATTCTATTTTTGAAACTAGAATTGAAACCTAATAAATGAAAATAATTTCAATGATTCCTGCACGCTACAGTGCATCTCGCTTTCCCGGTAAATTGATGCAAGATTTAGGTGGAAAAACAGTTATTCGTCGTACTTACGAAGCTACTTTAGCAACTAAATTATTTGACGATGTTTTTGTAGTAACTGATAGTGATATTATCTACAATGAAATTATAAATAATGGCGGGAAAGCGATAATGAGTAAAAAAGAACACGATTGCGGTAGCGATAGAATAGCTGAAGCTGTTGAGTTCATGGATATTGATGTGGTTATAAATGTTCAAGGTGACGAACCATTTACTGATAAAGACTCTTTAAAAAAATTAATTGAAGTATTTAAAAACGATGTTAATAAAGACGTTGATTTAGCATCCTTAATGGTTCATATTGAAGACTTAGACGAAATAAACAATCCAAATACCGTAAAGGTTATTGTTGACCAAACAAACTTTGCTTTATATTTTTCCCGCAGTCCAATTCCCTATCCGCGAGATAAAAGCGTTGCCGTAAAATATTTTAAACATAAGGGAGTTTACGCTTTTAGAAAAGACGCTATTTTAGATTTTTATAAATTACCTATGCTACCATTAGAAGCTTCTGAAAAACTAGAACAGTTAAGATACTTAGAATATGGAAAACGTATTAAAATGGTTGAAACCGATGTACAAGGTGTTGAAATAGATACACCAGAAGATTTAGAACGCGCTAAAAAATTATGGAAATAGCTTGTGTGTTTAAGTTTTGGAAACTTATAAATATGAATAACATTGATTAAAGAATTTGAAAATATAAAAGTTATAGGTTTTGATGCCGATGATACCCTTTGGGTAAATGAAACCTATTTTAGAGATGCTGAATTACAGTTTGCCAAGTTGTTATCGCCATATGAAACGGCTAATAAAATTGACCAGGAGCTTTTTAAAATGGAAATTTATAATTTACCATTATACGGTTACGGTGTTAAAGCATTTACACTTTCAATGGTAGAATGTGCTTTACAATTATCTAATTATAACATCAACAGTAAAACTATCGAGGCTATTTTACACATAGGAAGAGAAATGCTTAATAAGCCTGTTGAATTACTAGATGGCGTTGAAGACGTTTTAAAAATCTTATCAAAAAATTACAGACTAATTTTAGCAACTAAAGGGGATTTATTAGATCAAGAACGCAAATTAGAAAAATCAGGTTTAACCAATTACTTTCATCATATAGAAGTTTTAAGCGATAAAAAAGAAGCCAATTATTCAAAGCTATTAAATCATTTAGATATTAAACCTTCCGAATTTTTAATGGTTGGTAACTCACTTAAATCGGATGTTTTACCGCTAGTAAATATAAAAGCACACGCTGTTCACGTCCCATTTCATACCACTTGGGCTCATGAGGAAGTATCTGAGCAAGAAACTAACGGCAAAGCTTATAAAACTATAAAGTCATTAAAAAATCTTATAAAATTATTAAAATAGTTTGAAAATTTTAGATGTAAATTCGTGGAATAGAAAACAGCATTTTGAACATTTTTCAAAATTAGCAGACCCTTATTTTGGTGTAACTATACCTTTTGATGTAGATAAAGCTTATCGCCTTTGCAAAGATAATAATATAAGTTTTTTTGCTAAATATTTACACGCATGCTTTCAAGCTGTAAATGATATTGAAAATTTAAAATTCAGAATTGAAAATAATAACGTTGTGGTTTATGACGTTATACATGCTTCACCAACTTTAATGAGAGATGATAAGACGTACGGATTTTCATTTATTGAATTTGATGAAGATTTGAATATATTCATAAAAAATATTGACCTTGAAAAAAAACGGATAAATACGACCAAAAATTTATATCCGCCTGTAAACGGATTAAACTGTGTCCATTGTTCTGCATTACCTTGGATAAATTTTTCAGGACATAAAGAACCTGTTTCTGGCTTACAAGATTCCGTACCCAAAATAGCTTTTAGCAAAGCTACACGTATACATGAAAAATTGGTTATGAATGTTTCAATTAACGTAAACCATGCATTGGTTGATGGTTATCATATTGGTTTATTTTCAGAAAAATTTCAACACTATTTAAACCTGTAAAAATTAAATAAATACTATTTTTACCTTTTGTAAAAGAAAACATACTAAATGAGTTATAAAAACTTTCCAATGGTGCCAAGAGTTGTTTTTGGTAGAGGTAGTTTCAAACAATTAAATGATATTATTTCACCCAAGCGATTGAATACAAAAGCACCATTTATCTTTTTATTAGATGATGTGTTTAAAAACAATATATGGTTAACGTCAAGAATAAACTTATCTTATGAGGATAGGATCATATATATATCTGCTGATGAAGAACCAAAAACATCGCAAGTAGATGAATTGGTTGAAGACATTATTTTAATGTCAAAAGAGCGACCATCTGGTATTATTGGTATAGGTGGAGGAACGCTTTTAGATTTAGCTAAGGCCGTCTCAATAATGCTCAATAATGAAGGGGAAACAAAAAATTATCAAGGTTGGGATTTAGTTAAAAACCCTGCCGTATATCATGTTGGTATTCCAACCATTTCTGGAACAGGATCTGAAGTTTCAAGAACTACAGTGTTAACAGGTCCTGAAAAAAAGTTAGGAATTAATTCAGATTTTACACCATTTGATCAAATTATATTAGATCCTGAATTAACTCAAGATGTACCTCTAAACCAATGGTTTTATACAGGTATGGATTGCTACATTCATTGCATAGAATCCCTACAAGGTACTTATTTGAATACGTTTAGCGAGAGTTATGGGCTCATGGCTTTAGAGCTTTGTAAAGAAATATTTTTAGAAGATACTTTGACTAAACAACAAGCTGAAGATAAACTTATGATGGCTTCATGGCATGGTGGTATGAGCATAGTTTATTCCCAAGTGGGTGTGGCACATGCTTTAAGTTATGGGCTTTCCTATTTATTGGGAACAAAACACGGTATTGGAAACTGTATTGTTTTTGATCATTTAGAGGAATTTTACCCAGAGGGAGTAAAGTTATTTAAAGCCATGAAGCAAAAGCATCATATTGAATTACCTCAAGGTATTTGTGCCGATTTGAGTGATAAAGATTTTGATACCATGATTAGTATTGCTCTTAGTTTAGAACCACTTTGGGAAAACGCACTTGGTAAAAAATGGAAAAGTATAGCAACTCCAAAAAAAATTAAAGAACTTTACAAAAAGATGTAATATGCAATGGCTAGCCAGATTTATTTATTTTAAAATTTTAGGTTGGCGAGCTTTTGGTAATACCACCTTATCTCAAAAAACAATAAAAAAAGCAGTTATTATTGCTGTGCCACATACCAGTTGGCATGACTTTTATATAGGTATTTTATTACGATCTGCACTAAATTTTAAAACACATTATGTTGGAAAGAAAGAGTTGTTTATATTTCCAATAGGGTGGTTTTTTAGAGCGTTAGGTGGCGCTCCAATTAACCGGCATGACAATGAAAATAAAGTAGATGCCATAGCCAAACTATTTGACGAAAAAGAAGAGTTTAGAATGACTTTAGCACCTGAAGGCACTAGAAAGAAAGTCACAGAATGGCGAACCGGATTTTACTACATAGCTAAAAAAGCAAAAGTACCTATTATCATGATTACTTTTGATTTTGAGAATAAGCAGAATAAAATTTCTGAACCTTTTTTTACTACTGACGATGTAGAAGCAGATTTTAAATTTATGTATGCTTTTTTTGAAGGTGTAAAAGGTAAAATTCCTAAATATTCTTAATAGTTTAATTTAAAAAAACTATGGCATAGATATTGTCGTATATAGAATATATAGCAAATGAAACATAAAGTAAACAATTATTTGTTCCTAAAAAGAAACATCAGCTATTTTAATAATAAAAGCTACTCCGTTATGAAGTAGCTTTTTTGTTATTAAGTTTTTTGATTGAAATTATTTAATTTCTTTTAACGCATTATCAATTAGTGTTCTTAAATGTTGTTTATGTGCTTTAGAAGAAATATTACCCGTATTAGAAGCCATCATTCTAATATTATTTAAATTATATAGAGCCATAGATTTTGTATTATTCATGTAGCTAGAACTTTGTTTTTCAGTTAGCATATCAATCAACATATTGGTATAAGTCAATTGCAGATTTTGGCGAAAAGTATTTACATTTCCATAAATATCAGCTTTAAAAATAGCATCGTTTAAATCATCCATTACAGATGAAAGAGTATATGCATTTCCGTAAAGTTCAGAATCTGTAATACGTTGTAATGTATTAGGATGTAATAGATGCTTTAAAACGTTTTTTTGATAACTCAAAACTTGATTATGAATTTTCGGATCTTCTGTACCGCTAAAATCAAATCCTCTGCGCTGTTTAGCTAGATAATTGTATAAATCATTAGGGGCATCAAAAGCATCGGGTGCAAAGATATAGGTCTTTAAGGCGTTCATCGCTCTTTTTTGATACTCTAAACTTACTGGTGTGTAAGGTTGTGTTTCTCCTTTTTGTCCAGCCATAGCACGATCAATATAAATACCTCCAATATATCTAGAAAAAGTATTACCTGCAATTGCTTTTTGATTGTTGAGTGAGTAATACGCTCGTCTCAGTTCTTGATAGTATTGTCCTTCTTTAATAAATTTAGATTTAGCTTCTTTTAAAAGATTGTTTGATAATTCAACGCGATCAATAAAATAAGTGACAGGATCATTTGATTGATCAAAAATCATAACTCTGGGATCTATACCTCTTTCAGAAGAACGCATGTCGTCTGCATCATTACCAAAAATATGTTCTGGTTTTGTAGATTCATTTAATAAGGCTTGACGATCTGCTTCTGTTTCAAATGGCGTATAACCTAATCCTATGGCCCAAAGGTCATAAGGTCCAACAGTAACATTATCATAATGACCTTGTTTACTTCTATCTTTAGTGACGTTTGTAATAGCATAATCCATTACCGAAGCTGTTAAACATTTACCTTTAATAAAATCAGGATCAGCTAGTTGAGCAGGTGAAAATAATTGGCTCGCTTTCATATTGTGGCTGAGTCCTAAAGTATGACCAATTTCATGCATTATTAGCGCGGTAATGGTTTCTTTTTGAAGCCTTTTTATTTCAGCATCAGAAGCGCCATAAATTATAGCTGCTGATTTTGCAAACTGCTGATTTTCCATAACAACCTCTCTCAGCATACAACGCATTTCAGGCTGATGATTATGAGTACCGAAGTTTGTTTGTCCCATATCAGAACCATATAATTTTGATGCAAATGCACTGCCTGTAATCATAGTGTACTCTAGCATAATATCTGCTCCAAAAATTTCACCTGTTTTTGGATTTTTCATACTTGGACCATACCCGCCAAAAGGGGGTTGTGGTGAAGCAGTCCATCTTAAAACATTATACCTGATGTCGCCAGCATCCCAATCGGCATCATCTGGTTGTTGCTTTACTTCTAGGGCGTTTTTAAAACCTGCTTTTTCAAAAGCTTTGTTCCATTGCAAAACAGCATTTTTAATAATATCTCGCCATTCTATTGGTGTAGAATTTTCCATCCACCAAGTAATGGGTTTTACAGGTTCAGAAAGCGAATCTTGAGGATTTTTCTTTTTTAAATGCCATCTATTAATAAAATCTCTATATGGCGTTGAGCTTGTAGAGGTTTTATCATCAATTTTCTTGGTGAAATAACCAACTCTTGGGTCGTCAAATCTAGGCTCGTAATCATTATCGGGTATCGCAATTAAACTGTGAAATACTTTTATACTTACATTTCTACCATCTGAAACGGCATTAGAACCGCCATTCAAGATAGCGGGTGAAGAATACACATACTCAACTTCTAAATTCGTATTTTCTGGATAGTTTTTTATGCTATTAATTTTACTTTTTTCTTTATCTAAACTGCCTAATTTAAAAGCCGTAGGCGAAGTTCCAGGTGCAGATGCTGGTTTAATTTGTGAAAACGTTTCTTTTAAAAATAAATCATCAGCCTTTATTAAAAAAAGACCTTTTTTCTCATCCTGTGCTTCAATTTTTAAGCTTGCCATGTTACCATGACTTATGTTGGCGTTTTTAGATTTTGAAATGGCATTATCAGGATCGAAATAAAATGATGTATTTTGGGTTATAAATTCTATCCTATCAAAATATTTTTCAACTATAAATATTTTTGAATCATCATAAGAACCTCTATTTATTCCTCCTGCATCCAAAACACCATCGGCTATTTGACTGAAATAGATATACTCATTGTTTAACTGGTCTTCAGAAATTTGCATCTGTAAACTACCCGTTATCGTATCTTGATACATGGTAAATAATCCATCAATTTTTTTACTAGATTTAGTTAATTCTGCAATAGTTTTTGATTTATCTTTTTGTGGAGCTGGCACAGCTGCTTCAGTTTTATTCTTTTTTTTGCTTTTCTTATTTTGGGCTTCCATTTGTAAAGGAGAAAAGCAAAACGTTACTAAAAATATAAGACAAGTAAAATTTGTGATTTTGGTACAATTTAATTTCATATTGATATTTTTTTTACTTTTTTCAAGTAATTTTTTCATTTTTTTTTAGCAAAAGTAAAAAATATGAAATATGAGATTTCCCTACAAAATGTTAAAAATTTATAATAAAGTGCTCTATAAATTTTAATGATAAACTATTATTTATCTATCTTTAAAAAATATGATAAAAGACACAAAAATAGCAGTACTTATTGATGGGGATAATATCCCTTCAAAATACATTTCTGAAATGATGGAAGAAATCGCTAAGTACGGAACACCAACTATAAAGCGTATTTACGGCGATTGGACAAAACCACATTTATCAAAATGGAAAAATGTTTTATTAGAAAATGCCATAACACCCATACAACAATACGGATATACTACGGGAAAGAATGCTACAGATTCTGCCATGATAATTGATGCTATGGATATTTTATATTCAGAAAAAGTAAATGGATTTTGTTTGGTATCCTCTGATAGCGATTTTACAAAATTAGCAACACGACTACGAGAAGCTGCTATGGTGGTTTATGGAATGGGGGAGAAGAAAACTCCAAACCCTTTTATTGTAGCTTGTGATAAATTTATTTATTTAGAAATTCTTGTCTCAGATGATAGTGATGATAAAGACCAAAAGAGTGGAAAATCTAAAAAAGCAAATTTATATAATATAACACCGAAAGTTATAAAATTATTGCAGAATTCCGTTGATGATTCAGCCGATGATGATGGTTGGGCATTCTTAGGAGATGTGGGTTCATTAATACTTAAAAAGCAACCTAATTTTGATTCAAGAAACTTTGGTTTTGTAAAATTAACACCGCTTTTTAAATCACTTCCGCAGTTTATTATGGAAGAGCGAGACCAAAGTAACGGGCGTTTTAAATTGATTTATGTTAGAAATAAATAATTAAAGTTAATTTTTATGGTGTTCTGAATTTTCATAGTGATCTTTAATAAGATCTCTACCAAAATCCCCATAAAAATCTCTCCAAACCGTATGCATATGGTTGGCATCATTTTGTGTATTATCAAACTCTATTAAAAAAGTATCTCCCTGTATTCTATAATAATGGCCTTTTAATATATCGGTAGATCCTGCCCAGCCGAAGTAAATATCATTAAACTCAGCTATTTCTATAGCTCTAAATCGTTCTTTTGCTAAGTTTGTAGGTATACTAGCTAGATATTCTTCAATTAGTGATACTAAAATACTTTGCTGATTTTTATTTAATAACTTAACCTGTATTCCTTCTGGATTTAATGGATCTACTTTTGAGTTATTATGAGTTACAATTTCTTGAAATGATTTTGATTGAAAAATGGTTTGCTTTAATTGTTTGTCAGTCATAGAATTAATCAATTTAAAAGCTAAATCTTCTTCCCTCAATAAAACTCGTTCTCCTTTACGTTTTCCATTTTTTACCATTCCAGGGTTAGAACCTAAAAATCTTGGAGAAAATGATGTTTTACCCTCTGAAATAGTGAAATTCAGTGATATATGATGCCCTTCAAAAGACCAACTCCATATATTGTCTTTTTTAGGATTTCCGTAAATAGTAATATGATATTTTAATGGATCCCTGTAGATAGGGTCTCCACTAATTTCAGCGAGAACATTTTCTAAACTAATTATCGATTTGGTTTTATTATAGCCTACTTCACTTAAATAATTTTTAAGAAAACCAAAAGCCAATACTTTTTGTTCTTCATTTAATTCCAAAAGCGCTATTCCTTCTCTTGCAAACGAAACCGCAGGTAAAAAATGCCAAGTTTCTCTATTCAAATCATCAAATGATAAATTTGCTTTTTCACGCTGATCTTCATTTAATGACTCTAGAAAATCAATAGCAGGGTTAGATTGTGCATTTATGAATGATAAAATAAAAAAAAACATTACTACTACTACTACTAATCTTTTCATAATTCCAGTTTTAATAAAAAATTATATTCTACTCAATAATAATTTTTGGTTCTATTAATAAATAACCTAAAGATTGCAGAAAGGTATCCGTTGCTTCTAAAGTTTTTTTGTAATTGTTAAAGAATTTGTAGTTGAAAAACCCATGAACACCGTCTTTATATAACTTTAATTCACATCTATTACCCAATTCCTCCATTTTGCTTTTATATAATTTAGCAGTTTCTACTGGAATTAAATGGTCTTTTGTTCCCAATAGAAATAGGGTAGGTGGTGCATTTGCTTTAATATTATGTAAAGGAGAGAATTTTGAATATGCATTTCCAATCCGCTCATGCCCATAACCATTAGGTCCGTTGTCAATTACAGGATTGAAAAGCACTAAAGCATCAGGTACACAGTTTATTGATAAATCATCGGTAGATTCATTATAATCATTTATTAATGCTGTAGCAGCAGCTAAATGGGCACCGGCAGAACCGCCAGATGCTATAATTTTAGTTTTATCTATATGAAATTTATTGGCATTTTTTCTTATAAACCGAATAGCTGATTTGGCATCTTTTAATGATTCAAAAGGTGTAGTATTGTGTTTGTTTTTTATTCTATAGTCTACAAGAAAGCAAACCAGACCTCGTTGTGATAAATAGGATGAGTGAGGCGCAAATTGACTTCTATTACCACCATTCCATCCACCACCAAAATAAAAAACCATGGCAGGATATGCTTTTGAAGTATCCAAATCCTCAGGATAATAAACTTCTAAATATAATTTAGTACCGTTTATTTTTTTATAAAGCAAGGTGTCTTGAGAAAAACTAGTAGAGAAGTTTAGCACAATAACTAATAGCGTAATCATATATTTTATCATGCCAAATATATTATTATTTATTCAGTATTTTCCTCCATGGCATGATAAACGTTTTGTACATCATCATCTTCCTCTAATTTCTCTAGAAGTTTTTCTACATCTGAAGCTTCATCTTCAGAAAGTTTTTTGGTTACTTGAGGAATTCGTTCAAAACCAGAAGATAAGATTTCTATTTCTCTAGATTCTAACTCGGCTTGTATGGCTCCAAAACTTTCAAAAGGAGCATAGATTAAAATACCATCATCATCAGCAAAAACTTCTTCAGCTCCGTAATCTATAAATTCTAATTCCAATTCTTCAGGGTCCAATCCTTCTGCATTAATCCTGAAATTACAGGTATGGTCAAACATAAAAACCACAGAACCAGAAGTCCCTAAGCTTCCATCGCATTTATTAAAATAGCTTCGAACGTTGGCAACCGTTCTTGTATTATTATCAGTCGCAGTTTCTACTAAAACAGCAATACCATGAGGCGCATAACCTTCAAAAACAACTTCTTTGTAATCGCCTTGACTTTTATCACTAGCTTTTTTTATCGCCCGTTCCACATTGTCTTTAGGCATGTTTACAGACTTTGCATTTTGTATAACCGCTCTTAAACGCGAGTTACTTGCTGGGTCTGGACCACCTTCTTTCACTGCCATTACTATGTCTTTTCCAATACGAGTAAAGGCTTTACTCATGGCTGACCAGCGTTTCATTTTTCGTGCTTTTCTAAATTCAAAAGCTCTTCCCATAGTATATATTATTTTTATATTCATTCCTGCGAAGGCAGGAGCATTTTAATGAATCTTAATTATTATTCTAGCAAATTTAAAAAAATATGGATACTTAAATAATTGTAAATGATTATAATTGAAATTAACCTTTATTTGATAAAACTGATACTATGAGAATAACCAATAGTATGCTTAATACAAGAAAGAAAATTTTCCAAAAAGAATAAGGTCTTTGACCCGATAATTCCCCAGATTGACCATTCACATAAAAATTATATTGTTTGTTTTTAAAGCGATAGCTACTTATATAAACGGGTAATAAAATATGCTTAAAGGTTTCTTCGGTAAGTGTCATATCTAAAGAATGTACTCTTTGGGTGTCTCCTCCAATATCTCTTCTAGACCACGTATTTGCAATTTGCTTCGCTACTTTTTCTGCTTGGTCATGACCACTTTTTAATGGAATAGTATATTTTTCAGTAACAAAGCCTGCTAGAAAACTGCTATTAAAAGGCCTTAGCAAGTTTAGGTTCCAATTTTCAATTTTTCTGGGTATAAGTCCTGATTTTTGTTTTGAAGCTTTCGTTAAAGTATCATTTACAAAACCACTGACACGTCCTGATGCAGGATACCATCGGGTTTTTCTTTCTCTAACTTTTCTTTTGTTTTTTCCACTTCCAACCGTTTTGGTTACATAGTAATATTCTCCACGTTGTCCCGTGTAATTGGCATATAGTTGCGCATCAAATGTCCAATAGGGCGTATATAAACCTTTTGTATTTTGCGGGTCTAAAGTTGCTTTTTGAAGTTTATTAGGGGCAAACCATAATCCTTTTACCCATGTTTTAAAAATTTGATGTGCTTTTTCTTGAGTAATTTGAAAAGGTAAAATAGCACCAGGAACAATCCATTCCTCTTTATACATATCCTCAACAATCAGAGGGGAAATACAATAAATGCAATGTAATGATTTATAGTGTTCTTCAATATGTTGATTAGCACCACAGTTTTTGCATTCAATCATAGTGATTTCTTCACTATGCGATTGCTTTCCCATATCGCTTAAATACTGTTTAAGTTCCAATTCTTTTATATCTTCTAGTGAAGATGTAATTTCTTCGGTATGTCCACAATAATCACACTTTAAAGCAACAGTTCTAGGTGCAAATAAAAGTTCAGCACCACAGTTGTCACATGCTTTTTTTAGCTCAGATTTATTAGAAGTATTTGTTTTCATTCCATTAATGAGGGCTTCCATGTAAAACACAACTACAAATCAAGTGTTGTTCAATTTTAATTTTTATGAAAGACATTGTAAATTATTGTTGAGGAAGTGGTGGCGGTGTATTGCCTCCTAAAAACACTTTTAATTCTTCTATGTCTTTTAAAGACATCCAATTTGGCATGCCCTGTTTCCAAATAAGAGTATCTCTATTGATTGTTCTATTTGCAAATAACACCTTTAATTGATTAAAAGGTACAGGCCCCGTTTGTTGCCCATTGGATGAGTAATAATAAGTGACGACATCTTGTAATGGTGGAGGGGCAGTCGCTTGTTGAACAGGTATTTGTTGACCTGCCATTTGAGGATTCATAAGTCCGCCCATTTGTTGAGCAAGCACAAAGCCCATACCCATACCCATCCCTGCTCCAGCAGTCCCTCCTTCGTTTTTTGCTGCAGCTTCAATAGCCTGAGCAGTTTTGAATTTGGTTAATTTGTCGAGATCTAATTTATCGATTCGACTATATTCAAAGATTTCTTTTTTAAGATCTTCAGGCATAGAAACATTTTCGATATAGAATTTTTCTAAAGAAATACCAACACTCAAAAATTCAGCTTGCATCACTTTTTTACAAGTTTCTGAAAGCCCTGTTGTATTTGCAGCATACAACTCTATAGGAAGATTGGCTTTACCTGCTGTATCGGTAAATCGGGTGGCTATTAAACTTTTAAGGTGTTCATTAATTTCAAAATTGGTAAAATTATTATCCGTGCCAACAATATCAATAATAAACTTTCCAGCATCATCAATCTTAAAGGCGTAGGTGCCAAAAGCTCTTATTTCAACCAATCCAAATCGATCATCGCTTAATGTAATCGGACTTTTTGTTCCCCATTTTTCATCCGTAAAAAGCGTAGTGTTAACAAAATACACTTCTGCTTTAAAAGGACTATTAAAACCATATTTCCAGCCTTTTAAAGTGGCTAAAATAGGTAAGTTTTTAGTGCTCAACGTGTGAGTCCCTGGCTCAAAAATATCAGCTAATACGCCTTCATTTACAAATACTGCGACTTGACCTTCACGAACAATTAATTTAGCCTCATTTTTTATTTCATTTTGATAGCGTTCAAAACGATGGCAAATAGTATCGTCAGTGTAATCTAGCCACTCGATAATGTCTATAAACTCATGACTTAATTTTTCCTTGATTTTATCGAAAATTCCCATTTTAAATATTTTATTTTAATGATTTATAAAGATATATACATCTTAATATAATTAGTATTAGGCATTGAATTTTTGCTACAGTAATTTAGAAACTGTTAAAAAAATAACACTGATTATTCATCCTCAGGTTCTACAATATCCTCTATAGCTTCTGCTAATTTAAAATCCCTATTAGTAACGCCACCAGCATCATGAGTTGACAAAGATATCGTTAATACATTGTAAACATTACTCCAATTTGGGTGATGATTTAAAGCCTCACATTCAAAAGCTATTCTGCTCATGGCACTAAAGCAATCCTTGAAATTTTCAAACTCAAATTCAGCATGAATAGCGCCATCAAAATAGTCCCAATCTGGAAAATGAAGTAATTTTTTTTCTATGTCTTCTGTGGATAATTTGCTCATAAGATTTATTATTAATTTGACTACAATTTACTTATATTTTTAATTCTGTTAAAATATCTTGACTTATTAATTGAAGATGTTTTGGTAGTTTGTTAAATTTAGGCAAAACCGCTAAATATCTATCATCATTTGTAGTATAAACACGTTTATAAATAGCTTCGTCTTCAAGAGATAAAGACAGCACAATTTCCTTTATAAAATCATCGTGATGCACTAAATCTGTACTTCCCAAGTGGAAAACGCCTGATTTATTTCTATTAATTATATAATGAATTTGTTGAGTAACCTTTGTGTTGGTAGTTACATTCATTATTAAATTCGGAAATATTTCAATAGCTTCTTTTTCTTTTATATTTTGAAGAATCTCTAGAATACGAGGTGATGTAGAGCCAAAAACCATAGGTAATCTTAAAATAGCAACTTGTTTTTTAGGTAAACGTAGTAGCATATTTTCAATTTTTATTTTGAAATGACCATAAACACTATTACTATATGTTTTGTCATTTTCATAACTCGGGTATTTACTGTAAGCATCAAAAACGTTAGCAGAAGATAGAAATATAAGTTTTATTTTATGTGAAAACACATACTCAGTAAGATGCTGATGCATCAAAACTTGTTTTGAAAAATCTCCACGAAGTGCGGAAATTACGATAGTTGGTTTTACAATATCTAAAATTTCGTAAACATCATCTTCTTCAATATTATACTGAAAAAATTGGTTATTTTTTTCTAAAAATGTATTTGATAAATTAAAGGTTCCAAAGGTTTTAAAATAGGAGCAGAGTTCCTTATAAATAGAACCTCCTAAAAATCCACTTCCTCCTAATATTAAAATTCTATGTTTTATTTCACTAGCCATCAATTATAATAATATAATTAAAATATTGATAAACTAGTTTTGGTGGTAAACTGTTCTAAGGCTTGCATACCTAGTTTTGAATTTCCTTTAGGATTAAGCCCTGGCGACCAAGTGGTTATGATATAGTCATTAGGTAATAGAGCAACAATACCTCCACCAACACCAGATTTGCCTGGTAAACCAACTTCAAAAGCAAATTCTCCAGCTTCATCATAAAAACCACAAGTAAGCATTAGTGCATTAATACGCTTTGCCTGCTGCTCGGTAATATGAAGTTTGTTTTGCAAGCAATAACCCTTGTTCGCAAACAAGTAAAAGGCTTTTGAAATTTGAGCACAAGACATTTCAATGGAACATTGGTAAAAATAAAAATCCAACACATCTTCAACATCATTATTTAAATTATTGAAGGATTTTAAAAGATTTGCCGCCGCAATATTTCTGAAACCCGTTTGCTTTTCAGATTGGGCGACTTGCTCATTGTAGTTTATGGAGTCATCATTTGTAATGCCTCTAACAAAGTTTAAAAAATCTTCCTTTGGATTTTCTAGTCTTGAAATTAAAATGTCTGAAATTACAATGGCACCAGCATTAATTAATGGATTTCTAGGAATTCCACTTTCTAACTCTAAAAGTGATAATTGGTTAAAAGGATCACCTGAAGGTTCCACGTCTATACGTTTCCAAACGTTATTACCTTCAAATGAAATAGCCTTGGCTAATGCTAAAACTTTAGAAATACTCTGAATTGAAAATGGTTTATTCCAGTCTCCAACACTATATTCATTACCATCTAATGTTCTTAAATGAATACCAAAATTATTAATATCAATATTGGCTAATTCAGGAATATAGGTTGCTACCCTTCCTTTATCCTTTACATTCGCAATATCTTGATGTATCTGCTTTAAAACAGCTTGAAAGTTCCGCATATTAATTTTTGTAAAATGGCAATTTCACTACAGTTGCAGGAATGGCGTTTTTACGAATTTGAATACTTATTTTGCTATTAATATCGCTTAAAGTCGTTGGTACATAACCTAAACCAATGCCTTTTCCTAAACTTGGCGACATGGTGCCCGAAGTAACCACACCTATTTTATTACCGCTTCCATCTACAATATCATAACCGTGTCTTGGAACACCGCGTTCATCTAACTCAAATGCTACTAATTTACGTTCAGAACCTCGTTCTTTCTCAGCTTTTAAAGTCTCAGAATTGGTGAAGTCTTTAGTAAATTTTGTTATCCAGCCTAAACCCGCTTCAATAGGCGAGGTGGTATCATCAATATCGTTACCGTATAGGCAGTAGCCCATTTCTAAACGTAACGTATCACGAGCTGCAAGGCCAATGGGTTTTATTCCGAAATCTGCTCCAGCTATAAATACCTTATCCCAAATTTGCTTTACTTCAGAGTTTTTACAATAAATTTCAAATCCGCCACTTCCAGTGTAACCTGTTGCTGAAATTATTACGTGTTCAATATCTGCAAAATCACCGACTACAAAATTGTAGAATTTTATAGCAGATAAATCATGACTTGTAATGCTTTGCATCGCTTCAATGGCTTTAGGACCTTGAATAGCTAGTAAAGAATAGTTCTCACTTAAATCGCGCATCGAAGCACCAACATTATTTTTAGAACTTATCCAATTCCAATCTTTTTCAATATTACTGGCGTTAACTACCAATAAATATTGGTTTTCTTTTAATTTATATATAATTAAATCATCAACAATACCACCATCATCATTTGGCAAACAGCTATATTGTGCTTTTCCAATAGTTAATTTAGAAGCATCATTACTCGATACTTTTTGAATCAATTCTAATGCATGTTCGCCTTCAATTAAAAACTCACCCATGTGCGATACATCAAACACACCAACAGCATTTCTAACTGTTTCGTGCTCCATATTTACACCTTCATATTGCACAGGCATATTATACCCTGCAAAAGGCACCATTTTAGCTCCAAGAGCTTCGTGAGTTTCAGTTAAGGCCGTATTTTTCATTTAAAAAACTTTAGATAATATATAAACAATAATGAGACATAAAATTGAAATTGAAAATCCAACCAAAATAGCATTTTTATTACTTAATGAACTAATAATAAATTCAATAGTATGACCAAAAAATTTAGTTATTTCAAACTAATATTTCTTCCATAATAATGAAAGCAAATGTATTGAAAATTTATAGAAAATACTTTCCGAGTAGCATGAAAAGGTTTGTTAAGGCTGAATTGAAATATTTTGACTTTTTGATCATTTAAAATAATAGAAATTAGATTTTTATTGTTTAGGTCTTCTAGATTGAAGTGCAGAAATATTTCTTGCACCTTTTTGAGCAGAAAATGTCGCAATGGTGCATGTTATTAAAATCATGACTATGGTGCCATTTAAAATGGTTTCGTCCAATAGCCTAATGGGTTGTCCAGAACTTGTTTCTCCTATAATAGTGTTGAATCCAACTAATACAGCTGCGAGTGTAGCAGCGGCTTGAGCATTACTTAATCCGAAAATTAATCGTCGTTCATCTTTAGAAAAATTTAAAGATTTTTGAGTTATCCATGCCGCCAAAAATTTAGACAGCGTTGCAACAACAGACATAATTAAGGCCACTTTAATAGTCTCAAAATCTTGAAAAAATGCGCTATAATCAACGAGCATTCCCACGCTAATAAGAAAAAAAGGAATGAAGATCGCATTTCCAACAAATTCTATCCTGTGAAACAAAGTAGAATCTTTTACAATTAATCTATTAAGCGCAAGACCACTTAAAAAAGCACCAATAATACCTTCAATACCTGCACTTTCTGCTAAAAAAGCACCGAGAAAAACCATAGCAATTACAAATATGTATTGTGAAATACTATCATTATAGCGCTTTAAAAACCACTTAGCAATAAGAGGAAAAATAAATAATGTAATTACAAAAAACACACAAATGGATAAGGCTAATTTTAACCAAAAGAAAAGATTAACTTCTCCTTCTTCCATACCAACAATTATGGCTAATACCAGTAGTGCTAAGGTATCTGTAATTACCGTTCCACCAACAGTAATGTTTACTGCTTTAATTTTATGAACGCCCATTGAACTTAAAATGGGATAAGCAATTAATGTGTGTGAGGCATACATACTGGCTACCAAAATAGATGAAGGAATAGATAATCTCAAAAGATAAATACTAGAAAGAGTACCAAGAACCATAGGGATGATAAACGTTAACGAACCAAAAAATGCACTTTTAGATCTGTTCTTTTTAAATTCGGCCATATCGATATCCAAACCTGCCAAAAACATAATATAAAGTAAACCTGCTGTGCCAGATAAAATAATACCACTATCCCTTAACAATAAATTAAAACCATTAGGACCAACAATGGCTCCAGCAATAATCAGTCCCAATATATGAGGAATTTTAACCCTATTCAATAAAATAGGAGTCAACAGGATTATAATTAAAATGATTAAAAATTTAAGTATTGGGTTTGTTATGGGAAATTCAAAAGCAAGAAAAGATATTAAAGCCATAACTTATTGTTTGAGATCGTAAATATATAAGGAAAATCGTAATATTACTTTTAATCTTTAACCGCTTATAACATTATTTATTATGATTTTTTAAATTTATTAATGTATATAGCGATACCAATGCCCAAACCGCTTCCAATATTATAAATGGCCAATAGTTTAAAAGTATAGATGCTAAACACGCCATGGATGCGCCAATAAGGTTTAATAGTATGAATATAATGTGGGTGTTTTTAATTTTACCAACCACATTTAAAACGTATGCCAAAAGAATTTGAAAAACACCTAAAAAACCAATCCAGTCTGTAAAATTCATATTTTAAAAATTTAGCTTAAAAAGTTAATAACATTTGATGGTTTGGGTTGCTATGTGTGGGTGTGATTTCAAAATCATAGTGTCCTACAATTTCAAAACCTGTTTTTTTATAAAAATTTATGGCTTTATGGTTTTCTGTCCAAACAAATAACCACATGCCGTTTTGGTTATTTTTAATAGATATATTTAGGTTGTATTTAAAAAGCTCTAAGCCTAATTTTAAACCATGAAATTCTTGTAATATATACAAACGCTCTAATTTGGTAACATTTTCAAACCCAATGTTTGGATGTTTAGAATTAAAAATAATTTTAGAATACCCAACAACCACTTGATTAAAATAAATAATATAAAAAATATTATTGGTGTCTTTTAATTCTTCCTCGAAAGCTTTATTCGTAAATTTTTTACTTATATACGTAATAATATTTTCTTCAGAAGCACTTTTACCATGCGCCTCTAAAAATGTAGTTTCACCTAAGTTTGCTAGTAAATTACTATCGTTTAAAGTGGCTTGAATAATAGATATCATGAGTAATGAAAATCAAAAAATTAGGATAATAAAAATGATTTAAGCTCATTATAAGTGCTGATTTTATTTGATACTTTTTGTTTACCCATAACCGACTGAATTTGTGGTGGCAATGCTTGTTTTTCTTTTATAACAGCTTCAACTACATCTAAAAACTTGGTTGGATGTGCTGTTTCTAAAAATACACAATGTGCCTTTGGATGTTCTTTTAAATACGCTTTACAACCCAAATAACCAACGGCTCCGTGTGGATCTGCTACGTAATTGTATGTATTGTAAATTTCCAATAAAGCTTCCTTTGTTTCGTCATCAGAATAGCTATAAGACGACAAATTATCTTTCAACGTATCAAATTTGTTTTTATATATTTCTTGAATACGTATAAAATTACTTGGTGCACCAACATCCATAGCATTAGAAATGGTTTGAACGGATGGTTTTGGTTCGTAAGATTCAGATACCAAATAACGCGTCACCACATTATTTTCGTTATTTGAAGCTATAAAATGTTTTATTGGTAAACCTAATTGTTGCGCCATCATGCCAGCACAAACGTTACCAAAGTTTCCACTAGGGACAGAAAACACAATATCATCGTATTGATTATGCAATTGTTTGTAAGCAAACATAAAGTAGAATAATTGGGGCAACCAACGTGCTACATTTATAGAGTTTGCAGATGTTAACTGCATCTTGCTAGTTAATTCATCATCTAAAAAAGCAGTTTTTACCATGGCTTGGCAATCATCAAACGTACCGTTTACTTCTAGGGCTTTTATATTTTGACCCAAAGTAGTTAATTGCATTTCCTGAATATCGCTCACTTTTCCGCTAGGGTAGAGTATCACTACATTAACACCTTTAACACCTAAAAAGCCATGAGCCACTGCACCACCAGTATCGCCAGAAGTAGCCACTAAAACAGTAACTTCATTTGTGTTGTTTTTGTTGAAATAACCTAAGCAACGAGCCATAAAACGTGCCCCAACATCTTTAAATGCCATAGTTGGTCCATGGAATAACTCCAATGTTGAAATATTATCGTTTAGTTTCACAATAGGAAAGTCGAATGATAAAGTTTCTCCAACAATGGTTTTTAAAACAGTTTCTGGTATTTCAGGAGAGACAAATTGTTTAATGGCTTCAAAAGCAATTTCAGAATATGATAAGTTATCGATGTTTTCAAAAAAAGTTTTTGGTAAAGGTGTAATGTTTTCTGGGAAATACAAACCTTTATCTGGAGCTAACCCTTTTATAACCGCATCCTTGAATGATGCTTTTGGCGCTTGTTTGTTTAATGAGTAATAGTTCACTATATGTTATTTTGTGTTTATAATCTTTACGCCTTCAGTATTTATTTTAGAAACATGAATTTCAAATTTAATACCTGTTTCTAAATATACTTTTTCAATGGCATCTTTCACATTTATAGCTGTTTGCATACTTTTACTTAATGAAAATATAGAAGGTCCTGATCCTGAAATCCCAGTTCCCAAAGCACCCGTTTCAATGGCTACATGTTTAACTTCATCAAAATAAGGAATAAGCTTGCTTCTATATGGCTCAACAATAACGTCGTGTAGTGAATCTTTTATTAATCCATAATCACTTGTATGCAAGCCATGGACTAAGCTCCCAAGGTTTGCCCATTGAGTTATCGCGTCACTTAAAGCAATTTTTTTAGGCAAAACAGCACGTGCTTCTGAAGTTTTTATTTCTATCTGTGGATGAATGATTGTTGCATATAAATCCTTTGGTGATGGAATTTCTAAAATCTGTAATGGCGATATACTTTTAACTAACGTAAAACCACCGAATAGGGCAGGGGCGAGGTTGTCTGCGTGCTCACATTGACTTGCTAATGCCTCACCTTTAATGGCAAACGCTGTAAGTTGCGTTTTGTTAAATGGTTTTCCTAAAAGTTCATTCATTCCAAAAACACTACCAACAGCACTTGCGGCACTACTACCAATACCACTTCCAGGTTTTATATTTTTATAGATTTCAATTTCGAAACCAAAATCGACATCTATAGTATTGTACATAGCCAATGCCGAAACACCAGCTACATTCAATTCAGTTTCATAAGGCAAATTAAAACCTTCAATTTTAGTAATATGAATACCTTTTTTATCGGTTTTTCTTATCACCATGTCATCACCAACACTATCTAAACAAAACCCCAAAACATCGAATCCGCAGGATACGTTAGCAACTGTTGCTGGTGAAAATATTTTTATTTCGTTCATGGCTTAATCGTTTCCAATTCTAATAATATCAGCAAATAGACCTGAAGCTGTTACATCTGCACCGGCACCGGCACCTTTAATAATCATGGGCTGATTTGCATATCGTTGGGTGTAAAACATCACAATATTATCACTGCCTTCTAAATTATAAAATGGGTGGCCTTCTGGAATTTCTTGCAAACTTACATTTGCTTTTCCATTATCTAGTTTAGCTACATACTTTAATTGACAGTTTTTGGCTTTCGCAGATGCATATAAACTTTGATAATGACTTTCATCAGCTATTAATGTTTTGTAAAAATCATCAACACTGTCGCTTTTAATTCCAGATTCAGATAAAAATGATGTGTTTTGAATATCTTGTAAATTCATTTCCATACCACTTTCTCTAGCCAGAATTAAAATTTTTCTAGCCACATCAACACCACTTAAATCGATTCTTGGGTCTGGCTCTGTATAACCTTCAACGCCAGCTTGTTTTACAACATCATAAAACTTGGTAGTATCATTAAAGTTATTGAATACAAAGTTTAAACTACCTGATAATACGGCTTGAATAGATATTATTTTATCACCAGACACCATTAAATTATTTAAAGTGTCAATAATAGGTAAACCTGCACCAACATTAGTTTCAAACAAATAAGGCGCATTATATTTCAATGACAAGCGTTTTAGTAATTTATAGTTTTCAAAATCACTTGAACATGCAATTTTATTACAAGCAACCACACCAATGCTTTGTCTTAAATAATCCACATATAAATTGGCTACATCTTCATTTGCAGTAACATCTACAAAAATACTATTACGAAGGTTTAATACTTTTGTGTTTTCAAAGAAGCCTTTTAAAGTTGCTTTTTCGCCTGCTGCAAGCTGTTCTTTCCAAGTTTTTAAGTCGATACCATCTTCATTAAAAATCATAGTTCTAGAATTTGATAATCCTGCAACTCGTAAATTGATTTTTAAGTTTTCTTTTAAATACTTTTTTTGTTGCTTTATTTGTTCAACCAAGCGTTCACCAACGTTTCCAACACCTGTAATAAACACATTGAGTTGCTTTGTTTTCGACTCGAAGAACTGTTCGTGAAGCGTGTTTAATGCTTTTTTAACATCATTTTCAGTGATTACTGCAGATATATTTTTTTCTGATGCACCTTGAGCAATCGCTCTAATATTGATATTATTTTTACCAAGTGTACTAAACATTTTACCGCTAATACCTTGGTGGTTTTTCATATTATCGCCAACTAAAGCAATAATAGAAAGCCCCGTTTCAACTATAATAGGATCTATTTTATGAAGTGCTATTTCATTTTCGAAAGTAGTATCAATAGCTGTTCTAGCATTTTCAGCTTCTTTTTCGTCAATTCCTAAACAAATAGAATGTTCTGAGGATGCCTGAGTAATTAAAATAATATTAATTTTTTCTTGAGAAAGTGTTTCAAACAAGCGTTTGGAAAATCCCGGAATACCAATCATACCGCTACCTTGAAGGGTTAATAAAGCAATACCATTAATATTGCTAATTCCTTTTACAGGCTTGCTGCCATTAGTTTCATCATTAGAAATTATAGTTCCAACCGCGTCGGGTTCCATAGTATTCTTAATGTGAATTGGAATATTTAAGTTTAAAACAGGCTGTACTGTTGGTGGATATAACACTTTAGCTCCAAAATGTGATAATTCCATAGCCTCTTGATATGATATTTTATCAATAGGATATGCTTGTTTTACCATTTTAGGGTTGGTTGTGTACATACCGCTAACATCGGTCCAAATTTCTAATTGATCTACACGTAAAGCAGCAGCAATAATAGCCGCGGTAAAATCTGAACCACCACGACCTAAAGTAGTTTGTTCACCCATTTTTGATTTAGAGATAAACCCAGGAAGTATAGTCACACGTTGAGTTACAGATTTAAAATAATCTTGAAAATTTTTATTCGTTATTTTATAATCTACTTCAGCTTTCGTGAAATTTGAATTGGTAATGATAAGGTCTTGTGAATTTTTACGTTCAGCCAATAAACCTCTGTTTTTCATGGTTTCAGCGATAATGAAAGACGATAGTGTTTCACCAAAACTAACCAACTTATCTGATGTTTTTGGCGATAATTCGTTTATTAAATAAATACCATTTAGCAAATCTTCAAGTTCATTAAACTTAGAATCTATGTACTTTGTAATCAGTTCGCCATTTCCAAGATTCAATTCATTTACAATACTGAAATGAATATCCTTAATTAAATTAAGGGTGTCTTTATAGTTTATGTCTTTATTTTGAGCTTGCTTTCCTGCGAGAAGTAATTTATCGGTAATACCGCCAACAGCAGAAACTACACAAATCACAGCACCACTTTTGCTGTAATTTTCTAAAATACTTATAACTTTATTTATATTTTTTGAAGAACCTACTGAAGTTCCTCCAAATTTTAAAACCTTCATTTTTTAATACATTGTATGATTGAAATAACACTTGAAATGTTGTAATTATAGAAATTACAAAAATAGCCCGAAGAATATATATTTAGTAACCCCAAAGGGTTGTAGTTATTGTAGATGTAGCAAAAATAGAGGTGTTCCCTTTTGTTGAAAAAGGAGATTGAATTTCTATATTTTGACTTAAGCGATTCATTATATTCTATAAATGATAGAATTCAAAAGTATTACATTTCAACGTATAAAAAAACTAATCCTCTTTTTTTGCAGTATTCTTATATTCCTACAACTTTCATTTAATATTCTTAGCTATTTAAAATTTGGATTGAAAAATCTTTAATGTCATTTACGGTTAATAATGACATGTTTACGCTTCTTTAAATTTCAAAAATCAATCAAATTCCGTTCTATATTTAAAAAAACATCGTTTAAAAGTAAATTTATTCGATAAAATGTATTATTTGTAAAATTTTTTATATATTTGTATCGTTAATTAATTAAAATCCTTTAAAATGACGCCTCAAAAATTCCTCAAAGTAAATCCAGTACTTCTGTTTTTATTATTTATTTCATTCACACACGCACAGGAAAATTCAGAATTAGTTTTATCATCCGGAAAAATTATTGGTAGCGCTGGTTTAAATAGCACTGTAGATAAGATAGATATGACAGGTGAGATTTTAGAAAACACTTTCGAAATTATTGAAAAAGGATTTGTTTATAGCACCTCAGAAAACTTGCCAACAATTAACGATACTAAAATTGCAGTTGAAAGTTCTGAGAGCTTATTTAAAACAGAATTAGGAGATTTATTAAGTGATACTGTTTATTACCTCAGACCATTTGCTACCATAGATCATATTACCATATACGGAGGCCTTACTGTTATTGATACCAGTAAACAATCTAATATTGATATTGATACGAAAAGCAGAATTAAAACCTATCCAAACCCATCAACTAATTTTATTAGTCTCGCAGGGTTAATGGAAGAAAAAGATTATATAATTTACAGTACAGCTGGAAAAGAATTAGCCAGAGGTAGTGTATACTATAATAATAAAATAGATATTAGGTTTTTAGAGAAAGGTTTATACCTATTAAAATTAGCGAATATTGAGATTATAAAGTTTATAAAAGCGTAATTATTAGTTTTTAACTCTTACTGCAAAACATAAAGAAACACAAGTTCTTAGCTAATTTTAGTTAAGGGCTTTTTTTATTCGCTTTATTTTATATAAAATATGTACTATTGTTTAATAGAAATCACATTTAAACGATGAAAATATTCTCGAAAAAACAAATTTATAAAGGTGATGCGTTAACTGCCGAAAAGCAGAACATATCATCTACCGATTTAATGGAACATGCCGGAACCGAAATTTTTAATTGGATGCATATGCGTATGCAAGGTGCACAAGTACCTATTCATGTGTTTTGTGGTATTGGAAATAATGGCGGTGACGGCTTGGTGCTTGCCAGACATTTAATTCTTGATGGCTATAACGTAAAAATTTATGTCATTAACTGCAGTGATAAACGGTCCAAAGATTTTTTAATTAATTATGATCGGATAAAAAATGTAACTAAAAAGTGGCCAATACTTTTAAATTGTAAAGAGGACTTTCCTGAAATACATCCAGACGATATTATTGTTGATGCTGTTTTTGGAATAGGATTAAATAGACCTGTTGATGATTGGGTGAAAGCGTTGTTTCTTCATTTTAGAGCTACAAAAGCCTATACGTTATCTATAGATATTCCTTCTGGTTTGCACACAGATAAAGCAGTTACAGATGAAGATGCTGTAGTTTGGGCAGGTTACACATTAAGTTTTGCAACCCCTAAATTAGTGTTTTTTTTACCCGAAACCGCAAAATTCACTATACAGTGGGAGGTTTTAGATATTGGTTTAGATCAAGAATTTCTATTTAATACGGTTACCGAGGCAGATTTAATTGGCAAAAATGAGGTTTTGCCTATGTACGTGCCACGAGATAAATTTTCACATAAAGGCCAATTTGGGCATGCTTTAATTATTGGTGGAAGCTATGGTAAAATAGGCTCAGTAATTTTAACTAGTAAATCTTCATTATCGGCTGGAGCAGGTTTGGTTTCAACCTATGTGCCAAAATGCGGATATATAGCATTGCAATCATCTTTTCCAGAAGCTATGGTAATTACAGATGCAGATGATGAGAAAATAACTTCTATTAATTTTGATATTGAACCGACCGTCATAGGTTTAGGTATTGGTTTAGGAACAGATATTAAAACAATAATTGCTTTAGAAACCTTTTTAAAATCGAATAAAACGCCTTTGGTTATTGATGCCGATGGTATAAACATTTTATCAAAAAAGAAAGCTTTATTAAAGCTTTTGCCATTACAAACCGTGTTTACCCCACATCCAAAAGAACTTGAACGTTTAATTGGAAGTTGGAAAAATGATTTTGATAAACTTAAAAAAGTTAAAGCGTTTTCAAAAAAATACAGTGCTATCATTGTCATAAAAGGCGCAAACACTATTACTGTTTTTCAAGATAAACTTTATGTAAATACAACAGGCAATCCTGGTTTGGCAACCGCCGGAAGTGGCGATGTTTTAACAGGGATTATTACCGGATTAATTTCACAAGGATACACACCCATAATAGCTGCCGTTTTTGGCGTGTATTTACATGGTAGATCTGCTGATATTGCTGTTGAAAATTATGGTTATCAGAGTTTGATTGCAAGTCATGTTATTGACTATTTAGGGGAAGCCTTTATTGATTTATTTAAACAACCTGAGCAAACACAAGGTGTAAAAGAAGAAGAAAACAATAAAAATGAATAAATTTGAAAGTACCATTCAAAGTTTGAAACGTTGTCTGACTGAACGCAGTCTTAGGTTTTATACGAAGCCTATCATAAATTGTATTTCGACTGCGCTAAATCTGACATATACATGTTTTAAAATTTAAATATTCAGTTTGGTAAGTAATTCAGTAAGCTCTGGGCTTGAAGGGCGAGGTGCATTAGCATTGACGATATCACCTTTTGGATCAATTAAAATAAAACGAGGAATGCCTTGAATTTGATATTCTGTGACAAATTTAGATTTCCATTCGTTCTCAGCGAAAAGTTGAATACCACCTAATTCTTTTTCCTCAATCATAGATCTCCACTTATCTTTATCAGAAGACTTATCAATGGAGATGCTTACAAACTCAATGTTTTTATCATGATATTGTTTCTCTACCTCTTTTAAAGCAGGTATTTCTCTAATACATGGCCCGCACCAAGTCGCCCAAACATCAATATAAACATACTTTCCTTTTAAATCTTCTAAGGAGGTTGTACCGCCTTTATAGTTTTCGTAATTATTAAATAAGGGTGAAGGTCGTCCAGCCTTTAAACCAACTAGTTTGTTATACTTTTCCGTTATAACATTTTTATGTTTTTCATCTGTAGATCTGTTTACATAATTATTATAAAAGGTTTCGACATCTTTTGAATAATTCATGTCAGAATTAGCATACTTAAATAATAAGCCATTTCTTACTGTTTCGTTTTGAATGGAATCTAGTACTTTAAAATATACATCATCAGTTTTTATCGAATCATTCTTCAAAACCTCTCTTGCTCTATTCTTAAAGTGATCATCTACTAAAGACCTATAATAATTTGAATACTTATAATCTTCCTCATTTTGATAATCTATATCATCCATTTCACTTAAAAAATTTTCAGAAACTTTGAAGTCACTATTATTAGTAAAATATTTATGAGCACCTTCATAATCTGTCAATAATTTCAAATAAAAATAATCAGTATTTCTAGTTTCTTTAGTAACAAAACTTTTAGAAATATTTTCTGAATTTTTTAAAATAGAATCCTGTGCTTTTTTTATTCCTCTTACTTTCTCTTTGAAATTATTTTCATCCAAAGAATAAGTTTCTTTAGCATCACCAAAAAGATCTTTTTCAATTTTTCTTTTGCTTATTAGATATTTATTAATTTCAGATCCATTTCCACTAATAGATATAGAATTATCAAAGTTTTTGGCATCGTAATAAATATTAATATTATTTCCAGGTTCTAAATAAAGAAAAACAGGATTTTTCCCATCATAAAGTACGTATGAAGAACCTTTAATATCTAAGGTATCTGTAAAGGTCCCGTTTTCAGCAATTTTTAATACTTTTTCGAAAGATCTATCATAAGACATTATAGATACGTCTTCTTTATCTTTATTTAAAATTTCTCCAGATATAATTGCATAATCAACTTTAGGATCTTCCTTACAAGAAATTATTGCGAATATGGCTATTAAAATGAGTGATTTTTTCATGGTTTAATTGTTTGTCTAAAAATATAAAATAGGATGTTTTTACTGTCTTTTTTAATAATAACTAATATTTAGATGTTATGAACGAATTTATCATAATTCATGATTTTTGGAATAATATTTAAAGCAAATAATTCTTTTTGAACATTCATTAAGGTTTCTTTATCTAATAATTCTTGAGACCATTCTGTAATATTAAGCCATTCCTGAACATCCTCTAATTCTTGCTCGTATCTATTTGCAATAGTTTTATCGATACTTGGTATATCTTTAAATTCAGCAGTAGTATGATTAATAATTTCTAAAATTTTTTTTAGTTCGTCTTTTCGATGTTCTATAAATTCATCTCTAACAGCAATTACAAAACATGGCCAAGGTGAGGGACAGTTTCCAATCCGCCTAAATATGCCACTATCTACTAAAGGCTTTGTTGTAAATTTTTCCCATAAAAAATAATCTGCCTTATTGTTGGTTAATCCTTCAATAGCACCTTCTAAATTTTTAATAATTTCAAAATTTAAATCTTTTTCTAAATCCCAATTATTGTTTTCAGCATTTATGTAAGCCATTAAATGTGAGCCTGATCCGTATCTGCTTATTGCCGCTTTTGTACCTTTAATATCGTCAATGGTTCTGTAAGTTGAATGATCTGCCACGTGAATTCCCCACACCAAAGGTGTATTTACGAAGGTTTGCACAATTTTACTTGGGTTTCCTTCAATAATATCTTTTACAATGCCTTCAGTAAGTATAACAGCAATATCAATTTCAGCATTTCTAAGTGCTTTACACATATCGCCCGTACCACCTGGGTAATCATGCCACCTCAGGTTAATACCCTCATCTTTATATTCTCCATTTTTTAGGGTTAAATACCATGCTAAATTAAAATGCTCTGGTACGCCACCAATATTTACTTTCCTCATTAAATGAATGTATTATTTAACAATTTTATTAAGTGTGTAGGTTATAAGATTTTCAATGACTAACTCTGGATTTTCACTAAATGTACCGTTAGCTCTATTTGCTATAATGGCATTTAATGACAGCGCATTATGTCCTAATAATTTCGATAAACCATATAGCGCTGATGTTTCCATTTCTAAATTAGTAACACGCAAACCGTCATAATTGAAGGTGTGTATTTTATTGTTTAGTTCGTCATCTTGAAGTGGTAAACGTAAAATACGGCCTTGAGGCCCATAAAAACCACCTGCAGTAGCAGTGATGCCCATATAAGTAAGATTACTTTGAAATTGCTTTTCAAGCTTTTGACTATTTCTAATTATAATGGGTTTCGCTTTATGTTTATGCCAATTGGTATGTTTAATAAATGCTTTTTCTAAACTGATATTATTTATAGAATCTATCTGATAGGAGTGAAGCATACCGTTAATATCTAAAGCATGTGTACTTAACAGAAAGGAATCGATTGGAATATCATTTTGAAGTGACCCTGATGTACCGATTCTAATAATATTTAAACTTTTTAAATGATCTTTAAGATTTCTTGCATTAAAATCAATATTAACCAGTGCGTCTAATTCGTTTAAAACAATATCAATATTATCTGGACCAATACCAGTCGATATCAC
Source organism: uncultured Flavobacteriaceae bacterium (assembly GCA_963815305.1). Lineage (GTDB taxonomy): Bacteria > Bacteroidota > Bacteroidia > Flavobacteriales > Flavobacteriaceae > CAXBID01. The sequence continues at coordinate 1,007,169 of CAWFFW010000001.1, forward strand.
AGTAATTCGCTTGTTTTTGTAGGTTCCGGTTTGTGTTTTAAATTCTCGTTTACTTGTTTCAAAATCGATATTATCAAAATACTTAGTTATTTTTTCAACGCGGTCTTGATCTCCAACAAAAATAATGGTATCTGCTATATGTTCTGGTTTTAAATTGAGATGATAAATACTTCCATCTGAATTTAAAATAAGTTCAGAGTTTTTAATAGGCATTTAGAGCAGATTTTACAAGTTTGTTTTCTGACTTATTAAATTGAAACTCATTTTTTTCAACACCACCATAGATCATATGATTGTCAATTTCTGATGCAAAATTACGTTGCCCCAATAAAGCTTCATGTCCTTTTCGATTTAAAATTATACTATCGCTTTCTTCAGTATAGAATATACTAAGCTCATCTATAATTCTTGATAACTGTAAATCGCCATATCCATAAAACCCTTGATAATTAAGAGCATAACCTAATAGTTGATTTTTAGAAGTAATAGCGTGCTTGTTAATTATTTGAAGAATATTTTTTTCAAGAATATTTAATCCATCAACCGAATCAGGAAAACGTTTTAAGTGCGCTTTTAAGCAATTGCTTAAATATTCAAATGATGACGATGTTACAATAAACGGTTTTAACAAATTATGGTCTATGCCGCAATAAATCCCCCAAATAGTAGTTGCTAAATCGATGTTTTTATCGTCAAGTAGAACCTTATTTTTATAATGACTCGTTAACTGCTCCGGTTTTAATTCTGATAATCCTTTTAGATTCTTACCACCTTCAACGCTTCCGCTGCAGACTAAGTAAATAGGAAGATCAAGCTTTTTCTGGCAAATTAGACTTATTATAGCCACCATGTTTATGTAACAAAATAAATCGTACTCAAACCAAAGTACAATTTCAGAATAATTTTCAGTATGGTTTAATTTATCTATCTCACTTTTTATCAAATCGGTATCTAAATCAACGTCATAAAATTTATTAAAAAATGATTTTCTAAGATTTAAAAATTCTTCAGAATAAACCATTTCAATTGTAGGGCCTTCACAAAGCATTTCCTGCCATGTTAACTTTTTACCTTCAACGCCTAATTTGTTTATAGCTTTGGTCAGTATTGTTCCGTTGGTAATATGAAGAGGTTGTTTTTCCATAATTTATCCGCCTACGCGCTTTACATTAAATCCTTTTTCTTCTAGCATTTGCATTATTTTATCGCGATAATCACCTTGGATGATGATTTTTTCATCTTTAAAACTTCCACCAACACTAAGTTTTGTTTTTATTTCTTTCGCTAATATTTTGAAATCTTCATGAGCACCTGTGTATCCTTCCAATATAGTTATAGGCTTGCCTTTTCGTTTTTCGTATTTACAAATTATGGGATCATCTTGCATCCAAATGTGAGAAGACTCATTTTGGGCTTCTTTAGTTTTCTCTTCAACATGGTCTGGAAATAAATTTTTTAGTTGGTCTTGTAAATCCATAATTTAAGTTTACAGTATAAGTATCAGTCCTTAGTATTTCAGTAACTTACTGTAAACTATGACTGCGACTTAATGCTATTTTTTTATTAATCCTAGCTCAATTAAACGCTCATTCAAAAATTCTCCAGCCGTAATATCGTCAAATTTTTTAGGATTGTTTTCATCCAAACAACCATCCAAAACATCTAATTTCATATCGCTTATAGGATGCATAAAAAATGGAATGGAGTATCGAGATGTTCCCCAAAGTTCTTTAGGTGGATTTACAACACGGTGTATGGTAGATTTTAGTTTGTTATTAGTGTGTCTCGATAGCATATCGCCTACATTAATCATAAGTTCGTTGGGTTTTGCAATAGCGTCAAGCCATTCGCCTTTATGATTTTGAACTTGTAAACCTCGTCCTTGGGCACCCATTAACAAGGTAATTAAATTTATATCGCCATGAGCTGCCGCACGAACTGCTTCTTTAGGTTCTTCTTTTATGGGTGGATAATGTATAGGTCTCAAAATTGAGTTACCATTATGTATATAATTGTCAAAATAAGTTTCTTCCAATCCTAAATATAAAGCTAAAGCACGCAATACGTATTTAGCAGTTTTTTCAAGCATTTTGAAAGTTTTTTTTCCTACTTTATTAAATTCTGGAAGTTCTTCAACTATAACGTTTTCAGGATATTCAGACTTAAGTTCTTCATTATTTTCAACATACTGCCCAAAATGCCAAAATTCTTTTAAATCACCTTCTTTTTTACCCTTAGCACTTTCTTTTCCAAAAGATACGTATCCACGCTGACCGCCAATTCCTGGTATTTCATATTTTTTTTTAGTTTCAATGGGTAAGTTAAAAAAGTTTTTAACCTCAATGTACAAGTTGTCAACCAAAGTATCATCTAAAAAATGACCTTGCACCGCCACAAAACCTATGTCCTCATAAGCTTTACCAATGGCGCTTACAAACTTTTGTTTTTTAATAGGATCGCCAGATAAAAAATCGGTTAAATCAACACTTGGAATAGAATTCATAGGATACGTTTAGTTCAATGTATTACAAATGTACAAAAACATCCTATAATTTTACAGCTTCTATTTTCTGTAACTTTAATATAAAGTACGCTTTTTATGCTATATTTGAATCTAGAAGTCAACTAATTTATGAGCGAAAATTCAATTTCAAATCTTATTGAATACGATTCTAAAAACTTAGATCCTACTGTTTTAATTCAGTTGTATAAGCACCTATTAAAACCAAGATTGATTGAGGAGAAAATGCTCGTTTTATTACGCCAAGGTAAAATAAGTAAATGGTTTTCTGGTATCGGACAAGAAGCTATAGCTGTAGGTGTCACTATGGCTTTAAATAGTGATGAATATATTTTACCTATGCACAGAAATTTAGGCGTATTCACTACAAGACAGATTCCTTTATATCGATTATTTGCACAATGGCAAGGCAAAGCATCTGGTTTCACAAAAGGTCGAGATCGTTCGTTTCATTTTGGAACACAACAATACAAAATAGTTGGCATGATATCGCACTTAGGTCCGCAATTAGGCGTTGCTGATGGTATAGCACTAGCCTCAAAATTGCAGTATAAAAATCAAGTTACCGCTGTATTTACTGGTGAAGGTGGCACTAGTGAAGGCGATTTTCATGAAGCTTTAAATGTTGCTTCCGTTTGGCAACTTCCTGTTTTATTTTGTGTTGAAAATAATGGTTACGGTTTATCTACACCAACAAACGAGCAGTATAATTGTAACCATATTGCCGATAGAGGGTTAGGTTATGGGATGGAATCTCATATTATCAACGGAAATAATATTTTAGAAATCTATATAAAAGTTAGCGAGATTACTGAAAGCATGCGTTTAAATCCGCGTCCGGTATTGTTAGAATTTAAAACATTTAGAATGCGTGGGCACGAAGAGGCGAGTGGTACAAAATACGTTCCACAAGATCTTATGGATACTTGGGCATTGAAAGATCCTGTGATTAATTTTGAGCATTTTTTAAAGGCGTATAATATTTTAAATGAAGATGAAAATGCTAAAATAAAGCAAGATATTATCACTGAAATAAGTGAACATTTAGATGTCGTATTTAATGAAGATGCCATTACGCCTAGTTTAACTAATGAGTTAGATGATGTGTTTCAAAAATCAGTATACCAAGAAGTTAATTTTAATGATGAACTAAAAGAAATTCGATTTATTGATGCTATTTCAGAAAGCTTGAAACAAAGCATGGAGCGACATCATGATTTAGTTATTATGGGACAAGATATTGCAGAATATGGTGGCGCTTTCAAGATTACGGAAGGTTTTGTAGAGCAGTTTGGAAAAGAACGAATTAGAAACACACCCATTTGCGAATCGGCTATTGTTGAAGCAGCTATGGGGCTTTCTATTGCAGGGATGAAAAGTGTTGTTGAAATGCAGTTTGCAGATTTTGTGGCTTCAGGATTTAATCCTGTGGTTAATTATTTAGCAAAATCTTATTACCGATGGAATCAAAATGCAGATGTGGTTATTAGAATGCCTTGTGGAGGTGGTGTTGCCGCGGGTCCGTTTCATTCACAAACTAACGAAGCTTGGTTTACTAAAACACCAGGATTAAAAGTGGTTTATCCTGCGTTTCCCTATGATGCTAAGGGATTGCTGGCAACTGCTATAAACGACCCAAATCCTGTATTGTTTTTTGAACATAAGGGTTTATATAGAACCATTCGTCAGGATGTTCCAACAGGTTATTACACACTACCTTTAGGCAAAGCTTCAATTTTAAGAACAGGAACGGATGTTACTGTTATAAGTTATGGTGCTGCTATACATTGGGCTTTGGAAACACTTGATAATAACCCAAAAATATCTGCAGATGTTATAGATTTAAGAACACTTCAACCCTTAGATACAGAAACTACTTTTAATTCGATAAAAAAGACAGGACGCGCTATAATTTTGCAAGAAGATTCATTGTTTGGTGGTATTGCTAGTGATATTTCAGCATTAATTATGGAACATTGTTTTGAATTTTTAGATGCACCAGTAAAACGAGTCGCTAGTATAGAAACACCTATACCTTTTGTAAAACAATTGGAAGATCAATATTTACCTAAAAATAGATTTGAAGCTGAACTAAAAATTTTAATAGCGTATTAATTTAACGTTTTAGCCACTGCTTCAACATCATCTAATACTCTTAATAAATTACCGCTCCAAAGCATAGAAATTTCATCTTCTGTATATCTGCGTTTCACAAGCTCTAGAGTAACATTAAAAGTTTCAGAAGCATCATTCCAGCCCTTAATACCTCCGCCGCCATCAAAATCACTACTAATACCAACGTGATCTATACCAATTTTTTCAACTAAATAATCAATGTGGTCTACAAAATCTGAAACATCAACCATGGGCGGAATGTTCTCTAATTTATTAGCTTTCTCGTCAGAAATATTTATTATTTGTTCCCTTACATCATAAAATTTTTCTTTTTCTTCAGGGCTTAGCAATTTTATCTCTTCAAAATCATACCATAATGCACCCAAAGAATCAGCTATTTTCATTCTTATTCCTTTAAGGGCATTATTTCTAGCTTCAAATTTTTCAGTATTTACATAGCCTTGAAACGCCACAGTTTGTACAACGCCACCATTTTCTTTTAACCATTCAAGTTGTTCATCATCTAAATTTCTACTGTGATTGCACAATGCTCTTGCGGAAGAATGTGATGCTATTATTGGGGCTTTACTAATTTCAATCATTTGTTTCATAGCTTCTTTTGATGGATTTGAAACATCAACCATCATACCTAATCTGTTCATTTCTTTAATGACCTCTTCTCCCAAACTACTCAATCCATTATGTAACCAAACATCGTCATCTTCACCAGTATTACTATCACTTAACTGACTATGGTCATTATGCGCCAACGACATATATCGTGCGCCGAGGTTATAAAATTTCTCAACGTTTGCCATATCCAATCCAACAGGATACCCGTTTTCAATACCAATCATAGCAACCTTTTTACCAGAATTTGTAATACGGCGTATATCGTTAGAGGTTGTCGCTAATTCAATATCATTTGGTGCAATATTATTTACTAATTTATGAATAGCATCAAACTTAGACATCGCATTGTCGTAAGCTTTTGTATAACCACTTTCAGTTAAAGAATCTTGACCCGTATACACAATAAACCAAGCCACATCTAAACCGCCAGCTTTCATTTTAGGCAATGTTATTTGTGTATCTAAATTTTGCGTATAATTTATAGAATCGGTAAAATTTGCAACGTTAATATCACAATGTGTATCTAAAGTTATAACACGTTCATGTATGCCTTTTGCTCGATCTATTAATATGGTATCAAAATCTTCAATAGGGTTTGAATTATTTTTACAAGCCATAATCGTAATTAGTGAGCATAATGTTAGGTAGGGTAGTTTCATTTATGTTGTTTATTTGTCTATGTAAAGCTACAAAATAGTTTACTAAGTTTTAAAAATGATCTGTAAATCATATCTTTATAAAAAGTGAAATTCATGTTAAGAAAAATTATTCTTATAATCTGTGCATTTTTTTTTCTTGTAGGCTGCAAAAAAGAGAAATCTGATTTGGAAAAAAATTATATTTGGGATTCAAAATATGTTGTTGCAACGGCTTATAATTCTCTAGGATATCAAACGAACTCCAATCCGCACATAACCGCATTTGGTGATAGTTTAAAACCAGGACTTAATTATATTGCCGTTTCTAGAGATTTATATCGATTGGGTTTAAAACGAAATATCCCTGTCAAAATTGAAGGTCTTGAAGGGATATATATAGTTAAAGACAAAATGCATTCGCGTTGGAGAAACAAAATTGACATTTATATGGGCGTTGATGTAAATTCTGCAAAACAATGGGGCAGAAAAAGAGTTTGCATAGAATATGGTATTCTCATTCAAGCGAACGAATAAATTTTATTTGGTTTCTGCTTCGGATAAAATAAAAGGATAAGCAGCTTTTATATCCTGCATTTCTTGATTAGATAAATCTTCGGGCAATTTATTAAACATTTTTTTACTATAAGCCAAACGTAATTCGTAATATGCTTTTGTTACTTCATCTTGAACTTTTATAAAGTCATTATAAGTGGTATTTCTATCATTTTGTAAAGATATAACCGCTTTTTTTGGATGATCCGATGCCTCTTTAGATTTAATTCCACTACAATAATCACAGCTTCCGCCAGCATTATTATCCAAAAACTGCTTTATGGTGTCCTTCAATTCTGAAATTTCAGTTCTATAATCGTCAACCATAATATCATTATTGCCATTAATCACGATACGCAATATATTATTTTCGTGAATATCAATATGACAATCGGTTCCTGGAGGACATTCATTTGGTAATTTTCTATTAATACCTTTGTCTTTAGGTATAGCAGCAGTGACTAAAAAGAAAATAAGCAATAAAAATGCAATATCTGCCATAGATCCTGCATTTACTTCGGGCATAGATTTTGAATAACTCATCTGATTATAGTTTTATATGTTGATAGGTATTGAATTCACAAAAACAATACCATAAAAAATTAAAGATCTATTTATGGACATATCGTATGGAATCTAACTAAACCTTTGAATTTGAATGCGTAAAACTTAGAATTCTACTGCGATTAATTATGTTTTCGTAAGTTAAATTTTCTAAACGTTTTGATAATGTATTGAATGTTTTCATTTCTTTTGTTGCATTGATGCTGAAATAATTTCAACATAGATTGGTAAATTTTTTTAAAAAAAAGAGATTGCAGGATATAATGTCTTTTTGTTTTTCAATGGCTTCTTTTAGTTTCAGATAAAGTATCCGTTAATTGATTATTTTTTAAAGTTCTCATCATTGTTTCTTTCCTGATTATTATGCTAAACAGAGTGCAATAAATTTGTTTTTTTAACGTACTATGCAGATTAAAATAATACATATTTTAACACTTTTTAGTTTAAGCCATAATAGGTATAATTACTATTAAAAGCTGATTTCTTTTAAAAATTATCTTTAGGAACGGTTTTTGTATTAATATTTTCCTAAATATTTATGGGTAATTTGAATGGTTTATATGATTAGAATTATCTTTGAAATTGACATTAAGAACTGATGAAATTATATTTTTCTTTTTTTATTTTTTTTACTTTATCGCTATCGCTGTTTTCACAAATAGATAATAACAAAACTTCTATTTCAATACCTGCTATTGAAAGTGATAAAGATTCGGTTGAAACAAAAGTATTATTACCATCAAAACCTACAAATGATAAAATAACGCTACCTCCATACAATGCACCACAGGTATCTAATAATATAAATTTTCCAAAAAAGGAATTTTCCATGTTTCCACAGGAAGAATTTGGAAACCCTGGTGAGCATTACGTGAAACAAATCAATAAAAATATTGCTAACGTAAAACTAACACCTAAGGAAGTTGAACAACGAAACGGAAGTACAACCGATCAGTTTTTAGGAGATTTTAAGAGTGGTGCCAAATTCGTAAACGTGGTGTATAGAGATCATGGCTATACCGATGGTGATGTAATCCAAGTGTTGGTTAATGATGATATTATTCATCCTCGTGTTTTTTTAACTGGTGGCTACAAAGGATTTAAGTTAGATTTACAACCGGGAATTAATAAAATAGATTTTTTAGCCTTGAACCAAGGCGAATCTGGTCCAAATACTGCAGAGTTTCAAGTTGTTGATGATGCTGGCAAATTAATATCGCATAACCAATGGAATTTGGCTACTGGAGTAAAGGCTACTATTATTGTTGTTAAGGAGTAGTTTTAAGAAACAATCCCATCAATCAACTTCAATTCTTCATCAGTAAACTCTAAATTATCTAAAGCTTTTACATTTTCTTTTAATTGATTTGCAGAACTTGCTCCAATTAAAACTGACGCCACTTGTGGTTGTCTTAAAATCCAAGCAATGGCCATTTTCGATAATTTTTGTCCACGATGTAGCGCAACATCATTCAATTTATGAATTTTATCAATATTGCTATTTACGTTTTCCGGATTCAAAAAAACAGAACCTCCACCTGCACGAGAATCTTTTGGAATCCCATTTAAATATTTATCGGTAAGCATTCCTTGTGCTAAAGGCGAAAATGTAATACAACCCACCCCATTTTGTTCTAACGTTTCTAAAAGGCTATCTTCAACCCAGCGATCCAACATAGAGTATCTGGCTTGATGCAATATAAAAGGTGTTTTTGATGCTTTTAATAATTCTGCTGCTTTTTGCGTTTCTTCGGGTTTATAATTAGAGATACCAACATACAACGCTTTTCCTTGTCTAACAATATCTGTTAAAGCACCCATAGTCTCCTCTAATGGTGTGTTAGGATCTGGTCTATGATGATAAAACACGTCAACATAATCCAAATTCATACGCTTTAAACTTTGGTCTAAACTGGATATTAGATATTTTCTAGAACCCCAATCGCCATAAGGACCTTCCCACATCAAATAGCCCGCTTTAGTAGCAATAAATAGTTCGTCTCTATGCGATTGAAAATCAGATTTAAATATCTTACCGAAATTCTCCTCTGCTGATCCTGGAGGTGGCCCGTAATTATTAGCTAAATCAAGATGCGTAATCCCTAAATCAAAAGCACATCTTAAAACATTTCGAGCATTATCTATGCTATCAACAAATCCGAAATTATGCCACAAACCTAATGAAATAGCGGGAAGCAATAAACCGCTTTTTCCAGAGCGTCTATAGGTTATTGATTTATATCGATGTTCTGAAGCTATATAATCTTTATTAGGCATAAGTTAAAAGTAATTTTAATAACTGTAAAAATAGAGCTTACCATTGAAAGGAGCATATACTTGATTAATAATTTCAAATATCTTTTCAATTTTCATGAAAAATAATCTTTAAAAACCCTTTAAAGATGTTATTTTTGCACGTCTGTAAATTTTGAATATGTCAAAAAAAATATCAACTTTAGAATTAGAAGAAAGAAACGAGGGTAAAAATCTTTATAGTTATCAAAAAGGCGCTATCGATAAAATATTTAAAAGCTTTGAAGAATCACCAGATGATTATCATTTGCTTTATCAATTACCAACTGGAGGTGGAAAAACAGTCATATTTTCTGAAATAGTAAGACAATATCTAAAACACCACCAAAAGAAAGTGTTGGTGATGACACACCGTATTGAATTATGCAAACAAACCTCTAATGTGCTTACCGAGTTTGGTGTAGTAAACAAAGTCGTTGATAGTAAAGCAGATTTAAGCGATCAAGGCGATTATAGCTGTTTTGTGGCTATGGTTGAAACACTTAACAATCGTTTAAATGACGATAAACTAGATATCTCCGATATTGGTTTAGTTATTATTGATGAAGCGCATTACAATTCATTCACAAAATTATTCAAATTTTTTAGTCAGTCCTTTATTTTAGGTGTTACTGCAACGCCTTTAAGTTCCAGTATGGAGTTACCCATGACCGATAATTACAATGAACTTATTGTTGGTGAAAGTATAGAATCTCTAATTGAAAATGGCTTTTTAGCTCGTGCTGAAATGTTTTCTTATAACGTTGGTTTAACCTCATTAGTGGTTGGTGCAAATGGGGATTATACAGTAAAATCTTCAGAAGATTTATATACGGCTAACGATATGCTTTCTAAGCTAATACAAGCTTACGAAGAACGCGCTAAGGGTAAAAAAACATTAATTTTCAATAATGGTATTAACACCTCGTTACATGTTTACGACACTTTTAGAAGAGCGGGTTATCCCATTGCCCATCTAGACAATACCAATACCAAAAAAGAGCGTGCCATGATTTTAAAGTGGTTTAAAAAAACTCCAGATGCCATACTAACATCGGTTAGTATTTTAACTACGGGTTTTGACGAACCTACTGTTGATTGTATCATTTTAAATAGAGCTACAAAATCTTTAACCCTATATTATCAGATGATTGGGCGTGGATCTCGTATTTTGAAAGATAAAAAAGTCTTTCAAGTTATAGATTTGGGAAATAATTTTCATCGCTTCGGACCTTGGGGTGACGATTTAGATTGGCAACGTATTTTTAGATCACCAAATTATTACTTAGATGCTATTTTAAGTGATGAGGATCTTGAAAGTAATTTCAGGTATGAAATGCCTGACGAACTTCGAAAAGAATTTTCAAAATCTAAAAACGTATATTTTGATATTCAAAAATGTTATGTAGATTCGATTAGATCAGGAGAATCATCAAAAGTAGTTTTAGAACGATCCATTGAACAACACGCCAAAATTTGTATTGAAAACAGTGAAGATGTTTACGATGCTTTAGCCTTGGCAAAACAATTAGGGGATGATGTTGATTTTAGAATTGGTAGATATACAAAATGCATCAGTAAAAGTACTTTTAATTTTGTGGAATGGCTAAAAGGCGATTACAAAAAGAAATTAAATGCTTACTTACGGTCTAATTTTGATGACGTTTTTGAGGAAATTCATGGATATCCGCCAGAAGATTAATCCAACATAATAATTTAGCAGGCATATTATTACGATAGCCTTAAAATAAGGCGTATATTTACGGTCTAAAAATTTAAAAATTTTCTAAAATAAACTATGGCTAAATCGCAAGTAACATTTAATAAAATTGAAAAAGAAAAAAAACGCTTAAAGAAAAGAGAAGAAAAGCAAAAGAAGAAGGACGCTCGTAAAGCTGAAAAAGAAGCTAGTGGAACATCTGGTATTCAATTTGCTTATGTTGATTTTAATGGAAATTTAACGGACACGCCACCAGATCCTGCCATGCGTGAAAAAGTAGAAGCTGAAACTATTGAGTTAGGAATTCCTAAAAAAGAAGATAGACCAGAAGAAGTATTTACAGCAAAAGAAGGTAAGGTTTCATTCTTTGATCATTCTAAAGGCTTTGGATTTATTATTGATAGCATTAATCAAGAAAAATATTTTGTACATGTTAGCGGCTTACTTGAAGATATTGAAGAAAACGATAAAGTTACTTATGAGTTAGAACGTGGACAGAAAGGTATGAATGCTGTTCGTGTAAAAAAGATTTAATTCAATTATAATATACGTTTTAATTAATGTCGTTAAGATTTCATACGCTAGAAGAGGATGAAGAATATATAAATCTCCAGACTGAATTAGTTAGGCTACAACAGCATATAAAAGCTACCAATCAACGGGTCCTTATTTTATTTGAAGGTCGAGATACGGCAGGAAAAGGTGGTGCTATTATGCGTTTCATTCGTTTTTTAAACCCACGTCTTTTCAAAGTGGTAGCGCTTTCTAAACCCACCGAACGCGAATTTGGACAATGGTACTTTCAACGTTATATAGAGCATTTACCTGGCCCAGGTGAAATGGTACTTTTTGATCGTAGTTGGTACAACAGATCAGTTGTAGAACCTGTAATGGGTTTCTGCACAAAAAAACAATACAATTTATTTAATAAACAAGTCGTTCAATTAGAGAAATTATTAGTAGAAGATGGAATTCATCTTTTTAAATTCTGGTTTTCAATTAATTCTGAAGAACAAAAACGACGTTTAGAAGAAAGAGTTCATAATCCTTTAAAACAATGGAAATTGAGCAGTGTAGATGTTGAAGCTCAATCGAAATGGGAAGATTTTACAACCTATAAAGAAGCCATGTTCAAAAAAACTGGAAAACCCAATGCACCTTGGGTTGTCATCAATGGAAATGAACGCGACGTGGCTAGAAAAGAGGTGATTAGATATGTTGTTAATAGGTTTAAATATGATAAGAAAGGTGAGACAGGTGAGCGATTGGAACTTGATACTTCTATCATATCAGAGGTTTTTGATGCGAAAAGTCTTAAAAAATGTTTGAGTAAATAAAAAGCTTATTTCACTTTAATATACAACTCTTGATAGTTGTAATTTACATATGGCAATACCTAAAAAAACAATTATTATTGTATTAGCATTTTTTGCCATTTATGTTATCTGGGGTTCCACTTATCTTTTAAATAAAATAGCAGTAACCGAATTACCTCCGTTTAAATTAGCATCCATACGTTTTATTACTGCAGGTCTATTAATTTTCGTTATTGCAAAAATACTAAAGGTTAGCATTTCAATTACAAAAGCACAATTAAAGAACTGTATAATTGCTGGGTTTTTATTTTTAAGTTTTGGCAATGGCATAGTGGTTTGGGCACTTAAGTTTGTAGATAGTGGTTTTACAGCTCTAGAAATTTCTGCGCAGCCCTTAGTTGTGCTCATACTTATGCGAATTTTACAGGGTAAAAAAATTTCAGCAATGTCTTACGTTGGTGTGTTATTAGGATTTATTGGTATATACCTTTTAGTCAGCCAAAAACAGCTTATTAGTCTGGAAAATCAAATTACAGGAATGATAATGATTTTTGTTTGTATGATAAGTTGGGCGTATGGTAGTTTATTTGTTGGAAAAGCAGATTTGCCTAAAAATTATTTTGTGAATACAGGTTACCAAATGCTAGCAGGTGGAATTATACTAGCCATAGCAAGCTTTTGCTTTGGTGAAACATGGACATTACCATCCACATGGAGTACCCATGTGCAGTGGTCTATGTTAGCACTTATTATTTTTGGCAGTATCATAGCATTCACAGCTTTTAACTATTTATTAAAAGAAGTTTCTCCAGAAAAAGTAGCGACGTCAACGTATGTTAATCCTATTATTGCTTTATTTTTAGGTTGGTGGGTATTAAATGAAATCATTACACTTCAATCTATAATCGCAGCTATAATTTTACTCACAGGAGTTTATTTTATAAATTCTAAGCGAAAATTTAAATCCTGGGGTATTGGACGTTAAAAGTGCGATTAAGTTTATGTTGATTAGTACATTGGCTTTTGCTTGTATGAATGCCACCGTAAAATACTTAAATGATGTCAGCCCTTTTCAAATTGTATTTTTTAGATCTTCTAGTTCGTTAATTTTTACTTTTGGATTTTTATTAAAAAATAAAATCCCATTGATTGGGAATAATAATAAATTATTGATTTTAAGAGGTTTAGTTGGTGTTACTTCAATGACTTTTTTCTTTATGTCCATCAAATATTTATCGGTTGGTACCGCGGTGTCATTACGTTATATAGCACCTATTTTTGCTGCAATATTTGCCGTTATTTTATTAAAAGAACGTATAAAATCTTTACAATGGCTTTTCTTTTTAATGGCATTTGGAGGCGTTATTATTTTAAAAGGATTTGATAAAGAATTAAATTCTTATGGATTGCTTTTAGTATTATTAGCAGCACTTTCTAGTGGTTTAGTTTATATCATTATCAATAAAATAGGTAAAAGTGAACATCCTGTTGTGGTTGTAAACTATTTTATGATTATTGCTACCATAGTAGGTGGGGTATTATCTATTAATACTTGGGTAAACCCGGTTGGCGTTGAATGGTTATTATTGTTTCTGCTTGGTGTATTTGGTTATTTTGGTCAGGTATATATGACTAAAGCTTTCCAAATAGCTTCAACAAACCAAGTAGCTCCGTTAAAATATATCGAAGTTATTTTTACCGTGCTATTTGGATTATTTATTTTTAATGAAATTTATACGCTTTGGAGTATTCTAGGTATTATGCTCATTATTGGAGGCTTAATTTTGAATGTTTTGTATAAAGCGAGATATAATAGCTAATCTATTTTTTTAATTCTAGAATCTGCAGTTAATTTTTGATGAATAATAGTTGCATTGCCTTTATACCTCAACGTACAATCCGCTGTGGCTTCAATATCTATAGTATTTGTAACGGTAATATTGGCATCACAATCTGCAGCCATCTTCATTTTTAAATCTTCAACTTGTAAATCGTAATCTACTAGTTGTGCATCAGCAGATAAGTTCGCATTTAATAAACCAATAATGCCAGATAAATCAGCTTTAGCATCAGCAAAAGCTTTAAGTTCTAAATGGTCTACATGTACTTCACCGCTAAAAAAACTATCAGCAGTTACTCTTATTTTAGCATTATCTTTTATTAAAGCATTTTGTAAAATTATTTTCGAATCAGCTGCAACTGAAAAATCTGTGATGGATTTAGTAGTGATATAAATATTTAGCGTTTCTCGACCTTTAATTTTTACGTTATTTTTAATGTGAACCACTAATTTATTGTTTTCTTTTCTAGCTATTATATAATCATGCAAATTATCATTGGCCTCAATTTCTATCGATTCTTCAGTATCAGAAAAAGTAATGTAAGCATTAAAACTATTAGCTATTTCTATAGCGTTAAAATCAGTAATATTTAAAGTTCTGTAAGTAACAGCATCATTATTTGTTACTCTTATGGTGTCTAGGCTGCAGGAAGATATAATGAGCGTAAAAAGGGCGATTAATATATAAATTCTGTTCGTTTTCATTTTGATTTGATTTTGATGATGTTTATAATTTATTGATTCATTGATTTGCTCAATTTCATTACAGGAATCCATTGAAAATTAATGGGACACCAAATATTGGCTTCAGCATCGATTCTAATTGATAAAATGTTATTTTCAGAAAACACAAAATGCGTTTTTATATTTTTAGTTTTCATAGTCAATATTTTTTTTATAACGGTTTCTACCCATATTAAAAACACCAACTTTAATACCTAAACCAGCTGAAAATCCATTTATTCTTGAGAAATCATAGTCAGGTTCTAAATTTATTCTACTAGAAAATCGATACTTAATACCAGCTTCAAATTGAATGTACCTAGAAATATTGTACAAGACATTTACGCCAGGTTCTATTACAAAAACTGGCTTCCAATCATCGTCATCCCAAAACGCATCTTCTAAATTACCTTGAACTAAACCAACAGCACCTCCACCAACAAGTAATGGAAATGAAAGATTTAGTTTGTGCTTACTGAATAATATAGGCTCCAAATGTAATCCCCCATAAAAACCTACTAAATCTTTATCGCTAATGTCGAGACCAAGATTGTTTAAATCGCTATAAAAACCTGTGCCAACAAAACCAACTTCAAATTGTTGATTTGCTACGTAAGCTATTTTATAACTCGTTAAATAGGTGTCGGATTTTTCGATGGTTCCATACTGGAAGTTTAAGCCCATATAAACACCATGTACCGTGTTTTTTCTGTCGTTAAACTCAATATAGTCTCCATCGGGTTTATCTTGCTCTTGAGCTTGTAAATTACTGAAATAGAAAGTTAAAATTAATAAGAAGAATAGTTTGTAATTTTTCATGATTTGATTGATTTTAGATACTCGTTATTAGTATAGACAACATAATTATCCATTGGTTGCACATAAATTGATTTTTTTTAAAATTATTTTGAATGTACTTTAGATTTGAATTTATTCTTCTAAAATAATAGCGCCTTTTCTGCCAGTGAAAGTAAATGTTCCGGTTGTAGGTTTTCCATATTTACCAGTGATTTCGCGAATACGTTTACCTTCATTAATTACGCTACTTTTTATATTTGAAAAGGATTTTGGTAACCTCAATAAGCCTTCTTCAAGATTTGCTTTAAAGCTGAACGATAAATTAGTTATTCCAATATGAACTTCTGAAGACTCCTGATTAATCTTTACAATAGGGGCAGTATTGGTGATTTTCGATACTCTTAACTCTGATACATCCATTGTTAAGGCTATTTTATCTTTAACGGTATTTATTTTAATATTAGAAAATTTAAGTTCTCCTTTAATATTATCTACCTTTTTAATACTAATTTCATCTTTACTGGATAAAATTTCTAAATCTATAACAGAACCAATTTCAATATCAACCCCACTTGTAGTAAGCAATAAGTCTTTAGAATCTTCAATATCAATATCACCGTTTTTCAAATTTATAGTACCGTATGCTATGGATTTACTTCTCAGTTTGCCAAATTTCATATCTATATTGGCATTGGCTAAGTTATCGTTTATCCATAAATCACCATGCTCTACATTTGCTTTTAATTTCCCCGTCCAATTATCAATAATGACGTCGCCAAATTTATTTGTAACGTCAATTTTTGCATAAATGGGCAAGTAAACGGTATAATTTATTTCAACGTTGCCTTTATCAAATTCAAACGGGTTTACTTTGTTAAAATATCTTGAGAAAAAGCTGGTATTCTTTTCTGAAATTTCAGATTTTATACTCACAAAATTAGTTGCTGTTCTAATATTGGCTTCTATGCGATCAAGAAGAGCTTTGGCGTTATCCTTTTTCTTATTAGTTACCTTAATATCAATCAATATTACCGCTTTATTTTCATCCCATCCGTTAATACTTACACGTCCGTATTTATTATCTAAATGTAATTCTCCGGTATTGGTCAATTTAAAAGTCTTCTCAATCTTTTTTGTCAACATTTCTTGCGCATGTATTGAGACACTTGTCGCTAAAAAAGCGATTATTGCTAATTTTTTATAAAGTGTACACATCGGTTTCTTCTGTGTTTTTAGAACTGTTAATTTGCTTTAATAAGTTCTCTATTAATTCAATTCTTTTTTTGTAATTAATCACAATGGCTTCTAGTACAAGCTCACTATCTAGGTTTTTATTAAATTCAGATTTCAAAGTTTTATATTCCGCATCTAAATCATCCATGAATGATAGGAACTCCTTTTTCTGAGTTGGAGTTAATTTTGAACTTTTTTGCACCAACCTAACGTGATACGCAACTAAACCTTTGTAGTGTGCATCAATATCATTTAATTCTTGATTTGCACTGGTGTTTTGTTGTTCTATTTCTGTATTGTTAAAAATGTTTACCAATGAAAACAAACCCAATGCAATAAGAATAATAGCAGCTACTTTAAAGGCGGCAGTATTCCAAAGTTTGATAACTTTTGGTTTAGACGTTGGCGTATTTAATCCAGCTTCAATATTAGCCCAAATCTTGTTTTTATCTGCTTTATACTCATCAAAAAGGACTTTATTTTCTTTTATATGTTTTTCAAAATCATCCATCATAATGTTTTTATAATTTCAATTAATTTTCTCTTTGCTCTGTGATATTGAGATTTAGAAGTTGATGGTGAAATATTCAATATTTCTGAAATCTCAACATGGTCATAACCTTCAATTAAATACAGATTTATAATTTGCTGATATCCAGCTGGCAATAATCGTATACTTTTAATAACTTTTTTAATATCCATCGTGTCTGCTTTTTCATCTTCTTCAACATTTTTTATACGATACATTTCGTTTTCAATAGGTACAATAGGTATTTTCTTTTTCTTTAATTGATTAATGCTTTTATTTACTACAATGCGCTTTAACCAAGACCCAAAAGTACTTTCATATCTAAAAGATGATAAATTATTAAAAGCTTCAATAAAACTATCTTGAACCACATCCTCGGCATCTTCTTTTATTCGCATCATTCGCATACTCACATTATACATAGCTTCTACATAAAGCTCGTAAAGGTTATACTGAGCGTTTCTATCGCCTAACTTGCTTTTTTCTACAAGGTCTTTATGTGTATATAAAATATTGGTTTCCAATTAAATTGACTAGTCTTTAATTCAGCTTAAAATTAGTTTTATTTTTTAAGCTACTATTATAGACAACTAAAAAAATGAAAGGTTGCATTTTAAATATTTATTCTTAAACAATTTTAATTAGTAGTGATATTTATCAAGCTTGTCTACCATATAGTATCTTTGTATTTTTGGCATTCTTTATAATTTGTTTAGGCATCTATGACATTCAAACAACGTATTAATAAGATTAGAAGAGATTTGATGAACAGCATTACTAAAAATGTTGGACGCACGTATTCTGAGCCCAAAATAGGAGTGTTTAAAATTACTGATATTAAAAAAGTTTTGATTATCCGTCCCAATCATCGCTTGGGAAATCAGTTGTTATTAACACCCATTGTTCAGGAAGTTATCAATACATTCCCTGATTGCGAAATCGATTTATTTGTAAAAGGAGGTGTGGCTTTTCCCGTATTCGAAAACTATAAACAGGTTAAAAAAATTATTCAACTTCCCAAAAAGCCCTTCAGCAATGTTTTTAATTATGCCAAAAGTTGGTTTTCAATAAAAAATAAAAAGTACGATTTAGTTATTAATGCCGATAAAAATTCATCTTCTGGCAGATTACTTACCCAAATGGCTCAAGCTAAAATTAAAGTTTTTGGAGAATCTTATAACGAGCTTGAGTACACATTTCAAGATTATCGTCATATTGCTAAAGCTTCTGTTTATGATTTAAGACATTATTTAAACAAGCTGGGTTTCGATAAAAATGATAAAAAATTACCGCTTTTAGATATTAAACTTAGTAAAGATGAAATTTCTATAGGAAAAAAAATCTTGGATAATATTATTAAAAATGATAAAAAAACCATTTGCATTTATACCAATGCAACGGGAGAAAAATGCTACTCGGAAGATTGGTGGGGAACTTTTTATTTGCGTCTGTTAAAAGAATATCCCGATTATAATATTATCGAGATGCTACCTATTGAAAATATTTCAAAAATAAATTTCAAAGCTCCTCACTTTTACAGTGAAAACATTAGAGAAATGGGGGCTATTATTAAAAACACTTCTATATTTATTGCTGCAGATAATGGTGTTATGCATTTGGCAAGCGCTTCATTAACTCCAACAGTAGGTTTCTTTTCAGTAACCAAAGAAGAGGTCTATGCGCCCTATGGAAATGGAAGTATGGCTTTTAACACCAATAAAACGAACATCGAAGACTGGATGGCTTCTATTCATAAAATTCTTATATAGACGCATAGTTTACTCTTATCAAAATTTACTCTTTTCTCCATTTTATTCTGTTATATTTAGTAGAATTAAAAAATATAAAAATGAGTAAACAACCTTTATTAAAACCCCATAAAAGCAAAAATCTAAGCCTTAAAAACCGTGTTATTATGGCGCCAATGACTAGGAGTAGAGCCGATAATGAAGCACACAAACCAACTAATGAATTACACGGACTTTACTATGAACAACGTGCATCTGCTGGTTTAATCATCACAGAAGGCTCACAAGTTTCAAAACAAGCAGTTGGCTACATTAACACTCCTGGAATATATTCTGATAAACAGATAGAAGGATGGAAAAAAGTCACGAAACGCATTCATGATAAAGGTGGGAAAATCTTTATCCAATTATGGCACGTAGGCCGTATGTCGCATCCCGATTTTCATGATGGCCATTTACCAGTAGCACCATCCGCTATAAATCCCAATGCAAAATCATATACTCCAAGTGGTTTTAAAGACACCGTGACTCCAAAAGCAATGACTAAAAGTGACATTCAAGATACTATTAATGATTTTAAAAATGCAGCAAAAAATGCTGTAAAAGCAGGTTTTGATGGCGTAGAAATTCATTCTTCAAACGGTTATTTATTTCATCAATTCTTCAACGGAACTTCTAATCATAGAACAGATGAATACGGTGGAAGTATTGAAAATAGAGCCCGATTCTTTTTTGATGTGCTTGATGCCATAAAAGATATAATTCCAGAAGAGAAAATAGGAGCGAGATTTAATCCATCGTTAAATAATCTTTTTGGTATGTCTATGGACGAAGAAACCATACCAACGTTTGAATACATCATTAAGAAATTAAATGAATATAATTTGGCCTATATTCATTTATCTGAACCTTTTAATGATGTTTCTGATATTCCTTATGCTGTTACTAACATAGCCAAACATTTTAGACCGCTTTACAACGGAACATTAATAATAAATGCTGGATTTACTAAGGAAACTGGAAATAAAGTTATAGATGATGGTCATGCTGATTTGGTTGCCTTTGGAAAACTATACGTTTCAAATCCAGATCTAGTTGAACGTTTTGAAAATAATATAGAAACTGCTGAATGGGATGAAGACACTTTCTATACAACTGGAAAAAAAGGTTATACCGATTATCCTAAAGCTACTGAAAAACAATTAGCCTAATAAAGAAAAATTAAAAAAATGAAAACGAGATTTAAATTTACACTAATACTTTTATCAACAATTTTATTTGGAATCACGTCTTGTAAAGAAAAGCCAAAAGAAAAAGTTGAGGATACTATTACAAAGGAAATAAATATTGAAGGCTCAGAAGTTATATATAGCACAGATAGTACTCAAATGATAGGCTATATAGCTTATGATAAAAATATAGAAGATAAACGTCCAGGTGTTATTGTGGTTCATGAATGGTGGGGACATAATGATTATACAAGAAAACGTGCCGATATGTTAGCAGAATTAGGCTATACAGCTATTGCTATTGATATGTATGGTAATGGTAAACAAGCACAATACCCAGAAGATGCTGGAAAATTTTCCAGTATGGTAATGCAGAATATTGATGTTGCTAAAACGCGATTTGATGCTGCTTTAGAACTATTGAAAAATCACCCATCGGTAAATAGTGAAGATATTGCCGCTATAGGATACTGCTTTGGAGGAAGTGTAGTTTTAACTATGGCAAATGCGGGTGAAGATTTAGATGCTGTTGCTGCTTTTCACAGTGGTGTTCAATTACCAATAATGCCAAATGATAAACTAAAAGTAAAAGTCCTTGTTGCCAATGGAGCAGATGATCCTTTTGTTTCAGAAGAATCTATTACTGTTTTTAAAAGTGCTATGGATAGTATAAATGCCGACTATGAATATATTTCATACCCAGGAGCAAAACATGCGTATACAAGTAAAGATGCCACTGCATTAGGTGAAAAATTTAGTTTGCCTTTAGAATATAACGCGGAAGCAGATGCAAAATCGTGGGAAGCATTAAAAACTTTATTAACTGAAACATTTAAAAAATAAAATATGATGAAATTTACAAGAAAAGCAAGCGCACAGTGGAAAGGAAGTGGAAAAGAAGGTAAAGGAAACTTAACAACAGGTAGTAAAGTACTTGAAAACACCTCGTATTCATTTCATACTAGATTTGAAGATGGCAAAAAAGGCACTAATCCAGAAGAATTAATTGGTGCAGCCCACGCAGGTTGTTTTGCCATGCAACTCAGTTTTTTATTAAATGAGGATGGCTTTACTGCAAACACATTAGATGTTAACGCCACGGTAACCTTTGATGATGGAAGTATTAGCAAAATCGTTTTAAATTTGAAAGGCGATGTACCAAATATTGAAGATGAAAAATTTAAAGAAATTGCCCAAAAGGCTAAGGAAGTCTGTCCAATTTCAAAACTTTTAAATACAGACATCGAATTAATAATAGAATAAAATTACTAATAGCTAAAACAATAATATGGATGATATCTATATTATTGTTTTGCTATAAATAAAAACACCTATATAATTTATTCAATTGTTTTTTCTCAGAATATTTATCGCCGTTGACCAGAGAATTCCATGGCATCACCTGTACCAAATCCGTAGCTAATTCCGAAAGTCAAGAAGCGTCCGCGTTTTCTACTATCCAAAGAATAAAAATCTGCTTGCGACGAAAAACTTTCATCAATACGCGTTGCAAATGCATCACGAACACTTAAATTCAAAATAAATTTTCCTTTTAAAATCTTTTTCCTAACACCAAAATCAACAAAATAACTTTCAGATACTTCACCCTGTATACTCGTATATTTTGAGTTATAATTTCCAGACATTTCAAAATCAAATTTTAATGGTAATTTAAATTTAGAAGTTAAACTTGAATTCCATTTATTACCTTTAAAATCGAAATTTTGTGTTTCAAAAACTCCAGTTCTATTAAAATAATTCATATTAAAATCTCCAGTCAAGGTAAACCAATTTACAGGATTATATTTTCCATTAGCTTCGAAACCTAGCGTATTGCTAATTCCTATATTTTCTGGTTGAGAAGTGCTCACATTATCTTTAAAGGTGACAATATTTTCTACCACATAAGTGGTATAAAGATGGTATAAGCTAAAATTTAAGGAGGTATTCTTTATTTTATGAATACTGGTAATTTCATAAGCGTTAGTGTATTCAGGTTGTAAATTCGGGTTGCCTCTAGAGATATTAAAATTATTTCTAATATTATTAAATGGATTTAATCGTCTCAATCCAGGTCTATTTATCCGTCTTGAATATCCTGCTTGTAATGAAACATCATCTGATATTTTATATGATGAATGTATACTAGGAAACAAGTTGGTATACCTATTATTATTATTATTATTAGAGATATTGATTGTTTTTAATAAGGTATTTATATTTGTATTTTCTACTCTAAGTCCTATTTTTAATCCCCATATACCAGCTTCGTAAGCTAAGGTATTGTAAAAAGCTAATACCTTCTGGTCAAAGTCAAATACGTTAGTTAAATCTGGGTTTATAACCCAATTATTATCCTTATAATTACTGACTTCAAAATCATTGGACACTATATTAATAGCATATTGTAAACCTGCTTATAAAATATATTTTTCTAAAAAGGGGTGTGTATAATCCAATTTAAAGGTGTAATCTTCTAGTGAGTAGTCTGTACGAGTTTCTTGCAAACTATAGGGTTCATCACCAATAATAGTCCTATTTTCAAAAACAGAAGATTGATCTTTTGCAAAACTACTTCCTAAAGCACTAAATAATAAATCTTGATCTTCATGCCGTTTAAAATCTCTTTTATATTGCAATTCATAATTTATTTTAGGGTTTGTAGCCTCTGTTTTTTGACTTCTTATCCAACTATCAGTTACATTATTTTCATTGAAAAATCTATTAAAATTAGCTTTGGAGGTTTGGTCTTCAACTTCATACGCATATGAACCCGTAAGTGTTAAAACATTAGTATCATTGATGTAATAATCTGTTCCTAAAAGGAAGCTACTAAACTTTTCATCAAAATTACTGCGCTCATCACTAGTAATAGTCGTGTCGTTAAGAATATCACGATTTATGCTTTTTCTTATATCTTTAAATGTTCTTATACCTGCTCCAATTTGACTAAATACGTTGAATTTTTCAGTGCGTTTATTAATACTTAAACCAAAACTATTGCTATTAGGTACACCAACATTTATGGAAGCAGAGCCATTTAAACCGCGTTTTTCGGATTTTTTTATGATAATATTAATGATTCCTGAGGTGCCCGATGCATCATATTTAGCAGAAGGATTGGTAATTACTTCAATTCTATCAATCATATCTGCGGTTATAGTTCCCAATGCATTTCCATCTGCCGATGCCAAAACTGAAGGTTTTCCATTTATCAATATTTGAACACCCTGACTTCCGCGCAAACTAACTGCTCCTTCAATACTTACGTTAACAGAAGGTACGTTGTTTAAAACTTCTAAGGCACTAGCGCCCGTAGAACTTAAGTCGCTACCTACATTAAATATGCGTTTATCAAGTTTAAATTCGGTTTGCGATTTTTCAGCACGCACAATAATTTCACTCAATGCTTGCAAATCTTCGGATAATACAACCTCTTTTAAATCCACCATGTTTTTAAATCTATTGAAAGTTTTGAAGGTTTTGGTCGTATAGCCTATGTAACTAATTTCGATATAAAAATCATCAGACTCTGTGTTCACTGAAAAATCACCCTCTACATTTGAAATGGTACCCGTTATAGGTGTATTTGTCTTTTTATCTAATATAGAAATGGTAGCATATTCAATAGGTAAACTGTTATTAGCTTCAGTAACTTTTCCTTTAATTTCTATGGATTTGTTTTGAGCATAAGATAAATTCCCTACTAAATAGATTAAACTTAAGCTAAAAAGCACTAGTAACTTATAATTCATAATTATGAAAAGAAACGAATTACAAATATAAGGTCAAGCCATCTTCTATAAATCAAAATATCATTAAAAAATAATTGAAATCTTGTTATGTTTAAAGCAATACACATTCTAATAAAATCAAGTACATTTGCTATTTTCCAAATAGAAATATGCCAAACGTAAATAGATTTTCTTTTATAAATCCCAATAAATTTTCTTTTTTCTATGGTTATGTAATCCTTATTATAGCAAGTATTGGTGTTTTAGCAAGTATACCTGGGCAAACCATTGGCGTTTCTGTATTTACAGATCCTGTAAAAGATGCGCTTGGTTTATCCAGAAACCAATTTAGCAATGCCTACATGTTTGGGACCTTATTAAGTTCATTTTTTTTAGCCAGAGCAGGTGTGCTTTTTGATAGGTTTGGTGCTCGTTATGTTGCGTTTTTTGCTGCTTTTTTATTAGGTGTTTCATTATTATTATGTTCAATATCGGTTGAAATAAGTGAGACTAGTAAATCCATCTTGAATTCTAATTCTATGATGATTCCTTTTATACTCATGTCCCTTCTTTTTTTTGGCATACGGTTTTGCGGTCAAGGCGTTCTAACCATGTCATCCCGAAACATGCTAATGATGTGGTTTGATAAGAATAGAGGTAAGGTGAATGCCATAAGTAGTATTACGGTATCTCTAGGATTTTCGAGTGCTCCAATTTTTATAAATCAATTAATAGATAATAATGGCTGGGAAGTGAGCTGGCAAATACTAGCATTGTGCCTATTTATTTTCAGCATTTTTATCATACAATTCTATAGAAATAAGCCAGAAGATTTTGGACTTATGCCTGATGGTAATATTAAAATATCAAAAACTAGTAAAACACTAAAAGCTGAAACCAACTTCACTTTAAATGATGCTAAAAAAACACGAGCGTTTTGGATGATAGGATTTGCACTCGCCTTTAATAGCTTTTTTATTACAGGGTTTAGTTTTCACGTTGTTTCCATTTTTGGAAGTCATGATTATTCAAAATCTCAAGCCATTGCTGCTTTTCTGCCTATTTCAATTATTGCCATTTTTGTTTCTACATTAGGTAATGTTTTAAGTGATTACATACATCATAAAATTTATTTATACATTATGCTTTGTGCAGGCGTTCTTGCTTCTTTTGGTTTGCTGTTTTTAAATACTATTTATGGGGTTTATATGCTAATTTTAGGCTTGGGCATACTTGGTGGTTTATTTGCAGTGGTTAATGCTGTAACATGGCCTCGGTATTATGGGAGAAAATACTTAGGTGCTATTACAGGTAAAGTCATGAGTTTTTTAGTTATTGCCAGTGCCATAGCGCCTAGTTTATTTAGCTATTGTTTTACGACTTTAGGTTCTTACAGTTATATAAGTTACATCACTTTAGCTTTTCTGTTAGTTATATTAATAGGTTCAATTAAAGTTAAGAATCCACAATAGATAAGATTTTATTTAGATTCTCATAGGAAGTTTTAGGTCTTAATATATATTTGCACCATAATAACAAACCCAAACTAATTATTGTTTTATAATATGAAATGCTCCAGTTCTATTGATACAAAATATACCTTATTGGTATGGTTATGCCTTCTCATATCAAGTAGCTTATTTTCACAAATTACAGGAAAAATTATCGACGATCAAGATGGTTCATCTTTAGAGTATGCCACAGCAGCTCTATATAATAAACAAGACAATAGTTTGGTTACGGGCGTTATTTCTAATGCTGATGGTACATTTTCCATTGAACATATTAAATTAGGTTTGTATTATTTGGAAGCTTCATTTATGGGATATACATCTAAAAAAGTTGAAAATATTTCGGTAACAAGACGGAATGAAACTTTAGATTTAGGTGTTATAAAATTAACTTTAGGAAATGCGCTTAATGAAGTTATTGTAAACGCAGAACGTTCTACACTTGTAAATAAAATTGACAGACAGGTTTTTGATAGTAGTCAGTTTCAAAATAGCCAAGGCGGAAATGCTGTTGATGTTATAAAAAACCTACCGTCTGTTACGGTTGATGGACAGGGTGAAATAAGTGTTCGGGGTAGTCAAGGGTTTGCTGTTTTAATAAACGGTAAACCTACACAAGGCGATGTTAGCACTATTTTAGCACAGCTCCCAGCAAATGCTTTAGAAACCGTTGAACTTATTACAGCACCATCAGCAAAATACGACCCCGAAGGCAAAGGAGGTATTCTAAACATCATTACTAAAAAAGGAGCCATAAATGGCACTTTTACACAAGTAAACTTGCGTGGTGGTTTACCATCTATAGAGCCTTATAATACGCAAGTAGCGGCACAACGTTACGGTATTGATGCAACAGTAAATAAGCTGACAGATCAATGGAATATTTCTGTAGGTGTAAGTTATCAGCGAAATGATATCTCTGGTAGGCGAGAAGGCGATATGTTTATCATTAATCAAGCTGAAAATAAAACCACCTTTTTACCGTCAGACGGGGAGCGTAGTTTTGATGAAATAAGCTATAATGGTCGTTTTAATGTCGATTTTACACCTGATGCTAACAACACTTTCTCACTTGGTTTATTTGCTGGAAAACGTACTAAAGATCGGTTAGCAGATATTGTTTATAATAACTATGCTGTGTCTCCTATTGACAGTAATAACAGACTTTATGAGTTTACTTATTTTAATCATAACCTAAGGATTAGAAAAGGTGATTTTGCATTAGGTAGTTTTGATTACACGCATACTTTTAATGATAAATCAAAATTATCAACGTCATTTTTATATGAGTACACCTTTTTGGGCGGTCCAACAGAAAATGATAATGTTGGCTTTCCAGACGAAAGTATAATCTATCAAAGGGAATTTAATACCAATGATAACCCGCTATACGGAACACGAATTAATTTAGATTATGCTTGGAAACCGTTCTCATTCGGTACTATTGAAACAGGATATCAGTATCGTGATTTAGACCATGAAGGTAAATTTGTTTATGAACGCGATGGGATTCTAGTTCCAGAATTTTCGAGTGATATTGAATTGAAACGGACTATTCACTCAGGCTATGCACAATTAACAGGTTCAAAAAATAAATGGGATTACAATGCTGGGTTTCGTTTGGAATCTATGAATAGAACGTATACTGAAAAATTAGCCAGTGAAACGACATCCAATATTTACAAATTTGATTTTATAAAGTTATTTCCATCAGCATCTGTGCAATATGCGGTAGATAATAAAACGAACTTAAAAGCAGCTTACAGTAAACGGATAGAACGAACCACCACGTTTAAAATGAATAGTTTTGCTGAACGTGAGCATTCAGAAGTTTTTGAGCAAGGTAATAATACGCTTCGTCCAGAATTTATCGATTTGGTGGAATTGGGTATGACAAAAAAAATAAAAGGCGGAAATTCAATTTACGCTATGGCGTATTTTAGGCACGTAGATAATGTGATTAATCGTGTAAATACTCTAGCATATCAACCTAACGGAGCAGTTATAGATAGTATTATTAATCGCGTATATTCTAACGTTGGTAAAAGTAATGCTGTAGGTTTAGAACTGGGAGCAACTCTAAAACCGACTAAACAATGGAGTAACTTTATTGGAGTCAACATTTATAATTATGCGATAGATGGTGTTTTAAATTTTAAACATAGAGATGGTGTAGAAAGACGTTATGGTATTGATAGTGAAGCAATCATATATTCGATCAATTTAAATGCTACTTATGACTTTTGGGAGAACGCCTCATTGCAATTCACCTTTAATTATCTATCGGATAGCAATACGGCTTTGGGTGAAGATTCCAGATTTTATTCACCCAACTTAACGTTTAAAAAGTCATTTTTAGATAATCAGTTGGTCGCTACATTACAATGGCAAAACATTGATATGGGTCTCTTAAATTCTAATGAGCAACGTATTACAACCTCTAGACCTGATGAATTTTTTACAACAACAAACTATGTTTATGAGGTTGATATGATAACATTAAATTTATCTTATACCTTCAACAAAGCTAAAAATAAATCTAAGTTTATTGATAGCGAATTTGGTAAGCGCGAGTTTTAATTATTCCTAATTCACAAAATACCATCAGTTAGTTTTAAATGCTTGCTGTTAAAATCTCTAAAATTCTGTTAAGAAGTCTTAAATTATTTGATTTAATGGCTCATTTTCTATAATTTGTATTAAAACAAAAACTATGAAAAAAATATTTACAGTATTCTTAATTTTTTTTACAACGCTAGCATTTGCTCAATATCCTGACAATACTAATGAAACAAAAAAAATAAGGCAAGACGCGGAAAAAATAACCAAAGCCTATGACGCTCAATTGGGGCTAGATGGTACCCAGTATCCTATATTTCTTGATAAGGTTCAAGATTATTTAGTACTATCAAAAAAAGCAAAAAAAGATTTAGACGGCATAGAAGAATTAGATACTTTAACTAAACTTATGGTAAAAGAATCACTTGAAATGAAAGATTTATTAACCAGAATTCAATACCAAGTTTACAAAAAAGTTCGTCAAGATATTCAACCTTTAAAAGCTCTGAAAACAGACGACAAATAATTTATTTATTCATACAATCTATTTGAAAAATACGAATGAAACATATACATTATAGCCTTGTTTTTTTATTAATCATTATGGTGTCTTGCGTTTCATCAAAATCTAATGCCACGTTAGAAGACACGGTAGCCCTATCGTCTTTACTAAAGAAAAGAAATTTTAGCATTGAATCTGATTGGGCCTATCCTAGAAATACTATGGCTATGCAACAGGTGCTCAACTCGGGTTTATTACAACCAGGCAACTCAACGGGCGCCATTAATTTAATAGGGAACTCTAATTTTTTAACTATTTCTGGTGATAGTATTTCTTCTTATTTACCATATTATGGGGAACGGCAAATGCAGGTTGACTATGGTGGAGGAGACAGCGCCATACAGTTTGAAGGTGTTTTAGAAGATTATGAGGTTGTGAAAAATAAAAATGGTAGTTACAGCATATCCTTTATAGCAACAAGTAAATCGGAACGTTTTAATACTAATATCACTATATTCCCAAGCTTAAGAAGTGACATTTTTCTAAATAGCCCTTCCCGTTTCCCCATCCGTTATTCAGGAGCACTCATTGAAAAAATAGAATAATTCTTTTTTTAATACATGGTATTTAATCTATTCATCGAAAAAAATTATAGTTCAAACGATTTTTTTTAATGTGAAGGGGATGAGTTAATTAGTTTTGACCAAATTAAAAAAAACACCCCGATGAAAAACCTACTTACTCTTAGTCTACTTACGTTTACTTTTATTTTTTCTAACTTACTTTCTGCACAAGATTATGCAAGTGCTGAAGCTATACCAGCCAATTATAAAAAGCGCAGTGCTATTTATGACTACCCAGAGAATGATATAAGCAACACAGCAATCATTCCAGATTTTGATACAAAAGAGAATAAGTTAAAAATTACGGGAACCATTTATCTTGCTGATGGCGTAACACCAGCAAAAGACGTTATACTTTATGTATTTCAAGCTGATGAAGATGGTGATTACGAGTTGAAAAGAGATGAGTACCGGAAACGCTATGTACACCATAGAGGTTGGATAAAAACAGATGCTGATGGTCTTTATACTATCTATACATTTATGCCTGGTAAATTTGTACGCGTAAAAGAACTTAAGCAAATACACCGTGTTATTAAAGAACCTGGTAAATCAGAGTATGAAATTAGTTCATTCTTTTTTGATAATGATCCTTTAATGCCCTATTTATCTCTAGCGTCTCGTGCTAAAGCTGTGCGTAGCATGCTTAAACTGGAAAAAGAAAATGATATTCTTGTAGCTACAAAAGATATCGTCCTAAAAGATGATATTAAAAATCTTCAATAGCACAGCGATCATATTTTATATACTTTTTAATTAAAGCCAATTATGCTAAAATATTTATTAAAAATAACTTTAATCCTTGACATCTTATTTTAAATTAAAAATTTCATTTTTTCTATAAAATTTTACATTTCATCTATTCGTCGTAAAATTTTATTGTTCAAACGATTTTTTAAAATTTTAACGAATAAGTTAACTACTTTTAAAATAATAAAAAAAAACCCTCATGAATAAATTAATTGGTCTGTTGTGTGTTTTGTACATATTAAATTTCTCTAATAGCCTTTACGCTCAAGAATATGCTTCTGTGCCAGAAGACGTTCTTATAAATTACAAAAAAAGAAGTGCTATTTACGATTATTCAGAAAAACAATTAAATAATATAGATACAATCCCAGATTTTGAAACTAAACCTAATAAAATAAAAATTACAGGAACCATATACCTTGCTGATGGCGTAACGCCTGCAAAAGATGTTATCCTTTATATAAATCAACCAGATGAAGATGGTAATTACGTATTAAAAAAAGATGAATATCGTAAACGTTACGTTCATCATCGCGGTTGGGTTAAAACAGACGCTGATGGTCGATATACTATTTACACCTTTGTCCCTGGGAAATTTTTACGTTCTAAAGAGCTTAAACAAATCCATCGCATTATAAAAGAACCTGGTAAATCAGAATATGAAATTAATTCATTCTTTTTTAATGACGATCCACTAATTCCTTCCTTAACTCTTGCTTGTCGCGCCAAAGCAGTACAAAGTATGTTAAGATTAGATGAAGAGAAAGATGGCATGTATATCGCAACAAAAGACATTAAACTCAACAGAGATATTAGAAATTTTCAGTAAGTCAACAGTCTTATTATTTTGTTGATAACATATCGGATTATCCTTTGGGGTAATCCTTTTTTTATGATTACAATCTAAGAACTATAATTTTATCAATTATAGAATATCGTATTGCTATCTTTGTACTTTAAATGCTATGGTAATCCAACGATTTAAATATATGATTTTCTCAAAGTTTTAGCATAACACTTAAGAAAGTAAATGTTGTAAATACCAAAATAGAAACTCCTGAAAATAAGAAATATTAATGGCTAATGACATCAAAAATCAGCAAGATATACTCAATAAATTAAATATTGAGTCGCTTAATGTTATGCAGAAAGAAGCAATATCTGTTATTAATAATACGGTAAACACTATTCTATTATCCCCTACAGGAACGGGAAAAACGCTTGCCTTTTCATTGCCTTTATTAGAAACCTTACATCCAGAAGTTGGCGAAATTCAAGCTTTAATATTAGTGCCATCAAGAGAATTAGCCATACAGATAGAACAAGTAATTCGCTCAATGGGTTCTGGTTTTAAAGTAAATTCTGTTTACGGCGGCAGATCTATGTCTAAAGATAAAATTGAAATTAAACACCGTCCAGCTATTTTAATTGGTACTCCAGGACGGATTTTAGATCATTTTAATAGCGAACGTTTTTCTAAATCATGCATTAAAACTCTTGTTTTAGATGAGTTCGATAAATCATTAGAAGATGGTTTTGAAGAAGAAATGAAAGCCATTATTGGTCAATTACCAGCTATAAATAAACGTATTTTAACCTCTGCCACTCAAGGTGTTAAAGTACCTGGTTTTGTTAGATTAGATAAACCAGTAATGGTTGATTATCTTAAAGAAAAAGTAGCATCTAAACTTACCATTAAAACATTAGTTTCTCCAGATAAAAATAAACTCAAAACATTGCAGAGTTTATTACAACATATCGGTAACGAACCTGGAATTGTTTTCTGTAATTTAAGAGATAGTATTAGTGATGTTAGTTCGTTTTTAACAAAACATAAAATAAGTCATGCCTGTTTTTCAGGGGGTATGGAGCAAATAGATAGAGAACGTGCTTTAATTAAATTTAGAAACGGATCGAGCCATGTACTAGTAGCCACAGATTTAGCGGCAAGAGGTATCGATATCCCTGAACTGAGCTACATAATTCATTATGAACTGCCACGACATGAAGAAGAATTTATTCACAGAAATGGTAGAACTGCTCGTATGAATGCTCATGGAACAGCCTATATTTTGAAATGGAAAGATCAATTATTGCCAGAATTTATCATGGATGTTAAAGGTAGTGCTATAAGTAAAAAAGCCGTTATTAAACCTGCATATTGGCAAACGTTATTTATTTCAGGTGGACGAAAAGATAAAATTTCGAAAGGTGATATTGCCGGTATGTTTATTAAGGAGGGTGGTTTAAACAAGGACGAATTAGGCACTATTGAACTTAAACAAGATTGTGCTTTTGTAGCGGTTCCATTAACCAAAACTGATGCATTAATTGAAAAATTAAATAACTCACGTTTAAAAAAGAAAAAAGTGCGTATTTATGTTGTTTAAAATTAGTGTTTAGATGAGGTTTCAAAAGTTTTTTGGCGATTAAATCTATTATTTTTTTAACTTAGATAAATTTATTATTTTAAAATTAAAACGAATGGAATTAATTAATTATTCATTAATAGCATTAAAGGTAATAGTTGGTTTAAGTATTCTTAATGTTTGGTTAGTACAACCTATGAAACCCACAAAATGGCGAGGTGGAGATGCTAAAAATATTTTTAAAGAATTTGAAATTTATGGCTTATCAAAAGGTTTTTGCTACATTATTGGTTCTTTAAAAGTAACCTTGGCATTAATACTTCTTGCTTCTATAGTATTAGAATATTTAACCTTAATAGGTGCAATTGGACTATCGATGCTTTTATTAGGATCTATAGTTATGCATTTTAAAATTAAGGATCCGTTATATAAATCTTTTCCTGCCTTTTTATTTATAATTATGAATTTAGTAATTATTCTTTTAACTATTTAAAAATATTTAAAATAAGCTTTTAGAACAATACACAAGTTTATAACGGCGTAAGCAAACGCTGGTGAAGATTTAATGAAATTGTCCTTAATTTTTATTCGCACTGTAAATCCCGCTAGCATCAATAAACTCAGTCCTGTGGCGGCTATAACCAAAACAATTGGTACGAAATATAGTCCATAAACTAATCCCAAAGCTCCTAAAACTTGAAGAAAGCCAGTAAATTTTCTAAATTTTGTTAATGCATAACGTTTAAATTCAGAAATAATAAATTTGGAGTAAAAGCACCCCATACCAAAATACATAAATGACAAACTTGAAAACCAAGTCAATGCTGTAAGTAAATCCAATTAGTTTTTTTTTAAAGATAAGCAAAACCGTTCTGAAGTTTGTGATAATATCATTACAAATTCAACAATTTACTTCTAAGAATCTTTTGAATATCTATGTTATTTTTCTGTGGTATTAAATAAGGTTCTAATTCATCAATATGATTAATTTGCACATCATTGTCAATAAAACCATAACCTAAATATTCACCTTTTCTAATCATAATAAAGGCATTTTCATTAGCATGTCTTCCCTCTTCTTTCAAAATGATATCCTCTTTTTGTTCAGACATGTGGTGTATGGCCTCTAATACACAATCATTGTATACTTCGGGACTTTCCTCATTTTTACAAATGCCATGACAACTCTTTATACTAAAATGAGAACACTCAGAAACGGATTCTTGCAAATGACAGTATTTGGGACACAGATTATATTTAGCGCAAATTCTCTCAAGGTATAATCTTACATCTCTAACACTAAAAAAAGTCATAATAGGGTTTGGTACTAAACGTCCTTTATTTGTTGCTAAATGCAATATTCCCTTTCTATCTTCATATGAGAAAATAGCATAGGATTGGATGGTTCGTTTTGATGCTTTATTATACATTGGGAAATGATGTTTAATGGCAGCATCTTCCATAAGTAGAGCGATAATTTCACTACCTGCAATTTCAAAATCAATATTTCGGGTTTCTCTAACCATTTCTAATGATTTTTTAGTCTTAGAATAAAAATGACTGAGCACTCTTTTTTTTATATTAATAGCTTTACCAATATAAATCACTTTGTCTTTCTTATCCTTGAAATAATATATACCTGTCGTGTTTGGTAAAGCCTCAAAGACTTGTTTTGGTAAGTTAGGGGGTAAGGTGGCTTCTCTAGAATTTTTGTTCAAAAAAGTATGAAAAACATGTTTTGATGTGGGCTGATTCATTAATAACTCAAATAGAATTACGGTAGCTTCCGCATCACCTCGAGCTCTATGTCTATCCACTAAATTTATATTTAAATCTCTACAAAGCTTGCCTAAACTATAAGATTGATGCCCTGGTAATAAATGTCTTGATAACCGCACAGTACAGAGTTTTTTTCTATTAAAATCCATATCTATTCGTTTAAACTCGTTCCTAATAATATTATAATCGAAATTCACATGGTGTGCCACAAAAATAGTGCCCTCGGTAATGCTTAAAATATCTTGTGCAATATCTTCAAATAATGGCGCATTTGCTACGAGTTGGTTGTCAATCCCTGTAAGCGCGGTTATATGAGTGGGTATAATATGTTCTGGATTAACAAGTGATGTAAATTCATCAATGACGGTGTCTCCATCGTGCTTAAAAATTGAGATTTCGGTTATCCTATTGCCTTTGCCAGTAGTTTCAATATCGATAATAGTATACATCATACGGTCTATTTCACTTTCAATGTAACACCCCGTTTTATTATAGTTAGTAGGTGTGTCTTTAAGTATGCAAGATAATTATTTATAATCTTAAAAAGGAGTAAAATAGAAGGTGAGCGTTTGTGATTTTACTTATAATAGCAGCCATCATTTTAAGAATGCATTATTGAGCTTCTTTTTACATTAATATTTTTATTAAACGAGTTAACTCCAAATGAACATTAAACGTAATTTCAAAATGAACATGATTTAACTAGGAAAGGCCTAGTATATTATTAATTTAAAATTTATCATATGAAAATACAACCATATTTAGCCTTTAATGGCAACTGTAAAGAAGCTCTCAAATTCTACAAATCCATTTTGGGAGGAAGCATTCAAAACGAACAAACCTATAATGATGTAGACATTGATATTCCAGGCAACTATCGGGATAAATTGCAACATGCAGAATTAAAAGGAAGCGGATTTCATATCATGGCTTATGATGCTTCTCCTGATACACCTTTAACCAACGGCACAAATATTAATATAAGTGTAGATGTTGATTCTAAAGAAAAAGGAGAAGATATATTTAAGCAACTGAGTGAAAATGGCACTGTGCATACACCATTTCAAGAAATGTCGTGGAATGCATTATATGGAAGATGTTCCGACCAATATAACATCAGTTGGATGGTAAATTATAAAAAGAACTAATAACTCAAATTATTAATTATAACAACAAAAGCACAGTTTTTAACTGTGCTTTTGTTGTTATAATTAGTTGATATAAACCTATATTATTTTACTACTTATTGTGATTTGGCGCGTCCTCCAAGTGGTCGTTATGTCCGCTACCTTGACTATATAATTCATTTTCTTCATCTTTTAATGTGCCTTTTTTTATGCTGGGTACATCTCTACCTGGTACGTCTAAATCTTTTCCTGTGAAGTCTACTTTTTTAGCTCTATTAAGCAGTTGTGCGTCATCACCTTGTAAGTTTTTTTTCTGCTCTACAATGCGTTCTCCTAAGGCGTCTTTATTATCTGAAGTTATTTCAGGATTATACGTGGTATTATCTTCTTTACTTTTATTTTCTTTTTTATCTTTCATCATCTATTTTTAATTTTTAAAAGTTATTTAATCAATTAATTTCGCGAATATTCAAAGCATCGATGCTAATACGTTTTCATAGTGTCTTTACGTTTTTGTAATTGCTTTTTAACCTCATTAATAGTTTCTAAAACGCTTTCTTCAAACGTATCGTGAGACGATTCAGCGAATAAGCGAGGTCCTGGAGCACTAATACGAATACCGCAAATCTTGCCAGTAGCTTCAGAAGTCGTATTTTCAGTTTTAAAAAACACATCAGCGCGAATCACAAAATCGAACCTTGTGAAGATAGCTTCTAATTTTTCTTTTGTAAACGATTCTAAACGGTTACTCGCTGAAACATCGTGATATTCAAATATGATTTTATTATTGTTCATAATTATATGTAATTTTTTAACAAGTTAACTAAATCATGCATTAAAGATTAACTTATTTGCTATAAATATTCCCTTATTTAAGAGATGTTGAGCCATTTGACGATTTTTTTTAGTGCCTTTTGATATCAGCAATTTTTTCCATGTTTTGAGTTAATACCATATTCAAAAAAACAGCATTTTTAGGTTAAATAATTTAAAATAATACTATGGATTACAACATAACCCTTCAAAAAATTGAACATATCAATCACAATGTGTTACGCTTAGTAGCAGATAAGCCAAAAGACTTTTCTTTTAAGCCAGGCCAAGCAACCAATATGGCAATTGATAAAGATGGATTTCAAAATAAAAAACGTCCATTTACATTTACAAGCTTACCAGAAGACAACTATTTAGAGTTTACGATAAAAGTTTACAGGTCTCACGATGGTGTTACTAAAAAACTGGAAACATTAAACATTGGCGATCAGCTTATTATTGGAGAGCCTTGGGGAGCCATTGCTTACAAGGGCAAAGGTACATTTATTGCTGGTGGAGCAGGAGTAACCCCTTTTATTGCTATTTTTAAAGATCTTATGCATAAGGATGAACTTAAAGGTAATAAACTTTTTTTCAGTAATAAAAAAGAAAAAGATATTATATATAAAAACAATCTTGACGCATGGTTGGGTAATCATTTATATCTTTTATTATCAGATGAAAATCATGATGCTTATG
Source organism: uncultured Flavobacteriaceae bacterium (assembly GCA_963815305.1). Taxonomy (GTDB): domain Bacteria; phylum Bacteroidota; class Bacteroidia; order Flavobacteriales; family Flavobacteriaceae; genus CAXBID01. Next base: position 1,044,086 of record CAWFFW010000001.1, read on the forward strand.
CCCATGGACACATTAACAAGTCTTATTTAAATGAGAATAATTTGGACGTTACTCGTCCCGTATACTTATGCGGTCCGCCAGAAATGATGGAGGCTGTAAAAGCCGATTTATATGCATTAGGCTTATCCAAATCGCAATTGGTAACAGAAGATTGAAATTTAAACATATTTTAAAAATTTAAAAAAATAAGTATTCCGTTATCTGATTATTAAATGATAAAAAGGTGTTTTAAATCAAAATTTTTACTTATTCTGAAATTAATATTGAGTCATAAATAAAATAATCTCTGCTTAAAAACAGAGATTATTGTAAAATTGTTTCGACTTTTTTTATGTATGACATTCATATTTGCGCAAAAAGCTTATAGCTATTTAGTTTCTATCATGTCTTTGTTTCCACTAAGTACTAACGCTAAATTACCAAGCATAACACCATAAATAACTTTGGAACATACATCTGCAACTGTGTACGTTAACTGCCTTGCCATAACACCATCTTCACTAAAAAAGTAACCTTCAATACCTGCTAAATGAGGCATTAAATAAGCTCCAGGATACAAAAACCATGAAATTAAAAACAATATCCAAATTTGGTTCAATATTTTTTGTCCTTTTTCTGGTATTCCCACTTTTCCTTCATTAATTACCGTTTTCATAACCCATAAAATATGAAAGAAAAACACAGAAGATATAGCACCCCATATAAAAAATTGAGTTCGATCTGTAACTTCATAAAATTGACCAATATATCCAGTAATAATCATTAATGCTCCTGAAAACCAAAATTGATTTCTTATTGATGAAAATTTAGATTTTGTTAAACTAACCACAAACAATATTTGAAATAATAGCATAGGCACATCGATAAGCCAGTTTAAATACCTGTAACCGTTATTAAATAAATCGCCTTCTGGATTTAAAAAATACTTTCCTTTATCTATATCAAAAGAAAAACTGGATGTCCAATTTTCAGCTTGTGCGTACAATAATAGAAAAGCTGAAACCATAACAACGGCCGATAAAATATTTGACATCTGAAATTTTTTATCTACATTTTTTATAGTCAAAATAAAGTAAAGTAACCCTGCTAACATAACGGCGTAACCCAGAGTTAAAATATGTGATGTAAATTGATAGGCTATTTCAGAAAAACCTTCTGTGGCACCTATATAATTTTCAAAATTTGAATTTCCTAATTCTTTCATTTAATTATCATTTTAAAGTTTACGTTTTAAAGTTAATAAAAAAATATTTTGTTTAACAATTTTTATCAAAAATTAAACATAATAATTATAATATGTTCATCAGTTCCATCTTCAGATATTGGAATACCTATTTTATTTTTTATCAATAGATATTCTGAAAATAGATTTTTGTACTATAAACAATACATCTATCAAATCTTAATTTATCAAAAAATCATGTATCTTTAAAATTCATTTATGAGTTAAAATTAAATATCCCTTATGAAGTATGTACCATTTGTATTATGTTTTTGTTTTTTATTTGTTGTTGGTTGTAATGAGATGAATCCAAAAGGTCAAGACGAAGTACAAAGATTTGTAAGGCAATGGAATGATGCCCATACACAATTAAAAGCACCCTATTTAAAACGTTATTATATGGATGTAGTCACGTATTATGGCGAAGATTACACTAAAAACCAAGTACAAGAAGACAAGAATTTACTATTTCAGCAATTTCCAGACTATACTCAGCAAATTTTAAATAACCAACTTACCATAAGCAAAGAGGCTGGAAGCTTTTTAGTAACTTTCACTAAACATGTGAAATACAATCAAATAGAAACAAATTACGTTTCGTATCTTTCAGTAATAAACAAAAACGGTGCTTTCAAAATACTACGAGAGGGCGTGAATGAGAATGACAAAAATAGTAATGCACCAATTTTTCCAAATGCTCGCGAACAGACTATGACTAGGTCTAATAAACGACAGTTATTTGGTGATTTTGATGGCGACGGCTTATCAGATTATGCCACTGTAATTTCTCCAGAAATAGTTAAAGTTGCCAAAACAAATACACAAAATAAGGACTCTATAGTATGTAAAGAGGGTTGCAATAGCACTATTTTTTTTAGTAGTAAAACGTTAAAACCTATCACAATAAAAAATTCATATCAATCAGAATTAGAAAATCTTAAAGATCTTAATAGCGATGGGACAGATGAGATTGGTTTCTGGAATATAAAACCTACTACTAAAAGTCTTTTTGTTTTTAATCCATCAAATGGCACGTTGCTTACTGAACCAATTGTAATTAATACCTCTGTTCATAAAAATCTCAATCTTATTGATGTTTTTAAAAAAACAGGACCTAATAAAATTACTGTAACACAAAGCGCGCAAGTAAACGGTAAATGGATTTTAAAAAGCGAAATCATTACGCTAGAATAAGTGATTTTAAATTTTTATGTATAAGATTAACATAAATTCACAGTTTTGAAGCGCTAGTATTGCCATATTATATTTAAAGAAATATCATATTAAAATTAAACTACACATATGCCACTATTTATAGAAACCACTTCCGATAAATTAACTGATGCTCTAGAAGGGTATTATAACGCTTTCATTACAATATTACCAAGAATAGCATTAGGTATTTTTGTCATAATAGCAGGTGTTCTAATAGCTAGGTTTTTAACTAATATTTATAAACGCAAAATTCTAAAAAAATCGGAAGATCCTTTGATGGCTCGTTTTTTAGCACAGGCTATTAAATTGGTGCTTACTGTGATTGCTGTATTAATAGCCTTACAAGTCGCTGGTTTAAACGGTGTCGCAACTGGTGTTTTAACAGCAGCTGGAGGCGCTGCAATTGTATTAGGGTTTGCATTTCAAGACATTGGTAAAAACTTTTTAGCGGGTATTATTTTAGCTTTTAACAGACCGTTTGATATTAATGATACTATTAAAGTGGGTGATTTATTTGGAAAAATAAAAGCACTAAATTTTAGGTACATGCATATAAAAACATTTGATGGTCGTGATATTTACGTGCCAAATAGCGACGTTTTAACCAAGCCTGTTGAAAATTATACAGCAGATGGTTTTTTTAGAAATGATTTTACAATTGGTATTGGCTATGAAGATAATATTGACGAAGCCAAACAGATCATCCAGAATATATTAGACGGTAGTGAAGATATAGTACATGATGAAGCACATGAAAATTTTGTATTTGAAGACGAATTAGCCGTGAGCACTGTAAACCTGAAAGTATTTTTTTGGGTAAACACATTAGATTACAGAAAATCGGCTATTATAACTCGCGGAAACCTTATACGACATATGAAAGAAGCTTTAGAAGCTCATGGTATTAATTTACCAGCAGATATTCAAGAAATAAAATTATATGGTAATGAGGAAGACTTTCCATTAAGGCTCAGAACAGATTCTCATGATTTGAAAAAGAATTCCAAAACGTAATATCTAGATAAACCAAATCTTATTTTTATAATTCAAAGTTAAATTATGTAAATACATAATCTTTTAAATTACGCTGCGAAGAAAATGGCTTATGAGTTTAATAACTCAAGTTTAAATCATACTTATGAAAACGAATGTCCTGAAAAATTTAAAAACTAGTCAATTAGATTTATCATATAGTTTTAAGAATATGTTTTAATATTTAATCATCCACCGGATTATGATGTACCGCATTATATAATTTGAGCTTTGGTTAAAAGCAGGGCAGAACGTTAAGAAATAGTCCAGTGGACTATTTTAGTAAATGAGCCAGCTGGCGCATTGGCTTACTACTTTTCCTTATTTTTTTCTTTTCTAATCTTTATCTGAATTGCTAATAGAATATTCTTTTTAAGAATGGGTGGAGTAGTGGAATAAAATATGCTTGAAATGGAAACTAAAATATATCTTCTATTTTATATATCATAAGATGCGTTTTTATCATTATTTTAGAAGCTAATTATAAGTATTATTAAAATTAACTTATTTATAATAATTTGAAGATCACTTTAGGCATCATATTACTACTACTTTTTCAAAATTGTCTCATAGCTCAGAATCTAGATTCCATTATAAATGTATTAGAGTCTAAGATGAATAACCATGAGGTCTATGATTTTCAGAAGGAGGAACGGATAAAATCTTTAATTGAAATAAGCAATAAGACTAAAAATCTTACAGAACAGTTTAGGATTAATAATGAAATTTTTGAAGAATATCAGTTTTACAGTTTTAACCAAGCACTTCAATACATTGAAAAAAATATTCAAATAGGAGAAAAACTGAATAATCATCTATTACTGGATGAAGCAAAACTTAAAATGGGATTGCTTTTGGTCAATACAGGTCGGTTTAAAGAATCTATTGATGCATTAAGTGAAATAGATCGAAATTCGCTCCCAGAATCATTAATTAACGACTATTTCATCGCTCATAAAGAAGGTTATTCTGGTCTGGCCTATAATACGGCAGTAAACCGAAATAAATTAATTTATTCGCAACGATACACAGCATATCAAGATTCTTTGTATTCTAGATTAAAACCAAACACAGAAGAAGCTTTAAGACTTAAAGAAAAGGAATTTAGGGATAACCGTAATTTGGATATGGCTTTTAAAATTAATGCACAAAGGCTAGAAAAAGTCCAAATGGGTTCTAGATTATTCTCTTTAATCACTTTTGAGAGGTCTTTATTGTATGAGTTGAATAGTGAATCAACCAAACAAAAAGAATATTTAACACTTTCTGCTATATCAGATATTCAAGCATCGGTAAAAGATAATGCTTCGATGGGTACATTGGCAAAAATTCTTTTTGCCGAAGGTGATATAGACAGAGCGCATAAATACATCAATTTTTCTTACGATGATGCCGAGTTCTATAATTCACGAATACGCTTTATAGATATTGCCAATAATATGCCCTTAATTACAAAAGCATATGAACAGAAAACAGCAAAGCAGAAGCAAAAACTAGAGTACTCACTACTATTTATCAGTGTATTAGCGGCATTTTTATTAATAGCAATTTACACGGTTTATAAGCAAGTTAAAAAGGTTTCACTAGCAAGAAATGAATTGAAAACTGCAAATGAAGATTTAAGAAAGTTATATAAGGAGCTCTCAGAAGTTGATAAAATTAAGGAGCATTATATAGGTAACTTTTTGAATCTATATTCCGAGTACATCACAAAATTAGATGTGTATCGCAAACTAGTAAGTAAACATGTTAATGCAAATCAAATGAATGCTCTCCTTAAACTATCTAAGTCTAAACAGCTTATTGATGAAGAGTTGCAAATATTCAATAAGAACTTTGATAGTTCATTTTTGCATATCCATCCAAATTTTGTTGACGATGTCAATAGGTTACTAAAACCAGAAAAACAAATTGTATTAACAGATAAAACGATATTAAATACAGAATTAAGAATACTTGCTCTTATAAAATTAGGTATTACTAATAGTTCAAGAATAGCAAAAATCTTAAGATATTCTGTAAATACCATTTATAACTACAGAGCATCAATTAATAAATCCGCAATTGACAAATCAAATTTTGAGAAAATGATAAAATCTGTCTAAAAAATAAATGTTTTTGTCAAAAATTCTATAAGAAAACTGTTGATTTCTGCATGTTATCTTCAAAAGTCTATTTTAAAATCCACTAATTATACTGCACTTATTTTTATTAAAAAACTGTAAATCAATTATTTGTGTTTTTTTAATATCTTTTAAAATCCACTTTTTAAAATCCATCTATTGTTTCAGAATCCATATCTGAGTAATTTTACCAACAGATATTATAGACTTCATCAATTAATAGAATAGAAGCAAATGATTTATAAAAAAGTAGTTTTCATCACAGCAATTTTCATTTCATTATGGTGTACTCATAAAAGTATGGCACAAACTAAAGTATCTGGAACCGTAACTGAAAATGGAACCTTACCATTACCTGGCGTTTCTGTTGTTGTAAAAGGAACATCAAAAGGAGTAAGTACAGATTTTGACGGTAATTATTCCTTAATTGAAGGAATAACCAATAATTCGATATTGGTTTTTAGCTATCTTGGTTTTAAGACACAAGAGATTTTAGTAAATGGCCAATCGGTTATTAATGTATCAATGCAAGAAGATGCAAGTTTATTGAATGAAGTGGTACTTGTTGGTTATGGTTCACAACTCAAAAAAGATATTACGGGTTCAGTGGCTACTATTGATGGCGAAGCTTTTGAAACGCGACCAAACACACAAGTAGGTTCTTTATTACAAGGTCAGTCTGCTGGTGTACAAGTAATTTCTGGTTCAGGAAAACCTTCAGGAGGTTTTAGTGTACGAATTAGAGGAACAAATTCAATTAATGCCAGTAGTGAGCCATTATATGTTGTTGATGGTGTACCTACCGTTGATACAAGGTCTATAAATCCAAGTGATATTGATACTATAACTATTTTAAAAGATGCCTCTTCCTCGGCTATTTATGGTGCTCAAGGTGCAAATGGTGTTGTTTTAATCACTACAAAAAGAGGAACTACTTCTAAGCCTAAAGTAAGTATAGATATATATTCAGGCGTAGCAAAAGTATGGAATACTTTACCTGTATTAAATGGTGAACAGTACAGAGATTTAATGACAGAAATGGGATTAACTACCGATTGGAACAGCTTTACGGAACGCACGGATTGGCAAGATGAAATTTTTCAAAATGGATTTTCACAGAATTATCAAGCTTCAGTTTCTGGTAAAACTAATGGTACCAATTATTTTATCTCAGGTGGTCACTTATCACAAGAAGGTGCAGTAAGAAGCTCAGAAATAGAACGAAATAATTTTAAGATTAATCTAGATCAAGACATAAACGACTGGTTAAAAGTTGGTACTAGAATAGCATATACTGTATACAAAGATGTCGATGTTAATGATAATAATAATGTAAACCAAGGTGGTATTCTTTTAGGTGCATTAACTACGCCATCCATAATTGGTGTTTTTAATGATAACGGTATGTTTTCTAGTAATCCATTTCAAAACTGGGAAAATCCACTAGCAAGCACAGATGGATTGGATAGAGAATTTAATGAACAACGCTTTATAGGAAATATTTATTTAGAAGGAAAATTTCTTAAAAACTTCAAGTATCGATTCAATTACGGAATTGACAATAGCCATGGAGTGTTTGATTCATTTCTCGACCCATTTAGAACAGGTTTTGGTGTAGCTATTGGTGGACAAGGCATAAATAATACTAATAAAAGGTCGTACAATATTGTCGAAAATACTTTAAGTTACAATACGGTAGTTGATAAACATACTATTGAAGCTTTAGTTGGTTCGGTAGCACAAAAGTTTACCTTTGAAAACAGTAGTATTCAAACAAGAAATTTTGCTAGCGCATCTGTAACCACACCTAATGGTGGTTCTGAACTTTTCAATGCTTCTGCAGATAAATCGGAAAGAGCCAACGCTTCATTTTTAAGTCGAGTTAATTATAGTTACGATGATAAATACTTGTTAACTGCAAACTTTAGAGCTGATGGATCTAGTGTATTCGGTCCAAATAAAAGATGGGGTTATTTTCCATCATTTTCTGTAGGATGGCGAGTTTCAAACGAAAAATTTATTAAAGACGATTCTTTTATAAATGACCTTAAAATTAGAGCTGGTTGGGGAATTGTTGGTAATGACAATATTAATCCTTACAGTTATTTAGGACGAGTAGGATTAGGTGCTAATTATCCATTTGGTGGTGTTACACAACCAGGAACATTTCCTGCATCTATTGAAAATCTCGAACTGAAATGGGAAGAATCTGAACAAACCAATATTGGATTTGACCTTACCATGTTTGATAATAGAATTAGTATTACAGCTGATGCTTATATCAAAACAACAAACGACTTACTACTAAATGCGCCATTACCAACAGCTACTGGTTTTGATAATGCAATTAGAAATATTGGAGAAATTCAGAATAAAGGAATTGAATTTTCTTTAAATACTGTAAATATTAAATCTGAAAACTTAACATGGAATACTGGATTTAATATTTCTTTCAATCGCAACGAGGTTATTAGTTTAGTTGGGCAAGAACTACTTCAAGGTGGCATAACGGGTGGTAGAGGCGAAGCTAGTTTAGTGCGTGAAGGAGAACCTTTAGGTACCTTATATGGCTACATTTTTGGAGGTGTAGATCCTACAACAGGTAATGCTTACTACGTAGATAAAGATGGAAACTCAACGTTTACTCCAAGTCCAGAAGACCGTACCATTATTGGAAATGCCAATCCAGATTTCTTCTATGGTATTACTAGTAATTTAAACTATAAAGGATTCGGCTTGTTTGTATTTCTGCAAGGCTCTCAAGGTAATGACATGTTGAATGTTACACGTATTGAAACCGAAGGTATGATTGACCCAAAAAATCAATCTATTGCAGTGCTTGATAGGTGGAGACAACTTGGTGATATTACTAATATTCCAAGAGCGAGTTTTGGAAATAGTGATAATTCAAGAGTATCAACCAGATTTATAGAGGACGCTTCATATTTAAGATTTAAAGCCATAACCTTAAGCTATGATTTGCCTCAAAGTTTAATTGATAAACTTGGAATAACAGCCCTAAAAATTTACGGCACAGGTGAAAACATGTTTACCATAACAGATTATTCTGGTTTCGATCCAGAGGTAAATGCTTTTGGTGGAAGCAACACAGTACAAGGCATCGATTTCGGAACCTATCCACAAACAAGAAATTTAATTTTCGGTATAAAGGCAACCTTTTAGCAATTACAGCTATGAAAAATCATATTTAAAATTTTATCATATAAGTAAAATGATTAATAGCGAACAGCTTGCCTGCACTGAGCGCAGTAGAAGTGTGACCATAAAGAAATAATAAACATAAACACATGAAACTATTAAAAACAATAATTTTAGCATTACTCTTAACTGTAACAGTTGGATGTGATGACTATTTAGACCTTCAGCCAATTTCAGAAGAGACAAGTGGGAATGCCTATGAAACAGCGAGTCAAATAGAAGCGGCACTTGTTGGTGCATACGAGTCATTTCAATCTTCAGAATATTATGTATGGGATAATTTATTATTTCAAGATGTACGTTCAGATAATTGTTATGCAGGTGGTGACAATCCAGAGATTTTTCAGTTAGACTATATTGAAGTTGCACCAACACATTCAAGATTATTTACGCATTGGTCAAACATTTATAATGCTATTTCAAAAGCCAATTTGATTATCGAACGCGTTGATGGTATTAATGATCCTTTACTAACAGAAGAACGGAGAAGTCAAATTAAAGGAGAAGCTATATTTTTGCGCTCATACCACTATTTTACATTAGTAAAATTATGGGGAGGCGTACCCTTAATTACTAACACAATAACGTCTACCCAAGCCGCAGATGTTAATATTCCTAAATCTTCTATCGAAGACGTTTACACCCAAATCACAACAGATTTGGAATTTGCAGTAACGTTATTACCAGATAATTATGGTAATGATGCGAGTATTAATAAAGCAAGAGCAACATCTGGTGCAGCACATGCATTGGCAGCTAAGGCTTATGCGCAACAACCTAATCCTGATTATAATGCTGTATTAAATCATATAGAAAAAGTTGAAAGTAGTAATGCGAATTATCAATTAATACCCTACAACGAGCTTTTTAGTGGGAATAATTATAATAATGCGGAGTCTATTATTGAAGTACAATATCTTGGTGGAAACGAAGGGAATTTTGGTCCACAATTATTATTACCACCATCGATAAGCGGAGATTCTTGGAGAAAATTTGTAACACCATCTGTTGATTTAGTAAACGCTTTTGATTCTGAAGGAGATACTGTTAGAAAAAATGCATCTATACTATTTGAGTCTGTACAATGGGTCGATGAGTTTTGGGGTAATAGTCAAGGTACTGCAATCCCGTTTAGTTACAAATGGAAAAATGCCAATGGTTTTGCCAGTGCAGACAACACTTATCTTATAAGATATGGAGATATCGTGCTACTAAAAGCCGAAGCTTTGAATGAGACGAATCAACTTCAAGCTGCGGTTACAGAAGTCAACCGAATACGAACTAGAGCAAAATTACCAAACTTAACTGATGTTCAAAGTAACTCTCAACAAATATTAAGACAAGCCATACTTAAAGAAAGACGATTAGAATTATTTCAAGAAGGACAACGTTGGGATGATCTTGCCAGATATAAGGTATTAATTTCTACTATGAATAATCTAGTAGAAATAGATTTAAGAACTGGCAATCAAGTTAATTATAACATGACTGAGGCTAAAAAACTATTGCCAATTCCACAGCAAGAGTTAGATAGAAACCCAACTTTAGTTCAGAATCCACTTTAAAAAATCAGCTATGAAAACAAAGAATTTATTTATAGTATTATATAATCTTATATTTTGTTTCACATTCAACTCTTGTGTAACAGAAGATAATCTACAACCAGAAGGAGAGTGGGATTTAAGTGCACCTGTAATCTTAACACCTACTACAGACCAAAGCATCGTGTTAGACCAAGACACGCCTAATGAGTCTGTTACCTTTAGTTGGGAACCAGCTTTCTCGTCAGAAGGCTTTACCGTGACTTATGAAGTATTGATAGTACCCGCAGGAGCAACAGATTTTTCTACACCGTTTTTTACTTCTAAATCTTCAAATAATGGAACGAATACGTCTTTATCTATAAGTCATGAAGTGTTAGACCAAACCTTAGCTTTTTCAGGCTTTTCGGCTAATGAAGAAGCTCAAGTCACCTTTGCTATAAAAGCAAACAGCTTAAGTAAATCTAGTTTATCGACTTCAGATTTAAATATCAAACGTTTTGAAAACGAGTCATTACCGCAGTCACTTTATCTTTCAGGAACAGCAACTGAAAACCATACCGATTTATCTCAGGCTATAGCTTTAAAGCGTTTAACAGACAGTAACGGTGAGCTATCCAATACATACGAAGTCTATACAAGTCTTATTGCAGGTGAAAGCTATAAATTTTATAGCGAGCGTTCACTCCCATCTCTAGTGTTTGGTGGAAGTGATGGTAATATCGTATCATTCGGAGATGCGATAGTTGCCAGTGAATCTGGTCAATTTAGAATAAAAGTCAACTTAGACAACAATACGTATGAGCTTCTTCAAATAAATTTTTGGAGCATGGTAGGTACACCAATCAATGGTGGTTGGGGAGGAGACGAACCATTAGAATACCAAGGAAATAGCATTTGGAAAGCATCAATAAATCTTTTAGAAACTGGTGGATTTGTATTTAGAGCTAATGGAGATTGGGGTTATTTATTAAAGCGCGTAATTGGGACACCAAGTACACTCGTTTTGGAAGGTGATGCAAGTAACCAAGGGTTAACTTTTGAAGATATTCCAAACAATCAAACGGGTTTATATTTTGTGACGTTAGATTTATCTGCAGAAAATTACACCTATTCTTTTGAGATAGATGATTCAGTCGTGGAGCCAATAGATACGCCAGCACAATTATTCTTGTTTGAAAATGGAACTATGATTGAAGAGTTCTCATTAAATGGAGACACCTTTAGTTCTGCGCGTTATATTCCTATGCAAGCAAGCAATACGTATACATTAAATAGTGCTTCAGATGGTAATGGATCGTCTTATTCGGTTAATAGTATTCTTGCTGATAGTGCTACTCCAGATAGCGATTTAGTATCAGATGCATTAACACTTGTAGAAAATAATAATTCATTTACAGTACTCACAGATAGAGCCTTGAAATTTAATATAGATTTTAGTACGCCAGTACTCACTTGGACATACTATAATTTTAAACTCTTCCATTGGCAAGTTTGGGATGAGCGCGAAGAGATACCAATGACTTATAGCCATCCAAATACATTTACAGTAACTGCAAATCTTATAGCAGGATCCGATAGTAAATTTATCAGCCCATGGGATTTTGATTTTGGTAGTGATGATCCAACATCATTAACAGGAAATCTTAGTAATGGAGGCGGATCGAACATGCTCAATATTAAAACTGATGGTTTATATACTGTGACTATAATACTTAATGATGATTACCAGACAGGAACCTATGAATTCACACAATAAATAATTTACACTATGAAATTTATAACTCGATATAATTTGCAATTTTATTTTACACTTATTCTCTTAGTTGCTTTACAAGCCTGCAACGGTGATGAAATGAAAACATATCCACCACCAGAAGTTGCGGATATAAATGTAGATTTTTACCTCACATCACCAGATGAAGCTAATCTACTTGCACTAACAACTAGCGGTATATTTCCAATGGTAACTAACTCTAATTTTACAATTAATGTAAATAAAGATACGAGCTATCAAGAAATGGATGGTTTTGGATATACATTAACGGGTGGAAGTGCCATGTTAATTAATAATATGTCTTCTTCTTCACGTTCAGCATTATTACAAGAGCTTTTTGGAACAGGAGAAAACGGTATTGGTATAAGCTACTTAAGAATAAGTATAGGCTCTTCAGATTTAGATGCCACAACCTTTAGCTATAATGATTTACCTAGCGGACAAACCGATGAAAACTTAAATAATTTTTCGTTAAATCCAGACATGTCAAATCTTGTTCCTGTTTTAAATGAAATTTTAGCCATTAATCCAAATATTAAAATACTAGCGTCGCCTTGGTCTGCTCCAACATGGATGAAGACTAACAATTCAACCATTGGCGGAGAATTATTACCACAATATTATAATACGTACGCCAATTATTTTGTGAAGTATATTGAAGGAATGGCTGCTCAAGGTATTGTAATAGATGCGATTACAATACAGAATGAGCCTGAAAATCCATTTAATAACCCAAGTATGGTTATGAGTGCAGTACAGCAAAGAGATTTTATTAAGAACAATTTAGGGCCTATGTTTCAGACAGAAAACATAACAACTAAAATTATTTTATTCGATCATAATTTAGATAATCCAGACTATCCAATTACCATATTAAACGATGCTATGGCAAAAAGTTATGTTGATGGCTCTGCATTTCACTTATATGCAGGTCAAATAGATAATATGTCGCTGGTGCGTAATGCACATCCTGATAAAAATGTGTATTTCACGGAACAGTGGATACAAGCACCAGGAGATTTTTATTCAGACATACGTTGGCATGTTAGAGAACTTATGGTTGGTGCGCCAAGAAATTGGAGTAAAAATGTTTTACAATGGAATTTAGCAGCAGACCCAAACAGCAATCCGCATACAGAAGGTGGTTGTACAGAATGTTTAGGGGCGATTACTATAGATGGTAATAATGTGCAAAGAAATCCTGGGTATTACATCATTGCGCATTCTTCAAAATTTGTTCCAGCGGGTTCTGTAAGGATAGAATCTAATGCGTCTTTTGAATTTCCAAACGTAGCTTACAAAACACCAGAAGATAAGATTATTGTCGTTGTATTAAATAATTCAGACGTACAAAAATCACTAAATATTAATGTACCAACAGAACCAATAACAGTAACAATGCCAGCAGGCTCAGTTGCCACTTTTGTTTGGTAATTAAACTTATAAGAAATGATTAAAAACTGTTTTTATATATTATTTGTAACCATCACTTTGTCGTCTTGTAAACAAAGCGAGAAAACTAATGATTTAGCCATTAATTCCGAAAGTAATGCTAAGAAAAAGACGAATTTATTGGGTAGAGAGGCAAGTGTTTATACTACTGCTGAACATACAGATAAAAGACTGACTTTAGACCTTCTAAGGACTTTTGACAAAGCAAAACAACCTTTAGAAACTGAGGTTGCAATTTTTGTAAATCCAGAAAAGCAATTTCAAGAATTTTTGGGCATTGGTGGTGCCATAACGGATGCAGCCGCAGAGGTGTTTTCGAGCTTAAGTAAAGATAAACAAGACGAATTGTTAACAGCTTATTTCTCTGAAGACGGTATTAATTACAATATCATTAGAACCAGTATTCATAGTAGTGATTTTGGGCTAGGAAGCCATACCTACATAGAAGAAGGCGATAAGGCGCTTAATACATTTTCTATTGCAAAGGATAAGGAAAAACGCATCCCGATGATTAAACGAGCGCAAGCTTTGATAGAAGATGATTTGATATTTTATGCGAGTCCTTGGAGTCCGCCAGGATTTATGAAATCTAATCATAATATGCTTCAGGGAGGTAAATTATTACCAGAATATTACCAAACTTGGGCTGATTATTTTGTCAAGTTTATTGATGCTTATGAAGCAGAAGGAATTCCGGTTTGGGGTGTTACTATACAAAATGAGCCCATGGCAAAACAACGCTGGGAATCTTGTATTTATACCGCAGAAGAAGAACGTGATTTCTTAAAAAACAATCTCGGACCAACATTTGAAAGTAATGGGTTTGGTGATAAAAATATTGTGGTTTGGGATCATAACAGAGATTTAATTTCTCATAGAGCCAATACCATTTTTGAAGATCCAGACGCTATGAAATATGCTTGGGGAATTGGTTTTCATTGGTATGAAACATGGACAGGCGGAGAGCCAAAATACGATAATCTAAAAAACATAAAAGAGTCTTTTCCTGAAATAAATTTATTGTTTACAGAAGGCTGTCAAGAAAATTTCGACCCAACTCAATACGAACGTTGGTCTAATGCAGAGCGTTACGGTAATTCTATGATTAATGATTTTAATAGTGGTACTGTGGGTTGGACGGACTGGAATATTCTATTAAATGAAAAAGGAGGACCAAATCACGTACAGAATTTTTGCTTTGCACCAATTCATGCAGACACACAAAATAACGAACTTATTTATACACCAACGTATTATTACATCGGTCATTTCTCAAAATTTATAAAGCCTAAGGCTAAACGTATAAGTACAACAATGAGTAGAAGTACCATTGAAAGTACATCGTTTCAAAATCCAGATGGGCAAATTGTAACTGTAGTTATGAATAAAACTGAAGATCCTATTGAATACAAATTACTTGTAGGTGATTACGAAATTGAAAACAAAATATTGCCCCATGCAATGCAAACAATAATTTATTAACTAAAATTTCTTTTATTATGAAAAAAAATTATTTTATCGGATTAATGATGCTTGCTATGCTCGTTTCATTTCAAACGTTCTCACAAGTAGACGTAACATTTAAGGTGGATATGACTGGGCAAACTGTAGATGCAAATGGTGTTCATATTGCAGGATCTATACAAGGTTGGAATCCAAGTACTACAATGCTCACGAAGGAAGGTGCTACTGAAATTTATTCTGTTGTTATACAAGTTAGTCCAGGATGGCAAGAATATAAATTTGTTAATGGTAATGATTGGCCTTTTGCTGAAAATCCTGGTTACCCATGTGCAGGAACAAACGGAAATAGATACATGTATATTAATGATTCTGGTGTAGATGTCGTTTTAGAAGCTGTACCTTTTAGTGGTTGTAATGCTTCAGCAACTGGATTTGAAGTAATTTTTAATGTAGACATGTCTAGCGAAGGGACTGTTCCTGCAGGTGATGTTCGATTGGCAGGGTCTTATAATGGATGGAATTCAAATGTTTTTTCTTTACCCAATGTTAATGGCAACATTCACAGTGGAACCTTAAGATTACCGACTCCGTCAAATTACCCTGTTACTCTTCAATATAAATATGTGAATAATGGTACTTGGGAAAGTTTAGATACAACCTGTACAACTGTAGTTGCGCCTGATAACAATAGGTTGGTAACAGCAAATAATTCTGGAGATGCTGTAGGAGATGTTTTTAATGCATGTACTTATGCTTTAAGTACAGAAGATTTTACAGCTTATTCATTAAAAACTGTTTATAATAGAACAGAAAGAATATTGAATTTCTTTAGTGACAGATTTAATAGTAACATATCAAAAATTCAAGTTTTAGACATTACTGGAAAATCTATTAAAACTATAGAAGGTAATACTTCAATTAATGATATGAAAGTTGATTTTAAAAACCTCACTAACGGTCTTTATTTTTTAAGGATAGAGTCTGTAGCTAAGCAATTGGTTAAGAAAGTTATGATTTACTAATTTAATAAAACCATAGAGTTAGTGAACACGTTCTTTAAAGTCATCTTTTTAGAACGTGTTTTTTTTAAACCTGAGTCAAAAACATTATAAATAAAAATCATATGTATTACTAATAACGATCATTTCTGCATTAGGTGGTCTTTTATTTGGATACAATATATGATTTATAGATGGTACTCAATTTTGTTGCGCAAGCAAACTATAAAGTAAACGAGCATCGTTGCAAGATGAAACCGAAACGATTTTAAAGTTAATTACTTTTTTAAACTCGTATTAGGGATCATTATTATCGGAACTATAATTTCTGTGTTGCAACAATTTATAGGAATTAATACTGTAATTAAATTTATGATAACATTTGTACTATCATGTTCTGTGTTATGTAACCTGAGCTTTGGTAAAAACAGGGCAGAACATTGAAAAAAAGTCCAGTGGACTATCTTAGTGAATGAGACAGCTGGGATTTGGCAAACTACAGTTTCTTAAAAAAATTTATTCTCAAAAGTTTCTTCTACGCTGTTAATGAAATCGAGTTTTTTCGCGAGATTCATAAACTCCTTTAAAAAACAATAGAAATCATGTGAATAAACACTGCTTATGCGACGACGTAGGAGGGAAGCGTAATGTGCGTGGAATGGAATATTATCTAATAAATAATTTTAAATACTTGATTTTTAAATAAAAACAATTATATCCATTTTTGTTATTTTGGATGCAAACTTAATTTTTTCACAATTTAAGGAGTTATATTATCTGCATAAATTCCATATACATTTACAATAATTCCTTTCATATAGTTTTTATTTGAGGAAATAGCATAAAAAATCATTTCATCTCCTAGATCGTTATCTCCTTCAAATCTGTAAAAGTTGTCGATTTCGAAATCATCTGACGACAAATCAGTTGCTGTTTGATGACAAATGAGCTATTTTTTATCGGCCAATATTGAAAAGTTAATGGAATAACCAACTTTTTTAAGGTCGGTCATTGCTTTAGTAACTGTATCATAATTTTATCTTTTACTTCTAAAAATATATACAGTCTCAGAAATAGTAAACCAACAGAAATAAAATATTCCTACAGAGAAAATAGTATCTCCTATCATACGCATCCATTTTAAAACCTGAACCACAGGTGAATATAATAATTCTGAATCTCTAGCAAAAGAATATCCTTTAGTTATTGAAGTATAAGCTTGAATGATTCCAATAGGAAGCAGACTGAAAAGCACCATAGCTGCTAATCCAATATTTAATAACCAAAATGATCTTTTTAACTTTTTACTTTTCCAAACGCGATCCGAATAGAACCTCAAACAGATGATAATAAATCCCATACCCAATAAACCATAAACTCCAAACAAAGCTGTGTGTGCATGAACCGCAGTAGTATTTAATCCCTGTACGTAGTATAACGCAATGGGTGGATTAATAAGGAAACCAAAAACTCCAGCACCTATAAAATTCCAAAAAGCTACTGCGATAAAGAAAAATATAGGCCATTTATATTTTTGCATCCATTTTTTACTTTTTAAAAGGTTCCAGTTTTCTCTTATTTCAAAACCCATTAATGTTAGCGGAACAACTTCTAAAGCACTAAATGTTGCACCTAAAGCTATGGCTTGAATGGGTGTTCCAGAATAATATAAATGGTGTAATGTACCAATTATACCTCCTGCTAAAAAGATAGCAGCTGATGCCACGGAAACTCTACCAGCAGTTTTTTCAGAGATTATTTGCATTCTTGAAAAAATAAAAGCGATAATTACTGTTGCAAAAACCTCAAAGAAACCTTCTACCCATAGATGGACAAGCCACCATCTCCAATAATTGATTACAGGTAAACTACTATTCTCTCCATACATAAGCCCAGAGAAAAAGAACATTCCAATAGCAATAACAGATATTAAAAGTATAATTATTAAATTCTTTGAAGAGTCGTTCTTTCGAATCGCATATACAAGGTGTCTGCCTACCATAAAAACCCAAAGTACTAAGCCTACAGCCAGAAATATTTGCCAGAATCTACCCAAATCCATGTATTCATAACCTTGATGTCCAAAGAAAAAATTAGTAGTTAAATCTAGAAATTGATGAATTCCAAGCCATTCGCCTAACATAGATCCTAAAACGATAATAATTAATGCAAAGAACAAAAAATTAATCCCAAAAACTTGATACTTCATTTCTTTACCAGAAATCATTGGTGCTAAAAATAAACCTGTAGCTAACCATGTTGCAGCAATCCAGAATACGGCTAATTGAGTATGCCAAGTTCGAGTAACAGCGTATGGTAAATATTTTGATAATTCAAAGCCGAAGAAATCTTGCCCTTCAACTGTATAATGTACTGTTATAATGCCTAAAATAACTTGTAAAGCAATTAAACCAGAAATGACAATAAAATATTTCAAAACTGCTCTTTGAGATTTAACAAATTTCATATCTGTTAAGGGATCACTATCTGGTTTATTGAAAATTTCGCCTTGCTCATGATTCTTTAAGTAATAATAGGTAAGAATTCCAATAAATAGGAGCAATAACACTATGGATAATCCCGACCATATCAAAGAACCCTTGGTTATAAGGTTATCAATTAAAGGTTCGTGTGGCCAGTTAGATGTGTACGTATAATCTTTATCTGGTCTATTGGTACTGGCAGCCCAAGACGTCCAGAATAAAAAAGCATTTAATTGTTTTAATTTAATCGCATTAGTTAAAGCACCTTCAGGTATGGCGTATTCTTCTTTCCCTTCGGAAAAGATGGACGTATAATGATTAATATTAGCTCTAATGGCAGATAAACGCTCTTTAGAAATAGTCATAGTATTATTACTATCAGTATATGTATTCGTTTTTATATCCTTAATTAAACGCGCTTTAATGGCTGCTTTATTTTCAACATCTAAACTATCATAAGGCATCTTAAAATCGGTTTTCGACCAGTATTCTAACATAAAAACAGCTTCACGATGAATCCAGTCTGCTGTCCAATCGGGAGCAACATAACTACCATGTCCCCAAATAGAACCAACTTCCATTCCTCCAATAGATTCCCAAACATTTTGACCTATTTGTATATCTTCCTTTGTGTAGACAGTTTCTCCTGTATCTTTCACTATAACTAAATCTGGTATTGGTGGTTGTTTTTGATACACTTCAGTCCCAACCCAAATAAGTACAATAAATGATAGTACTACAACACAGGTAAAGGCAATCCATATTTTTTTCATATTTAAAATTTTTATTTTGAAATTTTGTTAATACGTTCTACATTGTCGAGTACAGAAATTGATAAACGAACGATACAATCTGCAGTACAAGTAAGGTCATGAGAGATGTTGGCTCCCAAAGCAATTAAATCTCCTTTTGTTAGAATTTGTTTTTTTCCGTTGATACCAAAATCAATTTCTCCTTCAAAAATTTCAATGATTATTGGAAAAGGTGCTTTATGTTCTTTCATAAATTGCCCCTTTTTCATGACGATGCGTACCTCTTTGGTATGGGCTGTTTTAAGTAATATTGTTACTGTAGGTTTATCGTTCTCTTGATATTTAATATTATCAAGTAATGATGCTTTATTCATATTTTTGTATTTAAATATTTTATAAAATATATACAGACCTTTTTATCTTTTATAGGAATAAAAAAAGCTATATTTTTAAATGAAACCTATCGGTGTCTATATCATTAACCAACATGGCTAGCGTAGTGGATTCTAACATTTTTTTAAGTTCGTCTCTAACTTTAATAAATTTAAAATGAACAGGGCAGGGTAAATCATTATTACACAATTTTAATCCCAAACCGCAACTTGTATAAACAGAATCTCCGTCAAAAATCTTCACCACATCGCTTAAAGTAATCGTATCCAGCTTATCAGTTTCTATTATAAATCCACCGTAAGGACCTTTTATAGATGTGACCATATTATTAAGCGTAAGTTGTCGCATTACTTTTGCAGTAAATGCTTGAGGTGAATTAATCTTTTCAACTAAAGTAGATAAACCTACTTTTACATTTTGGGAACTTTGCTGAGCAACATAAATTATAGCTCTAAGTCCATATTCACACGTCTTTGAAAACATATAATAAAATTATTTTGTAAATGTAAATTATTATTTTATAACAGACAAATTTATCCGTTATAAAATATGATCAAATGTTAATGAATTTTTGTTTCTTTTATGTCAAGATACTATTTTAAAGAATTTAGTGCTGCATTTGTTTCTGATGCTATAAAGCGTGCTACCCAAGCAGATTTTACAAAAAGCAGGGAACTCGACTTAAGTGGATTTCCAACGGTGATTTATAGACAAAAAGATAAATTGTATTTTATTGCTACAGGCTTTACGGAATTTGAGGTAATGAAGAAGTCTATTTTAAAGTTGAAAAGTAAAAAATCCTAATACTAGTTTATTGCTGTTGACCCAAAAAATTTCTTATTATTTCTCTAACACATAGTAATATTTGCCATTTTATAATTTCTATTTATTAGCCTTCATTCTCATTAAGTAAAGTGATAATTTCCAAAATTGAAGTTACACTATATTTTAGGAGATAACTTTGGATTAAAACTTTTAAGATTCATTAAATTTGCATTTTATTTTTGTTACCAATCATAATAAGAAATATTAGTTTTAGTTTTAAAAATTATAAAATACAGATGTTACAATTTTCCCCAAATACAATACTTTACAAACGTTTATTTTTATTATGCTTCTTTTGTGTTTCAGTGGGCACAAATGCACAAACAATAGATAAAGTAAAGGAGTTATTTACGTTTTATCCAAACAAAAAAGCTGCGGAGCGCGATTCTACATTGTATAAGCAAAAATTTATTGCTGCGCCAGTAGTAAGCTATTCTCCCGAAACAAACTTTGCATTTGGTACAGGTGCTAAATATTTATTTAAATTTAGTAACAGTGGCGAGGAGACCAGAGTCTCTAATATGCCAATAACTTTACAGTACACACTTAACAAACAATTTTTTTTGTACTCAGGTTTTGAGGTTTTTACAAATCAGGAAAAATGGGTTATAGAGGGTAATTTGCTTTTTCAGAATTATCCAAGATTGTATTATGGCATGGGAAACAACACACCTGATGCTGCCGAAGAACAATACGATTATTATCAGTTTCTTATCGAGCCCATTTTCCTTAAGCAAATGTTTACCAGGTATCTTTTTATTGGCGCAGGCTTTAGGTATAATCACATCTATAAGACCGAATTTGAACCAAACGGACTCATTGCAACCAATAGACCAGAAGGATTTGATGGTTCCACTTCAGTTGGTGCTGAGGTTGCCTCGCTTTATGACAGTAGAAGTAATATCCTTAACGCAGAAGACGGTTGGTATTTAGAATTTACCTTTGGTCAATATGACACCGTTTTAGGTGGTACAAATACTTTTAATTTAACACGTTTGGATTTAAGGCACTATATCGATGTTTCAAAAAATAATGACGATATATTAGGATTACAATTTGTTGGTCGGTTTTCACGAGGAAATATTCCGTTTTCAGAATTTTCATTTTTAGGTGGTAGTGAAATCATGCGTGGTTATCAGGAAGGTCGATTTGTAGATCGGGATTTACTGGCAACGCAAGTCGAATATCGAAAGCGATTTAAAGATTCCAGATGGGGATTAGTAGGATTTACAGGAATTGGTAACGTTTATAATAATGCAAATGAGCTACAACTTAAAAATGTGAAGCCTAATTACGGTATTGGTGCGAGATTTATGATTGACAAAAAAGAAAACTTAAACCTTAGATTCGATCTCGGTTTTGGCCAAGGCACCAATGGTTTTTACTTAAGTATTGCTGAGGCCTTTTAAGTTATTGGTTAGAACTATTCTGTTATTTATCACGCTTCAAATAATAATGACCCAAGTTCCATTTACTCTTATGAAAACGAATGTTTCTGGGATATTTTACATAATACTACATTATAGCTATCAAATGTTTTTATAAATGAATGTTAACGTAAACATCATAATTTCGCCAACGCACCATCTGTGTTATAAATAGCTTCATCCACAGGATAAACCTATTTATAAAATGTACTATAATTTACCGCGTTATGTAACTTTGCTTTGGTAAAAGCGAAGTTTAAACTACTTCATTTTCTTATTTTTTTCTTCTAAAAACTTTCTCTACAATGTTAATGAAACACGCTTTTTACAGAACGACGATAGGAGAGTAGTAGAATGTGTGTGGAATGCAATAGTTACTAAATACATGAAATAGAATTCTATAATTTTGTAATATTCAATATAATATGTTAAATTGCATCAATAGTATGATTATTTAAACAGCATGTATATATGTCTACGATTAGAAAAACAATAACATTCACAGAAAAACAAGATAAGTGGATAAAATCACGAATTACAATTGGAGAATTTACTAACGATAGTGAATATCTTCGTGATTTGGTAAGGCGTGATCAAGCAAAAAACGCCAAATTCTCTGCTCTTAAGGCAGCCATAACAGAAGGTATGGAAAGCGGTATTAGCGATAAGTCTGTTCCTAATATTATGAAAGAAGTCGAAGAACGTATGCGAGCGGATGGGCGTTTATAAATTATCTGGTAAAGCAGAAAATGATCTTGCCGTAATGTATGAATATGGTATCGAAACGTTTGGATTAAAACAAGCGAAAGCATATTTATTGGGAATACATGATATCTTTCAAGTTCTATCAGATAATAATAATCTAGGACGTGATGCTTCAGAATTTATATTTTCTTTAAAAAGATTTTCTTATAAATCTCACACTATTTTTTATTTGGCTACAGATATTGATATTTTGATTGTTCGTGTGCTAAATCAAAGTATGGATTATGAAAAGAATTTATAGATATAGATTTTTTCTATTTTGATTACAATAAAACTCATATAAATAGAGTTACAAAGACATTTTATATAATGTCGGATTATAATTATATTTTGAATTATAATTTATATTATGTCAAATAGAATTTTTAAAACACAAAATTGTAACATTTTAAAAAAACACACTCCCTATTCAATCTATCATTAAAGAAAAAATAAAATATCATATAATCTATATGGCTATTTCACTCGTAAATAAAAATATAATAAAAACCTTATATTATTAATTATGAAAAAAATATCCATTGCATTAATCGCAACTATCGTATTAACAGCATGTGTTTCAAAAAAGAAATATATTGCTTTAGAAACTGAAAACGGTCAAATAAAAAGTGAACTTCAAAAAACTCGTGTTGAGAAAGAAGATTTAGAAGCAAAATTTGATGCTATTCAAGAACGTGTTGATAATTATAACACAAAAATTAGTTCGCTTACTGCGGAAAATAACGAGAAATTAGTGAGCGTTGACGGTGTTGTTATTTCTGAAAATCAAAAAAAGGCGATGCGTGAAACCATTAAGTTTGTACCGCCAGCATATTTAGAAACCGCTAAATCATTAAAAGATTCTATGAACCTTGCCGTTCAATTCAACTTAATGAAATCTATGGATAACTTTGAAGAAGATGAAGATATCGCGGTAAATATTGAAGAAACTGTGGTTATGATTTCTATTTCAGATAAAATGCTCTTTAATTCTGGAAGTTACAGACTTAGTAATAAAGCAAATGCTATTCTTGAAAAAATAGCCAATATTGTAAATTCTGAAGAAAGCTTAGATATTATGGTTGAAGGTCATACCGATGATAAGGCTTTACTAAGCACAGCTTCAATAAAAGATAACTGGGATTTAAGTGTATTACGCGCTACATCTGTGGTTAGAAAATTACAAAACAGTTACAACGTTGATCCAGCTAAATTAATTGCAGCAGGAAGAAGTAGCTATATGCCATTAAAGGACAATGATAGTAAAGAAAATAGATCTATAAATAGAAGAACGCGTATTGTGATTCTTCCAAATATCGATAAATTCTTTGCCCTTATGTCTTCAAACGACTAAGAACAAACTATAAATGATTTAAAAGGGGCTATTTTATACGAATAGCCTCTTTTTATTTATAAACTTAAGACCAATTATAATTGATAAAACTTTCTTAAAATGAGGTTTTCAATTCTTAATAAACTATATTTTCTTTTATCTTTGCATACCCAACCTAAAATCTATTTTGAATTAAAACAATGAAATCAAAGTCTAAATCTAGCACATCCAAATCGCGTTTACAATTATTACATCAGTATTACAGCTATACTGGTTTTTATACCTTTGTTTGGAATTCTATAAAAAAGACATTACCCGTAATCCTTTTATTTGTTGGTGTTGTTTATGCTATTGATTATTTTTTTGGTATCAATAAAGCTCTAGTACATCTAACCGAAATATTACCCGCCTTTAGTGTACTCTCATTTTTCTTTGTCTCAGAAGTTCTTTTAGGATTAATTCCTCCAGAAATATTTATTGCCTGGGCAGGTAAAATGACTAACCCTTGGTTTTATTTAAGCATCATTGCCATACTATCGTATATAGCCGGTTTAATTGCCTATTGGATGGGAATTTATATCACAAAAATACCTAAGGTACACACCTATCTAGAGACTAAAATGAAAAAACAATTAAAAAATTCAAGAAAATGGGGCGGTTTTTTAATTATAGTTGGAGCTTTACTACCCATCCCTTTTTCAGTTTCGTGTTTGGCAGCTGGCCTTATTGAGTTTCCTTTTAAAAACGTGATGATTTATGGCTCTTTACGGTTACTTCGCTTTGCTATTTATGGCGTAATTATATTCAACGCCTTATAAAAAAGTCTTAAACGCCATACTTATTTAGGTGTTGTATCCTACTTTTGCATGAAATAAAAATTCAAATGTTTTCACTTATTAATATTTTCAGAATGGTAGCCTTTTTAGAAGGTATCTCATATATTTTGTTATTATTTATAGCAACGCCAATAAAATATATTTATAATAATCCAGAGTACGTTAAACTACTCGGTATGCCTCATGGATTGCTCTTTATAGGTTATATAATATTAGCTTTTATAATTAAGACCGATATGAAATGGAGCAATAAAACATTGGGATTGGTTCTTTTAGCAGCAATTATTCCTTTTGGGACTTTTTATGTAGATAGAAAGTATTTAAAACAAGTTAACTAAATGATTCAAAACATCGAAACTATTAAAAATACGGAAGAAATAATCGAGGCAAAATCTGGTTTGAAGCATATTATTTACGATTATTTGATTAACTTAAATCTGTCAGAAGACACAGCAACTTATCTTAATATGCTGATTTTGTTAGTAGGCTTAATTTTAATCATATTTATTATAGATTTTGTTATTCGAAAACTAATTCAAATAGCTTTTACAAAATTAGCAGTTCGATCTAAAACCAATTTTGATGATCTTTTAATTACCAATAAAGTTCCTAGAAATATTGCTCATATTATTCCTCTATTAATAGCTCTAGAGTTTACACCTAAAGTATTCTCAGACTTTCCAGATTCTGATATTATTATTGAAAAATTATTACAGGTATTCGCTATTATATTAACGCTTTGGATTGTTAGAAGTCTTTTAAATACGTTTAAAGACTATTTAAAAACATTAGAAAGCTTTAAGGACAAACCTATAGATAGCTACATACAGGTTTTTATGATATTTGCTTGGTTAACAGGATTTATGTCTGCATTAGCCATTATTACAAATACGCCATTTGTAAAATTCGCAACGGGTTTAGGTGCGATATCTGCCGTTATTATTTTGGTTTTTAAAGATACCATTTTAGGTTTTGTAGCCAGTATCCAAGTATCTATAAACGATATGGTGCGTATTGGCGATTGGATTACTTTTGAAAAATACGGCGCTGATGGTGATGTTATCGAAATTAACCTAGCAACAGTTAAAGTTCAAAACTTTGATAAAACAATTACCACCATTCCAACTTACGGATTAATATCAGACTCATTTAAAAATTGGCGCGGAATGACTAATTCTGATGGACGTCGTATCAAAAGAGCACTTTATATAAAACAGGATTCTGTTAAGTATTTGTCTGATGACGAGATTAACAAACTAAAGCATATTCAAATTATAAGTACGTATTTAGATACCAAGCAAAATGATATCAAATCGTTTAATGCGCAAAACGATGTTGATAAAGAACTCCTGATAAATGGTAGAAATCTTACCAACATTGGTGTGTTTAGAAAATATATAGACACCTACTTAAAAAATCATTCTGCCATCAATAAAGACATGATGATCATGGCACGTCAATTAGCGCCAACCACACAAGGTATTCCTATGGAAATTTATGCCTTTAGTAGTGATAAACGTTGGGAGAATTACGAATATATTATGTCTGATATCTTTGATCATCTTATTGCCGCACTCCCCTATTTTGAGTTAGAGATATTTGAATTACCGAGTGGAACATCTTTTAAACAAACGGCATTACAACCCTAATTTTTAGTAGAGGTTCCATTATGATGTCAAATCAAAGACTATACGATTTACTTTTTTGCTGGAACTATCGTATCCATTTTAGATTTTAACCAAAAAACAGAATTAATCAATTAATAATTTCTGAGGGTTTGTGTTATTCATATATAGCATATACATACCAGATGGTATCTTTTTAAGGTTCAGTTCAACATCATTAACGCTATTATAATCGCTATCGATTAGTTTTTTACCTAAAACTGAATACAATTTTATATTACGAATATTTTTTCCTGTAATTTTTAATTTTCCAGACGATTTTACAGGATTTGGAGATATTTTGAAATCGTCAAAATTAAATTTAGCAGTTGAAAAAGAAGAACCCAAATTTTCATTTAAGGCTATTACTAAAGTTGTTCCTTTATCAAAATTAATTAGGTTTCCAGCGGCATCAGTTTGATTAGCCAAATTTCCTGAATTGGGATGCTGAATAGACATGAATGCATATTTATAATCTGGTGTAAAGGTTAAACCCGTTGGTTCTGAACCACTTGGTGCTATTCCAAATAATTCTACTTTTGGATTAGCCTGAGAATGTCCGTTTTTAACTATCCAAATATAATCATTACCGCCATCTTGTAATACCCATAAATTGCCATCCCCATCAAAAGTTAAATTGTCATTACCAGAGCCCCATTCTACCGCTATTACATTGGTGCCATCATGTATATCGTATGTTATATTTGGATCGGTATCTGTATTTCCAACAAAAGTTTCCATGGTTACCGTTGAAGTGCTCGTTTCCAATACATCAGAATCTTGAAATCGATATACACATCTATCTGGAGCTCCTTTAACTGTAAAATAAACCCAATTATCTGGCCCAATTTCAACATCTTCAATCCCATTAAATTCAGTAGCATCTGCATAATCAGTATCACTATCATTAATGTTTGGATCTTTACCGCTTCTGATGTAAACATCATTACGCTCAGTTGCCGTAGTATTTGGTAAAAGAACCCAAATTCCAGTGCCATTTTTTAAGCCTTTATAAACATATAATAATCCGTCACTCAAATTTTGAGGATTTGTAGCAACAAACTTATAAAGATATCCTACTTTGCCAGATTCAATAACATCGGCCCCTTGATAAACCGTTCTGTAATTGGAATGGATGGCTACATTTTCATGCGAAAAATTCCCCATAGCCCAAAGTTTTTGATTGTTGATAACCGTTTTTGTTACAGGGTCAATTTCTATGTTCCAACCAAAATCAGAATAGGAATCATTATTGAAATCTACAGCTGACGATAGTTCTTCGGAAGAAATTATAGTTCCCCAAGGTGTAACCGTACCAGAACAATTAGCAGCTGTTCCTCCTACAAAAGAAAAATCGACTGCTTTAGATAATGTAGTTTGCCAGAGTTTACTCGTAGCGTTAAAATTAATGTCTAATATGGAAACACCTCCTGGATATGTTTCAGAATTAATACTTAAATAGCCACTGGTACTACTTCCAGAAATTGGCACAAAACCTGTAAAATCTGGTCTGGTAGGTAAAGTTCCGCCTTCCGTTAATGCATCATCAACTTGAATGATTTTTTGGAATGAATGCGTTGATGGCACTATAAATTGAGAAGACGGATTTGTTGGCGTTATAGAGGTGAAATCTCCAATATTTTGTGAAACCGAACAAAAAGATGTAGCTAAAGCGAGAGACAGTAGTATTATTTTCATAAAAAGAAAAAATGGATAAAGTTCAAAACTACTAAATCCATTTTCAAAAATAATTAATTAATCGTTGATATTTAAATATTAGCAGCTAACCAGTCGCCTACTTCCTTTGTCCCGTAAGCTTTTCCACCGTCAGCTAAATCCTCAGTAACCATACCTTTTTCTAAGGCACTATTCACGGCGTCTCTAATGGCTTGTCCTTCATTTAGTAAACCAAAGTTTTCAAACATCATAGCTGCCGATAAAATGGTAGCCATAGGGTTAGCAATATTCAATCCAGTGGCTTGTGGGTAAGACCCATGTATAGGCTCGAATAAAGCAATATCCGTTCCCATAGATGCTGATGGCATTAGTCCCATTGATCCTGAAATTACCGAAGCCTCATCGGTTAAAATATCCCCAAATAAGTTTTCAGTAATTAATACATCATAGCTATTTGGCCATTGCACTAAACGCATAGCCACAGCATCAACAAACTCGTAACTCACTGCCACTTCTGGATAATCTTTTTCCATGGCCTGAACTGTTTCGCGCCATAAACGCGATGTTTCAAGAACATTGGCTTTATCAACACAGCATAATTTTTTAGAACGTGTCATCGCTAATTCAAAACCTTTTTTTGCTAAGCGTTGCACTTCTGCACGTGTATAAACACAGTTATCATAAGCGGTTTCTCCTCCATCTCTTCTTCCCTTTTCTCCAAAATAAATACCACCAGTTAGTTCCCGTAAAAAAACCAAATCTGTGCCTTCAATACGTTCTTTTTTAAGTGGTGATTTATCTAACAACGATGGAAATGTAAATGTTGGACGCACATTGGCAAATAACCCCAATTTTTTACGCATTTTCAACAAACCTTGCTCAGGGCGAACCTTTGCAGAAGGATCATTATCATAACGTGGATGTCCAATAGCACCAAACAACACGGCATCAGAGGCTACACAAATATCGTGTGTAGAATCTGGATAAGGCTCACCCACAGCATCAATAGCCGCAGCGCCTGTTAACGCTGGTTTCCAAGTTATTTCATGTCCAAATTTCTTGGCTATAGCATCACTCACTTTTACAGCTTGATCTATAACTTCTGGTCCTATACCGTCTCCGGCTAAAAGGGCTATATTAAATTTCATTGTATTGTATTTTATTTTTTAAATTTTTTATCATTTGGCCGTTACCCTAAAAAAGGGTCGGGCTTTGCGTTCCAAGTCCTCGCTACTATCGTCGCTGTGGGCTTTACACTGCAATCCCTAACGCGGGCAAGTTTGCAGGAATCAGTCTTCAGTCAACAATTAATCCGCTAACTAACTTCGGTCACCCGTCAACCGTTTTCGGTCATTTATCAATTCACAATAATATTAAGCATTTTCTCAGTAGCCTTAATTGCCGATACCGTTTGATCTGAATCTAAACCACGCGTTTTAAACTCTTTATCAACACTTTTCCAAGTAATAATTGTTTCACATAAAGCATCCGACCGACTTCCAGGAGGTATTCTAACCGCATAATCAATTAAATCTGGCAATACTCTATTCTTTCTTTTAAAAATAGCTCTAATCGCATTCATAAATGCGTCAAACTGCCCGTCGCCTTGGGCATTTTCTTCATAAACTTTATCGTTAACCGTAATAGAAATAGTTGTTGATGGCTTTAAACCCTTAGAATGGGTTAAAACATAAGAATTTACCTTTACCTTTTCTTCATAAGTTCTATCTAAAACATCCGAAATAATATAAGGCAAATCTTCTTTAGTAACCACTTGCTTTTTATCGCCTAACTCAATAATGCGTTGGGTAACTTTCTTTAAATCATCATCATTGAGTTGAAGTCCTAATTCTTGTAAATTCTTTTGAATATTGGCTTTCCCAGAGGCTTTACCTAATGCATATTGCCGTTTTCTACCAAAACGTTCTGGCATTAAATCACTAAAATATAAATTCTTTTTATTGTCACCATCCGCATGTATACCAGCTGTTTGTGTAAATACATTAGCGCCAATAACAGGTTTATTAGCAGGAATCATAACTCCAGAAAAGTTTTCTACTAATTTACTTACCGTATATAATACTTTTTCATTAACACCTACTTGAACGTGAGGCATAAAATCATTTATAACAGCTATAGTACTTGCCATAGGTGCATTTCCTGCACGTTCCCCCATGCCATTTACGGTTAAATGTAAAGCATCAGCGCCAGCACGTAGGCCTTCCATAGCATTCGCAACACCTAAATCGTAATCATTGTGCGCATGAAAATCAAAATGCAAATCTGGATACTTCTCTTTTATTTCTTTAATAAAGTCAAAACATTCTTTAGGTGTTAAAATCCCTAAAGTATCGGGAAGCATAATACGCTTTATAGGTTGTGTTGATAAAAACGCTAAAAACTCAAAAACATAGGCTTTAGAATTTCGCATCCCGTTACTCCAGTCTTCTAAATACACATTGGTCTCAATACCATTTTTTTTAGCAATAGAAATATTTTCTTCAATGTCGCCAAAGTGCTGAGCAGAAGTCTTTTTAAGCTGATACGTTAAATGATTTAATGAACCTTTTGTTAGTAAGTTTTGAACCCTTGCGCCTGCCTCTAGCATCCAATTAATAGAGACGCCTTGATCGACAAAAGTGAGTACTTCAATAGCCTCTATATAACCATGCTCCTTAGCCCAATTGGTAATGTTTTTTACCGCTTGAAATTCACCTTCAGAAACTCTAGCTGAAGCAATTTCTATACGATCGACTTTTAATTCCTCTAATAAAAGTTTCGCAATAGTTAGTTTTTCTGAAGCAGAAAACGACACGCCCGAGGTTTGTTCACCATCGCGGAGTGTTGTATCCATGATTTCTATTTTTTTTAAGCTCATGCCTTAAAACGGACGAGATTCAGTAAAAGTTTCAATTTCACCTTTTATATTTTGCAAATAATCTATATCATCAAAACCATTTAACATGTTTTCTTTTTTATAGCCATTAATATCAAAAGATTCCTTTGAACCTGTTGATAATAAGGTAATGGTTTGAGCTTTTAAATCAATCTCTATCTTCGTTTTAGGGTCTGCGTATATAGCTTCAAAAATTTCATTTAAAAATTCTGGACTAATTTGCACAGGTAACACCCCAATATTTAAACAGTTATTTTTAAATATATCTGCAAAGAAGCTAGAAACTACACAACGAAAACCATAATCATAAACCGCCCATGCCGCATGTTCTCTTGAAGATCCTGAGCCAAAGTTCTTTCCTCCAACAAGAATTTCACCTGTGTAAATAGGGTTATTTAGAATAAAATCTTCTTTTGGAGTATTATCACCGTTGTATCGCCAATCGCGAAATAAGTTATCTCCAAAACCATCACGGGTGGTTGCTTTAAGAAAACGTGCTGGTATGATTTGATCTGTATCTACATTCTCTATAGGTAATGGAACTGCAGTACTTGTTAATTTTGTGAATTTATCGTAGGCCATGTTTTTTTTGTTATTAATTTTTTGTTAATAGTTATTAGGCATTCATTTTAATTTTTAAAATTCATGATTGTCAGATCCTAACAACCAACAACCACTAAACAATAACTATCTATAATAATTCTCTAGGATCAGTTACCACACCTGTAACCGCTGCTGCTGCTGCCACTAACGGACTAGCAAGTAATGTTCTTGATCCTGGACCTTGACGTCCTTCAAAGTTTCTATTGGACGTACTCACAGCGTATTTGCCTGCTGGCACTTTATCATCATTCATTGCTAAACAAGCAGAACATCCTGGTTCTCTTAAAACGAAACCTGCCTCTTCAAAAATATCTAATAATCCTTCTTCTTTTATTTTTGCTTCAACAACATGCGACCCTGGTACTAACCAAGCGGTTACATTGTCTGCTTTTTTTCTACCTTTTACAATGGATGCAAACGCTCTAAAATCTTCAATACGTCCGTTTGTGCAACTACCAATAAACACATAATCGATTTTCTTACCAATCATTTGTTCATTTTCAGCATATCCCATGTAGGCTAAAGATTTATCATAGGTTGATTTTCCTCCTTGAACAGATTCAGCAGATGGAATATTTCTAGAAATACCCATACCCATTCCTGGATTTGTACCATAGGTAATCATAGGTTCAATATTATTAGCATCAAAATGAAATTCTTTATCAAAAATAGCATCACCGTCAGTTTTCAATGTTTTCCAATACACCATGGCACTGTCCCAATCTGAACCTTTTGGTGTCATCGCACGACCTTTAATATACTCAAATGTCTTTTCGTCTGGAGCAATCATACCGCCACGTGCTCCCATCTCAATGGATAAGTTACAAACCGTCATGCGGCCTTCCATGGTCATGTTTTCAAAAACATCTCCAGCATATTCTACAAAGTAACCTGTAGCACCAGAGGTTGTTAATTTAGAAATAATATATAAACCAACATCTTTAGGCGTTACACCCTTATTTAATGTGCCACTTACTGTAATTCGCATTTTCTTGGGCTTCGGTTGCATAATACACTGTGTAGTTAAAACCATTTCAACCTCAGAAGTGCCTATACCAAAAGCTATAGCACCAAAAGCACCATGTGTAGAAGTATGTGAATCTCCACAAACTATAGTTGCTCCAGGAAGTGTGATGCCATTTTCAGGTCCTACAACATGCACAATACCATTATTTTGGTGTCCTAAGCCCCAGTGGCTAATACCATATTCATTAGCGTTGTTCTCTAATGTTCTGAGTTGTTTGGCAGACAGCGCATCTTCTACCGGTAAATGCTGATTTATTGTTGGTGTATTATGATCCGCAACGGCAAAAGTTTTATTTGGATACAACACACTTAAGCCCCTGCTTTTTAAACCGACAAAGGCCACAGGACTTGTTACTTCATGAATTAAGTGACGGTCAATATAAAATACATCTGGTCCATCTTCAATTTTACGCACCACATGCGAATCCCATACTTTATCAAACAATGTACTACTCATAAAAATCTTAATTTTTTATATTAAAAAAGCTAATACAATTACAATATAAAATTGCTTTAGCTGTAAGTGCCACAAATTTAGAAAAAACCACGATTTCTTGAGAACAATTAAAACGATATGACACCTAGCCCTTATATTTTTGTAAAATTACTAATGATTTGCGTGTTGATTGCATTTAATTCAACAAAAAAGAGATATTGCTTATAAATTTAAAACTACTTTTTTTTACACACCATCTAGTCTTTCAGATACGAACTCAACTTTTGTTTTCCCATGCGGTTTAGCCTTACCATCGCTACCCATATTTACCATAACTATATTGGAAATAGTGATGATGGTTTCTTGAGTCATTTTATTTCTTACTTCGCAACTTAATGTGATGGATGCCTTTCCAAATGTTACAACCTCTATACCAATTTCAACCACATCACCAGGTTTTGCTGAGGCTTTAAAATCTATTTCACTCATATACTTAGTAACTACACGTTGGTTTTCTAGCTGAATGATGGTATATAAAGCTGCTTCCTCGTCTATCCACTCTAACAACCGACCACCAAATAGAGTCCCATTGGGATTTAAATCTTCAGGTTTTACCCATTTTCTTGTATGAAATCTCATGTTTATTTTTTTTAAAATAGTGAACTCTGGCTCTCATCGTTCGGTATTTTTAGCGAATATCCTAATTCAGCATTTATTTTTTTTATAAAATACGCTGAGAGCAAGGGAGATTCCTTTTCTATGTTCTGGTGAATAAAAAAATCAATTTCCCTTACACCTTGTTCTTTCCAAAGTTTTAGCCTTTCAACCCAATCGTCTAACCTTAAATAATCACTGTCATGGTTAGCACCAACATAGCGTACAAAAGCCTTAGCATTTGTTAGCCGCATGTGTAACATATCTCGTCTTCCAGCAGTATCAACAATGATGTTTGATATATTATTAGCCTCTAAAAGTTGATATAAATCGCTTGCAATGGCTTCGTCATTAAACCAATTGGGATGTCTAAATTCAACAGCTAAAGAAATTTCTTTAGGCCAATTTTCAATAAAACCCACTACCCTATCAACATCTTTTGGTGTAAAATTGTTATTCATTTGTAAAAAAATAGTACCCAACTTTTCTTTTAAATTTGAAGCATTTAATAGGTAGTTTTCAACAACGTCTTTTGTGTCTTTCAAACGTTTCCAATGACTAATTTCTTGATTTAATTTTGGAAAGAATTTAAATCCTTTTGGAGTTTTATCGTACCAAGTAGCAAATTGTTCCGCAGGAAAAATTCTATAAAATGTGGCGTTCAATTCTATGGAATTAAACTGAGAAGAATAATATACCAGTTCATCTTTTGTACCCCTGGGGTAAAACCCCTTAAGATCAGCCCTGTTCCATTTTGCACAGCCTACATATATCTCAGGAATACTGTCATTTTTTGTTTTATTAAGAACTCGCATGGTATCTGGGTGATCTTTTGGTAGAGTAAAATCAATAATTTCTGGGTTATTAACACGTCCAAATTTCATAATATTTTTTTGTGAAATAAAGATAGAAAAATCTTTTTGTTAATAACCTAGTTGATAATTATAAATGAAAGGAAATTATATCACGTTTAATAATCTATATTTTTAATGAAAATCTACAACTATGAATACTCGAGACTTTAATTTAAAAAGTATTAGACCAGAAATTCCAGCCGCTACCATTAATGATTCCATGAGTTCTGACGAGCGTTTTCAAAATTTGGTTTTACGTCCTGTTATTAAACTTCAAAATGATTTGCTTATTGAGGTTTTTATAAACTATGTAGCAAAACATAAAATGGTATTTTATGGTTTATCTATTGAAAAACGCATAGATTATATTGAAAATGCTTTACAAAAAGACATGAAATTTAGAAATTCATTAAAAGGGATGATAATCGGTCAGTTTACAGTTGAAGAATATTTACTTTACATCGAAAACTCGTCGGCTTTAAATAAAAGAATGATGAATATTGTAAAACAACGCCTGATAAGTAACATTCAACTTTTTGTAAAACCAGCATATTTAGCAGCTGTTTAAATAATTACATGACAACAAAACAAAAACTTTGGCAAATTTGTATGGAACGCGTTGAAAAACGTATTAAAGATTACAAAGAAGAGATAAATTTAATAAAAGAATCTATTGAAAGTAATGATAAAGGAAGCTCTGAAGATGATGATTCTGGAAACGGAAAATTATTAAATGACTTAGAGAAAAACATGACTTATCTGAACGATGCCCACAAAACTAAAGAGCATTTGAGTCAGGTTAAAACCAATATAGAATCTTCTAGTGTTGTTTTAGGAAGTCTCGTTATCACGAATCAAATGAATTTTTATTTAGCATCTGGTATGGGTAAAATAGAATTAGAGGATGGTATATATTACGCGATTTCTTTAAATTCTCCTATTGGATTATTACTTAAAAACAAAGTGGTTAATGATAGTTTTGAGTTTAATCAAAATAAATACACTATAATCGATATTAAATAAGCGAAACACCATTTAAATCGGTAGTTAAAATATCACTCATATAATTAAAATATGGACGAATAACTTTAAAAGCATCGTCAATTTCATTTGTAAAATTACGATCTAAAACCTGCTCATCCGTAAATTGTTTTGTAAAAATAAATTGTTTTTTTTTAATTAAATCGATGGCTTTATGCTCCTTACTGAAACCTTTAGGAGCTGTTTTAACTTCATCTCCAACAAAACCACCCCAAGTATTTTTTAATTTTTTATCATTTAAAATCGTTCGAATGTCGTCATCATCCATTTCAAATTCTTTTCTAATACGTAGTAAGTCTTCTTTGGCAGGTTCCCAAAATCCCGTTGCTATAAAACTCTTATTTTGGGGTTGAATATGTAAATAATAGCCACCTCTTAATTTAGGTTTTGTTCTATTAAATGAGCCACCAAAATGAGTTTTATAAGGCAACTTGTTTTTTGAAAAACGAACATCTCTGTAAATTCTAAATATTTTAAGTTTATCTACATCGTCATGCTTTTTTAAGTTTTCAAACACGTTATGGTATAATAATTTTACCTCCCCCTCGGCAACTTTAAACTTTGGTTTGTTTTCGTTAAACCAATCACGATTATTATTTTTTTCTAATGTATTTAAAAATTGAAATACAGACTTTGGTAGTACAACACTCATAAACGTTATTTTTTTTAAAAATAAAAAAAAGTCCTATTTAATAATAGGACTTTTAAGTATAATTTCAGAATAATTTTATTCGCTGGCTTTTGCCAACAAGTAGGTTTTAGATTTTAAACTATCAGAATCTTTATCGTAATATTCAATCACAAAATTACCACTATTATCAAAATATCCAATACCATTATATGCTGCACTATTAATATAGTAATTTCCTTTTTTGTTAGTATTAAAAGCGTTTTCAATTGTAACGAATTTAGACTCATTGTTATTAAACGCTATATTAAAACCCCGATCATTAGGTTTAAATAGGTAGCTTTTATCTCCAATTTTATAAGAGGTTTCTTTAGTTAAAAAATCAAAGTCTCCATCTTCATCGTCGTCAATCATAACCATTTTTTCTACTTTTGATATCGAGTTAACACGATTTTGATTTACTTCATTTTCATCTTTCTTATCCAATTCAACTGAATTAGTTTCACGTGTAACAACCTTTACCTTTTTTTCAGTAATTTTCTCACCATCATTGACTTTAATGGTTTTAGTCTCAACTTTTTCTTCTACCTCACTTGGTTTTTCTTGTGCAAATGCTGTTCCTACTACAAATAGGGCTAACATATATATTGTATTTTTCATATTTAAAATTTTAATTTATCAACAATTCATTATTTCACATATTGCTATATATTTCATAGTGATTTTCACCATTATAAAAATAAATATAATAACTCTCACTAATTACCACATTTACAATTCATATGCGCTCATTCAATACTTGTTATCTTAAATACAAAGCTTTATCATATAAACTTTCAAATTCATTAATTATTTGAAATATCATTTTCTAATTTTGAACCATCAAGCTTTAAATCGTTACCAAATTGTAGTGTTCTAATTGGAAATGGTATATTAATACCTTCTTTGTCATAAGCCTTTTTAATTTCGATGATTGCTTTGGTTTTAGCTCGAAGTTTTTCGAGCATACTTTCAGCATCAATCCAAAACCTACATAAGTAATTTATTGAACTACCGCCAAACTCTGTGTAATAAAATTCCACATCTTCACTATCTCCAACTTGGTTGAAGGTGTTTGCAATAACATCTTTGGTAATTCGCTCTACATCTTCTAAATTAGATTCATAACCAACACCACATTCTAAAGATACTCGCATTCTTGTTGTTAATGAATAATTTTTTAGCGGATTATCCAGTATCATTTTATTAGGAATTACTACAATGTTATTATCAGCTTCTTTTAAAACAAATTCCTTTAAATTAACATCTATTATTTCTCCAGAAAATCCATTTGTTTCTACCCAATTTCCTAGTTGAATTCTTTTTCTAAATGAGATAACAACACCAGCAAAGGTGTTAGACAATGTGCCTTGGAGGGCTAAACCAATAGCTAAACCAGCTACACCAGCACCGGCCAGTAATGATGTTAGCATTTTACCTAGATTTAAAATTCCTAAAGCTAAAAATAGTCCTGCAGCTACTACAACTATCGCAGATATTTTTGAGATTATATTCGCCACAGATTCTTGTGGAACTCTTTTTCCTATTAATTTTAATACAGCTTTTCTTGTGTATTTAGCTATGAAATAAGATCCTAACATAACTAGAATAGCGAGTATTAAATTAGGTATGTTTTGTATTATGGCACTTAGCCACCCTTGAAGCTTATCCATTAAGTCGTTAAATGCTGTAGACATTGTATTTTCCATATTTATTAAATTTTGTAAATTAATATTTGATTTTCACTACCGGTCCTTATAGATTTTAGGCTTGAACGACACTATCTTTCAATTTTTCCAAACTTCTTTTTGTCCAAGCATTTAGCATCCAGCTGGATTTTTCTAATTCGCGAATGTAAGCACCTATCAAATCAATAGTTCCTTCATCGCCTACGCTCTCTGCTTTCTTTATCACTTTAGACATTTGTTGTAATAATAATTTATGATCATTAATTGTATCTAAAACCATATTTGTATCCGATTTTAATGGCTCATCTTCTGAAATTGAAGAGACTTTTAAATAATCACTAAATTTACTCATTGGGTGGTATCTTAAGGTTAAAATTCGTTCTGCTATTTCATCAATTTTAACTCTAGCATCAGCATATAATTCCTCAAATTTTTCATGTAAGTCGAAAAAATTTACGCCTAAAATATTCCAATGATTGCTTCTTAGCTTTTGGTAGTATAGATGATAATCTGCCAATAAAATATTAAGCTCAACTACAACCGTTAATAAATCTTCATCTTTCATATTCAAATAACTCATAATATTCTCTGTTTTTTTAATTATCAATCCATACAAACTATATAAGTATGGCGTATTGTCAAGCGCTTTAACAGATTTTAACTCATTTTGGTTTTGTTTAACTTAAATTATGTTAAATAAAATGCGTTTTGTTAAAAAAATTAAGAATAGCCTATGAAATGAAACCCCTATGAGTTGAGGGTTTAATATGCTATTAAAGAAAGACCAGATTTAATATTCCACTTTAATAATCAGATTATTCTCCACAAGGTAATATGATAGTTTGATATTTTGGAAGCATGGTGTTATTTTAGCTTTTTAAAGGAGAAATCAATGGCTAATATGTCAATTTTAAAAAAGGATGATTGATGCGTTTTTAGGAGCAACTAGTAAGTGTCATTTTCTATATTCTTAATTTATACCATATTTATTCGAAAACCCTTTTAAGAAGTTTTTAAGTTTTTGATTGTTTTTGAAAATTTTTCTAAGGTTAGATCTTATAGCATCTAAAACATAACCATATCTAATACGTAAATATTGCTCTAATTTGTTTACTTGAGCTCCACGATAGTACAAGTTCTCAAAATATAATAAAATATCATGACGTGGAAATTTTGACAATTGTGGATGAAATACACCAGTTTTTCCTGCATTATCATGCCAATGGATAATAAATGGATATCCATCCTTATTTTTTAGACGATCAACTGATACTTGCTTAGTATCTTCGTCATGCCCTACTCGCATAAAATCTAATCTTTTTAGCGTGACTTGTTTTTTGTCCATTTTTTTCATCAACATATAATTCAAAAGAGGTTGTTCACCTCCAAACGTAAATGCCTCTCTAAACAACTGAATTCTAGGTTCCTTCCATTCTATGAATGGATCAAAATCTTGTCGCTTTAATAATCCTGAAATACCGACAAATTGACCTGTATTGAAAGTGAAATTTGGGAAATTAAATTCAGGGTCTATTTTTTTAATTTCTTCAGGGTCAAAATACCAGTTATATAAATCTTCTTTAATAAAGGGCTCATCAAATACAATCCAATCTTCATCGTGCTTTTCAAGAATATCTAATATGGGGCCAATTAAAACGATATCAGAATCTAACATTAAAAATCGTTTCTGATTTCCATCTATTATAGGTTCGAATTTTGAAAATCCCCAACCGTAAGCTTGCGCTATTTGTGGATAGATAGATACATTGAAATGCTTTTCAATTTCTGATGTGTCAAAATCGCCATGTAATAAGTCTTTTATTAATACAATTGGAATATCTGGATACCAATAACGAATACTGGCTACACAAATTCGTGTTAGTCTAAAATCACCTCTATAACATGGTATATATATAATTTCTATTTTCATAAATTATAGTATATCAATTTTTTAAAAGTAACTAATTAAATCATTTAAACTCTATGCTATTCAAAATTAAACCTGAAGCAGGAGCAATATAATCCATCTTAATATTATTTTTTGGTAATAAACTGTTTTCAATATCTTGGAGTGTTAATTTTTCTTTTCCTAAATCTATTAAAGTCCCCATCATTAATCTAATTTGATTTCGCATAAATCCTTTGCCTTTTACCCTTAGAATATAGCTTTTATCTGGAAAAAAATTGGCGGTGTACGTCATGTTTTCAATGATTTCACAAAGCATTATGTTGCGATTATAAATACCATTATCCGTAGGTTTATAACAATACGATTTTAAATAATGCTCACCTTCAAATAGCTTCGCACCTTGTTTCATTATTTCTATATCTAAATCATCCAAAATGGTCGTCATTATAGGCGCACAAAAGGGATGACATTTTTTGCCAAAAGTAAATAGATACTGATATTCTTTTATTTTAGAGTGATTTATAATATTAAATTTTTCATCTACTTCTTTAATATCCAACGCTCGAATATCTTGTGGTAAGTTAACGTTGAATAATTGCAAAAAAGCTATTTTATCATCTATTGGTTTTTCAAGAAATAACTCAAATGCTGCGTGTTCAGCTGAAACCATAGCATCTGTTCTTCCTGAGCCTAAACTTTTAAATTTTTTACCTTGAAGAATAAAATTTAAAGTTCTGTCTATCATTAAATGCACAGTTTTGACATCTGGCTGCTTTTGCCACCCATGAAAGCGATAGCCCAAATATTGGATAGTAATTACATAATAGAACTTTTTCATTTATTTTTAGTTCTTGAAAAACATGACTCTTAAAAGATGTTATACAAATTAAATACAATTGATGAAGCAAATGTTTTTAATTTTATTTTTGTCTTCCCTTTAATTCCGCTTCAATATCTTTTAAAGTAAAACCTTTGGCTTGAAGTAACATTAAATAATGAAAAAGTAAGTCTGCAGATTCATACAAAAACAAGTCATCATTATTATCCATAGCTTCAATAACCGTTTCCACGGCCTCCTCACCTACTTTTTGCGCAATTTTATTAATGCCTTTTGAAAATAAGCTTGCTACGTAAGATTTGTTGGTATCCTTATTTTTAACTCTTTCCGAAATAATATTTTCTAATGTCGTTAAAAACCCATAAGATGATTTATTTTCTTCACTCCAACAGGTATCTGTACCTGTATGGCATGTGGGCCCTAAAGGGTTTACTGTAACCAAAAGTGAATCTTGATCACAATCGTTTTTTATATCAACTAAGTTTAAAAAATTACCACTTTCCTCGCCCTTAGTCCATAAGCGTTGTTTACTTCTGCTAAAAAAAGTAACTTGTTTTGTTTTAATGGTATTTTTATAAGCATCCTCATTCATATACCCTAACATCAACACATTTTTTGTTGTGGCATCTTGTATTATTGCTGGCACTAATCCGTTTTCGTCGTATTTTATTGTCATAATAATTACTTGTCATTGCGAATCACTTTTTAGTGATGCGGCAATCTGTTTAATCTTTTCTATTTTATTAATGAGATTACTTCGTCGTTCCTCTACTCTTAATGACAGACTATAATCGCACTTCTATATTATTTGCCTTTAATTCTTTTTTTAAATCTGGAATTGTTATTTCTCCAAAATGAAATACACTGGCCGCCAAAGCCGCATCCGATTTACCTTCTTTAAATGTATCAATAAAATGCTGAACATTTCCAGCGCCTCCTGAAGCAATTATTGGAATATTTAATGATGAAGATAATTTTGCCAAAGCTTCATTTGCAAAACCATTTTTTGTACCATCGTGATTCATTGATGTGAATAATATTTCTCCTGCACCACGAGTTTCAACTTCCTTAGCCCACTCAAATAAATCAATATCGGTTGGAATACTTCCGCCAGCTAAATGGACTTTCCAATCATCACCTATTTTTTTTGCATCAATGGCTACAACTACGCACTGACTTCCAAATTTATTGGCCAATTCATTTACTAGTTCTGGACGTTTTACTGCTGATGAATTAATAGACACTTTATCCGCTCCGCATTGCAAAAGCGCATCAACATCTTCAATACTAGAAATTCCACCACCTACTGTAAAGGGGATATTAACTTGTTCTGCAACATGCAGTACCATATCTAAAGTGGTTGCACGACCTTCCAAAGTGGCAGAAATATCTAAAAACACCAATTCGTCTGCACCATGATCAGCGTATTGTTTTGCTAATTCTACTGGGTCGCCTGCATCTCGTAAATCAACGAAATTAATCCCTTTAACGGTACGTCCATTTTTTATATCTAAACAGGGTATGATTCGTTTTGTTAACATATTTATCGTCATTGCGAGACTTAAAAAGTCGTGGCCATCTGTTTATAATTTATTTTTTAATTGAAACACCTCGACTTAGCGTCATGTGACATGTCAATTTGTGCTGAGTTTTTATGACT
Source organism: uncultured Flavobacteriaceae bacterium (assembly GCA_963815305.1). Taxonomy (GTDB): domain Bacteria; phylum Bacteroidota; class Bacteroidia; order Flavobacteriales; family Flavobacteriaceae; genus CAXBID01. The sequence continues at coordinate 1,086,535 of CAWFFW010000001.1, forward strand.
AAACATACTTTTCTAATTGCTTTAAGCTTATTCTATCTTCATAAATAGCTTTACCAATGATAACACCTTCACAACCTAATTCTTTCAGAATAGGTAACTCATTAATATGCGAAATACCCCCAGAAGCAACCAATTTGATAGATTGACCTTGGCTGCTATTTGAGCATTCTTCTATAATTTGTTTATATAATGCTACGGAAGGCCCTTCTAGCATACCATCTTTTGAAATATCAGTACAAATGACATATTGAATACTTTTCTTTTGATAGGATTTTATAAACGGAATAACATCTTCCTTACTTTGCTCCATCCAACCACTTATAGATACTTTACCATTATCACTATCAGCACCCAAAATAATTTTAGCAGCTCCGTATTTTGAAATCCAACTTTCAAAAGTTTCAGGGTCTTTTACTGCGATACTGCCACCTGTTATTTGCCGTGCTCCTGAATTGAAAGCTATGTGTAAATCTTCATTCGTTTTTAATCCGCCTCCAAAATCAATCTTTAAAGTTGTTTTCGAAGCAATTTGTTCTAAAACTCTATAGTTTACAATATGTTTTGCCTTGGCACCATCTAAATCAACTAAATGCAAGTATTGGATACCTGATGCCTCAAAAGCTTTCGCGATTTCTAATGGGCTTTCGCTGTATATTTTCTTGGTTCCGTAATCGCCTTTTGTTAAACGAACACATTTTCCTTCAATAATATCTATGGCTGGTATGATTCTCATTTGTTATAATTCTAAAAAATTTTGCAAAATTTTCGCTCCTGCGGTACTACTTTTTTCTGGGTGAAACTGAACACCATAAAAATTATTATGTTGTAAAGCTGATGCATAATTTAGTCCGTAATCCGTGGCTGCAATAGTTTCATTGCAATGCTCGGCATAATAACTGTGTACTAAATACATATATTCGTTTTCTTTAATACCAGCAAACAAATCAGACTTTAAGTTTTTAATAACGTTCCACCCCATTTGAGGCACTTTTAAATCATTAGAAAAACGTTTAACTTCAGTTTGAAAAATACCAAGTCCAGTTGTGTTGCCTTCTTCTGTAAAATTACACATAAGTTGCATACCTAAACAAATGCCTAAAACAGGCTGTTTTAAATCAGGAATTAATTTCTCTAAACCACTTTCTTTAAGCATCTTCATAGCTGTACTTGCTTCTCCTACTCCAGGAAATATAATTTTATCAGCAGCCAGAATCTCATCTGGATTATTTGACAAAACAGCATCTACTCCCAAACGTTTAAAAGCGAATTGAATACTTTTTATGTTTCCAGCTCCGTAATTTATTATAACTAACTTCATATGCTTTCTTCTCGATACAATTTCTCATTCTTCGAAATCACTCGAAGTGACAAACCTTTTATAACATCCCTTTTGTTGATGGTAATATCATTTTTTCAATATCACGTTTTACAGCCATTTTAATGGCTTTAGCAAAAACTTTAAAAATAGCTTCAATTTTATGATGTTCGTTTGTGCCTTCAGCTTTTATATTTAAATTACATTTTGCACCATCAGTAAACGATTTAAAAAAATGATAAAACATTTCAGTTGGCATTTTTCCAATCATTTCCCGTTTAAAATCTGCTTCCCAAACCAACCAGTTTCTACCCCCAAAATCAATAGCAGCTTGTGCATAACAATCGTCCATAGGCAAACAAAAACCATAACGTTCAATGCCTAGTTTATTACTTAGTGTTTTATTAAATAGCTCTCCGAAAGCAATCGCTGTATCCTCTATAGTGTGGTGTTCATCAACTTCTAAATCACCATCCACTTTTATATTTAAATCTAATTGTCCGTGACGTGCAATTTGATCTAACATATGATCAAAAAACGCAATACCTGTATCAATTTTACTCTTTCCTGTGCCATCAAGATTTAATTGAATGGCTATTTTTGTTTCATTGGTATTTCTTATAATACCTCCCGTTCTATCATCAGCTTTTAAGAAATTATAAATTTTAGACCAATCGTTAGTTTCTAAAGCTATAAAAGCATCAAGTTCTTCGCGTTTAACGGTAATCTCATCTGTTCCTAAATGGGTTTCATCATTAATAAAAATACCTTTTGCCCCTAAATTTTTTGCTAATTCTATATCAGTTAGCCGATCTCCAATAACAAACGAATTATCTAAATCATATGTATCTGAAAAATATTTAGTTAATAGCCCTGTGTTTGGTTTTCTTGTTAGTGCGTTATCTTTCGCAAATGTTTTATCAATAAATTGTTTCTTGAATGTAATACCTTCAGCTTCAAAAGTTTTGATTATAAAATTATGAACGGGCCAAAAGGTGTCTTCAGGATACACATCAGTACCTAAACCGTCTTGATTGGTAATCATTACGATTTCGTAATCCATTTCTTTGGCTATTCTGCTTAAATATTGAAATACTTTTGGATAAAATTCTAGTTTTTCAAAAGAATCAATTTGCTCATCAGCAGGTTCTTTAATAATCGTACCGTCACGGTCTATGAATAATACTTTCTGCATAAATCCTGTTATTTAGACCTTTCAGATTTTTAAAACCTGAAAGGTCTGTTAATGCGTTCATTTTAATTTATTAGTTTTAAGATCTCGAAATTAATAGAAGCTCTTTTATCAATTTCTCATTCTCTTCTTTTGTCCCTATTGTAAAACGTAAACAATTTTCACAACCTGGTTGCGTAGTTCTATTTCTAACAACAATACCTTTTTCAATAAGTTGATTGTAACGTTTAGTGGCGTCATCAACCTTAACTAATATAAAATTAGCATCCGTTGGATATATTTTTGAAACGAAATTAACCGTTGTTAGTTGGTTAACCAAAATGGCTCGTTCTTTTAGAATATCACCTACTTGTTTCTTAGTTAATTCATTCAATTTTAATTGTTCAATAGCACTCTGTTGCGTCAATTCATTAATATTATATGGCGGTTTAATACGATTTAATACTGATATAATTTCTGACGATGCATAACAAATCCCTAAACGAATACCCGCCATTCCATAAGCTTTAGAAAGTGTTTGAGTAACAATTAAATTAGGGAAATTATTCAATTTAATTATCCAACTTTCTTCTTTTGAAAAATCGATATAAGCTTCGTCTATGACAACTATGCCTTTAAAGTTGTGAATCAACTTGAAAATAGATTCGGAAGCAAAACTATTAGCCGTTGGGTTATTAGGAGAGCAAATAAACAACAGTTTGGAATTGGTATCAGCTGCATTTAAAATCTCATTAACTATTGGTTGAAAATTTTCATCTAGTTGAACGCTTTTGATTTCAACAGCATTAATATTGGCTAATACACTATACATCCCATAAGTTGGTGGTAACGTGATGATATTATCTTGATTTGGTTCACAAAAAGCTCTGAAAATTAAATCTAGAACTTCATCACTACCATTTCCTAAAAGAATATTTTCTTGCGGAATAGATTTTATTTTAGACAACAATGATTTGAGAGTTCGCTGTTGCGGATCTGGATAACGATTAACGCCATTTTCAAACGGGTTTTCATTCGCATCTAAAAACACCATATCATCACTATTACCTTGAAATTCATCTCGTGCTGATGAGTAAGGTTTTAGAGCTTTTATAGTTGGTCGTATTAAATCTTGAATGTTCATTATTTCAAATCTTTTAATCTTATAGTTACTGCATTTTTATGTGCCTGTAACCCTTCAGCTTCTGCCATTAATTCTATGGTTTCGCCAATATTTAAAAGCCCTTCTTTTGATATTTTTTGAAAAGTCATACTTTTCATAAAGCTATCTAAATTCACTCCCGAATACGCTTTACTAAAACCATTTGTTGGCAATGTATGGTTGGTTCCTGATGCATAATCACCAGCACTTTCAGGTGTATAATCACCTATAAATACAGAACCTGCATTAACCACACCATCAATGTATAAATCTTCATTTTTAGCACATATAATAAAATGCTCAGGGCCATATTCATTAATCATATCAAGTGCTATATCATCATTTTCAACAAAAATTAGTTTAGAATTTCCAATCGCTTTTTCTGCAATCGCTTGACGCGGAAGAACTTTAATTTGTTTTTCAACTTCTTTTAATACTGAATCAATTAAACTTTTAGAAGTCGACACTAAAATAACTTGACTATCTGTACCATGTTCAGCTTGACTTAATAAATCGGATGCGATGTAAGGTGCGTTGGCGCTTTCATCTGCAACTACTAATAATTCACTGGGACCCGCAGGCATATCAATAGCCACACCGTATTTAGTAGAAAGCTGTTTTGCAACGGTTACAAATTGATTACCTGGTCCGAAAATTTTATAAACTTGAGGAATACGCTCTGTTCCAAAAGTTAAACCAGCAATGGCTTGGATGCCACCTACCTTAATAATTTTAGTAACCCCACACAATTGCGCTGCAAATAAAATTTCTGGAGCTAAATGACCTTGTTTATTTGGTGGAGAACATAATACAATTTCTTTACAGCCAGCAATTTGAGCAGGAACAGCTAACATTAAAACTGTTGAAAATAAAGGTGCTGTACCTCCTGGAATATACAATCCAACTTTTTGAATGGGACGTTTTTCTTGCCAACATTGAACACCTTTTGTAGTTTCAACCTCTATTCTAGTGGTTTTTTGAGCCATATGAAAAGCTTCAATATTTTGTTTGGCTTGCCTTATGGCTTTTTGAAGTTTTTGAGGTACCGTGTTTACGGCTTCGTTAATTTCTTCGATAGAAACTACATTGGATTTTGATGAAACAGTATCAAATTTAAGTGTGTATTTATTAATGGCAGTATCACCATTTAACTTAACATCTTTGAAAATATCATTAACTGTCGCTTCAATAGCATCAACGGTTTGCGTTGGTCGTTTTAAAATGTCCGCCCAATCACCTTTATTTGGATTATATATGATTTGCATTATAATTTAACTTTGATTTAGTTTAAAGCACCATTTTGTCAATGGGACATACTAAAATACCTTGCGCGCCTTTTGCCTTTAATTCATCTATAACATCCCAAAACGCATTCTTACTAATTACGGAGTGCACTGAGCTCCAACCTTCTTCTGCTAAAGGTAATACCGTTGGACTCTTCATGCCGGGTAAGACATCAATAATATCTTGTAATTTATCATTTGGGGCATTTAGTAGCACATATTTAGAATCTCTACCTTTTAAAACAGACTGTATTCTAAATTGAACTTTATCTAAAATAGCTTTTTTTTCTTCAGTTAAAATTGGAGAAACAGCCAAAACCGCTTCGGATTTTAGTATTGTTTCAACTTCTTTTAAATTGTTTTTAAAAAGCGTGCTTCCGCTAGAAACAATATCACAAATAGCATCTGCTAAGCCAATATTGGGCGCAATTTCTACTGACCCATTAATAATATGAAGATTGGCTTTTACGCCATTATCATCTAAATAGTTTTGCACCGTATTTGGGTAAGATGTCGCAATTCTTTTTCCCTCTAAATCTTTGATATTATTATATTTAACTGATTTTGGAACAGCAATGCAAACTCTACAGGTAGAGAAACCCAGTTTTTCAACAACGTTTATGCCGTTACCTTTTTCAATTAAAACGTTTTCTCCAATAATAGCAGCATCCACAACACCATCTTTTAAATATTGAGGAATATCTCCATTTCTCAAGTAAAAAACTTCAACGGGGAAGCCTTTAGCCGAAGCTTTTAATTGATCTTTTCCGTTATCAATATAAATACCAATATCTTTTAATATATTCATCGAATCTTCATTTAAACGACCCGATTTCTGCACTGCAATTCTTAATTTACTCATTTTGTTGTTTTTATGAGTTTGAAACAATCTTGTTGATTTTAAAATGAAAAACCCGCTTGATTGTCTCAAACGGGTTTAAATATTTTGATTTTATTCAATACATTTTCACTTCGCTTGAGAGCAAATATGAAAATGATGATGTAATTGAATAAAGTTCATGTTTCTTTAATGTTTTTGCAAATATCAGTAATTTTATTTAATAGAGCTAAGTAATAGCTTAAAGATTTACTAAAAATGAATAATTAATATTATTATAGTCTTAAATTTATTTTATTTTAAATGAATAAATTAATCTTATAAAAATTATGAAATTAAAATCCGTTTTACTTTGTTTAATTATTTTTCTTTTAAGCTTTAATAATGCCTTAGCTCAAGAAGATACCACTACAATTCTTGAAAAAGCTTACTCAAAAGCAAAAAAAGAAAATAAAAATGTTTTTATTATGTTTCATGCCTCGTGGTGTGGTTGGTGCAAAAAAATGGATAAAAATATGAAAAGTGATAAAACTAAAGCTTTATTTGAAAATAACTATATTATTGAACAATTGGTGGTTCTTGAAGCAAATGACAAAAAACATCAAGAAAATCCCGGAGCTTTTGAGCTTTTAAAAACATATAATGGTGAAAAATCTGGTATTCCGTTTTGGTTAATTTTTGATGCTGAGGGCATACTTTTAATGGATTCTTTTAATGCTAAAGGTCAAAATTTAGGTTGTCCAGCAAGCCAAGCGGAAGTAACAGCTTTTACTGAAAAGCTAAAGAATACATCATCACTAACAAAAGATGAATTGGCTATTATATCGGAAGTGTTTTTAATAAAAAAACAGTAATGCGTTAGCATTACTGTTTTAGTTTTTATAAATAGAAAACGTCTTACTGATTTCCTAAAATAATAGGTAACCCGCTATCGCCAGAACCAATAACAATAACTTTACTGTTTGGAGATTCTGCAAGTTTTACGGTTGCTTCAATACCTTTGTCCTGTAATATTTTATCAGTTAAAGAGGCACTTAATATTCGGTTTGATTCTGCTTTACCTTTTGCATCAATGATTACTTTTTCAGCTTCTTTGGCAGCAGTTACTAGTCTAAATTCATATTCTAAAGATTCTTGCTCTTGCTTTAATTTACGCTCAATTGCATCTTTAATGGTATTTGGTAAAGTTACATCTCTAACAAGTACTTCGTTTAAGTTGTACGTATTGCTTTTCTAAAATCTTTTTAGTTTCTTCAAAAATTTCGTCTTGAATAGCATCACGTTTACTCGAGTATAATTGTTCTGGTGTATACCTTCCTACAACACTTCTAGCGGCTGAACGAATAGCTGGCTGTATAACACGTTCTAAATAGTTTTGTCCAAGCGATTGATGTAAATTGCCTAAATCATTATAAACTGGTTCGTACCAAGCTGAAGCGTCAATTTGAATTTCTAATCCGTTTGAAGATAACACTTTCATTTTTTCAAAAAGTTCTTGTTGACGTACTTCGTAAACAAATACTTTATTCCAAGGTGCTACTATATGAAAGCCTTCAGACATTGGTGGCTCATCAACAACAACACCCTCCCCAAACGTTTTAAATAATACGCCTGCTTCACCAGAATCTATGGTTACGGCTGATTTTGTTAAAATTATAATTAATACAATAGCAGCGATTATAAAAGGTATAGCTACTTTAGGTAATTTTTCCATTTTTTACTTAATTTAAATTAATCCGTTATATTTTCTCAAAAACCACTCAATTCCTAAGCTTAGCGCTATAATAATGAGCAGATATTTCCAATCTATCAAAGGTAAGCTATTTTTATGGCTTTTTTGAAGAGTAACATATCGATTATCATTTAATAAATCACTAATCAAACGTTCTGTATGGTCTATAAAATAACTAGAGCCCAAACTATTCGTAGCCAATTGTTGTAGCTTTGTTACATTGGCATTTAAAAATTGTTGCTCAATGTAATATTCCAGAATTTTAAATCTACCAGATTTTGAAATATTCTCATTTTTCGCTCTAACTGTAAAACTATATTCCGAAGGGGAAAGATTGCTTAAATCCACCTCATAATTGTTATTTTTCAGAATTAAAGGAAATGTTTTTTCTTCTTTTGAATTTTCATCCTTTAGAGTAATAGATAGCTGTTCTCGAGCATCAAATTGATAATTTTTATCGAAAAACTGAGCCTTTAAAACAATGTTTAAATGGCCATTATAAAAGGATTCATAATCTATATTTAATCTATCTCTTCGTTTATTAGAAGCTACATATAAAACCAGTTTCCCAATAAAATCATCAAACGAATTAAATGATTTTGAATTCATATAACTCTGTGCACGCCATTGCCAAATATTCTCTCCAAATAAAACGGCTTCTCGCCTTCCGTTAGTTTCAAATGTAGCAAGTAAAGGTGCTTTAGTTGAAATACCTCGAACTTTTCTATTTAAAATAGATTGAAAAGGCACATTAAAATGGACACTCCCATAATTTGATTTTAATGGTGGAAACGATTCAAAATTAATATTATCAATTAAAAAAGGAGAATAATTTAAATTCAATTCAGCTTGATAATCTTCAAACTGTCCTGTGATTTCAAATTGGTAATTTTGATTAATTTGATTTAAAAAATTTAAGTCCGTTTTAGTACCAACCATTATAAATCTATTCTTATTTTCTTTATCTAGAACGTCAAAAATATTTTTAAACTTATTATTTGGTTGATATAAAACAACTAATTGAAAATCATTAATTTGACTAATTATTTCGTTTGGATTTAAAAAGAAAACAGAACGTTGTTCATTACTTTCAATACTCTTTTTAAAAGTGCCTAAATCAGGATGAATAAAATCACTAACAATAGCTATTTTTGTTTTCTGATCTATAATTTCAACCGCAAAATTTTTAGAGTTATTAATTTTATTTTTCTCAGTATCTATTGGAATTAAAGTAGCTTTATAACTACTTACTCCTCTAGTTAAAGCAGGCAAATTAAAATTGATGACTTTAGAGTTTTCGTTTTTATTAAAACTTACGGCCTCTGAGTAAACCGTTGTATTGCCTTGAGTAATTTGAAATTTTGAAGTCACATTTGTATTTCCATTATATACCAATATAGCTTCAATAGGAAATTTGTTTTTTAAATAGGCATATTTATTAACATTGAGTTGTTCTATTCTCAAATCTGTATAACTAATTGTATCACCTAATATAATGGGGTAAATAACTTGCTTATATTCTGTAAACCCAAATTCATAATTGTTCCCATAGGTTTGATTTCCATCAGAAATTAATAGTGTTGGTGAATTTGACTGTTTATATATTTGTGATAATTGACTAAAAACATCATTAATGTTAGTTTGTTGCTCTGAAAACGTTAAGGAATCAGAGTTTTTAAAATCTTCACCAAATGTGTAAAATTCTAAATTAAATTTATTTTTTAAGGCCTCATTTTTATACAATAAATCGACTAAACGCTCAACCTTTTCATTCTGATTCAAATACATTACTGAACTTGAATTATCAATAGCAATCACTAAATTGGGCTTTTCGGTCGTTATTTTAACTTGATTAAATTTAGGATTTATCAGTAATAACAAAACTGAAAAAAAGGTAATAAATCTTAAAAAAGAAAAAACTGTGCTTAATTTTGATAGGCGACGCTTTTTTGAAATATATTGAAAAAGCGCTAATAATAGCGCTATAATTCCAGATAATATGATGTAGATAATAGTTTCTATTTGCATTAAAACTTAGGTCTTCTATATTAGACATTCCCTCCTTCAAGGAAATGACAAACACTTATTATGTAAGCATACCGCCATCAACATTTAGGGTTTGCCCAGTAATGTAAGCACTCATGTCGCTCGCTAAAAATACACAAACATTCGCTATATCTTCCGGAGTTCCTCCACGTTTTAGAGGAATCCCTGCACGCCATCCTTTAACTACTTCTTCATCAAGTTTAGCTGTCATTTCAGTTTCAATAAAACCAGGAGCAACAACGTTACTTCTAATATTCCTTGATCCTAATTCTAACGCTACCGATTTTGAAAAGCCTATAATTCCGGCTTTTGATGCCGCATAATTAGTTTGTCCCGCATTTCCTTTCACTCCAACCACAGAACTCATGTTTATAATAGAACCTTTACGTTGTTTAAGCATTGTTCTTTGTACCGCTTTGGTCATATTGAATACAGACTTTAAATTCACTTCAATAACCGTATCAAAATCCTCCTCACCCATTCGCATCAGCAAATTATCTTTTGTTATACCAGCATTATTGACTAAAATATCAATACCTCCAAAATCGGTAAGTACGTCTTCAGCTAATTTTTGAGCTTCATCAAAACTGGCAGCATTACTTTTATATCCTTTAGCTTTAATGCCTAATTGGTTTAATTCATTTTCTAATTCATTAGCTGCCTCCACTGATGAACTGTATGTAAAAGCAACATTTGCCCCTTGTTGCGCAAAAATTTGAGCTATACCTTTTCCTATTCCTCGACTAGCTCCTGTTATTATGGCTGTTTTCCCTTCTAATAATTTCATTTAGTTTGTATAAAATAGTTGATATTCAAATATACTAATTACAAGTTGCTTCAAATAAAAAAACCTCACAAAAAATGTGAGGCTTCTATATCTTTAATTTATGATTATCTTAATACTTCAGCAATCTTTTTTCCTATTTCAGCAGGAGAATCTACCACATGGATTCCGCAAGCTCTCATGATTTTCTTTTTTGCTTGAGCAGTATCATCACTTCCTCCAACTATTGCACCGGCATGACCCATAGTTCGGCCTGCGGGAGCTGTTTCGCCAGCTATAAAACCAACTACTGGTTTTTTACTTCCGCTTGCTTTATACCAATTAGCCGCATCTGCTTCTAATTGCCCTCCTATTTCACCTATCATCACAACGGCTTCAGTTTCTGGGTCGTTGATTAATAATTCAACAGCTTCTTTGGTTGTCGTTCCAATAATGGGATCGCCACCAATACCAATGGCAGTCGTAATTCCTAAACCTTGTTTCACAACTTGATCGGCAGCTTCATAAGTTAATGTTCCAGATTTAGAAACGATTCCAACTTTTCCTTTTTTGAATACAAAACCAGGCATAATCCCCACTTTAGCTTCACCTGGAGTAATAACACCAGGGCAATTTGGACCTATTAATCTGCACGCTTTATTTTTAATGTACGTTGAAGCAGTAATCATATCAGCAACAGGAATACCTTCTGTAATACAAATAATAACTTTTATACCTGCATCGGCAGCTTCCATAATAGCATCGGCAGCAAAAGCGGGTGGTACAAAAATAATTGAGGTATCTGCACCTTTTTCTACTACAGCTTCTTTAACGGTATTAAAAACGGGCCTGTCTAAATGAGTCTGCCCTCCTTTTCCAGGAGTAACCCCACCTACAACATTGGTTCCGTATTCTATCATTTGAGTAGCATGAAATGTTCCTTCGCTACCTGTAAAACCTTGTACTATTATTTTTGAATCTTTGTTTACTAAAACGCTCATAGAAGATTATTTATCATTATTTAAATCACTTAGCAAAAGTAATTTTTTGAATTATATATATAAAGTAAAAACTGAATTACTTTTTTTCGTTTTGTTTTAATTTTTGAATTATTTCTGGAATTTTTCTGATATATGCCATTTCCTTAAATTTTTCTCTGGCTTCAACAGCAGGAGAACCAAAATAGGTTTTATTTTCATCGGTGGTATGACCTAAACCTGATTGTGCATAAAGTTCTGTTCCTTTAGCTATAGTAATGCCGCTTTTAACACCAACTTGCCCCCAAATAGTTACATTATCTTCAACCACTACACAACCAGCAATACCAGTTTGAGAAGCAATTAAACACTTTTCACCTATAACAGTATCGTGCCCAATTTGAATTTGATTGTCTAATTTTGAACCTCTACCAATTTTTGTATCGGCAGTTACACCTCTATCTATAGTGCAAGCTGCGCCAATATCAACATAATCTTCAATTATTACGCGTCCACCAGATTTTAATCTATCATAACCTTCAGGTCTTTTCTTGTAATAAAAAGCATTAGCTCCCAAAACGGTTCCAGCATGAATAGTAACATGATCGCCAATTATGGCATCATCATAAATACTCACATTAGAGTGAATTATACAATTATCGCCAATTACCACATAATGACCAATAAAACAATTAGGCTGTATTATAGTGTTTTTACCAATTTTAGCTGAAGCTGAAATAGAATTACTTGAAGCTTGAAAAGGTTTAAAATGATTCGTTAATTTGTTGAAATCTCTAAAAGGATCATCACTAATAAGCAACGCTTTTCCTTCAGGACATTCTACTTGTTTATTAATTAAAATGATGGTTGCTGCAGAGTTTAAAGCTTTATCATAATACTTAGGATGATCAACAAAGACAATATCTCCTGATTCTACCACATGAATTTCATTCATGCCTAAAACAGGAAATTTTTCATCACCAATAAAATCACAATCAATAAGTTGAGATATTTTTTTTAGCGTATATGTTTCAGGAAACTTCATTTACTCCTTAACACGCTCTTTATAAGTTCCCTTATCTGTCTCAATTTTAATCTTATCACCTTCATTTATAAACAAAGGCACGTTAACCTCAGCTCCAGTTTCTACAGTTGCAGGCTTAGTAGCATTGGTTGCTGTGTTTCCTTTAACTCCTGGCTCTGTCGCAGTTACTTCTAAAATTACTGTTGCAGGCATATCAACAGAAAGTGGCATATTATCTTCTGTGTTAATTTGTATTGTTACGACCTCACCTTCTTTCATTAAACTTGAATTATCTAAAGCGGCTTCCAATAAACGAATTTGAGTGTAATCTGCTTCATTCATAAAATGATAAAATTCACCATCATTATACAAGTACTGAAATTTATGAGTTTCAACACGTACATCTTCTAGTTTATGTCCGGCTGAAAATGTGTTATCTAACACTTTACCGTTGGTAACACTTTTCATTTTAGTTCTTACAAATGCGGGTCCTTTTCCTGGTTTTACATGTAAAAATTCAATTATTTTATAAATATCATTGTTGTAACGAATACATAATCCGTTTCTAATATCACTTGTAGTTGCCATATGATTAATTTGATTTAAAATATCCTTTCATTATACCTCTGTGCGAATTCTTTATAAATTGAAGAATTTCATCACGCTCTGGAGTTGCTTCCATTTCAGCTTCAATAATTTCTGATGCTTGAGTGTTATTGTAATTTTTCTGATAAAGTATTCTGAAAATATTTTGTATTTCTCTTATTTTTTCAGTCGTATAACCACTTCGTCTTAATCCCACTGAATTGATACCAACATAAGATAAGGGTTCTCTTGCTGCTTTTACGTAGGGAGGAACATCTTTTCTAACCAACGACCCACCTGTTACAAATGCATGGTTTCCAACTGAGACAAATTGATGAACCGCTGTCATACCTGCTAAAACCACATAATCGCCTATAGTGATATGTCCAGCAAGCGTGCTATTATTAGAAAAAATACAATTATTACCCACGATACAATCGTGTGCAATATGACAGTAAGCCATAATTAGGCAATTATTACCAATAACAGTTTTCATTCTATCTGCAGTGCCTCTATTGATAGTAACACATTCACGAATAGTAACATTATCGCCAATTTCTGCTGTGGTATCCTCATCATTATACTTTAAATCCTGTGGAACTGCAGAAATAACAGATCCGGGGAAAATATTACAGTTTTTACCAATACGAGCGCCTTCCATAATGGTGACATTACTTCCTATCCATGTGCCTTCGCCTATTTTAACATTATTGTGTATGGTTGTAAAAGGCTCAATAACCACGTTTTTCGCGATTTTGGCACCAGGATGAACATATGCTAGTGGTTGATTCATTTTTCTGTTTTAATTTTTATAAAGCGTTAAAAATCTATTGGCAATTTAATATTATCGTTTCAAATAAAAACCATAATTATTGCTCAATTCATTTTTATTTAACTTTAGATATTTGAGCCATTAATTCTGCTTCTGCACAAAGCTTTCCATTGGCATAAGCATAACCTTGCATATGGCAAATCCCTCGTCGGATAGGCGTTATTAATGAACATTTAAATATTAAAGTATCCCCAGGAGATACTTTTTGTTTGAATTTAACATTATCCATTTTCATGAAAAATGTTAAATAATTTTCAGGATCTGGAACTGTATTTAAAACTAAAACACCGCCTGTCTGTGCCATAGCCTCCACAATTAAAACGCCAGGCATTACTGGAGCTCCTGGAAAATGACCTTTGAAGAATTCTTCATTCATAGTCACATTTTTCATTGCAATTACATGGCTGTCGGAAAGTTCGAATACTTTATCAATTAATAAAAAAGGTTGTCTGTGCGGAAGCATTGCCATAATTTGAGTAACATCCATTAATGGCGGTTGATTCAAATCTATATTGGGTACATTATTTCGTCTTTCGTTTTTTATTAGTTTGGATAATTTTTTAGCAAACTGGGTGTTCACAAAATGTCCTGGTTTATTTGCTATAACTTTTCCACGAATGCGGGTTCCTACTAAAGCTAAATCGCCCAAAACATCTAATAATTTATGACGTGCAGCTTCGTTGGGATGATGTAATGTTAAATTATCTAAAATACCGTTTGGTTTTACAGTAATATTATCTTTATTAAATGCTATTCTTAATTTTTCCATTGTTTTTGGAGACAATGCTTTATCTACATAAACAATAGCATTATTTAAATCACCTCCTTTAATTAAGCCATGCTCTAAAAGCATTTCAATTTCATGTAAAAAACTAAATGTTCGGGAATTTGCAATATCTTTTTTGAAATCGGAAATTTGATTTAAAGTGGCATTTTGTGTTCCTAAAACTTTCGTACCAAAATCTACCATGGTGGTGATTTGGTATTCTTTTGATGGCATCACTAAAATTTCACTACCCGATTCTTCGTCTGTATAAGATACAATATCGGTTATAACAAATTCTTCTCTAAAAGCATCTAATTCAACAATGCCAGCTTTTTCTATAGCTTCAACAAAAAATTTCGAAGACCCATCCATTATAGGTGGCTCAGATTCATTTAATTCGATAATAGCATTATCTATGTCTAATCCAACAAGCGCTGCTAAAACATGTTCTGAAGTTTGAATAATTACGCCGTTTTTTTCCAAACAAGTACCTCTTTGAGTATTTGTTACATAATTGGCGTCTGCTTCAATAACCGGTTCTCCTTCCAAATCTACACGCTTAAAATTCAAACCAGAATTCGCAGTAGATGGTTTAAAAGTTAACGTTACGTTTTTTCCAGTATGCAGCCCAACACCAGTTAACGTTACTTCTTTCTGGATGGTTTTTTGTTTTATTTCAGTATTAACTATTCCCATTCCTTTTTTTTCTATATCGTTAATATCTTTTACAATCTTAGGCAGATTTTTAAAATGAACATAAGATTTATTATAAT
This sequence comes from uncultured Flavobacteriaceae bacterium, assembly GCA_963815305.1. Taxonomy (GTDB): domain Bacteria; phylum Bacteroidota; class Bacteroidia; order Flavobacteriales; family Flavobacteriaceae; genus CAXBID01. Next base: position 1,101,802 of record CAWFFW010000001.1, read on the forward strand.
CACTTAAGGATAATGCAGGCGATCCTTGAAGTACTTCATTATCTTTCACGTTTCTTGCTATTCCAGATTGTGCTTGAATTTTCACATTATTACCTATAGTAATATGTCCAGCTATACCAACCTGACCTCCTATTTGGCAATTTTCACCAACTTTTGAAGATCCTGCAATCCCAGACTGGGCAGCAATTACTGTGTTTTTACCAATTTCAACATTGTGACCAACTTGTATTTGATTATCAAGTTTAACGCCTTGTCTTATTATTGTTGACCCCATAGTGGCTCTATCAATTGTAGTAGCTGCTCCAATATCAACATGATCTTCAATAATAACATTTCCTGTTTGAGGAATTTTATTATAACCTCCGTTTTCGTTTGGTGCAAAACCAAAACCATCAGCTCCTATTATAGCCCCAGAATTTATAATGCAATTTTTACCAACGATAGTTTCTGAATAAATCTTAGATCCAGCGTATAATATTGAATTATCACCAATGGTGACATTATCGCCTATAAAAGTGTTCGGGAAAATTTTAACATTATCACCTAATATAACATTCTCGCCAATATAAGAAAAGGCAGCTATGTATACATTTTCTCCATATTTTGAAGATTCTGATATGTACGAGGGCTGCTCAATACCACTTTTATTAAATTTAACTAAATTATAATATTCAAGTAATTTTGAAAATGCTATATAAGCATCGTTAACTTTAATAATGGTTGTTTCTAAATAGTTTTCAGGTTCAAACGTTTTATTTACAATCGTTATTGACGCTTTTGTTTTATATATATAAGGGGTGTATTTAGGATTAGCAAGAAATGTTATTGATCCTTCTTCACCCTCTTCAATCTTAGATAGCTTAGAAACTTCAATTTCAGAGTTCCCCACAACATCTCCTTCTAAAATATCTGCTATTTGTTGTGCTGTGAATTTCAAACTTAATGATTGATTGTGTTAACTTGGTTTTGGCAAAAATAGGAAAAATGTACTAAACTTTTTGTTTGGGGTAACATATATAATATTTAGTCACTGCTTTTGATAATGCTTTAAGATTTAATTGATCGGATGCTTTAACAATATCTTCAATTTTTCCTGACTTATGCAAAATATTGATACTTTGTTTCTTTAAATTATAGGCCTGATTTGAAATACTTCCTGTAAAAACAAAATACTCAGCTTCTTCTCTTGTTATTTTATGTGTATTAACTAGAGTAGTAATATGCGCCTCTAAACTTTGTTTTTTTATGGGTTTATTTTTAACCTTAATTTTTAATAGATTTCTATTAATTATCATTTCACATAAATTACTCAACACAAAATCTTGATGGTTTTGCCATTCTTTCATAGCTGAAATAATATCATAATCATCTAACGCTGAAAATACATCAAGCGTATCATCGTTGAAATTATTTATTGAAATTTCATGATTTAAAAAATATTGAAGGGCTTTACTAGCATTAAGTTTTTCGCCATTTAAAGTTAATTCTTTAGCACGTTTTAAAACTCTAATTAACAACTGTTCTGCAACTAAACCTGTTTTATGCAAATAAACTTGCCAATACATAAGGCGCCTTGCAATTATAAATTTTTCAACGCTATAAATCCCTTTTTCCTCAACCACCAATTCGTCATCAACAACATTTAGCATGGTAATTAAACGTTCACTATTTATATTGCCTTCAGCTACTCCCGTATAAAAACTATCTCGCTTCAAATAATCCGCTCTATCCATATCTAATTGACCAGATATTAGCTGGCACATGAACTTTCTGTGATAATCACCTTTGAAAATTTGAATAGCAAGCGTTAAACTTCCGTTAAATTCATCATTCAATCGCTCCATAAAATGGAGTGAAATTTGCTCGTGAGACACGTTATTTACTATACTATGTTCCATGGCATGAGAGAAAGGACCATGCCCAATATCGTGTAACAAAATAGTGGTATAAAGCGCATTTTCTTCTTCATTAGAAATTATAACACCCTTAAAGCGAAGTACATTAACCACTTGCTGCATTAAATGGACACAACCAATGGCGTGATGAAAACGGGTGTGGTGTGCGCCAGGATAAACCAAATAAGACATTCCCATTTGAGTAATTCGGCGTAACCTTTGAAAATACCTATGCTGTATTAAATCGAAAATTTGAGAATTTGGAATCGTAATAAATCCGTAAATTGGGTCGTTTAATATTTTAAGTTTGTTCAAACGTGATAGCTTATAGTTATGGATTACAAATATAATTATCTGAAGTTTAAAATATTGAATTATATACAGAATAGGAACTTTACATTTTAAATACATATAAATGAATACAATAAAAATACTTTGGGTTGATGATGAAATTGATTTATTAAAACCTCACATTTTATTTCTTGAGAAGAGAAATTATAACGTTACTACTTGCAAAAGTGGGACAGAAGCTATTGATATATTAGAAGATGAGAAATTTGATATCGTATTTTTAGATGAAAATATGCCAGGATTAACGGGCCTTGAAACTTTAAATGAAATAAAAGAAAAAAACGACACACTTCCTGTGGTTATGATTACAAAAAGTGAGGAAGAGTATATTATGGAAGAAGCTATTGGGAACAAAATAGCCGACTATCTCATAAAACCCGTTAACCCAAACCAAATACTTTTAAGTTTAAAAAAGAATTTAGACCATTCTAGGTTAGTTTCAGAGAAAACAACGTCAAATTACCAGCAGGAATTCAGAAAAATAGCTATGGATTTAGCAATGGTTAATAGTTATGAAGAATGGGTGAATCTATATCAAAAACTTATTTATTGGGAAATACAACTTGAAGATATTGAAGATGCTGGCATGTTTGAGATTTTAGAATCTCAAAAAAATGAAGCAAATAGTCAGTTTGGAAAATTTATTGATAAAAACTATGCCCATTGGTTCAAACCTCACACCGAGGCTCCAGTAATGTCTCATACGCTTTTCAAAAACCTTATTGCTCCTGAATTGAGTAAAGAGCAACCCACGTTATTAATAGTTATAGATAATTTACGATACGACCAATGGAAAGTCTTTGAACCTATTATTAACAATTATTATAAAAAAGAAAAAGAGGAAGCGTTTTACAGTATTTTACCAACGGCTACACAATATGCTAGAAATGCTATTTTTTCAGGATTAATGCCAAGTGATATGGAAAAGCTTTTTCCTAAATACTGGAAAAATGATACAGACGATGGAGGTAAAAATCTTTACGAAGCTGAATTTTTAGAATCTCAAATGAAACGTTTAAACCTAAATCATTTAGAACACGAATACTTTAAAATAACCAACTTAAAATCTGGAAAAAAATTGGTTGAAAATTTTAATGCTTTAAAGAAAAATGATCTTAGTGTTATTGTTTACAATTTTGTAGATATGCTATCGCACTCAAAAACTGAAATGGAAGTTGTAAAAGAATTAGCTTCTAATAATAAAGCATACAGGTCTTTAGCCTTAAGTTGGTTTAAAAATTCGCCGCTTTTAGAAATGATTCAACTAGCACAAGTACTTGGTTTTAAACTTATCTTAACTACAGATCATGGTACTATAAATGTTAAAAATCCATCAAAAGTAATTGGTGATAAAGAAACTAGTTTAAATCTTCGATATAAAACAGGAAGAAGCTTAACTTATGATAATAAAGATGTACTTTTTGCTAAAAACCCAAATGATATACACTTGCCATCAATAACGATGAGCAGCTCATATATTTTTGCAAAAAACGATTTGTTTTTTGCCTATCCAAACAATTACAACCACTATGTGAGCTACTACAGGAATACCTACCAGCACGGTGGTGTATCACTTGAAGAAATGATTATACCTTTTGTCGTTTTTAATCCAAAATAATTCGAAATAATCCTTAAAAAGCATAAAACATCGACGAAATACATATTTTTCTAGGATTTTCAATTTTATTTTTTTATAATTGCATATAAATTATAATGATTGAAAATTAACTATAGATTAAGTGAGGTTGAAAGTGTCGCTAAGCAAATAATTGAAAACTTAACGTCCAAGACAATTTTGTTTTATGGCGATATGGGAGTTGGTAAAACGACTTTAATTAAGGAAATTATAAAAGCCATAGGAAGTAAAGATGAGGTTACCAGTCCTACTTTTTCAATAGTAAATGAATACGAAATAAATGATGATAAAATTTTTCATTTTGATTTATATAGAATAAAAGACATAGAAGAGGCTTACAATCTCGGAATTGAAGATTATTTAGATTCAAATCATTGGATTTTAATTGAATGGGCAGAAGTAATTGAACCTATTATAACAGATAATTTTAACCAAATTGAGTTACAAATAGAGTCAGAAAACCAAAGAATTTTAAAATTAAATACGTTTAGAAGACCTAACAAATAAATAGTATTAGCAAATAAATAATATATAATAGTTCCGAATTTTGAAGTTTTACGGGAAACCCGCAACGGTAATTTGAAAAAACACTGTTTTTAACATTTTTTTAACATTTACTGTTTAATTTCAAAATAGTCTTTAGTTACATTTGGGATAATTAATTAATTAAATCCCTTATAATATGAAAACTAAAAAGTACTTAATTGCAATGGCAATTTTTGGAGGTATGTTGTTTTTAGCTAGCGCTGCAAATACATACGAAGTTGAAGGACAACAAACAGCAAAAATCGACAAAAAGCCAATCAAAATCCCATGCAACGGATAGAAAAGTAAATAGATCTTTAATAGGAGGTAGTATAATTGCAACTATTATAGCAACTACTCCATATTTATTTTATTTATATGAAAGTGTTCCAGACTCACAAGTCTGGAACACTTTTTTATTTTCATACGATAGTATGAGTTGGGGGTCTGCAAATACCGCTATGTGGATACTAACGAGTAAGGCCATTCCATTATTGTTAATCTTAATTTGGTTTTTTACTAACAAACATTGGTGGTACCACACCTTATTAGTTCCAATAGTTATGTATATCTATCAAATAATGGGATTTTTTAATGAAAACACGCAATTTATTGACGAATCTCAACTTATATACTTAATTCCAGTAATGGCCATTATTGTTCCAACAATTTATTTAATTAGAGCACGTATTTTTAATAGAATAAATGAAGCCAATAAATCTTTGGAAGAGTTAGAAGAAGAATTTAAAATTTCGCCTAAAAACTTTTGGGAAAAAGTAAAAGAATACTTTTAATTTAAACGTTCGCGTTCCTCTATATCTATTTGACGTTTGTTATTGTTTAATCTAAAATTACCAAACTTATAATTAAATCCAAGCGTTAATAGTCGATTTTCAATTCTAGATTTTAAAAATACATCTTGATTTAAATATTTTGTTGTTTGATTAAAATTCTGTGTATTAAAAACATCTAAAACACCCAAGCTTAAAGACGCTTTGTTATCCCAAAATGTTTTTCTTAAATTAACATCAAACCCAAATCTATCGCTAATAACTGATGGTCCATCAACAAATGCAGAAATATACAAAAGGGAAACGTCTAAAGTAAAACTGTTATCCTTCAAAAAAGAATAATAATTAATCATTTGTGCATATACTGACCACCTGTCAATATTCTCTAATTGATTATTACTTTGTAATGCGAAAAATTGATTGTCATAGTAATAAACTGAAGATAGAACGTATAAATTCCAATGATTGGTAATTGAAGTATATGTTGTAAAATCTAAACCATAGGAAACACTTCTATCAATATTTGTATTTATATATGTTAACACATTTTCTTGGTTATCTTGAAAAACAATTTGCAAGGTAGGGTTGCTTTCATACCTATAATACACTTCAAATGTAAAATCTTGATTAAACGTATATCCTAGAGTAAACGTATCATCAATTTGAGGTTTTAAATTGGGGTCACCAGTTATATAAGTATTGTCATTTAAAAAATATTTATATGGATTTAATTGGGCATATCGGGGTCGGTAAATACGCTTGTTATAATTAAAATAGATTTCATTATTTTTATTTATGCGATTAGTAATATATAATGAAGGAAAAAACTTGATGTAGTCATTATCACTAACTTGATTTGTAGATAGCGAGTTCCCTTTAATATCAGTATATTCAATTCTTAAACCAGATTTAAAACTCCACTTATCCCAATCCTTTGAGAAACTTGAATACCATGCATAATTTGATTCATCATATAAAAAAGTATCTGAATTTTCTAAATCATTTTCTCTAATGCCATCATCAAAAGTGAATTGATTTAATATACTTCCAGAATTAATATTTGAAATCTTAGCTCCTACTTCAAATTGAGCTGAATTATCAATGGGAAGTTCATAGTCTATTTGGCCAGTATACAATTTTATTCTTTGACTTGAAAATGTCTGAAAACGGTTATCCCTAATTAATGTTTCATCTGGAAAATAGTACTCTGTATCAACATTTTGAAAACTAGAGAAGTCATAATTTGTATGATGTATACTAGCCGAAAGTTTTTTACCCTCTTTATCAAATTTATGGATATAATCTAAAGTAAATGCTAAATTAAAGGTTTCATCTCTTAATTTATTTTCGGTATTGAAAATGGAATCTAAAACTTTACTTGGTCCAAAAACTTTCGTTTTAGAGTTAACATCTGTTTCCGTATTTGCTCTCGGAGATATCAGCATACTAGTTGAAAACCCAATACTATTATTTTTATCTATCTCGTAATCTATGTTTGCGTTTATATTCTGATTCGCATTTTCTCGCGTTCTTTTAAAATCAGTTTCCCAACTTGATGTTATAGCATTATTATCAATAAAGTTTATAAACTCATCATTGTTTCTAAAATCTTTTCTTGGGCTTATATTATAATTTATGTAGGTATTAAGCTTTTTTGTTTTAAAAAAATGACTCGTTCCTAAAGCATATTTTGGAAACTGAAAACCTTGTTTATAATTCCCAAAAACACTTCCGTTATATCCTGCAATTACATTTTTTGTAGTTATAATGTTTATTACAGCGCCTCCTTCTGCCTCATAATTTGCTGGTGGATTTGTAATGACCTCTATAGACTTAACGTTTGTAGCAGATGTACCCTCTAGAAGTTGTTGAACTTCATTTGGAGATAGATGAATCCTTCTATCATTAATATAAATTACAGGTACTTTATTTTTAACAGTAATCGTCTCATTATTAATTATAACACCAGGTGTATGCTTTAAAACATCTAGCACATTGTTTTCAGAAAGTGTAGAGTTTTCTACATTAAAAACCAATCTATCTACTAAGCGTTTAATTGTTGGTCTTTTCGCAATTACTACTACTCCATTGAGTTCTTCGGTTTTTTCAGTAAGTATAACAATTCCTAAATCTAAATCTAAATCAATATTTAAATTTTTTTCATATTCGCTAAAGCCTAAATAAGTGATTTTTAATGAATAACTGTCTATTTTAATATTCTCTATTTTAAATTTTCCTTCTTCATTTGTTGACGTCCCATATAGGAAAGAACCATCATCAACATTACTTAAAGTTACATTTGCATAAGCAATAGGACTATTATTTGAGTCGTTAACAATTCCTGTTAAATCCATGTTTTGAGACACGCATGGCAAATGAATAAAGATTGATAAAAAAAATATTATTTTTAATTTCATTAAAGGTGAAGTTGTAATGCAAACTTAAAAGTTTAATTTAAGATAAAATTAAGAATTATCTTATATTTTTCAATTTTTTCTATCTCCTTTTTTATTTGTTAAAAAATATTAGTCATGTAATAAAATAAATATTAATAATTAATATATTCAATAAAGAATTAATTTGTAATTTGTTTTTTTTATAAACTAATCATAAAATGTCTAAATCGCTTTCGCCTTTTACCAAGCAACAACTTTTACCTCAAGAAGAAACGCTAGAAATTTATAAACAAAAAGGAGAGCTTTATATAGGTATTCCTAAAGAAACCGCTTACCAAGAAAAACGCGTTTGCTTAACGCCAGATGCTGTATCTGCTTTAGTTAGTAACGGCCATAAAGTACTTATTGAATCTGGTGCTGGAGAAGGCGCCCGATTTAGTGATAGAGATTATAGTGAAGCTGGTGCAAAAATAAGCAATGATACCGCTAAAGTATTTGCTTGTCCGATGATTTTGAAAGTAGAACCACCAAGTTTAGAGCAAATAAAACTACTAAATCCACAGGCTATTTTAATTTCTGCTTTACAAATTAAAACACAAACGAAAAAATATTTTGAAGCCCTAGCTTCAAAACGAATTACTGCGCTTGCTTTTGAATTTATTAGAGATTCTGATGGGGCTTATCCAGCTGTAAAGTCGTTAAGTGAAATAGCTGGAACCGCCTCTGTTTTAATTGCCTCAGAATTATTATCTGACACCAAATCTGGCAATGGTTTAATGTTTGGAAATATAAGCGGTGTACCGCCTATAGAGGTTGTTATACTTGGAGCCGGTACTGTTGGCGAATTTGCAGGAAGAAGTGCTTTAGGCTTAGGCGCTAATGTTAAAATATTTGATAATTCTATTACTAAACTCAGGCGCATACAAACTCACTTAGGTCAACCATTATACACGTCTACCATTCAACCCAAAAACTTAACTAAAGCATTAAAACGCTGCGACGTGGTTATTGGTGCTGTCAGAGGAAATAACAGATCGCCTATTATAGTCTCAGAAGAAATGGTTCAGCACATGAAAAAGGGTGCTATCATTATTGATGTGAGCATCGATATGGGTGGATGCTTCGAAACAAGTGAAGTTACAACTCATAAACAACCTACTTTTATTAAGCATGATGTTGTACACTATTGTGTTCCAAATATTCCTGCTAGATATTCCAGAACAGCATCAGTTTCTATCAGCAATATATTTACACCATACTTATTAAAAATTGCTGAAGATGGCGGCATTGAAAATTCTTTGAGATTTGACAGAGGTTTAAAAAATGGATTGTACTTTTACCACGGTATTTTAACAAGTAAATCTGTTGGTGAATGGTTTGATTTAAAACATAGTGATGTAAATCTTCTCATTTTTTAATACAGCAAAATCAATCTAAATTTTTTCTATTTTTTTAATGAAACTTATACAACGCATTGGGTATTACTTAGGTGGCTTTTCTATAGGCTTAGTTATTTTAGCCTTTTTTTTAAATGGTAAAAAAACATCTTGTAGTTATGGTCCAGATTCTCGGGTATTAAAAAATATAAATACAAAACGTATTGTTTTTGGAAAGGATTTAAATACGCATATAATTAATGGAATCATCGATTCTGCAAATGTTTATGACATCATAAAAAAAGGAGATATTAATTTTTCTAAAAGCATACCTAGAAAGAAACCTTGTGCCGTTTATGTTATTGAAGGTGAGGCTAAAGAACAAGACGTTGCTTTAATAGTTAAAAATTGTGATAGTGTTGCAACCATACTAAATATATTACCTCCAGAATAATATGATTAAACGTGTATTTGATCTTTTTTTTTCTAGTATTGGTTTAATTATTTTAGTGCCTTTTTTAATAATAATATCCATTGTTATCCAACTAGATTCTAAAGGTTCTCCTTTTTTTATTCAAAAGCGTGTTGGTAAAAACAATAAAGATTTTAATATTTTTAAGTTTAGGACCATGGATGTTAAATCTCAAAAAAAGGGATTGTTAACATTAGGAAATGATGATCCCAGAATAACTAAAATAGGTTATTTTTTAAGACGTTATAAAATTGATGAACTACCGCAACTAATTAATATTATACTCGGAGATATGAGTTTTGTTGGACCTAGACCAGAACTTAGAAATTATGTAAATTATTACAGCAAGGATGATATGAAAACTCTTAATGTAAAACCAGGTATTACTGGATTAGCTTCATTAAAATACAGAAATGAAGTTGAGCTTATAAAGGCTGCAAAAAATCCAGAAGACTTTTTTATTAACATCATTATACCAGACAAATTAAGGATTAATAAGAAATATATAAAACATCAAAATTTCTTTTTAGACTTAAAAATTATTTTTAAGTCTATATTTAAATTATAAACAAAAATAATTACTTATTTGAGCTTTCTTCTCTTCTTTTCTTTACTCAAAAGCGTTAATTCCCTTCCTGTTTGTCCCGCAACTGATGTGTTTTCCTCTGCTCTTCTAATTAGATAAGGCATAACATCTTTAACTGGACCAAAAGGGATATATTTTGCAACATTATAATCCCTATGGGATAAATTGAAACTAATATGATCGCTCATGCCATATAACTGCCCAAACCAAATACGTTTATCATCATTTTTAATCTGCTTTTTACTCATTAAATCCATAAGTAAATAAGAACTTTCTTCATTGTGAGTTCCAGCAAACAAAGAAATATCTTCTAAATTATCCATGATATAATTTAACGCATTATTAAAATTTTCATCGGTGGCTCCTTTATTTTTACAAATAGGAGATTTATAGCCTTTATCTTCGGCTCTATCATTCTCCTTTTCCATATATGCGCCTCTAACCAATTTATATCCTAAATAGTAATTATTCTCTTTGGCTAACTGATGTTGCTGTTTTAAAAATTCCATCCTATCGTGTCTATACATTTGTAATGTATTAAACACAATTGGTTTTTCAGTATTATATTTTTGCATCATTTTAGTTACAATGTCATCAGCCGAATCTTGCATCCAACTTTCCTCCGCATCAATTAAAACGGCAACATCATTTTCTTTGGCTTTTTTACAAATTAGATCAAATCTGTTTACAATGTCATTCCACTCCTTTTTTTCGGTTGAAGATAATATTTCTTCACTCCCTTTTTTTACATATAATTTAAAACGCCCAAGAGCAGTTGGCTTAAAAACCGCAATAGGAATAGCATTAATATTTTTAGCGAAATCTATAATTTTAAGAACTTTTTGTGTTGCAGCGTCAAATTCGTTTTCATGCTCTTTACCTTCAACCGAGTAATCTAAAACAGAACTAACACCTTTTTCAAACATCTTATCTATAACAGATAAACAATCTTCTTCATTAACACCTCCACAAAAATGATCAAAAACTGTAGCTCTAATTAATCCTTCAATGGGTAGATGAGCTTTAATAGCTAAATTAGTAGCCACTGAGCCTATTTTTACCAAAGGTTCAAAAGAAATCATTTTAAATAAGAAATAGGCACGTTCCAGTTCTGAATCACTCTTAAGTGCAAAAGCTATTTCTGTATTATCAAAAATTCGTTCGTTTTCTGGCATTATCTTTATAATTTAATACAAAGATAATTAACAGTAAGTTATAATTTTTTATAAAATCTTCTTAATTTCACCGCCTTTAAAAGTTTATTATTTTATGGATTCTATTGCCACAAACAAGTGTACTATTCATTTTAACAATGCATGTTATTATGCTTTAAACAAACACCTTAAAGAGAAAAAATTTTCTAAAATTTTTATTTTAGTTGATGAAAACACTCATACTTGTTGTTTGCCTTATTTCTTAGAAAAGCTAGAAACAGAGTTAGTTATTGAAATCATTGAAATAGAATCGGGTGAAATAAACAAAACTATAGATACTTGTGTTGGGGTTTGGAATACACTTTCAGAATTAAATGCTGACAGAAAAAGTTTGATTATTAATATTGGAGGTGGTGTAATAACTGATTTAGGAGGTTTTGTAGCATGTACTTTTAAGCGTGGTATAGCGTATATAAATGTTCCAACAACATTGTTATCTATGGTTGATGCATCAGTTGGAGGGAAAACAGGTGTGGATTTAGGACATTTAAAAAATCAAATAGGTGTTATAAGCAATCCTGATTTAGTGCTAATTGATACTAAGTACTTAGATACTTTACCCCAAAACCAAATGCGTTCTGGTTTAGCAGAAATGCTTAAACATGGATTAATTACTGGTGAAAACTATTGGAATAAATTTACAGATTTATCTAAGTTATCTCTTGAAGATTTAGATGATTTGATTTATGAGTCTGTTATCATTAAAAAAAATGTTGTTGAGAAAGATCCCTATGAAAATGGACTTAGAAAAACTTTAAATTTTGGACACACACTTGGTCACGCTATAGAATCATATTTTTTAAGTAACCCAAATAAAACAACTTTATTACATGGTGAGGCGATAGCAATAGGGATGATATTGGCATGTTATATCTCTTCAGAATTAGTTGGATTTCCGAAGGATGAAACTTTAAAAATCAAAAAAATATTTGTTAATTACTATGGTAAAATAACTATTGATGAAAGTGAATACTCGTCAATTATCGAATTGCTTAAATATGATAAAAAGAACCATCACGGTAATATCAATTTTGTTTTATTAGAGGCTATTGGTAAAACAAAAATAGACTGTCTTGTTGATGATAAGGTGATAATTGACGCTTTTAATTATTACAACGCAATAGCGTAAAAATCATCTTATAGTTATAAAAATAAGTGCTAATCCTAAAAAAGTAGAAGCCAACCCTGTAAATAAATTTATTCTAGAGTCTCCAGAAGCAGTACTTATTAACGCTGTATTAGGCTCAACATACACGTAATCATTTTGTGTTAGATAGTATACTGGAGAATTAAAAATTTCTTTACTAGTTAAATCTACTCTCGAGTATGTTTTTGTACCGTTAAAATCTCTTACAATTAGTATATTATCTCTTCTACCTTGAATGGATAAATCCCCAGCCATACCTAAAGCTTCTAATATTGAAATACGCTCTCCTGGAACTTGGTAAACACCTGGACCATTTACAGCACCTGCAATGGTTATTCTAAAATTAGTTATTCGTATTATAACAACAGGATCTTTTAATAAATTACCCTCTTCAAATTTTTTCTTTAATAATTGTCTAGCCTCTTCTATAGTTAAACCAATCAGTTTTACTTTACCTAATACTGGATAATCAATATTACCTTCTAAATCAATTAAATAACCAACAGTTTGAGATTGACCTCCTCCTCCACCTCCGCCAGTATTCATAGTAATATTGTAAGGAGCTGCTACCAATGGGTTAATTGTAGAAATATAAATACTAAGTATATCACCTATTTTTAATTTAGCTTCAAAAGTATCAGTATCGACTATGGTTTCAAAATCTTTTGCATTTTGAAAATAGATGATTTCTTTTTTTGAAACACATGAACTTAAAAAACAAATAATTAAAAAATATTTGAAAAACGATTTAATTTTAAATTTGGGTACATTCATTTTAATATCATTTAATAAATTAATGAATATATTATTGTTAACTCATTATTTAAAGTATGTAAAATTAGTAATTGTTTTAAGGAAAAAAAGTTAGTTTTTATTAATTCGCTAAAAGATTCATTAAAGTCGCTTAAATACAAGGTATAAAAATGAACGAATTCAAAATAACGATGAAATTAATTTTTAAATTAAGTAAAACTTAATATTATAAAAAAAAACTCTTTTCAAAGAGTTTTTTTTTATAAATTAGTTTAAAAAATAATTTACAAATCATTAAAAATGGAATGCATTAATCGCTTTTTATCGTTAATACTTTCTTCAAGAGAAATCATTGTTTCTGTTCTATAAACGCCCTCAATATCATCTAATTGAAAAATTATTTCCTTAGCGTGCTCCGTACTTTTTGCTCTAATTTTACAGAAGATGTTAAATTTACCAGTAGTGATATGAGCTACTGTAACATAAGGTATTTCGTTTATACGCTCTAAAACAAATTTAGTTTGAGAGGTGTTATTCAAATATACGCCTACATAGGCAATAAAAGAATATCCTAATTTTTTGTAGTCTAATGTTAAGGAAGATCCTCTAATAATACCAGCTTCTTCCATCTTTTTAACACGCACATGAACCGTACCTGCTGAGATTAATAATTTTTTAGCAATGTCTGTAAACGGAATTCTTGTATTGTCTATTAACATGTCAAGAATTTGATGATCAATTTCGTCTAATTTAATTTTCCCCATAATTAACTTTTCTTAGATATTAAGCAATATTAATACATTTTTATTAATAATTATGCATTATAAGTAGAGTTTATTTTGTTTTTAATGCGATTTTTTCATTATTTATCATTACGAAAACGTTTTCGTAACCAACTTCAATAGGTTGTTTATAGTCATCAAAAACTTCAAATCCTTTGGCATCAAATTCTTTATGACCATAAAAACCATTGAGGTTATCTATTTTTTCTACTTTAGGTATAAAATTAATTTTATTTTCTATCAATCGCTCTTGATATAAAATTCCTATATCTGTTATATTTTCTAATGTTTTAGTTTTTAGTTTAGCGTTTCTAATTATTATATCGTAAAAAAGCTTGTGATTTTCAGGAATTTTCAAATAGGACTCATAATTCGTTCCCTTTATGTCACTATTAGAAATATAATCTAGTGATTTTAAAAGTGCTATATAAATAAACATTCTGCTATACTCACGAGCATAATCATTTTCAAAATGACCCGCTTCAAATAGAATAGTTGGTACATTTTTGCTTTGAAAAGTATCACCAACACAATTCAAATTAAATGCATCATCGTATACACCAACTTGATTAGGAATAATATCTTGTAAAGTATCGTTCATAATACTAATGACCTCCATAGCTATTTTTCTGTTTGGTGTCATTGTACAAGCTTTATCCTGTGCCGGTGCCAAAAATGAAACTGTAGCAACTTTATTGGTTTTTCCAACACTAAATATCGTACGCTGCCCGTGTAAATTATAACAAAAATCTGGTTGAAATGCTTCAAATGTTTTTCTCAAAACTTGACTTTCAGGTTGAGATAAATTTTGCGCATCACGATTTAAGTCTATACTATTTGCATTTATTCGTGTATATACTTTTGCGCCATCAGGATTTAAAATAGGAATAATATACAATGTGCACGACTCTAAAATATAATCAAGATTTGATTTTTCACTAATTAACGTGTTTAGCAAATCGAAAATAGCTTTTGTTGTGGTCGATTCATTTCCATGCATTTGAGACCACATTAAAATGCGTTTCTTTCCATATCCAATTTTGATTCCATATATAGAATCGTTTAAAACAGACATTCCAGCAACATCAAGTTGAGCAAAAGGTTCTAGTTTTTTTAAAAGTGTAGCAATATGTGTATTGGTAATATATCGGTGGTAAAGATGTGTTTCTTTATACTCTAAAAAAAGAGATTTAATACGTTCTAAAGTCATTGATAATTTTTATGATACAAATGTAAACAATTACCATTTTACAATTGTAAACAAATAAAATTCATCAAATTGTATACAGATGTAAACCGATAGTTCTAAATCATAAAGATTTGGTAAGTATAAATTTAAAATTATATTTAAACAATTTAATATCATTTATTTATATAAATTTATTTAATGTAAAACTTTAAAATATTCAGTAATAAATATATTTTTTTATCCATCTTTTAAGCATTATTATTACATTTGTAAAGTAAAAAATCGCCAAGTCTATTTACAATGATAAACACTGAAAAATTTACAAAAAGACTGCAAAAGGTAATTGAATATTATGGTGAATCTGCCTCTTCTTTCGCCGAAAAAATAGGTGTACAACGCTCTAGTATTTCACACATTTTATCTGGCAGAAATAAACCAAGTCTAGACTTTGTTTTAAAAATTCTTTCCTTTTATCCTGAAGTTGAATTGTATTGGCTATTGAATGGAAAAGGTGATTTTCCAGCCTCCAATATTACTCAAGACAAAAACGTTGAAACACATCCTTTATCAATCAAGAAAAATATTGAAAAAAATGAAGCTTTAGAAACGGATAAAATTATTCAAAGAATTGTTATTTTTTATTCTGACGGAAGTTTTGAAAATTTTGAAAATTGATAGTAACGTTTAGTAAATTTGCATAAAGCTAAATATACTATGAAACCCATTTATTTAATTTCCTTTTTACTTTTAACAAACTGCTACGAAACTTCAAGAAATTGTAAAGATTTTAAAACTGGTAAGTTTTACAGTGAGGTGTTTATAAATGATGAATTATATAAATCTGAGTTTACTAGAACTAACGATTTACAAGTTGAGAGGTATAATAACCAAATAGATTCTTCACAATTAAGATGGATAAACGACTGCGAGGTTGTTTTTAAGACCATAAATCCTAAAAACAGAACAGATAAAAAAGATATTCATCTTAAAATATTAACAACCACTGATTCCTCCTATACTTTTGAGTATTCTTACGTGGGCGATATTAAAAAACAAAAAGGAATAGCGTATAAAATAAATTAAGCTTTAATCAAAAGGGTATAAAAAAGATTCGACTAATTCAAAATCAACTGTTTTGTCTTCGTTTATATAATACTTTAAAAATATCTCACCCCAATATTGTCCATCTGAAAAATCAGCGACTATCCATTTATGGTTAAGTAATTTAATGGTATTTATTAGCATTCTCCTACCTTCGCTTGAAGCATAAGGGATTACTGGATGCTCTTCGCCCTTATAAAAATTAAGCTCTTGCAAATTATCTTTTACAAATAATTCCAATTCATCCGCTTTAAAACCTTCTTTTTCAAAATAAGTTATGGCATCTTCATTTTTTCTAAAATTGAAATGTGAAAGCTCTGCCATATCATTTTGAAGAGCGACAACTGAATCTCTATATTTTTGTGAAAGCGACTTATAATTCCTCAAAGTTTTATCCATATCTTCAAAAACCCGTTTTGAGTTTACATATTGAAATAAGATTAAAAGTACAGAGAACACAAACAGGTATATAAAAATTTTTTGCTTCATCTTTTTATTTTATAAATTAATTTCTAACTCATCATAAGCCAAAAAAACATGTTTTGGTAAATTCTTTTCTACTGCCTTATGAAAACCTAATAAATGACTAATATGAGTTAAATAAGCACGTTCAGGTTTAACTTTTTCAATAAACTGTAACGCTTCTGTTAAATTAAAATGTGATTGATGCGGATCAATTCGTAATGCGTTTACTACTAAAACCTTTACGTTCTTGATTTTCTCAATCTCTTCATCTTTAACCGTTTTCATATCTGTTAAGTAAGCAAAGTCTCCAAACTTATAACCAAAAACCTGAAGCTTATCGTGTTTACCATTAACAGGAACAACTTCTAAATTATTTAATTTAAAAGGTTTGTTTTTTACTCTATTTGAATCCACTGTTGGCGCACCAGGATATTTATTTTTTGTAGCAAAAATGTAATCAAATCTTTGTCTTAAAGATTTTAATACACGTTTATGGGCATAAATAGAAATAATGCCTTGTCTATAGTAAAATGGTCTAATATCATCAAAACCTAAAACATGATCTGAATGTTCGTGAGTAAATAAAATACCATCAATCTTTTCACATCCAGCTCGTAACATCTGATATCTAAAATCTGGACCGCAGTCTACAACATACGTATAATCATCCCATTCTACGAGCACAGAAACCCGTAATCTTTTGTCTTTTTTGTCTTCACTTAAACAAACAGGATGCTTGCTTCCTATAATAGGAATACCTTGTGATGTGCCTGTACCTAAAAAAGTTATCTTCAAAAATTAATCTATTTACTGAAATTTAATTATTTAAAACATTAAATGTAAATAAAAACAAACAATTAATAAATTAGATTTATGATTCATAATTCATGATCTACTTTTTTAATGAAATGATAATATATTATAATAAAATTATTCTGAAAGCAAAAGTAAACGCTGCATATAACAAAAATAAAGTTATTTTTTTATTTGCTCTTATTATTTGATACCTTTGTTTGATTCATTTGTAACCCATTGTAACCCAAAAATAACATGGAAATCACCATAAAAGGCGACAAAGAATTTGATGATATTCCTTCATTAAAATCTAAGGCACTTCGTATTAATTTAAATGAAAATATTTACGGAACATTTGCCGAAATAGGTGCAGGTCAAGAAACTTGTCGTCATTTTTTCAGAGCTGGAGGCGCTTCTGGCACTATTGCTAAAGCCATGTCTGCTTATGATAAAGATTTTAGTGATGCTATTTATGGTACCGAAGATGACGGCCGTTACGTTACCGAAGCGCGTTTACGCAAAATGTTAACACACGAAATGGATTTAATGGAAACGCGGTTAACACGAAAAAATAACCCCAATAAGATATTCTTTACCTACGCCAATACGGTTGCAACCATAGATTTCGCAAAACAATTTAAAGGTCATGGTTGGGTAGGTATTAAATACCAAGTTGAAGCTACTGGTGGTTATAATGAAATAATTTTACACGTTCGTTTTAAAGAGACCGATGCACGTTTACAACAAGAGACATTAGGCGTATTAGGCACAAACTTAATCTATGGTGCCTTTTATAAATATAACGAACCAAAAAAACTTTTACGCTATTTATATGACCATTTAGATAAAGATCAAGTTGAAATTGATACCATAAATTTTTCTGGTCCAGTATTTAAAAATATTGATAATCGTTTAATGAGTTTACAACTTGTTAAGAATGGCATGACAGATGCCGTAATGTTTGGCTCTGACGGAACTAACGTGCTTCCGGCAAAGGTTTTTTATAAGAAAAACATATTAGCTTTGCGTGGTAGTTTTAGGCCCGTAACTAAGGTAAACATGGCGATGTATGAGCAATCATACAAAATGTTTATCAATGAAAATAAAGTTGATAAAGAAAAAACTGTTGTTGTTTTTGAAATTACACTCTCTAATTTACGTGCAGAGGGCGAAATTGATGAGCAAGATTTTATTGATAGAGCTGATTTACTATGTTCTTTAGGGCAATCTGTAATGATTTCTAATTTTCAAGAATATTTTAAAGTTGTTGAATATTTCTCAAAATACACCAAAGCTAGAATGGGATTAGCCATGGGTGTTAGTAATTTGGTAGATATATTTGATGAAAAATACTACCGCCATATTAGTGGTGGAATTTTAGAAGCTTTCGGAAAATTATTTTTCAAAGACTTAAAAGTTTACCTATACCCCATGCTTGACCCAGAAACAGGCGAGTTAATTAATAGCGAAAATTTAAAGGTTTATCCACGTATGAAAGAACTTTACAAATTCTTTAAATACAATGGAAAAGTTATTGATATTGAAGAATATGACGAAAGTATTATGAATATTTTCTCTAGAGAAATTTTGCGTATGATTACCGACGGAGAAACAGGATGGGAAGATATGGTACCGGATGGCACAGCAGAATTGATTAAAGATTATCGCCTTTTTGGTTACACTAGAAAACCTTTAACTTTAAGTAGAAGAAGAAAACAATAATACATAGATGGTGTAAAGTTCTAAAAAAAAAGAGGCTGTTTTAAGACAGCCTCTTTTTTTATGCTAAAATTTGCGAAGCATGATCTTTTGTTTTCACCTTATCTATAACACGTTCAACAATACCATTTTGGTCAATTATAAACGTCATTCTATGAATACCATCATACTCTTTTCCCATAAATTTTTTAGGACCCCAAACTCCAAAAGCTTCAATAACCTTTTTATCTTCATCGGCTAAAAGCGGAAAAGGAAACTCATATTTATTTTTAAAATTCGCTTGTTTTTTTTCAGAATCTGCGCTCACTCCTAACAATTCATAACCTTCAGCCTGAAGTGCTACATAGTTATCTCTTAAATTACAAGCTTCTACCGTACAACCTGGAGTACTCGCTTTGGGATAAAAGAAAACAACTAACTTTTTTCCTTTGTAATCACTTAAGGATATTGTATTTCCTTGTTCATCTTTTGCTGAAAAATTAGGTACAGCATCACCTTGCTTTAATGTATTCATAATCTTAACTTTGATTTTTAACAAAAATACGGTTTATGACTAAAAAAGAGAAGGTTAATTTTGTTATAAATACCTTGTATAAATTATATCCAGAAATCCCAATTCCTTTAGAACATAAAGATCCTTATACCTTATTAATTGCGGTTTTAATGTCAGCACAAAGCACTGATGTTAGAGTAAATAAAATAACACCATTATTATTTGAAAGAGCAGACAATCCGTATGATATGGTTAAACTAACTGTAGAGGAAATTAGAGAAATAATCAAACCAGTAGGGTTATCACCCATGAAAAGCAAAGGTATTCATGGCTTATCAAAAATACTCATCGCAAAACATAACGGTAAAGTGCCTCAAAGTTTTGAAGACTTAGAAGAACTTCCTGCTGTGGGTCACAAAACAGCAAGCGTAGTGATGTCGCAAGCTTTTGGTGTTCCTGCTTTTCCTGTCGATACACATATTCATAGACTTATGTATCGCTGGAACTTAACTAATGGCAAAAATGTGGTTCAAACCGAAAAAGATGCTAAACGCTTATTCCCAAAAGAATTATGGAATGATTTACACCTACAAATTATTTGGTACGGACGCCAATATTCCCCGGCAAGAGGATGGAATTTGGAAAAGGATATTATTACTAAAACTATTGGAAGACAAACAGTAATTGATGATTATCATAAAAATAAAAAGTCCTGATTTTAAAAAAATTCAGGACTTTTTGATATAGATTCGAAGGAAAAGATACCGTATTAGACTTAACAATTTTTAGATATTAATTATGAAATAGCGGAAAATTAAGTAGTTTTTTACTAAATCGAATTCATTTAGATATTTAAAAATCTTTATAAGTTAAGTGTTTATGAAAAAAAAGAAGATTTTATTTGTAGCGATTCCAGAAAGAGGCCATATCAATCCTTTAATCGGTATAGCAAAATGTCTACATGAGATGGAAAATATTAATATTGCCTTTTTTGCTCAAGCAGATATTTCAGAGCAGCTAAAAAATGCAAACATTAACTGTAAATGTTACACGCCAAAACAAAACATAAATATTCCAGATAATTTTATAACTCATGGTGCTGATTTTGCAAAAAAATTAAAGGATAAATTATGGCTTCAAATATGGATTAAAACCCTACTTATAGATAGTGTACCTGATCAGGTTAATGCATTGGAAGAAGTATGCCATTCTTTTATACCAGATTTAATAGTATCAGACCCCATGGTATATGCAACAAGTATTGTTGCAGAAAAAAGAAAAACCCCATGGGTTGGTCTTTCAAATTCATTAAATCCAGTAACACCAAAGGAATGGAACAGTGATTTGATTGAAACCTTAGATAAGTACAAAGCAGAGCGATTATCTCTTTTTTCTTCTTTAAAAAGAGATGTAGATTTCCGAGTAGCTGATCTAATTTCACCTTGGCTAAATATTGTTTTTACAACAGAGAAATATGTTCCAAGGTCTTTAAGTAAAAATGATTTTTCTTTTTATGTAGGAGCTCCTTTCCCCTTAGGTGGAAAAAGAGGAGACGAAACTTTCTTTCCTTTTGAAAAGTTAGATCAAAGTAAAAAGAAAGTATACATGTCGCTGGGTAGTATGGTATATTACCACCCCATTTTATTTATAACTGTAGCTAAAGCTCTTGAAGGACTTAACATTCAATTAATTCTATCCGTGGGAAGTTTATATTTAGAAGATTTCTCTAAGAATTTCCCTGATGATTCGATTATTTTGCCCTACGTACCACAATTAGAAGTACTTGAAGTAGTTGATTTAATGGTTAGTCATGGCGGAGCTAATTCTGTTTTGGAGTGTTTGTATAAAGGAGTTCCAATGGCTTTACTGCCAATATGCAATGATCAGTTTTTTCAAGCAAAATTTTTAAAAAGAGCCAAAACAGGACTTGTTTTAGATACAAATAATCCAGATGTTGATGAATACAGAGAAAGCTTAATCAAGTTGCTTGAAATTAACAGCATTTATAAAAAAAATACGCTTTTAATCAAAGAATCTTTTAAAAACCACAATGGTGTAAAAGAAGCTTGTAATTTAATTTGTAAGATATTAGAAAATGGAAAACCACTAAAACCTATTGAATCAGATTAACTAGTTCTGATTTAAATTTAATTTTTCATAAAAGTTTTTGATAATCTAGATTTGAGGTTTTATTTTTTAAATAAATAATTTGATTACTTTTTTATGTTTTTTTGTAATTTACTGACGTAAAAAAGTAAATTTTAAAAAGCAACTATTATTACATGACAGATTCAAGTCAAAAGCTTTTAGAAAAAATGAAATGCCTCATTGCTGATAATCTGTGTAATGAGCAGTTTGGAGTTCAGCAACTCGCAAACATGATAGGAATAAGTCGTTCTCACCTTCATCGAAAACTTCACAAAATTTACGGAAAATCAATAAGCAGATATATTCGCGAATATCGTTTGGACATGGCATACAAAATGTTACTCGAAAAAGAGGCAACTGCCTCAGAGGTCGCTCATGAAGTTGGTTTCAGTAGCTCTTCATATTTCAATAAATGTTTTACTGAGTATTTTGGGTATCCGCCAGGAAAGACACGATTAAAAGCTGAGCAATTAATTATTAAGGAAACTAATTCTAAATATATAGAACCTGATAAGAATTTAATCATGGTACTTCCATTTAAGAATTTGAGTTCTGATATAGAAAACCAATATCTAGCTGATGGTATGGTAAATGCTATTAATAGAATTCTATCGGGAATTAATGATTTTAAGGTGATTTCTTCGTCTGCAACTATAAATATGAATTCACTAAGTGAAATTAGAAAAAAAATAGGTATAACAAAAGTAATACAAGGTAGCCTACAACGACAAGGTAACATGATTCGTATAGAAATCAAATTGCTTAATACCCTTGATGAAAGTCAAATTTGGGCACAAAATTTCGACAGAACAGTTTTAGATATTTTAAAAATTCAAAATGAAATATCAGAAAAGATCGTAAAAGAACTAAAAGCAAATATTTCTATTAAAGAACAATCCATAATTACAAAACGGACTTCATATAAACCACTTGCTTATGATAGCTACTTAAAAGGGATGTACTATATGAATCATTTTGGTGAAAAAAAAATAGATCAATCTTTAACATATTTCAAAAAAGCGATTGAAATAGATCCTTCAATTGCACCAGCTTATGCAGCAATAGCTAATTATTACCAAATGAAGGCTTCAATTTTTTCAGCAACTATAGATAGTAAAGAAGCCTTTAAAAATGCCGAATTATATTTAGATTTAGCGTTAAAACTAGATAAAGATTGGTATTTTAACTTTACTCTAAAAGCTTTTCAACTCACATTTTTCCATTGGGATTTTGAGGAAGCCAATAAAAATTATAAAATAGGTTTAAAAGCTAAAGAGTCCTTAAATTATTTTATGTATCGTGATTTTCTCCAGTTTGAAAACAGGCATGAAGAAGCCTTAAAAGTCTCGTTAACTATAAATAGAAAAACACCTTTTTATCCTAATTACTCATTAATTATGTCTTATTACTATAATGGCATGTATAATGAAGGAGAGCGATATATAAATGAACGATTAAAATCTTTCCCTAAAGAGTATTTAATATATGATAATTCTGGTTTTTTTATGTTAAACACAGGTAATTATAATAAGGCTATCCAATTATTTCAGCAATTGATTGAAATGGAAAATAAGCGTTTTCCTAGAATTGTGAGTTGGATGGGTGCTGCATATGCGCATAAAGGCGAAACTAAAAAATCAAAAGCGCTTTTAAATGAACTAAAAGAACTCAAATCAAAAACTAATGCTGGATCCCCTGCATTCTTTATAAGCATAATCTACACTGCACTCGGCGAAAAACAAAAAGCCTTAAAATGGTTAGAAACCGCCGTTGAAGACCGTGAAATGGAAATTCCTTGGCTAGTTAGCGAGCCTCGGTTGTACCCGTTACATGGTATGACTGAATTTGATGCTCTAGTTAAAAAAGTTGGATTTCGAGAACATGCCTACCCTGTTAAATTGCCTAACCAAAATTAAATATGTTTTCGAATACTAACTCAAAATCTCTTCTTTCGTCATAACGATTTATATTCTCGATATTATTTGATAATTATTGCTTCCCTCCCACCTTTATTAAGATATCTTATTAATCTGCAACATAAGTACAAGTATTGTAAAAAAAATTACAATTAATGGAAACATGGGTATGTAGTCTTGTTTTATCATTTTTTAGATATTTGAATAATAGAATATTTAAATAATTTATAAGATATGAAAATTTTTGATTTAGATAACATAAAGTCAATATAGGAACTAGATGTTTTATAATAAAAAGGAACAATCTATTTAAATATTCTTTTACCCCTCTCTCCCAAAAATTAATTCAGCACTAAAATTATTGCTTATTCGAGCGATGCAGGATAGATATGTTTAAAAATTAATGAAAACTAAAAATTATGAAAACACTACCCAAACTACTTTTTATGATCCTATTCATAGAGCTATCAGCCCAATCGATCGACAAACGAGTAATAGCTACATCTGGCACCACATTTAATTCATCACCTACTAAACTGACATTTACTTTAGGCGAACCTATTATAGGGACTATCGACAATACAGAAACTATAGATCAAGGATTTTTATCATCTGTTAATAGTGGCACATTATCCATTGAAGATGAATTGGTAAATAAATCTATAAAAATTTTTCCAAATCCAGTATCAGAATATTTAAACATAGACTTAAATAACATTAATGGTGATGCAATCCTTAACCTTTATAGTATTACTGGTAAGTTCATCTTAAAAGCGAAGTTAAATAGGCTTCAAAATAAGGTAAACCTCAATACTTTAGAAAGTGGTACCTATTTAATAAAACTTCATTTTTTGGAACACAAAAAAGAAAAAACTTTTAAAATTATTAAAAAATAAAATCTAGCTATTATGAAAACAACAATGACACTAATAATATTACTTTTTATAGGCGTACTAACAACACATGCCCAATCCAATTTTATTAACTACCAAGGTGTTGCAAGCGACAATTCTGGCGTCATGCAAAGCAAACCAATAGTTATACAAATAGCACTAAAATTTGGTACAAGTACTGCTACTGCTTCATACGCAGAAACCCATGATGTAACCACAGATGCTCATGGTATATTTAGTTTACAAATTGGTAGCGGTACAGTAGATTTTGGTAATTATAATGAACTGACTTGGGGTAACCAAAAAGCATTTATCACAACAAGTATAGATGGTACAGAAATTGGCACCACTGAATTACATGCTGTTCCTTTTGCTTTGAATGCTGGAAATACAGCTAAAAAAATTGATGATTTAGAAGATGGTAAATCTGACACCAGTGGATTCTCTTTGTTTTTAGGAAAAGATGCAGGTAAGAATGACAACAACATAAACAATATTAACTTAGGAATAGGTCCAAATGCATTAAAAAATAATACAAATGGGACCAGTAATACTGCCATAGGATCAAGTGCTTTATCTACTAATATTTCTGGTAATTATAATTCAGCTTTTGGAAGTTCAGCATTACAATTAAATACTACTGGCAATGGTAATTCAGCTTTTGGACTATGGACATTATTTAGTAACACCACTGGAGAGAATAATACGGCCGTAGGAGGTATTGCTCTTGCCAATAATACTACGGGTAAAGAGAATACTGCTTTGGGTGGTGGTGCTATGTATTCAAATACAGATGGAGAAAATAATACAGCGGTAGGCTTCAATTCATTATATAATAACACAACAGGAAACAATAATACTGCTGTAGGTTATAATTCAATGAATAAAAATACCACGGGTAATGATAATACCGCTCAAGGGTACTTAGCATTAAGTGAAAATATTGGAGGACTTGATAATACTGCTAACGGAGTTGTTTCTCTTGTATCTAATACAAACGGATCTAACAACACGGCTTTAGGAAAAGCTAGTCTTAATAAAAACACTAATGGCAATGATAATACAGCCTTAGGAAAAAATGCTATGTATTCTAACCTTTCAGGAAGTTTTAACGTTGCAAACGGATCACAGTCACTTTTTAGTAATACTACTGGATTTAATAATATAGCCATCGGAGGTTTTACGCTATACTCAAACGAGTCAGCTAATAATAATGTGGCTATTGGTAATAGGGCTTTATTTTCCAACGAGACAGGTAATGTTAACGTTGCTATTGGAACAGGAGCACTAGAGTCTAGTAAAAGTGGATATACTAACATTGCAATAGGTGGTCAAGCGTTATATAATATTATAGCACCTAATGGAAATGTAGCTGTAGGTTATGGAGCTTTGAGAGAGTTGCAATCAGGGGCAAATAATATTGGTGTTGGAGATAATGCCAATGTACCTAACGCAAATGGAGATAGTCAAGTACGCATAGGGAATACAAATATTACCTATGCAGGCATCCAAGTAGCATGGACAGTAACCTCAGATAAACGCTGGAAAGACCAAATACGCCCATTGCCTTATGGCTTAAACATGGTAACTAGATTAAATCCAGTAGATTATATCCGAAAAAACAACGATAAACAAACAAAAGAAATTGGCTTTATAGCCCAAGATGTGGAAAAAGTTTTAAACGAACTCAGGTATAACGACCAAGGTTTTTTAACCAAAGATGATAAAGGCTATATAAGTTTAAGATATAATGATTTAATTCCAGTACTCACCAAAGCCATTCAAGAGCAGCAAGAATTAATAAACGAATTACAAGCCAAAAACGATGAGCATGATACAAATTACAAAAATTTATTATCTCGCTTAGAAACTTTAGAAACTAAAAAAGATACTTCATTAGAAATAGAAGTAGCGTCTATTAAAAAATAATTTAAATGATATTTAAACTAATCAAAATGAAAAACAAATCAATAAAATCACTTGCCCTTTTAATACTAACATTATTTTTTGCTAATGCCTGCACCTATGAAGATCTCATAGATTTCAAAAAGAAACATAAAAACAAAACCATAGTGTGTCATTTTGATGCTGATAACCAATCATGGCAAATAATTAAAATTTCAAAAAATGCTTGGAACGCTCATAAAAACCATGGTGATGTTAGATTAGACGATGAAGATAATGATGGTTTTGTACCTGAAAACCACTGCAATTATGGTACTATGGGAGATTGCGATGATACGGATGCCAATATAAATCCAGATGTAATTGGTTCATGCACGAGCGATAGTGATAATGATGGTGTAGATGACGCTGAAGATGAATGTCCTAACGAAGTTGGCCTTCAAGAATTAAAAGGTTGCCCAGACTCCGATGGTGATGGAATAGCTGATAAAGATGATAAATGCCCTAACGTAGCTGGACTAAAAACCTTGGCAGGTTGCCCTGATGATGACGGTGATGGTGTTGCAGATACTGATGACTCATGCCCTACTGTTGCTGGACCAGCAACAAACAATGGATGTCCTTGGCCTGATGCAGATAATGATGGCATTCCAGACAAAGATGACCAATGCCCAACTGAAGCGGGAACTTTTGTAAATAATGGTTGTCCTTAAAGATCTATAAATTATTCATTTTAAAAAAATTCAAACACATGAAATATAGAAAAATTTATATTGTTTTATTTGTCTTAATCCATTTAATTTATTCCTGTGAAAATAATGATGATGGTGAGCGTATAACAAATATTGCAGTAACGGCATCTACAGCAAAAATTACATCTGATAAACTAAATATTCTTTATGTTGGAATAAATAATCCCATACAGATTACTACCTCAGATTTTATTAACGAAAAAATTATTAAAATAACTGGAAATAATAACACTATAGAAGAAATTAGCGAAAATAATTATATAGCAACAATAGTTGATCTTAGCGATAACATAGGAATAGAAGTACTCGATGGAGAAATACTTGTAAAAAAAGAAGTATTTAGATCAAAAAGAGTCCCTGACCCTTTCATAAGCTTGGAGAGTGATAACTCAAACTCAATTAGTAGTAATCAGTTTAGATCTTTTAGCAGTCTCAGTGACTTTACCTTTCCTAATAATTTTAAGCAAGACTACCCAGATGTTTCTTGCAATGTAGCCAGTTTTACTATTACAAAAATAGGTAGCAGAACAGATGCAGTTGAAGTTACTAATAATGGATCAAACTATAGTGCTGCATCATCTCAATTGATAACCCAGGCAAAACCTGGAGACTTTTATTTATTCACAAATATAAAAGTCAGTTGTTCAGGAGATAAAGCTAACCGAAGTAGTAATTCTTTAGTATACAAGATAAAATAAATTTAATCTAAAAAAAGTCCTGATTTTTTCATAAAATCAGGACTTTTTGAAACTTAGTTTAGAAGCGCTTCAAACTTCATATTATTACAATTTATAACACTTAAAGCCTTAGAATAACTTAAAAGAAAATTAACCGTTTCTTCTTTCGGTTTTAGATCGTTAATTTTTAAAGATTTTTCAGAGTAAATTTTTGCCATTTTTATAATTTAAGATTTATTTCAAATTATTAACGCAGCAAAATTTACTTTATTGTACTAATTAGTCAAAACTATATTATGCTTATCGATTATCTTTCTTAAATTAATCAAAGCATATCGCATCCGCCCTAAAGCTGTATTGATACTAACACCAGTACGCTCTGATATTTCCTTAAAACTCATATCGTTGTAAATACGCATTAAAAGCACCTCACGTTGGTCGTTTGGTAATTCGTCAACCAAACGTCTAACATCAGTCTCAACCTGTTCCTTTATAATGGCTTTTTCAGCATTTAAAGTACTATCGCTCAATACAGAAAAAATGCTAAACTCACCAGCGTTATCAAATTTTGGCATTCTATTATTTTTTCTGAAAAAATCAATCACCAAGTTATGTGCAATTCGCATCACCCAAGGTAAAAACTTACCTTCTTCATTATAAGCACCTCGTTTTAAGGTTCTAATAACTTTTATGAATGTATCTTGAAAAATATCTTCAGAAACATCTCTGTCGTAAACTTTTGAATAAATAAAACTATAAATTTTTTGTTTGTGCCGCTTTATAAGGATTTCTAAAGCACTTTCATCGCCTTTGATGTAGTTACTAACCAAAGTAGCATCTGTAGTAAGTTCGTATTGCATAATAATTACTTTTTTGTGCGCAGAAGAGGGCTTCATTGCTTGGGGTTACATATTAAAAAAGTAATGTTATACTATAGGCAAGTGTTAATTTATAAACGGTTAATGATATCAAATATAACAACAATCATTCCTAAAAAACAAAATATTGTATCTTTTTTTAATAATTTATTCGATAAAGGGTTATTTTTTAAGTTCACATTCTTGTAGTATCTTTGCAAAATTATCCCTATAAAGTCTATGAACACTGCTATTTCTGAAGTAAATCCAAAAGAAAATATCATCATTAAAGGTGCCAAACTGCACAATTTAAAAAATATTGATGTTATTATACCAAGAAATAAATTAGTTGTCATTACCGGATTATCGGGTTCAGGAAAGTCCAGTTTAGCGTTTGATACGCTATACGCGGAAGGACAACGACGTTATGTTGAAAGTCTATCAAGTTATGCGCGTCAGTTTTTAGGACGATTAAACAAACCAAAAGTTGATTATATAAAAGGTATAGCGCCAGCCATAGCCATTGAGCAAAAGGTAAATTCTACCAATCCACGTTCAACTGTTGGTACAACTACTGAAATTTACGATTACTTAAAACTGTTATTTGCCAGAATTGGCAAAACAATTTCTCCAATTTCTGGTGATGAAGTGAAAAAGGACACCGTAACAGATGTTCTAAAGTATTTAAAAACATTTTCCGAAAGAGAAAAATTACTGCTCCTCGCCCCTATTCATTTAGAAGAAGGCAGAACTATAGAAGATAAACTTAAAGCTTTAAATCAACAAGGATACGCAAGAATTAAAGTTAATGAAGACATTTTAAGAATTGATGAAATTGAAAACATAAATAAAAAAGACATCGTATTACTCGTAGTTGATAGGGTAATTATAAAAGACGAAGAAGATTTCTTTAATCGTTTAGCTGATGCAGTTCAAACCGCGTTTTTTGAAGGTAAAGGCGAATGCATTATCGAAACGTTAAGTGATAACAAGCAGCGGCACTTTAGTAATAAATTTGAATTAGATGGTATTCAGTTTTTAGAACCTAATGTACATTTATTCAGTTTTAATAATCCATATGGTGCCTGCCCAAAATGTGAAGGTTATGGCGATATTATTGGAATTGATGACGATTTAGTCATTCCAAATACAGGATTGTCGGTATACGAAAATGGTATTTTCCCATGGCGCGGAGAAAGTATGAGTTGGTACAGAGACCAATTGGTTAATAATTCTCATAAATTTGATTTTCCAATACATAAACCTTATTTTGAATTAACTGATGCACAAAAACAACTTATTTGGGATGGAAATCAATATTTTGAAGGATTAAACTCATTTTTTTCAGAATTGGAATCTAAGGCTTATAAAATCCAAAATCGTGTGATGCTGTCGCGTTACCGCGGAAAAACAAAATGTAAAGTGTGTCATGGTAAGCGCTTACGTGTTGAAGCTAATTATGTAAAAGTAGGCAACGCAACTATTACCGATTTGGTTGAAATGCCTATTAACAAGCTTACAAACTTCTTTAACCAATTAGAATTAAACGATTCCGATTCACAAATTGCAAATAGATTATTAAAAGAAATTAACAACCGCTTATCATTTTTGGCCAATGTGGGTTTAGATTATTTAACATTAAACCGAAAATCTAACACCCTCTCTGGTGGCGAAAGTCAGCGTATTAACTTAGCAACATCTCTTGGAAGTAGTTTAGTGGGCTCCATGTATATTTTAGACGAACCTAGTATTGGCTTGCATCCAAAAGATACTGAACGTTTAATTTTAGTTTTAAAATCCTTACGCGATTTAGGAAACACGGTTATTGTTGTTGAGCATGATGAAGATATTATGAAAGCGGCTGATGAAATTATCGATATCGGTCCCGAAGCAGGAACTTTTGGCGGACATGTGGTAGCTACTGGAAATTATAAAGATATTTTAGCAAGCGACTCTTTAACGGCACTATATTTAAATGAAAAATTAAAAATTGAAGTCCCTAAAAAACGTAGAGCATCCAAATATTTTGTAGATGTAAAAGGGGCAAGAGAAAACAACTTAAAAAATATTGATGTCCGTTTTCCTTTAGGTATGCTTACTGTGGTTACTGGAGTTTCTGGTAGTGGTAAAAGCACCCTAATTAAAAAGATTTTATATCCCGCACTACAAAAAAAGATAACCGATTTTAGCGACAAACCAGGTCAGTTTACAGCTTTAGAAGGTCATTTTAGCAATATTAATCAGATTGAATTTGTAGATCAAAACCCTATTGGTCGCTCTTCGCGCTCTAATCCTGTTACTTATATTAAAGCCTATGATGATATTCGGGCACTGTTCTCAAAACAGAAATTAAGCACCATTAGAAATTATCAGGCAAAACATTTTAGCTTTAATGTAGATGGCGGACGCTGTGAAACGTGCAAGGGCGAAGGTGAAGTAACCATTGAAATGCAATTTATGGCCGATGTGCATTTGGAATGCGAAACTTGCAAAGGCAAACGCTTTAAAAAAGAAGTTTTAGAAGTTACTTATGCGGGTAAAAATATAGATGATATTTTAAACCTTACCATTGATGACGCTATCACGTTTTTTGAAGCTAATAAACAAAATAAAATAAAAAATAAATTACAACCTTTGCAAGATGTTGGTTTGGGTTACGTTGCCTTAGGACAAAGCTCTTCAACGCTTTCTGGTGGTGAAGCACAACGTATTAAGCTTGCCACGTTTTTAGGAAAGGGAAATAATAAGGATAAAGCGCTTTTTATATTTGATGAACCCACCACTGGGTTGCATTTTCATGATATCAAAAAACTCTTAAAATCATTTAATGCATTAATTGAAAACGGACATTCCATTATTGTTGTAGAGCATAATTTGGAACTTATTAAATGTGCCGATTATATTATCGATTTGGGGCCAACTGGTGGTGAAAACGGTGGTTACCTCGTGGCTTCAGGAATTCCTGAGGATATTATTAAGGTAAAGGCTTCAGAAACTGGGAAGTATTTAAAAGATAAGCTTAAATAATTTTACAATAATTTGGGCGTTACCCAAGGGTCGGGCTTTACACTATATCCTTTTAAAAACGTCATTGCGAGTAAGAAGTATGTGGCAATCTTTAAACCACCATTTCTAAACACTGTAAATAGTTTTTTTAAGTTTTAAAAAGGATGCCGTTTCAATCTCTAACGCAAACCCAACTCTAATTAAACTTTGTTTTAAATATTAATAAAACAAAAAG
Source organism: uncultured Flavobacteriaceae bacterium (assembly GCA_963815305.1). Taxonomy (GTDB): domain Bacteria; phylum Bacteroidota; class Bacteroidia; order Flavobacteriales; family Flavobacteriaceae; genus CAXBID01. The sequence continues at coordinate 1,133,877 of CAWFFW010000001.1, forward strand.
CTTATCACACCCACTATAATAATAGCTATAGGAATTACGAATAGTAAATAAACAAAAGTAGTTACCCCAGTTTTAATGAAACTTAATAGCCAAACATGATTGTAAAATCGTTTTACGGCCACAAACAAGTAGATAAATGTTGATAAAATTATTAACCAATCAGTAATATCAGTAGTTTGGTTTATCAATAAAATAATAAAAAATACCGTAAATAAAAATGTAAAGAAATAAAATCTAAATACTAAATGTTACGCATAACTTCTAACTTTAAGGAATAACAATTTTAATTTTATTGCAAAAATGGGCAATTATATAAAAAACTAAATAGCAATAGTATCATAAACAGCTTGTAAAATTTACCAACATTGCGTTGTCTATAAAATTTAAGCAATGGTCCATTAAATTTCTTTTTAAGTATTCATGCATCATCTTTCATTCCCATAACTCTAAATAATTCCTTGTCGGAAACATTATTGACTGCTAATGAATCCATTTTTTTTCATTAAAATCAGAAATTAAAATATCTTTATTTTACTTTTTAGTTTTATTTAAATCAACAATTTTACTGGTCTCAAGTCCAAAAAAAACGCTATCAACATTAACTGAATCTATAATTTTTTTTGCCTTAATCTAGTTTTCTTCGCGCTTAAAAAGTTTATTTGTTTTTTTAAAGGTTGCTTATAAACCCTGACACTGCTTACTAACCACAGTTACACAAAGTATAAAGAAAAAATCACCGATATAAACAAATACAACTGCGTTGGATGCAGATATAACAATCTTTCACCTTCAACAATTTCTTTTCTAAATAGCCAGATTTAAATAATAATGGAAAGAAGCCTAAAGAAAACATCAAACGAAAAGTAAACACTAATGGTATATAAAATAAAACACATAAAATCAATTCATCTTTTTGATTTTTGACCATAATGTGGACAAAAATTAAAACTTACTTCAAACTGTTTTTCATAAAATTTACAGGTTTAGTTTTGGTGAGACATGGTGTTATTAAATTTTCATAAAAAGAATAAAATATAACGGTTATTGAAGTTAGACTTCTTTTTAAAATTAAAATTTATAAAAAAATATGCAATATAAAATTCTAAAAATCAGAACTTTAAAATAATAAATGTACTACTTTGAAAATACATTTTTTAGTTTTGGCACGCATATTGAAAAACTAACACCTATAGCGAATGCCGAAAAGCTAAAGAGTAGGCAAAACGATAAACCCCAAAATCATGAATATAAAAATTACTTTACTTAGTATAAGTTTTATTTTAATATCTGCTTTTACTTATGCGCAGAAAAAGGATGATGCTAAAAGCATTATAGATAATAAAGTGACCATAAAAAAATATCATAGTACCGAAGAGCTTGGAAACATGCAAAAAGGTGAGTTATTAGGTTTGTATCTAGAAAGAGTCACCGTTTTAACAAATTCATTACCTTATATAGCCTTTGCTACTAAGCCAGGTGTTACAATGACAACACTAGGCATACCGAACACCAAGGACAACAGAAAAGTACTTGAAAATCAGCATGACAACACAAATACCTACGTCGAAAATACTGCAGAATTTCAAAACATCATACTCCCTTATTCTGATACTAATAAACTGGTAAGAGCTATTTTGTTTTATGAAGACATTATGAAATCTCTTCATAATTATAATGAATATAATTAGTGTTTTATATAAAAGATATTATTAAAGCGAACGCCGAAAAGCTAAAGAGTAGGCACAAATCTAAAATCCTTTGACTATGAAACGATTAGTACTTTTATTTGCAAGTGTGTTAATAGGTTTAACCACTGCAACAGCAACTGAACTAAACAACCAAACTTTCGAGAAAGATTTAGATAAATTGAAGCGTTACCAATACGCACAACCTATTACATTTATAGAGCGTGGTGTGGAGTTTTTAATTTTCCCTGATGGAAGTTTCGATTTTAATATGGTAAGCGGAAACCATGATGCTTATTACAACTCTCATTCTAGAAGAAGTAATGTTAACATTAGTTATAGAGGCCCGAATACTCATATCCAATATACCAACGCACCGATTAATAGAGGCTTAAATATCATTCGTGATAGACATGGTAGTATTAGAAGTATTGGTAACATGTATTTAAATTATGACAGATACGGAAGAATTACGCGCGCAGGATCTATATTTATGGATTATGAAAGAGGTAAACATTCAAGTTTATACAAAGTTGGTGGATTACGTGTTGATTATAATAAATGGGGTGAAATTATAAATATTCGCGGACAAGTAAACCGCTTTAACACCAATTGTAATTTCTGTGGTTTACAATCGTGTGGAGTAACGCATAACTTTGAAAATGGACAAGGACATCATAACAACCATGATAACGATTGGGATGATAGATACAATGACGATGTTTGCAATAATGACGAAAACTACTACTATTACAAACAAAATGGTAAAGTGAAAAAACACAAAAAAAATAAAAAGTATAAAAGATAATTTTGAGTTAGTTATTTAGTTAAAATTGATAAACCTCAAAGCTTATTGGCTTTGAGGTTTATTATTAGGACTTTTTAAGCTACTGGCTATATATAACGCTAGCGCAAGCATCTTGCTTGTGCCAGTAAAAAAAAAGATCGGAAAATGATTATTCTTTGTTTTAATTTCTTTATTTTGAGCTTATTTCCATTATTGCTATTGAGCAACATGAACCTTTATGATTTTTTCTTATTCATTCGTTCACGAGCAGGATGCTCGCGCTAGCTGGGGTTTTCTAGTGATTTGTGCAACAGTTACCAGTGTTGTATGTTTTTTTTCTATAAATCATCTGGTGCTTCAGTTCCAATATAAGTCATTAGGTCATAAAAACCACTATTATAGTTTTCTGCCCAAGCATAATAAGGTCCACAATTATCTGTGTTACCAAGTATACATTCTTGAAAATTATTTCCTCGAATTTCAAATGAATAAAATTTACTTAGACTTTGTCCATTATTAGATAGTCTTAATATTGAACTGAATTGCGAGGCTAAAGAATTAAATACTGTTACACTACAGTCATTGGTGCTAATATCATTCAAATTACCAACTGTCATATTATAAGAGCCAATGTAATCATTATCATTTGTTTCTAAATTAATAATAAAATCTTGACTATCAACGCCACTTACATTACCTGTATTTCTAAAATACACCTTTGCTGTATAATTTCCATTATTGTAAATTATATTAACATAAAATTTAATTTCTTTACCATTTTGAGCTTCACATAGAGCAAGTCCAGATGATTCAGTATACCAAATTTTTTCATACCATTTTGAGTTCGATTCTTCCGAATTAGCATTAAATGTTGCTATGCTTTCAATATTACTACCATCAGCTTTTTTTACTGTTGCTTCAACAGATTGAGTATCTGTATTATCTCCAAGTGTCCAAAAAACTTCTGCAAAACCATTTTCGTCTGTCATAACATTTGCATTATCTAAAGTTCCATTGCCCTGTGTAACTGCAAAATATACAGGGACAACAGGTATTGGGTTTCCTGATGTGTCAACTATTTTAACTTTTAAGGGTTCATCTAATAATTTTCCTTGTTCTCCATTTTGGTCATTTCCAGAAACGATTTCTAAAGTTTGGGGTGCATTCCAGATAGTTTCTTCAAAACTATCTGTTCTTGAAAAGTCAATCAATGTTTTTCCGAATATAGTAATATCTGCACCAGTTCTGATATCGAGACCAACTTTAAGGTTTGAATCCCAATCCAAATCGGAATTTATATTGAAAACAAAATCTTCGGTCATTTTGGGTTCACAATACGGACCAACAACTCTGTAGAATTTAACGCTAACTCTCGGTGTAATAGTCAAGTTTTGAGCAATATTTACTTGTCCACCAAAGTCAATATCATTAAGAAGAAGTTCTGGTTCTACATCAAAATTTCCTGTCCAATTATCGTTTTCATATCTTACACCAGTATTCAGCTTATAATTATTTGACCAACTGTATGTGTTAATAATATTTGCATCAACACTCGCATTAAGTTCAGCTACAAGTTGTGTATTTACAGTTACAACAACAGGTACACCAGCAACTAAAAAGTATATGTTTTTGTCAAAATCTGCAAGGGTTGTACTAAATTCAGGTAAACTAATACCACCAGTGATATTAAGAGCAAGGTCGCAATCTATATTAAGGCTTGCATTTTGAGTTTTGAAATCTAAAAAATTAAGACCAGAAAATATCGAATAATCTGCTTTAAAACTAAAATCAGGGTCAAATCTAGCAGAACCTCTCGTTATTTCAAATGTTAAGTTGGGTTCTTGGTAAAGTACCGTATTGGAAAAATTATAATCTAATCCATCATTCTTTAACGTTATTCCATTTTTTAAATAATTAACTTGAATAGTATTTCCTTTTTTATTACTCATTTTTGAGCTTTCAGAAATATCTGTAGAAAACTCGATAGTGGCATTATTAAACACATCGTCCAATGTAGCTTGAGATGTTTGAAGTGTTAATGTATTTCCGTTATCATTTACAGATATTACTTTACGAAGATAACCTTGGTCTTGGTCTCCAACGATGATATCATTTGTTTTTATATTAGGTGCTTTATTATTAAATTCTATGAGATAAATTCCATTAAATAAATCTGTTTCTGAACTTAAAAGATTGGAGTTGTCATCCAGTATTACGATTACATTTTCTGCAACTTCAGGATTTTGGTGATATGGACTTTTTTCTGAGGTATCAATAGAATCATCTTTTGAACAAGAAACGACTGTTAGTAAAAAAATTAGAGCGAAGAGTTTTTTCATAATCTCAAGTTTAGAATTCAAAATTAGCCATTAGTTCTGTTTTATTCAATACCCAATGCTAGGTAATTTTGAGTGAGTTCAAATTGCATACAGCTAGTTGATATGAAATCGTTTTAATGTTTAATGTAAATAATTTTTCCCGCAACCCAAACAAAACCCATTTAAACTAAAAAAAAATACCAACTAAATTTCTTAGCATTCACAAGGGTTTTAACATCAACTATTATTTTTGGCACGCTGTTTGTATTTACCTAACCGAACCCCTAAAAAACAAATATTATGAAAAAGTTTATATTCTTATTTACAGCTTTAATTCTAGCAGGATTTACTGTTAATGCAGACACAAACATCGCCGAATCAAATACCACATCAACATTTTATAATGGTTACGGTAACTCTTTCATATTTGTTGAAGGTGGGATAGAATTTTCGGTTTTTAGAGACGGACAATTCGATTTTAATATCCTTAATAACAATCCACGTTTAAACGTGGGTGTTAGTTCACCAAACGTAAATATCAGTTTTAACACTGGTTACGATTACAATGCTTATGTGCAGTACGATGAGTTTGGGGCTATTATTCAAATTGAAAATACTCCTATTTATTATGATTATTACGGGCGTGTTAATCAAATTGGAAATATAAATTTATTTTATAACAATTTTGGATATGTTTCTCGTGTGGGTGGATTATATGTTCACTATAATAATTATAACGTGTATTCACATTTCACTGGTTTTATTAACATTTATAATCGAGGTTATGTTTACAGACCATGGCACAACTTTTATGCTATACCGCCAAGAAATTTTTGTGTAGTGTATAACAGACCTTACAGACAGTTTTATAATCCTGTTCGTTATGTATATAACAGACCATTTTATAATAACTACAGACCTGTAACTTCGGTTTACAGCAGACGTGGAAACACCATTGCTAGAAATAGAAATTATGCCACTGTAAATAGAAGCTCTAGAAATGTAACGAATGTAAACAGAAATGCTAATGTAAGCAGAAGGGGCGTTGAAAGGAATTATAATGATTCTAAACGTAACAATAATGCTGTAGCTAATAGAACATCTAGAAGTAATACTAACACAATTAATAAAAATGATTCTAGACGCAATAGTAATAACAACACTGTTATAAACAGGAATTCTAATTCTAGAAGCATTACAAACAATAATGCTAGTAGAACAGTTACCAGACGTGAGGTTACAACAGCGAGAACGCCTTCAAGAAATAACGCACAAGTGGCGAATACTAAACGTGCAAAAGAGACTGTTACTAGAAGCACACGACCTAATACTAGTACCACGAGAAATTCTACGGTGATACGAAACAGAACTAATAATTCGGTTTCTCAAAAACCAAAAATTACAAATACTCGTACGTACACTAGAAGCAATGACAATAAAACTAGAAATACACAGCGTGTAGCAACAAGAACAGTACAAGGTAAACCAAATACGGCTCAACGTACTGTAACACGTTCATCTCAAAGTAATAGCAGACCAAAAGCTATGAATAGCATAAGTAGTTCTAATAATAATAATAATAATACAAGATCGACAAGCACTAGAAGACGATCATAATAATTTTGGTTGGTTAGTTTGGAAAGCCCTACGAGTAGTATGCCTCAAAGCAACATCGTGGGGTTTTCTGTTTTTAATAGTTACAGATATATGAATTTTTTACTAGTATTTAAATTCATTTCGATGTAAGAGATTTAGTTTTAAAGTCCTTTTATAAATAATACCAATCCATGTTACCTTGAGAGCAATCAAAACTTTTTAAAGTTAGATTTTAAATGAGTTTTCGGCAGCACTCTACTAGAAAAAAGTTAAATAACTGATAATCGTTCGTTATATCCAACTCACGTTATTTTATAACTGTTTTGTCTAGAATCAATTTAAATATGCTAAAGAAAGTATATGATGTTTGGAAATTACTCATTTCTTAATGAAAGGAATTATTTTTAACTTGAGCTATTTCGATTAAAAGATAAATCGCACTATACAATTAATAAATAACTACTTTCGTTTTAAAAGCTTGTTGAAAAGGGTAGTGATATCTTCGGAGAAATTAAAACGATATATGACAAACAAGTATACAAGCGTGATAAGCACAGACTTCAAACCTATATTAACTGTAGGATGAAATGGAAATTCCCAAAAATAAAAGACAATAACACCTAGAAAGATAAAACAGCCTATTTTAAAGGTATTCGGTGTAAAAGGCAAAATTTTGAATTTGTTATATACAAAGTATAATTTTATAGAATTATATAAAAATATAGCTAAAAACGTAGCTATGGCAGATCCGTTAATACCATATAATGGTATGAAAACCATATTGAATAAAACCATTGATATAACCAATATTATGCCTAAAACCAATACTACTCTATAATAATCGCTATTAAATAAAATAGCATTGTTACTTCCTAAAAGCGAATCATAAAGCTTTGTAATACTGATAATAAACACCACGAAAAGACCAGCACGATATTCGTCATCAATTAAAAAATATAGTTGATTGATATTCAAAACAATTAATAAAAAAATAAGTCCACCAACAATAAATAAATTAAGCGAACTACGTTTATACAAATCGTCTAAAGCTTCAAAATCTCTATCGTTTAAATATTTGGCACACAGTGGTAATAATATTTGGTGCATAGCGCGTTGTGGTACAGCAATAACAGCGGCAATAAAAATAGCAACATTATAATACGCTATTTCCTCTATTGCAATATAATACCCCAGCATCACCTTATCAACATCTAAAAGTATAGTTGCTATTGAACCTGCAATAATGATTAAAAATGAATACTTTAAAATACGACTCAAGTTATTCACCTTTTTAAACGTAAGAACAGGAGGCCTTATACTAAATGCATAAATAGTCATTATTAGCATTCTTAAAACATAAACTTGAACTAAACCCCACATGAATTGCTCAAGAACAATAACATTAAAATGCAGTAAAAATAGTAGTAACATCGCTCCTGCTCTATGGAAAACTTCCTTCATGAAATTCCCGAAAACCGTTCGCATTTGTACCTTTGCCCAAGCAAAAAACACCTCAAAATACGCTAATGAGATAGCAATAATAACGGTATGCCATAAATAATCTTTAATGATTGGATTTTTTTCTGATAGAAAATTTCCAATAGTTTCATACCCCAATTGAGTAATAAATATAATGGGAATTATAATGGTTATTGGTAAAAATAACATGAGCGTTAAAAAGCTATTAAGCGATACTCGTGTTTTAAATAATGAGTAGAATTTAACTAACGTATTGCTTACACCAAACGCCATTAATGGCATGATAACATAAGCCAAAGAGAACATATAGCCTACCATACCGTAATATTCATCACTTAAAAATTTAGTGTAGAGAAATAGTGTGCTAATAGCACCAAGCACAAACCCAAGGTATGTAGTAATGATGTTTTTTAAAGATTGTGAAGCTACTATTCCCATCATAAGAGTTCAGACAATGACTTAGTTAATGCTCTCCTGTGAAATTTTTGTAAACCCACAGGATTAACCTCCAAATTTTTATTTAGAAAAGCTTTATAATGTTTGAATAGAATCGATTTTAATGACTGGTAATCATCATAATTAAAGTAGTTTCCTGTATTAGTTTCTTTAATAATCTGTTCTATATCCGACCCTTTTGGGCCAATAGCAACTATGGGTCTTTCTGAAACTAAGTATTCAAATAATTTACCAGGAATAATACTTTTTGTGTCTTCAGAATCTATTTCAATAAGCAATACTATTTGTGATTTTTTTTGATACATAATAGATTGTTTATGTGAAACATAACCTACATTATTTATATAATTACTTAAATTATGTTTTTCAATTGAATTCCACACGCTTTTACTCACTGCACCTACAAATGTTAGTTGTAAATCTTTAGCAAACTGGTTGTTTTCTTTAACCAAATCAGATAAAACTTCCCATAATATTTTTGGATTTCTTTTTGATAAAAGCGACCCAATATGTGCTAATGAAAATTTTGAATCGAGTAAAATATCGTCAATAAGCTCATCATCGTAGCCATTTGTTATTACTTTAATTGGTTTATCTGTGATTTGTTGAAATTCTTTTTTAGTAACTGAACTGGTCACTATAATTTCATCTGCAATATTTAGAACCTGCTTTTCAAGTGTTTTATGTTTTTCTTTTGAAGCCTTAGTAAGCTTTAATTGTTTATGATAGCCAATGGTTGTCCAAGGATCTCTAAAATCTGCCAACCACTTCACTCCTAGCCTTTCTTTTAACTTCAAACCAATAATATGTAAACTATGTGGCGGACCTGTAGTAATAATAGTTTGAATATTTTCTTTATGAATATATTCTGAAAGATAAGTTACAGAAGGCTTTATCCAATTTTTACGAGCATCTGGTATATAGAAATTGCCACGAACATAAAGCATTAATTTTTCAATAAAACGTTGCTGTTTTTGTTCGGGAATGATGCCTTTGCTAATGGTTTTTGAACCTTTTTTTGAGAATAAGCCTGCTAATTTATAAGGCTCTTTTATGGACTGTTTTAAAACGATTACATCTTCTGAAACCTCAGAAAGCAAACTCTCATCAATTAATGGGTAGTTGGGATTTTCAGGACAATAAACTATAGGTTCAATATGAAATTCAGGAAGATACTTTACAAATTTCAACCAACGTTGTACCCCAGGACCACCTGCTGGTGGCCAATAGTATGTTATGATTAAAACTTTCTTTTTACTCATTTTTTGTTATTCCTGCGGAAGCAGACATATTATAAATTGAAATTGTATGTAAAAATTCATTCCTGCATTCGCAAGAATGAAAAACTACCTTTTTTTAAACTCATAAAATAAGCCTCCGAGCAATAAAAAGCCTAATAAAATTGAACTCGCTAGTGCAATTTTGCTTCCTGTTTTCACAACATCGGGATCAAACTTAAACTCCACAATATGTTTTCCTGCAGGAATAGGAAGTCCACGTAACGTGTAATTGACACGCATATGCGTAGTTTCTTCTTCATCAATAAGGGTTTTCCAGCCATTCCCGTAATAAACTTCTGAAAACACGGCAAATCCATCGTTTGAGTTATTTGATTCGTATTTTAAGTAATTTGGTTTAACTTCTTTTAGAGTAATTGATGCTGAGGAATCTACAACATACTTACTTTTAAGCGCTTGATATTCGGTGACGTGTTTGGGCAACGTATAAACGGCTTTATGTTTATTATCTAAACTATCTAAAACTTTAATTTCTTCATTTGCAGAATTAACCTTTTCCAACTTTTCAACAAACCAAGCAGGCCCATTCGCTTCTTGATTTGTATATGGAAAAACGGTTCCGTTTTCATCCTGTGCAATAATATATTTCGTATTAAACATATTCATCACATGGATGTTGTTTTTTGAAATATACCAATCAAAAACCTCTCTGTATCGCTTTAATTCAGCAGCATGGTACCCATTTAATGAATTATGAAAATAGGATGGTTTTGCCGCTCCAGAAACCAAATCGAAAACGCGGTAATATGAGGTATCTTTTAAAATAGCTGTATCCGCTTCATTTGCTTGAAATGGCTTATTAACTTGAATGGCAGACACAAAATCATCATTGTTTACATAACGTCTATCAACTCCAACTAAATCAAATAATAACAAAATACCAAAGCCTAAAATAACCCATCTTTCTTGTAGCTTATCTTTTAGGTAACCATATATTAATCCTGCACCTAAAAGCACAAGAATTAAACTTCTAATAGTATCCTCAGTAAAAATGGTTTTTCTATCTTCTTTTAAAGCATCAACAAATTCCTGTCCATAAGCATCTAAATAACCTTCATCATATTGTCCTGAAAAACTAAATAGTGATGATTTAAACAACAGAAAAACAACAGTAAGACCTACCGTTATAGCTGTGGCATACTTCAAACCTTTTAACTTATCATCTTTCTTTTCAAAATCATTAAATAATCTAACTAATGCAAAAATGGCTAAAACAGGAATACATAATTCTAAAATAACCTGTATTGAAGTTACCGCCCTAAACTTGTTATAAAAAGGAATGTAATCGATAAAAAAATCGGTTAAAAAAGATAAATTCTTTCCGTAGGATAATAATAACGTCAATAAAGTTCCCCCAACAAGCCACCATTTCAATCTGCCTTTTACTAAAAACAAACCCAATACAAACAAAAACAATACGGTGGCACCAACATAAGCAGGCGCTTCAACAATAGGCTGGTTTCCCCAATACATAGGTGCACGTTTGACTTCTTGAGCTGCTTGTGTAGTGGTTGCACCTAATTTTCTAAAAGCTTCGTAGGTTGCAGAGTCTTTCCCAACATCCTCTCCGTTACCGCCACCCATAAATCTTGGAATAAAGAGGTTGAATGTTTCCGCAAAACCATAACTAAATTGTGTTATGTAATCTCTATCCAATCCAGAAGTCACTTCTTTTAATGAGTCATCTTGGTTTATTGTGAGTTCACTTTTTCCTCTAGTGCTTTCTTTTACATACTCTTGTGTTGCTAAAATACTTGTGGCATTTAAACCGACAGCTAAAATAACGGCCACTATTAAAATGCCTATCGATTTAAAATAGTGCGGTAAAATCTTTTTCTTATAAGCATCTACTAAATAAGCGATTCCTAAAATGATAACTAAAAACATCAAATAGTAGGTCATTTGAAAATGATTTGCTACTATTTCTAGGCCCATTGCAACTACCGTTAATAAAAAACCTGCTATATATTTCCGCTGGAACACCAGTAATATGCCGCTTAAAACCAAAGGCATATAAGCAATAGCATGTGCTTTACTATTATGTCCCACACCTAAAATTATAATTAAATAGGTGGAAAAACCAAAGGCCAAGGCACCCAACGCAGCGAGTTTAAAATCGACTTTTAAAACCAAAAGCAGAATATAAAAGCTGAGTAAATAAAGAAATAAATAATCTGCTGGTCTTGGTAAAAAACGAAGTGTTAAATCTAGTTCTTTAATATAATTGTGCGGATATTTTGCGCCTAATTGATAGGTTGGCATACCACCAAAAGCGCTGTTTGTCCAATAGGTTTCTTTGCCCGTGTTCGCTTTAAAATCTTTTTGCTGCTTACTCATGCCAATATATTGCATGATATCACTCTGAAAAATTTGTTTTCCTTGTAAAACCGGATTAAAATAGGCGAGCGACACAACTAAAAACCCGATAATAACTAGTATATGCGGAATAATTCGTTTTATTGAAAATGACATATTTATATTTTAAGAACTATGAATGCGGAAATTAATCAATTTCTTCGTAATCCACATAATCACCAACATCACTATTTGATGCCTTTGTTTTTGGAGGCATTTTATCGATGGATATTTCTCCTTCCTTTTTTATTGGTTCTTGCTTTTGCTTTTGAAATTGTCCTCCAAATTTTTCTTCAGCTTTTTTTGCTGCATATTTCATTAAAAAGGGCGCAAATAAACGAGAAAGAACTTTAAAGATATAATAAAATAAAACGATAAAAAATATGGTTCTTAATAAACCCATTATTAAAATTTTTGATTTAAACTTAAAACAAAAATACAATTCTATGTGTTTAAAAAACGCTGAAAAATGATAAAAAAACTATAAAATATCTATATTTGAGAACCTTTTAATAAAACCTATATTTATGAGCCCACTAAAATCTACCTTAATAATAATTTTGGCTTTTATAACCAACCAAGCATTTGGTCAATATACTGATATTATAAACTCCAATAGACCCGGTGTATCACGAAGTGCATTTTCAGTAGGCACAAAAGTAGCTCAATTTGAGGTTGGCCCTTACATAATAAAAGAAGAAAGAGTACCTGAAACAGCTTACGAAGTCTCTGGTTTTGGTGTTGATTTTGCTGCCAGATATGGATTACTATGGGAAGAACTTGAATTAAATATTGAAGGCACTTACCAAAATGATACGAAAACATTTCCATCAAATTTATCTCCAGAAAATAAACGTTCAAACTTTAAAACTATAGCTATTGGTGCTAAATATTTAGTTTTTGATCCCTATAAAAATGAAGCAGAAAATAAACCTAATTTATACAGTTGGAAAGCAAACCATAGTTTTAGATGGAAATCTTTAATTCCAGCAGTAGCAGTTTATGCTGGAGCAAATTATGATATTGAAAACAACCCCTATACAGCTCCAGGTGTTGAGGGTGTTAGTCCGAAAATAATGATTGCTACTCAAAATAATTTTGCTGGTGGTTGGGTTTTTATAATGAATTTTATTAAAGATAGAATAGGCACAGATCAATCAGATTTTTCATATGTACTAACTTTGACACATTCATTCAGTCCGCAATGGGTTATTTTTGGAGAAGCTCAAGGTATTCAAAGTGATTTTTATGCCGATAATTTATTTAGATTTGGAGGTGGCTATTTATGGAGTAAAGATTTTCAACTAGATACTGCCTTAACATTTAATACCAAAGACACGCCTTCTGTTTTTAGCGTGAATCTCGGAATGTCTTATCGTTTAGATTTTCATAAAGACAAAGAAATAGACAATGGTACTTCAGCGGAAGATGAAGGCCAAAGACGCTCAAATAAAAAAGGCAAAAAGAAGAATAATGAAGATGCTGATGATGAGCCCATAAAAAAACAGAAAAGAGACGATATAGATTTTGGTAATAATTAAAATACCTGAATTCATCATATACTTATGATTACAATAAAAGAAGTAAAAACAAAAAAGGACTTAAAAGCTTTTGTTAAGTTTCCATTTAAAATATACAAAAACTCAAAATACTGGGTCCCTCCTATTATTAGTCAGGAAATGAAGACTTTTGATGAAAACGAAAATCCCGTTTTCAAAGATGCAGAAGCAAAACTCTTTTTAGCTTATAAAAATGATGAAATAGTTGGAAGAATTGCTGCTATTATAAATTGGTTGGAAATAAATGACCAAAGTATAAAGAAAATGCGCTTTGGTTGGTTCGACTTTATTGATGATTTAGAAGTTTCTAAAATTTTATTAGACAAAGTTATTAGTATTGGAAAAGAAAAAAACTTAGATTATGTAGAAGGTCCCGTCGGTTTTTCCAATTTAGACAAAGTTGGAGTAATGACTGAAGGTTTTGAGTCTATTGCACCAATGGTTACCTGGTATAACCACCCGTATTATATAAAACATTATGAAACGGCAGGATTTAAAATAGAAAAGGAATACTCTGAAAGTAAATTTCCGTTTAAAAACGTAAAACCAGAATTTTTTAAGAAAGCACAAGAGTTAATTAAAAGACGTTATCAACTCACAGCTTTAAAATTTACCAAAACAAGCGAAGTTATGCCGTATGCTGATAAAATGTTTGATTTATTTAATGAAAGTTATGCCTCTTTATCATCGTTTGTTGCTATTAATACAGTTCAAAAAGACTATTTTAAAAAGAAATTTATCAGTTTTGTAAATCCTGAATATATTAAATTTGTAGTAGATAAAAATGATAAACTTGTTGGGTTCGCTATAGTCATGCCTGCTTTTGCAAAGGCTTTACAAAAAATGAATGGAAAACTATTTCCATTTGGATTCAGCCATATTCTACATGCGAAGAAGCACAGTAAAGATGTTGTTTTCTATTTAATAGGTATTCACCCAGATTATCAGAACAAAGGTGTACACGCTGTTATTTTTAATGAATACTATGAAACATTTACTGAAAAAGGGATTCAAACGTGTTTTAGAACACCCGAATTAGAAGATAACGTTGCTATTCATCAAATATGGAAACATTTTCAGCCTGAAGTTTATAAACGCAGAAAAACATTTAGAAAAGATATTTTATAAAAAAAAACCGATTCAAATTGAATCGGTTTTTTATTTTATTTGCAAAACTACTATTCACCCATAGCTGCCATAACAGCCGCCGATAAACGTTTGTAGGTTCCATTATCTAAACGCTCTCTAATAGCTTCAAAGGCATCTAAAGTTTCTTCAACATCTTGCAAAGTATGTGTCGCTGTTGGAATCATTCTTAGTAAAATTAAACCTTTAGGTATCACAGGATAAACAACTATAGAACAAAATATTCCATAATTTTCACGTAAGTCTCTAACTAGTGCCATAGCCTCTGGAATACTTCCTTTTAAATACACAGGAGTTACACAGCTTTGTGTAGTTCCAATATCAAAACCACGTGTCCTTAAACCAGATTGTAATGCATTGACAATCGTCCACAAATTTTCTTTCAACTCTGGCATAGTTTTTAGCATATCTAAACGCTTTAAAGCACCAACAGTTAATTGCATTTGCAAAGATTTTGCAAACATTTGTGAACGTAAGTTATATTTTAAATAATCTATAATTTCTTGATCAGCAGCAATAAAAGCCCCTGTACTTGCCATAGATTTTGCGAATGTTGCAAAATACACATCAATATCATCTTGTACACCTTGCTCTTCACCTGCTCCGGCTCCTGTTTTACCTAAAGTTCCGAAACCGTGTGCATCATCAACTAAAAAGCGGAAATTAAACTTCTTTTTTAAAGCTACAATCTCTTTTAACCTTCCTTGTTCACCACGCATACCAAATACGCCTTCGGAAATAACTAAGATTCCTCCACCTGTTTGTTCTGCCATTTTGGTGGCACGCTCTAAGTTCTTTTCTAAACTTTCAACATCGTTATGTTTGTATGTAAAACGTTTGCCCATATGTAAACGCACACCATCAATAATACAAGCGTGTGCATCAACATCATAAACAATAATATCATCTTTAGATACCAATGCATCAATTGTAGAAAGAATACCTTGATAACCAAAATTCAAAAGATATGCAGCTTCTTTGCTTACAAAAGCAGCTAATTCTTTTTGTAATTTTTCATGCAAATCTGTATGACCTGACATCATTCTAGCTCCCATTGGGTAAGCAGAACCGTATTGGGCAGCAGCCTCAGCATCTATCTTACGTACTTCTGGATGATTTGCAAGTCCTAGGTAGTCATTAATACTCCAAGTAATTACATCTTTTCCCTGAAATTTCATTCTGTTTGAAATCTCTCCTTCTAATTTTGGAAAAACAAAATAGCCTTCTGCCTGAGAAGCCCATTTACCTAATGGTCCTTTGTCTTTATAAATTTTTTCAAATAAATCCTTCATTTACTATATATTATTGCTATTAAAATCAAGAACCAACTCAAACCGAAAACATTATTCTTAGGAATTACTTAAATAAATTTAAGCATTTTAGTGAAAGTTTTAGTTATTAGCTAGTTGTGCAAAATTAATTATTTATATGCATCGAACATAATTTTTGATGCTCAATTATTAATAAAATAAAAAAAGAGATAACATTTTGTCAAAAAAACAATGTTATCTCTTTTTTAAATACAAAGTGAAACTACTTTATATACTGTATTTTTTGAGATGAAGCCTCATTTATACTATCAAAAAATCCTTGTTCGCTCATCCATTTATCACTATAAACTTTACTCATATATCGTGAACCATGATCTGGAAATATAATAACAACGTTATCATGTTTCTTAAATTTCCCGTCTTCACTTAACTGTTTGATAGCCTGCATTGCTGCACCAGATGTGTAACCAACAAATAAGCCTTCAGATTTGGCGATAGCTCTTGCCATATGGGCACTTTCTTCATCTGTTACTTTCACAAATTCATCAATAACATCAAAATCTGTTGCAGTTGGTATTAAATTTTTCCCTAAACCTTCAATTCGGTATGGATAAATTTCTTTTTCATCAAACTCTCTAGTTTCATGATATTTTTTGATAACTGAACCAAAAGCATCAACACCAATAACTTTAATATTTGGATTTTGTTCTTTTAAATATTTTGCAGTTCCTGAAATAGTGCCTCCTGTACCACTACAAGCTACTAAATGTGTTATTTTACCTTCAGTTTGTTTCCAAATTTCAGGACCTGTAGATTTATAGTGCGCATCAATATTTAATTGATTAAAGTATTGATTGATATAAACTGAGCCCTTCATTTCTTCATGTAAACGCTTTGCCACTTGGTAATAAGATCTTGGATCGTCTGCACTAACGTGTGCTGGACAAACATAAACCTTAGCACCCATGGTTTTAAGCATATCTATTTTATCGGCTGAAGATTTAGAACTTACGGCTAAAACACAATCATAACCTTTAATAATACTTACCATAGCAATACTAAAACCTGTATTACCAGAAGTTGTCTCAATGATGGTGTCGCCAGGTGTTAAGATTCCCTTTTTTTCCGCTTCTTCTATAATGTAAAGTGCTATTCTGTCTTTTGAGGACTGTCCTGGATTGAAAGATTCAACTTTTGCATAAAAGTTACCTTTGAATTTGGAAGCGATTTTATTAAGTTTAATAAGCGGTGTATTACCTACTAAATCTAATACATTATCAAAAACTTGATTTCTGTGTTTCATAAATGCTTTTTGTAAGCCACAATGCAAATTTTGCTAGCATTTGTAACCTAAAACCTGACAAAAATAAGATATTTTTTTTTTATTAGCGATTAATTCCTTCTAAATCTAATAAAAAAGCATATTCCATAGCTACTTCTTTTAAACTTTCAAACCGTCCTGATGCTCCACCATGACCAGAATCCATATCAATATGTAGGAGTAATTTGTTTGGGTCAGTTTTAAAATCTCTCAACTTAGCTACCCACTTTGCAGGTTCCCAATATTGTACTTGAGAATCATGTAAACCAGTGGTCACTAACATATTTGGATAGGCCTTAGCTTCAATATTATCGTATGGTGAATATGACTTCATATAAAAATAATAGTCTTCGTTATTAGGATTTCCCCACTCATCATACTCCCCAGTTGTTAAAGGAATACTATCATCTAACATCGTGGTAACTACATCAACAAAAGGTACTGCTGCTAAAATCCCGTTATATAATTCTGGATTTAAATTTATAACGGCACCCATAAGTAAACCACCCGCTGAACCTCCAAAAGCGTATAAATGTTTTTCAGAAGTGTATTTTTGCTCTATCAAATATTTAGAGCAATCTATAAAATCAGTAAATGTGTTTTTTTTGGTTAGTAATTTTCCGTTTTCATACCAATCTCTACCTAAATATTCGCCTCCTCGAATATGAGCTATCGCATAAATAAAACCTCTGTCTAAAAGACTTAAACGAATGGTTGAAAACGAAGGATCGATTGTCGAACCATAAGATCCATAGCCATATTGTAATAACGGATTACTGCCATCTAACTTGATTCCTTTTTTGTAAACTAATGAAATTGGCACTTTTACACCGTCTCTGGCTGTCGCCCAAATACGTGCTGATTCGTAATTTTCTTTTTTAAATTTACCACCTAAAACCTCTTGTTCCTTTTTAATTTTACTTTGCTTGGTCTTAAAATTATAATCAATTACTGAACTTGGCGATGTAAGCGAATTAAAACCGTAACGTAATTCATTACTATCAAAATCTGGATTATTACCTATGTAAGCGGTATAGGTTTCAGAATTAAAAGGCAAATAATAATCTTCGCTTCCATCCCAACTTATAATACGTAAATTGTTTAGTCCGTTTTCGCGTTCATTTAAAACCAAATAATCTTTAAAAATTTCAATGTCTTCTAGTAAAACTGCTTTTCTGTGTGGAATTAATTCTTGCCAAAACTTCTTTTCCGTACTCTGCTCAAAAGTCTTTAATAATTTAAAATTAGTAGCATTATCAATGTTTGTTATAATGTAAAATGAATCCTTATAATGGGCAATACTATATTCTAAATCTTTTATTCTTTTTTGAAATATTTTGAATTCATCATCAGGAGTATCAGCGTTCAAAATTCTATATTCTGAAGTTAAGGTGCTTGACGACCCAATAATTATATATTTTCTCGATTTGGTTTTGTAAACAAACGTATTAAAGGTTTCATCTTCTTCATAAAAAACCTCAATATCATTTACAGTGTCGGTATGCAATTTATGTTTAAATATTTTTTCTGAGCGTAATGTTATATTATCCTTCATGGTGTAGAACAATGTTTTATTATCATTTGCCCAAGTAGCGCTTCCCGTAGTATTTAGGACTTTATCAGAATACATTTCACCAGTGATTAGATTTTTTATTTGAAGGGTATATTGCCTTCTGCCAACTAAGTCAGTTGAAAATGCAGCCATCGTATTATCGGGGCTTATAGATATGCCTCCAAGATTAAAATAGACTTGATTTTTAGCCATGGTATTGCAATCAAATAAGATTTCTTCGGGAGCTTCTAATGTTTCCTTTTTTCTAATATAAATGGGGTAATCTTTATTAGTTTCAAAACGTGTTAAATACCAATATCCATTAAGTTTATAAGGCACCGTAGTATCATTTTCCCTAATTCGCCCTTTCATCTCATCAAATAATGTTTTCTGAAAAGATTCGGTATGCTTTAAAACTCGTTTTGTATACTCATTCTCGGTATTTAAATAGTGAATCACCTCTGGGTTTTCTCTATCCTTTAACCAATAATAATTATCAATTCTAGTATCGTTATGAATATTTAAGGATTTAGGTATTTTTTTTGCAATGGGTGTTTTAACACCACTATCATCTTCATTCATCTGTTTTTCATTTTTACAGGAAATGGCAAAAATAAAACTTAACAATAGAATAATGGTCGCGTTTTTCATTTTTCATTTAAATTACAGGTTTTTTTATAAGATTGTAATAAATTTGTAATATTAATTTAATACTAAAATTTATGTTTGGAGATATGATGGGAATGATGGGTAAGCTAAAAGAGACCCAGAAAAAAGTTGAAGAAACTAAAAAGCGATTGGATACCGTTTTAATTGATGAAACGAGTAGCGACAGCAAACTTAAGGTGACATTAACCGCCAATAGAACCATAAAATCTATAGAAATTGATGATACTTTACTTGAAGATAAGGAACAACTTGAGGATTATCTAATTTTAATATTGAATAAAGCGATTGAAAAAGCAACTCATGTTAATGAAACTGAATTAGCAGCGGTTGCCAAAGAAGGAATGCCTAATATTCCTGGTATGGATTTGTTTAAATAGAAAAACTGCAGTTCTTGTTTTACTCTTTTAATTTGGATTAGACTTATTTTAAAAGTAAAGGTCTCTCATAAATTCTAAAATACACATCCAACGAATAAACAAAAAACGATAGTGCAATAAAAAACTCTTTGTATTCCTTTATTTTTATCAACATTTCTGGATCTATATTGCTAATGTTTTGAAAATTAAGCAGAAAGACTATTTGTGTAAGAACTAAAATAAAAATTAAGGCAAATAATAGAGCTGTATTTTTTTTATTAAAAAGTATGTTAATCAAAATTATTATGACACTACTAAAAAATGACATTTGTATTAAAGAAGAATTCCACATATCAAAATTATAAGCACAGGTAATAGAGCCAATCAAAATTATAAATGAACTAGGGATAAAAACATCTAGAATTGAATTTTTCTTTATTAGCCTTCCATATAAAACTTTAAAATAGGGTAGCAAAACTAAAAACACAAATGAACCTAGATAATAAATATATTCTGATATAAAAGTATAAAAATTATGGAAATTAGTTTCTTTTTGTAAATTATCATCAAAAAAATCATTGGTTTCAACATCTAAAACTCTTTGAAACCATGATATTTCTTCCATACATATCACAAAAAAAACCACCGCTAAAAGTAAAAAAACAGCTTTGTTTATTTTTGATATTTTTGATTTTGTGATATTTCTAATAAATAAAGTTAGGAATATTAATGAGGCTCCAAAAAGCAACAGGGCAGAACACCACTCAATGGGATAATCTTCAAAAGATAAAGCGATGAAATAGTTAGGTTTAAAAATGAATAATACTAAAAATAAACTAGAGGTAAAATATGCTGTATATATTGACCAGCGTTCAAATCTTTCATTTGGAAAAAGCTCAAAAGTAGTTGTCTTTTCGTTGTTAAATTTTAATAAGCCAAAATAAATCGTGAATAGCCCCAAAGAAATAAAAAGAGTCCTAATTAAATTTTCAGTTCCTAAATCAGGTAACTCATCATATGATATGATAGATCTTTCATTATAAAAGTCCACTAAAAAAATCGCAATCAAAATAACCAACCCAACAGTGGTTAAAATTAAATCGTTTTTTCTTTTATTAAAAATATTAGAGATCAAGTGGAAAAATTTTGACTAATCTAGTAAAAAATGAGATAACACCATTTAATATTTATAATTTTAATGATATTGATAATATTTCTTCAAGTAATTTTTCATGCATATCATTAGTATAATCGAGGTGAGTAACCATTCGTAGCTTTCCACCGCCCATACTTATAATATGAATATTCTTATCAATTAATTTTTGAACAAAAACTTTTTCATCAACATGATCATTCAACTCAAAAATCACAATATTAGTCTCAACAGATTCTATTTTTTTTATTATTGAAAGTTTATTAAGAGCTTCACTAATTTCTTCAGCTTTTTTGTGATCCTCACTTAATCTTTCCCTATTATAATCCAAAGCGTAAAGGGCTGCAGCTGCTAAATATCCTGCTTGTCTCATATTACCTCCAAATATCTTACGAATTCTAATAGCGTTTTTCATGATAGTTTCATCACCAACCAAGATCGATCCTATTGGGCAACCTAAACCTTTACTAAAGCAAACCGAAATAGTATCAAAAAGAGATCCGTATTGTTGAGTGGTTTCATTTTTTTTAATTAATGCATTCCACAAACGCGCACCATCTAGATGTAATCCTAAATTATTTTTATCACAAACCCTTCTAATGTTTTTAATTTCATTTAAATCCCAACACGCTCCTCCTCCTTTGTTTGTTGTATTTTCAATTTCTACTAAACTTGTCTTGCTGTAATAATAAGCATCAGGATTAATAGCTTCTTCTACTTGTTGTGCAGTAAACATACCTCGATTACCATCAATCAATTTACAAGAAATACCACTATTAAAAGATGCGCCACCAGATTCGTAATTATAAATATGAGCATATTTATCACATATTACTTGATCTCCAGGGTTGGTATGTAATTTTAATGCCGTTTGGTTTGCCATAGTGCCACTAGGGAAAAACAACGCTGTCTTCTTACCAAATAACGTAGCTATTCTAGATTCTAAAATATTAACGGTTTCATCTTCTCTAAACACATCGTCACCTACTTTAGCTTGTATCATAGCTTCAAGCATCTGTTTGGATGGTTTAGTAACGGTGTCACTTCTTAAGTCTATTCGCATTACTATTTAATAAATTACAAAATTATATTATTAAAAATTTTAAATATAAAGATTCAAATTGTTTCTAGGAATATAGAAGAAAAAATCAAATCATATAATTTAAATGAGCAAAATTTTATATTTTTAAATTTTAATATAAATTCGTTAGTTGAATATTGAATATAAGGTAATTATGAGAGAAAAAAATTATTTATTTTTCCCAAATCCTTATGAATTATCTAAAAATACGGCATATATTATTTTTATTTTGCCCGTTGTGCTATTTCTAATTCTTGCTATATTTTTTTATATACCCGAAACAAGGCAAGCTACTTGCAGAATGCTTGATGAGAATGGCCCAATTGAGATACTCACATTCATATTTTTTATTATAGGGGGTTTTTATGGTTTTTATCTATTTTCAAATATCTATAGCACTACAGATAAATATGTTAGTTTTTTTTATCTTATTTTTTCTATTTTTCTCATATTGATTGCTATGGAGGAAATTGCATGGGGCCAATGGTTTTTTAATTTTGACACTCCTGAAGAATGGGCAAAAATAAATGTGCAAGGTGAAACTACGTTGCATAATATAGAAGGCATGCATGGTAAATCTGAAATTTTGCGTTTGATTTTTGGTGTTGGTGGATTGATCGGTTTAGTTTTTGGTAATATTTCTCTTTTTAAAAAAATTGCTGTACCAAAAATTTTAATTTTATGGTTCATAATCATAACTATTCATGCCACAATGGATCTTTATGCTGATTTTAAATACGTCTATAAACCAATTTACATAGTATTAAACGAATCAGATGAATTTGTTGAAATGCTTATTTCAATAGTTTCATTACTTTACATTGTATTAAATACCAATCTTTTAAAAAAATTAAAGTTAATTGAATAATTTTCGATCACATAATCTTATCAATTTTCAATAAGTGCACTAAAAAAATTCAAAATATTAACATAATATTTTTATTCAAATACTAATGCCATTTAAATATTATATTATTTTCGAGGTATCAAATTTTCTTTTGTTTAACCATAAATATAAAAATGCACTCATAGCAATAAGCAATTCAATTACTTCTCTATTTCTCTCTAAAATATATAGAAAACCACTGCTACTCGTAAAATAATAGTCGGTTAGTACATCTACTATTGAGTGTAGCGTAATAATTAAAAACCATGGTAACAAAATAATTGGGACTCCAATCATTTTAAAAAATGTTGAATTCCTTAATAAAATTCCTACTATACCAGCTATTCCATAAATAAGACAAAATGTATCTGAATGATTTTGAAGCCCGTTCAGGTTATGTAAATTTGTTTCTCCTTGAAAATTTAATGTTTTCCAATGATCAGGAGTTTCAAAATTAAAAAACCACTGCCCCCATGATATTTCTTCCATAGCAATTAATATGAGGAAAATAG
Source organism: uncultured Flavobacteriaceae bacterium (assembly GCA_963815305.1). Lineage (GTDB taxonomy): Bacteria > Bacteroidota > Bacteroidia > Flavobacteriales > Flavobacteriaceae > CAXBID01. Next base: position 1,157,357 of record CAWFFW010000001.1, read on the forward strand.
AAAAGATAAAATAAAAAAAAATAAAAAGTTTATTCATTTTTTTTAAATTTTTAAAAAGAAATATTAAGCCAAAAATACCTCCTATTAAAAAAATTAAGAACGTTAATATTTCAACTGGACCGTTTTCTCTTAACACCGTATAAAATAAATAATACCATGTTGAACTATTCAAAACCAGAATAGCTTGAATACTCATTATAATAATCGGTGAAAAAAAAATGATATATAATATATTGATTTTTAATCTTAAGGCATCTGACAAAAAAAACAAACGGTATAAATTTTTCATATTACAAATAATGTAGTTATAAAATTACTTAAATGATTTTTACAATTAGTTAGTTAAAGTATATTATTTAAAATATTTAATCTATAAATTAAGTTATAATACTTTTTTTTTAGCCTAAGTATAATTTAATATAGATTTTTAAGTTTTATAAGACGGTCGTTTTCATAAGGCATATTAATTATACAGTTTCATATTTACATCATTAAGTTACTTAAAACGTTTAAAATTATATGGAGAAATATTTTAAATAGAATCTTTAAATCTTATTTTTGTTCAAAAATAATTCCACATATGATTACATCTGATCAAATTAAAAATCTTAATACCCGCCTCGACAAACTTAGGCACTATCTTTGACTTAGATACCAAACTTATTGAAATACAAAATGAAGAAGAGCAAACCTTTTCTCCTAATTTTTGGAACGATTCCAAAGCTGCAGAAGCTATCATGAAATCACTTCGTGTAAAGAAAAAGTGGGTTGAAGATTTTAGAGATTTAAAAACTTTAATTGAAGATTTAGAGGTTATATATGAGTTCTTTAAAGAAGGAGAATCTACTGCTGACGATGTTGAAAAACGTTATAATAAAGCTTCCGATTTACTAGAGGATATAGAGTTTAGAAATATGCTTTCTGAAGAAGGTGATAGCCTAAGTGCCGTTCTGCAAATTACAGCAGGCGCTGGTGGTACAGAAAGTTGCGATTGGGCAAGCATGCTGATGCGTATGTACCTAATGTATGCTGAAAAAAGCGGATTTAAAGTTAAAGAACTTAACTTTCAAGAAGGTGATGTGGCTGGTATAAAAACAGTGACTTTAGAAATTGAAGGTGATTTTGCTTTTGGTTGGTTAAAAGGTGAAAATGGTGTACATAGATTGGTGCGTATCTCCCCTTTTGATAGTAATGCCAAACGCCATACAAGTTTTGCTTCGGTTTATGTTTACCCGCTAGTTGATGATACCATTGAAATTGAAATAAATCCTGCCGATATTGATATTACTACGGCTCGCTCAAGTGGAGCTGGAGGACAAAATGTGAATAAAGTTGAAACCAAAGTGCAGTTAACCCATAAACCAACGGGTATCCAAATTTCTTGTTCTGAAACTCGTTCACAACATGATAACAGATCTAGGGCTATGCAAATGTTAAAGTCACAATTGTATGAAATTGAACTTCAAAAGCAATTAGCCCAACGTGAAGATATTGAAGCGGGTAAAATGAAAATTGAATGGGGAAGTCAAATCCGAAATTACGTCATGCATCCTTATAAATTAGTAAAAGATGTTAGAACCGCCCACGAAACAGGAAATGTTGATGCCGTTATGGATGGCCATATTGATAGCTTTTTGAAATCTTATTTGATGATGATGGGACAGAAAGTTGAAGACGACAATCAATTATGAAACAAATTGATACCATAATTTTTGATTTAGGTGGTGTTTTAATTGATTGGAATCCTGAATATGTTTTTCTAGATGCTTTTGATGGAAACCAAGAAAAAATGCAATGGTTTTTAGATAATGTTTGCACAATGAGTTGGAATGAAAACCAAGATACAGGCTACCCACTTAAACAGGCTACAGAAGATTTAGTAAAACAATTTCCTGAATACGAAATATTTATTAAAATGTATTATGGAAACTGGGAGAAAATGCTAGGAGGTGCTATTACAGAAACTGTAGAAATTTTAAAAAATATAATTGATTCTAAACAATATAGAGTTATTGCATTAACAAATTGGAGTAACGAAACCTTCCCTATCGCACAAAAACGCTTTGAGTTTTTAAAATGGTTTGAAGGCATTGTGGTATCTGCAGAGGAAAAAACAAGAAAACCATTTAAAGTTATTTATGAAATTTGTTTAAATCGGTATCATATAAATCCTGAAAAAGCTTTGTTTATTGATGACAACTTAAGAAATATTAAAGCTGCAAACCTATTAGGAATTCATGGGATTCGTTTTGAAAATCCAGAGCAACTCCTCCGAGAATTAAAATCTTTCAATATAAAATTATCATGATAAAAATATATCATAATCCACGTTGTTCAAAATCAAGACAAGGTTTAACAATAGTTAAAAATTCCGGTAATCCTTTTGAAATAGTTAAGTATTTAGATGAGACCCTCTCCGCGAAAGCTTTAAAAGATATTATTAATCTTTTAAATATAAAACCCATTGAACTAGTGCGCAACAATGAAGCTGTTTGGAAAAATGATTATATAGGTAAATCCCTAACCGATGACGAAATTATTAGGGCAATGGTTGAAAATCCAAAACTTATTGAACGTCCTATCGTTATTAATGGTCAAAAAGCTGTTATTGGAAGACCTCCAGAGAATATTTTACAAATAATGTAATTTTGTTTAACATTTTTGTTATTTCTTTTAACAAAAAATTAACCCGACATCGTAATATTTTAAAATAGCTTTGTAATTAATCAAAGTAAAATTTATCAATGTTAAAACTTTTCTTTGCCTTACACTCAATACTTTTTTGCATAACTTTTTTAACAGCTCAGCCCAAAGAACCAGAAATAAACTTCGATAAATACATAATAGTTTCGGGTAAAGTTATTGATAAAGACAATAAACTACCCTTAGAATATGCCTCAGTTGCCTTTTTTAGTCAGAAAGAAAACAGGATAGTTGAAGGTGGTATAACCGATGTAAATGGTGATTTTAATATTTCAATAAAAAATGGGGTTTACGATATTTATATTGAGTACATATCTTATAAAAAAATTACATTTTCCAATAAAAACTTAGAAAAAAATACAGATTTGGGAACGATAGCTATGGAAATAAATTTTGGGACTTTAGATGCCGTAGAAATTATAGCCGAACGTACTACCGTAGAAATTAAACTTGATAAAAAAATATATAATATTGGCAAGGACCTTACAACTGCTGGAGGTACGGTAAGTGATGCTTTAAATAATGTCCCTTCAGTTTCAGTAGATATTGACGGTGGTATTAGTTTACGCGGAAACGAAAATGTAAGAATTTTGATAAATGGAAAACCATCTGCACTTGCTGGTTTTGGAGATACTAATGTTTTAAGTCAGCTACCAGCTGAAGCCATTGAACGTGTTGAAGTAATTACTTCACCTTCTGCAAGATATGATGCTGAAGGTACTGCTGGTATTTTAAATATTATTTTGAGACAAAAAGAAACTTTAGGATTTAATGGGTCAGTCAATTTAACGGTAGGTAACCCAGATAATGCAGGTGTTTCTGCAAATATTAACTATCGAACTGAAAAATTTAACTTGTTCTCAAATTTAGGCTTTAGATATTACGATGCCCCTAGAAATAGTTTTAGTGATACAAAATATTTTAACAGAACTGTAAATGACAGTATTGTTTCACCAGAATTTGAGAGAATAAGTGAAGACGAAAAAATTTCTCGTTTAAATAGAAATTACAATGCTAGCCTAGGAATGGAATATTTTTTATCAAAAAAAACATCCTTAACTGGTAGCGTTTTTTATAGACTGGGAGAAGATAGAGATACAGGATTAAATAATAGTGATCGTTTTAATAATGGAAACCTTGTGGAGCAAACTTTAAGAACTGAAAAACAAAATGAAGATGGTAGTAACTATCAAATTGCTCTAAATTACATTACAAAATTTAATACTAATGGACATGAATTAACTGCCGATATTCAATTTGAAGAGGGTCATGAAGAACAATTCACTTTTATAGATGAAAACTATTTAATTTCAAATCAAAATAATCCTGACGCTTTTCAAAACGAGAGAATACTTGAAACAGAGGATGAAATAGAATCCTTGTTTCAAGTAGATTATGTTTTGCCAATAGGCGAAAATTCGAGATTTGAGGCTGGATACCGTGGTAACTTTGAAAATTCAGTCAATGATTATACTCTAGAGCAAGAAAACATAAACACGGATAACTTTTTCGTAAATGATACCATTTCTAATATTTTTGATTATACTGAAAATGTTAATGCTGTTTACACCCAATATGGCAGTAAGTTTGGAGAATTCTCATTTCTATTAGGATTACGTTTAGAAAATACACAACTTAAAGGAAATATTGATTCTAGATTAACTGATGAAGAATTAGAAGCGTCTTTTGGTTTTCCTGTAGATATTGATTTTAATAGAAACTATTTAGGTCTATTTCCAACTTTAAACTTAATATACAATTTAAGTAAAAAAGAAGGTATTGAAGAAAGCATAACCTTAGGTTACAATAGAAGAATAAACAGGCCTCGAAGTTGGTATGTAAATCCTTTCCCATCAAGATCTAGTAGAACTAATGTATTTCAAGGAAACCCCAAATTAAATCCTGCTTTTGCTAGTGCTTTTGATGTAGGATACTTAAAACGTTGGGAAAAGCTAACCTTAACATCATCTATTTATTATCAATACGACACAGATTCATTTGAACGTATTGAAGAAAACACAGGTCAACAAACATCTGATGGTATAGATATTATAAGAACCATTCCAGTAAATCTATCTACAAACGAAAGAACTGGTGCTGAACTAGGTATTTTATACAATCCTGAAAAATGGTTAAGACTCAATTCAAGCTTTAATATCTTTCAGTTTAAAACAAAAGGCGAATTTAATGGTGTAGACTATACTGCTAATAACACCAGTTGGTTTACCCGTTTTAGTAGTAAGATTACATTACCATCAAAAATAGATTGGCAAACAAATGCTTTTTATAGAGCCGCAAGGCAAAATGCTCAGGGCGAAAGTAAAGGTATTTTTTCTTTAGATTTAGCTTTCAGTAAAGATTTATTAAACGACAATGCTACTATTTCTTTAAATGTTAGAGATTTATTGAATTCTAACAAATGGAATTCATCTACAAATACTGAGTTTTTCTCAAGAGATAGTGAATCGCAGAGGAGACAAAGACAAGTTAATTTATCATTCATCTATAGGTTTAATGAACAAAAACAAAATAACAATAGAAAAAACAACGATGGTGGCGATGATGATTTTGATTTTGAAGGATAGTTAAAACTGATTTAATGAGATTAATATCTAAAATAGATAGATATAAAAAAAGAGAACTAAATTTAGTTCTCTTTTTTTATATGATAATTAATTATTGTTCTATGTATTTCGCTTAGCTTTTTTTTCGTCTCTAATTTCTTTTAATCTTTCAATTAAAGATCCTCCAATCCAATAAGGAATTACAAATGTTAATAAAAAAATCATTAACCAAAATCCAATAGTAAGAATGGTTAAAAACGCTAAAAAACCTAAATATTGATCAAATTCGAACATAATTGTTGATATCTATTATAAATCTACATGCAAAGATATGGTAAAGCTAATACATATACAATATCAAAATAAAATTTATTAATTGCATTATAAACTAGTTTAAATTGGGTTGCGGTGTCATTCTCAAATAGGATTTCACCTCTTTATAACCTTTTGGGAAAATAGATGGAATATCAGCTGTAGCAACTGATGGTACAACGACACAATCGTCACCATTATTCCAATTTGCTGGTGTTGCTACCTTATGATACGCTGTTAGTTGTAAAGAATCGATAACACGTAATAATTCATCAAAATTTCTTCCTGTTGAAGCAGGATATACAATAATAAGTTTTACCTTTTTATCTGGATCTATTATAAATACAGATCGTACTGTTAATTTACTATCCGCATTAGGATGAATCATATCGTAAAGTTCAGATACTTTTCGGTCTTCATCAGCTATAATAGGAAAGTTTACCGTTGTGTTTTGTGTTTCGTTGATATCTTTAATCCAACCTTTATGAGAATCAACACCATCAACACTTAAAGCAACAACTTTTACGTTACGCTTATCAAATTCAGGTTTATATTTCGCTACAGTACCTAACTCGGTAGTACAAACAGGCGTATAATCTGCTGGATGCGAAAATAATATACCCCAGCTGTCCCCTAGCCATTCATGAAAATTAATTTCTCCTTCTGTAGATTTTGTGGTAAAGTTTGGAGCTACATCTCCTAATCGAATTGTTGCCATAATATTTTTATTTAATTAAATTTAATGTTTATACCCTACTAAATTAATAGATTTAATATGAATTTACCAAAAAATATAGTTATATATCTGTTAAAAAAAAATATAAAAACTAACAGATATCATAATACAAACCATGTTAAAAAAATTAACTTTGTAATTCAAATTAAATCATTCAGAACATGAGTTTTAGAATAGAAAAAGATACTATGGGCGAGGTTAAAGTACCAGCCAATAAGCTTTGGGGCGCACAGACTGAACGCTCTAGAAACAACTTTAAAATAGGGCCTTCAGCTTCTATGCCTTTAGAAATTGTATATGGTTTTGCTTATTTGAAAAAAGCTGCTGCTTACACAAATTGTAAATTAGGGGTTTTAGCTGTTGAAAAACGAGATCTAATCGCACAAGTTTGTGATGAAATATTGGAAGGAAAACATGATGACCAATTTCCTTTAGTCATTTGGCAAACAGGTTCTGGTACACAAAGTAATATGAATGTTAACGAAGTTATTGCTAATAGAGCACATCAAATAGCTGGTAAAGTAATTGGTGAAGGTGATAAAACGATACAACCCAATGATGATGTTAACAAATCGCAATCTTCAAACGATACATTCCCTACAGGTATGCATATTGCGGCGTATAAGAAAATAGCGGAAACTACAATCCCTGGAATTAGACAATTACGTGATACCTTGAAAAAAAAGTCTGAAGCGTTTAAATCTGTTGTTAAAATTGGCAGAACTCACTTAATGGACGCTACACCTATCACACTTGGACAAGAATTGTCTGGTTATGTAGCTCAGTTAGATCACGGTATTAAGGCTTTGGAAAACACTTTACCACATTTAAGTGAATTGGCTTTAGGTGGAACTGCGGTAGGAACTGGCTTAAACACACCTAAAGGGTATAGTAAACTTGTAGCAGAATACATTGCGGATTTTACAAATCTACCATTTGTGACTGCTCCCAATAAATTTGAGGCCTTAGCGGCTCATGATGCCTTAGTTGAAACTCATGGTGCTTTAAAACAATTAGCGGTTTCATTAAATAAAATAGCTAATGATATTAGAATGATGGCTTCTGGTCCACGCTCTGGTATTGGAGAAATTACAATTCCTGCAAACGAACCTGGTAGTTCTATTATGCCAGGTAAAGTAAACCCAACGCAATGCGAGGCTTTAACTATGGTTTGTGCACAAGTTATGGGTAACGATGTTGCGGTTTCTGTTGGTGGTTTACAAGGGCATTATGAATTAAATGTTTTTAAACCTGTAATGGCCGCTAACGTATTACAATCGGCTCAATTAATTGGTGATGCATGTGTGAGTTTTGATGTTAACTGTGCTGTAGGTATTGAACCAAACCATGAGGTTATTACCAAATTGTTAAACAACTCTCTCATGTTAGTAACTGCTTTGAATACAAAAATTGGATATTATAAAGCAGCTGAAATTGCTAATACAGCTCATGAAAATGGGACTACTTTAAAGGAAGAAGCTGTTAGATTAGGCTATGTTACAGCTGAAGATTATGACGCTTGGGTGAAACCTGAAGATATGGTTGGTAGCTTAAAATAAGTTTATAAAATATTGAAAATAAAAAACAGGTAAATTAATTTACCTGTTTTTTGGTTGGTTAGCTATTAATCCTTAGTACTATATTATACACTTAAAAGGAAATCGAGTCAAATATATCATTTATCAAATTCTCAGGTGTTAACAAATGTTAATAACTCTTAATTTTTTTCTTAATTCTACTTAATTGAACAGCGGTAATCCCTAAATATGAAGCTATATGATACTGGGATATTAATTCATCTATATTTGGATTTTGCCTTCTTAATTCTAAATATCTACATGTTGCATCCATCGAAATCATCTCTACTAAGCGCTTTTCATACTTAATATATAATGTTTCTAAAATTTTAGTATACAAAGCTTTAAGCTTTGAGCTTTTATCACACAACTTCATGAGTTCATGATAATCAATTTCATAAATTTTACAATCTGTTAATGTCTCAAAAACTAAAATTGAAGGTTTCGTTTTTAATAATGCGGTTAAAGATCCCACAAAAGCAGTGGGCAAATAAAAGTTTTTGTTAAATTCTTTACCTGATTCTGTACATATATAACATCGTATAACACCAGAAACTAGCATATAGATTTTTGTTGGAACTTCATCTATCTTTACAATTTGTATACCCGCTTCAACTCTTTTAAATTTAGTTATCTCACGAATTTCTTTGAAGGTATCTTCAGAAATATCAGCAATAGAATTTAAAAATTTAAAGTTTTTATTCATTTTAATAATAAAATTAGGGCTGCTTTTAAAGGTTATATTTCAGATGTAATCACATAAAAATAGAGTTCTTAAAAAATTTAATTGCTTTATTAATTAGTCATTTCCACAAAATCGAATATAATAATTTACAAACCTTCATCAATTAATTATTCTATAATTTACAAATATTCTGGTTTAAATGTGAAATTTCATTATTCAGTACTAATAAGATATTTTAAAATAAAAATACCTCAAGCTTTTAAACTTGAGGTATTCATATTAAGTGTTATATTATTAAATATATTACTTTAAAGTAAAATCTGAACTTGATACTAAATCTTTATCATTAAAAACATTAATAATGTAACGCCCTTTTTCAAAATCATTTTTAGATGTTACAAACTCACAAATGTTAAGATTTGCGTTTTCATAATTAAATTTACTAATAATACTATAATTTAATGTTTTATCATCAAATTGAATTTGTTCATTCAAACCTAAAGTATTATTTTTTGGATCTATTACTTGAATGTATAATTCTTGATCACCAGCTTGAACTAGCTTGTTTTTTGATACTGTAAAACAAACTCTAATTTTATCAGAACGACTTGCTCTTTCTGTAGGAATTATTTTTCCAGAAGTTCTTTCAATCACACCGTATCCTTTTAAATCAACTGTGTTTAATACTGACGCGTTTTCAACAACTTCGGCTAAAGCGTTATTTTGAACCAATAAAGAATCGGTAAACATAGTACGCTCTTCTAAACGAACACGAGTGCTATCTAAAGATGTTGCTAAGTATGAGTTTTCAACTCTTAATGAATCATTTTGAGCTAGTAACACATCCATTTCTTTTTGTAATGATGCATATTTTGTTTTATATCTCCACAAACTTTTCACATTAGTTTCAGATATTTTCAAAGAATCTATTAATCCTTGAATACGTGCCCTAGCTTCAATTAAATTAGCATTAGCAACGTCATTTTCACCAATGGCTTCATCATATTGTTTTGCCATTGCATTTAAATCGTTCATTACCAATTGCTTCTCTTCTATAAGCTCTTTTTGAGTATCATTACTCTTCTTGTAAAGATTCATGGTATAAAAACCTGTTGCTAAAAATAAAACTAAAGCTATGCCCAAAGCTACTTTAAGTCCCATACTGTTTTTGCTGTCTTCCATAATTACTTGTTTTTTACGTTTTAAAAAATCTAATTTTTTAATAATTTTAGTACTTTAAATATTGAATAATATAAATAAATAATGATATATATTTATTTAAAGATTATTTGTTTACATAAGCTCATATAATATCACTCTGCTTCTCGCAATAAATTATTAAAAAAACACTCTGGTTTATCCAAATTTCGAAAACGGATTTAAATATTACGAACCGTTTCCAATATATACGCACAACTTAAAAATTTGGATGTCAGACATGTAATAATGGTTTTATATGAGGCTGTTGGAATATTCAGTAATTATGGTAACGGTTCGGATTCAAGGGGATGAGAAACCTTCATTAAAAATTTAATAAGTATTTAAAATAATGGGCTTATTAACGCAGATAAAGTTCTTATAGTAGGTTATTTATATTTTTAAGAGAAACTTTAAGTAGTTTCAAAATCAAATTAATCTAAAAAAAGGATATTAAAAAATACATAACTCTGGTAAACGATTTTTTGTCATCGATGTTATTCAAGTCTCGTGAACATTAGTGTAGTTTCTTTTAAAACAAATTTACTTAAGGCTGCTATAATTAACATCTTGAATGTTTTAAGGCATTTTTTATATAATGTTTATGATAAGGGAATTTTAAATAATTCAGAAAAAAATATCATTCATAAAGATAGGCAACTATTTTTTTTAACATTAAAAATACTGTTTTTGGTACTTTGGTTTTAATACCTTTATAAAATAATAGTAATTTTGGAGTTACCAAAATAGCAATTTGGCCAGAGCATCACTAACAGAGTATTCATCAAAAACTAATATAGCATTGTATTGATTTTACAAAGAAAAAACATGTATCTAAACTTATTATTTACTTCAACAGAAAATTAAAAAACGCTATTTATATTTACAAAAAACATATTTTTATCGAAATCCCTGTTGAAGCGCATTATTGTTATGAACGCTGTGATATAGAAATAAAATTGATTTTTAATTCTCAGTAGACTTCAACGAATCAATTTGCTTTTGTAGTTTTTTAATTTTTTCCGCTTTCAAATCTATTAAAGGAATAAGTGGTACCGAATCTTTAACGGTTTCAACGATACCAATGTCTTTAGTTTCCTCAACAAAATAATAACCAATGCCTTCACTAGATCGCCATGCCTCATTTAATTGCTCATAAACGGTTTTATCCCATTGGCTTGGGTGCTTTACATCAATCCAAATCACATCTCGATATTCACTATCAATTAATGCTAAATCTGGAGTTGCCGAACCATCGAAATTATCAGATCCTTCTCGAATTGAAGAAATAGTTCCTAAAAAAAACATACGTTTTCTGCCCGCTAGATTTTTTATGTAAGGTCTGAATTCAACGGGTTTGTTAACTGACCAATCAAACTCTTTACGCGATTCAATAACCTTTAACGGCATTGCCGAAACGCCTGCATACCCTTGCTTTTTTGAAGCATGATCGTAATAGTACATCTTATCGGTTCCATCTGCAGGAATAAAAACGCTATATGTTAAACTAGTACGCTCGTCCCCTACAGGCTCTAAACCAAACCAATGATACAAGCCGCTATAACCATCTGAATCGGTATCAGAAAAATCAAAATCGGTTACAAAAGGCTGTTGGTTTTGGTCGTCTGGTAAATCTGGAATTTTTACTGCCGTTTCCATATTCCAGGGTAATGGATCACTAAAACCACCAATAAATTTTAAAGATTCGGCTTGCAAGCGTGATACTTTTTCGGCTAGCGTATTTTGACGTGTTAAATATGGATAGTTCTTCATGTTTTCTGGACTTATATAACTACCCTTCCCTATCAAAATACGCTCTATATAGTCATTAAAATTGTGCTCGCCATTATCAATAACCATAACACCTCCAAACGTTGGGTAAGGGAATAAAAAACCTTTCCATTTTATTAAACTTACCACTTGAACCCATTGCCCTGTATCATTCTTCATGTAGTACGTGTCGCTAGGTTCTAGCATAAATAATTGAAAAAAGTTAAAACGTTGTACTACGGCATTGTATGTATTTCTACTAAATTTTAAAGATTCTCCTATTGAAAAAGTAACAGGAATTCTATTTTCACTTGAAAATCTAGGAAATGGTGTAGTGCTAGATACAGAAAAAATCTCTTCGGTATTATCTGTTATTCCTTGCCATACATATTTTTCAGTGGGTTGAATAGCCATCGTCCATTTATTTTCATCATCGACGCGTACCAAATGCGGTAACGATACATCTTTGGTTTCACCAACACTTTCATTTGCCATTGAAAACACATTACGCAACGGTTGGATACGTTCATTTTGAGTTAACGGCAGTTCATTAATTTCAATACGATTAAGATGATTGAACACATTATACGTTTTCATATAATCATACATTTTAAAATGCCAGCCTATAACATACAAAATACCAAAAAAACCTACCAATAAGGCTAAAACACCCAACCTTCCTACTGTACTTGGAGAGTTTCTGAATTTTCGTAATCCAAAAAATAAAACTATGGCACAAACCAGAATAATGAATATATATTTTCGAACAAATAATAACGCTGGTTGATAATTATCCCTTAATATAAATAGTGAAATTAATAAAACCAATAAAACAATTATAGTTATCGTTTTTTGCTTTTTACCTATTTTCCAGTAACTTTTTATCATAACAAATAATCTTTATTTAATATTTTTTTGAGTTTTGAATACTTACTATCATTGCATTATTATTAAAACCGGGCCTAGAAATGGAATAAAATTCTTCCAATCCTAAAATTTACTATAATCTGGAATAAATAATTCTAAAATAAGCACAATTGCGAATACTACTATGAATATATATCAAATCTTATTTTTACTCATTTTATAATAACCCTTTGTCTTTTAAACGTTCTCTGGCGCTTTTTTCATCAGGTTGAGGCTGTTTAGCGATTTCTTTTTTTGCTTCAGTAATCACTTTAGGTTTTTTAGTTTTTAAATCCTCAATTAAATCTTTGCCTTTTTCAATAGTATCGTGCATCATATCGTCAAAGGAACCACTTTTTTCTTCAATAACTTCAGACGATTTAAATATAAAATTTGCCAAATATGTACCTGCTAAAGTCCCAACTATCATTGAAGCAAAAATTGAAATAGTAGCAATATCAATAGGGATTAAAAACCGAAACATCACTATTCCAATTAAAAAGAGAAATCCCACAAAAACCAATCGTAATAAAAATGATTGTTGATAAACAAAACCTGTTTTATCCTCAGGTTTCATTTGAAGTTTTTTAGAATTAATTATTTTATTGAAAAACCTGTAAAGACCATTGCTTTTAGATTCTCTCCAATATAAAAAAATTCCAAAAAGTATGGCGCCAATAAATACAATGAGTTCTAGTGTCATAATTTAAAGTTTGTAGTTAGGAGCAAAAAGTTTGAAGTTTCTTACTCAATTCTGTTATTATTATTTTATTTCTGAAAGCAATTGCCATATTCATGATATCAAAACAATTGCTATAATATTTTAAAAAACTTTCTTCAGATATGCAATCTCTTCTTTTTGCTTTATGCAAACATGTAAATACTTCGGCAATAGAGCAAATTGAGAATACCAAAAACTTTCTATACTCAGCTCCAGTTTGTAAAATGGAGCCTTCTGAAATATTTGATGCTATAGAATCTGCTGCTCTCTTTAACTGAGAAGACAAATTATAAAGTTTTCATTTAGGAAAATTTCGAGCCATAACATTCATAGCTTGTCCTAAATCCATTCTTTTTTGCCAAATAATTAAATCTTCAAACTTAATTTTTATTTTTTAAATTATATTTAAAAAGATAGAAAACTTCTAACTTCCAACTTTGTACTTCTAACTTTTATATATTGTTACTTATTGTTTCAATCGCCCAATCTTTAAAAGAATCATCCCATGTTTCAAAACTTTCATAAAACGCTTCTTTATCATACCAATACCAGTATAAAACATCCTTTGGTGAAATATTTATCAACAGCTTCCAAATTAAGTCTTGATGTTTAACATCTAAAGATGAATGCGGTTGATTTAAAGCCTCAAAAAGTTTTAGATTTACTATATCAGCTAATTTAAATTGATTACTAATTTCGAGTTTTTCCAAGTAGCGCTCAACACTCATCACTTTTTTACGAGACTCCATATCTAATTTATTTAAATAACTTTTATATAGAATGGGATCATTTAAAATATCTTTAATAGGATGTTGCGTTTTTTTTAAGTGCTGTGCCATTTCAAATTTTTTGATGCGCTCGTAACGTTTTGTTTTTACAACTTTCTCTAAATCGTATTCAATAATAACATGGTCGCGCAATTTATCCATAAGTTCTGGTTGTTGAATATGATAAATAAGCACGTCATAATTCGTATCCTTTATAGCTGCTTTATGCCAATTTTTATCTTTAAAAATAATAATAGGTGTGATAAAATCTCGCAGCACAAAAATGCCACCAAAAGCTCGAGTATAAAAAGAATCAGTAGTGAATTGAAGCTCGTGTAGATTTAAATCTCGATGACGTAAATCGCCATAGGTTTTTGCTGATTTTAAAAGTTGCTGATGAATATTTTCATCAATAAAATTTGTATCTCTATTAAACATTTCAACTAAATCCAATTGCGCTTTTTGAATTTTATTCAAATCATCAATAAGATGAAAATTAATTGAAATGGTATGGTATTTTAAAACATCCAAAGGTTCGTAGAAGGTATCAATACCTTGATCGAAATCTAAACAAATAGCAGAATCTCTGGTTATATCTTTTATTTTTTCACCATGAATTTTAAACACATATTTCATGACGTCTCTATCAAATGTATGGAAGGGTAAATACACGGGTTTTCCTTTTTGCAAAGGCGAAATAATAATACCATGAGGGTTGGCATCTCCGTTATTTAAATAGCTATTATCCTCTTTTTCTTCTGCAATTTCTGGACTCCAACCAATACCGTCTATAAAAAATGTTTTTAGTTTCGTTTCTTTAAAACCAAGTTTTATTAAGCATTTATTGTAACGCTCAACGAGTTTTCCGCTAACGGTAATGAGTTCACTTCTGTATAAATTAGCTTGTTTTAGTTTGTCCATTTCTGTCATTCCTGCGAAGGCAGTAATCTATTTTTTTTTATTAATTTTTACCACGAATTCACTAGTATTAATTTCCATTTTTATACCCTTCTATTGGATTCCTGCCTTCGCAGGAAGGACAAAATTTAATTTAGCAACTTATGAATAATAGCATACTGCAACAACACTATAGTTCTGGTATCCTCTATTTGCCCAGTGTATAACATTTCAACAGCTTTTTTAAAAGGCATTTCTAATACTTCAATATCTTCGTGTTCGCTATCCAAACCGCCTCCTTCATTAACTTTCATATCATCTGTATATTCACCAATAAAAAAATGCATTTTCTCCGTCATAACTCCAGGTGAAGAATACGCTTCATAGACTTTTTGGACTGTTTTTAAACGATATCCAACTTCCTCTTCGGTTTCTCTAATCACACAAGCTTCAGAATTATCTTTATCTAACATACCTGCTGCAATCTCAACTAAAAATCCGTCTTTATTATCATTCAGATAAGTTGGCATTCTAAACTGTTTGGTTAAGATCACTGTTTGTTTTTCTTTATTATATAATAAAATTCCAGCACCATCTCCTCTATCATAAACTTCTCGCATCTGGTTTACCCATTTGCCACTCGTCATTAAATAATCAAAAGTAACCCGATTTAAAATGTAATAATTATCTGAAAGTAATTTCTTTGTTATATTTTTAATTTGCTTACTACCCATTTTCAAACGTTTTTCTGGCTTCCGTTTCAATGTTTAATTGGTTCACTCTAGCATCCACTTTTCGTTTAAAATCGGTATCAGCTATGGTAGCCACATTATCTAAATAACGTACCACTTCTTGACGACGAACTTCAGAAAAATCCAATCCTTTCATATTAGCACGCATCAATTCTTGAAGCATATTAAACTTAGTATCATAATCTTGTTTGAAATATATTTCTGGATTTTCAAACCAATGCTCTTCTAAATCAAAATCTGTTAAACGTAATGATATTGCACTTTGAATGTTTCTTACATCACGTGATGAGAAAAACGGAAAAGCCTTTTGCATATATTTATACAAATTGGCATAAAATAAATGCTGATTGGTTTTAAACTGTTTTTCTACTTTATCATAAACAGCATGAACACGTTCCTCGGTTGGTTTATTAGAAACATTTAAGATTTCACCCATGTTTTTAGCTAACCCTTGATTTTGGAGATAAGCATAGTTTTCTGGATTTTGCATGTTTACAAAATCGGGCATCGTTTCATCTAGTTTTCGCCACCATAAATGGTCTTGGTCTAAAAAGTCGTGTTCTGTTCTAGCGCCATCAATTTTAAAACGCCCTTGTACACGCGAAATAACAGCTTTATCCAGCATTTCTGGAAGATTGGTAAATAACCCAATAGAACTATTACCATAATTAACCGCATAAGCGCCTTCCGTATATCTTAAAAACACGCCAATAACTTCTTTTACACCAGCCGAAACCCCTTGAGCGGTTCGTTCTTGTAAATTATTCTCAGCATCATCAATAGGTGCGAAAATAAGTTTTGTTGGATCTTGTAAAGGTTTCATCCATTCCACCATTTTTTCAGCTGAACCACCTTGAAATGTACTAATCAACGTATCTGGCATGGGGTGAAATAGAAATGGAATATCCAACGTATCGCAATGTTCTTTTAAACGTGTTGCAATAGCCGCAATAAGCATACTTTTCCCAGTTCCTGGAATTCCATACCCCATAAAAACGGGCATAAATCCACCTAATTCTTGAAACGGATTCTTTTTGGAAGTAAAATCATAACTCAACATACGTTCTGTTAATCGGCGCGCAAAATGTTTTGCATCACGATTACCAACAATTTGCTCAAACCTTACTTTGTTGAACTCAATGCTTTTTGCTGTACCTTGAAATGCATTATTCCAACCCGAAATCGCAAATTCTGATTTTTCGAGTTTATAAGTTCTATCTTCAATGGTTTCAGTATATTCTAAATTACTTTTTCTTAACTGAATTTCATTAATTAAAGCTTCAAAATAAACAACAGTAAAGTCAACAACGTCTTTATCAGATTTTATGATATCTGGATGTCCTAAATATTTATCGTAATAAAATAATGTGCATGAAATTCCTTTAATGGGCGATAATAATGACACTTCTGGAATACCAGCAAACTTCTGTTTCATTACAGATAAATCATCGGATGCATAAGTCTTTAAATCATTTAGTATTTTATAAGCAGTAGCAAATAACATAAATGCCGTTGCGGTGTGCATTTTACTTTCAAACTCACGTTTCCCATGGTTATCTAAAGCCGATTTATTTTCATTTAAACTCGATAACCCTGAAGCATCATAATAACTGTCTTTAATCCAAATACCTAGTGTAATTCCTTCCTGAACGGCATATAATGTTTGGTTTAAGTGAATAGGGATAGCAACAGAATCTGGAAGTAAACGCTTTTTTAAAGCTAAAATAGTTTTTGAAACCGAGGTGATATCAGCCGAATTTGTACCGTTATTTGCACGAGATAAATACAATAAAATGGACTCATCTTTAGCTTCTTTATCCTTGTTTTTTGCCCGAGTACCTTGTTCCCATTGTACAGATTTTAAATAGGATGCTGCTTCATCACGAAGCATATCCAGTTCAGATAATTTTATGGGGAATGTTGAGTTGTGTTCCATGTTTTATTTGAGTTTTCAGTCTCAGTCTAGTTTTTCAGTAATTGAATACTGCGACTGTTTACTTCTTTAAGTCTATTTTTAATCCAGTAATTTCAATTGGCGCTTGTGCTAAACCATTCATCATTTCTGGAGTTTTGTTGTATAACAATTGAATAATTCTATGCGGTGCAAAAACATACCGTTTTTTGAAAACATCGTCCCATTTTTGTAAAACCTGTTTGCTAAAAAAACGACCTTCTTTAAACTCACTATCGGACGACACCTCGTCTATTCTTAACGAAATCGCATAAGATTCTAATGGTATTTCCTTTTTACCAATAGCCTCCAACATGATATGGGTAACTTGATTTTCATCTTTTGCAAACACGTTATGAATCGGACCTAAATCAATACGTTTTATACGTTTTGGTGATATTTTTGGTAGTCGTTTATCAATGGTATAAGCCATGGTATTTAAAGGCATATCTCTATCCGATGTGGTTCTTAAAACCTCGTAAATGTCATCTTTATAATCGTTTATGTTATTGCCCTCATAATGAAAATACATAAAACATATAAAAGGTCGATTGTGCGATACATCAAAAAAGCTCCAGCTTATTAATAAATCGCCCTCAGAACCTTTTAGGCTGCTTAAAATTTTTCCTTGTACAAACCGATTGAAAATATATTGTTTCTTTACCGAAGAATAGTAAACTATCGATGCTGCTTGAAACAACTTACTTTTTTTAATTGGTTGTTTTTTATGCATTAAGGTTTCTAAAAACTCCTCTTTTAAAGTGGTAACAGATGTTAATTTGTCTAAATATTCGTCACGTAATTCTAAATCGTTGAATAAATATCGGAATTCCAAATAATTCGGAAATCCAGACTCCGTTAAATCCACTTTCATATTATCCTCTTCATCATACATATATTTAATACGCATGGCCTCAATGGAATACAATATCAAATCACAATATTGCTTGAATAGTAAGACCTCTTGCTCGTTACAAAGTTTTTGTCTTTGTACAGCTACAATCAATTCCTTAAAAGCAAAATCTATCATTTTATGATAAAAAATGTAATGCTCTTTGGAATCGAGAATGGCAGAATCTAAAGGTGTTACTATATGGTTTATGGACATTTTTTCAATTGATAATTGACAATTGTTACTTTATTTGGGCGTTACCTAAAGGTCGGGCTTTCACTACTCGCTCCTTCCTTCGTCAGGGAGCTCAAACAAACCGTTCAATCCCTAACGCAAACAAAACCAATTTTAACAAAAATTTTATAATTAATCAGATCGCTTCGTTGTGCCTCATCGTAATGATGTTAGCTTAATAAATCGTCCTCACTAGCTTCTGGTTTTGTTTTACCTACGGGTTTATCATCATCACCAGATGGCGCATTAGCATCGGCATTGTAATAGTCTTCAAAAATCTCTTTCATATCAATACCGTAGCGTTCAGCAAAATTCTTTTGTATTTCGCTATCTTTAGCCCTAATTTCTTGTAAAGCCTCAGCATAACTGCTATAAACACCTTGCATCACTTTTTCATGAACTGGAATATTATCCATCATATCTTGACGTGCTTTAGCACTTGCGGTATGCATAGACGCTAAGGTTTCTCCAATATGCTCATCAGTTTTAACTCCTAAATGCTCTAAAATAGCAGCAAATTCTTGATCTGTTCTCGCTTTTAAAGCCACCACATAACCATCGTAATATTTAAGACGTTCTTCAGTGTCTGACTTAAGTTTAGCACGATGCGTTTGCAAATTACTGCGTAATGAAGTTAAAACTTTAATAGTTAAATTATGCTTGTGTACAAAACTATCTTTACTGGCAGCAAGCGTAGTATAAGCATTCTTTAAACCCTCAAGTTCTTCCACTTTTTGTTCCATTGTGGTCATTTTACCAATGGCTTCAGAATATTCGGCAGATTGTTTATCGGCAATATCTTCTATTTCTTGTCTAGCCTGTTTCAATAAAGCATATTGCTCCTCCAACTTAGTTTCAACTTCATTTTTCTTTTCTAAAGCTTTAGTGTGGTTTTTTGAAGCTTCAACAATCGCATCTTTTAGCTTTTCCTCTACTTCTTTAATTTCAACTTCACGGTTTTTTAAACGCGTCACCGCTGCTTGACTTTTATAAGACAATTCGCTTAACAGGGTTTGTACATCAGCACTTTCAATACGTTCTTGAAACATGGCTTTGGCTTTATTATCTGCACCAGCTCGTGTTTTTTCAGCAAGTTTAAACTCTTCTTCTTCTTTTTTAATTTTGCTTTTACGTCCCCAAAGGTTATTCCACCAAGTATCTGGTTTATTTTTGGCGTCTTCCAACTCTATTCGTGCACGCTCTAAACCTTTTTGAGCATCATCGATAACTTTTTGCTCGGTGGCATTAAGCGACGAGAATTTCTCGAACATAATTCCTACTTCGTCTTGATAATCGGTTAAATCCTTAATCGCATCTAAAAGCGAAGTTCTATCCTTTTCAGCCATGTGCACCACATCGTCCAAAGTCGCATTCAATATTTTTTGTCGTGCTTGTGGATTATCTTCCTGAGACAATTTAGATTTCATAGTGTCTATGGCTTTTCCCCAATTGACATCTACTTTTTCGGTTTTTTCGTTTGAAGAGGTTTCTAATAAATCAAAATCGTCAGACATAATATGGTTTGTGTTTTAAATTAAACATTTTACAGACAAGCAATTTCGTTAAAAAAGATGACTTTTAAAATTTAATTAGCTTATTATTATTGGTATAAAAAATTAAGGGTATGTTACAACTTTTCTCCAATTTTTTTTTTCATTGTTGTAGTCAGTAAATTATACTATATTTGAGTTTGAAATAATCAAATCCCCCCCTCAAAATGCAACTTAACCAGTTTATTATTTTTTTACTTATTGATCAATCTAGTATAGTTACTTTGTTAATTATTGTTACTGTGTTTTTTGGCATTTTACTACTTTTAGGTATAAGAAAATCTTATAAGCTTAAAAAAGAAAATGAGCGTTTGGATGCCATAAATAAAGAAATAGCAGAACATGAAAATAAACCCTATGAAGATTTCACAGAAGGGCATATGTATGGTAATAATAAAAATGCTAACTAGATTATGATAACTTTATTTATCGCATTTTTTGGAATATACATTGCTGAATTACTTTTTTTTCGATTTATTTTAAAAAGGGTATTAACAACCTATATGAAAAAATTTAATGAAACTAAACATATCATTAAAAATATAGATGTCTCCGATTACATGATAAGTTCTGGGCATATTTATGAATAACTTTTAATGTCAATCTATTATAAAACTTTTACCACACTAGATTAACCAATCATTTTAAAAATGACAACAGTAATGAGCTGAACTTAAGTAAATTAATTAAAATATCTAAATTGAAAAAAATATATTTAGAAAAATAATGTAAAACTCTTTACATTAAACTTAAAAAAATTTAATTATAGACCTTTGTTTTTTTTATAAGACACGTACTTTCCCTACCTCACTAATTTCTTATATTTAATACGCTTAGGTATTAAATCGCCACCCAGTCGTTTCTTTTTATTTTCTTCATATTCAGAAAATCCACCTTCAAAAAAATAAACTTCACTATCGCCTTCAAAAGCTAAAATATGTGTACAAATTCTATCTAAAAACCAACGGTCGTGACTAATCACAACAGCGCAACCCGCAAAATTTTCCAAACCCTCTTCTAATGCACGTAATGTATTCACATCAAGATCGTTAGTAGGCTCATCTAAAAGTAAAACATTGCCTTCTTCTTTAAGTGTCATGGCCAAATGCAAACGATTACGTTCACCACCTGATAATAATTTCACTTTTTTATTTTGTTCTCCTCCTGAAAAGTTAAAACGACTTAAATAAGCTCTGGAATTTACTTCCTTTCCACCCATCATAACCAACTCTTGCTCATTACTAAAGTTTTGCCAAATTGTTTTTTCTGAGTCTATATTAGAATGTTTTTGATCTACATATGCGATTTTAGCTGTATCACCAACTACAAACTCACCTTTGTCTGGGGTTTCTTCACCCATTATCATTCTAAAAATAGTGGTTTTACCAGCGCCATTAGGTCCAATAACACCAACAATTCCAGCTTGTGGCAGTTTAAAATTTAAATCATCATATAGCAACTTATTGTCATAACCTTTAGCCACACCTATAGCCTCAATAACATTAGTTCCAAGACGCGGACCATTTGGAATGTAGATTTCAAGTTTTTCGTCAAGTTGTTTTTGATCCTGACTCATTAATTTATCATAATTTTTTAAACGCGCTTTTTGTTTTGTTTGACGTCCTTTAGCGCCTTGTCGCACCCATTCTAACTCCCGTTCCAAAGTTTTTTGACGTTTTGAAGCTGTTTTACCTTCCTGAGCCATACGCTTTGATTTTTGTTCTAACCAAGACGAATAATTACCTTTCCATGGGATGCCCTCTCCTCTATCGAGTTCCAAAATCCAACCCGCTACATTATCTAAAAAATACCTATCGTGAGTAACGGCAATAACTGTTCCTTTATACTGTGCTAAATGATGCTCCAACCAATGCACAGATTCAGCATCTAAATGGTTAGTTGGTTCATCTAATAATAAGACATCTGGTTCTTGTAACAGCAAACGGCATAAAGCTACACGACGACGTTCTCCACCAGAAAGTACGCCTATTTTCTTATCACCTTCTGGAGTTCTTAAAGCATCCATGGCAATTTCCAATTTGGTATCTAATTCCCAAGCGCCAGCGGCATCAATTTGATCTTGAAGTACTGCTTGGCGGTTCATTAATTTTTCCATTTTGTCTGCATCGGAATACACCTCTTCCAAACCAAACATATCATTAATTTTATTATATTCATCAAGAATGGCCACCGTTTCAGCAGCGCCTTCTCTTACAATTTCAATAACGGTTTTGTTGTCATCAAGCTGAGGTTCTTGTTCTAAATAACCAACCGTGTAACCAGGTTGAAAAACTACATCGCCTTGATAATTTTTATCAACACCCGCTATAATTTTCAGGAGTGTTGATTTACCAGAACCATTAAGACCTAAAATTCCGATTTTAGCACCATAAAAAAAACTTAAATAAATATTTTTTAAAACTGGTGTATTAGCACTTTGAAAGGTCTTTGTAAGACCAGACATTGAGAAAATTATTTTTTTTTCGTCGCTCATTATACTCTACCTTTTAATGCATTAAATACCCACGCAATAGCGAAAAAGCCTATACCTATAGTTGCAAACCCCCAACCTGCGACATCATTATATCGATATACGCCCATTAAAATTAATATGACTCCCATGATAATCATTAAAATGGTAGCCCAAGCCAAAACAGTATTTTTATTCATTGCCATAATCTTATTTTTTTTGACGGTTAGTCTAAAAGCAAATATCGTAGTTTTTAATAAAAAAAACAGCTGAAATTAATTGTTTTTGCAGAAATTTCATTATCATAATACTTATAAATGAATTTTAAAGGCATTAAAAAATAAATTGATGATTAAGTCTAATTTAGTAAAACATTACAAATTTAAAAGTGTTATTATTTTAATATGCATATTTTTGTTCACAAATCAATTTATGTCTCAAAATACTAAGCACACTTATCCAGATAGTATCGCTTTAGAAGCTCGTAAGGCACTTTCCTTTTATCCCGAATTACAAGATGTTTCTATTACGTTTAAGTTTAAAAAAAATATTAAAAAATCGACTATGCAAGCGCAACCGAAATTTAGTAGTTTTTTTAAAACTAGAAGTAAACGCTCTTATGTCATTCTAATTAGTAAAAAAATTAAAATTGATGACAAAGAATTCAAAACAAAAGATATTGATACGGATGTGATGACAGGATGGCTCGGGCATGAATTGGGACATATTATGGATTACCAAAACAAAAATAATTTACAATTAATTTGGTTTGGCATCACCTATTCATTGTCTGATAGCCACATTATTGCGGCTGAACGTGCTGCTGATACATTTGCCGTCTCCCATGGTATGGGGGATTATATTTTAAAAACCAAAAACTTTATCTTAAACCATGCAGATATTAATGACCTTTACAAACTAAGAATAAAAAAATATTATTTATCACCAGAAGAAATTATGGAATTAATAAAGTTAAATTCACTAAAATCTAATTTAAGAGATTAATTATTAGCTACAAAATCCTCCCACTCTGCAAATTTATCTTCGTTCATGACACGTTCCATTTTTACTTGTCCGCCTTTTTTCTTGTTTGCACCACTCCAATCATGAAATATATTTGGTGAAATAACTTTTACCTTAACACCTTTTAACGCCTTTGTCCGTGCTACTTTATAATTTTTATTAGCTGATTTCAAAAACTCATCAAGCATATCCTGTATCTCATCAAGATTAGGATTTTGCATATCAGAACCTAGGTACCAAGAATGGTAAAATTCATCATCATCACCCCTTTGAGCACAAATGGTATATTCTGGTATGGTTGTACTTAAAGATTCTTCTAAATGCTTCATAGCATCATCCATTTTATTTACCGATAGTTGAGATCCAACAGTATTTAAAAAAAACTTGGTGCGTCCTGTAATTTTAATTTCAGCACGTTCAATATCAGTAAACTCTATAGTATCCCCAATTAAATAACGCCAAGCACCACTAACTGTTGAAATGATTAAAACGTAATCTTGATTTAATTTAACATGTTCTAAAGTTACACATGGCGCATCATCGCTAATTGAACCATCTTGATTAATATATTCTGGTTTGAAAGGGACAAATTCAAAATAAATACCACTATCCGTATTTAGTTGCATAGCATCTGTTTCTGGTCTTACCTGAGTGGCAATATATCCTTCTGAAGCCAAATAAGTATCAATAACAGTTACCTTTTTACCCAATAATGCTTTAAAACTTTTTTCATATGGCCCAAAAGCAACACCTCCAGATGTATATACTTGAAGATTTGGCCAAATGTCATGAATGTTATTCAATTTATGATATTCAATCACTTTTTGCAACATGAGTTCAATCCAAGAAGGAATACCACTCAAGGCACCAATATCCCAATCTTCAGCACGCTCAGCAATACGTTGTACACGTTTATCCCAATCATCAATTTTAGAGATTTCATCTCCAGGTTTATAATAACCTTTAAACCAAAATGGAATATTACTAGCACTAATACCACTAATTTCTCCTTCTAAATGATTATTGTTTTTTTCCAAATCAGTAGAACTACCAAGCATCATGATTTCTTTTTCGAAAAACTCAGCAGGTAAATCAAAATTATTCAAAGCAAATACTTGTTTAATGCCTGATTGCCGGATGGCTTCAATCATATCATTAGTTACTGGAATGCGCTTGCTTGTTTTTCCTGTTGTACCAGAACTTAATGCAAAATATTCTGGGTGACCAGGCCAAGTCACGTTAGATTCTCCATCCTGTAGTTTGTACCACCATTCTTTGTGTATTTTATTATAATCAAAATAGGGTAAGGACTTTGAATACTCATGTTGGATATCTTCAGCTTCCAAAATTTCATCAAATTTATAATGCGTTCCAAACTGTGTGTCTTTCGCTTTTTCTAGCAATATCGACAACACTTCTTTTTGTGCATCAACATGATTGATCTCAGATGAAAAAGAGTCTTTTAAATTAATCGCGCCTTTTATGATAGATCCTAATATTGCCATGTTTAAATTTTTATTTTTTTTACTTCGCTAAATTGATTCCTTTTTTTAGAAATATATGTTTTATTTAAATAAATTTTTAATTCATTTAGATTTAAAAAAGGGAATATTCAAATTAAGGCATAAATTAATTTAAAATTAATATACTTCTAAGGTAAAAAACGGATTGAAAAAACTTATAAATTATTTCTTTATGTACACCGTTTTTTTATTAGTAAATTCTAAAATACCTTCTTTTGAAAGTTCTCTACCAAAACCTGAATTTCTAGTGCCTCCAAAAGGCAATCTAGGATCAGACTTTACCATATCGTTAATAAAAAATGCCCCATCTCCAATACTTAAGGTGCGGTGTTTGGCATCGTCAACATTTTTGGTGAAAATCATGGTTCCTAAACCAAATGCTGAATTATTTGCCACTTTATAAGCTTCATCTTTATTTGAAACTTTAATAATTGCTGCCACTGGACCAAAAGTTTCTTCTTTAAATACGGGCATATCTTCAGAGACTTCAGTAAGTATAGTTGGTTGATAATAAGTGCCTTCTCTTTTGTTACCAAAATGAACTTTGGCACCTTTTTTAATTGAATTTTTAACTTGTTCTTCTAAAATATCAGCAAGATCTTCTCTAGCTAAAACACCAATTTCTGTATCTTCCACAATGGGGTCTCCAATTTTTAAATGGCTAACCTTGGTTGTGAATTTCTGTAAAAATTCATCATAAATCCCAGCTTCCACTATAAACCGTTTCGCGGCTATACAACTTTGCCCCGTATTTTGCATCCTTGCTTTTACAATCAAATCTAAATGTGTGTCTAAATCTGCATCATTTAATATAATACAAGCATTATTACCTCCTAACTCTAACACTTGTTTTTTTAATTGAGCTCCAGCAACTTCTGCTATTTTACGACCAGCTTTTTCACTACCTGTTAAAGAAACCGCTTTTATAATATTATTTTTTATCAGACCTTCAATAGTATCGTGATTGACAAGCAAAGTGGTAAAACAACCCTTGGGGAATCCTGAATTTTCAAAAACATCTTGAATGGCTAAGGCGCATCCTGTAACGTTAGAGGCGTGTTTCAGAAATATCACGTTTCCTGCAGTAAGTGTTGGTACTGCAAATCTGAAAACTTGCCAAAAAGGATAATTCCAAGGCATCACACCCAATATAGCTCCCAATGGGTCATAAGATATAAAGCTTTCACTGGCATCAGTTTTAATCATGGCATCTGATAAAAAAAGCGCTGCATTTTTAGAATAAAAATGACACAAATCCATGCATTTCTCAATTTCTGCCCTACTCTCGCTAATAGGCTTACCCATTTCTTTAGTGATGAGCTTACTAAGTTCTTCTATATTTATGGATAAGTTGTTAGCTACATTATTAAGTAATGTAACCTTATTATTTATACTTATTTCTCTCCAATCATGAAATGTTGAATCAGCTAATTCAATAAACCCATCAAGTTCATCTTGTGTTGTATAATCATAAGATTTTAAATGATCATTATTATAAGGATTAATTGTTGCTATATGTTTTTTCATTATATTATTATTTTAGAAATGTAAATTATTTATTTTTGTAATAAGATTTTAACTTTAAACATAAAAAGAATAGCAATTAAAATTATTTCAAACAAGTTAAGATTAACATCTTTAGCGTTAAGGAGATTTTTGCTTTAGCGTTAAATTTGTAAAACGTAAATGTTTAACTAAAAATAAATTAACAATGGCAAATAACGGAAATACAGTATTAGGTATATTAGCAGGAGCAGCTACTGGAGCAATTTTAGGGATTTTATATGCACCTGATAAAGGAAGCGCTACCAGAGAAAGAATAGCTACTGAAGCAGCATTAGCTAAAGATAGAATAGCAACTGAAACTACACTTGCTAAAGAGAAGCTTGTAAAATCAGCTAATGATTTAAAAGATAGAGTTGTAACAACCGCTACTGCAAAAAAACAAACTTTAGACGAGCAAGTTGACTCTATTGTTCAAAGTACAAGTCACAAAGCTGATGACGTTATTACAACGTTAGAACGAAAATTAGCTGAATTAAAGTTAAAGAATAAGAAACTACAACAAAAAACGTCATAATAAATGGGGTTGATAGATTCAATAAGCTCTACTAATGATAAAGCTACCGATGTAGGTGCTCGATATTTTAAAACATCTTATAAATACTATAAGCTTAAAATATTTCAACAGCTATCCATATCTGTTAGCATGGTTTTTAAAGCTATTATTATTGGAGGCTTAGCATTTTTATGTGTTTTATTATGCTCTATAGCTTTAGCTCTTTATTTGGGTGAAATCACAACAAATTATCCTTTAGGCTTCTTTATTGTAGGTTTAATTTTCTTAATGTTATCATTAATAGGCTATTTTTTCAGAAGTAAAATAAATCAAAAAATAATAAAGAAATTGTCTAAAAAATTTTTTAACTGAAATGAAAATTTACAATAACATAGAGAGTATTGAACGTGATTTACAGGTATTAAACCTAGAAAGACAAATAGCATGGGAAGAAATTGTGGCTGTAAAAGATGAATATAAAGAAGATTTTAGACCTTACAATTGGATTCAATCGGCATTGAAGTTTGCCAGTAAATTTGGAGCTATGATCTTACTTAAAAAAATAATCAAATAAAATAACCAAAAGTAAAACAGCAAAATATGAAAATTTATAAATTATGTATACTAATTTGTATTGCACTAGCTTTTTCTAGTTGTAATATAGACCAAAAGAAAAAAACAGAATTACCAGAAATTGATATGGAGGTTGATGTTGAAGAAGGCCAATTACCTTCATTTGATGTGGATTGGGCTGAAGTGAATGTAGGTATGAAAACAAAAATGGTTGAAGTACCTAAGGTAGTTATTGTTATGGAAGAAGAAGAAGTTGAAGTTCCGTATTTGGATATTGACATGCCAAACGATGGTGATGATGCTATGGAAAAAATGGAGCAAAACATCATGGTTGAAGCCGAAGTAACAGGTAATGAGCATAAACTAAATATTAAAGAAATTCGCGCATCTGGAACTACGCTTTATGTAATTTCAGAGTTAGAAGAAACATCAATGACTATTGGTGACAAGAAATTGAGAGTATCAGACCAAGTGAGCATCAATGCTCCTGATTTGAATATTAAATATTACATCGTTGGAGAGCGCCCAGACAGAGTGTTTAATACTAAATATAAGTATTTCACTTCTATGGAAGATGCCATTGCAAATATTAAAGATTCAAAAGTTATTTATTCTAAATAGTAATTATTTAATTTGCTTATAAAAAAAGGCTTCAACATTTTGAAGTCTTTTTTTATTAATAAATATTAAGTTTATATTACAATTACACTAAAATAATAAGGTGATTTCTTCATCAACACCTATTAGGAACTATTTGTTACAAAATTTTTAAAAAAAATACGCACAATTTTTAATACCTTTTAATTTTTTAATTAGTTTAAATTTATTGATGTTGAAAAGTTCAACCTTTGACGTATAATACTATTTTTAAATTAAAATCAAAAACTACCATTTTAAATTGTTAAAAAAGTAATTAAGTAGGTAATTTTTAAAAACCAGAAAATAAGTTGTAAAACTAGTATTAGTTATATAGAGATTGGAAATATGAGTACCGTTATAAATCAAAATAAATTATATCGAAAAATAATAACTGATCCTGAAAATGCTTTAGAGTATTTAGATTTAGTTTACGTAAATAAATCCCACCTTAATATTAAACGAATAAAGGAAAATGATGAATTTATTTATGAAAAAAAAGGGAAACTCTTAAAAGAAAAAAACGATTTAGAGCGTATTGATAAACTCGTTATCCCACCCGCCTGGTGTAAAGTTAAGATTTCATCTTTAGATAACGGACACCTTCAGGCCGTAGGTAGAGATAACCGTCTTCGTAAACAATATCGTTACCACGAAAAATGGCTTAGAATAAGAAACCAAACAAAGTTTTATAAAATGCATGCGTTTGGTAAAGCCCTCCCTCAAATTAGAAAACAAGCTGAATTAGATTTGAATCAAAAAAAATTCACGAAGTCTAAGGTGTTAGCGTTAATTGTAAAACTTCTTGAAGAAACCCACATTCGTATAGGCAACGAGCAGTATGCCAAAAGAAATAAAACATATGGACTTTCTACTTTAAGAAGTAAACACGTCGATTTATTTAAAGACAAGATAACTTTTGAATTTGTTGGAAAACGAGGAAAAAAGCATTGTATAACAATTAGAAACAAGAGATTGATAAAACTCGTTATGCAATGTGAAGAAATCCCTGGTTGGGAACTGTTTAAATATTATGATGAAAGTGGAGAAAAACATACGGTGGATAGCTCGATGGTCAATGAATATCTACAAGATATTACATCAAATTTCTTTACCGCAAAAGATTTTAGAACATGGTCTGCCTCACTAATTTGTTTTGAAACATTATTAGGGCTGGAAAAAACAAATACTGATATAGATAAAAATATATTAATGGCCTTAGACAATGCCTCTAAGGCTTTAGGAAATACAAGAAATGTAGTAAGAAAATATTATGTTCACCCTTTAATTTTGTCCTCATATAAAGATGGAGTTTTTTATGAAAATCTTAAAACTGTAAATGATAAAAATAAAAGGAACTCCTATTATACGGCTACTGAAGCTGCTATGTTAAAATTAATTAAGAATTTTAATTTAAATATTTAAATGGGTTAAAATACTTCTCAAAAAAGGCAACTAAACCTTTAAATGTTTATTAATTTTAATATTAGGTAATAATTGTGTTAATCATTATTATTATTGATGTAAACCAGTAGGCATCATTACAAATTACTGCTAATATAATATAAACATTATGAGTACTTACACAGAAAATATAAGCGAAAAGCTTAACGATATTTTAGAAAAAACTTACGACGCAGAAAAAGGTTTCAAAAAAGCTGCAGAAAACGTAAAAAATCCTGCTTTAAAAAGCTATTTTAAACAAAAAGCAGACGAGCGCTATAATTTTGGACACGAATTAAAGTCTGAAATTAAATCATTTGGAGAGGATGTCGATAAAGGCGGAAGTATCACTGGTACGATTCACAGAGCTTGGATGGATACCAAAGCATTGTTTTCAACAGAAGATGAAGAGTCTATGCTTGAAGAGGCTATTAGAGGAGAAAAATCAGCCATATCTGAATACGATGATGTGATAAGCGACACGGCTTTACCAGAAAGCACGAAGTCTATCCTTACCTCGCAAAAAACTCGCATTGAAAAAGGGTTATCAAGAATTAAATCATTAGAGGATTTACACTAAAAATTTAATTTAAATTTGATAGTGTTAACTTTTAATCGAATAGTGTCACTATTAAAACCCATACATCATTAATTTTGTATTGGTTGGTTAGTTAGAATTAGACTTTGATATTGCATATAAAATGTGGTTCAAGGTCTTTTTTTATCTCACTGATTATCAGTAGTTATTTGAGTCAAATTATCAATTATCAGAGCTAAGTGAAATAAAATATTTAAATTATTTTACAATCGGTTAAGATTGAGAGTCAATCTTTATTATAATCTTAAAAACCAAATTATATGTTACGTTGGACAATCATATTTATAGTCATTGCAATAATCGCAGGAATCTTAGGATTTGGAGGAATAGCAGGTGGAGCTGCTGGAATTGCAAAAATTTTATTTTTTATTTTTTTAGTACTATTCGTTATATCGCTTTTTAGAGGTGGATTGAAGAGGTAGTTAAAATTAAAAATTTAATAAAAATTAAACTAAACATTATAAGTCTCGCTCAACCAGCGAGACTTTTTAAAGTAAAAATATTATGAAAAAATTCTTATTACAAAATAAAAGAGCTCTATTGGGCGGAACCGTATCTGCCTGCATCATAGGGCTAGGTGTTTTTGTATTGGGAAACGTATCTGGTTACGAAGCCAAACATTTATTAAACGCATCATTACCTGGCATTAATATGTTGTGCAATACAATAATTTTAGCTTCTGCTACCATACTTGCGTTGTTACTAACTTCATTGGGTATTAGTTCTGGCATCGAATCGAAATTAAAAGATCAACACTATTATGAAATTTTAAATATAGCTAAGATTGATACTGTACTTTTTATTGGGGTGCTTATCCTTTTTCAGTTATTTAATATACCCATAACTGAAGCTGAAAATGTACCTACGCAATGGTTTAAAATAATATATTGGGCTACGTTATTAGCTTCTTCTATTATAAGTGGCGCTATGGTGGTAGTGATATTAATGCTATACAATACTGTAACCAATATTGTTATTATCGTAGGACTCGGAAAGGAACATCCACTAATAAACTCTTCGGATGTTAACCAAGAAAATGAAATAGAAGATTAGTAAAATAAATCATAAACATTTATCCATTATTCAAATCATTTAAATTAACACTATTATCTTTATACTTATTTCGATATAAAATGGCATTACATCCATACTTTTCTTTGAAAATCTTACAAAAATAACTTCTACTTGTAAACCCTACTTTGTATGCGATTTCAGAAATATTATAATCTGAATTTAATAATAAATCGTGTGATTCTTCGATTCTGGTGTTTTTTATAAAGTTTGATACCGTAGTATTATGTATGAGTTTAAAGCCTTCTTGAAGTTTTGATGGAGACAATATAACTTTCGCACATAAATCTTTTATGGTGTGATTTAACATTGGACTTTCAATGATATAATCAGTCAATTGCTGCACTTTTTTTAATTCTAATTTGGAGAGATTAGTAATCACACGTTCATGATGAATTTCATTATAAAGTTGTTCAATTTGCATTGAAAGTATGATTTGAAATTGACTTTCAAAAAACAACATATTCGAAATTTGAAAATTAGTTCTACTAAGTTTTAATAAGCTCAGTTGTTTATTTATTTCAAGATTACAAGTACATTGATAAACATAGGTTGGCAATGAATTAAAGACTTCTTTTAATGCTGATATATTAGTTAAAGGAGTATTAAATTTTCTTTCAAGTTCTTCAAAATATTGTTCTTTATTTATACTGATAACAGCATAGACAAATCGTTTATTCTTTTTTAAAGTAATTTCACTTGTACAATCCTTATTAGCTCCAAATATAGACGTACTAAATTCTTCGATTTGAGTATATTTTTCTTCGCCTTTAAAGTTATGATAACAAACCCCTTCTTCGCCATAAAAAAAATAAATATAGTCTTGAGAATCATTATATAATGGAAATGTAAATGTATCAGAAAGCAGTAAATCATATTGGGTTACAGACATCCCGTTATTAAAATCTACATTTTTTATAGTCCCTTTACCATACTTTTTATCAATTTTTAAAGTTTGAAAACCACTCTCAATACATCCCGATGCATTTAGCAATATTTTTAGATTTGCTAACTGGGGTGAAACACCTATACTTCTGACCTTATTATTATTATTATTATTATTTAAATGATTCATTTTAAAATGATGGAAACTGATGATTTGTATTATCCATGAATGACAAAAATACAGCGTGTTTTACAACTTCGTTATCATTATCCAATCATTATGTAGCTTTATTCTGCACAAAAATATTTCTAAAGTCTTAAAACTATTTAACACACTATGAATGATTTGAGTTAAATATTTGTTGTATTAAAACAATTAATTTTAACCTAATTTACGATCTTGCAGTAACAAAATGAGTTATGTATTATAAACTATCAAATACTTCTAATATAGATGACATGGAGACCCTATTTGGATCACCATTCAAATACCCAAATTTGCATCAAAAGAGTGTTATGATTAACGGATTAGATGAGCAATCTTTACCCATTATAACAGATTCTGATACAAAACAAATTCAATATGGAATTTGGGGGATTTTGCCTCAAGACTTTAAAGAAGACTGGCAGGTGTTTCAAAACGCACAAAATACACTAAATTTATCGCTTTCAGATATAGAAAACTCAAACATGTTTTCGGTGGAAAGACGTTGCGTAGCTATTGTTTCAGGATTCTTTAAAACCTATATTCATGATGGAGAATTATATCCATTTTATATTTATCCAAAGTCTAGAAAACCTTTCGCTATCGCTGGTATTTATAACATAACTAACGATGGTTACATAACTTTTAGTCTGTTGCTAGCAAAACAAAATTTAAAAACGCCTAATTGTAAAAATTTAGGAAACATTGTTCCAGTAGCTTTAGCATCAAATCATTATCAAAAATGGCTTTCTGAAGATTTTCAACAGCTATTAGAAAACAATAACTCTAATATCGATTTATTAAATTTTCAATGCCATCCTATAGCTAAGGAATTCTATAAGAACGATATATTATTTGACTCCTTATTGGATTCAACTGATTATGAATCTTTAGCTATTTTATTTTGATATTTTCTGAACTTTTTTCAAAGAATCTCTGTATTCAATAGGTAAAATACCATATTTATCATAAAACACTTTAGAAAAATAACTTCTACTCTTGTATCCTATACAATAAACTATTTCAGAAATAGTTTTGTCTGTATTTTTAATTAAATCTCTACCTATTTCTAATTTAATTTGCCTGATATATTCATTTACAGATTTTGAGTATAAAAGCTTAAACCCCAATTGTAATTTTTTAGGTGTTATACCGAATAGAGTCGTTAAAGTTTTTATAGACATATAATAAGATACATGATCTACAATATACTTAGCTGCTTCATGTATTTTTTTAATATCATTTTTAGTTAAAGTATCGGGAATAAACTCTTTACAAACAAAATTTTTGTGTTCAGCAATTTGCAAGGCCATAATTAAATTTAATTGGCCTTCAATAGACAACGATTTGATAATTCCAGAACCTTTAACAGTGTTTAAATCCTTAATTTCGCTTGCTATACTTAAATTATAGCCACCCATGTGCTTGTAAGGTAAATTTTTACTTTCACCTTTAAAAAGTGATAAAAGTACATTCTGTAAAGCATCAATATTATTATTTTTCTTTTTTCTATATTCTTTAGAAAGTACTTGAATAACATTAAGCTTAACGTTTACCTGACTAGGAAATAAATATATATTTTGAGAATTTATTTTGTTTGATAAAATTATATTTTGGAAACGCTCCAACTGAACATAATTATTATCAGAATTATTATATTTTAATGTACCTTCTGATACAAATAAAAACTCAATAGGTGTGTATTCAGTTATTTTATAAATAATTTTTAAATCTTTATAAAAATAAACATCGTAATCTAGCAGCGTAATTCCCCAATCAAATGAGATTGTTCTTATTTTACCCTGCCCTAATTCATTTTTAAATTCTAATATTTCTTCACCATTATTAATAGTGATGGTACCTTTTAGATTTTCGTTCAATTGATTAATAACTGAGCGTTTTTCTAAATTATCAATTTCTATAATTTTCATTTTACAATTAATTAAATTCAACACAATCGTTGGTTGATTTTAATTTTGGTTGGTTTGATCGTAATTGCAAAAAAACTACAATTGTAAGGTTATCTTTAACAATATTGAAACATTAGTTAACACAATTAGTCTATTTAACTTCTATTTTATTATCACAAAAATTTCATAAAGTGATATAAATCAATAATTTACATGAAATAAATAAGGATTAAGCAGTACGTTTTCGACGCCGTTGTTTTACGTAATCTTTTGGAGAAATTCCATAGCGTTCTTTAAATAGCTTAGAAAAATAGCTTCTACTATTTATACCTATTTTATAGGTGATTTCGGTAATATTTAAATCAGAATTTTCTAAAAGGTTTTTAGCAAATTCTAATCTATGGTTTTTTATATACTCATTTACAGAAGTTTTAAAAAGCGTCTTAAAACCTGATTGGAGCGTGTTTTGATTGAGTCCTACTCGTTTAGCCAACTTGTGCACATTAATCCTCACGTCCAACTCTTTTTTAATAATGTCTACAGCGCTTTCTATTTTTTCAATAGTTGCTTTTCTAAGTAATGAATCAACCTTTTTACCTTGTAAATGATCTGAATACGATTGTATTTGAGACGTTAAAATTTCATAAGTTTTACCCTCTAAAAATACGGGTTTCATAAATTCATCAAGCTCACAAGTTTTAAATTCTTCAATCACTCTAGACGTTTCTAAAGAGAAGTGATCCTTATTAAAAACATGGTTTACGCCATTTAAATCCTTAAAAATTAGTGCTAAATCTTCAGATAAATTCTCAGAAAATGCGTCAATTTTTTCCTCAAATAATTTTCGATTTATAATAATGATAAATGCACCAACAGGATCTGATTTTCCTAATTTTATAGCATGTGTAGATGATACACCGCTGGAAAACATGATACGCTGTAATTTTGAAATGGTTGTATCACTATCTTCTACTTCGCTTATGTGCGTAATTGGAGCATCACTATTAAATAATAGGTAAAGCGGGTTGGTTGATTCTTTATCAAACCTAATTATGAAAGACTTTTTAAGGAGTACATTAAATTCTAAAACACTAACACCATGAGAGAATTGTAAGCTTCTAAAATATCCAGAGCCTAAATTTTCAGGAACGTCAAAACAATATTCATTGTTATTTGTTGCATACTTCACTGAAAAACTTTCAGCTAAACTACTTAAAAAATCTTCTGCCTGATCACCAAAAATATTACAACTTGTACTCATTACCTCTATTTATGTTATAAATATAAGTTATAAATCATAACAAATAAAAATATGCACTATATGAGTTAATATTTTTTTTAAAATTAAACACATTCAAGCTTAAATATATTTTAATAATATACGAGATAGTTTTTTATTCCTTTTAATGATAATTTTTCAAGCTTCTGAAAATCTAATTTTATAAAATATTGCTTAAATATGGTTGTGAGTTCAGTATTTTGTATTAAAAATTCGTTTAATAATTCATTGGTCAATACTCAGGAATTTGTTTAATGAGCTAAAATTTCAAAAGCTTTTAGTGGATGAGAAACAGATTAGGGATATGAAAATTTTATTTACTGTGTCTTACATTCATTAGGTAAACCTAGAGCTTTTACAGATGGATATGTCCATAAGTTCTAACCCAACTAAATTCTACGTTTTAATAAAAACTTACATTAATGTAAATTAATGCATTGGCACTTCAATAATGATTACTTCTGAATATTTATTAGCGCTAATAGTTAAAATTTCAGTTTCCCAAACTCCAATAGCGTCACGAGAAGTCAATATACTTTCAGCAACTCCAACATTGCCCTCAGCTACAAAAATATAGAATCCGTTTTGTGATGACTTAACAGTTAAATCAATACTATTTCCAGATTCTAAATGAGATCTGTAAATATAAGCTTGTTGGCTAATTGGTAAAGCTTGGCCTTGCAATTTATCTTTTGGTGCAACAACCGTTATAAGTACATTCGTTCTTTCATCAAATGAAAATTTACGCTGCTCGTAATTAGGCTTAACATCGGTTTCTTCGGGAAGAATCCAAAGTTGTAAAAAATTAACATCCTCCGTTTTACTATCATTAAATTCCGAATGAGTAAGTCCTGTACCAGCACTCATTACTTGCACTTCGCCCACTTCTATGGCACGTTTATTCCCCATATTATCCTTATGAGACAGCGCTCCTTTTAAAGGAATTGAAATAATCTCCATATTCTTATGCGGGTGTGTGCCAAACCCCATATTAGGTTGCACCACATCGTCATTTAATACACGTAATGCGCCAAAATTCATACGTTCTATATTTTGATAATTACCAAAACTAAACGTATGATATGATTTTAACCATCCATGATCTGCAAATCCTCTAGTTTCTGCTTTGTGAATTATTGTTTTCATAATAAATTTATTTTTTCATTTCCTTGAAAACGGAAATCTTTTAATTAATGCATTATTTTTATTTTTTTGGCGGTACCACAGGGGTCGGGCTTTTCGCTGCAATCTTTCTGCTCGTTCCTTGCAAAAAGGATTTCCACTGCAATCCCTAACGCGCCACTGTCATATATTTAATAGGCCCTTTAGGGGCTATAGAGGTGTCTGAAAATTTAATTAATACCTCAAATCATGCAAAGTTTTAAAACCTTGCATGATTTAAGATATTTCCCCCTTCGTGAGTTAGGGGGTTAAAAATCCCATTTTACCCATTTGATAATCGCGCATTGCTTCCATAATTTCCGTTTGCGTATTCATAACGTAGGGGCCGTAACTTGTTACTTTCTCATTAAAAGGTTCACCAGATATAAATAATAATTTACTATCATCTTTACCTTTAAAAGAAAAGCCTTCTCCATCTTGATTAAATTGAATCAGTTGATTCTTATTCAATGCCAAAGTTTCAGAATCATTCACAATAACGTCGCCTTTAAGTAAATACAAAATCCCTTGATGTGATTTTGGGAACGACATGGTTTTATGACCACCATTTTTAACAGAAATCATAAAAGCATTTACTGAGGTTTGTGTTTGAATGCGTCCATAATAACCTTCCAACTCACCTGCAATAACTTGAATTTTTATTTTCCCATCTTCAGATGAAACCACATTAAAGTCTTCATCTTTAGCATGCTGGTAATTAGCGGAAATCATTTTCTTTTCCGCTGGTAAATTCAGCCATAATTGAATACCTTCAATAACGCCTCCTTTTTTTAAAAAATCTTTGGTCGGACCTTCGGCATGAATAATACCTCTTCCTGCAGTCGTCCATTGCACATCACCAGCTTTAACAACACTTTCATTTCCTAGCGAATCTCTATGCAACTGCTCACCTTGAACCAAAAAAGTTATAGGCTCAAAACCACGATGAGGATGTGGACCTAAATCAAATGGATTGCTCTTTTCCGAAATTTCATAAGGCCCATAATGATGTAACAATATAAAAGGATCAATGATATCAACACCTTGTGTTGGTAATGGTTGACGCAATCTAATAGGACCCATATTTACAAAATCGCTACGTCCTACTCTTTTTATTGTATTTAATTTCATAATTATTATTATTTTTATTCTCCATGGAGAATATTTAATTAAAAAAATAGCTACCGCATTTTATCTAACAAGTCACTTAATTGTTCCGCTTCATCCTCTGTTAAATTTTTTAATAAATCTCTATTAAAATTATCTGGAATTTTTTCTAATAATACCTTACCTTCTTCAGTTATAGCAATTTTCACAACGCGTCTGTCGTGTTCTGAAGTACAACGTTCTATGTACTTTTTTGCACATAGTTTATCCATTAAACGCGTTGCATTGGGTGCGCGTTCTATCATTCTATCTTTTATTATTTGAACGTTCAAAGGTTCTCGAGCACCTTTCAAAATACGTAAAATATTATACTGCTGTGGAGAAATACCAAACGATTTGAAAAATTCATTTTGATGGCTTGTTATCCAATTTGCCGTATAAATAATATTTAACAATGCCTTAATCCGATTATTTACAAATTTTGAATTTATATC
Organism: uncultured Flavobacteriaceae bacterium; assembly: GCA_963815305.1. Classification (GTDB taxonomy): domain Bacteria; phylum Bacteroidota; class Bacteroidia; order Flavobacteriales; family Flavobacteriaceae; genus CAXBID01. The sequence continues at coordinate 1,196,008 of CAWFFW010000001.1, forward strand.
TTTTGACAGATCTCCCATGTTATGGATTTTTAAAGCGCTTCTTGAAAATTTTCAACCTTAGTTTTTAAATCTGAATTTAAATCATCGTTTACAATATTGTTAGCGCTAAAATTTTCTCCAAATGATGGCAATGAAAATGTTTCAATAATATTCGCATCATGTCTTGGAAAACGATCGTGAGCTATTGACAAAACGGAGACTCCTCCCCTTTCGCCTGGCGATGTTGCCATTAAAAGTATAGGTTTTCCAAAAAATGTTTTAGCTTCTATTCTAGACATCCAGTCAAATAAATTTTTAAAAACTGTTGCATATGCACCATTGTGCTCTGCTAAAGACAACATGATACCATCAGATTTTTTGATGATATTTAAAAACTTGTGTGCGTTATCAGGAATGCCATTTTTATTTTCTAAATCGATACCATAAATTGGTAATTCAAAATCATTCAAGTCTAAAATTTCAACATCTACACCATCTAATAAACTCGTAGCATAAGTTACCAATTGTTTGTTTATTGATGTTTTACTATTACTGCCTGCAAAGGCAATTATCTTTTTCATATTTATCATTTTTAAGAGTACAAATATAGAATAAATTGTTTTATATTCCAAGGAAACTATTTCCATGTAATTTATTTTAACAAATTATTTAATTTTAGTACTCCATATTTTGTAAATTCGTAAAAACTTTTTTAGTATGGATATTAACTTCAATAAAAACGAAGATCATAATAAATTATTAGTTTCAGAATTAACCAAACGCTTGGCAAAAGTTAGTTTAGGTGGTGGTAAGTCAAGAATAGAAAAGCTTCATAGTAAAGGAAAGATGACCGCTAGAGAGCGCATAAACTATTTGCTTGATGCTAAAGCTAAATCTATTGAAATAGCTGCTTTTGCTGGAGAGGATATGTATGCAGAACATGGTGGATGCCCTTCTGGTGGTGTCGTTGTAAAATTAGGATATGTAAAAGGTAAACAATGCATTGTAGTGGCCAATGATGCCACAGTAAAAGCTGGTGCTTGGTTTCCTATTACTGGAAAAAAGAACTTAAGAGCTCAGGAAATTGCTATTGAAAACAAACTTCCTATTATTTATTTGGTAGATTCCGCTGGTGTGTATTTACCATTACAAGATGAGATTTTTCCTGATAAAGAACATTTCGGGCGTATTTTTAGAAATAATGCGATTATGAGCAGTATGGGTATTACTCAAATTGCGGCTGTTATGGGAAGTTGTGTAGCTGGTGGTGCATATTTACCAATTATGAGTGATGAAGCGTTAATAGTTGATAAAACGGGAAGTATTTTTCTTGCTGGAAGTTATTTGGTAAAAGCGGCTATTGGTGAAACTATTGATAATGAAACTTTAGGCGGAGCAACTACACATTGCGAGATTTCTGGGGTAACCGATTATAAAGCTAAAGATGATAAAGACGCACTAGATACTATAAAAAATATTGTTGATAAAATAGGTGATTTTGATAAAGCTGGTTTTAACAGAGCAGATAGTAAAAAGCCAAAGGAAAACCCTGAAGATATTTATGGAATAATACCTAAAAGTCGTGCAGACCAATACGATATGTATGACATCATTAAACGACTTGTTGATAACTCAGAATTTGATGAATATAAAGCTGGTTTCGGTAAAACCATTATTACCGCTTATGCGCGTATAGATGGATGGGCTGTTGGCATTGTTGCTAATCAACGAAAATTAGTGAAAACTAAAAAAGGTGAAATGCAGTTTGGAGGCGTTATATATAATGATAGTGCTGATAAAGCGACGCGTTTTATTGCTAACTGCAATCAGAAAAAAATACCATTAGTATTTTTGCAGGACGTGACCGGGTTTATGGTGGGTAGTAAATCTGAACACGGCGGTATCATAAAAGATGGTGCTAAAATGGTTAATGCCGTTAGTAATTCTGTAGTTCCTAAGTTTACTGTTATTTTGGGAAATAGCTACGGTGCTGGTAATTATGCGATGTGTGGGAAAGCCTATGACCCCAGATTAATTGTTGCATGGCCAAGTGCCGAACTTGCTGTAATGAGTGGCAATTCAGCAGCTAAAGTATTACTTCAAATTGAAAAAGCATCTTTAGAAAAGAAAGGTGAAAAAATTACACCTGAAAAAGAAGCGGCATTATTTAATAAAATTAAAGATAGATACGATAATCAAGTTTCCCCTTATTATGCGGCTGCCAGAATTTGGACCGATGCTATTATAAACCCATTAGATACCAGAACTTGGATTAGTATGGGTATTGAAGCTGCTAACAATGCCCCTATTGAAAAGAAATTTAACTTAGGTATTTTACAGGTTTAAAATAAAAAGAGCGACATGGCTGTCGCTCTTTTTTTCTTACTAAAAAATAACTTTTCCAACTTCAAGTTCATCTTCTTCTTTATCCAATCTTAAAACCTTAATTTTTTTTGTTTCATTTTTACTTCCATAATGAGTAAACATGGTAATTTTTAATGTTGTTGGTCCTGAAATTTTTTGAACTTGATCTGCATAATAATCAATCAATATTTCATAATTTCCTTTGAATGCTTTCTTTATCATAAATTCCTCTGGCCCATAACCATCCATCATATCTTCAGATAATCGGCCTCCATCTTTTGAGTTTTTATTACTATATAATATTTTCTCTGAATTGGGATTCTCAACCCATAAATCTATATCTGTATCATTATGATTCCAATCAACAACTACCCTTAAATCTACTTTAAAGTCTTTTATTAATCTTTTTTGCTCGTAGTTTAATTTTATATATTTTTTATACTTACCAGCTATATGACAAGCTTCAACATAAGCTATATTTTCTATCCCATAAAATCGTTCATCCTCATCTTTTTCAAGTAAATCTCCTTCTACAATTTTATATAATAAATCAAAAGCTTTTTGATATTCTCCAACATTTTCATAAGCTAAAGCTAAATCTCTATATGACTGAGGCTCTTCTGGTCTTAGCTCTAATACTTCTGTATACACATGTACAGCTAAATGATCCTTTTTAAGACTTTCTAATTTATAACCCAAAGCTCTTATTAATTCATGATTATCTATCTCTATTTCAATAAGGTTAGTAAGTATTTGAACTGCTAATTCAGCTTCATTAATAGACTCAAAAAATTCAGCTACATCAATAAAAAAAGTTGGCGTGTTTTTAAATTGTTGTCTTAAATCTAAATACTTTTTATACGCCTCATTTTTATCATAAGTTTCGTCTAATTCTTTAATATATGACGCTTTTGGCATCCAAGGTTTAAATTTAATTTCTTCATCTATCTTTTTATTTAATTCTTCAATTTTTTCAAAATTTGACTCTATTCCCTTTTTCGTAGAAATAATAATAACACCATTATTTGCTCTACTTCCATAAATTGATGCTCCTGAACCATTTTTTAATACTCTAATATTATCTATTTCTTTTGTTGAAATTTCCAAAAACTCCTCTTTAGCATAAGGTATTCCATCAACTACATAAAGTGGTTGATTAGTGTCTAACATTGAACTTAACCCTCTAATCTTAATTGATGTTCCAGAACCAATTGTACCATTATTATTCTGAATAGTAACCCCAGAAACTCTACCTTGAAGCGAACTTACAAATGAATTATCTAAACTGTTCTCAACACTTTCTGATGTCACTACACTAACCGAACCAGTAATAGATTGTTTTCTTTGTATTCCATAGCCTATAACTACAACTTCATCCAACATTGATGCATCTTCATCTAAAGAGGTATTAACAATATCTTCATTATTCAATTCAACTTCCTTAGTAACATAACCTATATAAGAAAAGACTAAAATATTACCAGTATCAGCATTTAGTGAATAATTTCCATCAAAATCTGATACAGCACCACCTGATGAATTTTTTATATAAATATTTGCACCTGGTAATGGGTGTCCATGGTAATCTTTAATTACTCCATAAACAATATGTTTTGTTGAATCAAGTGCTACCCTTCTATTATTGACTGTATTATTTTGATTTGAAGAAGATGAAACTTGTTGATTAGACTCTGTATTAATAACATCATTGAATTGATTCTCTTGGTTGTCAACATTAGTGCTTTCTATATTAGATGAATTATTTTTTGCATTTTTAATTATTGTTATATTCTTTTCTCTTTTTGAAAAATCTGTATCATACCAATCTAATAATTCTATATAATCGTCTTTTAACTCTTCCCTTCTATCTTTTAAATCTTCCAATCTTTCTGTATCATTAGCTTTTGAGAGTTGAAGATATCTTTTATATTCTTCTTTTAATTCTTCAGGTGGTTCAATTTTATATTTAACATAATCTTCAATCCTATCTAAAATAATCATTGAAGTATAATTAGTTATCAAATGATGTTTTTTAGCCAACTTTATTATTTCTTCTTTTGACTTGATACTACTCTTATTCAAATGCTCCAACTTTTGTTTTGCCCATAGTCTTTTAACAATAGAGTTATTACTTGCCTCATTTAAATTAATTTTATATCGATCAACTATTTCATTATTGTAACCAAATAACAATTCGATTTCGGTATTCGTTTTAAATTTTCCTGATAATGAAAAATCTTGTGAAATATTTGTGTTTTTAGTTGGATAAACCTCATAAACATCTGAATTATCAACTATTCCAAGAAATTGATAGGTTTCGTTTTTTAATGATTCAAATGCATTTTGTATTGGCTTTATTGAAAGGTTAATATAATTTCCTGAAGACTTAATCGCCATTTCTTGAAGTTTGTCATGATTTGCTGATGTTACAGCATTAATAGTATACATAGGGTTATTTACTTTTTCTAAAGTTCCTAAATTATCCATGCCATCTGTGAATAATAAATATTCATCAGCCGCATAATTATTTAAATCCATAAAAGAAGTGCCACCATCGTAAATAATATTTTTAATTTCTTTCTTTAAAGTCTCCCAGTTTCCGTTTTTTATTTCAAAAATTTTTGATTGATTTATTTTATTATTAAAAGACACAAATTCTATTTTAACATCTCCTAAATATTTAATGTATAAATTTAAAAGTTCTAACTCTTTTTTAAGATTCCTATATTCCATTGAATAAGACGCATCCCACAAAAGCGCTATTGATTTTGGTTTTTCCTTAAGTCTAAGTTTAGTTTCAAACACCTTATAGAAATTAAAGTAATCGTTATAAATTGATTTGCTTTCAAATTCTTCTAATGGTACTTCAATTTTAATTGGAGTATTTGGGATATAATTTTCAGCTTGAAAAATTGCGATTTTTAAATTGTTCTTATCCTCTAAAAATTTAAATCCATTATAATTGCCTACATCAACAATATTTAATTTTTTTTTATTAAAGACTGAAATATTTATTGTAAACTTTAATAAGGTATTTTTAAAACTTAGTGGTAAGGTATATGCATGCGCATTATTACTTGAATGAAGCACTTGCTCATAAGTTATCTCAATTTCCTTAAATCTATTAGCAGGAATAGGATAAACTCGCGCTTTGTAATTGTTTCCTTTAGTCATCTCTAACAAACCTGGATCTATGGTTTGTCTAACCGTACTTTCGTAAGCAACTCGCCCTAATTCCTTTTCTACTATTACTGCGTGTCTTAATTTACCATTAATACTCATAGCAAAATCTATAACCGATTGCCCTTGCCCTAAAGGAAATGCCAACTCACCTTCTAAAACTCTATTTGTTGAATTATAAAATTTCATGTTGTAGGTTGTTGTTGCTATATTCCCTAGTATGTTTATCTTTATATGTAATTCGGAAAGTTGAAGAGATGTTGAGTCATTTAATATTACTTTCGGAATTTCTTGTGACGTTACTTTTGTAATTATCAAAACAAAAAGTAATAAAAAAGTAAAGGTTTTCATAATAGTTGATTTTAAAGTTTAGCATAAAACTAAACCCAATCACTATGTCATAAAACAAATAATGAGTGAAGTGTACTTTTGAATGAGTAACGCACAAAAAAAAGCCAAACTTATTAAGTTTAGCATTTTACAATTATAATAATAGATTTAATTCTACTCTTCAATCAAACCTAAAGCTTTTAAATTTTTCTTTCGATGAATTTTACCTGAACCTGTTTCAATAAACTTAGATATTGTAAAAACTTCTTTGGGTTTTTCATATTTATCTAAAACTTCAAAAATTGTTTTATCAATATCGTTTTTGTCATCTTCTAAAATCAAAACAACTTTATCTCCTAAAGTGTCATCGGGTATTGATGAAATAAAAAATTGCTGTTTAATTTTACTTCTAAGTTTAAACTCGATTTCTTCAGGATATAGTTTTATTCCGCCTGAATTAATGACATTATCATAACGCCCTAACCATTCAAAACTAGAGTTTGAGTGGACTTTAACGATATCGTTCGTAATAATTTTTTCTTCAGAAAGTTTGGGAGCATCAATTACCAAACACCCTCTTTTATCAGTAGAAACAGAAATATCTGGTAATGTTTTAAAATATTTATCTGTATCAGCACCATCTAGATGATTGAGTTTTTTAACGGCGATATGAGATACCGTTTCGGTCATGCCATAAGTTTCATAAACTTGTGGTTTTTTGTCTTTTATAAGATCAATGATTTGATTGGATACTCGGCCTCCTCCAACAATTACCGTTTTTATACTGTTTAGGTATTTTGCGAAATTTTTAAGTTGCATGGGAGTAAATGCACAAAAATAATAGTCTTTTTCATAATCTATAAGTGGCAATGCGGATGGTTCTACCATGTCCAACTCTAATCCTAGAATTAATGCTCTAACTATCATCATTTTACCTGCAATAAAGTTTGAAGGCAAACAGTTTAAAACTTTATTTCCTGGTTCTAACTCAAAAAAATCACCGGTCATAATGGCAGAATTTACCATAGCCTGCTTTTGTATTTTTAAGTGCTTTGGTCTTCCAGTAGATCCTGATGTTTTTACAATAATAAATTCTTCTTTATCTAACCAATCGAGTAAAAATATACCAAGTTCTTTTTGATAAGGCACGCCTTCTTTAACAAAACTATATGCTACTTCCATGAGGTCATCAAATGAGTAGTGATGGTTGTTTAACTTAAATCTAAAATGTACGTTTTTATAATTTGGAATCATGTTCTCCTATGGTATCAATTATTTTATAATTATCTTTTAATGGCTCAATTACTTTTCCAAATAATTTATCTTTCCAGTTGGTCCATTTATATTTCTTAGCCAAAATAAAAAGTAATATTGGAAATATTACAAAAACGGGGACAAAAATTTCTCCTAAAGCCATAGTTTCAGGATCACTCATGTCCTTTAAAACAGAATGTGTTTGAAATGCCGTCCAATCTGCTGTTACTAAAAGTGCTGTAAATAAATTATTTGCTGCATGAAAACCTAAAGCTAACTCCATACCTTCATCCATAAGTGTTAATATACCTAAAAATAAACCCGTACCTATGTAATACACCATAATTACGGGACCTAACTTATCAACTTCTGGGTTTGCAATGTGAAGTAGACCAAAAACTGCTGATGTTATTATTAATGGCACCCATTTATTTTTCACTATAACACCAATCCCCTGCATTAAATAACCTCTAAACAAGTATTCTTCAAAACTAGTTTGCAAAGGCACCATAATAATGGCTATAATACATAGAATAATAAAAGGTATCAATTTAAAATTAAGTACATAATCTTCTGGTGCAATAAAGAAATAATCAACCAGCACTAAACCACTTGATAAAATACCCCACAACAGAAATACAAACCAAAAACGTTTCCAGTCTATTTTTTTTCTAGTTGTTGTTAAATGTTTTATAGATTGATTATGAATAAATCTAACGGCAATGAATAATGCAATTAAACCTCCCACAAATGGAAGCAACACAAAAACTAAGTTGATATTTGACTCAAATAAAGTCATAATATAATTCGTATCGCTCAACCTTGAAGTATCAATATTACCCCTAGCAGTTTCAATACCAATCGCTATTCCATGTGGCACTGAAAAAATAAAAACACCAGCAATGGCTATAATTAAACCTACTAAATAGCGCCACCAATCATGTAAAACATTAAACGCTTGAGCTATAAACATATCTTATAAATTAAATCCCGAATCAAGTTCAGAATGACAGTTAATAATTTGAGACAACATGGTTAATATTGAATCTTTCCTAAATTCCAGTTCAAAGTATTATCGTATCGCAAAGTACCATTTTTTACTTGTAATGGCGAATCAAAATTATTGGTAAATAAACTTCCCGTTCCTAAACCTTGTGGTAACTTGTTTTGAATTTTATAGGTGTATTGTGCTATGGTATTTAAGCCAATATTGCTCTCTAGAGCACTTGTTATCCACCAACCTACTTGGTTTAATTCTGCCATATTTATCCACTCATCACTTCCTTTAAAACCTCCAATTAAACTTGGTTTTAAAATAATGTATTGCGGTTTTATAGTTTGTATCAATTCTTGTTTTTTTGTTACTGAAAAAACACCAATTAATTCTTCGTCTAAGGCAATTGGTAAAGGTGTACTTTCACATAGTAAAGCCATCTCATCAATTTGCCCTTGTTTTATGGGCTGTTCAATAGAATGTATATCTAAATCAGAGAGGATCTTTAATTTTTCTAACGCCTCCGAGGAAGAAAATGCGCCGTTAGCATCCACTCGTAATTCAATATCTTTTGAGGTGAATTCATTTCTGACGGATTTTAAAAGATTGATTTCTTTCTGAAAATCAATGGCTCCAATTTTCATTTTAATACAACTAAAACCAGCTTTAATTTTTTCTTGAATTTGTTTTTTCATAAAACTTTTAGAACCCATCCAAATTAATCCATTAATTGGAATAGAATCTTCACCTTCCGTAAACTTTGATGGAAATAATTTAAAACAATCTCGACTTTCTAAAGATTTAAAAGCCATTTCTAACCCGAATTGAATACTAGGAAATTCAATCAATTCATTCAATAACTCCTTTAAACCAAGATTAATATGAGTACAAACCCATGTTAACTTGTCTTCATAATCTGGTCTATCATCAATTGAGAGCCCTCTAAACAAACCACATTCTCCAATACCTTCTTTCTCATTTATTTTCAAAAAAAGAAAATAGGTTTCCTTTGTTTTTAAAATACCACGAGAAGTTCCGCTAGCTTGTTTGAAATTTAAAATATACTTTTTATAGGTGGCCTTCATAATTTTTTCAAAAATACACATTGTAAATAAAAAAGTTGACATCTTCCTAATTTTAGATATCAACTTTTCTATCAACTAAACAATAAATATAAATTTATATTATTCCATAAAAGTTACCTTACCTGTTGCCATATCATAAACAGCTGCAACAATTTTAATTTTACCTTCCTTTTCTAAAGAAGCCATTACAGGTGACATTTTTCTAATATCGTCAACTGTTTTTATAGCATTATTGGTTATAACACTATTTGTGAATTCAACATTTTTTGAGGATACCTCACCATTCTTTTCAGTTAATTCAACAGATGGTTTTATTTCATTCAATAAATCATTTAATGCATTCATATTCATTGATGCAGCATCTGTATTATCAATAGCATGCTTTACTGCACCGCAAGCTGTGTGCCCCATAACGACAACTAGTTTTGAGCCAGCAACGGCAGAAGCGAACTCCATCGAGCCTACAATATCTCTGTTTTCAATATTACCAGCTACTCTAGCAACAAAAATATCGCCAATTCCTAAATCGAAAACATCTTCTACAGGCACTCTACTATCTACACACGATAATACTATAGCTTTTGGATATTGTCCAATAGTTGATAATCGTCGTTGTTCTGAATGATCCCGTTGAGTTAAACTATTATTTACAAAATTTTCGTTTCCTTTTTTTAATCTTTCAATAATTTCATTAGGAGTCATATTTGCTTGTTCTTCTGCTGTTAATACACTTTTTACAGGTTTTACAGCAACCTCTTCTATTGCATTTTCATGGTTTGAAATAACTTCTTTTTTTGAATCTGCGCATGATAAGACTCCGAAACTAACTAATGCGATACCTAAAAATTTTAAACGTGTTTTCATAGCGATATATATTAATTGTTAATATTAAATGTTAAAAATTATGGTGAAAACTTATTTGAAATTGACCTTTACCCCAACCCACAGTTTTTTGATTCATCCAACCTAATTGAAATCTTTGTCCTGGTTTTAAAACATATCCTAGACCTAAATACGTTCGGTTTCTGTCAAACAATTCAACACGTCTATTATTACCAATGTTTGTTTCGCCATTTATAAACAACTCGTTATAGAAGGCTGCATAAAACGCATTTTCCGAAAGACTGCTTTTGTTGATTGGTATATTCATAAAAATATTATAACGATACCGTGTTCTAAAATCTTGATTTTCTACAAAGCGCTGTTCGTATCTAAATCTATGATTCAAATATATTCTGCCGCCTAATTTTTGAGGAAATAATGCCTCTTGATAAATTCTATTTTCATTTGAAGTCTCTTTACTATCACCATATTGGCCAGTTGTTATATTTGCAACACCAAGAGTTAAAGTAACTTCGGAATCTTTTGGAGTATAAGTAACGCCTGTTCTAATTAGAAGCTGTTCCAAATCTCCAATCGTATTCCAGTTTCTAAATTGCAAATCACCTTGAATTCCAAATTGACTATTTTCAAATTGATTATTGAAAAAATACATGTACCAAGCTCCTGTTTTGGATTGATCTACTTGTGCAGCTGAATAATGAATTGATACTATTACAAACAATATTGATAGTTTAAATCTCATAAATGATTGTTTTAATTTCAATATTAAAAGTAATACTATTAATTTATTAAAAAAATATGTTAGCATCATTAATATTTATGATGAAATAAGAAAAATAAATTAGGGCTTATAACTCTAAAGATTCACCAATTTCTAGAAGCATTAAATCTTTATCTTTTTCAAAAAATTTCCTTTTAGCTACCTCATGATCAATTTCAATATAACCGAACGTGTCGTAATGATAGCCTAAAATTTTATCACATTCAATAAAATCACTAGCTAAAATGGCATCATCTATACCCATGGTGAAATTATCACCTATAGGTAAAATAGCTAAATCCAATTTGGTTTGAAGCGGAATTAATTTCATATCGAAAGTTAAAGCCGTATCACCAGCAATATAAATATTCTTATGCTCGCCTTCTATGACAAATCCACCTGGTTGCCCCCCATAACTACCATCAAGAAAAGAAGATGTGTGAATGGCATTAACATATTTAACCGAACCAAACTCAAAATCCCAAGTTCCTCCATGATTCATTGGGTGTCCATCTAAACCTTGTTTTTCATAATGAGAAATAATTTCAAAATTAGAAATAATGATGGCCCCAGTTCGTCTTGCTATGCTTTCAACATCTAAAATATGATCTTGATGAGCATGCGTTACAAGAATGTAATCAGCCTTGAGTTCGTTAATATTAATATGTGAAGCTTTTGGATTTCCAGTAATAAATGGATCGACAAGAATATTGACATCATCTAGCTGGATACCTATACTAGCATGACCGTAATATGTGATTTTCATTTTATATCAATATTAAATTAAGTAATAACACACAAAAACTATAATAAATGTCCAACACCCATTAAAATAGCTAATAAAACAGTTGATAAAGCTAATTTCTTCAGCTCAGGGTCTAATAGTCTGAGATCATTAATTTTATTTACTTTTATCAAATGAATCAATAAGGGTATATAAGCTATTACAAAGATTAAATTATATAATTTGGTGTAATACAAAATACCAAATAATAAGGATAGAAAAACAGCTAGTATCACTAATATATTATGATAAATTATTACATTTTTACTTCCCAATTTTACCGCTAAGGTTTGCTTATTTGATTTTGCATCAGATTCTATATCACGCATGTTATTAAGATTTAATACCGCTGTACTTAACAATCCCATAACTATGGCTGGTAAAAAAACAACATGGTCTATTTTTTTTGCATACAAAATATAACATCCAATAACACTCACAATTCCAAAAAAAATAAAAACAAAAACATCGCCCAAAGCTCTGTATCCATATGCTTTGTTACCAACCGTATAACGAATGGCTGCAATAACTGATAACACGCCTAACAAAAAAAATAATATTGTTAAGCCTAAGTGTTTAACACCGAAAGCACTATAAATTAATGCCGTTGATAAAACAATGGAAATGAGAACATTTAATTTTATAGCATTAAACATTTCATCTGGAGTAATTTTACCGCTTTGAATAGCTCGTTCTGGCCCTATTCTATCTTCATTATCTGTTCCTTTTAACCCATCTCCATAATCATTGGCAAGGTTAGAGAGTATTTGAAAACTTAAAGTAGTTAAAATGGCGAGAATACAAATTTTTAAATTAAAAAAACCATTATAAGTAGCAAGGCATGTTGCCAGTATAATACCCGAAAGCGATAATGGTAAAGTTCTTATACGAAATGAAGAAATCCAAATTGAAAGTTTTTTCATTATGGAATCCATTTTTTTACAAAATTTGGTTTACGCTTTTCTAAAAAGGCATTCCTACCTTCAACAGCCTCATCTGTCATATAAGCTAAACGCGTAGCTTCACCTGCGAATACTTGCTGGCCAACCATACCATCATCCGTTAAGTTCATGGCGAATTTTAACATTTTTATGGATGTTGGTGATTTTGCTAAAATTTCTTGAGCCCATTGATAAGCCGTGTTTTCTAATTCCTCATGTGGTATTACTGCATTGACCATACCCATATCATAAGCTTCTTGAGCAGAATAATTTCTACCTAAAAAAAATATTTCCCGTGCTTTTTTTTGTCCAACCATTTTAGCTAAATATGCTGACCCATAGCCACCATCAAAACTAGTAACATCAGCGTCGGTTTGCTTAAAAATAGCATGCTCCTCACTTGCTAAAGTTAAATCGCAAACCACATGTAGGCTATGACCTCCACCAACAGCCCAACCAGGTACCACCGCAATTACAGCCTTTGGCATGAATCGAATTAAACGCTGAACTTCTAAAATATTTAAACGGTGGTAACCATCCTCACCAACATAACCTTGTTTACCTCTTGCTTTTTGATCGCCGCCACTACAAAATGAAAAGACACCATCTTTAGTTGATGGCCCTTCAGATGATAATAATACCACACCAATGTTAACATCTTCGTTTGCATTATAAAAAGCATCATATAGCTCACTCGTTGTTTTGGGTCTAAATGCGTTTCGCACGTTAGGTCTATTAAAAGCTATACGCGCTACACCATTACATTTTTTATAAGTAATGTCTTCATATTCTTTAGCTGTAACCCAATTTACTTGGTCCATTTTCTCTATTTTGATTCAAAAATAAATGTTATTTAATTAAAATACTTGTTTCTTCTTTAAAATAACCTGATAAAAGATATAATCTTAACATATGTTAATAATTCACAGATTATTAATTAAATATTTGAGATTATTATAAAAAAATACGAGTGTGTTTATGTATTTCATATAAATAAAAATAAGTACATGTACGTGTTTTTATGTAGTCTTTTTTTTATTACTTTTGAAAGTATTACAAGTTATTAATCAATATAATTTGTTTTTATCTGATTTAATTGTATTTTGTCGATTATTTATACTCTTAGCCTATGTTATTTACAATTACTATGTCGCTTATAATTTTAGTGGCCATTAATTTATTGCTTCTAAAATTTAGTTGTAATAAAACAATTAAAAAACCCAAATTAGAAAAACAAGCCACTGTATTAAAACCTTATTTCACCAAAGAACAGGTGGCTGAAACTCTTGCTCCAACAGGAAGTTAGTTTTACTAAAATGTTTATTTCCAAACCAATACCCTCTATTGGCGCTAAGTGGAGATGGATGCCCGCTAGTTAAAATATGATGTTTATTAGGGTCTATAATTTTAGACTTTTGTTTAGCAAAGCCACCCCAAAGTAAAAAAATAACACGCTCTTTTTTTTCGTTTATTATCTTAATAACTGCATCTGTAAATTGTTCCCAACCTTTTTTTTGATGACTTCCAGCTTCATTGGCTCTTACAGTTAAAGTGGCATTTAATAGGAGAACGCCTTGATTAGCCCAACGCATTAAATTACCGCTTTTAGGGTATGGAATTCCTAAATCTTTTTCAATCTCTTTAAAAATATTGATTAATGATGGAGGATGTGTTATATCATCATTTACTGAAAAACATAAACCATTAGCTTGATCTTTACCATGATAGGGATCTTGACCAATAATAACAACTTTTACATCTTTAAAAGTACAACAATTAAAAGCGTTAAAAATCTGATTACCTGGAGGATAACAAGTGTGAGTGTTATATTCAGATTTTACAAATTTTACTAAGTCTCTAAAATATGGTTTACTGAATTCGGTTTCTAAATACGGTTTCCAACTCTCATGTATCTTCACATTCATAACTTAATTATAAATTTAAGATAAAATTTTTACTAGTAATTCTTTTAATAGATCACCTTGTGGAACCGCATTTGATCCAACACCTTTACTTTTAACGTCAAATTCTCTAAGAATAGAAATAACGGCACTTACATTTCGCATAGGATAATTTCTTGCAGCTGTAATATATTCGTTAACAAAATAAGGGTTTATTTTCAAAGCTGATGCAACACTTCGTGGTGATTTATCTTTTAATCCATGAAAATGAAGTAACTGTGAAAAAAAGTTAAATAATAATGATACGGTAACAACCATGGGATTATCCTTAGGGTTATCAGCAAAATATTTTATTATTTGGTAGGCTTTTATTGAATTCTTATCACCAATGGCTTTCCGTAATTCAAAATTATTAAAATCTTTACTAATACCAATATTTTCTTCAATTACCTCTGGTGTTATTTGGCTTCCACTTGGTAATATAATTTGAAGTTTTTCTAATTCGTTATTTATTTTACTTAAATCGGTACCCAAAAACTCAACAAGCATTTGAGCCGCTTTAGGAGAAATTGTATACTTTTTTGGCGATAAAACTCTACGAATCCAATCAGCAACCTGGTTTTCATAAAGTTTTTTGCTTTCATAAACAACACCTACCTTTTTTATAGCTTTATAAAGTGCTTTACGCTTATCTAGTTTTTTGTATTTATAGTTTAAAACTAAAATGGTAGTGGGTTGTGGGTTTTCGGCATAAGAGACCAATTTTTCAATCGTACGCGATAAATCCTGAGCTTCTTTCACTATCACCACTTGGTATTCAGCCATCATAGGATAACGTTTGGCATGACCCACAATATCTTCAATGGTTACGTCTCTACCATACAACGTCATTTGGTTAAACCCACGTTCTTCTTCAGCTAAAACATGGGTTTCAACAAAATCTGAAATTTTATCAATATAATAGGCCTCTTCACCCATTAAAAAATAAATAGGTTTTAATTTTCCTTGCTTTATATCAATTGCTAACTGTTTAACTTCGTCCAAAACTGTAAAATTCCTTAATTAGAAATATCAAACTCCATTTATTTGTTCTTGTGCCATTTGGTATTTAGTTATTGAAGCTTAACTTTGAAAAAATAATTAAGAAAAATTGCAAGAGCTAAACTTTCCAAAGTTTTCATTCCGATTCAAAAATAGCGAAAATAAAGTTTCTATTTTTGATCCTATACGCAAAAAATTTGTGATTTTACAACCCGAAGAATGGGTGCGCCAGCATTGTCTTCAGTTTTTGATTCAAGAGAAAAAGTATCCAGAATCACTAATTAATGTAGAAAAAGAATTGAAAATTAACGGGTTAAAAAAAAGATACGATATCGTAATTTACAATACTGACGGCAGTATTTATCTTATTGTTGAATGTAAATCACCCAAAATTGAAATTAAACAAGCTACTTTTGACCAAATTGCACGATATAATTTAAAACTAAACGCCAGCTATTTGATGGTTACTAATGGAATAAATCATTATTATTGTCAAATGGATTTTAAAAATGAAAAATATCAATTCTTGAATAATATTCCAGATTACAAGTAATCAATTAACAATTGCATAAGTTTTTGATAAATAAATAAATAGAAAATTAACTTTTACACGAGTTAAAATTTGAAAATAGCCGTAGTTATATTAAATTGGAATGGAAAGAAACTATTAGAACAGTTTTTGCCTTTAGTTATAAAATATTCGGAAGACGCTGATATTTATATAGCGGATAACGCCTCTACGGATGATTCGGTTTCTTTTTTAAAAAACACATGTCCTTCAGTTACAATTATTCAAAACAAAGAAAACGGAGGGTATTCCAAAGGCTATAATGAAGCTTTAAAACTCGTAAATGCTGATGTTTATTGTTTGTTAAATAGTGATGTGGAAGTCACTAAAAATTGGCTAATCCCAATTATTGAAGCTTTTGAAAATGATGACAAAACCGCTATAATACAACCCAAAATACTTGATTACAATAAAAGAGATTATTTTGAATATGCTGGAGCAGCAGGTGGTTTTATTGATAAATATGGCTACCCCTATTGTAGAGGACGCATTTTTAATACTATTGAAAAAGACGAAGGTCAATATGATGAAAATACTGAGATTTTTTGGGCATCTGGAGCTTGTTTATTCATCAAGAGCGCTGTGTTTGAAAATTTAAACGGACTAGATGAAATGTTTTTTGCCCATATGGAAGAAATTGATTTGTGTTGGAGAGCCAAAAATTTGGGCTATAACGTAAATTTCATAGCTCAATCTAAAGTTTATCACGTGGGAGGTGCTACGTTAAGCCATATAAATCCTAAAAAAACATTTTTAAATTTCAGAAATAGTCTTTTTATGTTAACAAAAAACGCGAAGGGATGGCTATTCTCCATTATTTTAATTAGACTCATTCTTGATGGTTTAGCAGCAATAAAATTTTTGTTAGAATGTAAACCTAAACACAGCTTAGCTATTTTTAAATCGCACTTTAGTTTTTACTATCATTCTAATCACATGTTAAAACAAAGAAAATTGATTAAGAATAAAATAAAATATTACCATATAACATCTATTGTTATTGATTATTTCGTAAATAAGAAAGATAAGTATGAAAGTTTATAAAAAGTTGCAAAAATTTTGTTAACACTACACTATTCAACCTTTTTTTGTATACTTTTGTTTAAATAAATTTGAAAATTAATCCTTTAAATAATTATGAAGAAAATTTTATTACTTGGTGCATCAGCTATGATCGTATTAAGTTCATGTGTATCAAAAAAACAATTCACAGATTTACAAGCAAAACAAAAAGAAACTCAAGATTTGCTTAATTCTGCAACCGTAAAGTTAAATTCTTGTTTAGAAGACAGGGCTTCAGCGACAGCTAAGGTTACACTTTTAGAGGGTCAAGTAGTTGATTTAAAAAAGTATAACGACAATTTACAAGTCTTATCCTCAAAAGGAGCTAGTAACGTAGAAAAAACCTTAGAAAGCATTAAAGAAAAGGAATTAAAAATTACACGTTTACAAGATGCGCTTACCAAAAAAGACAGTGTAACACTAGCTTTGGTAACGGGCTTAAAACGTGAAGTAGGAATTAACGATCCAGACATTGAAATTAATGTTGAAAAAGGTGTTGTATTTATTTCAATTGCTGATAAATTATTATTCCAAAGTGGTAGCTACAATGTAACTACTAAGGCAAAAGATGTTTTAGCTAAAGTGGCTAAAGTGGTAAATAGCAGACCAAACTTTGAGTGTATGGTTGAAGGTCATACTGACAGTGTTCCTTACAGAAAAGAGCCTTTGTTAGACAACTGGGATTTAAGTGTGAAACGTTCTACATCTATTATTAGAGTTTTACAAGACCTTGGTGTAAACCCAGGACAATTAATTGCTGCTGGTCGTAGTTCATATGTGCCATTAGTAGATAATGATACGGCTGAAAACAGAGCTAAAAACAGACGTACACGTGTTGTTATTCTTCCAAAAATCGATCAGTTTTACGAAATGGTTGAAAAAGAAATGAAAAACTTAGAAGCTGGTGGTAAATAATCAGTTTCAAATATAAAACTCAAAAGCTCAACTGAAAAGTTGAGCTTTTTTTTATACCCTTTTATTTGGGCGTTACCCGAAAAGGGTCAGGCTTTCCGCTGCAAGTCCGCGCTCCAAAAAAGTCGCTGTGGGATTTCCATTGCAATCCTTAATGCGTGGCTTACCGTTAATGTTATTTCTTTTGGTAAAATAAATAAAGGGAGGATATATAACAAGTATACAGAGCATCCCTTCGTTTCAGGGCCATCCTTAGACAGCCATAACAAAGTTACAAAATTAGTTTAGCTAGATCTTATTCCAATTTAAAAATCTAGTTACAACATGTTCTTTTTTTCTTGAAGATACTGGTATTTTTTTACCATTTTTCAAATAAATGGTTCCTGATTTTTCATATTTATCAATAAATTTTAAATTGACCATAAAGGATTGATGCGGACGAATAAAATGGGTACTAATTAACTGTTCTTCAAACTCCTTTAAGGTTTTTGAAACCACATATTTTTTACCGTTATTACAATAAAAAGTAGTATATCCACTATCAGATTCACAATACAATAATTCATTCAAATCAATGACTTGAAAACTATCATGGAGTGATAAAATAAGTTTAGCCTCTTCTTTAATCCAATTGGCTTTTAACGTTTTAATGCGCTCTTTTTGTTCTGCAAAAGTTAGATTTTTAACCTTATGTAATGCTATTTTTAAATCTTCAATATCTACAGGCTTTAAAATGTAATCTACAGCTCCAATTTTTAAAGCTTGAAGTGCATATTCTTCATAAGCGGTGATAAATATAATTTTAAAGGCTAGATGTTCCGTTTGCTGCAAAAAATCAAAGGCGTTACCATCTAGAAGATTGATGTCTAAAAAAATTAATTCTGGCTTACATGCGTTGGTAACGATAACAGCGTCTTTTACTGATCCGCATTCACCAATAACTTCAACTTCAAAATCAATTAATTGTAACAAGTTAATTAATCCTTGTCTTATATATGGTTTATCTTCTACTATTAGCGCCTTCATTTAGTTATATGATTTTATACGGAATTTCCAGTGTTACTATGGTTCCCTGTTTGCTATAAATTTGTCGGTCTTCAACCATTACAGAACCTTTCATATTTAAATCTTTTGAAAGTATTTTTAAGCGTTCTGAAGTTATAGTGGTTGCCAGAGACTTTTTATCTTTTCGTTTATCACCATTTTCGTAGTTAATTCCAACGCCATTATCGCTAATAGTACAAATTAGTTTTTTATTTGAATAGGTTAAGCGAATATCTATTTTTCTGTTTTCTTTTTGATTAATAAAGGCGTGTTCTATAGCATTTTCAACAAAGGGTTGAATAAGCATGGGTGGGACTTCTAAAGTCGGAATATTTATATTTTCATCAACTAAAACTGTATAATTATAAGCTTCATTTTCTAAATTCTGAAGGGTTAAATAATCTTGAATAGCCGTTAACTCTTGAGAAAGCGAAACCATTTTATCTCTAGAATTTTCTAAAGTAATACGTAATAGTTTCGAGAATTTTGACAAATAATAAACCGCTTTCTTTTCTTCCTTATTTAAAATCATGCCTTGCAGCACTGATAGTGAATTAAAGATAAAATGTGGTGTCATTTGTGAGCGTAATAGTTTTTGCTCCATGACTATGTTTTCAGTTTTAGATTTTGCATTTTTTAATTTTTGAGAAAAAATAATAGCACCTAATAGAATTGAAAGTAAAAGCACACCAATAATGGCTAATAAATAACTGCGCTGTGAGGTCTCTAAATCTTGAGATGTGGACTGTACTGTTTTTGTTAATTTTAATTCTCTAATACTAGCAGAATCTAATTGTTGTTTATATTTATACTCATATTCTAATTGCGTGATTTTTTCAATGTTTTCTTTATTGAAAAGGCTGTCACTAACTTTTTTGAATTGTTGATGACTCTCAAATGCTTTTTTGTAATTGCCAGCGTTTTCATAGTTACTTGAAAGTAATTTTAAGGCTTTGTGCTGCGCATCAAGAAAATTTAACTCTTTGGCAATTTTATTGCCTTTTAAAGTGTAAGAAAGGGATTTTTTATACTGCTTTTCATCCAAATAACTTTCAGCAATTCCTAAATAATTATGAGCTATAGTAAACTGGTCATTATTCTCCAGACTTATGGCATTAGATTTTTCAAAACTTTCACGAGCTATTGATGGTTTTTTAAGTAATAAATTGACTTCTCCAATATAGTTTAAACAATTAGCTTCTTGTCCTAAATCTTTAATTTCTTTACTTATGTCCAAGGATTCATTCATTAATTCTAATGCTTTTTTATACTCCTTTTTACGCTTATATATGAGTCCTATATTTCCTTTATTTATTGCTATGAGGTCCTTACTTTCATTTTTTAATGCAAAATTCAAAGATTTATTATGGTATTCTAGGGCTTTTTCAAAGTTTCCTATTGATCTATATATATTACCTAAACTATTGAGTGTAATTGCCATTCCTAGAGTATCTCCTGCTTTTTGTTTATAAAGTAATCCTTGATTATAATGATCTAAAGCAAGAGCAATATTTCCTTGTTCTGCATAAATTTGTCCCAAATTAGTTAGAGCATATGGCACACCATATTCATGATCTATTTCCTTGCTAAGCGCCAATGATTTTTTATAGAATGAAATAGCTTCTGTATAGCTTCCTGTTTTTGAATATATGTTTCCTAAATTCAAATAGCCTGCAACGAGCTTATTTTTATTACCCATTTCTTCATATATGGCAAATGATTTTTTTAAATAAATTAAAGCTTCTTTATTATTAGATTGTTGCAAATGAACTAATCCTATTGAATTATAAGAAGAAGCTATTCCCTTTTTATTACCTAATGATTCAAAAATTTTTAAAGATTTCTGGAAATAATCTAAACCAACTTCATAGTTAGATTTTCGGCTTTCTATAATTCCTTTTAATGATAAAAGGTCTGCTTTACCAATGTTATAGTCTAAATTATTACTTATTGCTTCGGCTTCTTTAATGTATGAATTAGTTAAATTCATATCTTTCTGAAAGTGTGAAAACGCTAATTCATATAATAGATTTACTCTTGTAGTGTCTTGTTTTTTATGAATTTCTAATTCATTTTTAAGACTATCTATCTCTTTATATTGTGCTAAAACATTAGCCGAAAAAGACAAAAAGATTGCTAAAAAAAGAATAGATGTATTGATTTTCATAAAAAAATATAAATATTTAAGCTAATTAACAATAAAATTTTAAACCGTTTAACACATAAAGAAAAGACTGTATTAAGAATAACCTTAAGCGCTTTAATTAAAAACACTTAAGGTTGTTAAAAATGTATCAAGAAGCTATTTATCAAATAGTTAAATGCATAATAATTTTCTATTTAGCAAACTTTTTAACAAGTTTACCTGTATCAAAATTAAGTTCTAATATATATATTCCATTAGATAATGTGTTTATATTAATAGTGCTTTCTATACCTTCTTCTATTTTTGCTCCAGTAATGCTGTATACGCTATAATTTTTTAGCTTAGCAGTACCAGATGAGATTACTTTTAGTTCATTAGCCGTTTTTACTATTTTTATACCATTCTCTAACTCAAAATTTGTATTACTTAATGATGCGTCTTCCGATACCGGATTAAATCCTGTCCATAAATCTCCAGCATTGGTAACGTATACACCCAAAGTACCAGATGGTATATGTAAATGAATATTACTGCGGTCGCCGCTAATATGGAATGTATCATTTGTTCCAGTAGTTATTGTAGCTGGTGTTGTAGCTAATGAAGTAACATCGGTTAATGGATTGGCAGCAAAAGCTATAGAGCCTATAGTTGTAACACTACTTGGAAAAGTAATACTCGTTAAGTCATTATCTGCAAAAGCACCAAATTCAATATTCGTCACGTTATTACCAATAGTTACATTAGTTAAATCGTTAGTTACAAAAGCTTGAGAACTGATTGTAATCACACTATTGGGAATCACAACATTTGTTAAATTATTTGTGTTAAATGCTGAAACTCCAATGGTAGTCACTCCATTCGGAATCGTTACACTAGTTAAGCCTTTGTCAAAAAAAGCACCATTACCAATAGCCGTAATATTATACACGTCTGGTGCAACATTAAAAGAAGAAGGTATTACAGCATTGCTGCCACTTGCAGCATTGTAATTTGTGACCTTAAGTGTATTGGTGGATGTATTTGTTTCTTCAAATACCATTTTAAAACCTGTCCATAAAGCCCCTGAATTTGTAACATAATCACCAGTAGCACCATTTGGAATAATTAAGTTCATACCGTTACGGTTAGTAAAAGTATCATTAGTTCCACCTGTAGTGATACTTGGCGGTGATGTAGCTAATGAAATAATGGTAGTTAATAATGGGTTATTGAAAAAAGCATAGTCACCAATACTTGTTACACTCTCTGGAAAAGTAACGCTAGTTAATTGATTGGTATTAAAGGCGCCAGTACCTATGCTGGTAACACTATTTCCTATGGTTAGTTCAGATAAGTCATTACTAACAAAAGCATTTTCTCCTATGCTAATAACATTATTTGGAATAACTATATCAGTTAAGTTATTCTCAATAAAAGCGTTAGCGCCAATATTTGTAACTGAATTTGGTATAGTAACACTCGTAATATCATTGTAAGCAAACACTTGTTCACTCAAACTAGTAAGTCCGTTTCCAATAACTAAACTAGAAATAGCATTAGACTGAAAAGCTAAAGTTCCTATAGTAATAACACTATCTGGTATAGTTACACTTGTTAAACTATTAAAACGAAAAGCAAAGGCTCCTATACTGGTAACACTATTTCCTATTATCACACTAACCATATTATTATTCTGAGCAAACGCACCATCTCCAATAGTAATAGCACTATCGGGAATTGTAACACTCGATAAATTATTGGAAAAAAAAGCGTTATTACCTATACTGGTAACACTATTAGGAATATTTATACTTGTTAATTGATTGCCCAAAAAAGCAGTATTTGCAATTGCTGTAACAGTATACGATACAGAATTATAATCTACGGTGGAAGGTATGTTAACTACAGTTCCTCCAGCTGTATCATAATCTATGGCTTGGACGGTATTATTTGTAGTCGATGTAATGGCATAGGTAACAAAAGTATCGACAAAGGTCTGCGAGTACCCTATTAAAGATATAAATAGAGCCATTAAAATAAGTGGATTTTTTTTCATTATTTTGAATTTTTGGGTTAAATAAAAATCCAAATTAGCAGTATAAAGCACAGAAAGAAATAGAGAATTCTTTTTTGATAGGTTTTAAGCAATAAGCGTTGGGGTTGATTTAATATGCGCAACTATCAATATTAAACAATAGACTTATTTGCAAATTAGATAGTCGGAAAGTGTAAAAATAATTTCAGAAGTGTATTTTTACCTAGTATTGGTAATAATCTAAAAAATATCCAAACTCCCTTTACCTTCTCTAATAATTACAGGAGTGCCCTCAGATAAATCAATTACCGTAGAGGGTTCATTATCACCATAGCCGCCATCAATAACCACATCTACTAAAGCATCCCATTTTTCTAAAATAAGCTCAGGATCAGTCGTGTATTCTAAAACTTCATCGTCATCACGAATAGACGTTGATATGATTGGATTACCAAGTTTCTTAACAATTTCTAAGGCAATATTATTATTTGGAACTCGAATACCTACTGTTTTCTTCTTTTTAAAAGGATTGGGTAAATTTTTAGATCCTGGTAAAATAAACGTATAAGGCCCAGGAAGCGCACGTTTCAATATTTTAAATGTAGACGTGTCAATCTGTTTTACATAATCACTTAAATTACTTAAATCATGACAAATAAATGAGAAATTCGATTTTTCTAATTTTACTTGTTTAATTCTTGCTACTTGCTCTAAGGCTTTTAAATTAGTGATATCACACCCCAAACCATAAACAGTATCGGTTGGATATATAATAAGTCCACCATTTTTCAAAATAGAAACGACCTTAGCTATCGCTTTAGGATTAGGATTTTCCTCATATATTCTAATAAGTTGCGCCATAATATTTAACTTGCATTACCGTTTACAAAGTAAATATTATTTTCAATATGAGCCCTTTAAAATCTATTTTCTTAACTATAGTGGTATTAATATTCTTTAATTGTTCTAAAGAAACAGCAAACGAAGAAGCATCCAATGGTCTAGACACTTCAAAATATTATGAAAAATTAAACCTAAGTTATGGTACGGATGTTAATCAAAAATTAGATTTATATCTACCTGCCAACAGAAGTTTATCCACTAAAATCGTGATTTTGGTTCATGGAGGTGGTTGGTCTGCTGGTGATAAAAGTGATATGAATCCCATAAAAGATTTATTACGTTCTGATTTTCCCAATTTGGCAATAGCCAATATAAATTACAAACTAGCAGATAAAAACAATAAGCCCTACCCTATGCAAATTGAAGATATTACTTCAATTATTAATTACCTCAAAGAAAACAAAACTAAATATACAATCTCTGAAGATTTAGGTTTTATTGGTATAAGTGCAGGTGCACACTTATCACTTTTATGGAGTTATGCTTTTGACACTAATACTAAAGTGAATATGGTTTGTAGTATTGTAGGTCCCACTAATTTAACAGATCCAGCATATTTAAATAGTACCAATCCTGATTTGCGGGAATTGCTTGATTTATATGGTAATAACACAAATATTGCCTTTTTAGAAGAAGCTAGTCCATATCATCGTGTTACTGCCACTGCGCCTCCAACCATACTTTTTTATGGCGGACAAGATTCTTTAATTCCCACAACCCAAGGTACAGATTTACGCGACAAGCTTCAGAATTTAAATTTAACCCATCAGTTCACGTTATACGAAAATGCGGGACACGGTTGGGTTGGGTTAGAATTTCTGGATACTTGGATAAAACTTAAAAGTTTTATAAATACATATTTATAATTAAATATTAAGTTACCCAACAAACTCCAATTTAGCAAACCGTAATATTGATTTTTTAATTCCCCATGCTAAAAATTAATTTCAGCTTCAGTATCAGCACCCGTGCCTCCAATTTTCATAACTTCTACGGTACAAAAACGAATATATTTAACCACTTTACCCACAACTAAATTGCTGTTAAATAAATTTGTGTTAGCATTAGTTTTTGAAATAGGTTTTAAGTTTTTAGGGTAGTAACTTAAAATTTTTATTTCTCAAATTTTAAGTTACCATTTTTCAAAACAGAAACGACCTTAGTTAATGCTTTATAATTAGGATTTTCTCCATATATTATAATAAACTCAGCCATATTTTAAACCTTTCATCTCATCTGCAAAATAATTAATATTTTTCTTAGTATATATCATATATTTGCAGTCCTTTTGAATATTTATAGCCTTTTTAAAATTCTAAAAAAATTAATCATTTTTTTTCAAAACAAACCATTAAATATTTAATTAAACTATATCACTGAATATTGAAATTCTATGAATAATTCGTTGTATAAAAAACTCTTATCAATAGATAACCCTCCAAAAATTTCAATAATTATTTGTACATACAATCGTGCAGAATATTTAAATGCCTGTATAAATAGTATTATAAATCAAACAAATGAAAATTGGGAGCTAATTATTGTTGATGATGGTAGTGATGACTATACTTATGAAATTGTAAACAAGTACTTAACAAATCATTCAAATATTAGGTATGTAAAACATAAAAACATCAAACTCGCATTATCAAGAAATATTGGTTTACTGCTTTCACTGGGCGATTACATTACATTTCTAGATAGTGATGATACATTTAAAGAAAATCATATTCAAAGCCGTATAGATTTTATGACTTTAAATGCAGATATAGATTTAATATATGGTGGTGTAGAATTAAATGAAGAGATTTTTGTTGCAGATTATTACAATCCAGGAAGATTAATAAATGTAGAAAACTGTGTTTTAGGGTCTACTTTTTTTGGAAAAAGAGCTGTTTTTTTTGAAATAGAAGGTTTTAATAATATTGATTATGGTGAAGACACTGAATTTTTAGAAAGAGCTGAGAAACAATTTAATGTTTTTAAAATAGCAACTCCAAAAACTTATGTTTACACACGAGCAGAAAACAGTATTAGCATGACTAACAGTGATTTTAAAAATAATATTTAGAAAAACATTTACCCAACAACCTCCAGTTTAGCAAAACGTAATAATAATTTTTTTATACCACCGTGCTGAAAATTAATTTCAGCTTTAATATCAGCACCAGTACCTTCAATTTTCATAACTTCTCCGGTGCCAAACCTGATATGCTTAACCACATTACCCACAACTAATTTGCTGTCAAATAAATTTGTGTTTCCATTTGTTTTTGAAACAGGTTTTAAATTTTTAGGGGTAGTAACTTGAAATTTTTCTTTTTCAGATTTTAATCCACCCTTTTTCAAAATAGCTTGTTTTGCTGGTTTGTACCTAATCTTATTAGGTTCGACATCTCCAAAAATATCGGCACTCAACATGGGGTTGAATCGTCGTTCCTCAATAGGTGTTACAATATCTAAATACTGTTCATCAATTTCTTCAATAAAACGGCTGGGTTCAGAATCAATTAATTTTCCCCATCGGTAACGAGATAAAGCATAAGTTAAATACGCTTGATTTTCAGCCCGTGTCACAGCTACATAGAACAAACGACGCTCCTCCTCTAGTTCACTTCGAGTATTCATACTCATGGCACTGGGAAACAAATCTTCCTCTAAACCTACCACGAATACTGTTGGGAATTCTAATCCTTTTGCTAAATGTATCGTCATTAAAGCCACATGGTCGCTATCGCCCTTATCGGCATCTAAGTCGGTTGCTAGCGCCACATCTTCTAAAAATTCGGCTAACGAACCCGTGGTATCGGCTATTTCTTTTTGCCCTTCTACAAAGTCTTTCATACCGTTTAAAAGCTCTTCAATATTCTCCATTTTGGCAACACCTTCTGGCGTTCCATCTTTATTGAATTCTTTTATTATTCCCGTAGTTCGGGTGACATGCTCAGCGAGTTCAAAAACATCAGCAGTTTGGTTTAACACTTGAAAACTCTCAATAAGTGTGACGAAATTTTGAAGTTTTGTTCGGGTTCCAGAATTTATTTTAACATCGGTTTTATCAATGTTTTTCATCACCTCAAAAATGGTTCGACCGTAACCATTTGCTGAAACAATCAATTTATCAACCGTGGTTTGACCGATACCTCTAGGTGGAAAATTTATAATGCGCTTTAAAGCTTCTTCATCTGCAGGATTTATAATCACCCGTAAATAAGATAATACATCTTTAATTTCTTTCCGCTGATAAAACGATAACCCTCCATAAATTCTATATGGAATATCACGTTTTCGTAACGCATCTTCAATGGCACGCGATTGTGCATTCGTTCTATACAAAATGGCAAAATCGCTGTTATTTAATTGGTTTTGCATTTTATTTTCCCAAATGGTACTGGCTACATAACGCCCTTCATCACCATCGGTTAAAGACCGGTTTACTTTTATTTTTGCACCTTCATCATTTGCCGTCCAAACTATTTTATCAAGTTTTGTTTGGTTTTTATCAATGATAGAATTTGCTGCATTTACAATGTTTTTGGTGGAACGGTAATTCTGTTCTAATCGAAACACTTTTACATCATCATAATCATTCTGAAAATTTAAAATATTATTAATGTTAGCACCGCGAAACGCATAAATACTCTGAGCATCATCACCAACTACGCAAATATTCTGAAACTTATCAGACAAAGCTCTGACAATTAAATATTGTGAATGATTTGTATCTTGGTACTCATCAACTAAAATGTACTTAAATCTGTTTTGATATTTTGCTAAAACTTCAGGAAAACGTGTAAGTAACTCGTTGGTTTTCAATAATAAATCATCAAAATCCATGGCGCCAGCTTTAAAACAACGCTCAACATATGCCTTATAAATATCGCCTATTTTTGGGCGACGTGCCATTGTATCAGCTTCTATAAGTTCTGGATTTTGGAAATAGGCTCTAACTGTAATTAAACTGTTTTTATAAGATGAAATTCTAGAACGTACTTGTTTGTATTTATAAATATCCTTATCAAGATTCATTTCCTTGATGATTGACGCTATTAATCTATCAGAATCTTGAGTATCGTAAATTGTAAAATTACTAGGGTAACCTAATTTATCGGCTTCGCTTCTTAATATTCTTGCGAAAACAGAGTGAAATGTACCCATCCACAAGTTTTTTGCTTCGCTTTGCCCTACAATGGTAGCTATACGCTCTTTCATTTCGCGAGCCGCCTTATTTGTAAATGTTAATGATAGTATGTTAAAAGGGTCTATGCCTTTACTCATCATATAAGCAATACGATAGGTAAGTACACGTGTTTTACCTGAGCCTGCGCCAGCAATAACAATCATAGGACCTTCAATTTGCAATGTTGGCTCTAATTGTGCTTCATTTAACTGACTTAAATATTTCTCCAATTCATTTTCATTTTATGATGTGAAAATAAACATTGTTATCCTTTTAGCTAAGTAGATTTATTAATAATTATAAACATTAATTTTTCTTTTCGCCGTTGCCTGTCATAGCAGCTAGTAAACCACTTCTTGCATTAAGCCATACAAAATTAAATACCGATTTGGTTTTGTCTCGCTCAACTTCACTGGTACTGCCATATCTAAAATCGTCAGATTTGTTCTGACTGGTTTTAGAAACGAATAAATTTATTAAACTTGACAATAATTTATTTTTTTCATGCCCATCCTCTTTTAAAACAACAACTTTAAAATCATCATAATCAATTTTGAGATCTATTTTTGAAGTATTTTCATTACCATCAATGGTAAAGTAGGTTTTTATCAACTCACCCTCCAACTTGATATTAAGATTAGGTTGCATAAATTGATTTAAATGTCTTGCTGCAAGTACCCCCATATTTGCTTTAAAATTAAAATGATCGTTCATATTATTAACATCGAATTCCCAATTAATTTTCAATGGTGTGTTTTCCATAAAAATAGATTCAATTACAATTTTTGTTTGCTCAGATTCAGCATAAGTGTTTCCTAAATTTTTTATGATCGCACCAAAATCTGAAAACTTTAATTGCCCACTATCATTATCTTGATTTGATTTCTCTTCGTATATAATTTCACCCTGATTAATTATAACTTCATTTAAATCAATATTAAAATTAAGTTCTCTTAATAGCTTACTATATAATGATTTATAGGATTCATCATCAGCAATAAGTTTATTCCTAAACATATAAACTCTGGGGTTTTCAAAATAAACATTTTTACTTTTAAGCTGAAAAATAGAATCGTTAACAAAATTAAAATCGGTATCCTTAAACGTTATAGAATTAATACCAATATCTAGATAATCCCGTTCTTTTAAAATCATTCTTGAAAACTCTTCCTTAGCGTATTTTGTTTTAAGTTTTACGTCGTTAAAAAATAAACTGTTTTTAGTGATATTCAGCGTTTCTAAAGTTAAGTCTTCATAGTCGCTTAATTGATATTTAAAATGATTTGACGTTAACTCAAAATCATTAAAACCAAAAGGTAATTTATTTTTAATAGACAAATCATCTACTGTAATTTGATTAACTACTAAATTTAAATCGGATGTTTTTAAAAGTAAAGAATCAGTTTGATGGCTAATAACCTCTATATCTCCTGAAATAATCTTAAGTACTCCAATTTTAAAACTCTTTTTTAGAGAGTTATTCAACGAACGTTTATAAGCATCATTATTTACCGATTTATTGTGATAGTAGGTTACATGTAGTTGATTTAAAAACACCTTATCCATTGAAATGTTATCGTTAAATAATATGTCCCAATATCCTATATCATCAATTTGAATTGTTTCTGTTTTAAATAAACCGCTTATAACATCTGTGTTTTTATCGTAGATAGTTAACATGGGCATTTCCATGTTCAAATTCCCGAAAAAAGAATTTATACTTATCTCGTCGTACTCAAATTTAATGTGGCCAGGTAAATCGTTAATGGCATAATCAATTTCAGTTTTTATTTTATAATTAACTCCAAAAAAACAGACAATAATTAAACCTAAAATACTGATTAAAATAATAATACTTTTTTTAAATGTATCAACCATTTTATAAAGATATATATTCGATAGTTTCATAACAATATATTTTAAATATCTTTACGAAAAACAATAGTCATAATGGATTTTTTCCTAAATTTTTTATCAAATATTCCATGGTGGGGATGGATTTTAATTTTCTTAATAGCTGTTGCCATAAGAGATGTGTTTTTACAAAAAGCGCATACTATTAGCCATAATTATCCTATTGTAGGTCACTTACGCTATTGGTTTGAAAGTATTGGTCCAGAAATACGCCAGTATTTTATAGCCAGTAATAGAGAAGAACTACCTTTTAATCGTATAGAACGTGGCTGGGTTTACGCCTCAGCAAAAAGTGAAAATAATTATGAAGGTTTTGGTACCGATCGTGATATTTATAAACATGAGCACATTTTTATAAATAACGCGATGATTCCATTTAAGATTGAAGACGATCATATTAATGCAAAAGATAAATATTTTTTACCATGTGCTAAAGTGATTGGTTTGCACCATAAACGTGAAAGACCGTTTAGGCCTGCCTCCATTATAAATGTTTCGGCTATGAGTTTTGGCTCTCTTTCTGCTAGAGCGATAGACTCTTTAAACAGAGGCTGTAAAATATCAGATGCATATCACAATACTGGAGAAGGTGGTTTATCGCCCTATCATAGTAATGGAAGCGATGTTGTATTTCATTTTGGAACAGGTTATTTTGGGGTACGGACAGAGGATGGTAATTTTTCTATGGAAAAAATGAAAAAACTTGTGGAGGAAAATCCCTTTATTCGTGCCATAGAATTAAAATTATCACAAGGAGCAAAACCTGGAAAAGGTGGTGTATTACCTGGAGAAAAGATAAACAAAGAAATTGCTGAAATACGGGGTGTAGAGGTTGGTAAAACCGTTTTATCGCCTCCAAATCATAAAGCCTTTAATACCATTCCAGAAATGGTAGATTTTATTGAAGCTATTGCTAACGAAACAGGATTGCCAGTAGGCATTAAAGCAGCTATTGGTAAACTAGATCAATGGGAAGAACTCACTGATATTATGAAAAGCACTGGAAAAGGTCCTGATTTCATTACGGTTGATGGTGGCGAAGGCGGCACTGGTGCAGCACCTCCAAGTTTCGCTGATCATGTGAGTTTACCTTGGGTTTATGCCTT
Source organism: uncultured Flavobacteriaceae bacterium (assembly GCA_963815305.1). Taxonomy (GTDB): domain Bacteria; phylum Bacteroidota; class Bacteroidia; order Flavobacteriales; family Flavobacteriaceae; genus CAXBID01. Next base: position 1,227,313 of record CAWFFW010000001.1, read on the forward strand.
TGGCGATTTGTATAAGCTATTCTTGAAAAAGGGGTTAGAAAAACAAGTTGTTTTTATAGGTAGTGGTAAATTAGGATTTCCTGGTAGAGCAGCCATGGCTTTTTCTATGGGCGTTGATGTGATTAATGTGGCACGTGAAGCGATGATGAGTATTGGATGTATTCAAGCAAAAGTGTGTCATACCAATCGTTGTCCAAGTGGGGTGGCCACACAAAATAAATGGCTACAACGTGGCATTAATGTACCTTTAAAATCTGAACGTGCAGCACAGTATTTCAAAACGTTTAGAAAAGAGTTTTTAGAAATTACGCATGCTGCCGGTTACGAACATCCATGTCAGTTTAAAATGACTGATATTGAAGTTAATGCTGATGACCATAATCTTTCAAAAGAATTGAGTAAGACGTATATGTATGAAAAAACACCTGTAGAATTTCATGGTATGCAATCTTTAAAAGAATGTTTATATTTGGGAGGCGACAGAGCAAACTAGAACCAATTATATTTATATGAACGCTGAAAGAATTATCGACTTATTTTTATTTGCCATTCCAACAGTAATTACAGGATTAATAGCCTATTACTTTTTTAAAGAACACACCAAAAACGAAGATGGTAGAAGGCGTTTTTTGCTAAAAAAAGACATGCAAGTTAACGCTATGCCTCTACGATTGCAAGCCTATGAGCGCATGGCACTTTTTTTGGAACGAATTACACCTTCAAAAATATTAGTTAGAGTGACCCCTACATCTTCTAGTAAAGAGGATTATGAATTGTTAATTATACGAAGTATTGAACAAGAGTTTGAACATAATTTATCGCAGCAGATATATGTAAGTGATAGATGTTGGAACATTGTAACGACAGCAAAAAATGCCACTATTCAACTCATAAGAAAAGCTAGTTTATCTGAAAAAACAGATACTGCTAATAAACTTCGAGAAGTTATTTTGACTGAAATGATGGAACGCAGAGCACCTAGCGATGCCGCATTATCTTTTATTAAGGAAGAAGTTTCTGATTTGTGGTAATTAATCCATTCGTAATTCGTTTGATTGCGCCTGTTCAAATTTATTTTTAGCGTAGTCAAATCCTTGTTGCCACCAAGAAGTCATGAGTTTTTTATTAAAAATTAGTGAGTTTTCGGTAAGCTTTGAAGGGGTATAATATAAATTAAGCTTTACATCTTTATTTTTTGCAGCCAGCTTACCAATAGTGATATCATTGCGTTCTATTTGGTCCAATAAGTGTCCAAATAAATTAATCATTAACGAAAACGGATTCTTACCTAAAATCTTATTATATTCCATAGTTTCTGATTCTAAAACAATGGCATCAACCTCGGTAGCACCCCTTAATATGGCTTCTCTAATAGGTATTACACAACCTAATCCACCATCCGCATAATCGTAACCGTTTTTTTCAACCAAAGACATAAATGGAATGTAATTACATGAAATCCAAATCCAATCACAAAATTCATCATAACTAAATTCTTTGATCGATTTATATTCCACTCTATTCTTAGATAAATTTGATACCGTTACCACGACATCATCCTTAGTTTTTAGAATTTTGTTGTACTCATCTAGCGTGAAAGAATTTTTGATGTGTTTTCGTAAAGCTTTACTTTCACCAAACGTTCTTTTTTTCTTCATAAATTGAAGTAAGGTATTTTTAAAGTTGATAGATACGAATTCTCGATTTCCTTTTTTTCTGATATTGAAAGGATTAATACTAAAAATATCATTTTGTTTCACATTAGTAAACACTTGATAAATTTTATCTATTTCACCAGCAGCTAGATGCGGCACAAGCAACCCTCCTGTTGAAGTTCCTAAAAACATATCATAATTGTTTCCAGCTTCATCTATAAGATATTGAGCAACACCACCAGCGTATGCACCTTTGCTTCCTCCACCCGAAATAACTAATGCCTTCATCTTGTTTATTTATTGGTAAATATAATCAACAATTAAAGAAATCATAAAAAGCTCGATATAAGAATTTGTTTTATATACCCTGTATTAGGTATTTTATAGATAAAAAAGATATAAAATGCTGATAAATAGTGATGCATAAAAAAGAATTTTTATTTTAGTCTCAGCTATTAACATAATTATTTTCTATGAGGAAGAATTTTTTTCTTACCACACTGTCTTTTTTTATAATAACACTTTCAATTTTTGCTCTTGATATTATTGACATAAAAACACAGTTAACAAAAAATCCTTCATCTGTTTATTTAAAGCTTCCTCCTTCGGCAACTATTTCTGGAAGCACAACAGTTTGTAGAAACGATACACAACCTCAAATTACATTTACGGGTTCTGCTGGTAATGCACCTTATACTTTTACGTACACTATAAATTCTGGTGGAAATCAAACTGTAGTATCCTCTGGAAATATCGCTACTGTTAATGTTAATACAGGAACTGTTGGTGCTTTTGTTTATCAAATTGTCTCAGTGAGTGATAGCTCTAATAGCAGCAGCAACGAAAATGACACTGCTACGGTAACGGTGGTCGCACCTCCTACGGTAGATTTTACGTTTGATAATTCTGGAGCGTGCTCAGAAACATCAGTAAATTTCACTCCCAACGTAACTGGCGATGGGCCGTTTACTTATAGTTGGAGTTTTGGTGATGGTGTAACGAGCTCTAATAGTAATCCATCTCATGTATTTACATCATTTGGCTGTGGATTTCAAAATTCCAATGTCACACTTACCGTTACCGATTCTAATGGATGTACTAGCTCAATAACCAAAGCAGTTTCAGTACAACAAAAACCTTTACTAGAGTTTGAAGATATTGATAATCGTTTTGATCCTTTTAATAATTGCGGAAACAATACAACAGATCCGTCTTACACTATTAATGTTGGAATAAGCAATGTTTCAGCAACTTGTATCAATTCTTATAATATAAATTGGGGAGATGGCAGTGGAATTGAAACCAACGTTAGCTTTCCCGCAACGCACACGTACACGCAGTTAGGATCTTTTAATATGGAAATTACGGGTAATGGTACCAATTGTGATAATAGGGTGAGTTACTTAATTAAAAATTCCAGTAACCCAACAGGCTCTATTGTAAGCCCTGGAAATACAGTTAATTTATGTACACCTGTTAATCCATTAAATTTTGCTATCGGGTCTTGGGCTACTAATCCTCCAGATACGCAATACACCGTTGATTTTGGCGACGGAACTACTGAAAATTACACACAAGCACAACTTGAAACTTCAACGTATTACAATACTGCAGACCCTGTAAATTCTCAAAATTATCCTATCCCACATACGTATACTCAAACGAGTTGTCCAAATAGCTATACTGTTTTCCTTTATATTACCACCTCATGCGGACAAACCAACTTAACCGCTGGTCCAATCATTATTTTAAGAAAACCTGAAATTGATTTTGAAGATCCACCAACCAGTTGTGTGGGTGAATTAGTTCCGTTTAATAATACCTCCATGGATGGCTACAGTAATAATTGTAGTATTAATGATGGTTACTATTGGGATTTCGGCGATGGTACTACCTCAACATTAAGAGACCCAAGTCATACTTACACCACATCTGGAACTTTTACGGTTTCATTATACGGCGAAAATTCTTGCGGTGTAACTAATACAGTAAGTAAAACCATTTGTATTGAGCCTTCATTAATCGCTGTATTTACTTTAGACACCAATAATGGGTGTTCACCACTTGTTGTACAAACTACAAATACCACAGATTTAAGCGATAGTTGTGGTGGTGAAACCTACCTTTGGGAAGTAACTTATGCTTCTGGGTTTTGCGGAACCGTACCAGAACAATGGACTTTTAGTGGAGGAACTAATGAAACTTCTTCAGCACCAGTAATAAATTTTGTTACTTCTGGAATGTATACTTTAACATTAACAACTACAAATTCTTGCGGAACCGATAGCTTTTCTGAAACCATTGAGGTTAAACAACCGCCAACCGTAACCATAAATTCTATAAATGACTTTTGTGGTTCAGGTAGTATAACCCCTGTTGCCAATGTTGATTCATGTGCGCCAGCATCAGAAACTTTAACTTATAATTGGAGTTTTTCGGGAGGAACACCAGCAACAGCAACAACTTTAAATCCTGGTATAATCACTTATACAACACCAGGAAACTATCAAGTATCCTTTAGTGTAAGCTCTAGTTGTGGAACAACTACGGATTCTGAAGATTTTGACATCAACCCAATTCCATCCATTACAAATACCGATTTAGCCCAAACCATTTGCTCGGGTACTGATACTAATGAAATTGTTTTAGCTTCAGATATTGCAAATACGACCTTTGCTTGGACTGCTACAGCAGCTTCAGGAGTAACTGGTTTTACGGCTTCTGGAAATACGGACACTATTCCTATACAAACTATCGTTAATGCAAATACAACGTCTGAAGATGTTACTTATAGTGTTACACCTTCTGTTGGAGGCTGTGATGGCACACCTGTTAATTTTATTATTACTGTTAATCCTGCACCGTCCTTTACAAGTCAACCATTATCCGAAACCATTTGTTTGAATGGACCTATTTCTACTTTATCCTTAGATGTAAACGGTCCTGGAACACCAACTTATCAATGGTACATTAATACCATTGACGATAATACCTCAGGAACCGCTATAGGAGGCGAAACAAACGCGACCTATACACCACCAAACAATCCTGTTGGAGTGACTTATTACTATGGTGTAGTGTCTTTCTCTGCAAGTTCTGGTTGTAACGAAATTACTTCTGATACAGCCCGAATAGAACTTGTAAATGGCATTCAAATAGATACTAATCCGTTAGCTACAGAAAGTATTTGCGTAGGTGGGGCAATCTCAAATCCATTATTTGTTGTTCATTCTGGAGGAGCAGGTACTATTTCATATCAATGGTATATCAATACAATAAATTCAAATACGGGTGGTAACTTAATTACGGGCGCAACAAATTCTGATTACAACCCATCAACTTTTAATGCTCCAGATGATTATTATTACTATGTTGTTATTTCACTAACAGGTAGCGGATGTAGCGCTATTACAAGTGACGTAGCCGAAGTTATTGTTGTGGATGATCCTGCTATAACCACACAACCATTAACAACACAAACACTATGTCAAGGCAGGACACCTCAAGATTTAGAGGTAATTGTTAATGGCGGAATAGGAGCGACTTATACCTATCAATGGTTTAGTAATATTGCTAATACAAATTCTGGAGGCACATTGATTATAGGTGCAACAAACAACATATTTACTCCGCCAACAAATGCTGTTGGAACACTTTATTATTATTGTGAAATAACACAAACTGCTTCTGGGTGTGGTGTTTTAAGTGATACTGCTGAAGTCATCATAAATGCATCTCCTACTTTTACATCGCAGCCTATATCTCAAACCATTTGTTTTGGATCGTCTTTCAACACCTTGAGTGCCAGTTTCATCAATGGCGTTGGCACACCAACTTTTCAATGGTATTCTAACACGGTAAATGATAATACGACTGGAACTGCCATTGATGGAGCAATTAATTCTAATTACACGCCACCATCTGGAACTATTGGAACAACTTTTTATTATACCATTATTACATTTTCTTCTGGTGGATGTTCTGAAATTATTTCTGATGTTTCTGAACAAACCGTAAATCAAACACCTATTATAAGCGACAAAACACTTACAATTTGTAGTGGCGTTACTTTTGATATTATGCCTGATAATAATAGCGGAGACATAGCGCCTACAGGAACATTATACACTTGGGTAAACCCAGAAATTAACCCTGTTGGTTCTATCTCTGGTGCTTCAGATGAAACTTCGGGTTCAATCAATATTAGTCAAACTTTAATTAACAACACACTAAATCCCACAACCGTTTCGTACACCGTTACACCTGTTTTAGGAATGTGTACTGGTGCAGATTTCAACATTATAATCACCGTAAATCCGTCAATTAGTATGGTCGAAATGGTTACAAATAGTTCATGTTATTTATCTAATACGGGGGCTATTGAAATCTCAATTACTGGTGGTGTTCCTTTTACAACAGGAACTCCGTATCAAATTTTATGGACAGGACCTAATGGATACACCAATACAAATGAAGATAATTCTAATTTAGAGCCAGGTGATTACACCGTAACCATAAACGATAATGGCGGTTGTCCGTTGACAAATACATTCACAATAACCGAACCCGATGAACTCATTTTTAGTACCCTTCTTTTTGACTCAGAAACCATATCTTGTTTTGGAGCAGATGATGGTAATATTGGAATTGATATTTCTGGAGGAACTACACCTTACACTTATAATTGGACTCGTAATGGCTCTTTTTTCACTTCCGCGGAAGACTTAACAAATCTAGGTCCGGGTAATTATGAAATTACGGTTACTGATGCAAATAATTGCACCCCGATTGTTCAAAGTTTTCAAATTATTGAACCCCCTTTACTAGATGTTAGTTTAGTTAACCAAATAGATATTATATGTTTTGGCGATGCTACTGGTGAAATAAACAGTAATACCGTTGGCGGTAGACCAATTGAAATTAGTCCGGGTATTTTTGATTACGGCTATTCATGGACAGGACCAAATGGATTTACTAGCAATCTTCAAAACTTAACTGGTTTGTTTGCTGGAATATATAACCTAACAGTAACCGACAAGTCTGGTTGTACAGATACTTTAGAAGTCATTTTAAATCAAACTGACGAAATTATTATTGATTATACTACAACTGATATTGAATGCTATGGCGATAATAATGCATCCATTACTATAAACAATATTTCAGGAGGTAATCCACCATACACAATAGCATGGAGCAATTTAGGCTCAGGGACAAATCAAAATAATTTATCAGCCGGCACATATATCATTACGGTTACTGATGACACAAATTGTGAAAAGCAAGCCACCATCGTTATTGACGAGGCACCAATTTTTAGAATGACACCAGAAGTAACTCAAATCTCATGTTTTGGAGAAAATGATGGTAGAATAATTTTAAATCTAGAAGGTGGTATTGACCCCGTAACACTAGTTTGGGATGATGATGCTACTGCTGGGGTTGAACGAAATAATATGGGTCCTGGGATATACACTGTTACTATTACTGACGGCGTACCATGTGAATTAGTAGAAACTTTTACCATTACTGAACCCGACCAATTAGTACTTTCAGCGAATACAACGGATGCATTAGATTGTGATGATGCTAATAGCGGCGCCGTAAATTTAATTGTTACAGGGGGTACCTTACCGCTTACCTATTCATGGTCTAATGGTTCTAATACTGAAGATTTATCAAATATTCCTCCTGGTGATTATACCATACAAATTACAGATGCCAATGGTTGTGAAATTTCTGAAACTTGGACTATAAATAGATTTGATGCAATTAATGTTATTGTTGAAACTATAACAGATTTTGACTGTGACACCAGAAATGTAGAACAAACGTTTATTGCCAGAGTTTCTGGTGGTGTTCCTCCACATCAAATACGTTGGTCTAGCGGAACAGTTAGCGGTTCAAATAATGAAATTATGAATACATCCATTGATGGCTTAATAACTGTTGATGTTGTTGACAGTATAGGTTGTACCACAAGTTTCTCATATAATGTTGATATTCCCCTTTTAGGTGATGCTAATTTTGAAGTAAGTTCGGATGCGTACAATACTTATGGCTTTTATTCTGTACAGGACCCAATTCAATTTACAAACACAGCAACTGGTGATTATATAAGTGTCTCATGGGATTTTGGAGATGGAAATTTTTCTGCAGAAGAAAATCCTTTACATATCTATTTAAATGAGGGTAGTTATATTGTTACCCAAAATGTTACTTATCCTTTTGGATGCGTCTACACTGAAGTTATTACTTTACGTATTGAAAAAGGCTATAGTTTAATTGTACCGAATGCCTTTACACCAAATGGAGACGCTATGAATCTTTATTTTGTTCCAGAATCTATTGCTCTTAGTGATATGACTCTTAATATATTTGATACCTGGGGTAGTTTAATCTATTCTGAAAAAGGAGATAATATAAAAGGATGGGATGGTAAAATAAAAGACGCTGAGGCTGAAAATGGAAACTATTACTACATGCTAACCGCAAAAACATTTTATGGATTAATAGTAACCCGTAGAGGTGCATTCGTATCAATTAAATAGAATAAAATTTGCTGTATTATTAGCAAAAATTGTCGGATATCGGAAAATACATCTTTTAAACCCTAAATTCCTACATAAAAATAATAAACTATTATTTTAGCTTCAACCAATGACTACTAGATAATGAACATGAATAAGATTTTTTTATTTTTTATTTTCTTTTTTTTTATAATCATTACTTTTTTTGGATTAAATATTAGCTATGAAAATACTATTTTAAATACTCAAAGCTTCACTTCTCTTGTCAAACCACCTACAGTTAATTTTAGTTTTACTAATGATGGTGCATGTTCTGGAACACAAATAACATTTACACCTACTATCACAGGTGTTGCACCCTTTACTTATGTTTGGGATTTTGGTGATGGTACAACATCAACCCAAAGCAACCCCACAAAATCCTTTAATGCACTAGGTTGTGGATTTCAAAATAATAATGTAAGACTAACGGTTACCGATGCTAACAACGAGTTTACTAGCCTTATAAAACCCATTTCAATTCAACAAAAACCAGATTTAGAGTTTGTAAACTTAAATGCGCCTTCAGGCTCCATGACGCCCTTTGAAAAATGTGGTGATAATAACACAGACTCACAATACACTATAAATATAGGAAATAATTCTAATTCCACTGCATGTATTACGTCCTACAATATTGATTGGGGCGACGGAACTTCAGAAACCAATGTAACATTTCCTAGACCGCATACTTACACAGCATTGGGCTCTTTTAATATGGTGGTAACTGGTATTGGAAATAGTGGTTGCAATAACACCATAACTTATGTCATTAAAAATTCAAATAATCCTATTGGCTCTTTAATATCACCCGGTAATACCACCAATTTATGTACTCCTGCTCCTGTTATGAATTTCGCCATAGGATCTTGGGCATCAAACCCTTCAGATACAAGATATGAGGTAAATTATGGTGATGGTACTACTACAAATTATACACAAACTCAATTAGAAAACTCCATATATTATAATGCAGCTAACCCACCGGCATCTCAAAATTTTCCTATTCCACACACTTTTACCAGATTTAATTGCCCTAGTGGGAATATTGTAAGACTAACAATTACTACATCTTGCGGAAGTACATTTCTTACTGCAGGCCCTATAATTATTTTAGATGTACCCATCATAGATTTTAATGTAAATAGTATTGTTTGCGCAAACACATCTACATCTTTTAGAAATAACACTATTGCAGGATTCACAAACGATTGTAGTACTTTTAATGTTTACACTTGGAATTTCGGGGATGGAAGTGCACCCTCTAGGGCTGTTAATCCTAGCCACGTATATACAACACCAGGAAACTATACCATCACTTTAGAAGCAGAAACACCCTGTGGAGTAGGAACATCTGTGTCTAAAACCATATGTGTAGAACCTATATTAGAGCCTAACTTTACATTTGGTAACGCCTGCGCTTCTACTCCATTAAAATTAACAAATACTACCGATGCAAGTTTAGGTTGTGGTGCTGAAACTTATACTTGGGATGTTGTATCCTATTCTGAGGCATATTGTGGTGAAGCACCTGAAAGATGGAATTTTGCAAACGGGACTGGAAGAAATTCTAGAGAACCATTTATTTCTTTTAACACGCCTGGTATTTATTACTTAAGATTAACAACACGAAATTCTTGTGGTATTAATAGACGAATAACCAAACGTATTGATGTAAAAAAACCTCCAGTAATCACTTTAGATCCTGTTTCTAATTTTTGTCAATCGGCTTCAATTTTCCCTAAAGGAACTGTGGAAGAAACCTGCTCACCCAGTTCCGAAATCACCTATATATGGAGTTTTCCTGGAGGAACACCATCAACTTCAACAGCTTTAAATCCAGGTAAAGTAGATTATTCAACAAGTGGAAATTATACGGTTACATTTAGTGTAACAAATAGTTGTGGCACAACAACTAGAACAGCTAATTTTTCGGTAGATTTAGTACTTTCACCAATCATATCAGATAAAAACACAGAGATTTGTAGTGGTGACACCTTTAATATAAGACCAACTTCCAACGGCACAGATAATGTTCCTTCAGGTACCACTTATACGTGGTCAACACCTATAGTAAATCCTTCTGGAGCAGTTAGTGGTGCTACGGCACAATCATCACCTAGAAGTACTATCAGTCAAACACTAACTAATAATACAAGTAGTCCTGCTACAGTAACTTATACCGTGTCACCCATTGCGGGGACTTGCCCTGGTCCAGATTTTAATATAACGGTAACCGTTAATCCATTAATTGATGTAACACCGAATATTACCAATGGTACTTGTTTTGATTCTGATGATGGTTCTATTAATATAACGATATCGGGAGGTATTCCATTTTCTACTGGAAATCCTTATACTATTTCTTGGACGGGACCTAACGGGTTTAATAGTACAGATGAAGATATTAATAATTTAGAACCCGGGAGTTATACATTAAGAATTACTGACGATGGCAATTGCCCTTTTATTAGAACTTATACAGTGACTGAACCTGGTTTATTTAGATTTTCTGATTCTAAAAATGACATCTCTTGTTTTGGATTTGATGACGGAAGAATCAATTTAAATGTTAGCGGAGGAACTTTACCATATACGTATGTTTGGACAAAAGTTGGAGACCCTACGTTTTCTGAATCATCTGAAGACTTGTTTAGCTTAACACCGGGCGAATACGAAGTTACCATTACTGAAACTAATAATTGTGATATCTTAACTGGTTCGTACACCATTATAGAGCCACCTTTGTTAGAAGTTGATTTAGCTACGCCAGTAGAAATCATACTTTGTTATGGTGATTTTACAGGAGAAATTTATGTGAATGCTACTGGTGGCAGACCAATAGGGGGAACTAATTATAGATGGGCTTGGACTGGACCTAATGGTTATAGAAGCAGCAGTCAAAACTTAACAGGTATTGAGGCAGGTACCTATAATTTAATAGTTACTGATAATTCTGGTTGTACAGAAAACTTACAGGTTATTGTACCGCAAAATCCACAAATTAATATTGATTACACAGTAAAAGAGCTTACCTGTTACAATGATAATAGTGGTGCGATTACCATCAATAATATTTCAGGAGGTATTCCGCCTTATGAACCTGTAGAATGGAGTAATTTAGGAACTGGCATGATGCAGGATAACTTATCGGCAGGCATTTATACCATTACCATTACAGATGCTATAGGCTGTGTTCGTATATTTCCTATTCCTGTAAATAATGCCCCTATTTTCGAAATAAATCCAGATGTAAATAATGTGTCGTGCTTTGGTGAAAATGATGGAAGTATAAAATTAAATCTAGTTGGAGGCGAAAACCCTGTAACATTAGTTTGGGATGATAGCTCAAGCTCTGGTGACGAACGAAACAATATTGGTCCTGGAGATTATTCGGTAACCATTACGGATGCTAAAGGGTGTGTGCTTGAAGAAGAATTCACTATTCTAGAGCCTTTTCCTTTAACTTTAATAGGAATTGCGTCTGACGCTCTGGATTGTAATGATGTAAATAGTGGCGCCATTGATCTAGAAATAACTGGAGGGTCTTTACCAATATCAATTATTTGGAGTAATGGGACAAGAACAGAAGACCTATCAAATATTCCTCCAGACGTTTATTCCGTGACCATTACCGATGCTAATGGATGTGAGGAAACAGCCTCTTTTGATGTAAAAAGATTTGAACCTCTAGAAGCACCATTCGAAATAATCACAAATTTTGATTGCGAAACTAGAGAAGTCGATCAAACATTTATTGCTCGCGTAAAAGGTGGTATTCCGCCCTATCAATTACGTTGGTCTAGTGGCACTATAACTGGAGAGAATAACGAAATTATGCGTACTGGAACTAACGGATTAGTTATTCTTACCGTGACAGATAGTTTTGGTTGTGTTAAAGACTTTTCAATTCAAGTTCAAACGCCAGTTTTAGATGGATCAAGTTTTACTACCAATTCATTTGGGTATAGCACTTATGATTTATACTCTATTTTCGACCCCATTCAATTTACGAATACAGCTGAAGGAGATTTTATTAACATCAGTTGGGATTTTGGAGATGGCAACCTTTCAAGTGAGATTAACCCAGAACACATCTATACTAAAGAAGGTACTTATACTATTATTCAGAACGTTACCTATCCTTTTGGATGTAAATATTCTAGCGAAACCACTATCACTGTTGAAAAAGGATACAGTATAGTAATGCCCAATGCATTTACTCCAAATGGAGATAACATGAATGATTACTTTTTTCCTGTTTTTATTGGCTTAAATGATATGACTTTAGATATTTACGACACTTGGGGTAGTATCATATATTCTGAAAGTGGTGAAAATATTAGAGGATGGGATGGAAAAATAAAAAATGCGAAAGCAGAAAATGGAAATTATCATTTTAAATTCATAGCTAAAACTTTTTACGGTAGAGAAGTAAAGAAAGAAGGCGCTTTAGTATTAATCAAATAAATCGACACAACCTAGATAAATGAAAATCAAAATATCCATCCTAATCATAATAAGCTACTTTTGTTTAAAATCAAACGCCCAAGACCCTGTCTTTTCTCAATATTTCTTGGTTCCTGAAACTATAAATCCTGGGTTTTCGGGTTTTGAAGATGCTTCCTATTTTGGATTACTTCATAGAACACAATGGCCAAGTTTAGATTTAAGAGTTGATACTGAATATGCCTTTTTCAATTCTTGGATTGAAAATGTTGGCGGTATTGGTTTTAGTATTTTAAACCAGCATGAAAATAACACCAACTATAACCATTTGCAGGGCAATGTAAACTTTGCGTATCATGTAACTTTAGCCAACGATTGGTATTTCAGACCTGCTGTAGAAGTTGGCTTTGGAACAAAATCCTTTAACTTTAGAAATTTGGTTTTAGCAGATCAAATTAATATCAATACAGGAACAATTAACCCAGTCACTTCAGATATATTTGCTTTAAACGCCAACAGAAATATAACCTTTTTAGATTTTTCTGCTGGTTTCGTTTTTGACAAAAAGAATACACGTAATGATACTGATTTATGGCTTGGAGCTTCTATAAAACATTTAAATAAACCCAATATTTCATTTGTAGAAAATGGTAATGTTCCTTTAGATATCTTTTATTCACTACACGCCAATTATAAATTCCCTTATTTTGACTATAATGATATCCTTGTTTATGCAAATTATATGCAACAAGGTCAATATAACAGGTTAGATGTAGGTGCAACAATACAACTCGAAAAACTGATGTTAGGTGCTATGGCGGTTACCAATCCTGCTAAAAACAGTTTAAATAGCCATTTATTAACCTCTATTAATGCGTTTGTAGGATTAGAGTTTGAACAACTGCGTTTTGGGTTTTCTTATGATATGAACACCTCTAATATCGGGAGAACTGATGGTGTTTACGAACTTTCTATCACCTACTTGGCAGGTTGTTTAATTTGTAGAAATCCAGCAAATTTAGAACGTAGGAAGTAACTAAATGAGAGAGAATAGTAGAATAGAATCTAAATTGATTTTTACAATTTATTTATTCTTTTCTATAATTTCAATAGCATGATTAATTCCGTAGCCAATAATAATTCCAGAGTTTTCATGATATCTTAATTTTCCAAAAGGTGTTATTAATTCGTTTTCTTGTCCTCTATATGCAGAAATAATACCTATTATGTTCCACTTTTGATCCTGCGTTTTATCTCTATTTTTAAATACGATTGGTCCTCCTGAAAATCCAGGATTATTGTGTCCATCTAAAAAAAGGGTAGTTATACTATCTTTATAGAAAAAAGCAGACATAATCACCTTTTTTACTAATGGCATAGGAAATCCATTGTTTTGACTTTCAGAATTTTCCATTATAAGTCCATACGGAAATCCTAAAAAATAACCTTCATCACTATATACCAATCCTTTTATAGTCAAACCCACATGATTCTCGTTTTTCGTCTTACTATTTAAATCGATAACTGCAATATCTATTTTAGGGTTATCATGTAACAAAATAATGCCTTCCTTTTTCTCCCATATAGAGTCCTTTCGTAATTCAAAAGATAACTTTTGCTTTGAATTGACTTTCCCTAACAAGTGTTTTGCTGTAATTAAAAATTTCTTGTTATCATAATTTATTATAAAACATGAGCCTGTAATTTTTCCTATTTTCAAATTATAAACTTTAGTTATTACTTCTCTAGATATGAAATCCTGAGCACTAATGTCAATAACTATAAAAATGAATAACAAGCCTAAAATGAAATTTTTCATCATACGTTTATTTTGTTTTATTTAAATTAAAATCAGTTTTAATGTTCTATAAATGTTTTTTTTAATATGAAATGATACTAGTTATAAGTCAATAAGTACATATACATAATTATCAATAGTTATGGTCATTAATATCATGATGGATAGTTATTCCTTTTCCAAAAGCGACTTCGCAAAATTTTTAAATCTCCAGTTATGATGTTTAGTAGCCGCTTTTAAATTTTCTTTGCATGCTTCATTACAAGCTTGAATTTGATTTAAATATTGAAAGGCATTTTGTCGAACTTCAAAACCATATTTCGGACTTGTATAATCGGTCAACTCATCAAAATAACTATTTTTATTTTCAACCTCAAAATCTTCAGTAATTAAAGCTAATGTTAGCCAAAGTATTCTAATATTCTTATCGCTAAATCCTTGAATATCTTTAGTTTTATTTAAATATGTAGTTCGTTCTTGCGGAAAGCTTCTCCACAAGTTGAATAAAGCTGTTTCAATAGTAATATATGACTTATCGTTTAAAAGCGATTCACATTCGGTTTTTAGTTCTAATGGAATTTCAGAAAAATTTTGAGCAATGGCTTGACGAATTTTTATGTCTTTGGAGTTTAACGTTTTTCTAAACAATTCATTGTTATCAAATAATGTATCCTTTAATAAATCTCTGAAAAGACTAACTTTTACTAAACTTGAAATTGTATCTGACAACTTTTGTGATTTTATTTCATTTCTATCTTTTTGAAATTTAATTAAATCAACCCCAGTTGGACAGTCCAAACTATGGACACCTATTTTTGAATATAATTTACGATACTTCATTAATTGACTCATATCAACTAAAAATGCCATATCGCTGTTTAATAAAAAATGCTCTACAAAACTTGATAAATCCTTGCCACTAGCCTTTTCAACTTCATTTATAAAATCCTTAGTTTCTACATTTTTAAATTGATGTTTCTCTAAATAGTTTTTAACGCCTTTTTTAAAAGCCTCATCGCCTACTTTTTCTCGTAAAATATGCAAAACCCAAGCTCCTTTTTTATAAAATGTAGTGCTACTGGATTTATGGTCAAGTAACGATGTGCTTCCCCCCGCCTTGTCTTGTTCTAATAATTCCTGAGCATATTCATAAAGTTGCCAATAGTAATAATCATCGCCAAAAATGTCGCGCTCAGCCAGTAATGCATAATAAGTTGCAAAGCCTTCTTGCAACCAATGGTGTGTTCCTGAAGTTTCAGTAATCAAATTCCCAAACCATTGGTGCGCTAACTCGTGAGCATTTACGTTTACATAGTTTTTATCTACAAAAGCAATAGAATCAATTACAAAACTATCTGCAAAAATGGTGGTACTCGTATTTTCCATGCCTGCATATAAAAAATCTTTCACTGGGATTTGTTTATAATTTTGCCACGGATACGCAACGCCTATTTCGTACTCTAAAAAATCAAATATTTGTTTGGTATAGCGGTAAGTTGGTTCAAATTTCAAGGAATCTTCTGGATAGTAATACATTTCTAAAGGGATGCCGCTTTCAGAATACTCAACTTTCTTATTGTATTTACCAATTGCTAGAGCCGCTAAATAGCTCGACATAGGTTCTTGCATGTCATAATGCCAAGTTGTTGTGAATTTGTTGATTTGTTTACTTGTTAGTTTTCCGTTGGCAATAACTTCGTAAGCTGAATCGAATGTGATATTTAAATCAAACTCAATCTTATCATTCATATCATCAATACTAGGCAACCAATTGCTGGTGTATTTACCTTGTCCTTGCGTCCATATTTGCTTGTTTCCATCTTCATAATCCCAATCAATAAAATACATGGCTTTTTTGGGGCTGGTTTTCCAAATCACATCGACTTTATGAAAACTATTTGCTTTAAATGGGTGTTTTATAATCAGTTTTTTGCCGTTGTAGTAGTTACCTTTATACGTATCATCTAACGTATATTCAATGTCCGTAAAATTATTGGCATCTATAAAAATTGAATCCACGTCTCTAAGAACTTCAAATTTATAAGACATCGTTCCAGAAACTTCTTCTTTTTTTAAATCACCAAAAACAATATCTGCTTTAGCTGTTTTAAAATCAACATATTCGGTTTGTTGTGCTTGCAAAAAGCCGACGGTGAAGCATAAAATAAACAAAAAGTGGTTCATGCTATTTTTGTATCAAATATTAAACCAAAAAAATTAAAATAGAATCCGTTAGAAGCTATGAAACTCAATTAAATTAGCCTCGTAATATTGATCTCCCAACTTTGATAAAAGGTTTCTAATCACATTGCTATCGCCATGCACAGCTAATGCAGAATATCCAATATCATTTAACTTGCCTAATCGCAAATCTTTAATATTGATATTTTTAGAGGCCAATGCTGAAAGTAAAATCAGAAGGACTCCAGGTGCATTATGATGTTTTGTTAAAATAACTTTACTACTTAATGCTAAATTTAAAGATACGCCGTCCATTTCTAATAAATAAACGCCTTTACTGTAATAATTAGGCAAAACAGCATTTTCCTGATAGGTTAATTTTTTAAATAATCCAGCATCAGTACCGTTTATAAAATCGATAGCACTTTGCACACTTCCGTTCTTATTATAAAGAGATAAAAAGGCCACCGCAGTACCGTCATTATTAGATTTTAATCGTGCCGTTTCAACGTTTACACCTTCAGAAGCCAACGTATTAAAAAGTGAAGAAATAACACCGGGCTTATCTAAATGCTCAGAGAATAGGCCATTAACGACCCTTTGGCTATTTTTAGGAATTTCATTAGTCACCGTAATTGATTTGCCCCATTTTCGAATTCTGATAGCGTTATAATCACCCATTCCAGTAGAATTCTTATAAATATCTACAAACTCAGAAAAAGACCCTCCGAAAGAAAAATCAGGAATAATACGTCGCTGATTATCATCTAGTCGTTGATTTAACAATTCAATACCTTTATTTAAAACGGTGTATTTTACTTTTAAATCATGATCATCAAAAATGGTGCGATTTTCAGGAATTAATTTTGAATAGCTTACATAATTCTCGTATCCTGCCTCCTGAATATACTCTAAACTTTCTCTGTAATTTAATCCGTAATAACGTACATGATGTGTATCTGTACCTACGCAAACTGGAATTTGAAGCTCGTTAGCACGTCGTAATATATTTAGCGTGGGATACACCCCAACGCCTTTGAATTTTCCCGCCATATTAACATCTAAGGATAAATTTCTATCAGCTATCAACTCTAAAAGTGTTCGAAATTTATTTGCCAACGGATGTGCGCTAGTATCAAAATTTATTAACGATTCTGGCATATCTACATTCAATTTTGGTAAATCGATATGACCGATAACTTGAATCATATCTCCAAAACATTCAATCATTTGAATCATTTCATTGAAATAGCCATCCCAATACGCCTCCAAGCTGCCTCTTAATTTTAAAAGTTTTTGTGCTTCTTCTTTAGATCCATCGTAAGGTAAGCCTTCGGGGGCAAAATGTACAGAGCCAATCACATAATCAGCATCTTCTGCTTGAAATATTTTTGATCTACTCCATTGTAATCCCAAACCTGGCCCCATCCACTCCAACTCAACACCAAACTTAATATTAATTTTATCTGTATATTTTTGACGAAGGTTTGCAATACGTTTAGGGTAATTTAAATACGATTTATTACCTCTTATAAATTTTACATTAGTTTCTCTTTCGGCTGTATAACGGAAATTTGTTAATCGCGGTGAATGTATTATAAAAGTAATACTTGGGTTTCCAGCCTCAACGGCTTTATCAACTATATCTTCTAATTTATCAATACCATGCTTTACATGATCTTGTTCTGTGCCAGCATGAATACCGTGGGTTTCCCAAATAAATTCGTTGAGTTTTCTCATCAATTAATAAGCTTTAAATTACGCATAGCGATTGTCAAATTTAACCATTGAATTATAATTATAAGTCATAATATAATTGTTTTCAATAATTTTTAAAAAGAAATATTCATTACCAATAAAAATAATCTAAATCTAATCAGATTTTATGAATTTAATAAATACTAACTTTTGATGGATTTCCTTAAATTCGCTTTATGTCTATCAACCTACAAACTCCTATAGATTATTTAAAAGGCGTTGGCCCCAATAGAGCTAATTTATTACGCTCAGAGCTCGGTATTCACACCTATCAAGACTTGATAAATGTATTCCCTAACCGATATATTGATAGAACGCGTTACTATAAAGTAAATCAATTACAACGCAATAATGCCGACGTACAGGTTGTAGGTATAATTACTGGATTTAAAGAGGTAGCCCAAAAACGTGGTAAACGATTAGTAGCTACATTTCAAGATGATACAGGGGTTATGGAGTTGGTTTGGTTTAGAGGACAAAAATGGATTAGAGAAAGCCTTAAATTAAACATGCCTTACGTTGCTTTTGGAAAAGCTAATTGGTTTAATGGCCGTTTTAACATGGCACATCCTGAGTTAGAATTGCTTGATGAACACAAAAAAAACTTACGTGCGGCAATGCAGCCTATTTACCCATCCACAGAAAAGTTATCAAATATGGGTATTACAAATCGTGTGGTTTGTAAAATTATGCAACAGCTATTTATAGAAGCTAAAGGTCAATTTACTGAAACGTTATCAGAACAAATTCAATCAGAATTAAAACTAATCAATAAAAAAGAAGCGCTTTTAAATGTGCATTTTCCTAAGAGTCCAGAGCTACTTGCTAAAGCCCAATTTCGATTAAAATTTGAGGAATTATTTTATATCCAACTACAATTAATTATTAAAAACCGAGTACATAAATCTAAAATAAAAGGCTTTTCTTTTGATGAAGTCGGAGCTTATTTCAATACGTTTTTTAAAGATCATTTACCCTTCGAATTAACCAATGCACAAAAACGTGTTTTAAAAGAAATTCGTGCCGATTTGGGTAGTCATGCACAAATGAATAGGCTTTTACAAGGCGATGTGGGTTCTGGTAAAACCATAGTAGCGTTCATGTCAATACTCATGGCACTTGACAACGGTTTTCAAGCCTGCTTTATGGCGCCGACTGAAATTTTGTCAGTCCAGCACTATAACGGATTATTAGATATGTGTAATAAATTGAATATCAGTATACAAATACTTACTGGATCAACAAAAACTTCAAAACGACGAAAAATTCATGAAACTTTAGAAAATGGGAAATTGCAAGTATTAATTGGCACACATGCCCTACTTGAAGACAAGGTGAAATTTAAAAATTTAGGTCTCGCTATTATAGACGAACAACATCGTTTTGGAGTCGCTCAAAGAAGTAAATTATGGCATAAAGGTCCTCCTCAATCCTCCCAAAGGGAGGAAGCAAAATCTATTCGTCAAAAATATATGACTGCTCGCCCATCGACATACAAACTATTAAAAGAATTGCAGGAAAATAATAAAAAAACACCTACCGAAGCTGTAGGTGTTTTATGGGAATGTTTGAAGAATAAAATTCTTGAATTTAAATTTATAAGACAACATATTATTGATGACTTTATAGTTGATTTTATTTGTTTGGAAAGAGATTTAATAATTGAAATAGATGGCGGTTATCACAACACCATAGAACAAAAGAAGGCAGATGAATTAAGGACCAAAATTTTATCTGAAATAGGTTTTAAAGTTATTCGGTTTACAAATAATCAGGTTATTGGTGATATTGATAATGTTTTGGGCTATATTACGAATTGCTTGAAAAGTCTTCCTTCTGGGGAGGCTGGAGGGGCTTCTTCTTCTATTCCCCCACACGTTTTAGTTATGACCGCTACACCAATTCCTAGAACGCTTGCCATGTCTGTTTATGGTGATTTAGATATTTCTGTTATTGATGAATTACCACCAGGACGAAAATCTATTAAAACAGTGCATCGCTATGATAACAATAGATTAAAAGTCTTCAGGTTTATTCGCGATGAAATAAAAAAAGGCAGACAGGTTTATATTGTATATCCGTTGATTCAGGAAAGTGAAAAAATGGATTATAAAGATTTAATGGATGGTTACGAAAGTATTTCTAGAGATTTCCCGATCCCAGAATATCAAATATCGATTGTACATGGTAAAATGAAACCAGCTGATAAAGATTATGAGATGCAGCGTTTTATTAAAGGTGAAACTCAAATTATGGTCGCAACAACCGTGATTGAGGTTGGTGTAAACGTACCTAATGCCTCTGTGATGATTATTGAAAGTGCTGAGCGTTTTGGGCTATCGCAATTACATCAGTTGCGTGGACGTGTTGGTAGAGGCGCAGAACAGAGCTATTGTATTTTAATGACCAGCCATAAATTAAGCAGTAACAGTAAAACACGTTTAGAAACCATGGTGCGTACTAATGATGGTTTTGAAATAGCCGAGGTCGATTTACGTTTAAGAGGCCCTGGAGATCTTATGGGCACGCAACAAAGTGGAGTTCTAAACTTAAAAATAGCCGATATTATTAAAGATCACGATATTTTGATAAGTGCCCGATATTATGCTAAAAAAATAATAAATGAAGATCCCTCTTTATCAAATGCTGAAAATCAATCTGTATTAAACACTTACAGACAGCTTACCAAATACAAGAATATTTGGAATTATATTAGTTAATAATAAGAAACGACATCTCGAAATCTTAAGACTTAATGATTTTTCTATATTCCACTAACACTTAATTCATTTTATTTATCTTTATATGTTTTTTTGTGATTACGCAGAAATTAAATATATCATAGTCTTAAAAAAATTAAAACCCTATCTTTTCTATGAAAATTAGTTATTTCAAAAATATCTTGTGGTTCTTTTTATTATTAGTATGTATACAGCATAAAATATATTCTCAAATTATAACTGGTGAATTAAAACAATACCACAAAATTACTATAACTTTTGAAGGCCCTAATTTAAAGGAAGAGCCTGATACTTATTTAGATTATAGAATGCATGTGACTTTTACAGATGCAGAAAATCATATTTATGTAGTACCTGCATATTTTGCGGCAGACGGTAATGCCGCTGAAACATCAGCTACATGTGGTAATAAATGGCGCGTTCATTTTACACCAAATGAAATAGGTACTTGGATCTACAAAGTTTCTTTTAGAAAAGGAAATAATATAGCAATTAGTACAAATGTAAACGAGGGTATTGCAACTTCTATAGATGGCAATTCTGGAACAATTATTATTACCAAAACCGATAAAACAGGTCATGATTTTAGAGCAAAAGGGAAATTGCAATATGTTGATAAAGATTTTGCTCAGTTTGACAATGGTTCTTACTATTTTGAAGTCGGAGCTGATAGTCCTGAAACTTTTTTAGAATATGAAGATTTTGATGCTACCAAAGCAAGACACGATTACTCTGAAGTTGCTTCAAACTATACTACAGGTGATCCTAGTTGGCAAGACAAAAAGGGAAAGGGAATAATAGGCGCCGTAAATTACCTTGCAAATCAAGGTATGAATGTGCATTATTTTTTAACTATGAATGCAACAGGCGATGGAAAAAATGCTTATCCTTTTCCAAATATAGAAAACTATACAACTTATGATGTTTCTAAATTAGACCAGTGGCAAATTGTTTTTGATCATATGTATAATAAAGGTATTGTTGCTGAATTTGTTTTAAGTGAAACTGAAAACAGTAATTGGTTTGAAGATCAAGAGCAGGTATCTAGAGATAGCTTCTCAAACAGTAGAAAACTATACTATAGAGAAATTGTTGCCAGATTTGGTTATTTAAATATCATTTATAACATTGGTGAAGAAGCTAATTGGGATAATGGGGGTGATCAATTTACGGCATTACAAGTTCAAGAAGCTGCTGAGTATATTGATGCTTTAAGTCCGTATAATGATTTAATAAGTATACATAATGGACCATCAAACGATTTTACACTTTACCCAGCTTTAACAGCTTTACCAAAAACATCTGCTCTAACAACCATTTCCTTTCAGGGCAATTACCAAACATTTTCTCATGGTCATGATGAAATAAAAACGATCAAAGATTTAGCAACTACAGATGGAAAAGAATGGATTGTGAGATATTCTGAGCCTTTTAGTAATCATCTACCAGATATAGAGGTATGGACTAAAAACGCGCTATGGGCTAGTATTACTTCTGGAGCAGCAGGTATTCATTATTATTCTCATAACGGCGATATAGGTGTAGACAACTATACTTTATATACGTCTTACTATCAAAGGATGGAATACGCAAAGAATTTTTTTGAAGACAATAATATTCCGTTTTGGAATTTAAATAATAATGATTTAGCTATAAGTAGTGGTTACTTATTAACTGACAATAGTGATTATTATATAGCTTTTCTACCCAACGGCGGAACTACAACTATAGATATTTCTGGTACGGGTACATATGGTGTTAAGTGGTTTAACCCAAGAAACGGAGGTGATTTACAAAAAGGGTCTATTACGAGTGTTTCATCAGGGACAAACATATCTATTGGTAGTGCACCCAATGAGACATCTTCAAGTTGGGTAGTCTTATTAGAAAAAAAATAAAATAACTACTTTTACAAAAAAAAGAAAGAGCATGCTTGGTTTAAAATTAGCAACCGACCCACGTTGGGTAAATATCGTAGAATCAAATATTGAAGAAATATTGACCGACCATGCTTGGTGCGAGCAAAAAGCTGCCACGAATGCCATAACTATAATCACCCTTAATTCGGAACATGAAGATTTAGTTACCGATTTGCTCGCTTTAGCTAAAGAGGAGTTAGAGCATTTTCAAATGGTACACAACATGATTAAAAAACGCGGTTATAAACTGGGACGAGAGCGAAAAGACAGTTACGTTAATGAGCTTTACAAATTTATGAATAAAGGCGGTAACAGGTTGCAATGCATGGTTGACCGACTATTATTTTCTGCCATGATTGAAGCAAGAAGTTGCGAACGTTTTAAACTCCTTTCAAAAAAAATAAAAGATGCTGAACTTTCAAAGTTTTATCATGATTTAATGATAAGTGAAGCTGGACATTACACCACGTTTATTGGTTATGCGCGTCAATACGGTAAAACTATTGATGTAGATAAACGCTGGCAAGAACTTATCGATTTTGAGGCTGAAGTGATTCAAAACTACGGAAAGTCCGAAACCATTCATGGCTAAAAAAAGTCCAATCAAATGAATGAATTGGACTTCTTACTGATTGTAGTTTGATTGATGTTTGTTGATTTAAATAAATATAAACACAAATTAACTTGCTTACTGTTAGGGTTTTGTTAAAGAATTTCTATTTAATGTTAATTAACATTTTTTTGTTTCACGTAATTAAGTATGACTAAAAGTTAACGGCTTTAATTAAGAATAGCTAAATTTGCTAACCTATTTAAGCTATGAAAAATCAATTTATTCACATTCACGAAAAAACACTACAAGATTTAGAGTTCAAAACCGTTTTACAACAAGTTAGCGAGCTCTGTGTTACGCCTTTAGGTAATGAAAAAGGATTACATATTTTGCCTTTTAAAACTCGTGAAGAATTGCAAATTGCCCTGAACCTTGTTAATGAATACCTATCATCGTATTATAACGACAATAGAATTCCAAACCATGGTTTTGATGCGATAACTAAAGAACTAACCTTATTGCGCATTGAAAACACTTATTTAGAAGTACATGCCCTAAAAAAAATAGTCTCAATATCCATAACGGCTAACGATATTGTTAATTACTTAAAGAAATTTGAGGAGTACTACCCCAATTTAAACCATTTTGCCTCTCATATTGAAGTCACAAAAGTTATTATTGAAAAAGTTGATGCTATTGTTGACCGCTTTGGTGATATAAAAGATAATGCTTCAGTACTACTTTCTCAGTTAAGGCAGTCTTTAAATAAAATAAAAGGTAAAATAAATACAAGTTTTAGTTCTGCTCTAAACACCTATCACAATCTGGAGTATTTAGATGATATACGAGAATCAGTAGTCGATAATAAGCGTGTTTTGGCTGTAAAAGCCATGTACAGACGCAAGGTTAAAGGAGCTATTATGGGTGGGAGCAAAACTGGAAGTATTGTTTATATTGAGCCCGAAACCACTTTACAACATACCCGAGAACTTAATAATTTGGAGTACGAAGAACATGAAGAAGTGATTCGTATTTTAAAAGAAGTTACTAATTTTATTCGTCCGTTTTTATCTTTATTAGAGCATTACCAATCTTTTTTAATAGACATTGATGTTATTTCCGCAAAAGCGAAATACGCCAAATCTATGAATGCCATTCTTCCAGAATTTTCAGAAGATAGAAACCTGTTTTTACGAGATGCTTATCACCCACTACTCTATTTAAACAATTTAGAAAATAAAGAAAAAACGTTTCCGCAGACTATTAAATTAAAAGAAGATAGTCGAATCATTGTTATTTCAGGTCCCAATGCAGGGGGTAAAAGTATCACCTTAAAAACGGTTGGTTTATTACAGGTTATGCTACAAAGTGGTATGCTAATTCCCGTACACGAACGTAGTAAAGTATGTTTATTTGATAGAATTTTAAGTGATATTGGCGATAATCAATCTATAGAAAATCATTTAAGCACGTACAGTTACCGCTTAAAACAAATGAATTATTTCTTGAAGAAGTGCAACAAAAACACACTCTTTTTAATTGACGAATTTGGCACAGGTAGTGACCCAGAACTTGGTGGTGCTTTAGCTGAAACTTTTTTAGAAGAGTTTTACCATCGTGAAGCCTATGGTATTATTACAACGCATTATTCAAACTTAAAAATATTAGCTAACGAGTTGCCCTTTATGTTAAACGCAAACATGTTATTTGATGAGCGCACTTTAGAACCACTTTTTAAATTGGTTATCGGTCAAGCCGGAAGTAGTTTTACGTTTGAAGTCGCTCAGAAAAACGGTATTCCGTATAGTTTAATCAATCGGGCTAAAAAGAAAATTGAACGCAGCAAAGTACGTTTTGATGCCACTATTGCAAAACTTCAAAAGGAACGTTCTAAATTAGAAAAAACAGGACAATCGCTTAAACTTAATGAGAAAAAGAAAAGCGAAGAAGCTGATAAACTTGAAGAAATTAACGCTAAAATTCAAAAAAAATTAGAAAGCTACCAAGAATTATACGATAGCAACCAGCGTTTAATTTATTTAGGACAAAAAGTAAATGATATTGCTGAGAAGTACTTCAACAATAAGCAAAAACGCGAATTGATGGCTGAACTTTTTAAAGTGGTTCAAATAGAAAATTCTAAGCGTAAAAAAGTATCTGCTAAACAGCAAAAAGTTATAAAAGCCAAAGAAACTCAAGTAAAACAAGAAGCTGAAAAGAAAGTTGAAGTGATTCGACAAAAGAAAAAAGCAGAAAAACAAAAAGCTGTTGAACAACCCAAACCAAAAGCGATTATAAGACTTGGAGATCGTGTAAGAATGCATGATGGGAGAGCTATTGGTACTATTGATAAAATTGAAAAAAATAAAGCTGTAGTTAATTACGGTATGTTTACCACAAATGTGAGTATCGAACAATTAGAACTTGTTGAAGCCAAAAAATAATGAATATTCCAAAAAACAAAAAACTAATCCTTTTTGATGGAGTTTGTAACCTATGCAACGCCTCAGTGCAGTATGTAATAAAACATGATAAGCACAATGTATTCATGTTTACCGCATTACAAAGCCAATTTGGACAGCAACTTATAAACGAATTTAATATTGACACCTCCAAATTAGATTCTATATTACTTTACACACCCGAAAAAGGTATTGACTATAAATCTACAGCCGCTTTAAAAATTGCAACAAAGCTTGGTTTTCCTATAAATTTAATGTGTGTGTTTTTTATTATACCCCCATTTATTCGCCATTGGGTTTATGACTTTATTGCTAAAAACCGTTACAAATGGTTTGGTAAACAAGAGGCTTGTATGATTCCTTCACCAGAATTGAAGAGTAAGTTTTTAGAGTGATAGTGTTTTTATTTGCACTTATACTATCATTTCTAATACCTAATAAAGTTTTAGTTTTCAAAACGAAAAGAATTTATACTCTTACGCAACCAAAACAGAATTTACTCATCTAGTAAGAAACTTCAATAACTATGATAAAGAAATTAGCCTATTTTGCAATGATTACCCTATTTATATGCTGTAAAAGTGATAATGACACTCCTGATTGTTCGGCAGTAACTTGTATTGTACCACATTTTATGATTAATATGATTAATGACACAACCAAAGAAAATTTCATCATTCAAAATAGCTTATCAGAAGGAAACATTACAATTCAAGATGCTTCAGAAAACCAAATAAAATTTAGTATCATTGAAAGTAATGGTTTCTTATTTATTGAGAAGAAGAATCAATCGGGAGCTCTTGAAATTTTTATTAATTCTGAAATAGTTGCCAATGTTTCTTATAATACATCTCTTCCAAAAACCAATGAATGTTGTGATTTTGGCGACCTAATGAATGTTATAGTTGAAGGTAAAACATTTGAAGTAGAAAATAACTTAATTACAATTTATTTATAAACTTAAGATAAGTTAGTTGTGTGATTTCTCTTTGCGTTCGAAATGACTGAAGAACTCTTTTAAAACATGTGTTAAAAACTCGTTTAAAATACGTACAAACACGTATTGAATATTTAGTTTGAAAATTCTAACTTCGCTTACTTGTGCTGAACTTGTTTCAGTATCATCAGATATAAAACATTAAAACGATTTTATATCATGTCGTTGTAAAACATTAAGTAAAACAATCAGAATGACGAACAAAAGAGAAAATTCAATTGATATTAATAAGAAAGAATTTCAAGAAATTGGTTATAAACTCATTGACACGATTTCTAATTTTTTTGATGTGATTTCTGAAAAACCAGTTACAACGACCAAGTCACCAAAAGAATTACAAAAAGTATTGGGCAATTCATCCTTACCTGAATATGGATTGCCAGTAGAAGAATTACTCTCTTCCACTTCAAAATTATTATTTGACCATTCTTTATTTAATGGTCATCCAAAATTTTTCGGGTTTATCACGTCATCGGCAGCGCCAATTGGAGCTTTGGCAGATTTGTTGGCTTCTTCTGTTAACGCAAATGTTGGTGGACAAATATTAAGTCCAATGGCTACAGAAATAGAAAAACAAACTATTAAGTGGTTGGCTGAATTTATTGGTGTTTCACCAAACTATGGAGGCATTTTAGTTAGTGGAGGAAACATGGCGAATTTTACTGCTTTTTTAGCTGCAAGAACTGCTAAGGCGCCTAAAAACATTAAAGAAAATGGTCTTTCAAACTCTTCGAAAAAGTTAATGACATACTGTTCAAAATCTACACATACATGGATTGACAAAGCAGCCATTTTATTTGGACATGGCACCAAGTCCATACGTTGGATACCAACTGACTCGTCTAATAAAATGAATAATCACATTTTAGAGCAAACCATAAAAGATGATTTTAAAGATGGTCATCAACCATTTATGGTTGTAGGTACCGCGGGAGACGTAAGCACAGGTGTTGTTGATAATCTTGAAGCTATTGCTACTATTTGTAAAGCACATGATTTATGGTTTCATATAGATGGTGCCTATGGTATTCCTGCTGCTGTTATTCCTGAACTAAAAGAATTATTTGCAGGTATAAAAGAAGCGGACTCTATTGCCCTTGATCCTCATAAATGGTTATATAGTCCATTAGAAGCAGGTTGTACTTTGGTGAAAAACCCAAAGCATCTTATAGACACCTATAGTTCACATCCAGAATATTACAATTTCAGTTTAACTGAAGAGGGTGGCTCTCTAAATTTCTTTGAATATGGACTTCAGAACTCTCGAGGTTTCAGAGCCTTAAAGGTATGGCTTGCGTTACAACAAATTGGAAGTAGTGGTTATGCAAAGCTTATAAGAGAAGATATAGAATTATCAAAATATTTCTTCAATCTGGCAGAAAATCACACAGAATTAGAGCCAATAACTCAAAATTTAAGCATTACTACACTTAGATATATCCCGAAAAATTTCGAAGAAAAAGGTGAAAAAAGAGAAGCGTATTTAAATACTTTAAATGAAGCATTATTGAATGAATTGCAAAAAGGTGGAGAAATGTTTTTATCAAATGCCATAGTAGTAAAAAAATATTGCCTGAGAACATGTATTGTAAACTTTAGAACTACAAAAAAAGATATAGAAGAGTGCATTGAAATAATAGTCAAAGAAGGCAGAAAAAAACACTTATCACTTCAAGATTAACAACACCAGAAAAAGAACGAAGTGATAGTAAAAATTATAGAGATTAAAATTTAATAAAAGTCGAACTTAAGCCGTTTAAAGTTTTATTGCAAGTAATCGCATGCCTTTTTATATATGGGTTTCCCCAAAGACAATCGATTTTTTGCTATATTGGTTGCTGAAAATCGCAGCAAACCTCACACGCGGTCCGTTATGTGCAATTACTTAAAGAAGAAATCTTACTACTTTCTGAAGCATGCGGATTGAGTTTCTTTTGGAAAATTTTTAAAATTAAAATTTCCAGATAATTAAATATTATAACAAAAATGAATAAAAATAGTTAATGGATAAATTTTCAATAATAGGATTTATAACCTTAATAATTCTCTTTGTTTCAATACTCTTCGCATTCTTCTTACTTACTGTTAGAACAAAAAATAAATTAAGTAACAATCTTCTCGCAACCTACTTTATTATCTTCTCTATTCATTTTAGTGCATACTTCTATACTCAGTATATCGAGCTACCCTTGGTTATAGAAATGCTAAGAGACAATATTATATGGATGTTAAGTCCTATTTTATTTTTATACCTCCTATCAAATATCTATTCTGATTTTAAATTTCGCCTTATTCATTTACTACACTTATTACCTTTTGTTTTAGAAATAATACTGTATACACCAAGATTCTATGGCGTAAGTGAGTCTAAAAGAATGATTTTTAGCGAAAATTATCAAGAACAACCTGAAGTGACAATTTCAATAATATTTAATATTATAGTTTCCGTATTTTATTTGATTTTAATGTTTATCGAACTAAAAAAATACAAATATTTACTTAAAGAAAATTATTCAAATACTTCAATTTTTAATTATAAATGGCTTTATCAATTAACTTTATTCATCACATTTATTTTTATTTTTTCTCAATTTAAGCAAGTATATAAATTGATTGATGGTCATGACTTACAAGTATTAAATATAATGCGGTTGATATTAACATTGCTGCTATTAGGTCTTTTATCTTGGATCGTATTAAAAAGCATGTATTATCCAGAATTATTTAAGTCAATCGATACTGATCATAAATTAATAAAACCTTTTATTACTAAAAAAGCTATAGATGTCCATCAAAATGATAATGTAAATGTTTTAGTTGAATTAAAAATTAAAAAACTACAAAAATTCATGGAAGATCAAGAACCATTTCTTGATGCTACTCTTACTATTCAAAAATTGGCAAATCAATTTAATATGCCAGCTAAAGAACTTTCTATACTTATCAATCATCATTTAGATCAACATTTTTTTGACTTTATCACAAACTATCGTATCAAAAAAGCAATCACTTTGTTTAAAGAACCATCAAACAAAAAGGTAACCGTTTTAGAAGTTCTGTACGATGTAGGTTTTAATTCGAAGTCTCCTTTTAATAAAGCTTTTAAAAAGCACACGGGACTCACTCCAACTGATTTTCGCATAAAACACACGTAATCAATTAATTGAAATAAAGTTGTACGTCTATAAAAAAAGTGACACGCTTTTCTTATGTAAAAAAGCGTGTCACTTTTTTTAGTTGTACGTCCTCGTAACAGTTTTATTTCACTTTTGCTTTGAACTTAAAACAAAACAAAAATGAAACATCTTATTTTATCAATTGCATTATTAATAACTACATTAAGTAATGCTCAAACAGAATTAAAACAACATGATACTATTTCGAAGGAAATTAGTTCGATTAAAAATCATGACTACAAATTATATTTAGAAGAAAATCAATTGGCATTTCTAATGTTGAATCAAATAGGAGTGGATGTAACTATTACTTCTTTTGATACAAACGGTAAAAAGATAAGGGAATTCGATAGTCCCAATGGGAAATATGGGCCAGAAATGATTATTATAAATTCAATTAAAAAAGGATTTTATAAGCTGCAAGTTGCCTCAATAGATCCTAAGGACATAAAAGGTAAATATAAATTATCTGTTCAAAAAGTAATAAAAAAGGCAACTACATTATTTGAGCAAGTTGACCAAGTTTTCTTGCCATGGGATAATGCACATACACCAGGAGCAGCAGTTGCTATTATAAAAAATGGTAATGTTGTTTATCAAAATACATTTGGAAGCGCCAACCTAGAATATGGTTTACCTATAACTAAAACATCTGTTTTTATGACAGGTTCCGTTGCAAAACAGTTTACTGCATTTTCAATCATGCTCTTAGAACAAGAAGGGAAACTATCATTAGACGATGATATTAGAAAGTACATTCCTGAGGTTCCAGATTTTGGACACACAATTACATTAAAAAATTTAGCAAATCACACTAGTGGCTTAAGAGAACAAGCTGTATTAGCAGCATTAATGGGCTGGCAAGAAAGCGATGTGGTTACTACAGAGCAGATGCTACACGTTATTAGTAAACAAAAAGCACTAAATTTTAAACCAGGGGAACAGTATATGTATTGTAATACTGGTTACACTCTATTAGCTGAAGTAGTTTCTCGAGTATCAGGTCAAACTTTCGCTACATATGCAAAAGAAAATATTTTTGAACCCTTACAAATGCAGAATACTGAGTTTTTTGACAATTATCAAAAAATAATTAAAAATAAAGCGTACTCGTATTACCCAAGTAAAAATGGTTTTGTAAAAGGTGTTTTAAACGATGCAAACCCTGGTTCTTCTGGTCTTTTAACTACAATTGAAGATTTAAGTTTATGGGTATTAAATTTTCAAAATTATAAAATAGGAAACGCTGCTATTTTTAATAAAATGGGGACTGAAGGCACCCTAAATAATGGAGAAAAGACAAACTATGGCTTGGGACTAGAACGAAGTACCTATAAAGGATTGTTACGAATTGGTCATGGCGGAGCTATTGCAGGGTTTAGAGCACAGATTGCAACATTTCCAGAACAAGATTTTGCGGTAATCGTTATCGCAAATACACCTTCAATTCATCCCTATCATGTTCCAAATCAGATTATAGATATCTTCTTAAAGGACGAATTTATCCCTGAAACAAAAAAAGAAACTAATATTCAACCAATTATAGATGAAGTTCTTAAAAAGGAAGCACCAATTGATTATACTGCTTTTGTAAGCTACGCGGGTAAATATTATAGTGATGAACTTTCAACTGAGTATGAGTTTTTATTAAAGGGTAATAAATTGACTTTAACACATCCGAGAATCCCAATGACTTTAGCACCGCTAAGGAAGGACGTATTTTTAGTTGTTGGTTGGCCAGAAGCAGAAATAACATTTACAAGAGATACTGAGAATATTATTACTGGGTTTAGTTTTTCTATGATTAACACAAAAAATATAGTGTTTTGTAAAAAATAAAAGTAAGTAACAAAGTGTATAAAAAATAGCAGTTGAGAGCTAAATTTCATAGTAAGTTCTTTTCTGCTATCTTTGTTTTAAAATAAAAAGTAACACATAATAATCTGCTACTTTTCACATAAAAACCGTTGTGCTTCATACTAAAATAGAAACCAAAATGCTAAAAATTAAATCCAAGGTTTATTTTTTTATTTTCCTAGCTTTTATCTGTTTTTCATGTAATAATGAAAAAAAAACGAATATGGAAAGCACAAATAAATCCTTATCAAAATATGAATTAGTAAAAGACTGGCCCCAGTTACCGCAAGGATTTTTATTAAGTGCCGTTTCTGCTGTAGGAGTGGATAACCAGCAAAATATTTTCATGTTTCAAAGAACAGGCAGAGAATGGACAGATACCTTCCCTGACTCTTTAATTTCATCCAATACCGTATTTCTTCTGGATAGGCACACTGGGAAAATATTAAACAGCTGGGGAGCCAATCTCTTTATAATGCCACATGGCTTGTCAGTCGATAAAGAAAATAATGTTTGGATAGCTGATGTTGGTTTGCATCAAATTTTTAAATTCAGTCACGAAGGCAACTTATTAATGACATTAGGCGAAGCAAAAACTCCAGGAAATGATTCCCTACATTTTAATCTTCCCACAGATGTTGCTGTTGGAGATGAGGGTTCATTTTATGTAAGTGATGGATATGGAAACAGCAGGATTATGAAATTTTCAAAAGAAGGTAAATACCTTTATGAATGGGGGAAAACGGGAGACCAATCTGGCGAATTTAATACACCCCACAGTATTGATTTGGATTTACATGGCAAAGTATATGTCGCT
The DNA here is from genome assembly GCA_963815305.1 of uncultured Flavobacteriaceae bacterium. Lineage (GTDB taxonomy): Bacteria > Bacteroidota > Bacteroidia > Flavobacteriales > Flavobacteriaceae > CAXBID01. The sequence goes on from CAWFFW010000001.1 coordinate 1,260,245, forward strand.
GACCGGGAAAATAACCGAATTCAGGAATTTGATAAAAATGGAAAGTTTTTGAAGCAATGGAAAAATACTACGGCAACACAATTATATGCTTTAGCAATTGACAAAAAAAATAACCTATTCGCAATTGATAATTTAACTGTCAATGATACTTTAGTTAAGGGGGCTGACATTTTACATTTCGATTCAAAGCTAAATTTATTGATGCGATTTGGCAGGGCTAATGTAGATGGTATTTCTGTTCCTCACTATCATGATATAGACGTTGATGACAACGGTGATATCTATGTCGCTGAAACATCCGGTAAAAGAATTCAGAAATTTAGAAAAATATCAACCGAATGAGATTAGAAAGTGTCAACGCAAAACAGCCGTGTATAATTAATGGCTTTGGCAATTGCTTATTTGGAAAATTTCTTCGGAATTTTCTCGCATTTGTTTTTGTTTACTAAATTAGTTGCTTAAACATGCAACTAACCGTAAACGAAATGTTGTTCTTCGTTATGACAAAACGCTAACCAATGATAAAATTCTTTAGAAAAATACGATACGAACTTGTGGAGAAAAATAAAACTGGAAAGTATTTAAAATATGCCATTGGAGAAATTATATTGGTAATGATTGGAATTCTATTGGCACTACAAGTTAATAATTGGAATGAGAATCGAAAACTTGATAGTAAAATCAATAGTGTTTTTAAAATCATAAAAAGTGATTTAGTTTCTGACATTGAAACTATTGATAAAGTATTGAATATAGCATCTGATCAGAACAGTATCGCCAAAAAATTATTAAACAAAAACATCACCTATGATGATTACTTAAATTGTAAAAAATGTTATTCATATCTTTTTGGATTTCCAGATATCACACTTAATAATCGTGGTATAAAACTTTTGGAAGAAAACAGCACTAATTTTAATTCTCTTCCAGATGATCTTTCAATTAGTATTATTAAATTTTATAATTATTTTAATATCGAAATAGATGTGGCTACACAAGAAATAACCAAAGATTTTGATAATAACTATTACTTTTTTAAGAATCAGAAGACTTGGTTTGAAGATTATGTACATGGTGTAAAAAATGATGATTTTATTAAATATGCACTCACAGCAACTGATTTTAGAAATAGAGTAGTTTCTTTCAAAATACTTTATCTTGAAATATATTTAGGTCATTTAAAGAAATATAAACAGGATGCTCTCGTATTAATTAAAAATATTAATACAGAAGTAAAATAACGAAAGCACAACAAAGACGTGTATAATTAATGGCTAGCTCTCGCCTACTTACGAAATCCTCACGAATTTCTATTAGATAATTGTTTGCTAAATTAGATTCTTAAACACGCCACTAATACACAAAACGTTATGAACAAGTAAAAAAAAAAATTAAATCCGAGAATTATGAATAAAGTATTTTTAACAATCCTGACTATAATTTTACTATTTTGTAGTTGCCAATCAACAGATAAGAATTCAACTTTAGAAAAAAGTAAAGAAGTTGTTTTGGAGTATCACAAAGTTTGGAGTGGAAACGAAATTGACACTTTAAATGATATACTTACTTCAGACTTTGTTAATCATTATCTAAGTACTGAAAAATGGATAGGTATCGAAGATTCTAAAAAACTAATTTCTGACTGGAGAACTATTTTTCCAGACTGGAAAGAAGAAATAGTTGATATCATTCAAGAAAAAGATAAAGTCGTAACTCGTTATAAAGCGACAGCAACTCATACGAGAACTTATGAAGGAATTGATTCGACAGGAGCTAAAATTGAAATATACGAGGTTTCTATTTATCGAATAAGTAATGGTAAAATTGCTGAACAATGGTGCTTTCCGGATGACCAGAGTATAAAAACACAAATTCTTGATTTTAAGAAATAGCAGAGATACCTGTGCACAACATTTTGTATAATTAATAGCTTTGGCAAGTGCCTATTTAGAAAATTCCTTCGGAATTTTCTCTGGTATGGTTTTGTTTACTAAATTAGGTGCTTAACCACTTCACTAACCATTCACAACAAGGATAAGTGTAATTTCTAATGTTTATGCTTTCAAACTTCTAAAAAATAAATTCCCTTTTTTATTTCTTATTCATTTTCAGGATAAGAATCTATCCTATGTTTTACAGAAACGGTAAGTCCTGTTTAAATAAGTGAATCAATTTCATTAACATATTATAAAAATATGGCTTCAAAGGTGCTGGGATTTTTATTTATTGAAATAACTTTTGCTATTTTATTTAAGCATCTTTCAATATTTTTTTTAAATGTACGTAAAGCACGCGTTGTAAATCTCCAAAATCGCCATCTACAAAAGCCATAAGTTTAATATCAGCAAACAAATCAGAAAAATCATTACGATAATAATCATGTGTTTTTATAGCCTTAATAATATTTTGTATACATTCATAATCGTTATCCGTTTTAAACTTGTTATACACACGTTTATAAACGCCCTTATTTACTCTGGTTAGAATATATTCATATTCTTTCCTCGTTTCATTTAAATCTAAATGAGACATGTAGATTAAAATATATGCTAGCAATTCATTTTTAGTCCATTCTTCAGGGTTATTAATGTCATTTGAAGTTAAGCTACCCCACTCCGTCCAAGAGCCATCGTAAACAGAAACATTTTTATATCCAGAAATTTCTGCGCCTAGAGCCAAAATACAAGCTGTTATTCCTGAGCCACAAGAAAAAATGATGGGATCATTTTTATCAGCATGCATGTAAAGTGCTTTTTCCAAATCAACTTTCGGCTTAAAAAAACCATCTTCTAAAAAATTAGTAAAGGGCAAATTTTTAGAATTCGGAATAGTTCCCATTCGAAGTCCTTCTCTAGGTTCTGGAATCTCACAGTTAAAACGTTCAGAAGAACGTGCATCAATAATGATATGGGTTTTATTTTCTGAAGCAGTTTTAACATCTTCAAAAAATCGTACCCTATTAGGTTGAGAATTAGCGGTAAAATTGCCTTTATCACCAGAGTATAAAGACATCGTTTCAGTAGAATATCCTGCTTTTATCCACGCTGGAAAACCACCGTTTAAAATTGCCACGTTATTAAATCCAAAAGCTTTAAACATCCACCAAACGCGTGCACTGGAATAAATACCTTTGTCATCACTCACCACAATGGCACTGTCATTATTTATCCCTAATGCTCTGGCTTCTTTTTGAAATTGTTTTGATGAAGGAAACGCACTTGGAAATTCATTTGAGATATCGCTGAATTTATTTTTTATATCAAAGATACGTGAAGACGGTATTTGCTGTTGTAAAGAATCAAATTCTTTATTAATTGTTCCATCTAAAACAACTAAATCAGCAGCATATAAATGACTATTAAGCCATTCAACTGAAATTATAGGTGATAATATATTAATTTTTGAACTCATCTGATATCTATTAAATTAGGGTGAATCAAAAAAACTAAAATTTTAATCTGGTAACTTATTTTATCTCTTTTTACAACCCTGCTATGTCTATCAAATACTTTTAATAACACCAAAAAGTTTAAGAGTCTAAATCAAAAGTTTCTGTCGGACTTTCTTTCGCTTTATAATCCAACATATTTTCACCATCAGCAATTATTGAGCAAACCGTAGCATCGCCAGTAACATTAACAACCGTTCTAAACATATCTAAAATACGGTCTACTGGAAAAATAATGGCAATCCAAGCGGGATTGAGTCCAACCGAACTTAAAACAATAATAAGCATAACTAAGCCGGCACTTGGCACAGCCGCTGATCCTATTGAAGCTAAGGTAGCCGTTAGTACAACGGTGACTTGCTGACCAATAGTTAAATCGATCATATGCATTTGTGCTAAAAATATAACAGCTACGGCTTGATATAAACTTGTACCATCCATATTTACTGTAGCACCTATTGGTAATACAAAACTGCTTATTTTTTTGTGTACACCCAGATTTTGCTCAACACATTCCATGGTTACAGGTAATGTTGCTGCACTACTTGAGGTTGAAAACGCTAAGGTTTGTGCAGGACTCATAGATTTAAAAAACCCTGAATAAGGTATTTTCTTCACAAATAATTTTAAAATCAGCGGGTATATTATAAATATCATTAGCAGCAGTCCAATCAATACAGTCATGGAGTACCAACTTAATCCTTTAAATATTTCAACAACTTTACCTATATCATCACCAGCCATTTTACTCACAACACCTGCCAATAAAGCAAATACAAAAAATGGAGCCGCTTGCATTACAATATCTACCATTTTTAAAAAAACCTCGTTAATACTATCCACAAAATTTAATACGGGTTGGGCTTTATCAGTTGGAATAAATAATAAACAAACTCCAAAGAAAACGGCAAAAAATATAATTTGGAGCATTAATCCATTATTAGATAATGAATAGAAGAAATTACTAGGAACAATATCTACCAAAGGTTGTAAAGGCGTGGCTTCTTTTTTGCTCTCGACGGTTTTCATTTTATCAGAAACAGCAGCTTCTTGAAGTTCACTTTTTGAAAGTTCTGAGATTTTTTGAGCACGTTCTAAAAACACAGGATCTTTAAGATAATTAATACCATCTTTTATTTCATAACCTTCGGCGTCAGCCCAAATTTCATAACTTATTCGGTTATCTATTCGGCTTTGCTCATCAATTAGTTTTCCTGGTTTAATAAGATTTACCAATAAAAGACCCAAAGAAATGGCCATTATAGTCGTTACCAAGTAAATCCCTAGTGTTTTACCACCCATTCTTCCTAAACTCGATGGATCTCCAATATTAGCGACACCTCCAATAATTGAAAACAAAACTAAAGGAACTGCTATAAGTTTTAAAAGATTTATAAAAATGGTTCCAAAAGGATCAATCCAATTAATAGTGAATTCGCTCCAACCCAATGAGCTTGATAATAAAGCCCAAATAATGCCGAGAATCATTCCTATAATAATCTTCCAATGTAATGCTAGTTTTTTCATTTTTATCCTAACCTCCTGAAAATAGAGATGTGTTTTAGTGAGTTACAGTTTTCTTTTTATTGCGTAATTTGAGACAATATAAGTAATTTGCAAGTATTATCTAGTCTTCAATACCATCCATTTTTTCAATACTTCCAGGTATTCTAGGATCTCTTCTGAATACTTCTATAATATTAAAAAGAATGATACAAAAAATTACCCATATAGCACCAGCTATAAATCCGCCAGCGATATCGGAAGGAAAATGAACCCCTAAATATATTCGGCTTAAACCTATGCTTATAATTAAAATAGTTAATAGAAGTATGATGGAATACTTGATAATTTTTAGCATCTTGAACTTATAAAACAAATATATCAAAAAACCATAAAAAGCCATGGCAGCCATGGCATGTCCGCTAGGATAGCTCAACGTTTCAACGGTTACTAAATGCTCAATATCTGGTCTTGCTCTATTTATAAATCTTTTCAAAACCAAATTAGACAAAGCCGATAGCGTCAAAACTAAGGTGATTTGCGCCATATATTTCCATTTTTTAAAAATAATGAATGAGATTAAAGCACTTAAAACCACTACTGATATATAACCATATAATCCTCCAATGTGTGTTACAAAAGTAAAATAATGGGTTAAGGCAGGAGACCGAAAAGATATAATATAATCTGTGATTTTATCATCATAGTGTCTTAATTCAGCTGTAGTTAATGTATCTGTGAGCTCTATAAAACCATTTATGCCTAATACTATGATAATTAAGGATAAAATAACGGTAATGAAATATGGAAGGGTAACATCGTATTGACCTAGTATACTTCTAAGTTTTTTAATTAATTCTTTTAATAACTTAATCATACTAAAACTTTAAATTCCTTGATAAATATAAACATATCTGGCAGATAGTTTAGCCCCGATTGATGCGGCATCCTTTTTAAAATTTAGAAAAAAAACATTGAAAGAAACCATATTCAACAGATTGCACCATCACTTACTCAATGCAATAAAAAATTTTAAAAAGATATAGCGAAAAGCGGGACATTGCTTCTAGCTATAAATTTTATTTATTAAATAAAAATCGGCTAAAACCAAAGCTGCCATAGCTTCAACGATAGGTACAGCACGTGGCACCACACAAGGATCGTGACGCCCTTTACCATGCATTTGGACAACTTTACCTTCTTTATCAATGGTTTCGTACTGTTGTATAAGTGTGGCTACAGGTTTAAAAGCTACATTAAAATAAATATCCATTCCGTTACTAATGCCTCCTTGAATACCTCCTGAGAAATTAGTTTTGGTAGTGCCATCGCTATTAAAAGCATCATTATGGTCGCTGCCGTACATGGTGCTTCCATGAAAGCCGCTACCGTATTCAAACCCTTTTACAGCGTTAATAGACAACATGGCTTTTCCTAATTCGGCATGTAATTTATCAAAAACAGGTTCACCTAAACCTACTGGTACATTCTGGATAACACAACTTACAATACCACCAACCGTATCACCTTTTCCGCGCACTTCTTTAATGTAATTTTCCATTTTTGAAGCCATATCTTGATCTGGACAACGCACCGCATTCGATTCTACTTTTGTTAAATCCAGTTCATTATAAGATTTATCAAGTTTCATAGTACCAACACCTGATACATAGGCTGTTATTTCAAGACCTTTTAGCATTTGTTTCGCTATAGCCCCAGCAACTACACGACACGCTGTTTCACGCGCAGAGCTACGCCCGCCGCCACGGTAATCTCGAACACCGTATTTTTTATCATAGGTATAATCAGCATGACTTGGCCGATAACTATCTTTTATATGAGAATAATCATGAGATTTTTGGTTAGTATTTTCAATAACAAAACCAATAGAAGTTCCCGTACTTAAACCTTCAAAAATACCCGAATAAAATTTTACGGTATCAGGTTCTTTGCGTTGGGTAACAATAGCCGATTGCCCTGGTTTTCGTCGATTTAATTCATTTTGAATATCATCTAAGTCTAATTCAATTCCCGGAGGACAACCATCAATAACACCACCCAGTGCAGGTCCATGAGATTCTCCGTAAGTTGTTACATTAAAAAGTTTTCCGAAGGAATTACCAGCCATAGTTATATTTTTTGCTAAAATAAAGCTTTTTTCTAATTCGCTACTCTAATTTTAGTAACTATACCTGTTTTTATTCGAATAAAAATGAACACCCTATAATTATAAATACCATAACAATTGTTTAACAAAATGCTTACCTATAATTAATCATTTGATAATGATGGCATCATACTAAAAGGAGTTATTTGTAATATATATGATTGTGCACATTGAAAATTAAAAGGAAAATAGAAATTGTTGTAATATCAGATGTCCACCTAGGCACTCATGGCTGCCACGCCAAACATGTACTAAATTATTTAAATAGTATAGAACCAAAAAAGTTAATCTTAAATGGCGATATCATTGATATTTGGTTTAGTAAACGTTATTTTCCGAAATCACACTTAAAAGTGATTAAGAAACTAATGGACATGGCTTCTCAGGGTTCAGAAATTATTTATATTACTGGAAACCATGACGATATGCTTCGTAAGTTTGCGGGCATGCATATCGGAAATATTTCAATTGTAAATAAAATAGTTTTAGAAATAGATGGTAAAAAAGCTTGGTTTTTTCATGGTGACGTGTTTGATTTTTCCATTCAAAACACGAAATGGTTAGCTAAATTAGGGCGTTATGGTTATGATGTTTTAATCCTACTAAATCGATGCGCCAATTGGTATTTAAAAAAGCTTGGAAAAGAACGTTACTCGTTATCTAAAAAAATTAAAAATGGCGACAAAGGCACCATGACATATATCCTTGATTTTGAACGTCTTATTTCTGATTTAGCTATTGAAAATGACTATGATTATGTAGTTTGCGGACACGTACATCAACCAAAAATAGAATATTATGAAAATAAATACGGTAAGACCATGTATTTAAATTCTGGTGATTGGGTTGAAAATTTCACTGCGTTAGAATATCAATTTAAACGTTGGAAAATTTATAACTTTAATAAAGATAAATTGTCACCATGTTACGTTGATGAAGATTTAGAAGACATGGATATTAGGAGTTTAATTGCCGCCATTACTATTGTTAAACAAACAGACAAGAATAAGAAATAATACTTTTATTTAGTATTAAGTCTTTAGATATGTCTATTTTTATTTCTTCATATGCAATTTTTTTATTCGAGCTAAACACGTTATATATTTAGTCATTTTTTACAAACCTTTAAACTCATATATGCAAACCATTAAAACTCTTCTATTATCATTTTTAGTATTTTCATTCCATAGCTGTCATACTACTAAAGGCACAAATCATGATGTTAAAAGTACTATAAGTAATAGCGAATATTATCAACTCAAAGTGTATACTTTTAACTCAAACAGTCAAGCTACAACCACTGATAAATATCTTAATGAAGCTTATTTGCCAGGGTTAAAAAAAATAGGGATTAACAACATAGGTGTATTTAAACTTAAACCAAATAATACAGATTCCATTCAAAAAACATATGTTCTTATTCCATTCGCTTCTATGGAACAATTTGTAACGCATGAGAATAAATTAAATAATGATAAAAACTATGTATTAGCAGGAAATGCTTACATAAATGCACCTCATAATGCGCCACCATACCAACGGGTAGCATCTACTTTAATGAAAGCTTTCAAAGACATGCCATTTATGCAACCTTCAAAACTAGAAAGTCCAAAAACAGAGCGTGTATATGAATTACGAAGTTATGAATCTGCCACAGAACAGTATCATAAAAACAAAGTTGATATGTTTAATGCTGGTGGTGAAATTAAACTGTTTGAACGTTTAAATTTTAATGCCGTGTTTTATGCTGAAGTTATTTCTGGATCTAAAATGCCTAACCTGATGTATATGACTACGTTTGAGAATCAGGCAAGTCGCGATGCACATTGGAAAGCCTTTAGAGAATCTGATGAATGGAATACATTAAAAGCTAAAAAAATATATGAGAATAATGTTTCTCATATAGATATTATTTTTCTTTACCCAACCGAATATTCCGATTATTAAATCAAGGCTTCTTTTAGAATAGTAACTGGGTGTTTTGCTTCACGTTGCGTAAAGTCCTTTATTTGATGCCTGCAACTGGTTCCATTTGCTGAAATAATAATGTCTGCTGAAGCTTTTCTAACCGCTGGGAATAGGGTTTGCTCGCCTATTTGCATGCTTACGTCGTAATGTTCCTTTTCATAACCAAAACTACCTGCCATCCCGCAACATCCACTTGGTATTATAGTCACTTTATAATTTTTTGGAAGATTTAACACAGCAAAACTTGACCATTGGTTGCTCATTGCTTTTTGATGACAATGCCCGTGAAACTTAATAGTTTTACTTTCTAAAGTGAATTGTTCTGGCTTTATATTACCTAATTCTACCTCTTGTTGAATAAACTCTTCAATTAAAAAAGTATTTTTAGCAATCGCTTCCGCGGAAGTTTTATCATCAGCTAATTTTAAATATTCATCTTTAAAAGTTAAAATTGCTGAAGGTTCAATCCCTATCAAAGGCGTTTCTTTTGAAATTTTATTTTTAAATATTGAAACATTTTTATTTGCTAATGCCTTGGCTTGCTCTAATAATCCTTTTGATAAAAATGCGCGACCAGATTCTACGCTGTCTAGAATTTCAACCACATAATTTAAGCTCTTCAAAAGTTCTAATGTATCAATTCCAATAGAAGTATCTAAATAATTGGTAAACTCATCATTAAACAAATAAACGGTTTTAATGTGATGTCCTCTACTTGTAATTAATTTGAAATTCTGATAATACGCATTTAAACTTTTACTTGAAATTAAAGGTAAACTTCTTTCTTTAGCAATTCCAAAAGATTTTTTTAAAATTGATGATGTAAAATGGTTTGAAAATATAAAATTTGATAGCTTAGGAAGCTTACTGCTATAGCCGTTTAGTTTATTATTATATGCAAATAATTTAGTCCTAAAAGACACTCCATTTGCTTTTTGATATTGATATTGAAACTCGGCTTTTAAACTCGCTACATCCACACTGCTTGGGCACTCACTAGCGCAGGCTTTGCAGCTTAAACATAAATCGAAAACGTCTTTTAATTCAATATGATTAAACTTGTTTTCTTTATTTGAATGCGTTAAAAACTCTCGCAGAGCATTTGCTCTAGCACGTGTGGTATCTTTTTCATTTCTGGTTGCTCGATAACTGGGGCACATAGTTCCGCCAAATTCTGGAAGCTTTCTGCAATCTCCCGAACCATTGCATTTTTCTGCTTCTCGTAAAATACCCTGAGATTTAGAAAAATCTAAAAGGGTTTCTATTTTGGGTTCTACGCTATTTGGCTCGTAGCGAAGCGATTTATCCATAGGAAAAGCATCTACTATCTTTCCTGGATTAAAGATATTATTAGCATCAAAAGCGGTTTTAATTCGTTTTAAAATTTGATAGTTTTTCTCACCTATCATTAAAGGAATAAATTCACCTCGTACAATGCCATCACCATGCTCCCCACTCATAGAGCCTTTATATTTTTTTACCAAATGCGCCACATCAGTCGTAATTTTCCTGAACAAAACAACATCTTCTGCTTTTTTCAAATTTAAAATTGGTCGCAAATGAAGTTCACCAGCACCTGCATGGGCATAATAAATGGCATCTTGTTTAAAACCTTTCATCAATTGAGTAAACTCAGAAATATATGCAGATAAATCAGATAATGCTACCGCAGTATCTTCAATACAAGCAGCGGATTTTTTATCTCCAATAATATTACCCAACAATCCCAAACCTGCGCTACGCAAATCATTGGCTTTGCTAATGTCGTGGCCTACTAGTTGAGGGTTTGCATAACTTAAACCTGTTTTTTCAATTTCTAATATGAGCTTTTGAGCTGAATTTACAACGTCTTCCAAATTATCTGCTCTTACTTCACACATCAAAATAGCTTTTGGATCGCCAACTATAAATTGTCTATTTTCTTGTTGCGTTTTGTTATGCTTTGTACAATCTAAAATGGTTTTATCCATCATTTCACAGGTATACAAATTATGTTTCATAACGGGTATAACCGCTTTCAAACAGTTTTCAATACTATTAAAATGTGCAGCTACTAATATGGCTTGAGTAGGTGGTAATTTATCTAACTTTAAAGTAATTTGGGTTGTAAAAGCTAAAGTACCCTCACTTCCAGAAAGTAATTTGCACATATTGAAAGGCTCAGACGTATCTGAAAATACATTAGATTTTATCAATTCATCTATTGCATAACCCGTATTTCTTCTATGTATTTCTGGTTTTGGAAAATCCTCGATAATTTGATTTTGAACAGATTTAGAATTTAACTCATCAAAAATTGTTTTATAAATATGCCCTTCTAATGTGTTTTCTTTAATTTTTTTAAAAAATTCATTAGAATCTATGTCATTAAAAACAGCTTCGCTCCCATCACTTAAAATAGTTTGTAATTCTAAAACCTTATCACGAGTAACACCATATTGAATAGAGGTTGTGCCTGAAGAATTATTACCAACCATCCCTCCTATCATACATCGGTTTGATGTTGATGTGTTAGGTCCGAAAAATAAACCAAAAGGTTTTAAATAATTATTGAGTTGATCACGAACCACACCAGGCTGCAAAGTCACAGTTTGTTCAACTTCATTAATACTAATAATTTTTGTGAAATATTTAGAAACATCCACCACAATACCGCTTCCAACACATTGTCCAGCTAGCGAAGTTCCTGCAGTTCTAGGTATCAAAGCCGTTTTATTAGTGTTAGCAAACTCAATGAGTATTTTAATGTCATCAATATGTCTCGGGTAAGCTACCGCTAAAGGTAACATTCTGTAAACCGAAGCATCCGTTGCATATATGGATTTTATTAAATCGTCATCATATAAGTTTCCAGATAATTTTGATTTTAAGTCTTTTATATGCATTGGGTTAAAAAAAATATTATATACGTAAATATATATACAAAAATGACGTTATTTTTGTAAATATAATCTGAAAAATTATAATGGTCTAATCTGTTAAAATGACCGTATATATATTAATTAAACTAAAACTATAAATTTATGAAGAAATTATTTTTATTATCATTCGCCCTTATTGGTTTCGCGTTTTCATCAAGTGCTCAAACCATTTCTGAAAATGCTCTTGGATTACGTCTTGGAGACAGTGACGGGTTTGGTGCCGAAATCTCATACCAACGCGCCCTTGGAGACAATAACCGTTTAGAATTAGATTTAGGTTTAAGAAGCGGAAATGGATATGATGGATTTAAACTAGCTGGATTATACCAATGGGTATGGCTTTTAGATGGCAACTTTAATTGGTTTGCAGGTGTTGGTGGCGGTATTGGCTCATACAGTTATGATAATAAGTTTTCTAACGGTGACGATAGCGAAACTTTTATTTTTGCTGCTGGAGACATTGGTATTGAATACAATTTTAATATTCCACTACAATTAGCTATTGATGCAAGGCCTGAGTTTGGATTTGGAGATTATAGGGATGATTTAGATTTTGATATCGCTTTAAGTATTCGTTATCGTTTCTAATCTATTGAAAATATAGACAAAATAAAAAAGCACCGTTAAGGTGCTTTTTTTATAAATAGATATTATATGAAAAACTTAGCTATTGTAGGATTAGGACCCCGTGGATTATATGCATTGGAACAAGTTATTTCACTACTAGCCGAAAATAAAAAAATTATTAATATTATGGTGTTTGAGCCCACATCTATACCAGGGGCTGGTCCTGTATGGAATACAACCCAAGTAGATTCCAACTGGGCTAATATCACCGAAAGAGCTTTAGTTGGATTAACCCAAAGACCAACTATTATTTATAATAACATTATAATAGAGGCTTTTCCTTCTTATCATGAATGGTGTGATTTTTCAATAAATAAAATTCAATTAGATATTTTTCCGCCACGGCGTAAAGTAGGACACTACTTAAGTGAACGTTTTAATAGTTTAGCCAAAGCAAATGTATTCGAAATTGTAAAATCTAGAATAGATCAAATTGATTTTAGTGAAAATAAAATTATTTTGACATCAAATATGAATAAACGTTATAGTGTTGACGATGTTTTGTTCACTGTTGGTCACCAAAAAACAAAACTTTCTAAGCAATTAAAATCATGGAAAGCCCACACTGATTCATTTCAAAATTTAAAACTTTATACTCATACATATCCTGTTTCTCAATTTAAATTAAATGATAATGACATTAAAATTGGCATCATGGGTTTTGGACTAGCCATGGTAGATGTTATGAGAGCTTGTACTCTAGGTCGTTATGGCCATTTTAAAATTATTAATCCTAAAACTTTAGAATCGGAATATATTAAAACCAAAAAACACCAGCCAAAACTCATCCCCTTTTCATTAGATGGATTGCCATTAGCACCTAAACCTATTAGTAAAACAATTGATAATTGGTACAAACCAACCAAAACTGATTTATTCTATGTTAAGAACGCTATTGAAATGTTTAATAATAAAGAAGTTCATGATATTCAATTTATAACGAAACTAATCTCCAAAATTGTTGCGTCTATTTACACAAACTTAAATCAGAAAGCATTGCATCATAGCTATGAAAACGATGCTATTGAAGCTATTGTATTAAATTATTTAAATGATGAAACTTTTAAACATGATTTAATTTTTAATAGAGAAACCTCTGTATATAAAACAATACAAAGTTTTGTAAATATGGCTTTGGGTAATGAACCCATCACTTTAGATTATTGCATTTGGCAGGTGTGGCGTCAATGTCAGCCAACATTATATATAGCTTTCTCGCATGCGAATGTAAATCATAAAATAATTAAGCAGGTTATAGATTTAGATGATAGAAGCAAACGTTACTCATACGGGCCGCCTGTAGAAAGTATTCAACAAATGCTTGCCCTTGTAGAGGCTAATGTTCTTGATTTAGATTTTGTAAATAATCCTAAAATAACACCTACAAAAAATGGGTGGAAGTTTGAAAATAGTTACCAAAAACAATGTGAAACCAATATCATGATAAACAGTGTTTTAGACACGCCTCAACTTAAAAAAGTAAATTCGAAAATTATAAAATCGCTATTAAATCATAATATAATTCAACCTATACATTCTGATTTAGGTATTGATACTAATACTGATGGTACTGTTATAATGCCCAACGACGAATCTAATAAATCAATTTCTGTACTTGGAAGACTTTCAAAAGGGAGTGTTATAGGCGTTGATGCAATTTTAGAATGTTTTGGCAAACGGATTGAAGATTGGGCTAAAGCTTTTGTAAAGCGTGTGTAAATTTATAACGGTTGTTTTTCACTTAAGTACTTCCAATAGCGCTTCGGTACATGGCGAATATGAAGTTTCATATTTTTTCTTGATTCAATATTAGTACTATTAAAATAATCTTGCCATAGTTTTTGAAATTCAAACTCTTCATCAGAAAAATAATTTGAAGATGTTTTTGAAGGGTCGAAATCTTTTGAAAATTCAAAATTAATAATCTCAACTTTATTTAAATCATAATACAAACCGTAATGGCGTTTTACATCATAAATTACCCATTTTTGATCGGCATACCTACTTTTAAAATGCTTTAAAATTAGTGGTAATACATTAAAATCTGGATCGATATTAGCAAAATAAATACCATCTTTTGTCAACTTAAATCTCACAAAAGCTTCCATTCTATGTTTTTCTCGACCAACCATTTTCGCTATTTGAGAAATTTTTAAAACGGTATGATTTGCGTAATCTTTATCTATTGAAATCGTGCTTTTAAAAGCATATCTAATATAATCCAACAATATATTTTCAATGTTTTCCTTTTCACTTAAAAAAGCATAATATAATTGATAAGATCTGTTTTTAGAAAGTTTGCTTTTAATACCCTTCCAAACCCTGTCAGACTTTGTAGTATCGGTTATCACAGTTTCAGGATTTGAAAAAAGTAAATTCTGCGCTGTATACTTATTTTGAATTTGAGCATCTTTAAGTTGATATTCATATACGTAGAAAACACAAGTTAAAAACCCATCAAAAGTACCATCATATATTAAATTTGAATGTTGCATGCTATCCAAATAAATTTAATTGATTACTCCATGTTTTTGTGTATTTACTTGTAGAATTTTGTAAAATAAATGATTTTATTTGAGCTGAAGTTAAATCTCTACGTTCAAAATCATTGGAGTCGCATACCATAAAATACTTAGCTCTGTTTAAGGCAACTCCTATTTTTTTTAGGTGCTCCCAGTTTAAATTCCTAAAACGTCTTGCATTCAGAATTTTAGAAACTGATTGCATTCCCAAACCAGGAATTCTTGCTAAAATGTGTTTATCAGCTCTATTAACATCTACTGGAAATTCATGTAAGTTTCTCAATGCCCAACTTAACTTAGGATCAATATCTAAATCTAAATATTGATGATTTATATTTAAAATTTCATTTACATTAAACCCATAAAATCGCATTAACCAATCAGTTTGGTACAATCTATTTTCTCGTAACATAGGTACATCACTGCCAATACTTGGTAATCGACTATCATAACTAATGGGTACATAACCTGAATAATAAACCCGTTTTAAATTATAATTTTTATAAAAGTGATTAGACGTTTGCATAATTTGAAAATCATTTTCACCACTTGCTCCAATGATCATTTGAGTGCTTTGTCCAGCTGGTGCATATTTTGGTGTGTTTTTAATAATTTTCTTTTCATTTTTATATTGAATAATTTCATTTTTAACCTTCAACATCGGTTTTATAAAATCTTCGTGATTTTTATCTGGGGCTAATAATTTTAAGCCTGATTTGGTAGGTATTTCAATATTAACACTAAGTCTATCTGCATATAATCCTGCTTCTCGCATGAGCTCATCTGATGCTCCTGGAATAGATTTTAAATGAATATAGCCATTAAAATTCTCTTCTAGTCTTAGTTTTTTGGCCACGGCTACCAAACGCTCCATGGTATAATCGGCATTTTTAAATATCCCCGAACTTAAAAATAAGCCTTCAATGTAGTTTCTTCTGTAAAAATTAATAGTTAAATCAACCACTTCTTGAACTTTAAAAGCGGCACGTTTTATATCATTACTTTTTCTTGTAACACAATAGGCACAATCAAAAACACAATGGTTTGTAAGTAGTATTTTCAATAATGAAACACAGCGACCATCTTCGGTATATGAATGGCAAATACCCATGCCTGTGGCGTCACCCAAACCTTTATTGGTATTGGTTCTTTTACTTCCGCTAGACGAACAAGACACGTCGTACTTAGCAGCATCAGCTAAAATTTTAAGTTTTTCTTTGGTACGTTCAAAGGACATAAGCAGTATATATTGAGGTTTTTAAATATCGGTTATTTTGAAAAGAAAAACTAACACTTTTGAAATTTTATTTATCAAAATAGAGGGTATAAAAAAACCGATAGTTTTCACTATCGGTTCTACTATCCTCAATTTTCACTTCAAAAAATCTTTAGGCCATAGCCTCTTTATTCAGTCGTCTCATAGCTAGATTATCCATATGCTGATCCGCTTTGTATTCTTGATCCAAAGTTTTTTGCAACTTTTTGGCAATGTCTTTATGTCCAAGTTCTTTAGCAAAACGAACTGCTGTTCCGTAACCAGAAATTTCATAATGTTCTACACGTTGTGCGCAGGCAATCAATCCAGCATCTTTTACATCAGCGTCAGCATCCTCTTTTATCATGCCTTCACATTCTTTAACCAAACCTTCCATAGCTTTACATTTTGTACTTGTTGGATTGATATCTAACGTTTCACAAATAGAATGTATTCTATCAAAATGTTCTTTGGTTTCTTCTAAGTGATCAGAAAAAGCCTTTTGTAGTTTACTGTCTGAGGCTGCTTTAACCATATTTGGTAAAGCTTCAACTAATTGTTTTTCGGCTGAATATAAATCCTTGATTTCGTGTTCGAATAAATCTTGTAATGTTTTCATAATTTTATATTTAAGATTACTAATAGGGTAAATATAAGTGTTTAGTAATCCTATGGTTAGCTCTAAAACTGATATTATTAACGCAATAAAAGGAAATTATTTTTATCTCGTTTAAAGAAGATTTTTGTAGAATTATAAACAGAATATGAGCTATTCATCTAAAATTTTGAAGTATTTTTATCGCAATCAAAAGAGTTATTGATCATAACCGTAAAGTGCTTCCAAGACTGTGAATTTTTAGCTAAATTTACGTAACTCAATTATAACCAACCCTATTATGCCATTTATCAAAGATTCCACACTAAAAACAATTTTAACAGTTTTCGGTTTTATTGCTATCATTTTAACACTTATACCTTTTATTGCAGCAGATTTTTGGTGGATAAGAATGTTTGATTTTCCGCATTTACAATTAACCTTCTTAACGGCCGTAGCCATTACCACTTATATTATAAAATTTGATTTTAAGGATTATAGAGATTATTTTTTTATGACTACCTTGATAGCATGTTTTGTTTTTCAGTTTTCAAAAATTTATCCATATACTGCTTTTGCTGATTATGAAGTGCTAAATGCTTCTGAATCTGCAAAAACTAAACTCAAAATATTTACGGCAAATGTTTTACAAAAAAATAAGGAAAGTGAAAATCTTCTAAACGAAATTGATTCATTAGAGGCGGATTTGATGTTATTTACAGAGGTAAATAACAGATGGCTAAAAGAGATCAGCAAACATGTTTCTAGCCAATATAAATATAGCGTGCTCCACCCATTAAACAACACCTACGGAATGGTTATGTTCTCTAAATTACCACTTATTAATCCAGAAGTTAAATTTTTAATAAGTGACAGTATTCCTTCAATTCATACAAAGCTCGTTTTAAAATCAAAAGACACCATACAAATTTTCGCAATTCACCCCACCCCACCAATGCCTCAGGAAAACCCTATGTCTACTGATAGAGATGCTGAAATGATGATGATTGCTAAACAAAGTTTAAATTCTAATTTACCGGTAATTGCATTTGGTGATTTTAATGATGTCGCTTGGTCTGAAACATCAAAACTCTTCAAAAATGTAAGTACACTTTTGGATGTAAGATTAGGAAGAGGGCTTTACAATACTTATGATGCGAAAAGCATTATTATGAGATGGCCATTAGACCATATATTTATCTCTGAAGAATTTAGGCATATAAGATCTAAAACGTGTAGTGATATAAATTCGGATCATTTTCCATTTTATGCTGAGCTTAGCTTTGAGCCTGCTTTAGCTAACGAGCAAAAGCCAGAACAGCCTACCAAAAAAGAACTGGAACGAGCAAATAATCAAATTGATAAAGAATAATTATTGCATAATGACTTGACTATACTTAGCATTAATAATAATATTTTTTGAACTACCAATATTATGATTTGAGAATGAAGCAATATCTTCTTTAGATGCGTTTTGCGGATGAGTAAATCGAGAGTTGGTGCCTTTGTATTGTAAATTATAAGTTGCTTTTGGTAATGCAATTATCGTATCACCATTTTGAATGATGATATTTAAATTATTGAAAGTATCATCAACTTTTAAAATTTTTAATTGGCCTATATTACCATCTATAATGGCACTACCAGATAAATTATCTATAGCTACATTTGAAGAATTAGAATTTAAAACCATATTCTTTACATTACTAAATTCAGCTTTTTTTACATATTTTAAATTTAACGCTCCCAAATTCCATTGAGAAACATATACGGGGGAATAAGAGGCATTAATGGAAGTTGAACTCCCATTAATGCTATTTGCTGTAAATTTAGTATATGATAAATCGGCCTTCAAATTATTAATATTTGAAGCAAATTCTAACTCGCCATGGCGTACATTAACTTTTAATTTAGCGTCTTTAGGCATTTTTATTTTTATGGTTTTCTTTATTTTAGAATGTGATTCTTCATGAATTAGTTTCTCAACTAATTCGCGTCTTTTATCAGCTAATTTTTTATGACCTATGCCATGTGCTTCATGTTCTTCTGCCATCTTTTGATGTATTTTAGCATTTGCATTGTGTTGCTTTTCTATAAGTTTGTGTTGTTCTTCCATGTGTTTAACATGAAATTCTTTATTTTTAGCTTGTTGTTCCATGTGTTTAGCATAACACTCACCCCAATCTTCCATTTGTTTGCCATACTTTTCTCCCCACTCTTCACCAAATTTTTCACCCCAAGCTTCCATTTTTTTAGCATAATCTTTTCCAAAAGTAGCTTCAAATTTTTTGGTGTATTCTTCCAAATATTTTTCACCATCTTTTTGGTACGCTTTATAATCAAATTGAATCTTATTTACGCCTTTTGGTAATTCTGGTAGCTCTGGCATTTCTGGGAGTTCTGGTAGCTTTGGCATTTCATAATGGTAATCAAAGTTAAAATCTGGCATATCAGCAAGTTCAAATTTTAACTCTTTCATAATAACATGTGCTGCTTCATCATCGCTATCAACATGATGCGCCCATACAAATGGAGCTGTATTTCCCTTTGTAGATATCGAAACGTTATTTTGCGAGGCATCAATATCCACATTCCATGATTTTAATGCTTTGTCCAATTCTTCTTTACTTAAACCTTCACCTTCAATATAGGCTTCAATTTCAACGGTTCCTTTATTCCAAGTATCAAAAATAATATGGGTGTAACTTGTATTTAAATCAATGGTTACATCCTTATCTACTTTTATAGATTGAGATACTTTTGTTAGCCTTTCTTGAGCAAACACAGTGCCTGCGAACAGGCAACTTAATGTGAATAATTTAATTTTTATAATTGATATGTTCATTTTTTGATTTTTTAGATGGATTGTTTTACTTCATCTGCATTGTGTTTAGAAGTATTTAATTGTTTTAATTGTGTTCTTAACCGATACAATAAGTTCAGTCGAAATTTTAAATTATCAATCAGGGCATTTACATTTAGCTCACTTGGTCCAGATTCAGTTAATTCTAAAGACAACCTTTGATATTCTTCATCCAGATCCTTTAATTGTGACAAATAACTATCAAAAAGTTCTTTGGTTTCATCAGTTGGCTTCATTTTAGATAACTCTAAATGGATGCTTGCCAAATAGTAATCCTCAACTTTTTTTAAACCAGGAGATACATCACCTAAAGTTTTTGTTTCCATAGTATTTATAGAAGCTACATGCGGTTTAAAATATTTATAAGCTCCAAAACTCAACCCTAAAAAAACAACCATACTTGCCGCTATACCAAACCAATTAATGGTGCTTTTTACTGGTTGTTCAGGTAAAGCTTTATTCAACTTATTTAGAAATCGGGTTTGATGATTTTTTGGTATTTTTTCATGCGATATCATATCATCTTTAAAAAAATCTCTAATATCTTTTGCCATTTTTTTTAAGTGTTAATAGTTCTTGTAATTTTACTTTTCCTCTTGATAATTGAGTTCGTGATGCCACTTCAGTAATATTTAAAATCTCCGAAATTTCTTGATGATCGTAACCTTCAATCAAATAAAGCATGACCACATACTCGTATTTCTCTGGCAATTTATTAATCGCAGTTTTCACATCATCAATGGTAATTGCATCATCTACTAACCATTTGTCGTCATTTGTAGTATCAATAACTTTCAGGTGCACCTCTTCTAAATTAACTAATTGTTGTTTTTTAGATTTCAAGAAATCAATACTTGTATTAACTACAATACGTTTCAACCATGCTCCAAAAGTAACTTCCGCTTCATATTGGTGCAGTTTTGTAAAAGCCTTTATAAAAGCCTCTTGCACCACATCCTCAGAATCAGCAGCATCTTTCAAAAACCGTTTAGCAACCATATACATACCATCGCAGTACTGGTTGTATAACTGCAATTGTGCTTTGCGATTATTCTGTTTACATTTTTCAATAATATCAACTTGAAACATGCTTATTCTACATTGTTTTTTAATACCTTATAAAGTTATAAAACTTAGTTGGCAATGGTTTCGTTCATTTAAAAGACGGTAAAAAAAATAAAGTGTTGCAAAAAATATACTTTTTTTTAAATAATAAATTTGGGCGTTACCCAAAAGGGTCGAGCTATCCATTACAATTCCTCGTGCCTGCGGGATTTTCATTACTATCCCTAACGCACCTATAGTCTGCAATCCGCAGTTTAAAGATGCTGTTTTAGTCTCAATTTGCCTTAATCAGTCGTCTTATTTCCTCCATCAAATTTGTTCTCTGCAACAAACCGAAATAAAACTACGTTAGCTTTTTAGTAATTATGACTTTTAAAGTATATTTATATCCAAATTAATTTCTCAATATGAACAGCTTTTTAAAACGCACATTAGTACTCTTATCCATCATAGCTTTAGGCTTATTTTTATATTCAGTTTTTGTCGAAAATATATTTGCATCACGATTAAGTCCAAAAGACACCGTAAAATTTGAGTTAAACGACTTAGAACTGAAAGTATTTTACAACAGGCCATATAAAAAAGATCGGGAAATTTTTGGAGCTTTGGTTCCTTTTAATGAAGTGTGGCGAACAGGAGCAAACGAAGCCACAACTTTTGAAACCAATAAATCTTTAGAAGTTGGCGGTATGCCATTGCCCGAAGGAAAATATACCCTATGGACCGTACCTAAAGATTCTGTATGGACCGTTATTTTCAACTCCAAACAATATGCTTGGGGTGTAGATTCTGAAATGAAGCCCATGTGGGACCCCAATTATGATGCTTTAAAAATTGATGTACCGATAGAAAAAATAAAATCAGATGTTGAGCAATTTACCATAGCCTTTGATAATTCAACAGATAACTTGTTTTTAACCATGGCTTGGGATGACACCAAAGTTTCTGTGCCTTTAAAATGAGTTTATAGTCGCAGTATTCCGTTTCCAGTATAATGAAAACAAAATTATATTTTATAGAAAGATTAGTGAATTCGTGGCAAAGTCAAAACAAAACAAATCAGCTTTAACAGAAAAAAAAGGAGTTTCTCAATCAGAAATAACTAATACTAGTTCAATAAAAAAAATCAAAAAAAGACGACAAGCAGACGTTGATACACATACTATAATTTCTGATATTTTAAACCAAAATATTCCTGCCTTAAGTAAAGCCATCACTTTAGTTGAAAGTAAAAACCCAAAACATTTAGAACAAGCTAATAACATTATAAAAGGGTGTTTGCCTTATGCTAATAACTCTATTCGTATTGGTATTACTGGTGTTCCTGGAGTTGGGAAAAGTACCTTTATTGAAACTTTCGGAACATATTTAACCACCATAGGAAAACGCGTTGCGGTTTTAGCAATAGACCCGACGAGCTCTATAACTAAAGGAAGTATTTTAGGTGATAAGACCCGTATGGAAGATTTGGTTAAAAACGAAAATGCTTTTATTCGTCCCTCTGCTTCCGGAAATTCGTTAGGTGGTGTTGCTCGCAAAACACGTGAAACTATAATTTTATGCGAATCTGCTGGTTTTGATATTATTTTAATTGAAACTGTGGGTGTAGGTCAAAGTGAAACTACGGTACATAGTATGGTTGATTTCTTTTTATTATTAAAACTAGCAGGTGCTGGAGATGAACTTCAAGGTATTAAACGCGGGATAATAGAAATTGCTGATGCGATTGCCATCAATAAAGCAGATGGCGATAATTTAAAAAAAGCCAAACTCGCTAAGGTTGAGTTTAACAGAGCGCTTCACTTCTACCCTGAAAAATCTTCAAATTGGCAACCAAAAGTTACTTTATGTAGTGCTATAAATAATGAAGGTATCAATGCTATTTGGACTATTATCTTAGACTACCTTAGCATCACGTCTCAAAATAAATATTTTGATAAAAAACGAAACGAACAGAATAAATTTTGGCTGATTCAAACGATTGAGGACCAATTAAAGTCTGAGTTTTTTAGTTCTGAAAAAATAAATAAAGAATTATCTAAACAGCTTCAACTTATTGAAAATAATAAAACTACGCCTTTTGCGGCGGCCGATTATTTACTGAAATTAAAAGATTAGAGCCTTGTAAAACGTTGTAATAAATAGCTAGCCAGCTTATGAAATAAAAATCCAGAAATAGCTCCAAAAGTCATTCCGCAAAATATATCCAATGGATAGTGAACGCCAACGTAAATTCTGCTATACGCCACAATAAAACTCCAAAGCAATAAAATAAAAATAAGATTTTTATAGTAGGATTTCAACATTAACCCTGTAAAAACAGCAACTGACATAGAGTTTGAGGCATGACCAGAGAAAAAGCCATACTTTCCACAGCGTATTGCAATAAATCGCATCTGGTCTATTAAATCTGCTACACCACATGGGCGAGGGCGCTCAAAAAATCGCTTAAAAACATTGGTCGTTTGATCCGTAAACGTAATCATCAATGCAACTGTAATAATAAATATGATTATAGATTTTAGTCCATAATGTTTATAAAGCAAAAACAATAAGATGGCATATAAAGGTATTGATGCGATTTTATTGGTTACAATCAACCATAAATCATCCCAAATGGGAGAACCTAAGTTATTTAAAAACAAAAATAGCTCAGTATCGTATTCTAAAAGTTGTTCAATCATAACACTTTATTCATCATACTTTGCTACTTCTGCATCGTAAAATTCAGTGGCTTGTTTAATAGCGTTTTCAGTTTCCGCTTCCAATTCATTTTGATCGTCATCATCAAAATCTTCAAACCATTCTACCTCATCATTTTCAAGATTAATTATAAACCTTGGGAATTCGGTATGAATAACGTAAATAGCATTTGGGAATTCAGTATGGTCACCAAGTATAAATTTTGGAAGTATCATTTGTTTGATAGTTTAAAATGTCTAAAGTTATAAGTACTTAAAGTTTTTATTTCTCGAATGCACTACCACTTAAATTTAATTTTCTAAAGCTTATTAGACATGGATGTAAAAATAGCTAAAAGTTCTTTGGCTTCAATTCTCAATTTAAAAATATTTATTGTTTTCGATAATTGCATATTCTCAACAATATCTAACTAGTAATCTGTTTCACTCGCTTCAGCTAAACGGATTTAAATTTTATTCTTGAGATTTTTTAGGCTTCAAGATCTGTTTGCTTCTCGATAGTTAGCACCTAAGCTTGTACCAAATTTTGATATTTGATTTTGTAAAACTAAAGGTTCTGACGTATTTATAAGACTTCTTGAATTTTTGAGAATTTCTATAGCAAATTCAATGGTTCTTTTTTCTAAAACTTGGGCAAACTCTTTATTCGTCATCCTTTTTTAACTTTAAGTAGGCGTAACTTTAGACATCTCTACTTTAATCAACTTTTTAGTTAAATAATTAAACCTAATATACAACAAAATTGAAGCGGTGGTTAAACCTGCCAATAAACCCATCCATATGCCAAAACTTCCATAAGCATCAGCTTTTCCAAAATACCAACTTACAGGAAAACCAATAAGCCAATATGAAATAAAGGTTACAATAGTTGGTATTTTCACATCTTGTAAGCCACGTAAAGCACCCAAAACTAATACTTGTATACTGTCGCTTATTTGAAAAATAGCTGCAGCAACTAAGAGTTTAGATGCAATACGGACCACTTCAGTATTATCAATTAAATTTTCAGTATCATCAAAATCTACATACAATTTGGGTAAATAATCATGAAAAACAAAGAACAAAATAGCAAAACATGTCGCCAATATAATCCCTAAAAGAAATATTGAAAAAGCAATTCGGCGTAATTCAAAATAATTTTTTAATCCTTTTTGATTTCCTACTCTAATCATGGATGCTACACTCAAACCCATAGCTACCATAAATGTCATAGATGATAAATTTAAAGCAATTTGATTTGCTGCTTGCGGATTTTTACCCAATAAACCACTTAACCAAATAGCCGCTGTAAAAATGGCTACCTCAAAAAACATTTGCATCGCGCTAGGAGCACCAAGATTTATAATTTTTCTAAGCATTAATTTATTGAGTACAAAAAATTTGATGTTGGTGATATAGATCTTCGATTTTTCTTTTCCTTTTAATAAAAACCACAAATACCAAACCATTATAAACCTAGAAGCTAAAGTACCATATGCAGCACCTATTATGCCCAATTCTGGAAAACCAAATTTCCCAAAAATTAATAAGTAGTTTAAAATTATATTTATAATATTTGCCAAAAGTGTAGCATACATAGGAGGGCGTGTCATAGATAATCCGTCACTAAACTGTTTATATCCTTGAAATATAATTAATGGGATGAGTGAAAATGCTACCAAATCTAAATACGGAATTGCTAGTTCTACAACTTCAACAGGTTGCTTCATTAAATACATGAATTGCTTAGCAAAAAACACCATTAAAAACAGGAGAACTCCTAAAACAGTGCACAAAAACAAACCATGTTTAAACGATGATTTTCCCCTACTAAAATCTTTCGTTGCATCTACCTCGGCAACTAGTGGCGTAATGGCCGTTGAAAAACCAATACCTATAGACATGGCGATAAACATAAAGCTATTACCCAAAGAGACTGCTGCTAATTCTGCTGTTCCCAATTGGCCCACCATAATATTATCAACAAAACTAACAAATGTATGCCCCAGCATGCCTAACATTACAGGAGCCGCTAGTTGCCAATTATATTTAAATTCTTTAGTGTAATTTGCTAATTGCATCTGGCAAATGTAGCTTTAAGCTTTTTGTTTACCAATTTTAGGTGAGCCCTTTTAGAATAAAATTAGATTAACAAATGTTAATAACTCTATCGTAATTAATGCTAGTCTTTTTATAATATTTTTTAAATTCGCATTGCTTTTAAAGAAGCATTCTTAATAAGAACGATAGCAAATTAGAAACACTTTTAGCTTTTATTTTATAAAGGGATTAATAAATTATAGCTTAAGTTTCAATATTTAAAAAGGAGGAAAAAAATTTCCTCCTTTTTTATGTTCTTATAATTTAGATACTAATTTCTTAGCTTCTTCAAACTCACTAATTATATCTATAACAATATTTGAAACTGGTTTTATATCATGAATTAAACCAGAAATTTGCCCAATTTCTAGTTCACCGTTTTCTAAATCGCCTTCAAACATTCCTTTTTTAGCTCGCGCTCTACCCAAAAGGGCTTTAAGCTCTTCTATGGTTGGGTTGGTTTTATAAAGTGCTTGTACCTCCTCATAAAATTTATTTTTGAACAGTCTAACAGGAGCTAACTCTTTTAAAGTAAGTTGTGTATCACCTTCTTTAGCATCAACAACCACTTGTTTAAAAGCATCATGTGCTGAACTTTCTTCACTTGCAACGAACCGGCTTCCAATTTGTACACCATCTGCTCCCAAAACCATGCATGCTAACATCGCTTTTCCTGTTGAAATTCCTCCAGCAGCTATCAGCGGAATTCGTATTTTCTCTTTAACCATAGGTATTAGCGTTAATGTTGTTGTTTCATCTCGCCCATTATGTCCACCAGCTTCAAAACCTTCAGCAACTATAGCATCGACACCCGCTTCTTGTGTTTTTAAAGCAAATTTTACGCTACTTACTACATGAACCACAGTTATATCTCTATCTTTTAACCAATCCGTCCAAGTTTTAGGATTACCTGCCGAAGTAAAAACAATCTTTACACCTTCTTCAACAATAATATCCATAATTTCTTCAATGTTTGGATACAGCATGGGCACATTGACACCAAAAGGTTTAAGAGTTGCTTTTTTACATTTTTGAATATGTTCTCTTAATACTTCTGGATACATAGAACCAGCGCCTATTAATCCTAAAATACCAGCATTACTAGAAGCTGATGCTAATCGCCATCCACTATTCCAAACCATACCCGCTTGAATTATAGGATATTTAATATTAAAAAGTTCTGTAATTCGATTTGGCATTATTCTTTTATAAGTTTTATAGTTTTTGAGCTATTATTAAATTCCAGAACCGCAAGGTAAAGCCCTTTAGGCACAGAGGATATATCCATTTCACTGTTGTTTTTTGAGATTAAAAACACTTTTATTTGTTTGCCAAGAACATTATATATAATTACTTTCAGTTCAATTTTGTTTGAAGGTATATTAAAATAAACTAATCCTTTAGTAGGGCTTGGATATAAATTTATGTCATCGTAAATTCTATCATCAACAGATAATGCATTACTTAATGCCAATTGTAAGTCAGGAATTCCATAGCCCAACTGGAAATCTGGTGAATTAAATTGAGATGAAGATGCTCTAATCAATTGCATAATTTCAGCATTGGTTTTATTGGGTAGGGCTTGCATTAAACAAGCTACAGCACCAGCAACAATAGGTGAACTAAATGATGTACCATTGTTCTGAACTATAGAATTATTAGCATTAATTAAATATGGGGTTTGTCCTCTAGCGACAACATCTGGTTTTATTGATGGTTGAATAGTACTACCAACCGAACTAAAAGACGCATAACCACCAGAAGAATTAACGGCACCTACTGATAATACATATTGAGAATCTGCGGGTGCACTTACTCCAGATGCCCCAGAATTACCAGCTGAAGTGACTAACATCAATCCTTTTTCAAAAGCAATGTTAGAACCTCTGGTTATAAAAGCTGTATTTCCATCAAAATCTGTAGATGAATAGTTATAACTTGGATTATCAAATGTTGAATACCCTAAAGACGTATTGATAATATCAATACCCAAACTATCTGCTCTTTCAGCAGCTTCTACCCAATAACTTTCTTCTACGGGGGTTTCGCTAGCTTCATCTTCGGTTCTAAACAAATAATAGAATGCGTCTGGTGCGGTTCCAACATAGGCATTTAAAATAAATCCCGCCATCGTACTTAATACTTGTGTGCCATGACTAATACTAGAGGGTCTTGGATCATGAGCATAGAAATTATTTGTTCTATCAACAAAATCATAGCCTCCAAGTAAATTACCAGCATCTCTAATACGTCGAAAAGCTCCTATAATGTTTACATTAGTAAATGCTGAATCAAAGACTCCAATGGTAAGTCCTTCTCCTGTATAATCACTAAGGTGTAAATCATCGATATTGATCATTTCAACTTGATTTTGAGTATTACCATAATTAAAATTCACAAAGGTGTTTTCAATTTCAAATTTATTATCAGCCTTCTTTATTTTAGAAATCTTTGTGGTATTTAAACTTTTATCAGCAAAATCTATATAATCTATAAATGAGATTGATGGATTGGTTAATAGATTATCAATATTAGTTTGTGTACCTCTTACATGTACTGCATTAAACCATTTAGATTTGGCTAAAACTATTATGCCAGTTGCATTTTTAAGTTGTGCAATATAAGTTTCGTTTACAGGAACATCGCGCTTATCAATTGCAATGTTATGTCTTGCTTTTCTGTCTATAGCTTTTTGAGTAAGAATTGAAATTGGATTTGCAATAGAAGTTGCAACATTCTCCTTATCAACCAAATAAATCCAGGCATCCTCTTGAGAAAAAACTACAAATTGAATAAAGAGAACGCAAAAAAAGATTGTTTTCTTAATCATAACGTTTTTAATGACAATTTACGAAATAACTCCAGAACCTATAAGCTCATCATTAATGTACCAAGCCACAAACTGACCTTCAGTAATTGCTGATTGAAAATCATTAAATTCAACATACAAACCGCCCTCAACTTTATAAAGTGTGGCATCCTGTAGGTCTTGTCTATATCTAATTCTTGCTGTTACTTGCATCTTTTCATCTGTTTTTAAAGCTAAATCTTCACGAATCCAATGCAATTCTTCATCACAAACATATAATGCTTTCTTAAACAAACCAGGGTGTAATTTACCTTGCCCAGTATAAATAACATTTTCTTTAACATCGGTATCAATGACGAATAAAGGCTCTATCGTACCTCCTACTGCTAATCCTTTTCTTTGTCCTTTTGTAAAATAATGTGCACCTTGATGCTTTCCAACTATTTTGCCGTACTCAATTTTATAATTAATTTTACGAGATAAATATTTTAGTTTTTCTTCTTCAGAATTAAATGTTGGTTCTTCTAAATTAAAAATGTTTTGTTCACTAGGAATTTCAACAATAGCACCTTCTTTTGATTTTAGTTGCTGCTGGAGAAAATCTGGTAATTTAACTTTACCTATAAAACAAAGCCCTTGAGAATCTTTTTTATCAGCGGTAACCAAGTCAATCTCTTTTGCAATATCTCTAACTTGAGGTTTTGTTAATTCGCCTATGGGAAAAAGAGATTTTGATAACTGCTCTTGAGATAATTGACATAAAAAATAAGATTGGTCTTTATTATTGTCAATACCAGCTAATAATTGATAGATTTCTTTACCATCCTTATTAATAGTTCCTTTTCTACAATAATGACCTGTAGCAACATAATCGGCTCCAAGTTCTAAAGCAATTTTCATAAATACATCAAACTTAATCTCTCTATTGCATAGTACATCTGGATTTGGTGTTCTTCCATTTTCATATTCGTTGAACATATAATCAACTATCCGCTCTTTATATTGTTCGCTTAAATCTACGGTTTGAAAAGGGATTCCTAATTTTTCTGCAACAAGCATGGCATCATTGCTATCATCTAGCCAAGGGCACTCATCAGAAATAGTTACTGAATCATCATGCCAATTTTTCATAAATAAGCCAATTACCTCGTACCCTTGCTGCTTTAATAAATAAGCCGCAACGCTAGAATCTACACCACCTGAAAGCCCAATTACAACTCTTTTCACCTTAAAAAATTAGGGTACAAAGATACATATTATTAGCAAATTTATTTAACATAATTAAGCAGGATAACTAGACGAAATACATTTTTGTTTAATTTTTAACAAATTTTATGAAACAAAATTTGTTTTTTTGTTTAATGATGGTGTATATTTGTTGAACAAAGTTTAACTAATAAGATTAAAAATGAAAACCTTAAAAAAATTAAGAAATTTATCTTTCCTTTTTATAGGATTGATTTTAGTAACTTCGTGTAGTGACGATGACGGTCCTGCACCATTCGTGCCAACAAGTAATATTGTTCAACTAGCTCAAGCTACTCCAGAATTATCTGATTTAGTTTCTGCATTAGTAAAGTATCCAGATTTAGTTAATTTACTTAGTACAGATGGAACTTACACTGTTTTTGCACCAACAAACACTGCATTTGACGGTCTTTTAGCAGCAATAGGACAAGCTTCTATAGATGATATTCCTGAAGATGTTTTAAAAAATGTATTACAATATCATGTATTCACTGCCGCCGCAGTAGAGGCTAGTGCAGTTACTACCGGTCCTATAACAATGGCAAATGGAGAAGATGCGGATTTAGTATCCGACAGTAGTGGGATATTTATTGAAGGTGCACAGGTTATTTTAGGTAATGTTCTTGGAACAAATGGTGTAGTTCACGTTATTGATAGCGTAATAGTACCACCTTCAATAGTACCAATAGTAGGGACTATTGTTGCACCTGCATATTTTAACAAAGATTTCACAACACTTATAGCTGCAGTTTTAGCTGCTGAACCAAGTATTTTAGAATTACTTTTAAGTGATGGTACTGGTGGAAATGGTTTAACATTATTTGCTCCAACTAATGATGCTTTTGCAGCTGCTGGAATTACTGATGTTAATGGTGCAGATGCAATACTAGCTTATCATGTTATCAATGGCGCTACCATTATGGCCTCTATGCTACCAACTACAGATGGATCAGCTGCGGAGGTTGGTACTGTAGGTGGAAATATATATGTAACCAATGCTGGTTCAGGTGTTTTTATAAATGGAACAACTGAAGTTGTCGCAACAGATATTATTGGATCAAATGGTGTTGTACATGTAATTGATAGAACTTTAGTACCACCTACAAATACAATAAATGAAATAGTAGCTAGTTTTGCTGGTGATAATCCAGGAGAATTCACATTATTGTCTGCTGCTCTAGCAAGAGCTGGTTTAGCAGATTTCTTTTCTGGTGATGGACCTTATACTGTATTCGCTCCAACAGATACTGCTTTTCTAGCGGCAGGTTATGATGAAGCTGAAATAAATGCTACCGCTCCAGCTGCCTTAGCAGGTATATTAACGCACCACGTTGTTAAGTCTAATGCTTATGTGTTTTCAACCGATTTATCAAATGGAGCTGTCCCAATGTTAAACGATCAAAATGTCACAATAAACTTAGGCAATTTAACCGTACAAGATGCGAATGGTTCTACTACAGCTGCCAGTTTATTGACTGACTTATTAAACGTACATGCAACAAATGGTGTGATACACGTAATTGATAAAGTATTATTACCTTCTTCTAGCTAAAAAAATTAGTTTGGTTTGTTGATTGTAGGCAACTCTTAATCATTGATTAAAGTTGTCTATGAAAAAGAGGTCCTTTGAGCAATCAAGGGGCTTTTTTTTAGTTGCTTTTATTAATATATTTGGGTTTATAAGTAAAGTCTTTTTCTTCCTTTAACGTTCCATTTTCATAGTATTTCCAAACACTATCCTTCTTTCCTCTTTTATACTGCCCCTCTGCTAATAAATTTCCTTTTGGACTATAATATTTTGAAGGACCATGCAATTCACCATCAACATATAAAAACTCTTTAAGAACCGTGTTTTTTTCCGAATACCATTCAGATACACCATCTAATTTTCCAGATTTATAATTTTGTTTTTCAGCAATTTTACCTTTTTCATAATATACAAATCGTTCACCATCTAACTGACCATAGATATTGAAATTTTCTAATATTAATAAATTATCAGAATTCTTTTGATAGTATTTCCAAGCTCCAACGAATGTTTTACCATCCATTTTACCTTCACTAATAAGTTTACCTTTTGAAGTGAAAAACTTAACATCTGTGATATCATTTTCTTTATTAAAAAGTCTAGTAGCAGATAAGACAGCTTTATTATTTATATTTTTGAAAAACCTAAATTCTCCAATTTCCTTTCCATGAAAAAATTCACCTTCGTATCGCAATACTTTGGTGTTTTCGAATGTTTTAGCCCAATGACCATGACGTTTTCCATTTTTATCAAACTGATTTATAGTTTGAGATGAAACGATGCATGCCATAAATAAAAATAATACTAGATTTAAAAATTTCATATGTTTTAATTAAAATTGAGATTTCTGCTTCTGCAGAAATAACAAAAAGAAAACGACAAAAGCCATATCAAATTGTATAAAATAAAAAAAGCTGCCTCATCATTTTACAGGCAGCTTTCTACAAGGTGTTTATAAAAAATTACTTTTTTCTCTTTTGTTGTAATTGCTTTTGCTTTTCAGCTTGTTCCATCATTTCAGCCATTTTTTTCTGAAAACGACCTTGTTTTTTTGGTTGCTTCTTTTTTTCTTGAATTTGCGCATGAATTTTATCTTCATCTAAAATAAAATTCTTAATAACTAATATGATTCCGATACTAATTAAGTTAGATACAAAATAATATAAACTTAATCCTGAAGCGTAATTATTAAAGAAAAACAACATCATAATTGGTGAGAAATACATCATATATTTCATCATTTTAGCCATATCTGGCATACCTTCCTGTGTTGGTTGCGATGCCATATTTTGTCCTGTTGTTAAACGCATATAAAAGAATATCGCAACAGATGCTAAGATGGGGAACAAACTTACGTGGTTTCCGTAAAAAGGAATATTAAAAGGTAAATCTGCTATCACATCATAAGATGATAAATCATTTGCCCAAAGGAAGGATTTTTGTCTTAAATCAAACGCAGATGGGAAAAATTGAAATAACGCATAAAACACGGGTAGTTGTATTAAAGCTGGTAAACAACCTGCCATAGGGCTAGCTCCAGCTTTAGTTTGCAACGCCATAGTTTCTTGCTGCGCTTTCATTTTATTATCCTTATGCTTCTCACGAATAGCATCTAATTCTGGCTTCAGAATTTTTAATTTAGCTTGAGATAAAAATTGTTTGTATTGCACGAAAGACAATAATAATTTGATGAGCACCGTCATGACTATAATAGCAATACCATATGGTAAAAAGCCTCCTAAAAAGGTGAATAATGGCATAAAAATATAGCGATTTATCCAACCAAAAAGTCCCCATCCAAAAGGCACTAATTCATCTAGATTTCTATCGTAAGCATTTAAAACTTTAAAATCGCTTGGGCCGTAATACAAATCCATAGTATTATTAAATTCACCAGCTTTCAATTCTAAAGGAATCGTTGAGGCAAAACTTTTTGTAAAAACGGTGTCTATGGTTTCTTCTTTAACTAGATTTTCAGTGTTAACCTTTACAGTTTTAAAACGGGTATCTGTTAATAAAACTGAAGAAAAGAAATGTTGCTTATAACCAATCCAAGATACATCTTCAATATCATCATCGCCGTCTCTGGTATAATCTGCTTTTCCATCCTCATAATCGTAATGAATATCAGTATATCTGTTCTCATATGAAATACTTTTAGCATGACGATATCCTTTCAAATTCCAATCCAAATTAATAGGTTGAGCCCCATTAATTACATCACTTAATCCTTGTGATTGGATAGAAAAATCAATCATGTAATCGCCTTCTTTCAGCTCGTAACGATACTCTAAAAATTGACTTTCAGAAACTTTTAATTTCATTGAAATTACCGTAGAGTTAGCGTTTTTAGTAACGTTAGGCTCAAAATATAAGTCCTTAGTGTTTAGAATACGACTATCAGTTGTAGCAAAATTGATATTCAATAAGGCATTATTATCTTTAATTAAATAAATAGGAAGTGAGTCGTAGTCAACAAATTGTTTTAGCTTAACTTCTGATAAATATCCACCTTTATTACTAAATTTTAAAGCTAATAAATCGCTTTCAACTAGAGTTTCATTATCAGACGCATTTTCACCTGATAAAGCAAATGCCCCAAGTTTATTTTGTAATTTTATACGTTTAAGTGAGTCGGAAATTGGTGCTCTAGCAAAATCTTCAGCCTTAGTAACTTTAATTTGTTCTTGCTTTTTCGCTCTATTTTCTGCTTCAACCTGTTCTTGCTTTGCTTTTTCTTGAACTTCAAGTTCTTCTGGCGTGGGTTGGTTCTGCCATAGCATATAAGCTAAAATTCCGAAAATAAGAACAAAACCTATAATCGAATTAACATCTATTTTCTTTTCTTCCATATTTTAGTTTTAGACCTGACAGGTTTTAAACATCTGTCAGGTCTTTTTTATATCGTATCCTTAAAACAATAAACTATCCAATTTTAATTTTGTGCCATACTGACACCTCTATTTTTTCTGTTTTGATTTAATGCTGCTTTTACGAAAGCCACAAACAAGGGATGTGGATTAGCCACTGTACTTCTATATTCTGGATGGTATTGTACGCCAACAAACCAAGTATGAGATGGAATTTCAATAATTTCAACCAAACCTGTATCAGGATTTAAACCTGTTGCTAACATACCCGCTGCTTCCATTTGCGCTTTATAGCTACCATTAAACTCGTAACGATGCCTATGACGTTCTTTGATGCTTTCAGCTTTATAAATTTCCCAAACTTTACTTCCTCGCTTCAAATCACAGCCCCAAGCACCTAAACGCATAGTACCACCTTTATCAGTGATCGTTTTCTGTTCTTCCATTAAATCGATTACTGGATTTTTAGTATCCATATTCATTTCGGTAGAATCAGCATCTTTAATATTTAATACGTTTCTAGCAAATTCTATGACTGCCATTTGCATTCCTAAACAAATACCAAAAAAAGGTACATTGTTTTCGCGTACATATCTAACGGCGTCAATTTTTCCTTCTATACCACGTTCACCAAAACCTGGAGCTACCAGAACACCATCTAAATGCCCTAATTTAACATCTACGTTATCACTATTTATATACTCGGAGTGTACCGACTCTACGTTTACTCTAACTTCATTTTCTGCACCAGCATGAATAAAGGCTTCTAAAATAGATTTGTAAGAATCTTGTAACTCCACATATTTTCCTATTAAACCTATAGTAATTTCAGTTTTTGGATTTTTATGACGTTTTAAAAATTGATTCCATCTATCAATATCTGGTTTTGAACTTTTAAGTCTTAACTTATTAAGCACAACTTTATCTAAACCTTCTTTAAGCATTAAGTTGGGTACATCGTAAATAGTTGATGCATCAATAGATTCAATAACAGCTTCTTTTTTCACATTACAAAATAGAGCTAATTTGCTTTTTAAATCGTCTGGCAAGTGATGTTCTGTTCTACAAACTAATATATCTGCCTGTATCCCACTTTCCATTAAAGTTTTTACACTGTGTTGTGTTGGTTTTGTTTTTAATTCACCTGCGGCAGATAAATAAGGGACTAAAGTTAAATGAATAACAATGCCATTATTATCTCCTAAATCCCATCGTAATTGACGAACTGCTTCTATATATGGTAACGATTCAATATCACCAACGGTGCCTCCTATCTCAGTTATAATAATATCGTAATCACCCGAATTTCCTAAAATCTGAACACGTTGTTTTATTTCATCCGTAATGTGAGGAACGACTTGTACCGTTTTTCCTAAAAACTCACCACGACGTTCTTTATCAATAACACTTTGATAAATTCTACCTGTCGTTACATTGTTAGCTTGACTTGTTGGTCGGTTTAAAAACCGTTCGTAATGTCCTAAATCTAAATCCGTTTCTGCACCATCTTCAGTTACATAGCATTCACCATGTTCATAAGGGTTTAATGTTCCTGGATCAACATTAATGTACGGGTCTAATTTTTGAATAGTAACTCGGTAACCTTGGGCCTGTAATAATTTTGCTAAAGATGCAGCTATGATGCCTTTTCCTAGTGAAGACGTAACCCCACCGGTTACAAATATATATTTTGCTGTGTTTGTCATGTTGCGCTTGTAAACGCAGGCAAATTTACAAAATTAAAATAGTTATTTAAGAATTGTTTTTTAGTTATTTAAATAGGAGTTGTTAACAATAGATTACCTAAATACAATTACTAAGTATGCTAATAAAAAAAACGTAGAAAGATTTTTTTCTATTAAATTTTTAAGCACTTTTTTCATTAAGCAATATGAAACAAAATTTTACAAAAACAAAAAATCCAGCGATTGCTGGATTTTTTTTAAAATTAGTTTTATTCTAATCATTTACTACCAATCTAAAACCTTCGCCATGTATATTAAGTATTTCTACTTTTTCATCAAGCTTCAAATATTTACGTAATTTGGCAATATATACATCCATACTACGTGACGTAAAATAATTATCATCACGCCATATTTTGGTTAAAGCCAACTCACGTGGCATTAAATCATTTTCATGTAAAGCCAATAAACGTAATAGTTCATTTTCTTTAGGCGATAATTTAATAGGGTCGCCTCCATTAAAACGTAAAAAACGTAATTTGGAATTTAAATCGAAACTTCCGATTTTAAACTCAAACTGTTTGCTATCAGATATAGTTTCTGTAGCTTTACGTTGCATAATGGCTTTAATTTTCATCAATAGCACTTCACTATCAAATGGTTTATTTAAATAATCATCTGCACCAACTTTATAACCCTTTAGCACGTCTTCTTTCATCGCTTTAGCGGTTAAGAAAACAATAGGTACATCGGTATTTTTTTCACGAATCTCCTTTGCTAATGTGAAACCATCTTTATAAGGCATCATCACATCAAGAATACATAAATCGTAATCGTCTTTCTTAAACTTTTCAAAACCTTCCATCCCATTTTTAGCATGAACAACATCATAATCATTCATTATTAAATAATCTTTAAGAACCGTTCCAAAATTTGGATCGTCTTCTACTAATAAAATTTTCTTGTTTTGTGCTTCCATGTTTATGTTATTAAGGGAAGTTTTATTGTAAATGTACTCCCGTTATCCTTTTCACTTTCTGCAGACACGTAACCTTGATGGTCGTCTACAATTCTTTTCACATACGCAAGGCCAAGACCGTGCCCTTTTACGTTATGTATATTTCCAGTATGCTCTCTATAAAATTTTTCAAACACACGCTTTAAGGCAGCTTTACTCATCCCACTGCCGTGATCTTTAATTTTTAGCAAAATATTATTTCCCACATTTTCTGTGTATACTTCAATTTTTGGTGCATCTGGAGAATACTTTATCGCATTATCCAGAATATTTACAATAACATTAGTAAAATGAGTTTCATTAGCTAACACAGATGACTTATCGGCATTTAAAAAAGTTTTTATATAACCTTGTCTGTCTTCAACTATAAGTTCTACATGCGTAATAGCATCTTCTATTAGGTCGTGCAATTCAACTCTATCCTTACTAATATTTAATTCATTTTTTTCTAATTTCGATATTCTTAAAACGTTTTCAACCTGTGCATGCATCCGTTTATTTTCTTCCTTAATCATATTAAGGTATCGCATTACCTTTTCTTTATCATCAATTATTTTTGGATTTCTAATGGAATCTATTGCTAAGTTTATGGTGGCTATTGGCGTTTTAAACTCATGGGTCATATTGTTTATAAAATCAGTTTTTATTTCTGATATTCTGCGCTGTTTAATTAATTGATATAATGAACTTGAATAAGCTATAATAATGATTAATGTGAAAATAATAGATAATATCATCATTCCTATTACTGAGGATAAAATCAACTTACTATCTTCAGGAAAATTGACTAAAAGTTTATATGGTGTTTGATTATTATCATCATAAAAAATGGGTGTTGAAAATGTTGATTTTATGTCATATTCAAAATTATCACTTTGCACTTTGGTTGCTAAATCATTACTATAAATAGCAAATTCATAATCAATGTTTATATTATTTTCCTTTAGTTTTTTTGATAGTAGGTATTTAATCTCATCTTCAGACACCCTAACATGAATTGGTTTTCTTTTTAAAACTTGTTTAAAATTTTTATTTAAATAATTCATCTGTGGCTCTAACATTGGGCCACTATTTGTAATTTTAGTAATTGGGCTTTGTTCAATATCTCTATCAATCAAATCAGAATTATTATAAATTTCTAATTTAGATTGCCCAGTAAAACTCTTATATATTAAACTATCATTATCAAAACCAGCATCTAAAATAGATGATGAAAACTTATAATTCTCTTCTAAAATACCTTGAGAATAGATAACTGTTTCGTTAGTATTCTTATTTTGCTGATAAATAAATAATTGAGAAACAACACTAGAATCTGCTTTTTCTTCTTTATCCAAACTTTGATAAACTTCAAAATATTTATCTAATTCTTTATCTTCTAAAGTATTAGAAACGTAACTTAACGTCTTTTTGACATTGGATATGAACCTATTTTTCTCATTATCTACTGAGTTTTTTATATAATACGCTTGAACAGATATAATACCTATAAGTGACAAGCTCATTAAAATTACTAATAGAACAGAAATTCTTTTCCCCATCACTCAAAATTAACATTTTAACATTTAGTTGAGTTATCATTTAACCTTACATTAACAAAAATGTTAAAACTAATATTCATTGTACTTTTGAAAGAAGTTTTTTATGAATTTTCAGCACTTGATTTTTAGTATTTTCAAGCTCAATATTTTCAATAATAAAATCGGAAAGTTTTATTTTTTTTTGATCTGTCCATTGATTTTTCATGATAGACTCAATTTTAGCTTTTGTAGTGTTTTCGCGTTTTAACAAACGCTCCATACGTAATTCTAAGGGTGCTGTAACAGTAATAACATAATCGCAGACTTTGTATCCATCATTTTCAAAAAGAATAGCAACTTCTTTAATAATATAAGCCGACTCTTGTTTTAAAACCCATTTTTCAAAATGCTTTTTTACTCTCGGATGAATAATGGCATTCATTTTCTTTAAATAACTTTCATCATTAAAAATGATATTTGCTATAAAAGGTTTGTTTAATTCATCATTAAAATATGCCTCATTTCCAAATAATTGTATAAGTTTTCTTTTAATGATTTTAGAGCGTTTCATTAATTTTTTTGCTTCTTCATCAGCTATATATATGGGTACTCCTAATGCTGCAAACTGTTTTGCAACCGTTGTTTTACCACTGCCTATACCACCTGTTAAACCTACTAAAATCATTCTGTTATTATAAATTCTATACGTTGCTGATTAATTTTTGATTTTTTAATAGATTTAGGAGACTTCACTAATTCTGGTATTAAAAAAGATTGATTTTCATCTATTTTATTGTAATCGCAAACCACTTTAAAATCTTTAATTTTTACACTATTAAAGTTACTTAAACTCACATAATACGATACATTTACATCTTTTGGAAAGAAATTAAGGTTTGTTTCTTTAGGTACATTAATAACATGTAAAGGTATTTTTAAGGTACCTTCTGTAAACTTATCAACCGAAGCCTTTAAAACAATATCTGTATTCGAAAATTTTAATTCCTTTTCCTCTTTTGGTAATTCTAATTTCACAGTTTCAGAAATATCTGTTCTGATATCTGTTAGTATTATAGGATATGTTTCAATGCTTTCAATTTTTGAAACTATAACATCGGGTCCTATAATTTGGATGGAATCGGGTTCTAAAATATAATCGTCTAAAACATCATAACCTTGAGTAAATTCAATTTTAGAATTTAAAATAACAGGCACTTTTTTTACCATATTTACGCCATATTTAAATACTAAAGTATCTGGTGATATATTAAGCAATTCTACATGATTTGGTAGCTGTGTATTACTCAAAAATGCTTTAGACTTGCTCCATACATAATAAGAATCTCTCTCATAAACATCTTTACTAAAATCTATTTTCACCTTGGGCTTATTAAAGTAATATTTAAGCCATTTAAAACCACTAGTTTTTAACGTTAATGATAAAACAGTAGTGGAATCGTTTAATATAATACGTTCCTCAGGCACTTTAACCTTTTCAATATTAAAAACTAAGGTATTGGTATGTTGCTTTGAAAGTTTAGTAAAAACTAGAATAATAAATGCCGACATCAAAAAGAATAAAAAAACATTTATTTTTTTGTTTTTAATAGATGCTAAGAGTTCTGACTTTATTTTTTTTATCATGTTGATTTAAAAAAGAGATTTGGAAAATAGTGCTCAGGCTTTTTACCAAAAATATTAATGGCTACTGTAGATTTAAAAAACCCAGCTCCATATCCAGTAAATTGAATAGCTATGGCTAACAAAGCGTATATTGATACGTGGATGCTTTTTGTTTTAATAAATGCCATTATAAACGCTAAAACAAAATACACAACATAGGTAAAAAGCAACCATTTAAAGTTAAGAAAAAATAGCAATATGGAAACTATAAAACCTAAACAGAATAGTGAAGGAAACCAATACGTTAATTTTTTGGTTTGTGGATGCCACTTATTTAAAATTGGCCGTACCATGCCGAATTTATAAACCTGATTATAGAATTTACGCCAAGACGTGCGACGCTTATGATATACAAAAGCTTCGGGAATTAATTTAGTTTTAAATCCTAAATCCCAAAGTCGAATAGATAAATCAGGATCTTCACCAGGATGAATCCGGCCAAAACCATTTGATGCTTCAAAGGATTTTTTAGAAAGCCCCATATTAAAACTACGTGGTTGAAAGGTATTAACACGTTTGGTATTCCCACGAATTCCTCCTGTTGTAATAACAGATGTCATTGAAAAGTTAATCGCTTTTTGAAGGTTGGTAAATGAAGTATGTGCTGCATCTGGTCCGCCAAAACAATCCACGTAGTCTTGTTTTAAATTTTTCTCAACTTCAGTTAAATAATGGCTAGGTAAAATACAATCAGAATCTAAAATTATAAAATAGTTTCCTTTAGCGTGTTTCATGCCACAATTTCTTGAATCTCCAGGACCTGAATTTTCTTTGAAAACATATGAGATATTCAGTGTGTTTTTAAAACTTTCAATAATAGCTTTTGATGGAGAAGTAGACCCATCCTCAACAATTACAATATCATATTCTATTTTACTATCTAAATCTGAAAAACTCTGCAAAAGTTCTTGAACTTCATCAGGACGATTATAAACAGGAATAATAAATGAAAACTGTAATTGCATATCACAAAAGTAACTAATCCAATCAAAAAAGCCACCTTAATAAAGATGGCTTGTTTTTAAGTTTTGAGAGCTGTTATGTTTTAAAAAACCTGACAAGCCCTTTTAATATTTTTATTCGTCGCCTATAAAGGTGCTCATCACTGCATCACTAACGCCCATGTTGCTAAAACCTCCATCATGAAATAGGTTTTGTAGCGTGACACGTTTGGTTAAATCGCTAAATAATGATACCGTATAATTTGCACAATCTAAAGCTGTTGCATTTCCTAA
This sequence comes from uncultured Flavobacteriaceae bacterium, assembly GCA_963815305.1. Lineage (GTDB taxonomy): Bacteria > Bacteroidota > Bacteroidia > Flavobacteriales > Flavobacteriaceae > CAXBID01. Next base: position 1,301,556 of record CAWFFW010000001.1, read on the forward strand.
AGGCGACATTTTTTCCGCATAAGCGATAAATCCATCAAAACCTTTAACTCCACTACCCGCAGTAGTTGGGGTTGGCGATTGTGAAATCGTGTTCACACGAACTTTTTTATCACGTCCAAAGAAATACCCGAAACTACGCGCAATACTTTCTAAATAGGCTTTATTATCTGCCATATCATTATAGTCAGGAAATACGCGTTGTGCCGCCATGTAAGTTAGAGCCACAATACTTCCCCACTCGTTCATTGCATCGCTTTTGTATAAAGTTTGCATTAATTTATGAAAAGACATTGCAGAAACGTCGGTTCCCTTTTGTGTCCAATCATAATTTTGATCTGTGTAATGTTTACCTTTTCTAACATTTATGGACATACCAATAGAGTGTAAAACAAAATCAATTTTTCCACCGAGAATTTCTTGAGATTTATCAACTAAATTTTGTAAATCTTCCAAAGAGGTTGCGTCGGCTGGAATAACTTGAGACTCTGTTTTTTCAGCAAGCTCTTTAATTTGACCCATTCGCATCGCTACGGGTGCATTAGTTAAAACGAATGTTCCACCTTCTTCGTGAACACGCTCTGCCGTTTTCCAAGCAATTGAATTTGAGTCCAATGCTCCAAAAATAATTCCTTTTTTTCCTTTTAATAAATTGTATGACATATTTCGGTTAGTTTATTCCCCTTGTCCTTCGGACATTTCCCCAAAGGAGAAAATTGTAGGATTATTAATTTATAAATAATTTAGACTTCAAAAATACTAAACTTTAAACTTTTCACTTTATACTTTTAACTTTTTTAGTTCAGTAATTCTTTGGCGTGGGCTATAGCTGATGAGGACATTTCAATACCGCCTAACATTTGTGCAATCTCAACAATTCGCTCATCATGATTTAACTTCACTAAATTAGTTTGGGTAACCTCGTTTACATCTTCTTTGTATACTTTAAAATGCGAATGCCCTTTTGCTGCAATTTGCGGTAAATGCGTAATAGAAAACACTTGCATCGTTTTACTCATTTCCAACATAATATCGCCCATTTTATTCGATATTTCACCAGAAACCCCAGTATCAATTTCATCAAACATAATCGTTGGTAATTGTATGTAATTTGATAAGATTGATTTTATGGCTAACATAATTCGAGATAATTCACCTCCCGAAGCTGCTTTTTTAAGTTCATTAAATTGTCCGCCCTTATTTGCTGAAAATAAAAACGACAATTCATCTTTTCCGTTCACAAAAAACTCGGCACTTAAAATAGTCTCAATTTTAAACTGTGCATTTGGCATTCCTAAGCTTGCTAATATATTTTCTAATTGGTTTTTTAATAGCGGAATAACCTCTAAACGTTTCTTATTAATCGTTTTAGCTATTTCATTTAATTCATTTTCTTTTAATGTGATTTCTGATTGCTTTTTATTAATTGTAGCGTCTAAGTTTTCAGTTATAGAAACCTTATCTTCTAAATCATTTTTAATTGTTATTAACTCAGAAATATCAGTAGCAACGTGCTTTTGCATTAAATTATGAAGTACTTTTAGTTTAGCATCAACAACCTCTAAACGCTGGGGATCGGCATCCAAATCATCTTGTAGCGCATCAACTTCAGCAAAAACATCATCCATTTCAATAAGGCTACTATTTACACGGTTGTATAAATTTTCATATTTTGAAGCATAAGATGAAAGCTTTTGAAACGTATTTTTCAACGCAGTTAAACTTGATAAGGTACCTATATGTTCTTCGCTTAATAACTGGTGAGCTTCAGAAAGTTTTTCTTTAATACTTTCAACATTATTTAGTGTTTCGTATTCTTCTTCAAGGGTTTCAACTTCGCCTTCAATTAAATTAGCTTCAACTAATTCATTTAATAAAAAAGAATTATAATCATGCTCTTTAATCGCTTCTGCTTGAAAAGCTAACAGTGCTTTTAATTCTTTTTGAAGTTTTTTAAACGTTTTTAATTCTTGTTTGTAATGATATAAAACATCTACATTATTAGCTAAGGCATCGATAACTTGAAACTGAAAATCGTTACTTGTGAGTTGCAGTGTTTGATGTTGTGAATGAATATCAATCAAACGTTCGCCCAATACTTGTAAACTACTTAAATTTACGGGAGAATCGTTTACAAAGGCTCTCGATTTTCCAGAGGATAGAATTTCTCTACGAATAATAGTTTGTTCTTCATAATCAAAATTTTCAGACTCAAAAAGAGATTTCAAACTGTAATTAGAAATATTAAAAACAGCCTCAATAATACATTTTTGAGTAGTATCTTTTAAACTACTTAAATCGGCACGTTTACCTAAAATTAAAGACAGACCTCCTAGAAGAATAGATTTACCAGCACCAGTTTCACCAGTAATTATTGAAAAACCATCATTAAAATGTACTTGAAGGTTATCAATTAGTGCATAATTTTTTATTGAAAGCGATTGTAGCAATGTTAAAAAAGTATTTAAATTTTGAAAAATAAATATAAGTAAAGCCTTTTAAAAAGAGACTTTTAAAATGTAATATTTTGCCATTTACTACTATGCATTGGCGCTACGTTTTGCAGTATTTCTTTTAAAGATGCAATATTCACATTAGGGCCGCCACTAAAAACTTGTTCAATTTCATCGGCTTTGGCATCAAAAAAAGTTCGGAGTAAAAAAGAATTAGGTCTTCTACTATTCATGGTTTGAAAATCTTTTAAAGCCCCAGCCATTTGCTCTTTGCCAAGTTTCACATTATCAGCCATAACATCCATACCTTCTCTATGGTAACTGTAAATAACATCACGGTATTCCTTAAATGTAGGCGACAAAATGTTATCTATAAGTGCAAATCTGCTTTGTAAACCATCTTCAACCTTCCAGCCAGAAAAATTACCTTGTTGCGAATAGTTAGTAATAATTTGTGCTTGTTTGTAATAGTCTGCACCGCCATTTTGTTCAAAAGAATCGGCGTCCAAACCAAGAATCATATAAATATGAAATGCTAATACGGATATTAAGTTTGATTCAAATTGTGTTGGATTATAAATCAAATTCTGAAATTCTAAATATTTAAAATTAAAATCGCCATCGTTAAAATTGTAAATAGGTGTAGTAAATGAAGAACCATAAACGGGGCGTGAAGATTGTACTTGTAATGAGGCTTGAAAAGACTCTCCACTATAATTTGCCACATTAATGAACATACTACAATCGATACGTTCCTGTGGAGCAAACGTTTTACTGGTCCACTTTGTGTTATTTATAAATTCGTTAAGCTGCTTTTCTAAAGTTTTGAAAATAGGAAAGTTTTCGTTTCCTGTTTGTTGTGCATTAACAATAACGGTACAATTTAATTCCTGTGAAAAACCAGAAACTCCAATACAAAACAATAAAACAGCTAATATATTACGCATTAATCTCTGTTATAATTTTTTTCAATAAATCGGTCGCTACTTCTGTTTTAGATTTTAATTCAAAAGGAGTTACCGTATTTTTGTCGTCAATAAAAGTAACTTTATTCGTGTCACTTTTAAAACCCGCACCATTATCGCTCAACGAATTTAAAACAATTAAATTTAAATTCTTCTTTTTCAATTTTCCTTTTGCATTCTCCAGTTCATTATCCGTTTCTAATGCAAAACCCACTAAATATTGATTTTTCTTTATAGCGCCTAATGAAGCTAAAATATCCTTTGTTTTTTCTAACTCTAGAGTTAACGTTAATGCTACCTTTTTTATTTTCTGTAAAGCGACTTCTTTTGGTTTAAAATCGGCCACGGCAGCTGAAAGTATAGCCACATCTGTATCGTTATAATACTCGAGCGTAGCCTTATACATGTCTTGAGCACTTATAACTGGAATAACATGAATTAAGCTATGCGCTACCTTCTGATGGGTTGGCCCTGTAATTAAAGTAACCTCAGCTCCATGATTAGCAGCAGCTTTAGCAATTTCAAAACCCATTTTACCACTAGAATGATTGCCTATAAAACGAACTGGGTCTATAGCTTCATAAGTAGGTCCCGCAGTAATTAATACTTTTTTTCCGCGAAGCGGAAGTTTGCCTAAAATATCCTGTTCTATAAAAGTAATTATATCTTCAGGTTCTGCCATGCGTCCTTCACCAATCAAACCACTTGCTAGTTCCCCACTGGTAGCAGGAATCATAATATTTCCAAAAGATTGAAGTTTTTTGAAAGACTCTAATGTTGAAGGATGTTTGTACATATCTAAATCCATGGCAGGCGCAAAATAAATAGGACATTTTGCAGATAAATATGTGGCTAATAATAAATTATCACTAACACCATTTGCCATTTTAGATAGCGTATTTGCTGTTGCAGGAGCGATAACCAATATATCAGCCCACAAACCTAACTCTACGTGATTATTCCACACGGCATTATCATCATCTTCATTTGTAAAAGATGAATAAACAGGATGCTTTGAAAGTGTTGATAAAGTTAATGGCGTAATAAAATCTTTTGAAGCTGGCGTCATAACTACTTTTATGTTAGCACCCGATTTTATAAATAACCTAACTAATGAAGCTGTTTTATAAGCGGCAATACCAGCACTAATGCCTAATAGTATGTTCTTACCGCTTAGTATGCTCATAAAAAATTATTCCTGAGAATCTTCCTCAGTATGTCTGAAATAAATTTTATCTGTTAACCATTCTTGAACAGCTAACGCATGAGGTTTTGGTAATTTTTCATAAAATTTAGATACCTCAATTTGTTCTTTGTTTTCAAAAATTTCTTCAAGACTATCATTGTAAGTTGCAAATTCTTCTAACTTATCAATAAGTTCTTTTTTAATCTCTGTATTAATTTGCTCTGCACGTCTTGAAATAATTGAAATTGACTCGTAGATATTCTCTGTTGGCTCGTCAATTTGATTTCTGTCATACGTAACTGTATTAACTGGAGCATTGGTTTTCTTTAAATCCATTGTAATTAATTATTTAACTTTTTAGTGCTGTAATTTTTTAATTCCTCTTCAATAACAGTTGCCATAGCATCAACTTCACCTATGTATTCTGAATTGATATATTTTTTTTTGAATGCAATATAAAATTCTTTTGCTTGCTCTAAACGGGCTCTTTTTTTATATTCAATACTGTTAATAGCCAATTTAAAAGCTGAATCTAATCTGTAAAAGAAAGCATCTTCAAGTAGTGAAGACCCTGGAAATTCAAAAAAGAAATTATCAAATGATTTAATAGATGCTTGATAATCAGATATTCTATTATATTGCTTAGCTATTTCAAACGCTTTTTTCTGTAATTTATAATCTAGCTCGTTTACCAACGTATTCGCTTCAGCTAGATATTGAGATTCTGGAAATAAATCAATAAAATTTTGAATTTTGTCGATGGCTTGCTTAGTTTCTTTTTGGTCCTTTGAATAAACAGGAGACAACATGTAATAACTTTTTGCACTTAAAAAAGAGGCTTCTTCTAACTTCTCACTTTTAGGATAACTCGTTGCAAAACGCTCAAATTGATACCCAGAAATATAATAATCTTTTATTTTATAAAAAGACATCGAGTACAAATACATCAATTTTTCAGCTTGTGGTTTACCTCTATAATTTGGCACTATTTGAGCAAAAAGTTTATTTGCCTTAGCATACTTTTCAGCATTATATAAATCTTCACCCATTTTAAACTTAGTGGCAATATCTTCTGCTTTTAATGCCTTTTGATATTCACTACAAGAGCTTAAAACTATAAATGTAATTAATATGTAGAAAAAATTTTTCATTAGATGGTATTCTTTGCTTTTTTAAAAAACAACCGTAGTATGCACAGTTAATATCTCTCTTGATCTCAAGATTTTAATTATACTATTACATGAATTTTATAAAGGATGCAAAATTAAGCTATTAATATGGATTTTAAAAATAAAATTTAAATGCTAAAATAATTGCTTAAACACAGGTATCATCAGGTTTAAGTAATATTTAACAGTACTAAAAATTCTTTACAAAATCTTGTATCTTTTCTTTTAATTGATTTGATGCTGGTACTAGCGGCAATCTTACGGTATCTTTACATAAGTTTAAGGCTTCAAAAACAGCCTTAATACCTGCAGGATTATTTTCTTCAAAAATATAACCTATAACATCCATTAACTTAAAATGAAGTTTGTAAGCTTCCTTTGCTTTTCCCTGTAATCCTAAACGAATCATATTTGAAAAATCTTTTGGAAACGCTTGTCCTATTACCGAAATTACCCCTGCTCCACCAGCTAAAGTAATTCCTAAAGCTAAATCATCATCTCCAGAAATAATCAGAAACGCTTGTGGTTTATTTTTTATTAATTCTAAATATTGCGTTACATTATTTCCAGCTTCTTTAACAGCTATAATATTTTCAAAATCGTTGGCTAATCGCAATGTTGTTGAAGGCTCCATGTTTTTTGAAGTACGCCCTGGTACATTATACAAAATAACATCGATTGGTGACGCTTCAGAAATAGCTTTGAAATGCTGATAAAGTCCTTCTTGAGTTGGCTTGCTATAATAAGGCGATACTGATAGAATAGCATCAAATTCACTTAAATCTGTAGCTTTTATTTCTTCAATAACAGCCATAGTATTGTTACCACCAACACCTAAAACCATGGGAATACGTCCTTTATTCGCTTTAGAAACGATATTGATAATTTCCGCTTTTTCTTGTTTGGTAATAGTAACACTCTCTCCAGTTGTACCGCAAATAACAAGATAATCTGTACCATTATCTATATTGAAATTAACAATATGGGTTAAGGCATCATGGTCTATACTCAAGTCTGATTTAAAAGGGGTAACCAGCGCCACTCCAGTTCCTAAAAACTTACTATTCATTCTAAATTTTGTTTAATATGGTTAGATATTTATAAAGTTCTTTTTTAAACAAAGCAAATTCGCTTAAAGGAGTTTTTATAATTAAGTCGTTTATGCGTTCATCTGTTTGTAAAATTCCTACTTTTAATTTTGCTTTGGAATAGGCCGTAATCAATTTTAATTCTAAGATTTCTTTTTCGTAAAAGCTAATTAAAACATCCAATTTTAAATTTAAAAAAGACTGTAATTCAATATTTTTTATACGTCCTTTCCATCCAAAATCCTTTGGATTATAACAGCTATCCCACGAAATAACATCATCTTTTACGTTTTCAGAAAACGTAATAATTTTTAATTTATTAGGATGTATTTTTAAGTTTTCAGCTAATGTTTTAAATAATTCTAAATCGATTTTTTCATCAATATTCAAGATAATACCTAAGCTTTCAATCTTATTATCACCAACATTCAAATGTCTTTCTGATAATAATTTGCTTAAGTACTTTTCATTAGATTTATTCCTAAAACCCTCTAAAATCATTTATCTTTACTCTTTAGACAAAGGTAACAAAAGTCCTTTCAAAAATTTTCTATAATTATATGAGGTTTACACATTTCCTTTTTTTGTTATATTTTTTAATTTTTTTGAACTGTAAAGAACAAAAAATTCATGTTAATAAAATTGAAGGGAGACAAATTGAAGTCTCTGATAGCTTAAAAATTGATCCTAAAATCGAGGATTTCATAAAGCCTTATAGAGCTCATTTACAGAAAAAAATAGACAGTGTTTTAGCGTATTCAAAAGAAGAATATTCGAAAACTGATAACAAATTTAATACGGTAATTGGTAACTTTATAGCCGATGCTGTTTTTGAAGAAGCCAATCCTGTGTTTAAAATGAGAACGGGTAAGGCTATTGATATGGTTATGTTAAATTATGGCAGTATACGCTCATCAATTTCTAAAGGAAACATCACAATTAATACGGCATATCGAATAATGCCTTTTGAAAACAGTATCGTAGTGGTAGCAATGAAAGGAGCTCAAATTAAAAATCTTGTTGCTTACTTAGTTAAGTCCAAAGAAGCACACCCAATTTCTAAACTTAAACTCTCTATTGATAAAGATTTTAATTTAATTGATTATAAAATAAACGGACAAATAGTAGACACAGATAAAACATATTATGTGGCTACCAACGATTATTTATATTACGGTGGTGATGGTATGACTTTTTTTAAACCGAGTGATAGTTTATATGTTTTAAATTATAAAATTAGAAATGCTTTGATAGATAATTTTATAAAGATTGACACCTTAAAAACGGTTAGAGATGATCGATTCATACAATTATAAATTAAAATGAAACGAAGAGACTTTATTCAACATGCTACTGCTGGAACAGCATTGATAACTCTAGGTAGTTTAGGTTTACAATCGTTTACCACAATCCAAAAGACCAAAAGAATTACTGTTTTACATACTAATGATGTGCATAGCCATGTGGACACTTTTGAAAATGGTAAATATGCTAATAAAGGCGGTGTTGCAAGGCGCGCCAGTTTAATTGAATCCATCAGAAAGGAAAGTCCTAATACGCTTTTATTTGATGCTGGCGATATATTCCAAGGCACACCTTACTTCAATTATTACGGTGGCGAGCTAGAATTTAAACTCATGAGTATGCTTAAATACGATGCTGCAACTATTGGTAATCATGATTTTGATAATGGTATTGATGGATTATATGCACAATTTCCATATAAAAACTTTGAATTTGTAACCGCAAATTATGATTTCTCAAACACTATACTCGACACCCATACAAAACCTTATAAGATTTTTATAAAGGACGGTATTAAAGTAGGTGTTTTTGGTTTAGGTATTGAATTAAATGGATTAGTTCTTCCCGAATTAACTAAAGAAACAAAATATTTAGATCCTGTTGAAATAACTCAAGACATGACACGTATTTTAAAAACCGAAGAAAAATGCGATTTAATAATTTGTTTGTCACATTTAGGATATTATGAGGAAAAAAACCCAAATAAAATATGTGATTTAACTCTAGCAGCAGCCACCAAAAATATTGATTTAATTATTGGAGGACATACGCATACGTTTTTATCAGAACCAACGATTGTAAAAAATATTGAAGATAAAAATGTTTTGGTAAACCAAGTAGGTTGTTTTGGTATTAATCTAGGGCGTATAGATTTTTATTTTGATATTCATAATGAGAAGTCTGCAAAGGGTGCTTCAATAATTGTTTAAGCCAAAATATTTTCAGAAGTAAATCTCTCGCCTACTCCTAATTTTTTGGGGTTTCTAATGTTATTTTCAATATTAAAATATTTGAACAACAGGTATATACCCAAAACATAAGCAGCTCTATTTAACATAATAAAACTCCAATCGTACAAATAATAATAGTTTATATCATTGATAAGGCTAGAAAATGTAAAACAGATGGTTGCCACCAAAAATAGGATAGATTGTCGTGTTTGCGTGTTTAAATAAACTGTAAAAGCTATTAAAGCTAATAGAATTAATGCTAAACTTTTTATTACAATTAAAAGCACCTCATTGTGGTCCTGTATAATTAATTTTAAAATCTCATAAATTGTATATAAAAAATATAAATTAATAGATAAAACAACTATTAAATACACAGCAATAATTTTATCAATCTTAAAAATTTTGAATCTGGGTAAAACTATGATTATTAATTGCACATAACTTAAAATATATAAAATACTAGAAGTTTCTAATACAGTGTCTTCAGAGCAAAAATAATAGGACGTATCTCCTAAAAAGGAAAAAATTAAAAAGGAAACAAAAGAGAAACCTATATGATTATTTTTTAGAAAAAAGAAAATTAAAAAAACAGGAATAAAAAGGGCTACTGAAGAATTCATTAATAAATCATCCGCAATAAAAGTACTAAAAAAATTTAGAACCAATAATAGCAATAACGCACAAAAAAGTATGTTATTGAAAGTAAGATTATACCAATGTTTCAAAATATTTATATAAGTAGGTTATCTCAAATATAATAAAAATATAAATTACATCGATTAAAATTATATTTTTATCGACGAAATGCAGTTATTGATTTTAATATAAAAATTTATACTATCGATAAGTTTTAAGTACGCATGTTTCTAAAATTTGATTTATGCACAATTTGAAATCGAATAAAAACAAGTCCCCTTAGCCCTGAGAATGATTTTGGCATTATATCCACCTAACATTATATTTTAAATTTACAGCACTTTCTGATAGCGTTTATATTTTCAAACCGGTAGGCTTAAAACTTTTGGGGAGAATTGGTTTCTTTAATTTTATTCCTCATACCAAAAATCGTTTGGATTGGTCCAACACTTAAAGTGGGCGTTATATGTGACGCAATTTTTATGCATTTAAAAAAAACGAGGACTTGAAATTAAGAATGACAGAGGTAGTTTATTTACCACTGCTATTTTAACTTTTATACTATGAGTAGGTATTCTTTAATTTGTACAAATCTGATACTCCTTTTATTAAAAAAAATATCCTTTTCCTGTTACGGAAGTTAAGATTGTTGTTCTCTTGACTTGTTCAACATTTTTGATTGTTGATATAAAAAATAAAAAGCCCCGAGAGATAAGGTAGTTGCCATAAAGTTTAGAATAGTGCGCTGCGCTATGTATATAAATGCAATATCAATGACTTCGGAAAATACTAGACATAATGCACCTAAAAATAAATATAACGATTTTTGATTGTCCCGGTAAAAATAATTAAGTAATGCTAGTGATAATAAAGAAAGCGTAACAATATTATATATTAATTCAAAATAATAATCCGTATCCATTATAATATTAGGTTTTACTATAACTTGCAGGACATATATTAAATACACATTTAATAATGTTAAAACAACTAAGTGAATTTTGAAATTTTTTATAACATGTACTAGAGATAATGATTTACTTATCTTAATAAGTAAGAAAATATAAGCAATAATGTACATTGAATTAGATATATAATATTCATATTTAAAAATTATCAAATCCTCTTGGTAAGGTATGAAACTAATGACTAATAAAAATAGATTTGTTATGGTGTAAAATAGTAGAAAACATAAAAAATAAATATTTTTTTTATTTACACATAAAATATAAATTAATGTAATTAAAGGTATAATGATACAATCAGAGTAAAATGATAAATCATACTCTCCGCTAAATTCAAAAACGGAAAATAATACGTATGCTATTAATACAAATGCCACTAAGACTTTCGACTTACTCATAATTATAATTTATTAACAATAGTCAAATATAAAAATAATTTACAATTAAACGTTAAAAAATATCTTTTTATCGATTAAAAATAACTATTATTCTATTTTTTGTAAGAATTCATTTTCATTTATAAGTCTTATTTTTAGTTTTTCAGCTTTTTGTTTCTTACTTGGTCCCATATTTGAACCAGCTATTATATAATTTGTTTTTGAAGAAATGGAACTACTTACCTTTCCTCCATTGTCTTCTATTAACTTCTTTAATTCATTTCTAGAAATATTGTCAAACACTCCAGTAATTACAAATATATCTCCTTTTAACTTATACGTTTGTCCTTCAAGTTCTTCTGCCGTCATTTCAAGCTGTACTCCAAATTTCTTTAAGCGATTAATAATATGCGTGTTTTTTTCTATTGAAAAGAAAAACACAACACTTTCGGCTATCTTAACGCCTATTTCGTCAACATTAACCAAATTTTCTTGTGAAGCCATAGCGATAGCATCAATACTTTTGTAATGTTTTGCAAGCTTTTTAGCAACGGTTTCACCTACATAGCGAATACCCAATGCATACAAAACACGTTCAAAAGGAATGTTCTTAGATTGTTCAACACCAGCAATTAAGTTATCTGCACTTTTTTCTGCCATACGCTCTAAAGGAATAACTTGCTCTTTTGTTAATTCATATAAATCTGAATAATTAGTTATTAAGCCTTCTTTTACTAATAGCGCTACGGTTTCGCCACCTAAACCTTCAATATCCATAGCTTTTCTAGAAATAAAATGCTGAATACGACCAATTATTTGAGGGTTGCAACCATAATAATTTGGACAATAATGTTGTGCTTCTCCATCTTGTCTAATCAATTCTGTTTCACATTCGGGACAATGCGTAATATATTTTGTAGGCTCAGAACCTAATGGTCGCTTTGTTAAATCCACTCCTAAAATTTTTGGAATAATTTCACCTCCTTTTTCAACATAAACTTCATCATCAACCCGAATATCTAATTTTTCAATTTGGTCAGCATTATGCAAAGAGGCACGCTTTACCGTGGTACCCGCTAGCTCAACAGGCTCTAAATTAGCCACTGGCGTAATGGCACCTGTACGCCCAACTTGGTACGTAATACTATTTAACGTTGTTGATACTTGCTCCGCTTTAAACTTATAGGCGATAGCCCAACGTGGTGCTTTCGCAGTATAACCTAACTCCTCTTGCTGTTGTAAATTATTTACTTTTATAACCACACCATCAGTTTCGTAAGGAAGGTTATGGCGTTCTAAATTCCAATGATCTACAAATTCTAAAACTTCATCAATAGAATTCACAAGTTTTGCTTCATGCGGAACCTTAAAACCCCACATTCTTGCTTTTTTTAAACTTTCAAATTGAGAATTGATATCTAGATGAGGTCCTGTTAAATTGTATAATAAACACTCTAATGGCCGTTTTGCGACTTCAGCACTATCTTGTAATTTTAAACTTCCTGATGCTGTATTTCTTGGGTTTCTATAGGGTTCTTCTCCTATTTCAATACGTTCTTCATTCATTTTATTAAAACCCTCAAAAGGCAAAACAATTTCACCACGAATATAAAACTTTGCTGGATAATCACCTTTTAATTGTAAAGGCACCGATTTAATAGTTTTAACATTAGCAATAACATTATCACCTTGAAAACCATCACCACGTGTAACGGCCTTTACCAATTTACCAGCTTCATAAGTTAAGCTTATTGAGGCGCCATCATATTTTAACTCACAAGCATATTGAATAGCGCCATCAACCAATTTTTTAATACGGGTTTCCCAATCTTGTAAATCTTCTTTAGAATAAGAATTATCTAAAGAATACATACGATGTTCGTGTGGAATGGTTTCAAAATTTTTAGTTATAGTACCTCCAACACGTTGTGTTGGCGAATTAGCATCAAAAAATTCAGGATGTTTTTCTTCAAGCTCTTGAAGCTCTTGAAGTTTAATATCGAATTCAAAATCTGAAATCGTTGCATGATCTAATACGTAATAATTATAATTATGTTGCCGAAGTTCCTCTCTTGATGATTCTATGAGTTTTTGTATGCTGGTCATATTATAAGCTGGCTTTTATCATTCTATCTTTCTTAAAAAGATCTTGTTTTAATTCTATGTTTTTAAAATCATTATCAGATAATAACTGAATCATTCGTCTTGATAAATATTCATTAATTTCAAAAAACAACTCTCCATTCTCAATCAAATTATTTTGAGCAAAAGCTATTATAGTTTCATAAAATTGTAAGGGATTTTCATCTTTTACAAACAACGCCAAATGTGGTTCGTTTTCCAAAACATTAGGTTTCATTAATGTTTTTTCTTTTTCTTGAACATATGGCGGATTTGAAACAATAATATCGAATTTATGAGGCTTAAAAGAGTTCTTATCATCACTAATCGATAAAATATCGGCTTCAATAAATTTAATTTCAACCTTATTTAAATTAGCATTTATCTTAGCTATCGCTAAAGCGTCTTTACTTATATCTAAAGCATAAACTGTTGCATGAGGCATATTTTTAGCTAATGAAACAGCAATGCAACCGCTGCCCGTTCCTATGTCTAAAATATTAACAGCCCTATTGATATCGCCTTTTAAAATCCATTCTACTAATTCTTCAGTTTCTGGCCTGGGTATTAACGTGCTTTGATTCACTTTAAAAGGTAATCCAAAAAACTCGGTTTCACCAATAATATATTGAATAGGTATTTCCTTTTTTAATAATGTTAAAGCATTATCAATTTTCTGTGTTACATCAATATTATACTCTAAATTCGAAGCCAGTTGCAATCTTGAAACACAGTAAAACGAGTCTATCAACCTGTAAAAAAAAGCATCTACCTCTTTACTATCATAAATAGCATCTAGTTCATTATGAAACGTATTTTGTATCGCTTTTAATTTCATAAATCTTTTATCATCCAAACACAACAAGAGTAATGCCCTGTATTTCCTAATGATTCTTTTAAGTGTTTAAAACCGTAGTGTTCATAAATATGTATGGCGGCTTTTAGTTGTGGTGCCGATTCTAAATAACATTGCTTATAGCCCAAAGCTTTTGCCGTGCACAAACACTTATCAAACAACGTTTTACCGTAACCTTTACCTCTTACTTTAGGTGAAAAATACATTTTTTGAATTTCACAAACGGTTTGTTCGTATTCTTTTAAAGGTTTAACACCACCGCCGCCTAAAACTTCGCCACCAGAATCAATTACATAATAAATATCATGATTATTTTGATAGGATTCATACATTCTAGGAGTCTCAGTATCCGTATAAGCTGTACCTTCTAGAGGGATTTTAAATTCATGAAAACAAGACCTAATAATAGCTTCAATTTGTTCATTATCCCGTGGTTCAATTTCTCGAATAACTGTAGTATCTTTGTACATATTTAACACGAATATTTTAGCAAGTGAAGATACTGCAAATCTTAAAAAATTGAAATGAAGCCACTCATAATCTTATCAACAATATTTTTAATTTTTGGTTGTAATATTAATAAAAAACCTGAATTCATTGGTATTGAAAATATTAAGATTTTAGAATCTACATCAAAATTTATAATCCTAAGTGCCGATGCTTTATTTATAAATCCGAATGATATTGGAGGTGAAATACAAACTGATGACATCAAGGTATTTGTTAATAATAATGAGATAAGCAGTGTTTCCACGAAACTTTTTAGCATCCCAGCAAAAAAAGAATTTTCAATTCCTTTAATAGCTAATATTCCTACAGATAGCTTATTTAGTAACAAAAATATTGGTGGATTATTAGGTAGTTTATTTAACAAGACAGTAAAAGTACAATATAAAGGTGATATAAAATATAAGGTTCTAGGGTTTTCATATACCTATGTTGTTGATAAAAACGAAACTCTTAAAATTAAATTTTAACATTGAATCATCACGAAACTTACATAAGGCGGTGTATTCAAATTGCTAAAAACGGTTTAGGAACTACAAGACCAAACCCCATGGTGGGAAGCGTAATTGTTCATAATAATACTATTATTGGTGAAGGATTTACTAGTAGCTATGGTGACAATCATGCTGAAGTTAATGCCATTAACTCAGTAAAAGATAAAAACCTGCTAAAACAATCAACGCTTTACGTAACTCTAGAACCTTGCTCGCATTTTGGCAAAACTCCGCCTTGTAGCAGTCTTATAATTAAATACCAAATACCGAATGTGGTTATTGGTTGTATTGACGATAATGAAAAGGTTGCTGGAAAAGGTGTTAAAAAACTCCGTGATGGTGGTTGTAATGTTATTTTTGGTGTTTTAGAAAACGAATGTAAGTCACACCATAAACGTTTTTTTACATTTCATAATAAAAAGCGACCATATATTATACTTAAATGGGCAGAAACTGCAGATGGTTATATGGCACCAGAAACTAAAAATGAGCAAAAACCAGTTTGGATTACTAACCAGTTATCGAGACAACTAGTTCATAAATGGCGCACTGAAGAACAGGCTATTTTGGTTGGAACACATACCGTTATTGAGGATAATCCCGAATTGACGGTAAGAGATTGGACAGGAGAAAACCCCATACGGGTTGTAATTGATAGAGAAGAAAAATTATCAAAAAACTTCGCTATTTTTAATGATGAAGCAAAAACTATAGTTATAACAAGTGATACGATCGATTTTTCAAAAGATGTCGCAAAACAAATTTGTAATATGCTGTTTGAAAATGAAATAACCTCAGTTATTATTGAAGGTGGTGCAAAAACCCTCCAAACGTTTATAGATGAAAACTTTTGGGATGAAGCTCGAGTTTTCTCAGGATTAACTGCTTTTAATAGAGGCATTAAAGCACCTCAGTTTTTAGGAAAATTGGTTTCCGAACTAAAAATGATTACTGATAGTCTTAAAATTTATAAAAATGATTAAAACCATTATTTTCGATTTCGGAAATGTTTTTATTAATCTTGACATTGATGGTTACACAAAAAACACACTAGAATCTTTGAATATCAATTCATTCTCTGATGAGATGATAGCATTCAATAGTCTATATGAACAAGGATTAGTTACTTCGGAAGAGTTTATTGGTTTTTATCAAGAAAATTTTCCTGATTTATCTACTAAAAAATTTGTAGACATCTGGAATAGTATCTTAAAAAACTTCCCTGAACATCGGATAAATTTTTTAAAAAAATTAAAAGAATCTTCAAAATATAAACTCATTTTATTAAGTAATACCAATGAACTTCACATCAATTGGGTAAAAGAACATATTCTTTTTTATGAAGATTTTAAAAATTGTTTTGACGCCTTTTATTTATCGCACGAAATTCACTTAAGAAAACCTAATACCAATATTTTCGAATTTGTTTTGAAAGAAAATAACGTAATGGCAACCCAGTGTCTTTTTATTGATGATAATAAAGAGAATATTGACACGGCAAATAAGTTACATTTTAAAACATGGAATATTAATCCTGAAAACGAAGACGTTTCAACGCTATTTAAAACAAAAAGAACTTTTTTTGATTGAGAACGATATTTATAAAACTATTATTAGACCAACAGAATCTGTTTTATTTAAAAATAAAAATAGTAAATTTTTTGGTTATGCTTTTCCTGTATTAAGCGAAAATGATATTAAAACGAACATTGAAATCTTAAAGAAAAAACATCATACTGCACGTCATTGGTGTTATGCATATCAAATAGGTACAGAAACTGTAACGTATCGCGCAAACGATGATGGAGAACCTAATAATAGCGCTGGCATGCCTATTTATGGACAAATACAATCTTTTGAAGTTACCAATATTGCTATTGTTGTTGTACGTTACTTTGGTGGTGTTAAATTAGGGGTTGGAGGACTAATAAATGCATATAAAACCACAGCAAAATTAGTATTGGAAGCCTCAAAAATTGTAAAAAAAACAATAAATATAAATTATCTAATTGTTTTCGATTATAAAAACATAAATTCGGTAATGCGAATTATTAAGGAAAGAAATTTAAATATAATTCATCAAAAACTGGAAATGAATTGTGAAATAACCATATCTGTAAGAAAAAAAGATTCAAAATCTGTTTTTAACAGCTTCAGTTCTCTTTTCGAAGTGCATATAAAAAAAATCTAAATTAACGTTCTAATGCATCCAATATGTATTGAGGTGCTCGAGTTGGTCGGTTTGTTTTCATATCTACAAAAACCAAAATTGTTGAAGCTGTCGTTAAAATTTCACCACTTTCGTTAGTAATTTCATACTCAAATTCAATCTTAACAGTAGGCTTATTTTTGAGTTGAGTTTTTACATGAATTACATCATCATAACCCGCTGATTTTTTATAGTTTATAGATAAAGAAACTACGGGTAGCATGATGCCATCATCTTCCATTTTTTTGTATGAAATACCAAGTTTTCTAAGCCACTCAATTCTTCCCATTTCAAGATATAATGCATAATTACCATGATACACTACGCCCATTTGGTCGGTTTCACCATATCTCACTCTTATTTGTATTTCGTCGATTTTCATAGGTTTGTTTAATTTATTTTTTGTAGATTCGGCTAGACAATAAACATGAGGAAAAATTTCTAAAAATTCAATAGTAAATCATTTTTTTTTTAAGAATTTTGTTCACATATTTGCAGCATCATAAAAGGTGTCATAGTTAGGGATTTTCTCTTACTTTTTTTAACCAACAACACAAACCACGAAATTAAAAATGAGTATAACTGCGCAATCGGTATGGAATAATTGCCTTAAATTTATAAAGGATAATATCCAACCTCAAGCGTACAAAACTTGGTTTGAACCTATAATAGCTGTAAAACTAGCTGATAATGCTTTAAGTATTCAAGTACCAAGTAAATTTTTTTACGAATGGCTTGAAGAGCATTATGTTAAAATTCTAAAAGTATCTTTAACTAAAGAATTAGGTGAAAGTGCCAAACTGGTTTACATTATAAAAATGGAAAACACATATGGCAATAAACAGCCTTTTACCGAAAGAATTCCTAGTTCTAATCGAGCTAACTTAAAATCCCAAGATGTTGATGTTCCATTAAACAATAAAAGTCCTGAATTAAGAAATCCGTTTGTTATTCCAGGGATTAGAAATGTTAAAATTGAATCTCAACTAAATCCAAATTATAGTTTTGAAAATTTCTTAGAAGGCGACTCTAACCGTTTGGCAAGAAGCGCAGGATTAGCTGTTGCGGCTAAACCAGGAGGAACGTCTTTTAATCCATTATTAATTTTTGGAGGTGTTGGTTTAGGAAAAACACACTTGGCGCATGCCATAGGTGTTGATATAAAGGACAAATATCCAGAAAAAACTGTTCTATATATTTCTGCTGAAAAATTTACACAGCAATATATTGATTCTGTAAAGAAAAATAATAGAAACGATTTTATTCATTTCTATCAAATTATTGATGTTTTAATCATTGATGATGTACAATTTCTTTCTGGAAAAACAGGAACTCAAGACGTATTCTTCCATATATTCAACCATTTACATCAAAATGGAAAACAAGTTATTTTAACAAGTGATAAAGCACCTGTTGATATGCAAGATATTGAGCAACGCTTGTTATCGCGTTTCAAATGGGGCTTATCTGCAGAATTGCAACATCCGGATTTTGAAACCAGAGTATCTATTTTAAAGAATAAACTTTATAGGGATGGGGTTGATATGCCAGACGATATTATTGAATACGTAGCAAAAAATATTAAAACGAATGTTCGGGAGCTTGAAGGTGCCATTATTTCATTAATTGCCCAATCATCGTTTAATAAAAAAGAAATTACGATTGACTTAGCTAGAACTATCGTTGAGAAGTTTGTTAAAAACACAAAACGTGAAGTCTCTATTGATTACATCCAGAAAGTTGTCTCCGATTATTTTCAAATGGATGTTGATACCTTACAATCAAAAACTAGAAAACGGCATATTGTTCAAGCTAGACAATTAGCCATGTTCTTTGCAAAAAAATTCACCAAAGCCTCTTTGGCTAGTATAGGATCTCAAATAGGAAAAAGAGACCATGCTACTGTTTTACACGCTTGTAAAACGGTAGATAATTTATCTTCAACGGATAAGCAATTTAGAAAATATGTTGAAGACATTACTAAAAAACTTTCTGTTTAAAATTTACATAAAATGACTAAAATACTCATGGTGTGTTTGGGAAACATTTGTCGTTCTCCACTAGCTGAAGGTATTTTAAAATCTAAGCTTTCAAATTCATTTTTGGTTGATTCCGCTGGAACTGCCAATTATCATGTTGGAAATCCTCCTGATGAGCGATCAATTGCTGTTGCTAGAAAATATGGCTTGAATATTTCAAATTTAAAAGGTAGACAATTTGGTGTTTCAGATTTTGATACTTTTGACCTAATTTACGTTATGGATGAATCAAATTTTGAAAACGTAGTTAAACTTGCTAGAAATGATCAAGACATCAGTAAAGTAAAAATGATTTTAAATGAAGTTTACCCCAATCAAAATCTTGATGTACCAGACCCTTATTATGGAGGTGAACGTGGTTTTGAAAACGTATACAACATGCTAGATGAGGCTTGTGATAAGATTGCTGAAGACTTAACAAAATGAATTCTCAAGGAAAATTATACTTAATACCCACTACTCTCGGCGATAATGATCCTTTGGATGTATTACCTGCATTAGTAAAAAAGGTTATTGAGGAGACCGATACTTTCATCGTAGAAAATGAAAAAACAGCAAGACGTTTTATAAAAAAGATTTGTCCAGAGAAATCGCAACCCTCTTTACAGCTCTTTCCATTAAATAAATTTACTGAAGCTAGTGAACTTCCTAGTTTTTTAAACCCTTGCCTACATGGTATTAACATTGGTTTACTTTCTGAAGCAGGATGCCCAGGAGTTGCTGACCCAGGAGCAAATATTGTAAAATTAGCTCATGACAAAAACATAAAAGTGATTCCTTTAGTTGGCCCTTCCTCTATATTAATGGCCATGATGAGTTCTGGTATGAACGGGCAAAGTTTTGCCTTTAACGGCTATTTACCTATAGATAAAGGTGAAAGGAAATCTGAAATAAAACGTTTAGAACGTTTGTCTTTTGAGTATAATCAATCTCAAATTTTTATTGAAACCCCTTATCGTAATAATAGAATGATAGAAGATTTGGCATCTATGTTGGAGAATAATACCAATGTTTGTGTAGCTTGTGATATAACATTAACTACTGAGTTTATAAAAACTCAAACTGCAAATACTTGGAAAAAAAATAAGGTAGACCTCCATAAAAGACCTACCATATTTATTATTCATAAGGACTAATTTTGTTTTTAAATCGCTTTTGCTAATTTATTTGGTTTAACAAAAGACGTGTCATAACCAGAAAAACGTTTCATGTAATATTCGACGGTGGTACCGTATCCATCTGCAAAATTATCCAGTCCGTAGCTTCTCAAATATTCTTTTACACTACCTGGACCAGCTAAATGTGCTGCTGCTAAAATACCAGATTCAGTTACTAAAACACCGTTAATTCGTTTTCCAACAAAATTTTTAATATCACGGCGTAAAATCCATTTATTACGTGCTGCATTTGCAATAAATGCCTTTTCTTGTAGGACAGGATTCTTCAAAAACTGAGCTGGATTATGAATACCAATCATTTTTAAAGTTTCTTCACCAAACTGATATTTACCCAAATATCCAAAAGTATTAACAGAAGCATAATCGCCACGAGATTCTTTAAAAGCTAAGGCTTCTTTAAATCCAACAAAAGACTTTCCCAAATAAGGAGAGAATGTTTCGTTCAGTTCATTTGACGCTAAAATATCATCTTCGATATCTTGGTCAAGGTTTACATCATAATTAAGATCCAAACCTTTTGTTGAGTATTTACTCAAATCTATTGTTTCATTTGATGAAAATGAAACGCCTAACAGTATGCATATTGTAAGTGCTAGGGTTGAGTAACTTGCAATATTTTTAATCATAATTTCTAAATTTCTTCAGTATAAAATCAAATATTATACCTGAAAATTTGAGCGTGCAAAATTACATATATTTTTAAAATCTTCAAAATTACTCGTTTAACTACTCCTTTTAGTTGTAGAATAGACGAAAAACAGTCCTATTTTTATTAATTTCTAAGGCTGGAAAAGGTATTTTTATCGTGTTAAAAACACTAAAAATCGACTTTAAAAATCTAGAATCTGTATCAATATTATTCAAATTTACATCAAAACTTAAATAGTATTGCCGATATCTTAAATTACTTGTTAACACCTGATTGTCAATATCTTTTGAAGCTGATAGCATACCTTCGCCTCCATAGCCTATGGCTAGATTTAGCCATTTTGGAATTTTACTTTCTTTAAAAAAAGAATATAGATTTAAACTTAGCCAATATGTTTGTCCATTATAGTCTTTAAGCATCTGCTCCAATGTCGTTTCCCCTAATTTATCTGGATTCAAATTAGCATACTTAGTTTTATGGAAAGAGAACTTTAAGGCAATTCGCTGCTCATTCCATAATAATTCTTGACTAATATACAATCCTGTTCCAGAAGCATTAGCCAAAATATCACCCCATGAAAAACCCCATTCTTTAGAATAACCGTCTAAAATTTCGACTGCCGTTAAAAACCCAAAACCCAATGTTGCACCATAAATGAGTTGATCTTTTTCACTAACTCCACTCCAATTAAGCAATTCTGCACCAAAACGACCCATTTGATAAGATGAAAAAACATGTCCTATTTTGTCCATTTGAAGCCATTCTTTATTATCATTAACCGTGTGAAATTTAGAACGCTCAAAATCAGCATACCAAAGCTGATTTAATCCAAATAATGTAAGGCCTCCAATTACACTTTCAGAAATAATAACAGCATTTTTCCTTTTAAAATGTAGTGTATCACTTGGTTTTAAAAAGCTATTAAGCTTTTCTTGAGAATAAGTAAAAGAAGCCGTTAAAATTAAAAAGATTAGATATTTTGGTTTTAAAAACCGCATTATCTAGTTATGCCTTGAGAAGAAAGATATTGCTGATACGCTCTAGCATTAACGTTATGTTGTGATAGTGTTTTTGCGAATTTATGAAACCCTAAACGTTCTGCATCTGCTGCGAAATAAAGATAGTTATGTTTTTCATAATTTAATACGGCCTTAATAGCTGAAATATCGGGCATAGCAATTAAACCTGGAGGCAAGCCTAAATGCTTATAGGTGTTGTATGGAGACTCAATATCTTTATGTACATTTAATACACGCTTAATAATAGTATTTTGATATTGAGGTAATTTATAGGCTGCAAATTTTAAAGTAGGATCAGCTTGCAAAGGCATTCCTATTCGTAATCTATTCACATATACACCAGCTATTCTTGGTTGTTCACTAGCTTGTTTAGATTCTTCATGCACAATAGACGCTAAAGCAATAACTTGATTGGGTGTCAAGCCAATAGCTTCTGCTTTTTTTGTTCTAGTTTCGTTCCAAAAATGCTGATATTCTTTCAACATTCTATCCCGAAAATTTTCTGCTGAAGTATTCCAGAAAAACTCATAACTATTTGGTAAATACATGCCTAAAGCGGTAGATTCACTAAATTTGTTTTTATCTAGAAAAGCCTTATCATTCATAGCGTTTAAAATAGCTACGCTATCTGCCTCTATAACTTCAGAAACTCGTCCTGCCAATTTTTCTAACGATGTTTGATTGTTGAATGAAAGTTTAATAGGTAAATTATTACTTCGAATAGAATTGATGATATCATTATTACTCATGCCTTTTTTAATCGCATATTTTCCAGCTTTAATATTAGCTGTGTATTTTTTTTGTTCTGCTAAGTCATCAAAAGAATCAATATCATCCAATAATGGTTCTAATTGATTTCGCACCTCTTCATAACTGGCGTTAGTTGGAATATAAACATAAGCCTCTTCATTATTAAAAGCCGTATTGGGCTTTAGCATAGCTTTATAAACAAAGTTTGCAAAAAAAGCAGCAACGATAAGTCCGATAACCAAAATGGCTAAAAGTATCTTTTTTATATACATTTAATTTTTAATAAGCTGAAATAAACATTCATTTTTGTAAGAACTATTAACATAGTTCCAGTCTTTTTTTAGTCCTATTTTTCTGAATCCTTTTTTAGTAAACAATTTGATACTGGTTTCATTTTCTTCAGAAATATTACAATATAATTGATGCAAACCTAAATGTGTGAAACAATAATTAATCAATAGACTTAAAGCTTCCTCACCATAGCCTTTACCCCTATCACTAGGTTCTTTTATTAAAACTCCAATACCTGCTCTACTATTTTTAAAATCGAAATCAAAAATGTCAATCAGTCCTAAGGCTTTATTATGATAACTTGAAATAACTAGCCTTAATTGTTTTACCTCATAAATATCTTTATGAGCATTTTCTAGATATTGTTTTATCAAAAATTTAGAATACGGTGTATGGGTGTTACTTATTTCCCAAATAGTTTCATCATTTTCAACGGCATGAATAAAATCTAAATCCTCAGGTTCTAAAGCACGTAAATAAATATGTTCTCCTTTTAGGCTTATCATATATCGCCTTTAAAAACAAATTTTGCAGGCCCAATAAGCCATACATTTTTATAAACTCCATTTTCAACGTCAAAACAAACTTGCAATTTACCACCTTCAACTTCTAAATCAATAAGGCTTTCATTTGTTTCACTAATAGCATGCATTGCTATGGCGACTGCCGTAACTCCTGTGCCACATGACAAAGTTTCATCTTCAACACCACGTTCGTAAGTTCTCACTCTAAAACTAGAATCTGATAATTTCTTTACAAAATTAACATTACTGCCCGCTTCATTATACGGTGCTCCATATCTAATCTTAGCACCTATAGTTTTTATATCAAAATCGTTAATTTTATCTTCAAATTGCACGTGATGAGGAGATCCTGTGTTTAAAAATATATGGGTTTTATGTGTTTCAACATTAGAAACTTCTTGCATTTGAAGCTTCACCACATCATTTTCAATAGTTGCATGATGTAAACCATCAACAGCTTCAAAAACTGCTTTATCCCTTATAACGCCTAACTGTTTTGCAAAAGCCACTAAGCAACGCCCGCCATTTCCACACATAGAACTTTCATTTCCGTCGGCATTGTAATACACCATTTTAAAATCTAAATCGGGGTGGTTTTCAAGCAAAATAAGTCCATCAGCACCTATGCCAAAACGTCGGTCGCACAAATGCTTAATGTGTTTGGTATTATTTTTGTCGAAACTTTGTTGACGATTATCAATCATCACAAAATCGTTTCCTGTTCCTTGATATTTGTAAAAATCTTGTTGCATACTTTAAGCACAAATATATGATTTTTTGATTGTTAAATAGTCGTTAAAATTGAAGTTAAAAAACCGTTAAAAGAGATTTTCGGCTCAATAATTGGTTAATTTTAATCGTTGATTATCTATTAATTAAAATAATTTAGAACAAAATGAAAAAGATTTTAACATTAGTATTTGTTTCTGCCATAGGCGGGATATTAACTTTAGGAAGCTATAAACTTTTTATAGAAAATGAAAACGCAGTGGTTGTTGAATCTAATCTAAACAATCCAGCATTTTTACCCACAAATAATATTAGTAATTTATTTAAAACGGCTGAAAATCCAGATTTTACATTAGCCGCTGAAAACACTGTAAATGCCGTTGTACACGTGAAAAATGTAACACTGAGTACAGGTCAATATTCATTACAAGATTTATTTTCAGGAAAACAATATCAACGTGCGCAGCTGGGAACAGGTTCGGGGGTTATTATAAACTCTGATGGTTATATTATTACCAACAACCATGTTATAAATAATTCTAATAAATTATCTGTAACATTGAATAATAATAAAACTTATGAAGCTAGAATAATAGGAACTGATCCAAAAACGGATATAGCCCTTTTAAAAATTGATCCGGATGAAGAATTACCTTTTGTAACTTTTGGAGATTCTGATAATGCTAAATTAGGCGAATGGGTTTTAGCGGTTGGCAACCCGTTTAATTTAACATCTACAGTTACTGCGGGTATTATAAGTGCAAAATCTAGAAATATTACACCTGGTGAAACAACACATTCTTTCATACAAACCGATGCCGCGGTAAACCCAGGTAATTCTGGTGGAGCTTTAGTTAATACTAATGGGGAGTTAATTGGCATTAATACTGCAATTTCATCACAAACAGGCTCATACATTGGTTATTCTTTTGCGGTGCCAAGTAATATAGCGCGTAAGGTGGTTGAGGATATCATGGAATACGGTAATGTACAAAATGGCGTTTTAGGAATAACAGGAAGAACTTTTGACAGTGAAGTAGCCAAAGAAATCGGTATTACTTATTCTGAAGGAGTTATTGTTGCCGAAGTAATTAAAAATTCGGGAGCTGAAAAAGGGAATATAAAAGAGAAAGATATCATTAAAAAACTTGATAACATAGAAATTTCTAAGTTTGAAGACTTAACTGGATATATAAAAACGAAACGTCCAAATGATGTTGTAAACGTTCAGCTATTAAGAGATGGTGAAATAAAAACCTTAAGCGTAACTTTAACAAACCCAGAGGTATTCTCTGTAAGTTTTATGAAAATGGAACTTCAAGATTTATCTGAAGATTTTAAGGAAGAATATGGTATAGCATATGGTGTAATGGTAAAAGACACTCAAAATAAATGGTTGTCATCTAATTTAGGAATTACTAAAGGCTATATTATTACTGGAATTAATGATACTAAAATTGAGTCGATTCAAGATATAACCAAATTAAAAAAGAAATATGGTGATGATATTTTGGATGACATCAAAAAACTAGAATACATTAATAGGTATAAAGAAAAGAAAGAAGTGATTTTCAAATAAATAATAAAACTAATACCTTAAATAAACCCTTTAAAATAATTATTTTAAAGGGTTTATTTTTTTAATTCTGATTTAAATTCAAATGCTGGATTATATAACTCAACTTAATTCATAGATATTGAATATTTCATAAAAATAGGCTACGAAAACGTTTGAAATATGATATTTTTGCAAAATCAAAACATCTAAATCGAGAAAAATGTTATTAAATGAAACTTACGAAAAGGAGTTAGCCTTTCAAGCCGATCGTAGGCGTGCTACTGTTGAATTTATTAAAATTGTAAGCGACCTTTGGTATGATAAATCTATTGAATTGGTTCTATTCAGAAACCAACTGATTGACCGAAATGTAAGTCAGATATTAAATTTACACGAATATGCTGGAAAATTTGTGCAAAAACCCATCTCAATTTTTGATTCTGTTGAGCTTGCTCAAGCTATAAAAACACTTGATATCCCACCAGCAAAACTAGATATTGGTAAACTAACCTATGAGTATCATTTAGAAGATAACAAGCATAATAATGTGACTGCTTTTATGGTTTCGAAATTAAAAGATGCTCATAAAAATGGTGATATTCAACCTAAAGATGTTGTGCTTTATGGTTTTGGTAGAATTGGGAGATTAGTAGCAAGAGAACTTGTCGCTAGAACTGGAAAAGGAAGCCAATTACGATTAAGAGCGATAGTAACTAGAGGAAATATCGACGCTAAAACACTTCAAAAAAGAGCAGCACTATTACAAAATGACTCGGTACATGGCGATTTTCCTGGTACGGTTTCAATTGATGAAAAAAATAAGGCACTTATTATAAACGGTACCACAGTCAATATAATTACAGCAAACGCTCCAGAAGATATTGACTATACAAAATATCATATCAATAAGGCTTTAGTGATTGACAATACTGGAGTTTTTAGAGATAAAATAGCGTTAAGCCGACATTTAAAAGCTAAAGGCGTTGATAAAGTTTTACTTACAGCACCAGGGAAAGAAATTCCTAATATTGTTTATGGTGTAAATCATCATGAAAACGACCCCGATACTATTGATATTTTTTCAGCAGCTTCTTGCACCACAAATGCTATAACCCCGGTTTTAAAAGCCATAGAAGATTCTTTTGGTATTAAAAGCGGACATTTAGAAACTATACATGCCTACACCAACGATCAGAATTTAGTTGATAATTATCATACCAAATACCGCCGAGGTCGGGCTGCAGCTTTAAATATGGTCATTACCGAAACTGGTGCTGGTCATGCCGTGGCAAAAGCTTTACCCAGTTTAGAAGGCAAACTTACCTCAAATGCTATTCGTGTTCCGGTACCTAATGGATCGCTAGCTATTTTAAATTTAGAACTAAAAAATAAAACATCACTTAGTGGCGTAAATACTATTTTAAAAAAATACGCTTTAGAAGGCGACCTCGTTGAGCAAATAAAATATGAATTAAGTGATGAATTGGTGTCTAGCGATATTATTGGAAGTTCAGCACCTTCTATTTACGATAGTAAATCTACAATTGTTAGAAAAGATGGCAAAAACATAGTTTTATATATCTGGTATGATAATGAATATGGCTATAGTCACCAAGTTATAAGGCTTGCCAAATATATTGCTAAAGTAAGACGTTATACATATTATTAAATAAAAATCTAAAATATAACGATGAGCGTATATAAAATAGCCTTGTTTTCGAGGCTTTTTTTAAAATTTATTATGTTAATAAACAATATTTTATAACTTCGTAAAAAACCAAATTTCAATTTAAACCATATTAAATGAATTTTTTAAAATATTTAACCTTTGTCGCTTTATTTTTAAGCTTTCATCTAACAACTTTCGCTCAAACTACAACTGATGAAGAAGATAACCTTTCTTTAAATCGTGGAACCATTGATAATCAATTTGAATATGTACTTAAAAAGTCGGGAGATTTCAGAAGGTACCAACGGTCAAATGTATGAAGCCGTAAAACGAAGTATGCTTCTTACATTAAAAGCACATGCCATTGATTCCTTAAAAACGGTTTACGAAAAACTAGGAAGCTTAAATAATACCGTTGAAGCCCAATTAAAAGAAATTGAGGGCTTAAAATCTAGTTTAAATAGCACGCAATCTACCTTAGATGCTACAAACTCAGAAAAAGATAGCATGTCTTTACTTGGAGCGCAAATGAGTAAAGCAAGTTATAATGTTTTAATGTGGACCATTATTGCAGGCTTACTTTCCTTACTCCTTTTCTTTATATATAAATTCAAAAACAGCAATGCTGTAACTAAAAATGCTAAACATGCTTTATCGGAAATTGAAGAAGAATTTGATGAACACAGAAAAACAGCCTTAGAACGTGAACAAAAAGTAAGACGACAATTACAAGACGAAATAAATAAGCAGAAAAAAGGGAAATAAAAGAATCTGCATAAATTAACACAAGGTTGATTACTAATTTTATTAGTTTTCAACCTTATTTTATTTAAAATTCAAATAAATTCTATTATAAGATTTAAATGGAAATTATAAAGAGGATAGCTACTAAAATTGGTTTATTTGAAAGTGCTTCAAAAACCTACATTTAAATTATCTTTGCAACTATAAATTACAGTCATGCGTATTGATATTATTACCGTTCTACCAGAATTGCTAAAAAGTCCGTTTGAAGCCTCTATTTTAAAACGTGCTATTGAGGCTGAATTGGTTGAAATTCATTTTCATAATCTTCGAGATTACACCTCAGATAAGTATAAATCTATTGACGATACACAATTTGGTGGAGGCGCAGGTATGGTGATGATGGTAGCACCTATTGATAAATGCATTACAAAGTTAAAATCTGAACGACAATACGACGACGTTATTTATATGACTCCCGATGGCGAAACTTTAAAACAAGGTATTGCTAATCAAATATCACTGAAAGAAAACATTATTATTTTATGTGGACACTACAAAGGTGTTGACCAACGGGTACGCGACCATTTTATAACACGTGAGATTTCTATTGGCGACTATGTGCTTTCGGGAGGTGAGTTAGGTGCTGCCGTGCTCTGTGATGCAGTAATACGCTTGATACCAGGTGTTTTAGGGAATGAAACCTCTGCCCTCACCGACTCATTTCAGGATGATTTATTAGCACCTCCAATTTATACCAAACCCAGAGAGTATAAAGGTTGGAAAGTACCTGAATTATTATTTAGTGGAAACCTGCCTGAGATTGAAAAATGGCGAGAAGAGCAGGCCTATTTAAGAACTAAAGAACTGCGTCCTGATTTGTTGAATGACTAGTTTTATATATAAATAATATAGCTTAGTGGTTTCATTTTTTTGTATCCTACAGCTTTTATATAGTATAGAAATTTAACGAATTTGCAGCTTTTGGGATTCTAAGTGATTAATGATTATCTAACTAAAATCGTGGTTTCATAAAATAGTGTCATGCTTTTTTAAGCTTTTACCTGTTTTCCTTGAGATCCAGTTGTACTAGGAACTAATTCATATATAAAATCAGGTTTTAAACCAGCTTCTTTACGGTGCGAAACGTACAGTATGGCTGTGTTAGTTTCTAAGGCAATTTTATTTATCAATGCTACAAATAGTTTTGCGTCAAAATCGTCTAATCCATTAGTGGGCTCATCTAAAATTAGTAAAGGAGGCTGTTTTACCATGGCTCTAGCTATTAAAACTAAATGTTGATAGCCGTTTGATAAGGATAAAAAAGATTGTTTTCTAATATGAAACATGTTTAAAACTTTTAACCATTGATGTGCTATTTTAATTTGCTCATTAGATGGTGTTTTATATAAACCAATGCTATCAAAAAAACCAGAAACAACCATATTTCCAATAGAATCTGAACGTTTAAAACCCCGAATCATATTAGAAGAAAAGTAACCAATTTTCTTTTTTAAATCCCAAATACTTTCTCCACTCCCCTTTTTAACTCCGAAAATTATGATATTCTGTCCATAAGCTTTAGGGTTATCACCAAAAATCATACTCAATATGGTGCTTTTTCCTGATCCATTTGGCCCTATTAGTTGCCAAAATTCACCATTATTAATCTCCCAATTTATCGCTTTTAATATGGTTCTATCGCTATAAGAAATCGTTACGTTATTAAATAAAATTAATGGATTAGTTAGATTGAAATAACTTTTATTAGGTTTTGGTAAATCTTCAAAAAATATTAAGGCTTCTTTTTGGGTGGAAATATTTTCAAAATCTAATACCATTACTAAACCTCCTTTTAACTGGTACTTATTATTAATAAATGGAAGAATATCGGTCTTTCTGTTTGTAATTTGAATGATGGGAATAGAACTTGATAAGTTTAATAATATTTTTTCAATATCAGCTTGAGAAGCCAGATCTAAATTTCCAAAAACATTATCTACAATTAAATAGTCTGGTTTTTTAGAAATAATATGATGTAATAATGCCTTTTTACGTTCACCTTCTGATGACTTTTGTAAGCTATTTTTGGTACTAGTAATAACATCAAAACGCTCATGAATAATTTCTTCATTAATATAAGTATTCAATGTTATCTCAGAAAGAAGAGCTCCCTTTAATTTTGAATAAACACTTACAATTTTACCAGAAATAATATCATCAATAAGCTTTAACTTATCCTCTTGATTAGAAATATAAAATACCGCATGTTCTGGTAACATACTAAAGTTGATGTTGATAGTAAACTAAACGTTAAAATTATAAGTTATTAGTATGAAACGCTACTAAACCTTCAATAGGTCTACGTTCAAAATTACCTACGGTAAAGCCCATTTCTTGTGCTACCTCTTTAATTTCATCCTGTGAAAAGTATGCTATTGAACCTGCAAAATGTACTGGAACTGTTTTGAGTTCTTTTTTATATTGCAAAATCATATTGTTTGCAAATAGACGAATACCTTTTTTAATAAGATCTAAAATATAATCAGAATCTTTATTTAAAAACATAAATTCAGCGAAGTTTGCTAAATATGCGTTTGGGCTTGGTTGTTTATAAATATTATACTTAATATAATCAGCCTCTAAATTAAATTTACTACCAAAAGCAACCTTGATATCTACTGGCATATGATTAAAGTAATAATCTCTTATTAACTGTTTTCCATAATAATTACCTGATGCATCGTCCATTAAAATATATCCTAAGGATTGTACATGCTGATGCAATTTTTTACCATCATAATAACTACAGTTAGAACCTGTACCTAATATACAAACAACGGCAGCCTCATTTACATGATTAATAGTCCCGTAAACTGCAGCCATAGTATCTTCGTCAACTTTGATGATGGCATTTGGAAATGTTTGTGTTAAGGCACCAAAAACTATTTCTTTTCCACGTTCAGTACCACAACCAGCACCGTAAAAAAACACATGTGTTACGGTATCTCTTTTAGATTTTAGAACCTCATTGTTCCAAATTCTTTTTTTTAGCTTTTTTTCGTCTAAAATTTCGGGATTAAGACCTTTGGTTCGCTGTTTTTCCAAAAGCTGTTTACCATCATTATCTACAGCTATCCAATCGGATTTGGTAGAACCACTATCTACAATTAAAATCATAAGTTTGAAGATAAAAAAACTCCACAGACTACTGTGTTTAAACACAATAACTCTGTGGAGTTATTATAATTAATTACTATACTATTTGATAGATGCAACGTGTTGAGCTAAATCAACTAATTTAGTTGAATAACCAAACTCATTATCATACCAAGATACTAGTTTTACAAAGTTATCATTTAATGCCATACTTGCATTAGCATCAAATGTACTTGTTTTTGGTTCTGATACAAAATCTTGAGATACAACACCTTCTTCAGTATATCCTAAAATACCTTTCAATTCACCTTCAGAAGCATCTTTTAAAGCTTTTTTTACCTCATCCCAAGAGGCACTTTTTTCTAAACGACACGTTAAATCTACAACAGATACATCAACCGTAGGAATTCTAAAAGCCATCCCCGTTAATTTTCCGTTTAATTCAGGTATTACTTTTCCAACCGCTTTAGCTGCTCCAGTTGATGCGGGAACAATATTATTTAACGAAGCTCTACCTAATCGATAATCTTTTTTAGAAACACCATCCACGGTTGATTGTGTTGCTGTTGCCGCGTGAACCGTAGTCATTAAACCTTCAACAATTCCAAATTTATCATTAATTACTTTAGCTAATGGTGCTAAACAGTTGGTTGTGCATGATGCGTTTGATACAATGGTATCATTAGCAGTAATTTGCTTATGGTTTACACCCATAACAAACATTGGTGCATCAGCAGATGGTGCCGAAATTACTACTTTTTTAGCACCTGCCTTAATATGTTTACCAGCGCCTTCTAGATTTGTGAATATGCCTGTACAATCTAAAACTACTTCTGCGTCTATAGCATCCCATTTTAAATCTTCTGGGTTACGCTCTGCAGTTACTCGTATAGTGTTTCCGTTTACTATTAAGTTTCCGTCTTTTGTAGAAATAGTTCCATCAAACTTTCCGTGAACAGAGTCAAACTTTAATAAGTATGCTAAATGGTCAACATCTAGCAAATCATTAATTCCCACTACTTCAATATCGTTTGATCTAGATGCAGCTACTCTAAAAGCAATTCTACCTATTCTACCAAATCCGTTAATTCCAATTTTTAATTTTGACATATTCTTGTGTATAAATGTTAAGTGCTCATAATATCTGAGACACGCAATAATTCTAAATTTATTTTTGTTTTACCTTTTATAGCTTTCTCTAGAGGAGTTAATTCCATTTTATTACATAGTAAACCTACCATGTAATTGGTTTTTCCTTCCAATAAAGATTCAACGGCTTTAACTCCCATTCTGCTTGCTAAAACACGATCAAAACATGATGGTGCACCTCCACGTTGCATGTGTCCAAGTACAGATACTCTAACGTCATAGCCTTCCATATTTTCATCAACATAGTCTTTGAGTTCGAAAATATTCTTTCCTATTTTATCACCTTCGGCTACAATAACAATACTGGATGTTTTTCCTGATGTTTTACTTTTGTTTAAAGAATCAACAAGTCTATCTAAACCTAAATTTTCTTCGGGTATTAAAATTTCTTCTGCACCACCTGCAATACCAACATTAAGGGCAATATGCCCCACATCGCGCCCCATAACTTCAACAAAAAATAATCTATTATGTGAGCTTGCTGTATCACGTATTTTATCAATAGCATCAACTACCGTATTTAGGGCCGTATCAAAACCTAAAGTATGAGACGTTCCAACAATATCATTATCAATAGTACCTGGAATTCCCATCACAGGAAAACCAAACTCTTCATTAAATATAATGGCACCAGTAAAAGAACCATCTCCACCTATCACCACTAAACCGTCAACGCCTTTTTTTACTAAGTTATCGTAGGCTTTTTGCCTTCCTTCTTTAGTTCTAAAATTTTTAGATCTGGCAGATTTTAAAATAGTACCCCCTTTATTTAAAATACCTCTTACACTTCGGGCATCCATCTGTTTAAAATCGCCTTCAATTAAGCCCTCATATCCTCGATACACGCCAACACATTCTACACTATGATAAGCACATGATCTAACAACTGAACGGATTGCAGAATTCATTCCTGGAGAGTCTCCACCTGATGTCAAAACAGCTATTTTATTTATTTTTTTTGGCATTAATTATGTAATTTAATTGTAAAATTACTAAACAAAAACTATAAAATCCTAGCATTTGTAATATTTTAATACGACATGATAAACTATAACGTTTTAGTTAATAAAAAACTAAAATTACTTTAAAAATAGTAAAGAATCTCTTTTTAAAATGAGAATTTTAATTTTGTGAAGTGGTTTTATAAGTAATATAGCTTGGTAAACTATTTTCATCAGAATCAGGCTCTTTTTCGAGTATAACGTCATCATCGTCTTCTTGTTTTCTAAAGAAATTTTGGATTAATTCTTTAAAGGTATCAAAATCAACATTATAAGAGAGTCCTATACCTTGAGTATACCCAATGGCTTCCCCAAAGTTTCTAATACTATTTTCTCTATTAAAAACCTTTGCCGTTAGTGTACCTTCTTCGTTTAGTAGAAAACTAATTTCTACATCACCAGCTACTACAGTTTCGCTAGCACCAGAACCTCCAACTGGCACACCAACCTTACCATTAATCAGCACTCTATCACTTATTTGTGTTTGTAGTGTAAGCCCAAATCTATCATCGGTTTGGTAATCTGGTCTGTTTTGACCTGCTTCGTAGTTTAAACCAATATTAAGTTTTCCGTCTCCGTTAGAAAAAATACCATTAATAATACCGTTAAGTCGTTCGGCTATTGTTCCAGAAACATTTAAATCGGCAAGCCCTCTGTTTTGAAATGAGCCCCCTGTAGCTAAAAAGTATAGGGCTTGATTGCCTCTTTCGTCTTCAGATTCTAATCGATATTGCAACTCTGATTTTATAGCGGAATTTACATTAGGAAAATTAAATGTAAACTCAGGATCAAATTGCTCTAAATTCCCTGTTAATGCAATATTTAACTCTACAGGAATACTTCTATTTATAGGATTATCTAATAAAGGAGACGGGTTTGCCTGGGTTTTATATATGGCATTCATTCTAATTATAGCATTTAATGGATCTCCTTCCCAAGCTATAGTTCCACCGGGCTCAACAATAAACTCTTTTTGCACTAAACCTCCATAAGCAAAATTATAAACGCCTTCAAAAACCGAGAAATCTCCCCACATATTAAATTTACCTGTAGTATTTATTTCTACTAATAAACCACCACGCCCTCTACCTCTTAGCGAATGTCCTGTATTTTTATCAATTATAATTTCTACTTCAGCATCCTCTGTTAAATCTAAGTCGAAATTTAGTTCAAGACCCTTAACATCATTTATAATGAATTCGTTACCATTTAATCTGGCCTCCTTTTCTTCTTTTGTTACAAAATGGATATATGAATTATCTCCAAAAGATTCAGAGTCGTTAATAGGAATTTTAAAAACGGTGCCATTTTTTGTCTCGGCGGTAACACTTATAACAAGCTCTTCAGTTGGTCCAGAAATATTTGCTATACCTCCTACGAAAGCTGTGCCATAAAATAGAGCATCATCAGTTTCTTGGGTATCTAAAACTAGCAAACGAGATGTATTTAAATTTAAATCTAAACTCCAATTAGAAAAGTTTTTATGGCTTAAAGAGCCATTCAATTCGCCTTTAGAATTATATCTGGCATCTGTTAATCTAACTCTGTTAAAAATAAAACTCTGACCTGTTAATGTTACAGATGCCTTATCATTAAAATCATAATTTACATTTAAGTAAGGAATACCCAATCCAGATTTATTTAATATTAATTTACCATCGATATCTGGCTGCCTTAAATCGCCTGTTACTTTAACATTACCAGTGGCATCTCCCCTTATTTTATCTAATACACCATCAAGTAATGGATTTAAGGGCGATAAATCGAATTTATTAAAATCTAAATCGACATCAATTTTTGAATTATTTTTTGACACATTAATATCGCCTTTTGCAACAAAAGATTTTGAATCATCATTTTTTATACTAACATTTATATTGTAATTGGTTAGGTTTTCGTTACCAACTATAGCTGCGTCAAAGGAACCTAAAAGAAAATCGTTAACTTTAAAGTCGTCAATAACTATTGTAGAATTAGGTAAATAAACACCATTTTTTTGTAAAACATCCAGTTTGCCATTAACATTACCTGCCAGCGATAGGCTATCAATATCAGGAGTTATTTTGGCTAAATCAACATTCACAAAATTAAGTTTTAAATCTTTTTGGGTGGAATCTTTTACAAATCCCGATAATCTAATTTCTTCATTGTCATGGTTAATTTTAAACCCATCAATATTAAATGATTTTAAATCTTTATTGAATGAAATTTTATTAAAACGATCTTGATTTTCGTTAATAAACCACTTGTAATCTTTAATAGTTACATCAGATTTTTTAAAACCAATAACCGATTTGTTTTCCTCATTTATAGTATGATAAAAACTTAAATTGTAACTATCATTATTTCTTTTACCACCATTAAACTCTGAACGCATAAACAAGGTATCGTTTACTGTAACATTAATTAAGCTGAATTTTGATATATTATAGTATTTAGTGTACAAACTATCCAACTCGATATAGGTATTAAAAAGAGGATTACTATTATCTACTTGAAGTTCAATATTATTTACAAAATTATCGATGTATTTTATCTTCTGGAGATTTGAATGTGAGTCTAAACTTACGCTCATCCGTTTCTACTGTACCGCGTATAAATGTGTTTTTTCCTAAATGGATTTCGGGAAACATCACTTCTACTATTTTATTATAAATTTTGAAGTTAAAATCTATACTTTGGTTACTTGCTACTTTATGTGGAACATAATTTGTATAAATATGACCTAAAGAGTTTTGAAAAAGTTTCTTTAAATCTTTAAAGCTAAAACGTCCTTTTAATTCGCCTTCAATAATATCAGGAGAATTAATTTCCATATATCTAATGTCCTCTTGAAAGCGTGAAGAAATATCAAATTCTTCAAAATAATATGTGTCATTTTCATTTTTATACGACGTTCTTCTAAATGATATTTTACCATAAGCATCATCAAAACTACTGGCATTCATATTCATTTTTACTGTACTTTCAAAAATTGAAATACTATCCTTTTTTACAAAGTTTAGAGCATTTAAATTGGCATAATCAACTTGTGCTTCAAAGTCGTATTTATTAACAGCTTCAGAAAAATCTACAAGCCCTGTGAAATTAAGTTTTAAATTTTCATCATTCGCAATTAAGTTTCCATCAAAAATATTGTTCCTTACATTTCCTGAAACTTTTACACCTGTATAGTTATAGTTGTTATAAACCAACTCAAAAATATCACCTCTAACTTCTGTGTCAATGGTTTTTGCAACAAATCCTTTACCATCAACATCAAAATTCAAAGAGGCTATTCCCACGTTTGGATCGTTTAAAAAAGTTCCAAAATCAAAAGCTTCAAATATAACTTTCCCTTTATAATCGGCATTATCTATATCATTTATTTTATTGATTTCTAAGCTAGAATCTACAAAACCTAAATCGGTGTTTATTTCAATATCTGCAATAACTTTTGAAGATGTAATTTGCGAATTTCCTACAATGGTAAACTTACCCAACCTATCAAAAGAGGTGGGCATAACATCCCCTAAAAGATTTGGCAACAATCCTTTTAAATCTTTGTAAGTAGATGAAAGGTTTGAAAATTCGCCATTCATGTAAAAGCTATCTTCTTCAAGATTAAACAAGTTTTTAAAATTTATATTTCCATAAATTTTTGTATTTGTACTTGTATTTAATCGTAGGTTATTCATTTGAAAATCGTTTAACGTACCTGAAATGTCTACATTAAATTTAGCATATTGATTGACTCCAAATTCGTTATAAAATGTATTAAGCTCGTCTAATTGAACATTAGAATCTTCAAAATTGGCTTTTATCAAAACTTTATCAGTAAAAAATTTAAAATCTTCTCTGTTATACAAAAATTTTAAATTTCCTTTTAAAACAGAATTAGGCGTTTTAATATTAAGATTAGCAAACGTCATATCAGTAAGTGTATAACTAAAATTAGTCATCATATTTTTTACTGCCACACCCCTGCTATCTTTAAAAGATAGTGTATTGATTCTTGCGCTTACATTACTACCATTAATTAAAAAATTAGTAGCATTAATGTTTAAATTATTTAAATCTAGCCGCTTTGCAGTTTCCCTATTTTCATCAGAGAGCTTAAATACCCCGTCATAGATAGATACATCACTAGAGGATAGTAGAAATTCAATTTTATTATCCCTCGGGTTATCATTATCAAATTTTGCAACAAAAACATCTAAATTGGTTTCGGTAGCGCCTTGGTATGTTTTAACATTGAAAAACAAACTCATAATATCAATATCACCAAAAACTAATTTGCCGTTGTATAAATTTCTAAAACTTAAAATAGATGTATTGAGTTCCTTTATGCTAATCAGCGTGTCATTTTTATAATCTTGAACGTAAACATGTTTAAGCTCAACATCGCCATTTAATTGTAAACCAACTTTATTGATAAAAATGTTAGTTCCAAAATCGTTATTGATACGTTTTGTAGCATAATTTCCAAGTGCCGTTTGAATGGGAGGAATAGAAAGTATTAAAACCAAAATAATGAATAGCATCAAGATGATGCCAATTATTTTATACAGTATTTTAAATGCTTTTTTGATACTTTTTAAGGTTATAATTTAAATAGGAATATCCTATTTTTGTAATTACGAATAGGTGTTGTGTTTCAGACGTTTATTTGTTTTCAAAATTAACAATTATTGTGCCTAAAATTGACTTATGACCGAACAAAATATTTATATACTAGGAATTGAGTCCTCATGCGATGATACCGCAGCTTCGGTAATATACAAAGGCAAAATTTTGAGCAATGTTGTGGCCAGTCAAAAAATACATGAGGCTTATGGTGGTGTAGTACCAGAATTGGCTTCTAGAGCGCACCAACAAAATATTGTTCCAGTAGTGTATCAAGCCCTAAAAAAAGCAGGAATTCATAAAGAAAAACTGAACGCTATTGCTTTTGCTCGTGGTCCAGGTTTAATGGGAAGTTTATTAGTTGGTACGTCGTTCGCAAAATCGTTGGCTTATGGTTTAAGTATTCCGCTCATTGATGTGAACCACATGCAAGCGCATATACTGGCGCATTTTATTGAAGAAGAAGGGTTTAAAAAACCACCATTTCCATTTTTAGCGATGACTATTTCTGGAGGACATACTCAAATTGTAAACGTTGATAATTATTTTGAAATGCGGGTTATTGGTGAAACCATTGATGACGCTGTTGGTGAAGCCTTTGATAAAAGTGGTAAAATTTTAGGTTTGGGCTATCCTGCAGGACCCGAAATTGATAAACTTGCAAAATTAGGAAACCCAAAAGCATTTAATTTCACGAAACCTAAAGTTGATGGTTTAAACTTTAGTTTTTCTGGTCTTAAAACGGCTATCTTATATTTTATTCAAAGAGAAGTAAAAGTGAATCCTAATTTTATAGAGGAAAATCTAAATGATATTTGCGCCTCTATTCAACACACCATTATTGGTATTTTGATTGATAAATTAAAACTAGCTACAAAACAAACAGGTATAAAACACATCGCTATTGGTGGTGGCGTTTCAGCTAATTCTGGAATACGACAAGCACTTAAAGATGGTGAACAAAAATTTGGATGGACCACCTATATTCCAAAATTTGAATTCACAACCGATAATGCTGCTATGATTGCTATGGTTGGTTATCTCAAATATTTAGATGGTGATTTTGCTGAACAGAATATTATGGCTTCGGCGCGGTTGAAGATATAGTTTGGCAGTCTACAGTAGCAGTTGGTAGTCTCGCATAATGAAACTCTAAAATCGTTAATCATAAATCGTAATTCTAAAATCCTTCATATCTTCGCTTTATGCAATTATTTTACAACCCAAACATCACTGAAACCACAAAAAGCTTTTCTTTTGATAAAGAAGAAAGCAGGCATATTGTAAAAGTATTACGAAAAACTACAGGTGACATATTATACATTACTAACGGAAATGGTTGGCTATTTACTGCTGAGGTTATTATCCCTGATATTAAAAAATGTACGGTCAATATTGTGTCTAAAATATTACAACCCAAACGATATTATAATCTGCATTTAGCCGTTGCTCCAACAAAAATGAACGATCGTTACGAATGGTTTCTTGAAAAAGCAACTGAAATTGGTATTGAAACCATTACGCCTATTATTTGCGATCATAGCGAACGGAAAGTGATCAAAAAAGACCGTTTTGAAAAAATTTTACAATCGGCTACCAAGCAATCACTAAGCTGTTATTTACCAAAATTGAATGATGCTATCACTTTTAAAGATTTTATAAATCAGAAATTTACAGGCGATTTGTTTATCGCACATTGTGAAGAAACCAACAGAAAATCACTGAAAACAGAACTGAATTCTAAAACAGATATCACCATTTTAATTGGTCCTGAAGGCGACTTTTCTACTAAAGAAATTGAAACAGCGCTTCAAAATAATTTTATTCCTGTAATTTTGGGAGAAACCCGATTACGCACCGAAACTGCGGCCATAGTAGCTTGCCATTCAGTGGCTTTTTTAAACGAATAACCTTATGAAATTATATTTTTCTCTTTTCTCTTTTTGCTTTTCTCTTTTTGCTTTTAGTCAAGATTTAGCCATTTTAAAATATATGGGTGGTGGTGATTGGTATGGAAACCCAACAGCATTGCCTAATTTAATTGCCTATTGTAATCAGAATATCAATACTAAAATGAATGTGAAACCTGAAACGGTTGAAACAGGAAGTTTAGATATTTTTCAATATCCCTTATTACATATGACAGGACATGGTAATGTGTTTTTTAGCGAAACAGATGCTGAAAACCTACGTAATTATTTAATATCGGGTGGCTTTTTACATATTGACGATAATTACGGTATGGAGCCTTATATAACCAAAGCGCTTAAAAAAGTATTTCCAGAGAAAGAGTTGATTGAGATTCCAAATAACCACGATATATTTAATAGTGCTTATAAATTTCCAAATGGTTTACCAAAAATCCATGAACACGATGGCAAACGTCCACAAGCTTTTGGTATTTTTCATGAAGATCGATTAGTATTGTTATTCACTTATGAAAGCGATTTAGGTGACGGTTGGGAAGACCCCGAAGTACATAACGACCCTCCAGACGTAAGAGAAAAAGCATTGAAAATGGGCGCTAATATTATTAAGTATGCATTTGAGAATTAAAAAAGTCACCTTATCACCCAAAGGGGAATACGTACTCAACTAGAAATGACTGCATAACCAATACTGAATACTGAATACTGAATACTGAATACTGAATACTGAATACTGAAAAATGCAACTCACCCATTATAATACAAAATTTCAATCTAAATCCTTTCCAATCATATTAGTTTGCGATCATGTAACCAACGCCTCAAATATTGGTAGTTTGTTTAGAGTTGCTGATGCCTTTGGAATTAAAAAACTCATGCTTTGTGGAGATAATATTTCAATGGGAAGAAAAATAACAAAAACATCTAGAGCTACTGAGAAAGTTGTGAATTACAACATTCAAAAATCAGCTTCAAAGGTTGTAGAAACACTGAAAGATAAAGGTTATCAAATCATTTCGTTAGAAATAACAACTACAAGTCAACCCATTCATGTCTTTAAATTTTCAACAAAAAAACCAATAGTTTTAGTTATTGGCGACGAAAATTTTGGAATTTCAGAAGCTATTCTAAATCAATCTGACGCTATAATTCACATCGATATGTTCGGTCAAAATAGTAGTATGAATGTCGTACAAGCTACTAATATTGCACTTTACGAAATAACCAAACAATTAATTTATTACACTACACTAGCAAGCTTAAACCCTGTTAATTATTAAAAGTTTTAGCTTTAAAATTACTTTATTCGCTACTTTTTAGCCATAACAAATAATAGTATATTTACTGTATGAACTCCAATACTATTTCAAATGGAATTTTAAAAGCAATAGGCATCATTTCTGGTGTGCTTTTAATACTTTATTTACTATATAAAATACAATCTGTAATTGGTTATATAGCCATTGCTGCTGTTATTTCATTAATAGGCAGACCACTCGTTTTGTTTTTCGAAAATAAACTGAAGTTCACAAATACCATAGCCGTTATTATTACCATGGTTTTACTATTTGGTTTATTTATAGGTTTAATTGGGCTATTTATTCCCCTAGTTATGAAACAAGGGGAGAATTTATCGCTTTTAAATATTGAAGAACTTCAAGTAAGTATTGAAAATTTATATATCGAGATTGTTAATTATTTCGATTTACACAAAATTGATGTTAAAAAAACTATCGAAGATTCCGATTTAATGTCTAAAATGGATTATTCTTTAATTCCAAATTTTTTAAATTCAATAATTAGTGGTTTAGGAAGTTTTAGTATTGGCTTGTTCTCCGTATTATTTATTTCATTTTTCTTTTTGAAAGACAGCCGTCTTTTTGAAAATGGATTATTAACGTTTATACCAGAAGATAAGGAATCACGCTGGAAAACATCCACAACTAAAATAAAAGATTTATTATCCAGATATTTTGTGGGACTTATTATTCAAATTTTAATTCTATTCATTATTTATACCGTCGGTTTATTAATCATAGGTGTTGAAAACGCCATTGTTATTGCTTTTTTGTGTGCTTTACTAAATTTAATTCCATATGTAGGACCAGTAATTGGCATGTGTTTAATGTTGCTTTTAACCATGACCAGTAATTTAGGACAAAGTTTTAGTACTATCATTTTACCTAAAACGTTATGGGTTTTAGTGGTTTTTATTATTGGCCAATTAGTTGATAATTTTGGAAGTCAACCTATTATTTTTTCAAAGAGTGTGAAGTCGCACCCACTGGAAATATTTTTAGTGATATTAATAGCTGGAATTCTTTTTGGAATTATAGGTTTAATAATTGCTGTACCAGCTTATACGGCTATAAAAGTGATTTTAAAAGCCTATTTATCTGAAAATAAAATTGTTAAAAAGCTGACTAAAAACTTGTAGTTTTCATTGAACACTTCTATTTTAAATATTGACGTTCAAAAATTTATAAATAAGAACTTGAATTCTGATATAAATACTATTTTATTAAAGGGAATTTCATTTTCTTCAGTTGAAACCTTTGAAATTGTAGAACAAATAGAAGCTAAAAAACGTTGCGAAAAAAAATTACCAACTTGGTTTGAGGCTAAAAACATCTATTACCCTAATAAGTTAAATATTGAGCAAACTTCATCTGAAATAACAGCAAAATACAAATCGAAGCTAGCTAATGGGGAATCTATCATTGATTTAACTGGAGGTTTTGGTGTAGATTGCTTTTATTTTTCAAAACAATTTAAATTTGTTGAGAAATGTGAAATAGATAAAAATTTATCTCAAATTGTAAAACACAATTACAAACAGTTAAATATTCAAAATATAAGCTCCATCAACGTTGATGGGATTCAATATTTAGAAACATGTAAGAAAAATTATGATTGGATTTATATTGACCCTTCTCGCCGTCATGATACCAAAGGAAAAGTATTCTTTCTAAAAGACTGCTTGCCCAATGTTCCAGAATATTTAGATTTGTTTTTTAAAATAACCAATAACCTATTAATTAAAACATCACCCTTACTAGATTTATCGGTTGGTATTAATGAATTAAAACATGTGAAGACGATACATGTCATTGCAGTGAATAACGAAGTAAAGGAATTACTTTGGATTCTAGAAAATGGGTTTCATGGCGATATTGAGATTAAAACTGTCAATTTAAAAAAAGAAACTAAAGAAGAGTTCCATTTTTATTTAGAATACGAAAGGCAATCGCAATATAATTACAGTTTACCTCTAGCCTATTTATACGAACCAAATGCTGCCATTTTAAAATCGGGTGGTTTTCAAAGTATCTCAAAACGATTAAATGTTTTAAAACTTCATAAACACTCTCACTTATATACCAGTGAGTTGTTAGTTGATTTTCCTGGAAGATCATTCAAAATAATAAAAGTAATGTCTTACAACAAGAAACAAATCAAAAAACTGGGTATTACAAAAGCAAATATTACAACTAGAAACTTCCCGGAAACTGTACAACAAGTTCGGAAAAAACTTACTATCAAGGATGGAGGTAATCACTATTTATTTTTCACGACAGATTGCAAAGACACTAAAATTGTTATAATTACAGAAAAAACTCATTCATAAATGCATTTGAGATACAATTCATTTCGAAAAAAGGACGCATAACTCTATTTAATGTCTAATTTTATTTCAATATGAAAAAAATCATTTATATCATAGTTATTGCCATACTGGTAATAGTTATAGCAATTTATACTTCTTTAAATTATGGCCATAAAAAAAAGGCCCTCTCTGTTTTGGTAAACATTGATAATATTAATGATTTTAACTTTGAAACACATGATTCGGTATTAGTTGCTGCCAGTTTTATTTATGATTCAAATAGTTTTAAAGATGTCATGCAGGGAGAACACTACAGAAAAGCTTGGTCTTCACCAATAAAAGTACCTATAGTTTTTTTAGACACTTTATACGGTGGTGCAGAAATTGTTGATGTTGGTGGCGGTAAACAAACAAAATCTTTAGAATTAAAGGCGAGCAACGGACTTATTTATACATTAAGGAGTATTAATAAAAACCCTAATCCATTAATCCCAGAATTTGTAAAAACATTAGGGTTAGAAAATATAATTATTGATGGCATTTCTGCACAACACCCATACGGTGCCATTCCGGTGTCTCATCTGGCTGAATCTCTTAATTTGCTGCATACACATCCTAAAATTGTTTTTTTACCTAAGCAGAAAAAATTACTTAAGTACAACTCAGAATTTGGTAACAAGCTTTTTTTATTAGAATATGAAAATAAAAATAAAATCAATTGGACTAAATATAAAAATGTTACGGAGATTATTGATACCGATCACCTTATTGAACTAAAAAATAAAAAGGGTGACACCTTAAAAATTGATGAAGCGCAATTAGTTAAAAACAGATTATTTGATTTGATTATTGGTGATTGGGACAGACATGCAAAACAATGGGGTTGGGTTATTATTAATGAAAACAACACTTTAAAAGCCATCCCCTTGGGGGTAGATAGAGATAATGCCTTTTTTAATATGGACGGTATCATTCCTTCTATAATATCTAATCCAAATATTGTTAAGGAATTACGTTCTTTTGAAGAAAATATTGAACATATGTCGGG
This sequence comes from uncultured Flavobacteriaceae bacterium, assembly GCA_963815305.1. Taxonomy (GTDB): domain Bacteria; phylum Bacteroidota; class Bacteroidia; order Flavobacteriales; family Flavobacteriaceae; genus CAXBID01. Next base: position 1,346,484 of record CAWFFW010000001.1, read on the forward strand.
TTTGGTTCAACCTTTTGATTGTTATTTTTTGATTAAAACCGATCCAAAAGTTTTTATTGAGCAAGCTGAAATTATTAAGTATGAATTAACTGACAAATTAATAGATGAGTCACTTAATACATGGCCTAAAAACATTAAAGAATTAGATGGCAACACGATTCGAGAAAAAATAATATCTAGAAGAGATAGTATTCTTAAGCATGCTGAAAATTTCAAAAAAATAATTGATAAAACTGGCCAACTTAAATCTTGGCCCTTAAAAGGGTGTGAAGATTTAAAAATAGAGGATCTTTTAAAAATATGTTTTGAGTGTAATTAAATAATCCTTTTAAAACCAATTTTGTAGAAACTTTTAAATGACGTGCGGAATTTACCCAATTATAAAAATTCATGGCGGAATTAAAAACCCTTAAAAACAACAAAACCCCACTATTTATAGTGAGGTTGTGATGTGAGCCCTGAAGGATTCGAACCTTCGACCGCCTCCTTAGAAGGGAGGTGCTCTATCCAGCTGAGCTAAGAGCCCGTAGTTTTTATGTTTCTACGAAAACAGTTAAGAGGCATAAAGATTCATTGAGAATCTCATAACACTCTGTTTATCATGTCTTTAAATTATTTACAACATAGATATCTACCTAATTGTAATTAAAAGTATAATGAACGGCTAAAAACAAATTTTTATTTGTCTTACAGTCGGCAAATATACAATTTCTATTAAAAAATCATAAATAAAATCTAAAAAAAGTATTTAAAGATTAATTTTAAATATTCTAATTTCATAATGCATTAATAAACAGTAGCGTTACTTGTTTTTTAATGACTAGTTTTTTTATATCACATAAGCTTTAACAACTAAACAGATTTATATAAACAGAATTCTGGATGACATTAAAAATGCTTTTAAAAATATCGTGAACCAAATTGGATTGCGGTTTTTGAAATCTAAATGTTTGTGAATCTTTTTAAAGAATTCCAATTCCAATGTTTCCTGTACATCAGGATGTGTAATTTCTATTAAAGCTTTGGCGCGTTGCCGCAAACTTTTTCCAAACAAATCTACAATACCGTGTTCAGTTACTACATAATGCACCTATGCTCTGGTAGTTGTGACTCCTGCAGCTTCTTTTAAAAAAGCCTAAGTTTTATACATCCCTTTGGCTGTTATAGATGCCATAGAAATTATGGCCTTTACCACCTTCTGATAAGGAAGCACCCCGAATAAAATCCATTTGACCCCCTACTCTAGAATATTGATAGATTACTATGTATCTGTACAAAATTGACCAGTTAAATAAGTTTCGATACCACTACTTATGGCCGTTACTTTTGGCTTTTTTCTTATAATATGAATATTATTTGTATAAGAAGTCGCTTTAAAATGTACATTGAGATTATCATCAATAAAGTTAATTAATCAATGTATTTGGCGTCATTGTAGCCCCTTGCATAAACACACGGTTATTGAATTGTACATATGAAACGGCTTCTTCTTTTGAAAAAATTCTTAATTTTGGCATTCTTTAATTTACTAAAAGTGTAAATTTTAAATAACAAAAGTGTCTTCATGAAAATAAATGCCATATGATATTTATCAGAATTATGAAAGAAACTATTTCAACATCACATTAACACATTTAAATACTAAGGCATTTGTTGTACTTTTGAAATTAACCTATAAACCCTTTAAATGTTTAAAAAAGAACATGATGTTTTTAAAATTCTATTAGGGTCTGTCTCTGAAGGTGTTGTTGTAGTTGATGAGCAGCAGATTATTCAGGAGACAAATGCGTCTGCTGAACATATTTTTGGATACAACACCAATGAGTTGGTTGGCAAACCTCTAAAAGATTTGATTCCAAATAATTACCATGCCTCTCATGAAGGCCATTTTAAGGGTTTTATGAAAAATCAAGAACGTAGACAAATGGGGCATGGTCGTGATATTTACGGAAAACGTAAGGATGGTACTGTTTTTCCTGTAGAAGCGGGATTGAATCCATTTACTGTTGACCGTAAAACATATGTTATGGCACTAGTGATTGATATTACAGTGCGAAAAAAACAAGAACAGAAAATTAGGGAACTAAATACAGAACTTGAATTAAAAATTGAGAAACGCACTAAGGAACTTCATGACTCTTTCTATCAATTAAAAGCAATTCATGAGAAACTTCAAAAAGAAAATGAACGCAGAATTGCTGCCGAAAAGAAAACTAAAACTGCACTAAAGCGAGAACAAGAACTTAATGAGCTTAAAACTAAATTTCTGTCCTTGGTATCTCATGAATTCAAAACACCCTTAAGCGGGATTTTAACCTCGGCAATGCTTCTGGGTAAATATCAATTACAAACTCAGCAAGACAAACGAGACAAGCATATTAAAACCATTACGGATAAAGTACATTTCCTAAATAATATTCTAAACGATTTTTTATCAATAGAAAAATTGGAAACTGGAAAAATGAACTATACGTTTAATGAATTTAAATTAAGCAAGGTGGTTAATGAAGTGATATACAATTCTAATATGCTGCTTAAAGAGGGGCAAAAAATTAATTATCCAGAATATATTGATGATTTATCGCTCTATCAGGACGAGCGCACTTTAGAACTGGCACTTTCAAATCTATTACATAATGCCATTAAATATTCACAGGAAAATGCAACCATTGATATTGAAATTCATCAAAATAAAATGCATACTGTCTTTAAAATTACCGATCAAGGTATTGGAATTCCCTTAAAAGATCAAAAGAATATTTTTAATCGCTATTTTAGAGCCGAAAATGCACTATTGACCCAAGGTACTGGAATTGGACTCAATATTGTTAAAAATCATCTCGAAAACCTGGGAGGAAAAATAAATTTTATTAGTACAGAAAACCATGGATCTTGTTTTACTATAACCTTACCAAATAAAGCTAAACCATGAAAACTATTTTACTTATAGAAGATGACACTATATTAAGAGAAAATACTTCAGAACTTTTAGAACTGGCTAATTATAGAGTTATTAATGCTTCAAATGGCATTATTGGCGTTGAATTAGCAAAAAAGGAAATTCCTGATATTGTAGTTTGTGATATTATGATGCCAGAATTAGATGGTTATGACGTACTGAAATCTCTTTCAATGCAGACCACTACAAAATACATTCCTTTTATATTTTTATCAGCAAAAACAGAACGCTCAGACGTTAGAAAAGGGATGAATCTTGGTGCAGATGATTATATCACCAAACCTTTTACAGAAGATGAGCTCGTAAATGCCATTGAAAGCCGATTAGCTAAAACAGAAATCTTAAAAGAGCAACATGTAAAAAATGGTATTGAAAACTCAAATGATGAACGTGGTAATATCAGATCTTTAAACGATCTCAAAAATTATTTGGATGACCATGGACAGATCTTTTATTTCGAAAAAAATGAGACTATTTATGAAGAGGGAGAGCATTCAAATATGATATATTTGATTCATAAAGGCATTATCAAATGTCATAAATTAGACGAACAAGGTAAAGAACTAACAACCACATTGCATAACGAGGATGAGCTTTTTGGCTATACCTCTTTTACACAAAATATGCCTTATCAGGAAACCGCAACAGCTATGAAAACAACAGAGCTTATTGGTGTTTCTAAAATAAAACTTAAAGACGTTCTTCATAATAACCAATCCTTAACCTTAGAGCTTATTCAACTACTAAATGATGACCTTTCAATAATTAAGGAGCAATTGGTACAAATGGCTTACAGTTCAGTAAATAAAAAAACAGCTGCAACCATTTTAAAATTTGCAGAAAAGATGAATCGTAAGCCTAATGAACCTATCAAAATTTCAAGATATGATTTGGCAAGCGTTGCTGGAATTGCTACAGAAACCTTAATTAGAACACTATCTAGTTTTAAAAAAAAAGGCCTTATTGACATAGAGGGCCGAACCATTAAAATTTTAAATCTCAATCAACTTCGCGAGATTAATTAATTCATTTTTTTAAAACTGATAAATATCATCTAATGATTTCTATTGGTGTTTTACTTTCGTATTGAAAGAACTCACGAAAACATGAATTCAATTCTATTACCGACAGATTTTTCAGAAAATTCCTTAAATGCCATTAGTTATGCCATGCATTTTTTTAAGGATGCATCCTGCAATTTTTATATTTTACACATTCATCGTTTTAAACCAGTTGCGCAGGAATATTTAAATACGCAACAAATACTGGAAGTTCAAAAAATATCAACCAAATCAATTAAGAAAAAATTACTCAAATTAATAAAATCTATTGAAATTAAATACCTAAATAATAATCATAGGTTTATTCCATTAGCAGATCATGGTTTTTTTATTGAATCGATTAGGAAACAAATTGATGAAAAGAAAATTAACATAATTGTAATGGGTACCAAAGGTGCTTCAGGACTTAAAAAATTGATTGTTGGGAGCAATACGGGCGCCGTTATAACAAAAGTAAAATGTACCACCTTAATAGTACCCGAAAATGCTTCGTTTTTCCCTATTAATGAAATTGCTTTTCCAACTGATTTTTCATTGTTTTATGGTATAAAAACTTTAGAACCAGTTTTCGAAATTTTAGAACGCTTCAACGCTAATCTAAGGGTATTACATATGGGCCACAAGGAAGAACATCTAACTAACGATCAATCAAAAAACAAAGAATTTTTAGATGACTATCTTCATCATCGCAAACATAGTTTTCATTTTTTAACAAACAAGAAAATAGAAGAATCTATTCAATGCTTTGTAGAAAGTAGAAATATAAATATGATTGCTATGGTTGCTAAAAATCTTAACTACTTTCAACAAATTCTATTTCATACCAAAGTACAGTATATGAGTTATCATACTGATCTTCCTTTTTTGGTTTTACATGAAATATAGATATATTCCTTTTAAATTCCACAGGGTTAAAATTTAATAACATCCCTTCTCCTAATACCTTTATAGCATTAGAATTAAATTATAATTATTTGATTTTAAGGTCACTATGATTATCACTTCATTTTTATTTTAAAGAATGAAGTATGACAAATATCATATTATATACCTTTTTTATGTTCGAAATTTGTGATATAATAACAAATAATGCATCATGAAATTTCCAAAAAAAATAAATTTATTACTCTTAACTTTCATTCTCTTAAATACATCTTTTTTATATAAAAGTTTAGCTCAAGAGTATCATCTCAGTAATGAACAATCAGAACTTAAGGTATATGGAACTTCGAGTTTGCATGATTGGCATATTGTAACTGAAGAACAAAAAGGCTACGTAATAGTTGATCAGGGTACTGATTTCTTTATAAAAAAACTGGATATGGAAGCTGTTTCTGAAAGCTTAAAAAGCGGAAAAAATGGCATGGATAAAAACACCTACAAAGCCTTGAATACCAAAAAATATAAAACAATACGTTTTCAACTCTCAGAAACCAAAAATATTACCAAGTTAAACGATAACAACTATAATGTTGAAAGTTTCGGTAAGCTTAAAATAGCAGGAGTTACAAAAATAATTGCACTCAAATTTGCTTTAAATCTTGGTAATAATCAAGTCTGTTTAAAAGGAGAAAAAACGCTTAAGATGACCGATTTTGGAATTGAACCACCAAAAGCCCTTTTTGGAACGATAACAACTGGCGATGAAATCACTATAAAATTTAACACCATTTTAAAAAAACAATAATAATTAACCACTAATTCTTAAAATTAAAAATTATGAAATCACTAATTAAAAATACGCTAATTATATCACTAATATTCTTAGGATTTAGTGTATATGCTCAAAAAAATAATAGAAGTTTAAACCATTATAGAGAACCAGATAAAAATGGCATCAATGTATTTGAAAGCCCAAAGGACAGCGTTTCAACATTTGATAATGTAAAAGTTAGAATAGGAGGATCGTCAACTATTCAATACCAAGCACTAGATCATAGCAATTCAAATCCAACCATTAATGTAGATGGTGCTGCAGCTAAACCTTACCAATTAAAGGAAATAGGCTCTAATTTTAACTTGGCTACCGCTAATTTAGATATTGATGTCGCTTTGTATGACGGTGTAAGAATGCATTTAAGAACTTATTTATCATCTCGTCATCATCCAGAACCTTATGTTAAAGGCGGGTATATTCAAATTGATAAACTTGATTTTATCAGTGAAGGATTTATGAAAGGACTGATGGATTATACCACCTTGAAAATTGGGCACATGGAAAACAATTATGGCGATACTCATTTTAGAAGAACTGATAATGCACAAGCAATATATAATCCATTTGTAGGCAATTTAATTATGGATGCCTTTACTACAGAAGTTGGTGCTGAATTATATTATAGAAGAAGTGGTTTTATTGGAATGTTAGGTTTTACAAACGGAAAACTAAACCAGAATATCACTAAAGGCAATGGTAGTACTGGTGGAGCTTCTTTATTAGCAAAACTAGGTTTTGATAAACAAATTAATGATGATCTCAGATTCAGATTAACAGGATCTCTATATAATACGGGATATGTACCAAGTTCATATTTATATAGTGCTGATAGAACGGGATCTAGATACTACGGTGTTTTAATACTTGATGGTGCTAATGATAATTTTAGATCTGGCCGATACAATCCAAATTTAAGAAATAAAATTACCGCTGTTATGGTTAATCCATTTATTAAATATAAAGGATTAGAATTTTTTGGAACTATCGAAACTGCCAATGGTAAAGCCCTTTCGGAAACTGATACAAGAACAGTTAATCAATTTGCTGGAGAAGTTATTTATCGTTTTGGAGACACCGAAAACTTCTACATAGGAGGAAGATATAATAAGGTGAGTGCAGAAGATAATAATGCCGTGAATGATAAAATAAATATTACCAGACTTCAACTTTCTGCTGGTTGGTTTATGACAAAAAATATTCTTTTGAAAGCAGAATATGTGGATCAAAAATATAATGATTTCTCAGTAGGAACTTTTGAGGATGGTAAATTTAATGGTTTAATAGTAGAAGCTGTAATTAGTTTCTAATCAAACCTAAATATTAATAATTTGAGTTCATGTTATTTGAAAAACAAGCCTTCTATTCAAACTGAATTAGTGGAGGTTTGTTTTTTAGATTTCTAAATAGACGTACTGGCACCATGAGTAAACTAATTTTAATAGTCGTCCTTTTTTTTACTTTTTCCTTTAAATCAACAGTATATATTAAAACGGCTTCAGTTTCCATAGATCCTAAAAGTCAGATATTTATAAAAGGAAAAACTAATATTAATAACTTTATATGCACGTTTAATATTAAAAATATAGACAACCCTATTTCAATTCATTACAAAATTATAGATGATAATATTCTATTTGAAAAAGCTCATTTAGTTTTAGATAACCATTGTTTTGATTGTGGTCATAAAGGTATGAACCGTGACTTTTATAACTTATTGAAATCTGATGAATATCCCGAAATTTTATTAGAGCTAAAAGAAATAAACAAAAATACTGATGATCCTTGCGTAGTAAATGCCATCACGAAACTTCATATTGCCGGAAAATCTAAAGTATATACAATCCCAATACAACTTAAAGAAGATAAAAGCATCATGGTAACTGGAAACTTGACATTGAATATGACCGACTTCGGTTTAGAGGCACCGAAAAAGGCTTTGGGTTTAATAGTGGTTTCTGATGAAATAGAAATAAAATTTGATATGGTTTTCAAAAATTGTGAATTCTAGAATAATTGGTAAATAGAGTACGCGTAAACATTTTAATTATCTTTTCATTTCACATATGATATATATCATAATTTAAGAACCCTTCTTATTCTATTTTTGTTTAGAACAATATTAGTTATGAGCAAGACATTAATTCAAAAATACAACATTGCAGGACCTCGTTACACGAGTTATCCAACAGTTCCGTACTGGGATATGCGTACGTTTTCAATAAAAAAATGGAAATCATCTTTAATACAATCATTCAAGCAATCCAATTCTAGCGAAGGGTTAAGCTTATATGTGCACTTACCATTTTGCGAAAGTCTTTGCACATTTTGCGGATGCCATAAACGTATCACAAAAAGACATGACGTTGAAGCTTCATACATCAGATCCATATTAAAAGAATGGCAATTGTATCGCGATTTGTTTGATGAAAGACCACGAATAAAAGAACTGCATATTGGTGGTGGAACCCCTACCTTTTTCTCTGCAGAAAATTTACAAAAACTGGTTGAAGGATTACTTCAAAACGCAACACTTACAGAACATTATGAGTTTAGTTTTGAAGGCCACCCCAATAACACTACTTATAAGCACTTAAAAACATTTTATAATTTAGGCTTTCGTCGTGTAAGTTTTGGTGTTCAGGATTATAATCCAATTGTGCAAAAGGCCATACGCCGCGTTCAGCCTTTTGAAAATGTAAAAAAAGTTACAGACCAAGCACGTGAAATGGGTTATACGTCCATTGGCCATGACCTTATCTATGGATTACCATTTCAAACTACAGAACATGTAAAGCAAACCATTATAAATACCAAAACTTTAATGCCAGACCGTATTGCATTTTATAGCTATGCCCATGTGCCATGGATTAAGGGAAATGGTCAACGTGGATTTCAATCAACCGATTTACCTCAAGCAGAAGTAAAGTTAGAACAATATAAAGCTGGTAAAAAGCTGCTAACTGATTTAGGATACCAAAATATAGGAATGGATCATTTTGCGCTGCCAACAGATAGTCTCTATATCTCATCTATACGGCATCAATTGCATAGAAATTTTATGGGTTACACCGCTTCAAAAACAAAAGTAATGATAGGACTTGGTGTATCGGCCATAAGTGATAGTTGGTATGGGTTTTCACAAAATGTAAAAGGTGTTGAAGAATATGAACATTTAGTGAGCGAAAATATATTTCCTGCTTATAGAGGTCATATTTTAAATGCTGAAGATTTAATGATCAGAAAAGACATTCTTAATTTGATGTGCAATTTCGAGACCACATGGAAACAGGATGACTTTAATGATGATACACTTTCAAAAGCCATCTTTAGATTAAAAGAAATGGAAGCCGACGAATTAGTTAAAATGAACAATAACGCTATAAAAGTGACTGATAAAGGAAAACCGTTTATAAGGAATGTATGTATGGCTTTTGATATGAAATTACACAGCCATCAACCCGAAACACAACTTTTTTCAATGACTATATAAATACTTATAAATCTTTAAAACCATGAAAAAAATAATAGTCCCAATAGACTTTTCAAAACATTCAGAATATGCATTAGAAGCGGCATCAATATTGGCAAAAAAAAATAATTCGCAAATCTTTGCGTTGCATATGTTGGAAATTTCAGATGCTACTCTAATTGATAGTGATAATGAGCAGCATGCAAAAGCTGTATTTTTCTTAAAACTTGCAGAGCAAAAGTTTAATACGTTTTTGGACAAGAAATATTTAAAAGGTATTGAGGTCATTCCCATAGTCAAACATTTTAAGGTTTTTAGTGAAATTAATGCCGTGGCAAAAGAAAATGATGCTGATTTAATTGTTATGGGTTCTCATGGAACTAGCGGATTTACTGAAATTTTTGTGGGTTCAAATACTGAAAAAGTAGTTAGACATTCACAAATTCCGGTTTTAGTTATTAAAGAACAACCTAAAAGTATGGATTACAAAACTGTAGTTTTTGCAAGTGATTTTTCTAAAGAGTGCATTAAACCTTACGTTAATGCTTCAAGATTATTGGCCTCCTTTGACTCAGACATAAATTTGCTCTATGTAAATGTTCCAGCTGATTCATTCAAAAGTTCTTCACAAATGGAAAAAACAATGACAGACTTTCTTACTACCGCAGATGGAAACTTAAACAGAATGAATGCGGTTAACTATGTGTCTGACTTTACAGTTGAAGAAGGCATTTTAACCTTTGCTAAAAAAATAAATGCTGATCTCATTATTATACCAACACATGGCCATAAAGGAATTGTGCATTTCTTTGAAGGTAGTATTTCAGAGGATTTGGCTAATCACGCTAATATTCCCGTGATGACATTTAAAATATAATTAGCTTTTATCTAATATCAATAGGCCGAATTTAATGTTCGGCTTTTTTATTGAATACAGTCAATTTTACTCGAAGCCATGTCTACAATTGGAGCGGGCGATATATAGGGAATTCCTAAGCCTAAACCTCGAACGATAAATAATAACCCTATCACCACTACAAATACAGGAATCACTTTTTGAATGCGTTGTTTTATTGAAGTATTCAAAAAATTCCCCAAATAAATAGCAAATGTCATTAAGGGAATGGTTCCCAATCCATATACTACCATATAAAGACTTCCTTGGGTAATGTTTTGCATCGTTATTGAGGCAAAAACTGCCATGTATACCGTTCCACAAGGTAGAAAGCCGTTAAGAAAACCTATGGTTAAAAAAGTGTCTGCAGTTTTTTTCTTCAACGCTTTTCCAAGAGACGATTTTACTTTGGAAATCATCTTATAGATTGGTTTCGAGAAATTGTACGTATTGAACATTCGTGTTGGAATTAACACCATAACAATCATTAATATTCCTATGGCTATTGATAATTTCTGTTGCATTCCAAAAATATAGAGGCTCTTTCCCACGATTCCGAAGAATAGACCAATGATGCTATACGCTAAAATTCGTCCCACATGATAAGAAAAAATCTGATACACTTTTGTAGTGGAGTTACTCCTGTTTACAGGCAACATAAATGCAATCGGCCCGCACATGCCAACGCAGTGAAAACTTCCCAATAAACCTAATATAAGGGCAGACCAAAGCATTTAATATGTGATTTCTTTTTTATAGAGATAGGAATTTCCATTAAGTTGCCAATTAACCTTAATGTTCCAACGACCACCCAACAAACGTTTGTCAGGTATGAGCAAAGTGTGATCGGACAGCGAAATTGAAGTTTCGAAGTCCAAGTGTTTGTCAGATGGTCTATATAGGAACACCTTTCCTGTGATATCTTTTACATTAAGTTTTACAGGGAATTCAATGACCAATCCTTCTTTGGTTTTTTTCCATATAATATTCTGTTCTAATGTTTGTGCATTATATTCATTATTAATGTCGTCTTGAAATTCTAATTCTTGACCATAGTAATTTTCGGTTACTAGATCATGCTCATATTTTTTGTTTGTGCTCATGGTTATCACGAAAAACATAATAAAACTAATAAAAGCGATAAATGTCAACACAATTCCTGTTCCCCAATTAAATTTCATAATTTTTGTTTTTATTACGTGTATTCCAATTTTGATTTTATTGATATCTTCTAGGACCTAAAAAATTAACCGTTGTCGTTTCAATCAATTCATCTCCACTGTACACATCAATCATTAATTTGTTTTTATCGCCTTTTAATTGGCTTTGTGATAATTCTACAAATAGTGTACCTTCAGCCATTCCTTGCGCTGGAACTACAAAGTTTCCGTCGGTTGACACCAGTTTGATAGTGCCTTTAAAGGTTCGTAGTTTCAGGTTTGTGTTTTCAATATCGCTTGTGGTCTTATTAATTAACTTGTAGGTAAACACATTACTAATGATGTTGTTATCCTTATGTTCATAAAGTTGTCCTGGTAGTCGAAGTATACGTGCTTCGAGATTATTCCGTAGTAGCAACATGCCAGTTAACACACCTATTAAAATGATTAAAACAGCTGTATACCCCTTCAATCGGGGTGTAAACTCAAAATCTTTCTTTTTCTCAATATTATCTTCACTAGCATATCGAATCAGTCCTTTAGGAAGATTAACGCTATCCATGATATGATTGCATTCGTCAATACAGGCCGTACAGTTAACACATTCAAGCTGCGTTCCGTTTCGAATATCTATTCCTGTTGGGCACACATTAACACACTGAAAACAATCGATGCAATCGCCAAAACCAGATGCTGCTCTATCTTCACCTTTACGGAATTTTTTTCGACCATTTTCAGACTCCCCTCGCTTGTGGTCATAAGCTACAATGATAGATTTATTATCGAGTAAAACGCCTTGTAATCGACCATAAGGACAGGCAATGATGCATACTTGCTCACGAAACCATCCAAATACAAAGAGAAATACCGCTGTAAAAATCAGTAAGGAAATAAGAGTGCTTACATGGCTAAAAGGGCCTGCCAAAATATAGCTAATAACTTTGTCTCCGCCAATTAAATACGCCAAAAAAACATTGGCTATTATGAAAGATATCAGTAAAAAAACAGACCATTTTATTATGCGTTTTTTAATCTTTTCAGTATTATACGGTTGTTTATCTAAACGAATTTGAGCACCACGGTCTCCGTCAATCCAATATTCAATACGTCTAAAAACCATTTCCATGAAAATGGTCTGTGGACAAATCCAGCCGCAGAAAACACGTCCAAAAGCTACAGTAAAAAAAGCAACGAAGATGACGCCTATGATCATCGAAATCACAAATAAATGAAAATCCTGTGGCCAAAACGGAAATCCGAAAATATTAAATCGTCGCTCTAAAATATTAAACATTAAAAATTGGTTTCCGTTCACCTTAATGAAAGGTGCTGCCAATAGAAATACCAATAATAAATAACTAACACCCTTGCGATAATCATATAATTTACCTTTTGGTTTTTTTGGGTACACCCATGCACGCTTTCCTTCACTATTAATCGTTCCAATAGAATCTCTAAAGTTTTCGTTTTCTGGTGTGTCCATTATTTGGGATGAATTGTAACTAATTTAATTCTCAATGTTGATGACTGAATCAGTCTTTATTTCAATGGCTTCGGAAGGAATATCAATCTTTGGGGCATTTTCATGCACCCAAACATCACCTTCGGGTGTTTTAGGATTTAAAGGTACAGTCCCTTCCAATGTTATAACGTAACTAGCCAATTGAGCCATTTCTGATGATTTTAAACTTTGTTTCCAAGCAATCATACCCTTGCCATTTCGTCCTCCTTCGCTTATGGTGTGGAATATATTTTTAATACCACCACCAAGAATCCAGTGTGAATCTGTTAAATTTGGCCCTATACCACCACCACCATCAGCCCTATGACAGGCTACACAATTGGCTTGAAATAATTTTTTCCCATTTGCTAAATCTGTAGCATCAACTGAGACTACTACGGTGTTATAATCTACTAAATTTTTAGCTGTTTTTTTATAGTCTTCAAGGTCAACTTTAGCCTGTTCTGAAGATGCTTGCAACTCTTCATATTGATTATCACCATTAAAAATGTGAAAACGAATCAAATATACTGCAGCAAAAATAATGGACACATAAAATCCATATATCCACCAAGGTGGAAGGTCGTTATCGAGTTCCTTGATACCATCATAATTGTGGTCTAGGATAATTTCACCTTCTTCTTCAATGGGTTTAGTACCTACTAATTTTATCCAAGTATTATTCAACCAAATAAAAATTTTAGGTTTTTGGTTCTGTGTGGCTAGGTATCTCTCTTTTGCATGGTCATCCAGACTTTGAAACATGACACTTTCCAAAGCACCAATAACGGCTTCTATAGCTATTAAAATCAGTAAGACTAAGAGAAGAAATAATAGAATAACTGGATATTTAAAAATAGCGAATTCATCGCCAGAATCGACAAAGAATTCAATCAATCCGAAAATGGTGAAAAATAGCACGGGAACTCTTACGTATGATGGGATGATGCGTCTCATAATGTGGTATCGTTTTGGTTTTCTAAAGGTATGTTGCTCACTTTTTCTATGTAGTCTTTTTTAGCAGTAATCACCCAATAGAATAGACCTACAAAAAAAGTGAAGAAGATAAGTAGTGATATGATAGGATAGATTTCAATCCCGTCTATACTGTCCATATAACCTTTTACAAATTTTAACATAATTTATTAATATTTAGTGGTTTGCGCTTCTAAATCTTGTACTTTAATGTCGGTTCCAAGTCGTTGTAAATAGGCAATAAGCGCTATGATTTCTCTATGTCGCATTTCTACAAACTCTGAACCTCCATTTTTTTTATCATTTTCATAAGTCTTTGCAAAATCTGGATCTGAGTACAGGTTTTCCTCAATTTGGATACCTTGTTCCGTCATGCTTTGCTGTGCGTTTTCAATATCTTTATCAGAATATGGTACACCCAAAGTTGCCATGGTCTTCATTTTAGTTTCGGTGAGCGATTTATCCAATTTATTTTTAATAATCCATTTGTAAGACGGCATGATAGAGCCACTGGAAGTACTTTGTGGATCGTATAAATGATTTAAATGCCAAGTGTCAGAATATTTTGCACCCACACGATGCAAGTCAGGTCCTGTGCGTTTACTTCCCCAAAGAAATGGATGATCATAAACATATTCGCCCGCTTTAGAATATTCTCCATAACGTTCCACTTCGTCTCTAAAAGGACGAATCATTTGTGAGTGACAACCTACGCAACCTTCACGAATGTAAATATCACGTCCTTCCAGTTCTAAAGGCGTGTAAGGTTTAACGCTACTGATGGTTGGTATATTCGATTTTACCATAATCGTTGGAACTATTTGTACAATACCACCAATCAAAATCGCTATGGTTGCTAAAATGGTTAATTGAACGGGCTTACGTTCCAAAACTTGATGCCAACCTTCGCCAGTAGCACGTTTTTTAGAAACTTTTTGTAGTGCGGCGGCTTCAGCATGTTCGTCAGTAACTTCACTTCCTTTTTTAATGGTATAAATGATGTTATAAATCATGATCAACATGCCTGTTAGATATAAACATCCGCCTATGGCACGCATCCAATACATGGGCATGATTTCAGAAACGGTTTCCAAAAAGTTACCATACACCAGTGTCCCATCGGGGTTAAATTGTTTCCACATACTTGCCTGAGTAAAACCAGCAACATACATGGGTAGGGCGTACATAATAATTCCGAGTGTACTTATCCAGAAATGAGCGTTAGCCAATCCGATAGAAAATAATTTTGTCTTAAATAAACGTGGAACTAAATAATAAACCATTCCAAAAGTTAAAAAGCCATTCCAAGCTAATGCACCAACGTGAACGTGGGCAATAATCCAATCTGTGTAATGAGCAATAGCATTCACATTTTTAAGTGATAACAGAGGACCTTCAAAAGTTGCCATACCATAACCAGTAATAGCAACTACCATAAATTTTAATACTGGATCTACACGAACTTTATCCCAAGCACCACGCAGCGTTAACAAGCCGTTAATCATGCCGCCCCAAGATGGCATTAAGAGCATTATTGAAAATGCAACGCCTAAATTTTGTACCCATTCCGGAAGTGCTGTATATAATAAATGATGAGGTCCTGCCCAAATGTAGATGAAGATGAGTGACCAAAAATGAACAATGGATAAACGATAGGAATAAATGGGACGATTAGCTGCCTTTGGAACAAAATAATACATCAATCCAAGAAATGGTGTAGTTAAAAAAAATGCAACGGCATTATGACCGTACCACCATTGCACCAACGCATCTTGAACTCCAGCATAGGCTGAATAGCTTTTAAGCGCACTTACGGGCAATTCGATACTATTAAAAATATGTAAAACAGCAACCGTAACAAAGGTGGCTATGTAAAACCAAATAGCAACATACAAGTGGCGTTGACGACGTTTCAGGATGGTGGCAATTAAGTTCCAACCAAATACCACCCAAACTGCCGCAATGGCGATATCGATTGGCCATTCCAATTCGGCATATTCTTTTGACGTTGTATATCCTAAAGGTAAGGTAATTGCAGCGGCCGCAATTATTAGTTGCCATCCCCAAAAGTTGATTTTACTTAAGAGGTCACTTGCCATTCTTGCTTTTAATAAGCGTTGTGTTGAAAAGTAAACCCCTGCAAAAATTGCATTTCCAACAAATGCAAAAATAACGGCATTGGTATGTAAAGGACGTAAACGCCCAAAACTCAACCAAGATATTCCGTCGGTTAAGTTTGGGAATAAAAACAAGAATGCGAGTAACAAACCTACCAGCATACCTATAACGCCCCAAAACATCGTAGCAAAAAGAAATTTTTTGACTATTTTATTGTCATAATAAAATTGTTGCATTTCCATAGTGATTGTAATTAGTTTTTAGTTGTTTTTGGTGATTTTTCTTTTTTCTCTTTGACTAATTCGTCTTCAAAAAGCATTCTTATAGATGGCGTGTAGCTGTCATCATACTGACCTTTTCTTACGGCCACTATAAATGCAACAAAAAAAATGATAGCAACCAGAATGCTGATGCTCAATAAAATATATATAACACTCATACCTATTAGAAGTTATGGTTCAAAATTACGTTTGAAGATTTTCTTATTTTATGATATTTATCATGCTTAGACAATTTTTTTACTTCAATTTTCTAGAAATTAAAGTGGTTGCCACAGTTGTAAATAAAACAACACTTATGGAGCTTAAAGGCATTAAAATTGCCGCTATAATAGGTACTAATTGAGCTGTTGCAGCAAAATATAAGCCTATAATATTGTACATAAACGATAGCAAAAAACTACATTTGACGATTTTCATACCTGATTTTGAAACTTTAATAAAGTTGTATAACTGTTCAAATTGAGTGGCATCTAAAATTGCATCACAAGCGGGAGAAAACACATTAACATTTTCAGAAAGCGCTATACCAACATCACTCTGAGCTAATGCTCCAGCATCGTTAAGACCATCACCTACCATCAATATTTTTGCGCCTTCAGTTTGATGGTCTTTTATATAATCAAGTTTGTCGTTTGGATTTTGTTTAAAAAGCAATTTTGTTTTTGAAGGAAGCCACTTTTTGAGATTTTCGAATTCGCCATCATTGTCACCGGAAAGAATTGCCAAATCATATGACTTTTTTAGTTTATTAAATAATTTTGAAAGGCCTTTTCTATAACTGTTATGAACTATAAATTTTCCTTTGTAACTATTATTACTACTGATATAAACTGAAGTATTCAACAACGAGGTATCTGTAACTCCAACAAATTTTGCAGAGCCTATTTTAATAGAATCTTTAGCATAAACACCTACGATTCCTTGTCCTAAATGCTCTTCAAATTGGTCGAGCATTATAATGTTGTTTTCATTTAATAAGTCATAAAGTGAGCGACTTAATGGATGGTTAGAACTTCGTAGGGTATTTTTTAAGAGTAGTTCTTCTGCCTTTGAGAGTACGTCACCGTCATAATACGCTGAACTTTCTTTATTTGAAGTAATGGTCCCGGTTTTATCAAAAATAATAGTATTAATAGATGCTAATTGTTCAATAACAGTCGTATTTTTTAGGTAAAATTTTTTCTTTCCAAATATGCGAAGTAAGTTTCCAAATGTAAACGGTGCAGCTAATGCAATAGCACAAGGACAAGCTATTATCAATATTGAAGTAAAAACATTGATGGCTTTGGAACTATCAACGATGAGCCAAAATAGTGTTGCTATAAATGTGATACTTAACACATATATAGTGAATCTTTTACTGATGAGATTGGTCAAGGTCGTAAAACTATCTGCTTTTACTTTACTGAAAACGTCGTTACTCCACAATTGCGTCAGATAACTTTGCTCGACTGTTTTTAGGGTTTCAATTTCAATAATTCCTGCTTTCTGTTTGCCACCTGCAAAAAGTTTATCACCAGATTGTTTATCCACCATTTTTGATTCACCAGTAACAAAACTATAATCAATTTTAGCATTTCCATTTATAAGAATGCTATCTACTGGTATTAATTCTCCATGTCTAATAAGCAATCGATCTCCTTTTTCTATATCATATATCTGAATGGGTTCTTCAATACCGTCTTTAGAAATTTTGGTAATGGCTATTGGAAAATATGATTTGTAATCGCGCTCAAATGATAAGAAAGAATACGTTCGCTGTTGGAAGAATTTACCAAGTAATAAAAAGAATACCAACCCCGTTAAGCTATCAAAAAATCCAGACCCAAAATCCAATGCGATATCAATTGTACTTCTTAAAAACAGTACGATGATTCCCAAAGCTATTGGAACGTCCATATTTAATATTTTAGTTCGTAAACCTTTATAAGCAGAAATAAAATAATCTTGTGAAGCATAAAAAACAACAGGCAAAGAAAAGGCAAACATCAACCATCGAAATAGGGTTTTATACTGTTCAATCCAAAATTCGCCAACTTGGAAATATTCTGGAAAAGAAAGAAACATCACATTTCCAAAAGTAAAACCGGCAATCGCTAATTTGTAAATCAAATTACGGTCAACATTCTTCTTGGACGAAGTAAAATCGTCAAGACTGATATAGGGCTCATAACCAATAGCGCTAAGTAATACAACAACTTCCTTTAACGAGGTATTGTTAGAATTATAATGTATGCGGACTTTTTTCTTACTAAAATTAACTTGAGATAATGAAACATTTTTATTTAGTTTGTTCAAATTTTCAAGAATCCAAATACAAGAACTGCAATGAATGTGGGGTATGTATAAATTTACGATTTGTGTTTTACCATCATCAAATTCTATCAATTTATCAATAATAGACTTTTGAAGTAAAAATTCATATTTACCATCCACAACCTTGGGAATTGCGCCAGGAGATGATTGAAAATCATAATAAAAACTCAAATCGTTTTCAGAAAAAATCTCAAAAACGGTCTTACAGCCACTGCAGCAAAATAGTTTGTTTTCATAATTTATTGTGTTTGATTTACAAACATCACCACAGTGGAAACAAGGGGTTTGTTCCATAAAAATTGCTCATTTATACCTTTTGCAAAGGTTAGCTATGAGTAGGATTTAAAATATGATACTTATCATATTTAAGGTAATTCCACACATTTACAAATTGTATTTAGAGTTAATTTAGATCACGAATGGTTGATAAAACACTTTTAATCAATACTTTGAGTAAATACAAATTATAAGAGTTTCAACTATTATTTGATAAATCAGAAATTCTATACAGCGAATTTTTTTTAAAATACGGTATTAGTAAGCTATTAAAAATTGAAGAAAATGATAAATAGTTTATTAGTAAACCCGTTGTGCATTTTAAATAATGCTGATTTTAATATTGTTAATGTTTCTGCCAAATATAAATTTGTTTATATACTGAATAGTTGTCAAAGCGGTTATTTTAGAAACTATTCTGGTTTTAAAGCCTTGAAAAGACTTAGCATAATTACGTCTTATCATAAATTGGTCACATAGTTGAGAAAACAGTGTCTCTATTCTTATCCTCTTTTTTCTGAATACATAAGGTTGTTTTTTGTAATCTTTTTGATTCCTTCTCATAGGCGTATTGAGTGCTATATTACAGGTTTCAAATAAGTTGAGCTGTATTTGTGTTGATAGATAGCCTCTATCTCCAATTAATGTACAATCTGCTTATTTGCATCTTAATATCCTTAAGGTAATTGATGTCGTGTACAGAAGCAGGACTCAAATCAATACTTTGAAAAACACCATTTACAGAACAAACAGCGTGTAGTTTATAACCGTAATAATTAGAACTCTGTGCTGCACAATAGCCTTTATCTGGAAATGCATAATCATCTTCTTTACAAATTTTAGAACGAGAGCTTCGTGATAATTTACAAACCTCTAAGGGCATGCTATCTACAACAAAATAATCTTCAAACTCATTAAAATGAGAAGCTAACTTTAACCGAATATTATTGAGGCTATCAGCTAATTTTCGTCGTCTTCTATTATATACGCTTCGTTCTATTTTTGTCAATATCTTTTGCGGAAGCCTTCTAAATAGATCATTTTCACTATCTATCCCCATAAATTCAGCAGTTAGGCTCAAACTGATGAGCTCTAAATCGCTGAGCTTTGGTTGACGCCTTTGATAGCTTAAAAGTTGTTCTTTTGATATTTTTCTTAATACTTCCAATATTCTTTCGTAATTTGCTTTTAAGTTGTTCATTGTTAGTGTTTTATCGATAAAACAATTTACTGATTATCAGTAAGATCAACAACTTTTTTATTTTAAATCATAATGCACAACGGGTTAATTAATGAAATGAGAATCTCGTAAAGCACTTATTTGTTTAGTAGTTTATGATAGAATGTTGAAAATTATGCAAAATGTTAAATGATGCTATTTTTTCAACATTAACTCCTACTGGTAGCACCCTATGGTAAAATCCTTCAAAGAAATAATTTCTTAAGTTTTAAAAGATGTAGACTATATTGTAAATTTGCAAAGCAAAAAAAAACTATTCAAAAGCACTCATGATTTTTGAACATGCAATAAAAAGTATGTCCATAATCTATAAATTTTATTAATGAATTATAAGAAAGCACTACAAAATCCAATTTTCAAAATAATATCTCAATCTGCTAAAGACTTAAATGTAGATGCTTATGTTATTGGTGGTTTTGTACGTGATTTTATTTTAAACCGTGCTGATGTTAAAGATATTGATGTGGTGGCCATTGGTGATGGTATAGCTCTAGCTAAACAGGTTGCAAAAAACCTTCCCAACAAACCCAAAGTACAAGTTTTTAAAACATACGGTACGGCCATGCTTCGTCATAAGGATATTGAGATTGAATTTGTTGGTGCAAGAAAAGAATCATACACTGAAGATAGTAGAAATCCATCTGTTGAAAATGGTACGCTTCAAGATGACCAAAATAGAAGAGATTTTACTATCAACGCCTTAGCTTTACACTTGAATGAAGAAAATTTTGGTGATTTATTAGATCCTTTTAATGGCCTTGAAGATTTAAAAAATAAATTGATCAGTACTCCTCTAAATCCTGATATTACATATAGTGATGACCCTTTAAGAATGATGCGCGCTATTCGATTTGCAACTCAACTAGATTTTACAATTGAAGACAAATCATTAAAAGCCATCTCAAAGAATTATGATAGAATAAAAATTATTACTAATGAGCGTATTGTAACCGAATTGAATAAAATTTTGGAAAGTAAAAAACCATCTGTTGGTTTTCTACTATTAGAAAAAACAGGGTTACTAAAATATATTATGCCAGAATTAATCGCTTTAAAAGGTATTGAAGAAGTAGAAGGTCAAAGTCATAAAGACAACTTTTATCATACCTTAGAGGTTGTTGATAATATTGCTAAAAACACAGACGATGTATGGTTACGTTGGGCAGCGCTACTTCATGATATTGGCAAAGCTCCAACAAAAAAATTTAGTAAAAAAGTAGGTTGGATGTTTCACGGACATGAGTTTGAGGGCTCTAAAATGGTTTATCATTTATTTAAAAGATTGAAAATGCCATTAAATGAAAAAATGAAGTTTGTACAAAAACTTGTTTTTATGAGTTCTCGCCCCATCGTACTAGCACAAGATATGGTTACCGATGCTGCAGTTCGCCGTTTAGTTTTTGATGCCGGGGATTATGTTGACGATTTAATGACGCTTTGTGAAGCTGATATTACAACAAAAAACCCTAAAAAATTTAGCAAATACCATAACAACTTTAAAATAGTTAGAGATAAAATAGTTGAAGTTGAACAACGCGACCATATTAGAAACTTCCAACCGCCCATTTCTGGTGAGGAAATCATGAAAACCTTCAATTTAAAACCATCAAAAGAAATAGGTGTTATAAAAGAAACTATAAAAGAAGCCATTTTGGAAGGCGATATTCCTAACGAATATGAAGCAGCGTATGACCTTATGCTAGAAAAAGGGAAAAAATTGGGTTTAACAATTTTAACTTGATAATTATGATGAAAGCTGTTAAAACAAATAATGAAAACACTGATTTCGTTCAATTGGTTGAATCCTTAAATGCTTATTTGGCCATCATTGATGGTGAAGATCATACGTTTTATAAACAATATAATACCATAGATGTTTTAAAACACGTCGTCGTCGTTTATTTGTATGATAAAGCTGTTGGTTGTGGTGCTTTTAAACCATTTAATAAAAATTCCGTTGAAATTAAAAGAATGTATACGGTGCCAGAACGCAGAAGAAAAGGTGTAGCTGAAATGATTTTACTTCAATTAGAAAATTGGGCTAGAGACATGAACTATTCTAAATGTATATTAGAAACAGGAAAAAGACAAATTGAAGCTATAAAATTTTATAAACAAATGAATTATACTTTAATTCCAAATTACGGTCCGTATAAAAATGTAGAAAATAGTTTATGCTTTAAAAAGGAACTTTTGTAAATGAAAAAGCATTTCAGAAAAATTGCAAAAATAGCTCTTGTTTTAGTTTACCTAGTCATAATCGCTGGTGCTATTGTTCGCATGTCTGGAAGTGGCATGGGTTGTCCTGATTGGCCTAAATGTTTTGGCTATTACATTCCACCAACTAAAGCTTCAGAAATTGAATTTAAAACCAATCATAATTATAAGAAAGGTGTCATTATAATTCATAATGAGGCTTTATTAGTTGCTAAAAAAGATTTTACCTCCAACAAAATTTTAAAAAATTCAAACTGGGAAACTTATACAAAACACGATTATGCAACTTACGATGCAACACATACTTGGATAGAATATATAAATAGATTAATTGGTGTGCTTTCTGGAATTCCAATTTTAATATTTACCATTGTATCGTTTTGGTTTTGGAAGAAAAACAAACTAATTACTATAGTCTCTATTCTTACCATTTTTGGTATGGCATTTCAAGCATGGTTAGGCAAAACTGTTGTAGATTCTAATTTAGCACCCTACAAAATAACAGTTCACATGGTAATGGCATTAATAATTGTGGCTTTTATTTTGTATTTAATTTACGCTTCAAAAGTAAGTTTTAAAGCGTTTAAATTCGATTCTAAATTTAATAATATTTTAAAAATTACCATTGTATTATCACTAATCCAAATTATTTTAGGTACTCAAGTAAGACAGTTTGTTGATGAACAAACAAAATTAATTGGGTCTATTAGTTTAGAAGACATTAAGGCAATGCCTCTTTCATTTTATATTCATCGTACATTTTCAATTATTGTACTTTTATTAAATGGGTTTTTATTTTTTAGGAACTTAAAATTAAAATTAGGTTATAAAAAAATCAACTTAGTTATGCTCTGTATTTTGTTTGAAATTTTTACAGGTATAGCTATGTATTATTTCAAATTCCCATTTCTATCCCAACCCATACATTTAGTAATAGCAAGTATTATGATAGGAATTCAATTTTATGTGTATTTAGAATCTACACAGCCTAAAAAATTAAATTTACAGTAGTATATTTGCAACATATTTTTTACCAATGATTTATAGATTTAGAGTTATATTAGATAATGATACCGATGAGGATGTTTTTCGCGATTTAGAAATTCGTGAAACGGATACACTTGAAGATTTACATAATGTGATCACCCAATCTTTTGGATTTGATGGTAATGAAATGGCTTCCTTTTATTTAAGTAATGATACTTGGGAACAAGGTGAAGAAATTTCCTTGTTTGATTTAAGTGAAGATGCTTCTGCCCGATTAATGAATGAAACATCTATTGATAGTGTTGTTCATGAAATACAAACTAAACTTATTTATGTTTACGACTTTTTAAGTATGTGGACTTTTTATGTTGAACTTGCTGAAATTGTTGAGGAAACTGAGGGTAATGATTATCCTAATCTCATGTTTGTACAAGGTCAAGTACCAGATGAGGCTCCAGAAAAATTATTTGAAGCCGAAAATGATGATGAGTTTGATGACTTTGAAGATGGTATTGATGTAGATGATTATGGAAATTTAGATTTTGATGAGAACTGGAATTAAAAAATTCATTTTAAATTTTCAAGTTTTACATTTTCGTAATTTCTAGTTAAAAACTCCAAAGAAAATTTTAAAATTTCTCCCATATTTTTAGAATTTTTAAAATTGATATCTTGAGTATAATCAAATATAGTTAGTTTTAATAAGTCTATATTTTCTTTCTTTGAAATTGAATCAGTTTGCATACATTCTAATAATTTAGGGAGTCTATTTTTAAAACTTTTTAACCGTTTAACTAAAATTGAACGTTCTTCAGTTTTATATTGATCTATAGATGGTTTTTGTATGCTACTAGACACCAATTCTACCATTTTTAAATTTTCTTTAAAAAACTGTGGTCTGTAGATATTAAATTTACCCTCATAAGATTGCTGATCAAAATCTATAGGTCTAATTTTATAAACAACGTGGTCAAAATCATGTGTAGGCACAATCACATAATTATAAGAGCGCATATCTCCTAAAAGCCGTATCATACAACGCTCATTAAACTTAACAAACTCTTTTGCTATTTGAGCCTTTTCTGCTTTATCACATTTAGGTAATATTGTTTTTATAAATTCATCGCCTGGTATTCCTGCTATGTGTTCTTCAATGAGCGTATTTTTATATACTAAAAAATTTAAATTATAAGGCGATAGCATATGTTCTAATTCTAAACCATAAACTCGAGAAGCATCTGCTGTTTTAACATAAAAGTAAGTATAATTATCATTTAGAAC
Organism: uncultured Flavobacteriaceae bacterium; assembly: GCA_963815305.1. Classification (GTDB taxonomy): domain Bacteria; phylum Bacteroidota; class Bacteroidia; order Flavobacteriales; family Flavobacteriaceae; genus CAXBID01. The sequence continues at coordinate 1,370,937 of CAWFFW010000001.1, forward strand.
ATTTCTAATTTTTATTCTAAAAGGTTTTGAGTTTCCAAACGTACAGAAATCAATAGCATCTACATTTAAAAATGGAATATTGTCTATATTACCATCAGAGTGTAGAATACTGTAAACTTTTTTAAGTGATAAATCGATTTCCTCTCTTTCAAACTCATTGTAATACACCCTAATCCAAAGGGTATCATTATCCTCTTTATCATAAACGACTATAGAGCCTTGAAAACGTAACAAATCGTCGTAAAAAATAGGAATTTGTGTATCTCTATCATACCGCGTTAAATATTTATGTAACTTTTCGGTAATAGGAAATGATGGCTTTTTTTTTGATATTTTTAAATCTTGCATAGGCATAAACTTACTCAAATTTAATTCATTTACTATTAATATGTAACAAAAAATAAATAGTATCGTCATACTTTTATAACTAACCTATGTCGGTTTTAAATACGACACAAAAAACTTTAATTTGGAGTCTATACTTACCATTAACAATCTCACTAAAAAATTTGGGCAATTAACCGCGGTAAAAGATTTATCGTTTACTATTAACAAAGGCAACGTTTATGGTATTTTAGGGCCAAATGGTAGCGGAAAATCTACTACTCTAGGCATCGTTTTAAATGTTGTAAACAAAACTGAAGGCAATTTTCATTGGTTTGATGGTAATACCTCAACACATGATGCATTGAAAAAAGTAGGCGCTATAATTGAGCGGCCTAATTTTTATCCATACATGACCGCTGCGGAAAACTTGCAATTAGTTTGCAAAATAAAGGGCGTTGACTACAGCAAAATAAATGAAAAACTAGACATCGTTGGACTTTTAGACAGAAGAAACAGTAAGTTTAGCACTTACTCCTTAGGCATGAAGCAACGCTTAGCTATTGCATCCGCACTTTTAAATGATCCGGAAATTTTAATTCTGGATGAACCCACAAATGGATTAGACCCGCAAGGTATTCATCAAATAAGAGAAATTATTAAACAAATTGCAGAGAAGGGCACTACCATTTTACTAGCATCGCATCTACTTGACGAAGTTGAAAAAGTATGTACACATGTTGTTGTTTTACGCAAGGGTGTAAAATTATATTCGGGAAGAGTTGATGAAATGATTTCTAGTTATGGTTTTTTTGAAGTCAAATGCAATAATCAAAATGAGTTGGTTTCCTTCTTAGAAAATCATAAGTGTTTTGGAAATATTAAAATTCAAAATGATTTAATCACTGCCTTTCTTGAAGAACCTTTGAAATCGGATGATTTTAATAAGCAGGTTTTTGAAAAAGGCATTATTCTTACCCACTTAGTGCAACGCAAAGAAAGTTTGGAAGAACAATTTTTAAAACTAACAGATAAAAACTAAACCAACCAAAAAAAATTTCATGTTACGACTTTTAAATTTAGAATTACAAAAGCTACTATTAAATAGAACTAGTAAAATACTCATTTTTGTGTCTTTTATTTTACCTTTTTTTGTTATCATTTTATCCTCATTAAAAATTAACGTATTTGGTTTTTTTACACTCGAACTAGGAGAATTAGGCGTCTTTAACTTTCCCATCATTTGGCATTTAAATACTTTTTTTGCTTCACAATTTAAATTTTTCTTTGGTATAGTAGTGGTTAGTATGATTGGTAATGAGTATAGCAATAAAACCATTAAACAAAATCTAATTGATGGCTTAAGTAAAAAAGAATTTATTCTATCTAAGTTTTTCGCTATTGTATTCTTTTCATTAGTATCTACAATACTTATAGGGTTTATTTCTATATGTATAGGTTTATATTATTCAAGTTACAATGAGTTTAGCATTATAATTCAAGAAACAAATTTTTTGATTGCCTATTTTGTTAAACTCGTTGGTTTTTTTAGTTTGTGCCTATTCTTTGGTATGTTAGTAAAACGCTCTGCTTTTGCATTGGCCTTTTTATTTATATTATATATTTTAGAATGGATATTGTTTGGTTTGATGGCTTGGAAATCAGATGCAAATATGGCTGAAAAAATTCAAAATTTTTTCCCTTTAAAATCTATGTATAAATTAATAGACCAACCCTTCCAACGCGTCGCTATTTCAAAGTTTCCAGAAAAATCTCAATTAGTTTATGATTATGCAGTACACTGGTATGAAATAGTTATAGTTTTAGGTTGGACTGCTATTTTCGTGTTTTTATCCTATAGATTATTAAAAAAGCGAGATTTGTAATATCTTTGATAGCATTGCTGTCCAAAAGAAAGATGAGAAAAAATTTTTTTTTAGTAATTTCCTTACTAAGCCTTTACGTTACATCACAAAACGAAGCCTCTAACTGGTTTTTTGGTGAAAATGCTGGGATATCTTTCGACCTTGACACCAATACTATTACAAAATCATTTGACGGTCAATTAAATACACGCGAAGGTTGCTCATCCATTTCAGATGATAATGGAAACTTACTTTTTTATACGGACGGTTTAAATGTGTGGAATAAAAACCATTCAATCATGTCAAATGGTTTTGGACTAAATGGAGACGAATCTAGTACACAATCTGCTATTATCGTCCCTAAACCAAACAATCCTAATATATATTATGTGTTTACCGTTGATGATCGAGAACGGGATGGATTTACTTATGGTCTTAATTATTCAGAGATAGACATGTCGCTTGACAGTGGTTTAGGAAGTGTTACCGTAAAAAACGTAAACCTATTGGCTGCATCCTCAGAAAAAATTACTGCTGTTCTAAAAGATTGTATTACTGAGGCTGTATGGGTTGTTACATTTGCATCAGAAGGATGGCACAGGAGACTTTTACAATACGTTCCATGCTTTTGAAGTCACAAATACAGGGGTTAATACAACGTCTGTAAAATCACCTTTTGATACTTTTGTCTATGAACGTAGAGGTTATTTAAAACTGTCTCCAGATGGAACTAAAGTAGCATGTGCAAATGTTGGGGAAGGCTTGTATATTTATGATTTTGATACGGCTCTTGGAATAGTGTCCAATGAAAAATTATTAAATATAAGTTCAAGTAATAGTGGCATCCTACCTTATGGGGTAGAATTTTCACCAAATAGCAAGTTGCTTTATGTACATTCATCAAATGATTTTTTCGATTTTGAAAATCCTGATAATAATAATACCCCATGTAATCATTCTTCTACATTAACACAATTTGATTTAACCGAATTAGATATACAACTTAGCGAAGTAATTATAGAGGAAAGATGTTTGTTTAGAGGTGGCTTACAACTTGGACCAGACGGCAAAATATACAGAGCCTTAAGTGTAAGTTATGATTTAGGTTTACCTTATTTAGGTGTCATCGAAAACCCTAACGTTATTGGTGCTGGATGTAATTATAAACACAATGCTATAGACTTAGCACCATTCAATTCTACACAGGGATTACCTCCTTTTATTGCTTCTTTTTTTAATACTGAAATAGATATTATTAAAAATGGTGAAAGTTCAATAAATCTAGCACTTTGCGATGGAGACATTTATACCTTAACCGCTGAAAATATTATTGGTGCTACCTATTTTTGGACTTTGGATGGTGTACCACAACCAGAAAATAATTTTAAGTTAGATGTGTCACAAGGTGGTCATTACGAAGTTTATATTGAGCCTAATAATGGTGATTGTGCTATAGAAGGACAAGCTTTTGTGTTTTTTAATGAAAACCCAAATGCATTTAATCATACCATACTCCAATGCGATGAAGACGGTTTGTTAGACGGTTTTACTTTATTTAATTTAAATGAAGCTAACGACAACTTGACCGGTTCTGCTCTAAATCGCTCAACGAAATTTTATACAGATAATGCTAGGCTCAATGAAGTTGATGGCAATATTTTCAATAATACCAGTAATCCACAAACTATTTATGTTGAAGTTATTGATGATACAACTGGTTGTCTCAACACTGCCGAACTACTACTAAATGTAAGCATTACAGATTCTAAAGACACTATATTACCCGCTGTTTGTGATGACGATGGCGTTGAAGATGGATTTCATATTTTCAAATTAAGTGATGCTGATAGTGCTGTAACAAATGGACTGCCATCAGGATTAAATATTTTCTATTTTGAAACTTACGAAGATGCATTACTAGAAGTTAATACTTTAGGAGATACTTACACAAATACAACACCATACAACCAAACGATCTATGCACGAGTAGAAAATGCTAATAATTGTTATGGTATAAGCGAAGTAACTTTGATAGTAAATAAATTACCTGATATAGAAACTGAAGATTCAAGATATTATTGTTTAAATAAATTTCCACAAACAATTACTGTTAATGCAGCCGTAGCAAATGATTTTTCAAGTAATTACTCATATATCTGGTCGACTGGAGAAAATACATTCGAAATTCAAATTAATGAGCCAGGAACTTATACTGTAACCGTTACAAATGCAAATGGATGTTCAAAGGATAGAACAATTACTATTGAAGCATCAAACATTGCTCTTTTTAATGACATAAATGTGTTAGATGTTGCACAAAATAATACTATAACTGCCATAGTTTCTGGAGAAGGTATTTATGAATATGCCTTATATGATGATGATAATGTAATGATTGCCAACTACCAGGAAAGTAATGTGTTTGAAAATGTGTTTCCTGGTTTTTATACGGTGTATGTTAGAGATATAAAGAATGATTGTGGGTTAGTTAACGATAAAGTTTCCGTAGTCGGTTTCCCAAAATTTTTTACACCAAATAACGATGGTCTCCACGATACTTGGCAAGTTTACGGAATATCTAGCATGTTTCAGCCTAATACAAAAATTTTTATTTACAATCGGTTTGGTAAATTATTGAAACAACTAAATCCATTAGGTGCAGGATGGGATGGCTCATATGAAGGAGAAATATTACCTACTGATGATTATTGGTTTTCAGTCACTCTCCAAGATGGTAGAACATTCAAAAACCATTTTACTCTAAAGAAATAAATTTTAGTACCCAAAAACCTAATAAAAATGCACTTATACTATTTTTTTTGCGTTTAATCTCAAAAAAATCTATTTTTCACAAAACATCTAGAGCCCTAATCTAAATCTATTTTCATAAAAAAATTGAAAAAAGAATATTACCTGCTATGAGATATATATGCTATATATTTATATTATTTTTTTGCTGTAGTAATTTTATGTTCTCGCAACAAATTTCTGTAGATAATACTGTTGGTTTACAGCAACTTATTGAAGATAATCTTGTTGATGGCTGTGTAGATATTTCTAATATAACGTCAATTGTTAACGGTATTCCATATGGCTTACCAAGTTATGGGTATTTTGAACGTGCAAGTTCAAACTTTCCTTTTGAAAATGGTATCGTATTAACAACCGGAAATGCCGCATCAGCAGGTAACGGCGTCATTTCTCCTACGCTGAGTGAAGGGTCTTCTATTTGGGGTACTGATCCTGATTTAGAGACCGCCTTAAATACAACCAATACTCAAAATGCAACTTCAATAGAATTTGATATTATTTCAACATCTGGTCAATTTCAATTCAATTACTTATTTGCATCCGAAGATTATGATGGTATTAACCCTTGCCAAGTTTCTGACGGTTTTGTTTTTTTAATAAAAGAAACTGGCAGTCCCGGTCCTTATCAAAATATTGCGTTGGTTCCTGGAACTTCTGATCCTGTAAATACGGGTACTGTTCACACCAACTTACTCCCCGCCTGTGCCGCTCAAAATGAACAATATTTTGATGGCTATAATTTAGGTGATACCAATTATATAGGACGTACTACAGTTTTAACTGCATCAACCACAGTAACCCCTTTAATTTCTTATCACATTAAACTTATAATTGCCGACCAAACGGATGGCACATTTGATTCAGCGGTATTTATAGAAGGAAATAGTTTTAAAATTTTAGATTTAGGTCCAGATATTACAACTTGTGCAAGTTCAGCTATTTTAGATGCTAATATTCAAAATCCAGCAGCAACTTATGAATGGTTTTTAAATGGCGTTTCTATAAATGGTGAAACCAATCCAACAATTACTGTTATACAGAATGGAAACTATAGAGTTGAAGTGACCGTATCGCTTAATGGAAGCGATTGTGTTGAAGATGATGAAATTAGTGTTATTGTAAATACTGAGGAAAGTATTACACCTATATCAAATTATGAATTATGTGATGACAGTAGTGGAGACGGCGAAGAGATTTTTGATCTATCAATAAAAGATGCAGAACTTATTCCAAATATCCCTTTTTCTAATTATACATTCTCCTACCATTTTTCTGAAATTGAGGCTAGAGCTGATATTAACGAAATAACAACACCTATACCTAACCCTCAAAACCCACAACCCATATTTGTAAGAATTGAAGATTTAGATAGCAATTGTTATGCTTATACAAGTTTTAATCTTATAGTAAATCCATTACCAATTGTTGTTACTCCATCAGCTTTAGAAATTTGTGATACTGATGATTCGCCTGACGGTTACGCCATAATCGATTTAACAGAGAAAAATGATGAAATAACTGCAGGTAACACCAATTTAAATGTAAGCTACCATTATAACCCAACGGATGCCAGTAATGGTAATAACCCAATACCAATACCTTATATAAATACAAACACGCCTAGTAGTACCGTTTATGTTAGAGTAGTGAATTTACAAACTGGCTGCATTCAAACCACTACTCTTAATGTAAATATCACAGTCAGCCCTATCGTCAATAGAAACACCCAATTTATTGATGCTTGTGATGCGGACCAAGATGGATCGGCTAATTTTGATTTAACTCAAGTAATTTCTGATGTTTTAGACGGTTTACCTGCTACAGATGTTATTGTAACATTTCATGAAGATAGAGACGATGCTCAAATGGGAACGAATGCCATAGCCAATGAAACCAATTATCAAAATTTAGTTCCAAATCTACAAACACTCTATATTAGAATTGAAGACAGAAACACAGGCTGTGCTTCGGTAGTAGATTTGGAAGTTCATACCAATTTATTGTTAACAGGAACCGATACTGGAGATTTTGCCTTATGTGATAGCAATGATGATGAAAATGACACCTTAGATTTTAATTTAAATACTATAGAGAATTATATCGCAAATAATTTACCCAATCCAATTACAGTTACTTTTTTTGAATCTCAAAATGATAGAGATAGCAATATAAACGCCCTTGATAAAACACAACTATATGCTGCCGTTAGTCCAACAACCTTGTATATTCGAATTGAAGATGGTAATTGTTCAGAAGTAGCCGAAATAACATTACTTGTTAACCCTATTTTATTATTTAATCCAGCTAGCCCTGTTCCCTATTGTGATAGCGATGATGATGGCATGGTTAGTATCGATTTACAATCATTAGATGATTTGATTACAAATGATAATGCAAACTTTAGTGTTACTTATTTTACAGACCCATCTGATGCTGATAATAATAGTAATCAATTACCCCCTTTTTACACAAATACAAATTCAACAGAAACATTATATGCAAGAATCGAGCATATTCTTACAGGTTGCCATACCGTAAACGAATTTGAAATTGAGATCCGTACAGCTCCACAAGCTACGCAACCGCTGCCTTACATTATTTGTGATGATAATCAAGATGGATTTTCAGTTGTTAATCTTGAAGATAAAATATCCGAAATTGTAAGTGATCCATCTGTCGTTAATATTGATTTTTTTACTTCTTTTGAAGATGCTACCACATTTATAGATCCTATTCCTCAATCAAATTTATCAGCTTATAATGCTGATACACAAATTATTTACATCCGGGTAGAAAGTAATATTAACACTTCAGGCTGTTTTAATATTGTTGAGTTAGAAGTGATTGTAAACACCCTACCCCTAATTCCAACAATAAGTAATTTTCAAATTTGTCAAACAGGAGGAAGCAGTACTGCCGATTTTTTATTAGTTGATAAAGATGTTGAAATTTTAAATGGACAAACAGGAAAAGAAGTTTTTTATTTTGAAGATGCTAGTTATACAACTCCAATTGATAAAAATACTGTATATCAAAATACAACAAGTCCACAAACCATATATGTTAGAGTAGAAAATATAACAGATGCTACCTGTTTTGACACAGCCACATTTATATTACAAGTATCACCAGACCCCATTTATAATACACCTACGCCTTTTTTAACCTGTGACGATATTAGCAATGATGAAATAGAAAGTTTTGATTTAGATATTAAAATTGCTGAAATATCTCAAGGGTCAACCGATAATTTAAATATTTCGTTTCATTTATCGCGGAATGACGCAGAAAATAGTTTTGGAGCTTTAACATCACCTTATACAAATAATGCCAATCCACAAACCTTGTATGCCAGAATTGAAAGTGATGACTCATTATGTTTTGTTATTGAAGAAATAAGTTTAAATATAGTTCCAGCCCCAGATATCAGTGAAGTAACTTCACCATTAATAGAATGTGATACAGATTACGATGGGTTTACAGCATTTAATTTAGAAGACGTAGATTTTGAAATTTTTGATAGAATACAATCCAATCTCACTATAAACTACTTCGAGAACTTTGATGACATTAATCAAGATGATGGACTGGACAATACAAATGAGATACCTGATCCACAAAATTTTATTTCAGATTCTAAAATAGCTTATATTAAAGTAGCTAATTCTTTAACAGCGTGTTTTAGTGTTATTCCTTTAGAGTTAATTGTTAATTTACCTCCAGCAACTAATACTATTGGAACCATTGAGATTTGCGATAACGATACTGATACTTATGATTTATCTCAAGTAGATCACTTAATTGTTGATAACGCGAGTGTAGTATCCATTTCATATCACGCCAATTTAAATGATGCACAAAACAATATAGCGCCCCTAAACAGTACTTTCAATTATACAACAAGCAATCATACCATATTCATTAGATTAACGGATAATAACAATGGTTGCCCCATAGTAACCGATTTTAATTTACAAATAAATGAAAACCCAATAGCCAATATACCTCCTGATTTAATTGAGTGTGATGACGATTTTGATGGCACTTTAATATTTAACTTAACAAATAACAATGATGTAATTTTAGGCGCTCAAGACCCTGCACTGCATAGCATTACGTTTTACAGCGAATTGATGGATGCAGAACAAGAAAATAATGCTTTAAATAATTTATACGCTTCTGTAGATGGAGAAGTTATTTATGCCCGACTAGAAAAAAACAATACCGGGTGTTATGATATTACACAGTTTAGTACATTTATAAATCCATTACCCGTTATTCCTATTAATGATGTTTTACCACTTTGTATAAATGATTTACCTTTAATTATAAATGCATACACAGGGAATCCTAACGATACCTATGTATGGTCAACTGGAGAAACAACATCTCAAATAGAACTGAATGATCCCTCTCAAGTTGGTAATTATTCGGTAACGGTTACTTCAATAAATATTGGATCAAATGATTGTAGTTTTACAAAAAACTTTGATGTTAATGAATCTGAAATAGCCAATATAAACCTTACGACCACTGTTGATTTTGCAGATCCTAACAACATAACCGTATATGTAAATGGCATTGGAGACTATGAATATGTTTTAGATAACGGAACCCCCCAAAAATCAAATGTTTTTAACAATGTATCTCTTGGTGAACATATGGTAACCGTTATTGATCTTTTAGGTTGTGTCCCAGTTTCAACACCAGTTTTTGTATTTGATATTCCAAAATTTGTAACGCCAAATAATGATGGTGCTTTTGATACTTGGCATATAGTAGGTGCAAATCAACTACCAGGATCTGTGGTTTACATTTATAACCGATACGGGAAACTCTTAAAAACACTTCCATATACATCGCCTGGTTGGGACGGTACATTTAACGGCCAAAATATGCCAGCAGATGATTATTGGTTTGTTGCTAAAGTGGTTCAAGATGGAAATGCTTTTAATATTAGAGGTCATTTTGCATTAAAACGCTAAGTCTCAAATACATTTTCTACTAAAATTTATCGACAAAAAAAAATATTATACCCTATCAATGGCTTTTTTTTACTTTTCATCTAAAAAGAATAAACCTTGTAGTTTTTTTTAAGTCTAAATAAGGTGAAATACTATATTTTAGTCTTTCGTTCTATTTTGAACATTTATAATTAATAGCTATTTTTATCATAATAGATGAATTTATTCAGATTTTTTAAAGGCCTTTTATTTGCAATAGTATTTTTTTTAGGTGTCCAAGGATTTGCTCAATTAAGCAGAACCCATTATATTCCACCATTAACAGAATCTGGCTCGGGCTCATCCTCACCACAAGACCATTATATCTATATTTCTACACCTAAAGCTGGCTCATTTAGCTTTACAATAAAACCTGTTGGCCAAGGAGCTGCTGCTGAAATTTCTGGAACCGTTTCTAATGCAACACCATATATTTATAATATCGGAAGTGGTAGAAATACGCAATTATTCGTTAATGTAATTGAAACAAGTACCGTTAAAACTAATAAAGGGTACATCATAGAAGCTCAAGATGTTATCTATGTTTCCATCAGGGTTAATGCAGGTGCACAAGCTGGAGCATTAGTTAGCAAAGGATTGGCTGCTTTGGGAACGACATTTCGAGTAGGTAGTTACACGAACGAAAATCCTCAAGATAACTACTTAAATTTTGTTTCGGTTATGGCTACTGAAGACAATACACAGATCTCTTTTAGTGACTTACCTGCTGGATTAGTTATAGAAAATTATACAGGTTTAACTCCAATAAATGTGATATTAAATAAAGGAGAGAGTTATACTTTAGCTACAAATAGTAACAATGCTGTAATTAATAGAGATGGATTAATAGGCTGTTTAGTAAGTTCAAATAAATTCATAGTAGTCAACTGCGGTTCGGCCAATGGTAGTTTTCACAATGGTGGTGCAAGAGATTACGGAATAGATCAAATTGTTGATTTATCAAAAGTAGGTACAGAATATATTTTTGTTAAAGGTAATGGCCAGAATGGATGGGAAAATGTTTTAATTGTAGCACATTCAAATAATACAACAATAAGTATCAATGGTAATACTCCAGTAGCTACCATTAATGCAGGAGATTATTATCTAATTGAAGGAAACCAATACACATCTAGTGGTAACATGTATGTGCTTACCTCTGAGCCTGTATTTGCTTATCAAGGTGTGGGCGCTACTGATAGTGAAGCTAATCAAGGTATGTTTTTTGTACCACCTTTAAGTTGCGAAACTCGTGGAAATCTAGATAATATTGCCAATATTGAATCTATCGGAAGTACAACTTATACTGGCGGTATCTCTATAGTTACTAAAGTGGGAGCTACTGTAACGATTAATAATGCCCCTATTAGTAATTTTTCATCGGTTGGGCCTAATAATGTTACTGGCAAAACCGATTATGTAACTTATAAAGTAACGGGGCTAACTGGAAATATATCGGTTCAAAGTTCTGATGAGTTATACTGTGCTTATTTCAATTTTAATGGTGCAGCAACATCAGGAAGTTTTTATTCAGGATTTCCGAGTCCACCAGAAATAAATTTTGATGCTGTTTTTGCAACATTAGGCATATGTATTCCCAACGTTACTTTAGAAGTAGCAAATGCTGGTAGTTTTGATAGTTTTGAGTGGTTTTTTAATGATGATAGTGGTGGAGGTTTTATTACTACTGGAAATACATCTTTACAATATACACCCACGGTATCTGGAACTTACAAATTAATAGGGACACTTAATTGTACTAATACAACTTTAGAATCTCTTGAAGTTCCCGTGAGTATTTGTCCTGACGATGTTGATAATGATGGTGTACCAGATAATACGGACATTGATAATGATAATGATGGTATTTTAAACTGTACAGAATCTAATGGTAATCAAGATATTGATTTATCGAATCCAACGTCTGGAAGTATTCCAATTGGAGCATATACTTATACAGGTTCAATAAGTACGGACGGAAGTGCTGCAACTACACCTCTAGTTGGAACATCTGACGGTACTTTTATGAGTGAAACCCCAAGCAGAAATAACACGGGAGAAGTAAGTGTTACTTACGATTTAGTTTTCAATAATAATTTGAATTTATTATTTCAATATGCAACTTCTACGGCTTTAGGTAATGGATTACTTACCAATGACGAAGAATTTATAATTCGTGTACCTAACACTAGGACAATCACGCTTTTAGATCCAGATGACCAATTATTAGTTGACACCAATTTTGATGGTGTTTATGAAACTGGTGTTACTCAAATTTCAGCTTTCGAAATCCGTTTTAAACGTAATGGAACCTCTCTAGCTTTTGGAACGGGTACATTTACTTTTTCTGCCAATTCAGTAAATGCTATAACGTATATTCATAAAAACACATCTGATACTAATAACAATCAAGCTACTTTCAAACTAACGGCGACTTGTGTTGCAAATGATAATGATTTTGACGGTATTGAAGATGCATTAGATTTAGATAGTGATAACGACGGAATTCCTGACTTTATTGAAAACACAGGCATTCTTCAACCACTTTCTGGAATTGATGCCGACTTAAACGGGTTAGATGATATTTATGATATGGCTGGAATTCCTCTGGATAACGATGGAGACACCATTCCTGATTTTTATGATTTAGATAGTGATAATGATGGTATAACGGATTTATTTGAAACCGGACAATTAGGCCTTTTTTCTGATACTGATTTAAACGGTATTGTAGACTCTGGTAGTCCATTTGGAACAAATGGATGGGTTGATAATGCTGAAACTTCACCAGATAGCAATCTTATAGGATATACTTTAAATGATTTTGATACAGATACTATTTTTAGTTATATGGATTCTGATAGTGATGGAGACGGGTGTAGCGATGTTATTGAAGCAGGATTCTCTGATGCAAACAACGATGATTATTTAGGCGATGGTGCCGTTGTGGTAGATTCAACAACAGATGCTACTACAGGCCAAGGTTTGGTTACCAATGCGAGTGATGGTTATACTGTACCAAATAGTGATTATTTAAATTTTGCAACAATCACTATTACCACACAACCTCTAGATACAGAAGTTTGTGAATCTTCAAACCAAACTATGTCTGTAATTTCTGCTGATGCCGAAACTTATCAATGGGAATTAAGCACGGACGGAATCAATTGGAATCCAATTACTGATGATGCTATTTACAGTGGTTCGCAGACAACTGCTTTAAATATTTCTAATACGCCCTTAGCATACAATAACTTTCAATACAGAGTAAAACTAGATAGAAGCGGAAATAGTTGTAGTTTATATTCAGATGAAATTGAACTCACTGTCAACCCAGTGCCAACTATAAATTCACCTGTTATTTTAATTCAATGTGATGACGACGATCCAAGCACACTAGGGTTTAGTCCGTTTAACTTAACTGAGGCTAATAATGAAATTTCAACAAATGCTTTAAATGAAACATTCACTTATTTCTTAACCCAAGCTGCTGCTATTTCGGGAGATACTACAAGTACAGATTTTATTAACAATCCAACAACGTTTGAAAACAGAACCATTAGCTTCGATGTAGTTTGGGCAAGAGTTGAAAATGCATTTGGTTGCGGTAGCGTTTCTGAAATTCAACTCAATGTTTCAACAACAGCCATTCCTTCAACCTTTTTAGTTACTTTCAACCAATGTGATGATTTTCTTGATATTAATGGAATAGATAATGCCAATAATGATGATAGAGATGGTGTGGCAACATTCGATTTTAGTAGTGTTGACGCTACTATTTTAAGCTTTATTCCACCGGGTCAAAACCCTTTACCTCCAAGATATTTTAGAAATGAAGCTGATGCTTTAGCCGAAATAAACGAAATTACAGACATTTCAAATTACAGAAATATTGGTTATCCAGGTTCCCAATTTATCTACGTACGAGTTGATAGTAATATTGCTAACGACTGTTTAGGTTTAGGTGCTCATGTACTATTAAATGTAGAACCTTTGCCCGTTATAAATCCTGTTTCAATTAACAGGGAATGTGATGATGATAATGATGGACAATTCCCTTTTGATACTAATCAAATTGAAAGCGATTTATTAGGGGCTCAAAACCCTGCAGACTTCACAATTTCTTATTTTGATGAAAATGGAAGCGCATTACCAAGTCCGTTACCAAATCCATTTTTAACGGCTAGTCAAACTATTAGCATCCGTGTAACTAATAATACAACTTCGGCTCCAGATGGGCCATGTTTTGATGAAACCACTTTAGAATTTATAGTAGATATTAGTCCTGTTGCTAATCCTGTTGTCCCATTTATAGTATGCGATGGCGATTCTGGCGATATTAATGACGACGGATTATATCCTTTTAACACTTCAAATATAGAAAGTACAGTTCTAGGTTCTCAAACAGGGATGAATATATTTTACACCTATTTTGATGAAAATGGAACTTTAATTAATAATGCCACATCATTACCAAACCCTTTAATTTCAGGTACGCAATCTATAACTGTAAATGTTGTAAACTCTATTAATTCTGTTTGTAATGCTTCAACGACTATTGATTTAATGGTGAATCCTTTACCTGAATTTTCAATTGAAACACCACAAATAGTATGCTCATCGAATCCAAACTTTACAATAATTTTAGATCCTCTTGAAGACAATCCATCTGAAACCTTTACCTATGAGTGGGTTAATGATACAGGAATATCGCTTTCTAATAATCCTACATTAACGGTATCTACGCCTGGTACCTATTTTATCACCTTAACAAAAACTGATGGTACTGGATGTTCTAGAACCAGAGATGTTTTTGTCAACGCTTCAGAATTAGCTACCATTACCCGAGATGATATTACTATTGTTGACATATCAGACAATAATTCAATTACTATAAATGAAACAAATCTGGGATTAGGTGATTATGAATATGCTTTAGATGATGAATTTTCATCATACCAAGATGAACCCTTTTTCAATCGTGTTAAAGGTGGTATTCATACACTTTTTGTAAAAGATAAAAATGGTTGTGGTACAACATCTATTGCTATTTCTGTTATAGATTATCCTAATTTCTTTACACCTAACAGTGATGGTTTTAATGATTTTTGGCAAATACTTGGTATTAATGCAGCGTTTCAACCTCAAAGTGATATTTATATTTACGATCGCTATGGCAAACTCTTAAAACAACTTAATCCCATTTCCAATGGTTGGGACGGAACTTTTAAGGGTAACATGATGCACTCAGATGATTACTGGTTTAAAGTTTTACTTCAGGATGGCAGAGAATTTAATGGCCATTTTACATTAAAGAGATAAGCGCTATATTTTGTTTATTTTTGCTAAATGAAATTCAAAATTGAATCGGAGTTTAATCCAACAGGCGATCAACCACAAGCCATAAAACAACTTGTAGCGGGTCTAAATTCTAATGAAAAATATCAAACTTTACTTGGTGTAACAGGTTCAGGAAAAACCTTTACCGTTGCAAATGTAATTGAAGAAGTTCAAAAACCAACTCTGGTTTTAGCACATAATAAAACGTTAGCTGCACAATTATATTCAGAATTTAAGCAGTTTTTTCCAGATAATGCGGTAGAATATTTTGTTTCATACTACGATTATTATCAGCCTGAAGCTTACATTCCTGTATCTGGAGTTTACATAGAAAAAGATTTATCTATTAATGAGGAAATAGAAAAAATGCGTTTAAGCGCTACATCTTCCCTCCTTTCTGGACGTAGAGATGTGCTTGTTGTGGCCTCCGTTTCGTGTATTTATGGCATTGGAAACCCTATTGAATTTCAAAAAAATGTAGTGACATTAAAAAGAGATCAGGTTATCTCTCGAACCAAATTATTACATCAATTGGTACAAAGTTTATACTCTCGTACTGAAGGGGAATTTAAACATGGAAATTTTAGAATAAAAGGTGATACCGTTGATATTTTTCCAAGCTATGCTGATGATGCTTTTCGCATTCATTTTTTTGGTGATGACATTGAAGATATGGAATCTTTCAATATTCAAACCAATGAGGTTATTGAAAAATATGACTTGCTTACTATATACCCTGCAAATATGTTTGTCACATCTCCAGATGTATTACAAGGTGCCATCAGAGAAATTCAAGACGATTTAGTGAAACAGCATGATTATTTTAAAGACATTGGAAAACATTTAGAAGCAAAAAGATTAAAAGAACGTACCGAATTCGACTTAGAAATGATACGCGAATTAGGCTATTGTTCTGGTATTGAAAACTATTCACGTTATTTAGATAGACGTTTACCAGGAACCCGTCCTTTTTGCCTATTAGATTATTTTCCAGAGGATTATTTAATGGTTGTTGATGAAAGCCATGTTACTATTTCTCAGGTTCATGCCATGTACGGTGGTGATAGAAGTAGAAAAGAAAACCTTGTAGAATATGGTTTTAGATTGCCCGCTGCTATGGATAATCGACCTTTAAAATTTGAAGAATTTGAAGCTATTCAAAATCAAGTTATATATGTGAGTGCAACACCCGCAGATTATGAATTACAAAAATCAGATGGTGTTTATGTTGAGCAAGTTATTCGTCCAACAGGGTTATTAGATCCCATTATCGAAGTACGTCCAAGTTTGAATCAAATTGATGATTTAATTGAAGAAATTCAGCAACGTGTTGAAAAAGACGAACGTACTTTAGTAACGACATTAACCAAAAGAATGGCTGAAGAATTAACTAAGTATTTAGATCGAATACAAATCAGATGCCGTTATATACACAGTGATGTAGACACTTTAGAACGTGTTGAAATTATGCAAGATTTAAGAAAAGGTTTGTTTGATGTTTTAGTTGGTGTCAATTTACTTCGTGAAGGTTTAGATTTACCTGAAGTGTCACTAGTTGCTATACTAGATGCTGATAAGGAGGGTTTTTTACGCTCTAATAGGTCATTAACTCAAACTGTTGGTAGAGCTGCAAGAAATCTAAATGGAAAAGCTATTATGTATGCTGATAAAATAACAAACAGCATGCAAAAAACAATGGAGGAAACAGAATATAGGCGCGAAAAGCAAATTGCTTATAATACCAAACATAATATAAAACCTAAAGCATTAAATAAAAGTTTAGATAATGTACTTTCTAAAAATTCGGTAAGTACTTACAGTTATCAATTAGAAGCCTTAAAAGCTGCTGAACCTGAAAGCAACTATTTAAGTAAACCTGAATTGGAAAAGAAAATCCGGGAGAAACGTAAGATTATGGAAGAAGCTGCAAAAGCATTAGATTTTATTGTTGCAGCAAAACTACGTGATGAAATTAAAGGATATCAATACAAGCTAGAAAAATTAAACGCCTAATATCTTTATTTTGTAATTGCTTTATTTAAAAAAAGCTAAAGGATAAATTGTCACTAATATAATCACGCATCAAAATGATTGAAACTGATCAAATTACCCAACCAACCAAACGCATTGCCGCTATAGATCTCGGGACGAATTCCTTTCATGCGGTTTTAGTGGATATATATCCCGATGGAAGTTTCCGAACCATAGATAAACTTAAGGAAATGGTGATACTTGCTGAAAAAGGTATGGATCATTATTTAAGTGAAGAAGCTATGGAGCGTGGAATAGATGCTTTAAGGCGTATAAAATTTTTATGTGACAGCCAAAATGTAGAACATATATTAGCCTGTGCAACTAGTGCTATAAGAGAAGCCAAAAATGGTGGAGATTTTATACAGAAGAACCATTGATGAATTGGGTATAAAAGCACGTGCAATTTCAGGGAAAATGGAAGCAGAAATGATAGGTTACGCTATACGCCATAGTATTGCACTAGATAAGGACATGGTGCTTATGGTTGATATTGGTGGCGGAAGCGTGGAATTTATCGTGGGTAATATTGAAGGGTTTCACTATTTTAAAAGCTTGAAATTAGGTGTGGCGAGAATGGCTGCTCAATTTGTAAACTCAGATCCTATTTCCCAAAAAGAAATAGAGGCTTTACAAAATCATTTTAGCGAACAGTTAAGTGAAGTTAATAGCGTTCTTAAAAAGTATCCAATAAAAACCATTATCGGTTCCTCAGGAACCATGGAAAATATCGCTGCCATGATTGCCGATCGCAACTCAAAATCAACTTCCATAACCTTAAATGAATTTGTATATTCTCGTGATGACTTTAAGTCTTTTTACAGCTATTTTATAAAACTCAGTGAAAAGGAACGATTAAAAGAAAAATTTTTAGAAGAGAAAAGAGTAGATATTATAAACCCAGGCATGGTGCTAGTTAACTTAATGTTAGATAAATTCAATATAGAAAACATTAAAATATCTGAAGCTGCCTTACGGGATGGGATGATAATAGATTACATCAATAAAGAAAAGAAAAAAGCAACCTCACCATGGGCAGTGCATATTACTGATCCGCGTGAACGTAGCATATATGAATTACTGCGTAAATGCAATTGGTTGGAACAACATTCAACTCATGTAGCAAATATGGCTCTAAAGCTTTTTGATGCTTTTAAGAAAGACCTTAATTTGTTGGACTCAGATCGTGAATTATTAAGATACGCTGCGCTTTTGCATGATATTGGCTATTATATTTCACACAGCAAACACCACAAACATGCCTTATATATTATTAGAAATTCAGATTTGAGAGGTTTTAAGGAAGATGAAGTAAATTTAATGGCCCATGTTGCCAGATACCATAGAAGGTCTACACCAAAAAAACGTCACAAAAAATTTAAATCCCTTCACAAAAAGTTGCGTAAAAGAATAAAAAAGATATCGGCATTACTACGGGTGGCTGATGGTTTGGATAGAAGTCATTTTCAAAACGTTCAAAATTTAGAAATTAAAAAGACTAAAAATAAAATCTCGCTTTTAATTACTACAGAAGGTGATCCAGAACTTGAAATTTGGGGAGCTAAACGTAAGTCAGAACTTTTTGAGAAAGTAACAGGTAAAACACTCGAAATTTTTGTCTCAAATAAAAACTAAAAAATAGTAAAGATTGAAAATCTATAAAGTTTTATGATTATTGAATAAACCTTTTATCATTAAAACCTCCTTAACATTAAAGCTATCAAAATAAAATAGAAAAGCTAAAAGTAAAAACTTTTAGCTTTTTCAGTCTTTTAAAAGACAACACTTCAATTAATCTTAGCAAAATCTTAATTGTATTGGGTTTTAAAAATGTCAATTAAAACATCTGGTGGCACAATTTTATTAGGAAAACTTTCCATTAAATAAAGAACCTTAGTTATAGACTCATGGCTTAAACCCATACGTAAACCAAAATTATATAATTTTATTACTCCAGCTGAGTTATTTTCTTCACCGTATTCTTGTTCAATATTCATCAACAAAACTAAGCGATGAAATTGTACAATTCTTTCACTATGCGACTTTAAGTGGGTGTAAGTAACGGGATGCTCAATTAAATATTCAAAATCCTCACGAGCTATATCTAGTTGTTTGGCAACACCCAACAAAAAATTATATTCTATACGTTTTATGTCTTTGTCATATTTTGCAAATGCAATCATTTCAGATAAAAGACTCAATTTTTCTACTCTATTAATCATTTCTAAAGGGATTAATTAATTACACTATAAAGTTACACAGAAGAGTCATTTAATGGTCGTAGATATAATGTAACTCATCGAAAAGCGGCACGTATTTAATCGGTAATTTTATTTACTTTATCAATAAAGCTTTTTATTCATCTAAATTAAATGCATTTTATCATTTTACTAAATTTTAAAATAATTCAAATAATTAGTTTTAAATATTTGATTACCAATTATTTATATTTAATTAATTGATGAAAAATTTGATAAAAGAAAACCTATGTTTTAGGTATCTTTACAAAAGTTAAGAAAACGCTAGAAAGTCGTATTCCATCATCCAATATCGATGAAATGCAACGTCCATAAATTAATCAAATTACAATGATGACAAATAACGATATATTAAAAAAATTACGTGTTGCCTTAAAATTACGGGATGATGATATTGTAAAAATTTTAGACCTTGTAGATTTTAGAATTTCTAAAAGTGAACTTGGAGCTTTTTTTAGAAAAGAAGACCATCCAAAATATATGGAATGTGGTGACCAAATTCTACGTAATTTTTTAAACGGGTTGGTTATTCATTTACGCGGACCAATGCCACCTAAAAATTCACATTCCAAATTAACTACTGAGGAAGACAAATCTTCCGTGAAAGCACCCGATAAGACATTTGTAAAAAAGAAACCTTATAAAACTTCTAAAACAAACAAAAAGAGCAACGATTAACGTTACTCTTTTTGTTTATTAAATTCTATTCTTTTACGAATCTCCTATCGAGTTGCTCAAATTAAGCTAATACTTGCTGCACTTTATCTGCGGCTTCCTGAAATTCTGTAGCACTCATCACATCTAAACCAGAATTATCAATTAATTCTTTTGCAATGTCTGCATTGGTACCTTGCAAACGCACAATTATGGGTACAGTTATATTGCCCATATTTTTATAGGCGTCAATAACGCCTTGCGCAACACGATCGCAACGTACAATACCTCCAAAAATATTTATTAAAATGGCTTTTACGGCCGGATCTTTTAAAATAATTTTAAATGCAGCTTCTACTCTAGCCGCATCTGCAGTACCTCCAACATCTAGAAAGTTAGCTGGCTCTCCACCTGCTTGTTTAATTAAATCCATAGTGGCCATGGCTAAACCAGCACCATTTACCATACATCCCACATTACCATCTAAATCTACATAATTTAAACCAAGTTCTCCTGCTTCAACTTCAATCGCACTTTCTTCTCTTACATCACGCAAATCCACATAATTTTTATGTCTGTATAGCGCATTATCATCTATGGTTACTTTAGCATCTACGGCCATTATTAAATTATCACTAGTTTTTAAAACTGGATTAATTTCAAATAAAGAGGAATCTGATTTTAAATAAGCCGTATATAAGTTTGTGACAAACTTTGTCATTTCTTTAAAAGCTAATCCAGATAAACCTAAATTAAACGCAACGCGTCTTGCTTGAAAAGGCATTAAACCTACCGTAGGATCAATTTCTTCTGTAAAAATTAAGTGTGGTGTTTCTTCAGCAACAGTTTCAATATCCATACCACCTTCTGTGGAATACATAATCATATTTCGCCCTGTTGATCGGTTTAGAAGCACAGACATATAAAATTCATTCGTTTCACTTTCGCCAGGGTAATACACATCTTCTGCAACTAAAACCTGATGCACTTTTTTGCCTTCTGCGGAAGTTTGCGGTGTAATTAACTGCATACCAATAACTTGACCTGCTATTTCTTCTACTTCCTTAAGATTTTTGGCTAGTTTTACTCCGCCACCTTTTCCACGTCCACCAGCATGCACTTGCGCTTTTATAACGTGCCAACTCGTTCCAGTTTCAGAAGTTAATTGTTTTGCAGCTGCAACTGCTTCATTAGCATTTTGCGCTACAATACCTCGTTGTATGCGTACCCCAAAACTGCTTAATATTTCTTTACCTTGATATTCGTGTAAATTCATAGTGTACTTAATATTTAAGAATAACAAAAGTAAATAATAGCTATTAATTAATCTAATGATTTAGTTAAGAATACCATTTTATATTATAAACAAGTACTACGTGTTAATTAATTAACATATTGTTTAATTTTAACAATTATTTGATTATTTATTTTTATTTCAACTGAAAAAAATATCTTTGAAAAAAAATGAATGATGACAGAAAGTCAATTACTAAAAATAGCACAAGAATTTGGAAGCCCTGTTTATGTATATGATGCTAATAAAATAGAATCACAATACAAAAAATTAACCAGTGCCTTTAAAAGTGTGAAAAAATTAAAACTTAACTATGCGGTTAAGGCATTATCTAATATATCCATATTAAAGTTTTTTAATAATTTAGGTTCTGGAATAGACACCGTGTCTATTCAAGAGGTACAACTAGGTTTAGCAGCGGGTTTTAAACCAGAGCAAATTATTTTTACGCCTAATGGTGTGTCGCTATCAGAAGATAGAAGAAGCTGCAAAATTAGGTGTTAAAATCAATATTGATAATCTTTCAATATTAGAGCAATTTGGAACAAAACATCCCAAAACTCCAGTGTGTATTCGTATTAACCCACATGTTATGGCTGGTGGAAATGCAAATATTTCTGTGGGACATATTGATTCCAAATTCGGTATTTCCATACATCAAATCCCGCATATTTTAAGAATTGTTGAAAATACTAAAATGAATATCAATGGTATTCACATGCACACAGGAAGTGATATTTTAGATATTGAGGTATTTTTATATGCGAGTGAAATCCTTTTTGATACGGCAAAACAATTTAACAATTTAGAGTTTATCGATTTTGGATCAGGTTTTAAAGTGCCATACAAACAAGGAGATATTGAAACTAACATTGAAGAATTAGGCAAAAAACTATCAAAGCGCTTTAACGATTTTTGTAAAGAGTATGGCAAAGAATTAACCTTGGCTTTTGAACCTGGTAAATTTTTGGTTAGCGAATCTGGATATTTTTTGACTGAGGTTAATGCAGTAAAACAAACCACATCTACTGTTTTTGCTCAAGTAGATTCTGGATTCAATCATCTTATTCGTCCTATGCTTTATGGATCGCATCATGATATTATAAATATTTCAAACCTTAAAGGGCGTGAACGCTTTTATACCGTTGTTGGATATATTTGTGAAACGGACACTTTTGGTAATAACCGACGCATTAAAGAAATAAACGAAGGGGATATTTTATGTTTTAAAAATGCTGGAGCTTATTGCTTCTCTATGGCTAGTAACTATAACTCACGCTTAAGGCCTGCCGAAGTTTTATGGTATCATGATGAAGCTCATTTAATAAGAAAAAGAGAAACTTTTGACGATATATTGCACAATCAAATTGAAGTTGATTTTGTTTCAAATAAACAAACTGCTTTGTCAAAATAAAATCATTGTTCATAATGGAATCCTCTTTAAAGCAAACTAGTTTTAAAGAGGATTTTTTGTTTAAATAAACTATAATTCATAAGGTTAACTGAGTTAATACTTCTAAATTTGGAAAAAAAGAAAAATTATTATGAATTTTACTAACCCATTAGTTTATGGAGTGCCTTGTTTTCTTGGTTTAATACTGGTTGAACTGGCATATAGTAGACATAATAAAGAAAAAAAAGATTTATATAAATGGAAGGATTTAGCGGCGAGTCTTACGATGGGTATTGGTTCAACTATTCTAGCGCCACTAACCAAAACCATTGCTGCCATTGTTCTCTTTGAGTTTGTTTACGAATTGTTTAACCCTATAGTTGATGGTGTACGAACAAATATTATGGGTTGGGAATCTTTTGGGTATGCATGGTATATTTGGATTATTTGTCAGCTACTCGACGATTTTAGTTACTATTGGTTCCATAGGCAAAACCATAATGTTCGTATTCTTTGGGCTGCACATATTGTACATCATTCCTCAGATAATTTTAATTTAGGAACTGCCGTTAGAAATGGCTGGTTTACTATTTTTTATAAACCTTTTTTTTATATGTGGATTCCCGCATTAGGTTTTCCTTCTGAAATGCTTGTTGTTTGTTTGGGTATTGAAGCCTTGTGGCAGTTTCAGCTTCATTCAGTGTATGTGCCAAAAATGGGAATTATTGAAAAAGTGTTCAATACCCATACCATGCACCAAGTACATCATGCTCAAAACATTGAGTATATGGACAAAAATCACGGCGGTTTCTTAAATATTTTTGATAAAATCTTTGGAACTTGGAAAGAATTAGATGAAGACATTGATATAAAATATGGCGTTACAAAAGCACCTAATTCATATAACCCGCTAGTTATTTTAACTCATGAATATAAAGATATCTGGAATGATATGAAAAAATCTCCGAACTGGTATCATAAATTCATGTACGCTTTTGGTGCTCCAGGCTGGAGCCATGATGGAAGTACACTTACTATAAAGCAGCAACAACAATTACTTAAAACAAACAACAAAAAATTATAATATCTTTTGATTGATTTTAAATAATTCACTTTATTAAAATCAATAATATTCAAAAAATTTGTTAATATTCGATAATTTATATATCATTACGTAAGATTCTCTCCCTAGGTCTTTTTTAAGTTGAATTTATTTTTGATTAAAGACTTTATGCCAAATTCTATTATTACATTCTTCTTTAAATTAAAGATCGTATGGCTATTCACTCTATTATGTGTTGAGTTTTCATTTTCACAAAATGCTACTATAGATAGCCTTAATGTGTTATTTAACAAGGAAACAAACGATGCAAAAAAATTAAAACTTTTAGAAGACATAACAACGGTTGCTTTCAATACTGATTTGAAAAAAGCAATTGTTTATGCAAGAAAAGCTGTTAAATTGGCTAATAAATTAGATAATAAAACATGGCAACCTATATTTAATGAAACCAAAGGTAGAATACACGCCAATTTACTAGAACTAGATTCTGCAACATACCACTTTGATAAAGCATGGCATCAATATATCGCCATAGATAATAAAAAGGGACAGGCAACAACTCTTTTTAAAATGGGTTGGGTTTATAAAAAAAGAGGTGATTTAGAAAATGCTATGCAAAGTGATCTTAAAGCTTTGAAACTGATGGAATCTATAAACTATAAACCTGGTATTGCGGGAGCAAATACAAGAATATCAGAAGATTTATGTAGACAAGAAAGATACCAAGAAGCCTTAGAGTATGCCAAAAGAAATATTGAGTTTTGCATAAAAAATGATTTAAAAGAAGAGCTTGTTTATAGCTATACGAATGCAGGAAGTGCATGTATTGCTATGAATAATCCAGAAGAATCGTTTTTCTATTCTGATAAAGCACTCGGATTAGCAAAATCTTTAGGCCTTAACTCTATGCATTTATGCGATTTCCTGAATGACCGAGGTAACGCCCTTAAAAGACTAGGTCGTTATGAGGACGCTTTGCTTGACTATGAACATGCTTTAAATTTAGCAAACCAAACAAACTACAAAAATGCTTCTTTTACCGTTATTGCTAATTTAGGAGAAATTCACCTTTTAAAAGGCAATTATAATGAAGCCTTAAAACACCAACTTAAGTATGTTAAATTACAAGAAGAAGATCAAGATTTCACGAACTTAACAGAAAACTACGGGCATATAAGCACGACTTATGAAAAAATGGGAAATTACCCTTTAGCTTTAGAATACCAAAAAAAAGCCAGAATTATTAGAGATCAAACTGCCAAAATGGAAAGCGACAAAAACATGTCGAATCTTTTAACTAAGTATGAAACAGAAAAGAAAGAACATACAATAGCATCACAAAAAACACAATTGGTACAACAACGTTTGGTACAGTGGCTTAGTATTGGTTTTGCGTGCTTACTTTTAGGTTTCTTATTTTTTGGATACAGAAGTTATGTAGCCAGAGCCAAAACCAATCGGTTATTAGCGGCCAAAAACCAGCAAAATGAATTACTACTGAAAGAAATTCATCACCGTGTTAAAAACAACCTTGAACTTGTTAAAAGCCTTATTGCATTACAGTCGGCACAATTAGAAGACTCACCCACAAAAGATGCTATGATAGCTAGTCAAAACCGTGTACAATCTATGGGTATTATACATCAAAAATTATATCAAGGTGAACATTTGGGAAGCATAGAAATGAAAGATTATTTTCTTAATTTAGGTGAGGGTATTTTAGACACGTTTAATGCAGATGATAAAGTAAAAATTGAATATGCTATGGACAAGCTAGAATTAGATGTAGACACTGCAGTGCCCATTGGTTTAATTGTTAATGAATTGCTTACAAATGCTCTAAAATACGCCTTCCCTGAAAGTTCAAAAGGAAATATTTCCATTAGTTTATCAAAATCCAACTCAGAAACACTCACCTTAAAAGTAGCTGATAACGGAATAGGCAAAATAACAGGTTTGGCCTCTAAAGGAACGGGGTTTGGCTCCCAACTCATAAAATTACTAACCCAACAACTTAATGGCGAAATGACAAAGGATTCTGAAGATGGAACTTCTATTTTATTTCATTTTAAATTAAACACGGCGGCTTAAAAACTAAACGATAACTTTTCAAATTCAAAACAGTATAAAATAAAGATGAAAATAAAATTAGGCATCTTTTTAGTTCTTGTAATTAATTTTGCCTTTGGGCAGAATGATACGGATGTGTTTTTAAACCAAAGCAAAACATATCAAGATAAAGCAGTGTGGTTTAATTTTATACCCCAATACAATCAAGATAGCAGCCGCTATTATTTTGATAAAGCAATACATCGTCTTGATGAAAATAAAATAACCCATTTAGAGCAATTAGGGAACATTTATAAAGATATGATTATCTATTCTACAACTGAAGATCAATTGGAACTGAATGCACAAAAGGGATGGGAGTTTATTTCGAAGCTATCTGACAAAGTAGAAAAATATCGTATTCTTAAATTTGATTATCTTGCTTTATGGGCAATTTTAATTAAAATAGATGTGGTTGGTCAGAAAGAATCTCTAGAATTATTCACAAAAGCAGTTGGTTATCTTAAATCTATAGAAAACAAAGATTTACAAGCAAGGGCATTTATGTACAAAGGTATTTTTCACTATAAATATGGGATTACAGATGAGCAAGAATTGGTGCATCAATATTTAATCAAAAGTAATAATTATTACAAATCCCATCTATCAGAAAAAAATAAATGGCATTTTTTTACTACAAATTTATTCTTGACTGTATTTCATACTGACAAAAATAATGACTCTGTTAGCCATTACTTAACAAACTTAAAATCCAGTATAAAAGATCACCAAACTCCATACGCTTATTCATGGTATTATTCTAAAGTTGGTCGCGAATTAATAACCCACCCGCCAACAGGGAAAGATAACATTAGCCCTATCCAATATGCAGAAGGTAGAAAAAACATCATGAAAGCTATTGAAGTTATGGAAACCTACAATAAAGACACCAGTATTTATCCTTTCTGCTATGGATTACTTGCTGATCTTGACCTAAACGACAAAAAATATGACTCTGCCATTACATATTATAAAAAATCTAGAGAATTCCATTTAGAACATAAAGACGCAAAACCAGCAATTAGTATGCTTTTCTACATTGGTAAAGCATACGAAAAAAAGGGCGATTTGGTAAACGCACTAAAATACAAAGAACAATATTATTTAGAATCACTTGATTTAGCAAAAGAAACAAACGAAAGAAGTTTGCGTGAAAATGAATTAGCAGCAAATTTAAGTAAGCAAAACGATGAACTTGGGCGAAAACAAATGCAACAACAACTATTTATTATCGCTTTATTTATTGGCTCTCTTTTATTAGGTCTGGTGTACCGTAATTATCGACTTAAAAGAAAATCCAGTCTAATACTCGAAAAAACAAACAATGAGTTAGAAAATAAAAATAATTTACTGGACGTCAGAAATGCAGAAAATGAATTGTTACTGAAAGAAATTCATCATCGCGTTAAAAATAATTTAGAACTTGTTAAAAGTTTAATCTCATTACAATCGGCACAATTGGAAGATTCGGCAACAAAAGATGCTATGATTGCTAGTCAAAACCGTGTACAATCCATGGGTATTATACATCAAAAATTATATCAAGGTGAAAATTTGGGAAGCATTGAAATGAAAGACTATTTTCTTAATTTAGGGGAAAGTATTTTAGATACCTATAATGCAGATGATAAAGTAAAAATTGAATATGCTATGGATAACCTAGAATTAGATGTAGACACTGCGGTGCCCATTGGTTTAATTGTTAATGAATTGCTTACAAATGCTCTAAAATATGCTTTCCCTGAAAGTTCAAAAGGAAATATTTCAATTAGTTTATCAAAATCCAACTCAGAAACACTCACCTTAAAAGTAGCTGATAACGGAATAGGCAAAATAACAGGTTTGGACTCTAAAGGAACGGGGTTTGGCTCCCAACTCATAAAATTACTAACCCAACAACTTAACGGCTAAATAACAGAAGATTCTGAAGATGGAACTTCTGTTTTATTTCATTTTAAATTAAACACGGCGGCTTAAATGGCAACAAAAGCAAAAATTTTAATTGTAGAAGATGAAATGATAATTGCTGCAAACATTTCGCTACAACTTTCCTCACTAGGTTATGACGTTACAGGCATTATTCCAAGAGGAGAAGAAGCGTTACTTCATATTGAGGGGCAACTACCAGATATAGTTTTATTAGATATTAATTTAAAAGGGAATTTGGATGGCGTTGAGACCGCTCAAATTATGCAAAAAACAAATAATATTCCCATTATTTATTTAACAGCGAATTCTGATGAAGCTCATTTTAATCGCGCAAAATCTACAAACCCTTATGCTTTCATTTCCAAACCTTTCAAAAAATTAGATTTAGAGCGCGCCATAGAATTAACCATAAACCTTGTGAATTCTGAAAAAGAACAACATATTCCAATTGAAAAAACAGTACCTTTTATTTTAAGCGACAGTATTTTTGTAAGACATCTTGAGAACATGGTTCGAGTTGATATAAAAGATATTTTATACATTGAAGCAGAGCGAAACTATTGTCGGATATATTCCAAAACAAAAGAATATTTGTTAGTCATGACGTTAAAAGACCTTGACGAAAAATTACCTCAAAAGCATTTTATCAGAGTACATCGCTCGTTTATTATTAACCTCTCTCAAATTGATGAAGTCGCCACAAGCCATATTGTTATTGCTAAAAAAGCCATTCCTGTAAGCAAAACGCTTAAAGAAGAACTCCTAAACAGATTACAAACTATTTAGACAACATCTACACTATATATTTTTTGCTCTGATAAATATACTATAGTCTTCGGACAGTAAAACACCCCTTTCGTCCCACATCCCTTTTATTATACTCTAATGTTCAGTTACTTCGAGGTAACAACCAACCAAAACCTCATAATATCTTTTAATTAAGATTTATGAGGTTTAAATAGAAAACATATCATATTAACAGGCAGTTTAGAAAAATTAGCAATAAACTATTCTAATTATCATTTTTTATTGAGTTAGTCACCAATACAACTGAAAAAAATGCCTGTTTTTTTTAAAATAGTGAACCATGAGAAAAGTGGGAATTATCGGAGGCGCTGGTTTTATAGGAAGCCATGTTACAAAACAATTTTTAGAGAATGGATTTGAAGCAAAAGTTTCCACAACCGATATTTCAAAAAAGGGAAAATATGAACATTTAATGAATTTAAATTTTTCCGATCATTTACATATCAGCGAATTAAATGTGGAAAATAAAATTCAATTAAAAGAATTTGTAAAAGATTGCGATATTGTTATTCATGGAGGTACGCCATTTCAGTTGGAT
Organism: uncultured Flavobacteriaceae bacterium; assembly: GCA_963815305.1. GTDB lineage: Bacteria > Bacteroidota > Bacteroidia > Flavobacteriales > Flavobacteriaceae > CAXBID01. The sequence continues at coordinate 1,400,356 of CAWFFW010000001.1, forward strand.
ATTGAAAATGCACAGAAAGAACTTTTTGATCCCACCATAAAAGGCACTGAAAACTTTTTAGAGGTTATAAGTAAAACCCCAACCGTTGATAAAGTGGTTTTAATAGCTTCAGTGGCTGCATGGAATACAAATTTCCCGATGCCGGCAGGCGGTAAAACAATTACTGATACTGTAAGCGAAAACGACTCACCGTTCATGAGTAATGAGAGTCATCCATACGCACAAGCAAAATTTATTGCAAATAAAACCGTAAATAACTTCATACAAACACATCCAAATCTTGATTTTGAAATTACCAGTGTGTCACCCGTAGGTGTTTTTGGAGAATCTTTATCACAAAGAGAAGATTCTACCTCAACTAGCTTGCAGTATCTAATAAAAAACAAGCTCGCTCCTAACCCATTCATACACATGCTTTTTGATAAAGATGTTGAAATGGCTATTGTTGATGTTAAGGATGTAGCATTGGGTATCTATAGAGCTGCAACCCTTCCTGGTTTACATGGTAAGAATTATTTATTGAGTAGCGAAACCTATACTATGTCAGATATATCATTGATGTTAAACCATAAAAAACCAAACCATTCAGCTAAAATAATTTATCAAAATACGTTAGCTAAAATTGATTTAGGGTTAACATTTAAATCGGTAAAATCAACATTAAATCAATACTCAGTCAAACAATAAAAATAATTAATTAACCATAAATTTTAAAACAATGAAAAAAACAACATTATTATTAGTATTTATTTTCTCATGTATAATGGCAACATTTGGTCAGAAAAAAACAAATGGAACTGTATATATAGACCATCCGGCAATTAAAATAGTTGAAGCCATGACTGATGCCTTTGTAAAAGGAGATTCGACGAAAGTAGCTAGTTATTTAGCTGATGATTTTAAGGCTTATAATGGCGTAAGTACTAACCCAAGAGATAAAGGGCAAGATAAAGCGTCATTTACAAAAAGTGTTATGGGTTGGAACGATGCCTTAGATTATTTTTCTATCACACCAACTAAAGGTGCTTATCCCGATGCTATAGAATATAAAAAGGACAACAATAACGATGTTGTTTGGGTACAAACTTGGGAGGATTTAAAAGGAGTTCATAAGAAAACAGGAGTAAAAATAAACCAACCTGTACATAGACTTTATGTGGTAAATAAAAACAATAAGATACAAACCGTAATAAATTACGGAAATACAGATATTATGTCTGAAATTAACAAAAGCTACGTGAATAGAACAAATGGTAAAATTTATAATCACCACGATAATATTAATACCGTTCGTAAAATAAACTACGCCTATGAAAATTCAGATTTGGAAAAAACCATGAGTTTTTATCATGATGATGCTACATTTTCTGATATTAATATGGAATTTGGGAAATCTCTAACCAAAGCTGAAATAACACCGATGTGGCAAAAGTTTTTGGATGATTATGAAATAGTAAGTATTGATATGATAGGATATCCTGATTATTTGGAATACGAAATGGGGAATGGTCGAGAAGTTTTATCATGGTGGAACTATCGTTTAATACGTAAATCTGACAAGAAAGCACTTTCTGTACCTTTTCACTTTAGTGATAGCTTTGATGCCGATGGGAAAATAGTGTCTGAAATGATTTATTACAGTCCAACATTATTAACTGCTAAATAAAAAGCTTTATGTTTTAAGGCAGTTTTTAAATTAAAAACTGCCTTTTATTTTATAATAAATATGATGTAATCATTAATAACTATGTGCTATATAAAACAGCACAAATAAAGCGTTTAAATTTTAAAAATTTTTTTAAAAATTTTCAAATATCCAAGTGTTTACGTAACGGGTGCATTACATTTTCCACCAAGTTCAATTAATCATCTTAAATGAAGAATGTTGTTATAAAGCTATGTTATCTTCATCTTAAAAACTCTTCTATAGTGTTAATATAATAGATGATAAAGGATGTAAATTAACCAAAACTAACCAATATGAAATTTAAAAAAGGGGAAAAAAATCTATTTCTATCAGAAAACACTTTTTTAAGATATTTCAATTTTTCAATACTTTATCTAGCACAGGGAGCTCCAGAAGGGATTACTTTTTACGCCATTCCTGCATGGTTAGCAATGAATAATAAAACACCCACGGAGATTGCTAGTTATGCAGCGGTTATTGGGATTCCATGGAGTTTTAAAATCCTTATCGCCCCTCTTATGGATCGTTTTACTATACTATCCATGGGTAGAAAAAGACCATGGGTTATTTTTGGGCAGTTAGGATTAATTGTTAGTTTTTTAGCGATAGGTTTCGTGGAAGACCCTTTAAATAACTTAAATGGGCTAATGATCGCGGGATTTTTTATAAGCTTTTTTGGTGCATTCCAAGATGTCGCAACAGATGGTATGGCAATAGAGATTGTTCCAGAAAATGAACAAGCACGAGCCAATGGCCTTATGTGGGGATCTAAAACAATTGGTGTTTCACTATCACTTGTTGTAGGAACTGCATTAATTAACGCTTTAGGTTTCTCTGTAGCAATTCCATTTCTATCTATTGCCTTTGCATTTTTCATTTTGGCTCCTATTTTTTTTAGAGAAAGACCAGGTGAAAAATTTATGCCTTGGAGTCGTGGTAAGCCTTCTAAATATGCAAAAACAATTCAACTAGATAGTTGGAAAAAAATATTTAAAGGCCTATTAAAAGTTGTTATTCTTCCTTCTAGCCTTTTTATTAGTATTGCAATTTGTTTTAATGGTATGTTAAATGGCCTTATAGATACGCTTTTACCAATCTATACTATTCAAGAATTAGGGTGGTCCGACACATCATTTTCACAAGCTTTCTCTACAGCAACTTTAATAAGCGGTTTGTTCGGGATGTTTGCTGGTGGTGCCTTAGTTGATTTTTTTGGTGAAAAAAGAATGCTAACTATTTATCTTTTATTAACCATAACCATACTTTTTATTATTGGCTTATTTACTGCACTTTGGGGGTATAACTCTTTTATTTTTGGGTTTATTCTACTATCAACCTTATTAGGTACTTTTATCCATATCGCCTTTTTTGCAACAGCTATGAAATTATGTTATAAAACGGTTGCAGCTACTCAATTTACGCTTTATATGGCTATCTCAAATTCTGGTAGGGCCTATGGATGTGGACTTGTTGGCACCTTAAAGGATATTTTTAGTTGGGAACAAGTTTTTATGTTAATTGCATTTGCTCCATTAGTAAGCATATTAATGATTCAATTTATAAATTTTATAAAACACAAAAAAAATATAGATAAATTTAAAATAACAAAACCATTAAAAATAAAAACTATTTAACCATGAAAACCTTTATCAAACTATCAGTTACCCTATCTATTATTCTATTAACTTCATGTAATAACGAAGTAGATAAAAACATTAAAATGTATACCGAAACATGGGATGAAGTAATAAACTCAGGTAATCTTGATTTCATTAACGAAACTAATTTCACTCCTGACATTACACTAATATCTAGTCCCGAGAACATTGTAGGTATAGAAGATTTCAAAGGGTATTATTCCAATTTCGTAACTGGATTTTCAGATATCGAATTCACCATGAAAAGTGTTTTTGGGCAAGGAAATAACCTTGTAAAACACTGGAATTTTAAAGGTACTCATTCTGGAGATTTTTTTGGTATTCCTGCAACTGGTAGAACGGTAAATGTTGAGGGAACCACTTTAGTTAAAATGAAGGATGGTAAAATTGCACAAGAACAGGACTTTATGGATAATCTGGAATTTTATCAGCAATTAGGTTTAATGTCTTCCCCCGAAAATGTTGGTATAATTGATGGGCTTTACAAATCATTTGCTACTGGTGATATCCCTTCAGTTTTAGGTTTATTAGATGCTAAAGTTATTTGGAATGAAGCTGAAGGAAATGCTCTGGCAGATGGCAATCCGTATATAGGTCCAGACGCTGTATTAAACGGCGTATTTGCTCGCATAGGTGCAGATTATGAATATTTTAAATTAGCTGATATTGAACTTCACGAGATGTTTAACAACCAAGTACTTGCGACATTACGTTACCAAGCTAAACTGAATAAAAATGGAAACACAATTGATGCTCAAGCTGCCCATTTATATACACTTAAAGATGGGAAAATAACGGCTTTCCAACAATATGTAGACACAAAGCAACTTAATGATGCCTTAAAAAAATAAACTTAATATTAATTATTAACCAAAATCCAAAATTATGAGAAAATTATTATTTATTATGTTATTGCTTCCTCTACTAGCAGTAGCTCAAGAAAACGAAAGATTTTATTAAACATGACAGAGATTACTGTAAAATATGGTCATGAGGCACAATTTATTGAAGGTGTTAAATCGTGGAAAGCATGTTATTTAGAAAACGAAGGCGAAAACAAATGGAGTATGTGGTCACGTGTTCAAGGCGAAGATACCGTTTATGTCATGACAAGTACGATGGCTAAATGGGCAGAAATGGATGAAGAAGGTGATGAAGCGGGAAAAGCATGTAGAATGATTATTCAAAATTTTATAATATCCCATGTTAATAGTGTGCATTATAATATTGCAAGTTCTATACCTGAGATAAGTAGTAAAACTCCAATGCCAGGAGACACAAAGATTGTTTCAGTTTACAATTTTAAAATTGCTAACTCTACTACTTTTAGAGAGGTTATTGATGCTTTAACTGCTGCTATGAAAAAAGCTGAAGGTGATTCAAGATACATTTGGTATGACGTTTTGGGAGGTGCTCCAGAGGTAGCGGATTATTTCGTAACAGCTACTTTTAAAAACTTTGCTGCCCTTGATATTGACCAAGATAGTATTTGGGAAATTTACACTAAAGCCAATGGTAAAGCAAAAACAGATGCATTAAGAAATAAGATGAGGGCTTCAATTTCAAGTCAGTGGTCTTACATGTATTCTTTAAAAAAAGAACTTTCTAATTAATAATCGAAATCAATAAGTATTTTGAAATGAAAATTCGGATAGTTTAAAATGCGGCTACCTGAGTTCTCTTTTAACTCTTCAATTATATATTAAAAATAATCATCGTAAAATTAAAAAGTGCTTTCACTTTTAAAATATTATTTACATCACGTAATGATTGGATTCATTAAAGGTGGTAATCAATTCAATGATTTTCAGTTATAAAACTTAAATTAATACAACCCAATTATGCAAACAACCAAAACAATGCTGAGTCCTTTAGAAGCTTCAGATAGAATTCAATCTTTAGACATTATGAGAGGAATTGTATTGTTTGGAATTTTATTAATGAATATTAACGGTATGGGATTGTCTGGTGCCTATGGAGACCCAACAGTTTCTGGAGGTGCAACCGGATGGAATCTCGTAACTTGGATAACCACTAACATGCTTTTTGAAGGTACCATGCGAGCCTTATTCTCATTATTATTTGGCGTTGGTATGTTTATCTTTCTGGATAGGTTAGAAAAAAAAGGTGCTGGTATAAAAGCAGCCAATATTTATTTTAGACGGCTTATTTGGCTATTAATTTTTGGTTTAATTAACGCCTATATATTACTCTGGTATGGTGATATTTTATTTAGTTATGCCCTTATGGGCTTTTTCGTGTTTTCCTTCAGAAACTTACCTCCAAAAAAATTAGTCTTAGCCTCCATTATTTTATTTTCTATAGGTACTCTTTGGAATTACAGTGATTATTTGAGGGATGTAAAATTCATGGAAAATGTTGCACTTATTGAAAGCTATACGTCAGAAGGAAAAGAATTAACAAAAGAACTTATTGAAGTAGAATATAAATGGAATGAAATAAAGTGGAGTAAATCTGAGACTGGTATTGAAAATAATAATGATAATATGCGTAAAAGTTACTTAAGCGCTCTTAAATATCTAGCACCAATAAATAAACATTTTAATGAACACTTTCCCCTAAGATACGATTTGTGGGATATATTAAGTATGATGCTTATGGGTATTGCTTTTTTTAAATTAAAGATTCTGACCTCCGAAAAATCATATCGGTTTTATATCGTTATGGTGCTTATAGGATATGCCGTTGGATTAAGTGTTAACTATTATGAAACCAAATTAATATTGGATGATAATTTTTCATTATTAGCCTTTTCTAAATCTAACATTACTTACGATTTAGGTCGTGTATTTGTAGCTATTGGTCACGTCGGTCTTATTATGTTGTTCTGTAAACTTACATTATTCAAAAATTTTAAATATGCGTTATCTTGTGTAGGTCGAATGGCTTTAACAAACTATTTAATGCATTCCTTAATAGCTTTGTTGCTTTTTACAGGTGCAGGTTTTGGGTTGTTCGGCACATTTGAAAGACATGAATTATTATACATGGTGTTTTCCATCTGGTTATTTCAAATAATAATAAGTCCGATTTGGCTAAAATATTATCAATTTGGACCTTTGGAATGGATTTGGAGGAATTTAAGCTACTTAACTAGATACCCTTTAAAAAAATAAAATATATGAGTTATACAAAAACGGATATTAAACCAGTAAATCAAAATAATAGAATTGAATTTCTCGACGTTTTACGCGGCATTGCCATTCAATTTATTTTTATGGCTAATATTGTTTTTTTATCAGGTCTTTTTTTTGTGCCTGAAGAATTTAGAATTCCAGAAACCCTATTTGCTTCTGATGATTTATTAGACCTTTTGTCATTTACTTTTATAGATGGAAAATTTTACTCCATTTTTTCTTTGCTTTTTGGAATAGGGTGTTTTATACAATATGATAAACTCACAAAAAAAAACAAATCATTTTCAAATTTTTTTAAACACAGAATGTTTTGGCTTCTCATTTTTGGGCTTTTGCATTTAGCGGGCTTATGGCTTGGAGATATTCTAACACTTTATGCTATTTTAGGATTTGTATTAATATTATTTGTAGAAATTTCAGAGAAAAAACTGCTATGGATGGCAGGTCTTTTAATTTTAACTCCTTTACTAAATTGGTTTATAATACATACTCTCAACTTTAATTACACACACTATTTTTTTAAATTAAACACAGATTTACTTGAATATTTCGGTTATCCAACTGCCGATTTCAGCGGTATAAAAATAATTGACTATCACTTTTTTATTTTAAATGACAAATTGCCAGATTTCTTTAAAATGAATTTAAGTAATGTATTCATTCGTATTGGTTTTATTTTAGAAGAAGGACGCATATTTAAAGTATTTGGCATTTTTTTAATAGGTATATGGAGTGGTAGAAAAATATTAGATAATCAACTGCTTGAAAACACTAAGTTTTTAAAAAAAATAGCGTTATATGGAATTCTTTTGGGGTTACCTATGAGTGCTCTAAGAACAGGTATTGAATTTTTTGCCGATAAAACCGAATTATTCAGCTTTTTCAGCACACTATCTTACGCATTAAGCACAGTGCCATTAGCTATTGGCTATACAGCACTACTTGCACTTATTTATAATAAAAGACCGAAATTATTAAATTGGATAGCTCCTGCTGGTAGAATGGCTTTTACAAATTACATTTCACAAACCATTATCTCTATATTCTTGTTTTATGGCTTGGGGTTGGGCCTTGCGGGACGATTTGGATACACTACCATTATGGCTATTGCCCTACTTATTTTTCTTTGTCAAGTTGTTTTTAGTACGATTTGGTTAAAGTTTTTTAAGTATGGACCTCTTGAGTGGATTTGGAGGCAACTCACTTATGAGAAAAGACTACCTTTAAGGAAATAATTAAATTTTAGAAAACTAGCTCGGTATTATCAAATAATAATGAAATTAAAATCTACTAGAATAGAATCTATTGATATCCTAAGAGGTGTAGTCATGGTAATTATGGCTTTAGATCATGTTCGAGATTTTTTTCACTATGGGGCTTTTGCAAGTAGCCCAACTAACTTAGACACAACAACACCTATCTTATTCTTTACCCGATTTATAACCCATTACTGTGCACCCGTTTTTATATTTCTTGCAGGAACTGCAGCCTACCTCTACGGAACACAAAAAACGAAACATGAGTTATTTAAGTTTTTAATGACCCGTGGTTTATGGTTAATTTTTTTAGAAATTGTAGTCAATAATTTCTTATGGAGATTTGACTTTACTTATAGTAGAGTGGTGCTTCAGGTTATTTGGGCTATTGGTTTGAGTATGATGTTTCTTTCTCTTTTTATTTATTTATCAAGAAAAGGGATCATCATGGTGGGGATTATTATCGTTGCTGGACATAATCTACTTGATTCTATTGTAATGCAAGGATCAAATTTCAAATCTGTTATCTGGTATATATTTCATCAAACTAATTTTATTTCACTGACTGATACTATTAATCTTGGGATTTTTTATCCTGTTTTGCCATGGATAGGATTAATACTACTAGGCTATAGTTTAGGATTTTTATACACGAAAGATTTTGATCCCTTGATACGAAAAAAATGGCTACTCAGGCTTGGTGTTGGAGCAATCATTCTATTTTTTGTACTAAGAGGGGTTAATATTTATGGTGATTTAGTACCATGGTCTATTCAAGACACAACAATTAAATCAATTTTATCATTTTTTAAAATAACAAAATATCCGCCTTCGCTAGCTTATACTCTTATTACCATAGGGCCTGCTCTTTTATTTTTATACGGTATAGAAAATGTAAAAAATAAAGTAACAGATTTCTTTTTAGTTTTTGGTCGTGTACCTCTATTTTATTACTTCCTTCATATATTTGTTATACATGCCCTAGCGCTTATTGGCACTTTAGTGATTGGTGGAGATTGGACTATTATGATTTTAACTTCAGATGTTTTTGCCAGCGGTAAACTGGCCACTTATGGATACTCCTTGTTAACTGTTTACTTGGTTTGGATTGGCGTTATAGCACTCTTATATTATCCAAGTAAAACCTATATGATTTATAAAGCCAACAACAAAGATAAATGGTGGTTGAGTTATTTATAATTTAGCCAAAAAACTACATTTACTTTTATCAAATACAACCTTTTTGTAAAGAAAATGATGCAATTTTTGTAAGAAAAAATTGTTTTATTTGATTTTATTTGTATATTTCATCGATTTAATTTGTATTTAAACGAATAAATATTCAACTAACGGTAAGCCATTCAATATGTTAACTAAACATAAATCAAATATTTATACTCCTGAAAAAACGTTCTGTTTATTTAATTTTGTTCAAGAATCTGCAACTATTGGAATTTGGGAGGTAGATTTAGAAACCATGAAAACAACATGGAGCCATGTTACAAAAGAAATTCATGAAGTTGACATTGATTTTGAACCCACTGTAGAGTCTGGAATTTTGTTTTATAAAGAAGGCTATAGTAGAAATACTATAAATACATTATTTACAAAATGTATAAAAGAATTTGAAAATTTTGATACTGAATTACAAATAATTACCGCTAAAGGTAACGAAAAATGGGTAAGAGCTATAGGTGTTGCTCAAGTTGAAAACGGAAAGGCAATTAAAGTATCTGGTGCTTTTCAAGATATTGACGACAAAACAAAAGTTTTAAAAAAAATAGCGTTAAGAGAGGAACAGTTTAGAAAAACTTTTGAATTTTCTAGAGTAGGAATGGTCATTGTAAATTTACAAGGAAAATGGATTAAAGTAAATAATGCTATTTGTGAAATGCTAGGCTATACATCAAAAGAATTATTATCATTTTCATACAGTGACATTACTTATTTTGATGATTTAGATATTAGCAATAAAGCCTTTAATAATTTGCTTGGGGGTAAATTAGACTCTTTTGAAATTCAAAAAAGATACGTACATAAAAATAGTTCTGTAGTTTGGACCATACTATCAATATCCTTAGTCAAAAATGATATAGGGAAACCGATTCATTTTGTTTTTCAAGTTAATGATATTACTAAAATAAAAGAAGCTGAGAAAAATATAAATAGTTTATTGGAAGTTTCAAAAAAGCAAAATAAAAGACTTTTAAATTTTGCTCATATAGTTTCACATAACTTAAGATCGCACTTCAGCAATTTAGACATGCTTACTGATATTATGCAAATCGATATACCCGAAGCCACACAAAATGACATTTTTCCTTTACTAAAAGAGGCTATTAGTCATTTAGGTGAAAGTATAGATAATTTAAATCAAGTCGCTATTTTAAAATCTAATTTATCAGAAAAAATAGAATCTATTAATCTGAAAAATGCGTTTAAAAAATCAACTGCTAGTGTTAAAGGCTCAATAATTAAGTATAATGTCATCATAAACACTAGTATTGATAAAGATATTACAGTAAGTGCAATTCCTGCATATTTAGATAGTATTTTATTCAATTTATTAACAAATTCAATAAAATACAGATCTTTTGACAGACCACTAAAAGTTGACGTTAGTGCAAAAAAGGAGGGTGATTATGTTATCATTAAATTTAAAGATAATGGTCTTGGTATAGACTTAAAATTACATGGTAATAAAATTTTTGGAATGTATAAAACCTTTCATGATTATAAAGATTCAAAAGGGTTGGGTTTATTTATTACCAAAAACCATGTTGAATCCATGGGTGGGGATATAAGTTTAAAAAGTAAAGTAAATGTTGGTACCACATTTACAATTTTATTAAGATCATAAAGATATGAGTACAACTTGCATTATTGACGACGATCCCATTTTTGTTTTTGGGGCTAAAAAAATTATGGAAATGGCAGACGTTTCTAATACTTTTATAGTTTTTAAAAATGGGAAAGCTGCATTAGATGGTCTCAAACCTATTTTGCATCATGGCAAAAATATACCCGATATTATTTTATTAGACATAAACATGCCAATAATGGATGGATGGCAATTTTTGGATGAGTTTATTAAAATTGATTGTAAAAAAACAATTAAAATTTATGTTGTTAGTTCTTCCATAGACCCTTCTGATTTAGAAAGAGCTGAAAAATATCATATTATTGAAGATTATATTCTTAAACCTATTTCCTTAGAGAAAATAAAAGCCATTTATAACAGGAAAATTTCATAATTTTTAAAGCTTCAAAATGTTAAAGGCCACAGCAACTAATCTCTTACAGTTCCTGTAAAAACACTTACTTTAGCGTTAAAAGGGTTTCCAGATGATCGCCGTAATAAAACAATTTGTCCGCAGTGCCATAAGGCATCAGATATGGGTCCATTTATAATATTCCAAAAAGGAAATCTATCATTATCATATTCAGAAATATCATCAGTATTCTTAAGTATCTCTGCAGCTTTCTTAAAATTTGATAATGTTAGTTTACGCTTTTCCTCAAAACTTATCACTTTAGAATCTTTCATCTTTTCAGCAGATTGTGATATGGCATTTAAAATAAAGTTTGATAAGCCATATATATGGTCTATAATTTCATTAGAAGTTCGCCCTGTCTCACTAATCTTATAGCTTAAATCTTCAGGTCTTAAACCCTCTGTTGCCCAATAATATCTAAAGCCCAAACCATCAATCAGTCTAGCGGATACGGTGCCTGCTGTGTAACTCTCACTAGGTTTTGGAATTTCGTAATACGTTAATTCTTCCTCCACGGTGTTCTGAGCGTTTAAACTTAAAATGAATAAAAAAATAATACTATTAAATATGAATTTCATAATGAGATTTCAGTCGCAATTGGTTTAAATTATTCATTGTTAAGTTGCGCTTTATAAAGCTGAATGTTTTCTTTAATATCATCATCAAGCTCAGGCTCTTTAATATCTTTATAAGCGGTCAAAGCATCATACATGATTTTGGCTACCAAATAACGAGCTGTGGGTTTATCATCAGCTGGAATATTATACCATGGTGCGTATGGTTTGGATGTTCTGTTTATGGCATCTTCGTAACAATCTTGATAACTATCCCAAAGTTTTCTTTCTTTTAAATCACCCGGTGAAAATTTCCAATTTTTTTCTTGTTTATCTAAACGACGAAGCAATCTATTTTTCTGTTCTTCTTTTGAAAGATTCAAAAAGAATTTAAATATGATAGTGCCATTTTCTGCAAGATGCTTTTCAAAATTATTTATTTGTTCAAAACGCTTATCCCAGAAAGCTTCATCTATATCATCTACCGTATTAATATGTGGAATATTTTCACCTAAAATATAACCAGGATGCACTCGAGTTACTAATACATTTTCGTAATGTGTTCTGTTAAAAACACCAAATTTCCCTCTGGCTGGAAGCGCTATATAATGCCGCCATAAAAAATCATGTTTTAATTCCAATTCAGTAGGTACTTTAAAACTATGTACTACAACACCTCTAGCATTAAAATCCTTAAACACTTCACGTATTAAGCTGTCCTTCCCAGCGGTATCCATACCTTGTAAACAAACCAAAACGGCATATTTTCCGTGAGCATAAATAGTATCTTGAAGTTCTCCTAACACTTTTCGAACCTCTTTTAGTTCTTTTTTTGCATCTTTAATTACGACTTTAGTTTCAGAGTTTTTAAGTGCTATTTTTGAGGTTATTTTATAATTATCCATAAAAATTTTTTATAAAACTAAATATATAAAATGCAATTGATTTTTTCATCCTTAATGGTAATTGTTTCAATATCTATTTGCGATACAAAAGCGTTTAAAATTATTAATTTGAAATCATTTGCAGCATCTACGAATACCATCGTTAGGATACCAGAAAGCTCAAGAAGCGATAAGGACATAAAAAAATTAAATTATATCTTATCCAATAGCAATTTTGAAATGAATGATCTTAGTCCGAAAACATAGCCCGTTTTTAATTATAAGTTTGAGGATAACAATTTAAAAGAGAGTTTTGCAGTGCCTTTTAAAAATCTGTAAATTATTTATCCATGCTTTTATTGAAAATGAAACCATTAATAAGGATAAAAAACTTAGAATCGAAACTTTTTTGAAAACCATAAACACGATGAGTTAAAATAAATTATCGATAAAATTCATATTAATCGGATAAAATAATATTAAATTGTAATGTTTTTAATACATTGCAGTCATATTTATTTAATCAACCCCAAACAAAATGAAAAACTACTACTTCTTTTTAGTTTTAATAGTGTCGTTTTCCTCTAACGGACAAACTCCTTGTGATGATGCAAATTCATATCTTATAAGTGCCTATTCCCATGTTAAAGATGCTTACGACTCGAACAATATAAGCCATCTAAAGTATTATGCAAATCGATCTATTGAATCTTTTAAGCTCTCTAAAAAAACCTTAAAAGCTTGCGGTTGTGAAGCTGCTCTAGATTTAACCGATAAAGGTATAGAAATACTTAAAAAAGTTGAAGATGTTGAGACTTTTGAGGATGGGCGCTTTTTTGTAAAACGTGCTAGAGACTCAAGTAAGCAAAGTGTTATTGAAATTGATAAATGCACCACAGCTAATTATAACAAGAAAAACCAGAATGAGCTTGAACATGATGTAGAAGTTGATAATAAAGAAAATAACGAACTAGAGCAATTAAAAAGTGAACAACTAAAACTAAAGCAGCAACAGGAAGCTTTAAAACTGAAAGAAGCACAAATTAAAACTAAACTAGCGGAACAAAAAGATAAAGAATTGACTATTGAAAAAAAGCAATTAATTATATCCTATAAAAATGCTATAGCATCAAATATTAAGATTTACAATGAAACGTTAAAGATTTGTGATTGTAACCATAACCTTGTAACCCATATGAATACTTCAGATGATTTATCCTCAGAACATATTGAAGAAATTAAAAAATATTACAATACTAGCTTAAAAGCATTAGCTTCAGATTATTTATCGCAACTTAATTTATGTTCGAATTAAAACTTCTGGAGTTTTACGAAAAGTGAAGCTTTTTAAATATCCTTAAAGTCATATTCTGTGCCATTGAAAACGATTTTTAAGTCGGTCTCGTTTTTATTTACTAGCAAACAGCTTTACATCATTTTCGCTAACTTCACTACCGCCAAGTATAATGAGGCGTTCTATAACATTACGAAGTTCTCTAATATTGCCCGTCCAATCATACTCTTGAAGTAATTTGATAGCCTTATCTGAAAATGCTTTTTTAGAAGTACCTTGTTCATTCGAAATCTTCTCAGAAAAATAATTGACTAACAACGGAATATCGCTACGTCTTTCATTTAATGATGGTACTTTAATTAAAATAACCGCTAATCTGTGATATAAATCCTCACGAAATCTGCCATTTTCAATTTCCTTTTTTAAGTTTTTATTGGTTGCTGCTATAACACGAACATCAACTTTTATATCTCTATCGCTACCAACACGCTGAATTCTACTTTCTTGAAGCGCACGAAGCACTTTAGCTTGGGCTGATAAACTCATATCACCTATTTCATCAAGAAAAATGGTTCCACCGTTTGCTGCTTCAAATTTGCCAGCTCTGTCTTTATTAGCACTAGTAAAAGCACCTTTTACATGACCAAATAATTCGCTTTCAATAAGTTCGCTGGGTATGGCAGCGCAATTTACTTCAATCAAATTACCTTTAGCTCTCTCACTTTTTTCATGCAACCAATGTGCCACCAATTCTTTACCTGTTCCATTAGGACCAGTAATTAAAACACGAGCATCCGTTGGCGCCACTTTATCAATAATATCCTTAATTTGAGAAATAGCATCACTCTCCCCTATCATCTCGTATTGCTTACTAACTTTCTTTTTAAGAATTTTATTTTCAATAACTAGCTCTTTTCTATCTAAAGCATTACGAACTGTATTTAAAAGTCTATTTAAATCGGGTGGTTTAGATATATAGTCAAAAGCGCCCATCCGCATAGTGTTAACGGCTGTATCTAAATCGCCATGACCTGAAATCATTACAATGGGTATTTCTGGTTTTATTTTCTTTACGGCTTCCAATACTTCAACACCATCCATTTTTGGCATTTTGATATCGCATAGTATTAAATCGTAATCATCATTTTTAATTTTCTCAATCCCTGATAAACCATCTTCGGCTTCTTCAACTTGATAAGCTTCATTTTCTTCAGAAAGTATTTTTACAAGTACACGACGTATTGCAGCTTCATCTTCTATTACTAATATTTTTGACATATTTATATTTTAAATTTAATACCTGTTCTTAAGTAAAAGGCATTTAAGTCATCTAATTTAAAAACTTCATCTCTATTATCATTACGTAAAACGTTATTTAATCTAAAAGTGTAACCTGTATACAAATAACCTACCAAATGTTTTGAAAGTAAATATTCGTATCCTAAACCACCAACCGCTACTGAAAGTGAAATATTATCTACACTTTGTCCATTAATTACAGACGGCTCCTGTAAATGTGCTAGATAACCATCTAATCCTACAAAGGCTTGTAAATTATTTTTAGCATTAATGGCATATTTAATGTTAGATTTTGGTACGCCTGCATTAAAACTCCAGGTTTCGTTTATTTCTCTAAAATAACTCACAAAAGGTAATGGAAATGGTAGACCGGTTGTGGCATTGTATGTTAAACCTAAAATCAATCGGTAAGGGCGTTTTAAATTTTCATCCTTAGTTCTATCTGCAATAATAAAAACGCCACCATTAACAAAAAAATCATCCGATGATAATTTTGTTGTTAATGTCGATGCTATTCTTGGGTTAAACTTTACTCCAAATCGCCAAGTTTCATTCCATTTAAAAGTATAACCAATATTTAAATCTATAATATGAATCTTGTCTAAATATGAGGTATCAAAAGGATAGTTATCTTCAAGGTTAAGCAAAACACGGTTATACTCTCCACCAATAATAAAATACGTATCGTTTTTAACTTCAATGGGGTAATTTAACAGCGCACGTAATCTGGTATATTGATCTTCAGAATTACTCTTTGGAATAAATGAATATTCTAGTCGTGCTAAATCTGTAAGTTGAGCATGAGCAAAATGGTATAAAAAGAATATACTAGACATTAAAATTATCCTATTTCTTTTAAATTTCATAATTCAAATTCTGGATTACTTGTTATCAATATTATAATCTGTATTGTTTTTAAATCGAATATTTTGATTAGGTTTTTGAATGATATGAATATCTCTTTGAGGAAACGGAATGGTGACATTATTTTCTCTGAATAATCTATCAATTTCAAAACGAATATCACTTTTAGGAAATTGTACTTTAAAACTATCTGCTACGGTAAATACGATTTTAAAGTTTAATGAGCTGTCACCAAAATTCGTGAATACCACTGTAGGTTCAGGCTCACTTATTACCTCGGGATGCGTGCTAGCAGCTTGTAGCAATATTTTTTTTACTAATTGCACATCGCTCCCATAAGCAACACCAACCTCAACGGATTCTCTTGTGGTTGTGCCGTTTTGAGTCCAATTATACAAACTATTTTCTAGGTATAAGTGATTTGGAATTATTAAAACTTTATTGTCTATAGTTACGGCGCGTGTTGTTCTTAATTTAATTTCTTCCACCCGACCAACTTTATCATCTATTTCAATGATATCTCCAACATGAACTGATTGATCTATCAAGATAAATACTCCCGAAATAATATCTTGAAATAGTGTTTGAAGCGCTAAACCAACGCCGATTAATAACGCCGCAGAAGCTGCAAATACAGCGGTTACATCAATACCTATAGAATCTAATACAATTAATAAAACAATAACATAGATAATCCATCTTGCAAAAGAAAACACGGTTACAAATTTAACTTTGTCGTCTTTTGGCATGTTACGAGTTACTAATCTTCTTATCCACCGTAAAAGATATGTAGTTAGTATTAATATTAAAAGTACTAATAGAACATATTTTACTTTTAAAACACCAGTAATATTATCCTGATTATCAGTAAACTCGAATAATTTATAATTAAGAAATTCAACAAATTTTTCCCATAGGGAACTCTCCTTAATAGCTTCCTCGATTTTTTCTAAATCTTGATTCATTTCAATATTTTATCCATTTAATAAGTTCTTTGTAGCTTGGTTTTTTTCCATACATTAAAATACCCACTCTATATATTTTGGCTGCAAACCATACCGTAAACATAAATGTGCCAACCAATAAACCAAATGATAGTAATTGCTGCCATAAAGGTACACCAAAAGGGATACGCATGAGCATAACAACTGGTGAGGTAAGCGGTATAAACGAAAACACCGTTGAAATAGTACCATGCGGATCTTCAATTACTGTAAATATCCCAACGTAAACGGCCAAAATTAAAGGCATTATAATAGGTAGCATAAATTGTTGTGTATCAGTTTCATTATCAACAGCAGCACCAATAGCAGCATAAAATGAGCTATACAATAAATAACCTCCAATAAAAAAAAATATAAAAGCCACAACTAAATTAGCAATAGGTAAATTATAAAAAGATGCCATCACATTTTGAACTTGCGTATTTATATCAGAATTTTCCATGGCCTGTTGCATCATTTCTTGTTGCGGAGTTTGTATTTGAGCCATATCTATACCAAAAATTAGCGATATAATACTTACTAAAATACCTCCTAAAATGAGCCATATAACAAACTGTGTTATACCTGCTAATGAAGTTCCAATAATTTTGCCAAGCATCAGCTGTACAGGTTTTACGGACGATATTATAACCTCGATGATACGGCTTGTTTTCTCTTCTATGATACTTCGCATTATCATATTGCCATAAATAATAATGAACATAAACAATAAATAACCCGCAGCCCCTCCAAAAACGAGTTTGACTACACTATCAGTTTTTGATGTTTTTTGGCCTTCAAAACTTTCTTGCTGAATAGTAACATTGACTTTGGAATCTTTTAAGATCTCAACATCAATACCTTTATTTATTCTATTTTGAGTTGTCAACTCCGTTTGAATTTTACTTTCTAAATCTGAAATGACATTAATAGACGGTGATTCCTCTGAATAGAAGTTAATTTTATTTGGTACAGACTCAAGATTATCAATGTTCTCAATATGTAATAACCCATAACTTTCAGTTTCTTTTGAAAACGTTTTTGCATCTTCAAGCGACATATTATTTAAAATGGTATAGGTTGTATTACCAGAATTTTTAAAGATATCTTCAACTAATCCTGATTCGTCTAAAACCGAAATAATCCGTATTTTATCTTTATTAATTTGAGACAAATAACCTACAACTGCAATAAAAGCAATGAATATCATGGGGCTTAAAAAAGTCATAATTATGAATGACTTATTCTTAACCTTAGTTAAATACTCGCGTTTTATGATGAGTGGTAAATGATTCATAACACTAATTATTCTTTACAGTTTGAATAAAAATATCGTTAACACTGGGTATGAGTTCAACAAAATGAGACACTTCACCCTTTGAGGTTAAATAAGCTAACAAATTATTTGACGTTTCATTATTTGCTAATTTAATGTTCAATTTTAACTCGTTTTCTAACGTTTTAAAATGAGCAGGCGTCACATCAAATTTATCTGATAATTCTTTATGTAAAATGATATTATCGTTGGTTCTTATACCAACTTCAAAGGTATTTGATTTGTATTTACGTTTTATATCAACTAATTTACCATCAAGTATTTTATTTGATTTATGAATAAGAGCAATATCATCACACAACTCCTCAACCGATTCCATTCTATGCGTTGAAAAAATTACGGTTGCTCCATCTTCCCGTAAACGTAAGATTTCATCTTTTATTAAATTCGCATTTATAGGATCGAAACCTGAGAATGGTTCATCAAAAATTAATAGTTTGGGCTGATGTAAAACCGTAACTACGAATTGTATTTTTTGAGCCATCCCTTTTGATAGTTCTTGAATTTTCTTATTCCACCAATCGCCAATTTCTAAACGTTCAAACCAATATTTTAAACGTGTTTTAGCTTCTGCTTTACTTAATCCTTTTAATTGCGCGAGATACAAAGCTTGCTCGCCAACCTTCATAGATTTATATAAACCGCGTTCTTCGGGTAAATAACCAATATTTGTAACATGATGTGGGCTTAATGATTCGCCATCCAAAATTACAGTTCCTGAATCTGGCATTGTGATTTGATTGATAACACGAATAAGTGTTGTTTTTCCTGCCCCATTAGGGCCTAATAAACCAAAAATACTTCCTTTTGGAACTGTAATTGATACATTATTTAGGGCTTTAAAGTCTCCGAAATTTTTAGAAACTTCGTTAACTTCTAGTAAATTATTCATGGTATGTTTTAATTGACAAGCTTTTTTTGTAAATATATTAAATGTAACAAAGCAACATAGTGAATTAAGTAAATAAAAAACTATTAACAAAATGCTTATAAAAACAAAACCCACCCTTAAAAAATTAAGGATGGGAAAAAAATTGCTATGAAAAAGAAAAATTACCACTAAAATTAATTAGTGATACATCAAATATAGTTTTTTTTTTAAACTAATAGCAAAACTATTAGATAAGTTATTACAGAAATAAAAAAATTCCGTTATCGAACGGTATTTCTTATTTTACTTAAATTATTTTCAACTAAGAAAACATATCCTTCACTTTTTCAAAAAAAGATTTGTCTGAACTTTCTGGCTTAGGCTCAAAATGTTCGTCGTTCTGCATCAATTCGAAAAAATCTTTTTGTTCTTTGCTTAATGTTTTTGGTGTCCAAACATTAACATGTACTAAAAGGTCTCCTTTACCATATCCATTAATACTTGGAATACCTTTTCCGCTTAAGCGCAAAATTTTACCAGACTGCACTCCTGCTTCAACCTTAATACGCACTTTACCTGTAACCGTATCAATTTCTTTTGAGGTTCCTAAAACTGCATCTGGATAACTTACGTACAAATCATAATGTAAATTATCACCCTCACGTTGTAATTTTTCATGATCTATTTCTTCAATGGCAACTAATAAATCACCAGAAATCCCATTACCTGGGGCTTCATTTCCTTTTCCTGAAACTTTAAGTTGCATACCATCAACCACTCCCGCAGGGATTTTAATGGATACCGTTTCTTCGGCAAGCTTTAAACCTTGAGCATCTGCATCGGC
Source organism: uncultured Flavobacteriaceae bacterium (assembly GCA_963815305.1). Classification (GTDB taxonomy): domain Bacteria; phylum Bacteroidota; class Bacteroidia; order Flavobacteriales; family Flavobacteriaceae; genus CAXBID01. The sequence goes on from CAWFFW010000001.1 coordinate 1,420,319, forward strand.
TGGTTTTTTATCAATAATTTGTCCCGCACCCCCACATTCATTACAAGGTGATGAGGTTTGCATTCTTCCTAAAATAGTATTTGCAATTCGGGTTACTTGGCCGCTACCATTACATGTAGAACAGGTTTTATAAGTAGTACCGGGTGCTTGTACTTTACGTTTTACTTTTATTTTCTTTTCTACACCATTAGCAATTTCTTCTAGAGTAAGCCTTACTCTAATTCGTAAATTACTTCCTTTAACTCGTCGCTGACCACCGCCACCGCCAAAGCCAGAGAAGCCGCCACTGAAGCCTCCACCACCAAAGATATCTCCAAACTGACTGAATATGTCATCCATATTCATACCGCCGCCTCCAAAGCCGCCGCCACCGTTTTCAAAAGCTTGGTGACCGAATTGATCATATCTTGCTTTCTTATCAGCGTTACTTAAAACTTCATAAGCCTCAGCTGCTTCTTTAAATTTAGACTCAGCCGTTTTATCATCAGGGTTTTTATCGGGGTGAAATTCAATAGCTTTTTTTCTGTAAGCTTTTTTTATTTCAGCAGCAGTTGCGCCTTTACTAATTCCTAATATTTCGTAATAATCTCTTTTTGCCATGGTTTTAATTTATTGTCCGATTACCACTTTAGGAAAACGAATTATTTTATCTCCTAGTTTATATCCTTTCTCTACTACATCAATAATTTTTCCTTTTAAATCATCCGTAGGCGCAGGAATTTGAGTAATTGCTTCATGATTATCTGCATTGAATGCATCACCATTTTCTACTGCAATAGATTTGAGTCCTTTTTGTTCTAAAGTATTCATAAGCTTTTGGTAAATTAAAAGGACGCCTTTTCTCAATTCCTCGGCTTCTTTATCATCCTCAATATGTGTTAAAGCACGCTCAAAATCATCAAGTACTGGCAATAATGTTTTCATGAGGTCTTCGCTTGCTGTTGAAAATAATTCAATACGCTCTTCTGGAAGTTCGCTTTTTGTAATTTTCAAACTCAGCAAATAGCCTTAAAAACTTGTCTTTTTCATGTTTTACTTCTGCTTTAAGTTTGTCTTCAACTGTCTTTTCTTCTATAACTTGCTCTTCAACTTCCGCTGTTTGAGTTTCTGAAGTTTCAACGTGTTCTTCTTCTATATCTTTTTTATCTTTTTTACTCATTACGATTCAAAATTTTTACACTAACAAATTAGTTGGCAAAAGTACTGCCATTATTATTAAAATGCCATAATGTCATTAAAAATATTTGCTTTTTTTGTTTAACAATTTTATTATTTAATGAAACAAATTTCATACTTTTGCAAAACAAACTATTAATACTTTAATTATGAAAAACAATTTTTTAAAAATTTTATTTTTATCTGCAATATCAATAACGCTTGTTAATTGTAAAGACAAAGCAAAAGAGGCTACTACAAGCGAAGCTGAAGAAGTGGCTGTAGTTGAAGTTGAAGCACAAAAATTTATGGCAGACACTCTAGCTTCAACCATTGAATGGAAAGGATTTAAGCCTACTGGTTCTCATAATGGCGAAATAATGTTAGAAAGTGGTGTGGTAAATACCGTGGATGGAAAAATAGCTAGTGGTACATTTTTAATAGATATGTCTACTATTTCTGTTTTAGATATTCCTGAGGAAGATGAGGGCAATGCAAAACTTCATGGCCATTTAACTAGTCCTGATTTTTTTGACGTTGAAAAATATCCAAGTGCGGCCTTTGAAATTACAGGTTTAGAAGAAGTTGATGACAAAATGATGCTTTCTGGCAACTTAACTTTGAAAGATGCAACAAATAATGTAACATTTCCAGTATCAGTTTCAAACGAAGGAGATACTATGACGTTAACAAGCGAAACGTTTACTATTGACCGTTCTAAATGGAATGTTAAGTATGGTTCTAAATCGTTTTTTGATAATTTAGGTGATAAATTTATTAATGATGATATTGAACTAAAAATTATGCTGAAAGCTAAAAAAGCTTAATGATATAAAAATTTATATGTTATTAAAAGACCACTTTGTTTTCACAAAGTGGTCTTTTGTTTGAATTCAAACTTGACTTTTTAAATTTTTAAACTAATTTTATTTGATACTAAGAAATCCAACTTAACAACACGAGATGTTTTCTTATCATTTAGTATTTACAATTTTAATACTAATCTATAAAATCGGTTTAAATGTAAACCACAACCTTATCTCTCTAATTTTGATGAGCAAGCAAATTATATAAATACAATTTTGTTATGTTACTGGCTTGTAATCTTTTTTATCAATAACCATTTTAGCAATAATTTCTCTAAGAATTTCTGAAGTTCCACCACCTATAGGCCCTAGCCTACTGTCGCGTAATAGTCTTGCCATAGGATAATCTTCCATATAGCCGTAACCACCTAAAAATTGTAAACATTGGTAAATAACCTCATCTGCCATTTTAGTGCATTTCAACTTAGACATCGTGGCTTCTTTTACCACATATTCGCCTTTATTTAATCTATAAGCTACAGAATAGTTAAACTCTTTACAAATTTCCATATCGGTATATAAATCGGCAATCGTGTGTCTTAAAGCTTGAAATTGATCGATAGTTTTACCAAAGGCTTTACGTTCACTCATGTATTGCAACGTATATTCTAGTGCAAATTCTGCACGAGCATGGGCGTTAATCCCCATTATTAAACGTTCTAATGAAAAGTGTTGCATAATATATGGGAAACCTTTGCCTTCCTCTCCCATAAGGTTTTCAACGGGTACTTTTACATTATCAAAAGCTATTTCACCAGTATCTGACGCTTTCCAACCTAACTTGTTTAATTTAGTTGCTGATATACCTTCCATAGCTCTATCCAACACAAAAATACTTATGCCTTTATTCCCTAGTTCTGGATTTGTTTTTGCTGCAACTATTAAATAATCGCTGTAAACACCATTAGTTATGAATGTTTTTGAACCATTAACTATGTAGTGGTCTTCGTGCTTTATAGCGGTCGTTCTCATGCCAGCAACATCACTCCCTCCAAAAGGTTCTGTAATACAAAGGCAACCAATTTTATCGCCAGTAATACTTGGAGTTAAATATTTTTCTTTTATCGCATCATCGCCTTCGGCATTTAAATGTGTCATAGCTAAATACACATGCGCCCAAACTGCTGCGGCAAAACCACCTGAATTAATTTTTTGAAGTTCTTCAAGTAATATAACGGTATAAAATAAATCTAGATTCATACCACCATAAACTTCGGGATAGTGAATTCCTAAAAATCCCATGTCACCAAATTTATTCCATATGGACTTATCTATAACTCCATTTTTTTCCCAAGTTTCAATGTGTGGAACTACTTCTTTTTTCAAAAAGTCTTGCAAGCTTTTTCTAAAAAGGTTGTGTTCTTCTGTGAAGTACATACTATTCATTAATTTTCTTTTTCAAGATGCAAATATAATTCAATTATATCTATTTTATTTATGGGAAAGTCTTTAACTTTTGTTAATTCGTTTATAGACTTAAATCCTTCACGTAGTGTACGTTCTTCTATTATACGTTGTGCAATATCGTAATCTATATGTTGAATGGTAACCAACTCATCAATTGTAGCTGTGTTCAAACTTATTTTTTTAATTTTTCTAGGTGTTTTTACAGTAAACTCGTTTAATATTTTTTCAATAACCTCCGGTGCCAATCCATAAACATCTTGTAATTGTGCATCTGCTATGAAACCCCCTTGAAACGAGTTTCGAAGTTTTATTATAGCTTTAGAATAATATTCGCCAATACCATTTACCTGTTGTAAATCTTTTACCGTAGCTTTATTTAAATCTTGTTTTTGAGCAAATGTTTTTGATGCATTCTTATCAGTGTAACTAGGATTTTTGGGTTTAGAACTGTTAACCCATTCTGGGAATTTAAAGTATGGTGAGATAGCAGCTAATAGCGAATCTGAAACTTTAGTGATGTCTTGGAATTGTTTTGTTGAATTAATCCATTTATCGTGTTTTCTAAAAGTGAGGAGTCTATCAATTTCCACATCGGTCATCCCCAGAGAAGCACCTTTAAAATCAGAAATATAATTTGGATTGAAAGGATATATTTTAGCCTTACTTTCTTCAATTTCTATTTGTTTTAGTGAGTCTATTTCATTTTGAAATTTCACTAGCGCCTTATCATCTATTTGTATATTTTCAGAAGAAAAATCTAAATAAAAGTAAACACACTGTAAAATGATGATGATGAGTACCAATAAAAAAATCCCATTTCGCTGTTGTTTAGTAAACGTGAAATGGGATTTCATATTAAAGTCAATTTAAATAAGTTACATATGTTTCGTTAAATCTTCCGCACCTTCTTCTAAAGCATCACGTTTAATATTTATGGCTTTCATATATTTTTTTAGTTCTCTACTAATAACTGGTGATAGTATAATAACTCCTATAATATTTGGAACAACCATGGCAAAAATCATGGCATCAGAAAAATCAATGACAGCTCCAAGACTAATTGAAGAACCTATAACAACAAATATTAAAAATAAAAATTTATATACTAAGTCTGTTATTTTACCTTTTCCAAAAAGAAATATCCAACCTTGCATACCATAATACGACCAAGAAATCATAGTTGAAAATGCAAATAATATAACGGCTATAGTAAGTACAATAGAAAAGTGAGGAATTACAGAATCAAACGCTGTTGCTGTAAGTTCTACGCCTTCTTTAATTGGCACGCCATACTCCATAAAACCACCATCAAAGTTGGTGATTACAATAACTAAAGCTGTCATCGTACAAATTACAACAGTATCTACAAAAGGTTCTAACAAAGCCACGATACCCTCACTAGCAGGATATTTTGTTCTTACTGCTGAGTGTGCAATAGCGGCACTACCTACACCTGCTTCATTTGAAAAGGCACCACGACGGATACCTTGAATCATGACACCTACAAGGCCACCAGCAATACCAAGGCCTGAAAATGCGCCTTCATAAATTAAAGCAAAAGCATCATCAATCAAACTCCAATTTGCCCCTAATATGATTAAAGATGCTAGTACATAAATACCTGCCATAAATGGGACAATTTTTTCTGTAACAGAAGCTATACGTTTGATACCCCCAATAATAACTACGGCAACTATAAGTGCCATAACAATACCAAAGTACATACCAGCATTTGAACTTTCAAAATTAAATAATTTAATAAATTGCGCAGCGGCTTGATTAGCTTGAAACATATTTCCGCCTCCAAAAGAACCACCTATAACAAAAATGGCGAATAAAACCGCTAAAATTTTACCAAAAGCACCCATACCCTTTTCCTTAAGCCCTTTTGTTAGATAATACATAGGACCTCCATACACCGTACCATCTTCACCAACGTCTCTATACTTTACGCCTAGAGTACATTCTGCAAATTTTGAAGCCATACCCAATAAGCCCGCTAATATCATCCAAAATGTAGCGCCAGGGCCACCAATTGATAACGCCACAGCTACACCAGCAATATTTCCTAAACCAACGGTTGCTGATAATGCAGCCGTTAACGCTTGAAAATGTGACACTTCACCATGTGCACCGTCGTCTCTTAAAGTTTCTATGATATTATGATCTTCATTTGGGGTTACATCACCATACAACGTATCTGCACCATGCTTTTCAATATCTTCATATTTGCCTTGTACAACTCTGATTGCGGTTCTAAAACCTGTAAAATTTATAAACCTGAAATAAAATGTAAAAAATAATGCACCTCCAATTAAAACAATAAGTACCCATGGAATTTTATAAGTTTCTGAAAATGGAATTTCATAAAAAATAGCATCAACGAACCAACCGGTATAATCTTTAAAAACTCTATCAATCTTTTCTGATGTTGTTTCTTGAGCAAAAGTTAATATTGGTAAAATTATTGTGAATAATGAAAGAAGATATTTCTTCATAAGAATTTAAAATTATTTGGTTTTATTAAAGAACTGTTTGAAAAAGCAAGCAAGATGCTAAAAATAATTCATTTTTTAAAACATTAAGCGTTAAAATAGAGTATTCTCTAATCTATATCATATTGAGAATTTAGTGCCTCTATTTGCTCTGGTCTTCCTAAAACAATAATTTTTGAATTTGGTGCTAATTCCAATTCAGCTTCAGGATTTACAATATATTCTCCCTTTTCATCTTTATAACCAATAACGGTGCACCCTGTTTTTCTTCGTAGGTCTAAATCTTTTATGGTTTTAAGGGTTTTAGTAATATTTAATTTTTCAACTGCAATCTCTTCTATATTGATATTCGTTTTTCCAACTATCGATAAATTATCAATAAACTCCATTAGCCCTGGAACAACGACTAAAGATGCCATATGATCGCCACCAATTTTATCTGGAAGTATCACATTATTGGCTCCTGCAAATTTTAATTTATCATAAGAGGATTCATGCGATGCGCGACTAATAATATTAATATTTTTATTAATTTGTCTTGTAGAAAGTACCACAAAAAGATTATCAGCATCACTAGGTAGCGCCGATATAAAGTTTGAAGCGCGGTCTATCCCAGCTTTTAAAAGCACCTCATCTTCATTGGCATTTCCGATGACATAGGGCACGTTATCAAATTGTAATCGTTCTTCCATCTCCTTATTCTTTTCTATAACTACAAAGGATTTGTTATGAGCTAATAATTTTCTAACGGTCTGTTTACCATTTCTACCGTAACCACAAACAACGACATGATTTTTGTAAGCATCAATTTTTTTTTGCATCTTTTTATGTTTTAATTCTTCAACATGATCTTTACTTAAAATATACTCAGTAATTACTGAAAGTGCATAACCTACTATGACCACGCTGGCCAAAATTAAAAATATGGTGAATATTTTTGATTGGTTGTTTAGCGGAACCACTTCACCAAATCCTACCGTGGTCATGGTTATTACGGTCATGTACAGAGCATCAATAATAGAGTATCCTGAAATCATAACATATCCAAAAACACCAATGAGTAATATAAAAACCAGTAAAAATACGGCTGTATAAATTTTTGTTCTAAAAAAACGGACTAATGGATTACTCATAGGCTATAAATCGAAAACAGATGAACGTTTGGTATAAATTAAATCTTTTATACGCATCCAAAAAGCTAGAAAAAGGTATAAAGCAAAACCAAAACCAACAGTAACAAACGTTAAATACATAAATGATGTACGTACTACTTTTGCTCGAATACCAAACCTATCCGCAATACGCTGACAAACATAATACCCATGTTTTTGAAAAAAAAGTAATGGTTTATAAATACTATTCATGCTGCAATTTAGCGTTTAGTTTATTTGTTTAAAAGTTTATTTACTTAAAAGTATATTTCCAACAGCACATTTTAAGCATTTATTTTTATCACAATATTCAGTTTTTAATTGGATGAGTGATTGCGATTGTAAAGCTGATTTTGAAATAGGTTTTAGCCTATGATACGCATCTACAATATTATTTTTTTCTGATTTTATTTTTGAAATGAGTTCCAAAATAGCATCATCAATAGTTTCTCCCTTTTGCTTGGCATAGCAGAATTTTATTGGTAAAATGGTGTTTATGAGTAGTAAATCTATAAATGATTTTGAAATGGTTTTAGTTGATAGTTTTGATTCTTTTTGAAACGTATAATGGGATACCCAAAAAGTTGATGTATTAAGTTTAAACAGATCATAAAAACCATCTAGAGTTTTTATTGTAATCATTTTTGAAAAGAGATTGTAATGTTGATGATATAAACTCGCTAACTGGGATAATCGTATTGTTGGAAAATTTGGTGGTCGTAATCTAAAAAATTGAAGTGGTAAAACGGAATCATTTTCTATTTGAAATTTTTGTTTTAAAAAGCTGTAATCGTTAACCAAAGCTTGATAATAACCGTTTTGAATATCATCATCCAACAAACCTGCTTGTCCAAAAAACAAGGCTTCTAAAGTTTGCTGATTGGATTGCACTTTTCTGATTATTGAGAAATCTACTGAGTTTGCTAAACTTAAAAAAGAGTCTCCATTTACTTTCAATCCAAAATTTTTAGCTAACATTTTAAACAACACACCTTCCCAATCATTTTTAGATTCTTTTAAAAGTAGTTCAATGGTTGTGGCTTTACGCTCTAAACGTTCAAAATATAAACGCTCTAACCAATTGTTTAAGGTGAAATCATTAATGCTAGCAAAATCATTTTCACAGTTTATCCAAGTATTTTGTTTGCTAAAAAGGTTTTTATAATTATTTATCAGTTCAGTTGGCAAATAGGTTTTTAGATTTAAAGTAGAAATAACGGTGTTATTTTTTCTAAACACATCGGTATCGTACTCCCAAACCACATGTAAAATGACATTATCATAGGCTTTATCTTTTTCATGATGGTGCAAAAACCAATCGGAAGATTTTACATGAATTTCAACATTCCCAGCCCAAAGCTGCTCGCCTATCTTAAGTTTTGCATTAAAAAAATCGGGACCAGAATTTAAATTATGCTCACCTACTGATAAAATTTCAATGGCTTCTCCTCCTTCAGATTTTAGTGTCTTAAAATCAAACTTTTTATGTTTCCATAGGTAATGTAAAAAATCTTCTTGCATCTTCGAAAGATAAAAATTACTATTTAAAAGTATCTCATTCTAAAATGGAATTTATAATTTAGTTTTTTTAATAATTGCAACCTTTATGGAACAACTAACCCTAACAACCCCGGCGCTATTATTTTCGGCTATTTCATTAATCATGTTGGCTTACACTAATCGGTTTTTGGCCTATGCTGCGGTAATTAGAAGCTTACACGATAAATATCTTCAAAAAAAAGATGAACGCTTAATCAAGCAAATACGAAATATTAAAAAACGATTATACTTAACACGGTCTATGCAAATTTCTGGTATTAGTAGCTTGTTAATCTGTGTTTTAACTATGTTTTTAATTTATATCCAACAACATACTATTGCGGTTTGGGTATTTGGTTTTGCATTGCTCTTACTCATTTTATCTTTGGCATTTTTAATTATTGAAATACAAATTTCTGTAAAGGCTTTAGAACATCATATTAGCGATATTGAGAATAGTTAATTTTTGTATTTAAAATATTTTAATTAAATTCTTTGATATTAGGATATTAAAATTTGTATTCTGATAAAATTAACCTGTTGATAAAAAACTGTGAACACGAATAAAATAAAGCTAGGATTGATATTATTATGTATTGGATTGATTGGTATTGCATCAATTTTAACTATTGACCTACCAATTTCTCCCGAAGTTGAAGCCATTTTAAAAGATCAATTCACTGCGCAACAAATCAAATTATTAACTTTAATTAATCCAACGATAATACTAATTATTGCTGTTATTTTAGGAACTCTACTTTATCAAAAAGTAGATCTAAAAGTCCCAATTATTGAAAAAATAGTAGGGATTAAAAATGATAATATAAATGTAATAGGCATCTTAAAATATGGCGTTTTGGGAGGTTTGTTATCTGGCGTACTATTAAGTTTTATAGGTATGATATTCAATCCTATCCTTCCAGCAGAATTTCTAGAATTAGGAGAGGCTTTGAAGCCAACATTAGCAGCAAGATTTTTGTATGGAGGATTTACAGAAGAAATACTTTTAAGATTTGGATTGATGACCTTAGTGGTTTGGTTGGCTTCTAAAATTTTTAAGGGAACTACTCCTATTGTATTTTGGATTGGAATAATTATTGCTTCAGTTATCTTTGCACTTGGACATTTGCCAATAGCCTATCAAGCTGTTGAAAATCCTTCAAGAGGATTATTAACATATATATTAATTGGCAATACAATTGGCGGCTTAATATTCGGCTGGCTCTATTGGAAAAAAGGTCTAGAAAGTGCTTTTTTAGCTCATATAGGAGCTCATATAATTATGCTCGTAGCAGAACATTTTTAAAATAAACACAATATCACTAAACAATGAAAGCCTTTTTATTTTTCACCTTTATAATACTTCAAAGCACTATGACTATTTTCGATATTAACCAAAAAAATAATATTAATAACTGGCGCATTGTAGACGATGTGGTGATGGGTGGACGTTCCAACGGAAATTTTAAAGTAAATGATGCTGGTTTTGGTGAATTTTTTGGACATGTTTCTTTAGAAAACAATGGTGGTTTTTCCATGGTACAATATATTTTTGACTCTAATGATGTTAAACCATTCACTAAAGTTTTAATTAAATTAAAAGGTGATGGAAAAAATTATCAGTTTCGAGTAAAAACGAACGACAATGACCGACATTCATACAATGCTTCATTTGTTACCAATGGCAAATGGGAAACTATTGAAATACCTTTTAACCAATTAGAACCAGCGTTTCGCGGGAGAAAACTAGATATGAAAAACTATCCAGGGAATAAAATGGAAATGATTGCTATTTTAATTGGTAATAAAAAAGAAGAGACTTTTACATTGGAAATAGAAAGTGTAGTACTCAAATAACCAATTTTAAAAATGGCATTATAACTAAGTTCAACTTGAGTTTTAGCAATAAAAACTAGTGTGAGAATTATATTTAAAAATCATTTGGAAATAAATTTTCAGGATTATATTTTATATTTGGTTTCCTATTTTCTCTAGATTATAAATTAATTACAAGGCACTAATAATATCATATTTTGTAATGATTTGATATTTACTGTTATCCAATTTAACTAAAACTGCATTATTTTCTCTATTGAAGAGTTTTGAAATATCTTCAATAGAAGTATTTTTTTCAACCATGGGAAACGGTTTGTGCATCACATCTTTTATTGGCAAATTTGAAATATCTTTATTTTCAATATACTTACGCAACAAATCTGCCTCATCAATAGCACCAACAAATCCATTAGAATCTTCTACAGGAATTTGAGAAATTTTATACTTCTTCATGCGCTCTATAGCATGCATAACCAACTCTTCAGTTTTTACGGTAATTAAATTTTGATTTGATGATGCTTTCACTAAATGTTCAGCAGTTGTTTTTTCGTCATCAATAAATCCACGTTCACGCATCCATTCGTCATTATACATTTTCCCTACATATCTACTTCCATGGTCGTGAAAAAGAACTACTACCACATCATCTTTAGTGAAATATTTTTGTAATTGCAACACACCTTTTATGGCAGATCCTGCCGAATTACCAAGAAAAAACCCTTCTTGTTTTGCTAATTTTTGAGTGTAAATTGCAGCGTCCTTGTCGGTTACTTTTGTAAATCCGTCAATTATACTAAAATCGACATTTTCGGGTAAAATATCTTCACCTATACCTTCAGTGATATACGGATAAATTTCATTCTGGTCGAAAATTCCTGTTTCATGATATTTTTTAAAAACAGAACCATAAGTATCTACACCCCAAACTTTAATATTTGGGTTTTGTTCTTTTAAGTATTTTCCGACGCCAGAAATCGTACCTCCAGTTCCTACTCCTACCACGAAATGCGTTACTTTTCCATCGGTTTGTTTCCAAATTTCTGGACCTGTACTTTCGTAATGTGCCGTAGCATTACTTGGATTATCATACTGATTTACATACCACGAGTTTGGTGTTTCTTCACTTAAACGTTTAGAAACCGAATAATAGCTTCTAGGGTCGGTAGGTTCAACATTTGTTGGGCACACTACAACTTTTGCACCAACAGCTCGTAAGATGTCCATTTTTTCTTTAGACTGTTTATCACTAATTACAAATATACATTTATAACCTTTTACTATGGCTGCTAGGGCTAAACCCATACCTGTGTTTCCAGATGTACCTTCTATAATGATGCCCCCTGGTTTTAAACGCCCATCGGCTTCGGCATCTTCAATCATTTTTAGCGCCATTCTATCTTTTGTAGAATTACCAGGATTGAAAGTCTCGTATTTTCCGAGCACTAAACACGGTAAATGTGAGGTGAGTTTATTTAATTTAACTAGTGGCGTATTTCCTATAGTTTCTAAAATGTTTTCAGCGTAATCCATAATATATATTTCGATACAAATTTAAGATAATTGTTAAACTTAAAAGTTAAATGTTAGTTATAAGTTGCGTTAGGGATTGCAGTAGAAATCCTTTTTTGTGCTTTTAAATAATTTTATTTAGAAACCTGTTTTAGAATATATAACATACTTAATGAGATACTGAAACACGTTCAGCACAAGAAAGATTGTAGCGTAAAGCCCGACCTTTAGGTAACGCCCAAAAAACGCTAATCGAAACGAATGGCTTTTACTGGCGATATTTTTGTGATGATGTACGAGGGTACTAAAAGCATGAGTAAACAGAGGATAAGTGTGCCTAAGTTTAGGGCTAAAATGTAGTTTATATTAATGTAAACTGGGGCTTCGGTAACGTAATATACGCTAGGATCTAAAGGAAATAATTTGAAGTATTTTTGTGCAAAAAGGAGCATTAAACCTAATAAATTTCCCCAAAATAACCCCAGTAAAATAAGGTATGAGGCGTTGTATAAAAATAGTTTACGGATGCTCCAATTATTACTGCCTAAGGCTTTTAAAATACCTATCATTTGGGTTCGCTCTAGTATTAAAACTAACAGTGCTGTGATCATGTTGATACCCGCTACGAGTATCATGATACCGATAATACCGTAAATGTTTTTATCGAAAATATTTATCCATTCAAATATGGAAGCGTACTTTTCGGTGACCGTTTGAGAGTCTAATAACGACGGTAAGTTTTGATGAATTTCGAAACCCTTTTGTTGAATTTCAGAATAATCGTCGATAAAAACTTCAAAATTGCCAACTTGGTCGTCTTCCCATTTATTCAAGCGTTGTATGTGTTTAATATTGCCTATTACGTACTGTTTATCTAAATCTTGAAAACCTGAGTTGTAAATACCTACTATTATGCATTTTAAAAAACTTGGTGGCTTCTCAATATCTTCTTTTGAAAACAACATTTGAAAATCTTCACCCAATTTAAACCCTAATCGGTTTGCTAAATATTGTGATATTAGAACCTCTTCACTATACTTTTTTTCAAAACTTGGTAAACGGCCTTCTATTAAAAAATCTTTAAAGTATTGCCAGTTATAATCTTCCCCTACACCTTTTAAAATAGCACCTTCAAAATCAGTTTCGGTTCGTATTACTCCAAATTTTGTTGCTACGGCTTGCACATGTTTGACGCCTTCAACCGTCTTAAATTCTGGATAAAAATCTTGTTTATTCGAAATTGGGAATACACTTTCTTGTGAGTTGTTACTATCATAATTGGTAATAGTGACATGCCCATTAAACGCCACTACTTTATCGCGAATTTTTTGTTGCAAACCAATACCTGTTGCAATGGCGATCATCATAACAATAATGCCAATAGCAATAGCTGCAATACCAATTTTTATTATTGGTGCCGATATACTACTTTTATACGCTTTACTATCTATTAAGCGTTTAGCTATAAAATACTCGTAATTCAAATTATATAATGGGGTTTAATATTTTCAAAAATACAGTTTTATTATTTGTTTTGGTACTAATTTCTTGCGCTAACTTATCAAAGGCTGAAGCTGGAATACAGAATACAGAAGTTGACAAACATTCTGGGGTTATTAGTGAAGTTCATGATGATAGTACCATTGTACTAGGAGCCAATCAAACCAATAAATATTTACGGTTACTAAAAGGAAAACGTGTTGGTATTGTAGCAAATCAAACCTCCGTAATTTTTAATGACGGAAGTCAAAAGACCGAAAACGGAAATTACACGCATTTGGTTGATTCCTTAATTTCTTTAGGAGTAAACATTAAGAAAGTATTTGCGCCAGAACATGGATTTAGAGGTACCGCTGATGCTGGTGAATTGGTTAAAGATGGCATTGACACTAAAACAAACTTACCCCTTTTATCGCTTCACGGAAAAAACAAAAAGCCAACTCCAGATCAACTTAAAGATTTAGATATTGTTGTTTTTGATATTCAGGATGTTGGCGTTCGATTTTATACTTACATATCTACCTTACATTACATTATGGAAGCTTGCGCAGAACAAAATATTCCTGTTTTAATATTAGATAGACCAAACCCAAACGGGCATTATATGGATGGTCCTACCCTAGAAATTAAAAATAAAAGTTTTTTAGGCATGCATCCTATTCCTTTAGTTCATGGGATGACTATTGGTGAATACGCACAAATGATTAACGGAGAAAAATGGTTAGCAAATGGTGCGCAGTGCGATATAACTATTATTCCAATTACAAATTACACCCACCATACTTTCTATAGTTTACCTATTAGACCATCTCCTAACCTTCCAAACGACCAATCTATAAAGCTATATCCAAGTTTAGGACTTTTTGAAGGTACAAATATTAATGCTGGTCGTGGTACGGAATTTCAATTTCAACGGTATGGTGCTCCGTTTTTAGATAGAGTGATTTTTAATTTTAGTTATACACCCATTGAAAATTTTGGTGCAAAATATCCTAAACATAAAAACGAACTTTGTTATGGTGAAGATTTGAAAAACGAAAAAACTAAGGGTGAAATTACTTTAAAATGGTTAATAAAAGGGTATCAAAATAGCACGGACAAATTGTTGTTTTTCAATACCGAAAATTTTACAAAACATGCAGGCACTAAAAAACTGCAACAACAAATTGAAGCTGGTTTAAGTGAAGAAGAAATTAAAGCAACTTGGGAAAGTGGGTTAAATGCTTTTAAATTGGTGCGGGAAAAGTATTTAATTTATGATTAGTAACTCTAAAAGCTAAAAACCCTTCCGTCTTTAATCTCAATGTGTTGAGATTAAATCCACCTTCCCTTTTTAAGGGAAAGAATTAATTTATTATGTGTATCAATCTATTAGGATAATCGGTGATAATACCGTCAACTTTCAGGTTTATCATTTGTTTTAAATCTTCTTTTTCATTAACCGTCCATGGAATGACTTCAAAATTCTCAACTTGTAAGTTTTTAACCATATTAAAATCCAAGAGTTTATAGTATGGACTTATGATTTCTGGCATATAACTTAATTTTGAAATTTTATTCCAAATATCTTCATTTTCATCAACCAACAGCGCTACCTTCATTTTAGGCGATTGTTTCTTAATTTCTTCTAAAACACGTAAATCAAAACTCTGTAAATTAGTTTCATTAAACGCATCATTTTTATTTATAACTTCTAAAACTAACTCAACAAATTCTTTAGGCCTTGGAGTAAAAATACCATCATATTCTGGTGCAGCCTTTATTTCAATATTAAATTTAATAGCTGAATTTTCCTTTTTTACTTTTTGAATAACTTCTTGTAAAGATGGTTTGTAAGTCTTTACTTTTTCTTGATTCGGAAATCTAACATGGTGTTTTGTACCACAATCAAACTTTTTGATACTATCAAATACCATTTGATATAAATTGTATTTTTTTTCATCTAATTTTGGTATGTCATTACCTTCTAAATCTAAGCAAATCTCACTGTTTATATAAGGTTCATGGGATACCACAACTATGTTGTCTTTAGAAATAACAACATCTAATTCCAAGGTATTTACTCCTAATTCAATCGCTTTTAAAAATGCTGGAATCGTATTTTCTGGCAGTAAACCTCGGCAGCCTCTATGCCCTTGAATATCTATAGTTTTTGATGAGTTACAATTCATAAATAGAAATAATAGCAGAATTATTTTAATTTTCATTCTCATTGGGCATAATGGTAGGTCTCTGATATTTTTGAAATGGCTGCCATAGTAAATCCTTGATATTACTATTCTTTTTTTCATTCGGAAATACATCAATGCCATAAATAATTTTTTCGGTATCCAAAATCATAAACGTTCCGAATAACCTGTCCCAAACCGAAAATATATTGCCGTAATTAGAGTCGGTGTAAGGCAATTTATAATGATGATGCACTTTATGCATATTGGGAGAAACGACGATATAGCTTAATAACTTATCAACTTTTTTTGGCAGCTTAATATTGGCATGGTTAAACTGCGTAGAAATCACCGAAAGTGATTGATACAAAAAAACGAGCGCAATAGGCGTACCTATTATAAAAATACCCATTAGAGTGAAAACATATCTAATAATACTTTCTAACGGATGATGCCTGTTTGCAGTTGTGGTATCCACATTATGATCTGAATGATGCACTAAATGCACCATCCACAAAGGTTTTACTTTATGCTCGATTAAATGTGGTAAATACGCACCAATAAAATCTATTAAAAGAAGACCTAAAATACCATATAACCACAGTGGCATTTCTGGTAACAAGTTTAAGATTCCAAAATTATTAGCCATCACCCAATCTGAAGATTTTAAGAATAAAAAGGCTAAAGGTAAATTCACCAAGATTGTAGTTAAGGTAAAAAATAGGTTGGGTAAGGCATGTTTCCACTTTCTGTAATTCCCTGAAAACAAAGGGGTAACACCTTCGAGTATCCAAAAAAACGTCAACCCTCCAGCAATTATCAATCCGCGATGTAACGACGGAATGGTTTCAAAATAATTTAGTAGAGTTTCCAAAGGTGTATTTTTGTTTTAAATATACTTATTTTATTCTTTGCTTCATAGCCTCAACGATATTAAAAGCGGCAGGACAAATAGCTACATTTTTAAGTGTTAAATTTGAAATTTGTTGAAACTTTTTTCTATCGGTATGCGGAAATTCTCTGCATGCTTTTGGGCGTACTTCATAAATAGAGCAATAATTATCAGCTCCTAAAAACGTGCACGGTACACTTTGCAATATGTAATCGTTATCCTCATCAATTCTTAGATATTGTTCTACAAATTGCTGAGTTTTCATTTTAAAATGTTTAGCAATTCTATCTACATCCTTGTCGGTAAATAGTGGCCCTGTTGTTTTACAACAATTAGCACATTCTAAACAATCCGTTTGCTTAAACTCATTGTCGTGCAATTCTTGCATCAGATAATCTAAGTTTTTGGGTGGTTTCTTTTTTAGCTTTGCGAAGAATTTTTTGTTCTCGTTATGTTTATCTTTGGCGAGCTTTGGAAGGTTTTTAATGATGTCTTGCATGGTGTAAAAATAGTGTTTTTCGTAATTATTTGTATTATTTCGCTGAGTTACGCAAAGAATTATACAGAGTTTCGCTGAGAAATTCTGAGTTAATATAATTTTGATGAAAACGATATGATTTTAAACATTTTTAAACTGATGCAATTTTGCTCTATGCTTCTCCGTGCAAAATCAGCGTATCTCTGTGTAATAACTATAACCAAACACATTTAATGAAAGACATTTTCGGAAAAGCTTTAATCGATTATCAAAACGGAAACTACTCCGAAGATATTATCACCTCAACCAGTATTTCGGGTGATGATTTTTTACCACTACCCTATTTGTTTCGAGATTTTAAAGAGATGCCTAAATTAGAACAGAAAGCTTTACAACTATGTAAAGGTTCTGTTTTAGATGTCGGTTGCGGAGCAGGAAACCATAGCTTATATCTTCAAGAAAAAGGAATTAAAGTTAAAGCGATTGATATTTCAAAAGGTGCCATTGAAGTTGCTAAACAACGTGGTGTTTTAAATGCTAAAGTTTTAAATATTCTAGAAGAAACTGAAATCTATGATACTATTTTACTATTGATGAATGGCACAGGAATTTTTCAAAAATTAGTGTATGTTTCAAAATACTTATCACATTTAAAAAGTTTGATAAAACCTAATGGACAAATTCTTATAGATTCATCAGATATTAAATATATGTATGAAGATGACGATGGTGGTTTTTGGATGGACACTAACTCTAATTATTACGGAGAACTTGATTATTTCCTGTCTTATAAAGGTGAAAAAGAAATTCCAATGAAATGGTTATATCTTGATTTTGAAATGTTGAAATTAGCTTGCGAAACAGTTGGATTAAAATGTGAATTGGTTATGGAAGGCGCCCATTTTGATTATTTGGCGCGGTTAATTATTTAGTATTAATCTCTAACAAAAACATGTTCTGAATCTCCTTTTCCATAAATAAAATATTCTTCATTCAATACATAAATTGGTTCGGAAATTCCATATTGTAGATTTGTTAACTCAATAAAGAAAACACCATTATCAAGTTTCAAATCTATGGTTGTTTGCTCTTCCATAACTGATTTTTCATGGTAAGGATCAGCTGCTTTAGGCGGTAAATTTAATTCTTTAAGAACTTCTATAACTCCTTTATCATCATTAAAAATAAATCTATACGTTATATTTTGATTTCCATTTTTTAATTTCCAATCTCCATTAATGGCTTGTTGAACTTCTTGAATAGTTTTATAACATTCCAGATTTTGAGATAAAGCATGTAATGAAATACATAAAATCAAAATATTAATCAAATATTTCATTTTGTGTGTTTGTAATAATTATTATAAATAAAAAATAAATTTCAACTTTCTCGGGAAAGACAAAACTAAACTTAAAATCTATAATGCCCAATAATTTTAAAATCAAATAAACAATCTTCTAAAACTTGTCCGTTGCCAATATTGTGCACTATTAAATAACGTTTTTTATCATTTGATTTTTTATCAACCACAATTCCAATATGTGTAATTGCACCACCTAAATTCCAACATACTACATCTCCTGAATTATAATCAGAAGTATTTTTTGTAATTGATTTTTCTGCGCCTTGTCTTTTAAAATAAGTCATTAAGTTTGGCACACGTCTGTGATCAATATTTTTATCGGCAGTTTTTAAACCCCAAATGTTAGGATACAGACTAAAATGTGCTTTCATATCCTCATGTACTTCTTTTTGTAAATCAATACCCATTTTCCTGTAAGCTCTTATTATGACGTCGGTACAAACCCCTTTGTCACTAGGTACATCTCCGTTTGGATAAGCTATCGAAAAATAACTTGGATCGTAAGTTACTTGTTGTTTTGTTAATTCTAATGCAGCATCAGAAAGTGTTAACTCTTGTATTGAATGCTGAGAAAAACTTAAGTTAAAACAAAAAATTAATATTATAAGAAGTAGTTTTTTCATAAGAACTTAACTTCATTTTAAAAGATTACCACGTCTCACTCCTCCTCGTAATGGCAATGCTGAAAAAATCCTGAAATAAATTGAGGATGACACTTCGGATCAAAAATCAAACTTATAAGTTGCTCCGGCTAAAAACTGAATACTCTGTACTGGAAAATTTTGCCAACGTTGATAGGCATTATTAGCCATGTTATTGGCTTTAGCAAATACAGAAATTTGATCGTTTATATGATAACCCACATGGGTATTGGCATCAAAAAAGCTTTCTAAAACCACTGTAAAAGGCGATGTGACCGTGAAGCCGTCATTTAGAAAAAACTGATCTTTTCGTTCGCCAACATAAAATAAATTAGCACCTGCAAACCAATGTTCGTCTATTTGGTAATCTAAAAACAACGATCCTTTTACGTCTGGTAAATTCCAAGCTTCTTTTTCGTTATTTGTTGAATAACTAAAATATTCAGCTTTTATTCCAAGTTTGAAGTTTCGGTTAACATCAACATTAATTTCACCTGCAACCCCAAACGTATCTAAATTATCATATACAATCCCAAATGAATTGCCGTACATATAATCTTCTCCCGAAAGGGTAATATCATTATTTTTAAATAGCGCTTTATTTCTATCGGCGACATAACTTCCGTTAACACTATAGCTCATATTGCTAGATAACTTTCCTTTTAAACCAATGTAGGCATCGTATTGTTGATCCGTTGGCATAATAAAGAGTGTTGGTGACACAAACGGATTTTCCGAAGCAAAGTCGTAGTAAGAATTCTGAACTAAACCACCTTCTATGCCTCCGTAAGCGATTAAAATATCATTTACTAATCGGTAAGTTCCTGTAATATTTGGATACAAATAAAATTTACTGTCTCCTGATTCTCTATTATTGGAATACACAGCAGTAACTCCGAGATTTAAAGTTAAATCGTCTTGTTTCATTTCGTAAGTTGGTGAAATTCCAATTTGAAAATTCCCGTAATTCAATTCATCATTAGTGAAGTAATTTCTATCGAACATACCCCCTAAATAATCAATTTTTAAATCAGTTGATATTTCCTCGCCATTAATTGGCACATCAACTATGGCTTTGGCAGTAAACCTATTTTCTCCAGAGCCTTGATTATCTCCAAAACGTCTAAAAAAGAAACTCCCAGAATTGATATAAGTATCTTCAAAACTAATATCGCCGCCAAAATGGGCACTAAAAAACGCATGATCCACGTCTATACCATCAGCTTGTGCCTGTGTAATTTGAGATTGCGGAACACCATACCAATTATATAGTTGATGTTGAAATCCGCCCTCAACATTCCACGCTAAATCGCGTAATTGTGAACTATAATTTACATTGATTTTTGAGTTTGAAAAATTATCATCAAACTCTACACCTTCAATACCACCAGCAGATGAATGATGGCTTACATACCCACCTAGACTTTCCGTTCTACTAATGGCATGATTTAAATACACCTCGCCCAAAATAGTCGTGTAAGTTCCCACACCTAAAGTTGCATAATTATCAAATAATTTTACAGGTTTTGCTTTTTCTACAACCGCTGCTTTTCCTTTGGCAGGTGTAAATGTAGACGCTACGGGAAATGAAAAAATATTATATTTAATATCCTTTTTGGTTTCAGTAGTTTCGTCATCTAAAGTTGGCGTTTCTTTTACCTTAAATGCATCAGAAATTGATGGTGAGTATGGTTTTACAACATCTATAACACCTGTATTTATTGTATCGTTTTCTCTGTTTTGAGAAAAACTTATCGTTGCACTTAATATAAATGCAACTGAAAATATATGTTTTATGTGCTTTCGCATATTTTGTGTTTTTATTTTCGATTGATGATTCTTTACTCTATAGGTTTCGGTATTGCTCAAGCTAAAAACTTTTAACTTTAACTAAAATTAGTCTTCTGGTTGAATTGATGAATTTGTTTTAGCCTCTTCCTTCTTTATTTTACTTAATTCGGATTTAGCTTGGCTCACAACATCATCAAACTCCTTAAAGTTTGTAATAACACTTTCTAGTATATAAGTAGCTTGAAATGCATCACCCAAGGCATAAAAATTCTTTGCCATAAGCACAAGTCCTTTTGCACTATAATATTTATAACCTGAAAAATCTTTAGCTAATTTCTGCACCGATTTATTTGATGCTTCGTGCTTACCGTCTTTATTTTTGAAGTATGCATTATAATAAAGTGCTTCGGCAGCAGTTTCGCCAGTGGCCACTTTTTCCACTTGCGCGTAAGCTGTTTTTGCTCGGTTTTCATCACCTGTTTTGATAGCTGAACGCGCAATAATAACTTGAGCGTCACTTTTAATTTTATTATCAATTTTAGGACTTGTTAAAACTTTTTCCGCATAAGCTTCCGCTTGGTTATAATTTTCTAATTGATAATAGGCTTTCATTAAATTGGACTGTGCAAAAATGATGTTTTGAGGGAAATTTGCTTCCGCCTCTAAACGTTGCAACAAAGGAATAGCTTGTCGCCAAGCTTTTTCTTCTAAATGGTATTGTGATAAACGTGATAATGCTTCTTCGGTGAATTCACTTTGTGAAGCATCAATAACATATTTATAGTGTGGTGCAGCATTTGCTTTCAAATTTTTTTTATAATACAATTGCGCTACATAAAAATGTGCATTTAAGGCGTGAATTCCGTTTTTAAAATCATTTAGATACCCATTAAATTGAGTTATAGCTTTATCAGTATTATTATCTAAGTATTGCTTTTCGGCAGCTTCGTAGGTAGCGTTGTCTAAATCGGCATTAGTAACTTCAACATAATCCAACTGTTTAACCCATGTTGCATAGTCGTTTACTCGACCTAAATCGATATAAATTAAACGTGCCGTTGAAACTGCTTGAACAGCTTCTGGAGTTCCAGGATAATCACCTGCTATTTTTTTAAATTTCGTTAGAGCACGTTCGTTATCACTACTATTATAATAGACTAAGCCTTGACGTAATAACGCTTTTGGAACAAAAGAACTCATTTTATACTCGTTATTTAAACGGTTGTAAATGGTCATAGCTTTATCTGTTTCATTGGCTTTTACATAAGAATTCCCTAATTCATACATGGCATCATCTCGTAATTTCGAATTTGGATATTTAGAGATAAAATCCTCTAACGCCATGATCTTTTTTGAAGATTGACCCGCATAACCTATACTTATTGCTTTCTGAAAAAAAGCATAATCAGATTCTATCTCATTTAATTCAATAGCGTTTTCATAGGCATTTATAGCGCTGTTGTAGTCACTTGACACAAAATAACCATCACCCAAACGCAAATAAGCATCATTTAATCTCACCTTATCATCTTTTTTATTGGATATAAATTGATTGAAAAACTTAGTAGCTTGAGGATAATTTTTTTGTTTAAAATATGTATACGCTAAATTATAATTAATGTTTTTAATTTCTTGCGTTGCACCAGAATCTGCTTGTTGTTGAAACTGCTTAAACCCAATTAAAGCATCATCATAATTTGTTAAATTATAATCTGTTTCTGCTTTCCAAAACGTTGCTCTCGCAGTAAATTTAGGATCCAGTGATTCTTTTAAAGACGCATCAAAAAGTGATTCAGCTTCTAAATAATCGCCTTCGTTATATAATTCTATTCCTCTATAAAAAGCCACCTTTTGATAAGCCATCTTATTATCAAAACTCTTTCTACCCTCTAATAAATTTATGGCTTCTTTATAATTTTTAGAAGTGATATATGAATCTATTAACAAGGTTTCGATTTCTTCTTTGTAACTGGAGTTTGGATATTTTTCTAAATAACTAGCTAAAACTTGTGGTGTAGGTTGATAAGGATTACCAATCTCGTAACTGATTTTTGCATAATTTAACCATGCATCTTCCTGAATTTTCAAATCAAAATCCATTTGAGAGGCGTTTCTAAAGGCATTCAAAGCTTCCTGCTTTTTGTCAACATTTACATAACTCTCACCTAAATGATAATATGCGTTTTGGGCAATTGAATTTGAACCTCCAACAATTTTATTAAACTCTGAAATAGCCTTTTCATAATCGCCTTGTTTGTAATGTGCATAGCCCAGTTGATAATAATCAGTATTATTCCATTTAGCTGATCGATCTCGCTTTCCTTTTTTACCCTTATACTGCGTTAAATAAGGAATAGCCTCTGCATATTGTTCTAAATTAAAATAGCTTTCTCCTATAATTTTAGATAATTCTGATACTTCTTCTTGGTTATTAGTTTGGTCTAATCTTTCTTTAGCGAGTGCAATAGCCTTTTCAAATTTTCCTAATTTGAAATTTAAATCGGCTTGATAATATGACATTTTTTCTCTGTAACGCTCTTGATCGCTTACTTGTTCAAAATACGTATTGGCTTGATCGTAATCGTCACCTTCGTAAGCCATAAAACCGATGTAATATTTAGCTTGCGAACCGTATTCTGCAGAGTTTTCAACTTTAGCTAAGTATTTTTTAGCATCTTTATATTGTTTGGACGAATACGCTGTGTAACCATTATTAAAGTAAAATTTCTCCTTTTCCTTTCTTCCTAAAGCGTTTTCATCTACTTTATCATACCATTTTCTTGCATATGCATATTTTCCGTTGGCAAAGTAATAATCGGCAACGTCTACATAAGCAGTATTTCTTTTAGTACTGGTAGGGTATTCTTCAACGAAATCTTCTACTAGACTATCTGCATTTTGCTGGTTTAAACGTACTGCACAATTAGCAATATAATAGGCACAATCTGATTGTAAGATATTATCATCAGCCGTTTTTTTTATTTGTCTAAATAAAGATTGTGCTGCTAAATATTGTTGATTATTGTAAAGCGATAATGCTTTTTGATAATCTACTAAATTACTGGTATACGCTGCTGATTGTTGTGCAATGATTTGAAAACTAAAACAGACTCCCAAGAAAAGGGTAAGCACATTATTTTTACTCATTAACGATTCGTTTTTAAATTGATTTCAAAGATAATTGAATAACGTAATAATCGTGCCATAATTATAAAGTGAGTTATTAAATTTTGAAAAAATCTAAATGCAAGAAATTTGAAATTCGAAGTTTTTCGTTAACATGAATACATTTTTAATTTTTTATAATACATTTACAACACTAAACCTATTTATTCAATTTATGCCTCAATCTATTCTACAACTTAAAGACGCATCGATATTTCAAGGTGATAGTCTGGTACTCTCAAACGTTAATGTTGAAATTTTAAAAGGTGAATTTGTGTACTTAATTGGTAAAACGGGTTCTGGTAAAAGTAGTTTTATGAAAACACTTTATGGCGATTTGCCCCTTACTGAAGGTGACGGGCATATTGTTGATTTTAATTTGAAAACGCTTAAAGAAAAAGAGATTCCTTTTTTAAGACGAAAACTAGGTGTTGTTTTTCAAGATTTTAAATTATTGATAGACCGCACTATAAACGATAATTTATTGTTTGTTTTAAAAGCTACAGGTTGGAAAGATAAAGATGAAATGAATACTAGAGTTGATGAAGTTTTGACAAAAGTAGATATAAAAACCAAAGGTTTTAAATTTCCTCATGAACTTTCGGGTGGTGAACAACAGCGTGTTGCTATTGCAAGAGCGTTACTTAATAATCCTGAACTTATATTAGCGGATGAGCCTACTGGAAACCTAGATCCTCAAACGAGTGTTGAAGTGATGGAAGTGCTTCAAGAAATCAATAAAAATGGTAACACCATACTTATGGCCACCCATGATTATGCACTTTTACTTAAATACCCAAGTAAAACTTTAAAGTGTGATGAGAATGAAGTTTTTGAGGTTGTGCAACGCAAGGGTTAATTTTATTTTCTATACATATGTGGGTTTTTACGAATGCCTTTACTCATGCTAAAACCTAAATTAAACACCATACCTTAAACATACTTTTGTATGAAAAACTTTGAAAATTTAACTTTAAGTTTAAAAACGTACTTTTGACTTTATTTTTCACAAAATGCTTTCAGTTTTAATTCCTAACTTTAATTATAATGCAAAAAGTCTTGTACAAGAACTTTATTCCCAATGTAAAAAATGTAAGATTAAGTTTGAAATTTTGGTTTTTGACGATGGTTCAAAATCAAAATTGAACGACATAAATGAAACCATTAACAATATTGAAAATTGCACCTTTGTAGCATTAAAAAATAACATCGGCAGAAGTGCAATGAGAAACTTATTATGTTTAGAAGCTAATTATAAAAATTTATTGTTTGTTGATTCTGGAACTTTTCCTAAAAGCGATGACTTCATTAATGTTTATATTTCTAATATAAATAATTTAGTAACAGTTGGTGGAATGACATGTTTAAAAAACAAACCAAAAAAACCATATACGCTACGATGGAAATATACTAAAAACAGGGAATCCATAAATTTAAAAAAAACGATTTGTTCCTCAAATTTTTTGATTCAAAAAGAAATTATACTCAAATACCCTTTTGATGAGAGTATAAAAAAATATGGTTGTGAAGATGTCATTTTTTTTGATCGTTTAAGAAAAGAAGCTATTAAAATTATATTTATTAATAATCCCGTTATTCATGACGCAAAAGATGACGTGTTAACTTTTTTAAAAAAAACTGAATATGCATTAGACAATTTATATATATTAATAAATCAGAATAAAATAGATAGAAACAGATTTGAGGTGTCAAAATTTTATTTCAAAATTAAAAATTTAAAATTAGATAATTTTATCAGTTATATGTTCAAATTATTTAGACCTTTATTAATAAAATCACTCAATAGTTCATATCCGTTACTTTTTCTTTTTGATATATATCGTTTAGGATATTTTTGTACACTTAAAATAAAAAAATAATGCCTTTTTTTTCTGTAATTATTCCTCTATACAATAAAGAAAAATACATTAAAGAAACATTGCAAAGTGTTTTAAATCAGTATTTTGAAGATTTTGAAGTTATCATTGTTAATGATGGCAGTACAGATAAAAGTATGGATATCGTTACCCAGTTTAAAGATAGCAGAGTACAAGTCGTAAATCAAACCAATCAAGGCGTATCAGCAGCTAGGAATAATGGCATATTTAAGGCTAAAACTGAATTTATTGCTTTTTTAGACGCAGATGATTTGTGGTATAAAAATCACTTAACTGAATTAAAAAAACAAATAACAAACCATCCTAAAGCAGGATTGTTTTGTAATAACTATGAAGTTTATTACAGTGAGGATTTTAAAATTCCTGCTAAAATAAACTTAAAATGCAAAAACGAATGTATTTTGGTTGATGATTTTTTTAAGGCAAGCATTGTTAACCCAGTAGCTTGGACATCAGCTGTTTGTATCCCTAAATCAATATTTAATAGTATTGGTAAATTTAATACCAATTATAAAACTGCTCAAGATTTAGATTTGTGGATTAGGATTGCATTAAAATATAAAGTTTCTTTCAACCCAAAAACAACGATGTCTTATAAACGCCATGTTGAAAAAAGCTTATCTAAAAATGAGTTTAACACGATAAGGGCCGATTTTATTTCTAGTTTTAAAGAAGAGGAAAAAAAAAATAAATCATTAAAATTATACTTAGACATAAATAGATATGCTTTAGCATTAAGAAGTAAAATGAATAATGAACTTGAAATATATAATAGGATGACTTCTGAAATAGACTATAAAAATTTAAATTTAAAACAAAGAATTATATTAAAATCCCCTAAAATTGCTATTAAATTAATTAAACGTGTTCAAAAATTCTTAATTAAAAATAATACCTATTTTTCAGCACACTAAAAATTCATACTGGTTTACATTTTTAATAATTCTTTCCAAAAAATTAAAATATTTTCATTAGAAAATCTTTTCACACTTTTTCTCGAATTTGCTTTGCATATATTATAAAGAGCTTCATCTTCAATAAAAGTATCAAAAGCATGTACCAAAGCTTGAGGGTTATTATTCTCAACTAACAAACCATTATATTCATGCCTAATAATTTCTTTTGGGCCCGACTTACAATTGACAGAAACAACTGGCGTTCCGCATGCCAAGGATTCTATTAAAACTGATGGAAACCCCTCATACCTGCTTGTCAAAACTGTAAATAAAGCATGTTTTACGTACTTGAATGGATTTTTTGTAAACGGTATCAGTAATACCATATGTTCTATCTCTAAATTCTTAACTAAATTTTTTAAGAAAACAACATCATTGCCATCTCCAATGATGTAGAGTTTAATTCTTTTTTCTCTCAGAATAGATTTTTTAAAAGCCTGAATTAATAGCGTAAAATTCTTAACCTTTTCTTCTATTCTCCCATAAAACAAAATAAAATTATCATCTAATTCTATTTTTTCATTTGCGTTTCTATATATATGTTCTATATCAACTGGATTATATATTTGCACACAATTACTAAATTTATATTCATTTAATAAAATTTCTTGAATTTCTTTACTAACTGATACAATTTTGTAGTTTTTACTATATAATAATCTAGCTAAAATTTTATTTTTAGGTACATAATTTCTCATATTATAACTATGTACAACAGAAATAATATGTTTTGCTTTGAATACATAATGATAAAGTATTAATTCCTTTAAAAAAACACTTCGTGGGCGATTATCAATTAGAAAATCGAAGTCGTTAATTTCAAAATACGCTTTTAATACTTTTACTTTATTAAATACAGAATGATTATTCCCCAAGGCTTGCTCTAAACTATATAGTGTTCCTGCATATTCATAATCGATATGATTTTTAGTCATGAGTATATGCAACTCATAATTCATATTAGATAACATAATAGAGAGTTGTGCACTAAAACGCTCCGCGCCGCCTTTCCCTAATGTGGTTGTTATGATACATATTTTTTTCATGGCAAACTAAAATTATTTCATTCTAAAGTTTTTTTAAAATACCCATCATAATCAATAGTATCTCTAATAATTCTTTTTCTTTCTTTAAAATTCTTATTGAATATACTTCTCTCAAAATCAACTTCATCGGCATTAATCTCAAGTAAGTCAGCAATAGAATGAAACAAATCATCAGTCATATACGTTCTGTTCTTTTCAAATACAAATTTATTTTCTTTTTTAAATTTTTCAGATTGCCATAGAAAAAAAGGAATTTCATAAATATTTTTTGTGATTACTTGATCTGCAGAATGACCTAAAAAATCAATATCATCAAAGACTTCTTCTCCATGATCTGAAAAAAATAAAACAAAGCTATTTTCATTAATTTTTCTAACATATTCAATAATTTTCGAGATAACAAAATCATTGTATCTAACAGCATTGTCATATGAATTTATTGATGAGTAGACTTCCTTTTTATTAAAAATCGTTTTTGGGACATTATTGAAAAAATTAAAAGTTTCAGGAAACCTGTTTTTATAATTAATATGAGCTCCAATCATATGTAAAAAAATAAGCTTTTTATTACCTTCATCTGAAAATGCCTTATCTAGTTGCTTTAGAAGAACTTCATCATAGTTAGTCTTTTCATTGGTGTGTTCAATATTCAAAAAATAAGATTTCTGTGCCCCTAAACCGATTTTTGTTACTTGTGAGTCGAAAACGCCTAATGGTCTTTGATTTGAAATCCAATATGTTTTAAATTCTGTTTGGTTAATTAATTGAATGATAGAGCCATCATATTTTTTTTCAGGATCTTCATAATTCCCCATGGTTAAACTTTTTGACAATGAGGCAATGGTATAAGTATGAGGACTGATAACATTTTTATAAATAATGAGTTCATCCTCAATTTGATTTAGATACGGTGTAGTTTCTCGGTAATAATTATAAATCCCCATATGGGATCTTGATATAGACTCACCAATAATAATAACATGAATTTCTTTTTCTTTATTTGAAATTCTTGAAACACTAGTGAAATTTCCTGTTTTATTATCTTTATAATTACTTAATAGCTTAGATTCTTTATAATATTCTAAAGTTGATTTTACAACCAAATAAGGAACATTATAAACAATTAAAGCAGAAAGTTTTAAGAATAAAAAGATGCACAACAACAAGCCTAATACTTTTAATCTTAGTGATTTTTTGTAATAATTATTTAATTGAAGCTTATTAAATGAAAACGTAGACTTTATTGTTAATATTGAAACAAAAACTGTAAAAACGATAATAGGAAAATCTATATAAAAACCAAGAAACTCTTTACTTTCTTGTACATTAGAATCTAACATAACAAAAATAGCTGAAGCACTAAATGAGGCTTCAAAAAGGTAATAGAACACAGCCTCAAAATAAATACAAATTGAAAATATTAAGTATGAAATAATCAAGAAATACGTCCTAAATCTATTCTTAAAAAAATAAAAAAGGCATATTAAAACTATGGTAAATAATATATTTTCAATATAATTATAAAATAGATGGTCTGTAAATTTGTTAAAAATTAATTCAAAAAAAAGAGTCAGTGAGATTAAATAAAAAAAACTTGAAAAAATTTTAATTGAATTATTCATTAAAGAAGTATTTCTTAACTTTTAATTTAATTTTTTAATCTTACCAATTAAACTATATCGTAATATATATATGACTACTAAAAGATATAATACGTACCTAATTACATGTGCCATTACGATGCCTTCGACACCATAAATATTAATAAAGTAAACTGAAAATCCATAAAAAAGAAAAACAGATAAAATTTCAGTAAAAATATAATTTCTCATTTGCTTTTTTGCCAAAAATTGATAGGATAAAACTAAGGCTATAAATTTGATGAAATCTCCCAATAACTGCCATTTAAATAAACTAGATATTGCTAAAAAATCGTTAGTATAAACCAATTTAATTATAAAATTTCTTAATAAATAGATGGCTATCATTCCAATAGATACTATGGGTAACAAATATTTATAAATATTTTTAACCTCTTTTTTAAATTCATTACTGTCAATAATCTCTGCATAACGGGGTAATATGTATAATGGAAAAAGTGCTGCTAAAAATTGCATATAAATTTTAGATAAAGACGTCATTGCTGTCCAATATCCAGCTGCTGATACACTAATACTATTCTCAATTAAATTTCTAATAGCAACATCGGTTACATTTATAAAAAAAACAACTACTAAACTGATTAAACTGTAGGATAATAATTGCTTTTTAAAACTTAAGTTGAAAGATATCTTCTTAAAATTAAAATAACTTATAAATTCTCTTGAAAAAAGGACAATAAACAAAAAATGTATTATTGGTATAATGCTTATGGCTAACAAACTTCCTATTGTTCCCTTATATATAGTAAAAATTACAATTAAAATTGTACTAAATATAACTGCTAAAATATTTATTTTAGAATATAATTTGTAATTTGATAGGCCATTTAAAAGAGAGATTAACACCGCATTTATAGAGATAAATGGAACTATAAATGCGAGTAATTTAAAAATGTATTCAAAATCATTATTAATTCCGAAAATTACATCGTTAAGTTTACCTGAGAAAAAAAATAAAATTATAAATGAAAATACAGTGGCGCTAGCTGCAAAAAGAAATGCAGTAGATAAGAGGTTTTTGAGTATTTCCTTATTATTTTTATATTCGGAAATATATTTGACCAAACCAGTCGCTGTACCTAAAATAGAAAATTGCTCTAAAAAATTTATGACGTTCTTAAAGTTACCAACGTAAGCGATACCTTCAGCACCAATTAAAATAGCCATTACTTTTTGAGAAATTAGGGAAAATACCATCCTCAATAAAACTAAAAAAGAATTAGCTGAAACAACTTTTAGCAATAGATTATTCCTAATAAAACTTGGTATATTCAATGTCTAGTTTAATTAATTAAAATCTATTTCTTTTCACTATCAACCCCGAAAAGAGAACTTCCAAAAATGAGTAATAAAATACCAAAATACATACTATAACTTACACAATGTGCTATTACAGCGCCTTGAGCACCATTATATAAGTCGATAAAATAAATACTCGTTATGTATAGTATTATTAAAAAAAATGCTTCGGTTAAAATATAATGCCAAAACATTTTTTTTGCTAAAAATTGATACGCAATGACCATAGATAAAACCTTTATAAAATCGCCTACCAATTGCCATAAAAATAAATCTTCAACTGGGCTAAACTCTTCTGAAAATATTATTAACACCACATAAGTTTTTAACAAGTATATGATAAACAATCCAATAGCTAAAATTGGCATAACTTTTTTATAAAAGTTAAATACTTCTTTTTTGAACTCGTTTTTGTCTTCAATTTCTGAAAAACGTGGTAATATATATAACGCCATTAGTGAACTAACAAACATTAAGTAGTACTTCGAAATTCTTGTCATAGCTTCCCAGAAGCCCGCATCTTTATAGCCTACATTTTCAATAATATGAGATCTAATGGCTATGGCAACAAGTGGCAAAATTACAGCTGAAAAAAGAGCCATTACAGAATAAGGACTCATTTTTTTAAAGAAATTTAAACTGACATTAGCTACACTAATATATGATACTAAACTACGCCTATTAATAATACCAACTAATGTAATTAAAAATATAATAGCCTCTGCAATAACAACAGATATTAATGCTCCATCAATTTTTTCTTGATATATTAGGAGTAGGGCTATAGATACCCCTAGTATTTGCCCAATAATGTTAATAATAATTAAAATTTTATACTTAGAAAATCCATTCATTATTGAAAATGAAAACATATTTAAAGCATAAAATGGCAATACCATAGCAAATACCTTAATAACATAGGCATAGCGACTGTAGCTTGGAAAAATAATATCGTTTATTAAATTAGCATTGAAATAGCAAAAAAAGGACACTAAAATGGTAGAAACAAAACCAACATAAAATGCCGTAGAGAGCGTTTTACTAAGCTCTAAAACATCGTCTTTAAACTCAGACACATATTTAACTACACCATTATAAAAACCAAGAGTAGCAATATTTTGAAAAGCGCTTACAAAATTTCTTAAATTACCCACTAACGCTAATCCAACTGGACCAATAAATATAGCCATAGCTTTTGATACTAGTACGCCCGCTATTACATTAGTAAATACTGAAGCCAATTGTAATGAGGCCACTTTTACTAAAACTTTATTATTAATATAACGTATTAGATTTTTCAATTAAAACGAGTTTTATTCTCTTTTAAATGGAGAGCTTTTAGCAATTTAATATTATGACAAAACGTTTAATTAAACTCTTTAGTCTATTTTTTTGCTTACAAAGAATCAAATATACAAAATGATTTAACTAACATCGTCAGTGATAAAAAAAGCAGAAAATAAAAATTTAACTTTTCTGTTTAAATAAATAATATATATTAATCAAAAATATTGCAATGTTTGTAACTACAATAGGTTTTGAAATAGGCGCCAACAAAACCCCATAAAACACGAATAGTAAACATCCAAAGGAGTTTACTATTCGTAACTTATTAACAGATTTCATTAAGAATGAGATTAAAACGGTTGCCATTGCAGCATAACCAACCCATTCCACACTGGAAATTCCCAAGAATTCCATTTATACTATTTTGTTTCTCTTTCTGTCTACTTCAGATAGCCAAATTTTACGCAAACGCAAATGTTTAGGTGTAACCTCAACATACTCATCTTTTTGAATATATTCTAAAGCTTCTTCTAAAGAAAATTTTATTGCAGGTACAATTTTCGCTTTATCATCTGCACCAGAGGATCTTACATTACTTTGCTTTTTAGCTTTCGTAATATTTATATTCATATCGTCTTGTCTTGAATTCTCTCCAATAACTTGACCTTCATAAATATTTTCACCAGGTTCTACAAAAAACTTACCTCTATCTTGTAACTTATCAATTGAATAAGGAATAGCTGTACCATTTTCCATAGACACTAAAGATCCTGAAATACGTCCAGGAATAGGGCCTTTTAATGGTTGATATTCTTTAAAACGGTGTGCCATAATTGCCTCTCCAGCAGTTGCAGTTAACAATTGGTTTCGTAAACCAATAATACCACGAGAAGGAATCATAAATTCACAAATCATACGGTCGCCTTTAGCCACCATACTTAGCATTTCCCCTTTACGTAAAGTTACAAACTCTACAGCTCTGCCAGATACTGCTTCTGGAAGATCGATTGTTAGTTCTTCGATTGGCTCACATTTTACACCATCAATTTCTTTTATGATTACTTGTGGTTGTCCAATTTGTAATTCATAACCTTCACGACGCATCGTTTCTATTAAAACCGATAAGTGTAATACACCACGGCCATAAACCATGAACTTATCTGCTTTATCAGTTTCTCCCAAACGAAGCGCTAAATTTTTCTCTAATTCTTTATCTAAACGATCTTTAATATGCCTAGAAGTTACAAACTTTCCATCTTTACCAAAAAAAGGAGAATCGTTAATTGTAAATAACATACTCATTGTAGGCTCATCTATAGCAATAGATTTTAAACCTTCAGGGTTTTCAACATCTGAAATAGTATCACCAATCTCGAAACCTTCAACTCCTACAACAGCACAAATATCTCCTGTTTGTACACTTTGAACTTTTTTACGCCCTAGACCTTCAAATATAAAAACTTCCTTAATTCTACTTTTAGTTATAGTCCCATCTCTTTTTACTAAAGCAATTTGCTGACCTTCCACAATATTTCCTCTTTGCACTCTACCAATAGCTATACGACCAGTAAACGAAGAAAAATCTAAAGAAGTAATTAGCATTTGTGTTGTTCCTTTCGCAAAAACTGGCGTAGGCACATGCTCGATAACCATATCTAATAATGGCTCAATATTGGTTGTTTCATTTTTCCAATCATCACTCATCCAGTTGTTCTTTGCCGAACCATAAACCGTTGGAAAGTCTAACTGCCACTCTTCTGCTCCTAATTCAAACATCAAATCAAAAACCTTTTCATGCACCTCATCTGGCGTACAGTTTTCTTTATCAACCTTATTAATTACTACACAAGGTTTTAATCCTAAATCAATCGCTTTTTGCAATACAAAACGGGTTTGTGGCATGGGGCCTTCAAAAGCATCAACCAGCAATAAAACACCATCTGCCATATTTAGAACACGCTCTACCTCTCCACCAAAATCGGCGTGACCAGGGGTATCTATAATATTAATTTTAGTGTCTTTATAAATTACCGAAACGTTTTTAGAAGTAATAGTAATCCCTCTTTCTCGCTCCAAATCATTATTATCAAGAATCAAATCACCAGTGTTTTCGTTTTCACGAAATAACTGACAGTGATACATAATTTTATCAACCAAAGTCGTTTTACCGTGGTCAACGTGAGCAATAATTGCAATATTTTTAATATTAGCCATAATTTGTGCCTTATTTTAAGCGTGCAAAGGTACTTATAAATAATGGATTATTGATATAAATAATTTTATTTGGGCATTACCCTTTGTGGCTATTAAATTTAAACGTAAAATTGAGCATAAGTAATTCAGCCACAAAGGGTCGTGCTTTCGCAAGTCGCAATCATAGATGTGCTCCAACAATGGCTCAATCACTAATGCAGATGCTTGCAAAGTCTAGTTTTCCTATTAAAAATAAGGTCTATTTATTTCTGTCATTAATCCTATATTTGTACTTCAAAAATTACGATATGAATCTTCAAGATATTCCAAAATTAAAACATACTAATACTGATAATTTCTTTTTACTGTGTGGTCCTTGTGCTATTGAAGGCGAAGATATGGCGCTTCGCATTGCCGAAAAAGTGGTTTCAATAACTAATAAACTGAAAATTCCTTATGTTTTTAAGGGTAGTTTTAAAAAAGCGAACCGAAGCAGAATTGATAGTTTTACGGGTATTGGAGATGAAAAAGCTTTGAGAATTTTAAAAAAAGTCTCTGATACTTTTGATGTACCAACGGTAACCGATATTCATGAAATTTCTGATGCTTCAATGGCTGCTGAATATGTTGACGTTTTACAAATCCCTGCATTTTTAGTACGTCAAACAGATTTGGTAGTAGCCGCAGCTGAAACAGGTAAAGTGGTCAATTTAAAAAAAGGACAATTTATGAGCCCCGAAGCTATGAAACATGCCGTACAAAAAGTAAAAGATGCTGGTAACCATAAGGCGTGGATTACAGACCGCGGTACCATGTTTGGCTATCAAGATATGATTGTAGATTTTCGAGGCATTCCAACCATGCGTAATTATGCACCTGTGGTTTTAGATGTTACCCATTCCTTACAACAACCTAACCAAAGTGCAGGTGTTACTGGTGGACGCCCAGATATGATAGAAACCATTGCCAGAGCTGGTGTGGTGAATAACGTAGATGGATTGTTTATTGAAACACATTTTGATCCTGCTAACGCCAAAAGTGATGGTGCCAATATGCTTCATTTAGATAATTTAGAAAAACTGCTCACTAATTTAGTTACTATTAGAAAGACTATCAATAATTTATAATATATCTATTAAAAAAATACTATGGAAAATAATATTCGTGGAGGTCATGCACCTGTAAAATGTGAATTAGAAACGGGTAAAAATTATGCTTGGTGTAGTTGCGGACACAGCAATAACCAACCTTTTTGTAATGGCTTTCATAAAGCTAAAAAAGCAACAACACCTATAATTTTTTCAGTTGAAGACGATAAAACGGCTTATCTATGTACTTGCAAACAAACGCAAAACCCACCTTATTGTGATGGTTCGCATAATTAAAGTCTAATTTACTTGTTATAAAACGATGTTCCTTTTTGTTTTTTTGCTTCTTTAAGAATCGCAATAAAAACAGCATCATCAATAGCATCTAACGTCGTATACCGTAACGATTTAACAACCTTACGGTTTTCGCTAATAAGATACTCATCAAATTTAGAAAGGTAAGCAGAGTGCCAAAACCCAACATCTACATATTGCTTTTTATGGCTTGCATTCAAGAAGCAAACAGGAGTTTCTCCTAAATAATAACAAGGAATTCGCCATTTGTATTTTAATATAACCTCAGGAATAGTATGTTCTATAATCACTTGAATATGCAATAAAATAGAACGATACGGTTCTGGTTGATTTATTATATAGTCTTCAGCAGGATTCATATTGAGCAACAGAATTTCATAAGTTATTCAAACTTAACAAAAATTTATGACGATGAATTGAAAAAAATTTATTTACTTTGAAATTCAAAGTACTTTTATATGGAATCAAAAGATTATTTAAAAGACATCAATGAGATTAAAGATATAATGAATAAATCATCACGCTTTATTTCATTAAGTGGCTTATCAGGTGTATTAGCTGGTATCTATGCTATTATTGGTGCTGCAATTGCATATTATTTGGTAATGAATTATAGTTATGGTACTTTAAAATTGGATGGAAAAATTTACGGCCTTGTCATGTTAGATTTATTTTTAATCGCACTTTTGAGTATTGTTACTGGTATTATTCTTACTACTCTAAAAGCTAAAAAACAAGGTGCTAAAATTTGGGACGCGACGTCAAAACGCTTAGTAATTAATTTCTTAATTCCTTTAGTTGTTGGTGGTTTGTACATACTTATCATTTTAAATCAGCAAAAATATGGGCAAACAGGCGCTTTAATGTTACTGTTTTATGGGTTAGCACTCGTAAATGCATCGAAATATAGTATTGGGGATATTCGCTATTTAGGTTTTATACAAATCATTTTAGGATTAATTTGCTCATTATTTCCTGGTTACGGATTTTGGCTTTGGGTTTTAGGCTTTGGTGTTATGCATATTGTATATGGAACTTGGATGTATTTTAAGTATGATGTGAAGAAATAATCTTATGGAATACAAAAAAAATTCCATAATTGTTTTAGGAATTATTACAATATTTATTTCATTGTTATTTCAAAAATCAGCTCATCTTTTTATATCAATAATGATTTATGGCATAATTTTATTTATTCTAGGATTTTATTATTATACAAATAAATATTTCTTTTGGGCAACTGTTATTTCACTAATGCCATGGGTAAGTTTAATTTATTTTCAATTTTTAAAAAGATTATATTATCTAGTAGATTACGCAGGAGAAAGGTCTAATGGAATGGGTTCACCAGTTTTATTCTTAATTGGAATGCTAGTTGAATTACCGTTCCTAATTGGCATAACTTATACATTTTACAATATTTACAAAGATATTTCTAAATATGGATTACATAAATATAAAACATAAAATTGAGCATAATAAACAACATAAATAAAGTATTCGATCACCGCATTAGATTAGGCATCATGTCTGTTTTAATGGTAAATGAATATGCCGATTTTAACATGTTAAAAGAACTTTTGGGTGCAACCGATGGTAATTTAGCGAGCCACACAAAAGCTTTAGAAAATGCTGAATATATAAATGTTGAAAAACAGTTTATTGGAAGAAAACCAAACACCCGCTACTCTACCACAACATTAGGTAGAGCTGAATTTAAAAAACACATTAATGCCCTTGAAAAATTAATAAATAAATAATAACAACTTTTTTTAATCTTTTACTTTGAATTTCAAAGTACTTTAAAATAATATAATATGGAAGAGCTTAAACAACAACAACAAAACAAATTTGGAAACTGGATAAAAACCTCAATAACAGCAAGAATGCTTATGGTAGGTTTTTTAATTCTCATTTTATTGATTCCGCTATTTTTTATTGAAAATTTAATTAGAGAACGCTCGCAGAGGCAAACCGAAGTGATTAACGAAATCAATCAACAATGGGGAAATGAAGTTCTTATTTATGGCCCCATATTAAAAGTACCCTACAAAACATATAAAGAGAAAACGGTAACCGATAAAAACACTAAAAAAGTATATACCGAAACTATTGAAGAAATAAATAACGCTTACTTCTTCCCTGAAAAATTAAATATCAATTCAAATATAAACCCCGAAGAAAAAAAACGAGGAATTTACACAACCGCTGTTTATAATAGCAAGATGGAGATTACGGGAGCCTTTGTAAAGCCAGATTTTAGTGATATTGAAATAAACGATAAAGACATTATTTGGGACAAAGCAAAAATCATCATACAATCTTCAAATGTAAAAGGTGTTAACGAAGCTAATTTAAAACTGGAAGATACCAATTATGAGCTTACATCAAAATATAACGGACAAAAAGACCATCATTTTAATGAAGTCGCCCTCCATACTTTAGAAACTAAAACTATTAATAAAGCTCAATTACAGTTTCAAAAACCACTAACTTTCAATATTAATTTTAATATCAAAGGAAGTGAGCAAATTCGATTTATTCCTACAGGAAAACAAACTGAGGCCCAAATAAAATCGAATTGGAAAACAGCCAATTTCTTTGGTGAGTTCCTGCCTTATAACGATAATAAAGTCAATGAAAATGGATTTGATGCCAAATGGAAAATCATCGATTTAAACCGTCCATTCTCTCAACAGCATTTTAATGGTATCCCAGACTTAAAAACATTTGCTTTTGGCGTAAACTTCATGATTCCTGTAGACGAATATCAAAAGAGCGAACGGTCAGCAAAATACGGTTTCCTCGTTATCGGGCTTACCTTTTTAGTGTTCTTCTTAATACAAACACTCAGCAAAATAAACATTCACCCGTTTCAGTATTTAATGATTGGGCTAGCACTCACCATGTTTTACACCTTATTGGTATCCATTTCAGAACACAGTAACTTTTTAAAAGCTTACTTAACAGCAGGTATTTCGGTCATTTTATTAATCACTTGGTATTCAAAATCTATATTAAAAACTTTCAAATTTCCAATTTTCATCGGGCTATCACTAACAGCACTTTACACCTTTATATATATTATTATTCAACTAGAAAATTACGCATTATTAGTAGGCAGCATCGGTCTATTCCTAATCCTTGCCATAGTTATGTATGTATCCAGAAAAATAGATTGGCACAACGGTTAATTTATTGGTTAGTAATGTAGGCGTTACCCCGAAAAAGGGTCGCGCTTTCACTACTCGCTCCCTCCTACGTCGGGGAGCTCAAACAAACCGTTCAATCGCTAACGCAAAAAAAAATTCATGACTAAATTAATAACTACAAGTAAAGCCATAGCCTTTTTAAGTTTTATAATGGGCACCCTATTATTTGTGTTTCAATTATACTTTCAAGGTGTATTTAGGATAATTCACTTCGGGTTAATATTTATAGTTGTTGCAGTAATTATAAATGCAATTTCATTAATAGCACTAATATTTACTTTATTAGGAAATACTGATTGTAGGTTAGAGATTCTAAAAACCTGTGGCTTAATACTATTAAATATTCCAATAGCCATTTTATACTTCTATACCCTGTTAAGATATTTATGAAAATTCAACTCAACAAATACTACTTAATTTTTACATTACTTCTATTTACAACTGAAGTATTAATAGCTATTTACCTTCCTACAGGTTTTATACGTTATACTTTTGGAGATTACTTGGTTGTAATATTATTATTCTGTTTTATAAAAAGTTTTATCGAAGTTGATTCATTTAAGCTTGCCGTTTGTGTGTTAGCTTTTTCTTTTTTTAATTGAATTTCTACAATTATTGAATATTCTAACCCTATTAAACCTTCAACATCATCATCTTTTAAAACTGGTACTTGGTAGCACATGTCATATTTCAGATTTAGTTGCCTACACCCTAGGTATTATTACCGTTTTATTTTTTGAATTTAAAATTTACAAACTATGGATTACATAAAACACCTCTTTTTGTCCCGATTCAAAACATTTTCATTAGTTAGTATTTCAATACTTTTTAGTATTATTTTACTGATGATTAGAATGAAATTAACGCATTCTTTTCATTACATCTTTTTAGTGTGGAATTTGTTTTTAGCATTCATTCCCTTTGCTATAACAAGCTATTTGGTAAGTTCCCCAAAACTCAACAAAATAGCACTTATACTTTGGCTTGGGGTATGGTTGCTTTTTTTACCAAATGCACCTTACATTATTACTGATTTAGTTCATTTAAGATTAAGTTATGGTAGTTATGCATGGTTAGATATTCTGGTTGTAAGCTCGTTTGCGTTTAATGGTTTATTATTTTTCTTTTTATCTATTTTAGATATGAAAAATGTACTAAAACGGTATTTAAGGAAGCAAATTATAAACTACGGAATAACAGTAATCATCTTCTTATCAAGTTTCGGTGTGTATTTAGGACGGTTTTTACGCTACAATTCTTGGGAACTATTAAGTAATCCTAAATATTTATGTATTGATATTATAAACATGACTTTTAAACCATTATCCAATATAGAATCTTGGTTATTCACCATAATTTTTGGTGGGTTTTTAAGTGTTGGTTTTTGGGTATTTAGGCAACTATTTTCTAGTTCTGATTCAATAAAGCAGAAACACTATTAAATTAAAAAACCACCTAAAATAACTATAGGTGGTTTTTATATTTTAATATTTAAATATTAACTATTCATTTAAATACATCATCAAGCCTGAATAATCTCCATAACCTTGTTGAACTGCAATTTTGCCATCAGCATCAAAATCGAAAGATTCGTATAACTTTATAACACCAGTCTTTGCTTCTGTAGAATCAGTAGCTGATAAAGTAACTCTCCAAGTACCATAATAACGTACAGAACCATCTGGTTTTTTAGTAACGCTGTTAACGCCTGGTAGAAATATTGGTGGGTTGGTTAATAATTCGAAATCATACTTTGCTAAAAACGACTTATCTTGTTCTTTAACCTCATCACTATGAATCATCATAGAATCTTTTTCTGCACCAAAGTAAGTATTGTAAGCTACGGCATCATCAGCATAAATGGTATAATCTGGTGATTCACTTTCCCAATCTAACATTGATTTTAATGCTGTTTTGGAATTTTTTTCAAATAATTCATTAGCTGAATTATCAATTTCTGGTTCTGCTTTGCAACCTACTACTAGTAAGGCTATGCATAGCACTGAATACATAATTTTCATAATTGTTTTAATTTTGGTTAGTTATTAGAACTGAAAGATACTATATTTATTTGAATATGAAACTTTTACAATTTAAATTAATCCAAACTATGCACATAATCATATAGATATGAAAAATTATCTGTCAATTTTCCGTTTTCAGTAATTTTAGCGCGCTTTAAAATACCATCTGCATCGTTATTAAAAAAAGCTGGAATTACATGTTGCAAGAATTGCTCACCAAACCCTTCGCTCGCATCTTGCGGTAATTCGCACGGTAAATTATCTACTGCCATTACAGTTATAGCTTTTTCGTGTTTATAATTTGTTTCAGATTCTGTTTCTGGGTCATATCCATAAATGGGGTCTGCGATGGTTGATGCTCGAAGTGTTGTAGCCACTGGTCCATCAATATCACAACTAATATCAGCTACTACTTTAATATTGAAATCTGGCGATTTCACATCTTCTCTTGTATATAAATGCGGTGCGCCATCCCCATAAAAATGTCCTGCAATATAATAGTCGGTTACTTTAGCGAAACGCATAAAATTGGACTCATAATGTTGAGGATTATTGAAGAAATCAATATTATCAATCACTTTTCCATCCGTTCTTTTATTGTAGTCTAGTACATCAATTTTACAATAAACCGCTTGGTTAAAACTAGTAGTTATATAGTCTTCCACCGAAACCGATTTAATGTTCATAGCATCTAGCATTTCTTGCGCACCGTTTGAAACTTTACCACTACCTGTTAGTAGTATTTTTATATTTGGAAGGCTAATTTGATTTAGCTCTTTAATCAATGCCACTTGGTTTGGTAACGGTCCTGCTTTTGGTAAGTTCCAAGAATTATATTTTAATCCCCAAGCTCTAAATCCATTATAAGCACCAACAATACCAGCATAACGTCCAAAACCAATTAAACGAAACCCTTGGCTGTTTACTATGGTTTCATGATCGTAAAGTTCAATATTCTTGTCTAAAACAGCTTGAAGTAATTTACGATTATACGGTTGTTTTTTTATGGTATGTGAAAAGAAAAAATATTTTTTTTTAGGTATTAAAGCATCGATGGGCACTTCTTTTACTCCAATCATGACATCGCAATCTGAAACATCGTTGGTAACTTCAAAGCCTTCTGCTTTATATTGTTCATTAGGGAATACCCGAATATCTGAAGCTTCTACTTTAAAAATAGCTTTAGGAAATTGTTCTTTTGCTTCCTTTAATTTTGATGGTGAAAATACAACACGACGGTCGGGTGGATTTTTACGTTCTTTTATAATAGCGAATTTCATTTTATTTATTTTATTCCAACCAAAATTCTTTATTTGGAAAGTTTATTAGTTTGTGTAGCATGAGAATTATTTGATTTTTTACAAGTTTTAAGCATACCGTAAGTCGTTAATTTTCTCTATTTACTTCACTTTCACTTTTTAAAACATAGTCGCCATCTTCTTGTTGAATATATAATGCTTTATTACCTTCTTCTCCATTTCTAGTTACCTCGGTTCCTTTTATTGTTTTAGTAACTTTATTTGTAAATGTTTCTTTTACTTTTCCTGTGGCAGTTCCATTTCCCCATTTCCAAGTAACCTGTGTTCCTTTTTTTATCATAGTTTTATTCTAAATTAAGATTTAACATTAATAATTTTTATAAATACTCATCCAAAAATCTTTGGGTATTGCTTTCTAATTAATTTTATATTCTGTGAACCAGAATTTTGATGTTTATTTAGAATGCTAAATTTTATCTTTCAGCTTATGCGTCTAAAAGTAGCAAATACTTTATTTTATGATAGGTTACTGCTAATCATATGAATGTTTTAATTCAGTTTTATATTTTAGTTCAAATAACATAACTCGTTTTATTTCAAATTTGAATTCATCTTTACGAATGATTTTAAACATTGAAACTAATCTGACTGATCATCGAAAATACATAGCATATTAATTTGGATTTTTAGCTTCCAAACTACGCTAAGGGTGCTTCCATGCTTAGTAAAGTAACTAGATTCTCCCTATTTTAGGACTTTCTTCAAGTTTTTCCAGTCCGTTAAACTCTTTGGCTACTTCTAAAACTATTATCTTAGGTAAAGTAACTGTGGTTTTACATGCTTGGAGTATGCATTAAACACTTCTTTAACCTCGGGGTTACTAACAAGTTGCATAAACTTATAGCATTGGAATAATTTTTGCTCTAAAATAGTTGAATTTAAACTGAATTACAAACTTTTTGATATCTTTGCTGCCCGCGTTAAGGATTACTCATGGATTCTAATTTTAATAATTTTGAAATCGTGAATGCCCAAGGCATTTGAAGCGGCATCTTTTTTTGTGCTTATCTATAATTTTGAATGAAAATAATTTAAAAAATATAGAAAAACTTGATGGGATATTAAAACAAGCCTCGCACAAGAAAGATATAGCGGAAAGCCTGACCCGATAGGGTAACGCCAAAATAAGAATTGTTTGATGACTTCCAGAAATCTGAGATTCATGAATACTTAAATTTAAAATAAGCATTTTTGAATAGCTAAATTTGGGATTAATTCAATGTCGTAAATTTAAATTTACTATGTCATTAATAATGGGGTCGACTGGTTTTGACAGCGAGATTAATTGAACGGTAAGCACGTCGTGTAATGACTTTGAAACACGTAAAAGGCTAGGTCAAACTTTAAACGGCGAGAATAACTACGCTTTAGCTGCGTAATCTGAATTATAGTAAGATTTGCTACATTCCTACTAGGTAGGAAGGCTAAATGTCTCCGGAAAGCCTTGGTTAACGGCGTTCCTTTTTGAGGCATCGTAAATGTTGACATAGATTGGGTAGCGCTTTGATGCCCTTTTGAAACTAAAAAAGATAAGTGATAAGTGGGTTGTCTTTAACCAGCTTATCATCGAAAAAACAAGAAAAGAATAAACGTGTAGAAAGCTCTTTAGTTACTTGTTTGGACGAGAGTTCGATTCTCTCCGACTCCACTTATTGAGTATCAGCTCAGCTCAAAAACCCTCTAAATAAATGATTTAGAGGGTTTTACATTTTATTTCATGTCATTTGATATCATATAAAACTATATAAAAGGTGTGCAATTCGGTGTGCACAAAACACATTCAATTAGTGCACACCGAATACACTATAATTGTATGATTTACAATGAATTGTGAGTTTACAAGATTTGCGTAATTCGTTTAAAAAATGTACTTTAAGGTGGAACTTT
Source organism: uncultured Flavobacteriaceae bacterium (assembly GCA_963815305.1). Taxonomy (GTDB): domain Bacteria; phylum Bacteroidota; class Bacteroidia; order Flavobacteriales; family Flavobacteriaceae; genus CAXBID01. Next base: position 1,464,460 of record CAWFFW010000001.1, read on the forward strand.
AAGAACATTATTATGAGCAAGAGTTATCATCTCATGTTTTTCATTAGAAAAAGCAGGTCTAAATTGCTAGAAAACTCAGCGATTTATTTAAGAATTACTATAAGTGGAAAACGTTCTGAAATGAGTATTAGTCGGAGTATTTCTCCTAAAAAATGGCATCCTAAAAAGGGTAAAGTTATTGGTACAGATCGAGAGGCTATTGAAATAAATTCTCATATAGATAACATCATTTATAACTTACGAAAAGTACATCAAAAGTTGTTGGACGAGCAAGAATCGATAAATCCATCATTAATGATAAAAGAGCTTACGGGTCAAAATAAAAAGACACATTACATTCTTCAAATTTTCAAAATTCATAACGAAAAAACCGATTTATCAGCAGGAAAAGATATTTCGGTTAGTACAGCAAAACGATATTGGACCTGTTATGACCATGTCAAACAATTTATCGAAGATGAATACAATCTGGAAGATTATAAACTAAAAGACATTGATTATAGATTCATAACCAAATTTGAGTTCTTTTTGAAAACGACTAGAAAGTGTAATCATAATTCTTCTCTAAAATATATTAATAATTTCAAAAAGATAATTCGTATTGCATTAGCCAACCAATGGATGGATAGAGATCCGTTTTACAATTATAAAGTTCAATTTGAAGCTGTGGAACGTGAATACCTCACAGCTGAAGAAATAGAAATACTTTACACTAAAGAATTACATTTTGATAGGTTAAAAGTGGTTAGAGATATGTTTGTCTTCTCTTGTTACACAGGTCTCGCATATTCGGACGTTGAAAAACTCTCTAAGTCAGATATCACAATTGGTATTGATGGTAAGCAATGGATAAATATTAAACGTACCAAAACAAATACTCGAAGTAGTATTCCCTTGTTACCTATAGCAAAAGAGATTTTAAGTCGATATGCTTATGATCCAAAAGTTATAAAAAGTGAGCGTTTAATTCCTGTGTTTAGCAATCAAAAATCTAATGCTTATTTAAAAGAAATAGCAATGCTTTGCGGTATTACGAAACCACTAACTACACATTTAGCGCGACATACCTTTGCTACTACTGTGACTTTAACTAATGGCGTGCCGATTGAAACCGTTAGTAAAATGCTTGGTCATAAATCATTACGAACAACACAACATTATGCAAAAATTGTGGACCGTAAAGTTAGTGACGACATGAAAATTCTTGAAGAGAAACTGAAAACTCAGAGAACAAAGAGAACAAAGAGAAAAGAAAAATAACAGAACATCCTATTTAGAAAGAACCGACAGAACGTGCTAGCTTGCTGTGGTGAATGATTTCTTAAGAAACAGACATCAAACACTAAAATTTTAAACAGGTCAAAGTGGCTGTCCATAATCTTTGTTGGTCTTGCTATTTAATCTATCAACATAGCCATTAATTGGACTGGTTGGTTTTTCCTTTTCTGCCATAAAGCCATTTTTCACAAAATTATTGGCTGCCGTTTTCCAGTTTTTGATGTTTAGACCTCTGCTAAATTTCCAATTTTTGATTTGATAATAGGCATAGAATTTTCTGCCTTCAATTTCTGGCCAATTGTTTTCTTTAAAAAAATTTAAAACAACAAGTTCATTTTTTGGCCTTGCCAGTTTATTATAATTTTCATTTGTTTTATGTTTATAAAAAGATACCAAATTTTGGCGTGGTTCTGGGACGGTGTAGTCCAAATTTTGGACTGGTTCGGCACAAAAAATGGCCATCTTGATTTTAGAACCTCTCGCTGGATGATATGATGGATAGTATTGTAGATAGTCCCAATCGTTCAAATCCTTCACGAAGTTATGATAGGTTGTTTTTGATTTAATCTTTGCCCGCTCCATAATCAGTTCTCGATTAATCGTAATAGTTGTTTTGAAAAACTCTCTGTTCCACTTTTGGAAAAACGCAAAATATAACGTGATGTGCCCCTGCTTAATACGTATGTCATTATGAAATCGCTCAAAAGCCATATTGAGTTGAACGATATAATTTACTTGTTTCATCTATTATCTATTTTTAATTCTGCTTCAGCTTTATTTTTTTCAAATTGAGCTTTGAATTCTTCAGGGCTTTTTGCGTGTCTAATTCGCGTTTCTTCCTTGGGTTCGGCTTCTGCAAATAAGGTAAGCATCATCCCAACGGTTGGCTTTGTTTGATTCTTTTCTATATCTTTAATAATGGCGATTACCGCATTTATTCTTTTCTTAATTCGATTTTCAATTCCCATTAGTCCTGGTTTTAAATCATCTTCTGGAGAAAGTTCATTACGCTCAAAATATTCTACCATTGAAAGTAAAGTCATTGAGTTTGATTTTGAAATTGATTTGGAATATTTTCTAAATTTCTTCACTACAGAACGCTTTATACTCAGGCTTTCAAATCGTTCTTTTTCATAACCTTCATCCATTTTTCCGTGAAATTTTTATTGATTTTACTGGGCTGTGAGCGTTTTTACGCTAAAAATGATTTTAATCAAAATATTAAACACCTGCAAATAGCTAAAAATCAATGTGTTAAAAAATGTAACATCGCGCAGCGTGTTACCCTCTTGCTATACCCCTTAGTTTTACAAACACGCTTTATTTAGGGATTATTTATATGTTAGTGAGTTTCTTTAATTGTTAACTTTCTATCGGGGAATACTCCCTATAATAATAAACTGTGACCAAACTGATAGGGGCGAATTATACGCTATTCAAAGCTTCGGGCTTATACTTTATTTGATAAAAGCCCTTATCAGTTATCTCCGGAACGGCATCAGATGGAAATTCAGGTTTTTAGACCTATTATCAGGGGTTCGATGGTTATCTGGATACTGGTCATTTATCTAAAATCTTATCTATTATGAACAAACAAAACTTTAACTACTTTATCGGTATTGACATATCGAAAAAGTGCTTTGATGTAGCTATTATCGAAAACGATAGGACTACCTCTTACGTTTTTGAAAACACTAAAAAAGGGACTAATGCTTTTATTAGGCTTCTTAAAAATCAGAAAATCCCTTTGGTCAACACGCTGATGTGCATGGAACACACAGGTGTGTACGGAAAGCTTATTATTGCCAAGCTCGTTGAAAAACAAGCCAATTTCTGTGTTGAAATGCCTATAAAGATCACCAAGAGTATTGGTCTTCAGCGCGGTAAAAACGATAAAGTTGATGCAAAAAGAATCGCTTTTTATGCATCTAAAAATTACCCAGAATTGGAACTTTATAAACCTATTGCTGAAGTTCTTGAAAAAATGAAGATACTGCTTAAGATTAGAAAAAAGCTGGTTAATACTAGAGCTGATATCAATAAATACCCTAATGAACTTGAGCGTTTTTCTCCTGAAATTGGTAAACTTGCCAGGAAAAACCTGAAAAGGATTAACAAAAATCTTGAAGATGAAATCAAACGTATTGAGGCTGAAATTAAAAAACTGATTCTTTCTGATGACAAACTCAATAAAACGGTCGGTTTGGTGACTTCTGTGACTGGGATTGGTCAAATCACGGCTCTTCATCTTACCGTTTTCACAAACTTCTTTACGCGCTATGACAATCCTAAACAACTGGCTTGTTACAGCGGTGTCGTGCCTTTTGAATACACTTCCGGATCTTCCATTAATCGAAAGTCCAGAATACATCCTATGGCTAACAGAACACTTAAAAAACACTTGCATATGAGTGCTTTGGCTGCTATTAATCATGATCCCGATATCAGAGCTTATTTTCTTAGAAAGGTCGAGGAAGGAAAGAACAAAATGCTTATTGTAAACAACGTTAGGAACAAGCTTGTGCATAGGGTCTGCGCAGTCATTAAAAGACAGCAACCGTATGTCAAAAATATAGCTTGAAACTTTTGTCATTTTTTCTTGGTTTTAACATGGAAATCTTTTTTTCCGATAAATCTTCAAAAAAACTATACTTCCACTCAAGTTAATTTACTAGTCAAATCAAACACTAGAATTATTAGAATTTAAGAAGCTATAATTGTAACTCTTGAATTATAATAACTTAATTCAGCTTTTAATTGCATTATCGATAAAACCATTTACTTATTATATCTTGAGCGTTTTCCTTTTCTTTTCTCTTATTTAGCAGAATTTTCAAAAGAAAAATAACTACTAGAAAATAGCATATAAGGTTTCCTAATTCATCTACTTCCCATAGTGCCATCGCTGTTACCTTTTTCGAATTACCAATCCTGAAATTTGAGGCTCATAAAGATTTATAAAAAGAGCGAGGTACGAGCCTGATTATGCAATCTGTTGAGAAATAAATTTTATAACTTTTGCTAGAAAAGTGATTAAGGAAACAACCAAGATGTTATTTCCCAATTATAAATTTGAACGCTATGTTGCGCGTTGGCTAAAAATAATGGTTGTGGGAATGGAGGATCTGTCCGATAGGCAGATGCGAAATGGACATAACTAGTATTGCGCGGAACTGGAAGCTCTTGCTATTGAGTGAATGTAGTTTTTACGAAATGAGGGAATTAGTATGTGCTGGAGGTGGGGATTTTAATTAGTTTGCTTTCCCAAATGATATACAAAAATTTACAGAATTTAATTTCTATAATTAGAGCATATATATTTTTTAATCATGTATGTAGTAATCGGATCTAATGTCTTTCCTGTTTCAGGATGTAGTCCTAAAGCCGTAAAATACTCTAATTCTTTTTTGTGATTTTTTCCATACCAGATTTTAACTTCATTATTCAACCCAAAAAATTCTGTACTACAATCTGGTACAATCAATTTAAAATATTTTATACGCTCTTCATTATATGATTTAATCTTACCAAGATTGTACTTTTCTAAATTGAATTTAACCTCCATATAATGATTATTATTCCAAATCATCCAACGTTCTTTATTAATTGAATAAAAAACAAAAAAACAAAATAATAATAAACTACTAATAATTATGGTAATTCTATTTTTTTTAAAAAATACATTTAAGATATTAACTTTATTTTTTTCTTCATCAGAGCTATAAGATTTTGTTAAAATCTCTCTACCTTTTTGAGAATTATTCTTTGAAACAAAATCTTCGTAGTTCTTATAGTCTAAATATTCTGATATTTTATTTAATAAGTCTGCACTTGGGTTACTAGATGAACCATTACCTTCTTCAACATATTTTTCATAATATCTTACAAAAGTCATTTTACTTACTGAAAACTTTAAATCGTCAGTAAAAAAATTTTCAAGATGTGACGATAACCCATGCTTAGTATTATTTCCACATTGATTTTCTGCTTTTCTAAATGCTTCTTGAAATAATTTTCTTTTCATGATTTATAATTGATTGGTTCCTAAATGTATAAAAAAACACTAACAAAACATGAGCAAAACACAAACATAAGACACACATTCATGTATAAACATTTTTGATTGCAAATTGATTGTTTTCTGTTTCCTATTCATCCTTCAATTCTATATTTCTTTGCTTCAGAATTAATGAACGCCTTACTCGTAATAAGGCTTACGAACTTTAATTCTAAACTGGAGTAGCAAAGTAGAGTTTTATAGTCTCTGGGAAGTAATTATACTTCTTTACTTCTGCCCTCCATACTTCCCACTAATAGAGAGACGTCTCTTCTTTTATAACGTGTTGCTGATAACACAAATGTATCCGATAAAACTCGGACAGCAACACTATTGTCTAATTTTTAATAATAAGCAAAATGAAAAAAATATATTTAATAATGTTTACGGTTTTCCTCAATATAGTACTGTTTTCATGCACTCCAAATGCAATTGAAGATAATGGTCCAACTGCAATCGAGGAAGAAGATTGCTGCGGTAATGGAGGTAATATTCCTCCACCAACAGGAGGATAGTAATTAACAATAACTAAAAAATAGTTATTACTTTAGAGGAATGAAATGTTTATTAACATCATTCCTCTTTTTTTATATAGTATTTCCTGCTTTGCAAATGAAAAAAGCACTTTCATACAAAAAAATGATAGCTTAAGTTATTATTCTGATTTAGCAAATAATCCTAAATCTAATAATAGTTTAACTGATGCTTATATGTTTTTTAAAAATGAAAAAGATAAAAGTGTAATAGATAAAGACACATTCTCAACAGTTAATTATTTAAGACAGATAGCTATTATTGAATATGAACTTGGTGACTATTATAGCAGTGAAAATTCAATCGTTAAAGCCTTGAGTTATTTGACTATAAATTTTGATAATGACTTTTCAACTAAGAGTAAAGTGGGTTTGTATAATCAATTGGGACGTATATATATGGTATTGTTAGATTATTCTTCTGCTCTAAAATACTTCAATGAAGGATTAAAATTAGCTGAATCAGAAGAAAATATTAATATAATTAAAAACAATAAAGCACTAGTTTATATTGAACAATTAAAATATGAATTAGCCGAAAAAGAGTTTTATGAAGTATACCAAAATAGTAAAAATTCAAAAGACTTAAAACAAGTTTCTAGAGCACTTGATAATTTAGGTTATGTTGAATCAAAATTAAATCGTCCAAACGCTATTAACAAATTAAATACAGCCTTAAAAATTCGGATTAAAATAAATGACCGGAATGGTTTGTATTCGAGTAATAAATATTTATCAAAATATTTTTATGACAAAAAAGATGATTTAAAAGCTGAATATTATGCAAATGAGGCATATGAAATAGCAAAATCACTGAGGAGTTCATCTTATATTGAAGATGCTCTTGAAAATATTATAACATTAAGTAAAGATCAAAAAATACTTGAATACAAAAAAGTAAAAGACAGTATTGATAACGCAAAACAATTAGCAGAAAACAAATATGCTTTAGTAAAATTTAATTATTTCGAGCAAGAAAAAATTGCAAATAACTATCGGCTAGAAAATGAAAAAGAAAAATCTACTAAAACTCTCTATCAAGCATTGGGTTTTCTTGTTTTTATAATATCAATATTTCTATATTTCATATTAAAATCAAAACACAAAAAAGACAAAATTCAACAAGTCTACATCACAGAAACACGCATATCTAAAAAAGTACATGATGAAGTCGCAAATGATGTTTATCAAGTAATGACTAAATTACAAGAAGACTCAAGTATTAATGATAACATACTGGATGACTTAGATAGTATATATAGTAGAACTCGTGATATATCAAGAGAAAATAGTGACTTAGCAGTAAATGATCACTTTGAAATAACACTCAATGATTTGTTTTTAAGTTATAAGAATGATGATATTAATATTATCACAAGAAACATTCCTAAAATAGATTGGAACGCGATTGAAGCCTACAAAAAAATCACACTTTATAGAATTCTTCAGGAACTTATGGTAAACATGAAAAAGCACAGTCAAGCTACCAATGCAGCTATAACTTTTAATGAATCTAATAATAGAATAGGCATTACCTATACAGATAATGGCATAGGTTGCAAAATCAAAAAAGGAACAGGATTACTAAATATGGAAAACCGTATAAAATCTATTAAAGGAACTATTATTTTTGAGTCTGAAATTAATAAAGGTTTCAAAGCAAAAATAACAGTATAACTATGTTTAAAAAGGTTTTAATTTTGGACGATCATGATGTTGTAAATGAAGGCGTACTTGCCGTACTTAAAAGCAAAGGTGTTAGAGATGTTCACAAAGCTCAATATTGTGATGAAGCTTCTCTCAAAATAAAAAGAGCCATTTTTGATAACCACCCATTTGATTTGTTAATTACCGATTTATCATTTAAAGAAGACTATAGAGAAAATAACCTTTTATCTGGTGAAGATTTAGTTAGTTCATTAAGACCAGATTACCCAAATCTTAGTATAATCGTGTATTCTATGGAAGACAGATTACAGAAAGTTAGAACTTTAATTAGTAAGCACCAAGTAAATGCCTATGTATGTAAAGGAAGAAAAGGAGCTTCTGAGTTAGAAAAAGCATTAGAAAGTGTTTATAATAAAAAAATATTTCTTTCGCCTCAAGTTGAAAACGCTCTAAGCCCTAAAACTAATTTAGAGATAGACGATTATGATATTGAATTGATAAAACAGCTCTCGCTTGGTTTATCTCAAAATGAAATAAGTAAACTATTTAAAAATAATAATATAACGCCTAGTAGTTTAAGTTCTGTTGAAAAACAAATCAATAAACTTAAAGACCAATTTAAGGCTAACAATGCCATACACCTAGTAGCCATTGTTAAAGATTTAGGGCTTATATAATTCAACTTTTATTCCTGTAGAAACAGAAATTCTTAGATTCTACGGAATCCCGTAAAACATACAATCTTATACTTTATAGTATTGTATTGCTATTAGTAAAGCGATTATCTTTATGATAATTGAGGGTTGCACGTCTTAAATTAAGACGTGCTTTTTTTGTTATGTGGGTTTCCGTAAGGAATAGTCTTTTAATAGATTTAGGTTTGGGGATTATTAATCTTAAAAATTAAAAAAATGGGGAAACCAAAATTTGAAATTAAAGACACGAGTAATGATCAATTCATCTTCAACTTAAAAGCAGGAAATGGAGAAATTATTTTAACTAGTGAAACTTATAAGTCTAAACAAGGTTGTGAGAATGGTATTGACTCTGTAAAAACCAATTCGCCTGATGATGATAATTACAACAGAAAAAAATCATCTAATGATAAGTACTATTTCACATTGAAAGCTGGTAACGGAGAAGTTATAGGTAAAAGTGAAATGTATGAATCAGCAGCAGGACGTGATAATGGTATAGAATCGGTTAAAACTAATGCACCTGATGCGGAAACTGTTGATTTAACTTAACATTATTGCAGTAAAACATATAGAAAAAGGAGGAGAAGTCCATAAAGGACAAAAAGGAGGTAAAACAGCCTGTGGTATTGATACCATAGAACATCCAAGTCATTGTAAAAATACTAGCAATAAAATAACATGTGCTAAATATGGATGTAAAAACTAATAAGCTTTTTAATAAAAACAAAACCTTACGGAATCCCGTAAGATTTTGTTTTTTAATGGGTTTAAGTTTGAAAACTTAAAATATTTAAATAATAGAAATTATGGCAAATTATCATGTATCAAAAGATAATGAAAAAAAACAATGGCGAGTTAAAAAAGAAGGAGCTACTAAAGTAAGTGAATATGCAGATACACAAAAAGAAGCTGAAAAAAGAGCAAAAGAATTATCAGCAAATTCTGGTGGAGGAGAAGTTAGAATTCATGGATTGGATGGTAAAATAAGAGATTCTGATACGGTAAAGCCAGGAAATGATCCTAAATCATCTAAAGATACAAAATACTAAATTTTAAAAATATGGAATATAAAGTAGTACCTCTAGACCCAACTTTCAACACGAAAACTGCGACATCAACATCAAATAATGCTGCTGATTATTTAGAAAGATTCGTTAAGCACTATACGGATCAAGGGTGGAACTATATAAGAGTTGAAAGCATCTCAACTTTCGTTGCCGGTAATGGAGGCTGTTTTGGTTTTGGAGCTACTCCAGGTTATACATCGATGAAACAAATGGTTGTCTTCTCTAAATAAAATGAAACATTTACTCTTAATTATCATCAGGTTCTATTGGAAATATATTCCAGAATCCAAACGTAGAAAGTGTTTATTTAAAACATCCTGTTCAAATCATGTATATAAAATCACTAAAGAAAAAGGACTCCTAATTGGATTAAGAGCAATGATTTTCAGAATAAATAACTGTAACTCTAATTACAATATAATTGAAATTAATAATAGAAATATATTAATAACAAAAACTTATAATGTGTTTGATGAAAGTGAAATCAACAAATACATTTTAAAATCATAAATCATGGCTAAGAAAACCGTAACTGTTAAACCTCATAGAAGATCTACACCTTCTCCAACACCTAGACCAAATCCAAATAAACCTAAACCTGGACCAAAAACAGTTCCTGTTAAACCACACAGAAGAACACCTCCAAAATAAAATTTAATTATGAAAATATTATTCCTTTTTGTCTTTTTAAACTTTTGTTTTTTGAACTCCAATGGTCAAACAAATTCAAATAATTTAATAGCTTCTTGCTGTATTGATGGTGGCAGATGCACAGGCTCTTCATACTGTACAGCCTGTAAAAATTGCTCAGGATGCAAACATTGCTCCAAAAACGGAGGAAGTTGTGGAGTTTGTAGTGGAGGGAGTAGGAAAGTATATAAAAATTATAAAAGCAGCTCAAATTCATATAGTTCTTCTTCTAGTAATAGAAAAAGATATTTAAAAGGCGATTATTTAACTGTTAAATCTACTACTTTAAACTTGAGAGAAGGCCCAGGCACTAAATACAAGGTAATAGAAAAACTCAATGATCAATCATCTCTAACTTTTATAGAAAGTAGAGGTCCATGGTTAAAAGTTAAGGTAAAGAAAACTAAAACTATTGGCTATGTATATTTCAAATATGTAGACTTATGAGCTTCAGATTCCAAAAACGCATTAAACTAGGTAAAGGCTTAGGTATTAATATTAGTAAATCAGGAATTACGCCTAGTTACAGAACAAAGAAAGGTTCAGTAAGTTCTAAAGGTTACTCTGTTAGAACAGGAATTCCAGGATTAACCTATAGAAAAACATTATCTAAATCATATAAAAGTGGTTGTATAATTTTATTTTTTGTTTTTATAACTTCAATTACTACTTTAGTAATATTAATCTGATTATTTGAAAAGAAATATCCTTATATCAATACAAATCATTAAGTATTTACCAATTATACTCTTCAGGTATTTTAAATATCTTATTCAAAAGAAACAGCCTATAATTAACGAATTTCGACCTAATAATACTTACTGTATAGAAGACTCTTTAAACCAATTAATTTGGAATGTTGAAGACAACCTTTTTTCAATTTTAGAAAATTCTTCAAAAGTATATTTAAATTCAGGGAATTTCATTTTTAAGATTGCTAAAGAAAAGACTAAATTTTCACTAAAAAGCTATGGCTATAACAAAACCATAAAATCAAATACCAATATTCAAGTCATAACATTGAAGCAGAAGTCTTTCGACTGTAAAATCTTAAAAAATAAGATTTCAGTTTTAAAAAAGTATAATTCAAGATTCATCCTTCCGCATAATATTAATAACGGATTACAAAATGTAAGCTCATTTTCTTCTATAAAATTCAAACCAATTACCATTTACAACAAATTAAACAACTTAAAATTCAAAACGTTAAAAGAGCCTATTAAAGAACTAACAGATATTGATAATTTTAAAACCATAGATCAACTAAATAATCATCATTATGAATAGAGAATATTATGAAAGTCCTAAGCCTGGGAAAATAATGCAGATGTTATGGAAAGCTGCTGGTTCAGATGCCTATATATTAAAACGAAGCACTTACAACGACCAAGTAAAATATGCTTGTTTAGGTGGTATTGTAGCAGCCACAGGATTTATGGCTGCATTGGCTGGAGGTTATGCTATTTATACGATTTTTGAACCAAAAGGTTCTGCTCTAGATGATGCAGTCCATTATCCAACAGCATTTATGTCTTTGGTTTTTGGAATAATTTGGGGACTTATTATTTTCAATATAGACCGTTTTATTGTAGCTGCTACAGGCAAAGGAGACGGAACAGAAGCCATTACTTGGCAAGAATTCACAGGCTCAATACCAAGGATTATAATGGGTTTAGTAATAGCCATAACAATTTCCAAACCTATGGAAATTAGAATGTTTAAATCTGAAATAGATGCGGAATTGCACCAAGCCCAGTTAGAAAAGCGAAAACAATATGAAGAAGCAACCAAAGTAAATTACGATGATAGATTTGCGATCATCAATAAAGACTTAAAAAAAATTGAAGATAAAAGAGTTGATTTAATTGGAAGAATAAAAAATGCAGAACAAGAGTACACAAATCAATTAAATGGCAAAGTGCCAGGAACTAGACCGGGTGATGGACCATTATCAGGTGCTCTTAAAAAACAAGTTGATAAGTTGGAGTTGGAACTAGACGATTTTGACTCGGTAAACAAAGCAGAAATGGATCGACTTCTCTCTAGTAAACTGAAATTACAAAATGAATTAGAAGTGGAACTAGACAAAAACGAAGAAGTCGCAGGTGGATTGGACGGCCTTCTAGAGCGCATCCATTTAGCACACAAAGTAGCTGGTTTTTGGATTACATTTTTTATAACACTGCTATTTGTAGTTATTGAGCTAACCCCTATCTTCTTTAAAATGATGCTTATTAAAAGTCCCTACGATTATATGTCAGACAATGTTAACGAACTTTTAAAAGCAGATGAAGGCATTCAAATAAAATACGATTATTATAAAGACAAACAAGGGCAAGAACGAAATCTAATTATAAACCACAAAGCCAATAAAAAGGTAGAAGAAAAAATGATGCTCATAAAAGCGCAAAAAGAATTAAGTGATTATATCATTGAAAAATGGAAAGAAAAAGAAAAAGAAAAGATAAACAATAATCTAGAAGATTATATTTCTGAAGCTTAAATGCAGATAGCTCAAGTTCTATATCACTTTTTTTGGAAGTTTTCAGGTGAAGACCCTCAAATTCTTAAAAACACAAAAAAAAATCTTAAAATACGATTTTTGTGTAGTGGGATTTTGGTATTCGTACTTTTCTGGTTAAGCGTAATCTCGTACCATCACACGTTTAATAAACTTTTTAAAATTCCCGTTATGTCTTGGATAATTGGATTCGTGTTCACTATGATGATTATTAATATTTACAGGCTTAATATCATAACGCTTTCAGCCAAAAAACTAAGCTATAGTTTTGGGTATTACGTGTCTTTGAGCATTCGTATTTTGTTTATCATCCTCATTAGTCTAACAGTAATCAAACCATTAGAGACGATAATTTTAGATAAAGCTGTGTTGAGCGAAGTTGAAACATTCAAATGCATAGAAATAAAAAAATCGCTTAATAAAACCACATTTTATTTCGATAAGGAAATAACAATAGTAAAAAAAGAACTTGATGAGTTACAGAAAAAAATTAGTGAAAATCGTATTGTAGATGCAGAAACTAAAGAAAACTTTCTTGTTAATAAACTCGATTTTTTAAAAAATGACAAAACACTACAAATAGAAGAAACCAAACTTTTGTTGAATGATTCGCCATATTTTATTAGAAGCTTGATTCTTATCAATGAAAAACATCCTCAAATATGGTTATTGACCATTCTTCTAGTCATCTTATTCTTAACACCATTTATACTGAAATTTACAACATCTCCATCTGGTTTTTATAACAGAAAACGATTGATAGTGCAAGAGAAAATCATCGAAGACGAATATCGGTTTTTCAAGCAATTTTATCCAGAAGCTTTCAGCAATTCTATTGGCGAAGCTTTAAATGTTGTTGAGAATTATGAAGACCCGCCGTTTAATTTCATTAAGATTAAAGATGAACGTGTTATAGGATTAGAAACAGACTTTATCAAACATTTGTATGGGTACAAAGAAGATTAAGGTCATAAAAAAGATAGAACGTAAAACGTTTGTAAAAGGCAATTTTGTTGGCAAATACCATGGCGATTTTGTCGATGGGAAATCATTTTTAAATACTGCGAAATATTATGATATTCATATTTATGAAGGAGAAATCCATTATGTTCAAATCATTTCTGAGGAAGGATATGAATCTATAGAATCTGAAATTCATTTTTTACAAGATCAATTCGAAAATGTTATTTCTGTTACAGAAGAAAAAGTAACCGATTTTGATGCGTTTAAGTTAAAAATCAATCAGCCTAAAGTAGAGTCCATTACTATAAAAGATGTAAACAAGGAAGATAATAAGACTTTTGGAACATTAACATGTGTGGTATATGGATATTTAATAGATACTACAGATAAAGAAGAAACTGTAGAGATTGAAGTCTGTGACAATTGTAATTATACCTTGGAAAAATGCAATTGTCCAAAGCTGGTTTCAGATGATTATAAAGTCGAAGTTGAATACGAAGATGGTTCTACTACCCAGAAAAGAGAAATATTTTCAACATATAACAACACAGGCTGTTCTGAAATTTTTGGATGGATCTTAATTATAGGCTTTGGCTTTCTATTACTTGGGGCAATAGGTCTTCCAGGAATAATTACAATAGCTTGTTTGGCAGCACTTTACTTTCTACTCACTTATTTTTCAGCATTTACTTCAGCAATCATCAATATTTTAGGTTGGATGCTTAGGTTGCTATATAACTTTGTTATTCTAATGTTTTTCATTTCATTAATTTCTGGTATTCATTCTGCTGTAATAAATACATCCACGAAAGAGGTTATAAAACCTAAAGAAACAGAATATTCTGTTGAAGAAAAAGTTCAAAAAATACGACTTCAAGATAGTAGCATTTTGATTAGCCATAAACTTACTTGGAGAGATTATAATAAATATTTGTATAAAGGGAATTTAAGTGTTTTAGAATCTGATTATAAATTATCTACAAATCATAGAAACCTGACTCATTACAATTTATTTAATGATTACCAATGGTCACTTTTATACAATTCGCTAATAGAAAATGATAAAAGTAAATTGGAGAATGTATTCACTACTTTTGACAGTATTGCTAGAGCTAACCAGCTTAATAAAAAGCAATTTGCAGAAATGGTTGTGTCCTGTATTCAGTCTATACCTTATGCTTTGGTAATGCAGCAAAATTGCAATAAAGATTCTTATGAAGAGAATTTTATAAAGCATCAATTAGAAAAGTGTCCACGATGTTGCATTAGTGATATTAAATACGGAATTCAAGCACCTGTAGAATTTATAGCAAATTTAAAAGGTGATTGTGATACACGAACTGTAATACTTTTTACTATACTTTCAAAGTTTGGATTTGATGTAGCAGTTTTAGGAAGTTTGTCCTATCAACACTCTATAATTGCCATCAATTTGCCATATAGTGGAACTTACAAAGTGATAAAAGGGCAAAAATATTATGTTTGGGAAACTACAGCATCAGGTTTTCAACCAGGTATTCTTGATCCAAAAATTTCTAATATGAACTTATGGAATGTGCATTTATTAACTAATAACAATTAATCATGGAACAAAATGTATTTAAAATGGGATTGATACAATTTAGTATTTTTCTTCTCATATCAATTTTAACACTAACGATAATATTTTGGTTTATAAAACGATTTATATCCAAAAAACACCAAATTGAAGATTTTAATTCAGCCTACGGAATTGTTTCAGGAGGTATTTTGTTTTCTGTATTCTACCTAATTTCAGCACTAATTACGCCAATAATTTCAACTTTAAAACTTTTAGAAGGCATTTCAGATTCGTGGACGTATGTATTTGAATCAATTAAACATATTTCAGTACTTATAATGGTTGCTATGGTTTCAGCATTATTGATGAATTTTGTTGCTATAAATCTCGTAAAACATTTTTTTAAAGGCTTAAAAATATTTGAAGAAATAAAGAATAACCACATTGGCTTAAGTATTGTAATTGCTTTAACCCTGATTTCCTTTAGCTTATTGTTGAGAGATAGTTTGCAATTAATTTCTAATAGCTTTGTACCTTACCCAGAAATGCCTAATCTTTTAAATTAGAAGAAATGTATCGATTCATTTTATTTTTTTTTATTGTTTTAAACTGCTATTCACAAAAGCAAATACTAAAAGGTAAAGTTGTTGCAATAACCGATGGAGACACCTTTAAACTTCTAACAAAAGATTCCACACTTATAAAAGTAAGAGTAGCAAATATAGATTGCCCTGAAAGAAGACAACCCTTTTCTGCAAAAGCTAAAGAATTTACATCAGAAGCTATTTTTGGTAAAAACATAAAATTGAAATATTTAAAGAAAGACCGTTATGGACGATTTATTTGTAATGTGATTTACAATGATTCTTTAAACCTAAGTCATGAACTTGTGAAATATGGTTTAGCATGGCATTATGTAAAATATTCTAAAGACAAGAATTTGCAGACCTTAGAAGATGAAGCAAGAGCGGATAAAGTTGGTTTATGGCAAGACAAAAATGCAATCCCTCCTTGGGAATGGAGAATCAATAAAAAGAAGTCAAAAAAATGAAAATAATTAGAATTGTTATTTTTATATTTTCAATAACATTTGCATCTAGCATTAATGCTCAAAGTGTTTACACTACCAAAACAGGAGAGAAATATCATAAGAATACTTGTAAATACCTTAAATATTCTAAGAAAGAAATAACATTAAAAAAGGCTAAATTGTTGGGTTATTCTCCATGCTCCGTTTGTAAACCAACTAACAAAAACACCCAAGCTAAAACAACGTCTTCTAAATCATCATTATCAAACACACATACTCAAAAAACGACTTCCACACAATGCACAGGAAAAACAAAGTCTGGAACACGTTGTAAACGAAAAACTAAAAATGCTAATGGCAGGTGTTATCAGCATTAAATATATCATTTAATTATGACCTAAAAATTATCCCAAGAATATATGCTACTGATGCTCTTTTAGTAAATATTTCGTTAATATAAAAGCCAAGACCTTTTGATATGATTAGATTTATGGTTGTATCGAGAGTAAATAGGCTACTTTTATTTTCTTGTTTATGGCTGTACTTGACTTTCTATTTTTTGAGGTAAAAAGGGCGTTTCCTTCACGACTAACTGCCCAACCGTCTTTATAAGTTACGACGTGTTGTTGCCAGATTCGTTTTTTGGAGATACCATGACTAAAGCTTTGAGAATGGCTTCTATTAGTTTTTGTATGGTGTCTGTGAGGCTATTTTGTTTGGTATTAAATTAGAAAACAAATAGACTCTAAATATATCATAAGCCCTTGTGTTAGCTCGGGCTAATAAAATCTATTCCTTTTTTAAATCTTTTCTGTTTTTTTGCAAAAGAAAAAAAGCAGTGCCTATTTGAAATCTAGAAAAATTATTGTCAATATTACTTAATTCGTGCACAAGCGCATATCTCACAAATAATTTAGCAGATGTTGCTATATCTAGATATGCAGATAATTCTATTGTATTAAACCAATCTTTCTTTTTATTTAATAAGCCCAAAAGTTCTTCTTCTTTCTCTAAGACTTCATAATAAAATAATTTATCTCTTAAAACAACACCATATCTTTTTTCTGGGAAAATATGCACTTTAAATTGGTGACTCCATTGAATAGCATTTAGGTTTGTACCTTCTGTTACGTCATTAATTTTATAAGCACTTCTAGAAAACTCAAAGCCACTTTCATAAAAAGCATTCAATTTTAAGTTTTGATTTTCAAACGTAATTATGTTTAGCAAACCTCCTACTGAAAAGTTTCTATGTCTAAAAATATTTAAAAGTCCAAACTCACTTGCAACTGGCAATATATACTTGTTATCCTCCTCTATTTTAGACAATTTTATACCAACATCTAAATACTCAAACATACCACCACCAGAGCCTAAAAAGTCGCCTCTAGCTGTATTAATATTAAATTTCTTATTGATTTCAGTTTGTATTATACCATTTGGATTTTCTACTTCTAAAGCGCCAAGCAAATCTGTATAAACTACTGCCTCGAGAATTTTAGTGGACTCTTCTCTGTAAACTTTTGCTGATTCTTGTTGTTCATCTAAAACAATACGTTGCTTTGATGGACTAATATCATTTGCATTGACGTCTAAATAACGCTCATATGAAATTAAATCATTTAAATACAAGTGAAATTTACCTGTGTGTTTTAACTTTTCTAATTGATACCCTTTTGTATTACTTGTTCTTTTTTCTGGTTCTATGGTAACCTTATATTCGTTTCCATCTATATCTTTATTAGTTTGATGATTGGGATTTAGAATAGGAACAGCTCTCTTAATTTTTTCAATATCCATATCATATGGATATTTAGTAAATAATCTAATTTTATTAAAAGATTCTACATTGCTTTCTGAAGAGACACCAATAGAATACTCATTACTTAATTTAATAGCATTACCATTAAAACCTCCATGTACTTCAATTTTTTCAATAAAGCCAGAATAGAAAGTCATAAATACTTCTGGTCTCTCTAAATCGCCTATGTGTACTTTAAATATTTTGGTTTTAGAGGGATCATTAGTCTTTGTAAAAAGAAGTTCTGCATAAATTTTTATATGCGCTTTTTTTAATTTAACCGTAGCAACCTCTTGTCGTTCATTTACAGTATTAAAATAAGAATTTATTGTTGTATAAAGATTCATTAATTTCTGATCATTATCATCACTATCATCAAATACACCTGATACAACTGAGTCAATTACTAACTTTGGAAACATATAACCTTTCATTTTGGCCTTAAATAATTCATAACTAAAAGGTTTTAATAAAATTTCGGCAACATCTTTTACTCCATCACTAACAACGACATGCGTAAAACCACTTTCATCTTGATTCACTTTTAAAATGACATTATCAGGTATTTTTGTAGAATTGTCTTTAAGTTCTAGGTTGGAACTCACTAAAGTAGCATGATATTCCTGACCTTGTAGGTGTACTGTAATAAAAAATAGAAGAAAAAGGCTAATTAAAAAATTGATTTGAATTTTCATAATGTGGTTGGTTTTAGTTAAAAGTAAAAAATAATGGCAAGCACCATAGCCGACACTATCCAAAAAATGGATAACAGTTACTATTTTGCGCAATCAACAAAGAATTATACAAATTCGTACTGATTATAATTCAATACTTAAGGAGTCAATTAAAGTAGTCTTTTTCTAAATTCAGCGTATGAAAATCAGATAAACTGTCATAATTTTCTTTAAAATACAATCTTAATAAAAACAAAGAGGCTGATAGTTGGTTTTGTATTCTACAGATGTCATTCCCGTATAGTGTCAATTTTGAGTAAAAAAGTCTACTCCATAAATTGCAAAATATATATCAAAAAAAAAAAACTATTACTCAAAACTAAAAAATTCAAACCTTCTTAATAAAGTTTTGTTATATGAGATTTTCATTTTATCACTTAAAAAAGAGATTTCAATTAAATTAAAAGCTTCTTTTTTTAATCCCAAAAAGCGTTTTAAAACACCATGAACTTGTTTTTTTGACAATCCTAAGCCCTCTCCAAAATCAAGAAAATTTTGAAGTTTTAGTTTTTTCTTTTTACCAGCAATAGTTAATGCCAATTCCTCTGTATCTTGTGGATTAACAATATATACATTTAACAAATCATAGGCGGGAGACAATGCCCAACCATAAGATGTTTTAATCATCGAAAAGTTTTTTAAATGCATATCGTTATTTCCCGTTAAATATGAAAAAATGGTAAGTTCAAAAAACCTCAGCTTATCCAAAAGCGTGTTTTCTGCATACATCTCAATAGCCTTACCAATCCTTTCCATTGAGCTTCTATATTTATCAAATGCTTCTAGCACCTGAAACATATCTATCATGTGTATTTTTGATCCATCTTCTGCTCTATCTATTCGCTTAGTAATATAAGATAGTTCTCCAGAAGCTAATTTTACAAGAGAGTGAGGAACAACATCAATACTAAACAGTTCTGCCATCTTCATAGTTACATGCTCATTTGCTGGCATTTCGGCAAAGTCTTTAGATGGTGGCTTAAAAATATAATTTCCGCCTAAAGCACCAACTACGGTTAATCTGCTATCTGTTTTATCATCATTTAATAATGACATTGATAATTTTGGTTGAACGCCAGGAACTGAGACACTTCTCTCAACTACCTTTAGTGCCAACTCATGCATATCATCTAATGAGTAGTTAATTTTTGGTGGTGTTTCTGTACCAAAAAAAGTTAAGCTACATGCCACATGAAAATCGCTATCTGAATCAACATCTTTATAACAATACAAACACTTACTCATAGCTTTCATTTACAGATTCTACACTTACTGCTCCAATACAGTTTTTACAACAAGCTAGCAACAGCCCCATACGGTCATTTTTGTTAATCTTCCAGCTTTTTGAAGCTATATCTAACAACCAACCTTCAGGAATCAAACCTTCAAAAAACGCAAACAAACGTTTGTCTTTATATTCTGTATTACTAACAGGCATTGTGAAGGTTATAAACTGATCAGGATATTGATTTATATAATCACTATCATAATTAAAAGTGAAATCGCCGTCATTAGTCTCTGTTAAAAGACCACAAAATACCTTATCATAATATATCCTAGCTTGTCTCATTATCTTCTAATTCTTTTAAACTTATAGGAACAAGTTTATGCCCAAACATTTTTAAAACTTGATTAACTTTACCTAAGTTTAAGTTTGTTTTGTTCTGCTCTATTTTTCGAATTACTGTAAGCGCTACTCCTGCTCTATAGGCGAACTCTTCTTGCGTTAAATCAACGGCTTTTCTACGGGCTTTCACAAACTCTGACAATTCTTTCATTATATGCAATTAAATATAATTATATACAAATATAGTAAATTATATGTAAATACGTATAATATTAATTAAAATGAATTTTTTATATGTAATTAGATATAATCAGAGTTTAAGAAGTCGATTTTGACAAAACACAGTAATGATAAATAAATTAGAATATCTTATCATTCAATGAAGTTATGATAAGAAAATTCGATTTTCTTATCATTGTAAATTATACCTGCGCTACGATTTTAAATTAATTTGATTATTATTCATGTTGCAAACGTTCTCTTAAAAATTTAATAGCCAAATTTTGCTCTCGTATTTTACCAACCCTAATTGCATCTACTAAAGCCAAAAATTCATGTAATTTTTTGTCTTTTAAAACAGCTTTTGGAACAGATTTATAAAGCGGTAGTATTGCTTGACCGTGCATATCTCCTCTTGCATAAGGCCAAACATAATTCTGATCGCTTTGAATTTCTTTATCTAATGGTGATGAAGAATGTGCTGTCCTAATACCTCTTACAATTGGACCTGGCTGTTGTGGAAAAACATATTTAATTCCGTATTGTAAAAAATCCAACAAATTTAATACACTTACCCTCTTTCGGCTTGCATCTATCAATCCTGAATATTTTAACCTGGAAAGGCACTCTGATATTTCGGATTGGCTAATGTTCAAATCTTCGGAAAGTGTATGTTGAAACCACTTCTGGTCTTTTAAAATGCAAATTTTTAAGAGAATTAGGATATCTTGTGGTTTTAAATTGTTATTGCCCTTCATAATATTGCGTATTGCGATATGCAATATTAGTCATATTTTCATTATTAACTAATAACTCACAAAAGTATATCGCATATCGCGATATACAATAAATTAAATTTTAAGTGCTTTTAGACGAATAATTAAAGTGTCTTTTATTACACTATTGAACATAATTCGGATACTTAAACCTAAAAATTACTCAAATAGTGTATTATAATTCACTATTAATGATATATTTATATTGGAACTAAACATACATCATCTGCGGAAAGTTGGGTCGATTTATCTTTTCAATATTGTAAATAGTTTCGAAATTTAAAAGCAACTCTATTGATGGCATCGACACATTCGATTTTTTTCGATATATTCTTATATCAAACTTTAATCGATTTGCAATTCGTGAATCGCGAATCAAAAATAAAATTTGAATTATTTTGATGCGTTTTATCATTTTAAAAACAAAACAAACGTTAAAGTTTGTTAAATCGAGACCAATTCGGTTACCTCTAAAAAAAGCACCTTTCAGAAGCCTTATAAACACTAGAAAACTCAAATTATCGTCGTTGTCTCCGAGACTCCACTTATTGCGTATTAAACCGAATTAAAAACCCTTTAAACGTATCATTTACAGGGTTTTTGTTTTATTTGATTCATTTTGATATCATTTAAAACCGTCTCAATGGAGACCAATTCGATGACCTATTTTGAAATTTAAATTTTCCAGTCTATGAAAATGGAGCTTGCCATATTCATGCAGTAAAATTCCATTTTCAAGAAAAAATGAATACAAGTTTAGCATTACTTCTGAATGATTTGGTGCTATACTTTTTGAAAAAAATCTAAATTTTTTAGCAATCTCCGTTTTAATTCATATTAATGAATCGCTTTTTCTAAAAATAAACACTAATCGTCCTGTAATTTAAATCGTTACACCTGGTTCCAATCCTGCTTCGATTAACTTTTCTGGAGTTATAGGTAAATCACGCATTCGCTTTCCTGTTGCGTTAAATATCGCATTCGCTATTGAAGCTGCAACACTGGTAATTCCTAACTCTCCAATACCTTTAATCCCCATTGTGTTAGCAATTTTGTCTTCTTCAGGAAGAAAAACCACATCTACATTGGCCATATCTAAATTTACCGGAACATGATAATCTGCAAAAGATCGGGTAATAAAATTCCCGAAGTTAGGCTCAATCTTAGACTGCTCAGCAATCACCATACCAGCTCCCATTGTTAAACCACCGATAATCTGTCCGTAGGCTGTTTTAGGATTCAATATTTTTCCTGCTGAAGCGACCGTCGCCATTCTCTTAATTCTATACATTCCTGTATACTTATCTACCCACACTTCAGAGAAGTTTGCGCCAAAAGAAAATACAGAGTATTTACCATACTCTGTGGATGGCTCAGCCATACCTTCCGATTCAAATGTGGTAATCTGATTTTGCTTCATAAGTTCTGCCAAAGCAACGTCCTTATCTTTCTTTATATTTCTATTATCCTTTAATTTATTGACGGCGTTCTCACAAGCAGATCGTACACCATTACAAAATGAAGCTGCTCCCCAAGACCCTCCAGAACCTGGTGTCATTGGAAAATCAGAATCTCCTAATTCTACATTAATCTGTGCTACTGGAATCCCCAAATATTCTGAAGCAGTTTGTGCTATAATGGTATAACTTCCTGTTCCAATATCTGTCGCATCCATTTGAATCGTTGCGTTTACCTTGGCATTTTCTAATTTTAAAATTACTTTAGAATACGTTTTTAGGTAAGGGGAAGCTCTAGACGCCGCACTCACCCCATAGCCTACTAACCAATTCCCTTTTGGGTTACTTCTTGGTTTTGCTTTTCTATTTTTCCACCCAAATGTATCTGCTCCAATGCGTAAACATTCCACCAATAATCTAGATGAAAAGGGTTTTTCTGCGTGAAGATCTTTTTGAGTATCGTTCTTGATACGAAACTCTATAGGATCCATATTTAATTTCCAAGCCATTTCATCCATAGCAGATTCTAATGCAAAACTTCCAGTCGCTTCACCAGGAGCTCTCATCGCAAAAGGTGTTTGGAGATTCATAGGAATTAAACGTGCTTTCACAGTATTGTTGGGCACATTGTATAACATTTTAGTAAGTAATCCACATGGTTCTTGAAACATCTCAGTTGCTGATGTATGCGAAAGTGTTTCGTGAAATAACGCTGTTAATGTACCATCACTTTTAGCACCAATACGTAGTTTTTGCTCGTTTGCTTGACGCATGTTCGTATTAGTGAACATTTGAGTTCTAGTAACAGTTGCTTGCACTGGTCTCCCAACCATTTTTGATGCCATAACCGCCATAATTACATGACGATTTAAATTTAATTTCGAACCAAACCCACCACCAACAAACGCTGCAATGACGCGCACATCTTTATTTGGGATCTGAAAGGTATTTGAAATAGCTATTCTAGCGTCTTCAACAATTTGCTGACTTGCATAGGCTATTACCTTTCCGTTATCCCAACTTGCAATAGTGGCATGCAATTCCATTGGGTGATGATGTTCTATGGGCGTATTATATGTTTGTTCCACTATCGCATCTGCTTCTGAAAGTCCTTTCTCTAGATTCCCTCTAGAGTAGTCAGAATCTTCTGTAGGCTTATATGCTTTATCTCTTGATTCTTTAAAATTAATAAGTGCAGTAGGGTCCTTCTTATATGTATATTTGACTAGTCTCGCCGCATACTGTGCCTGTTCAAATGTTTCTGCAACTACAAAACCAACATATTCACCATAATAATGCACTTTATTACTTTGCAAAACTGGAGCGATACTGTCAGTTCCTATTGCTGGCATATCCGTATCGAACGTCTTCAGCTTTTCTGCATTTTTATAGGTGATAATTTCTAAAACACCCGGAAGTTTTTCAGCTTCAGATGTGTCTATTGAAATAATTTCCCCCTTAGCGATGGTACTATTTATTCCTTGCCCATATACTTTATTCTCTACTGTAAATTCGGATGCATATTTAGCCTTCCCCATCACCTTCAGGTGTCCCTCTACTCTATTTATAGCTTTTCCAATTCCGGATGCATTTGATGTCTTCATAATGATTTATTATTTTTTGAAATTGGGATTACAGGTCTCTTTCATAAGCTTGGGTCAATGCTCTTACTATAGCATTTTTACCCATAGCTACCTTATATTCATTCGCTTCAAACGGTTTAGCATCTTTCAATGCCATCTCTGCTGCTGCTTTGAAATTAGCCTGAGTAGGTGCTTTCCCAGCAAGAAATGCTTCCGCTTTAAAAAGTTTCCAAGGTACATGCGCTACACCCCCCATAGCCAGTCCAGCTTTTTTAATAACGCCATTTTTAACTTGTAGTCCTGCCGCTACTGAAACTAATGCATACGCATAGCTTGAACGCTCACGAATTTTTAAGTAATAGTAATGATCTGAAAAAATAGGTTTTGGAAGATGAATGGCAGTTATTAATTCTCCCTGCACTAACGTGGTATCTTTTTCTGGTTGATCTCCTGGCAATCGATGGAAATCTACAAAGTCGATCATTCTTGACGAACCATCAACTTTCTGAACTTCAACAGTTGCCTCAATAGCTGCCAGTGCAACGCACATATCTGACGGCGTTGTCGCAATACAACTATCACTATATCCAAAAATAGCATGCGCCGCATTTGATCCTTTTAAAGCGCCACAGCCAGATCCTGGTTCTCTTTTGTTGCAAGGCATGGAAGTCTCAAAAAAATAAGGACACCGTGTGCGCTGCAATAAATTTCCACCGTTGGTGGCCATATTTCTAATTTGCGCCGTAGCAGCAGACAGCATCGCCATCGACAATAATGGATAATTGGTTCGTACTTCTTTATCGTTGGCAGTATCAGAATTACTGAGCATCGCGCCTAAAGTTAATCCCCCCTCATCGTTACTATATATTTTTTTATAATCAAGATGATTAACATCAACCAATTGGTCTGGACGTTCAACATCTTCTTTCATTAAATCTACAAGATTTGTACCACCTGCCAAATAGTGGGAGGTGCTGGTAAATGCTTGTAGCGCTTCTTCTTTAGTTTTTGCACCAGTATATTTAAATGGTCTCATTGTCTCTAAATTTTAAAATCTTTACTCCTATTTCAAGTAAGAAATACGTTGGTTATCTAAGCGTTTTTAGCAGTATCCATTTGCTCTTGGGTTGCAAATGTCCAAGTTGGCATTTCAGCATCACCCGAATGCACTTCTTTAAAGGCCTGTACAATGTTATTATACGCTCCGCAACGACAAATATTTCCAGACATGCGTTCCCGAATTTCTTCCTCGGAAAGTGTTAAGTCCGTTTTTATATTTTTCAAATCCTCTGTAACATAACTAGCTTCTCCATTTTTAGCTTCCTCTAAAAGTGCTATAGACGAACAAATTTGTCCAGGTGTACAATAACCACATTGAAATCCATCGTGTTTGATAAAAGATTGCTGCATTGGATGCATCTCACCATTTGTGGCAAAACCCTCAACCGTTGCAATCTCCTTACCTTCACAGGTGGCAGCGAGCGTTAGGCACGACAATTTACGTTTCCCATCGATTATAACTGTACACGCACCACATTGACCATGATCACATCCTTTTTTAGTACCTGTGAGCGCCAGCCTTTCTCTCAAAGCATCGAGTAAACTTGTTCTAGAATCTAATGTTAGTGGCTTTATAGTATTATTGACCCTGAGATTAACCATTACTTCGTTCATTAAAACTTGTGTGCTTTCTGGTAAGACTTTCATAGTTTGAGCGAATAAGTCTGTTGTAAAAAAAGAGGAAGCATAGATTCCCAAGCTAGCACTAGAGACCTGTTTTAAAAAATCTCTTCGAGAACTTCCATTGAGGCCCATCGCATCAAGTATAATTTTTTCGTCATCGCTCAACTTATCTAAATTGGCTTCTTGGTTCGATTTATCGATTTCTTTCATAAAATAAGTTTGAGTGGTGCGTGTATTATGTAAAGATAGAACTTTTATTCTTTGATAATTGACGTAATGAAAGAAACTAATATAAATTAAAAATCTAAATTGGATCTCAAATACAAATACTTACATTACAAATGAGATCATTCAAGAATGATATACTCGAGATATTTTGAGCGTTTTTAAGTCCTAGATAAGTCGTATTATGCAATTTTTAAAAAACGAGATAAAATTCTGTATCCATGAGAACTCCAAACTGCTAGAATAATAAGAATTGATCCATTTTGATGATAGTTGATATTCAAATTACAACTCAAATATAAAAGTTTTTTTAAATCAAAACCCTTCGGTAACCTCTAAAAAAGAGTCCTTTTGAAAGACCTACAAACACCCGAAAGTTCAAATTATGATACTTGTCGATCTCCACTTATTACGAATCAAAGCGCATTAAAAAACCCTGTAAATTTATAATTTACAGGGTTTTTTAATTTATTTAATATCAAAAAATAATTTTATAAATAATCAAAATGAGAATCAGTTATTACTATTTTGTTATTATACATGGCATCTAATCCCATTTGCACACAAATGGCTGCTTTTGCTCCTGTAACAACATTAGATATAGGCTCTTTATTATCCATAATAGAATCTCTAAAATCTGATAAAGCCTGTTTACTCGGGTCTTTATGCGAAATGTTTATTGGTTCATAATAATCAGAATCGTTCCCTTCCCATGTTGCTCCAGAAACACCGTCAACATCTTGTTTTTTTGTAGGTGTTTTATTTTTCTTTCCTTCAGGAAAAAACTTTGCAGAATCTGTGGTAATTATGATAGTTCCTTTGTCTCCCATAACTTTAATTTGATAACCCTCTTTGGCATTTGTTGTTAAACAGGTAAATTTTGCCTGAATACCACTTGGATAATTGTAAATTAAATGAATATTATCATAAGTTTCTCGTCCATCTTTCCAATAGTCAACACCACCTGTTCCCATAACTTGTAGTGGATTCTCTTCTAAAATAGTATTTACAAAATCTATTTGATGTGAACATAATTCAGCTAATAATCCTCCTGAATATTCCTTGTACATTCTCCAGTTAATTTGCTTTTCTAAGCTAGGATCTGGCAAAGATCTTCGCCAATTACCGTGTCTGTTCCATTGGCATTCAAAAGCTGAAATATTTCCAACTTTACCATCTTTTATTAAGTCAACAACATGCGTGTATAATCTAGAACTATGGTACTGGTGCCCTGTTTGAAAAATAACATCAGATTCTTTTACTTTAGATACTAAATCACGAATACCGTCATAACCTTTTGCTAATGTTTTTTCGCAATACACGTGTTTTCCTGCTTGAATTGCTTCAATAGCTATTTGTGAATGCGTATTAAAAGGTGTTGCTATCAGTACAGCATCAATGGCTTCATTATTTAATAAATCCTTGTAATTAGAATAACCTTTTGCTTTAGACTTCGTTCTGGATAAACCATTTTCGAGACGAAACGGAAGCACATCACAACAGGCATAAACATTTAAATTTTCGATCTCATTAATAAAAGGTATCAATCCAGAACCTCTATTTCCTGTACCTATAATACCAATATTAATTGTTTTTTTTGTGTTTAATTTTAGCCCAACATTACCAAAAACTGATGTACTCGTAATTAGTGCCGCAGATGCAACTCCACTTTTAATTAAAAAATTACGTCTATCCATTTATAATATTCTAGTAATTACAGGTTTAAATATTGAACTAAATTATATATTAAAATTTCATATCCCAACCTGATTCGTAGGTTCTACTCCATAACGCCATGGCATCACGATTATACATGTATCCAGTTTTATTATCAATGTCAAAACTTTGATTGATTCTATAAGCAATATTTGCATAATGCACCATAGCCATACTTTTACTAGCATCATCAATAGGTGCTGTTAATTTAGATTTTCCTCTAATAGTATCAAAAAGGTTTTGAACATGTTTAGTAGAAGTATCACCACCGCCACCTAAAGCTGTTCCTGCTTCGTTTGATGTTGTCTTGCTATCTTTAATTACATTCCCTTTTCGATCGTATAAGATATATTTACCCCTATCAACAAAAACCGTGCCCTCAGTACCGTAAATTATAGTACCACGACCACCACCATAAGTACTATAACTATTTCGAGATTTTCCATCCCATTTAATAACTTTATCATTCTCAAACTTAAACTTAGCTTCCATATCATCATACATTTCCCAACCATCATTTATGAAGTGACGCTTTTCTGCTTCAACATAAACATGTTTTGGAAAATCTACTTGTAATGCCCATCGTGCTACATCTAACTCATGTGTACCGTTATTTCCAGCTTCTGCTGTTCCATAATCCCAACCATACCAATGCCAATTGTAATCCCATGTTTCGGATGTATAATCACGTCTTGGTGCTGGACCTTGCCACAAATCCCAATCTAACCCTTCTGGTACTGCTGCGCTTTTTTGCAATGGTACTTCGCCTCTTCCATTATTATAAAATGCTACAGCCTTATATGGTTTACCAATAATTCCGTTATGAATTTCGTTAATAATCTCTATTGTATGACCAGACGAGCGTTGCTGATTGCCCATTTGAACAATCTTGTTAAAGTGTTTTGATGCTCTTACCAATTGTTCATTTTCATACATATTATGACTACATGGCTTTTCGACGTAAACATGTTTTCCTGCTTTCATAGCCATAATAGAACCTGGTGTATGCCAGTGGTCTGGTGTGGCATTTATTAAGATATCAACATCTTTATCATCTAATACTTTTCTTATATCGTTTTCCAGTTTAGGATTATAGTCAATGTGTTCTCTAAAGGCTTTTAATCCTTTTAAGCGTTGGCTTTCCATAACATCGCACAAATAAAGCATTTTCACATTGCTTTCTTTTAATCCGATGGGTTGTGTAAAGGCCCCCATTCTTCTACCTAAACCTGCTAGAGCCACATTTAAACGTTCGTTTGACCCTATGATATTATTGTAACTTTTAGCAGTCATAGCCATAGCCGAACTTCCTATTGTTATTCCTGCACCTGCCAACGTTGTTTTTTTTATAAAGTTTCTTCTTGTAGACATAATTTTAAAGAGATTTTATTTTGATATTTTTAAATGCTACACGGTCACCATGATCTTGTAGTAGTATTGACCCTTTTTCCAACAATCCAAAATTGGGCCATTTTGCATATTTACTTTCTGAAACTAGTTTCAAAAAATCATCACTTCCTCTATCATACTCTAAAACTTTCATACCATTTAACCAATGTTCTACGTGGTTATTTTTAGAAATAATGTATGCACTATTCCATTCTCCAATCTCATTAATTGGTTTTTCTGTTTTAGCTTGTATTAAATCATATAAGGAAGCTACCGTTCTACTACCATCATGATTTCCTAATTTGGCATCCGGATGAAGATTATCGTCTAAAATTTGATATTCTAAACCAATTGAAGAACCTTCTCCTTTGTTAATATTAGTATCTACGTAATATTTAATACCACTATTTGCACCTGGTGTTAATTTGAAGTCGACTTTTAATTCAAAATCTCCATAAAGTTCTTCGGTAACGATATCGCCACCTGCTGCTGATTCTGCTCCTCCAGAAGATAGAACGATTAATTCTCCATCTTTAATTTCCCAACCTTGTTCTGGAAAATTATCAAGTTTCGCACCGCGCCAACCATTTGTTGTTTTACCATCCCATAACATAATCCATCCGTTATTACTCTCATCAATTGTGAGTTGATTTTTTGTTTTAATGGGATTAAGTGGTGATTCTCTGGAATATTTATCTAAGTCTTCAGTTAAAATTTTTACATTTTTCCAAGAAATGGTTGTCCCTTCTTGTTTATCACCATGAATGCTATGTACTTGTAAGCCAATAAAGCCTGAAGCCGTTTTATCATCAATCAAATAAGATGCTGGCACATCATTTATCCAGGTTTTAATGGTATCTCCAATAGCTTCAACTCTATAATGATTCCATTCATTTTGCTTAAACGCTTTTTGAGCCTCTGGATTGTCTTTCATTGTATTCAACCATTTGCGTCTGCCTTCATCATAAATACCTGCGCTCCATGCTCGTTTAGACGGATCAATTTCAATTTGATATCCATGCACACGGCCGTTTTGATAATGTGGCAAACTGTTGCTTCGTATTTGAATACCTGAATTCATAGTAGAATCTACCATAAAATCTAACTCCAAAATAAAATCATCGTAATACGTATTTGTTGTTAAAAAAGTGTTTGGAGTATTTCTTATAGTTGTTCCCGTTATTACGCCATCGGCTACATCATAAGTTGCTTTTCCTCCTTTTATATTCCATCCATTCAAAGTATTGCCTTCTATTAAAGAGACCCAAGGGGTATTATCCTTTTTTGTTTGTGAACAGCTTGAAAAGCAAATGACTGCAAAAAGAAATACAGCCTTATTTATTAATTTTATCATATTTAATTCTATTTAGTTATTATTCCTATAGACAAAAAAAGGTTATTAAATAAACTAATCCATCCTGTACTATAATGTTACAATCTATTTAATGGAAAGAAATATTGAAGGTGAAAAACTACTCATATCCCTTAAATAGTAATCTAACTTGAATATTTTTTAAGCTCATGAGCAATACATAAAAAAATTATTTTCTAATCTTTTTTATAATTTCCAAAGCGTTTTTAACATCGTTCTCTAATTTTTCATAATCCTTATTCGATATGATTTCTTTAGATATTAATTGAGAACCCATACCGACACAAGTTACGCCAGCATCAAACCATCCTTTTAGATTTTCTTCAGTAGGCGAAACACCTCCTGTTGGCATAATGCTCGTCCACGGTTGTGGTCCTTTAATTCCTTTTACAAATTTTGGACCATATAAATCTCCAGGAAAGAGTTTTACTATTTCACAACCTAATTCTTCAGCACGTGCTACTTCAGTTAAACTACCACACCCAGGCGACCATAAAACTTTACGTCTATTACAAACTATCGCAATATCTTCCCTTAACACTGGTGTTACTATAAAATTAGCGCCCAATGCCATATACAAAGATGCCGCAGCAGCGTCTGTTACCGAACCCACACCCATAATCATTCCTGGTAAAGATTTAATAGCATATTTTGTTAATTCGCCAAATACTTCATGAGCAAAATCCCCGCGTGAGGTAAATTCCATTAATCTTGCTCCGCCGTCATAACACGCTTTTAATACTTTTTTACTTAACTCTATGTCATTATGAAAAAATAAAGGAATCATACCTGTATCTTTCATTGTTTGAGCGACTTCTAATCTCGAAAATTGTGCCATTTCTTTTTTTAGTTTGTTGAATTTATTAAACAAATAAACTTTTTTACCTTGCTACTCGCCCCGATGCGTCACCACCCATAAGTTTTTCTACTTCTGAAACCGTCACTAAATTCGCATCGCCTTTTATGGTATGTTTCAAACATGATGCTGCAACTGCAAAATCCAAAGCGTTTTGGTCATCTTCTGGGTACTTTAATAAACCATAAATCAATCCGCCCATAAAAGAATCACCACCACCTACTCTATCAACGATATCCGTTATTTGATATTGTCTTGTTTGTAGCATCTCTTTCCCATCATACAACACACCTGCCCAAGTATTATGAGATGCAGATATTGAACCTCTTAGAGTTGTAATTACTTTTTTAGCTCTGGGAAATTTTTCCATCATTTGCTTACACACCGATAAGAAAGCTTCTGCTTTTACATCGTGTCCTTGCGTTTGAACTGTAATCCCTTCAGGTTTAATTCCAAAATGCATTTCAGCATCTTCTTCATTACCTAAAACAATATCACAATACGAGGTTAACTCTGTCATTACAGCTTCTCTGTGTTTATCATCGCAGTATGTCCAAAGTTTAGCCCTATAATTTAAATCTGTTGAAATGGTAATTCCTTTTTCACTAGCTGCTTTTACAGCTTCTAAACAAACATCTGCTGCGCCTTGAGAAATGGCAGGTGTTATACCTGTCCAGTGAAACCATTCTACACCTTCAAAAACAGCATCCCAATCAATCATGCCTGATTTTATTTCTGCAATAGCAGAATGTGATCTATCGTAAACTACCTTACTTCCTCTGGAAACAGCTCCTGTTTCTAAAAAATAAATTCCTAAACGGTCTCCGCCCCAAACTATTTTATCTACGCCTACACCGCGTTTACGCATCTCCATCATCGCACATTCTCCAATATCATTTTTTGGTAAACGTGTAACAAAATCTACAGATACACCATAATTTGCTAGCGATACCGCTACATTTGATTCGCCTCCACCATAAATAGCATCAAAATTATTAGCTTGAGAAAATCTTAAAAATCCTTGTGGAGCTAATCTTAACATGATTTCTCCAAACGTAACTACTTTACTCATTGTTTTTCTTTAAATTAAATTTTAAATATTTTTTTTTCGTTAAAATAGCAATTATTTTATAACATTATTAACTAGATAATTATCTAT
Organism: uncultured Flavobacteriaceae bacterium; assembly: GCA_963815305.1. Lineage (GTDB taxonomy): Bacteria > Bacteroidota > Bacteroidia > Flavobacteriales > Flavobacteriaceae > CAXBID01. The sequence continues at coordinate 1,497,042 of CAWFFW010000001.1, forward strand.
AAGAATATTCGTTTTTGTGATGTTTAAAAAAACTAACTATACCACTTACTAAAACAGTATATTTTCAACATCCAGTTTTTATTTGTAATAGCGATTACTCCAGCTACACCAAAGCCTCTAGATATTGCCATTCCTAATCCATATCTACTTTCTGTTACTAAACCGTTTTTCCATTTCATACAAAACATAGTAACCTGATATAAATTATAAATATCATCTTCGGAAATGTAAACTAATGTCTATATAATCCCCATTGATCTCGCTTGTTTTATATTTGATAAAAATAAATAATCATATCTTTCCTATCACTGCCATGTTTGTTCCATTTTAGTTTTTTATTTAATCACCATCATGAGCTTTAAAAAAGCCATTGATAGACATTGAAACTTTTGATAAAAAGATCAATTTTTATTACGAAAATATAAGGTTGTACTAATTGAAACTTCTGTATTTCCATAAAACACCGTACGTAATTGATGTATAATTTACTAATCACATGGCTGCATTTGCCATAGTATTAAACAATACAACTTCCACTTCTTTTAATACCAATATTTAACTCATTTTTTAATATTAAAAAAAGCCTAAAATATCACAGCTATTTTTTCGTGTATTAAGTACACAGAAACAAAACTAGATATTATATAGCAATTTAACAAATGTTTAAAAAAAATTATATGTTAAATTTGTTTCATCAAAATGAATAAAATGAAAGAAAAATTAGAAAATATACAAGTACAGATCAACTCCTTTGAGTGTTCCGTAACTACAGATATTGCCGTGTTTGCTTTTATTGATGGGGAGTTAAAAATACTTTTAATGCAAAGAACTGTTGGTGAATTTATCGATTCGTGGATGTTACCTGGAGGCGTCATGGAATTTGATGAAAATCTAGATGATTCTGCAAAAAAAGTATTATTGGCTTACACTGGTTTTAAAAACATTCATTTTAAACAAGTAAAAACATATAGTGATATTAACAGACATCCTTTAAAACGGGTACTCACCGTAAGTTTTTATGCTTTAATTAAACCAGAAAATCATCCTATAATACAATCGCAAGATGTCACTAGTATTACATGGTTTAGCATTGAAAATTTACCAAAAAAAATTGGTTTTGATCACAAAAAAATTATTGCTGATACTCATGTCTTTCTAAAAAATAATTTGAGAGATCGATTAGTGGTAGGAGAATTACTTCCAGAAAAATTTACTATGAATGAACTTCAAGTATTGTACGAGAGCATATTAGAAGTAAAATTGGATAAGAGAAACTTTAGAAAGCGCATTTTTCAAATGGAAATTCTTAAAAACACAGGTGAGATTAAACCAGGGATAAAAGGAGGCCCAATACTTTTTACTTTACAAAAATAAAAGCATTTCTAAATAAAGAGACTCTACATGATTTCGCTTAAAATTTAGGAGTATTGGTTCCACTTTTATGTTAAGCAGAGTTGCCAATATTACTATTAACCCCACCAACCAAAGCACTTGATACATTACCGAAGGGTCTCGTGGTGTTGGAAAAACCTTCAATAATAGTACAAATACATGGCAACATCACAAATTAGTTGGAACTGATGGTGCTATTTACCAATCATTTGATGATACTAAAACTTTGAAAGATATTAGCAATTACCAACAACTCAGTTTTATAAACTAGTTGTTGATGACGCTAAACCTTTTTATATTATTTATAGCACATAAGAAAATATCGCGAAAGGAGACAGTCTTACAGAACTTGGATTTTAAAAAAAAAATCAATGATTTAAGATTGAAAATGCAAATCGTTATTCAAAACCTTAATCGAAATCCATTAAAAAAAAATCTCAGATAAACTATTTACCTGAGATTTTAAAACTTAAACATTTATGAGATAATGCCTTTTTGAATTTATAAGCTAAAAGCTATTAAATATATTGATTAATAATGTTTTCAAACAGCTCTTGTTTGCCACTTCTTAACTGAAGTTCTCCATTATCTTTTGCTATTTTATAAAGATCTTTTAAAGTTAATTTTCCATTCTCGTAATCTTTTCCTTTTCCAGAATCAAAGGAACTGTAGCGCTCTTCTCTTAGTTTATTATACGCTGAAGATGTCATGATTTTATCCGCAGTTATTAAAGCTCTTGCAAAGGTATCTGCACCACCAATATGTGCATGAAATACATCTTCCAAATCGGTTGAGTTTCTTCTAATTTTGGCATCAAAATTAATACCACCACCTTGTAGGCCACCTGCTTTTAGGAATACTAACATCGCTTCGGTTGTTTCTTGAATGTTATTAGGAAACTGATCTGTATCCCATCCATTTTGATAGTCGCCTCTGTTGGCGTCTAAACTTCCTAGCATACCCGCCTTAGCTGCAACTTCTATTTCATGTTGAAATGTATGTTGTGCTAAAGTAGCATGGTTTACTTCAATATTTATTTTGAAATCTTTGTCTAAGCCATATTCTTTTAAGAAACCAATGGCGGTTGCTGTATCAAAATCATATTGATGTTTTGATGGTTCCATCGGTTTGGGTTCTATAAAAAAGTTTCCTTTAAAACCTTGTGCTCTAGCATAATCTCTAGCCATGGTTAAAAACTGTCCCATATGGTCTAACTCACGCCCCATATCTGTATTTAAAAGGGACATATAGCCTTCACGACCACCCCAAAACACATAATTTTCACCTTGTAAAGCCATGGTGGCATCTAAAGCTAATTTTACCTGTCCACCAGCTCTAGCAACCACATCAAAATCTGGATTTGTTGAAGCGCCATTCATATAGCGTGGATTTGAAAAACAGTTTGCTGTTCCCCAAAGTAATTTGATACCAGATTCAGCCTTCTTACTTTTTAAATATTCGGTGATTGTCGCTAATCGACTTTCAGATTCTGCAAATGTTGCACCTTCTTGGATTAAATCGAAATCGTGAAAACAGAAATAATCGAATCCCATTTTTGAAATAAATTCAAAAGCGGCGTCAGCTTTATCTTTTGCAGCTTGAATTGGATCTGGTGATTTATCCCACTCAAAATTTTGAGTACCTGGACCGAATGGATCACTACCTTGCCCGCAGAACGTATGCCAATACGAAATAGCAAATTTAAAATGCTCTCGCATAGTTTTGCCTGCTACAACCTGTTCTGGATTATAGTATTTAAAAGCTAAAGGATTATCTGAATCTTTTCCTTCAAATTTAATATCTCCAATACTTTTGTAATATTCTTTGTTTCCTATGACTGCCATATTATTAATGTTTATTTGTTTATTCGACTTATTGTTAAATTGGTTCTTAATTTTGAGTTGTTTATTGCGTTAGGGATTGAAACGGCATCCTTTTTTGAGGCACGAAAAAAAGATATAGTGTAAAGCCCGACCCTTGGGGTAACGCCCAAATACGTTTACTTTTTATTTAATATGAGTTCAAGTTCTTTTTTCCAGTTTTTGTATGCATTTACATAAGGTTGTTTATCACTTAAAGGCGTATACGTCATGACGTGGTCGTTTTCCATAATAACTTTTCTAAAAGCTTGATAATCGCCTTTATGTAAATTGGCCGCACGTGCTGCACCAATAGCACCCGTGGTATTATAAATCTCTATTTCTTGCTCTATTAAAGTGGCAACGGTATTTGCGAAAATTTCTGAACGGAACAAATTGTCATTGCCAGCTCTAATCACTTTTGCTTCAATACCATCAGATTTTAAAATTTCTATACCATACACAAATGAGAATGCAATACCTTCTAATGCAGCTCTACAAAGGTGACCATTATGATGATTGTTTAAATTTAAATTGACAATTCTAGTACCAATTTCTTGGTTATTAAGCATGCGTTCTGCACCGTTTCCAAAAGGGATTAAACACACACCATCTGAACCCACTGGAATCTCTGAGGCAAGTTTATTCATGTCTTCATAGGAATCTACAGCCAAATTATTAAGTAGCCAACGGTATTGAATACCGGCACCATTTATACATAATAGTTTACCAATTCTTGGCGTTTCTCCTTTGGCGTAATTGACGTGTGCAAAATTGTTTACACGTGCACTTTCCTTAGCCGACAAGCTATCTGTGATAGCATAAACAACACCTGAAGTACCTCCTGTTGCAGCAACTTCGCCAGGATTAAATACGTTTAATGACAGTGCGTTATTGGGCTGGTCTCCAGCTCGGTAGTAAATAGGCGTTCCTGCTGCTATACCACTTTCCTTTTCACCTTTTGCATCAACTACGGATTGAATCCCAAATGTATCCACAATATTGGGTATTAAGTTTTTATCTATTCCGTAATGGTCTAATAAAAACTCAGCTATATTATCATTTTTAAAATCCCAAAAAATACCTTCAGATAGCCCTGAGATGGTTGTATTTATAATATTTGAAAATTTATAGGCTATGTAATCTCCTGGTAGCATGAATTTGTAAGTCTTTTTATAAACTTCTGGCTCATTCTGTTTCACCCATTTTAATTTTGAAGCGGTAAAATTTGCTGGTGAATTTAGCAATTGTGTTGCACATCGGTCTTCGCCTATTTTACTGAAAGCATCCTTACCAATTTCAACGGCACGACTATCGCACCAAATGATACTCTGTCTCAATGGATTTCCGTCATTATCTACCAAAACCAAACCATGCATTTGGTATGAAATACCTATTCCTTTTATTTGTGTTCTAGATATGTTGTATTTGCGCTTTATTTTTGTAATGGCACTGCATATATGTAGCCACCAATCGTTTGGGTTTTGTTCTGCCCATCCGTTTTTTAGTGCATACATGCCCATTTCCCTTTCAGGCTCCTGTACCACACCGATACTTTTTCCTGTTTCAACTTCTACTAAAGCTACTTTAATGGAAGAACTTCCTATATCTAATCCTAAATTATACATGTTATAATGAGTCTCTTAATATGAGTTTTGTTGGTATATAGGTTTGAATTGCTTCGTCGATATTTATAAAATCGGCGGCTTTAGCACCCATAGTCTTAAAATCTGTTGAAATGACCGAGATTCCTTTATAAATAAACTGTTTCATAGGGGTTTCATTATATGATAGAAACCCTACATCGGTTCCTGGTTCTAAATTTTTAATTCTACATTGTTCTAAAAAGACTCCTAATATTCTATCGCTAACACTTAAATATGCTTCGCCTTTTTGAATGTTAAAATCTTTTGAATTTGTAATGACTCTAAAATTTAATTTATGAGATTTACAAAATTTCTCAAAAAAAGCAATAGCCTCGTTTGGATGATACGTATATGATGGATATACAAAAACTAACGTTTTATATTTTTTAAAAGCATCTTTGGCTTGACCCAAACAATTGTAAAAAGAAGTGCCAAAATCTTGGAAGACGAAATTATTACTATCTTTTGAATGAATATTCCAATCAATCAATAGCAATTTATCATTATCAATTCCAGATAAAGTTTCAGATACTTCCTTATGTTTAAAACTCATGACAACATATTTGTAATACTTGCCTATACTATTGTTTAAAATAGTTTTAAAATTATCAATACTATAGTGGTGAAATTGAACATCTACAATAATGTTATCTGGTAAATTATTGACAAATGAGTGGTATAAAACCTCTTTATACGCCTTAAATGTATCTAATACTAAAAGTACTTTTTTAGTTTCATGAGCGACATAATAGCCTTTGTTTGGAACAGATTCAATAACCCCATTTTCCTTCAAAATAGAATAGGATTTAAAAACAGTATCTCTTGATAAACTATAAGTGTTACATATATTATTCACCGAAGGTAAGGCATCCCCATTTGATAACGTATTATTAGAAAGTGCATCATTTATAGAATTAACCAATTGCTGATATTTTGGAATATCGCTATCTAGGTTAATTTTAAATTGAAAAGATCCATTCATAAAACCGTTCTGTTCTGTTCTGGTTTGCTAAAATACAATTTTATTTAATATGAACTAACTTTTGTTAAAAATATTTAAAAATCACAAAAAACCAATTTGGCTTGAAAACAAAAAAACCATGTAATATTTAAATATTACATGGTTTTAAAATATCTTTATAGAAGACTAACTAACTCGTTGCTTATTCTTCATTTTATCTAAAAGCATTAATTCTTGCTGTATCTCCTCTTTTCGTTTATTAAATTTCCTAACCTTTTCATTAATATATTCTTGCTTTTGAAGGCTCTCCAAACGTCTTAATTCTTCTTTTTCGACCGACCTATTAGCATCTTTTTTTTGCTTTAATTTTTCTAGGGCTACTGCTAAATAAGCGTAACCATACATACTTAAAAATAATAGTGCTATTAAGCCTAATATTAAATAACCATTTTCCATGAATCTCAAAGGGATTAATTAATTTTAATGTACCGTACTTATCAATAAAACATAAATACGGAATAAATTTTCATTAAATCTAAAAAAAATAGTGTTTCATTGAGAATAAAAAAGGTGAAATACTTAAAAAAAAGTTGAACGTTTAAAAAGCTTGATAAAATTGATAAAATTGATAAAATGGTAACTTAAATTATATGAATATCCATATCCTAATCAAAGTTCTTTAGTAACACTTAATTCGTATGATTTCCAATTTAGCAATCCTCCTTCTAATTCATAAACCTTATTGAAGCCTGCTTTTTTAAATTCTGCTGCGCTTTTAGCACTTCGTTTGCCTGAGCGACAATAAATATAAACTGGTTGGTCTTTGTTTAATTTATTGATTTTTTTAGAAAAATCTTCATCCAAAATATTAATATTTTCAGCATTCTTAATATGCTCTATTTCGAATTCTTTTGGTGTTCGCACATCAATAAGTTGAACAGTTTTATCTTTTAAAAACATATTAAACTCTTCTGGAACTACTTTAATAATATCATTATCTCTAGTTGTTTGGCAACTAAAAATAGAAATACTAATCATAAAATAGATGTGAAGAAGGTATGGCTTCATGGTTTATTCTAAATCTACCAAATCACCAGTCCATTGCAAAATACCACCTTCTAAATTATAAGCGTTTTTAAAACCTAATTCGTCCATGATAGCACAAGCTTGCCCACTTCTGTTTCCTGAACGGCAATACACATAATAGTTTTTACTTTTATCTAATTCTTCAATTTTATTAATAAACTCCTGTCCTTTGTAGATATCAATATGTATGGCATTTTTTATAATTCCATCAGTAACTTCATCATCTGTTCTTACGTCTAAAACAACCGCATTATCATCATTTTCTAATTGTTCTGCCCACTCATCTTGTGTTAAATCTTCCATAGGTTATAAATTAATTTATATGTCATACAATATTACTACATCTAAAATTATAGACAAAAAAATCCGAAAATAATATCTTCGGAATTTTTATAAACGTGTTTTGTTTTTAAGTTTTAATTGAACAACCTATAGCTTTAGTTTCTTTAAGTGGCACTTCTTTTTGCTTCAATAACGCATCAACAGCCTCTTCTACATATTTAGTTCTAACCGATGAAGCATCCTTATAATTATCATCAATAGCACCAATATATTTAACAATATTTGATCCATCTGCCTTTTGTAAAACAAATACATGAGGTGTTTTGGTTGCACCAAATTTAGGATAAACGGTTTGATTTTTATCTATTAAATAAGGAAACGTAAATCCTTTATCTTCAGCACGCTGCTTCATAGCTTGTAAATTATCATCAGGTTTCATATCCGTATTATTTGGCATAATAGCAATGACAGGGTATCCTCTATCAGCGTATTTTTTATCTAGAGCTATAATTCTATCTTCATACTTAATAGCGTAAGGGCAGGTGTTGCACGTAAAAATCACAATAAATCCTTTAGCATTTTTGTAATCGGATAACGACACCATTTTTCCATCAATATTTTTTAAAGAAAAATCTTCTGCCACATCACCTATTTCGTAACCATTCTCAATGGGATTATCTCTAACTGAAAATGCACTTACGCATAATAATACAAGAACTAATGCTATTATTTTGATTGTTTTTTCCATATCGTTTATTTTAAAAATTTTTTTACTTCTTTTTCTAATTCTTCGTAGGTAAATGATTGCTCAAAAAATGTTCGAAAATCGTTTTTATAAATTATGGTGGCTGGTATTGATCCTGACCAAGTTTTATCCACTTTTGGTATCCAAGTATTCATATCGGCATCATCCAAAGCAATTATTTTAGATTTTAATTGTCTATTTTTTATAAATGGCTTCAATTTAGATTCATACAAATGCGGGAAGTCTAAACTCACCAAAATCACTTGTACATTATTATTTTTATAGTGTTGATTTAATTTTTCAAAATAGGGCAATTCTTTTACACACGGTGCACACCAAGTAGCCCAAAAATTTATAACATAAACTGTATGATCTTTTTTATTCAAAAATGTTTTAAATTCTTCAAAATTGTAAACCTCTAATTCATTATCCCTTCTTAAGGTATTATTAATTTCTTTTTCTTCTTTTTTTTGAATAGCTGTTTCTGTTTTTTTATTTCCGCAGCCAGTCATTATAAGAATCCCAGCAATTAAGAGTATTTGTTTCATAACTCTAAAAATAAATAATACTTCTTTGCTTATATTATAGTTTAACAAATTTTTATACAAAAAACAGATTAAAGTATTGCGTAATTATATTTTCATTTCTATATTTGAACCAGTTAAAAACTAAAAATGAAATATATTTTAAATAATTCTTGGTGGTGGTGCTTTCGAAACTAATCTTCGTGAAGTAAAATCCTAGTATATTTAAATTTAAAAATATTCAAAAGGCTTGTCATTCACGACAAGCCTTTTTATTTGTTCTGAAACGACATCAGAATAAAAATTAAAAATATAAAATGAAAAAATTCAGTTTATTCACGCATCATAAAAGAATACTAACAGATACCATTACACCTGTTACTGTGTATTACAAAATACGAGATAAATACCCCAACAGTATTTTACTAGAAAGTGGTGACTATCATAGAAGTCATAAAAATTTCTCATACATCTGTTTTAACCCTATAGCGACAATAAAGGTTGAAAATGAAGTAATTTCAGAAACGTTTCCTGATGGCAGTTCAACTTCTATAGACATAACAGAAAATGTAATTCTAGTTGATGAAATCCATAACTTCACGAAAAAATTCGATGTTACATCTGAAGATAATTTTAAGTTTATTAATAACGGGATTTTTGGGTATACAGCTTACGATGCGGTAAGGTATTTTGAAGATATTAAAATTAGCAAAAAAGACAATTCTGTGGTGATCCCAGATATGTATTATGCGGTTTACAAAAACATCATAGCCATTAATCACTTTAAAAATGAAGCTTATATTTTTGCACATTGCTACGAAGACACTGAAAATAATATTGATGACATCGACAAACTAATAAACGTTCAAAATTTCGCATCTTATAAGTTCAGTTCAGAAGGTGATATTAAATCTAATTTAACTGATGACGAGTTTAGAGAACAAGTTGAAATAGCCAGAAAACATTGCCAACGCGGAGATGTATTTCAACTGGTTTTATCCAGACGTTTTTCACAAGAATTTACAGGTGATGATTTTAATATCTACCGCGCTTTAAGAAGCATTAACCCCTCGCCATATCTATTCTATTTTGATTATGGGGATTTTAAAATATTTGGAAGTTCGCCAGAAGCGCAATTAATAGTAGATGATGGATTAGCTGAAATACATCCAATTGCGGGTACCTTTAAGCGCACTGGAGATGAGCACAAAGATGAAATTCTAGCTGAAGAACTTAAAAATGACGATAAAGAAAATGCCGAACATGTGATGCTGGTTGATTTGGCTAGAAATGATTTGAGCAGACACGGAAGCGGCGTAAAAGTGGTAACGTATCGAGAAGTTCAATTTTTCTCTCATGTTATTCATTTAGTGAGTAAAGTAACAGGGCAGAAACATAAAAAAACATCAACCATGCAAGTCGTGGCAGATACATTTCCTGCAGGAACATTAAGTGGAGCTCCAAAACACAGAGCGATGCAACTTATTGAAGATTACGAAAAAACTAGTCGTGGATATTACGGTGGCGCCATTGGGTTTATGGATTTTGAAGGAAACTTTAATCACGCCATTATGATTCGTACCTTTTTAAGTAAAGATTACAAACTCAATTGGCAAGCAGGCGCTGGATTGGTTTCAAAATCAAATCAAGAAAACGAATTACAAGAAGTTTACAATAAGCTAGGAGCATTAACTAAAGCTATTAAATTAGCAGAAGATATTTAAGATGAAGAAAGTATTAGTTATAGACAATTACGACAGTTTTACATACAATCTTGTACATTATTTAGAAGATTTAAACTGCGATGTGACGGTGTTAAGAAACGATAAATTAGCTATAGAAGATGTTGAGTCTTTTGATAAAATTGTATTATCTCCAGGCCCAGGAATTCCTGACGAAGCAGGTTTGTTGAAAGCTATTATTGAGAGGTATGCACCAACTAAAAGTATTTTAGGTGTTTGTTTGGGGCAACAAGCCATTGGTGAAGTTTTTGGTGGCTCACTAATTAATTTAAAAGACGTTTATCACGGTGTTGCGACTAATGTCACTTTAAGTGTCGATGACGAATACATCTTTAAAGGTTTGGATAAAAATATTGAAGTAGGTCGCTATCATTCGTGGGTTGTCAATCCCAAATTACCAGATAGCTTAGAAGCTACATCTTTTGATACCAACGGCCAAGTCATGTCTTTAAGACATAAAATTTATGATGTAAGAGGCGTTCAATATCATCCAGAATCGGTTTTAACTCCAAACGGAAAAAAAATATTAGAGAATTGGATTAATCATTAGTTGATAGTTTTTAGTTATTGGCTATTAGTCATTTCGGAATTTATAAGCCAACAAGCAATAACCAGCATCCAATAAGCAAAAGAATATGAAAAACATTTTAAACAGACTTATAAATCACGAAACCATCTCAACTGAGGAGGCAAAACAGGTTATTATTAATATATCAAACGACATATATAATCCTAGCCAAATCACTTGCTTCTTATCTGTTTACATGATGCGAAGTATCACCATTGAAGAATTAAAAGGTTTTAGAGATGCCCTTTTAGAACTTTGTTTGTCTGTAAATTTAAGCGAATTTAATGCCATAGATATCGTTGGTACTGGTGGGGATGGTAAAAACACATTCAACATTTCTACACTATCCGCTTTTATTACAGCAGGTGCAGGCGTAAACGTTTCCAAACACGGAAATTATGGTGTGTCCTCAACATCTGGCTCTTCCAATGTTATGGAGCGTTTAGGTGTAAAATTCTCTAATAATGAAGATTTTTTAAAACGCTGTTTAGACCAAGCAGGAATATGCATATTACACGCACCATTGTTTCATCCAGCCATGAAAAACGTGGCTCCTATTCGGAGAGAGTTGGGGGTTAAGACCTTTTTTAACATGTTGGGTCCTTTGGTTAACCCTTCATTCCCGAAAAATCATCTTCTTGGTGTTTTTAGTTTAGAGATTTTACGCCTATATAGCTTTTTACATCAAAACTCGGGTCATAATTACAACATTGTTTATGCTTTAGATGGCTACGATGAAATTTCATTAACTGGAAAAGCAAAAATTATTTCTAATCATACTGAAAAGTTATTTTCACCTGAAGATTTAGGATTAAACAAAATTAAACAAGAGTCAATTTTTGGAGGAAATACCGCTGAAGATGCAGCAAAAATTTTTACTAATATTATTAGTGTAAAAGGAACCGAATCACAAAATAATGTCGTTTGCGCTAATGCAGGACTAGCCATTGCTACTTCAAAACAAATATCACATAAAGAAGGTTTTGAAATAGCAAAAGAATCTTTGTTTTCTTGTAAAGCAAAAATGAGTTTAGATAAATTGATTGAGCTAAGTAAATAAAAAAGTCGCAGTAGGCAGTATCCAGTTAGCAGTAATGCGTTAGAAGTTAGAAGTTAGAAGTTAGAAGTTAGAAGTTAGAAGTTAGAAGTTAGAAGTTAGAAGTTAGAAGTTAGAAGTTAGAAGTTAGAAGTTAGAAAGATTAAAATATAAATTAGGAATAAAAAAAAGATAACAGAAAACCTAGCCCTAAATCAATTCGAAGAATTGAATGCCAAGGCGCAGAATAGATAAAGAAAAGCTCCGAGAACAGGAGAACAAAGTTCGACGCGGAGTTTTCAAATCGGTTTTCAGTTTTTACTGAAAAATTCCTCGGTTTGGTCTTGATTTTTTGGTTCGTTTTGTATCAAGACAAAATGAACATAAATAAATATAAAAATGAATATTTTAGATAAAATAGTAGCAGATAAACGTAAAGAAGTTGAACTTCGCAAAAGCTTAATTCCTGTTAGTCAATTAGAACAATCCATTTTATTTAAAAGGACTACTGTTTCACTTGCTCAAAATTTACGAAACAGCAAATCAGGAATTATTGCTGAACACAAAAGACGTTCGCCATCTAAATCTGTAATTAATAATTCACTTAACGTTCAAGATGTAGCAAAAGGTTATGAAAATGCAGGTGTATGTGGAATGTCTGTTTTAACAGACGGGAAATATTTTGGAGGTTCATTAGATGATTTATTAACTGCACGGGCAAGTTGCAACCTGCCCTTATTGCGAAAGGAATTCATAATTGATGAATACCAAATAATAGAGGGTAAAGCTTATGGTGCTGATGTTATTTTATTAATTGCAGCGATATTAACTAGGAATGAAATAAAACAATTCTCAGAGTTTGCAAAAAGTATAAATCTAGACGTGCTTTTAGAGGTTCATAACGAAGAAGAGTTACATAAATCTATTATGCCGAGTTTAGATATGATAGGTGTAAATAACAGAAATTTAAAAACGTTTGATGTTAGTTTAAACACCAGTAAAAATTTAAGTGACTTAATTCCAAATGAATTCCTTAAAGTTTCTGAAAGTGGCATTAGCAATATTGAAGCCATAAAAGAATTACAACCTTATGGTTATCGAGGATTTTTAATAGGAGAAAACTTTATGAAAACAGTCAATCCAGGAGCAAGCGCAACCCAATTTATTAAAACTTTAGAAAGATGAAATTAAAGATTTGCGGCATGAAATTTCAAGATAATATAGAGCAAGTTGCTAAATTGCAACCTGATTATCTTGGTTTTATATTTTATAAAAAATCCTCACGAAACTTTAAGGCTCAAAGTATCGCTGGAATATCAAAATCTATCAAAAAAACAGGCGTTTTTGTTGATGAAGGTATAAGTGAAGTCATAAAAAAAGTGAATGAATTCAATTTACAAGCAATTCAATTACATGGCGATGAATCACCTTATTACTGCAGCATACTTCGTACAACCAAGTTATTTTCTGAATCAGAACCTATTGAAATCATTAAAGTGTTTTCAATTAAAGACAATTTTAATTTTGATGTTTTAAAATCTTATGAAGACGTCTGCGATTATTTTCTATTCGACACCAAAGGGAAATTACCCGGAGGAAATGGCTACACCTTCGACTGGAATGTTTTAAATAATTACCCATCAACAAAACCGTTTTTTTTAAGCGGTGGTATTGGGTTGGACCAAGTTAAAGCCATTAAAAAATTTAAAGAAAGTAAAGCATCAAAATATTGCTATGCGTTAGATGTAAATAGTAAATTTGAAATAGAACCAGGATTAAAAAATATGGCCATTTTAAAAGAATTTATTAATAAATTGAGTAATAATACCATGCAGAATTATAATGTAAACGAAAAAGGTTATTATGGGGAATTTGGTGGTGCATTTATTCCAGAAATGCTATACCCTAATGTAGAAGAGTTGCGCCAAAATTATTTGAAAATAATGGCCGAACCTGATTTTCAGAATGAGTTTAATCAACTTTTAAAAGATTATGTAGGTCGCCCTTCTCCACTCTATTTAGCAAAACGCCTTTCTGAAAAATATAACACTAAAATTTATTTAAAACGAGAAGATCTCAACCATACTGGTGCGCATAAAATAAATAACACCATTGGTCAAATTTTAATGGCGCAACGTTTAGGCAAAAAAAGAATTATTGCAGAAACTGGCGCAGGCCAACATGGTGTGGCAACTGCGACAGTTTGTGCTTTAAAGGGATTGGAATGTATCGTTTATATGGGTGAGATTGATATTGCACGTCAAGCACCCAACGTAGCCCGTATGAAAATGCTTGGTGCTAAAGTAGTACCTGCTTTATCAGGAAGTAGAACCTTAAAAGATGCTACAAATGAAGCCATACGAGATTGGATAAACAACCCGGTAGACACCCATTACATTATTGGTTCTGCCATTGGCCCTCATCCCTATCCAGATATGGTAACACGGTTTCAATCTATCGTTTCAGAAGAAATAAAATGGCAGTTGAAAGAACAGGAGGGTCGCGAAAACCCAGATTATGTTGTAGCTTGTATTGGCGGTGGTAGTAATGCCGCGGGAACCTATTACCATTATTTACACGAGCCTGATGTTGGCATTATAGCTGTTGAAGCTGCTGGCTTGGGTATTGATTCTGGCGAAAGTGCTGCAACCTCTGTTTTAGGAAAGGAAGGTATTATTCACGGTTGTAAAACCCTTTTAATGCAAACTAAGGACGGGCAAATAACAGAGCCTTACTCTATATCAGCAGGATTAGATTACCCTGGAGTTGGGCCTATGCATGCCCATTTAGCCAAAACAGGGCGTGCAGAATTTATATCGATTACTGATAGTGATGCTATGGATGCTGGCTTAGAACTTTCAAAACTCGAAGGTATTATTCCTGCCATCGAAACATCTCATGCGTTGGCCATTTTTAAGTATAAGAAATTTAAACCAAACGATATTATTGTATTAAATTTATCTGGTCGTGGTGATAAAGATTTACAGAACTATATTGAATATTTTAACATTTAAAATTAGAGCGTTACCTCACGGGTCGGGCTTTCACTACTCGCTCTCGAAAAGAGGAGCTCAAACAAACCGTTCAATCCCTAACGCAAATAGACCTCACAGATTTTAAAAACCTGTGAGGTCTTAAAAACAAAAAAAATGAACAGAATAAATCAAAAATTAAAAGAAGATAAAAAACTTCTATCTATATACTTTACAGCAGGGTATCCAAATATAAATGACACGGTTTCCATTATTCAAGATTTAGAAAAAAATGGTGTTGACATGATTGAAATTGGCTTGCCTTTTAGTGACCCATTAGCCGATGGTCCTACCATTCAAGATAGCTCTACAAAAGCTCTAAAAAATGGCATGACTACCGAGGTGCTTTTTAATCAATTAAAAGAGATCCGTAAATCCGTTAAAATTCCATTAATTATTATGGGCTATTTTAACCCAATGCTGCAATATGGTGTTGAAGCCTTTTGTAAAAAATGCAGTGAGATTGGTATTGATGGTTTAATAATTCCAGATTTACCCGTAGATGTTTACCACGAAGAATATCAATCAATATTTAAAAAACACGGACTTATAAATGTGTTTTTAATTACACCACAAACTTCTGTTGAACGCATAAACTTTATCGATTCGGTTTCAAACGGATTTATTTATATGGTAAGTAGCGCAAGTGTTACAGGAAGTAGCTCTGGTTTTGGCGACACCCAAACAGACTATTTTAAGCGCATTGCCAATATGAATCTTAAAAACCCACAGGTCATTGGTTTTGGAATTTCTGACAATAAAACATTTACGCAGGCTACAAATTATGCTAAAGGTGCTATTATAGGTAGTGCTTTTATAAAACATGTTACTAAAAATGGCGTGAACTCAATAGAAAAATTTATTCATCTAATATTAAAAAATTAAAAAAGGATTATACACTTATTGGTATAATCCTTTAAATTTATAGTTTAAGTAATAGGATTATTTTACCACGGAGATGCCAAATACGGAAATGAATCCAAAAACTCTTTATCATTAGCATCTACATTATCGTCAGATAATTGAGGAAGCTTCTGGATTTGTTAATCCTTCTTCACCTCCAAAAATCAATATCAGTTCTACTGTGATTACATCATCATCAAGAGCTCTACCCGTTAATACATTTACACCATCAAAAAAAGTTGTTGGCGATATCAGCGATACGGTAAGTACATCAGTGGCTAATGCTGTTGTAAATTGCTTAGCTGTAAAACCTAATGCGTTTGTATCAGTTGCATTATTAAATGCTGGACTCAAACCCATTAAATTAGATTGAAACATGGGTTGAAATAAAGCACCCTGTTCAGAAGGGATAGTAACATTAAAAGCATCCTTACTACCTTTAGATACTAGAACAGTATTAATGGCCGGCCTACCCATTTGATCTTCTTGCATCCATGTTGCACTAATAAATGGATTGTCTTTATCCTTAGTTTTTTTTGATAATAGGTCTTGGCTTTCCGATAATAAATTGAAATCATCATCATTATAAGCTTCTTTTTCACAACTTAGAAATAAAGTAGCTATTATAACTATTCCAAAAATATATTTTATTGTTTTCATGATTATTCTTTTTAGTAAATTATTGTTTTCTCTTTGTTTCTACCCATGCATTTATTGAACTTGATTTTCCTAACAAAGATTTAGGTACTTCAACAACAACAGATAGTACATTAGTACCTGCAAAAGTATCTACACCCTCCTCAAGAAAACCACTAGCATTACCTGCAAGAATAGCAGAATATTGAGCAAAATCAAAAAAGAAAGGGTCGTCTCTTGGGCCAGCAAAATATTTTATACCATTTGTAGAAGATTCAATTCTAGGATTTTGATTATAATTAGTAATCTTCACCGAATTAACTTCTTCATTTGAATCAGAATTAGTAGTGCTTAATAAACCTGTTTGATTGGGTACAATTGGTCCTAAAAAATACATGCGCTTATTCTTTGGAGCTGCTTGAATCACTAAATCTTCAATAGCGTCACCATTAGTGTCTATATTAAATTCGATCATAATGTTTTCATCAAATTGAGCTTTTTGAGTGGCTGAGGGGCTTAACAAGCCTTGAACGTTAGCGACAAACACAATATTATCGGTGTTTTCACCCTGAAAGGCATAAAAGTCTGTGATGTCACTTTCTCCTCCTGCTACGGCTGGAGCATCGATATGATCTGCAGCAATAAAAAAGAGGATGGCTGTGATAAAAGCGCCAATACTCAAATACGTTTTTAAATTTTTCATTGGATTAATTTTAAATTATTAAGTAATATTACTTAAAGATGCTTACGTAATTTTTAGTTAGGCGGTTTTATACTTTTTGTGTTATTTTAATTTATTTTTTTTATAAATACCCATTGTTAAGTACCAAAAATTTAATAACAATATTTATAAGAAGTGTGCCAATTAATAATTGATTTTTATCTTCGTTAAAAAATAATATGCCTCTAAACATTGTTTTAATAGAACCCGAAATACCAAATAATACAGGAAATATAGGCCGTTTAGCTTTAGCATCAGGCTCAAATTTGCACCTTATAAAACCTTTTGGTTTTAAAATAGACGATACTCGATTAAAGCGTGCAGGATTAGACTATTGGCAACATCTATCAGTAATTTATTATGAAAATATTAAGGAGTTTTTCAGTGTAAATAATAACCAAAAAATGGTTTTCCTTTCAAGTCATGGCAAGCAAAATCATTGGGATATCCCCTTTGAAGACGATATGTTTTTAGTCTTTGGAAAAGAGTCGGTTGGATTACCAAAATCACTAATTAAAAAATACTCTAAAAGGCTTTACAAAATTCCATTATTTAGTGAACATGTTAGAAGTTTAAATCTTGCCAATGCAGTATCTATAGTTGTTTATGAAGGTTTGAAAAATATAGATTCGAGTTATTAAACTTTTTCTTAAAAAAAGAGTCATATATGCCAATAACCATTTAAATATTTTATAAAATGATATCAAAACATTTAAAATTTAGTTTGGCGGCTCTAACGTTATTTACAATTTCTTTAACACAAGCCCAAGAAAAAAAGAAACCGAGTCCGGAAAAAATTTTTGCTTCCTTTGATGCTAATGAAGATGATATGATAAGTTTGGAAGAATTTAAAGGGAGAAAACGTAAAAATGATGTTAAACCAGAAATGTTAGAAAAACGTTTTGAAGCTATGGATGTAAATGACGATAACCTAATAACTTTAGAAGAATTTATGGCAGGTATACAAGGCGGAAAAGGCACTAAAAAAAATAAAAAAGCAGAATAGCTTCTCAAAAAAATAAAAAAGCTCTAATTTAACAATTAGAGCTTTTTTGATAAAGTGTAGTAAGCAATTACTTTTTAAAGTAAATTTACAAAACCAAATAAAAATTTATGAAATATCATATTATTATTAATACTATAAAAAGTGTTGAGGAGCTTAAAGGTGCTTGGAGTAACAGTGACTACATCGAGTTGCTTGAATATTTAGATTTTCCTGATGCCGATAAATCAAATCCTGAAGAATTGAGAGATTTACTTTTTATGGCTATTTCAGATTTTGATCCCGAGGAAGCTGCTGCTATTATTTTAGACTATAAATTTTCTGGAAGACTAAGTAAAAATCAAATTGAGCAAATTTCTCATGAGATGTTAGAAGATAAAATATCTGAAGAATATGCAGACATCTCATTTCATCATGAACTCTTTAATATAAATCAATTATTATACAAAGCTTACAATGGTACATTCCCAAATGCAAAAGCAACATTAATTGAATTTGAAATAACTCCGAATAAAAACATATCCAAAGAAATTATTTTAAAAGCTTTTAATGCTTCACTTTCAAATAACAACGTTGTTAAGCGCTTGTTTGAAAATCAGATTGCAGGTAAAGAAGAATTTGATGAGGCAGAACATATTGTTTGGGATTTAAAAACGAATGGTGATAACACCTATATGTTAACAACATCAGAATATTGGATTAGTAAAGATGAGTTTAAAGAAGCTGAATTTGATGCCCAAATTATTCTATTTGAAAAAGATGTTGATTAAACTAACTCTTATTCTTCAACATCTTTAGATACATCGTTTCAACTTTAGTTCTAGCCCAAGGCGTTCGTCTCAAAAATTTTAAGCTCGATTTTAGCGATGGATTATCCGTAAAGCATTTAATTTTTATAGTATAACCCATATATTCCCAACCATAGTGTGCCACCAAATCGGTAATAATTTGCTCTAATTTTATACCGTGTAAAGGATTATTGGGTTGAGATTCCATTCACCAGATTTTTAATTTTTACAGCCTTTTCAAAATGATTTAATTTGTGCGTTTTTATCCACCAACGAGCCGCTTCCATTAATAATTCAGGATTATCATTCTTATTTTTGAAAAATGCGTAAAATGAAACACTAACATGATCGCCTTTAGAAGCAATTTTAGTATTGCAAACAGCTATAATCTTCTGTTTCAAATTTGCTGCATAACTTTTAATGACGTCTATCGCTATTACGGCTAGGACGTTTTGACTTATTATCCCGACTTGAATTTCTGTTTGAATTTCCTGAGCTATTCGACTTTCTTGAATTATTAGAATTTCGTGAGTTACGATTTTGACGCCCTTGGCCTTGTTTGATAGGAACCGTTGATGCATTGGGATCGGGTTCAAAACCTTCAACAATGTCAACAGGTAATTTCATTTCAATCAACTTTTCTATATCTCGTAAAAATGTAGTTTCATCTGCACTAACTAATGATAACGCTTCCCCACTGGCTCCTGCTCTGCCTGTTCTACCAATTCTATGCACATAATCTTCAGAAATATTAGGCAATTCAAAATTAATAACGTGTGGTAATAATGGAATATCTAAGCCACGAGCAGCAATATCTGTTGCAACTAACACACGAATTTTTCCACTTTTAAATCCCGCCAATGCCTTAGTTCTTGCACCCTGACTTTTATTACCGTGTATAGCAGCTGCAGTAATATCAGCTTTTACCATTTTTTCGCAAAGTTTATTTGCGCCATGTTTGGTTCGAGTAAACACTAAAACCTGCTTCCAGTTGCCCTCAGAAATTAATTTAATAATTAAATCGGTTTTTAATCCTTTAGCAACACGGTATATTTTTTGACTAATCGCATCAACAGTCGTATTTTCTGGAGTAGCTTCAACTTGCACGGGATGATTTAAAATACCATGTGCTAATTTTTTTATGTCTTTTGAAAAGGTTGCCGAAAACATCAAATTCTGGCGTTTTTCAGGCATCGATTTTATAACACGTTCTATATCTCTCAAAAAACCCATATCTAACATACGGTCTGCTTCATCTAAAACAAAAATCTCAACGCGTTTAAGCGATAATAGTCCTTGATTTTGCAAATCTAATAAACGGCCTGGAGTAGCTACCAAAACATCAACACCCTGACGGATAGTTGCTGCCTGTGGTTTTTGATTAACACCACCAAATATAACGGCACTCCTTAAATTTAAAAACTCACTATACTCTTTAACATTAGCATAAACTTGTGCTGCCAA
Organism: uncultured Flavobacteriaceae bacterium; assembly: GCA_963815305.1. Taxonomy (GTDB): domain Bacteria; phylum Bacteroidota; class Bacteroidia; order Flavobacteriales; family Flavobacteriaceae; genus CAXBID01. Next base: position 1,517,430 of record CAWFFW010000001.1, read on the forward strand.
TTCTCGTGTTGGCGTTAAAATCAAGGCCCGTATGGGTCTATATTTTTCCTTTGGATTCTCAGATAGTAAATGCAAAAGCGGCAGCGTAAAACCTGCCGTTTTTCCTGTACCTGTTTGGGCAGATGCCAACACATCCTTACCATCTAAAATGGGAGGTATTGCTTTTTGTTGAATAGGGCTTGGCGTTGTGTATCCTTTTTTGCTAACAGCTTTTAGCAAGGCTTCAGATAAGCCTAAAGTATTAAATGACATATAAATTGTTTGTAGAACCCAATTTTTGGGGTTTGAGATGACAATTTATAAAATAAATACCACCTCTAATTAATTAAGCTGCGAATGTACGCCATATTTATTCGATAAATTTTCATTTCTTTAACTAAAATTAAAAATATCTTAATAAAATTTTCAAATAAATTATATAATTAATGATATATTTCTTTCAAACTAAAACATTAATCTCACTATTTATCAATTTTGTGGTATTAGGTTTTGTCTTTATTTTGATTTCGTGTATACCAAAAATTAAAGAAAATAACACATTAAAAAAACCAAATATTCTGCTTATTGTAGCTGACGATTTAGGATATGCCGATTTGGGTTGTTATGGTGGAGATATTAGCACGCCAAATATTGATAGTTTAGCTTTAAAAGGTATTCGTTTTAGCGATTTTAATACGGCACCTATGTGTGCTCCAACCAGAGCTATGCTACTTTCTGGTACTGATAATCATACCGCTGGAATGGGCGCACAAGGAAAAGTTACAACGGATTTTGGATATGAAGGTATGTTGAGTAGCCGCATTATTCCAATTCCACAACTTTTAAAAACAGCAAATTATCATACCTATATGGCCGGTAAATGGCATTTAGGTATAACGAATGAAGCAAATCCTGACCAAAAGGGTTTTGATCGGTCTTTTGTTTTAATTCATGGTGCTGGTAATCATTACATGAATCAAAGTGCTTTGGAAAATAGTTTGTCTATGTACACCGAAGATGGAAAACTAACACAATGGCATGATGGTGATTATTCAACAGATTTTTATACCAATAAAATTATAGAATATATTGAAAGTAATAAAAATGATGATAAACCTTTTTTTGCTTTTGCTGCTTTCACATCACCACATTGGCCTTTACAGGTTGATAAAAAATTTTCAGACAAATATAAAGACAGATACAATAATGGCTACGACAAACTAAAACAACAAAGATTAGAAAGCTTAAAAAAAGCGGGGATTATACCTGATAAAACACTACTTCCACCTAATCATAAACGTGTCAAACCATGGGATTCACTTTCCGATTCTGATAAAATAAAAGAAGCCAGAAAAATGGAACTTTATGCAGGTATGGTTGATAATTTAGATTATAATGTAGGCAGACTTATTAAGTATTTAAAGGATATTGGTGAATATGAAAATACAGTAATTGTTTTTATGGCTGATAATGGTGCAGCCCATCGTGATTTTATTAACTCAAAAAATTACGCTCATTTAAGAGCCTATTATAATGATGATTATGAACATATGGGCAATTATAATTCCTATATTTCTTACGGACCACAATGGGCAGAAGCAGGGTCTTCACCGTTTAGATATTTTAAAGATTATGCCACTCAAGGAGGTATAAATACACCTATGATAATTAGTGGACCAAACATTAAAAGGAAAAATACTATACATCATGGATTCGTATCAGTTATGGATTTAGCCCCCACATTTTATGAATTGGCACAGGTGGAATATCCTAAAGTATTTGAAAGTATAGAAAAGTATCCGCTTAAGGGCGCCTCGTTACTTCCATTTGTATCAGAAAAACAGGACTATATTCATAACTCTAACTACGTTTTTGCTTTAGAGCATTCAGGAAATGCTACCATCAGAAAAGGAAATTGGAAAATTACTAACTTCAAAAAACCCTTTAAAGTTGAAAATTTCAGTCTTTATAACCTTGATTACGATTTAGGCGAACAAAATGATTTAAAAAACATTAAACCTGAAAAATATAAAGAACTACTAAAAGAATGGAATGCGTTTTCATCAGAAATACAGTTGGAAGGAACTGTTAAAATAGGTGATTAAATTTATAGGAATTCCCGATACTATACCACACGAATATCGAAAATTAAAAATCAATTTCAAATTATTTAAAATAAGACTATTTATATGACAAGTTTGCTATTTATTTATCAGTCACATATGAATAGCAATCCATTAATATAAAGTATCAGCATATATTTTTCTTTAGATTTTAATAAATACAAAATCGGTAAAGTGAATCCTGCCGTTTTTCCTCTTCCTGTTTGGGCAAATACCAAAATATACTTATTCTCTAAAACAAAAGAAATTGCTTTTTGTAAGATAGAGTTTGGGTTGTGTATACTTTTTGCTAATGGTTTTATTGTCTTCAGATAAACCTAAGCTATGAAATAACATATAATATCTTTACGAATTAAACACAATTTAGTTAGGACAATATGTTAATCTTGCGGAAAGCTACGTTTATTTTTATCATTTTAATTTTTTAATACTTGACTTTTCAGAATTAGCAACAAACTTAGTTTAATATTGGATATAAAACATTAAAACGATGTCTTATCAAATCGTTGGTGGTCATTTAAAACTTGAAAATTAAGAATCTTTTCTATGAAAATAATTACAAAACTATCGATTGTATATATAATAGTAATCTCTCTTGGTTGTAATAAAAAATTTATGAAGATGTCAAAAAAAACAAAGAAGATAAACCTTTTAATGATATTCATATAGTATCTGTTAGAATGATTAAAAGAACATGGTATGATTGAAAAAACAATCACCAACATTATCTAAAATTAATTATAAATTTGTCTAGTGTTTTGGGTGCAAATCATTTTCTATTCTTATTTTATTCGCTAAATTAGGTGCTAAAAACACGCAACCATCCAAGACCTTTGCTAAAAACCTATAAAAATAAAACTGAAATCAAGTCATGAAAAAAAATATAATACTGATCTTATTAATTTCAATTATTCTGCAATCTTGTTCTCCTAAAATTAGGACACAATTATCATCAGAAGTAACTAAACCATTAGACTCTGAAACTGAAATATTAATTATCAAGCAAGATGAGAAAGTTCCTGTAAACTCAAAATTCATTGGAGATTTAAAAATTGGAGACTCTGGATTTTCAACTGACTGTGGATACACAAAAGTTATTAATGATGCAAAAGCAACTGCAAAGAAATCTGGAGCGAATTTAATTTACCTAACGGAAGTAAAAAAGCCAAACTTTGGTAGTACATGCTATCGGATAAAAGCAAAATTATATAGAAATTTAAATCAAGAATTGATTTCAAGTTTTTATGAAAAAAGAAATATTGAAAACAAGTCTAGATTACCTTCTAATGCAGAATATGCGATAGTCTATTTTTATAGACCTAAAAACTATTACGGCTCAATGATTGGATTTAAAATAAGAATGGATGATGAAAAAGTAATTGGCCGCGTTAGAAATGGAGAAAAATTTGAATATAAAATTACAGATTTTGGAAAACATGAATTTTGGGGTAAAACAGAGTCTAAAACTTCTGTAATCATAGATATTAAAAAAGGGCAGGAATACTTTGTGCGTTGTGGTATAAATATGGGTATTGCAGTTGGCAAACCTGAATTGTATATCGTTGAAAATGAATTAGGAATATCTGAATATGAATCTTTAGAAGACAAAAGAAAATAACTTTTGCTAACAAACACCGTTTAAAAATGCTTATTTGCACGAATAACTAAGTATAAACAAAAACGACGTTGCTAATAAGGGTGTTATGCATAAGGATTTTACAAAACAAAAAAATCCAGCAAATTGCTGGATTTTTTTGTTTAAAATCATAAAATTTATGATGCGTTCTGTCTTTTAATTAAATTAAGAGCAGATCCTTCATGATACCATTTTATTTGAGCGTCATTATACGTATGATTCAATTTGATTACATCTTTTGAACCATCAGTGTGAACCACCTCAACGTTTAAAGGTTTATCTGGTGCAAATTCATTTAAATCTAAAAAGTTGAAAGTATCATCTTCTTTAATTAAGTCGTAATCGCTTTCTTTTGAAAATGTTAAACCTAACATCCCTTGTTTTTTAAGATTTGTTTCGTGGATACGAGCAAAAGATTTTACAATAACCGCAGCAACCCCTAAATGTCTTGGTTGCATGGCAGCATGTTCTCTTGATGATCCTTCACCGTAATTATGATCTCCAACTACAACCGTTTTTATTCCCGCTTTTTTATACTCACGTTGTACATCTGGCACGCCACCGTAATCTCCAGTTAACTGGTTTTTTACAAAGTTTGTTTTTTCATTAAAGGCATTTATAGCACCAATTAAAGTGTTATTTGCAATATTATCTAGATGCCCTCTAAAACGTAGCCATGGTCCAGCCATAGAAATATGGTCTGTGGTACATTTTCCGAAAGCTTTAATCAATAACTTGGCACCTTTTATACTTTCTCCGATAGGCTCAAAAGGTGTTAATAATTGTAATCGTTCAGAATCGTCTTTTACTGAAACCTGTACATGGCTACCATCTGCTTCTGGTGCTAAATAACCATTATCGTCCACAGCAAAACCTTTAGGTGGTAATTCCCATCCTGTTGGCTCATCAAACATAACCTCTTGTCCATTTTCATTAATTAACTTATCTGTTAATGGATTAAAATCTAAGCGACCAGCAATAGCAATAGCTGCCGTTATTTCTGGTGATGCCACAAAGGCATGTGTATTTGGATTTCCATCGGCACGCTTTGCAAAGTTTCTATTAAAAGAATGCACAATACTATTTTTTGGTGCATTTTTAGGATCGCTATATCTAGCCCATTGCCCAATACATGGACCACAAGCGTTTGTAAATATTTTAGCATCTAATTTTTCGAATACATCAAGAATACCATCTCTTTCAGTAGTGTACCTCACCAGTTCAGAACCTGGATTAATACCTAACTCCGATTTCATTTTTAGCCCCTTATCTAAAGCTTGTTGTGCAATAGATGATGCACGAGATAAATCTTCATAAGATGAATTTGTACACGACCCTATTAATCCCCATTCTACTTTTAATGGCCAATCATTAGCTGTGGCTTTTTTAGTCATTTCATCACCAACGGTTGTTGATAAATCTGGTGTAAATGGTCCGTTTAATAAAGGACCTAATTCAGATAAATTAATATCTATAACTTGATCGAAAAATTGTTCAGGATTTGCATAAACGGCATCATCAGCAGTTAAGTGCTCTTTTACGGCATTTGCTGCGTCGGCAACATCTGCTCGTTCTGTAGCACGTAAATAACGTTCCATAGATTCATCATAACCAAATGTTGATGTAGTTGCGCCAATTTCAGCTCCCATGTTACAAATAGTTCCTTTTCCTGTACAAGACATTGATAAAGCACCTGGGCCAAAATATTCAACTATAGCCCCTGTTCCACCTTTTACAGTAAGAATTTCAGCTACTTTTAAAATAACATCTTTCGGTGCCGTCCAACCAGATAATTTACCGGTTAATCTTACTCCTATCAATTTAGGGAATTTAAGCTCCCAAGCCATACCTGCCATAACATCTACCGCATCAGCACCACCTACTCCAATAGCAACCATACCTAATCCGCCAGCATTTACAGTATGTGAATCGGTACCAATCATCATACCTCCTGGAAATGCATAATTTTCTAAAACAACTTGGTGGATAATACCTGCACCTGGTTTCCAGAAACCAATTCCATATTTATTAGAAACGGATTCTAAGAAATTAAAAACTTCACTGCTAACATTATTAGCATGTTTTAAATCGGTAACTGCACCATCTTTAGCTTGAATTAGGTGATCGCAATGTACCGTTGTGGGTACGGCAACCTTTGGTTTCCCTGCCTGCATGAATTGTAATAAAGCCATTTGTGCCGTTGCATCTTGACAAGCAATTCTGTCTGGAGCAAAATCTACATAATCTTTTCCTCTGGTAAATGCTTTGGTAGGCGTACCATCCCAAAGATGAGAATATAAAATCTTTTCAGAAAGTGTTAACGGTTTACCTACTATTTCTCGTGCTTTACCTACACGTTCAGCCATTTTGGTGTATACACCTTTAATCATGTCGATGTCAAATGCCATAAATTATCTTTATTTTGGTTTTTAATATGTTTTGCAAAATACAAAATTAATACAAAGTTGTAAAAATAAACCTTGCAATACAATATGCAGTTATACGAATTTATTATAGTTTTATTATAATTTCGTATGATTGTATTTTTATCACTTTTATTTAGTGATAAATGATTATATTTTAATATACGAAAAGATAAAGATTAAAACAAACTGTTGATAATGTCGTTTTCAGAAACACCTTCAGCTTCAGCTTTATAGTTTTTAATAATTCTATGTCTCAAAATACTGTAAGCAACTGCTTGCACATCTTCAATATCAGGAGAAAATTTTCCATGAATGGCAGCATGTGTTTTTGCCGCTAAAATTAAGTTTTGCGATGCCCTAGGACCAGCTCCCCAATCTATGTAAGTTTTTACTAAATCATTGGCTGCATCACTATGAGGTCTTGTTTTCCCAACCATAGTTACAGCATACTCAATAACATTATCAGCTACAGGAATGCGACGAATAAGATGCTGGAAATCTGTAATCTGCTTTGCAGAAAACAAAGGATTTACTTTCACAGTATTATCAGTTGTTGTTGCTTTTACTACTTGGACCTCCTCTTCAAAAGAGGGATAATCTAAATTAATAGCAAACATGAAACGATCTAATTGTGCTTCAGGTAGTGGATATGTTCCTTCTTGCTCAATGGGATTTTGTGTGGCCAATACAAAGTACGGAAGTTCTAATTTATAATGGTGTCCTGCAACCGTAACTGCGCGTTCTTGCATTGCCTCTAAAAGGGCCGCTTGAGTTTTTGGTGGCGTTCTGTTAATTTCATCAGCCAAAATAATATTAGCAAAAATAGGTCCTTTTATAAATTTAAAATGTCGGTCTTCATCTAAAATTTCACTTCCTAAAATGTCACTAGGCATTAAATCGGGCGTAAACTGTATACGCTTAAAATCTAAACCAAGTGCCTGCGCTATGGTATTAACCATTAACGTTTTCGCTAAACCAGGTACTCCAATAAGGAGCGAGTGACCTCCCGAAAAAATAGAAATTAAAATTTGGTTTACAACAGCTTCTTGCCCCACTATAACTTTGGCAATTTCTTTTTTTAAATCTTTATATTGTATTACAAACTGTTCGATGGCAGCTACATCAGACATATATTACTTTTTTAACCAATTACCCGAAAAATCGCAATCTCTGTATTCGCCACTTACCTTAATATAAGTGTCTAATATTTTGTTGTTTTGCCATTTTTCAATAGTTTGTATTCTTTTTTCGCTAAGTGCTAAATCTTTAATTTTCAAATAGTCGCGTGCATAATCTGCTTCATGGTCTTCAATCCTATCTGTTACCGTTAAAATGGCATACTTCTTTTTCCCAGTTCTATCCTGTTCAGTTTGTATTAAACTAACTTCACCATCTTTTAAATTTTGAATTTGCGTATATAACTCCGTATCCATTCTAGTTAACTCAAAATTATAATCTTGAGTTTGCGGGTTTATTAATTGACCTCCATCACCACGCGTTTCTTTCTCATCACTAGCCTCTTTTGCAGCATCTGCAAATGAAATATCTTCACTTAAAATACGCTCTCTTACTTTGCTAAGTCGATCTATAGCTTCCTTTTCTGCTTCATCAGAAACTTTGGGCACTAAAAGCAAATGACTTACAATATATTGTTGACCTTGTATTTTCTCTAAATGAATGATATGAAAACCATAGATTGTTTCAAAAGGATCTGATACTTCACCTTCTTGCAATGAAAAAGCGACCTCTCTAAATTCTTTAACCATTTTTGGTTTTTTTCTATCCAAAACGTATTTGTAACCTGACTGTTTTAATGCTGGGTCATCACCGTAAAGAACTACTTTAGAACGAAAACTAGCTCCATTTTCAACAACATCAGTTTTAAATTCTTCTAATTGTTTAATTACCCTTTGTTTTTCTTCTTCAGAAATTTTAGGTTCAGCAACAATTCTAGCTACTTTTAATTCTGTTCCAAATCTTGGTCGCTCTTCTTTTGGTATTTTATTAAAAAAGGTTCTAACCTCTTCAGGCGTTACTTCTAATTCTTCAATAATTTTCTTCTGCATTCTTTCAGCTAGCATATTGCCCTTGTTTATCTCAAACATCTCATCCCTAAAACTTTTTTCATCTTCTTTGTTATAGACACTTAATAAACGTTCCATAGAGCCATTTACCTGTTGTAAAAACTGCTGAACTTGATACTCTACGTTTTGACGTACTTCAGCATCACTTACCAAAATACTATCTTGGATGGCATGATGCGCGTATAATTTATCTTCTAATAATTTACCAAACAACTCGCAACGCTTAATTTCTTTTATATTAACACCTTGAGCTTCAAGTTGTAAGTAAGCCTTATCAAGATCTGACTCTAAAACAATAAAATCTCCAACTACTGCTGCAACACCATCAACTTTTCTAGGCTTAAATGTGTTTGTTGAGTCTAGCTTTTTAATTAAATTATTGCTAATTGAATCTGTTTCGATGTCTTCTACGTCTTCAATAATTTCTTGAGCAGATATAACGCTAGTTATTAATAACGCAGCACTTAGAAATAACATCATTTTTATGTTAATTGTAAATCTCAAATTGTTTATTTTTAATAGCATCTTTTGTAATATCTTTTTCTAATTTTCTAATAAGTTCTAGCTTTCTCCTATTAATAATAATTTGGTCTATTGTTGGCTTTACATATTCAAGCGGTGCCGTATCATTTCGCAACAAAACATCATTAATTTGCATCAAATATACTCCTAATGAATCTTTGAGTTGCACAAAATTAGATTTTTTTAACAGTTCATTTTTGTTTTCTGATGTTACTGCTGGAATTTTATCTACAACCTGTTTTACTTTTATCCAAATAGAATCATTTAATGAATAAGATTTAAACTGAATGGATATAGAATCTAACTCTTTTTTATCATGAGTGTTAAAACGTTTAAACTTATTTTCAATATCATCAAAGTCTATTATATTTTTATCAACATGTACATACCTAAATTTAATAAGCTCTTCATTTAGTTTAAAGGCTTCTTTATTATTCACGTAATAATCTTCTGCTTCTTGAATCGTTACAACAGTGTCTATACTTCGCTTCACTAAGGCTTCAATGTAAGCTTTGGTGAACAAATCATTTTTATATTGAGCCACCAATTTATTAAAAGCTTCTTGTTTCGATTCGTTTAAATTAAGCAACGCTCCATCTAAAAATAATTGTTGTGTTGCCCACTTATTGATAAAATTTTGAATTAGAAGTGTGCTATCTTCAACAGACATATCTTCGAAAACTAAATTTTCAATATCTGTTTGATATAAGTAAGCATCATTAACTCTTGCAACAGGAATACCTACTGGAGCTTTTTTAAAAAACTTACATGAAGTACATGAAACAATGAATAAAATTATGAGGGTTTTAAAACGCACTATTGATTTTTTATGAATGATTTTACTTTAATTAAAGCCTCATTATTTATTTCTACATTATATTTTTCAGCTAACATTTTAAGCCAATTTTCTTCTTTATAGGTTTGATAATCTGAAATAACAGCACCTTTAGCTTCATCTAATGTTTTTTGCCTTTTGGAAAGTACTTCTTTTACTTGCGCCAAAACGAAAGCATTATTATGTTTATATATTTTTGAAATTCCTTTTTTAAACTCAAAATCTTCAGGAAGTGCTTGATGGGAGGCATCCATAATATCCGTTGTAAAAATAACTTCAATAGTCTCATTGCTATTTATCAAGTTTTTTATTTGCTCCAGATCCATTCCTTTTTGAAGTAATTTTGATACTTTTTTAAGCGTTTTTTGGTTTGATGATGAACCTACAATAGCATCAATACGCTGAGGCGTTACGTATTCATCTTTATGGTTTTCGTAATAACTTTGAATATCTGTAGAATCTGTTTTTGCTGCATTCCAAATGGTAGTTTCCATTAAATCAAACAACAACAATCCTTCTCTATACTCATTTAAAACATGAGCAAAATCTTCATTTTCATTTTCTAAATTCTCCTCTTTATATTCAATTAATTTACTACCTAGAAAAGCATTATATTTTTTTGAAATTATCGCTTTAAAAGACGTCTTTGGTTCAATATCACTTTGGGTTTTCAATATATAATCTCCAAAGCTTTTAAATGTATACTGTTTGTTTTCAATCTTCAAAAAAGGTTTTGTTTCAGTAAAATTAGTTGGCAATTTCCATGTTCTTTTCAAATAATCATCATTTAAAAGAGATGCAAAATAATCTAAGGCACCTTTTTGTAACTCAATATTATATTGGTTTTTTAATTTCGTAATTAAAGCATCATCTATTAGTTTTGATCTGGAATCACGTTTGACTTTTTGTTCTAATTCAGGTTTTAATTCCTCAAAAGATGAAATGGGTTTTTTACCATATAATTTTACAATATGCCAACCGTATTGTGTTTTAAACGGTTTAGAAATATCACCCTCATTTTCTAAACTAAAAGCAACATCCTCAAATTCTGGTACACTAATTTGACCTCTTGAAAAAGGGGATAACATGCCACCTTTTGATGACGAGCTTTTATCATCAGAAAATTGTTTAGCTAAAGCTTCAAAATCTTCTCCTTGATTTAACTTTTTATAAATATCTTGAATTCTATCTTCTGGTTCTTCAGCTAAGGAGTCCCCTTCTTTTTTAAATAACATAATATGCGCAACAGTTCGCTCGCCTTGTGATTTACGTTTGTCCAGAACATTTAAAATATGGTATCCAAATTGAGTTCTAAAAGGTTGAGACACGTCTCCTACTGGCGTATTAAACGCAACATTTTCAAACTTATAAACCATTTTAAAACCTGAAAAATAACCTAATTCTTCGCCAAAAACGGTTTGTCCGTTATGTACTTCTTTTCTAACATTATCAAAGCCTTCAGCTAAAGCTCTATCTCTTAATTTTATGATTTTGGTATAGGCTGCCAGCGTATCTTGCGGAATCGCGTTTTCTGGTACTTTAACTAAAATATGATTGGCTTTTACGTTATAAGACAAACGCTCGTAAGCTTCCTCAATTAAAGCATCTGTTACGTTACTATCGGTCATGTAACTTGATGCCAGCTGGTTTTTGTAAGTATCTAATTCGCGTTTATAAGAATCTTTTTCATGCAAATTCAAAGATTTGGCTTCTTTAAGCTTCAACTTGTAATTAGTAAAAAGCGTTAAATATTCATCAACATTTTTTTGAGATTCATCTTGAACCAAATCTAAATTTTTATTGTAAACCCTGATAAATTCAGAAACATAAACAGGTTCGTTATCCACCGTAAAAAGCACATCTGCTGTAATAGATTGTGCATGGCTATTTGATACAAATACAGAAATAAATACTACTAAATAAAACTTAAATTTCATTGGATAAAAAATTATGAGACAGCTACAAAAATACTAATATAAACCTATTATGCAAGTTGCTTTAACAAACGTTTAAAAAGAAGAAATATTACGTTTATTTATTATATGTTTTTTAACTTACCTGCGCGATATAAAAAGCCCGTAATATCATGCGAAAACTAAAACTAATTTGGGATTTTAGAGGACCAAATGCCGAAAAAATTGCTGAACATCATGTTATCCATTTAAAAGAATACATAATTATTAAGAAGCTCAATGTTTCAATCACGGGAGTTGAGAAATTGACAGATATACACCATGTTGCCTTTATGGTTTTAAACGAGGACGATATGAAACCTATTCGAGATGCTTTGAAACCGCATCGTGGACAAGTATATGTGAGTTTATAAAATTATTAAGGCTTAAAGCAGCTTACAGAAGGTTAACGAAGGTTAGCTATATTGATAGAGTCGATAACTTTTTATACTAGAAACATAAATATAAAATCTATCTTCTTGTTGTTTCTGGTTTTCTTCAATATTCTAAGCAATTAAGGCCAGTTTCAAAAAAACTATTTGTTCAGCTTCATTATAGCCATAAAAAAAAGCCTCATTTAAAATGAGACTCTTCCTTTTCATAACAGTTTATTCCCAATTTATTTAGGCATAACTACTGTATCAATTACGTGAATAACACCATTACTTCCCATGACATCGGTAGCAATAATTTCACTGTAATTATCGTTTTGGTCTTTCAACCATATTTTTCCATCTTTTTGCTTTACGGTAATTTCTTGTCCGTTTAAAGCTTTTAAGGTTACCATTCCATTTCCTTTTTTTAAGGCAGCAACTACATCCTTAGCAGCTAACTTGCCTGAAACTACATGGTATGTTAATACTTTTGTTAGTGCATCTTTATTTTCTGGTTTCAATAAAGAATTTAAAGTGGCTTCATCAATTTTTGCAAAAGCATCATTATTGGGTGCAAAAACGGTAAAAGGTCCATCACCTTGTAAAGCGCCTACTAAATCGGCTGCTTTTAGCGCGGTAACCAGTGTTGAAAAATCCTCATTTCCCACAGCTACGTCAACGATTGTTTTTTGGGCTGTTGCAAACTGATTTATTGATAATGCTACTACTGTTGTTAAAATAAAAACTAATTTTTTCATAAAAATTTTCTTTTTTTTGTTAAACTAATTGAGCACTTTATTTTTCTTTTGGAGTGCTTTCATCTATATTTACACAGGTTTGTTTCCTTTGGATGAGCTTTAATTTTTTTTGGGAAATTTTTAACATTTATGCAAGACGATAAAGCACTCATTTTAAAACTTCAAAATAAAGACGAGGCTGCTTTATCTCAACTTTATGATCATTATTCACCTGCTTTGTACGGTGTGATTATAAGGATATGCAAAAATGAACAAAACGCTCAAAATTTACTTCAAGACACCTTTTTAACGATTTGGAAGAAATCACATCAGTACGATTCTAAAAAAGGGAAGTTTTACACATGGGCTTACCGCATAGCTAAAAACAAAACCCTAAACTTCCTTAGAAAAAAGAGTAAACTCATCCAAACTGAAGATTTAAGTGTATATACAAATAAAGCGGATGATATTAAAATTGAACCTGACTATTTACAACTTAAAGGTCGTTTAAATCAACTTGAACCGCATCACAAAAGAGCTTTAGAACTTGTTTATTTTAAAGGTTTAACCCATAGAGAAGCGTATATAGAAATGGATGTGCCTCTAGGAACATTTAAGTCTTATGTAAGACAAGCCTTAAAAAAGCTGAAGTTGTGTTATGATAAAACTCTAGTATGGGCGTTGATTTTAATTGAAGTGATACGATGATGGACAAAGCATACATATTAAAACATGGTATTTTAGAACAATATTTATTGGGTGAATTAAATAATGAAGACCAAATAAATGTTGAACAATTACTTAATGAAGATATTGAGCTAAAATCACAATTTGAAATTTTAGAAGCCAGTTTTGAAACGATGGCTTTTGAGAATGCTATTACGCCTCCAAATGTTGTAAAGGATAATTTATTAGCTTCAATTAAATCACATCAAAATAACGTTATACCTATCAACAAAAAAAACAATTCAAAAACATTCTTCTCAATAGCAGCGAGTATTGCAGCCATTTTACTCATTGGAGGTATTTGGATGTTTAATCAACTCAATAAAACAAAACAGCAATTACAAATTGTTGAAGAAGAAAAATCAATTTTATTAAAAGATATTGAAAGTTTGAATGAAAATTTAGAAATCTCATCTAAGTGGGTCAATATCTTAAACTCTGCAGACACGCAGCAGTATATTTTAACAGGTAATGATTTGTCTCCAGACGCTAAAATTGTTAGTTATATAAATCATAAAAATAAATCGGTTGTAATAAACATACAAGATTTACCAAACTTAGATGATAAACACGATTATCAAATGTGGGCAGATGTTGAAGGTGAAATGATAAATATGGGTGTCATCAACAAGCAGAAAAAATTGCTTGCCATGAATTATATTGACAATGCAGAATCTTTGAACGTTACCATTGAACCCGCTGGTGGTAGTGATCACCCAAACGTGTCTAAATTGATTTCGAATATATACTTAAATTAAATACGTTAAATTATGAGATATCTGTTCACGGTAATCTTATTCACTTTTTTAGTAATCCATACAAATGCTCAAGACCGTCCTATCGGAAAATCTTTCGCTACTAGGTCTGAAGTTATTGCCCAAAATGGTATGGTAGCCACTAGTCATCCCTTAGCGACTCAAATAGGACTAGATATATTAAAAAAGGGCGGAAATGCCATTGACGCTGCTATTGCAGCAAACGCCGCGTTGGGATTGATGGAACCTACGGGATGTGGTATTGGAGGCGATTTATTTGCTATGGTTTGGGACGCAAAAACAAAAAAACTTTATGGGTTAAATGCCAGTGGCCGGTCTCCTAAGAGTTTATCTCTCGACTATCTAAAAAACCAAGGCCTAGAAAAAATCCCATCTTATGGTCCTTTACCAGTAAGTGTTCCTGGAGCTGTAGATGGATGGTTTGAATTATTAAATAAATTTGGCTCTTTACCAATTTCAGAACTATTAGAACCAACTATTAAATACGCGGATCACGGATTTCCTTTAACTCAAATAATAGGTGATGGATTCAACAGATCAGTAAATTATTTTTTAAAAAAAGGATTTCCTAATATTGAAGACACTTACATCAAACAAAATAATAATAATCTTCCTGCTGAAGGTGAAGTTTATAAAAACCCGTATTTAGCTGAAACTTATAGGAAATTGGCAAAAAAAGGACGTGACGCTTTTTATAAAGGAGAACTTGCTGAAACCATAACATCTTTTATTAAATCTCAAAATGGCTTTTTATCCTTATCAGATTTTTGGGAGCATAAATCAGAATGGGTTCAACCAGTTTCAATAAATTACCGAGGGTATGATATTTGGGAACTACCACCTAATGGACAAGGAATTGTAGCCTTACAAATGCTTCAAATTCTAGAAGAATATGATTTTTCTAAAATAGATTTTGCAAGTGCTGAACATCTGCATTTGTTTATAGAAGCTAAAAAATTAGCTTTTGAAGATCGAGCAAAATATTACGCTGATATGGCCTTTGCAAAAGTTCCTGTAGATTATTTAATTTCTGATGAATATGCAAAAAAAAGGCAAAAACTTATTGGTGAAAGCGCAGGATTTTATAATGCTGGAGCAATTAGTGCTGGAGAAACCATTTACCTAACAACGGCTGATCAATACGGTAATATGGTAAGTTTAATCCAAAGTAATTATCGTGGTATGGGATCTGGCATGGTACCACCAAAAATGGGATTTATGCTACAAGATCGTGGCGAATTGTTTAGTCTAATAGACGGTCAAGCTAATGTTTATGAACCAGGCAAAAGACCTTTTCATACCATTATTCCTGCCTTTATAACAAAAGACGGCAAACCTTTTGTTAGTTTTGGTGTTATGGGAGGCGATTTTCAACCACAAGGCCACACTCAAATTGTAATGAATTTAGTTGATTTTGGCATGAATTTACAAGAGGCTGGTGACGCGCCTCGTTGGGAACATGGTGGCTCTTCCAGCCCTACAGGTAAACAGGCGTTTGATTATGGGGAAATACAAGTAGAATCTGGAATATCTTATGAAACGATTAAAGGCCTAATTTCAAGAAGACATAAAGTGGGTTTAGATGGTTATTATGGCGGTTATCAAGCCATCATGTGGGATGATAAAAACAAGGTATATCGAGGCGCTTCAGAAAGTAGAAAAGACGGACAAGCCTCTGGTTATTGATGAGTCTGAAAAAATTAACTGTTTTGAAGTTAATTTATCTATTCTAATAAATCCTCTAAAGCCGATTGTAAATGATGATATTCAAAATAAAAACCTTTACTTTCAATCTTTTTTGAGCTAACACGCTGACTTTCAAATAAAATAATATGCATTTCACCCAAAATAAGTTTCATAAAAAATTTAGGTATGTTGGGTAAAAAAAGAGGCTTTTTTAAAACCAAAGCTATTGTCTTGGTTAACTCTTTATTACTAACTGGGTTTGGTGCCACGCCATTGTAAACCCCCTTAAAATGATTTTCTAGAACATATATAAACATACGTGCTAAATCTTCAATATGTATCCACGATTGCCATTGTTTTCCGCTACCAAAAGCGGCTCCAATACCAAATTTTATAGGTTTAACCATCTCTTGTAAAGCACCACCTTTATTAGAAAGCACTAAACCAATTCTTATTTTTGAAACTGTAATATCTAACTTTGAAAAACCATCAACGGCTTCTTCCCAAACTTTTACAACCTCTCCTAAAAAAGAATCACTTGTTTCATTGAAACTTTGATCGTAATAATTAACTAATGAGTCTGGATAAATACCAATGGCACTTGCTGAAACCACTTGTTTAATAGTGTGCGACTCATCTTTTAGTGTATTGATTAATAAGCGGGTGGACTCTTTCCTGCTATTTAAAATTTCTTTTTTGTATTCCGTAGTCCAACGTTTAGATACGCTAGCACCGGCCAAATGTATAATTGCTTCAACATCAATAAAACAGTTTCTATCAATCTCGCTAGATTTGGGATTCCAATAAAATCCTTTATAATTATCTTGATCAACTATTTTAGATTTGCTGGTCGTTAAGTAATTGACTTTTATATCGTTATTGTGACAAAGCTTTACTATTTCACTACCAATTAAACCTGTTGCTCCTGTTATTAAAATTCGCATGTCCTTTTTTTATAAAAATACAAAATAGAGCTGCTTTTAACTAAAGTTTTATATTAGGTTTAACAGAATAAGGACGTTAGAAAACTGAATCTTTCATAAATGCTAGAACAAAATATATTAAATTATTCTAATTATAATTGAAAGAAATCTTGTATATGAGATTGTAAACTATTTTGTAGCACGTAACATTTCACGCTTTCCGGGTGGCCCGGGTAATCGTTCAACAGTAAAACCTACATCCTGCATGGCTCTGCGAACACTTCCTTTTGCAGAGTAAGTTACTAAAACACCACCATCTTTTAAGGCATTATACATTTTTTGGAAGATAACCTCAGTCCATAATTCGGGTTGAACTCTAGCTCCAAATGCATCAAAATATATAACGTCATACTTATTGTCAGCTTCAATGTGATGAAATAATTTTTTTTGTTTTTTTAATGAAAAGTTTGGCGTAATGTTTTGTTGTTCTTCCCAAGAAACACTGTGTAATTTATCAAATAAACCAACTTCATGTATAGATTTTAAAGTTTCGGTATAATTAAGTTGATTAATTTCTTCCATAGAAACAGGATAACCTTCAACACCCACGTAATGGATATTCATGTCTGATTTTTCAGCTTCTAATAGGGTGATAAAAGCATTTAAACCTGTGCCAAAACCAATTTCTAAAATGGATATGCGCTTTGGAGATTCTGGAACACCATCAGAATTATAAAAATGATATAAGCCATGTTTAATAAAAACATGATAGGCCTCTTGGATAGCGCCATGTTTTGAATGATATTGTTCGTCCCATTCTGGTAAATGAATGGTTGTAGAACCATCACCTGTAATAACAATCTTGCGTTCCAAACTATAGCATTATAAGTACACCGTCAGCCTCAAAAGAATAAGTTTTTTTTGGCGTAATAATTTGTGCTATTTCATCTTTTGTTTTTCCTGCATCTTCAGCATAATGACGTTGCTCATCCACAGAAACTTCATGAATAAAAGCTTTTCCGTTTATCACAACCTCTTTTCCTGCAATATCTTTAGGCACAAAAAAACCATAATCTTTAAACTTAACCATAACCTCATTTCCATCTTCAAGATTTAATGTCATCCAACAGCCTTTTGCTTGACAAACTTCATTTACTTTGGCTGTCATTTTTGAGTTAATACTATCACCAACAGCCATGGTTTTATAATGGTTCGCCATAGATTTTGATTCTACAGCATCATCTGCAATTATTTCTTTTCCGAATGAAGCATATTCAATATGTCCAACTTCCTCATCCAATTGTACAGGTTGTTGACTTTTATTTTTACAAGAATTTAACAATAAAACAAATATAATTAATAAGGTAAAGGACTTCATGATGTTAATATTTCAATTTTGAACGATTTATGTAAATATACCGTTTTTTTAAAGACGTTTTATTTAAATTTGTATTGTAAAATACCTAGGCATATGAAGGCTGTAATTAATAACATAGAGATTACAAAAATCAAAACTACTAAAATAAACGATGTAGATTTTGACAATTTAAAATTTGGTCAAGTTTTTTCAGATCACATGCTAGAATGTGATTTTAAAGATGGTAAATGGCAAGACCCAAAAATTGTGCCTTACGGACCTGTTATTCTGGATCCTTCTGCAAAGATTTTTCATTACGGACAATCTGTTTTTGAAGGCATGAAAGCCTATAAAGATGAAAATGAAAATGTTTGGTTATTTCGTCCGTTAGATAACTTTAAACGTTTAAATATTTCATCAAAACGATTGGCTATTCCAGAATTGCCTGAAAACTATTTTATGGATGGCTTAAAAACACTTTTGAAATTGGATAGCGAATGGATTCCAAAAAAAGATGGAAGTTCTTTATACATAAGGCCTTTTGTTTTTGCTTCAGGAAACGGATTTCATGCATCTCCTGCTGATGCTTATAAATTTATAATTTGTACTGCTCCATCGGGGTCTTATTTTTCGGGAAAAGTTCGTGTTTTAATTGAACAAAAATACTCGCGTTCTGCAAATGGTGGTGTTGGTTTTGCAAAGGCTGGCGGCAATTATGCTGGACAATTTTATCCAACACAGTTAGCTATAGATAAGGGCTATCAGCAAGTAATTTGGACCGATGATAACACGCATGAGTATATTGAAGAAGCTGGCGCGATGAACATTTTTATTCGTATAAATGATACTTTAATAACTGGGCCAACAAGTGATAGGATTCTTGATGGTATTACGCGAAAAAGCATTATTGAGCTTGCTAAATCAGAAAATATTCCTGTTGAAGTTAGAAAAATAGCCGTAAGCGAAGTTGTTAATGCTGCCAAAAATGGAAGTTTAAAAGAGATGTTTGGTGCTGGTACCGCAGCGGTAATATCTCCCATTTCTGGATTTGGTTATAATGACGAGGATTTTGATTTACCAGAATTGGATAAAACCTATGCCAGTTTCTTAAAAAAAAGAATTACAGATATACAGACTAATAAAGTTGAAGATCCTTTTGGATGGCGTTATAAAGTATAAAATACCCTTTGTACTTCGAACATTTCTCAAAGAAGAAAATATTAATAAAGACGAGAGTTATCTTCACTCTCGTTTTGTTTTTTTAATTATGAATCCATTTGCTATCGTAACAAAAAAATATTTTAATTTTATTTATCTAAAATAGATTGAATATTGGGTTTAAAATAATTAGGACCTTTTAGAACTTTTCCATCTTCCCTGTAAATAGGTTGACCATCTTCGCCAAGTTTACTCATATTACTGCGTTGTATTTCATTAAAAACTTCTTCAATTTTATGCTGCATCCCATGTTCTAGTATAGTTCCGCACAAAATATAAAGCATATCACCTAAGGCATCGGCAACCTCAACCAGATCGTTATTGTTGGCGGCTTCTAAATACTCTTCATTCTCTTCTCGCATCAATTTATATCGCAGCATATTTTTTGCCATTCCTAAATCTGCTATTGGTGTTTCTCTGTACCCAATTTTAAATGCCGTATGAAATGCTTTTACAGCTTCTATTTTGTTTTTCATTTATAATAATTTTTTCATTTTCTTGAAGAAGGAAATCTTTCCTAATGTATTAAATTTGCATAAAAATAGCTATATGTTTAGTAAAGGTCAAATCATTTTTGGAATTATATTTTTTATCGTCTTCTCAATAGTGATTGCTTATACCTATCGCAAAGATTTTAAACTTCATAAACGTTTTTACAAAGGCAGTATTTGGGTGCTTGTTGCCTTTATTAGTTTCATATTGTTTATTGCTGCTATCAAGTTTATTTTTAAGTAGTACGTTACTTCGTATTTATTTGCTTTTTAACTAGATTTTAGGTTTTAATTTTATATGTTTTTTTAAATTCCGAAAAAAAATTCGATTTGAATATTATTAAGGCTATTCCTGAATTTATAGATGAAACTTCATCAAAATTAAGCAACCTAAATTATCACAAAAAAGATTTCTCGAGTATTCAAAATTTTCCCCTTAATGCTACGCAATGTTTATATGTTATTGACTGGCAAAAATCTGAAGTATCTTTCCAGAAAGATATTCGAAAAATTTTAGGGTACTCAGACAATGAGTTTACACTTGAAACTATATTGAATATTGCTCATCCTGATGACTTAATTCTTATTAAACGTATTACTCAAGCCGTTGTTAATCACCTTACGAACAATACCTGTTTAAATTTAGAAAAAAGTTCATTAAACTTAACCTATAGATTTAGAAGAAAAAACAATACCTATATTAAAATATTAAGACAATCATCTCTTTTTGAAGCCACTAAAAATGGCAAGATGAAAAGTAATTTATCATTATTAACCGATATTTCTTTTTTTGATAAAACGGATACCGTTAATTGGGAGTTTAGCGCACCGTTAATTGAACAAGATGCTTTCAGAAAAGAAATTTATAAAGAATTTAACGATTTCTTTACGCCTAGAGAAATTGATGTTATCAAGCTCTTATCTAAAAATTTAAAAACCAAAGATATCGCCGAAAAGCTTTTTATTAGCGAACATACTACATATTCACATAGAAAAAATATACTTAAAAAAAGCAATTGTCATAACGCTAAAGAGCTCGTTGAATTCTGTAAAAAAATTGGGGTAATATAAAATTCTAGTCATTCATGAAGATCGTAAAAAAAATCATTGAAATAAAAAGTTTAAAAATTGCTTACTTAGATAATGACATAGACTCAGATAAAACTTTGGTATTTATTCATGGCAACTCCATGAATTCTAAAAGTTTTAAAAATCAATTTGGTTGTTCAGAATTAAATGAATTTAGACTTCTTGCATTAGATCTAACAGGACATGGTGATTCTGAAAATACTGACACTTATTCTGTAATTAAATTCGTTGATGTAATTTCTAGTTTTTTCATCAACTTAAAACTAAAAAACTTTATAATTGTTGGACATTCACTTGGTGGACATTTTGCTATTCAATCTCTCCCCAAATTAATAGGCTGTATTGGCGCTTTTATTTTTGGAACGCCACCAATAAAAATACCTTTAAATTTAGACGAAGCATTTCTACCACACCCAGTAATGCCGTTATTATTTAAAAAAGATTTGAATGATGATGAATTAAACTTATTTGCAAAAAGCCTAACATCCATCAATAATGAGTCCTATATTAAAGAAAGCATTAAAACTACCGACACTAATTTTAGGGAACAATTGGTTTTATCCATCCAAAATGGTGACATGGTCAATGAGGCGGCTATTCTTGAAACTTTAAACTATCCAGTTGCTCTTATCTGCGGAAGGAATGATGTTCTCGTAAACACTGATTACATTCAAAATTTATCAGTACCTAGTTTATGGAAAAATAAAGTTGCTATAATTGAAGATGCCTCTCATTGCCCAAATTTAGAAAATACGGAAGTATTTAATATGGTATTGATTGAGTTCGCTGAATATTGCTATAAAACTATTTAAACTTTATGGATGATTCAAATTTAGATATTATTGACTTTACTAATAAAATATATCAAAGACTCAACACTAAGAAAATAAGTAATAATAATAACTTTTCAGATTTGGATAACTTTCCACTTATTTCTGGCAAACAATGCTTGTATATCATGGATTGGCATCAAAGCAAAATAACTTATTCTAGAGGAGTGGAACAAATGTTAGGATACAACAAAGGTGAGTTTACTAAAGAAGTCATTTTATATTATTTTCATCCTGATGATGCTAACTTTGTTAAAAGAATTATACAAGTAATAGTAAATCATGTCATAAAAACAGATGTCTCAAGCCATGATATGTTTTTAAATATAACCTTTAGATTGATTAAAAAAGATAAGTCATATTTAAAAGTATTGCGTCAAACAAAAACATATGATCACGATGATAACGGGATGTTAATTAGTAACATTTCCTTATTAACAGATATTTCTTTCATGAATGACAACAAAAAAGTAGAATGGGATATAAATTATGGAAACATAGATCCTGTTGACTTTAAAGAAAGTATATTTCAAGAATTTCAAAACTTTTTTACTAATAGAGAAATAGATGTGATTAGGCTTATTTCAAATAATCACAAAACTAAAGAAATTGCCAAAATATTATTTATTAGCGAACATACTGTATATTCCCATAGAAAAAATATTCTCAAAAAAAGTAAATGCCATAATTCAAAAGAGCTCCTTGATTTTTGCCATAAAATATGGTGTTTTATAAAAAATTAACCACTTACTTCTTCTAAAATCAACCGTTTATCGATAAACTTTTCGACAAACGAACTAAATATCCCCAGTATTGGGGATTTCAATTTAATAGCTAATTATATAGGTTTGGGGCAATGATTAAAGATTCATTAATAACTACGTTTATTTCAACATTTGAAATGCATACTAGTTTTTATAAGTTTAATAGCTATTAAATATCTATATATGTCAAAATCCAAAAAAGTATTAATACTTATCTGTTTTTTTTATATCGGAAAAATTCAATCCCAAGAAAATACACATGCATCTAGTGGAAATGCAAGTGGAAGTGGTGGAATAATTAATTACTCAGTAGGTCAACTAGTTTTTAGCGATATTTCAGACGGTACTTACACCAGTTCTCAAGGTTTACAGCAGGCTTTTGAAATTTCAAACCTATTAAATTTAGATATTGACCAAAGTACCGATTCAAATATTTTTGTTTTTCCTAATCCGACAACCAACTATCTTAACTTATCATTAAATATTGATAATAGTAGTAAACTTACATATCAATTATTTGATTCAGCCGGAAGATTACTGCTAATAAAAAATAATTTAAAAATTCATGAAACTATAAGTATGGAAGGCTTAGCTAGAGCCGTTTATTATTTAAATATTTCGAATAACAACCTAATTAAAAAAACTTTTAAAATTATTAAAAACTAATTCTATGAAAAAAATATTTACAATTATAGCATTATTAAGACTTACAACTAGTTTTGGACAAACACCCGAGAAAATTAGTTATCAAGCTATTATTAGAGATTCTAGTAATAATTTAGTAGCCAATACAACTATTGGTATGCAAATAAGTATTTTGAAAGCATCTATAAATGGCACTACAACATATACTGAAACTCATTCAAAATCTACCAACGCAAACGGCTCAATAAGCATAGAAATAGGCACAGGAACAACTTCAGATATTTTTAGTGATATTGATTGGGCCAGTGACCAATACTTTATTAAAACAGAAACAGACCCTACTGGAGGAACGAACTATACTATTACAGGTACAAGTCAACTGTTAAGTGTCCCTTATGCATTACACGCAAAAACCGCTAGTAAAATTATTTATCCAGAAAATGCTATTGGCAACTATGTCGGGACATCAGTTACTTTTAGAGAGGGTATTAGAGACTATAAATCAACCATGAACATAACACTTAATGACAATAATCGATGGACGGGTTCAGAAATAGTGGTTTATAATGTTGGTGGAGGTGCTGGAGAAGTACTTAATTTTAATGGAACATATACGCAAAATGGTAACCAGATACTACTTCGAGATACTGGTAACGACGTATCTCTAACATTTAATAAAGTAAGAAATAAACTAATATATTCTGAAGTTGATGGCAATACTACCTTTGAAACTGATTTAACTTTGGTTGATTAATATTTATGAAATAAAAGCTTTTGTAATTTTTCAACAATCAACCTTTAATCAACAATTTTTCAAATCCCTCTTTTTATGAAACGATTATTACTTTTTTTCTTTCTTAGTATCAACTTAATTTATTCTCAAAATTGGATCACATCCAACACTCAACAATCTAGTGTTATTAATAATGTATCTGTAGTAAATGATGATATTATTTGGATTATGGATCAAATAGGAAGTAATGGTTTCTCGATTTCCACAGACGGAGGAATTTCATGGATTCATAAAAATTTTCCGCAAATGTTTACAACTGAAAACTTTTACAGTTTAGGAATATTAAGCGCTGTTGATGAAAACACCGCATACTTAATTGTTTCAGGTGCCGATAATGCAAATCTAGTTGGCCTATATAAAACTACAGATGCGGGAAACTCTTGGAACAAAGAAAATAGTATCTTTAATTCAGGATCATCATTTCCAAATCAAGTTCATTTTTGGGATACCAACCATGGTTTTGCCATGGGTGATGGCTTGGAATTATATGTCTATATAGATGGGACATGGTACGATCGCTCCTCAAGCATATCACCAATAGGAATATTCTCGTTTAATTCTAGTAGAAATCTAAAAATAGTTGGAGATACTGTATATTTTTTAACGGGAAGTGGTACCATAATGAAATCATCAGATAAAGGTTTGAACTGGTCAGAAATAACAACACCATATAATGCACATTGGGATTTAAGTTTTGATTTCAAAGACGATTTGAACGGTATATTAGTTTACAATAATAATACTACCAATCAACTTCATTTTACTGCTGATGGAGGTCTAACCTGGACGTTGGGAGGGAGTAATATTAATAATCTTAATAATATAATCAAATATATTTCTTACCAAAATAGATATTACAGTATTAGCAAAGACTCAAATAATCTAAACCTTAGTTATTCTGAAGATGATGGTGATAAATGGAATATAATACCCCAATTTAACAACATCATATTAGGCGAAATAGAATCATCGGTAAACGGGAAAGTATTCATAGGAGGAAATCCTGATGTATATTATAAAATTCCAGATTATTCTTCTCATCCAGATTATAATACTTTAGTCGCATTATATAATAGTACCAACGGAGACAATTGGACCAACAAAACCAATTGGTTAGACACAACGAAACCTATTTCTTCATGGTATGGCGTTATAGAAACGGATGGAAAAGTGAGTCAACTATCACTAGATTATAATAATTTAACTGGTAATATTCCATCTGAAATTGGTGATTTTACTAACCTTGAAAATTTATATCTAGTTGGAAATGACTTAACAGGTGAAATACCAGAACAAATTTGGACACTTACTAATATAAAAAACTTATGGTTAGGCATTCAATCATCAAAACAATTAACCTTAAATAATAGAATTCCTTCAACTATATCAGACTTACAAAACTTAGTATGGCTCAATCTAACCAACGTTGAAATCAACCAAGCTTTACCTCAAGAATTATTCGACCTTCCAAATTTGACAAGAATAAGAATGGCGGGATGTAAATTATTTGGTAGTTTACCTTCAGGCATAGCGAACATTGACAATGTGATTCTTAGCGATAATAATTTTGAAGGAGCCATACCACAAGAAATAATAAATTCAGTTGGCAATTCTAGTTTAATTATCTCAAATAATTTTTTCAATTTCAGTAATTTAAAACCTTTGGTTGATGCCAATAATTATACCTCATTAGGTTACTCACCACAACGCACCAAAGATATAGCCCAAAATTTAGCATTTGCGCCAGGTTCTGATATCGTTTTAAATATAGATGATACAAGTCTTAATAAAACCATTTCTTCAAAAGGGGATGGAGATGAGTATCAATGGTATAAAGATAATCTTGCAATAAATGGAGCAACAGCCATAAACTATAATATTGTTAACGCTCAAGAAACGGATAGCGGTATCTATTATTGCGAAATAACTAATGACTTACTTCCAGACCTCACCATTAACAGAGCCAATATTACCATACTTATTGATGCTGCTTTAAGTACCGAAGAGTTAGCAACTAATGGTATGAATATTTATCCCAATCCCACAAAAAATTTACTTCATGTAAAACTAACTCAATTTGAAAGAGCAGATGCTAGTTTATATGATATTAGCGGTCGATTAATTTTAAAACAAAACTTATCAAATAAGCTATCTATAATTGATATACAAAACCTAACTTCTGGTATGTATATAATAAATATTGAAATAGATAATAAAACTGTAACAAAACGGATTATCAAGCTATAACTTAAAACCAACCGTTTATCGATAAACTTTTCGACAAATGAACTAAATATCCCCAATACTGGGGATTTTTTTTTGCGAATGAGTTTCTGATGTTTGCAATGCTATTATTAACAAAACTCAACCAAATGAAAAAAATTAAAAACACAATTTTTGTTATTCTACTTTTTATTAGTTTCTCAAACTTAAAAGCACAAAGTTATATTGGCTATTCTGTAGATAATTATTCGGGGGTTCATTCATTAATCTCTAATCCTTCTAACGTTGTAGATTCAAGACTTAGAGTAGATTTCAACTTACTATCTATAAGCGCCTTTGGTGGTAGCGACTATTTTGGATTAAATTTAGGGGATATCATAAAATCTGATAGTGGCTTTGATTTTGAAAGTGACGCAGAAAAATTCCCTTCAGATGCCAATAATTTCTTTTTGAATCTAGATGTTATAGGGCCTTCGTTTATGTTTAATCTAACCCCGAAAAGCAGTTTAGGTCTAGTTAGTAGAGTTCGGACATTTTTTAATATAAATAATATTAGCGGTAAACTTTATGAAAATATCTCAGATGGTTTTGATGTTGGTGAAGATTTTGATTTTAATTCTGAAAATTTAACAGGAACTATACATGCCTGGGCTGAAATAGGTTTTGTGTATGGTCGAGTTTTAGTTGATAACAAACAAAATTTCTTAAAAGGTGGCGTTACTGTAAAATATTTACAAGGAGCTGGTAGTGTTTTTATAAACAGCCCAAATTTTACAGGGCAATACAATGCGTCTAATAAATTACTCACAACAACAGGTAATTTAAGTTATGGTATTAGTCATGATTTTGATAATGACGATATAAATTTTAAAAATTTGAGTTCTGGTCTTGGAGCTGATATTGGTTTTACTTATGAATACAGACCAAATATAAATCAAGATTCTACTTCAAAAAATCAGAATAAATACAAGTTAAAAATAGGCGCTGCAATGACAGACATAGGTTCTATAAATTACGATGAAAGTGTTGTGACATTATATGATGTAAATGCAACAGTAGATGCTTCAACGTTTGATGAAGACACTAAAGATTTTTTAGATAATAATTACACCAGCTCTGAAACAACCATAGCTCAAAAAATAAAACTACCAACCGCATTTAATTTCTTAGTAGATTACCATATTAAAAATAAATTATATATAAGCTTACAAAGCAATTTATCATTAATAAAAAGCAATACACCAAATGCAAACACTATTATAAACTCAGTAACTCTCTCCCCTCGTTTAGAAACAAAATGGTTCAGCCTCTACTCTCCATTAAGTGCTAGACAATATGGAGAATTCACTTGGGGTGCTGGATTAAAGCTAGGGCCACTAATAGTTGGTTCGGGCTCTATAATTTCTAATTTAATATCAAATACTTCAAAAACAACAGATGCTTACATAGGCATAAAATTCCCATGGTATCAATAATAATTACGTACTAATCAATTTTTATAAATAAATATTAAAATTTAACGCAACCTTTTTAAAAGTTCTGCATCTATTAAATAACAAAATCAAACCAAACATGCAATTACTATTAATTATCAGCGCCTTAATTGTTGTGAATTTAATTTTATTAACTTTTAGTGTGAACAAAAAAACAGATCCATGAAAAACATCTGTTTTTTTTTATAATTAACATTGTTAGTTATTTAAATAACTTCTTACAAGAGGCTATAATACTTCCTGTAAGCTAACATTTACCCAGAATGATTC
The DNA here is from genome assembly GCA_963815305.1 of uncultured Flavobacteriaceae bacterium. Lineage (GTDB taxonomy): Bacteria > Bacteroidota > Bacteroidia > Flavobacteriales > Flavobacteriaceae > CAXBID01. The sequence continues at coordinate 1,545,382 of CAWFFW010000001.1, forward strand.
TGGTTGTGTAACTTTATACTTATAAGTTCTACACCTTCATTCTTATCTACTAGTAAAACTGGATATACTAATGCGCTACAGATTGCTGATTAAAATATGTGTTGTGTTTTAATTCGCTATGATGAATTGCTTATTTACCTATTTAGTATTTGCAATATTTAAATCAATATCAAAAGCTTCTCCATATAACAATTTTAATTTTACCTTCATGTAATTATTAAATAATCACAAGAAAAAACAGATTAAAATTTATCTTTAGAATAGCGATAGAATATTATGACTTAATCAATATATCAAGTCATGATTATTATTTTAATTTTTAATATCCAATATATTAAAAAAAGTTCTATAAAATTAAAATAATTTAAGGTTTCGTGTCTTCGGATAGATTTTAATTTAGAAACAACAGCATTATAATTTATTAATCAGAATTTTAATTTGTTTATCTTTGATATTACAAGATTCTCTCTAAAAAACCATTCTAAATGAAAGCTTTTAAATACATATTATTTTTATTATTGATAGCTATTATAGGAACTGCGATATATATTGCTGTTCAACCCAATTCATTTGAAGTAATTAGGACTAGAACAATTAAAGCTCCAGCATCAGTGATTTATATTCATGTGATAGATTTTAAAAATTGGGAAGCGTGGTCACCTTGGGTTGAAAGAGAATCAAGTACACAAATAACATTGGGTGAAGAAACTGAAGGTATTGGCGGTTCTTACAACTGGACAGATAAAGATGGTGCAGGAAGTATGCGTACTATAGACGTTGAATCAAATGCATCCATGCATCAAAAAATGCAATTTGCTAATTTTCCTTCATCTGATATATATTGGAATTTTGAACCCAATGAAAACAATAGTACAAATGTAACTTGGACTATTTCTGGAAAAGATTTACCGTTTAGTTTTAAAGCCTATGCTGCTTTTAGCGGCGGTATGGAAAATCAAATTGGTAATGACTTTGAGCGTGGACTAGAAAAACTAGATAGTATTATTGTTGCGAGTATGGAAGTTTACAATGTAACAGTTAATGGTATTACGCAGCACAGTGGTGGTTTTTATTTATATAAGTCAACGTCTTGTAAAATTGATGAATTGTCTAATAAAATAAAAGAGATGCTTTCGCAAGTAACGACATATGTTACAAAAAATAACATTACGATGGCGGGTGCACCCTTTGTTAATTATCACAAATGGGATGAAGAAAATAACGCCGTTATGTTCTCTTGCTGTGTACCAACGGTTGAAAAAATAATTACAGATTCAGAAAGTGGCATTTTAACTGGACAGCTACTCCCCTTTAAAGCTTTAAAAACCACATTAAATGGAGATTACAAAAATGCTAGAGAAGCCTGGGATACAGCAATGAACTATATAGCAGAAAACAATTTAAAACCTATTGAAACGGGGCCTACTATAGAAACTTATCTCACAAACCCAATGATTACGGCAAACCCAGCTGATTATATTACCGAAATTTATATTGCGGTTGAATAAATAAAATTTCCACATACCATAATTTTATTATTCCAAAAATATTAAATAAATACAGCGAAAAAAATTAAATTTACCTGATGAAACAAGTGTTATTAGTTTTTTTAGGAGGTGGTTTTGGTAGTGTATTGCGCTTTTTTATTGGGAAGTATTTAAATAATACTGAAAACGGTATTCCTTATGGCACATTTGCTACCAATATTTTAGGAAGTTTACTTATTGGTATTATACTTGGTTTAGCAGTAAAAAATAATACGCTTTCTCAAAATCAAACGCTACTTTTAGCTACTGGCTTTTGTGGTGGCTTTACAACCTTTTCTACTTTTGCCTACGAAAATCATGTGTTTTTAAAATCGGGCGACTTTACAAGTTTTGCTATTTACACCATTGCAAGTTTTGTTATTGGTTTTTTAGCGGTTTTTTTTGGGATGTATTTGGTGAAATAAAATTCACTCCTTTTAAAATTAAACTAATATCTATTGGCGATATACAAACATCAAAATAATTTCATGTTCATAATAGTTAAATGAACACATCAAATTATTAATGCTCTTCAAAAGCTTTAACACCAGCTTCAATTCTAATTTTTAAATAATTTTCTCGGGGTACAATGGGGCAAGAATATGTATCATTATAAGCACAATAAGGGTTATAAGCTTTATTAAAATCAATTATAATCGTATCATCTTCGGGTATTTTAGCATCCATAAAACGGCCACCACCATAACTTTCAAGTCCGTTGGTTTCATCTAAAAAAGGCAAAAACAAATAATCTTCGTAACCTTCTTTTTCTATCAAACCCTGATTTTGATAGATGTTTAGTTTGAATTCTTTTTCTTTTAGTTGAAAACTCAATTCTCCATATTTTACATACATTGGAAGCCTATCCGTAGTTGTTTTCATTTTAAAAGGTTTTTCATCTAACGTTCTTTTAAAAGCAGCTTTTACTACAAAACTAGAATCCAGATTAAAAAAATCTAAACCTTCAAAGTGCTTTCTATCCTTGTCTTTCAGAGGTGAGGTCGTTGCATCTTTATATTCTGAATTCATTTTTTTTTGAAACTCAGTTTCACCTTGTATAGGACGTTTTTTTTGAGCACAACCAAGCAAACAAAAAACTAGCAAAAAAAAGGTAGTATATATTTTCATCGTAAAAAATTTCAATTCAAAAATACAACTTAAGAAAATTTTTTCTAATTTTGAAGTCTTAATAAAAATAAAAATGCGTAACAACGTCACAATTTGTAGAAAACAATTAACCACTTCTTCTAAGAGAAAAGGTTGGGCTTGTTCTTTATTGTGATGCTTTAGATATAAACTATACAATAATTAAAAGTCCGACTTCGCAGTCGGACTTTTTTTGTTACTAACCCTAAATAATTTCATTGTAAACATGTGAAAACCAATTTCAATATCTAGAACTCATGAGTAAACTATTAAACAATTACCTAAATACTTTTAAAGGCTTATCAAGAGAAGTTTGGTGGCTAGCGCTAATAACGCTAATCAATAGGGCTGGCACTATGGTAATTCCGTTTTTATCTCTTTACTTGAATAAAAATCTTAATTTTTCGTTCAATGACGTTGGATGGATTATGAGTGCTTTTGGATTAGGATCTGTATTTGGCTCTTGGATTGGCGGTAAACTAACCGACAGCATTGGTTTTCATAAGGTGATGGTTTACAGCTTATTATCAACAGGGTTCTTGTTTATTGCTTTACAGTTTTTAACTACCTTTTACACCTTTTGTTTAGGTATATTTTTAGTTATGTTAGTAGCCGATGCATTTCGTCCAGCAATGTTTGTAGCTTTAAGTGCTTATAGTAAACCTGAAAACAAAACACGATCCGTAACATTAATTCGGCTTGCTATAAATCTAGGCTTTTCGGCAGGTCCTGCAATAGGCGGTATAATAATAACCACATTTAGTTATAGTGGACTATTTTGGGTAGATGGTATTACTTGTATTTTAGCAACTTTCGTACTCATCAATGTTTTAAACCCTAAAAAAGTAAAAGCCTTAGATGTCGTAAAAACTGAAAATCCAAAGTCGGCTTATAAAGACAAGGCCTTTTTAATATTTTTGGTAGCTATGATGCTATTTGGAATTGTATTCTTACAATTCTTTTCAACAATACCATTGTATTATACAGACAAACATTTTTTAACCGAATTGGACATTGGAATATTACTTGGAACAAATGGTTTTTTAATTTTTATTTTTGAAATGCCTTTAATAAAATGGCTTGAAAATACAACATTTACCAAATCTGGCTTAATGCTTTTTGGCGCCGTATTAACTGGCCTAAGCTTTTTAATTTTAAACTTTACAAATTGGTCGGGCATTTTAATTATAGGTATGTTATTTATGACCTTTGGAGAAATGATTGCATTTCCGTTTTCAAATGCTTTCGCATTAGATAGAGCAAAAAAAGGAAAACAAGGGGAATACATGGCACTTTATTCTATTGCGTTTTCGATGGCACATATTTTTGGCCATAATACAGGTATGCGTTTAATAGACCGTGTAGGTTATGATAATACTTGGTACATAATTACCATACTTGCTGGACTTTGCGTATTTTTATTGTTCATTTTGAGCCAATATTTGAATCAAAAAAAGAAATTAAATAATAAAGATTTGTATTTTGAAACATAAAAAAGATATTATCATTATTGGCGGAGGGCCCATTGGAATTGCCTGCGCTTTGGAATGTAAAAAAAGAAACTGGAATTATTTAATTTTAGAAAAGGGAGCACTTACAAACTCCCTTTTCAACTATCCAAAAAATATGACGTTTTTTTCAACTTCAGAAAAATTAGAAATTGATAATATTCCTTTTATCAGTAATAAGCCAAAACCCAATAGAGATGAAGCCTTGGAATATTACAGACGAGTAACAACCTCAAATCATTTAAATATTCATTTATATGAATCTGTGTTTTCTGTAAAAAAAGAGTCTAGTCACTTTATCACTAAAACAAGTAAAGCAACTTATCAATCTAAACAAGTCATTATAAGTACAGGGTTTTATGATATTCCTAAACTTTTAAATGTACCAGGTGAAAAATTAGATAAGGTCACCCATTATTATAAAGAAGCTCATAATTATAGCCTGCAAGATGTTATTGTTGTTGGTGCCAGTAATTCGGCTGTTGATGCGGCTTTAGAAATTTGGCGAAAAGGCGGGCGAGTAACTATGGTTATTAGAGGTGAAGATATTGGTGAACGGGTAAAGTACTGGGTGCGCCCCGATATGATGAATCGTATTGAAGAAGGTAGTATTAAAGCTTATTTTAATTCTGAAATTACAGATATTAAAGTTCATGAAGTTATTATAAAAACTCCTGACAAATTAATATCTATTCCTAACCATTACGTCGTTGCACTTACGGGTTATCTTCCTAATTTCGATTTACTTATTGAAAGTGGTATAGAATTATCAGATGATGATAAAAAAATTCCTAAATACAATAGTGAAACCATGGAATCTAATATTGAAGATTTGTATTTGGCAGGTGTTATTTGTGGTGGGAAAGAAACTCATAAATGGTTTATTGAAAACTCCAGAATACATGCAAAACGTATTGCTGAAGATATTGAAACTAAAGCAAAACAATGAATTTAAATAGATTCATCATTTCTTATAAGCATGTTGATAACGCAGTAAAAATTACTTTGTAGAATTGCCTCAATTTAATTGATTCGCTTTAACTCCTTTTGCTTTATAACTCGCGATAAAATAATTTGGGTTTTACTCTCGCCATAAACAATGAGCTGATCTATAAAAGATTCTAAATGGTTATGGTTTTTTAACACGACTTCCATCACGATATTTTCATCACCTGTAATTCGGTAACAATTAACAACTTCATCAAAGGTTTTTACTTTTTCTAAAAAGGGTTTTAATTTTCCCATAAAAGCACGTAAAGTAATAATTGCTTTTAATTGGTAACCAACATCAAAAGGTGAAACTATGGCTTTATAACCCTCTATAATCCCTAAATCTTCCATTTTTCTAATGCGCTCAGAAACCGCAGGAGAACTGACACCTACCTGCCTACCAATCTCAGCATTAGATTGTCTCGCATTTTCCTGTAAACACTTCAAAATCTTCCAATTAAGGTTATCTAAACTCATTTAAACTAATTTAACTACAAATCGTTAATATTTAAAGTAAATATACGATTTTACTTTAAAACCTAAAGAAGAATATGAAATCTTGTGAGTAATTTTGGTATGAATTGCTTAGAAAAGTTAGTCATGTTATATAATACCCCACCAAACCTATCGGAATTACCAATTTATAAAAAAGCTGTAGAAATTTTTGCATTATCGCAAAATATCTCCATGTATTTAAACCATGACTTATCAGCTCTTAAAGAAGATGGTTCTGAGGACTCGAACATTTACTTTTCAGGAGATATTGTTCAACAATCTATTTCGTTAGCACCAGTAATAGCCAACGCAGAATTAGAACGTTTTTCAGACAAAAAGCATAAACATATTGCTTCTTTAAAAAAATTAACGAATATGCTTTACAAGAATTCGTATAAGCTAGAACGTTCTAATAGTAATGGTAAAGATTTTTTACCTATTTTAAGAAGTGAATTAAAAAAATTCAAAAAATTACAACGTTCTTGGATGTTGACGCTATAGTTTATTTTAATATAAAATGTGTCTCACAGTTTCTGTTTTCATCTCCATAAAAAGTAACATCAAAATCTATTCTCCATTTATCATTTGAGATTTTTTCACCTGAAATAGATCCTACAGGATTTACACGTTTATCTTCATCATCAAAGAAATAACAAAACAAGATTTGGTTAATATAGCTTTAGAATTTGTTAAATCTACCCATCAATTTCAAAACTATTTATGTTTTATTCAATTTTGAAATGTATTATAAGCGATTAACACACTTTTTTTAAATTAAAAAAAGTAGTTTTCTGCTTACATATTTCTGCGATACTGACCTCCTACTTCAAAAAGAGCATTCGTAATTTGCCCTAACGAACATACTTTACAGACTTCCATTAAAGCTTCAAATATATTCTCGTTATTAATAGCTTTACTTTGAAGTTGTTTTAATATATGTTCAGTATCATTTGTTTTGTGAAGATTTTTTAATGTTTTTATTTGTAACTGTTTCTCCTCTTCTGTAGCTCTAATCACTTCAGCAGGTAAAACCGTTGGAGAGCCTTTACTACTTAAAAATGTATTAACACCAATAATTGGAAACTCGCCATTATGTTTCAAAGTTTCATAATACAAACTTTCTTCTTGAATTTTACTACGTTGATACATAGTTTCCATAGCACCTAAAACACCTCCACGTTCCGTAATTCTATCAAATTCTAATAATACAGCTTCTTCAACTAAATCAGTCAACTCTTCAATAATAAATGAGCCTTGAATAGGATTTTCATTTTTAGCCAAACCTAATTCTTTATTGATTATAAGTTGGATTGCCATTGCACGTCGTACCGACTCCTCGGTAGGCGTTGTAATAGCTTCATCGTAGGCATTAGTATGTAGAGAATTACAGTTATCATATATGGCATACAAGGCTTGAAGTGTGGTTCTTATATCATTAAAATCAATTTCTTGGGCATGCAAACTCCTGCCGGATGTTTGAATATGATATTTCAGCATTTGTGCTCTAGCATTAGCACCATATTTATGCTTCATCGCTTTTGCCCAAATTTTCCGAGCTACACGACCAATAACTGCATATTCTGGGTCGATACCATTGGAGAAGAAAAACGATAAATTTGGTCCGAATTTATTAATATCCATGCCTCGGCTTAAATAGTATTCCACGTAAGTGAAACCATTAGAAAGGGTTAATGCTATTTGGGTAATTGGGTTTGCACCAGCTTCTGCAATATGATAACCAGAAATAGAAACCGAATAAAAATTACGGACATTATTTTCAATAAAATACTCTTGAACATCACCCATTAATCTCAAGGCGAATTCAGTAGAAAAAATACAGGTATTTTGAGCTTGGTCTTCTTTTAAAATATCAGCTTGAACCGTTCCTCTAACTTGCGCAATGGTTTTTATTTTAATGTCATTATAAATGACTTCCGGTAATACTTGCTCTCCGGTAACACCCAGAAGCATTAACCCTAAACCATTGTTTCCTTCGGGTAGTTCTCCGTTATATTTTGGTCGTTCTTTTCCTTTATAAAGTTTAACGATTTTTGCTTCAACCTCCTTTTCTAATTCGTTTTCTTTTATGTAAATCTCGCATTTCTGGTCGATAGCCGTATTCATAAAAAATCCTAAAAGCATAGGCGCAGGGCCATTGATTGTCATACTCACCGACGTCAAAACATGTGCTAAATTAAAACCAGAATACAATTTTTTGGCATCATCCAAACAACAGATAGACACGCCAGCATTTCCAATTTTTCCATAAATATCTGGTCTGTAATCGGGGTCATTACCATAAAGTGTAACACTATCAAAGGCTGTAGACAGTCGTTTTGCTGGCAAACCTGCACTTACATAATGAAAACGTTTGTTTGTACGTTCTGGTCCGCCCTCGCCTGCAAACATTCTTGCTGGGTCTTCGCCAGTTCTTTTAAAAGGATACAAACCAGAAGTAAATGGAAATTCTCCAGGTACATTTTCTTGTAAACACCATTTTAAAATATCACCCCAAGCTTGATACTTTGGTAAAGCTACTTTAGGAATTTGCGAATGAGATAGTGACTCGGTGTGTGTTTCTATTTTTATTTCTTTATCTCGAACTCTAAAAGAATAAATTGGTTTTTTATAGCGGTTAACTTTATCATCCCAACCTGTAATAATTTCCCAATGGTAGGGATTTAGATTCAGTTTTACGCGATCGAACTCTCCAATTAACAATTTTAAGAAATTTTCATTTTGAGTTTTAATTTGAATAGATTCAGAATCAATTCCAGATTTATCTAATTTAATAGTTGTATTTAATACGGATTCAATAGTTTTAAAAATACCATAAAGTTTTTGAGCCACATCAACCTGTTCAATACCATTTTTATCATAGTTACGATTATTTTCCGCTATTTCAGATAAATAGCGCACTCTTGATGGTGGAATAACAAAAATCTTCTCGCTCATTTCGTTTGAAATCTCAAAAGTAGATTTTAAATCAGCATCTGCTTTTTCAACCAACTTATCCATAACTGCTTTGTAAAGGGTGTTCATACCCGGGTCGTTAAACTGCGAAGCAATAGTTCCAAATACAGGTAGTTCCTCTTGTGGTATGTCCCAAAGATTATTGTTACGCATATATTGCTTTTTAACATCACGCAAAGCATCTAAAGATCCTCGTTTATCAAACTTATTAATAGCTACCAAATCTGCAAAATCAAGCATATCAATTTTCTCTAATTGCGTAGCTGCTCCAAATTCAGGTGTCATTACGTAAAGTGACACATTGCTATGTTCAATAATTTCAGTATCACTCTGTCCTATTCCCGATGTTTCCAAAATAATTAAATCATATTCGGCAGCTTTTAAAACTTCAATGGCTTCGTTTACGTGTTTTGATAATGCTAAATTGGATTGTCGGGTTGCCAAACTACGCATATAAACACGCGAATTATTAATGGCATTCATTCTAATTCTATCGCCTAAAAGCGCTCCTCCTGTTTTTCGTTTTGATGGATCGACTGAAATTATTCCGACCGTTTTTTCTGGAAAATCTATTAAAAAACGTCGCACCAACTCGTCAACCAAACTCGATTTTCCTGCGCCACCAGTTCCTGTAATTCCAAGAACAGGCGTATTTGATATTTTATTTTTTTGATGAATTTTATCTAAAGCATCTTTTGCGATTTCTGGAAAATTTTCAGCTGAAGAAATAACACGAGCAATATCTCTTGAATTTTTATTTGGCAGTTTAATCAACTCTATATCTAAAACATTTCCAACAGGAAAATCAGACTGCTCAACCAAATCATTAATCATGCCTTGTAAACCCATTTCTCGTCCATCATCAGGTGAATAAATACGAGCTATTCCATAATCCATTAAATCTTTAATCTCGGAAGGTAAAATAACACCGCCACCACCGCCAAAAATTTTGATATGGTTTGCACCTCTTTCTTGAAGTAAATCATACATATACTTAAAATACTCATTATGCCCACCTTGATACGATGTTAAACAAATGGCATTTACATCTTCCTGTATCGCAGTGTTTACAACCTCTTCAACACTTCTATCGTGTCCTAAATGGATAACCTCAACACCAGTAGCTTGTATAATACGGCGCATAATATTTATTGAGGCATCATGTCCATCAAATAACGATGCAGCAGTTACAATTCTTACCTTATATTTTGGTTTATATGGAGATAGTTGTTTCATTTATAAAAAAATGTATGATTTAGCACCGCAATTTACGAAATATTCAAAAAAATAATCAATTTACGAATGATTATCTAAAACTATTAGCAATTTTTATTCGTTTATGAATTTTAGATTAATTTTAGGCGCTTAAATAATTTGAATCTCATGAATAAAATTACCTTATTAATACATTGTAAAGATAAACCAAACATTATTGCAAACGTTACTAATTTTATTGCAAGTAACGGTGGTAATATTGTTTATTTAGACCAGCATGTTGATAGAGAACAAGATGTCTTTTTTATGAGATTGGAAAGTGAGTTTATTGATGAATCTTTTTCTACAGAAGGTTTTAAAGTCGATTTTAAGAATAGTCTTGCAGATAAATTTAATATGAAATGGAGAGTTTATTCTTCTGAAAAGAAACCTAAAATGGCGTTATTTATATCTAAATATGATCATTGTTTATATGATTTATTAGGACGATACAATTCTGGAGAACTTAATCTTGAAATTCCATTTATAATTAGCAACCATAATGATTTAAAACATATTGCAGATAGTTTTAAAATTCCTTTTTACCATATTCCTGTTACAAAACATACGAAAGGTGAGGCAGAGAATAAACAACTTGAATTACTTGAAAAAAATAACATCGATTTTGTAGTTCTTGCAAGATATATGCAAATTGTTTCTGAAAAATTAGTAGGCAAATACCCAAATAAAATTATCAATATTCATCATTCATTTTTGCCTGCATTTGTAGGCGCTAAACCATACCACTCTGCTTTTAAACGTGGTGTAAAAATTATAGGTGCTACAAGTCATTATGTTACTGAAGAGTTAGATGCTGGTCCTATAATTGAACAAGATGTTGCGCATGTGTCGCATACGCATTCTATTAACGACTTGATTGCGAAAGGACGCGATTTAGAAAAAATTGTACTTGCCAATGCGGTTAAGTTACATACAAACAGGAAAGTAATGGTTTATAATAATAAAACGGTTATATTCTCTTGATTTAAATCTAATAATTTTCAGTTATCTAAAAAACAAGAAAAACCACATATTAATATATTTAACTAATTCCTTTATATTTACTTAAACAAGTAAACCCAAATACTATGATAAAAAAAATTTTAGCAATCGTTTTAATATTCAATTTAACGGCTTGCGCAGAATTGCAACAAGTTGTTAACCAACTACCACAAGGAGGCGCTATAGGAAACGACCAAATAGCTTCTGGCTTAAGACAAGCCTTAGATTTCGGCATTGATAAGCAAGTTACTAAACTAACTCAAGAAGATGGTTTTTTTAAAAATGAACTAGTCAAAATTTTGCTACCAGAAGAATTACAAAAAGTTGATAAAGCACTTAGAGATATTGGTTTAAGTAATTTAGCAGATGAAGGATTAAAAGTATTGAACAGAGCTGCCGAAGATGCCGTTAAAGAAGCTACCCCAATTTTTGTAAATGCCGTAAAAGAAATAACATTTGCAGATGCGAAAAATATTTTATTAGGTAGTAATGATGCTGCTACACAATATTTAAATAGTAAAACGGAGACTGCTTTGTATGCAAAATTTAATCCCGTAATAAAAAATTCGTTTGCAAAAGTTGGAGCTGATGACATTTGGAATAACTTGATAAATAAATACAATGCTATCCCTTTTACAAATAATGTAAATCCCGATTTAACTGATTATGTTACAAATGAAGCTTTAAAAGGCGTTTACACGATGATTGCTGTTGAAGAAAAACAAATACGTACTGAACTTTCATCAAGAACAACTGATTTATTAAAAAAGGTTTTTGCTTTACAAGATTAGAAATTAATTGACGTGTAGTTATCAATCCTATAACATAACTTATAGTACTTTTCTTGTTCGGCATCAAAATGCATCTTTAAAATACCTGATAGTCAAACATCAAATAAACAGAATTAAGGATATAAAAGAGCAACAAAGTAAACTTAGCATGACATATAAACAACTTGTTGAGCTAGCCTATAATTTTCATCAAACTGATTCTGCATTAAGCCATATTTTTGAGTATAATACTATAAAACTTCGAAACAAACCCAACAGACTTAGATACCTTTCTTTAGAGCATCAACAAGTGGTTTTTGTAATGTTTTTTTATCAATTATTTAACTTTTAGCTTACATCCATAACGCCAGTAATCTCGTATTTTAAATATAAAATAAAACGTTATGAATGCACATTTTTGTAAAGTAGGTAAAATTAAACCCAATCTAAAAAAGCTTATCAGTCTTAAAGAATTTGAAAATATTGTATCTAACTTTGTTGATGACGTTAGTAAAATTGATTTTTCTGAAGATTTAAAAGCTTCTATTCAGTAAGTAAAATAGCTTGCATTTGCTTTTGAAGTTCTTCAGCTTTTAATGCTGCTGCTTTGGCAAAATCTTCATTTAAAGATGCATAAATAATACCTCGTGAAGAATTAATAAGTAACCCTATTTGTGCATTCATTCCATATTTACAAACCTCTTGTAAATTTCCGCCTTGTGCACCTACGCCTGGCACTAACAAAAAACTGTCTGGAATTATTTGACGAATATCAGCTAAATATTCAGCTTTTGTAGCCCCGACAACATACATTAAGTTTTCTGAATTCTTCCAAGTTTTAGAAGTTTCTAAAACCTTTTTATATAGTTCTGTTCCGTCTACCGTTTGTGTTTGAAAATCAAAAGCACCTGCATTTGAAGTTAATGCCAACATAATAGTATGCTTGTCTTTAAACTCTAAAAATGGTTCTACAGAATCTTTTCCCATATATGGTGCTACAGTAACGGCATCAAAAGCTAAATCTTCAAAAAAGGCCTTGGCATACATCGAACTGGTATTGCCAATGTCACCTCGTTTGGCATCAGCGATAGTGAAGATATCTGGGTGATTTTCATTTAGATAATGAATTGTTTTTTTTAAGGCTTTCCAACCTTTTAATCCATAAGCTTCATAAAATGCGGTATTAGGCTTATAAGCTACACATACATGATGTGTGGCATCAATAATAGCTTTATTAAATTCAAATATTGGATCTTTATATTTTAATAAATGTGGTGGGATTTTATTTAAATCGACATCTAATCCTATACACAGAAAAGATTTCTTTTTTTTGATTTGCTCAATTAATTGGTTTGTAATCATTTCTCTTTAATCCTCCGAAGGAGGAAACTATTATGTTCTTACTCTTATGTTTTTATTTTTTCTCGATATCAAACTTTACCTCAGATTATTCGCATGAATGACTTGCCCATCGGAAAAGGGGTCAGATGGGATTTATATCAAATCATCACTAGCCTTTAACTTTTCAGTATTTTCAGCCAATTGCAACTCGTCAATTATTTTTTGAATATCGCCATTAATAATATTACTTAAGTCATAAAGTGTTAATCCGATTCTATGATCGGTAACTCGCCCTTGCGGGTAGTTGTAAGTTCTAATTTTAGCACTTCTATCGCCACTCGTTACCATTGTTCCTCTTAAAGCAGCATCCTCTTCCATCTTTTTAGCTAACTCTAAATCATATAAACGCGAACGTAATACCTTAAAAGCCTTTTCTTTATTTTTATGCTGCGACTTCTGATCTTGGCATTGCGCTACTAAACCTGTTGGAATATGCGTTAAACGAACCGCAGAATACGTGGTGTTTACAGATTGCCCACCAGGACCAGACGAACAAAAAAAATCAATACGAACATCTTTTGGATTAATCTCTACATCAAACTCCTCGGCTTCTGGAAATACCATCATGGTAGCTGCACTTGTATGAACACGTCCTTGTGTTTCGGTTTGAGGCACACGTTGTACACGATGCACACCAGCTTCAAACTTTAAAGTTCCATAAACATCATCACCAGTAACTTCAAACTGAATTTCTTTAAAACCACCGTTTGTTCCTTCACTAAAATCTACAGTATCAACTTTCCAACCTCTACTTTCACAATATTTGGTGTACATTCTAAATAAATCGCCGGCAAAAATACTCGCTTCGTCACCACCCGTTCCTGCACGTAATTCTACTACTGCATTTTTAGAATCTTCAGGATCTTTAGGTATTAATAATACTTTTATCTCCTCTTCAAGTCTTGCTAAACCTTCTTTAGCTTCATCATACTGCATTTTAGCCATTTCCACCATTTCAGGTTCACTTCCATCAGAAATGATTTCTTCAGCTTCAGCCAAATTATTAGTAAACTCAATGTATTGTTCTCGCTTATCCATAAGAATTCGCAAGTCTTTATAATCTCTATTTAGAGCAACATAACGTTTTTGGTCGGTAACAATATCGGGTTGAATAATTAAATCGCTTACCTCATCAAAACGTTGCTTTACTATTTGTAATTTCTCTAACATCTGCCTTTTTTAATTGAGAATCAAAAATACGATAATTTATGAATTCTTAGTAACTATAAACTACGGTAATCATTCAATGTCGAAAATATTTTTAGTCACATTACGTTATTGAATATACAATGCAACAATTAGCATCCATTTTCCTTTTTTACAGACCATTTATCATATGGTCATTTGGAATTAATACCCTTCTCGCTATTCGTGGATATGGTATTATTCCCTTTTTTTTGATAAAGCTATTTTTAGTTGTTTTTTTATGGTACATAATTAAGGAAACTAATGCAAAACGAAAGCTTATGGTTTATAAAAACTTAGGTATATCTACATTTAAATTATTCTTTATTTTATATCTTATTGATTTATTTTTAAGCGTTCCCTTTCTATTTGTTTTAAAGGAATTTATATGATTTTTGAAATTGGTAAATAGAACTTTCTTTTAACGAAAAACGGGGTTTAAATGGTATTTATTTAGACGCTGAAACAGGAAAAGTAACGGGCGTTTTGGGGTGTAATAGTTGTGGTAAGAGTAGCTTACTCCATATTGTTTTTGGTAGTTTAAAAACTAAATACTAGCTTATTAGAATAGATAATAAACCTATACTAAAACCTTTATATCTAACAAAATTAGTTGCTTATTTACCGCCGTACAACTTCATTCCTAATTCCATAAAAATTAAAAGCATTTTTAAGCTTTTTGAAATTTCATGGTACGATTTTATTACTGTTTTTGAAACCTTTGATGTATTTAAAAACTCAAAAATTAATAAATTATCTGGAGGTGAACGTCGTTTAATTGAAACTTATATTATTTTGAAAAGTAATAGAAAAATAGTTTTATTGGACGAACCCTTTTCACATTTAGCACCTTTGTATGTTGACAAGATAAAAAAACTCATTTTTGAAGAAAAAAATAATAAAGCTATTATAATAACAGATCATGTGTATAAGGATATTGTAGATGTTTTTAATACTTTATACCTTATAACATATGGTAACTCTAAGCTTATTAACAGACTTAATGAGTTAGAGGATTATAAAGATTTAAGTATTGGAAGTATTCCATAATTTCACTTAAAAATCAACAGCAACACCAACGCCTAAAAACTGCTTCCATTGTACTTTAGCTCCAGCTTCATCAGACTCACCTTCAACCGTGGTAGGTCTTTGCGTTTTAACATCGTCATCATAACGAATATGAGAACCTAAAGTAGCCCGAACAAAACTATTTACTTTAAAATCGAAATCGACCCGCCAGTCTAAATCTACATTCCCAAAATTATTCCTATAATCTGAGTATAAACTAACACGATGCTTCAGGTTAATATTTTCGGCTACTTCCATTTCGTAGCTGTTATTTATTAATATTCCAACCTCGTTTCTAATACGCTCGCCACTCTTAATAAGATTACCTTCATCATCATAAATAGCAGGTTCCACACCAAACGAACCCGCATTGGCCAATTCTTCATCTAAAACAAAAGTGGCTTTTAAGGTTAACGGAGAAAAATAAAATGAAAGTTGTTCAATCTTTTTTCCATATTCCATACCACCACCAAAAAATAAATATCCTGGTGCCATAAATCTAGAAATTGGATTATCCTTATTGGGATATTTGTAACCGTTAGTTAACTGTGTTCTGAAATTAAATTTTGCCGAATAAAACCAGTTTGAAGACTGACTTGAATTATAACCAATATCTGAATTTATTTCAAATAAATCATCTGTTTTTCGGGTTTCTCTAGACTCTTGCTTATTTATACCATAACGCACGGAAGCATTATTTCTCCAATTAAAATACTTGTCTTTGTAATTTGCCGAAGATTCCATTCCAATAAGACCAGAAATAGAATTACTACCACCAGAATTCCAGTTTGTAAAAGACACTTGACTTAAATCAAAATAGGCTTTATTTTTATTTTTCCATTCCGGACCATCATATTTTTCTTTCTTCTTCTTTAAAAATAGAGAATCTGGTTGTGCACTAATGGCTAAAGAAAATAAACAAACGAGGGTTAAAAGACTGTTTTTCATGCGTATTCGTTAGGCTGTTTTGAAGTTTAAAAATTTATCAAAAACTATTCCGTTTTTAATTAAAATATTGCATTTTTAATATACAAACTCCCCAAACTCTGATTTTATTGTAAGCTTTTTAGTTTTTGAAGATTCGACACGCCCGATGATTTTAGCGTTTACGTGAAACGATTTAGAGATTGCAATAATATCGTTAGCTATTTCTGGGTTTACGTACAGTTCCATTCTATGTCCACAATTAAAAACTTGATACATTTCTTTCCAATCTGTTTTGGATTGCTCTTGTATCAATTTAAAAAGCGGAGGAATAGAAAACATATTATCTTTTACAATATGAAATTCATCAATAAAATGAAGAATTTTAGTTTGTGCACCACCTGAACAATGCACCATACCATGTAAAGTTTCAGAATTATATTGGGATAGGATTTTTTTAATTATTGGCGCATAGGTACGTGTTGGCGATAATACCAATTTACCAGCATCAATTGGAGAATCTTTAACAGAATCCGTTAATTTTACAGCTCCAGAATATACTAAATCTTCTGGAACAGCGGCATCAAAACTTTCAGGGTATTTTTTGGCTAAATATTTACTAAATACGTCATGTCTGGCCGATGTTAATCCATTACTACCCATACCTCCGTTATACTGCTTCTCATAAGTAGCCTGCCCAAAACTTTCTAATCCTACAATAACATCACCCGCTTTTATATTTGCATTGTCAATAACATCAGTACGTTTCATTCTTGCGGTTACGGTAGAATCCACTATAATAGTTCTAACCAAATCGCCAACATCGGCAGTTTCGCCGCCTGTAGAATGGATGGTTACACCAAAGGATTTTAAATCTGTAAGCAATTCTTCAGTTCCATTAATTATAGCTGATAAAACCTCGCCAGTAATTAAACTTTTATTTCTTCCGATAGTTGAAGATAACATGATATTATCAGTTGCACCAACACACAATAAGTCGTCAATATTCATTATTAAAGCATCTTGTGCAATGCCTTTCCATACTGAAATATCGCCTGTTTCTTTCCAATACATGTAAGCTAAAGACGATTTTGTACCCGCACCATCGGCATGCATAATCAAACAATAATCCTCATCATTTGTTAAATAATCTGGAACGATCTTACAAAAGGCTTTAGGGAACAAACCTTTATCAATATTTTTAATAGCGTTATGCACATCTTCTTTTGATGCTGAAACACCGCGCTGCGCATAACGTTTTGAAACTTCTTGACTCATAATGATATATTGAAATGCAAAGTAAAGGAATATTTTAAAAAATAAGAGGCTTAAATTACAATATGAAATACGATTTATTAACGAGTTTTAAGCAAAGGGCGATGAACATGATGTACAAGTATACCTTACTTGACTTTGTGAAAATTTCGCCTATCTTCGTTTTGACAACTGATATAAATCATTAAAACGCAACCATACCTTAGCATTAGCACATATTTAAGAGAAAAACGAAATGATACATTTAATAGTTGGAAATACAGGTTCTGGAAAAACGACCTACTCAAAAGAATTGAAAAGAAAAACGAATGGAATTATCTTTTCAATTGATAAATGGAATAAAACACTATTTTTAGATGACAAAAAAACAATTGATGGATTAGAATGGTTTCTCGAAAGAATAGAACGTGCTGAAAAAATCATTTTAGATTTAGTCAATCAGTTGGAAAACTCAAAAACCGATTCTATTCTAGATTTAGGACTTTCAAAATTTAAACATCGAGAGAAATTTAGAAAGTTTGCAGATTTGAATAACTATGGATTAAAAATTCATTATTTAGATGTTTCAAAAGAAATTCGACTTCATAGAATTATGAAAAGAAATGCTGAAAAAGGTGCTACTTTTGAGTTCGAAGTAAGCAAAGAAGATTTTGATTTTATGGAAAACTGGTTTGAAGAACCAAATGAGAAAGAAATGGAAAGAGGAATAAAAATTGAAGCATAAAAACTATTGCAAAACTCTTAAAACTTCAAAGAGATAACATTACAAGAACTTATGGAAAATACTTTAGTAGAAATGATGTCTAATTTCATGGACTTAACAAATGAAGAAAAAGAAGGAATTAAAGAAGCTTTCCCTATTAAAAAATTTCCAAAAGAAACCCATTTATTAAAAGAAGGGCAAATTGCAAAAAACGCCTATGTTGTAATAAATGGTTGTATTAGGGAATATTATATTCAAAATGGCGAAGAAATAACTTCTGAATTTTATACTGAAATGCAATCCGCAGTAAATTTTGATAGTATGGCAAATAATAAACCTTCTAAATATTATTTTACATGTACAGAAGAAACTACTGTAGCAATTATGAATTCTGAAAAAGAAAATGCTTTGTATAAAAAGTTTCCTCGCTTTGGGGAGGTTTGTAGGGTAGAAATGGAAAAAATTCTTGGAGCAAGTCAGGAAAGTTTATTGACTTTTAAAAACTCTACACCAAAAGAACGTTACTTAAATTTGCTAAAAAACAGACCTAAATTATTGCAGAGAGTTCCTCAATACCAACTAGCAAGTTACCTAGGAGTAAAGCCAGAAACGTTGAGTAGAATTCGTAAAAGAATTACTTTATCAGAATAATCAATTAATTTTTCTTGCCACAATATAATATTCTGTGGCTGGTTTATCAATTAATATTGCGGTTTCGATAATTTTAAAACCACAACTTTCAATTTTTTGTTCTAACTCTTTTATTGTGAAAAATTTTAAATACGGAAGAATTTTTAATTTTTTTAAAATGAAGATAATACTACCTGATAAAACTCCAACAAATGTTCTTTCTTCTTTTAAACAAGCTGTAGAAGTAATAATTAAACCATTTGGTTTTAGTAAGTAGTTAATTCGCTTTAAAACAGTTTCACAGTCTTTAAAATAAAGTAAAATATTCAGTGCTAAAATAGTATCAAAACTAGCTCTTTTAAACTTTTTATCATAAAGTGATGTTTGTAAAAAAGAGATGTTATTAATTTGATTATTAGTTGTTTTTTTTATTCCTATTTCTATCATTTTAGACGAAATATCAAAAGCTTGTATTTCTTGAACATCTTTTGCAAATTCAAATGAATATAAACCTGTTGCACAAGCAAAATCTAGTACAGAATCACTTTTTTTAAAGTGCTTTTTACTTTTATTGATAATTAAACGATAAACTTCATCTTTAGCTTTCTTATCGTAATTTTTAGAAATTTTGTTCCAGAATTTTTCAGTTTTATACATTTTTTTCAGAATATAAATCCATATTTTAAATACATGAAATAAGTTTAATAAAAAAATCTATTAATTTAACTTAACCTTCTAAAAAGAAACCTGAGGTATATTTTTTTACCATAGTATTTTATATAATTTGGAGAAACATACCAATTCAAATCCTCATCTCCTATTTCATTGTTAATAATATATAAATTTGAAATTTCAAAAGACGATTTTTCATTTAAGATTCTTTCACATTAAATTTCTAAAGCTACTGCTATAGATTGAAAAAGATTCATTTCTCTTTTCTTTTGTAATTTCTTCGTTTTGTGATTTTACAATAGAAAAGGAAAAAAGAAGTACAGGTATTAGAATTTTTTTTTATAAAAAAAGGTTTTCAGTTTTATGCGTTTTTTTAAAATCTAAATCCGAAATTTAAACTTGGCTCAAACTTATATCCAGGTTTTCCTTCTTCTGTCTTTGCAAAATCTTCAGGGAAATTAGTATCAACAGGCCAATATTTTAAGGCATAAGCAGGTTCTATATAAAAACGATTTTTAAAAAATTCAAAACGATAACCTACCATTGCTTGCAGATATAATTGAAAACCTTTTTGAGTTTTTTTATCATCTACATCATGATATTGTTTTACAAAAGAAGTTGCAGAAATTGTTGTAAAAGCTCCTTTCCAATGAAAACGTTGATACCCAATTCCAATACCAGTAGCTCTAACATATCCAGGGTAATCCTGTTCCGAATTTCCGTAGGTACCCAATGGCTCAGAATATCTCCACGTATTAAACTCAACAAATAGTCTATCTTTTTGATTAAGTCTATATCCATAAGTAAATAAAAAATAGTCTGGAGATTCGTCAGCTATAACATTACCGAGCATAAAAAAAGACGATCCTATGGAATGTCTGTATTTTACATCTTCTTGATTGGTTTCTTTTAATTTTGTAGATGCCTTTTTTTGACCATAAGAAAATATAGAAATCAATATAAAAACGACAGATACTCTTATTTTAAAATTCATTATTTAAGATTTTAATTATTTATACCTGCAAATCTAAATCCTTATTAAATATTATAAATTGACTATAGTCAAGAAGTGAAAAGCATCTTTTTAATTCTGCCAAAACTATTAAGATTATAAGAGCCTACTCATTAGATATTAGTTTTAGTAGTTAGTAAGAATTAATTAAGAGGATTAACTTTCTGCTAAAAACACGATAACTTCGTTTAACTTCAGATATAAAGCATTATAACGTTGGTAATCAAATCAATTAACCACACATTATACATTATTTCCCATAAATTATAAAGGAGAAAATAAAGAATTAGTATTTAAAAATGAATCTTTACAAAACTGTTGAATTTGAAATTCGAAAAGGACTTTTTGGGTTTTCAATGTTGACAAGATCTATAGTCTCTGCGTATATAATAACCAATTCTCTCTTTTGTGCTTTCTGCTTATTTGTCTAATTTAATTAATGACAAACTTAAGCCGTGTATAAGCTATGGCTGGATCTGTTCTCACTTGAAAAATCCTATTAATTTTCTTGGTCGATAATTATTTACTAATTAGGTACTTAAACACGTCACTAATCATAAATATAAACGCTAAACGAATCTTTCCATAAAAAAATTAATTTTGATTAAAAACACAAGTTAACAAATATGCGCGTTAGGGATTGCAGTGGAAATCCTTTTTAAAAAGAACCCAAAATTAAATAAACTTTAAAGTAAATAATAATCACATTGCCACGTCGGTTAATCCTCGCTATAATGTTTTTAAAAAGATTATAACGCAAAGCCCGACCCCTTTTCGGGGTAACGATCAAATTTTAAATATTTTCCTGAATAGTAAATACTATCGTGTAAACAGCAATTCTCTATACTTGGTTAGCGGCCAAATTTCATCATCCACAAGTAATTCTAACTTATCACAATGGTAACGAATATCGTCAAACAACGGTTTTACTTTATTGCAATACGCCAATGCTTTTTTCTCAATATCCTCAATGCTATTCGCTTTTCGCCTTTCGTTAATCATTTTAGTAACGTTGGCGTTAATGCCTTCTATATGACTTGAAATATCTTTAATAAGATTAATTTGTTCTTTAGAAACACTTTTAAAATCGGCTTCAAAAATTTCTTTTAAGCCCTTTACATTTTCAATTAAAACATTCTGATACTTAACGGCTGTTGGTACAATATGATTTCTGGCGATATCGCCTAAAACCCGACCTTCAATTTGAATATGCATGCTATAAGCTTCCATTTCAATTTCGTAGCGCGCCTCGGTTTCTATTTTACTCATCACATTCATTTCTTCAAATAACGTGATGGTTTGTTCTGAAATTTTAGCTTTTAAAGCTTCTGGAGTTGTTTTGTTATTGCTCAGTCCGCGCTTTTTTGCCTCGGCTTCCCATGCTGCACCATAACCATTTCCTTCAAACAAAATAGCTTTTGTAGATTTTATATATTCTCTAAGTACATTAAAAATAGCTTCGTCTTTCTTTAAATCTTTTTTATCGATTAACAAGTCAACTTCAACCTTAAAGTCTTTTAATTGTTTGGCCACTATAGTGTTTAAAACCGTCATAGGGTTACCACAATTGGCGGTAGACCCCACCGCTCTAAATTCAAATTTATTTCCTGTAAAAGCAAAAGGTGATGTACGGTTTCTATCAGTGTTATCTAATAAAACATCTGGGATTTTACCAACGACATTAAGCTTAAGTTCGGTTTTTTCTTGGGGCGATAGTTTACCTTTTGTAACACCTTCTAACTCTTCTAAAACCTTGGTGAGTTGCTTTCCTATAAATACGGACATGATGGCTGGTGGTGCTTCATTAGCTCCCAGTCTATGGTCGTTACTTGCTGAGGCAATCGCTGCTCTTAAAAGGGCTTCGTGGGTATGAACTGCCTTTATTGTATTTATAAAAAACGTTAAAAACTGCAGGTTACTCATCGGGGTTTTACCAGGTTGCAACAAGTTAACACCCGTATCTGTGGATAAGGACCAATTATTATGTTTACCAGACCCATTGATTCCTGCAAATGGCTTTTCGTGCAATAACACCTTAAAATTATGCCGCGATGCTACACGACCCATAATATCCATGAGTAACGAATTATGATCTACCGCTAAATTTGCCTCCTCAAATATGGGTGCTAATTCAAATTGATTGGGTGCTACTTCGTTATGACGTGTTTTTACTGGAATGCCTAATAACATACATTCGTTTTCCAAATCTCGCATAAAATTTAAAGCTCTATTTGGGATGGCTCCAAAATAATGATCGTCCAGTTGCTGCCCTTTTGCTGAAGAATGACCTAACAACGTTTTTCCTGTAAGTGTTAAATCTGGACGTGTTGCAGCCAGTGTTTTATCAATTAAAAAATACTCCTGCTCCCAACCTAAAGAGGATGTTACTTTTTTAACATTTTTATCAAAATATCTGCAAACCGCAGTCGCCGCATTATCAACGGCGTGTAGAGCTCTTAAAAGTGGTGTTTTGTAATCTAGTGCCTCACCCGTATAGGCCACAAAAATAGTTGGAATACAAAGCGTGGTACTATATATAAATGCTGGTGAGGTTGGATCCCATGCTGTATAACCTCTGGCTTCAAAAGTATTTCTTATACCTCCACTTGGAAAACTAGACGCATCTGGTTCTTGCTGTACTAATTGGTTACCATCAAATTTTTCAATAGCCATTCCATTGCCTATAGTTTCAAAAAAAGCATCATGTTTTTCAGCCGTTACACCTGTTAGCGGTTGAAACCAATGGGTGTAGTGCGTTGCACCTTTTGAAAGTGCCCAATCTTTCATTGAGGATGCCACTTGGTCGGCGATACTTCTATCTATTTTTTTGCCATGGCTAATTGCACTCATAACACCTTCAAAAGCATCTTTAGTTAAATACTGGCGCATAGTGGTTTCGTTAAAAACGTTTTCTCCAAAAAGTTGAGAACGTTTTGCTTTCTCATTAAAAATATTGGGTTTGTAGGCCAATGACTCTTTTATGGCGTGAAATCGGAGTGTGGACATGTCGTTACTAATTTAAATTTAGTTTGATTGGTAACACAAAAATAACGAGATGAAAGCTTTAAAAGTTAAAAAACAAAAAAACTTTTTTAATAATTTTCAATATTTAATTAAAATAATTCTCTTTTTTTTATTTATCCCCCAAAATAATAGGGTATGAATAAAAATTTATTAGCAATTTATTAAAATACCCCTCAAAATTTATAGTCTATAAATAATAATTTATATTTGTTACTAATATTAATTATCCTAAATAAAATATTCATTATGGCAAAAATTAAATTAGAATACATTTGGTTAGACGGGTACCACCCCACTCAAAATTTGAGAAGTAAAACCAAGGTAGAAGAACATGAAAACTTTAAAGGCACTTTAGAAGAAATAGGAAACTGGTCTTTTGATGGTTCTTCAACAAGACAAGCTGAGGGTGGATCATCTGACTGTTTATTAGTACCTGTTGCAATTTACCCTGATCCAGATCGTATTAATGGGTATTTAGTAATGACTGAAGTTATGAATGCTGATGGAACACCACATGTATCTAACGGAAGAGCTACTATCGATGATGATGATAATGATTTCTGGTTTGGATTTGAGCAAGAATATTTCATTATGGATACTAAAACACAACTACCATTAGGGTTCCCTGTTGGTGGATATCCTGCACCACAAGGTATGTATTACTGCTCGGTTGGTGGAAAAAACACCCATGGTAGAGATTTAGTTGAAGAGCATGCCGATTTATGTATTGATGCGGGTTTAAACTTTGAAGGTATTAACCAAGAAGTTGCTTCAGGACAATGGGAATTCCAATTATTTGCTAAAGGCGCTAAAAAAGCTGGAGACGAAATCTGGATTGCTAGATATTTATTAGATCGTTTAACTGAAAAATATGGTTACTATATTGAGTATCATCCAAAACCTCTAGGAAAAGATATGGATTGGAATGGTTCTGGTATGCACGCTAATTTCTCTAACGAAATATTAAGAACATGTGGCGATAAAGAAGTTTACGCAAAAATATGTGAAGCGTTCCGTCCTGTTGTAAAAGAACACATTGCTGTTTATGGAGAGTTTAACGACCAACGTTTAACTGGATTACACGAAACTGCTGCTATTACAGATTTCTCTTGGGGAATTTCAGATAGAGGTGCATCTATTCGTATTCCACTTATTGCTGTAGAAAAAGGCTGGAAAGGCTGGTTAGAAGATAGAAGACCGGCTTCAAACGGAGATCCATATAAAATTGCTGGACGTATTATTAAAACTGTTAAATCCGCTAAGGTTTAATAATCACACAGTATCACGTTTTGTTCATAAAAAACGCCAGCATTATTTTGTTGGCGTTTTTTATATTTAATTTTTTGGGCGTTACCACAAGGGTCAAGCTTTTTGTTGCAATCGTTTTAAAACTGTTTATAATCCGTCATTTCAAGGCGTATGTGACGAGTCATCTTTTTATCGATTTAAAAAATTGCCACAACATTTTCTAAATGTTTCGCAATGACGTGATGGTTTTAAAAAGGATTTCCACTGCAATCCCTAACGCGTATGTTTGCCTAGTTGGGTTTTTAGATTTAAGGTGATTTTGTTTTTGGAAACGATCGTTTAACAGATTCATATAAGAATAGTAGGGCGGAAAAACGCACGAACCATTCGGTTAAGCAAAAGCCAAATTTTTAAATTTTTCTTATTACTTTTATTTTTCAATAAACCAAATTAAAACATTTAGCGACCTCGAAAAGTACTGCGAATATTGGTTTAAGCAACAATTATCCTATTATTTTTATACGTTGTTACCTACCGTTATTATTCCACAATCTTATTCAATATATATTCCAATGCTTTATCAGATTCTATTTCAATATTTGGTTTTACCCCATTTTCGTCTAAACGTTCACCTGAATAAGTTATGTAATCATTTAATGGAATTCTCAGAATAAGGTCGTTTGATAACTTAAACTCATTTGATGATAACATAGCACCAGCTGTATGTTCTCCTATAATAGTGGCATACTTGTGATATTTTAATCCATATACAAAAGGTTCACAAGTGCTTCCCGTGTTATTATTTGTGAGTACATAAACCTTTCCAGTAAAATGTTTTTTTGAAGGCAATACTTTAAAATATGCACCATAGTTATTAGCAGCTTTTTCATTCCATTCATTCATACTTCCACCACTAAATTCCGTAAATTTTGAATAATCATTTTTGCTTGGAAGTCGATCAAATTCTTTGTACCAATTATTATTCGGAAAAACTCCTGAAATAATTGGTTTATCAATTATATATTCTGCTAATGGAAAAGCAGACAAATGATCACCACCTGGGTTATCTCTTAAATCGATAATTAAATTTCTATATTTTTTCGTTTCAATAGTTGCTATAAAACTAAGCATCTGTTCCCTTGTACCAGAGAATTTTTTTATTTTGAGAACGCAAGTAGATTCATCAATTTCTTCTAATATCGAAAATTTAGTATCTAAATTGTTTGACATATCTAATGGCTTAGATTTAGATAAATTATAATGAGAAAAAGGAAAATCTCTAGCAAAAGCTAAAAATGCAACCTGAAGCTCAAAATCATCATTAATTTTTCCGCTTAATTTTGTCATTCTTTTTTTAAATTTTTTCCAATCACTAGAATTGATAAATTTTTGGTTGTAAATATTATCTTCCGTTAGCTTAAAAATTTCTTCAAATGTATTTTTGTAATTTCTTATGGGCTTGATATCGTTTACTTTTAGACCTAAAATATTATTTTTTGATCCGTCATTATTAATGATAGTGATTTTCAGGGAATCACTTTTAATAATAGCTTTAAACTTACTCTGAATGAAAACCCTTTGAAAATTGCCTTCATATACATTATTTACCATATTTCCTTCAAAATGAATTATTTCTGGTTTTTCCAAAGATGTTGCCATTTTAGCCAATTTGAATTTCAAACCACCTACAATATCCTTCAAAGCATTTTCTCTTGTCATACCCATCAGTTTCCCGTCGGTTACTTTAGTTGTTAAATAATAATCATACCCATCTTCACTTTTCACGAACCATTTGTCTTGAGCTAAAACCAAATTTGTGAATAGTAAAATGGTAATAATAATACAGCTGTTTTTCATAATTTTTATATTATAAGTAAATGTAAAAGAATCTATTTATACATAATGGTCAGAACAAATGCAACTTATATTCGCTTTGATAGAATGCTCTATAATGATAGACGTTATGTTTTATCAAAAGGTTGCCTGAAGACGATTTTTTTTAAAATTGTAGATAACTCGTGGATATTAAAACGTTTTAATGTTTTATATCTAAAGTTAAACGAAGTTAGCTGAAATTTTTACAAAGTCAAGCTTTCTCATGTCGTAAAATAAAACTACAGAATGAAGATAGAAGAGTTACAACATATTAAACTTAACCTTTAGTAAACAACAAAAACATAAACGCACCATAACCAATTACTAGAAAAAACCCTTTAAGCCTATCTATTTGTAGTTTTTTAGGTAGAAAAACAAGCGGAATTAAAACGGCTGAAAACCCTAACATCCAAAAAATATCGTTAGTCAAAATTTGAGGTGCCGTTACGGGAATAGGTTTTATAATAGCCGTTAAACCTAAAACAGAACCTATATTAAAAATATTAGACCCAATTAAATTCCCTAAAGAAATGGCTTTTTCTTGTTTTGCTGCAGCAATAACAGAAGCTGCTAATTCGGGAACACTAGTGCCAATAGCTATTAAGGAAACTCCAATTACAGCTTCGCTAACGCCTATTGAAATAGCGATTGCTTTTGCACCTTCAACTAACCATTCACTACCAAAATATAATGCAGCTGCACCGATAAGTAACCAAATACCTATTTTAAAATTTGAAACTACAGCTAGTGTATCGTCAACCTCTTCAATAGTGTTATCACTTTTGGCACTTCGAATTAATACAACTAGAAATAAAATAAGTCCACCAAATAAAATACCACCTTCAACAGCGGTAAGCACACCGTCATTTTTAAGAAAATAATAAAGTACTATTGAAAAAAACATCATTACTGGCCAGTTCATTTTATAAAAAGACTTATCCACGCCGATAGCGCCGACAATAGCGGTAATTCCTAAAACCAAACCAATATTTGCAATATTTGAGCCAACAACATTGTTTATAGCAATATCTGGGGAACCCGATAAGGCAGCTTGTAAGCTTACTAAAAGCTCTGGTGCTGAAGTGGCAAAAGAAACCACCGTCATACCAATAACCATTTTTGAAATATTGAACTTAAAAGATAGCGCTACTGATGAACGTACCAAAAACTCGCCACCTATTACTAATAAAACAAAACCTAATATGACCAAAAGCAAACTCATAAACTATTTTTTTTACGAAGATAAATGAAAGTAAAAAGTGAAAAGTAAAAAGCGAACTATTTTTTTGAAAACTTAAAATTTAGTTAGATAACTATTATTTTAGTTGTATAACTACAAAAATAGTTATAAGTTTGTTTTGCGTTAGACATGGAACGGTTTTTTTGAGGCCGCCTGTAAAGCAAGTAGTGAAATAGCCCTATTCATGAGTTCATTAATTTAAAATAGTAATTAACAAATAAAGCCCTACCCTTATGATAACGCCTAAATACTTAAATGATTTATAATGGAAAAACTAACCCACAAAGAAGAGGAAATCATGCATATTTTATGGACGCTTGAAAAAGCTTTTGTTAAAAATGTATTGGCAGAGATTAAAGAAGATAAGCCTCATTACAACACACTTTCAACCATCATTAGAAATTTGGAAGAGAAAGGCTATGTGGCCTACAATGCCTTCGGAAAAACCCACCAGTACTTCCCTATTATCTCTAAAGAAGAGTACAGAAAAGGATTTATGAATACCGCTATTAATAATTATTTTAATAATTCCTACAAAAACATGGTGTCCTTTTTTGCTAAGGAAGAAAAGATTAGTGTTGAAGAATTAAAAGAGATTATTGAACTCATTGAAAAAAACAACTAGCCATGGAATACCTTCTAAAAGTGAGTGCAGTGGTTGCTATTTTTTATTTGAGCTATAAAGTGTTTTTACAACGAAATACTTTTTTTGAGCAAAACAGATGGTTTCTTCTTCTAGGTTTAGCAACAGCATTTCTGATTCCGTTTTTTGTAATTCCTATTTATATTGAATACACACCTGTCGAAATGCTACCCTATTATTCCTTTAGCGATTTACCCGTGGCTATTCAAGAAACACAAGTAGATTTTAACATGCTCGATTATTTACCTATTATATATTTACTAGGTGTTGTATGTTTTTCAGTTCGGTTTTTAATGCAATTTGTTTCATTAAGTGTTGTTATTTATAGAAATAAAAAAGAAAAGCATGGGCCATATACCCATGTAAAAACCAATAAAAACACATCCCCTTTTTCATTTTTTAATTGGATAGTTTATAACCCAGAAAACTTTACTGATACCGAGCTAGAACAAATCATCACACACGAAAAAGTCCATGCCAACCAAAAACATTCTTTAGATATTTTATTAACGCAACTTTCCTGTATTTTGCTATGGTTCAATCCGTTTATATGGCTGTACAATAAAGATTTAAAACAAAACCTGGAGTTTATTGCCGACCACGAAACGCAGCGTAAATTCAACTGCAAAAAAAGCTATCAAACCACCTTACTAAAAACAAGCATGCCATCTCATCAAATAGCTTTAACCAATAATTTTTACACATCATTAATCAAAAAACGAATCGTTATGTTACACAAATCAAAATCCAGAAAAATCCATTTAATCAAGTATGCATTTGTAATTCCGTTACTGGCCGCATTTTTAATGAGTTTTAATACGGAGGAAGTTTATATTGAAAAGCAAAACCAAGATGTATTGAAAGAATCTATCAAAGACAAAATTGATACATTTTTAATTCAAAATACATTCACTGACAATCAACTACAAACTTTTAAAAACGACCTTAAAAGTAAAGGTTTTGACTTTAATCTAAAAAGCATAAAGAGAAATTCCGATAAACTTATAACATCAATAGACTTTATAGTTGCCAAAAATGATGCTGAAGGAACATATAGAATTGGTAGCCCAAAACCCTTAAATACGGTAGTTATTGAATACCATAACTCAAATAATAAATTCATTATAAACACTTCAGACTTTATTGAAAGTAAAAGGACAATAAACGAAGATGAGGATGTAATTAAGATAACCATAGACAAAAACACCACTGCTAATAGTTTAGAGGAACAGAAAGAAATACTAAAAGAAAAATATAACGTAGATATTGATTTTAAAATTAATAATGACCAAGCGAAAACATATACATTCCAAATTGCTAATGGGAAACATTCACAAAAAATAACGACCCAATCTGACCGACCTCATGTATTTATATATAATCCAATAACCAGCTTACTCACTTCTTATACAATTAACAAAAATGGTGACCCAGAATATGGAAGAGAAAATTATCTTGATAAACGAAGCAGCATAATAATAACCCAGGATTATAGTGATGAAAGCATAGAAAAGTTTTCGAAAAAGTTGAAAGAAAAAGGTGTCAATGCAAAATTTACGGATATAAAGCGTAATAATAAAGGTAAAATTATTGGCATTAGTATTAGTGCCAACTCTAATGAAGGAAATGTTATTAATTATAATCAAAACGGTGACAAACCTATCGACCCCATAGCCATTTCATATTACGGCGATGGTCATGGTGTCAAAATTGGGCCATCTTCAATTTATTCCTATTTTAAGAGAAAGAATAAATCATCGAATCAGAAAAAGAATGACACCTTAAAGAATGGTTGGAAAACCAAATTTAATAATCAAAAAGCAAAGACTACAATTAAATACTTTAACTATTCCGAAGAGGACCTAAAGTACAGTTTAACACGTTTTAAAAAAGATGAGACAATTGTGAGATTTACAAATATTAAAAGCAATGACGAGGGTGACATAATTGCCGCAACCATAAATACAAACTCTAAAGATGGTTTAAGTACAAATTATATTTATGAATTTGAAACACCAATTAAACAAGCATCAATTTCTTACTATATTGACGTTAATAATTTTAAAACTGAACCACGTAAAGTTGTTGTCAGGAGAAAGACAGGAAAAGTTTTAAATGATTCAACATCAAAAAATTTAAATAGTACCAATGATAATTTTCTAATCTCAGAGGATGAAATGAAAAATCTTTTGAGTAAAGATGATATTACAGTTATTAAAGAAAACGCAAATTATCTCAAGACCCTTTATAGAAAAAATCCTTTAGTACTTTTAGATGGTAAAGAGGTAACATTAAATGAAATAAGTTCAGATAACGTTCATTCAATAACAGTTTTAAAAGATAAAAGTGCAACTGATGTATTTGGAGATAAAGGGAAAGATGGTGTTATTTTGATTACAACTAAAGAAAAAGATATAATAAAGGTAAAAGCCTTAAAAACTAAAAAAGGAAAAGAACCTCTCTACATTGTAGATGAAAAAGAATTTAATGAAAAAAATATTGAAGATTTAAATCCTAATGACATAGAACGCATTAATGTTTTAAAAGGAGAAAAAGCCATTGAAAAATATGGAGATAAAGGAAAAGATGGTGTTGTAGAAATAACTACTAAGAAAAAGTAACTTTCCCCTAAACAAAACTATAATTTTAAGGCACTCAGAAATGGGTGTCTTTTTTGTTTTAAAAATAATGAAATCGTGTGAAATGACACATTTTTAATAAAAAAACCCCTTGGTTTTAAAAAACCATCCTATAAACCCCTTGAATTGTTTCAAATTTCAACATTAAAAGCATTAAAATATTATAAATTAAAACCTGTTTAAAGCGATTCACATGAATACCGAAATCAATTTAATTTTTTTACTTACAAATTCGTATTCAAATTCATCGATATTTATAAAAAGGCTTGGAAGTAAGATTCTAAAAAATATATATTGAAAACTCAATCAAAAAACAACGTCTATTTTATTAACCTTAAAACCAAAAATTATGATAACACTTGCCAAACTTGTAGTCGATTTAACAATTTTAATTTTATCGATTATTTAATCTTCTTTAAAAAAGTAAAGCTTAGTCTAGAATAAGTTTTACTATTTTTACAAGGTAAGAAGGTTATAAAAATGAAAAAGCAAGTTTTCAAATTTTTAGCAAAAGTTAATAAAGTATTATTTCCTAGCTATTCCAAAAAACAGTTAGATTTAGCAAAAGCTACTAAACTACAAATGGCAATTATTGGTTGGCGTTGGTATGTAACTAAAAATACATTAGATTAAAGTTTCACAAATTAAACTCTAATATCACTAAATAGGCATGGTGTATAATTAAAAGTTCCAACTTAAAAAAGCAAAGGCTTTCACTAATTCCTACTAAAGTAGCCTAGTAGCTACCACAGGTCCAATTTTTTTTATGTATTTGTTAATTTTTAATCTTATATCAAGGTTATATAAAAATCAAAAGGAATTAAATGTATAAAAAAAGCTAAGCCTAAAATTAACTATTTGTGAGCTGGAGGCTGCATAATGTTTGTGGTTATATAGCTTCTGTTACTTAGACAATTTCTATAGATATATAATTAAGTATTACGAAAAACTTTAAATTGGTAGTATCGTTGTTTTTACTAATAACTTATAAATAAAATTATTGAACCACTAAAGCATATTAATATCATTGATATTAAAAGTAAAAGTTCAGCTTAAAATAATTAAAGCAAATTATAATAAATATTATAGAGAAAAAAAATAATTATTTAAAAAAAACATTGAAAGTATAAAGCAATATAGGCTATTACATTATTTTCTTTTTTTTCTATTTGAAGATATAGAATAGTTTAAACATTTTCTTTAAATTTTGTAATCGAATTTGCCAATCTTAGAAGTTGATATTTCAATTTTAGTTTAAACAACTAAATTTAAGAACAGTATAAATCATTATCTAAAGTCTTCTTGTAATTTATTAAAATAAATAAAAGAACTACTCACTTATTTTTCTATATTGTTTCCAAACCGCTATAGAAAGTTCACTAAGCCTTTTTACAAATTGAAAATAAATATTCTTACAAAACTCAATATTACACTTAAGTGTTTTCTACGCTTTTTTTTCTTTGCTCTGAATTGCACGATTAGTTCACAAACACTATATCCAGAAATAACAAACTATTCTTTTGGAAGCAGTCAAAATTGGAGTTTAGATGTTTGTGATGATCAATCTATTGCGGTAGCCAACAATTCTGGTTTATCAATATTTAACGGGCAATCTTGGTTAATGCACCAATTGCCAAAGAATATGATCATTCGATCTGTGTTTTGCCATAATGATGTAATTTATACAGGATCTTACGAAGAGTTTGGTTACTGGGAAAAAAATGAATCAGGGTTACTAAAATATCATTCCTTAAAACGAAAATTTGACGAAAAAAGTCCAAAACAAAGTGAAGAATTCTGGGAAATTATAAGATATGGGGAATCAATTTTCTTTAGATCTTTCGGAGCTATATACAAATACGATGGTAAAATTATAACCACAGTCACGGATTCTTTTAATGTTTCCAGCCTAACTATATATAAAGATAAATTACTTTTTGGAAGTTTTTCAGATGGTCTTTTTGAGATAGTAGGTAATGAAGTAAAGCCATTTTCTGATTTAAAACCATTAGCTGGATTAAAAAGTGTTAACCTCTTATCAATATATCAAGATTTTCTATTTGCCTATGACACAAACTCAGGAGCTTACCTTTTTAAAGACAATGAATTATTAAAATTACCTGCTTCTTTAAATATAATATTTAAGAATTATACTTTAAATAAGGTTGAATTTATTGACTCAAAAACTATTGCTTTTGGTACGGTGAAAAATGGGATAGTGATTTATAAAATAAAAAGTAAAAACTTTAAAATAATCAATAGACAATCTGGTATTAGAAATAATACAGTTCTAGATATAGAATATAAAAACGGTTTTTTATGGCTGGCTTTAGATAACGGAATTAGTAGAATTGATATCAATAGTGAATATAATTACTATAATGACAATTCAGGTGTTTTAGGTACTGTTTACGATGTCGCTTTTTTTAAGGGCAAATACTATTTAGCAAGCAACACAGGTGTTTACACCTTTACAAACAACCAACTTAAATTAATAGAAAATTCTGAGGGGCATTGCTGGGAAATTTTAAAATATCAAAACAAATTACTTTTTGGGCATAATAGAGGTGCTTTTATTTTGAATGAAGAAAAACTCATACCAATATCTGGTTCTTTTAGTGGTGTTTACGACTACATTTCCATCCCCGAATCAAAAAATCTTTTAGTTTCTACGTATTCTGGAATTGGTGTTTTAATAAATAACAAATCAAAATTTTTAATTTCTAAGCTCTCTGGAATAGACGTGCCGGTCGATAAGCTCATTTTTGAAAATGATAGTACACTCTGGGCCACAGATAATTACAAAGGATTGTTTAAAATAAATTTCGATGCCACCAAATTAGAGGTAAAAAATGTAATTCGTTTAAATAACAAGAAAATAGTTGATGCCGATAATGTAGAATTTCACACTATTAACAACAAACTGTATTTTAAAATTGATGATAATTGGTTTACATATTCAGATTCAAGCCAGTCTTTCAAACCTTTTTTAGGCCTAAAAAATCAAAAATTCTTAAGTAATGAGGGTGAAAGCTTTTGGATGCTGGATAAAGTAAACTCATCTATAATAAATTATGATGAAAAATTTAAAATTGTAAAAAAATTAAATAATAAGAATTTAACTTCAAAGTTTGTAAATGACTATGAAAAAATTCTTTTTAAGAATGATTCCATTAGAATTTTTAATCTAAAGGATGGTTTTGCAACACTAAATTTTAATAAAGTAAAACCTAAAAACCAGATAAAACCTGTTATTGATAAGATTTATGTCAATAATAAATTACTGAATTCCCACTCTCCTAAAAATGAAATAAAATTAAATCACGCACAAGCAAAATCTATTTCTTTCGATGTTTATTCTCCTGGTAATTACGACAAAGAGTTAGAATATGATCTACAAGGAGAGTTAAGCCAAAGAGAAAATATATTAGACGGCAATTTTAAGCTTCAAAATCTACCAACAGGCGATTACATTTTAAGTATTTATGAAAAGGGAAATGCTTTATCTATTACAAAACTTCAATTAAAAATACTTCCACCTTGGACTTTAAGCATTTGGATGAAAATTTTGTATTTGTTGCTGCTATTGACCACAATTTATTTAATTGGAAAATTTCAGGAAAAAAAAGCTGAAAGAACACACTTAAAAGCTCAGGAAAGATTAGTGGAAGAAGCCAATAAGAAAATTGAATTGGTAGAAAAAGACAACTTAATAAACGAGGTCAATTCGAGAAAAAAGGAACTAACAAACAGAACAGCAACAATAGTTAAAAAAAATGAGGCTATAATACTATTAAGAAACGAGCTAAGAAGACTTGAAAAAACATCCCCAAATATAACTAGGACGAAAAATATCTTACGTAGGTCTGGGGAGCAATTAGATAGCAAAAATGATTGGTACTTATTTGAATCTAAATTCAATGAATTAAATGAAGATTTTTTTAATAAACTTTCAAAGGAATTCCCTAAACTAACAACAAAAGATCGCAAATTATGCGCCTATATAAAAATAGGTTTAACTTCTAAAGAAATTGCACCACTTTTGGACATTACATTACGAAGTGTGGAATTACAGCGCTATAGATTGAGAAAAAAACTAAATCTTGGTGCTAATATTACGTTTAATGAATTTTTGAGACACTTTTAGCATATTATTCTCATATAAAGTACCAAAAACACCTCATCATTACTACATCATAATGTTAAATTATAGAAATTTTAATTTTACAATTAACTGAAAATCAAGTATTTGAAAAAATTAAACAACTCTAGATTTCTATTCAAAGCTACATCTTTAATTAAAACTCTAAATTTGATTAAATCAGTTTTATAGAACTATTAAGTTTCAACCATGACTATTAAAAATCTCACAAAAATCTATATGAGCTTCCAAAATAAAATTTTTCTACTTCTTATTTTTATAAGCATTACCCAATCAATTTTTGCTCAAAAAACAATTACTGGAATTATTTTAGATGAAAACAAGGTATCCTTACCAGGAGCCAATGTAACGATTCAAGAAAAACAAATAGGAACGCAAGCAGATTTTGATGGCAAATTTACGTTAGAGGTAGAGTTGGGGGATGTACTCACAATTAGTTATTTGGGATACTTACAGCAAAAAGTAACTGTTGATAATAGAAATGAATATACTGTAATTTTGAACGAGGATATAAGTACCCTTGACGAAGTCGTTGTCGTCGGTTACGGAACTCAGAAAAAAGCAATTTTAACGAGTTCTGTATCACAGGTTAAAGGAGAAGAATTGGCAAAAGAACCTGTTTTAAACGTCACACAAGCCTTACAAGGCAAGGCTGCTGGGGTTCAAATTATTGCCTCTGACGCTCCTGGTCAATCTTCTACAGTAATAATTAGAGGTTTAGGTACGGTTCAAGGCGGAAGAGATCCTTTATATGTAGTTGACGGTGTACTTACGGACAATATTAATAATATCAATTCTTCAGATATAGAATCTATAAATATTCTTAAAGATGCAGCATCGCTTGCTATATACGGAAATAGAGGTGCCAATGGTGTGGTTATAGTCACTACTAAAAAAGGGGAAGCTGGCAAGATGGTTATAAATTTTGATGCTTACACAGGTGTTAGAGATATATTAACAAGGGTAGAATTGGCCAATGCATCGCAATATGTAATTTACAGTAATGAAGCTGCTAAAAGGAATTATTTAATAGATAATGACCCAACAAATGATAATAGCACATTTGGATTTATACCTACCAACCAAATATATGATACTGATTGGCTGGACGCCATAGCTAACATTGGTTTTGTATCTAACTATAATATATCTGTTTCAGGGGGTTCTGAAAATACAAGGGCTTTTTTTAGTGCCAGTTTTAATGATGAAGAAGGTGTATTGTTAAATGATGAATTTAATAGGCTCACATTACGGAGTAATGTAGATTATAAAATAAGCGATAAAATAAATTTCTCACATAATCTAGGTATACAACTGGCATCTGGTACTCCACAAAATTATGCCCTTTTTACTTCGGCTTACAAACAATCACCAATTATTCCCATTAGAGATGAGAATGGAAATTATGGATCTTCAATCAATATTAATAACGTCGCAAATCCTGCGGTAGATGCTGGTAATGAATTTAAAAGGGATAAGAACAAATTCTTTAAAATTCAAGGTGCTTTTAAGCTCGATTATGAGATAATTGCAGATTTAACATTTACCTCACGTTTTTCGATAGAAACTGAATACGGGCGTTTTTATTCATTTAGAAATAGACTAGGCAATTTCTTGGCTCAAAACCCTTTTAATACCGCGAGTAGCTTTGAGGGTGATTCAGGAAATCCTGCAAATACGAGATTAACGATAACCCACACAAATACGTACCGTTGGTTTTTGGATAATTACGTGACTTACAATAAAAACTTTAACGATAAACATACCTTAAATGCAACAATAGGAATTACTTCAGAAGAAAATAGAAGTGAATTACTTTCTGCTACAAGAAATAATGTGCCTTTAAATTCTAATTTAAATTTTAATATAAACACGGGAGATGAAGACGATACGCAGCTAAATTCTGGTGTATTGAGTGTGGTAGATCGTTTGTATTCTTACATTGCAAGAATCAACTATGCTTACAAAAACAAATATTTATTTGGTGCTTCTTTTAGAAGAGATGGGTCTAGTAAATTTCAAAAAGGAGAGCGATATGGTAATTTTTTCGCGGTTAGTACCGGCTGGGAACTCACAAAAGAAAAATTTATGAAAAATAGCACCTTTGATATTCTAAAGTTAAGAGGAAGCTACGGTGAATTAGGTAATCAAAATGTACCATTAAATATATTAGCAGCAACTACTGGAGCTGCAGGGTTTTATGCCTTTGGACCCAATCAAGATTTACAACAAGGTATTACAATAA
This sequence comes from uncultured Flavobacteriaceae bacterium, assembly GCA_963815305.1. Taxonomy (GTDB): domain Bacteria; phylum Bacteroidota; class Bacteroidia; order Flavobacteriales; family Flavobacteriaceae; genus CAXBID01. Next base: position 1,582,992 of record CAWFFW010000001.1, read on the forward strand.
CAGGTACAATTCAAGAAGATTTAACTTGGGAAACAACAGAAGAATTTAACATAGGCTTAGAATTTACTCTTTTAGATTATAGATTATCAGGTGAAATTGACGCATATAGAAGATCAAATACCAACGCCACATTAGAAATACAGTTGCCAGATATAATTGGTTTTGCTCCTTTTAATTCACGCGTTGGCGAAATCGAAAATAAAGGTATCGAGTTTGCTGTAAATTGGAAAGATAATATCGGTGAAAACTTTAAATACAATTTAGGCTTAAATGTTTCTTATAATAAAAATGAAATCACAAAAGTGACCAACCCATTTTTTAATGAACAATTAGGTGGCTTTATTAACAACGGCCAATACACAAAAAAAATTACTATTGGACAGCCTTTAGGAAGCTTTTACTTATATGATGTCGAAGGCATAGATGATAGTGGCGATTTAGTATACAAAGATCTTAATGAAGATGGCGCCGTAGATGAAAGTGATCGTGCCTATTTTGGGTCTTATTTACCTAAGGTTTTTGGTGGTATGAATTTAGGAATGCAATATAAAAATTTCGATTTTACGGTTGATACATTTGCAAACTTCGGAAACAAAATCTATAACGGTAAAAAAGCACAACGCTTTGGTAATGAAAATATAGAACTCGTTGATTTTAATAGTCGTTACACAACAGGAAGACCAAGCAACACAACACCAAGAGCATTTAACGATGTACCGTTATCTTCAACCTATTATTTAGAAGATGGAGATTTCTTTAGAGTTAACAATATTACTCTAGGTTACACCATACCAAAAAACGATAAAAGCTTTTTTAATTCAATAAGAGTTTATGCATCAGCTAAAAATCCGTTCATATTTCAAAAATTCACAGGATTTACACCAGAATTACCTGGTGCACCTTTGGGTGGGGCAGGTATTGAGCTAGATGCCTATCCAACATTGAGATCATTTTATATTGGATTAAATACATCATTTTAAAAAAAAACGCTATGAAAAGAATTATTAACACTTTTAAATTGACGTTGTCGATACTATTTGTAATGATGGTAGCCCAATCTTGTTCGGAAGCTTTTATTGATGTAGAATCCAACCAAGAAACAGAAGATGCTTTGACACCAGACAGAGCCCCAGAACTCGTAAATGCTGTTTACAATAGTCTTTTGATGTGGGAGATGAGTTCTTTTGGTTGGACAGGTCTTACAAGTATTGCATCAGACGATGCCGATAAAGGTAGTATTCCAAGCGATACTGGAGCAGACAAAAATCTTTTAGACGCACTTCAAATCACTCCAACTATTATATCTGTTGCAGAAGTATGGAGTGGTCATTATAATGGTATTCAACGAGCCAATCAGGCAATTAATAGAATTTCCCAATTTGAAATGGATGAAGATTTACAACAACGCCTTTTGGGGGAGGCAAGATTTCTTAGAGCATTATTTTATTTTAGATTAGTGCAAACCTATGGTGGTGTGCCACTCATCGCAAATGCAACTTCGGTAGACGATATTAATGGAGATGTGCTTTCCAGAAAAACAAAAAAAGAATGTTATGCTTTTATTGAAGCCGATCTACTATTTGCCATTGAAGTTTTGCCAGTAAAAAGTGCTTATCCTACTTCAGAATTAGGAAGAGCAACAAAAGGAGCTGCACAGACTTTATTGGCAAAGGTAAGCATGTACCAATCTAAATGGGAAGACGTTATTGCACTTACACAAGCCGTTATAACATCTCAAGAATACGGCTTAACACCAAATTACGAAGATATTTGGAAAGAAATATCTGAAAATAATACAGAGTCAATATTCGAAATCCAAGCAAGAGGTCAAGAGCCTGCTGCAGGAGTAGATAAATACAGTACTATCCAAGGTGCTCGAGGCGAAGGCGGTTGGGGCTGGGGCTTCAATACACCATCTCAAGATCTGGATGATACTTATACTGATAACGACCAAAGAAGGGATGGAACAATAATGTTTGCCGGCGAAACCTTATTTGATGGCAGAGTAATTAATATTAACGCACCAAATGCTCGCTATAATCAAAAAGCGTATTCAAGCATACTTACGGAATCTGAAATTACAGGCAAAAATGTAAGACTGTTGCGTTATGCTGAAGTTTTATTGATGAATGCTGAAGCAAAATCAGTTGTTGGTGGAGATATTGCAACCCCTTTAAATTTAGTACGCTTAAGAGCGGGTCTAAACCCAGCAACAGATCTAACTACTTTGGCTATCTGGGAAGAAAGACGTTTAGAAATGGCTTTTGAACACGATCGTTATTTCGATCTAGTCAGACAAGGTAGAGCTGCTCAAGTATTAAACTCAAAAGGTATTCCTTTTGTTGAAGGTAAACATGAAGTATTCCCTATTCCACAAGAGCAAATAGATATAAGCGGAGGTGCACTTATACAAAACCCAAATTATTAATAGAAACGAAATTTAAATGATGATTATAAAATCTAAAATAATGAGTGTATTAAAAGGCTTATTGTTAATTATTCCGCTTTTAATGGCAAGTAATTGCACAAACCAAGATATCGCACCACCTCCTCCCGACGTTGGTTTTATTGACGAACCAACGATAGAAAGAATTCCTTTTGAAGAGTTATTAGATTTAGTACAAGAACGTACGTTTAATTACTTCTGGGATTTTGCAGAACCGGTTAGTGGTTTAGCAAGAGAAACATCAAAAGATGCTGCTATTGGTGGAGAGGGGCCTAGAATTGTTACCACAGGTGGTTCTGGTTTTGGCATTGCTAGTTTTCCAGCTGCAGTTGAACGTGATTTTATAACTAAAGCCGAAGCTCTAGAAAGACTGGATAAAATCTTAACTTTTTTAGAAGGATGTGAAACTTATCATGGCGCATTCTCACATTGGTATTTTGGAGATACTGGTGTAACTAGGAATTTTGGTCCACTTGATGATGGTGGTGATATCGTTGAGACTGCACTTTTATTACAAGGACTTTTAATAAATAGACAATACTTATCAGCTACAGTGACAGAAGAAGTACTCCTCATAAACCGAATCACAGCACTTTACGAAAACGTAGAATGGAGTTGGTTTGAAAGAGGGCAAAACGTACTGACGTGGCACTGGTCGCCTGCTAATGAATTTGCTATAGATTTACAGATTCAAGGCTGGAATGAAGCCCTGATCGTTTATGTATTAGCAGCAGGATCACCAACATTTCCTATCACAAAAGCAACATATGATAATGGTTGGGCCAGAAATGGGCAAATGGTTAACGGTAATACTTATGTTGGTACTGTGCTGCCATTAGGCGTCGATTTTGGTGGGCCACTATTCTACTCACATTATTCGTTCATCGGTTTAGATCCAAGAAATTTAAGTGATCAATATGCTAACTATTTTGAGCAAAACAGAGCACATTCTCTAATTAATTATGAATACTGTAAAAACAATCCAAACGACTTTAAAGGTTATAATGGTGAAAGTTGGGGGCTTACCGCAAGTAACGACTATAATGGTTATGCTGTTCACGATCCTTTGAATGATATAGGAGTTATAACGCCAACAGCCGCACTGTCTTCATTTCCTTATACGCCTGAATTGTCTAAAAGAGCTTTAGAATATTTTTATTACAATCTTAACGATAGACTTTGGGGACCGTATGGTTTTTACGATGCTTTTTCAGAGGAATTTAACTGGTTCGACGATAGTTATCTAGCCATTGATCAAGGGCCAATTGTGACAATGATAGAAAATTACAGAAGCCAATTATTATGGGATTTGTTTATGCAAGATCCAGATGTTATTAATGGTCTTAATATTTTAGAATTTACATTTTAAATTTTTATGAAAAAAATCAGTTTTTATATAATTACTATTTTTTTAAGCTCTTCAATAGTTAGCTGTAGCTATTCTAATGCTGAAAAAACTATAACCAATGAAGATCCGAAAATAGAAGCGAAAATAGATTCTTTGCTAGCTATAATGACGGTTGAAGAAAAGATCGGACAGACCGTATGCTACACTAGTATAGAAGATGTCACAGGACCAACATTAGATAATAATTATACAGATTATCTCAAAAAAGGACAAATGGGTGCCATTTTCAACGCAACGGGTTCTGCTTTTACTAGAACACTTCAAAAAATAGCTGTGGAAGAAACACGATTAGGTATCCCGCTAATTTTTGGATATGACGTTATTCATGGTTATAAAACTATTTTTCCTATTCCAATGGGAGAAGCCTCAAGTTGGGATTTGGACTTGATGCAAAAAACAGCAAGAATTGCTGCAACAGAAGCTGCGGCAGAAGGTTTACATTGGACGTTTGCGCCTATGGTGGATATCTCAAGAGATGCAAGATGGGGAAGAATTGCAGAAGGAGCAGGTGAAGACACTTATTTAGGTTCTTTAATTGCGAAAGCTAGAGTTAGAGGGTTTCAAGGTAATGACTTATCTGACACCAACACTATCTTAGCTTGTGCAAAACATTACGCCGCTTATGGTGCAGCTCAAGCAGGAAGAGATTACAATACCGTAGATATGTCACTAAACACACTATGGGAAACCTATTTACCACCTTTTAAGGCTGCGATAGATGCAGATGTAGCAACAATTATGACTTCTTTTAATGAATTAAACGGTGTTCCAGCTACAGGCAATAGTTTTCTTTTAAAAGACATTCTAAGAGACCAATGGAATTTTAATGGTTTTGTTGTTACGGACTATACATCGATAAACGAAATGGTCCATCATGGTTTTGCAGAAGACTTGCAACATGCTGGCGAATTAGCCATGAACTCAGGAGTGGATATGGATATGCAGGGAGGTGTATTTAAAAATCACATGAAAACCTCAGTGGAAGAAAATAAAATTGAAATCTCTCGATTAGATAAAGCGGTAAGAGATATTTTAAGGTTAAAATATAAACTTGGGCTTTTTGAAAATCCTTACAAATATAGTAATGAGCAAGAGGAAGCTAATGTTATACTTCATAAAGACCACTTAGAAGCCTCTAGAGAAGCCGCGCAAAAGTCAATTGTACTTTTAAAAAACGAAAACAATATTCTACCATTAAATAATTCAAAAACAATAGCCTTAATAGGACCATTAGCGGATGATCAATTTCATATCATTGGGAATTGGGCAGCAAAAGGTGATAGAGATGGTATTGCAGTAAGTGTAAAGGAAGGCTTTGAAGCACAAAACAAGATATTTACATATGCCAAAGGTTGCGAAATTGAAGATGGAGAAACTTCTAATTTTTCAAAAGCGATCGCCATTTCGAAAGCGTCTGACGTTGTTGTGATGGTTATGGGAGAATCAGAACGAATGAGTGGTGAAGCTGCCAGTAGAACAAATTTAAAATTACCAGGACGTCAGCAAGAACTTATTGCAGAAATAAAAAAAACAGGAACACCAATTGTTCTAGTCCTTTATAACGGAAGACCTTTAAATCTAACATACGAAAATGAAACGGTAGATGCCATTGTAGAAGCTTGGTTTCCAGGAACCAGCGGTGGGCATGCAGTTACCGATGTACTTTATGGTGACTATAATCCTTCAGGAAAGCTAACAGTAACATTTCCTAGAAATGTTGGTCAAATTCCTATTCATTATAATATGAAGAATACAGGGCGACCAGAAGATATTGAAGGCGCGCACCCAAGATATGTGTCTAAGTATATAGATGTTGAAAACTCGCCACTATTTCCTTTTGGGTATGGCTTGAGCTATACTAATTTCAAATACGATAAACCAGTACTTTCTAGTAGTTCACTTTCTAATGGTAAATCTATTTCAATCAAAACAACGATTACAAATATTGGAAGCAGAAAAGGTGAAGAAGTTGTTCAACTTTATATTAAAGACAGATTTGGCAGCGTCACAAGACCTGTCAAGGAACTAAAAGGCTTTCAGAAAATCAAATTAGAAAAAGGAGAATCTAAAATAGTAGAATTCACAATTACTTCAGATAATCTAAAATTTTATAATAACAATCTTCAATTTAGTAATGAAGATGGAGATTACGATCTTTTCGTTGCTGGTAATTCAGATGGAGAATTCACAAATAGCTTTTCATTAAAACTAGATAAAAAATCTGCAAAATGAAAAATCTGTAATTAGACATACTTAATCTTGATATTTATTTGTCCAAGCAAAAAAAGCAGATTTTCTAAGGACAAATTCTTAGTTAGCCTTCCCACTAAAATTAATTAAAAGGGGTATAACAAAAATTGATAATAATAATTAATTAAAATCCAGAAATTATGAAAAAATCTTTACTTTTTATTTTTAGCCTAACAGCTTATTTAGGCTACGCACAATGCACAGATCCTATAATAACAGATTTTGAATGTACTACACCATCTCATCCAATAACGGGCGCGTTGGTAATTGTATCCAACCCCGATCAAGGAGGGATTAATATCAGTACAAATGTTGGCGAATACACAGATAATGGTATGGATGGATTTGACGCATTAGTAATAAATTACGGCGCAGCAATAGATCTATCTACAAATAGTGTGTTGAAAATTAAATTTTATTCACCAATTTCTGTACAGATTTTAGCAAAATTACAAGGTGGTACTCAACAGGAAATTTATTCAGATTTTAGCGCAGTTAACATATGGCAAGAGTTCTCATTTGATTTTAGTGCTTCAAAAGGAAGTGGAAATACAGAGTTGGTATTCTTTTTTAATCCAGGTATTACGGACTCATCACCAACAGACATCTATTATATAGACGACTTATTGTTTGATGCACCTGTTTCACCTCCTTGTGAAGAACCCGTAATTAGTGATTTTGAATGTTCATCTGCATCACAACCAATTACAGGTGCGTTAGTTACAGTTGCCAATCCAGTTTCAGGTGGGATTAATACAAGTGCAAATGTTGGTCAATACACCGATAATGGCACAATGGGTTTTGATGCACTAGTAGTAGATTATGGTGAAGCCATCGATTTATCTTCAAACAACATTCTGAAACTTAAATTCTATTCACCAACTTCAGTGCAGATTTTAGCAAAATTAGAAAATACAACAAATCGAGAAATTTATTCTGATTTTAGTGCGGTAAATACTTGGGAAGAGTTTGTCTTCGATTTTAGTGCATTTGCGGGAGAGGGCAATACAAAAGTTGTATTATTTATCAATCCAACAGTCACATCAGGAACACCAACAGATATCTATTATATAGACGATTTGTTATTTGATTCAACTTTATCTACAACAGAATTCACTTTAGATAATACAGTAAGTCTATACCCAAATCCAGCAAAGGATATTATTAATATTTCATCTTTAGAAAAAATTGAAAATTATAAGATTGTGGATATTTTGGGCAAAACAATTTCAGTAAACAAACCAAAAAATATTTCGAATATTATTGATGTTAGTGCATTAAAAACTGGCATCTATTTTATAAGAATTAAAACAGGAACATCAAGTTCAACAATAAAATTTATTAAGCACTAATATTTAAACATTTAATAATGAAAACATCACTATTTAGAATATACTTTTTAACCATAGCGTTAGCACTTTTTTACGGATGTGAAATAGAACTAACTAAATATGAATTAATTAGTTTTGAAAGATGCGAAGAAGATAATGTAACTATAAACCCGTTTATAATTACAGATTTCGAATGTCAATCAAATATAGAAATCAGTGATGTTTCCGTTGTTAGAAACCCAAGTGAAACAGGGATAAATACCTCTAAATTTGTGGGGGAGTATATTGATGGTTCAAGTGCAACGGATGCACTAACCATTTATTTCACTAATGGAGTGGATCTTTCCACCAATGCCTCATTTAAATTTAAAGCTAAAACTGCTATCACGGGAACACTAAGGATTCAACTCATTGGCGGCTCTGATGGTACGCTTAATTTTGATATCGTTGTTGAAGGTAATCAAACTTGGACGGAATACGACCTTGATTTGACAGATCTAAGTGAAGATAATTTTACGCAATTCAACCTTATATTTAATAATGGTGTTGAGAATAGTGGAAATGATGCATACTTTCTGGATGATCTAAGATTTGATGTTGCCATAGATCCATGCGAAGGCGCTGAGACCGATTTGTCGATAATCAATGATTTTGATTGTCAACAGAACTTTTTTATGGGTGGAGACCCATCACAAACAAGTGCTCCCATTATAGAAAATCCGTCAATTTCAGGTATAAACCCTAGCGAAAATGTTGGCGAATACACCGATAATGGAACAGAACCATTTGATAATTTACTAATAGATTTAGGAGAAGCGATAGATCTTTCGGAGAATGCACAATTCAATATTAAAATACGATCGAACATAGCAGGTCCAGTACTTGCCAAGTTAGAAGGTGGTACAATGGCTATTGAAAGAACAGCTAATATCCAAGAAACCAATGAATGGGTAGAGTTGACATTTGATTTTACTGCAGCGCAAGATGCTGGGAATACTAGGCTTATCCTTTTCTTTAACGCAGGTAACTCCAATGGAACAGAAACAGACACTTATTTTATAGATGACTTACGCTTTGTACAATTTGTTGAGGTTTGTGAAGGCGTTACACCAGACTTAACAATTGTTAGTGATTTTGAATGTCAGCAAAACTATGCTCTTGGCAATGCAGTTATACCTGTTGAAAATCCAAATTCTTCAGAAGCCAATATGAGCAGTACAGTTGGGCGATACACAGATAACGGTACAGATCCTTTTGACAGTCTTATAATCGACTTTGTAGATCCTTTAGATCTTTCTGAGAACGCTGAACTTAACATAAAAGTGCTTACTACGATGCAAATGCCACTACTGGCCATGCTTGAGGGTGGTGATACAACAACAGAAGTAACAATAGATATCGATGTTGTAAACGAATGGAGTAATTATCTCATCGATTTTTCAGGCGCAATTGGCGACGGAAATACAAGACTCGTTTTATTCTTTAATGCAGGACAAACGGATGGTACGGCACAAGATATTTATTTTATTGACGATATCCGTTTTATTAAGGGTGGCTGTCCTCAAATTGTGGAAGATTGTGATGGTGTCGAGCCAGATTTAAGTATTATTAATGATTTTGATTGTCAACAAAACTTTCCATTTGCAAATGCTGGTGATCTACCAACGGTTCAAAACCCAGATGTAACTTGTGAGAACAGAAGCTCTAAGGTTGGCGAATACACAGATAATGGTGGAGATCCTTTTGATAATACGATAATTAACTTTGGTGATATAATAGATCTTTCTATCAACAATCAGTTTAAAATGAAAGTACTTGCGACAGAAACAGGACCAATTTTAGCTAAGCTAGAAGGTGGAACAGCTCTTGAAGTATTCGCAGATGTTACGGTTTTAAATGAATGGGTAGAATATACATTTGACTTTAGTGGAGCAATAGGGGATAAAAATACGAGTCTGGTACTGTTTTTTAACGCTGGCGAGGTTGACGGACCACCTCAAAACATCTATTATATTGATGATTTACGATTTGAATAGTTTTTTGAAAATTACAAAAAGCTATAATAATTAAATAGATGCTGATTATTACATGAAGCGATAAGTTAAAGTATGTACATTTAACAAAGTCTTAATTGTAAGACTCAACTAAGATACAAATAAAAAGCAACATATATTTTCTTAATTACTACAGTGTCTGCATTAGGTGAGCTGTTATTTGGTTACGAAGCAGATGTAATAGACTGAGCTCAATTTTATCTTAGTAAGAAGCATTAAGGTTATATAGAATCCAATCTTTCATAGCTATATCATTAAAATTGTAAAAGCAATATGAAATACGATTTAATCATATACAAAACTAAGCGAGTTAACTCGGCAAGCCCCTATATTTTTCAGAAAAACCTATGAATTTTTTAGGGTAGTTCTAAGCATAAATTTCAATTAAAATCATTTTAACCTTACTTACGCAAAGAAAGTCATTCAACATATTTTATCTTTTCGTCTAAAATTTTCAGGTTTTAGTTTAACAAAAAGACTTTCGAGCATTTTTCTAGTTGTTATTAGATCAAGCTTTTCAATATCACGTAAAATGGATTCTACTGTACCCATTCTTTTATTGATTAATATGGTTAAGCTATTCAGAATATTATCAAAAGGAACAAATGGATTGATTTGATTCTTCTCAAAAAAGTCTAACATCACTTCCATCGTTTCGGTATAATTCTCATTATTACTCAAGGCAAAATTCTTAAACCTTTCGACAGTTTCATCATGAAAATTAATTCTTGAAAAATTCTTACTCATAATGCTAACTTTTAAAAATTAGGATAATATTTTCTAATATTTGTAAGGGCTTCCAATGCTTTTTGTGAATATAGCGCAAATTCTAATATTCGAACATAGCCTTAATAATAAATAAATATCAGATACTTAAAAGTAAAATAGTGATTATAACATCGCTTCGTTAAAATCATGTCGTTTTAGTTTTCGCTTTTTTCCGTTGAAATTTAGTGCTAAATCATCGGGTAATAATAATTTTGCAGCAAACATATCATAAGCTGGTGTAAGTTTGTATGCATTAGTCTCTTTTGCGTTAAGCGAAAAATTCTTTAAGCGCATATTATTATTTCCTATTAAGAAAGACACTATCACTTGTTCATAAAAATGAAAAACATCCTTTATGGGATTTTTAGAGGAGGCAATTATCCTTTTGGCAATTTGTTCGTAAGATCATCTGTACTTATGCTCTGTAAGTCGCTCATTAAATTGGCAAGCATCCTCCACAGCAAACTATTCGCCTTGCGCATTACGTTCTATGCGTTTTGTTATGTAAGCCAAGTCTCCACCTTTTAGGGCAATAATAAAAAAGGAACTGTTTTAATACCACAAGCTTCTATCATTAGCATACACAGGTAGTATTTGTGGATAAGCAGAATAAAATGGTTCTAAAATATATGGAAAGTATTGGGTTTCAAAAAAAAGGTATTGGAATTATTAACCCAGAAACTAAAAGAGTCTTTTACAAAAACTTAAATAATAAAAATAACAGAATCAGTTACAGTAAAATTAGTGAAGACGGAACCATTTGGGTTTTTATGAAGATGGTGATATTTATTTTTTAACCAAAGGCTCTAATACGTTTCAGTTTTTAAAAAAAGGCTTTAAAGACTCGGTTAATGCTATTCTTCGTGATGATAATTCAATTTGGATAGCATATCAATCAAGTGGTTTAATTTGTTTGAATATCAAAGATGGTGCTCTAATCCATCATTTTAATTCTGATACTACAAAAAATTTAAAACTACCTAGTGACCGAGTAAGAAACTTAATTAAGGACGACAACAATCAAGTATGGGTGGTTACAAATTTTGGTATTGCCATTATTGGAAACTATAAGGTTAAATTAATAATAAATAAACAAAAACATTCTGAACTGCCACACCAATCTATTTATTCTTTATATAAAAATTCCAATAAAAATATATGGTTTAATAAGTACAATGGACTTAATCTGAGAAAAAAAGTGTCTCACAGTTTACAAGGATATTTCATCAAGATCATATTTCCAATAGTATTTCTTCAAACTATATTTATAGTATATATGAAGATAAAAATGGTTTTTTATGGTTGGGTACAAACGGGGAAGGATTAGATAAATACAATCCAAATACGGGTACTGCTGAACATTTTACAATAAAAGAGGGTATTGCTGGGAATGAAGTATTTTCTATTCTACAAGACCAAAATGAAAATATATGGGTAACCACGGAAAATGGCCTTTGCAAAATAAATCCTAAAACAAAGAACACACAATCATTTGCTAGCAATAAAGGTATTCAAAACAATCAATTTTATCCAACAACCGCTTTAAAATCGATTGATAGTGAACTATATTTTGGGGGCTCTAATGGCTTAATTCGTTTTCAGCCTAATACTATTATCACCAATCCCATTCCTCCAATTACAACTATTACTCAATTATTAATCCATAATGAAAAAATTATACCAGAAACCGAAAATGGAATTTTAAATGACATTATTGGCAATACAGAATCTTTGAAGTTAAATTATAAGCAAAATTCATTTAGTTTCCAGTTTACTTCCAATAATTATGTAAACTCACAAAAAAACAAATTCAAATACAGATTAGCAAACCTCGATAACAAATGGATTAATAGTGATTATAACGGACGAGCCTCGTTTACAAAAGTACCCCCTGGCGATTATACTTTTGAAGTTAAAGCTTCAAACAATTACGGCATCTGGAACGAGACTCCTACACAGCTATTTATTAAAATTACGCCTCCAATTTGGTTAACTTGGCATGCCTATTTGTTTTATTTTTTAATTTTTGTCGCTACTGTCTATTTTTTTAGAAAACAGCTTATTTATAGACAAAAATTAAAAATTAGTGTGAAAATGAGTGAAATACAAAGGGAGACAGAAGAAGAATTACACCAAATGAAACTTCAGTTTTTTACCAATATTTCTCACGAATTTAGAACACCATTAACTTTAATACAAGGTCCTGTAAACCGTTTACTAAAAGCTGGATCTGAAAATGATTTGTCTCGTAAACAGTTATCACTCATAAAAAATAACACCGATCGGTTGTTAAGACTAATCAATCAATTTCTTGATTTTAGAAGAATAGACCATGGTAAATTAAAATTAAATCCTATACGTGAGGATATTATTCTATTTAGTAAAAATGTATTCAATTGTTTTGAAGAACATGCAAATCAACGCTCTTTTAATTTCAATTTTATATCAGAATTACCAAGTCTACAAATGGACTTTGATACGGATAAATTAGATAAAGTATTAGTAAACCTATTATCTAACGCATTTAAATACTCGCCTGACAGCAGTGAGATTACGTTAACAATTCAAAAAAATAAAAAAACCGAAAAAAATAAAAATTGGAATACCTATATCATAGGCAATGAAATTTTGGACGATTTTTTAGAACTAAGTATTACCGACACTGGCTATGGCATACCTTCCGAAGAGCTTCCAAAAATATTTGAACGCTTTTTTCAAATTGAAAAAAACAATAATAATGTATCTGGTACTGGAATAGGTCTGTCATTATTAACCAATTACGTGAACTTACATAACGGACAATTAGTTGTAAGTTCTTTGGAAGATAAAGGCACTACATTTTACATCTATTTACCACTTCATCAATCAAATACTTATAATGAAACTAATATTGAGTTACAAAAGACAAATGATTTTGATTTTACGTCAGAACCTGTAACTGATATAAATTCTAAAATAAAAAATGTAGAACCAATTGATAATCAAGAATCACTAATATTAATTGCTGAAGACAACCCTGAATTATTAGATTTTTTAGAAGAATCTTTACAAAATCATTTTAGAATAGCAAAAGCCAAAAATGGAAAAGAAGCTCTTGATTTAGCCATGTCATTATATCCAGATTTAATAATCTCAGATGTAATGATGCCAGAAATGGATGGAATTCAATTATGTGAAAAAATAAAAAATGATATTAGAACAAGTCATATTCCTCTAATTTTACTTACTGCTCTAAGTTCTATTCAAAATAAAATTTCAGGAATAAACTCAGGAGCAGATGCTTATGTACCCAAACCTTTTAATGAAGATTTTTTAGTTGCACAAGCCAATAACTTACTGAATTCAAGAAAAATGCTTCGTACTTTGTTTGCTTCTCAACAAGATGAATGGGAAGAAAAATCGCAACCACTAAATTTAGACAAAAAACTACTTAGTAAGGCAATTTATGTTATTGAAAAAAATATTACAAATACTGACTTTTCAGTTGAGGAACTTGCTAAAAACCTTAACCTTAGCCGAACACACCTTCATAGAAAACTAAAATCACTTACAGACCAATCAGCCACCGAATTTATTAGAAACATTCGATTAAAACATGCTATAAAACTAATGAAAACAGGAGATTATTTGATAAACGAAATTGGTTTTGCTGTTGGATTTAATTCACATAATTATTTTACTAAAGCTTTTAAAAAACAATATGGAATATCACCAAGTGAATTTATAAAGAAAAATTTTGAAAGTTTTATTACAACAAATGATGAGTAAGACTAACCCCTATTTTGTTTATCCAGATTAAATAAAAAAGACGACTAATTTTTAAAAGCTAAAATTTACTTTTTTCATTAAAGACATAAGTTCTATAACAATATCTGGTTTATCCTGGGCTATATTCCTAGTTTCAAGTTTATCATTGGTGTGGTAATGTAATTCTATTATGGGTTCTTCTTCTCAATAATATTTTGTGAGACGATATATTGAAATGCCTTTATAAAGTAACTGTACGTAAAATTATTTTGTTGATTTTCTATTCCTTTTAGTGGATTTACAAAACTATTTCCATCTACCGCATGTGGCGTTTTAATATTACAAAGTTCTAATATACTCGGATAAATATCAACCGTTTCTACTAAAGTATTTATGTTTTTACCCTTTTTAAATTGAGGTGCTTTTATAATAAGAGGACTTCTTAACGCATTGTCAAAAAGTGTATGCTTTCCCCAAACTTGTTGCTCACCCAAATGCCAACCGTGATCTACCCAAACAATGATGATGGTATTCTCCTTAAGTCCCAATGCGTCCAGTTCATCTAATAATTTGCCAATTTGATGGTCAATGTATGAAACGCTTGCATAATACCCATGTTTTAATTTTTTGGAATAAGCTTCTGAAGCTTGTTGCTTTAAATTCACTTTTTCGTCAGATAATATATAGCGATTAAATTCATTGCTATTATGTAAAATTTTGTAATTTATACTTTCTGGAATATCTGTATTAAGTGCAACTGGTATGGAATCCCTATCATATAAATCCCAATATTTTTTTGGTGCATTAAAAGGCAGATGTGGCTTAAAGAAACCAACTCCCATAAAAAAGGGTTGCGACTTATTTTTTAATTCCTTGAGCTTGGTAATGGCCAAATTAGCCATTAGTCCGTCTGGATAGCCTTCATCCTCTACTTCACCAATTTCATAGGGTTTAACTATACTTTTTAGGCTTTGACGGTTTTCGCCATTGGCATAGGCAAAAAATGAATTCCAGCCAGTCTTCCATTTTCCTGAATTAAAAGCCAACTCATCCCAACTGTACGGGAGTTCTCTTTTATCTGAGGGTATCTCCTCGTATCCATAAAGAAGTCCATCAGGAGAATGTGTAATTTTACCAATGCCCAGTGTGTAATAGCCATTTCGTTTTAAATGATGGATAAAAGATTCTGATCTATTTTTATTTTCTGGTTGATTGGAAATTTCTACTTCAACAGTATTATTTTGAAGTTGTTGCTTGTTTCTAGGTCTCATACCAGTTATTAAACTATATCTTGATGCGCCACAAGTAGGTACTTGCACAAAATAATTTTCAAAAACTATTCCCTCTTTTCCTAGCTGATCTAGATTTGGGTTTTTACTATTTTGTTTCCATAGCTTCATAATTCTGGACGCAAATCATCTACGGCAATGAAAAGAATGTTCGGTCTTTCAGGTATTTCCTTTTTCTTTATTTCAGAGCAACTAAAAAATAATGTGCTTAAAAAAAAATAAAATTGTTTTTAAAAATCATGTTGTTAGGTAATAATGTGTATTATTTATTTTTAATCATAAATGCTATTCCTTGTTCAAGGCCCGATAATTCTGCAAACCCTTTTAAACGACCAATAAGCGGATAACCAGGGTTTGCATTTCTTTTAAAATCGTCTAACATTTTATGGCCATGATCTGGACGCATTGGGATATTAAAATCTAACCTGCCCATTTGTTTTCGGTGTAATTGTTCTTCGATAATTATTTTCATTAAACTTGCCAAATTGGCACTTTCATCTAAATGTCCAGTTTCAAAAAAGTCACCATTATCCAATACTTTTGTACTGCGAAGGTGTATAAAATGCACACGCTCTGCGTATTTTTTAAATAGTCTAGGTAGATTATTATCTTTTTTAGCACCTAATGATCCTGAGCAAAACGTGATGCCGTTATGCAAGGATGGACAAGTTTTTACTAGCCATTCAAAGTCTTCTTCAGTGCTAACTAGTCGCGGTAAGCCCAATAAGGGAAATGGCGGATCGTCTGGATGAACCGCTAAATTAACGCCATATTTTTCACATACGGGAACAACTTCATACAAGAAATGTGCGAAATTTTTTCTTAATTGTTCTTTATCAATAGCATCATATTCGCTCAACAATGTATTGAAAATATTGAGATAGTTTCTTTCTCCTTCTTTTACTACACCATCAATAAAAGATTGCGTTTTCACAATAATGTTATAACCTAATTTGTCCTTTTCTTCCTCACTAAATGTGTTGAACAATCTCTTTGCTTCCGCTATTTGTTGTTTAGAATAGTTCTTTTCTGCATTAGGTCTTTTTAATATGAATAGATCAAAAGCCGCGAAATGATTGCCACTAAAATACATGGCCTCGGTACCGTTTTCTAATGTATAATGAAGGTCTGTTCTTGCCCAATCCAAAACGGGCATAAAATTATAACATATTGTTTTTAGTCCGTTTTTCCCAAGGTTTTTAATGCTTTCCTTATAATTAGCAATGTGTAAATCGCCTAATTTTGTGGCTTTTTTTATCTCCTCGGTTACTGCTAAACTTTCTACAACTTCCCAAGTAAGTCCATGAAATTCTATATTATTTTTAGTCTTTAGAATTTCATCCACAGACCAAACGTCGCCATTGGGAATATGGTGTAGAGCAGTCACAATACCCGTCGCTCCTGTTTGACGGATATCCGACAAGGTAATAGCATCATTTTCGCCAAACCAACGCAATGTTTTAATCAGCTTCATACCTTAATTTTAAACACCACTAAATGAACTAAAACCACCATCTACAGGTATCACCGTACCTGTAATAAAACTCGCAGCATCCGAACATAAAAACTGCACAATGCCATTTAATTCAGTGATATCACCAAAACGTTTCATAGGGGTTCTTGCCAACACCTTTTTACTTCGTTCGGTATAGGAACCATCGTCATTAATGAGTACTTTTCTATTTTGGTCGCCAATAAAAAACCCTGGCGCTATGGCATTTACCCGGACTTTTTCTCCAAATTTAATACCCATCTCCATCGCCATCCATTTGGTAAATATATCAATACCGCTTTTTGCCACGGAATAACCAGGAACCCTTGTTATGGCAGATAATGTTGCCATGGATGAAATATTGATGATACTGCCCTCACCTTGGTTTGCCATAGCTTCCCCAAAGACCAAACACGGATACACCGTACCGTTTAAATTAAGATGGGTTACTTTTTCGAAGTCCAGTATTTTCATATCAAAAACAGTTTGTTCCTCGCTCAAAGTTGCACCAGGCAAATTACCCCCTGCTGCGTTTATCAATATGTCTATCTTGCCCCATTTATTTAGAATTTTATCACGGGTAATTTTCATTTCTTCTACATCCAAAACATTAGATACAAACCCAATAGCCTCTCCTCCCATTGCTGTGAGTTCATTTACTTTTGTATCTACATTTTCTTGACGGATATCTAAAATTACGACTTTTGTACCTGCTTCAATTAAACTTTTAGAGATGCTTCCGCCTAGAACTCCGCCTCCACCGGTAACTATTGCTATTTTTCCTGTGATATTAAATGTGTTCATCTTAATTTTTTATTAATTTTAATTTTATCGAATAATTATTTTACCAGTATTCTAAAAGGTGACGCTGGCAAACCTTCCTTATCAAATAAATTTGTATTACCCATATTTAACCCCCAACCGTAGCGCAATATAAAAGGGGATACTAGATTTTCTGTTGATATGACTAGGTCAGTGCCGTCAATGTTAACCGCTAGAGGTTTGGCTGGTTTTTTGGCACCATTGCTATTGAACTCTATAACTTCAAATCCTTTAACGTCTCCATCGGCTTTTAAGCCAGACGCAGCATAATCAAAATGTAATTTTATGCGATTCTTTTCCTTTGTGTACTCCTCAAATATGGGGCCTGAATAGATTATATTTTTAAAACCGTAAGTTTGGTATTTAATATAAAGTTCTGATTTGGTTAATGACAAATACTCATTAATCTGCTTTACTTTTGCAGAATTACCTAACATCTTTCGTTGTTTAAAATCCCAAGGATTTAATGGAACGTTTCTTTTCAAACTGATATTGACGCACTTTTGGTCAATATTAATTCGCACATAAAAAAGTACTTTTCCGTCAATCTCGTTTTGCTTGTTGACCCAGAAATGAATCCCTAGTGTTTTTGATGTTCTCATGATTGTTGCTGTTTTAATTAAACTTGATTTCCGATTGTCAAATCAAACAAACAATTGAGCTATATTATTTTAGCTTAAATTACACCCAAGGTAACTTTTAAAAAGTGAGGTAACTTCTAAACTATCATTTTAATCCAAATAATACCAAATTAAATGAACACCTAAAAACCACGAAACCACACAAATCGTATGATTTGCATGGTTTTGATGCTATTTGAACAGCTTTTAGTGACCTCGACTGGATTCAAACCAGTAACCTCTTGAGCCGTAATCAAGTGCGCTATTCAGTTGCGCCACGAGGCCATTTTTATGGGTGCAAATATAGTATTTTTATTAAAACCCTACCAAATATTTAATTCAAATTTCTAATTCATTATTTTTGAATATGAATAAAGCATTATTACTAGAAAATTATGAACATATTTTAGACGACAACCTACTCAAAGAAATATTTGAAATGGGCCAGTTCAAATCGTTTCAAAAAGATGATATTATTATAGATATTAATCAAATCCTTGAATATATTCCACTTTTACTGTCAGGAAACATAAAAATTTTAAGAGAAGATAAGGATGGTAATGAATTGCTAATTTACTTTTTAGAAGCTGGAGAAACCTGCACGATGTCACTTACGTGTTGTATGGGCACTTCAAAAAGTAAAATTAGAGCGGTTGCTGAAAAAGATTCAACTTTACTCATGATTCCTGTAGAAAACATGCAAACTTGGTTTCATACTAACGAAAGTTGGCGAACTTTTATTTTAGAAAGTTACCAAACCCGTTTTGACGAAATGCTTGAAACCATTGATAATCTTGCCTTTATGAAAATGGACGAGCGGTTATACAAATACCTCATTAATAAAACAATGTTACACGATTCAAAAACACTACGTGTCAAACACCAAGAGATTGCCGAAGATTTACATACATCACGCGTTGTAATCTCCAGATTATTAAAGCAACTCGAAAATGATAATAAAATTAAACTGAGTAGAAATAAAATCGAAATGCTTTAAATTATTCTGGTTATTTCACAATCCCGATAGCTATCGGAATATGGAGCTATAATATTTAGTCTGCGTTAAGCAAAGAGGTAACTATCAATTTCTAGCGTAATTACCTATCAAGGTTTGTTCTATTTTCATTACCTTTTCCTTGCTGTTAAGTAACATTTATCACAAAACTTAAATACTCTTAACTTTATATTTGCACTAAAAAATACTGTTTATGGAATACATTTTAACTCCTTGGCCTTGGTATATTTCTGGTCCATTAATCGCTTTAGTTATGGCGCTTCTGCTTTATTTTGGAAAAACATTTGGCATGTCGTCAAACCTCAGAACATTTTGTACCATAGGAGGTGCTGGAAGATTTTCTGATTTTTTTAAGTTTAATTGGAAGGATCAATCTTGGAATTTAATTGTTGTAATTGGTGCCATTTTAGGTGGTTTTATTGCTACTCAATTTTTATCAAACAATAGTGTTTCAGATTTAAACCCTAATACAATAACAGAACTTCAAAATATGGGATTTAAAAATGCTGGTGCCACTTTAGTACCCAATGAAATGTATAATTTAGAAGCTTTAACCTCAACAAAAGGATTAATTTTATTAATCATTGGTGGCTTATTAGTTGGCTTTGGCACACGTTATGCTGGCGGCTGTACTTCTGGGCATGCCATTACTGGTCTCAGTAGTTTACAAAAACCATCTTTAATTGCTGTAATTGGATTTTTTATTGGCGGTTTGATTATGACTAATTTTATTTTACCCTTAATTTTCTGAATATGAAATATTTGAAATTTTTATTAGTTGGAATTTTCTTCGGAATTGTTTTAGTAAAATCTGAAGCCGCATCATGGTATCGTATTTATGAAATGTTTCGTTTTCAATCGTTTCATATGTACGGCATTATAGGCACTGCAATAGCATCAGGAATACTATTTCTTCAGATTTCTAAAAGAGGAAAAATTAAAAGTATAAAAGGTGCTGATATTTTTGTTCCAAAAAAAGAAAACGGATTTATAAGATATATTGTTGGCGGTACCATTTTCGGTTTTGGTTGGGCACTGGTTGGAGCTTGTCCAGGCCCTATGTATATTCTATTGGGCACAGGTGTATTTAGTATGTTAATTGTAATAGCAGCAGCCGTTTTGGGTACTTTTATTTATGGTGTTTTAAAAAATAAATTGCCTCATTAAATATGGACAGCACACAACTTATTGGTTACATAGGAGCTCTTATTGTAGGTCTTGTTTTAGGTCTTATTGGTGGTGGTGGCTCTATTTTAACGGTGCCATTGCTTGTGTACTTTTTAGGCTATAATCCTGTTGTAGCTACCGCCTATTCATTATTTGTTGTTGGTTCATCTTCAATGGTTGGGACCTATCAAAAATACAAAAAAGGTTTAGTTGATTTTAAAACAGGATTAGCATTCTCATTTCCTTCTTTTATAGCTGTTTATTTGTCTAGAAGATATTTAGTTCCAAGTATTCCCGATACGCTTTTTAATCTTGGAGACTACACGCTTACTAAAGAAATGGCCATTATGATTTTCTTTGCTATTATTATGCTTTTGGCGTCATTTTCAATGATTAAGAAAAGTAAAGAAAAAGAGTTAATTAGTAAACAACAGCCCTATTATAAAACTTTTATACAGGGCTTAATCATAGGTACTATTACAGGGCTTATTGGTGCAGGAGGGGGTTTTTTATATGTACCTGCTTTAGTATTATGGGCAAATATTCCCATGAAAAAAGCGGTTGGAACCTCATTAGTTATCGTCACCATAAATTCTCTAATCGGTTTTACTGGTGATATACAAACCCTAGAAATTGAATGGGAGTTTCTACTTAGTTTTACCTTTATCGCTATTATCGGAATTATACTAGGTGTTTTTTTATCGAAATTTATTAGTGGCGAAAAATTAAAAAAGAGTTTTGGTTTTTTTACATTATTAATGGCTATATATATAATTTACAAAGAAGTTAACTAAGTTTTATGTGATATTAGTTACAAACTAAATTGATAAGGTTACGTAATTTTGAAAAGTTAATTAAAAAAAAATGAAAATGAAAATAGAACAAATATATACAGGATGTTTAGCACAGGGTGCTTATTATATTGAATCTGACGGTGAAGTCGCCATTATTGATCCACTGCGCGAAACCCAACAATACGTAGATAAAGCAAATAAAGAAAATGCGAAAATTAAATATATTTTTGAAACACATTTTCATGCAGATTTTGTTTCAGGACATATTGATTTAGCAAAAAAAACAGGAGCTACCATAATTTTTGGACCTGGAGCTAAAACCGATTACAATATTCATCAAGCCAAAGACAATGAGATTTTCAAACTAGGGAAAGTTTCTATAAAAGTATTACATACTCCAGGCCACACTTTGGAATCTTCAACCTTTCTTTTAATAGATGAAAACGAAAAAGAACATGCCATATTCTCAGGCGACACTTTATTTCTAGGTGATGTTGGCAGACCCGATTTAGCTATAAAATCAGATTTAACTAAAGAAGATTTAGCAGGTATGCTTTTCGATTCTTTACGAAATAAAATCATGACATTACCAGACGATATTATTGTATATCCGGCACATGGGGCAGGTTCTGCTTGTGGGAAAAATTTAAGTAAAGAAACTGTTGGTGTTTTGGGCGACCAGAAAAAAAATAATTATGCTTTAAGAGCTGATATGACTCGTGAAGAATTTATAGAAGACGTTTTAGATGGTATGCCGCCACCGCCACAGTATTTTGCTAAAAATGCCATGATGAACAAAACAGGTTATGATACTTTTGAAACTATTTTAAAAAAAGGTGATAATCCATTAACTCCTGAAACATTTGAAGCTATCGCCAATCAGGAAGATGCTTTGGTTTTAGATGTTAGACATGAAGAAAATTACATAAAAGCACATATTCCAAATTCCATTTTTATAGGAATACATGGTGGATTTGCCCCTTGGGTTGGTGCTTTAATTACCGATTTAAAACAACCCATTTTACTGGTTACTCCAGAAGGTAAAGAAAAGGAAACTGTAACACGATTATCTCGTGTAGGCTACGACAATACATTAGGCTACTTAAAAGGCGGTATAGAAGCCTGGACTGCATCTGGAAGAGATACAGAATCCATTAAATCTATTTCTGTTGATGTATTTTCAGAACGCTTTAAAAGCGGAAATCTCAATGTATTAGACGTTAGAAAAGATGGTGAATATGAATCTGAACATTTGAAAGGTGAAAATGTGCAGCATTTTGCTTTAGATTTTATAAATGATAACATGAAAGCCATAAGTAAAGACAAAAACTATTATGTGCATTGCGCTGGTGGTTATCGCTCTATTATTGCAGCTTCTATACTAAAGGCACGTGGATTTAACAATTTAGTAGACATTGCTGGTGGTTTTGGAGCCATTAAAGAATCTGATTTACCAACTACAGATTTTGTTTGCCCATCAACATTATAAATCTTTTAAAATTATACATGATGACTAAAAATATGGGCAATAGAGATAAAGGGATTAGAGTTATTATGGCAATTGTTGTTTTCTTACTCTTTTTCTTTAATGTTATTAATGGTGCTTTAGCGTATATTTTAATGGCATTGGCTATTGTCTTTTTATTGACTAGCTTTATAAGTTTTTGTCCGTTATATGCGCCTTTTGGAATATCATCTTGCAAATCAAAAAAATAATGAACCTATCAAACGAAATACAAAACTTAAAAAGTGGTAGTTACGAAAACACCATGATTACCAAATGATTGATTTAAAAGATATTCAAAACGGTTTATATAATAATGATAGGAATCTGTAGTGTGGTTTGACAATGAATATGAACATACGCATTTAGCTTCTCAAAAAGTTATTAGCTATACTGTAATTAGTTGAAAGAATGCAATACTAAAAAAACAAAATCCTTTTGATTTGCGCGGATGGAAGAATGAATACATCATGAATGATTAATAGCAACCCAAAAAAGCGCTGATAACATTAGGGCTTTTTTATATTATTTCTGCACTTAAACCTGCTTCAAGAAGCATGGAACAGCGGGGTTTTAAATCGTCATATAAGCCCGTTTTTACTGTACATTTTCCTTTATAATGTACTAATAGCGCACATTGTTCAGCTTGTTCTGAGGTATGATCGCAAGCATACATTAGGGTTTCAATAACATGGTCGAAGGTATTAACATCATCATTAAATAAAACTATTTCATTTTGGGTTGATATTTCTTCTTCAAGTAATAATTCCTCTGATATTTTTTCTCTGGTACTCATAATCCCAATGGTCTTAAAGACATTTAACTGTATGTCCAATAATTATTATTTATTCGAATTGTTGAATCTAGGATTTTCCCGAAAGGGAAAAATCAATTTATTTACTAATTTAAAAATTTTAGTGAGACCCAATTGTTTCTTTCTAATTTTTCTTCAAATTTTAACATATACTTTTCACATTCAGCTTGAATAATAGGAATATCCTCCTTGTAAAATCCGCTTAAAAACAAGATTCCATTTTTGTTTAAACAGGATATATACGTTTGCATATCCTGTAATAAGATATTGCGATTGATGTTTGCGATTATGATATCATATTTTTTATTTAAAACGGAAGCGTCTCCTTCAATAACGGTAATATGTTTACAATTATTTCGCTCAACGTTTTCTAAACTATTTAAGTAACACCAATTATCATAATCTACGGCATCAATGGGTTTTGCACCTTTCAATTCTGTAAGAATAGCTAAAACCGCAGTACCACAACCCATATCTAGAACTGACTTATTAGTAAAATCGTTGTTTAAAATATGCTGAATCATCATACGAGTCGTTTCATGATGACCCGTTCCAAAACTCATTTTAGGTTCGATAATAATATCGTACTCTGTATCAAATTCTTTATGAAACGGTGCGCGAACTGCACAAATATTATCAACCACTATAGGATTAAAATTCTTTTCCCATTCGGCATTCCAATTAATTTGCTCAATATCTTCATACGTGTAAGTGATTTCAAATTCATCAGAATTTAAAATTTGAATATCATCCAAAATATCTGAACGCCACGCTTCTTTTTGAATATAAGCTGTCGCTCCATCTTCGGTTTCTACAAAACTTTCAAAACCAGCATAACCTAATTCTGCAATAAGAATTTCTACTGCTGGCTGTAAAGGTTTTGCTTTAAAATAGTAACCTATATATGTTGTGTTTGACATAGCTGATAATATTGATATTAGCTGATAAGTGCGTTAGCGATTGAAATGGCATCCTTTTTTGTGCTTAACAATACCTTTATGGTTTGAAATACATAAAGCTATTTAAGAATATTTGATGAGATAATGAAATATATTCGGCACAAAAAAGATATAATGAAAAGCGCGACCACAAATTTTTATTTGGGGTAACGCCTAAAATTTAAAATGCATTTACAATTGCAAAAAAATCATCAGCATTTAAAGCAGCACCTCCAATTAAACCACCATCTACATCTGGATTAGAGAAAATTTCAACTGCATTTGCTGGTTTTACACTGCCCCCATAAAGAATAGACACATCGTTTGCTATTTCGTAACCATATTGGTCTGCAATTGTTTTTCTTATAAAAGCATGCATATCTTGGGCTTGTTGTGGACTTGCTGTTTCGCCAGTACCAATAGCCCAAACAGGTTCGTAAGCCAACACAATGTGCTTATAATCCCAAGCTTTTAAATGGAATAACGCATTTTTAATTTGGTTTCCAACAACATCTTCTTCTTTTCCCGCTTTTCTATCAGCCAATTCTTCACCAAAACAAAAAATAACGCGCATATTATTAGCTAATGCAGCATCCACTTTTTTTGCTAATAATTCATCTGTTTCATTAAAATATTCACGACGTTCGCTGTGTCCTAAAATAACTGTTTCTACACCTACACTCTTTAACATACTTGCACTTATTTCACCCGTATACGCTCCGTTTTCTGCAAAATGCATATTTTGAGCAACAACTTCAATATCAGTTTCTCTTAAAGCTTCAAAAGCGTGATATAAATTAGTAAATGTTGGCGCCACCATTACCTCTGCATTAGAGGTTTTTGTTTGCTTTTTTAAATCGGTTAATAACGTTGCAGTTTGTGCTAAATCGTTATTCATCTTCCAGTTTCCAGCTACGATATTTTTTCTCATTTTCCCATCCTTACCTCCCCAAAGGGAAGGAATTTGTTAAATTAATATATTAGTTTAAAATTTGTTCAATTCGTTTATCATCAGCCTCTATAGCTTTAAATAGGTTTATATTTCCTTTGGCATCAACTACCATATAACGTGGTATCCAATCTAAATCTACAAATTCACCAAATGGACCTTTCCAACCAGATTGCATATAGTAATTTTCTCCTTTAACGTTATATTTTTTAATACCTTTTTTCCAAGCGTCTTGAGTTCTATCTAAGGATAAAAATATATAAGTTACATTTTTATATCTCTGCTGCAACGCCTTTACTTTTGGCATACCTTTAATACAATCGCCACACCAAGATGCCCAAATATCCATAATTAAAGTTTTGCCTTTATGAGTTTCTAAAATATCTTTAAAAGCTACCGAATTACCTTCTAAAGTTATAAATGTATCATTTAAAGCTTCTTCTGAGAATTGAGTGGGCGTTTCTGTGTTGCAGCTAAAAAAACTGATTAATAAAACAAATAAGTAATTCATTTTTTTCATATTGATTTTAATGTAATTATGCCTTATATAAGTCACTTAACTTTCAGCAAACTAAAATAAATTACAGGTTATTCTAACTTTACTTTAGGGTCTAACCAAACGTAAATAATATCTACAAAAATATTGATTATTATAAACAATACCGCTATAATTAGCACCGAACCCATAATTACCGGTAAATCTAGGCTATTTAGGGCATTTACAATCTCTTTTCCAAGTCCGTTCCATCCAAAAATATACTCTACAAAAACAGCACCTGCCAACATGGACGCAAACCAACCTGAAATTGCTGTAACAACAGGATTCAAGGCATTTTTTAGGGCATGTTTTTTTATAATCTGAAATTCACTTAAACCTTTAGCTCTAGCCGTACGGATATAATCTTGGTTTAAAACTTCTAATAGAGAATTTCGCATGAGTTGAATAACGACTGCCAGCGGACGAATACCTAAAACAATAGCTGGTAGTATTAAATTTTTCAATTTTATGTGCATGCCCTCACCAAAATCATCAAGCTCATAAAGGCTTCCTGTCATTTCTAAATGGGTGTATTTATGTAATACATATCCAAAAAACCAAGCGAATAATATGGCGCTAAAAAACGAAGGTATACTCATACCAAACGTACTAAATATCTGAATGGTTTTATCTAACCATTTATCTTTATAGAGCGCTGAAAAAATACCTAAAATCACACCCAAAATAATAGCAATAATAATAGCTGATACTGCTAACACAAATGTATTTGGAAGTGTTTCGGCTAATACCTGACTTACTTTTTTACCTTGTTTAGTAAAAGATTCCCGTAAATACGGAAACTTTAAAACGGTTGTTGTATTTCCCATTGAAAAAAGTACTGTCGCATAATACTTATCTTCACTCAAAAAGGTATAATCTTCTATTTTATTAGAGTGAAATGAAACTGGTGACAAATCATTTAAGTAATAAAAAAACTGCGTAGTAACAGGCTTATCAAAACCGTATTTCTGTTTAACTAAAGCTAGTTGCGCACTATCTTCATTTTGGCCTAACATCATTTGTGCAGGATCCCCAGGAAGCACATTAAATAAAAAAAATATCACAGTTACTACTCCAAATAATGTGAGCAATGCATATGTGATTTTATTTAGTAGGTAATTTATCAGTTGTTAGTTGTTAGTTGTTAGTTGTTAGTTGTTAGTTGTTAGTTGTTAGTTGTTAGTTGTTAGTTGTTAGTTGTTAGTTAAAACTATTCTTTCTTTAATTCAATCTGAACCAATCCACCATAATTACTATTATTTACTTGATTTATAGAATCTAAGGCTTCTTTATTATCATGTAAAACATATACAGCTTCAATATTCTCCTTTTTCAAACTATCCACTTCAGCCTTAGTTGACACTTTATCATTGATAAGATATAACACTTCTTGATTTTCTTTAATTGACTCAATTTTTCTTTCAACTTTAGGCAACTCCAAATCATCAATATCGTTCCAATGTACTTTTTGTTTCACCGTGCCATTATCCAATTCTAAAATTCCTGGATTAGAACGCACCACAGTTTTAAGGGCTTTTTCATCACATAAGTACCAATCAAAATTGATCTTATAAGCTTCATTTATACGTTGTTTTGCGTCTTTACCCGATGCTGTTAAACCAATAATTTTATAGCCTTTTTTAGTAGCTTCATCTTGCAACTCTTTTAATTTTAAAGCGCCATCTCTTTCGATTTTCTCTAAACTATAAGATACTACAACTATTAGGTTTTCTTTATTTAGAAATTTTTCGGTAACATCTTCATCTTCCGTTTCAATAGAGAAATCATAAATTGGTGGTTGATAACCTTCTTTAATCACCTTAGTATCTACACTTACAAAATCGCCTTCAACAGATGGATATGATCCATTTGTAGTGATTACATTTTCTTCGCCATTGACATTAAACTTCCAATAATATTCAATAACAGGCTTTTGTGCATCTTCGGGTATCGTCATGCCTTCTTGAATATTAGCACCAATTTTGTATGCTCTAAAATCTATGGTAGGTAAATGCATAAGCACATGATACCCAAACCATAAACTTAAAATAAAACTTAAAAGTGCTATAATGGTAGTTGGTAGTTTGCTAAATATGGGATGAATATATTTAACGCCAATAAACAAAATAATAATTAAAAATAGCAGTATAACATCCTTTGTGAAACTTTCCCACGGTGTTAATTTTAAAGCATCACCAAAACAACCACAGTCTTTTACTTTATCAAAATATGCCGAGTAGAAGGTTAAAAATGTAAAAAATACAATCATAAATAATAAACTCCAAACGGTTAATTTAGATTTATAACCAATAATTAAAAACACGCCTAAAATCACTTCAAAAATCACAACTAAAACTGAAATTCCTAAAGCGTAAGGTTCTAAAAACGGGATATTTAAAACATCTGGACTAAAATATTCTTGTAGTTTGTAGGAAAACCCTAAAGGGTCGTTCAACTTTATTAATCCTGAAATGATGAATAAAACACCAACTATTATTCTTGATATTGCTACTAATATTTTCATAATGTTATCATTCCTGCATTTCGACTATCGTTCAAAATAGACTATTACAGAAATTTTTATAATTGAAACTTAATTTTTATTATTTACATACATGACTTCGTACGAATGCCCCTTACTTTTCGTTTAAATGAATTAGAGCAAACACGGCATAATTAACCATATCTTGATAATTGGCATCTATACCTTCACTCACCATAGTTTTTCCTTTATTATTCTCAATAGTTTTCACACGGAGTAATTTCTGTAAAATCAAATCGGTTAAGCTACTCACTCGCATATCACGCCACGCTTCACCATAATCATGGTTTTTATCTTCCATAAGTTGTTTGGTAATAGCAACTTGTTTTTCGTATAACTCTTGAGCTTCTTCAACATCCATATCAGGCTGTTCTACAACACCTTTCTCAAGCTGTATTAAAGCCATGATGCAGTAATTAATAATTCCAATAAATTCGCTAGTCTCATTTTCATCAACCTTGTGAATATCGTTTTGTTGCAAACCTCTAATACGCTGTGCCTTTATAAAAATTTGGTCAGTAAGCGAAGGCAATCTTAGTATTCTCCAAGCACTACCGTAGTCGCTCATTTTTTTTATAAATAAACTTTTACAAATATCTATTACGGCATCGTATTGTTTTAAAGTATCTTGCATAAATAAATTGAATTTTGTGTAAATTTCGCATAAATAATTAAAACCTTCAAGGTTTATGGTTTAAAGTTTTAAACGATGTACCAACACCATACAAAACTCTATGAATGACTATTAATTGTAAAGGACAGCTTATTGATTTATCATCACCAAAAGTGATGGGAATTTTAAATATTACACCCGATTCATTTTACGATGGCGGCCATCACAAAAACAAAAAGGCTATACTAACTCATGTTGAACAGATGTTGCAAGAAGGTGCTACTTTTATTGATGTTGGCGCTTATAGTTCACGACCTAATGCAGACCATGTTAGTGTAGATGAAGAGCTAAAACGTATTCTGCCCATGGTTAAGTTAATTTTAAACGAATTTCCTGAAACATTACTTTCCATTGATACATTTAGAAGTAAAATTGCGAAACCATGTATTGAAGCTGGCGCCGCTTTGATAAACGACATTTCTGCTGGAAAGTTAGATGATACCATGATGCAAACTATTGCTGATTTACATGTTCCTTATATTATGATGCATATGCGAGGTACGCCAAAAAACATGCAAAAGCTTACAGATTATGACCACTTACTAAAAGATATTCTGTTTTATTTTTCTGAAAGAATTGCTAAAGCTAGAGCATTAGGGATTATAGATATCATTATTGACCCTGGATTTGGATTTGCTAAAACTATCAATCAAAATTATGAACTTTTAAATACATTAGAACTTTTTAAAATGATTGAAAAACCTTTACTCGTTGGGGTTTCAAGAAAGTCGATGATATATAAAACTTTAGAAACCTCAGCGAAGGATGCGTTAAACGGAACTACAGTTTTAAACACAGTGGCCTTACAAAAAGGGGCTTCTATTTTGCGAGTTCATGATGTTAAAGAAGCTGTAGAATGTGTGAAATTAGTAGAGTCGTTAAGTTGTTAGAATCTATGAAAAGCCTCGCATTTATTACAATTATATTATTTTTAGTTTCTTGCGGAAACGAAAAAATAATTCAACTTCCCGAAATAAATCATTCGAATATTACAGAGATTAACGATGTATCAGCAGCTTATTTGTTTTATAACGAAACCGAAAAGGATAGCGTAGAACTTAATAGACAAAACTTAATTAGCACCACTAATTGGTTAGTGAATGTAGATAAACGCTTAACTTTAAAACAAATCATTCCACACATTAAATTTCTTCAAGAAAAAAAGTCAAATTCAAGTCATAAAAATAAAAAAGCTAAAAACTATTTTACCTGTAATGATACGAGTAGAAAAAACTTAGGGTTTGTTGAGTTTACGAATGTTGCTTATAAAGAAGAAAGACATGCTATCAATTATAGTGAGGTCTCAACTTTAAAACATCTTAAAAATCAAATATCAATAAATTTCAATCCAGGAAAAGTAACTATGGTTTTTAATATAAACCAAGAAGAGTTATCGATTAAAATTAGTGACAATGATTTGGCGGAAGAATTAAAAAAAATTGATTTTAATGAAAATATGATTTATCTCAATTTCGATTCACGTTTGAATTTTCAAGATTATATAAAGTATAAATCCATAGTATCTGAAACAAATTTAAAACATGCTGAAATATCAAATGAAGAGTTTATCAATAATTAACCCTTTTTTACTAAATTTACAAAAACCAACTGCCTTTGGATTTTTTTAATGACATTTTTAATTTCGAGTTAATTGATTATGTAGATGTTGTTCTTGTAGCACTACTACTCTATTACATTTACAAACTTGTAAAAGGCACCGTAGCTATAAACATTTTTATAGGTATTATTATTATTTATCTTGCTTGGAAACTTACTGGCTTTCTTGAAATGGAATTGCTTACAAGTATTTTTGGCGGTTTTATTAAGGTAGGTATTATTGCCCTCATTGTTGTGTTTCAACCTGAAATCCGAAAGTTTTTGTTAATGGTTGGTTCTACAAACTTTAATAGGCGACGTAAATTTTTAAGACAATTCAGCTTTCTAAAAACCGAAACTAGTGACGAAACCGATATCGATGCAGTAATTTCGGCATGTAATAAAATGTCGATGTCTAAAACAGGTGCGCTTATAGTTTTTGAACGTAATAATAACCTTGATTTTTTGGCGTCTTCAGGAGACGAAATGAATATAAAAGTAACACAACCCATCATAGAAAGTATCTTTTTTAAAAATAGTCCGTTACATGATGGAGCCATCATTGTTAGTAATAATATTGTAAAAGCAACCCGGGTTATACTTCCCGTAAATAACGAAAAAAACATTCCACAACGTTTTGGCTTGAGGCATAGGGCAGCTATCGGTATTACTGAAAAAACAGATGCTCTGGCTTTAGCTGTAAGTGAAGAAACGGGGCATATTTCCTATTTTAAAGATGGCGAATTTGTTGTATTTGAAGATAGTACAGAATTAAATACCATCATTAAGAAAGATCTGAATTAATGTATTGTAAAAATTGTGATAATACTTTAAGAACTGATTATAGGTACTGTCCTGATTGTGGTGCCATAGTAGTTAAGAAAAGAATAACAAATAAAAGTTTATTTCATGATGTTTTAGAACGGTATTTTAATTTAGATAATACGCTTTTAAAAACTTTGTGGCATATGATAATTAAGCCAGAAGACGTTTGTGGCGGTTATATATTAGGTGTAAGAAAAAAATACCTAAATCCCGTAAGTATGTTGGCAATCGCATTAACATTATCTGGATTTATTCTTTTCTTAATGAAAAAATTAGCATGGAGCAGTATTGATTTTTCTAAAATAAGTTATGCAAAAACCAGTTCTAGTGGTGCTGGGACAGAAAAAATTATGGCTTCAACTATGGAATATAGTTCGCTGCTTTTTCTATTTTATATCCCAATTTTAGCCTTTGCAAGCTATTTATTTTTCAATAAGAAAAATTACAATTTTGCAGAACATAGTGTTACCGCTATATATGCTCTAACCAGCTTTGGTATTTTTTCAGCAGCCTATGCAATACTCTCACTACTAATAAGTCCACAATTTTATATGGATACAGCACTCATTTACTCATTACTTATGGTGCTTTTCTGTGTTTATGTAGCTTATAGAAATTCTATGAATAACCAGAAATCGTTATTTTGGAGAATACCTATGTTTTTATTAGTATTTTTAATGGGTTATGTGTTTATTTCAATAACCACTGTGGCTATTTTATTTATTACGGGCGAAATATCGATTCAAGATTTTGCAACGTAGAATTAAAATTAATTAAGCAACCCCCTCCTGTAAAAACTGTACTTCATATAAATTTCTATAATAGCCATTCTCCTTTTTGAGAAGTTCATCATGTGTGCCTCTTTCTACAATTTCACCAGCATCCATCACAATAATTTTATCTGCTTTTTTTACAGTAGCAAGTCTGTGGGCAATAACAATAGAGGTTCTTCCTTTGGTTATTTTATCGGTAGCATTTTGAATAAGTTGTTCTGAATATGAATCAACAGAAGATGTCGCCTCATCCAATACCAAAATGCTTGGATTTGTAACATAAGCTCTTAAAAACGAGATGAGTTGTCGTTGACCAGAAGATAACATGACACCACGTTCTTTAACGTTGTAATGATACCCATTAGGTAAACTAGTTATAAAATCGTGAATACCAATATCCTTGGCTGCTTGCACAACAACGTCTTCAGTAATTTCTGGATGATTTAAAGTTATATTGCTTAAAATAGTATCTGCAAACAAAAATACATCCTGTAATACTACTGCTATTTGCGTTCTTAAAGATTCTAAAGTTACATCTTTTATATCAAAACCATCAATGGAAATAATACCTTTATCTATTTCGTAAAAACGATTCAATAAATTTATTATGGTCGATTTTCCAGCTCCTGTTGCACCAACTATAGCAACAGTTTCACCTTGGTTTACTTCAAAAGAAATCCCTTTTAAGACCTTTTCATCTTCAACATAACTAAAATAAACGTTGTTAAATTTAATTTCGCCTTTAAAATGTTCTGCAACATAAGTTCCCGTATTATCTATTTGAGATGTGGTATCAATAACTTTAAATACACGGGTTGCAGCTACCATTCCCATTTGTAGTGTATTAAATTTATCAGCTATTTGTCTTAAAGGTCTAAAAAGCATCGGGATATACATTATAAATGCAATTAAAACACCTTGCGTAACAACACCATCTAAAACAACACTTAAGCCACCATACCAAGCTACTAAACCTATGGCTATAGATGACGATAAATCTGCTATGGGAAAAAATATAGAGTTATACCAAACCGTTTTCAACCATGCCTTTTTATGACGTTCGTTTATAGCTTTAAATTTCTCAGATTCTATTTTTTCCCTAGCGAATAATTGTAATATTTTCATACCTGTTAATCGCTCTTGTACAAATGAATTTAAATTAGATACTTCGTTACGCACTTCTTCAAAAGCCTTTTTCATATATTTTTGAAAGATTCTTGTAGCATATAAAAGCAAAGGCAACATAATAAGTACCATTAAACTCAATTTAATATCGGTAAAAGCCATAAAGCCGAACACGACTATCATGGTTAAAACATCTCTAATAATCATGAATAAACCTTGACCAAAAATATCAGCTATCCGCTCCATATCAGTTACTGCCCTAGTAATTAAAACACCAACCGATGAATTATCGTAATACTTCATTTTAAAGCGAAGTAAGTGGTTAAATAGTTTTACACGAACATCCATTACTAAGTTTTGTCCTAACCAAGCCGCATAAAAAATAAAGAGTAATTGAAAAACAGTTTGTAAAATTAAAACGCCCAGCATTAAAAGTATATAATACAAAAAGTCTTCAGATGCTTTATTAGACACGCTTTCATCAATAGCATATCGTGTAATATGTGGGGTTATTGCAGACAATACGGCTAACAAAACAACCAATACTATGAGTCCAAAAAACACACGTTTATATGGCTTTATATATTCAAAAAGACGCTTGAATAAATCAATGTCAAATATATTTTCCTTTTTTTTCGTCATTTATAATTTTATATCATTAGGGTAATCAACTGCAATTAAATACAAAGCATGAGCTGGTACTGAAAATCCGGCCTCACTCCTATCTTTAGAATTTATTATGCCATATAAATCATCAACCATAATTTTTCCTAAACCAATATTAATTAGCGTTCCTACAATGGCTCTTACCATATTTCGTAAAAAACGATCTGCTTTAATGGTGAATTGCAACTCGTTATTCACCAAAACCCACTCCGCTTTTGTTATAACACAATGATACGTTTTTACATTGGTATTGCTTTTTGAAAAGCATTGAAAATCTTTATACTGAAATAAAATTTTAGTCGCGTCTTGCATTTTTTTTATATCCAAATTTTGTCTCACATAAAAACTTTCATCACTAGTAAATGCATCCTTTTTTAATGACACTCTGTACAAATAAGTTCTACTAATCGCATTAAAACGGGCATTAGCTTGATCCTTTACTTTAAAAACCTCATGAACAACAATGTCGCTAGGTAAAAAAGAATTGAGTTTAAAAACCAAATCTGTGTTATGTAAATCATTTTTATAATCAAAATGAGCAAACATTTGTTTGGCGTGCACGCCAGTATCTGTTCGTCCCGCACCCATGGTAGAAATAGGTGTTTTTAATAATGCTGATAGTGCTTTTTCTATAACTTCTTGAACCGTTATGGCGTTGGGCTGTTTTTGCCACCCATGATAAGCACTACCATTATAAGAAAATTCTAAAAAATATCGCAATTTGTTTTAATACTTTTGTGAAACAACAAAGATAGATAGATTTGAGTTTCCTGTAAAGCACCTAATCTTAATTATATATTAAAAGATTTTTAGGGCGTTCCCCAAAGGTCGGGCTTTCCGCTATATCTTTTTAAAAACGTCATTCCGAGAACAAAGGACGTGGCAATTTGTAAATCCCAGTTTCCAAACATAATTGATAGTTTACCATATTTTAAAAAAGGATGCCACTGCTATCCCTAACGCATGTATTTACATGCTATTGTTTTCAAATAGAAAGATGGTTTTTTTTTTGAAATGGTATGATAAATGTATTTGTTATTTGCAATTGAATTTTAAGATTTTATAACAGGAACTAATATAAATAAGGATTCAAAAAAATTATATATAGAATACAAGATAGAGATAATAAATAGCCAATTTAACATTTTGTCAATTTTTAATTCCGTTTCATATTTACTAGGAGGAATAGAAATTAATTGAAATTTAGAATCACTTAAAAAAAGTTCTTCCTCTCGAAGTGAGGCAATTCTTTGGGTTACATAAAATCTTCCAATTGTATAAAATATTAAAATTAGAGTTAATGTAAAGAAAAACATACCACTAAAACCATCTTCATTATTAAAGAAGATTACTTTCCACAATGGAACTTCATTGATCATTTTCAATTTATAATTTAATGATGAAAGCAAAAGTAATATTGCAGCCTTTGTAATTATAGGAAGAAAGAATATAATTGTTAGAACTAATATTATATATAATTGCATTCCAGAATATTTTTTTCTCAACCTAGACCAATTGTCAATTAATGTTGAATTGGATAAATCAATTGATGATTTATCCGCACATTTAGAGGATAAGAAATACGGATTTATTTTACTAGAATTAAATACAACATTTTTACAATCGGCATTACGAATTATTTCTTTATCCCATAAGGATACAAATCCTATCTTTTTAATCGAAAAAAAGCAATTATTTAGATATAATTTTTCGCATTTACCTTGAATATCAAAATCATAAATATCTAAATCATCAAATTGAATTGAATCGGATTCAGAAAAATCTTTAAAACCAAATATAGCAGTTTTATTAATTTTAATTGAAGAAAAACCACCTCCAATTGCCAGATTAGTAACTAAAGTTGAGGAAATAAGTTTTAAAGTTTTTCTGTAAATAAAATCGTCCATAGATAAAGTAGCACCATAAAATGTGCAGTCTTCTAATGAGCATCCTGTCAATTCGACTTTTAATTTAGGCTTAATTAGAAATGTGCAATTTTTGAAATTAGCTCCACTTCTTAAAAAATCCCCTTCAATAGTTATTTGAAGGCTTTCAAATTCAGTTCGATTTTCCTGAAAAATTTTATCATTTGAATTAATTTCTTTCATTAGCAAAAATTTTATGGTCAATACAAAGATAAAGATCTGTTTCAATGAACTTTGTTACATGTTAAACGAAATTCGACATTTTTTCTGACAAAATCTAAAATGCTAATTACATGTTTGAAACAGATTAAAACTATTATCTATAACTTTACCAATATAAATTACAGTTATAATTAATGACTAAAATATTACTGCTTTCTGATACCCATAGTTATATTGACAATGACATTTTAAAATATGTAAAACAAGCTGATGAAGTTTGGCATGCAGGTGATATTGGTGATTTAAAAGTAACGGATGCCATTAAAAAACTAAAACCCTTACGTGGGGTTTATGGTAATATTGATGATGCTAAAATTAGGTTAGAATTTCCTGAACACAATCGTTTTATGTGTGAAAATGTTGATGTTTGGATAACGCATATTGGAGGTTACCCTCCAAAATACAACCATAGAGTTATTGAAAATATGAAACTAGACCCGCCTAAACTATTTATTTGTGGGCATTCGCATATTTTAAAGGTCATGCCCGACAAGAAATTAAATTTGTTACATATGAATTCTGGCGCGGTTGGTAAACATGGATTTCATAAAGCACGAACGATGCTGCGCTTTACCATTGATGGCAGTAAGATTGATAATTTAGAGGTTATTGAGTTTGATAAACGTTATTGAAGTTTCCTTTTATTGAAGAAAACATTTTCTATAGCTAGCCTGTTTGCGTTAGGGATTGTAGCGGCATCCTTTTTAAAACTTAGTTGACTACTAATCATATTTGAATACAGAAATTTATAGATAGCCACGTTCCTCATCCTCATTATGAAGTTTTAAAAAGATATAGCGAAAAGCCCGACCCTTGTGGTAACGCCCAAATAAGAAACAAAAAAACCCAAGATTTTCACCTTGGGCTTTCGCACTAATACTACTAAGATATTAGGTTTTTATCGTAATCGATCTACAGATTTTACGAGATCCTCATCCTTTTTGATGGCCTTATTGGCTAACGCCAAAAACACGATAGAAACAATAGGAAGAAACATCCCAATACCTTTCTCAGAAACCGCCGTTTCTCCAGATAAATTTAGAGATTGATATACAAAAAATCCTAGTAAAAAAAAGTTTAATATGATATTAAGGCGTCCCAACATGAATTGGAACTTCCTGTTTTTGTATTTAAATATGGATATCATTGATAGTAAAGCTGATGTTAAAAATACTGCAAACACGTATATATCGTCTTTGGCATATATGTTAACATCCTCTGGTGTTACGTATAATTCGAACACAAATATTAATCCAGAAGATACGCCTGCTGCTATTAAAAGATATATGGTTTGTATGCGTTGTAACATAAAATTTAAAAAATCTAGATACAAAAATAATGGTTTCTTTTATAAAATAAGTCTTAAAAATTAAAATAAAGTTGTATAATTGCAGTAATATTTCCCAACAACCATAATAACAGGTTGTTAATTCTTCAGAAATAAAATCAATTTTTTTTCAGAAAAAGACAAGTTTATACTCAAAACAACATATTCAATAAACATCAATGTTTGAAATTTCACAATTAAAAGAAAAAAAGCTTGCTGATTTACAGCAGATTGCTAGCAAATTGAACGTTCCAAAGTATCGTTCTTTAAAGAAATTAGATTTAGTTTACAAAATACTAGATATGCAGGCTGCAGATCCAACATCTGTTACTGCTGTAGTTGAACCGTCTAATTCAACAGAAAATAAACCAGAAAAAACACCGGCAAAAAAACCAAGACAACGGGTTCAAAAACCTACAAAAAAGACTTCGGATACCAATGAAGAAAAATCTGATGAGGATAATAAATCTGATGACGTAAAAGAAAAAACTAATAAGGCACCACAACAAAATAAAGAGGATAAAAAACCTGTACATAAGCCAAATCCGAGACCTACAAGTGATAAAAAGGAAACGAATAAACCTCAGCAAAAAAGAGATACTAATTCACAACATAAAAATCAAAATAGAAGTCAGAAAAATGGTAATATAGATAAAGGTAATAAAGATAGTAGAAATCGTTACCGTGAGCCTGATTTTGAATTTGATGCGATTATTGAAAGTGAAGGCGTTTTAGACATTATGCAAGATGGGTATGGATTTTTACGTTCTTCGGATTACAACTATTTGTCATCACCAGATGACATTTATGTATCACAATCACAAATTAGATTATTCGGTTTAAAAACTGGAGATACTGTTTTAGGGCATGTTCGACCACCAAAAGAGGGCGAAAAATATTTTCCTTTAATTAAAGTGAGTAAAATTAATGGACAGAATCCTAATGTAGTTAGAGATCGTGTGTCATTTGAACATTTGACACCATTATTTCCACAGGAAAAATTCAATTTAGCTGAGCGTCAAAGTACCATTTCTACGCGAATTATGGATTTGTTTTCTCCTATTGGAAAAGGCCAACGTGGTATGATTGTATCGCAACCAAAAACAGGTAAAACTATGTTATTGAAGGATGTAGCAAATGCTATTGCAGCTAATCATCCTGAAGTTTATCAAATGATTTTATTAATTGATGAGCGTCCTGAAGAGGTAACGGACATGCAACGTAATGTTCGTGGTGAAGTTATTGCTTCTACTTTCGACAAAGAGGCACACGAACACGTGAAAATTGCAAATATTGTTTTAGAAAAAGCAAAACGCCTCGTAGAATGTGGACACGATGTGGTTATCCTTTTGGATTCTATTACACGTTTAGCACGTGCTTACAACACGGTGCAACCAGCTTCTGGTAAAATATTGAGTGGTGGTGTAGATGCCAACGCATTACATAAACCAAAACGTTTTTTTGGTGCGGCTCGTAATATAGAAAATGGTGGTTCTTTAACCATAATTGCTACAGCACTTACCGAGACAGGCTCTAAAATGGACGAAGTTATCTTTGAAGAATTTAAAGGTACAGGAAATATGGAGTTACAATTGGATAGAAAAATATCTAATCGTAGAATTTTCCCTGCTATTGATTTAACATCTTCAAGCACGCGTCGTGATGATATTTTATTAGATGAAAACACAATTCAACGGATGTGGGTGATGCGTAAATACCTTGCTGATATGAATCCTGTTGAGGCTATGGAATTTATTAATGAGCGTTTCAAACAAACACGTAATAATGAAGAGTTTTTAATATCTATGAATGGATAAAATAAAGATTTAAAACACCTCTAAAAAGCCTTGATTTCTCAAGGCTTTTCTGTTTTTTTTTGACCAAAAAATAAGTTATTTATCGCATAAAATTATTTTATATATGCAGTATACAGGTTAAACATTATAATTTATCGAAAAATTAAATTTTAATAAAAATAAAACATTTTTTATTCTAAATTTATATCAGCTTTTAGTCAATAATTTATTCAGGAAATGAAAATTATAAAAAAAATTATTAAAAGTTTTAAAAGTTTTTTGATAGTTTTAATATCCAATTTAACTGCAAATGTTGTTGCAAGTACAAATAGCACGAACTCTGTTAAAATGATATTAACGTGACAGCTTCATTAAATTTATTGGTACTATCTTCTCAAATTCATACTTTGATATGGAATTGGGGCAGGATAAAAAATTGGTTTAAAAAGTATAGATGTCAAAGATGTGGTAAAAAAATAGTGGAAAACCCCAAAATGGTGGAGGTAGCACTTCAGTATCTTTAGATGCAGGCTTAAATACTCTAATTGTAATGCTGAGTGTTTCAGAATCAGAAAAAAATTATGTAATAAAAACAAAAAATGATGAGTTTTAGTACTTTTAAAAATTCAATTCCGTTAGCAATAAGACTTTTTTTACAAAAAGCTTTATTGCTTTTTATAATATGGAAAATAGTTTACGGTTTTTTTATTCATGATTCTCAAATTCTTGATTTTCCTTTAACATCTCACGTTGGAGAATATTCTACACTACTTTTAAATAGTTTCATGTCAGACTTTGAAGTCAAAAATGTGCTTACCAGTTATCAGTACAATGGCAAAGTAGTATACAGTGGCGTTTCAGACATATTTCATAATGGTAGATTGGTATTGCATATTGCTGACATATGTAATGGCTTAGAGCTCATGGTATTATATATTGGGTTTATAATTTGTATGCCTTCCACCTTTTGGAGAAAGATAAAATATATTGTAATTGGTATTATAATAATCGACGTGATAAATATATTAAGGTGTGCTGGTCTAATATACTTGAGAGAGTATTTACAGGCTTATTTTGACTTTGCTCATCATTATTTATTTAAAGCAGCAGTATATGCTAGTACATTTGTAATGTGGTGGTATTTTGCTAGAAAAATTAATTTGAAGAATGAAGCTATACAAATCGGATAAAGTCCGTTTCATATTTGGGGTAATATTTATAGTGATTATCTATTCGTGGTATTACCTCTTTTTTATTACGGAAGATCTAAGTTGGATGCTTTTACCAAAACTAGTTTTTCACTTAATACGGTTTGCTACAACTATTGTAGTCTACTTTATAGGCACCATTCATCTTGGCAAATTAAAGGACTCTTGGATGGCTTCAATTTGGCATTTGGTCCATATATCGGGTTTGATCATTATTACTTCACTCGGTTTATTTGATTGGTTTATATTTGATATTGGTAGACCAGTAAAGAATTTTGCTCACACCATACAAGAAATATTAATATCTCCTGTTTTGTATGTTGGAATGGGTCTTTTAAATAATAGTTTAAACAAAACTTCTTAAAGTTATTAAATAAAAAAAGCCTCTCATTTCTGAGAAGCTTTACTATAATTTAAAACCTAATTATTGATTAAAGAGCTGCAATGTGCAATGCCAAACCTGATTTAAGGTTAGCTGCTTTATTAGCATGAATGATGTTTTTCTTCGCTAGTTTATCAATCATTGAAGTAACATCTGGAAACATAGCTTCAGCCTCTTTCTTATCAGTTAACTCACGCAATTTTTTAATCGCATTACGAGTTGTTTTATGCTTATACTTATTTACTAATCTTTTAGATTCGTTACTTCTAATTCTTTTTAACGCTGACTTGTGATTTGCCATTTGTTTTCTTAATTTTTTTAAGTTGTAGCCCGTAGGGGAATCGAACCCCTCTTACATGGATGAAAACCATGCGTCCTAGCCGATAGACGAACGGGCCATTTGTTTATTTACTTATTTAAATGAACCTACAATGTTTCCATTGCGGATGCAAAAATACAACTATTTTTAAATGTTGCAAGTGCTATATAATTTTTTTTTAAAAAAAATTATATTAGTACGCTTTTGCGAACAATACTCTGGCTTTAGAGGGTTTTCCAGAATAAACACAAACACCTTCTTCTGCTTTTAACTCCAAAGGAATGCATCTTATGGTTGCTTTTGTAAGCTCTTTAATTTTATCTTCTGTTTCATTTGTACCATCCCAATGCGCAGAAATAAATCCTGTTTTAGTTTTTAAAACCGTTTTAAATTCCTCAAAAGTATCAACTTCGGTAATGTGACTGTTTCTAAAATCTAATGCTTTATTAAATAAAGCCTCTTGAATTTCGGTCATTAATCCTTCTACCTTTGCAACTAAACCATCTATAGGCACCACTGCTTTCGTTAACGTATCTCTTCTCGCTATTTCTACAGTTCCATTTTTCAAATCTCTTGAGCCTATCGCAATTCGCAATGGTACACCTTGTAATTCGTGTTGCGCAAATTTAGCTCCAGGTCTGTATGTTGTTCTATTATCGTATTTAACTGATATATTTTTTTGTCTCAAATCGCTTATAATATTATTAGCAACTTCATTAATTTCGTTTAACTCTTCTTCACTTTTATAAATAGGAATAATAACCACTTGATTTGGCGCTAAACTTGGCGGCAAAACCAGTCCGTTGTCATCACTATGTGTCATTATTAAAGCCCCCATTAGTCGTGTTGATACACCCCAAGAGGTTGCCCAAACATAATCTTGTTTTCCTTCTTTATTCGCAAATTTAACATCAAATGCTTTTGCAAAATTCTGACCCAGAAAATGTGATGTTCCAGCTTGTAAAGCCTTACCATCTTGCATTAAAGCTTCAATACAATAGGTTTCTTCAGCTCCAGCAAAACGTTCGCTTTCGGTTTTTACTCCTTGAATTACTGGCATAGCCATAAAGTGCTCTACAAAAGTGGCATACACATTATTCATTAATTTAGCTTCTACTATAGCTTCTGCTTTCGTTTCATGTGCAGTA
Source organism: uncultured Flavobacteriaceae bacterium (assembly GCA_963815305.1). GTDB lineage: Bacteria > Bacteroidota > Bacteroidia > Flavobacteriales > Flavobacteriaceae > CAXBID01. Next base: position 1,625,465 of record CAWFFW010000001.1, read on the forward strand.
TGCCCTTCTTGCCATAAAAATTCAGCAGTACGTAAAAATAAACGCGTTCGCATTTCCCAACGCACTACATTTGCCCATTGATTAATTAAAAGTGGTAAATCTCGGTAAGATTGAATCCAGTTTCTATAAGTATTCCAAATGATAGCTTCACTGGTTGGTCTTACAATTAACTCTTCTTCTAATTTAGCTTCCGGATCTACTCGTAATTTACCTGGTTTATCGGGATCGTTTTGTAATCTATAATGTGTAACAATAGCACATTCTTTCGCAAAGCCTTCAGCGTTTTTTTCTTCTGCTTCAAATAAACTTTTAGGTACAAAAAGCGGAAAATACGCATTCTGATGTCCTGTTTCCTTAAACATTTTATCTAGTTCTGCTTGCATTTTCTCCCAAATCGCATAGCCATAAGGCTTAATTACCATACATCCCCTAACAGCCGAATTCTCTGCTAAGTCTGCTTTAACGACCAATTCGTTGTACCATTTTGAATAATCTTCTGCTCTACTGGTAAGTTTTTTGCTCATATAAATGTTTTGGCACAAATATTGTGACTATGTTAAATAAAAAAATAGTTCAGCAAAACTAACTATTTTTGTTTTGTCCAACAATTAAAATCTAGAGATATGCAATTTAACATCTACTTAAAACAGAAAATGCCATTTATAGCAATTATTGTTTTGGCTATTGGTTTAACTTCATGTGGTTCATACCAATACGTTGGTGTTGATAATGACGGTATTTATGGAGAGACTCCCATGACAGTGACTCAAAATAATCAAGAAACAGTTGTTGAAATTCCGAATAACAATAACAGTGATTACTATCAAAATTATTTTAGAAATAAATCTATGGAGTATGATAGTATGACTGAAAATAGTGAAATCTTCACAGATATAGATGCTTATGAAGGTGATAATTATGTTGAAAACGATCCTAATCTTAATTCAAATGATTACATAGGTCATGCTGGTTGGGGACAAAATCCTAACAATGTAACCATCAATTATGTAGACAACGGTTGGAATAACTGGGGTTGGAACGGTGGTTTTGGTATGGGTTGGAATCAAGGCTTTGGTTGGGGCGGTTGGAACCACTGGGGTTGGAATAGATGGAATAACTGGGGCTGGAATGGTGGTTATGGTTGGGGTTGGAACGATCCTTTTTTCGGTGGTGGCTTCTACGGTGGCTGGGGCTGGAATGGTGGTTTTGGCTGGGGCTGGAATAATGGTTGGGCTGGCAATGGTTTTTATTATGGAAGAAACGCGTCCTTTAACACAAGTAGAAGAGGTAGTTATGCCTCTGTTAATAGTAGAAATTTAAACAGCAGCAGAAATAGTAATCTAAGCAGAAGAAGTAGCGTTAACAATTCAAATATAAATAATAGAACATCAAAATATAACACTTCAAGAAGAAGTAGTTCTTCTAGGCTGGATAATAACACACGTACTTCAAATATTAATGGAAATACAGTAAGACGTTCTAGTGGTAATTCTGCATCTGCAAGTAGAAATTATAATCCTAGAAACAGTGCTGGAACGAATAGCACCATGAGAAGAAGTACATCGATTAGAACACCTTCATCAAATTCTACAACACGGTCTTCCTCTTCATCAGTTAGACGTAGTTCAACTTATAATCCTTCAACCAGTAGTAGAAGCTCAGGATCGTATACTCCGTCAAATTCAAGTAGTAGAAATTCAACGTATACACCAAGCAGAAGTAGTTCTTCAAGTTCTGGTTCAGTTTCAAGATCTTCATCAAGCAGTTCTAGAAGTTCTGGCGGTAGCAGTAGAAGTTCAGGAGGCGGTAGCAGAAGCTCTGGAGGGCGTAGATAAAATCTGAAAAATAAAATAAAAAAATATTAATATGAAAAAGTTAAATCTTCTATTCATAGGCATACTTTCTATGTCCATATTAAACGCTCAGGACATTACGGATGCATTGAGATATTCGCAAAGTGAAATTCAGGGTACTGCTCGTTTTAGAGCGTTAAGTGGTGCTTTTGGAGCTTTGGGTGGCGATATGAGTGCGGTAAGTGCAAACCCTGCTGGTTCTGCTGTTTTTAGTCAAAGTCATGCCTCTTTTACGTTATCTAATACAGAAACTAAAAACAACACACAATATTTCAATGGTATAGAAACTTCAAATGAATCCAATTTCGATATAAACCAAGGAGGTGCTGCATTTGTTTTTGCCAGTAAAAATAGTTCGCCATGGCGAAAGTTTACACTAGGAATTGCTTATGAAAGAACAAATAACTTTGATAATGTATGGAACGCCGTTGGAACTAATACAAACGATTTCGTTATTGTTGACAATAATGATAATGAATTAGTTCCTGTAAATTCAATTGCTAATTATTTTTATCAATATGCAGATGGCGTTCGTTTAGGCGATATTTCTTTGATTGGGGACGAATTTGTTGAGGATGCCTATCAAGATATTGGGGACGTGTTTGGGTTTGCACATCAACAAGCTTTTTTAGGATACCAAGCGTTTATCCTTGACCCAGATGTTGATAATGACGACAATACATTTTATAATACAACGAATACTGTGGCTGGAGGAAATTTTTTTCATGATTACCTCTACGCGGCTTCTGGTTTTAATGGTAAGATTTCTTTTAACTTTGCAACGCAATACGAAGATAATTTGTATTTGGGTGTGAATTTAAACTCGCATTTCATTGATTATCAAAAAACAACTTCATTACTTGAAGATAACTCTAATGGTGGTTCTATAACGGCAATTGATTTTGAAAATAATTTATCTACCGTTGGAAACGGGTTTTCATTCCAATTAGGTGGTATTTTAAAATTGAGTTCGGAGTTTAGAGTTGGCCTAACTTATGATTCTCCAACCTGGTACAATATTGAAGAAGAAAGCTCTCAATTCATAGATTCCAATTTAGCTGATTCAGATATTAATTTTATTTCTGATATCATTAATATTTATCCAAGCTACAAGTTACAAACGCCAGCTAAATTCACTGGAAGTTTAGCTTATGTGTTTTCTAACCAAGGTCTTATTAGTTTTGATTATTCAATAAAAGATTATAGTAAAACGGAATTCAAACCAACTAGCGACGTTGCATTCGCCAATCAAAATAGTATTATAGCAAATACGCTTACTAGTGCAGCTACTTACAGAATAGGTGGTGAATATAAAGTAAAACAATTTAGCTTTAGAGGCGGATATCGGTTTGAAGAAAGTCCATACACAGACGGATTTACCGTGGGCGATTTAACTGGATATTCCTTAGGACTTGGCTATAATTTTGGAAACACCAAGTTAGACATTACTTATGATGGTTGGAGCAGAATAAACGAAACCCCGTTATACAATATAGGTTTAACTGATACCGCTGTTATTGACACAACAAACTCTAACTTAACACTATCACTAAGTTTTAATATTTAAAACTTTAAAATTATACAGATTAAAAAGCTTGAATCTACAAAGTTCAAGCTTTTTGTTTTGATATCTTTTATAAAGTAAAAAGCAGATAAATACTAGCGTATAATTGTTTGTTAAGATAAATTATTAAGAAAATTGAATTACTTATCTTTGCATACTTAAACAAGATTTTTACTGATGAAAATTGACAATAATATAGAAGATTATGACTCTTTAGGAGAAGAGCATGTTGGAACTTCATCAAATACGCCGCTTCGGCTAGATGCTTTCAAGCTTACTAATGAAGAGAAAATTGATATCATCAAGGATGATGTGCGCCATATCATGGAAACATTAGGACTAGACTTAACTGATGATAGCTTAAATGGCACACCAAACCGTGTTGCAAAAATGTTTGTAAAAGAGATTTTTGGTGGTTTAGATCCTAACAAAAAACCAAGCGCTTCAACTTTTGAAAATAAATATAAATACGGAGAAATGCTTGTTGAAAAAAATATAACCGTTTATTCAACTTGCGAGCACCATTTATTGCCTATAGTTGGTAAAGCGCATATCGCCTACATATCAAACGGCACTGTAGTTGGCTTATCTAAAATGAACCGTATTGTAGACTATTTTGCTAAACGCCCACAAGTACAGGAACGCTTAACAATTCAGGTTGTTAGAGAGCTACAAGAGGTTTTAAATACTCAAGATGTGGCATGTGTTATTGATGCTAAACACCTTTGTGTCAACTCAAGAGGTATTAGAGACATTGAAAGTAGTACAGTAACCTCCGAATTTGGTGGAAAATTTAAAGATAAAGCCGTTAGAAGAGAGTTTTTAGACTACATTAAATTAGATACCAAGTTCTAGTTATTTCTTCCAACAATCCAACCAATTCGCATGCAATTTTACAAAGAACAAGCAATAAAAATATACAATTCACTTTCTGGTAAAAAAGAAACTTTCAAACCTATAGAAGAAGGCTGTGTAGGTATGTATGTTTGCGGCCCTACCGTTTACAGCAATGTGCACTTAGGAAACGTAAGGACTTTTATGTCTTTTGATATGATTTTTCGTTACTTAAAGCATTTGGGATACAAAGTGCGCTATGTTAGAAATATTACAGATGCTGGGCATTTAGAAAATGATGCTGATGTTGGTGAAGATAAAATCACAAAAAAAGCACGTTTAGAGCAAATTGAACCTATGGAAGTCGTGCAACGCTACACTGTTGATTTCCATAACATACTAAACACATTTAATTTTTTACCACCAAGTATTGAACCCACAGCTACTGGACATATCATTGAACAAATTGAACTCATACGTACCATTATCGAAAATGGATTTGCTTATGAAGTCAATGGTTCAGTTTATTTTGATGTACATAAGTTTAATAAAACCCACGAATACGGAAAATTAAGCAAACGTAAACTTGAAGATTTAATTCATAACACTCGTACACTAGACGGGCAAAGTGATAAAAAAAATCCGCAAGATTTCGCCCTTTGGAAAAAAGCAGAACCGCAACATATTATGCGTTGGCCCTCGCTTTGGAGCGATGGTTTCCCAGGTTGGCACCTAGAATGTACAGCCATGAGTACCAAATATTTAGGCGAACAATTTGATATACATGGTGGCGGCATGGATTTGAAATTTCCGCATCACGAATGTGAAATTGCACAAAATGAAGCTGCCAAAAATATATCGCCAGTAAATTATTGGATGCATGCAAATATGCTGGAGTTAAATGGTTCTCGGATGTCTAAATCTACTGGAAATATTATAAACCCTAACGAGCTTTTATCTGGTAAAAACAATATCATGTCTAAAGCCTATAGCCCAAGTGTTATTAGGTTTTTTATGATGCAGTCTTCTTACCGTAGCGTTTTAGATTTAACTGATGCAGGACTTTCATCCAGCGAAAAAGGTTTTTTTAGATTGATGGAATCTGTAACTATCTTAGAAACTTTAAAAGTTTCGGACAAATCATCTATCGACATCAAAACATGGAAACAACACTGTTATGATGCGATGAATGATGATTTTAATACGCCTATATTAATCGCCCATTTATTTGAAGGCGCTAAATATATCAATCAAATTAAAGACGGTTCTTTTACATTAACCACGGAAGATTTACAAATTTTAAAAGACACCATATACACCTTTGTTTTTGATATTCTAGGATTAGAAAGCACCTCAAAAAATGATTCTGCAACAGATAAGCTTTCAGGTGCAGTTGATATACTGATTAAACTTAGACAAGAAGCAAGGGCTAATAAAGATTTTGCCTTATCTGATAAAATTCGCGATGAATTAGCCGAAGTTGGTATACAGTTAAAAGATGGAAAAGATGGGACTACGTTTAGCGTCTCCTAAATCCTCTCCGAAGGAGAGGACTTACCACTGTTGCTAAATAATTAGATCGACTCCTTCAAGAGAAAAAATAAAATGCTAAATATTGGGTTTCGACTGCGCTCAACCTGACAATGTAACTTAAATTAGATTCCTTCCTTCGAAGGAATAACAAATGAAAAAAATACTAACAGCACCGTTTTTGTTTTTGATAAAAGTGTATCAAACACTCATATCACCATTAATGCCTGCAACATGTAGATATCAACCTACCTGCTCACATTACACTAAACAAGCGTTACAAAAGTATGGTTTATTTAAAGGTGGTTGGCTTGCCATAAAACGTATTTTTAGCTGTAACCCTTGGGGTGGAAGTGGTTATGATCCCGTGCCTTAGCGTCATTGCCAAAAAAGAAGGAATCTTTCTATTTTAGATTATTTTTTTGACTCGACTTTGCAAAAAATTTCAACTACTTTCTTTTAACATCGGATATAAAACATTCAGCAACATAATGAAAAAAGGACATGAATATGGTTGAACTTTCAACCTTTTTTTATAATATTGCATTAGTTGAACTTTCAACCAATCGTATATGAATAATCAAATATTAAGGGAAATCGGAAAAATTTATAGAGCCTTAAACTCATTTTCGGATTTTTTAATGAAGTCTATCAATTTAGAAAAAGGACAATATCAATTTTTGATAAGAGTAAAAGAAAACCCTGGTATTAATCAACAAGATTTATCTTCTATACTGTTGCTAGACAAAACAACAACAGCCAAAGCCATTAATAAATTAGTTGATAAAGGTTACATAACTAAGAAAATTGAAAAGACCGATAAAAGAAATTTCAATCTCTTCTTAACTATTAAAGGAAAGAATATTTGTGTTTTTCTAGATAAAGAAGAACAATTTGCAACAAGAATTTCTCTTGGTGAATTAGATAATTCCCATCAAAATTTGCTTTTAGAACAATTACATGATATAAGTAAAAACGTTACAAACTTGTATTTAGATATGAAAGATAACAACAAAGAAGACTATATAAAATTGATAAATGACGAAAAATTATGATTAAAAACTGTTTAATATTACTAATAATTATATCGGTTAGCTGTGCAGGTCAAAATAAGCTTCCAATACTAAAAGCAAATTCAGAATTATTGAGTATTCGAGAAGGAAACGTGATTTATCCAGATATTTGGAGAATATCTCCAGAAGTAAAATTAGATGAATATGTTGCAAAAAAATTTAGCAATAGTAAGACTATAAGTTTTTATTCAAAAATCGATACAATTTCATTTAACGTAGTTCCTAATAAAAACTACGATTTTATTGTTTCAATAAATAATAAAAAGGCATTTACAAGAATTAGCACAGATACAATTAAGGCTAAAATGCCCGATATGAAGATTTTAAATTTTGACTATATAAAAAAAAATCTAATAGAAAACAATGATACTATCCCTTTTAGCATTGGCAAAGACAATAGAATTTATATAAAAGGAAAAATCAACAATTCCGATTCACTAAATATTATATTTGACACCGGAGCAAACGGTTTTGCCATTACATCTCATTTAGTTGACGAAAAGGTCAAAATGAAAATGGACGGAGAAACGCTAAATAGTGGTAGTGATGGAACATCAATCAAAAAAACAAGTTCAAAAAATATCCTCAAAGTTGGAAATCTTATTTGGAATGATGTTGTTTTTACTTCTATTGATTATAAAGGATATGATTTTGATGCCGTAATGGGCTGGATAGCTTTTGGTGGCAAAATTGTTGAAATTAATTATGAAAAAAATATAATTGTTGTTCATAAGGATTTAGAAAACATTCCTTCAGTTTATTCAAAAATTGAAACAGTAATGATTGGAGGCATTCCTTACATCAAAGGAATTATTACAGTAGATAACAAGGAATATCCTGGATGGTTTGAGTATGACACAGGCGGCAGGCGTAGTTTTTATTTAAGTCAAAAGTTTACACAAAAAAATAATTTGAATTATAGAAATATGCAGTTAATTGGAACATCAGAAAGCTCTGGAAGTAAAGGTGTGAATTTTGAAAGAAATACCTATAGACTTCCAAAATTTAAATTTGGTGAATTTGAGACTTATCAAATTCCCATTTCAATAGCAAAAATAGACCCTGAAAATGTTGATTTTAACGATATTTTAGGAAATGACCTATTGAAACGTTTTAATGCAATAATCGATTTTAAGAACTATCAAATTTATTTAAAACCAAATAATTTGCTTCATTCGGAATATCAAGAATAAGTAAAATTGTCAACAAAAAAACTAAAAAAAACAAATCTAAAATTACAACTAAATAAAATGAAAAAACGAAACGTTAGAAAATTACTTTATGCTTTACTTATAATTCTGGTAGTTACAATTGGCGTTTTCTTTTGGGCAAATAATGAATTAAATAAGGTCAATGGTAAATCAACAAAGGTCATAGATATTTCTTCAATTATAAAACCATCTAATTCATCCATTTATATAAAAAACACAAACGTACTTTCAGAAGATTGTAGTTATTTTATTGAAAACCAAGATGTCGTAATCGAAAATGGCAAAATAATTTCTTTGAGCCAAAACCAAACTATAGATAGCACTTTTATCATTATTAATGGTACAAACAAGTATTTGATTCCGGGTCTAATCGATTCTCACGTACATCTTAAAGAAAGTAAAAACGACTTGTATCTATATCTTGCGAATGGAATAACCTATGTTAGAGAAATGGCAGGTAGACCATTAAATTTAGAGTGGAGAAAATCATTACAAAAAAATGCAATTGCACCAAGAATGTTTATTACATCACCACCAGTTTATAGTGAGAAAGGATTAACTGGATATTATTATGCTTGGACACGACAAGCAATCAATTATTCAAATAAAGAAGATGCAGAAAAAGCGGTTAAGAACATAAAAGAACAAGGTTACGATGCAATAAAAATGTATGGCTTTGTTAATCCAGAAATGTTCAAAGCAACAGTAGAAATTGCCAAGGAATATGAAATTCCTGTCATTGGTCATATTCCGCAAGTTAATCTGGAAACTTTTTACCAATCTGGTCAAATAGAGGTTGCTCACATTGAAGAGTTGACCAAAAAAAATATGGATGATTTTGGTAAATCAATTAAAAATAACCCTGAAGAATACCTGACTTTTTTAAAATCAAATTCAGACCAAATTGCAAAAAAATTAAAAAAGAATAATATTTATGTTACGTCAACTATTTCACTAGCAGAGAGTTTCCCAAGACAAAGATTTAATTTGACTTCTGAACTTAACAGTGTAGCGTTAAGATACGCAAATCCTAAAATAATTGAAGGAACTGACCTTCACAAATTAGGGTGGTTACCCAACGAAAACGTGTATGAATATGATGGAGACGATAATGCTGAAGCAAGAGAGCTTTCTTTAACTTTTTGGAATACTTACGTGGATGCTATCCATATTATGACAAAATCACTTGTTGATAATAAAGTTCCAATAATGGCTGGTACAGATGCTAATGTAGCAACTGTTGTTCCTGGTTTTTCACTTCACAATGAGTTGGAATCTTTATCCAAATCGGGAATGACCAACGCACAAGCAATCTATTCAGCAACTGTTGAACCTAGCAATTGGATGAAAAGTAATACTGGAAAAATCAAAGTGGGATATCACTCAGATTTAATTCTCTTAACAAAAAACCCATTAGAAAATATAAAAAATACCAAAACAATAGAATATGTGTTTTTTGACAAATATGTCATTAACAAAACTCAAATCAGAAAAATTTTAAAAGAAATTGAAAGTGCCAATAACGAAAACAGAAACGTAGAAATAGAAGACTATATCAATTGATTAAAAAACAGGACGGAAAAGCCAGTTGCCTAAAACTTATATAAAACATAATATAAGTTGTTTCCTGTAAGAAGATTCGGGTGTTTTTGCGGGGTTGCCAAATTTCTAGATTTAGCTTATGCCTCTATCTGAAACTAAATCATCTATTTTCCTCACTACGTTTCAATTACTAGACTTTAAACGAAACATCATTTTTCAGGAATAGCCTTCAAAATCTCTAAAACAAATTTCCAATATTTTTGAACTGATGAAATTTGAGCGCGCTCATCGGGTGAGTGTGCTCCCTTTATGTTCGGACCGAAACTAATCATATCCATATCTGGGTAATTTTGTCCCAGAATACCACATTCCAATCCTGCATGACAAGCAGCTACATGAGGTTTTTCAGCATTTAAATCTTCGTAAAGTTTAGCTATCACTTTTAAAATAGGAGAATCCATATTGGGTGTCCATCCTGGATAATCACCAGATAACTCAACCTCACAACCCGTCAATTCAAAAGTGGCACGCAACGTATTGGCCAAATCCATTTTAGAACTTTCCACCGAAGATCGGGTTAAACAACCAATTTTAATGGCACCATCTTTAACAATAACACGTGCTACATTGTTTGAAGTTTCAACTAAATCTGGCATATCAGCACTCATTCTGTAAACACCATTTATAGCAGCGTACAAAGCTCTGGTTAAACCCTCTTGAACACCTAAATCCATGATTTTTTCAGGTATTTCACATTTAGAAACTATAATTTCCAAATCGGGTTCCATTGTTTTATATTCGGTTTTTATAATGTGTGCTAACGTAGCTGTTTCGTTTGTAAAGGCGTCTTCATGCATTGCATCAATGGCTACAATGGCGTTACTTTCTCTCGGAATCGCATTTCGTAAACTCCCACCATCAATTTCAGAAATTCTAAGTCCAAAATTTTCAAAACCATCAAATAATATACGATTCATTATTTTATTGGCATTGCCTAAACCTTCATGAATTTGCATTCCCGAATGCCCACCTTGCAACCGTTTTACCGATATTTTAAACCCTATTTTAAACTCTGGTGTTTCTTCCTCTTTATAGGTTCGTGTTGCCGTTACATCAATCCCTCCAGCGCATCCTACACCTATTTCATCATCGTCTTCAGTATCTAAATTCAATAAAATGCCGCCCGAGAGTAACCCGCCTTTTAATCCCATAGCACCGGTCATTCCGGTTTCCTCATCTATGGTAAATAAGGCTTCAATAGCTGCGTGCGGAATATCAGTACTTTCTAAAATGGCCATTATGGTGGCAACACCTAAACCGTTATCTGCCCCAAGCGTTGTACCTTTCGCGCGAACCCAATCGCCATCAACATACATCTCGATACCTTGCGTATTGAAATCGAAAACCGTATCACCATTTTTTTGATGTACCATATCTAAATGCGATTGCATCACCACGGTGGTCCTATTTTCCATTCCTGACGTTGCTGGCTTTTTTATAATCACGTTTCCAACGGCATCTTCTATGGTTTCTAATCCTAATTTATTACCAAACTCTTTCATAAAAATGATAACACGCTCTTCTTTTTTTGAAGGGCGTGGTACGGCGTTTAAATCAGCGAATTTATTCCAAAGGGCTTGCGGATGTAATTGTCTTATTTTTGAGCTCATAATTTTTTAAAGTATACTACAAAGATAACTAGACCTGTTAGCTTTTTAAAATCTGACAGGTCTAAAATAACTATCGTTATAAAATAACTTGATAAAAGCTGGTTAGTTTGATGAGATCCCGAAACAAGTTCGGGACTGCTTAGCAAAAAAGATATAATGACAAGCAGGAAGAAACCTAAATAGATAAACAACTGCCATTGGGTACAAAATTTTAGCTATTTTTGAACATGCTGAAAAACAAAAAAAATCTACTTGCTTTATCGTTGATTCCGCAATACTTTTTGATAAAATTACTGGCAAATTTTCCTGAATTTGTAGAGCACTACTACAGCAATGGATTATATCAATTTATATCAAAAATTTTCAGATATACGTTGGGTTGGTTACCTTTTTCTTTTGGTGATTTGGTTTATGCTTTTGGTATTATTTACATCATAAGATGGATTTACAAAAACCGTAAACGCCTGAGAAAAGACACTAAAAATTGGTTTAGAGATGTTGCTGCTGCTATAGCTATATTATACTTGGCTTTTCATTTATTTTGGGGACTTAATTATTACCGTTTGCCATTGCATGAAAACTTAGCCTTAAATGCAGATTATACTACAGAAGAATTAGTGGCTTTTACAGAGCGATTTATTATAAAAGCAAATGAAATTCATTTAGAAGTAGCAAAAAACGATACCACTAAAGTTCAAATGCCCTTTACAAAAAGTGAGATTTTAAAATTAGCGCCTATTGGATACGAAAATTTAAAAGAGACCTTTGCGCATTTGGAATATCATCCAAAAAGTATAAAAAAATCGTTGTTTAGTTATCCGTTAACTTATATGGGTTTTAGTGGTTATTTAAATCCGTTAACCAACGAAGCACAGGTAGATGCGTTGATTCCTGTTTATAAATTCCCCACCACATCATCGCACGAAATTGCACATCAATTGGGTTACGCCGCCGAAAATGAAGCTAATTTTATGGGATGTTTAGCAGCTATAAATCATGATAATATTTATTTTAGATATGCAGGTTACACCTTTGGCTTACGCTACTGTTTAAACGATATATATATGCGCGATGAATGTTTATTTGAGGATATGGTTGCTGATGTAAATACTGGTATTTTGAAAAACTATGAGGAAGTACGTTTGTTTTGGGAAGCGCATCAAAACCCAACCGAACCTTTATTTAAACTATTTTATGGTAACTTTTTAAAAGCCAACAAACAGAGCAAAGGCATGGACAGTTATAGTTATGTAGTGGCTTTATTAACCAACTACTTTGAAGGAAAACAGCTTTAAATTAGAGAAAAGGTGATACTATTTCACGAATGACTTTTTCGCAAAAACGCTAAGCTAAATTTAACGGTGAGTGCCACTCCAACTAAATAGTGCTATTCGATAATTTCCGAGCCTTCTGGGGCTTCGAAAATATCTTGATATATTTTTTCTTTTGAAAGTACAATATTCACAAATTCCAAATCGTTTCTTTTTGTTGTTGGCAAATTATTCTCGTAATTGTACCATGATAGCGTTTCAGGCAAAAGTAATCCCTCTACAGTTTGCCAATTGGTATATTTTATAAAATGAAATTCTTTGCTTTTTTCATTGCTAAAAAACGTAACAGTGTAACCCAACCAAGTCATTTGATATGTTTCAGAATCATAATACAAAATATATTCATCATCTGGTGATTCTCCCACTCCATTTTCATAAGATATTTTAATTCCAGGGTATTCTTTTTCTTCAAAAACCAAAGGTGAAACATCTTCATACATAATACCATCATCAGCTAAAATAAATGGCATCGCATAAAAGTAAAACATCAAATTATAATAAAACTTAGGGTTTCCTTTGTATGATGTGGTGTCTTTGCTTTTTAACCAAACAGCCTCACCGTTAAAACCTATACTATGATTTGGCATGTCAATTAAGGACTTTCTGTTTTTTAAATCGGTAGTCGTCACTTCATCACCGCTTGGTTTTTTCATCGTAAATTTAAGTGATTTCATAGCGTTCCAAGTATCCAAACCACCGTGTACATCAAATACTTTGGTGATATTTTCTGGATAGATGCTTGTGGTAACATTGAGGTTTTCTTTGGAATAATCAGTGATTTTTTCTGTTTTTTCTTTGCAGGAAAGCATCATTAAACTGAATATTAAAAAGTACATTTTTATTTTCATGAGGATGAAGTTTGTTTACTGCTTTGGCGAAGTTAAATGAAATTATTTACATGAAAACAATTACTTTTGCTGGGAATTTATGAAAGATATAACCAGCATACAAAATCCGTTAATAAAACAGCTAACGCAATTAAAAGACAAATCGCGCGAGCGTAAAAAAACAGGTTTATTTTTAATTGAAGGTGTTCGAGAAATTTCGTTAGCCATAAAAGGTAATTATCAATTAGAAACTATTTTGTTTAATAATGAATTGATTGGCGAAACAGATTTAAGTAAACTCTTAACCCAATCAGAAAATCAACCAGAAATTATTTCAATTTCATCTGAAGTATATCAAAAATTAGCGTATCGTGATACTACGGAAGGTGTTTTGGCAGTCGCTAGAAGTAAAAATCATGTTATCGAAGACTTAAAATTAAACTCTAAAAATCCTTTAGTTTTAGTTGCGGAAGCACCTGAAAAACCCGGAAATATTGGTGCTATTTTAAGAACTGCCGATGCTGCAAATGTAGATGCTGTAATTATCGCTAATCCAAAAACTGATTTATACAATCCGAATATTATTCGTTCTAGTGTGGGTTGCATTTTTACGAATACTATAGCCATGGGGAGTACAAACGCTATTATTAAATTTCTAAAGGCTCGAAATATAAACATGTATTGCGCTGCTTTACAAGCTTCAGTAGAATATCATACACAAAACTTCACAAAACCAACGGCCATCATTGTTGGAACGGAAGCTACTGGATTAAGTAATGCATGGTTAGAAAATTCAACTCAAAATATTATAATCCCCATGCAAGGGGAAATAGATTCTATGAATGTATCTGTTGCGGCTGGCATTCTTATTTTTGAAGCGAAAAGACAAAGAGATTTTTTATAAAAAATCTTAAAAAAAACAAATCTCAAAAAAAACAAATTCCAATAATACCGTTTTGGAGTTTGGATTTTTTTAAAATTGGAATTTAAATAATTATGTCATCAACAACACTCTTTTACATCATAATCGCAATTATTATCATCAATTTTATTGTTGATAAAGTTTTAGATGCTTTAAACGCGAAGCATTATAACGATAAACTTCCTAAAGAATTACAAGATGTTTATGATGAAGCTGAATATAAAAAATCGCAAAATTATAAAGCAACCAACTATAAATTTGGACTTATAACTTCAACCTTTTCAATTATTCTTACCTTAGTATTTCTATTTTTTGATGGCTTTGAGTTTATTGATAATATAGCTAGAAGCTATAGTAGTAACCCCATAGTTATTGCCCTTATTTTTTTTGGAATTATTATGATTGGAAGCGATATTATAACCACACCATTTTCCTATTACAGTACGTTTGTCATTGAAGAAAAATTTGGTTTTAATAAAACAACCATAAAGACTTTCTTTTTTGATAAAATTAAAGGGTGGTTAATGATGGCCATTGTTGGCGGTGGTATTTTAGCTTTAATTATTTGGTTTTATGAGGTTACTGGGAAACATTTCTGGTTGTATGCTTGGGGATTGGTGTCAGTTTTTACCTTGTTTATGAATATGTTTTATTCTAAAATTATTGTACCCCTATTCAATAAGCAAACACCTTTAGAGGCTGGAACTTTACGTGATAAAATTTCTGAATATGCCAAAACGGTTGGCTTTAAATTAGACAAGATTTTTGTAATTGATGGCTCTAAACGCAGCACCAAAGCCAATGCTTACTTTTCGGGTTTTGGTAACGAAAAACGAGTGACGCTTTACGATACATTAATTAACGATTTGGATGATGAAGAAATTGTTGCTGTTTTAGCCCATGAAATTGGACACTACAAGAAAAAACACATCATTTTTAATTTGTTTGCTTCTATTTTATTGACGGGTTTTACGCTTTATATTTTATCGTTATTTATTTCAAATCCGTTATTGTCACAAGCTCTTGGTGTTAATATTCCGAGTTTTCATATTGGGTTGATTGCTTTTGGATTACTCTACTCGCCTATTTCTGAAATTACGGGTTTAATTATGAATCTATTTTCAAGAAAGTTTGAATACCAAGCGGATGATTATGCCAAAAACACCTATAAAGGGGAACCACTTATTACCTCGCTTAAAAAATTATCAAAAAATAGTTTGAGTAATTTAACACCGCATCCGGCTTATGTATTTATGCATTATTCACATCCTACACTTTTAGAACGTATTGGGAATTTGAGAAAATAGCCTTTTTTTAACGCAACCTTTTACAGAAATATTCATCTACAGATAAATATTTATTGCTTTATGAAAAACTTCTATTTTATATTATTTACTGTTTTGGTCTTTGTTTCTTGTTCAAATGACAATTTAAACAAAAATGAAATATCAATATTGACGACATTAACAGGTGAACGTGGATTATCTTATAACGAGAGTATTGATAAATGGACAGAATTAAAGAAAATTAATGGTAACTCTTATGTATATCAAACTACTTTTATTTCGTGGACTGGCTCTAAAAACACCACTGAAATAAAAGTTAAGAATGGAAAAGTTACATCTAGAATCTACCAAGGTTTTATAATTGATGATAATGGAAATAAAGCAGTTGATTCATTCATTGAAAATTCAAATGAATTAGGTAATCATCTAGAAGGAGCAGAACCACTAACTATAGATGAATTATATACTTCTTGTGCTAGTGATTATTTAATTGTAGATCAAAAAAATAATACGCTATACTTTGAAACTGATACTAATAATGGTTTGATAACTTTATGTGGTTTTGTTCCTAATGGTTGTGCGGATGATTGTTACCGAGGTATCAGAATAAGTTCATTTACTTGGATTGATTAAAAAAATTAAAACTACATAAATTAATATATTTAGGCATTATTCACATCCCAAGCTTTTGGAACAGATTGGGAATTTAAGGAAATAGGCTCAAAAAAACATATTTTTCTATTTTTATTGAAACTTGACTTTGTAAAAAATTTCAACAAACTTCGTTTAACAATCAATAAAGTTCATTGAAACGGAACTTTATCTTTGCATTGGCAACAATTAAAACACACAATTAATCAATTATATAAAATTCTAAAAAACTATTTTTGACTAAAATTCAGAACCTCTTATTACTAAACCTACCTATGACTTTGAAACCTAGTTCATCTTTATTTTGCAAAATATTATTTCTTTCAAATATTTTTCTATTCATATTTTTAGCCAGTTGCTCAGATACCTCTGATAATAGTACAATTGAGAAATAAGATGAAAACAATATTATTACAAGGTTTTTCTTTTCTCAAGATAATAACCCCAGTTTGTCAAAATATGTTCCTGGAAATATAAACCAATCAAGTAATGAAATATACCTTCAACTACCTTCAAGAGCAGATATTACTTCTCTAATTCCTGATATTTCATTATTTGGGGTTGCTACAATTAACCCTAAAACAAACACTTCAATTGATTTTTCGGAGCCTGTTGAATTCATTGTTACATCCGAAGCAGGAAATACCAATACTTATACTGTATTTGTTTCTTTAAGTCCGGAAAGTACAATTACTGAGTTTTATTTTAAAAGATCGGATAATCAAGGTCTAGAACAGGATTTATATGGAGAAATAGATGAAATAAATAAAAGGATACTATTTGATTTGCCTCTTACGGCCAATATAAAAAATTTAAATCCTACACTTATTCTTGATGCCAATAGAGCAAATCCTCTAGATGATTTTCCGAAAGATTTTTCAAATATAAAACAATATGAAGTTATTGCTGATGATGAAAAAAAATCTATTTATGAAGTCTCTGT
The DNA here is from genome assembly GCA_963815305.1 of uncultured Flavobacteriaceae bacterium. Lineage (GTDB taxonomy): Bacteria > Bacteroidota > Bacteroidia > Flavobacteriales > Flavobacteriaceae > CAXBID01. Next base: position 1,642,702 of record CAWFFW010000001.1, read on the forward strand.
GAGTTATGATAGAAATGTACTAATAGAGTTTGGAAGAGTGAACGATCTCTTTTCCAGATATAGATGGTCTTTAGATACTAATCACAATAATTGGGAAAACATTCAAGTTAATGAGTACAATAGAATAACAGTATTAAGTGTCGATTGTTCGTGTATCGATTTTTTCCTTCCAGAAATTGAGTTGTTAACTGAACTGAAGGCATTGCGCTTGAGCGCTTCACAAACAAATACAAGTACTAATTTACCTTTTGAACTAGGTAAACTAACAAAACTCGAATCTTTGAAAATTGCAAACTCAAAGATTGAGCAATTATCTCCTAGCATTGGTAATTTAACCAAGCTAGAATATTTTGAATTCCAAGATAACAATCTAAAATCATTACCAAAGGAGATAGGTAATTTAACAGAGTTGTATAGAATTTTTATATATAACAATCAAATTACTGAATTGCCTAGTGAAATTGGAAATCTAAGCCGACTTAACCATATTCTCGGATATAGTAATCTTATTAGAGAAATTCCTTCCTCTTTTAAAAACTTGAATAATCTTGAAAGTTTAACGCTTTCGGGTAACGAAATAATTAATATTCCTCCTGAACTGTATCAATTAAAAAGTATTGAATTAATTGACTTGTTCAATAACCAAATCTCTTCGATTGCTGAAGAACTTGGACAAATGGACACTGCAGAATCTGTCACAATAAATTTGGGTAAAAATAATATTACATCCATACCCAAGGAACTTAGCAAACTAAAAACACTTGGGGGTTTACTTTTACAACAAAATAACATTGCGACTGTACCTAAAGAGCTTAGTCAATTAACATCATTAGTTGTATTAGACTTAAGGCAGAATCAAATATTAACATTACCCAAAGAGATATGCGATATGGAGGATATGTATGGAACTAGAATTCATGTAGATGATAATGTAACCTGCACAGAATAGATTGGAAATAAAATTTAAATTTATGAGAAAATTATCCAGCATCATACTTATTTTACTCTTTACGTTTTCATGTTCTGACAAAGAAGAAATGGAACCAGCCCCAGAGTCTGTAAAAACACCTCAAACTGAATTAATTTCACTCGAATATAATAGCATTGATAATTCTATTAAAATAGTTTGGAGACCAGTAGAAATTGAAGGCTTTGTTTCTTATAAAGTTTATCGATTAGAAAGTGCAACCAATGTTTTTTCTAATATCTCAGTTATTGCAAATCTTGGCAAACTTAGAAAGGAAATTAAAAATAGTAACCAATTTTCATTTACTGACACTGATATTCCTTACAATGCCTATGTAAATTATGTAGTAGTAACGGTATATGAAAATCCATTCAATCAATATAAAGAACAAGTTGTTAGTATTAATCATCTTTATTATGAGAGGGCTGAACTTGCATTTGAAATTTTAAGTGTTGAAAAGTTGAACAATGGTCTTATCAATTTAGAATGGGAGAAAGATGAAAATGATAACTTTTCAAATTACAGTATTCATAGAACGGAAACCATCTATGATGCTTCTTTATACCGTATGGATATTTTTAAAAATGAGTTTTCAATATCCGAAATAATTAACCAAAGTGAAATTACTTACGAAGATTCTTCAAGCTTTTTATCAGAATATATTACTTATGGAGTTTCCAAAGAGGTAAATGGTAATACCATAGAAAGTAAAAATACAATTACAATTAAAAACCCTCGTTTTATTGATTTCGTTCCAATAGAAATGGTTAAAAATCCGCTACATGAAAATGAAGTAATCATAATTGGCGGAGATGGAGAAATATTATTTTATAACCCTTATAACTTTTCAATTATACATTCTATTGATATTAGCGCAAGAGTTCATCACCCAGTTATTGAAACATATAATGGAGTACAACAACTATACATCCCATCTGAAAATGGTAAAATATATGTGTATAGTTTAGAAGATTACAGATTAGTTCAAGAAATCGATTTAGATACTAACATAGATATCACATCTATGATTATTAAAGAAAATTACATTATTTTCTTAGAAAAATCTATTTCTGGATATTACAGTCACTTTTCCTATTATGATATTGAAAATCACATAGTCCATAGAAATACAGGATATCATCACAAAAGCTCAAGGCTTGTTAACTCCACAAGCACATATTTTTTCAGGCTAGAACCTGTGTTTAATGGACATCAAAACGAATCATCAATAAATAAATATAACTTTATTAACGGTGAGTTAGATTTTTCTTTAGGAATAGATAATGGATCTATAAAAAGTGAACAAGTATTTGCTGTTGCTCCTGATTTCTCATATATCATAAGTACTGATTATGGTTTCCATTTAAAATTAAATTATAATGACCTATCTGAGGAAAACCTTGGAAATTATGGTTACCCCATGTCTTTCAATGGCTACGATTTTATTGGAATTCAAGAAAAATATTCTGACATCTATATTACCGAAGACCATGATATTTATTTTGCAATAAAAGAATTAAATAGAATTGTAATGCATAAATATTTAGATTTTAGAAATGTTTCTAAAGAATTTGACACACAAGGAAAACCACTACTTTTCACTTTACTAAATAATGATATTATTGTAATTAATCAGAGTGAAAATGCCAATAAAAGTTTTATAGAAATAATAAATGATTAAGCCTCTTAGCTTTTATTAAAAAATAGTAATTTTGGTTCTGCATCAATTGAAAATAAGACTTAAATAAAAACTGTTGCCAACAAAGAACTGAGTTAAAAAGCAACTCTTTTCTTCATTAATTTTGCGCAATATTATTCTAGGCTTAAACATTAGTTTAAGCTTTTTTCATACCCTTTTTTACCACTGACTATTTAGATACTAAAACAGAAACAAAGGCCGGATCATATGGACGTCCAGACTTTGCAATGGCAAAACATTGTTTGAGTAATTTATTGGAAACTGCTATTAATGCTAACTTTTTACTCTTTCCTTTATTGGTGATTCGTTCAAATATCGCCATACAAGATTTGTTGTGTTTATAAGCGCTCATCGAACATAAGAATAGTAAATTCCTTAATTTTCTGTTGCCAACTTTACTGATTCTGGATCTTCCTCTTACACTATTCCCAGATTCTCTTATCGTTGGAGTGATGCCAACATAGCTACACAATTGTGAAGCGGTTTCAAACTTGTTAAATCCATCAGTAACTATAATTAAAAACAGTGCAGTTTTTATCCCTACTCCTGGAATACTTTGCAACAATGTGAGTTGTGATTGTTGATCTTTTTTGACTAAAGACAACAACTTCTCTTCTATTCCTTTCAACTCTTTATCTAAGTATTTCTTAGTCCTTTTTAAAGATCGAAAAACATAAGATGATGGAATGCCTAACACTTCTTCACCATGAATCTTGTTCTTGGTAGCTGTTCTTGTTTTTAATAAATTATCCATTAATCGAAACAACTGTAAACACTCACTTTGAGTATCGGTAAGTGCATTGTACAATGGAACATCCTGTGTTAAACCATAATTACAGATTGCTTTTGCATCACTTTTATCTGTTTTAACTTTAGCTAACTTCATTTGAATAAATCGCTTGATAGATAAAGGATTTACAACAGATACTGAAACATCTTTCTTATACAAAAATTGAGCAAATCGATAGTGATAATAACCCGTAGCCTCCATAACCACTAAACTATTTTTTGATAGTGTTTTATGAAACTTTTTAAAGCCTAATTCACTATTTTTAAATTGTAAATGACCTTGTTTACTACCATAACAATCAAAGACATCTTTGCTAATGTCTATTCCAAAAGTTTCATTATATTTATTCATAACAAAATGTTTTAGGAAAGAATACACTACTAACACTCACAACAACTTGAAAACGAGATCTAAAGTCTCACAGAACTGAACGTGGTTTTTAGTAGAAAAGAGAGAGGATTATCAATGTTGTCGAAGTTAAAACTTCACCGTGTATATTAACCTTAATTCTCTCTTTTATTCTTTCTGATTAATAATCTAATTTAATAAAAGTCAAACTTAAGAAGAACTAAGTTAAAATAATTACTTGATCAAGCAACTATCCTTCACACTCAAAAAAACTCCCGATACTGCATTAGCCTAAAGTCAAACGTATTAAACTCGGGGTTTTCAGCTTTTAGCTGCCTGTAAAGCGGAATTTTACTTATTGAAATATTGGCAGCTCCTGAACTTGAGGTTAAGGATACGGTTTTGATTATTCTTTTTAATTTTCCAGATTTCCGCGTTCCAATCGGAATTGAAAATTGATGAATTCTCGGGATTTTGTTTGAAACTAATTCTAATTTTAAATTCAATTCCTTTAGATGCTTTCTAAAAAAATATTCAGGTCCATTTTTACTGTTTCCTCCAGTAAAAAACAAGGTATCTATATTTGGATATTTCTTTAAATAGCCTATAACATCACGAAGTTTTATATTTCTCATTCCTAAATCGGAAGCATCAATTTTATCACGTTCGCAACGTTCTACAATATCGCAAATACCTATGTTATATTGAATTAAAAATTGTTTTCGTTGCTGAATAGCTTCTTTAGAATTATCATATCGCAAATTCAAATTATGAATTTTGTCCATAAATAACCAAAGGGAATTATAATAACTTCCGTAACAAAAATCGACATCTTTTTCTAAAAGATTCCCAGTTGAGAACCTAGGTGGCGGTAATGTACCAACAATAAGTTTAGTGGTATCTTTTTGGATAAAAGGTTTATACGGATGCTTATGAATAAACACAGATTTATCTTGGGTTTAGTATTTAAAATTACTATATTAAATTATTAATTAAAGATAATGAGATTCCCATATTCGAGGGAATGGAAAACACTTAATTTATTATGGGAAAAGGCGATAAAAAAACAAAACGCGGAAAAATAAACCGAGGTACTTTTGGTGCAAGACGACCACGAATAAAAAAGAAACCCTCCTTTGAAGGTAAAATAAGTATTGGAAATAAAGCTAAAGTAAAATAATATTAAGCCAAGTTTGAATGGAGCTTTTCAACTTCTTGAATAGTATCCCAATAAATACGTTTGTTCGTTTTTGTCATGTGCTGCGATTCATTTTTAATGTCTTCTAATATTTCCTTGGCATCAGCTACATTATCATGACTTATTAAAAATTTAGCTAATTCTAAACGCTCTTCATAAAACGAATACCGAATATCAATTTGCCTCAAATTACTTTCTGCAGATTCAAAATCGCCTAACTTTTCTAGAGCTAAACCATAAATAAACTGAGTTTTAGATTTTTTAAATTCAAAACAATCTCTAATCTTTTCGGCATATAAAACAGCATTATTATAGTCTTCCGTTAAAAAGTAAATTTCAACTAATTTACTGGCTACATAAAAATCGTTTTGAGAGCTATCATGTAGTGCCTCCAAATAGTGTGGAAGCGCGCTATTAAAATTCTTATTTTCAAGATATGCATCTGCTAAATTCACTCTATTTTGATAAGTTTCTGAAAATTCAAGTCGTTTTTCTAAATCTGTTATCTTTTTAGTTGGGTTTATAATATGCGTAATTTCATTTGTTATTTTTTCGGCATCTTGCTTATTATAAACCTGAGTTATTAAATATATGGCGCAACCTATTACCGGTAAAAATATTATTAAAAATGCCCAATAATAGGAGTTTTTATTTTTGTACATGTGATATATACAATAGCCTTGTAATGCGATAATGAGATAGTAGTACATAAATTTATCTTATAAAAACTAAATCGTTTTCAGAACTCATGGGTTCGCTAAAATTATAACCTTCGTAGTTAAAGCCTTTTAAATCGTCAACGGTTTTTGCTTTATTGTCCACAATGTACCGTGCCATACGGCCACGTGCTTCTTTAGCATAGAACGAGATCACTTTATAAGCGCCATTTTTAAAATCTTTAAAATGAGCTGTAGTTACTGGCACTTTTAATGCTTTGGTATCTATAGCTTTAAAATATTCGTGACTGGCTAAGTTTAAAAATAATTCGTCATCTTCAAGTTCTTCATTTAAAACTTTGGTAATATCTTTTTTCCAAAATTCATATAGATTTTTATTTTTACCAACCGGTAATTTAGTCCCCATTTCTAAACGGTAAGGTTGAATTAAATCGGTTGGTTTTAAAATTCCATATATACCTGATAAAATACGTACTGTGTTTTGTAACGTTTCTATTTTATGTTTTGGGATGGTGTACGCATCTAAACCACGATACACATCACCGTTAAAAGCATAAATGGCTGGTCGGGAATTATCTTTAGTAAAAGGTAATTCCCAAGATTGGTTACGCTCATAATTTAATTGCCCCAAAGCATCAGAAATACTCATAAGTTTTGATAAACTTTTAGCCGATTTCTTTTTTAAAATTTTATTTAAACGTTCAGATTCATTTAAAAAATGTGGTTTAGTATGTTGTTTTATTGGCAATTCAGTATCAAAATCTAAAGATTTTGCTGGTGATAATACTAATTTCATCTAATTATATTTAATGTTTTTAGTGCTAAGATGCTACTTAAGTTCTACAATCCACGTACCTTGTGTGACTTAATAGCTCATCTGATAACCTCTATAATATTCCCCAAAATGGGGAAACTCATAATTTATTTCAAAATTACGATTACTAAACTACTTTTAAAATTTCAAATAACAATTATTTACAATAGTGCAATAAATTCAATTGATGAATAATTAAACAGCACTAATTGACATGAATCATTTATATAAGTGAGATCTACAACGATAAATTAATCAAAAATAACTAACTTAGTTAACGAAAAAAAACACTAAAAAAATGAGAAAATTTTATTTATTATTAGCATTAACAATGGTATCAAGTATAAATTCTTACACTTATGCACAAACGATGTCTAAGGAAGAAAAAAAAGCAGAAAAAATTTTTATAAAACATGCTGAAGATGCCTTGAAAATCATGAAAAATGCTGCTGAAGACATTAATGTTAAAGGGGTTGCTGTGGTATATTTTATCCCAGGAAATGAAACACGTACTTGGACATCAAAAATGTTGGTTGTTGGTAACATGACTAACGAAAGATCAAACTTTTTGGCAGTAGCAAATTCTAAAGCCGCAGAAATGGCTGAGACATTAACGAATAGTGGTAGTAAAATTAGACCACAAAAAAATGGCGAATTAGGTTATCTTGGAGGCATTATTAAAAAGATAGATTCCGGCTATATTTTAGCGTCTTTTTCAGGGGCTACAGGGGAACAGGATGCCGTTATTTCAACAAAAGGATTGGAGTGGTTTATTACAAAATTCTAAAACATTGAAACGATTTCATATCAAGTCGTTGTGCTTCATCACGAGAACTCGGGACAAACCGCTAACCAATGATAAAATTCTTTAGAAACATTCGACAAAAAAAAACTGACCGAAAATAAGTTTGGAAAATACTTGACTTATGCAATCGGAGAAATTATTCTTGTAGTAATAGGAATTTTAATTGCACTGTCAATCAACAACTGGAATGAAAACAGAAAAAACTCGATTGAGGAAAAAGCTATATTAGAAACCTTACTAGAAAATTTAAAACTTTCAAAAGCACAATCTGAATTTTTAATCTCTGAAGAAATTACCCTAAAGGAAAGGCTTATACAAATTCTCGGAATTGATGCTAACAATACTAAATCCAATTCGCAAATAATTCCCGACTCTATTTTTAAAAGTGCGGTTTGGGAATTACAAAGTGACCAACCAACTTTTAATACATATAATAATTTGAAAAGTACCAATAAGTTGAATTTAATTAAGAATAAAAAGATAAATGAAAGGTTTACAGAATTAGAATTTCGGCAAAATAAACTCAACGACATTCTTGACGACAGACTGAAGGTACATCAAATCCGTATAGATGATATAATGGAAAATGACATTAATTTTATTCCTTTAGTAAAATCTAACATTCCAGATATCAATATCGAAAACGAACCAAAAAACAATTATTCTCAATTATTAGAAATTAAAAGAATAAGAAACCTTCTAGGAATGAAATTGACATTCACACAAGATGTGATTAATTCAAGAGAAAATCTAGATAAAGAAATTAAAGATTTAATAGCCTTAATAGAAGAATAATTAAGCAAAAAAATAACGAAATTACAACACCGTGTAACAAACAAGTTAAACGGCACCTGAAAAAATCACTCCAATTCCTGATGCTTTGAATAGGTTTTCCACTTTTCGATGCACTGCTGCATATCGTCTGGAATAGGGGTTTCAAACTTTAAAAATTTACCAGTTTTTGGGTGCACAAAACCTAAGGTTTTCGCGTGTAGTGCTTGCCGTGGCAATATTTTAAAACAGTTATCTACAAACTGTTTATATTTAGTAAAGGTTGTGCCTTTTAATATTTTTTCGCCACCATAACGTTCGTCATTAAAAAGCGTATGCCCTATGTGTTTCATGTGGACCCGTATTTGGTGTGTGCGCCCCGTTTCGAGCATGCAAGACACCAAAGTAACGTAGCCTAAACGTTCTATAACTTTATAATGTGTAACGGCTGGTTTGCCTTTATCAGCATCATCATCTAAATAAACGGTATTTTGCAACCGGTTTTTTGGGTGCCGCCCGATTTTACCTTCTATGGTGCCCTCATCGTCTTCCATATTTCCCCAAACAATAGCCACATACTCGCGTTCGCTAGTTTTATTGGCGAATTGTAAAGATAAATGCGCCATAGCGTGTTCGGTTTTTGCAACCACTAAAAGTCCACTGGTATCTTTATCAATTCTATGTACTAAACCTGGACGTTCGCTAGAGTTATTTGGTAAATTATCAAACCGATATATTAAAGCATTTATAAGCGTACCAGAATAATTTCCATGCCCCGGATGTACCACCATGCCAGGGGGCTTATTTACTACTAAAAGCGTATCATCTTCATAAACTACATCAATATCTATATCTTCGCCCACCAATAAATTTTCAAAAGGTGGATGTGAAAATAGCACCCTAATTTGGTCGTTAGGTTTTACTTTATAATTGGATTTTACAGGAATATCATTCACAAAAATACTTCCATTTTTTGCTGCAGTTTGAATTTTATTTCGGGTAGCATTTTCGACAAAATTCATTAAATATTTGTCTATACGAAGTGGTGTTTGTCCCTTATCTACCGTAAAGGCATGGTGCTCGTAAAGATTATCTTCATCTGGTAATTGTGGTGTGTAGTCATCCATAATTATGGTCGGTTGCCATTACCCAAAACTAAATCGATAATTGATGTTTTAGACAGCTCATCACCTTCATTAATCGTACTCCCTTTATGGCTCATTTTTAGCACTAAATCTTTACCAATATTATCAACATATGTTAATTTACCAATTTTAAAACCTAAGGCCTCCAGTGTTGGTCTAGCTTGCCTAAAGGTGCGCTCTTTTAAATCTGGAACTTGTATTTTTCTGTAACCCGAAGGGTTTAATGTAATATATATTTTTCTATCTTCTTTTACTTTTTCTCCTGCCGGTGGTTCCTGTTCTATCACTGAAAATTTTGGATAATCAGGATTGTAATTTGCTGAATCTTGTATTTGCATCACCAAATTATTTTCTTTTAATGCTATTTGCGCTACGCTTATTGATTTTCCTGTTAAATCGGGTACCGTTTCAAACTCCCCATGATTTGTAGAGATATTTAACCATTTTAACATGATAAAACACAATACAGCAGTAGCAACTATTGCTAATAAAATTTGTTTTAAGAATGTTTTACTGGTGAGAAATTTAATAATGCTCATTTAATAAATTTTGGATACGCAAATATATAAAAACAGAACTGTTTTTTGTTTTGCAATATATATGATATTTTAGCTTAACTTATTATAAATACGTTTTATTGTAAGTTTTTGGTCATGCAAAAATAAAATAATAAGATCCAGTCCTTTTTGGACTTAACAAAATAAGGTTAATGAAAAAAAATATTGCCATAATTATGGGGGGATATTCTAGCGAATATAAAATCTCATTAAAAAGCGGAAATGTCGTTTTCGAAACATTAGATTCGTCAAAATATAACGTTTATCGCATTCATATTTTTAAAGATAAATGGATATATGTTGACAAAGATGATATAGAAATACCCATCGATAAAGATGATTTTTCAATACATATTGATAGCTTCAAAATTACTTTTGATTGCGTTTTTAATGCCATTCATGGGGCGCCAGGTGAAGATGGGTTTATGCAAGCTTATTTTAAATTGCTTAACATCCCACAAACCAGTTGCAATATGTATCAAGCGGCATTAACGTTTAATAAACGGGATTGCCTAAGTGTTTTAAAACCGTATGGCATTAAAACTGCGGAATCGTTTTATTTAAATTTTGGTGATCATATAAATGAAGATGATATTATAGAAAAAGTAGGTTTACCCTGTTTTGTAAAGGCTAATAAAGCTGGTAGTAGTTTTGGAGTGACTAAAGTGCATAAAAAAGCCGATTTGAAAAATGCCATTACTATCGCATTTAAAGAAGATGATGAAATTATCATTGAATCGTTTTTAGATGGTACAGAAGTTTCTGTTGGTGTAATAAAATATAATGGCAAAACTAAAGTATTGCCTATTACCGAAATAGTTAGCGACAATGATTTTTTCGATTACGAAGCCAAATACCTTGGTAAATCTCAAGAAATCACGCCTGCACGCTTAACTAAAGAACAAGAAAATAAAGTAAATAGCGTTGCTAAAAAAATATATGATGTTTTAAAAATGACAGGATTTAGCCGAAGCGAATTTATTTTTAAAGATGGTGAACCGCATTTATTGGAAATGAATACCGTACCTGGATTAACGCGAGAAAGCATCCTACCACAACAAGCAGCCGCTGCAGGTATAAGTATGAGTGAGTTATTTGATAATGCTATTGAATCCTCACTTAATCCATCATAAGGAAGGAAACTATTATGAGAACTATAAAAACTAGCTTTAAATTGTATATTTACATAGTATTAATTTCTCCTATGCGGATTAATAAATACTTAAATTCAATAATATAATTTAAATAAAAAATTCCCTTTCATTTGGAAAGGTTTAGGGATAGGAATGAAACGAGCCATATTTCCGGGATCTTTTGATCCATTAACTTTAGGACACTACGATATTATAAAACGTGGCGTTACCCTCTTTGACGAAATTATTGTGGCTATTGGGATTAATTCTGATAAAAACTATATGTTCTCGCTTGACGAACGTAAAAAATTTATTGAAGACGCTTTTTCTGATGAACCTAAAATAAGGATTTTAACTTATAAAGGGCTTACCGTTGATTTCTGTAAATACATTGAAGCAGAATTTATTTTACGTGGATTACGAAACCCAGCCGATTTTGAGTTTGAAAAAGCTATAGCACATACTAACAGACATTTATCAAATATAGAAACTGTTTTTCTCTTAACGGCTGCCAGCACCTCCTACATTTCATCATCGATTGTACGCGATGTCATTAGAAATAATGGTGATTATACCAAGCTAGTTCCTGAAAGTGTTCGGGTTACTTAGTTTTCAGAATCCATGAGTAATTTTGACTACACCGTATAAATCAAAAAACTAAAACATATTTCGGATGTATTTTATTTTGAAATGTATTTTTGCTTGTATAATTTCTTCAGGCTTTCTGGTTTCCTGTAAACGAGATAAAAACGTTATTTCAGAAACAGATTTTTGTTCAAATATTCATAATAATCATAATGCAAGCCTTTCTGATGAATTAAGCGACGTTGTGCCTTTGATGAAGGACAAAACAGGTGTTTATATACTTGAGGATAGTAGTGGATCTATGGTAGCAAGAGCTTGGTTATGTGAATATGCTAAAAAAACTATTGATATCCAATATTTTATATTTTCTATGGATAATGTAGGATTCATTGCCTGCGATTATTTGGTAAGAGCTGCTGATAGAGGTGTTCAAGTACGAATTATAGTTGATGATATTATGGTTGATGCAGATATAGAAGACCTCTTAACGTTTAGTTCTCATGAAAATATTACGGTTAAAATATATAATCCAGGTGTAAACTTAGGCAAAAACATATTGCAAAAAATTGGAAAATTTGCAACGGATTTTAAATCTGCGAATCAGCGAATGCATAATAAAACATTTATTGTTGATGATAAAGTAGTTATTACTGGTGGCCGAAATATAGCTGATGAATATTTTGATTATGACCATGAATATAATTTTAGAGACAGAGATATTCTTTTAATAGGAAAAGAAACCAAAGCCGTAAAAAAATCTTTTGAAGCATTTTGGAATAGTGAATTAAGTAAAAATGTTACAAGTATTGTTGATGAAAAACCTAAAAACTCCATAAAAGAAAATCAATTCGATAAACTTCACGAATATGCATGTAATCCTGAAAATTTTTGGCCACAAGTAAAACAACGTATTGAAAATTTACCAACAACTTTTAATGCCATAAAAAATTCTGGTGATTTGGTTTGGTTGAAAGATGTTAAGTTTATTTCAGATATTCCAGGTAAAAATGATGAGCAAAATAGTTTAATTGGTGGTGGTATTTCTACTACTGCGCTAATTAATTTGATTAAAAATGCCACAACATCTATTGAGATTCAAACGCCTTATTTAATTACCTCAAACTTAAGTAAAAATTTATTTAAAGAGGCTGTGGAGCGTGGTGTAAAAATTAGAATTCTTACCAATAGTTTGGCGTCAACCGATAATGTGGAAGCTTTTAGTAGTTATCAAACAGATAGAGAAAAATTACTTAAAACCGGTATTAGAATATTTGAATTTAGACCTGATGCCGCGGAGCGTAAAAAAATAATGACTGGTGAATTGCAATTAGAATTAGACCATAAACCCATATTCGGATTGCATGCAAAATCTATGGTTATTGATGGAAAAACGACTGTTATTGGAACTTTTAATTTAGACCCACGAAGTGCTAATTTGAATACAGAGTGTATAGTTATTGTGGAATCTGAAAAAATTTCTAAACGTGTTTTAGAAGGTATTGAAATAGAGTTTCAATCTGAAAACTCTTGGGAAACAACATTAGATTACAATCCAGATTCTGAGGTAAGTTATTATAAACGTATAAAAACTTGGACTCGAAAAATTATTCCGAAAGAGATCTTGTAAATATTATTTTTTAGTAGCAGTCGCAGTTTACAGTTTGAGCTTCTAGCTTTTAGCTTTTAGCTTCTAGCTTCTAGCTTCTAGCTTCTAGCTTCTAGCTTCTAGCTTCTAGCTTCTAGCTTCTAAAAATGTAACAAAACTTATTTTTTAAATACTAATAAGTAACAGGTTTATTTAAGCATCCATGTTACACCATATTAACTATTTACTTTTTAGATGTCGCTTTATTCAATCATCAGAAAAAATAATTTTTTTCTGGATGCAAAATCTACATGTTGAAAAGTTAGAATATGCTTTAGAACATGGCAACTACAAAACCAGAAAATTAGCTGCCGAAGCTTTAGAGCATGTTGGAAAACCGTCATCTATTCCTGCGCTTTTAAAAGCTATGAATGATTAAATACAAGTTATATCAATAGCAGCCTTAAATGCTTTAGAAAGATTAGGAACTGAGGATAGTTTAATTCAAACCGTGATTAAAAAGCGTTTTCATTGGGCAAGAGATATTCGTGCTAAAAAGGTTAAATACGACGCTAATAAAGGTAAAAAATATAAAATTTACCATTGGGAACGTGCTAGTAAAAAATCGTTTGACCGTGTAAAGGAACAACTTAAAAGATCGATACGTTGAAAATTGATACCGTTTTCATTCTGAGCACGTTAAAGTGAATATTATAACTAAGGAATAAGTATTTTTCTTTTCGTCTTCAGTTGCTTTTGGGATCTTAATACTCCTCGTCTTAAGGGTCAAGCTGAGCTTAATTTCAAAACTTAGAAATTGAAGACGAGGAGGTTATACATTTAAACGCTAAATTTTTTTTGAAGTTCTGGATTGCATTAGGGATTGAGGTATTGTTGAAGCTCTTTTTGTGTTGTTGCACCTATGCGACACAAAAAAGCGACTACCGAAAGCCCGACCCTTGGGTACCGCCCAAAATGGTTTATTTAAACTTATATTCTGAAAGACCTTTGGTAAATGCCTCGGGATTTTCGGCTAAGTGATAACGTGGATCGTCTATATCTTCAACAATAACTTCTCTAAATTTTGGACTCGCCTTGTAGAGTAAAATTTTACAATCTTCACTTAAATGTTTAAGCTTTATTGTTTTGCCTTCAGTTTCATACCTATTAACTAAATTAAAAATAGCTTCTAAAGCGGAATGATCGCTGATACGAGATTCTACAAAATCAATCTCAACGTTTTCGGGATCGTTTTTTACATCAAATTTGTCGTTGAAGGCCAGTATAGAACCGAAGAATAATGGTCCCCAAATTTCATAAACTTTAGTACCATCGTCGCGCATACGCTTGCGTGCACGAATACGTTTTGCATTTTCCCAAGAAAATACCAGGGCACTAATAATAACGCCTGCAATAACAGCAATGGCTAAATCGAAAACCACGGTTAAAGCAGACACGCTGATTAATACAATAACGTCACTTAACGGAATTTTATTTAAAATACGAAAACTACTCCAGGCAAACGTACCAATAACAACCATAAACATAACCCCTACTAATGCTGCGATAGGCACTTGCTCGATTAATCCTGATGCAAATAAAATAAATATGAGTAATAAAACGGCTGCAACAATACCCGAAAGTCTGCCTCTACCACCACCTTTAATATTAATAATCGATTGTCCAATCATAGCACAGCCTCCCATACCACCAAACAAGCCCGTAACTATATTAGCACCACCCTGTGCTAAACATTCCCGGTTTGTGTCACCTCTAGTTTCGGTTAATTCATCAACCAAATTAAGTGTCATTAACGATTCAATTAATCCGATAGCTGCAAGTATTAAAGCATAAGGCCCAATGAATTTAAGGGTTTGCCAATTTAGCGGTACTTTGCTGAATATGTCTGTTTGAAATTGTGGTAAACCACCCTTTAATCCTTCGCCTCCACCATCACGAATAAAACTACCCACGGTGGCTACATCTAAATTTCCGAAAATAACAATAGCAGAAACTATTAAAATGGCGACTAAAGCTTCGGGAAGTTTTTTGGTTAGCTTAGGTAGACCAAACATAATCCCCATAGTTAATGCTACTAAACCAAGCATGATCCAAAGTTGAGTACCAGTAAAATAATTACCCGATGCATCTTTAAACATCCCCAATTGTGATAAAAAAATAACAATAGCTAGTCCATTTACAAAACCCATCATTACGGGGTGCGGAATCAATCTTACAAACTTACCTAATTTAAAAACACCTGCAAGTATTTGTATAATTCCCATTAAAATAACGGTTGCAAACAAGTAGTAAAGCCCTAGTTGCTCACTTTCGGCACCAAAAGCATTGCCTTCTGCCACTAAACTTACCATTACAACAGCTAAAGCACCTGTGGCACCACTAATCATCCCAGGACGACCTCCAAAAATTGAGGTAATTAACCCAATCATGAACGCCGCATATAAACCAACTAAAGGATCTACACCTGCTACAAAAGCAAATGCAACAGCCTCAGGAACAAGTGCTAAAGCCACTGTGATTCCGCTTAATATATCATCTTTAGCATTGGCTGCTCGCTTTCTTATAAACTCAGTCATGATTGTTTTTTACAAGCAGCAAATTTACGTTTTAAATAGTCACATACAAGCAGATATCGCTATTTAAGACTTTTGTTTAACTAAAACGTTTGAGAATAATACCCATTAAAAGCTTCATTTAATTCACAAATCATCTGATATTTCAATATGAATAATATAATCATTTACTAAGAAATTGTAGATTTATAAAAATTATGTTTTGATGAAAAAAAATCTTGCTTTTGTGCCTTTTTATAGTGGCCTGTAATTTATTAAACGAAAAACCAGATTATAATTTTGAAACGCATTTTGAAAAATCGAATGGTTTAGAAACGGCTACTTATCAACAAACCATAAACTTTAGAACCTCAAGCACCAGATTCATTTTTTAATTGGAATTTTTTCGATACTATTTTACAACAAAAAGAAGGTTTTTCTCCTTATGTTTGGGAAGGTATATCTTTAGAGCTATTAAATAATGATCCGAATCTTAAAGTATAATTTGAACGCCTTAAAAAAAGACGTGACCGAATTTAATAACGATGGCTTTGCTCAATTGGATTGGATTTACAAACATAGTGAGCATTACGAGAAAGCACATTTGCAATATCTGGTTTATAGGATACTTTGAACAAACAAAAACTACATGAGTAAATTTATTTTGAAATTACATGTGTAATAAATTCAAACCAACAATTTAATATTAGAATAAGAGTTTTCAAGCGCCTCTAGTATCTGCTTGCTATTTAACCACGCTACTTTTGTTATACCCTCATTTTCTTGAGCATATAAATTACCATTAAAATTAGTTTTCATTTCAAACCAATAGGTGATTTTTATTTTATAACGTCCGTTTCGTTTAAATATGTGATACGTAGTTTCAAGGGGTTTTGT
The DNA here is from genome assembly GCA_963815305.1 of uncultured Flavobacteriaceae bacterium. Classification (GTDB taxonomy): domain Bacteria; phylum Bacteroidota; class Bacteroidia; order Flavobacteriales; family Flavobacteriaceae; genus CAXBID01. The sequence continues at coordinate 1,659,246 of CAWFFW010000001.1, forward strand.
AATTTGTAATCCTGCAACTCCTGTTTCTTCGGCAACTTCTCTTAAAGCAGTTTCTTCAATAGTCTCTTTACCTTCAACTTTTCCTTTTGGTAAGTCCCATTTATCATTTCTGTATATAAATAAAATGTCTCCATTATCATTATATACTTTTCCTCCGCCAGCAATAACATTAGGTAGTTTTTTTAGAAACTTATTTAAGAGTTTCTCCTTATTTCTATGTATTAAACGCGCCTCACTTAATGATGATGTATTAAGTTTTTTAATAACTTTTTTAATTTTTACTGTTTTAAGCAAATAATTTTTAAAGTTAGTTTCTTTCTCTACTTTGGTAGTTAAAATTATTGGTTTATCACCAACAAAAACTTTATACATGTCGATATTAATTAATATTTAATTTTGGTAAAAATATCATTTTTAGTTATAAACTATGCATTGTTAAAAAAAATATTTTTATTAATAATTAAGCGTAACTTAAATTTAAATTTATGTGTAATTTTACAGACATGATCTTCAATAAAGAAACAGCCAAAAAAACAGCCGAAGTTTTATTGCAAATAAATGCCATAAAACTAAGTCCGAATGAACCTTTTACCTGGGCATCAGGTTGGAAATCTCCTATTTATTGCGATAATCGTATTATACTTTCTTTTCCTACAATTCGTAATTATGTTCGCGAAACCATGGCAAAGCATATTGAAAAACAATATGGCAAACCCGATGTTATAGCTGGTGTTGCCACTGGTGCTATTGGTATTGGAATGCTTGTGGCTGAATATTTAGGGGTGCCATTTATATACGTTAGACCCGATGCTAAAGGGCATGGGCGAAAAAATCAAATTGAAGGTTTTATTGAAAGCAGCCAAAACGTAGTGGTTGTTGAAGATTTAATTAGTACCGGGAAGAGTAGTTTAAACGCTGTTAAAACTTTAAAAGAAGCTAATATAACAGTAAAAGGTATGGTTGCTATTTTTACTTATGGGTTTGATGTAGCTAGTGAAAATTTTAAAAAGGAAAACATTATTTTACATACTTTAAGTAACTATGAAAACTTATTAGAACAAGCCTTAGAGGCCAAATATATTTCTGAAAAAGAATTAAAAACTTTATCTGAATGGAATTCCAATCCCAGTGAATGGAACGCTAATTGATAGGTAAAAATATAGTTTCGTTGTAAAGTCGTTAAGACATAAACGATTAAACAACTTAATAACAAACAAATAAAAATATTATGAATTTAGAATCCCCAAAAATTAGTATTGAAAAATCTCCAGAAGATGTTTTTAACTTTTTATCTGATATTAAGAATTTCGAATATTTAATGCCCGAAAATATAAGTAAATTTGAAGTTTTAAGTGAAGATACCTTTTTATTTGCCCTGAAGGGTATGCCAGAAATAATATTAAAAAAGAAAGAAGTAATACCGCCCAATAAAATAATTTTAGGAGCTGCTGGAGGAAAAATTGATTTTTCACTGATTGGAAATATTATTAAAATTAATGAAAAAACTAGCGAAGTGCAGTTAGAATTTACCGGCGATTTTAATCCTATGATGGCAATGATGATAAAAAGCCCAATTAAAAAATTTATCGAAACTTTAGTTACAAGTATTCCAAAAGCTATTTAATACATTAAAGTAATTTCTTTAAGATCATATTTTTTTATAATTTCATCCTCTAAAATAACTTGTAGCTTACCATATTTTGTAATCCCTTTTATAAAACCAGAAAACAAAACGCCTTCAGCATCTTTAAATGTTGAGGGTTTATTTTTTCTAAACAAATTATCTTCATATTCATTTTTAACAATATCATATTTTCCATCTTGCAAAAGTTTAGAATATTCTTTTGTATACCTCATTATAAGTTGTAAAATTTCGTCTAAATTATAATGAACTCCTGTAATTTTTTTTAAGGACGACACTTTAGGAAGATTTATAAACAGGGTTTGATTCACATTAATCCCAATTCCAATAATGGTAGAACTTAACTTGTTTTTTATGACATTTTCAATCAAAATACCACAAATCTTTTTATCTGCTGACAAAATGTCGTTTGGCCATTTAATCTTTAAATCTGGTATATTTAAAGTTTTAAAAGTTTTAAAAATAGCCAGAGAAATGGCCATGCTTATATAAAAAGGAAATTCAATATCGTGTACACTTAAATCTTTAAACACACTAAAGGTAAGGTTCTTTCCTTTTTCAGAATTCCAAACGGTGCCCATTTGCCCTCTACCCTGAGTTTGCTCTTTTGCCAAAACGATAGTATAATCAGCTACTTCTTCTACATTAATTAATCTACGTAAATAGTTATTTGTTGAATCGATGGCATCAAGTTTGATTATAGGCATATACAAGTTAAATTAATACTTTAAAATCTTATGATTATTTTGAAGTATAAAGAACTAAAAAAATAATAACTTTGCACAAATTAAATAAAATTAATGGCGAAACAAAAAATAAGCGCAGACCAACTAATATCTGTAATAATAAGTGGGATTGAAGATGTTAAAGGTAAAGAAATTAATATTTTAGACTTAAGAGAGATTGAAAACACGGTTTGTGATTATTTTATAGTTTGTGAAGGAACTTCAAATACACAAGTTAACGCTATAGTTAATTCAATACAGAAAAAAGTTAGCAAAGAGCTTAAAGATAATCCTTGGCACACAGAAGGTTTAGACAATGCTGAATGGGTATTAATAGACTACGTGAATGTTGTTGTGCATGTTTTTCAAAAGCATATCAGAGAATATTATGATATTGAAAGCCTTTGGGGTGATGCAAAAACAACAATTATAGAAACGAGTTACTAAAATAAAAAAATGGCAAACGAGAAAAAGAAAATAAAGGATAAGAAGCCTAAGTTTAGTCCGTATTGGATTTATGGTGTTTTAATAGCTCTATTTTTAGGGTTTCAATTATTTAGCAATAGTGGGTATCAAGATGGAACAATGATAACGCCATCAGACTTTTTTAAATATTTAGAATCTGGAGAGGTTGATCGTGTAGATATAGTAAAAAACACTAGAGTAGCAAAAGTGTACTTAACTAAAGAAGCTGAAAACCAAGAGATTCATAAAAAATCAAAACCACAAACATTCATCCCTTCGGCTACGGCACTTCCTAACTATAAATTTGAATTTGGAGATTTACAAAACTTTGAGAATCAATTAAATGAAATTACTGCAGATTTAGATCAAAAACCCATAGTAAAATTTGATACGGAAACCAATGATTGGGGCAATCTATTAATGGGTATTTTACCCTTTATTTTACTTATTGGTGTTTGGATATTTATTATGCGCAGAATGTCTGGAGGTGCTGGCGGAGGTGCTGGCGGACAAATTTTTAACATAGGAAAATCTAAAGCCAAATTATTTGATCAAAATACTGAGGTAAAAACAACCTTTAAAGATGTTGCAGGTTTAGAAGGTGCAAAAGAAGAAGTACAGGAAATAGTAGATTTTTTAAAATTTCCTGAAAAATATACAACACTTGGTGGTAAAATACCTAAAGGAGCTTTACTTGTCGGCCCCCCTGGAACGGGTAAAACATTGTTAGCAAGAGCCGTTGCAGGTGAAGCTAAAGTGCCTTTCTTTTCATTATCGGGTTCAGATTTTGTTGAAATGTTTGTAGGTGTAGGTGCATCTAGAGTTAGAGATTTATTTAAGCAAGCCAAAGAAAAATCACCTTCTATCATTTTTATTGATGAAATTGATGCTATTGGTCGTGCTAGAGGTAAAAATGCGATGTCTGGTAGTAATGATGAACGTGAAAATACGTTAAATCAGCTTTTAACGGAAATGGATGGTTTTGGCACAAATGCTAACGTTATAGTGATTGCAGCTACTAACAGAGCAGATATTTTAGATAAAGCTTTAATGCGTGCAGGTCGTTTTGACAGACAAATTTTTGTTGACTTACCCGATGTTCGTGAACGTAAAGAAATTTTTGAAGTGCATTTACGCCCTTTAAAAAAAGCAAAAGATTTAGATTTAGAATTTCTTTCTAAACAAACCCCAGGTTTTTCTGGTGCTGATATTGCCAACGTTTGTAACGAAGCAGCCTTAATTGCTGCCAGAAATGGAAAGAAAGCAGTTGATAAACAAGATTTTCTTGATGCTGTAGATAGAATTATTGGCGGTTTAGAAAAGAAAAATAAAATTGTTACACCAAGCGAAAAACGAGCAGTTGCTTTTCATGAAGCAGGCCATGCGGTTACAAGTTGGATGCTAGAACATGCAGCTCCATTAGTTAAAGTTACTATTGTACCAAGAGGACGATCTTTAGGAGCTGCCTGGTATTTACCAGAGGAGCGTTTAATTGTTCGACCTGAACAAATGCTTGACGAAATGTGTGCCGCTCTTGGAGGACGTGCTGCTGAAAAAGTTATATTTAATCAAATATCTACGGGTGCTTTAAGTGATTTAGAAAAAGTTACTAAACAAGCCAGGGCCATGGTTACTATTTATGGTTTAAGTGATAAAATTGGAAATTTAACGTATTATGATTCTTCTGGACAAAGTGAATATGGCTTTACAAAACCATATAGTGAACAGACTGCTGAATTAATTGACAAAGAAATATCGGATATCATTGAAAAGCAATATCAGCGTGCTATTAAGTTGCTTGAGCAAAATAAAGATAAACTGACACAATTGGCTGAAGTACTTCTTGAAAAAGAAGTTATATTTAAAGATAATTTAGAAAAGATATTTGGAAAACGCGCTTTTGAAAAGGAAGAGCAAGAATTACCAAAAGTAAAGGAAGAAGAATCTCCAAAAGAATAAATTTTATTCGATATATTGTTAAGCTTTTAGTAAAAATCTTAAATTAATCGTACGGTTAATTTAAGATTTTTTATATTTGATCATTACCAAAAGAATTCAGTTAATAGCAGCTAACTTAATGAGTCTTTTTAGAAAAATTTTTGGTTCCAAATCTGAACATACGAGTGACGAACTTAAGTCCAGCGATAGAGGCAAGTACATGCCAGAAATAAAATTACCAATAGATGAAAAATTTACTATAAATTTTAAAGCTAATGGTGGTAAGTTTCTGTATTGTGAAAATTTAGATGAAATATTTGAAAATTTAAATCTTATATCAAAAGAAAATAACTGGGAAGACAAAAAAGCATTGATATTAAATAAACATCTTGAAGATAGGTTTAAAAATGCTAAACTTAAAACAACCTCAAAGATAAGTGATTCCACTTATTTTCTTACAACTTGTGAAAATTTAATTGCAAACGATGGATCATTGCTTATTTCTTCAAAACAAATCTTCGAAAAAAAACTTCCAGAATTACCAATAAACTTCGTGGTTTTTGCTACAACAAGTCAAATTGTTGAAAATATTGGTGAGGGTTTAAGAGGAATTAAATCTAAAAATAGAGAAAAAATTCCAACAAATATCACCACCATAAAACATTTTAAATCTAACGATGATAAAGATTTTTTAAGCTACGGCAGCAGCGCTAAAAATTTATACCTACTTCTTCTAGAAGATCTATAATATGAAAGAAATTTTAATGCGATCTCTTTCTGGGTTGCTGTATATTTTACTACTTATCACCTGTCTTTTTAATGAATTTGCAGTAATTATCATTTTTTTTATTTTTGGATTAATCTGTATGGGAGAGTTTAAAAAATTAATTCAACTAAAAAGTTTAGCGCCTTATTTTGTTTTCATTATAATTTATAGCGTATTCGCAGGTTGGGCATTTATTTTAAAAACGAATAACGGCTTAAATGAAATCATTCAAATACTTATGGTACTCACCATATTTGTAGAGCTATTTTTAATTAAAGATCTGTTTTCTGGTAAAACAATTCCACTATTCAGCACCAAACGTTATTTACTAACAACATTCTATATTTCAAGTGCATTTGTTTTTTTATTATTAACAGCTAATTATTATGAAAATTATAACCCGAAAATACTTTTAGGAACCTTTATCCTTGTTTGGGTTAACGATTCTTTTGCATATATAGTTGGTAAAAATTTTGGAAAGCAAAAACTTTTTGAAAAAATTTCACCTAAAAAAACGGTTGAAGGTTTCCTTGGCGGATTATTTTTCTCATGCATTGCTAGTTATTTTATTGCTACTTTTACTGGTACACTAAATTTTACTAGCTGGCTCATATTAAGTATTATTATTAGTGTTTTTGGAACTTTAGGCGATTTGATTGAATCTAAGTTCAAAAGACAGGCAAAAGTTAAAGACAGCGGTGTGATTATGCCCGGACATGGCGGTTTGCTAGACCGTTTGGATAGTATTATTTTTGCAGCTCCATTTTTATATTTATTTTTAAGAATTTTACATTATGTTTCATAAAGAAGGCCATAAAATTATTTTTGTAACATTTGTTGTCGTTGTCGCTTCATTTCTATTAGTGGACAGTTTCATATCAACTAAATGGTTACAAACCGCCATTATGATTACACTATTGGTTTTTTTAATTTTAATTCTGCAATTTTTTAGAAATCCCAAACGTACCACCTTACCAAACGAAGAAACAGTTGTTTCTCCAGTTGATGGCAAAGTAGTTGTTATTGAGGAAGTTTATGAAAAAGAATATTTTAAAGAAAAACGTTTACAAGTTAGTGTATTTATGTCACCACTAAATGTCCATGTAACACGTTATCCCATTAGTGGAGATGTTATTTTTAGTAAATACCATCCTGGAAAATATTTAGTAGCATGGCATCCTAAAGCGAGTGAAGAAAACGAACGAACTACCGTTGTTGTGGAAAATAAAACTTATGGTAAAGTACTATACAGACAAATAGCGGGTGCGCTCGCAAAACGGATAGTAAATTATGCGAAACAAAATGATACCGCCTTACAAGGAAGCGATTCTGGTTTTATAAAATTTGGTTCAAGAGTCGATTTATATTTACCTTTAGATACCAATATTAAAGTAAAATTAAACGAGAAAGTAAGAGGCGGAGAAACTGTGATTGCTGAAGTTAATGGATAACAATAATTTAGATACAGAATTTGATGAAGCGGTGGCTCGAGTTAATGCACATACTGAGCCATTTCCAGCAGATACTCTATTAAAACTTTATGCATATTATAAAAAAGCTACCAACGATTATGGAAGACCAAAAAGTAAAAAGCCCATAATTAATGCTTTTAAAACTAATGCTCTATTTCAAGTTGAAAATATTTCTGAAGAAGAAGCCAAACGTATCTATATTGATCTTGTAACTAACTATTTTTTATACAGGAAATAACCATTATTTCATGTTTAATTTTCTAAGCAAATTTTCATCTATTATAAATTAAGATTTAAGTTTTTTATCACCCTTTTATTCTATCGAATCTAAAAATATTTCCATTCTGTCTGATATGAAAAAATTTACAATTTGAATAGTGAATAAACTCAAACTCTAAATCGTAATTAAAAATAGCATCATCTACCATAAATTTTTCATGAATATCAATATTTCCGTTTGGTGAAATACGTTTAAAATAATATTCTACATCATGTCCAGCTTTATACAATTCAAACCAAGCACCAGCAGCAATACCAGAAAGCCATTGTGCTTTTTCATGCAAATCATCAACAGGTTTTGGTTTTTGTGTTCCAACTAAATTTACTTCATGGTGTTTTAAATTGTCGAGAAAACAACGGATATTTTCGCTTTTTTGCGAACCTTTAAACTTTGAAATAACCCCAGCTTCAGAAACCTCAAAAACATAATTTTCCGTATCCGCTAATAAAACATTGCCCACTGTACTTGGTGTAAACCATTTTGAATTTTCAAGATTTTTTTTAATTTGCAAATCGGTTACCGAAGCGATCAAACTATCGGTTACAAAACGTGCACAATTACAAGCATCTTTTATAAAGGCCGCGTAACGAATAAAATGTTTATTCTGCATGTCTGTAATATGATGTCTTGCTTTTTGATAATCTACTGCATTACAAACCGAGGCAACTAGTTTACCATCACCATGTGTAAGTTTAGGATGTGTTGCCAAAAACTCTAAAATTTCATCTAAATTTTTAATGGTATTATTTTCTATTTCAGCTTTTACTGGAAGATGTAACTCATGATCAGTATCACTTCCACGGACTCTACCAGTAGGTTCAGGTGTAATGTAGCGTCCAAAATCATGATATTCTAGAACACCTGTTTTTTTATCGATTAAAGCTAAAGCGGCATGCCCCGCGCGTAAATAGTTTTTTTTACCAATACCCAAAAATCGCAAAAAAGGAGAAAACCATTCTTTTGAAACCATCACAATGGTTTCAGGATATGCCATTGTTATAATGATCCCAGAACTACTCATTAACAATTTCTGAAAGATTAAATATTTTAGAATATGTAGTATTATTTTGAAGACTTTCATAACGCATTTCTAAAATATCTTCTTGTTTTTCAACCTGTGTGATACTTGTAGTTTTCACAAAGCCCCTATCCATAATAACACCATAATCGTCATTTTCTTTTCCAGCGGTTTTATGAAAGTTTAAAAGTGTTTTTGAATCAAGCTTATTTTCCGTTTTAAAATCTTCAAACCATTTTACCCGTTCTTGTTGCATCGATGGGTTATATAATGTAGATGATGACCAAATTTTTGGCTGTAAGGGTAATTCTGAAAAATGTTTGATTTTACCATCCCACACCAATTCATAAAACTTCAAATTGGTATTCCAATCTATAATAACCATTGTAAAAGCCTCTATGTCTATCAAATTATAGCTTCTAATGGTATCTATAGTATTTTCTTTAAGCAAAAAGTCTTTAGCTACTGTCCCCCTACTCATTCTATATGTTGCTTTACGTTCATGCCTTTCAAAACCGCCATTTAACACACAAATTACTCTGTTTTTTTCACTAACACCAATCCAAGTTCCACCACTAAGTTCGTCTTTAGGGAATAATAATTTAGTTCCATCAACCTGATAAAATTCTGGAGCAATAGAAGTTCGATGAGGTGCTTCATCTCTATTAGAAGTTAAAACAAAATCGCTATTTGCTAAAGGCATAATTGTTACTGTACACATAAAATTATAGTCATCAAATCAGTTGGCAACTTACAAAAAAAAATAAAATTTAACGTGCTTTTAGGAACTCATGAAGGTAAAAAGTTATTTAATAATTCGTAAATTTGCAGCACATTTAATGAAAATTCAATAACGAAATATCAAAAATCATGGGAAAAGGCTTTTTCAACGTACCAATTGCTGTAAACGAACCTGTAAAATCTTATGCTCCAGAATCACCTGAAAGAGCAGCTGTTTTGGAGACCTATAAAACAATGTTTAATAGCAAAGTGGATGTTCCTTTATACATTAATGGGAAAAACGTCACGACTGGAAACACTAAAACCATGTCGCCGCCTCATGACCACAAACATGTTGTTGGAACTTACCATATAGCGGAACAGAAGCATATAGATGAAGCTATTTCAACAGCTATTGAAGCCAGAAAAACATGGAGTTTGATGCCATGGGAACAACGCGCTGGCATCTTTTTAAAAGCTGCTGAATTAATTGCTGGACCTTACAGAGCAAAAATTAACGCTGCAACCATGATTGCACAGTCTAAAACAGTGCATCAAGCAGAAATTGATGCCGCCTGTGAGTTTATAGATTTCTTGCGTTTTAATGTTCAGTTTATGACGGACATTTACATGGAACAACCTGAAAGTACAAGTGATGCTTGGAACCGTATTGAATACCGTCCGTTAGAAGGTTTTACCTATGCCGTTACGCCGTTTAACTTTACGGCTATTGCTGGAAATTTACCGGCATGTATGGCATTAATGGGAAATGTTGTGGTTTGGAAACCTAGTGATAGTCAAGTATATTCTGCTAAAGTAATTATGGATGTATTTGAAGAGGCTGGTGTACCTCCTGGTGTTATAAATGTGGTTTTTGGAGATCCTGTGATGATTACAAATACCGTTATGGCGAGTCCTGATTTTTCAGGACTGCACTTTACAGGTTCTACATTCATTTTTAAAGAACTTTGGAAACAAATAGGAAATAATATTCATAACTATAAAACCTATCCAAGAATAGTTGGAGAAACTGGTGGTAAAGATTTTATAGTAGCGCATAAATCTGCTCATGCAAAACAAGTGGCTACAGCTATTGTTCGTGGTGCTTTTGAATTTCAAGGACAAAAATGTAGTGCTGCTTCTCGTGCTTATATTCCAAAAAGTTTATGGAGTGATGTAAAAAAACAGGTGATTGAAGATGTGAAATCTTTTAAAATGGGTTCTCCTGAAGATATGAGCAATTTTATTACTGCTGTTATTCATGAAGGCTCTTTTGATAAATTGGCAAAATATATAGACCAAGCAAAAGCTGATAAAGATGTTGAGATTATTGTTGGTGGCGGATATGATAAAAGCAAAGGCTATTTTATAGAGCCTACTGTTATTGTTGCTAAAGACCCAAAATACACCACCATGTGTACCGAGCTTTTTGGCCCTTTAATGACTATCTATGTTTATGAAGATGACGCTTACGCGGAAACTTTAAAATTAGTTGATGAAACTAGTGAATATGCGTTAACTGGTGCTATTATATCTAAAGACAGATACGCTGTTACACAAGCTACCGAAGCTTTACAAAACGCTGCTGGAAACTTTTATATTAACGATAAACCAACTGGAGCTGTAGTTGGACAACAACCTTTTGGAGGTGCTAGAGCTTCTGGAACTAATGATAAAGCGGGAAGTGCTCAAAACTTATTACGTTGGGTATCGCCAAGAATGATTAAAGAAACGTTTGTTACGCCAACGGATTATCGTTATCCTTTTTTAGGGGAATAACTATAATATTAAAACCATTATAAAAGAGGCTATTTTTAACTTTAAAAATAGCCTCTTTTATGTTTTATTCAGCTACTTTGTCATTTCGACGTTAGTAGAAATTAAAAATAAAATACTAAATTTGAACAAAGTTAAATTATGCGCACCACCTATTACCCATGCTTTCTTATGATCATTCTTCTTTTTTTTGGATGTGCAAAAGATGATGAACCTAAAGTTATAATGGAGCCTCCTTTAGAAAGAGTAGTTTTAACCAAAGTTGAAATTATAAATGGCACCATATATATACATTGGAATCCTATTAAAAATTTTAATTTTAACTGGGCGACTTTAAAAATAAAAGGAAGATCATCCTTTAGAGAAATTATATTATCAGAAGAAACGCTAAAAACACAAGTTTTTAATGATACAGAGAACACATCTTCAGATTTAAATTATCAACTTGAGTTAAAAAATGAGGAAGAAACAACTTTAAGTAATGAGTTAACCCTAAAATCAGAACTCATTACCATAACTGAATCTTATGTTGGGTTCAATAAGCTAAAAATAAACTATTCCAAACATCCACTTTATAATAATTTCGACCATTTTAGATACGAGATAGGTTATTACAAACACCAGGAGCAATTAAGTCCATTAGGAGGTGAATTTACCATAGATTACCCAGTTGTTTTTGGTGATAAACAACGAGTAAATACTTATACCCACAATTTTATAAACAACTACAAAACAGGACAGATAGATATAAATTGGGATACTAAAAAAAGTTTTGATGTTGGTAGTAATTTCGAACCTGCCTATTATAATGATTTCATCTTCGACCCTTCTACAAATAAATATATAGCGATGGATATTATAGACGTAAATTCCAGCCAAAACTATAATGTTTATTTATACGTTTTCAATTCTAATGATTTCTCTCTTGAATCGTCAACATTAATAACAACTACTACCTTAACTAATTATGTGGAGGAGTTAAGCATAGATAAGTATAGTAAAAAAATTGTTCTAAATCTTGCACGCAAAACACTAATTTTAAATAATAATGATTTTAGTGTTTTTAAAGAATGTGATTGTAATAATTATGTAACCAACCCCGGTAACTACAAAACTACCTACCAAAATAATGTATTAGTTTGTCGAGAAGCTACTGGTACTGTGTTGTTTTTTAATGCTGAAACAAAACAACTTAAAGCATCTATTGATGCAGCAAATAATTATTTTAAAATTTCTAATGATGCGCGTTTCTTTTTTTTAAATAACCAATTTTATGAGTTACTTGAAAACAATGTTCAGCTAATTATGGCTAGTGGTCTATCTACCGATGCCCCAAATAGGCAATTAATTTTTAACACAACTAATAATAGTAGTATAGCTATTTCAAAAAGAAACTATGCCGTTCAGTTCGATTTTAATACGAAAACTAAGAAGAATTTAAATGATTTGATAGAAGTTGATCAAATAAATTTTAATGAGATAAAAAACGAGTATATGTTTGGAGAGTATCATCAATTTTTTGGTAATTATAGCGATGCCTCGTTTATAACATTATGGCAAGAAGACTCTAACAAGAAAAGAAAAATTCAAGTATTTGATGACCATACTGTGGGATCGTTATTTAAATATGTTAATGATAAAATTCTTTTCTCAAGAGGTCAATATTTAGACCAAAGCTGGTTGAATTATTAATATATAATGTATACCTCTCATTCTGGTTCATATTTACAACTTAATCTATAAACACTATTTTACTAGAATTCGCTCCCGTTCTAGTCCATCTAATTAACTCAGAATCCATATCTAAAATATTTAGTCCTACACCAGACAATACATAAATGCGTGAATCCTTCAAAGTTATATAAGATGGTGTTTTATAGGTTGGTCTCAAATTCTTTAATGGTTCAGATAATACTCCTGTTGATTTATTCCAGAATTTTGAAATGGTATTGGAAGGATGGGATTTATAACGTGATTGTAAAAAAAGAAATATACCATCATCGAAAGTAAGGTTAAATGGATATGGATATTCTGATGTTATTATTTGGTTTACACTACCATTAAATGTATCTATCTTAATAACCCCATTAGTTATAGCTGGGTTAACTAAATTGGATGTATCATAAGAGTTATAAGGTTCCTCTGCCGTTATATATATTCCATCTTCTTGTGGTACGATAGAATTAATGTGAGGACCAATATTAAATGTGATAAGCGTTTCTTCAACTTTCAAATTCACTACGTGTAATTTACCAATCTCTCCATTTGTTGAAAAATATACTTTATTATCAAAAAATTTGATATCAGAAATAGCGTCACTTAAAAAAGATAAATCTCTATTTGAAGTTATTTGTCCGCTATCAATATTAACAGTTCGTATTATAAAATCATGAGTAAAGACGTGTATATTTTCTTCAGTTATAAAAATAGCGATGGATTCCGCTGAATTTAAAAGAATTTCTTTTTCTTTCAGCATCGTTAGTTTATCCGCTATAATTAGTCGGTCTTGTTGATCTCTTGATAAAAGGCAAGCCTTATTCCTGTTTACAGCCATGTCCAACAAAAAACCTGGGATTTTTTCGTTATTTATTTCTGAGAATAAATCTTCAAAATAGTATCGTCCTAAATCATTATCATCATAAGGATGAAAAAGAATACCTCCACACTCACCGGTAGATCGGTCTCCTGTTTTTATAATGAAGTAACCATCAGTAAATATTACTTTTTCAAGCTCCTTCTCTTTTTCAGAACAGCCACAAAAAATGAGACTTAATAAAGTGATATGTAAAAATATTGTTTTCATAATGTCAAGCTTAAATTACCTAACTTACTGCTAAATTACTTAACTCATTTGAATAAGCCAATAAGTGTAGCTAAAAACTAATTATCCATATACTTCCCCTTTTTACTACCCTCATACATCACATATTTAACCAAGCGTGCTTCTAGTTTGGCATTAAATAAATGTATTTTACGAGAAGGTCGTAAGCCTACATGCTTCAATGCATCAAGGTTTGAGGTAATAAACCAAGCATCGGTGCCTGGGTAGTTTTGTTTTAAGGTATCGCCAATATTGGCGTAAAACTGTTCCATATCAATATCTAAACGCTCGCCATAGGGTGGATTAAAAACCATGTGTAGTTTTTCGTCGCCTCCTTTTTGGGTTTTAAAGAAATCTTCGTGTTTTACTTCTATAAAATCTTCTAATTGAGCGTTTTTCACGTTATCTTTAGCTTTGTTTACGGCACTTGGTGCTTTATCGTATCCTACTATTTTATGGTGAAAATCTCGAGTTTTACCGAGTAAGGACTCTTCTATTTTTTCAAATAATTCAACGTCCCAATCTTGCCAACGCTCAAAAGCAAATTCTTTACGCATTAAGTTTGGTGGTATGTTGCAGGCTATCATAGCGGCTTCAATAAGCATGGTACCAGAACCACACATAGGGTCCATAAAATCGGTTTGTCCATCCCAGCCCGAAAGCATCACTAATCCTGCTGCTAATACTTCGTTTATCGGCGCAATATTAGTAGCCGTTTTATAACCACGTTTATGCAGGGAATCTCCAGAAGGAATCTAATGATATAGTACATTGATGCCTATCGATATGTACGTTTATTTTTAAATCGGGGAATTTTAAATCGACATTTGGGCGTTGCCCATCAGTTTCTCTAAATTTATCAACAATGGCATCTTTTGTTTTTTGAGCGATGTATAGCGAATGTGAAAACAAATCAGAATGAATTGTAGCATCAACCGCCAAGGTTCCAGTAGCCTTCATGTATTGCGTCCAGTCCATTTTATAGATGTTATTATATAAATCTTGTTCGTTGTTAACACGAAATGTATGAATGGGTTTTAATATTTTAACAGCGGTACGCAACGCTAAATTACATTTATACATAAAGCCTTTATCGCCAACAAAAGCCACATTACGCACACCTTTTTTTACATGCATGGCACCTAATTGTGTAAGTTCGTTTGCTAATAAATCTTCAAAGCCAAATAATGTTTTGGCTACCATGTTAAAATTTTCTTCCATTTTTTTCTTCAAATACCTTGCAAAAATAACGTAATTTTGCGGCAAACGTAAAGTTTATTGATAATTCGGGTTAAGGATTAATGCGGCATCCTTTTTAAAAATAATTGAAACGTCATTGCAAGGTAAATTTTTATTTACCGTAGCAATCTGTTAATCGATAAATAGATGACCAAGGCGTTTCTCTCCTCGTAATGACGAGTACAGTTTTTTGAAAAGATATAGCGGAAAGCCTGACCTTGTGTTGCTAAACAACACGAGGTAACCCCCAAAAAATTATATGACTAAAAACACAACAAAATGGTTTACCTCTTGGTTTGATTCACCATTTTACCATATTTTGTACAAGGATAGAGACCATACCGAGGCGCACGCGTTTATGGATACATTAACCCATTATTTAAACTTGCCTAAAGGCGGTACCATTTTAGATTTGGCCTGCGGAAAGGGGCGACATGCGTTGTATTTAAACACCTTGGGCTATGATGTAACAGGTGTAGATTTAAGCGAAAATAGTATTACCTATGCAAAACAGTTTGAGAACCACCGCTTGCGTTTTGAGGTTCACGATATGTGTAAACCCTACCGTAAAACCTTTGATGCCGTTTTTAATTTGTTTACCAGTTTTGGGTATTTTGAAAAGGATGATGATAACTTAAATACTATTAAAGCCATTAAAACGGATTTGAATGATTATGGTTTTGGGGTGATTGAT
Organism: uncultured Flavobacteriaceae bacterium; assembly: GCA_963815305.1. GTDB lineage: Bacteria > Bacteroidota > Bacteroidia > Flavobacteriales > Flavobacteriaceae > CAXBID01. The sequence goes on from CAWFFW010000001.1 coordinate 1,674,802, forward strand.
TTTATGAATAGCGATTTTGTGATTGATAATTTGGTGCCTGAGGACACGAAAACGGTAAATGATATTGATTTTAATTTGAAGCGTTATGTTGCCGATGGGCACATTGTAAAGGATATTAGTTTTACGGCGGATGGTGAAGATTATAATTTTCAAGAGCGTGTACGTGCATTTACATTACAAGATTTTGAATTGCTTTTTGAGCAGGCTGATGTACATTTACTGGATGTTTTTGGAGATTATAAATTGCGGAAATTTAACCCCAAAACATCGGAACGTTTAATACTGATTTTTAAATAGGCTAATCGATAATTGGCCAATAATTGACTTTTTAATTACGCTCACTGTAGTGGGTAATTATTTTATAAATGAATAAGTTTCTTTTTCCCATATTGGCAGTTATTATTGGAGTAACTATTGCTGCACTTTCAAAAAACAAAAAAACGTGGAATACCAAACTCCTACTTTCTTTTAGTGGGGCATTTTTATTGGCGCTAACCCTGTTTGAACTGTTGCCTGAAGTGTATGATCATTTAGAGACTAAACGTACCGGACTTTTTATTATGTGTGGTATTTTGCTACAGATTGTTTTAGAATTATTTTCTAAGGGTGCTGAACACGGGCATGTGCACATTCATAAACACGAAACAGCTTTTCCGTTTTTATTATTTATAAGTTTATGTATTCATAGTTTTTTGGAAGGTTTCCCCATACATGAACATAACGATATGGTTTATGGGGTTTTAATACACAAAATCCCCATTGCGGCACTAATTAGTATGTTTTTATTTCAGTCGGAATTTAGCAAACTTCAAATTGTTATTTTTTTAGTTGTTTTTGCCGCTATGACACCTTTAGGAACTTTAATTTCTAACACTGCTAATATTAGTGAAGGTTTAGCACAAACCATAAATGCTGTTGTAATTGGTATATTTTTTCATATTTCAACCACCATTTTATTTGAAAGTGGTGAAGGCCATAAGTTTAATTTAGGTAAATTTATCGCTATTATTTTAGGGATTGGAATTGCTTATTTAATATAGTTATTAGTTGATGGTTATTTTTTATTTGAAAACCAATAACAAGTAACTAATAACCAAAAACATAAAGTGTTTAGTAAAGAAGAATCACGCATACTACGACAAACATTTTGGACGAGTTTTGGAAAATCATTTCCAAGGAAATGGATTTTATACGATACCAAACTAAAAGGATTAAATCTTAAATTTCATTTTGATAACAAATCTGCTTTGGTTGCTTTAGATTTGGAAGATGATTTAGAACATCGCATAAAATACTGGGAAAAATTGGAAGCTTTAAGGTCTATTTTATTAGATGAGTATTTACCCAACGCTATATACAAAGAAAACTATTTTTTAGAAAACGGTAAAGAGATTTCACGTATTTATATACCTTTAGAACAGAAAGTATCCATTCATAATAAAAATACTTGGCGTGACGTGATGGAATTTTTCAATGAAAAAATGAGTTTGTTTGAGGCGTTTTTTGAAGCGTATAAGGATGTGATTGATTCTTAAATCAACCGTTTAAATAATCATTTCTTTTAAAATCCTTACCTTTTCTTATCAAATAAGCATGATATGTACTTGGAATATCATGTGTCCAATGGGGTAAAATTAGAGTGATTAAAATTCTATCAATATGAGAAATTAACCCCATAACTATTGCAATAAAAAATGGAATACCAGCATGATTAAATCCTATTAACGATGTAAAAGCTACTAATAGACTAATTCCCCACAACTTTGAAAGAAAAGCATGCGTACAAGTTTCTCTTTTAAACTTAATGAAACTTATAGCATAACATGCAATTTCCATTACTAAAATAATCCAAATAGCAAACGCATTGTCACTTATTAACTTTGGAAATAATATCCAAGTAGCAAAACCTAAAGAAAGCCAAAAAATCATATCAGTTTGACTATCCATTCGCCTTAATTTTTCTGATGATATATTTTGTTTACGCGCAATAATACCATCTAAAATATCAGATATCAAACCTAAATACATCAGTATTAGAATAAATAGTTTAGATGTTTCTCCGACATAATAAGCTAATCCTAATATTATAGGTGCTAATAAAAACCTAAATACGATAAGAGCAATTGGAATATTCATTGTTAATTATCGATTTCTTTTACCAACTCAAAATCATCCATTATAAAACCATTACCTATATCTTGAACGAGTTCTCGAATATTTTTAAAACCCATTTTCTCGTAAGCTTTAATGGAATTGATATTGTATTTATTTACGGTTAATCTAATTTTGTTCAAGCTGAACGTTTTTGCCTTTTCTGAAACAAAATCCATTATATTTTTACCGAAACCTTTTCCTCTATAATCTATTAATATATATATTTTACTTAAAAATAAATATTCTAGTTCTGGTTTAATGGATAAATAACCTATCGGTAGTTCTTCATAAAAAACAGTATAATATGCGTATTTATTAACAGCCTGTTCTTTTATGGCTTTCACCGATTGAAACTTATCAAGCATATAATCTATTTGAGGTTTCCCAACAATGGGAATATAATGTTCGCGCCAAATGGTATCTGCTAATTTTTCAATTATCTCAAATTCATACGTTTTATTTGCTTGTTTTATAATTATCATATCACGTAGAAAAATATCATAAAAAAATGACAAATAGCACCTGCTAAAACAAATAAATGCCAAATAACATGATTATATGGTATTTTTTGAATGGCATAAAAAATAATACCAACGGTATAGGATAATCCGCCCGCAAATAAAAATAAAATACCATTACTCCCTATGGTTTCTGATAAGTTTGAAAAATCAAAAATAATAAGCCATCCCATAATCAAATATAAGAGTGTTGAAAATATTTCGAACTTTCCTGTAAAAAACAACTTTAAAATAACACCAAAAGCAGCAATTCCCCAAACCACCCAAAAGAGCGTCCACCCTAAACTTTTTTCTAAAGAAATTAATAAAACTGGCGTGTAGGTGCCTGCAATAAGAATGTAAATACTAATATGATCTATAATTCTGAAGTAGTGTTTTCTTCTCTCGTTTTTAAAAGTATGATATAAAGTTGATGCCGTAAATAAAACGATGATAGAAATACCATAAACAATAACACTAAATAAGCTCAAATCCGTTTTATCGGTATTAAAAAGAATAAGTAATACTAATGCAGATATACCAAGTAATGCACCAAAAGCATGTGTAAAGGCATTTAGTTTTTCTTCAAAAGGGGTTTGAATACGCATCATTAGTTTTGCACCTTTTCAGGTTTCATTGTCTTTTCTGTGTTGTTATATAACCATTTATTGGTTAAATCGTAAAAATCGAAAGGTATTGCAGATTTTTGACGTACTAAGCGTCCGCTTTGAAAATTACGTTGTAAAATATCTTCAATTAAATAATCTTCTTTATCATGTATAGGATCGAACTCACGCTTTAACGAAATATCAAACATACTTGCTGTGGTATTGTACCAAAAGGCGCGCCAACCACTGCGTAATTCTTTTATTAAATCAAAAGCGGTTGTACCTGTTTGGCGATGAATTAATTTTACCAATATCTGTCCTTCGGTACGTGACATTTTTTTTAATTCATCAGAAAACTCTCCTTCAATATACTTTTGAATCATTTTAGTATAACGCTTCTTATCACTATTTTTAGTAAGTGTCGCTAATCTAGAATTCATTGAATCTAAACGTTCTGAAGCTAATTTTGCGTATGGATATACCTTTAAAGTTTTACGGCGTAGTATTAAATAGCGTATTCTATCATCTTTACTATCAAACTTTAATGTGTGTAAAAGCATGACCTCATCTAAATCAATAGATGTTTTGGGGATAGAATCGCCCTCAATAATGAGGTAAGTAACTTCAGTAGAATCTTGTTCAACGTCGTTAAATTGAGCACATAGTAAAAGAGGAAAAAATAGAAATATGTATTTTATAAATTTCATTACTATAAACTGAGGCATATAACATGCCAAAATTACTAATTTACCTACTTATAAATCTTAATTTTTTACTAATATTATTTATTTACAAATTTGCTTAAAAGCAAAAAACCCAAATACAAGGTATATTATGGGTTTTTAGTGTATTCAACTTGTATTTACAATCGTCGTCTATTATCGTTTGAGTTTGTATCTATAAGCTTATTATAAGGATCTACACCGACTTCAACCGGGACTTGATCAACTATAATTGTTATTTTATTATTTATTGCTGTAATTTTATGTTTCTTCAAATAGAGTTCAATTTCTTTCATGTTTCCATCTTCATCTTCTTCTTCCGCAAAAATACCGATATCAATATAATCGGCTAATGGTACCGATACTATAGGTTTTCTCATGTCCTCGGTTTTGTAAGTCATAGAATCCTTGCCTTTTGCACTATAAAACTTCTTGCCTTTTTCATCATTTCGATATTTACTAACTTCAAATTCAATATCTAATTGGTATTGACCATTTTCCAATTCTTTTGACGTTACCTCTTTAATTCTGTTTTCATAAAGCGTAATGGTTTTAAACATATCGTTTAGAGTATATTGTAAAGAATCGGGAGTAACTTCCTCTATAAAATTAACCATATCGATAGATGTTGTGTAAGGTGGATATTGAAACTTTACTTTTTCAACATACTTCTTTAATGCACCATTCAACACCTCTTCACCAATATAATCGCTTAATGCATAAAACACTAAAGAACCTTTTTGATAACGAATATAACCTTGTCCATCATTAAACATTAACGGCTTTTCGCGTTTCTGTTCAAAAGTGCGCTGCGTCAAATAATCATCCAAAGCTTTCTTTAAAAACTTACGCATTTTATCTTTTCCTTGCTGATGTTCTAAAACTTTTAGGGACACATACTCTGATAAGCTTTCTGATAACATGGTAGCACCTAAAACATCCGCCCCAATAACTTGATGCGCCCACCATTGATGTGCCACTTCATGAACGGTAATGGCAAACGGATAGTCCACACCACCTTCCTCAGTATCATCGACATCAGCAATAAAGCCTACCCCTTCTGAAAATGGAATGGTGTTTGGAAATGATTGCGCAAAAGAACCTGCTGTTTTAGGAAACTCAATAATTCGAATTTGTTTGTGCTGATACGGACTAAAATTTTTAGAGTTATATTCTAAAGAGGCTTTCATGCCCGCCATCATTCTATCTAAATTGTATTCGTGCCCTTTATGATAATAAATTTCAAGATTAACGTCGTTCCATGCGTCTTTCAAAACTTCGTATTTAGCAGAATTAAAGGCATAGAAATTCAAGATTTTACTATCCATTTTATAATGAAAATAGCGACGTCCACTTTCAGTCCATTCCTTTTGCAAATATCCAGGGGCGATAGCCGTTTGATCTTCAGAGGTACTAACTGTAGCCTCAAAATCTATCCAATCAGAATCTTTACTAATATAAGTGTTTCCTAATGCCGTAGAATCTGATGGATGCGATTTTAAATCGTTAGGTAGCAATCCATATTTCTCCCGGGTTTTATTGTCTGTTAATTCATTTCCATTATATCCTAAAGACGGAAAAACTTGAAAATTATTTATAAATGTACCGTTTGTAATCACTGGAGAATTCTTATTCAACCATGTATTGGGCTTATTGTTAACGGTGAATTTTAATTCTAAACTATCACCGGGTTGTAAACCTTGTTTTAGCTTATAAATATCAAAATTATATATGGTATCTTCAGATACTAAATCGATCTTTTTATTGAATTTAAATGTACTTGGGTAATCGTTATGATTTAATAAAATGGTATCGATTACAGTCTCCGTTTTATTCATCATGACATATATGCCATCCGATTCAAAATTCAATGTCTTGGGAAATATATTCATATTCACTTTAACTGCTACGATACGGGGCTGTGGTTTATTTTCATATTTTTTATATAATTTCTCCCACTCTACGGTTTGTAACTCGCGCTCTTTTGAAGATATCCTTTGGTTTACAACATTATTCTCATGATAAATTTTAAAACCTAACGATAAAAAACAAATTAAAAACAAAACAAATGCCCCTATGGTTACCCCATTAAAACGGGATTTGGCAATGGATAAACGCTCTTTAAAGGTATGGGGTAAACCTCGTACCCAAAATAATACGGTTAATACTAATAATACTAAACCTCCTAAAAACCAATATAGTTTAAGAATAAAATAACTGGTAAATGAATTTCCATAGCCATTCATATCTGAATATTCAAATCCAGGACCTTCATTATACTTAAAAATAGGTTGTTCAATTCCTATTAAACTAAGTAGAGGCATACCTATTGAAATAACTATTAAAACGAAAAGTCCCAAATACGGATTCCGGAAAAGTGTTTGAATGAAAAGTGCTAAAAAGGCCCAAATTACATAGTTTATTAATCTTAATCCAAAGAGTTCTTTTAAATAATGCCCCATCTCAAAATCGAAATATCCCTTATAAATTTGGAACAATATCCCAGATAACATAATAACGCTCAATAAAACCAATTGCATCTTTATTAGTGCTATGAATTTGGACATAAAAAGCGTCCAATTAGGTGTAGGGGTTACATCTACCAAATGATTTATGTTGGCAATATGAGCTCGATGGACCAACATACCTGCATATAAAAATGTACAAATATTTATGGCAATTGTAAAGGAGGCACCACCGTTTAACATCTTCCAAGTTACAGGAAGTGTAGATGTACCAAAGAGCTGACCTATCTCGGATAACGCGATTAATATTATGATTAAACCAACCAGTACAATACTTAAAAAAGGCCAGCTTTTAACAATATATTTAAAATCTATATGAGATAATTTCCATGTTGTTTTTAAATTTTGAGTAAAAGAATAATCGAAGTTAACCTGGGGCAAATGGATTCTAACAATACCTCCAAAATTAGTTTTTGTAATTCGCTCTCCCTTATTCTTTTTAAAATTAAGGGTTAATGGATTTTGGCTAAATGAGAAAAACTTATAAACCAAACCAAAAACTAAACCTGCAATAGTTAACCAAAGCAATCTATTGTAAATAATAACCCCTTCTATGGGCAAATACATTTCGTTTCTTTCAGAAACTGTCCAATATCGAGTATAGTAATCTGTTGCTGATGCCCCAAATGGATCTAACATGGCTGCTAAAAGTCTGTTATCTGGATCTGTCAATAAACTCTCCATTAGTCCTTGAACAAACAGTAATAAAATGACAGTAATAAATCCTGCTGCAATATTTCGAGTAAATGTAACTATGGCAAAAACAAGAGCTCCGAATAATAAAATATTGGGTAAAATATATACGGTGTAGGCACTTAAATATGATCTTAAACTAAACGACGTTATAATATCTGAATTTGTACCTGGTAACCTAAAGCCTATAAATAAAGCGATACCAGAAACCAGAACTATGAGTGTTACGATAACAATACCGCTAAAAAATTTTGCAAATAAATAATTCGCCTTGGTAAAAGGATACGAATATAAAATGGTGTGCATGTCACTTTTAAAATCTCTATAAATAGAAACTCCTATAATAGATGGAAATAAAAAGAAAATTAAAACAGACATTGCATTAAATAGACCTGTAATGCCCGATGGGGAATTTACGGTATTAGCAGACCCGGTACTTACTGTAACGCTATCAAAAATACCAGCGGTACTTGCTGAAAAAAATAACGCTATAATAAAGAAAATAGCTGCATATATATAAAAAGCTGGCTTTCTAAACCAGTACTTCAATTCATGGAAAAATATAGTAGAAAACATAGTGGTATTTTTAATACATTAAAATAACTTTTAAGCAAGAATAGGTTCGTCTTCCTTTAAAGCAATAAAATACACATCATCCAATTGTGGATTAACCAACTTAAAATCTTCTGCTGGTTTTTCGGTAGCATACACCCTTATGTTTAAAGTATTATCTTTGTTGTAGTTAGAAGACAGTACTTTATACTCAGCTTCCATAGCCTCCAAATCATCACGTTCTATAACTTTGGTCCAAATTTGTCCTTTAATTTCTTCTGTAGCTTCCATTGGTGTGGTATGCTTTAAAATGCGACCACCATTCAAAATAGCCATTTCATTACACAATTCTTTTACGTCATCAACAATATGTGTTGAAAAAATAACAGTACAATTGGTACCTACTTCGCGTAAAACATTTAAAAAACGGTGTCGTTCTGCAGGGTCTAATCCAGCTGTTGGTTCGTCAACAATAATCAATTTAGGATTGTTTAATAACAGTTGAGCAATTCCAAAACGTTGTTTCATACCACCCGAATAACCTGCAACATCCTTTTTTCTAACATCATATAAATTAGTAATTTCTAAAACTTCTTTAACTAGAGATGCTCTTTCAGACTTGGAACTTACGCCTTTTAAGGTTGCAAAATAATCCAATAATTCTTCAGCAGACATTTTAGGGTAAACACCAAAAGATTGCGGTAAATAACCCAAAACTTTACGAAGTGCTATGTTATCTTCTAATACATTAATATCGCCAAACTGAATAGACCCCGAATCAGGACTTTGTAATGTAGCAATGGTACGCATCAATGACGATTTTCCAGCACCGTTTGGTCCTAACAACCCGAACATTCCAGTTCCTATTTCTAAGTTTAAATTATCAATGGCTTTAACTCCATTTTTGTAAGTTTTTGTTAAATCCTTGATGACTAATTTCATTTGATTAAATTTTACGTTGAATTAATTTCTAATAAGTATAAAAACTGTATATTTTGTTACAAAATATTTTCAAAGGACTATTAAAAACTAAATAAATCCTATTATTTTTACAAAATACAGTAAAAAAACAAAGTCATAATTTTAATGACTAAAATATAATAAAAACAACCTTATGGCTACAAAAAGCATTCTTAATAAAAAGTCCATGGACTTTTTAGAAAAATATTTAAATAATGCAGCACCAACTGGATACGAATGGACAGGGCAAAAGCTTTGGATGGATTATTTAAAACCGTATGTTGATGAATTTATAACAGATACCTATGGAACAGCCGTTGGTGTTATAAACCCAAAAGCAAAATATAAAGTGGTTATTGAGGGGCATGCCGATGAAATTTCATGGTATGTAAATTATATTTCAGATAATGGACTCATTTACGTGATTAGAAACGGTGGTAGCGATCATCAAATTGCTCCAAGTAAGATTGTAAACATCCATACCAAAAACGGTATTATAAAAGGTGTTTTTGGTTGGCCAGCTATACATACGCGCGATAAATCTAAAGAAGAACCTCCAAAACCTGAAAACATTACTATAGATGTTGGCGCAAAAGATAAAAAAGCCGTTGAAGACATGGCTATTCATGTTGGTTGCGTGATTACTTATCCCGATGAATTTCATATTTTAAATGGCGATAAATTTGTGTGTCGCGCATTAGATAATCGTATTGGTGGTTTCATGATTGCCGAAGTAGCGCGATTACTTAAAGAAAATAAAAAAAACCTTCCTTTTGGACTGTACATTACCAATTCAGTACAAGAAGAGATTGGTTTACGTGGTGCCGAAATGATTACACAAACTATTAAGCCTAATGTGGCTATAGTTACTGATGTTACTCATGATACCACAACCCCAATGATTGAACGTAAAAAAGAAGGCCATTTGGAAATTGGCTTAGGTCCTGTAGTGGCATACGCGCCCGCTGTACAACAAAAATTGCGTGATTTAATTACAGAAACTGCAGAAAACAAGAAAATTCCTTTTCAACGTTCTGCATGCTCGCGGGCTACAGGAACAGATACAGATGCCTTCGCCTATAGTAATGGTGGTGTAGCCTCGGCTTTAATATCATTGCCACTTCGCTACATGCATACCACGGTCGAAATGGTGCACAAAGATGATGTTGAAAATGTTATAAAATTAATTTACGAAACGCTATTAAAAATTAAAGACGGCGAAACCTTTAGTTATTTCAAATAAAAAATTGAGATAGATTTTAAAAATTATTTGGGCGTTACCGCAAGGGTCGGGCTTTACACTATATCTTTTACTTTTGTCATTTCTGCGAGGGCAGGAATACACCAGGTAATTTTTAGTTCCTTTTTAAAGTTATTGTCTAATTATTTAGAAAAGTAAAAGGATGCCGTTATAATCCCTAACGCAGAAGGTAACGCCCAATAAAATATCAATTAGAAACTATAATGGACGAATACATTGATATTGTTGATGAAAATGGGAAACCAACAGGTCAAACAGAACTTAAATCGGTCATTCATCAAAAAGGATATCACCACAATACCGCACATATTTGGTTTTACACATGCGATGGGCACATATTATTATCACAACGGTCTGCAAAAAAAACAATTTGCCCATTACTCTGGGATGTTTCAGTTGCAGGACATATAGATGCTGGCGAATCTATTGAAACAGCAGCCATAAGAGAAACTAAAGAAGAAATTGGCTTAATGATTACCAAGGAATCTTTAAACAAAATTGGCGTTTTTAAATGTTGCCAAAGTTATAATAATGGCATAAGTGATAATGAATTCCATCATACCTTCATCAGTGAATTAAAATTACAATTATCCGACTTAACACCTCAAGAAGAAGAAGTTGAGGCTTTAAAACTCGTTTCAATTAAAGAATTCAAATTTATTTTAAAAAATATAGGCTACAACAATCACTTTGTACCATCCAATAAGGCTTATTATGTTGAGGTTTTCAAAAATATATTAGAAGTCATTAATAGAAATTAATCTACTTCTGCTAAGATAAAAAAATCTAAATGCTAATTGAAACCTCGCAACAACAAATGATGTATAAAATCTAACTTTTTAAATACGGCATTTGGTACAATAAATGGATAAATATCTGCCACACCCATAGAACGATTTAAACTGTTTACAGCTAGTGTAAGTCCCATATTGGCATCGAAAATAATTTTAAAGTCTTCAGTTTCATAAGGGTTTGGACAGTTAGAAATATGATTTAATTCATCTTGTCCTAAATTATCTGCTAATGTTAAACCTAAATTGTAACCTGTTTCTAGCGTGTCCATGATGTGAAGATAATGTGCCCAAGTTTCAGCCCAATCTTCCCATGAATGAGAACTGGCATATTTACTTATAAATTCTAGATTCCAATTGGAAGGCGCACCATTTTTATAATGTGCTTTCAAAGCCAAACCATAATCTTGAGTTTCATCACCAAAAAGATTTCGAAAAGCATTTAAATTATCAGAATCTTTAAAAAGTAGCATCCAATAATAATGTCCTATTTCGTGTCTAAAATGTCCTAAAAGCGTTCTGTACATCTCGTTCATTTGCTTTTTAAGCTGCTCTCTATGCACAGAATCTGCCTCGGAAAGTAATATAGTAATTACCCCATCAGCATGTCCCGTAACCAAATTATCCTTATTATTTTCTGAAATAAAATCGAATGCTATGCCGTTTTCATTATCAATCTTTGGGATTAATGGTAATTTTAGTTTTATAAGTTGGTATATGAGTCTATGCTTTGCTACTTCTAATTTTTTCCATTTCTTAAAACCTTCAGTGTCAGATACACTGGGCACCTTTCTATTTAGCTCACAGGCTTTACAAAATTTATTTTCATCATTATTTTCAATTAACCAGTTACATACAGAGTTTTGATAATTATAGCAAAATTTTAAATTAGTATTCAATTCTAAATTATCGTTCGATGTAACATCAAATTCATCCGTAAGAACATTATATCCTATAAAACTATTACATTTTACACACCTTGTGTTTTCAAAGAATATTGAAGAAGCGCAATTTGGGCATTTAAATATTTTCATATACTTATATTTATAATTTTTATGAGTCACTTGCGACGTCCACGTACTTATTTCGCGAGAATATCAAGTTTTGATAATGGCTATTTTAAGTTATAAAAATAGATTATTTAATTCTTTAAAGTTCTATAGTTAACCTCTAATTAATTGACCTATTTAAGTAATTAATTAACTTGATTACATGAATTTATCAGGTCTCGCCATCACCCCGTTGCATTTATCTATAATCCATACTTTTAATTTAAAGATCAATATGGTAAAGAGGCTAAGCACTTAATGTATAGATCATTTTTTATTTATAAAATATTTATAAAACATTTCTTTCTCTTTTTTTAGTCTTATTCTATCTAAAAAAATCAAATAATAAACTTCAATAATAATTAAATTAATATTAAAAATCCTAACTAAACATATAAACTAAGTTTTAGTTTTTCAAAAATTTTATACATTTAAATATCATAGGAACCATCTTTTTTTAACGCATTCTCGTTAATAAAATTCTTATATTTACTATAAACTAATTAAGTAAAACATGAGTAAGATTTTTAAAACTTCCGTTAATCATACTTTCGATTTTGAAATTACTAATGATGATATTTCAAAACTTGATGCTGTTAAAACTTCTAATACCACCTTTCATATTCTTCATCAAAACAAACCCTATAAAGCTGAAATTTATAAAGCTAATTTTTACTCTAAATTTTATGAGGTAACGGTTAACAATAATACTTACCATGTTAATATAGCTAACGAATTAGATTTACTCATAAAAAAAATGGGGTTTGCCGTTGGTGGAACTAAACACGTTAACTCCATCAAAGCACCTATGCCTGGTTTAATTTTGGAAATTAATGTAAAGGAAGGGCAGGAAGTTAAAGAAGATGATAACTTACTCATCCTTGAGGCTATGAAAATGGAAAATATTATCACCTCGCCTAGAGATGGGATTATTAAATCCATTTCAGTGAATAAAAGTGATACCGTTGAAAAAAATCAGTTACTAATCGAATTTAAATAAAAAGCTCCCTCTTTAAAAGAGGGTTAGGGAGAGGAATGAAAAAAATACTAATTGCCAACCGTGGTGAAATTGCCATAAGAGTGATGAAAACAGCTCAAAAAATGGGGATAAAAACCGTTGCTGTTTTTTCAACTGCGGATAGAAACGCTCCTCATGTCAAATTTGCTGATGAAGCTGTCTGCATTGGCGAACCTCCATCTAATCAATCTTATTTAAGAGGTGATAAAATTATAGAGGTTGCTAAAGCGTTGGGTGTTGATGCTATACATCCTGGCTATGGGTTTTTAAGCGAAAATGCATCATTTGCAGAACTTTGCGAAAAAAACAATATAATTTTTATTGGTCCACGTTCTAAAGCCATAAAAATTATGGGAAGTAAACTAGCGGCTAAAGAGACCGTTAAAAAATATAATATCCCTATGGTTCCAGGTATTGATGAAGCAATTACCGATGTTGAAACAGCTCAAAAAATAGCAAATGAAATTGGTTTTCCAATTCTAATTAAAGCTTCTGCAGGTGGAGGTGGAAAAGGAATGCGCGTTGTTGAAAAGGAAAGTGATTTAGAATCTCAAATGAATCGTGCTATAAGCGAAGCCACTTCTGCTTTTGGAGATGGCTCAGTATTTATTGAAAAATACGTGACTTCGCCTCGACATATCGAAATTCAGGTTATGGCGGATAGTCATGGAAACATATTACACTTTTTTGAACGTGAATGCAGTATTCAGCGTCGTCATCAAAAAGTAGTTGAAGAGGCGCCTTCATGCGTTTTATCTCCAGAATTACGAAAAGAAATGGGAGAAGCTGCTGTAAAAGTGGCAAAATCTTGTGATTATTTGGGTGCTGGAACCGTTGAGTTTTTGTTGGATGCGCATCATAATTTCTATTTTTTAGAAATGAATACGCGTTTGCAAGTTGAACACCCCGTTACAGAATTAATATCGGGTATCGATTTGGTAGAATTACAAATTAAAGTAGCTCGCGGTGAAGCACTTCAAATACAACAAGACGATTTAAAGATAAACGGGCATGCGCTAGAATTACGTGTTTATGCTGAAGATCCCTTAAATGATTTTCTTCCTAGCGTGGGGCATTTAGACATTTATAAAATACCCATTGGAAACAACATTAGAGTTGATAACGGATTTGAGGAAGGTATGGATATTCCTATCTATTATGACCCCATGCTGTCAAAGTTAATTACCTATGGAAAAACTCGTGAAGAGGCTATTCAATTGATGATATCTGCTATTGAAAACTACCATATTAAAGGTGTTGAAACCACTTTACCTTTTGGGAAATATGTTTGTGAGCATGAAGCTTTTAGGTCTGGAAATTTTGATACACATTTTGTTAAAGATTATTATTCACCAGAGGCTTTAAAGAAAGAAACGGAAAAAGAAGCCAAAATAGCTGCATTAATTGCTGTAAAGCAATATTTAATAGATCAACAATTATTACAGTTACCTCATTAAAAGTTACCAGTATTCAGTCGCAGTATTCAGTCAAAAAAAATTGAAATAAATGTCAGGTCAAGAACGCAGTCGAAATCTATTAAAATATAAGAAAGATGAACTCAAAAGAAGAAAAAATAAAGACACTAAATGAGCGCATGGCTCTTTCTAAATTAGGTGGTGGACAAAAACGTATTAATAAGCAACACGAAAAGAAAAAACTTACTGCTAGAGAACGTGTTGACTATATTATGGACGAAGGTTCTTTTGAAGAAATTGGAGCTTTAGTAACACACAGAACTACTGATTTTGGTATGGAAAATGAAATCTATTATGGTGATGGTGTAATTACTGGCTATGGTACTGTTAATGGCAGGCTCGTTTACATATATGCCCAAGATTTTACTGTTTTTGGTGGTGCCCTTTCTGAAACCCACGCGGAAAAAATTTGTAAAGTCATGGATTTAGCTATAAAAGTTGGTGCTCCAATTATTGGTTTAAATGACTCTGGAGGTGCTCGTATACAAGAAGGTGTGCGCTCTTTGGGAGGCTATGCCGATATTTTCTATAGAAATGTACAGGCTTCAGGCGTTGTCCCACAAATTTCGGCAATCATGGGGCCATGCGCTGGTGGTGCTGTATATTCACCTGCAATGACCGACTTTACTATGATGGTAGAAAATACCAGTTATATGTTTGTAACGGGACCAAACGTAGTCAAAACGGTGACTAACGAAGAGGTTACAAGTGAAGAATTAGGAGGCGCATATACACATGCTTCAAAATCGGGTGTGGCTCATAAAACCTCTGCCAACGATATTGAGTGTTTAGAGGATTTAAAAAAACTGTTAAGCTACTTACCACAAAATAATACAGAAACTCCAAAAAATTTAGAATTTAAAATCGAGGATGAAGTGAGAGACCTACTTTCGGATATTGTTCCTGATAACCCGAACAAACCTTATGACATGCACGCCGTAATTTCAGGTATTATTGATGATGACTCTTTTTATGAAATTCATAAAGACTATGCTGAAAATATCATTGTTGGTTTTGCCCGTTTAGGAGGAAGAAGCATTGGAATCATTGCAAATCAACCTCAATTTTTAGCAGGAGTCTTAGATGTAAGAAGTTCTAAAAAGGCTGCACGATTCACGCGCTTTTGTGATTGTTTTAATATTCCATTATTAGTTATAGTAGATGTTCCAGGATTTTTACCCGGTACAGATCAAGAATGGAATGGCATTATTATTCATGGTGCAAAATTGCTGTATGCGTTAAGCGAAGCAACAGTACCAAGAGTTACTGTTATTACCAGAAAGGCCTATGGAGGTGCCTATGATGTAATGAACTCAAAACATATTGGTGCTGACTTCAATTATGCATGGCCAGGAGCTGAAATTGCCGTTATGGGTGCTAAAGGTGCCAGTGAAATTATTTTTAGAAAAGAAATTGCTGCTTCTGACAATTCCATAGAAAAACTTGCTGAAAAAGAAGCCGAATATGCTGAGAAATTTGCAAATCCTTATCGTGCTGCAAGACGTGGCTTTATTGATGAAGTAATTTTACCTAAAGATACAAGGCGGAAATTATTAAAAGCATTTTCCATGCTTGAAAATAAGAAAGTAAGCATGCCTAAACGTAAGCATGGTAATATTCCATTATAAAAATTAAGAAAAGAATAAATGAAATACTATTAATACCTTATATTTTTCTTAAATGTTTTTTTAATATATCTAGAGAATTTTAAATTTCAACTATTTAATAATTATAGTTTTAGCATGGTACATAAACGTATCTTGCCAACGCTTTAGACGTTCATCAAATTTATTAGAAAATATAATAAATTGGCATTTATCGATGCTTTCAGGTGTTCTGCTCACTTCATTAAAATTATTATTACCAAATAAAAACTGAGTATCTTCAACAATACACATCTGTAATTTATTTAGGTTAATTCCATTTAAATAAAATATTTTGTTTAATCGCTTGGGAGTAGCAATAACAATATCAACACCTTCGTAAATTTCATCACGTTGTGCATCTATATTATGCTCTTCATAAGCACAATAAACACGTAAATCTGTTCCGCTTTTAAAGGTATTGAAAAGGTTTTCCAAACTTAATGCCGCTTCTTTATCTTTTACAAAAATTAAAGCTCTTGGCGAATCTTCAAAAGCAGATTTAAGTTTTTGAATAACACTAATGACTAAACTTGTCGTTTTTCCTGAGTTATCTGGCGCTATTACAAACAGACTTGAGCCACTCTTTATAGGCGATATAATTTTCTTTTGAAGTGGCAATGGTTCATTATATCCTAAATGGTCTAAAATATCTTTTAGTGGTTCAATTAATTTTTTAAATGGCATTTTGAGTTTTCTGGTTTAGGCGACAAATATAGACTTTTAAAAATGCGTGGTTTTAGATAACTACAAAAACAAAAAAGCGTTCATTTCTGAACGCTTTTTTTAGAATATAGATTTTTATCTATCCGCTAAAACTCTAAATCTGTAATTAAATCGAATTCATCATAAATAGCTTTATCTTTTAAATTATCAAAGAAACTGGTTGAACCATATTTAACATCATACTTTGTTCTATCAATTTTTAAAGAAGCTGTCGCTTTATTTCCATAAATTGAAATACTAAAATTTACTGGATTCGACTTTCCTTTAATTATTAAGTCACCATTAACTTGGTATGCATTTTTACCTGAGACTTTAACATCTGTGAAAATTAATGATGCTGTTGGATAGCTTGAAACACCAAAGAAGTCATCTGATTTTAAATGACCATCTAATTTTCCTTTCATACCTCCATCTAAATCGGTAGTATTTATTGTAGTCATATCAATAACAAACTCACCTCCTACTAATTTATCTCCTTCAAAAACTAAACTTCCAGAGTTTAAATTAATTGTTCCTTCATGAGACCCTGTTACTTTATAACCTTTCCAAACTACTTTACTTTTATCCGTTTTTATCTCTTTTTTCTCCTTTATTATAGTAAAAGAGAACGTGAATAAAGTTACGATAGCTATTAAACCTAAATTTTTAATTGTACTGTTCATGATTATTATTTTTTATTTTCACAAATTTCTGCTATTTCATCTTTTAAAAAGATAACGTAGTTTATGAAATACTATTAAACTAGTTTAATATTTATTGTTCTAATGCCAGTTGGCTCTTAATTTTACTTAAAAATTCTTTAGTAATACCCAGATAAGAAGCAATCATGTATTGGGGAATAAGCTGTTCTATTTTAGGGTATTGATTTTTAAAGTAAAGGTATCTGTCTTTTGCAGAAAGACTAAAACTTCTTACAATTCGTTTTTGTGATGCTACTAATGCTTTTTCAATAATTTGTCTAAAAAAACGTTCTAATTTTGGAATTTTCTCATATAATTCCTCTATCACTTCAAAAGAAAACATGATGAGTTCTGAATTATCGATACATTGAATGTTATAATCGGCTGGAGTTTGAGTTATAAAACTACCCATATCAGACGTCCACCAATTTTCAATTGAGAACATTACGATATGTTCCTGTCCGCTATCATCAATGTGAAAGGTTTTTGTACAACCTGAAATCACGAAACATTCATACTTGCAAATATCACCTTGTTGCACAATATATTGTCCTTTTAAATACTTTCTGTAACTAACTTTTGACACTAAAAAGGTCTCTTCTTCTTTTGTTAAAGAAATATAATTACTGATGTAATCTAAAAGTGGTTGAATATTCATGATATACTGAACTTAATTAACTAATTAACTGAAATCAATTCAATATCAAAAACGAGAACAGAACCTGGAGAAATAACACCTATAGACCTATTTCCATAGGCTAAGTGAGCAGGTATTAAAAGCATGCCGCTTCCACCTTCCTTAAAATAAGTGATCCCTTCTGTCCAACCAGGAATGACTTGTTGTAAATTAAAAGAGGCACCAGCTGCGTTACTTTCATCAAACACATTACCATTTGTCAAATAACCTTTATAAGCCACGGTAACATTAGAAGTTACAGTAGGCTGTTCTCCACTTCCGGGTTCATCAATTACATAATATAAACCTGTGTTACTTTTTTGAGCATCTAAATTATTTGTGGCTATATATGCAATAATTTCTTGATCGTTTTCCACTCTGTAGTCTTTAGAGGTTGTTGTATTATTATCCGTTGAACATGATACAAATACTAAGAGTGCCAAAGCTATTAAAGTATACTTCATTATTTAATTTTTAAGCAGTAAATATACTAAAACAAGAAGCTCTGTATACATATAAATGTTTTAATTATAAGTTAAATATAATGGTCTATAATTTATATTATTCCATTTACTTTAAAAATTAACACGATAAAAAATCCAAAGCCTATCATCATCTCGTATTTGCCTAATGCGTTAAATTTTAAAATATTTAAAAATTTAACGTATTACCAAACAATTATTTAGATATTTTTATATAAATTAACTTAATCATGGATTTTAAATGAAAAGCACTGTTTATTTCTTTTTTATATTTTTTAGTTTCAATTTATCCATTCACAGTCAAAAAGGACTTCCAATTCAAGTAAGTAATACCAAAATTAAACCATTAGCATCTCTAACCAGTAGTAATTTACAGAAGAACTTGGAGAGAGAACTTAATGCTAACGCGTATTGGAAAAGCTTAATTATAGATAAAAAAATGGCCGTGGGTATTGTTGATTTAAGCAATCCGAACCAAGTAAAATATGCAAGTGTAAATGGGAATTACATGATGTATGCTGCAAGTTTACCTAAAATAGCCATATTGTTAGCGGCCATGGATGCTATTGTGAAAGGAGAACTTAAAGAAACACCTATTATCAAAAATGATATGCGTTTGATGATTAGTAAATCAGACAACCAAGCGTCAACAAGAATGATTGATAGATTAGGTTATGAAAAGATTGAATGTGTTATGACTGACCCTAGATATATGTTTTATGACGAAAACAAAGGTGGCGGATTATGGGTTGGAAAACGTTATGGCGGAGGCGGAGATACAAACAGAGAACCTATTAAAAACTTAAGTCATGCAGCCAGTGTGAACCAAGTTTGTAGATATTATTATTTGTTAGCACACGGCAAATTAGTAAATGAAAACCGTTCCAAACAAATGTTAGATATTATGGGAAACCCAGATTTACACCATAAATTTGTTAGCACGGTTGAAAAAATTGCTCCTCAGGCTACATTATTTAGAAAATCTGGATCATGGAAAACATACCATTCCGATTCTATTTTAGTCTGGGGAAATGATCCTAGTAGACGCTATATTTTAGTGGCCCTTATTGATGACGCTAATGGCGAACAAATTATTAGAAATTTGGTTAAACCCATTGAAAAAGCACTTCAAGTTAATCAGGGTTCAATTTTATAGACGTTGTTTAAAATTTTTATTTAGTTTATGCGTTATTATCCAACTTTAATACATCATTAACACTTATTTCCAAGAATTATAGTATCTTAATCAGAAGTAATTTATCAAAAAAAATGAATTTTAAAAAAGCCTCAATTTTTACCTTAATTTTCTCAATTTTATGTCATATTCAATTTTCTGCACAAACGACCTTACCTATTAGTTCAGATTATGATATAGATCCAATTTCAGAATTGCAAAACGAAGACTTACAGGGTATTCTTGAAAAAGAGATAAACTCGCACCCTGTTTGGCGCGGATTAGTATCAAAAAACCTTATGGCTATTGGTATTGTAGATTTAAGCGACATTGATAATATTAAATACGCAGGTATTAATGATGAAAACATGATGTATGCGGCAAGCTTACCTAAAATAGCAATACTACTAGCTGCGATGGATGCCATTGATAAAGGTGAATTAAAAGACACCAAAGAAGTAAGAAAAGATTTGAGATTGATGATAAGTAAATCTAACAACCAAGCATCAACACGTATGATTGATCGTTTAGGTTATGACAAAATTGAAAGTGTACTTAGAGCACCTGATAACAAACTTTATGATGAAGAAATTGGTGGTGGTCTTTGGGTTGGTAAACGCTATGCTTCTGGTGGAGCTACACATAGAGAACCACTTAAAAACTTAAGCCATGCCGCTACCACTAAACAAGTTTGTAGTTTTTATTATCAACTTGTTATGGGAAATCTTGTTAGTGAAAAACGCTCAAAGGAAATGCTAGAAATTATGAAGGATCCTGCATTGCATCATAAATTTGTAAATACATTGGATAATATAGCGCCAAAAGCCACCATTTACAGAAAATCTGGATCATGGAAAAATTACCATTCAGATTCTGCTTTGGTTTGGGGACCTAAAAGAAAATATATTATAGTGGCTTTAGTAGATAATGACTTTGGTGAACAAATTATTAGAAATTTAGTACTTCCATTAGAGAAAGTAATGAAAAAATCACGTTCTTTATAGGCATAATCTTCGGCCTTGTTTAGAAATCTACTCAATAAAACATTTGGAATAAGAGATGGTGAAATATACATCTCTTTTTTAATGCAGTTATACATCTTTTTGATTATAACCGTTTTGCTTATAGTTAAGCCAACGGTTAATGCATTATTTCTTTCTAAACTTGGTGCAGATCAGTTACCATATGCTTATTTACTAGTAGCGTTAATTGCTGTTGTAACATCTTATTTTTATAACAGAGCTATAAAAAAATTTTCTTTACTTAAAATTACGATTATATCCTTAGTGATCTTCAGTTTAAGCTTTATTACCTTAAACCTCATTTTAAGTTATAATTTATTATCTAATTGGGTATTATTCGCCTACTATTTGGGTGTATCGTTATTTGCTGTAATAGCAACATCACAATTTTGGATTCTAGCCAATATGGTATTCAATCCTAGGGAAGGCAAACGTTTATTTGGGTTTATTGGTGCTGGCGCTATAGCTGGTGGTATTTTTGGAGGTTATTTAACAAGCATTATTGCATCAACTTTTAGTAACAAAGTGGTAATATTGCTAGCTGCTATTCTGATTTTATGTTGCATCCCTGTTATAAAAAAGATTTGGAGCTTGCGAGTTCACAAAATGAATGCTTACATTCGAAATCAAAGAAAAGCGATGATCTCAAACACAAATGAATCATCATCGCTAAAAGTAGTTTTAAATTCTAAACACCTCACATATTTAGCACTCATTACGGGTATTGGAGTAATTGTTGCAAAATTAGTTGATTTTCAATTTAGTGATTTTGCAAATAAAGCTATTTCAGACTCAGATGAATTAGCGTCCTTTTTTGGTTTTTGGTTTTCCTCATTTAATGTTATCGCTTTAAGTATTCAATTATTTTTCACAAACAGAATATTAACCAAACTAGGCGTATCCTCATCGTTACTCATCTTACCGCTAGCTATAGCTTTAGGTAGTTTATTGTTTTTAACTTTTCCTGAATTATGGGTTTTAGTCATTATAAAAGGTATTGATGGCAGTTTTAAGCAGTCGTTAAATAAAGCTGCCATAGAGCTATCTATTATGCCTATCCCACTTCATATTAAAAATCAAGCAAAATCTTTCATAGATGTAGCTGTTGATAGTGTTGCTACGGGTATTGCAGGTTTTATTCTTATTTTCTTAATAAAAAAATTAGACCTAAATACGTCTTATATTACGGTTATTATATTGCTTTTTGTATTTGTTTGGATTCTTTTAATCTATCGTCTTCGTGAAGCCTATTACAATTCATTTAGAGAAAATATTCAGCGTACACTTTCTGAAAATAGCACATTGAATCAAAAAGCTAGAAACGAAACTACACTAGCTTCCGCGCGTCGTATTTTTAATGAAGGCAATGAATCTGAAATACTAGCGCTTTTAGATAGATTGAGTTCCTATAAACTTAAAACACTAAAATATAATATCGTTGGTCTTTTGGAGCACCCTTCTAATAAAGTGAAATCTGAAGCTATTAAACAACTTTACGCCTATGATAAAGGTACAGCATTAGAGAAAGTAGAAAATTTGGTGAATGAGCAAGACGATGATCTTATTTATACCGCTTTGAATTATATTTTTCATCATTCGTCAACATCAACGGATTCATTTTTTGGCAAATATCTAGATCATCATGATGATTACATTTCTAATGCCGCTTTATTATGTTTAGCAAAAGAGGCTTCTTTCAACCAAAAGCTATCCATTAGATATCAACTTGATAAACGTTTAGAAGATAAAATTAATGACTCTAACATTGCAGAAAATTTATTAAGACAAAACGAAATTTCTACATTACTTAATATTATAGCTTACTCACAAAGTATAAAATATTACTCTTTTATCACTTTACATCTAAAAAATGAAAGTACATTTATTGTAAAACAAGCTATAAAAGCTGCTGGGTTTACTGCAAGTGATCAATTTATAGAACCCTTACTTGAATATTTATCTTTAAAACGCTACAGAAAACGTACTATTGAAGCACTCAAAAATTATGGCCCCAAAATAATTGATACCATTGTTAGTTTAGATAAAAAACAAGATATAAATGATAAAACCAAGCAATATTTACCGAGGGTTATAAAAGCTTTTAATACCCAAAAATCACTTAACGTATTAATAAATTTACTATCTAGTAAAGATGTTGTTATTAGATTAGAGGCTTCGGCATCATTATCCAAATTAAAAAACAAAAACACTAAATTAGTCGTTAGCCAACGTGTTTTGAAACAACGCATTTTAATTGAAAGTCGTTTCTATAAGCGCACCTTAAATGCTATCGCCACTTTAACGCATATTATGAACGTAGAAGAAGATGCCAACGCAATATCTGATTCGTCTAATGAAATTAGAGTCGCCAGACAAAGCATTATTGATTTGTTAGAAGATCAATCTGAATATAGCTTACGGTGTATTTTTAATTTGTTAAGTATTATTTATAACCCATCGGATATTGAAATGACGTACTCTGGTTTGCTTAGTGATATTAGAGAAGCACGTTTAAATGCTTTGGAATTTTTAGATAACATGTTACAGAGCCAATTAAAAAATAGGATTTTGCCATTAATTGAACATTATGTTATTGAAGGTGATAATTCAGAATCATCAATTCTAAATTTAAAAATTCTTTCAGAAAAAGACTGCCTAACTAAATTAGCTAAAAGACGAGGTAGACTTATGAAATTAGAGGTTTTAAACTTAATTAAAATTTTGAACGATAAACGCTATTTATCTTTAGTATCTTCGTTAAAGAAACATCAAAATAAAGACGTTAAATTTTTTGCTGATGAAACCTATAATAGTTTAAAAGGTATAAAACCTAAAAATTAATTATCGGGTTCTTCATCTTTGTCGCTTTTGTATTCCTCTTCTTTTACTTCTGGCTTCTTTACATTAGTGCCATCGTTAATAATATCATCTATTTTGCTAGCTAAATACATATGTGCCCCAGCAGAATTTTTATTAAGCACATTAGTCATCAAACAAACTATATATTTTGTATTGTTAGGATGTTCCACTATAATGACAGAATTCATATAATTAAAAACATTGCCAGCATAATCCTTACAGTTTGGATTTTTTTCCCTGTCGCATTTATAGAAACTGCCCGACTTAAAATACACGGCGGCACTATCTAATCGTGGTGATTTGGCATATCTAATACGTCTATCTGTTATGTAAAGTAAGCGCTTCATTTCTAAACTCGACTCAGGATCTATAACCTTACCTTGTTCTAGTTTTACCAAAAACTTCATCAAACCCTTGGGCGTACCAATACTCCCACCCTTTCTTCCAACATATTTTCCTGCAGGTCTAGTAAACATGCCTCCTAATTTCCATTCGTCTTCAGAAATTCCCAAATCTCTTAATGGCTGGTTTACAACACGATGTGCTAAATTAGTTAGCGTATCTCTTCGGGTTTCTTTAAAATACGTCTCAGCTTTTTCAGCTGTTAAATTGAAATAGTCTTGACCAAAAGCATTCATAAGCATGGCTTCTCTATACATTACACTGGCTGCACCATTATTACTTACCGATACCATATGGTCTAACCATTCAAACAACGAAAACTCATCACTTGCAATAACTTGACGCTTTGTTAATTTATCCTTTTCAATATCGTAAATTGGAACTGTATGATGGTCTCCTGTGCCCCAATATCGAGATGTTACACTAATATCTTTGAAATATGAAATGCGTTGTGAAAAATTATCTGGACACAATTTTTGCATTTCATTAAATACGGCTAATAGTACAGCAATTTTACCCACACTACCAGGTTGATAACCAACATTTTCTCGGAAAGCAGCATATTTTAGATGGTCAGGTTTACTCATATCCATAACCGCAGCAGAATATCCTGAACCCGGGAATAGTCTATTTATTTTTTTTGCAAATTCATCATCTTCAACCAATAGTTCGTTAATACTATCTTCTGTTCTACTCAATAAATTCAATTTAATATCCTCTAACTTTTTATATGCTCCAAAAGGGATTCTGTTATAAGGTACACTATCCTCTTGCATTTTTTTAATTTGATATAAACGCTTTATACCTGTACGTTGAAATCCATCAATCGGGTAAGTGATAAAGCCAAAAGAAAGTAAAATACAAACGGCAAAAGTTAAATAGAATAAATGCTTCATAATTATATATTTTCAGTGAGTTTAATTTTTTTATTGGTATCGATTTTAGGTGAAATTGATGCCAAATAATCCGAACTTTTGGCTTGTTTATTTTCTACAAAAGGGCGAATTTGAAACAACCACAGTTTATTGTCTTTAAATCCAAATTCCACATCGTAAGCTTGATTTTTAGTCTCGGAATTGGTGCCTATTGTTTTTCTAATTTCTTGGGTTAAGGCTTTAATATCTTCAATATTTTCTTCATTGAGTATGGGTTCATTAAAAGCAGTCATATAATATTTTGTACCTCCTGTATCTGGTAAACGAATATAATCTGCTTGTCGTGCAGGCGCTAATAGAATATTAGAATTTGAAGTAATTAAACGTGTTTCTGCCGACTGTCCATCCACAGCACCTCCTGCTCCTCTGCTAAATGCTACCGTTAAATCGTCATCATTTCCTGTATTAATGCCTTTCGTTATCATAACTCCGGAATAATCAACATCAACACTTGGAATAATTAAAATTGATGGAAATACATTCTCTGGATTTGATAAATATTTTTGTCGCCATTTGAAACTACGTTCAGTATATGCCGATGCCCAAACACGCTTGATACCTTCAATAATTTTTTCTTCTTCACGAATATTAAATAAAGTAAGGTTTAATCCAGCTCCAGTAAATTCTTTAAGATCTTCCATGTTGGTATCGCTTCTTAAAAAGACAGGAACATTTCCAATTTCATCACCAAATACAGACTTAAAATTACCCTTTAAATCTTTAACGAAAGCCGGATCTAAGTCTATGTCTAGCATCGCTTTGTGTAATTTTTCTAAAGCAATTAATTGAAAGTTTTCAACCTCCTGTTCTGGTGTATCACTGGCTCGCAATTCGTTCGCTCTTATAAAGGTATCATTTAAATAATTCCAATATGTTTTATTTTCATTGGGCATGTTCTGGTTCATGTGTGTTCTAAAAATACCAAAAGGAATGATAAGACCTTCAACAACTTGTTCTGGGAACAATTTTTTTAGTTCACCCAAGTTAGCAGCTTTGGGACCGCAAAGTTTACCTGAATCTTTAGCATCAACGTCACGCATATTAATAACTTTAGAAACATCCAATCGAATTTGATCTACAGGAACAGCTATTACATTCTTACTTCGCTCTTTTTTACTAAATAATGCCTTTTCTTCGGAAGACATATTGGCTTCACTTTTTAAAATAACATTACCCTTGTTAGAAACCGCTAAAAAAACATTCTTACCACTGTATGGCTTTAATTCTTTTAAATTATTATAAGACAATGCAGCATTTGGAATACCTAAATTTCGTGCTAAAAGTTGAACGTGAGATACTAAATTACCTTCCGAAACTGTCATGATTCCAGCTACAGGTTTTAAATCTGAAGGTGGTTTTTCAAAAATGTATATCTTGCTTGTATTGACTTCAACAGCGTCAGGATTACCATCAACGACTACCAATTCTCCAAAGGCATAACCGGGATTTAAACCTCTAATAGCACTTTGGCTGCTAATTTGCATCACATTATTATTGATATTTGATTTTTTAGCCACAAAAGAACCCAAATCGCTTACCATTTCACCTAAATTTAAGGCGATACTGCTTCGTACTCTGTCATCAATAAAACCATAGGCTAAAGGTTCAAATACCGCATAATTATCAACCTGTTTTTGATAATTAGCTTTAACCATAGAAGCACTCCATTCTACAATACTTCTAGATACGGTTAAAATATCATTGAGTTCAGCCAAAGATAATTCCTTCGCATTTGAGTCTTTATATATAACATGCTCAATGGCGCTATATTCCCAAGGTTCAATTAGACCCGTGCCCATTGTAGCGCATGCTAAAACGCTTATTTTTTCTAAATTTTCATCTAATGTTTCTGGTTTCCAATTTTGGAACTCTTTAATTAAAATTAACTCCAAATCGTTAGTAAAATCTAATACTTTCAATCGGTTCTCGCTGTTTTTAAAGCTCAGAATATGTAACCTAATATCGCTTAATATATTTGAAATTTCAGTAAGCAAACTTTTATTTGAAACATTATTAGGATAGGTGTTTAAAAAGTTTTGAATATTTTTTGTTGTATTATTTTTTTCTGAAATTGATTCTAAATCATTCGCCATGGTTTTAAAATCTATTGGCTCATAATAGGTTTTCATAGTTTTAAGCAGTTTTGAAAATTCCTTTTTTTGTGTATCAGAAATTTTAGAACTGTTTTTTTGATAATAGTTTTCAACCAATTTAATATCTGAAGATTCAGGTTTTCCATGTATTTTAATTCGGATGTCCATGAAACTCGGAATTTCATCTGAAAGTATTTTTGACTCACTCCGCATATCTTGAGATATATTGGTATCTCCGTTATGAGGAATATCTTTTAAGGTCTGCCGTATTAAATAATAATACTTTTCTAAAAAAGTATCATCTTTTAATAATTTAATAAAAAAATCCTTGCCCCAGGCTTGCTCATCTTCCGATTGTATAGCTCCCCTGTAGTATTGTCCTTTTCTTAAAACCCATCCATCATCCACACTCGCTAAATATTTACCTAATTGGTATTGTTTTAGTCTGCTAAAATCATTTTTTTTATCTAAAAAAGAATCAAAATCAGTATCAGCTAAAATGTCACCAAAAAACAAATGATTAGTATTTCTGAGTTTCAACGTAGATTCTTTAAAACTAGCGTGCTGAATACCACCACCAATATCATCAGGACACGGATCTTTAGGTTCTCTAATTGTACCATCTTTACAAAACCATTTTATGCGATAGTAAGGACCTCGAACATCATTTTTGTAAGATTCTATAAGTGCTTTTATTTCTTTAGGAGATAATTCTTGAGATATTGTAGTATAAGATATAAAAAATACTAACAAGCTTAATGTAGCTAACTTTTTAAACATGAATTTTTTTTAATTGTTTATTTGGCTTGAATATAAACTATTTTATGCATTAGATACTATCAAAATATCTCAAAAACATAGCCTAACAACCAATATAAAATAATAAACACAAAAACGGTGCCAATACAACCACATTTACCACCACCTATTTTTTTTGCACCCCAAAATGCACCTATAAATCGTAATAATTTTTCCATAATTTTTTAATTTAAGATAAAATTACATTTAAAAAAATTAACAAACTACTTTAAAATGATATACCGTTAAACAAAATTGCTAATGGAGTAAAAAATTTTAAAATCTTAAACTTTCAAAATTATAAAAATTGATTACTATTTTTTTAAATAGACTGAAATGTGTTAACATAATTTCTAATAGGGCTAATACTATACATTTATTAAATTTATTTTTATAAAAAATTTAATATGGAAAACAAAAATTTATACAATAAAGAAGCAAAAGAAAAAATTAAAGAACTAGCAGAAGATATTGATTTTGCTATGATGGCTACCCATTTAGATTCTAAACCATTTCATGCTATACCTATGAGTACCAAGAAAGTTGATGAAGATGGCAATATTTGGTTTTTGAGTGGACAAGACAGTGAACATAATGCATTTATTAAGAAAGACTCAAACGTCGTTCTTTTATATTCAAAGCCAAGTGACATGAGTTTTTTGACTGTTTTTGGTGAAGCTGTAATAGAAACAAATAAACATATTCTTGAAAATTTATACGGTAAAAGTGACAATATGTGGTTTGATGGTGTTGATGATCCCAACCTAAGTGCAATAAAGTTTAAGCCCAAACAAGCTCAATATTGGGAACCAAAACATAATAAATTAGTTACCCTATTTAAATTTGGAGTTGGTGCTGTAACTGGAGAACAACAAGATTTAGGAAATTCTGGAAGCTTAAAACCATAAGCATAATCAAAACTTTAGTATTTTAAATACATACCAACAATATTATTTATATAATAATTAATAGCTTTTTTAAATACTTAATTAAGCTATTTTTGTTTCATGAAAAATACAAACACCTTTAAGTTTGAATTTGTAGCACTCATGGCATCACTTATGTCCATTGTTGCACTATCAATTGATGCCTTATTACCCGCATTACCTAATATTGGTGCATCTTTGGGGGTTACTAATCCTAATAACCATCAGTTATTAATTACCATGATTTTTCTGGGTATTGGGTTTGGTCAACTTCTTTTCGGTCCCTTGTCTGATAGTTTTGGCAGAAAGCCCATTGTATTTTTTGGGTTTATTGTTTTTATTATAGCCACTATTATTTGTGTTACTACTAAAAGTTTTGAGGTCATGATTTTTGGAAGAATCTTGCAAGGTTTTGGTTTATCATCGCCACGAAGTTTAAGTTTATCAATGATTCGTGATGAGTTTAGCGGCGATTATATGGCTAAAATAGTATCTATAGTCGTTATGTTTTTTTTATTAATTCCAGTTATTGCACCAACTTTAGGTCAATTTTTACTCCATTTCTTTAATTGGGAATCCATCTTTTATTTTAATCTCGGTTTTGGTGTTTTAATTATGATTTGGTTTTGGTTACGACAACCCGAAACCCTCATAAAATCTAAACGTATAAAATTCTCCTCACATCTTTTTATTGATGGTACTAAGGCGTTTTTCAGGCAGAAAGAAGCTGTGGCTTTTACCTTTGTTTCTGGATTTATTACAGGTTCGTTTATGGTATATTTAAGTACCTCTCAACAAATATTTCAAGTGCAGTACCAATTAGCAGATATGTTTCCTTATATTTTTGCAAGTTTGGCTATTTCGGTAGGTTTTGCGACATTTTTAAATAGCCAATTAGTAGAAAAATTTGGTATGTATAAAATTGCATTTGCTTCATGCATTGCCTACACTGTTATTTCTGTAGCTTATGTTATTATATTTTGGTCGGGACAAAACCCAAGTATTATAATTTTAATCGTTTTTTTTGCATTACAATTCTTTGCCGTTGGTTTTCTTTTCGGAAACTTGCGCGCCTTAGCGATGCAACCTTTAGGCCATATCGCTGGTATTGGAGCTGCCATTAACGGTTTTATATCTACAGCAATGGCTGTACCCATAGCAAATTATATTGGTAATTTTGTTAAAACTTCAGTATTACCTTTATTTATCGGGTTTTCAGTTTTTGGTATATTGTCTGTTTTGGTTTTTATGATGATAAGAAGGAAAAGAAACTTAGTAGCTGCTTAAACTATTTAAAGCATTACATTCTTTAATAATAGTTATGTGATTAATTTTGTTAATCATGGTTAAAAATGCTGCCAATCGAGCAGACGTTAAAGTACGACTAGCATCACCTAGATATTTTTAATCCACAAAACTTAAATTCTTTAAAAATTCATGGTAAATTGTCGTGTAGAATACTCTCTTAACAAAAATTTAATGGTTTTACCATTTATATTTTTGCTTGGTACGTATATAAATCATAATATCTCCCGCCTGAAGTTATTAATTCGTCATGAGTGCCTCGTTCTACAATTTTACCAGCTTCAATCACTAAAATCTGATCTGCTTTTCTGATAGTACTTAAACGGTGCGCAATAACTATGGTTGTTCTATTTTTTATGAGTTCTGCTAAACTTTTTTGAATTAACGCTTCACTTTCTGTATCTAAGCTTGAGGTTGCTTCGTCTAAAATAATAATATTCGGATTGGCTAAAATAGCACGTGCAATGGCTAAACGTTGACGTTGTCCGCCTGATAGTTTTACCCCGCGTTCACCAATTAAAGTTTCTAATCCATCATCAAATCTATCGGTAAACTCATTTACATAAGCGGCTTTAACGGCATTTTGTAGTTCTTCTTCTGTGGCATTGGGTCTTGGAAACATGATATTTTCTCTGATGGTACCCTCAAATAAAAATTCGTCTTGTAAAACCACACCCAAATACTGACGATAACTACTCAATTTCACTTTAGATAAATCTTGATTATCAATAGTCACTTGTCCCGTTTTTGGAGTTAAAAAGGATGCCGAAAGACCAGCCATGGTACTTTTACCAGAACCAGAACTTCCCACCAAAGCCGTTACCGAACCTGAAGAAGCTTTAAAATTAATGTTGTGCAACACGTTTTTTCCTTCTTCATAAGAAAATGACACATCTTTAAACTCGATATCCCCCTTTATTGAATCTAAAATAATAGTCCGCTCTTCGTTATCCTCTTCTGCAGTCATATTCATTAATTCTTCAGTTCTATCCAATCCTGCTAAAGCTTCGGTAAGTTGGCTACCTATATTACTCATTTGAACAATGGGAGCAATCATAAATCCTAAAATTAAAGTGAAGAATAAGAATTCACCAGTGGTCATTTCTCCCAAAATCATATAATAACCACCAATTCCCATAATACCCGTAGTAGCAATACCTATTAAAAAAGTCGAAGCACTCGTCATAAATGCCGTGGCTGTTAAGCTCTTTTTTACATTTTGATATAAGCGCTCAACACCTTTTTCGAATACTATATTTTCTTGATTTTCAGCATTAAAAGCCTTGATCACACGAACACCAGCTAAAGTTTCGGTTAATCGCCCTGTTACTTCAGCATTAATTTTTCCACGAGTTCTAAAAATAGGACGAATATATTTAAAAGCCCTTAAAGCAATATATCCAAATATTGATAGTGGTACGAATACGAAAAGCGTCATCCAAGGATTTAATTTTATTAATATAATTAATGATACAATTGCTGTAAAACTACCTCCCACCAGTTGCACCAAACCTGTACCAATTAAATTTCTAACGCCTTCAACATCACTCATAATTCTAGAAACTAAAGCACCAGATTTTGTATTATCAAAAAAACTAAGTGGTAATGAAAGTACTTTTTTCTGTACTTGAGCACGTAATTCACTAATTAAGTACTGTGCTTGTACGCTTAAAATACGTGTTAGAGAAAATGAGGTTACCGCTTGTACGGTTATTGCCGTTATTACAATAGCGATTAAGGTGTAGAGCTGAGAATAATCTTTACTTGGTACCACATCATCAAGCAGCACTTTACTTTGCCACGGCAAAACTAGGCCTGCTAAACTTCTAATTACGATTAATATTAACCCAATAAACACTAACTTTCGCCTTGGCCAAATAATGGTTTTAAAGGCTTGCGCCATGGTGACTTTTGATTTTGTTTTATCGTTGTTTTTTGAAGAATCTTTAAGATGTTGCATGAATTGATTTTATAGAATCGAATAGTTTGCTAAATTAACTATTCTTTACAACGAATCATATTCTAAAAATATGAATGTGTCATCTTTTTACTCAAAAAAATCATATATTGAAGCGGCGTTTTTAGTGTCTAACGCATTTTTGAAGTTTTAAATGGGTAAAGGGGTCAGAATATATAAATTGTGAGACATTTAAATTTAAGCAGGATTATATTATTAAAACGCTGCTATATTTTGTGAAGTATTATTTACTGCAATCTTTAATTCGGTCTTTTTATAGACGTCTTTTACTATCTTTTGTAAGTCTGGAATAACGTTTTTTGCAAGTTTTGAATTACTATTTAAAAGCACACAAATACCTAAATCATCTTCTGGGTAAATGGCAATCTCATTTCTATAATTATTAACACTCCCTCCATGATGCCATATGGTTTTTTCTATATTACTAGTTTGTTCTAGATATTTGTGAATTCTCCACCCATAGCCATAATAAGACGCTATATGTTGGGGCCACTTATGATAATATTTGCTGTGTCCTTTTATTTCTATAAATGGGTTAAATGCGTCTTGGAAAGCAGCTTTATCCATTATTTCTGGATTATATCCTAACAAAAACCGCATCCATTTTGCCATATCAGTGGCACTAGAATTAATACCACCAGCTGCAACAGCGTTATAATAATTATTTGAAAGTTTTAAAACTTTATAACCATATCGACTTTTCACATGTGGCATAGCAACATTTTCAGTATGCTTTAGGGTCTCATTATCCATTGATGTATTATACATATTAAGGGGCTGAAAAAATCTGCTATTTAACAAGGTAGTGATGTCTTGATTCGTTGCTTTATACATCATCTCTCCGCAAAGGGCAAACATAGCATTTTGGTAGCTATACATCTGCCCAGGCTTACTAATAGGCGTTACAGATTGAAACCGTTTAGCTATATCATTTAATGCTAAGCCAGCCTCAACCAAGTTGGTATAACTATGGTACGGTGTACCAGAAGTATGTGATAATATATTGGCAAGTGTAATATTTTCAGTATTTATTTTATCCCCTAACTGAAATTCTGGTATGAAGTCACTAACCTTATCATCCCAGTGTAATTTTTCCTCATTTTTTAAACTAGCAGCTAATACTCCCGCGAAACCTTTAGATAATGATCCGAGTCTAAATACGGTAGCTGCATTAACTTTTTTGTTCGAGTTAACCTCCCGCTTACCAAATCCATCTGATATAACAATTGAATCTCCTTTTACAATACATACTCCTGCACCCACTATATCGCCCGATTTTAAAGATTTCTCAAAATAAGATTCTATAGCTGATTCTAATGCTTTTTGATGCCAATTATATTGCTGAATACGCTTTTGATCAACTAAAATAGGCTCTACCTCAACCGTTGGAATCTTAGCTTCGGTATTTGTATTGTATATAGGTTTTATAGTGCTTAAACAAAGCACCAACAACGAAATTCCAATAAATATTTTAAATCTCTGCATTGATTAACTCACATATATAACATGTAAACCACAAAAATACGGTAAAATACTCAAATAAACGATAAAATACATTTAAATTTAAAAAAGAAGGTTGTATTAAAATAAACTTAATATGATCGTTAAGTCTATTTTAATGCAACCTCAATATCTTTCAAAAAATAACACTAAGTCCGTTTTGCTTTCTTAGCTAATTTTGCAGCTTTTTTTTCTTTTGGTGTTAAAACCGCTTCCTTTTTAACATTTTTTTTTGCGTCTTGTGATTTTGCCATGATATTTATATTTAGTTATTATTGTACCTATTCTATTTTTTATAATTAATTAAAACAGTTTTTACTCATTATTAAAGTCATCAATATTGCCAGAGGTTGTTGAATACTTCAGAAAAATACATTTCGACAAGCTTAATGTGATAATTAAACAACGTATTAGTTTATTAAATTTAGGCCTTTAGCACCAATCTAAATCGGGCTTTTCCTTCTTCTAAGTGTTGAAGTGCTTTGTTCACATCTTCCATATTAAATTCCTCAACCGTTGGATAAATATCGTGACGCACACAAAACTCAAGCATTTTTCTTGTTAATGCAACACTACCTAACGGACTTCCGCCAACAGATTTCTCACCCATTATCATACTAAAAGCTGGAATTTCCATAGGTTCTAAAACAGCTCCTACGGTATGAAGCTTTCCTTGTGGTGCTAAGGTGGTTAAAAACGAATTCCAATCTAAACTGACGTTGGTTGTATTTAAAATGAAATTTAATGAGCCTGCAATACTTTCTAAAGCATCAGGATCAGTAGAATCTACAACATGATGCGCTCCCATTTTTAATATACTGTCTTTTTTGTTTGGGCTAGAGCTAAAGGCGGTTACCTCACAACCCCAAGCTTTTAAAAATTTAATAGCCATATGCCCTAAACCACCAATACCAATAACGCCAACTCTATCTGTTGGTTTTACACCAGATAATACAATAGGATTAAATACTGTAATACCGCCACAAAACAGAGGACCAGCTTTAGCCATATCTAAACCTTTTGGCAATAATGTTACCCAGGACCAATGCCCCCTAACTTTATCAGCAAAACCGCCATGGCGCCCAACGATAGTACTTTCTACAGTGCCGCATAAATGCTGCTTTCCATCCATACATTGGTTACAATGCATACAGGATTCAGAGTACCAACCCATACCTACTTTATCTCCAATTTTCAGGCCCTTTACCTCACTTCCCAGAGCCATCACTTCTCCCACAATTTCATGGCCTGGAACTATTGGGTATTGCGTCATGCCCCAATCATTATTAATCATACTCACATCAGAATGACAAACGCCACAATAATGCACTTTAATATCAACATATTCATTACCTATTTCAGGTAAATCATATTGAAATTTTTTTAATTTTCCACCAGCTTCGTCAGCTGCATAAGCATTTACGTTCCCCATCGTGTATATTTTATAATTTTAGTTTACTAAACATAAAGTTAATACTATTTCTGTCCTTAATTTCAAATTTATAATTAAAATTTATGTTTGTTAATTATTACTTTTACTTTAAAATAAAAAAAATAAATCTAAATCATGAAAATAATAGGCATCGGAAAAAACTATGTAAACGAAAAATCTGAAATTAGTACTTTAAAAACTGGAGACCAGTTAATTTTTTTAAAAGCCGAAAGTACTTTAGTCACTAATAATAAAAACATCCCTTTTCCCGCTATAACTAATGAATTGGCTTATGAGGTTGAATTAGTTATTGAAATTGGCAAAAAAGGAAAAAATATTTTGGTTGAAGAGGCCAACTCTTATATATCGGGTATTGCGGTTGGTATCGATTATACTGCTAAGGATGTACTGTCATCTAGCAGAACCAATAAAGGGCCATGGGCATTAGCTAAAGGGTTTGATGGTGCGTCACCCATTTCTGAATTTAAACCGGTTTCTGATTTTGAAAATTTAAATGCTATTCATTTCAATTTGCGTATTAATGAAGAAGAAAAGCAAGTTGGAAACACCAATTATATGATTTACAATTTTGCTGAAATTATTGCATTTGTTTCAAAATACATGACCTTAGAACCTGATGATATCATTTTTACCGGAACCCCTGCTTTAGGTACAGGTCTAAATTTTAAAGGAGATCATATACAAGCTTCTATTGAAGGCGAATTACTTTTAGATTTTAAACTGATATAAATATCTAAACTTATCAACTAACATCTTTTTATGAAAAACTCTATTGCTGAACGAATTCGTGATTATCTCATCATGTACCCTCCGTTCAATTTACTAAATCCTAAAAAACTTTTAGAGATATCAGAAGATGTTATTATTATATATTTAGAAAAAGGTGATACACTTTTTAAAGCAGGGGACTCTACCAATGAGCATTTTTATATGGTTCGCGATGGCGCCATAAGCTTAAATCTTACCAAAAATGGCTCGCAGGAAATTGTTACGATGAGCGATACAGGAGATATTTTTGGGGTTAGACCCTTAATAACTCAGGAAAATTATAAGCTTACAGCCACAGCGCATGAGGAGTCTATTATTTATGCTATTTCAATTAAAAGATTTCAAGAAGCGGCTGAACATAATTCTAAAGTCTATAAATATTTAATTACCGCATTCGCAACAAATGCTTACGATTCGTATACGGCTAGAGAAAACCAGGAAATATTTATTGATTATTTGCCTAATAACTCGCAAGACGTCGCTAATTTCCAAACAGCTAATTATACTAAAAACCCCATAACTTGTAATGAAAAAGCAACCCTACAAGAAGCTGCTGTTAGGATGAGTAAAAATAAAATTGGATGTATTATTGTTATTGATAATGACAAAAAACCTGTAGGCATCATTACCAATAGTGATATAAAAAATAAAATTGCTACGGGCTTATTTCCTATTAAAACACAGGTAACCAACGTTATGAGTTCGCCTGTTATTACCAACAAGAAAGGCTTAACGGTAGCTGATGGGCAGCTACAAATGATAAAGCATGATATTGGACATTTGTGTATTACTAAAGATGGCTCTATAAATTCTAAACTTGTTGGGGTATTAACCCACCATGACATTTTGGTTAGTTTAGGTAATAATCCTTCCGTAATTTTAAAAGAAATAAAACGTGCCAAGCGAACCAAAAAATTAAGAACGGCCAGACTAAAAGCAAATACGCTATTAAAGAGTTATTTAGAACAAAATATCCCATTATCACACATTGTTAAAATAATTTCTCAAATAAATGATGCGGTTAATGTTCGTGCCATAGAAATCGCACTACAAAAAATGACTCCACCACCAGTTAAGTTTACTTGGATGGCTTTAGGAAGTCAAGGCAGAAAAGAACAATTACTTTTTACAGACCAAGATAATGCCTTAGTTTTTGAAGATGTGCCAGACGATAAATACGAAGAAACTCAAACTTATTTTATAGAATTAGCAAAATACGTTACCAAATCTTTAAATAAGATTGGTTTTGAATATTGCGAAGCTGATATGATGGCCAGTAATGCCGAATGGTGTAAATCTATCTCACAATGGAAAAATCAATTTGAAAGCTGGATTTTAAAACCCGACGAAAAAGGTATTTTGTTATCCTCCATTTTTTTTGATTACAATATAGTTTATGGCGACGGCATCTTGTTAGATGAATTATCTGAAACCATTTTTGAAGCTTTAGAAAACTCATCTTTATTCTTTAAATTTTTAGGACGTGACGCCCTTAGAAATCCCGCGCCTTTAAGCTTTTTTAGGCAATTTGTTGTTGAAGAACATAGTGAGGAAAAAGATCTATTTAACGTTAAAAGTCGTGCGATAATGCCACTAGTTGATGCTGCTAGATTACTCATTTTAAGTAAACATATCAAAGGCGTTAATAACACGGCTGAACGTTATGAGCAATTGGCAGACATTGAATCCAATAATGAGGAACTTTATAAATCTTGCTCTTATGCTTTTAAGGCTTTGTCTAAATTTAAAACCAAACAAGGGATGTTGCACAACAACTCGGGAAAGTTTATTAAATTAGATACGTTAACCAAAGAAGAAAAGTTAAAACTAAAGCGCTGTTTTAAACCTATAAGTGATATTCAAGAGGTATTAAAAATACGATTTGACTTAAAAAACTTTATGTAAATGTTACTCCACTGGTTTAAAAAAAATAAAGAATTTCCAGATTTTTATGTGGACTATGTAAGTGCATTTAAAAACAAGTCTAAAACGCGAATTGAAAATACCAGATTTATTGCTTTTGATACTGAAACTACGGGTTTTGACTTTAAAAAAGATCGTGTTTTATCTATTGGTGCTGTTGCCTTTACAGGAAATTATATTGAAGTGAAAAATAATTTTGAATTGTATATTCATCAGGAGATTTTTAATCCTGAAACGGTAAAAATTCACGGTATTAGAAAGGCGGGAAACGAAAAGAAAGTCACCGAATTGGAAGCCATAAAAGCTTTTTTAGATTATATAAAGGATGCCGTTTTAATTGCACATCATGCCCATTTTGATAAAAATATGATGAATGAAATGCTTCTAAGACACGGTTTGAATAAGTTAAAAAATAAATTTATTGATACTGGTGTTTTATATATAAAATCTAAACACATAATTTATCGTGATAATTTACCACATTATTCCTTGGATAATTTATGTGATGAATTAAATGTGCCAAAAGTTGATAGACACACTGCTAGTGGTGATGCATTAA
Organism: uncultured Flavobacteriaceae bacterium; assembly: GCA_963815305.1. Lineage (GTDB taxonomy): Bacteria > Bacteroidota > Bacteroidia > Flavobacteriales > Flavobacteriaceae > CAXBID01. The sequence continues at coordinate 1,713,009 of CAWFFW010000001.1, forward strand.
TTACAGCCGTTGTGTTTTTAAAAATTTTAGCCCGTTTAGATAAGCGAAAGCAATTAAAATGGGATTATTTATTGAGTAGATAGTTTATTTGAAAAGTAATGAAAGTCGCCTATTTATATTTTGGTTATGTTGATGATTGTTCAACTATGGCGATTTATTTATTGCTGTTTTATTTTATAAATAGGTAATCGTGAATCGCCTAATTATGCTTTACAAGCATTATCTAATATATCCTGATCTGGTAATTTTAGATGTTGTTTTAATACAGATGCTTGATATAAAGACATAAATTGTATAGCTTTTAATACGAAAACATTAATAAGATTATTACCACAGTTAAAAAAGTTTTCGCCTTCATTTTTTTGGATTGGGATTACGCATTCATTGGTTTATACATTATAATGACCTATTGAATACTTTGGTTTTGTACTAACTACCTATTAAAACTTCAAAAGAGTAAAGGTTGTGACTACTAAAATTTAACAGATTGCCACGTCCTTCATCCCGCAACGACGATTTCTTTTATGTTTACGTCAATACGAACTTTTCAAATTTGGAAAAAGCGCGTAATCTGCTTGTTGTTTTACGTTTATAATTATGAGGTTGCCACGTCGCTTCTATCGTTACTCTTATCGATGAGAGAACAATTGATGATTACAATGCACTATCCATAATTTCCTGAACCACTTCTGGGTTTAAAAGCGTACTCGTATCGCCTAAGTTACTGGTGTCTTTACAGGCTATTTTTCTTAAAATACGACGCATAATTTTCCCAGAGCGTGTTTTTGGCAAACCGCTTGTAAATTGAATTTTATCCAATTTCGCTATCGGCCCGATATGTTCGGTAATTATTTGATTGATTTCTTTTCGTAAATTATTATGATCTCTAGTTTCTCCAACATCTTTTAAAATGACATAGCCATAAAGCGCATTGCCTTTTATATCATGTGGAAAACCTACAATAGCACTTTCGGCAACTGCTGGGTGTTCGTTTATAGCATCTTCAATTGGTGCAGTTCCTAAATTATGTCCAGAAACAATAATCACATCATCTACGCGACCCGTAATTCGGTAATAACCTACTTCATCACGTAAAGCACCATCACCAGTAAAATACTTGTTTTCAAAAGCTAAAAAATAGGTTTCCTTATAACGCTGATGATTTCCCCAAATAGTGCGTGCCATACTTGGCCATGGAAATTTTATACACAAGCGTCCATCTACTTGATTACCCTTCATTTCCTTACCGTTTTCATCCATTAATGCAGGCTGAATTCCTGGAAAAGGCAACGTCGCATAAGTTGGTTTTGTTGGCGTTACAAATGGAATTGGTGTTATCATAATACCACCTGTTTCGGTTTGCCACCAAGTATCTACAATGGGGCTATTCTTTTTACCAATATTATCATTATACCAATGCCATGCTTCTTCGTTGATGGGTTCGCCTACAGAACCTAGAACTTTTAATGATGATAAATTGTGTTTTTCAATAACCTCCAAACCTTCCTTTGCTAGGGCTCGAATGGCTGTTGGTGCGGTATAAAATTGATTGACTTTATGTTTCTCTATAATCTCCCAGAAACGTCCGTAATCTGGATAACTAGGCACACCTTCAAACATCACCGTGGTTGCGCCGTTTGCTAATGGTCCATAAACAATATAACTATGTCCTGTAATCCAGCCAATATCGGCAGTACACCAATACACATCATCTTCTTTATATTGAAATACATTTTTAAAAGTATACGCCGTATACACCATATAACCTGCGGTAGAATGCACCATCCCTTTTGGTTTTCCTGTTGAACCGGATGTATATAAAATGAATAACGGATCTTCAGCATCCATAATTTCAGCATTACAATCCTTTGAAGCGTCATCTAACAAAGGTTGCAACCATTGATCACGACCTTCTTTCATTTTGATATCTGTATGAATGCGCTTTGCTACTAAAACCGAATTCACACCCTTACAGCTTTCTAAAGCTTCATCTACAATCCCCTTTAAATCTATGGTTTTTGCACCTCGGTATGAACCATCACTGGTGATGACCATTTTACAGTCACTATCGTTTATTCTAGTCGATAAAGCTGTGGCTGAAAAACCGGCAAATACTACGGAATGGATAGCTCCAATTCTAGCGCACGCTAAAACGGAAATGGCTAATTCGGGAATCATCGGTAAATAAACACAAACCCGATCTCCCTTTTTTATACCTTGATTTTTTAAAACATTCGCAAATTGATTCACACGTTCGTGTAATTGATTATATGTAATATGTTGCGCTTTTTCATTAGGGTCGTTAGGTTCAAATATAATAGCTGTTTTTTCGCCTCGGGTAGCTAAATGCCTATCGATACAATTCTCCGTTATATTTAATTTAGCGCCTTCAAACCATTTGACTTCAGGTTTTGTGAAATCCCAGCTTAAAACCGTATCCCACTTTTTACGCCACATAAAATGTTCTTCGGCTATTTCTTCCCAAAAGTTTTCGGGCTCTCTTACCGATTTGCGATAAACTTGATAGTATTCTTCTAAATGTTTTATGTGGTAGTTACTCATTGATTATGGTGTTGAATTGTTTACTCGTTTATTGGATGAATCGCAAAATCGTTTAAATACTCAAAGCCTTTGCGGTCTTTCAGACATCTTTCCATAAATTAAAAATTAAATTAAATACATATTTTTAGATTTATCATAGATTCCTGCATTTGCAAGAATGAAAAAATTAATGATTTGTTGCGTTACCTGCTCCGCTAGGAATTCTAATATTTTCTACTATCTCCTGAACATCTTGGGGAGGCTCTGGTGTAAATTTCATAATTATAATAGACACTATAAAATTAAGAATCATGGCGACACTTCCAAAACCTTCTGGTGAAATACCTAGCCACCATTCACTTTTATCTGGTAGTACCTCATCAAACCATCCTAATCGGTATTTAACCATGTATAATAACATAGCGGTAATACCGACTACCATTCCTGCTATAGCACCTTCTTTATTCATTTTTTTATAGAAGATCCCTAAAATAATGGCTGGAAAAAAAGATGCTGCTGCCAGTCCGAAAGCCAACGCTACAGTGGCTGCCACGAAACCTGGTGGATTAATACCAAAATATCCTGCTACACAAACCGCAACCACGGCTGATAAACGCGCCGCTATCAATTCCCCTTTCTCAGATATATTAGGGTTCACCATTTTTTTAATTAAGTCATGAGATACAGATGATGAAATCACTAATAATAATCCAGCTGCGGTTGATAATGCGGCGGCTAATGCACCGGCAGCTACTAAAGCAATAACCCAATCTGGTAAATTGGCTATTTCTGGATTGGCTAAAACCATGATATCATTATCAACAACCAATTCATTTTTAGATTTATCAGCGACATACTGAATAATGCCGTCATTATTTTTATCATTAAATACAATTAGCCCAGTGGTTTCCCATTTTTTAAACCATTCTGGAACACCTGAATAAGGTTGATTAGAAACAGTTTCAATCAAATTTGTTCTTGCAAATACGGCCACAGCTGGTGCTGTAGTATATAAAATAACGATAAGTAGTAATGCTATTCCTGCTGATTTACGAGCATCTTTAACACGTTTTACGGTAAAGAAACGGACAATAACATGTGGTAATCCTGCTGTACCTACCATTAAAGCTAACGTTATAGCAAACACGTCCATCATTGATTTTGAGCCTTCAGTATATGCATTAAATCCAAGCTCCGTACTTAAACCATCCAATTTATCTAGTAAATACGTTCCTGAACCATCAGCTAGTGTACTTCCAAACCCCAATTGCGGAATGGGGTTTCCTGTCATTTGAATGGATATAAAAATAGCGGGCACCATAAAGGCAAAAATAAGGACACAATATTGTGCCACTTGCGTATAGGTGATGCCTTTCATACCCCCCAAAACCGCATAAAACAAAACGATAATCATCCCAATGATCACACCTGTATTAATATCAACTTCTAAAAAACGAGAAAATACTAAGCCTACGCCTCGCATCTGCCCTGCTACATAAGTGAACGATACCAAGAGTGCACAAATAACACCGACAAAACGTGCGGTATTAGAATAATAACGGTCGCCTATAAAATCGGGAACCGTAAACTTGCCGAACTTACGCAAATACGGCGCCAACAGTAATGCTAAAAGCACGTAACCTCCTGTCCAACCCATTAAATATACAGCACCATCGTATCCTGCAAAGGAAATAATACCTGCCATAGATATAAATGACGCGGCACTCATCCAGTCGGCTGCTGTAGCCATTCCATTGGCTAATGGTGACACACCGCCTCCTGCTACATAAAACTCTTTTGTTGATCCTGCTCTGGTCCAGATAGCAATACCTATATAAATGGTAAATGTGATGCCGACTAAAATATAGGTCCAATTTTGAACGCCGATGGACTCAACTAAAATTATACTATTCGTCATATCCATATTTTTTATCCAATTTATTCATCAATCGAACGTATACAAATATAAGTATCACAAAAACATACATGGACCCTTGTTGGGCGAACCAAAATCCTAATTTAAAGCCTCCTAGTTTTATTTCGTTGAGTGTCTCTTTAAATAAAATTCCTGCACCGTAGGATACAAGAAACCAAATGGCTATAAGTATTAAAAGATACCTTATGTTCTCTTTCCAATAGGCTTTCGAATTACTTTTATCTGTCATCATTTAAATTTTAGTTAGAATGTCTCTTTTAATGTTTAGTTTGTAAATATAGATTTTAGTAAATAGTTAAAGGGGGATATATCGGTTTTATAGCGGTACTAAATGGTTAATTTATGGTTTATCTTAAAGTTAATATTTAACTAATGCGCTTAAAATATGCATTAATTTCTTTAACAACCCTTGGAGCAAGAATTATAGTTGAAACCATCGTTGGTATAGCCATAAGGGCAAATACGCCATCAATTAAATTCAACATGATGCTAAAAGGTGTAGTCACAGCTACTATAATACTACCAATATAAATGTAATTATAATAATGCTTTTTATCTGCTCCGATTAAAAATGACAAACACTTACTCCCATAATAGGCATAAGAAAATAATGATGTTACACTAAAAATTGAAACACAAATCATTAATAAATATGCTCCATAACCTGGCATAGCATGATCAAATGCTGAGGCTGTTAAGCTTACTCCATTATCATTAGTAGTTTCCCAAACCCCTGTAACTAAAATCGCTAAAGCCGTTAGCGTACATACTACCAAGGTATCAATTGCTGGCCCAAGCATAGCAACTAGTCCCTCTCGAATGGGTTCATTAGTTTTTGCTGCTCCATGAGCCATTGGGGCTGTGCCTATTCCTGCTTCATTGGAAAAAGCACCTCTACGAATTCCTAATAAAATTAATGCGCCAAGTACACCTCCAAAAAAGGGTTCACCTTTAAAATTATTTGCTGAAAAAGCATCTGTAAAAATCATCAACATATATTTTGGAACTACTTCATAATTAGATATCAAAATAAAAAGTACCAGTACAAAATACAACAAAACCATAGACGGTACCATCTTAGAAGCTGCATTACTAATACGATTTAAGCCACCTAAAATAATTATTGAGGTGAATGAAACCAGTATAAAAGCTATAACTAAATTAGATGTTAAGCTCACTTCAATACCATTAGGAATTAGTACTATATCATTAATAGCTTGTGTTAATTGATTTGCATTTACCACGGGTAAAGCGCCAAACATACCAGCTAAACTAAACATAACCGCTAGCGGTTTCCAGTTTTTCCCTAAGCCTTCCACAATAAAATACATGGGACCACCTTGTAACTCGCCTGCACTATCTTTGCCTCGATACATCACCGCTAAGCTACAGGTAAAGAATTTTGTACTCATCCCAACAATTGCACTTACCCACATCCAAAACATAGCTCCAGGGCCACCTACCGAAATAGCGACCGCAACACCTGCTATATTTCCCATACCAATGGTAGATGATAACGCCGTTGTTAAGGCTTTAAAATGACTAATTTCTCCAGCGTCATCAGGGTTATCATATTTTCCTCGAAGTACTTGAATGGCATGATATAAATACCTAAACGGTAAAAATCTTGATAATACCAATAAGTATAATCCACCACCAATCAATAAAATAACCAAAGGCAAACCCCAAACTAGAGATGAGAAATCTGAGATAAGCTGTTCCATTCTATACTATCTTTTTTTTAATAATTTTATAAATATACGCTTTAGCAACTTTAAGTTTTAATTATTTAAAAGTATATTTATCCTTATTAAACCAAAATATTTGCAAGCTAAACGTTTACATTTTATCGATGCTGTTAGAGCGTTTGCTATTTTAATGATGCTCCAAGGTCATTTTATAGATACCTTGCTAAACCCTATTTATAAAGACAACACCAATACTATTTACAATGTGTGGTCCTATTTTAGAGGTATAACAGCGCCTACTTTTTTTACAATTTCTGGTTTAGTTTTTACCTATTTATTATTACGTGCTAATGCCAAAGGCAATGATTTGCCACGAATCAAAAAAGGACTTTTAAGAGGTTTACTACTTTTAGGTATTGGGTATAGTTTGCGTATTAATTTATTGAGTTGGTTTTACGGACATTTTAGCACTTATTTTCTTGTTATAGATGTTTTGCAATGCATAGGAGTATCACTAATTATTTTAGTTTGCTTGCATATTTTATTTAAAAATTACAGCTATTTGTTTTCTACTGTGCTCTTTGTAGTTGGAAGTATATGTTTTATATCAGAACCCCTATATAGAAATTTAGAAATAACAAACTTACCTTTGTTTGTTGCTAATTATATGACTAAAATTAATGGGTCGGTGTTTACCATTTTACCTTGGTTTGGTTATTCTGCTTTTGGTGCATTTTTATCCACTATTTTCTTTAGGCATGTGCATCGAGAACGTTTTAAAATCATTACAATCTTAGCCTTTTTTATTGGTGGCTATTTTTTTATATATCATTCATCATGGCTTCTTATCCGGTTATTTTATATTACAGATATAGAATTATTTAAACTTAGTGCCGATTATAATTATTTATTTACACGTTTTGGTAACGTGCTTATTTTGTTTGGATTATTTTACATGTTCGAACGCTTTTTAAAACAACTTATCATTTCTAGAATTGGTGAAAAAACATTATCTATCTATGTTATTCATTTTATTATTCTTTACGGAAGTTTTACGGGTTATGGTTTAAAACGGTTTTTAAATCAATCGTTAAATCCAACGGAAGCCATCATTGGGGCTATACTATTTATGATTGTGGTGAGTGTGATTTCGTTTTATTATGCTAAAACTAATGCCTTTATTTATAAGTTAGTAAGAAAGATAACTGACCAGTTTAAAAAGTAAATTATGGCTTTTGACGAATATTTAGCCAATAGAATCAGGCAACAACTAAAAGAAAAACACAAAATTTTTGAAGAACTCAAAATGATGGGAGGTTTATGCTTTAAAGTTGATAATAAAATGCTTTGTGGTATTCATATTGATAAAAAATATGGTGATAGCTTACTCATGGCGCGTATTGGTGAAACCGTGTATTTAAAGGAGCTTGAGAAATCAGAATGTTTAACGATGGATTTTACTGGTCGCCCCATGAAAGGTTATATTTTTGTGACGCCTGATGGTTTTGATACGGATAAAGACCTTTGCTATTGGTTAGATTTATGTTTGGCTTTTAATCCTTCCGCAAAAGCAAGTAAAACCAAAAAGAAAGCTAAGTAGCTATTTACCGACCAAAACCTTTTCAATACATCCACAAAACTAAAACATGACATTAAAACATAATATTTTATTACCTATCACTTTCTTACTATTAGGTCAAAATATCAGCAGTCAAAATATTAAAAATTCAAAATATTCAGCGGCCATATTTGAATCACACCGTATTATAGATTCTTTACAACAAACCCAAAATATTCCAGGTATAGATATCGCCATTTCTATAGATGGAAAAATGTTATGGTCTGAAGGTTTTGGATATGCAAACTTAGAACATCAAGTACCTATAAAAACGGGTGAAACTATGTTTAGAGTTGGCAGTATTTCAAAACCTTTAACTGCTGCTGCCTTAGGTATTTTATTTGAAGAGGATAAATTAAATTTAGACTCAAATATTAGAAACTATGTGCCTTATTTTCCTGAAAAAAAATACCCAATTAGTGTGAAACAACTTGCAGGACATTTAGGAGGCATTAGAACTTACATAGATAATGAGTTTAATTCTTCAAAAAAATATAATAGTGTAAAAGAGGGTTTGAACATTTTCATAAACGATACGTTATTGTTTGAACCCGGAACAAAATATGAGTATTCCAGTTATGGCTTCAACCTTTTAAGTGCTGCTATTGAAGGAGCTAGTGGAACAACTTATTTAAGTTTTATGCAAAATAACATATTCAAGCCACTTGGTATGACAGCTACGTTTGCTGATAAAAACGAAGACATTATACCAGATCGAACAGCGTTTTACGACATAGATGCTTTAGGCAACACCAAACATGCAACGTATGTTGACAATAGTAATAAATGGGCTGGAGGTGGATTTCTATCAACAACTCATGATTTAATAAAATTCGGTAATGCCATGATTGGAGACGCGTTTTTATCAAAAAAAACCATGAATTTACTAACCCAATCGGGAGAATTAAACAACGGCACAAAGACAGGGTACGGTATAGGCTGGGGTATTATTAAAAGAAAGAATTTAAAAGGTTTTGGGCATCATGGTGCATCCATCGGCGGGTCTACTAAATTTGAGATTTTTCCGAAAGAAAAACTTGTAATTATTATCATTTCAAATGCTTCTAATATTGATTACGGTAATATAGTAGAAAGCATTATTAATATTTTTATGGATAGTAAATAAGGGGTTAATTTGTCCTTTTTTAAACTAAATTTGCCCACAAAATAAATCTATAAAAATGCATTTTAAATTTTTAAGTTTACTATTTTTTTTAATAGGTACTTCCTTCAACATAACGGCGCAACATAATGTCACTATTTCTGGATCTGTTAAAGAAAATATCTCACAAATGCCCATAGCATATGCTAATGTGATACTAAAAACAAAAACCGATGGCGCTTTTGTAACAGGAACAGCAACAAACGAGAACGGTTTATTTGTTATTGAACGTGTTAATTCAGGGAATTATACAATCGAAATTTCTAGTATCGGATTTGTGACTTACCAGGAAGTTGTTTTTATAGGAACCCTATCGCCGTTTATAGATTTAAAAAACATCTTACTTGCAGAGGACGTAACCCGTTTGGATGACGTTGTTATTGAGACCAAACAGGAAGAAATTAGTGCCAAAATGGATAAAAAAACGTATTCATTAAAAGATAATATCAATCAAAGTGGAGGTTCGGTGTTACAGGCTATGCAAAATTTACCCAGTGTTACAGTTAGCGATGGTAAAGTAAAATTACGTGGTAATGATAAAGTGATTGTACTTATTGACGGTAAGCAAACCGCCCTTACAGGTTTTGGAAACCAATCTGGGTTGGATAATATCCCGTCGTCTGCGATTGATAGGATTGAAGTGATTAATAACCCGTCATCAAAATATGATGCTAACGGTAATGGCGGCATTATTAATATTATTTATAAAAAAAATAAAGCACAAGGTTTTAATGGAAAAGTCGGTTTTACAGGTGGTCTGGGTGCATTGTGGGAACGACAAGAAAATCTACCAACCATTAGGCCGCAGTATACCATGACGCCAAAAATAAATCCGTCATTATCTTTAAATTACCGAAAAGATAATGTCAATATCTTTTTTCAAGGTGATTATTTATATACGGAAACGTTAAATAAAAACGAATTTGTAACGCGTACTTATGATGATGGTAGGATTATAAAACAGCAATCCAAACGTAACAGAGATACACAATTTACCACTTTAAAATCAGGCGTAGACTGGAATATAAATGACCAAAACACTCTATCTATTTCTGGATTATATGGCACAGAAGTAATTATAGATAATGGTGACCAGCCTTTTTTTAATGACGATTTAAGTGAGCGTTTACGCCTTTGGCAATTTCTTGAAGACGAAGTTAAAATTACAGCGATGGCAACCGCAAGCTACTTGCATAAATTTATGGAAGCTGGTCATAACCTAAGTTTAGGATTCAATTATACCTTTCATCGTGAGGATGAAAAATACTTTTTCGATAATTTTTTACCCAACGAACCTGTAAGCGAAAACTCTTTTAAACTCTTATCTGATGAGCAGGTTTACGATTTTAATATCGATTACGTACGTCCTTTAAAATACGGAAAAGTTGAAACGGGTTTAAACCTTAGAAAGCGAAATATTCCTATTAATATGGAATTTTTCCCAGGCAACAACACACCACTTGATATAGAAGCTGGTGGCAAAGCAGAATACAAAGAACTCATTCCTGCAGTTTACGGAAACTATATATATGAAAACGAAAACTACGAAGCTGAAATTGGGTTGCGTGTGGAGTATGTCGATTTAAATTATGATGTAAACTCAGACCATAATACTTACGAGAGTGGTGGTTATGATTATTTTGAGCCGTTCCCTAATGTAAGGTTGGCTAAAAAAATTGATGAAAATAATAAGATGTCCTTATTTTATAATCGACGCGTAGATAGACCTAACGAAGTTGATATTCGTATTTTTCCAAAGTATGATGATGCCGAAATTATAAAAGTTGGAAACCCCAATTTGCGTCCGCAATTTACTAATTTACTAGAATTAGGTTACAAAACAACTTGGGATTCGGGAAGTTTATATTCGGCTATTTACCATCGTTTTGCAAATGGTACCATCACCAGAATTTCTAGTACGGTTGGTAACGACCCACTAATTTACGCTATTTTTCAAAATGCAGAAAAAAGTTATAACAGTGGTATAGAGTTCATTTATGAACAAGAAGTTTCGGATACTTACGCATTTAATTTTAATGCGAATGCCTATCGAAATCAAATCAATGCGTTTTCAGTGGTTAATCTATATCCGAGTGAAAATATATTTTCAACTGATACTCAGAAAATAACATCGGGTACCATAAAATTGAATAATACATTTCATTTTTCTAAAAATCTAGATGCGCAATTAACCGCAAGTTATCTAGCGCCAGATATTATTCCACAGGGTAAAAGAGAATCTATGTTTTCTATAGATTTAGGACTAAAAAAATCCATTCAAAAAGGTAAAGGCGAAGTGTTTTTTAATGCTACCGATTTATTAAATACTATGGTAATTAAACAAGAAATTGAAGGCGAAACCTTTAGTTACACCAGTAATAACTATTACGAAACACAAGTTATCCGTTTAGGATACACTTATAAGTTTTAGCATTTTATAAAAGTCTGAAATCATGATAAAATAAGGTTTCGATAGTAAGATATCAGTAATTTTGTGACTTCGGAAATTATCAAACTATCATATTATGACTACAAAAATCAGCTTACTGTTTTATATCATTCTATTAACTATCACGTGTTGCAAACAAGCAACTAAAACTCAAGACACTTCAGAACCCAAAAATGATCACCATTGGAGTTATGCTGGTGAAACCTCACCTGAGCATTGGGTAGAAATTGAAAAAAATTCCGATTGCGACGGTAATCACCAATCTCCCATAAATATTATTAATAAGGATGTTGATTCTGTACCTTCAGAAAATCAGTTGAACATGTTTTATTCACCTAAAACCTACATCAGTAAAGTTGAAAATAACGGTCATTCTATTCAGTTTGATTTTGAAGCGGGCGATTCCATATATTATAAAAAGGATACTTATTATTTAAAACAAATTCATTTTCATGAACCCTCTGAACATAAAATAAATGGTATTATTTATCCTATTGAAATACATTTAGTACATCTTAACAAAGCAGGACAAGTAAGTGTTTTGGGCATTTTAGGTGAAGAAGGCGACGAAAGTCAACTTTTTGAGTTTTTAGAAAGCTTCCTCCCTATTAAAAATGGTGCCGTAAAGAACATTCGTCAAAATATTGATTTATCAAGTTTGTTTTTAAATGCCAATAATTATTATTCATACTCAGGCTCCCTAACCACTCCGCCCTGTACCGAAGGTGTTAATTGGGTCGTGTTTAAAAAACCCGTTATTTTATCGGTTGAAGAAGTGCTAAAACTAAAAAATAATATGCCTATTAATAATTACAGAAACGAGCAACCTTTAAATGAACGGGTAATTAAATTGAATTATTAATCCTGATTAATATAATAGATGACTTATAAAGCAATTATTTTTGATTTAGACGGCACACTGGTTAACTCCATTGAAGATTTAGCAGATGCTATGAACGCAGTGCTTGAAAGCAACAATTACCCTACTCATACTTACGAAGCTTACAAATACTTTGTGGGTAGTGGTATACGGAGTTTGGTTATAAAAGCCTTACCTGAAAACCAGCGAAATGACATACACATTAATAGCTGTTTTGATGCTATGTTTGCCATTTACAGTAGGCATTGCATCTCCAAAACAAAACCCTATGATGGTATTATAGATTTGTTGAACCAATTAAAGGCTCGGAATTTAAAACTAAGTGTATTGTCTAACAAAGCCGACGAACTTACTAAAAAAATAACATTAGCTTTATTTCCAGATTATTTTAAACCTATTTTAGGTTTAACACTAGAAGCCCATAAAAAACCAAATCCAATTGTGGTTTTAGATATATGCAAAATATTAAATATCCAACCTGAAGAAGCCATTTATGTTGGCGATACTGCAATAGATATGCAAACCGCCAATAATGCGAATATGCTTGCTGTTGGCGCACCATGGGGTTTTAGAGATAAAAAAGAGTTGATTGACAATGGGGCAAAACATATACTAAAACACCCTTTAGATTTAATTAAACTTTTATGAATAAACGCAAAAACGATTCAATTTGTAAATTTGTTTAACTAAAAATAATAATAATTAAACATTTCGTATCTTTACGGAAAAATTTAAAAGTTTTAATTTAAACTAAACGTAAATAAGATGTTCGGATTATTTAAAAAGAAGTCAGAGAAAGAAAAATTGCAATCACAGTACGAGAAACTTTTGGAAGAAGCGCATAAACTATCTACTACGAATAGAAAAATGAGCGACCAAAAAACCTATGAAGCCGAAGAAATCATGAAACAACTTGAAAAAATTAGCTAATACGTTTTATTTAAAAATGAAAGACGAAAAAAAGCCAGATAATGTTGTTTTTAATCCAGAAACTCAAAAATATGACGCTGCTATTAAGCCATACGGAACTTCTGTTGGTGCACCTAGAATTACCAGCACTGATAATATATCATGGAAGAATAGAAGCATCACGAAAATAAATCATAAGGTTGAAGCAAAGTATTTAGAATTACAAGCTGCATATAAAAAAATGATGGAAGAGTTTGAATACAACAAACTAATTTTTGACGCAAAATTTACCTTCGAACCTATTGTTGGTAAAGTTTATCATTTATACAAAAGAGATAATGGAGAAACATTTCTTTCAATAATAGCTCCTGAACAATGTCATTTTGATGCTTTAGGCAGTTTTTATTTAAATGTGGATCAGACTTGGAAAAAAGTATAATGGTTATTTTAGCAGATATTAAACAATGAATAATAAGGACTTCAAGCTACATATTATTGGCGCAGGTGTAAGTGGTTTAATAGCTGCAAGAGTTTTAGAAAACCACGGATTCTGTCCTATTATTATTGAAGCTACAAAAACTATTGGCGGAAGAGTAAAAACTGATATTGTAGATGGCTATCAGTTAGACCATGGTTTTCAAGTATTGTTAACCTCGTATCCAGCAGCTCAAAAATATCTTGATTTTGATGCTTTAGATTTACAAAAATTCTTACCAGGTGCCTCTATTTTTAAAAATGGCAAGCAAAATATAATTGGTGATCCTTTAAGAGATTTATCTTTTTTATTTTCTACGTTATGTTCTGGAATAGGAACTTTTTCAGATAAAATTAAAATTATTAAATTAAATATTAAACTCAAGAAAAAATCAATAACTGATATATTTGCTGAATCTGAAGTTTCTACCTTATCTTATTTAAAGCGTTTAGGATTTTCTACCGAAATGATTGACAACTTTTTCAAGCCATTCTTTATTGGCATTTTTCTCGAGGATAAATTAGAGACTTCTAGCAGAATGTTTGAATTTGTTTATAAAATGTTTGGAGAAGGATACGCCGCTTTACCAAAAGCTGGTATTCAAGCGATACCAGAACAATTATCTCAAAATTTAAAACAAACTACTTTTAAATTCGGCACTCAAGTCACCTCTGTAAAAGATGGTGAAATGGTTCTCTCAGATGCTACAAAATTAGAAAGTGATTTTACCATTATTGCAACAGATGCGAATCACTTAGTTTCTAATTTAAAAAATCAAACTACAGCTTGGAAATCTTGTGATACCTTATATTTTGAAAGCGAAAAACGCACTATAGAAAAATCACTAATAGGTCTTATTCCTGAAAACGGAACGTTAATAAATAATATTTTTTATCATACAAGCTTAAAAACCAAAACAGCCTCTAAGAAAGAATTGCTTTCTGTAACCGTAATAGACAGTCAAAACTTGTCACACAACGCACTTATTGACGCTGTAAAAAAAGAATTAGAAAACCACTGTGCTATCTATAATTTAAAGTTTATAAAACATTATCATATACCAATGGCTTTACCGAAGTTGTATGATTTAAAATATGATATGTTACCTTCTGAAACTCGTTTAACCTCAAAACTATTTTTAGCTGGCGACACCCAATTGAATGGATCACTAAATGCGGCTATGATTTCTGGAGAGCGTGCTGCACTTGGTATAATAGAGGTTATATCTGGCAATAAACTATAATAAAATAGAAAACCTTAAAGCAACAAAACTAATACTTGTATTTTTTTAACACGTCTAGAGTTGTATAGTCTAAAGCTTTTTTATGAGTTGATTCTAAAATTACAAACGGTGCTTTTCCTTCGCGTTCTGCTTCCAACCATCTAGAGATACATAAACACCACTTAGAACCTACTTTAAGACCTGGAAAACGCCATTGTGGTATAGGTGTAGAAAGATTATTTCCACGAGATTTTGTAAAGTCTAAAAATTCTTGAGTTACTATGGCGCATAACACATGTGTTCCTGAATCTTCTTGAATCGTTCTGCAAAAACCGTCCCTAAAATAGCCTGTAGCAGGATCAACACAACAAGATTTTAAAGGGGTTCCTAAAACATTTAATTCATTATTACTAGACATGCTTAAATTTATAAATTATGGAGTCAATTTCTATTGAAATGTTGAAGGTTATCTTACTTTAAATATGCCAACACATTGGCTTCAATACGTTCTTGAATATTGCTAACGTCTGCTTTCACAAAAGTTTCTCCTGTAATATTTTCATAAAGTTCTATATAGCGCTCAGAGACCGTTTCAATATAGTCGTCGCTCATAAATGGTACAGTTTGTCCTTCTAAACCTTGAAAGTTATTTTTTATTAACCATTGGCGTACAAACTCTTTAGATAATTGCTTTTGTGCTTCTCCTTTATCTTGTCGCTCTTGGTAACCATCGGCATAAAAATAACGTGAAGAATCTGGAGTATGGATTTCGTCAATCAATACGATTTTTCCGTCTTTAGTTTTACCAAATTCATATTTAGTATCGACCAAAATAAGTTTACGAGACGCTGCTATTTCTGAACCTCTTTGGAATAATTTACGCGTATAGTCTTCTAAAACCAAATAATCGTCTTCAGAAACGATACCACGTTTTAAAATATCTTGACGCGAAATATCTTCATCGTGGTTTCCCATTTCTGCTTTGGTCGCCGGTGTAATTATAGGCTCTGGAAACTTATCATTTTCTGTCATACCTTCTGGCATCGCAATACCACAAAGCATGCGCTTACCTGCTTTATACTCGCGTGCTGCATGCCCACTCATATACCCACGAATTACCATTTCTACTTTAAAAGGCTCGCATAAGTGCCCCACAGCCACATTAGGATCAGGTATTGCGGTTAACCAATGAGGTACTAAATCTTGAGTTGCGGCCATCATTTTGGTTGCAATCTGGTTAAGTATTTGCCCTTTATACGGAATCCCTTTTGGCATCACCACATCAAACGCTGATAATCTATCGGTAGCAATCATAACCAATTGCTCATCATTGATGTTATAAACTTCTCTTACTTTGCCTTTATAAAGACTTTTTTGATTTGGGAAATTGAAATTGGTATCGATAATTGTGTTCATTAAAAACAATATGTAGTTTGTTTTACAAATGTAATTTGTTTACCCATGCTAAACAACTCAAAATAAAAAAGGAGACATAAAAATTCTCCTTTTAAAATTCCTAAATAAAAATTTCAATCCCTTATAAATGAAATTTTGGTTTAATTAAATCTAATGTTGTAAGTAACTCCCAAACCAATGTTTTGTAAATCAAGATCATTTTCGGCAAATGTATTTTGATAAAAGGCATACATATTCCAATCTCTATTATGGTAACCTATTTGTGGATTAATGTAAAGTCCGCCTTCATTATTATCAACACCTGTTAAAAAACCGTACCCAAAATCGGTACCTAAAAATAATCCACTAGTGTTAAAATAATAACGAATAAATCCTGCAGCAGGAATGATACCAAAATCATCAAAACCATCCTTTCCAAAAAAATGAGTATAACCAGATGCTAAACCTATTCCTAAATTTGGATTAAACAGATATTGTCCTCTTAAATCTAAACCTAAATTGAAAGAAGAGGCATCGCCTGCATCGCTTACTGGCACTCCGGCAATTAATCCTGCTTTTAACCATGAATTGTCAGACGTGATGTCCAATTCAGTGTCTTGAGCAAATATGGGATTTAATCCCAATGATAATCCGATTAATAAAAATACTTTTTTCATAATGTATTATTAGTTGTTTGTGATGCAAATTTCGATTACTAAACATGATAAAAGATTACATGATTTTCATTAAATATTATAGAATTAAAATTATTTTTTTATAAAAGACATCATTTACAATCCATAAAAAAACCAATTAAATTAATAATTGGTTTTAATGCTATACGGTGATATATTTATCATTCTCTATTTTCAATACTTTTATAAGCCTCAATAACCTTCTTCACCAATTTATGACGAATAACATCTTTATCATCTAAAAATATCATACCTACACCTTCTACATTTTTTAATATTAAAAGTGCTTCTTTTAGACCCGATATGGTTCTACGAGGTAAATCAATTTGTCCTGGATCGCCAGTTAATAGGAATTTGGCATTTTTTCCCATACGTGTCAAAAACATCTTCATTTGGGCGTGTGTGGTATTTTGACCTTCATCTAAAATAACGAAGGCATTATCCAGCGTTCGCCCTCTCATAAACGCTAACGGCGCTATTTGTATCGTACCATTTTCTATATAAAGTGCCAACTTTTCGGGGGCAATCATGTCGCGTAACGCATCATAAAGGGGTTGCATGTACGGATCTAGTTTTTCTTTTAAATCGCCTGGTAAAAACCCTAAATTTTCGCCAGCTTCAACCGCTGGACGCGTTAAAATAATACGTTTTACCTCTTTATTTTTTAAGGCTTGAACTGCTAATGCAACACCCGTATAGGTTTTACCTGTACCTGCCGGCCCAATAGCGAAAACCATATCATTTTTGCGCATTAGTTCTACCATTTTTCGTTGGTTTGCCGTTTGCGCTTTAATCAGTTTTCCGCCAACACCGTGCACAATCACTTCACCACTTTGTTTGGATGTTGTATAATCATCACTACTTTGGCTGGTTAAAACACGCTCAATAACATTTTCGTCCAATTTATTATATTTACTAAAATGCTTTAAAAGCATCGAGATTCTTCGGTTAAATTCTTCTAATAATTCTTCATCGCCAAAGGCTTTTAATTTATTTCCGCGAGCTACGATTTTTAGTTTGGGAAAATATTTTTTTAGAAGTTCAATATTTACATTTTGGGCTCCAAAAAACTCTTTTGGAGAGATTTCTTCTAGTTCGATAATGATTTCGTTCAAAGGCGTATATTTAATTTAATAGGTCCAACTTTGTGATGGACATATTGTTTCGTTAGATATTAATATTTTTTTTAGACGTATTCTGTATTATCTATTTTTATAAAATATGTTTTTAAACCTACATTTTCATTTAAAATATAAAAACGAAAACGAAAATTTATGTAGGTTTGTATCCCACACAAGTGAAACTCAAAAATACATAATTTTGAGTGACCTAACGCTAAAAACATATCAACAATTTGCCAATGGCAATTATAACTTTAACAACCGATTTTGGAGAAAAAGATCACTTTGCTGGCGCAACAAAAGGTGCCATTTACAGTGAACTGCCCGATGTTAAAATTGTTGATATCTCACATTCAATTTCTCCATTTAGCATTCCTGAAGCGGGTTATATCATTCAAAATGCATATAACAGCTTTCCAAAGGGCACCATACATATAATTGGTATTGATTCTGAAATAAATGCAGAAAATAAGCACATTGCCGTTAAACTTGACGACCATTATTTTATTTGCGCGAATAACGGTATTATGAGTATGATATGTTCTGAAATTGCTCCTGAAAAAATTGTTGAAATTAATATTCATGATAAAATACAAACAAGCTTTCCTGTTTTAGATGTATTTGTAAAAGTAGCGTGCCATATTGCCCGCGGTGGCACATTAGAGGTGGTTGGGAAAGCGATTGAAGGTATTAAACCTTTAAAGAATATTGCACCTTACGTGAACGAAGATAAAACTCAGATTATAGGGAGCGTTATTTATGTTGATAATTATGGAAATGTGGTAACCAATATTAAACGTGCGTTTTTCGAAAGGCTACAAAAAGGACGTAATTTTGAAATTTCAGCACGAAATTATAAATTTAAAAAAATATTCAATAAATATAGCGAGATTGTAAATTTTGAAATTCCTGAAGATAAGCGGCAGGATGAAGGTAGAAAACTAGTCGTTTTCAATTCTGGTGGGTTTTTAGAAATTGCTGTTTTTAAAAGTAATCCGTCAACAGTGGGTAGTGCTTCTACCCTGCTAGGTTTAGGAGTTATGGACGCTGTGAGTGTTAGTTTTAGCTCCATCTAAATTATGGACAAAAGATGAATTTCTTATAATAGAAAATAAAACGATGTTAGTAAGAATTGTTAAAATGGAGTTTATCGAACAGCATATTGATGTATTTTTAAAGTACTTTAATGCTAACAAAAGCACAATTAGAGACTTTGAAGGTTGCTTACTATTGGAATTATATAGAGACAAAAAAGAACCACATATTTTTTTTACCTATAGCTATTGGAAAACTGAAAAAGATTTAGAACTTTACAGAAAATCTGAGGTGTTTAACAACGTTTGGTCTAAAACCAAACCCCTTTTTAGTAAAAAAGCAGTTGCTTGGAGTGTTGATAAATTGGAAAGTTTAAAATAAATATAACACATCATTGCGAAACAAATTGATAAATTTGTTTCGCAATCTTATAAATATAAAACGATTATTTCGTCATTACCTCCTCACAATGATTTAGAAAAAGAGACATTCATGCTAGCCATACTTAAAAAAGAAATCAATTCATTTTTTGCCTCACCAATAGGGTATTTGGTTATTGCTATTTTTTTATTACTAAACGGACTCTTTTTATGGCTTTTTAAAGGCGATTTTAATATTCTGGATTATGGGTTTGCTGATTTGTCAGCCTTCTTTTTATTGGCACCTTGGATTTTAATTTTCCTGATTCCTGCAATAACCATGCGTAGTTTTTCTGATGAAAAAAAACAAGGAACTTTAGAGTTGTTGCTGACTAAACCAATCTCGCCTATAAACATTGTTTTAGGAAAATATTTTGGAGCTTTCATTTTAATTTTAATAGCACTTGTACCAACACTACTTTATGTTTACACGATTTATCAATTAGGAAATCCTATTGGTAATTTAGATATTGGCAGCACAATAGGATCATATTTTGGATTGCTTTTTTTAATGGCTTCTTACACCGCTATTGGTCTGTTTTCTTCAACATTATCCGATAATCAAATTGTCGCCTTTATCACTTCGGTATTTTTATGTTTTCTTTTTTATATTGGTTTTGAAGGAATTGCAGACTTTACCTCTAGCCATTTTATAGATCAATTAGGGATGAGTTCGCACTATAAAAGTATGAGTCGTGGTGTTTTAGATACTCGAGATATTATTTATTTTTTGAGTATTACCTTCTTTTTTTTAATGATGACAAAATTAAATTTAACCAAAGAAAGTCGATGATTTTTACACCGCTATTTGTTATTTTTTTTATTATCGTTTTTATACTGGTTTGGTTATTTGCTAATACGATTGATAAGCGCAAATGGGTCTCACTTTTAATGAGTTTAGTTTTAGCACCGTTAGCCTATTTTTTTATTTTCTACCCCATTTTAAATATTTTTTCTAGCTATCACCATGAAAAACATTTTAATGCTGAAACTTGGAAAGATACACCGTCTTTACGCTATGAAATGGTAAATCATATAAAAAATGACAGCCTACTCATCAATAAATCTAAAAAAGAGGTGCAAAATATTTTAGGGAAAGCTGAATGGTACGGTTGGAATGATCGTATTAAATCAAATTCTCCAGAACAATGGAACTACAATTTAGGTTTTAAACCCGGCGCCTTCAATAATATGCAAGAATGTTTAGAAATAGTGTTTAAGAATAACACCGTTACAAGTGTTAAACAATATCAATTAAAGAAAACTTTTGAATAAAACGTTAAAATATATTAGTCTGCTTGTCATAATTTTAATAGCTGTAAATCTATTGAGCTACACTATTTTCAAACGTTTCGACCTTACGGAAGATTCACGTTATACCTTAAGTGATGCTACATTAAATATTATTAAGGATGCTGAATCGCCCTTGATTATTGATGTATTTTTGAAAGGCGAAGATTTTCCTGCAGAATTTAGACGCCTTCAAAGTGAAACCACACAATTATTAGAAGAGTTTTCAGATAACAATAACCATATCATTTTCAACTTTTTTAACCCGCTCGAAGACGAAGCAAATCGGGATATAATCATTCAACAACTTACGAGACGTGGGTTAACACCGATGCAACTCAGTGTTGAAGAAAATGGAAAATCATCACAAGCCATCGTTTTTCCTTGGGCACTAGCAAGTTATAATGACCAAACGGTAACTATTTCGTTAATTAAAAATAAAATTGGTGCTACACAACAAGAATTGGTTAGCAATTCGGTACAACATTTGGAATATGCTTTTGCGGATGGATTTAGTAAACTCATTAAACCAAAGCGTAAAAAAATCGCCATTTTAAAAGGTAATAACCAATTAGAAGATAGATACATTGCAGACTTTGTAAAGAAAATTGGCGAATACTATTTTATTGCGCCTTTTACTTTAGATAGTGTGGCTTCACAGCCGCAAAAAACATTAAACGATTTAAATAAATTTGATTTAATTATTAATGCAAAACCCACTGAGCCCTTTACTGAGAATGAAAAATTTGTTTTGGATCAATACACAATGCATGGTGGAAAAAGTATTTGGCTTCTTGATATGGTAGCTATGGAAAAGGATAGTTTATATAATGAATCGGGTAAAAATTACGCCATTTCAAGAGATTTAAACTTAACCGATTTTTTCTTCACTTATGGCGCTCGCATTAAACCGGTTATGGTAAGCACCCTCTACTCTGCGCCAATTACTTTAGCAATGGGAGAAGGTAGTAATTCACAATTTCAACCTTTAAGATGGCTGTATTCACCTTTAGCAAATTCAAAAATTAATCATCCTATTGTAAATAATTTAAATTTAGTAAAATTCGATTTTGCAAACTCCATAGACACTTTAAAAAATACGATTAAAAAGACTATTCTTTTAGAAACTGCACCCCTGACCAAACTAGAGGGTACACCTAAAGAAATTAGCTTAAGTATGGTTACCAAAGAACAAGATCCAGCAAGTTTCAACCAAGGTATTCAAAACCTTGCAGTGCTTTTAGAAGGAGAATTTGAATCGGTTTACAGCAATCGCATCAAACCTTTTAAGTTGAAAACTGATAAAGAAAAGGGCATAGCGACCAAAATGGTGGTTATTGGCGATGGTGATGTGATTAAGAATGATGTGGTTAAAAATATACCACAAGAATTAGGGTTTGATCGTTGGACAGGAAAAAGATATGGCAATAAAGAATTCTTGCTGAATACCGTAAATTACCTACTCGATGACAACGGACTTATAAACATTCGATCTAAAGAAATAGCCATTGCCTTTTTAAATCAAGAAAAAATAGCTGATAAAAAAACCAAGTGGCAACTTATAAATATCGCATTACCACTCGTATTATTGGCTCTATTCGGATTAGGATTTAATTACTACCGAAAGAAAAAATACGCTGCCTAAATGTTAATAAGTTTGTTTCCAAATATAGACCGTTTGGAATATATTTGTAAGTAATGATTTTTCCAAACTAAAAAAGCATTTTTATAGATGAAATTTATAGTATCAAGTACTTATTTATTAAAGCAATTACAAGTTTTAGGAGGTGTTATCAATAACTCGAACACTTTACCTATTTTAGATAATTTTTTATTTGAATTAGACCACACCAAACTTACTGTTTCAGCAAGTGATTTAGAAACCACGATGGCTTCTAGTTTGGATGTTGAAAGTGACAGTAAAGGAAGTGTTGCTATTCCGGCACGTTTATTACTTGATACTTTAAAAACATTTCCTGAGCAACCTTTAACCTTTGTTATTGAAGATAATAATACCGTTGAAATAAGTTCTAATCATGGTAAATATGCCTTGGCTTACGCCGATGGAAACGAATTCCCAAAAGCGGTAGCGCTTGAAGATCCCAGTAAAACAGTGATCACTGGAGATATTTTAGCAACAGCGATTAGCAAAACTATTTTTGCTGCTGGTAATGATGATTTACGCCCTGTAATGAGTGGTGTGTTTTTTCAGTTTTCAACCGAAGGCTTAACGTTTGTGGCAACTGATGCTCATAAATTAGTAAAATATACACGTGATGATGTAAAAGCAAGTCAGGTTGCTGAGTTTATAATGCCTAAAAAACCGTTGAATCTTTTAAAAGGTATTTTAGCGGCAAGCGAAGATGATGTCACTATTGAATACAATGAGAGTAACGCAAAATTTACCTTTGAAAATTCTGAGCTTATTTGTCGTTTAATTGACGGAAAATACCCGAATTATGAAGCGGTAATACCCAAAGAAAATCCAAATAAATTAGCGATTGACAGAACACAGTTTTTAAATTCTGTGCGTCGTGTTAGTATTTTCTCGAATAAAACAACACACCAAATACGTTTAAAAATTGCTGGAGCCGAATTAAATATTTCGGCTGAAGATATTGATTACAGTAACAAAGCTGAAGAGCGTTTAACGTGTGATTACCAAGGTGATGATATGCAAATTGGTTTTAACTCGCGTTTTTTGACGGAGATGTTGAATAATCTAGGCTCAGACGAAGTACAACTTGAAATGAGTATGCCAAATAGAGCAGGTATTTTAACACCTGTTGATGGCCTTGATGAAGGTGAGCAAATTACAATGTTGGTTATGCCTGTGATGTTGAATAACTAAATTCCTTTGAAAAAAGGAATCTCATGATATAAATGCAGTAATCTTAATTGGATTGCTGCTTTTTTTATTTCGCAAAAGCCAACTCTTTACTTTGTAAAAATTTTCGACTACCTTCGTTTAACAGTAGATATAAAACATTAAAACGATTTCATATCAAGTCGTTGCCTGTAATAGCGGAAAACGAGCCTGACGAATGAGAAATGGAAGAATAAATACGAATTTGATATTTTTAAAATATCTCAAAATGAAATAAAATTTTCACCTAAAAACTAATGATTTAAAAAAATATTATGGAAAACACATTTAGCGGTTTAATTACTTTTCTGATTGTATTACTAATCATATTTTTTCTTTGGTTTATCCCAATTTGGTATGGACTAAAATGGGCGAAAATCAAAAGAGTTTCTAAACTTTGGATGTTGTTTGGAATTCACCCAATGACTGGATGGATTGCGTATTTAATCTTGAGATATGGAATTGACCCAAGAAAACAATGTGATAAATGTAAAGAATCAATAAAGATTGAAGCTGAAATCTGCCGTTATTGTGGAAATCAAATGAGCAAAGAAGATATAAACTTCGCAATAAAAGAATTTGAAAAAAGAAAGAATAACAGAATAGCTAATAACAATAATCTACCGAATTAATTCATTTCTCATTTAAAAGAATTTGACCGAATTTATTAATGAGAATAGGCTGAAAATTGGGAAATAAATAATATTATACAAACTGAAAAAACTACTACAGCCAACAAAGACGTGTATAACTAATTACTTGGTTCGTGCGTACTTGGAAAATCCTTGCGGATTTTCTATCTGTGATTTATTTGCTAACTTTAGTGCATAAACACGCAACGAAATCATATACAAACACGTTAAACGAACCTCACTCAAAAAACAAAATACAATTCAATTTTAAAACCAAAAGACAACAAACATATGCGTTAGGGATTGCAGTGGAAATCCTTTTGTGAGGTACGAACAAACGATTGTAATGAAAAGCCCGACCCCTTTTCGGGGTAACGCTCAAATTTTAAGAAATATTGAATAAAAAAACGCTCACTTAAATGGTGAACGTTCTAATTATCTCGTAATAAATAAACTAACTAATAAAATTAAGCGGAGATAACGTTTTTTCAATTTATAAAATTAATAGTTAAAGGGTATGTTGGTGTTTCACCGTGGCTTGCTTTAATGGCATTTACTATGGGGAAAATAATAGAAAAAATACCTAATACTATAAAGCCTAATATACCTAAACCGAACAGTAATATAAGTGGAATACAGATGATAAAGTAAACGATTAAACTTAATTGAAAGTTTACAATATTTTTACCGTGTGCATCCATTTGATACACTTTTTCTTTTTGTGTAAGCCATAATACTAGCGGTAGTAATAAGCTACCAAAACCAGTAATTAACATAATTAACTGACTTAAATGTGTGATGACGATAAGTTGATTGTCTTGTCTCATGATGATTTTTTTTTGATTGATACTTATATGACGCACACCATAGCAGAATGTTACAAGAATTAAAAAAATTC
Source organism: uncultured Flavobacteriaceae bacterium (assembly GCA_963815305.1). GTDB lineage: Bacteria > Bacteroidota > Bacteroidia > Flavobacteriales > Flavobacteriaceae > CAXBID01. The sequence continues at coordinate 1,738,240 of CAWFFW010000001.1, forward strand.
ATGAGGAAGCTCCTTAATTATTCTTAAACCTAATAAAACGTATTTTATTATAATGCCATTCCAACCAAGCTGATTTTACAAAATCATAATTAATAAAATTTATTATTATTGAATTAAACGGTGATGTTAACGAATTTAAAGATATTGATTTATAATAGTAAGTAATTTCAACATGATTTTGTATATTTGCTAAATTGCTGTATAAACGCATACAAAAACTGTTAATCCCTAAGGCTAATTTGTTGTAACGTTTAACCAAATAATCTCTCATAAACTAAATGAAAATCTTTAGTACGCTTACGCTTTTTGCACTATTAGGAACTTGCGCCACGAAAAAGTACACGGAAAAAATTGAAATTATCAAAAATAATATTGTACTAGCTGATAGCACTTTGGTTATTAAATATGCTAATACTATAACTTCCAAAGAATTAAAAACACATTTATACCAGTACGCTTCTAAAGAGTTTGAAGGCCGTAAGGTTGGAGAAAAAGGACAAAAAAAAGCAGCTAAATTTCTTAAAGATTATTATATACGAGAAACTATAGAGTCAGCTTTTGGTGGCGATAATTATTATCAAAATATCCCTGCCCGTTTCCTTTCTAAAAACATTAAAGCATCTGAAAATGTTTTAGCTTTTGTAAAAGGTTCTGAAAAACCAAACGAAATTCTAATATTATCAGCACATTTAGATCATCTTGGATTTTTAGACGATGGTAGCATATATTATGGTGCTGATGACGATGGCTCTGGCACGGTAGCACTTATGGAAATGGCACAAGCATTTACTTTAGCAAAAAAGGAAGGTTATGGTCCTAAACGAAGTATTTTATTTCTTCATTTAACCGCAGAGGAAATTGGCAAAAAAGGTTCAGAATATTACACTAAAAACCCTGTGTTTCCTTTAAAAAATACGATTGCTAATTTAAATATGGATATGATTGGGCGTGTAGATGATATTCATCTTAATAATACTAATTACTTATATTTAATTGGATCTGATAGACTTAGTAAGGAGTTACATTATATTTCTGAAAAGGTTAATACCTGTTATTTCAATATTGATTTAGATTACCGTTATAATAATGAAAATGATAGTAATAATTATTACGAACGTTCAGATCATTATAATTTTGCTAAAAATGGTATTCCTGTTATTTTTTATTTTAATGGTGTACACAAAGATTACCATTTAACTTCAGATACTCCAGATAAAATAGAATACGCGCTTTTAGAAAAACGTACTAAACTTATTTTTGCAACGGCATGGCAGCTAGCCAATCAAGAACATAAATTAGTACTTGATGAATATAACGAACTGTTAAAATAACAACAAATAAAGCCTTGGTTTATAACCCTTTTTGTATAATTGTGGCATCAAAAAAATGAATAAATGAAAAAAATATTATTGCTTCTTTGTCTAGCTATCTTAGTATGCTCGTGTAGCTCTTCACAACATAAAAAAGGTTCAGAAAATGCTAAAACGGTTGTAGATTATGCAAAAACCATCACTTCTGCTGAATTAAAAGATATGTTGTACACCTACGCTTCAGATGAATTTGAAGGTAGAAAAACTGGCGAACCAGGACAAAAAAAAGCGGTTAATTTTTTAAAAGATTATTATGTGGTTTTGGGTGTTGAATCTCCAATCGCCGAAGGTGATTATTTTCAAAACGTGCCAGCTTCATACTTATCAGATGGGTTTAATGATTCTGAAAATGTTTTAGCGTATATCAAAGGATCTGAAAAACCTGATGAAATTATAATTATTTCAGCACATTTAGATCATATTGGAATCTCTGAAAATGGTGATATTAATAATGGTGCTGATGACGATGGTTCTGGAACTATAGCTATTTTAGAAATTGCTGAAGCTTTTCAAAAAGCTGCAAAAGATGGTAATGGACCAAAACGCTCTATTCTGTTCTTGCACGTTACAGGTGAAGAGATTGGGCTTTATGGATCGCGTTACTATACAGATGAAGATCCTGTGTTTCCTTTAAAAAATACAGTTGCTGATTTAAATATAGATATGATTGGTAGAGTGGACGTAAAACATGAGGGTAAAGAGAATTATTTATATTTAATAGGATCTGACAAATTAAGTAATGAACTACATAAATTATCTGAGGAGGTTAATAAAACCTATTTTAAAATGGATTTTGATTATACCTATAATGATAAAAACGATCCGAATCGTTTTTACTACCGATCTGACCACTACAACTTTGCTAAAAACAATATTCCTGTTATTTTCTATTTTAATGGCACACATGCAGATTATCATAGACCGAGTGACACACCCGATAAAATTAATTATGAGTTTTTAGAAACTCGAACACGTTTAATTTTTCATACAGCATGGGAACTAGCTAATAGGGATGAAAGAATTAAGTTAGATTAAACTTATGTATATAATCATTTAAGAAGAGCTTATATAAAAAAACTTAAGTCGAACATTTTAGTTCAAATTTTCAGTATCACAAAAAAAGCCTTTCAATATCTTGAAAGGCCTTTGCTTTTTGGGTGGAAGACCGGATTCGAACCGGCGACCCTTGGTACCACAAACCAATGCTCTAACCAACTGAGCTACAACCACCATGTATTTTGTTATAAAACTTTAAAAAAGTCTTACAAAAGGAACGCTCTAACCAACTGGTAAAAAGGCACCGTGTAATTTGCATTGTATAATGCGAGTGCAAATGTAAATTATTTCAATGGTATCTACAAAAACTTTTTTTAATATTTTCTATTAAAAAAGAAAGGTCTGCTATAAAAAATGATTGTCATTTAGTTTGTTAGGTTGAACTTGTCTAAACCGATATTGATTACGAGTAGTTAAAACATTTCGACAAGCTTAATGTGCCATGTTATTTTACGTTTTACACTACATTAAATCAAATAAACTATCGACCGCAACATAACGCTCTACGTTAAAACCTTCTGCATAATCAACCCCTACTAAGCGTCCTAAATCTCTAGCCCTATATTTAATACTATCCGTAAAGTTTTTGCTAGATATAGGCGTTTCTGGTTCTTTACTTGTGGCATCAAAAAATTGAGTTTTATAAGCTAATACAGCTTCCATTTTTTTATCTATAAACCCAGAAACATCAACTACAAAATCGGGTTCTAAGTTTTTCCATTGTATAAAATGATACACTTGTTTTGGACGCCATTGGTTTTGCAATTGCCCATGATCGTCTTTGGTTTCAACTTTAATTAACCCGCTTAAAAAACAAGCATCACTAACCAATTTACTTCCTTTCCCATGGTCTATATGTCTGTCATCAATAGCATTACATAAAACCATATCTGGTTGATATTTTCGAATTATTCTTATTAGCGCTATTTGATGATCTTTATCATTTACAAAAAAACCATCAGCAAAATCCATATTAACACGTACACCAACTCCTAAAATATCTGCAGCGTTTTTAGATTCTTCATTTCTAGTCTCAGCGGTACCACGTGTTCCTAATTCACCTCTAGTTAAATCAATAATTCCAACTTTTTTACCTTTTGAAATTTCTTTAGCTAATGTTGCTCCACAACCTAATTCAATATCATCTGGATGGGCACCTATGGCAAGTATATCTAATTTCATTGTTGCTATGTATAGTTTTTTTATATAATCACTAAGTTTAAATTCAATTTTCTTAAGTATATTAAGAATTACTAAAAATAAGCTATTACTATTACGTTTTCGCTTTTTATTTCCTCATTTAAAAACATCAAATTTTCATAATTCCTGAAAAGCAATACACTTTTAGAAAGCATGACATTCGTCATAATTATTAGTGATTACCCAATGTAATTTTACTTCATAATAAAAAAACATAACACCACTTAAATAAACATAAAGAGGTGTTTAGAATGTAAAATTAATAAACAATTATAAGATATGATCTATTTAATGGGTCTCATTTTAGTTATTACTATAGGACTTTTTGTTTGGGGAAAATTTACGCCAGATATTGTGGCACTCATTTCGATGATGAGTTTGTTCTTAACCGGGATTTTAGATGTTGCTGAAACATTAAGTGGGTTTAGTAACCCAACAATAATTATGATTGCCGCGCTATTTATTATTGGTGAGGGAATAGCCCAAACAGGTTGGACCGCTATGGCAGGTAAAAAGTTTGTAGAATGGGCAGGAAAAAGCATACCGAAACTATTAGTTATTGTAACACTTGGCGCTGGTATACTTTCTGGTTTTGTTAGTAATACCGGAACCGTGGCTACATTAATGCCCTTAACCATATCCTCGGCTTGGAGTATTGGTACGCTACCTTCTAAAATGCTTATCCCTGTAGCTTTTGGATCCAATACTGGCGGGTTATTAACCTTAACAGGAACACCACCAAATATTATTGCCAGTAATGCTTTAATTGAATCTGGCTTTGAAGGATTTTCATTTTTTGAATTCAGTCTTATAGGATTACCTTTATTAATTATAACGCTAGTCTATTTCAGATATATTGGATATAATTTATTACCTAAAAACAAAACCAATAACAAACCTGTAAATATTGAATCTACACTTCATCATTGGATTGAAGCTTATAAAATAGACAATGGGTATTACAGATTGCGTGTTAGATCTCTATCACCACTACTAAAATCTAAATTAGAATCATGGGACTTTGAAAAAAATTACAACGTGTCTATTCTTCGTATAAAAAGGAGATATCCAAATGTATTAAAAGGGGTACCAACTTTTATAGAATTTCCAGACCCAAGTACAGAATTTCTATATCACGATATTATTACCGTTAAAGGAGATACAGAGGCTATCAATACGTTGATGATTACGTTTAGATTAGGATTATTACCTCTAGAACATATTACTGATGAACTAAAACACAACTTAATAAACCAAGAAGTTGGCATGACCGAAGTGATTGTAAATCCAAACTCCATGTTAGTGGGTAGAAAGTACAAATTAGGTGATTATTTTAAACGATTTGGTATACAATTATTAGCTGCTTCTAGAAACGCAAAACCATTATTGGATAAAGAAATAACGGTTAAAGCAGGTGATACCTTTTTAATTCGTGGGACTTGGGAACATATTGATGATCTCAAAAAACAGCACGAAAACTTAGTGATTATAGGTAGCCCAGAACGGATGGCTAAAAATGTTGAAGCACTCAATAATAAATCTTACATAGCGTTAGCCGCTTTAATATTGATGATTGTTTTTATGGTATTCAATATTGTACCCGGTTCAATAGCTGCTTTAATCTCAGCTGGTATTATTTTATTAACAGGTTGTGTCCCAATTTCTAAAGCTTACAAAGGTATTAGTTGGACGAGTGTAGTGATGATTGCGGCTATGATACCTATGGGTATTGCGCTACAAAAAACAGGAACTGCTCAAATTATTGCAAATGGTTTAGTAAACTATTTAGGAGCTATACACCCTATAGTGTTATTGGGCGGAGTGTTTTTTTTAACAACAACATTCAGTCAAGTGATAAACAATTCAGCTACAGCAGTACTCATGGCACCTATAGCCATTTTAGCGGCAAGGTCTTTAAATCTATCGCCAGAACCATTTATGATTGTAGTTGCCATAAGTGCATCAACCGCATTTTTAACACCAATAGGTACAACAACAAATGCTATGGTAATGACTGCAGGAGGATATAAGTTTATAAACTACCTCAAAGTAGGTGCGCCATTACTACTTATATTTTTCGCTATAACACTAATACTTGTACCAATTATATGGCCCTTTTAAAATAAATCCTTAATAAAAACTTTAAATTCAATAACATGGAAACAACGGAAACAGTGCAAAATGAAAAAACCTTAAAAAGCTATGGGTTAAAAAATGTAAAAGTAAACTGGAATTTATCGCCTGAGGAACTTCAGAGAATTACAGTTGAAAAAGGCATGGGTAAAGAAACAGCAAATGGAACACTTGCTATAAATACGGGTAAATTTACAGGGCGCTCTCCTCAAGATCGCTTTCTTGTAAAGGATGATTATACTGCTGATAAAGTGTGGTGGGGGAAAACCAACAAAGCAATATCTCCTGATAATTTTGATAAATTAAAGCATGAAATTATTAAATATTTATCTGGAAAAGAAATTTATGCAAGAGATGGATATGTTTGTGCAGAACCAGAATACAGAACAAATGTTAGAACAATAACTGAATTACCATGGTCGAGTATGTTTGTTTATAACATGTTTTTAAGGCCAAGCCAGAAAGAATTAGAAAACTTTAAAGAAGATTGGTTAATTCTATGTGCTCCAGGTTATGTGTGTCCAGAACCAAAGGAATTTGGTATTCGACAGGGTAATTTTTCAATACTAAACTTTACTCAAAAAATAGCTTTAGTTGGGGGATCTGCTTATACAGGTGAAATGAAAAAAGGTATTTTCTCTGCTTTAAATTTAATATTACCAACAGAAAGAAACGTACTACCAATGCACTGCTCAGCAAACGTTGGCAAACGAGGTGATACTGCTATTTTCTTTGGTTTATCAGGAACTGGAAAAACAACATTATCTGCCGACCCCAATAGAAAACTAATTGGTGATGACGAACATGGTTGGACAGCAGACAATGTGATTTTTAACTTTGAAGGTGGTTGTTATGCTAAAGTGATTGATTTATCTGAAGAAAAAGAACCAGACATTTTTAGAGCTGTAAAACCTGGCGCAATTCTTGAAAATATCATACTAAAAGATAATGATGAACCTGATTATATGGATAGTAGCATAACGCAAAACACGCGTGTAAGTTATCCTATATATCATATTGATAATATACAAGAAACGCTTTATGCTAATAATCCTAAAAATATTTTCTTTTTAACTTGTGATGCCTTTGGTGTACTGCCTCCAGTATCTAAATTAACGCCTGGTCAAGCTGCTTACCATTTTATTTCTGGTTACACTGCTAAAGTAGCTGGAACAGAAGCTGGTATTACAGAACCTGTACCATCATTCTCTGCTTGTTTTGGCGAACCATTTATGCCATTACACCCAACCGTTTATGGTGAAATGTTAAGTAAAAAAATGACTGAAGCTGGCGTAAACGTATGGTTAATTAATACAGGATGGAGTTCAGGACCTTATGGTGTTGGGTCTCGTATAAAATTAAAATATACAAGAGCAATGATTACAGCCATTTTAAATGATGAATTGGAACATGTTGATTATGATCAAAACTTTATCTTCGGATTGTTTATGCCTAAATACTGCCCTGGGGTTCCCACTGAGATTTTAGACCCAATGAATACGTGGCTAAAAAAGGGAGCTTATATAGGTAAAGCTATTCAATTGGCGCACTCATTCCATTTAAATTTTGAGAAATTTACCTCTCTAGCATCTGAACAAATTATTGAAGGCGGACCACTTATTGATGAACATCATCACTTAAACGAACACTTTAAATAGGTTTTTATCAATCATAAAAGGAGCTCTACATAGGCTCCTTTTATGATTTTTACTCTGAAGTTATTTCCAATAATAATTTATAAATACGTCTCCCAATTTTGATATATAAATCATGAAGCTTCTTCTAACTGCATTCATTTTTATTTTTACTATTTCTATTAATCATTCACAACCTACAGCCGAAGATAAATTTGGAGCTTGGTATATATATAATGGTACACATAAAATATCAAAAAAAATGGATATAATAAGCGGTACGCAACTACGTGCCTTTGAAATTTTTGATAATATAAATCTTCTGTTTTTATATACTGGAGCTAATTACCACTTAAATAAAAATATGACGTTAACTTTAGGCTATTCCTATTTAGATATTGATAGAACGTTTTCAATTACTGGTGAAACACACTTATATGAAAACAGACCTTACGAGCAAATGCGTTATGAACATAATACACCTTATTTAAAAATGTATCACAGATTACGTTTAGAACACAGAATACTAAATTTTAAACACCAACGTACAAACTTAAATAGGTTTCGGTATCGTGTAGGCACCAAAATAAATATTAATAAAAGCTTCTTTTTGAATATTAATAATGAGGTTTTTGCAAATTTGAAGGGTAATGTTTTTTCTGAAAATAGACTTTATACTGCTATAGGAATACGTGTTTTTAGTAACAACATTCAAATTGGGTATTTAAATCATAAAATAAATGATTTGAATCTTAACCGATTACAGGTAGCTATCAATATTAAAACAAACCACTTAAACAAAAAGTGATTTATATATTGATGGTGTTATATTAAGAGGGACATAATGATACTTTATTCAAAAGTCCAAGCTATAATTCGTGATTGTTTATTTCCCTTCTCCATACTAAGTACTTTAATTTCAGTAACTCCTAACTTTTTTAGAGACACTTTTATCCCCCTTATCAATTCTTTTTTTGAAACTAAAGTTGTAAACCAATGGCATTGGTTTTTACACAAAGCACTCTCATGCAAATAGTTATGTATAAATGCTTTTTCACCACCTTTATACCACAATTCGTTATGTGTTCCAGAAAAATTTCTAACAACCTCATCCTCTACCCTATTTAATCCTTTTAGTTTATTTGTAGTGGCTTCTAATGCTTCTTGCTCCGATTTATAAAATGGCGGATTACATATAGACGCTGAGAATTTATCTTTTTTAGTTAAAATCCCTTTGAAGATTTTTGAACTTTCTTTTTGATGTCTTAAAGAAATGACATGATTTAAATCATTCTCATCAATAATACGTTGTGCTTGTTTTAGTGATTTTTCATCAATATCAGTTCCAACAAACAGCCAATTGTATTCAGCATTACCCAAAAGAGGATAAATACAACTTGCTCCTGTACCTATATCTAAAATAGTAATATTTTCTTTAATTTCAGACGCGTTTAATAAGTCTGAAATATGATGAATATAATCTACACGTCCGGGAATCGGCGGACATAAATGATCATCGGAAAATTCCCAAAAATCAATATTATAGTGATATTTCAACAAAGCTGTATTTAACGCTTTTACCGCTTTTGGGTTTGCAAAATCCATAGTTGTAGTATTGTATTTATTTACAAATACAAAAGGGAATAAGTCAGGCAATACTTTGGACAGATTATCTAAATCATATCCTGATCTATGCTTGTTTTTTATATGGAAGTTTGAGTGAGTTTTGATCGCTTATTTTTATTTAGTGGTCTCATTTTTAAGGGCTTTCTCAATTCTGCTATCTGGGATTAACCAAATAATAGCCACTAAAATGAATATTGTAGCAGATATCCAAACCTTATAAAAAGCAAATGTAATTCCTAATATATATAGTACAGGAGATGCTTTTCCTTTTAAGTCTTTACCTAATGCTCTGGCTAAAATAGAATCTTTGCCATGGCTTTTAATAATTAACGACTGTAAAATAAAATATGCAAAAGCAGCAAATAATAAAACCATGCCATATAAAAATACCGAGACATTGGTAAAATGATTTTCACCCATCCAGCCCGTAACAAAAGGAATTAATGACAACCAAAAAAGCAAGTGCATATTAGCCCATAAAATTCGACCACTTACGTGCTTAACGGTTTGCATCATATGGTGATGATTATTCCAATAAATGGCTAAATATATAAAGCTTAAAATATAACTCCCAAATACGGGTACTAAAGGTTTTAAATCTTCAAATTCACCACCATGTGGTACTTTTAACTCTAATACCATGATGGTTATAATTATAGCTAAAACACCATCTGTAAATGCTTCAATTCTGCTTTTTGTCATTATAATATTATTTAAAAAATCTAAATTACACTTTTTATTTATACTTAAATTGTTTGTGTATATTTTCAAAAACAAACACAAACTAAATTCTATTTAAAACGTAAATTTAATTTAAATCTAAAGTTGTTTCTAGGCAATTAACATGAATTTCTTTTATCTTCACCTAAAATTTTTGGAGATGCTTAAAGCGGTTATTTTCGATATGGATGGGGTAATTATAGATAGCGAACCTTTGCATTATTATGCGTACCATAAAATGTTTGACAATATTAATATTGAAGTTTCTGATGCGTTTTATGAATCTCTTACAGGAAAATCGACCTTAAATGTTTGCAAACAAGTTAAAGACACATTCAATTTAATACAATCTCCTGAATTTCTCGTATCCCTTAAGCGAAAACATTATGAATATATTTTTGAAAATGATAAATCCTTCGATTTAATTGATGGTGTTTTAGATTTGATAAAAAATTATCACGCTAATGGATTAACTTTGGTTTTAGGGTCTTCTGCCTCTATGCCAAGTATTGAGCGTATTTTTAAGCGTTTTGATTTGGACAAATATTTTAAAGCTAAATTAAGTGGCGCTGATTTAGAAGCTTCAAAACCACACCCTGAAATTTTTATAAAAGCCGCCAAAGCCTCTGGTTTTAAACCTAAAGAATGTATCGTTATTGAAGATTCTACAAACGGTATTGAAGCTGCAAATGGCGCTGGTATTTTTAGTATTGGGTTTGATAGTGTACACTCAAAAAACCAAGATTACTCTAATGCCAACCTAGTAATAAAAGATTTTAAACAAATTACGTTTAGCAACCTTAAAAAGTTATTGTAATAAAATTAATCTGTATCCTTTTCTTGATTCGCTTTTAAGCGTTCTTTGCGTAAAACTTTTTCGGTTTTCCTTTTATTCTTTTTTTGAGTCATTAATTTAGAATGTTTCGCTTTATTTTTAGTGTTTTTATCGCGCCCTGTTTTAGCCATAATTCCTACTTAGTCTTTAACAAATCATTCTGTTCCTCCATAAGCTCCGTAAGCTTAGAAAGTAATTCTATATCTTTCGGTGTTGCAACCGAATCATCTTTTGAGTCTTGAGCTTTATTTTTTAACCTATTCATAAACTTAACCACAATAAACACAGTAAATCCAATGATTAAAAAATCTAATAATGCTTCACCTAATGCTCCATATCCAATAGCCACTTCATCAGTTATAACACCACCCGTTTTATCTGTTACAGCATCTCTTAATACAATACGTTTATGAGCAAAATTAACACCATCGGTAAGTAACGATAATGGTGGCAAAAACACCTTTTTAACAATAGCATCTATAACTTTATTAAACGATGCGCCAATAATGATACCAATGGCCATATCCATCATATTACCTTTTACAGCAAATTCCTTAAATTCTTTAAAAAGTTTCATACACTTCTATTTTTTGTGAATTGCAAAGATATTAGTTTAATGTTTTTGTTTTAATTCAAATCGAACTCAATTCATATCATGATATGTATTTTACTAGATATAAAAATTATTATCTTATTTGCTAATATATTTAATTATTAGCTTTATATCATATATTTACTATTATTAGCCATAAAACTAATAAATTTGGAAATTTGAATAAAATTTGATAATTTTGATTCTAGACCATTAATTAAATTATGACCAGCGTAATAACAGGCGATATTATCAATTCTCAAAAAAGTTCTCCAGAGACGTGGTTGGAATCGTTAAAATCTATTTTAAATCATTATGGTACTACGCCTTCCAAATGGGAGATTTATAGGGGTGACAGTTTTCAACTTGAAATCCATCCAAAGCTTGCGCTAGAAGCCTGTATTTTAATTAAAGCGACTATAAAACAATTTCAAGATATAGATGTTAGACTCGCTATCGGTTTGGGTGATAAAACCTATAATTCAGATAAAATTACGGAATCGAACGGAAGTGCGTTTGTCAATTCAGGTGAGTGTTTTGAAAACCTAAAAAAAACAACACTTGCCATAAATTCTCCTTTTGAAACGTTTAACACCCCTTTAAATATTATGCTCGATCTTGCTCAATTAACTATTAATAGTTGGTCTAGTACTTCTGCAAATCTTGTAAAAACGGCATTAGAAAATCCTGATTTAAATCAAAATCAATTAGCAAAAATTTTAAAAAAAACTCAAGGCAATATCAGTCAAGGACTTAAACGTGCTGGGTTTGATGAAATTACTAAATTATTAAACTATTACAAAGCCCAAGTAAAAATGTTATGATTGCACTTTTTATAAAATTAGCTTTAGCCCACTTTATTGGTGATTTTTTATTGCAACCCCAAAAATGGGTACAGCATAAAGAAACTCACAAACACAAATCGAAGTTTTTATATGGGCATATTTTAATTCATTTATGTACCTTAATATTGGTACTACAATTAAACTTTAAATATTGGTTAGGGATTTTAATTATTGTAGTTTCTCACTATATTATTGATGTTATAAAACTGCACTTAAAACCTAAAGTAAATCATAGGTGGTTGTTTGGTTTAGACCAATTAGCACATTTTATAATGATGGCTTGGGCTGTAAAAATTTATTATCCTTATGAATTTCATATCGATGGCTTATTTGACGCCAAAATACTATTATTTGTAACAGGAATTTTAGGCGTTACTAAAGTATCATCAATCATCATGAAAACCATTATATCGAAATGGGATTTAAAAGAATATACCGAAGAAGCTTCCTTGGAAAATGCAGGTGCTTATATTGGCATGCTTGAACGTTTGTTTGTATTTGCTTTTATTATCACTAACCATTGGGAAGGTGTTGGGTTTTTAATTGCAGCAAAATCGGTATTTCGATTTGGAGATTTATCAAAAGCTAAAGACCGAAAACTTACAGAATATATTTTAATTGGAACGCTCTTAAGCTTCGGTTTAGCTATTATTTTTGGATTGAGCTATGAGTATATTTTGAAGTTGATTTAATATGATTATTTATACTTCATGGATTGATGATAATTGGCCTTGAATTTTTCTATTTTAGTATAAGGAATCAAAATATAGTCGCATTTATCTAAGTCTGAATGAATTTCAATTTCTGTCATTTCATCTAATCTTACAAATAAACCTCTTTGTTTTACTACTCTAAACAATACGTATTTAAAATTAAAAAGTAGTACAAGAAGTTCATGTTGTCTTTTAATTCTATCTAGATTTTGATTGTTATAAACGGGCAAAATTTCAATTAGTATTATTGGCTTATTAACAAAAATTTCATCTTTAAAACTCTTTATTACTTCTAATTCAGCACCTTCCACATCTATTTTCAAAACTGAAAGATTTTTAAATTCAATCTTATCTTTTAAATACTCTAAATCAAAAAGTGGAATAAATCTTTTTTGTTTCACCTTATTTTCATCTCGAAAATTACTGATCATTGAAGCAGAACTATCATCAACAGTATCTTCCATAAAATTTAAAACACCCAGTTCTGTTTTATTAGAAATACCAACAGGAATAACGGTTGTATTCTCAAACTTATTTTCTTTAATTAATCTATGAATATAATTAACACATGAAGCATTTGGCTCGAAACCTAAATAATTAATTTCTGATGAGATGCTTTTTAGCTTAAGTAAAGTTTGACCTATATTAACACCTACATCGACAAAAAGATTTTTTTCTATTGGTATTAAAATTTTAAATACATCAATCATCCAAGGCTCTGAAATACTGCAATTAAAATAGCCAATATCATCAATTATAGGAATAATAAACTTTTTATCATTTATACGCAATTTTAAATTGAAATTAAAATGCTTGAAAGCGTTAAATTTTCTTAAAATTTTGATAACATTTTCATTCATATTACCTCGCCATTTAGTTTACTTCTTATAAAACTTAGCATAACCACGATACCCAAAAAACCCTATAACCGCAACGATAGCACAAGCGATAACTATAAATTTAACACTCACAATTTGGTCGCCACTTGCGTAACTGTGTAAACCTGCTAAATAAAAATTCACACCAAAATACGTCATCATGATACTTGCAAAAGCCACAATAGATAGTAAGTTAAACAGCCATCGCCCTCTTAATCCTGGTATCAAACGCGTGTGTAGCACAAAAGCATAAATCATAATACTAATTAATGCCCAAGTTTCTTTAGGGTCCCAACCCCAGTAGCGTCCCCAGCTTTCGTTGGCCCACATACCTCCTAAAAAATTTCCGATAGTAAGCATGACCAAACCAACAGTTAAAGACATTTCTGTTATTATAGTAAGCTCCTTAATATTCAAGTCCATTTTTAACTTATTTTTTTGAGTGGTAAACGCCATTAAAAATAAAGACACAACACCTAAAATCATTCCTAAAGTAAAAGGACCATAACTTGCTACAATAACCGCGACGTGAATCATCAACCAATAACTGTTTAAAACAGGTTGTAGGTTAGCAATAGCTGGATCCATCCAATTCCAATGTGCAATCATCAAAATCATAGCTGTTACAAAAGCTGTTGAAGCAATAGTTAAATCACTTTTCCTTCCAAAGGCTAGTCCAAAAAACATAGTTGCCCATGCTACGTAAATCATAGATTCATAAGCATCGCTCCAAGGGGCGTGACCTGATATATACCATCGCACTATTAAGCCTGCTGTGTGAAGTGCAAACAGGCCAACCACTATCCATTTAAACACGTTAACAGATATATTTATAGCTCTCCTTTTATCATTAAATATTTGTATGATTAGTAAAATAAATAGCAGAGTTCCTGCATACATATACCAACTAAACAATTTTTTGAAAATGTCGTATTTATTGTAAAGCACTTCGGTATTAATTTTATCATCACTTAACATCACATCGCTACCATACTTATGTTGTGTTTTTTTAAAAGCAGCTAAAAGCTTTGAAGCTTCTGAAAAATCACCTGTTTGTTTAGCTTGATTTAAGGTATATAAATAAACACCAAAACCGTTTTTTATAAAATTGGTGTAAAGTGAATCTTCGATTTGGACTCTATCTTTTCTATAATCAAAAGTTGAAATCCATTTATTATTATCATCATTAGGAATAGGAAATATTTTTAATGACGTGCCTTCAACTGAATTAAACAATAAATTAACACGTTGATTGGCTTCTTTAAACTCTTTCTGAAAACCATTTGGTACTTGTGCTTTGTAAGCATCTTCCAAATAAGGTGCTAACTTGTATTCACCCCTATCGTTAAAAAAATCTGCAAGCGTAGCGTATTTATCTTCTTTGCTAACGCCAATAAGGCTTCGTAGTGAATCTGCTTTTTTCTTAGCTAGGTAAATAATGGGAACATTATACCAAAGTTGTGGACTTTCTTGTATTGATAGAAATACTTGATTGGCATCAAAATCTTCATAAGTATCACTTTTACTTAGCTTACGGAGCATTTCAGAAGCATAAGTATTCACTGGAATCATACGACCACCGAGATCTTGAATTACCAAATGTCCAAATTCATCAGCATGTGCTTTAGGTGTAATATTGGCTTTTAATACCGAATCAATTTGAGTTTTTGATAGTTTTGAATGGTCATGACCATCATTCGCTGAATGCTCTTGAGAGAACCCATTTAAACCGAAACAAATTACTAATACAGCAAACAATTTTGCCTTTTTATCCTTAATTTTTTCAAGCTGACGTTTTAAATCGGCGAAACGCGACCCTTTTACGAAAAGAATCAACATTAACCCTAAGTACAATAATATATAACCAATATATGTAATGAGTGTACCCCAATAATCATGATTTACAGATAAAATGGTGCCTTTTTCATCGGGATCAAAACTAGACTGAAAAAAACGGTATCCGCGATGATCTAAAATATTATTCATAAATATTTTATAATCGTAGTTGCCTTCTTGATCGTCAACAACAGTCACTTCACTTGAATACGCCGAATTTATATTTGAACCAGGAAATTTTTCAGCTTCAAAATCATTTAATTTTATAGAAAATGGGAGCTCTAAAATTTTCGAACCATACTGAAACGCAAAATCAAGTCCGCCAACTTCTAATTCTTTAAAGGCATTATTTACACCCTTTCCGCCTAATAATCCAATGGTTTTTGTTTCTCCACCTGTGGTTATTTTTAATTTTAAGCCATCAGAATCATTCTTCAAAATTTTAGCTTTTTGAACGATATCAAAACTTCCCTTTACTACTGGTTTTGGAAATACCAATTGTATATTACCCTCAATGTTATACAGCGAGCGAAGTACCAAAGGTTGAATACTGTCTTTTACTAATTTACCTCTAGCTTGTGAAGCCATCGTCATATAATCGCCTTCAAATGGAGAATTTATAGTAAGTTCGTTATTCTCATAAGTGATGTTGATGGCGCCAGGTGTTGGTTTATTTAAAGCAAACAATACGTTATGAATGCTTTGAACTTCACCCACTTTTAAAAAGTGATTGTGCGAACCACTTCCACCGCCCTCAACCATTTTCAGATATTCTTCACCGTTCTCATCTGGAATAACGTCGTCTTCTGCACCAGCAATGAAATTTTCTAATTCTATAGTCACTGGTTGACTATTATAATCGGTTTCAATTTTAAAATCGTTATCTAATCGTGCTGAAAAATCAACTTCTTCCTCCAAAGTTCGTCTTTGGGCAACACCATTTACTTCATAATCACCATCAATAAAAGCAGTTACATACGTTTTTTGCGAATAAAAAGTGTTTTCAGTTGCTCCTTCGCGAATGGCCATCATACCTTCAAAACTTATATAACGGGTAATAAATGCTCCTAAAAGGATAAAAATAAAAGCCAAATGAAAGATTAATGTCGCCCACTTTTCTTTTTTATAAAGTTTATACCTAAATATATTTCCTGTAAAATTGATTACAAAAAACACCATGATAGTTTCAAACCACCACGCGTTGTAAATTAATTGTCTGGTGTAAGCTGTTGGCGAAGTTTCCTGTCCTGCATCTAAAAATGTGCCTGCTGCCATAGCTGCGGCAAAGGCAATAAATAAAAAAGCGGTTAGACGAGTAGAAAAGAGAATTTTAGCGAGTTTTTCTAGCATATTTTATGCACGTTTAAAGGTTGTGCAAATTTAAGGATTAAAGTTTATGTTAGTATGTTAAAATTTATGTAAAAAGATAGAGGATTTATAACTCCAAGTAACTTTTTATAATAAAGAGACCATGCTACAATAAAATGTAAAAAAAGAACTAGAAACAAGTATCAAACCTGAATATTAAAATTGTAAACTATCACTACTAAATGAATACTGACTAATGACTCCTCGCTTCAAAAATTTTCAAATATAGAAACGTTCCCATTTTTCTGGCACGTCGTTTAGCATTTTCGGCATAATCACCTTCAAAGAGTTCGTCTATAGTTTGAAACCAAAGGTTTAACCAGAGCCCAAAATGTAATTCTGTTATGCTATTGTTAGTCTCTTTATCAACTTTTACGTGTGCCTCTATTGGGTTTCCTGAGTATCTTGTTTTTAAAAACAAACTGGATTCCCAAAATGTTGTAAGACGTTCTAAATGTTCGTCCCAATCTTTTATAATTTCATTAAAAAAAGGACCTAAAACACTATCTTTTCTGACTTTTTTATAAAATGAAGACACTAACATAAACACATCTTCTCTGGTTTCAATATCTTTTTTAATCATGGTAAACAAAGATAGGACATAACACTTTTATTTAACCTATTACTTACTTATTTTAGCACCATGATTTCAGTAATAATTCTTGGTGGCGGCAATGTAGCCACACATCTTTTTAAAGCTTTTAGTAAGGCTGAAAATGTTTCTGTTATACAATGGTTTAATAGACATATAAAGACTATTGATACTTATAAAACTATGACTGAAGTTACTGATGATTTATCAAAATTAAAAGATGCTGATATTTACATTTTAGCGGTTAGTGATGATGCTATTTCAGAATTATCTTCACAATTACCTTTTAAAAACAAATTAGTGGTGCACACTTCAGGAAGTGTAAGTGTTTATGATATAGATAAAAAACACAAACGAGGTGTATTGTACCCTTTACAAACCTTTAGTAAAAATGCCAATATAGATTTTGTTAATGTGCCTATTTGCATTGAAACTATTGATAAAAAAAACTATCCTATTTTAAAAAAACTTGCTACTAGCATAGGCAGTCCGATAAAAAGAATAAACGACGACCAAAGGCGTGTGCTACATTTGGCTGCTGTTTTCGTAAATAATTTTACCAATCAACTTTATAGAATTGGGCACGAAATTACGGAAAGCGAAGGTGCCGAATTCGATTTATTAAAACCACTAATTCTAGAAACTGCAAAAAAAATTGAGGATTTATCGCCATATATGGCCCAAACCGGACCTGCAAAACGAAATGACAAAAAAACAATTAAAAAGCATTTAAAAGCATTAGAAAACGAGCATCATAAAGCCATTTACAAACTTTTAACAGAATCAATTCAAAAAACGCATGGAAGAAAAAAGTTATAAAGAATATTTAGAACATATTACCACATTTATTTTTGATGTAGATGGTGTTTTAACTAACGGGAATGTAAGTATTTTAACAAACGGCGAAATGCTTCGTACCATGAGTGTTAAAGATGGTTATGCCCTAAAAGTAGCACTTGATAATGGTTTTAATATGTGTATTATTTCTGGTGGAAGTAATGAAGGCGTTAGCATACGATTAAAAGGATTAGGCATAAAAGATGTATATCTGGGAGCGCACAATAAAATTGACCAATTAAATGAGTATTTGACCAAAAATAACATTAAAAAAGAACACGTGCTTTATATGGGTGATGATATTCCTGATTATCCTGTAATGAGTTTGGTTGGCTTACCTTGTTGCCCCCAAGATGCAGTGCCAGAAATAAAAACAATTTGCAAATACATTTCGCATAAAAAAGGTGGTAAAGGTGCTGCCAGAGATGTTATTGAGCAAGTCCTTAAAGTTCAAGGGAAATGGCGTGGTAATTTTAGTGCTAAGTATGATTGATTTTGGTTAATGGTTAATGGTTAATGGTTAATGGTTAATGGTTAATGGTTAATGAATTATATAAATAATTAGTAAATTAATTAACACACTAATATCTAATATCTAATATCTAAAAACTATTAACTATCTAAAACTCATCCGCTGGAAAAACTTGTTGATGATTGCCACGGTGCAATTACTAATAAAGTATGCGCTTTTAGAACCTTTTGGAATTAAAACAAGTTTAGATGTTTTGGGGATTACACTTTTAATATTAGCTACCATTTGTATTGCTGCTGCTGGTAATATTATTAATGATATTTATGATGTAGAAACAGACTTTATAAATAAACCCAAGAAACTTATTATTGGGAAAAAAATTTCAGAGCATAAAGCTTACAATCTGTTTATTATATTTAATGTATTGGGTGTTGGTATTGGATTTTATATTTCAGACTTAGTTGGTAAAAGTGCTTTTTTCTCATTATTTGTTATTATTTCAGCTTTACTTTATGTTTACGCTAGTTATCTAAAACGAACACTTTTAATTGGAAATATTGTTATTTCTATTTTAGTAGGCTTAAGTGTGTTAATTGTTGGTATTTTTGAGTTGCTCCCAACCATTACTCCCGAAAACCAGAAGTACCAATTAACCTTTTTTAAAATTATATTTGATTATTCAGTATTTGCATTTGGCATCAATTTACTACGTGAAATCGCAAAAGATCTAGAAGATATTGATGGTGATTATAAAGCAGGAATACATACGCTACCCATTATTATTGGTAGAAAACGAGCTACGAATATGCTTTTCGTTTTGACTCTAATTCCAATATTACTTTTGGTTTTTTATATTCTTAATTCACTTTATAGAAATAATATAGCAACGGGTTATTTTTTACTGTTTATAATCGGCCCGTTAATTTATACTAGTATTAAATCATTTAGTGCAAATACAAAAAAAGAGTATCGCCATATTAGCAATATGCTTAAATTAGTCATGCTTTTTGGAATGCTTTCCTTACTTTTATATAAGTATATACTTGTAAAATAATGCTAAACGAAAAATTAAAAAACTATCATATTATTCTAGCTTCGGGTTCTCCTAGGCGACAAGAATTTTTCAAAAACTTAGGTCTTAAATTTGAAATTCGTTTAAAACCCGTAAAAGAAGAATACCCCAAAAGATTAACCCATTTTGAAATCAGTAATTACTTAGCACAACTAAAAGCATTGCCTTTTAAAAATGAACTAAAACCAAATGATATTTTAATTACCAGCGATACCATTGTTTGGCACAATAACAAAGCGTTAGGAAAACCTCGTGATGAAAATGATGCGTTTGGTATTTTAAAATCGTTGAGTAATGAAACTCACGAGGTTATTACATCCGTTTGTTTTACTACAAATACTTTTGAAAAAACCATATATGCCGTAACTAAAGTCGCCTTTAAAAGTTTAAGCGAAGAAGAAATTTGGTACTATATAAAAACGGCA
The DNA here is from genome assembly GCA_963815305.1 of uncultured Flavobacteriaceae bacterium. GTDB lineage: Bacteria > Bacteroidota > Bacteroidia > Flavobacteriales > Flavobacteriaceae > CAXBID01. Next base: position 1,758,444 of record CAWFFW010000001.1, read on the forward strand.
AAACCCTTTGATAAAGCTGGAGCTTATGGCATTCAAGAATGGATTGGACAAATAGGTGTGACCAAGTTAGAAGGTTCTTATTTTAATGTTATGGGTTTACCTATACATCTTGTTTACAAAACGTTAAATGCTATTGCAGAGGCCGAATAAGTTTGTAAATTTAACATAAAAGACATCATGTTTAAAAAAAGAATTAAAGCTGAAATACACTTTTGGATTATTATTGCCACTTTAAGTTTAATCACTTCATGTAAAAAAGAAAATACGCCAAAAGATTTAGCTAATAACTGGCAAACAGAATTTATTCCTGTTGAAAAATCAAAAGAAAAAAAAGACCTGTCTCAAGAATTTAAAGCGTATTGGTATGCAGGTGAAGCAGAAATTACATCTTACAAACTAGAACAAGCACGCTATGGCGAAATACGAGAAGGAAATGCTGTTTTAGTTTATGTTACGGAAGATTTTCTTCCTGAAAAACAAGTAAAAGCAGATAGCCAAAACCCTGATAATATTCCTGTTTTAAAACTCAATGCTACCAAAAATTTTAATACAGGAATTTATCCGTATTCTATTATGCAGAGTACGTTTTATCCCGTTTCAAATAATAAACATGCCATAAAAGTATCTAGTTCTATACAAGAATGGTGCGGCCATGTTTATGTGCAACTCAACCATAAAGAACAATTTGAGATTATGTCGCATTCTTATTTTGAAAGTGAAGCTGATGAAAACTTCAAATTAGATAAAGTTATTTTAGAGAATGAATTATGGACGCAATTAAGAATAGATCCAAAAAGTTTACCCGTTGGAGATTTACAAATAATGCCTTCTTTGGAATTTACTAGACTTAAGCATGTTCCTGTAAAAGCATATAACGCCTCTGCTACTTTAAATAATGATAGTTATTCCCTTGTATATCCAGAATTAAATAGAACATTTACTATCTATTTCAATTCAAATTTTCCGTACGGTATTTTGAGTTGGGAAGAAACCATTAATGGTCTTAATACAAAAGCAACTAAGTTAAAAACCATTAAATCTGCTTATTGGAATAAAAATAGTAATAGAGATAAAGTTTTAAGAGATACACTTCAACTAAATTAAATTTTCTCGTTTACAAATGTATCTTTGTAATAATTTTAATTACAAAAAATTATGATTTCTGAAACTTTACAATATAAATTAATTTTTGGCGGAGTCATTCTTATTTCGTTGCTCATAATTAGGTACGCTATACATTTTACAATTACTAAAATAGCTAGAAAAAATGATATTAATGAAGCTAGAATCAGACTCATTCGAAGATACGTTACAGTAACTCTTTTTTTAATAGCCATTTTTATTGAAACGTTGGTTTTTGGAAAAGAATTTCACGATATTGTAGTTATATTCTCTTCGGTGTTTGCCGTTATTGGTATTGGTTTATTTGCCATTTGGTCTATTTTAAGCAATATCACTTCTGGCATCATTATGTTTTTCAACTTTCCTTATAAAGTGGGAGATAAAATTGAAATTCATGACAAAGATTTCCCTATTAGAGCCATAATTGAGGATATTAGAGCTTTTCAACTCTACTTACGTCTTGAAAATGGCGATTTGGTAACATATCCAAATAACTTAATGCTTCAAAAGGCCGTAACGTTGATAGAAAAAAATGCCATAGAAGACGTTGGGGAAGATGATGGTAAAGCTGTTTAAAATTGACCTAAATTTATAATATTAATTTTCTCATGGCTAAAAACATAAGGAGTCTCGTTTCACGAAAAAAAATTGGTCAAATCCCAGGTAGTGTTATTTATACCGGTGAAAAATCAAATCAAAAATTATTTATTGAGGCCTTTGATTACAACAAGGAAAAATGCATAGTAAAAGAGCTTACCGATGTAGAGGAATGTTTTCACTTTGATAGTGGCTCAATAACTTGGATTAATATTAATGGTTTAAACCATGTAGAAGCCATAGAGAAAATTGGTGAACATTACGAGTTACACCCACTAGTCATGGAAGATATTGTTAATATTTCACAGCGTCCAAAAATTGATGAATATGATGACTATCTTTTTGTAGTTCTCAAAATGCTATATTATGATGATGATGAAAAAATTGTTTCAGAACAAGTGAGTTTTATACTTGGAGAAGAGTATGTGCTCTCGTTTCAAGAATCTGAAGGTGATGTTTTTGATTCTGTACGCAATAGAATTATACAAGCCAAAGGACGCGTTAGGAACATGCAAGCTGATTATTTACTGTATGCCTTAATGGATGCTGTAGTTGATCATTATTTTAGTGTCATAGAAACTTTAGGTGATAAAATTGAAGATTTTGAAACCGCTATATTTTCAGGAAAAATAGATGATGATATTAGTCAAAAAATACAAAACTTAAAACGCGAAATCTTAAGAGTGCGTCGTGCTATTTTTCCGCTTCGCGAAGTCATTAATAGAATTGAAAAGAATGATAGCAATCTTATTAACAAAAGAACAATTACCTATTACCGAGATATTTATGACCACTTAATTCAAGTAACAGAAAACATTGATATTTACCGCGAAATGATTTGGAGTTTAATGGATATGTACATGACCACCATTAGCAATAAAATGAACGAAGTTATGAAAGTACTAACCATTATGGCTTCTATTTTTATTCCATTAACCTTTATTGCAGGTATCTACGGAATGAATTTTGAATACATCCCAGAACTGCAATACAAATATTCATATTTTATACTTTGGGGCGTTATGATTACACTTTTTATAGGTATGCTTATTTATTTTAAGCGTAAAAAGTGGCTCTAAAAAATATATGTTACGTTATTTTTATAACTTGATTTTATAGAAAATTTCAGGTATCTTAGTTTAGACTTTTAATAAATTAAAGCTACTTTTAAATAGTTTCATTACTAAATTGATACTTATTATAGAATTTAGAATACATTATCTCATTCTATCAAAACAACACAACTTAAATGGCATTTGTAGATTATTATAAAATACTGGGAATTGATAAAAAAGCAACCCAAGAGGATATTAAAAAAGCGTACCGAAAATTGGCTCGTAAATATCATCCCGATTTGAATCCTAATGACACAGTAGCTGAGAAAAAATTCAAAGAAATTAACGAAGCCAATGAAGTTCTGAGTAATAAAGAAAATCGCAAAAAATATAATAAATACGGTAAAGATTGGAAACATGCTGATGAACTTGATAAAGCACATCAACAAAGACCAAAATCGCATAGCAGTTATCAGGGTAAATCCTCAAATGATTTTTCTGAAAGTGAATATTCCGATTTCTTTGAAGCCATGTTTGGTAGTGGAAGGCATAGAGGAGAAAATGTAATGTTTAAAGGTAAAGATTTTCAAGCAGAATTACATCTTAACTTAAAAGATGTTTATGAGACACATAAACGCACGCTAACCGTTAATGGTAAAAACATACGCTTAACAATTCCTGCTGGTATACAAAACGGGCAAGTTATTAGAATAAAAGGACATGGTGGAGATGGTGTAAATAATGGCCCAAAAGGAGATCTAATTATTAAGTTCTCTATTGAAAATGCTACGAAATTTAAACGAGACGAAAATAATTTATACACTACTGTTGATATTGATTTATACAAGGCACTTCTAGGTGGTGACGTTACAACCGAAACATTCAATGGTAAAGTAAAGTTGATCGTAAAACCCGAAACTCAAAGCGGAACCAAAGTAAAATTAAAAGGCAAAGGTTTTCCTGTTTATAAAAAAGAAGATGAATTCGGAGATTTGTATATTACATATAATGTTGAGTTACCAACTAAATTAAGCGAAAAGGAAAAAGAATTATTTAATGAGTTAGCTAAATTGAGATCCAAATGAGCAAAGAAAAACTAATCTTGATTAACAAATTATGTACACACTATAAGGTAGAAATGTCATTATTCTCTGAATTACATGATTTTGGTATTATTGAAATACTACCTATTGAAGATTCTTATTTTATACATGAGGACAAAATTACTATTGTTGAAAAAGTAGTCCGAATCCAAAAAGACCTAAACATAAATTTGGAAGGCGTTGATACAGTTTTGAACCTTTTGGATAAAATAAATGATTTACAAATTGAATTGAATACAGTAAAAAACAGACTTAGCTTTTATGAAGACTAAATTCTAAATAAATATTAACGTACTGAAAGCATGATGAAGCGTATGGATTATCTTCAATAATTATTTTTCAACCAGTATTAAAGAAGCATTATTCACGCCAAACCTGGATAATTAAGTTAAGAAGGCGTATAAATCTGGTGGTTTTAAACCGTTAAATAAAAATTAAAACCAGTATTACTGCTGGTTTCTTTTTTATATTTGGTTTTAGTTAATAAAACCCAGATGCAAAAAAACATACTTTATTTTTATATTTTCTTATTTTCTTTTTCGCTTACTCAAGCACAAAAACCCAAAACACCATCATCTTCTGAAATTTACGCTTCCATTCAAAAACTTAATTTTTTAGGTTCGGTTCTATATATTGCAGCACATCCAGATGATGAAAATACACGCTTAATTGCATACATGTCCAACCAAGTTAAAGCACGCACTGCATATTTATCTTTAACGCGTGGTGATGGTGGGCAAAACCTAATTGGTCCAGAAATAAGAGAGCTTTTAGGTGTTATTCGTACCCAAGAATTATTGGCAGCCAGACGTATTGATGGTGGCGAACAATTATTTACTAGGGCAAATGATTTTGGCTACTCCAAACATCCCAATGAAACGCTAGAAATTTGGAATAAAAATGACGTATTAAGCGATGTTGTGCTAGCCATTAGAGCGTTTAAACCAGATGTCATTATAAATAGATTTGATCACAGAACTTCAGGTTCTACACATGGGCATCACACCAGTTCAGCCATGTTAAGTGTTGAAGCTTTTGATTTAGCTAACAACAAAACAGCATATCCAGATCAGCTAAAGCAAGCTAGTGCTTGGAAACCAAAACGCTTATTTTTTAATACCTATAGTTGGCGTGGAAATTCCGAAAAAGTAAATGAAAATAACCTAACCACTTTTGATATTGGTGTGTATTATCCACTCAAAGGTTTATCTAATAATGAATTGGCTTCATTAGCAAGCAGTCAGCATTTATCCCAAGGTTTTGGTCGTATGGCTCAACGTGGCTCACAACAAGAGCAAATCGAGTTTTTAAAAGGAGATCCTTTAACTGATAATAATGATGTTTTTTCAGGTATTAATACGTCATGGGATCGCATAAAGGGTGGAAAAGCTATTGGTGATATTTTATATAAAGTTGAAGAACGTTTCAATTTTCAACGACCTTCTGAACATCTTCCAGAGTTATTAGAAGCTTATAAATTACTTCAAAATATAGAAGATCAGCACTGGAAAACTCAAAAAACTAAAGAGTTAAAAGCCATTATTGAAATGTGCGCTGGTTTATATCTTGAAGCTTCCGCTGAAACCCATTGGGCTACACCCAATGAATTAGTAAAACTGAATATTGAAGTGTTGAATAGAAGCGATAAACCTATAACATTGGTGAGTTTTGAAAACAATTCTGGATTAAGCGTTTCAAAACAAATGCAATTAGATCAAAATACGAAATACGATTTCAAAGAAAATGTATTAATTGATGAAAATCAAACACCTACAACACCGTATTGGCTAAACCAAAAAGGCTCATTAGGAATGTATAAGGTTGATAATAAAAGCTTAATCGGCTTGCCAGAAACACCTCGTAAATATCAAATAAAATTTAACCTTCTGATACAGAATACACCTATTTCATTCACTAAAGATGTTATTTACAGATATTCAAAACCTGATAAAGGCGAGTTGTACCGTCCTTTTGAAATTATTCCTGAAGTTTCAGCTAGAATCAACGAAAAAGTTATCATTTTAGATACTGATAAGCAACGTGATATTTCATTAGTTGTAAAAGCAGGACGAGATAATTTAGAAGGCTATGTAGAACTTACTCATCCAAACGACTGGAGTATTTACCCAAAAAATCAGAAAATAAATATTAAAAATAAAGATGAAGAGCAAACATTAATATTTACTGTAATACCTCCTAAAAACCAAAGTGAAGGCTACATAAAACCTATTGTACATATTGGCGATAAAAATTATACTAAAGAACTTATAGCCATTGAGTACAACCATATCCCGTTTCAAACGGTATTGTTACCTAATGAAACGAAAATTGTTCGTTTAAATATAAAAAAGAAAGGTCAGAATATAGCTTATATACAAGGTGCAGGTGATGTAGTTCCTGAAAGTTTACGACAAATAGGATACAATGTTAGAATCATTACTCCCGATGAAATTAATGGTGAAACTTTAAGTTTATTTGATGCGGTAGTTTTGGGTATTCGGGCTTATAATACGGTTGAAAATTTAGAATTTAAGCAGCAACAACTTTTCGATTTTGTGGCACAAGGTGGGAATATGATTGTTCAATATAACACGAGTTATAGACTAACCGTAAATACAATTGCGCCATACAATTTAAAATTATCAAGAGATCGAGTTACAGAAGAAGATGCTGAAGTGAGATTTTTAAAACCTGAGCATCCTGTTTTAAACTTCCCAAATAAAATCACTCAAAAAGATTTTGAAGGTTGGACACAAGAACGTGGATTGTATTTTCCTGATACTTGGGCAGATGAATTTACACCTATTCTATCTATGAATGATAAAAACGAAACACCAAAAGACGGTAGTTTACTAGTTGCTAAACACGGTAAGGGTTATTTTGTTTACACTGGACTGAGTTTTTTTAGAGAATTTCCAGAAGGTGTTTCTGGAGCGTATCGTTTATTTGCAAATATTTTATCATTAGGTAAACAAGATTTAAAACTAGAAGCCAAATTAAACAATTGATATGACTGAAAACGAGCAGCCAAAACAAAAATGGCTAAAGCTATATTCCATAGTTTTAATCGCTAATGCCGTTTATTTTATTCTTTTCTATTTAATAACCATCGCGCTTTAAAATGATGCAAACACTAAGTTGGGTAGATTGGACAGTGCTATGTGCGACGCTAGTAGCCATAGTAACCTATGGAACGTATCAAACACGTGGAAGTAAAAATGTGCAAGATTATTTGAAAGGTGGAAATACATCACCATGGTGGACTATTGGTTTATCTGTGATGGCAACTCAAGCAAGTGCTATCACATTTTTATCTACACCTGGGCAAGCATTTAATGATGGTATGGGATTCGTTCAGTTTTACTTTGGTTTGCCCATTGCTATGGTAGTAATTTGTATGGTTTTTATCCCTTTGTACCATCGCCTTAATGTATACACTGCTTATGAGTTTTTAGAGAATCGTTTCGACTTAAAAACCAGAACCTTAGCTGCCATTTTATTTTTAATTCAACGGGGCTTAGCTGCTGGAATTACTATATTTGCTCCTGCTATTATACTTTCTGTTGTTTTGGGGTGGGACTTACTAACCCTTAATGTTATTATAGGCTTGCTTGTTATTATCTATACCGTTTCGGGTGGAACTCGGGCGGTTAACGTAACACAAAAGCATCAAATGATTATTATTTTTATTGGTATGCTGGTGGCTTTCTTTTTGATTGTTGATAAACTCCCTCAGGATATTACATTTTCTAAAGCTTTAGAAATTGCTGGAGCCAGCGGCAAAATGGAAGTTTTAGATTTTTCATTTAACTTAAATAATAGATACACATTTTGGAGTGGTATTATAGGCGGTACGTTTTTAATGTTATCTTATTTTGGCACAGACCAAAGTCAGGTACAACGTTACTTATCAGGAAAATCGGTAAAGGAAATGCAGTTAGGTTTAATATTCAATGGGCTTTTAAAAGTACCTATGCAGTTTTTTATTTTGCTGGTTGGTGTTATGGTTTTTGTATATTATCAATTTAATGAGGCACCTGTAAACTTTAATCCTACGGCTACCGAACTTGTCTTAAACTCTAAGTACGCAGAAGATTTTAAAAAACTTCAAATAGAACAAACGGAAATATTTAATAACAAACAAAAAATCATAAAATCGTTTGTGAATTCTGAAAATAAAGACGCTTCTCAATACATTGCTATGGCAAATCAAGCGAATGATGAACTACGTCAGGAAGCTAGAGATTTAATTGATAAAGCTTCAGAAAATCAAGATATTAAAATAGAAAGTAACGATAAAGATTATGTGTTTATTCACTTTATTTTAAACAATTTACCACGCGGACTTATTGGCTTACTTTTAGCTGTTATTTTAAGCGCAGCCATGTCAAGTACTGCAAGCGAATTAAATGCATTAGGTTCTACTACAACCATGGACTTATACATACGAAATGTAGGAGATAAAACTGAAGATGAAAAAGTAAAAGCTTCCAAATGGTTTACATTTGTTTGGGGTATTCTTGCTATTGGTGTAGCTTGTGTAGCTAATCTTGCTGAAAACTTAATACAGTTAGTAAACATTATTGGCTCTATTTTTTATGGTAATGTACTGGGAATTTTTCTATTGGCATTTTTCTTTAAATTTGTAAAAGGTAATGCCGTTTTTATCGCCGCTTTAATAACGCAAGTACTAGTGATTGGCTTATTTTGTCTCAATGAATATGGTTACATAAATCTTCCTTTTTTGTGGTTAAATTTTGTTGGATGTGTTATAGTTATTACTATTGCATGTATCCTTCAAGTATTAAATCAAAATGAAAAAATCATCAACACCTAAAATTATAAACTGGGGTATTATTGGCCTTGGTAGTATTGCAAATAAATTTGCACAAGATATTTTAACAATTTCTGACGCAACACTATACGCTGTAGCTTCTCGGTCCCAAGAAAATGCTGATGCCTTTGCTTTAAAATATAATGCCACTAAAGCTTACGGTAGCTATGAGGATTTGGTTAAAGACCCAAATATTGATGCCGTTTATATTGCTACACCGCATGCGTTACATAAGGAAAATACGTTACTTTGTTTAGAACACGGTATTGCTGTTTTATGTGAAAAACCTTTTGCTATGGATGCTGACGAAGTGAAACAAATGATAGCTAAAGCTAAAGAAAAAAATATTCTATTGATGGAAGCTCTGTGGACTTATTTTTTACCACATTATCAATTTATATTAGAAAAACTTGAAAATAAAACATACGGCAACCTTTTAAAACTTGAAGCCGATTTTGGTTTTTTTCGTGAGTTTGATAATACAAAACGTTTATTTAAAAAATCACTTGGCGGTGGCAGTTTATTAGATATTGGCATATACCCTATTTTTGCTGCATTATCAACTTTAGGAATCCCAAACGATATCAAAGCCCAGGCTACTTTTTTTGATAATGGAGCAGATTCCTCTTGCCATATGACTTTCAATTATAAAAACGATACTACAGCTCAATTAAAAAGTTCGCTTTTAGAAAAAACACCAACCGAAGCTATTTTTTATTGTGAAAAAGGAACTATTAAAATAAATACCATGTTCCATATGCCAACTACCGTAACCGTGATATCAAATGAAAAAGAAGATGCTTTTGATTTTACTGATAAAGCTAACGGTTACAAATATGAGATTCTTCATTTTAACGCCTTAATTCGACAAGGCAAAACTGAAAGTGATATTATGACTTTTCAGTTCAGCCAGCAACTTATAACTCTTTTAGATGATGTAAGAATGCTAATTAATCTACACTATTAATTTATAATAATCTTAGTAAATAACTGCGTTAACGATTGAAGCGGCATCCTTTGTGAGAAGCTTTTAAAACTAAAACTGTTTTTGAAGCGACGTGTATATTGATAATTAAGATTCTCAAACAAGTTCAAGACTGCTTCTCAGAAAGATATAGTGGAAAGCGTGACCCTTGTGGTAACGCCCAAAAACAAAAAACGCAACCCTAATGAGGATTGCGTTTTTTTGTATCTAGAAAAGAAGTCTAATTTACATGGCTCCCCATTCTTTAAGAGAAGCTGTATTCATATTAATATAGGCAGAGTTTCCAGCTTTTTCAGCACCAGCTAAAGATTCTTTAGCCAATTTAATAGCCCCTTTTTTATCACCAGCTTTAGCATAAATTAAACTCTGTTGTCTTAATTGCCAAAATCCAGGTGTTTTTGTCATAGACATGGCTTTGTCCATCCACTCTTTAGCCTTGTTGATATCTTTTCCAGATTCTGAATAGTACACCGCCGAAGCATAATAATCGCCTGCCGATGGACCACTCATTATTTTGTCAATTTTTGCAGAAACTAATTTATCAGTTGGCACTTCAAACGGTATAGAAATATAAGTTTTATCCCACATTAATTCAAGTGTTGCACTACTCGTCTTAATATTATTAATATCTAAAGTTAAAGTCTCAACACTAAAAGGGATTTCCATTGGTTTTACTGTTGTTTTTACAGCCACTTTATTATCATCCCAATCTTGTGGTACGCCTCCGCCTTTATAATCTGAGTAAAAATATACCTCCCAAGTTTCAACGCCTGGTTTAGTGAATAGTGCGTAAGTACCCGCTTCTAAAGTTTGTCCATCTATTGTCGCATCCGTACTAAAAGTAATTGTAGTTCTCGCATTGGCACCAGTTCGCCAAACTTTATCAAAAGCCTCTAAACCACCAAATATTGTTCTGCCTTTTACTCCAGGTCGTGAATATTCAATATTAATATCTGTTAATCCAACACGTTGTTCCAGTTTACCTAACGGACTCGGTTGTGGGGTTTCAATTTGAGCATTCACTGAATAAATCATCGTAAATGCGAATAAAAATAATAGCGTTTTTTTCATTGTGGTTATGTTTTTATAATTCTTTTATATTTGGTATAAATTTACGCATCAAAATTCCTATTAATGTTAACGAAACCTTAAAATAAGACATTGTATATTTGCCTAATAAAAATGGTGGGTTACCTGAAAGGTTAGACTTTATTTGTTGATTTCTATTTTAAATTTAGTGAACTTATGAATATCAATATTTTGTTAATTGCTTCCTGATTTAACCTTAGGAACGCTCCAATAATGCCTCAATCCTAGCGTAAAAAAAAGTAACTATGAAACAATACATCTCTGAAACAATAGGCACGTTTGCAATGATATTTTGTGGTTGTGGTGCCATGACTATAAACGAAATAACAAACGGAAGCATTTCGCACGTTGGGGTTGCTGTAACTTGGGGCCTTATTGTTATGGCCATGATTTATGCTTTTGGAGAAATAAGTGGAGCACATTTTAATCCTGCAGTTACAATTGGTTTTGCCGTTGCTAAAAAATTTCCTTGGAAAAAAGTTCCTAACTATATATTAGCGCAAGCTATAGGTGCAACTTTTGCAGTATTTGTATTATGGTTTTTATTTCCCGAAAGTCAGTTTCTAGGTGAAACTACACCAGCAGAAGGTTTCCCACCCTACAAAGCCGCTATTTTAGAATTTTTACTCACTTTTTTCTTAATGGTTGTTATTATCAATGTATCAACAGGTAGTAAAGAAATTGGCACTATGGCAGCCGTTGCCGTTGGTGGTGTTATATTATTAGAGGCTATGTTTGCTGGCCCAATCACAAAAGCCTCCATGAACCCTATTAGGTCTATCGCCCCAGCTCTTTTTACGGGTAATTTTCAATACTTATGGCTCTATATTACGGCTCCAATTTTAGGGGCAATTGCTGGTGTTTCTAGTTGTAAATTGGTCAAGGATGAACAGTGTTGTTAATAAGCTATTACCAAATAAACACTACATACCATATTCTAAAAATATAGTTTAAATTTTTTGTTTAACTTTTATTAATTATTGTTAAACATTTTGTATCTTTACCGTAAATCTAAGAATTATGGCAAAGAAAAAAAATATTTCAAAGCATGATATTATCCTATTTTATATGGATTATGTTTTAGAACATAACGATAATCCAAAATCTGTTTATGCCTTTTCTAAACACAACAATTTCGAGGAATCGAAATTTTACGAATTTTTCACAACATTTGAAGCTGTTGAAAAAGGGGTATTTGAAGCCTTTTACGAAAACACATTAACTATTCTTGAAAAAAGTGACGACTATCAAATTTTTGATGCCAGAAATAAATTGCTCAGTTTTTATTATACCTTTTTTGAAAACTTGACTGCAAATAGAAGTTATGTGGTTTATTCTTTAAACAGACATAAAAGCCAACTTAAAGGCCTAAAAATTCTGGCTGGTCTTAAAAAACACTTTACCTATTATATTGAACAACTCGGTATCCAAATGTTAGATTTTAAACAAGAGCAATTAGAAAAGATACAAGATCGATCATTAAAAGAAACGGCTTGGTTTCAATTACTCATAACTATGAAATTTTGGTTGGATGATACTTCTGCCTCTTTTGAGAAAACAGATATTTTTATTGAAAAATCAGTGAACACAACGTTTGATGTATTAGATGTTGCTCCTCTAAAAAGCGTTATCGATTTGGGTAAATTTTTATTCAAAGAAAAATTTCAAATGAATTAATTAGCTCCAAAATGAAAACCATAGATAAAATACCTACTTCAAAAATCCAGCGTGCTACCAAACTTGTATCAACAGGCGCAAAAGTGGGTGTGAATTATATAAAATACTACGGAGATAAAATGGTGAACTCCGAAATAGAAGCTAAAGAGCGCTTGAATAAAAACAATGCTTCAGACATTTATGACGGCTTAAAGCAGCTTAAAGGAAGTGCTTTAAAAGTAGCACAAATGCTAAGTATGGAAAAAAGCATTTTGCCGCAAGCTTATGTTGAGAAATTCTCGCTTGCTCAGTTTTCTGTTCCGCCATTATCGGCACCTTTAGTGATAAAAACATTTAAAAAATATTTTGGAAATCATCCAAACGACATATTTGATACTTTTAACGCAACTTCTGTAAACGCTGCCAGCATCGGTCAGGTGCACATCGCAGAAAAAGATGGGAAAAAACTTGCTGTGAAAATCCAATATCCAGGAGTTGCGGAGAGTATCGCCTCAGACCTAGCTATGGTTAAACCCATTGCTATGAGTATGTTTAATATTAAAGGAAAAGATTCTGATAAATATTTTAAAGAAGTTGAAAACAAGCTCGTCGAGGAAACTAATTATATTTTAGAAATGCAACAGAGCAAGGAAATCGCATTGGCTTGTTCGCACATTCCCAATTTAAAGTTTCCAAAGTATTACGAAGACTTGTCTTCAGAAAGAATTATTACCATGGATTATATGGAAGGTGAACATCTATCTGAGTTCACTAAGCATAATATAGATCAAAATAAATCGAATAAATTAGGGCAAGCACTTTGGGATTTTTACATGTTTCAAATACACGATTTGAAAAAAGTACATGCAGACCCACACCCTGGTAATTTCATTATATCGAATAAGAGTGACTTAATAGCGATTGATTTCGGGTGTATGAAAACCATCCCTATGGAATTTTATACACCTTATTTCGAATTAGCAAAAAAGGAAAATATTGATGATGAAGCCAATTTTGTTGCAAAACTTTACGAGTTAGAAATCCTTAGGAAAGATGATAGTAAGGAAGAATTGAAATTTTTTACAAATATGTTTTACGATATGTTAAGCTTATTTACACAACCATTTCATGCCGAAGTTTTCGATTTTTCAAACGCTGATTTTTTTGGGAAAATTGCCGAATTAGGTGAACGTTACTCAAAAAGTACGGATTTAAAAAAGATGAATGGTAACCGAGGTTCCAAACATTTTATATATATTAACAGAACCTTTTTTGGTCTTTATAATTTAATGTTCGATTTAAAGGCAAAAGATATTAAGATTAATAATTTCAAAACTTTATAATGTCTTATATTAGTAATGAAGAGTTGGATAACTTTCATCATCTATACAAAATCAACTTAATTAACAGTTGTTCTGGATATAAATCTGCTAATTTATTAGGAACAAAATCTACAGATGGTATTGAAAATGTAGCCGTATTTAGTTCGGTAACGCACATAGGCTCAAGTCCACCTGTGCTTGGACTTTTTTTAAGACCAACTACGGTTTTACGAAACACCTATGAAAATATAAAATCGACCGGGTTTTACACTATTAATCATATCCATGAAGATATTCTTGAGGATGCTCATCATACCTCAGCAAAATACGATTCACACATTTCAGAATTTGATAAAACAAATTTAACATCAGAATATAAAAATAATTTTTATGCTCCTTTTGTGAAAGATGCGCCACTTCAATTAGAAATGCAGTACATTGAAGAATATGATATTAAAATAAATAACACCATTTTACTTATTGGAAAAATAGTTGGTTTGCATGTAGAAAGTGACTTTTTAGAAGAAGACGGATTTATAAATCTTTCTAAAGCGAGAGTAGCAACAATTAACGGCTTAGATGGGTACGCCGTACCACAATTAAAAACACGTTTTGGCTACCAAAGGCCAAAGTAGATTATAATGCATTTATAACTCTAAAAAAAATATAACATTAATACGGACTATTTTCCACATTTGGGAAATCAAAGATTTAACGAAGGCATAATATAAATAAAGGCATTTGAATTAATGCTTAAAAGACAAAGGGATATGAAAATTCTCGTAACAGGCGCAACAGGTTACATTGGCAAACGGTTAATTCCACTTTTATCCAATGATGACCATCAAGTAGTTTGTGCGGTTAGAGATAAACTACGCGCAGATAAAAGTTACGCTGAAGATGATACTATCGATGTTATTGAAGCAGATTTTCTTAATTCTGAAACCTTAACCAACATACCTGAAGACATTGATATTGCATTTTATTTAATTCATTCCATGTCTAATTCCTCAAGAGATTTTGAATCTTTAGAAGAACGTTGTGCAATAAACTTTAAAACTCAATTAGAAAAAACACATGTAAAACAGGTTATCTACCTCAGCGGTATAACTAATGAAGAAAATCTTTCTAAACATTTACAATCTCGTAAAAATGTTGAAGAACGTTTAAAATCTAATAAATATGCTCTTACAATTTTTAAAGCAGGCATAATAGTCGGTTCTGGTAGCTCTTCTTTTGAGATTATCAGAGATTTAGTCGAGAAATTACCATTTATGATTGCCCCAAAATGGCTGAATACAAAAACACAGCCTTTAGCTGTTAGAGATGTACTTACTTTTTTACACCGAAGCGTAGGTCGAGAAGATTTATATAATAAGAAATACGACGTTTTCGGACCAGAAATTTTAACATACAAAGAAATGCTTTTGCAATTTGCTGAAGTTAGAGGTTTAAAACGATACATTTTAACGGTACCAGTGATGACCCCAAAACTATCCTCCTACTGGCTGTATTTTGTAACATCTACATCATACAAATTAGCAAGCTCTTTAGTCGATAGCATGGGCGTACAAATTATTGGAAAACCAAGCTCTATCAACAAACTATTGGATGTTAATCCAAAATCTTATAAAGATGCTGTAGCATTAGCTTTCGAAAAAATTGAGCAAAATAGTATTATCTCTAGTTGGAAAGATTCTATGGTTAGCAGCGGCAGACTACGAAACAACTTACATAAATACGTTAACGTTCCTAAATATGGTTGTTTTAAAGATTATAAAGAACGAAAAGTGACAAATGCTCAGAAAACCATTGATAAAATTTGGAGTATTGGTGGCAAAACGGGTTGGTATTATGGCACCTTTTTATGGAAAATAAGAGGCTATATTGATAAACTTTTTGGTGGTATTGGTTTACGCCGTGGAAGAACGAGTCCCACAGATTTAGACGTTGGAGATGCACTCGATTTTTGGCGTGTTATTTTTGCAGATAAAGAACAACAAAAACTCCTTCTCTATGCCGAAATGCGGCTTCCTGGTGAAGCTTGGTTAGAATTTAAAATAGAAAATGGGTTGCTTAAACAGACCGCCACCTTTAGACCACGAGGCCTTTGGGGAAGACTTTACTGGTATAGCGTTTTACCATTTCATGGATTTATTTTCACTGGAATGATTAATAAGCTAGTTGATGTTGACTAGCTTTTACCCTTAGAAAGAGTATGGGTTGATTAAATAAATATCATGAAATTCGAAAGTCTCTATTGAAAGTTTAGTGGATGAAAAAAGAACACTTACCACAAAAAATATGTAATACATGTGGCTTTCCATTTTCATGGCGAAAGAAATGGAAAAAAAATTGGGATCATGTAAAATATTGTAGTGAAAAATGCAGGAGAAACAAGGCAACACAGGATTAGTTTGGTTTAGAAACAATTTAAGAGTTTCAGATAATATTGTATTACAGAATGCTATTAATAATCATAAATATGTTATAGCGTGTTATTGTTTCGATCCCAAATATTATGAAATTTCAAAATTTGGATTTAAAAAAACAGATAAATATAGAGCACGCTTTTTAATTGAGACCGTACAAGTTTTAAAAGCAAATTTAAAAAGTTTAAATATTGAGTTGTTCACATTTCATGAAACATCAAAAAAATCAATTCAACAACTTGTTGAAAACTATAAAATTAATTCTGTATACCTTCAAAAAGAATGGACTTCTGAAGAAATTGATGTTTTTAATACTGTAAAAAAAACAATATCTAACGAGGTTAGTTTTTATGAATATTACGATCAGTTTTTATACCATCCTGATGATATTGATATATCATTTTCTGAAATCCCGCAAGTGTTTACCAATTTTAGGAAAAAAGTAGAAAAATTAAGTTTTGTTAGACCTTTTATCGAAATAAATTCAGCAGAAAAAATTGGTAATATTGAAAATAATTCGGTGTTACCTACACTAGAAGATTTAGGTTTGAAATCATTTGAAACCCATCCCAAATCTGTATTTCCATTTAGAGGGGGCGAAAATAGTGCATTAGATAGATTGCATCATTATTTTTTTGACACTAAGAAACTTGGCTTTTACAAGAAAACAAGAAACGGCTTAATAGGTAGTGATTATAGTTCAAAATTCTCAGCTTGGTTAGCAAACGGTAGTATTTCAGCGAGAACCATATATTGGAACGTTAAAGAATTTGAAAAAAAACATGTTAAAAATGAATCAACCTATTGGCTTATTTTCGAATTAATTTGGAGAGATTATTTCAAATATGTGTCATTAAAACATGAAAATAATATTTTCAAAATAGGTGGTATTCTTCAAAAAGACTATGAATGGAAAACGGATAATGAACACGTTTTAAAATGGATGAAAGGAGAAACCAAATCTTCATTTGTAAATGCCAATATGATGGAACTTAAAAAAACTGGATGGATGAGCAATCGCGGTCGCCAAAACGTAGCGTCATTTTTTGCTAAAGATTTGCTATTAGACTGGAGAATAGGCGCTGCATATTTTGAATCTGTACTTATTGATTATGACGTTCATAGTAATTATGGAAACTGGATGTATGTCGCAGGCGTTGGTAACGATCCCCGAGATCGAAAATTTAATGTGGATTTACAGGCAGATCGCTACGACGCAAATGGTAAATTTCAAAACACGTGGTTGCAAAATACTCTATTTTAAATGAAAACACTAAGACTTATACTTGGCGATCAACTAAACATAAAGCATTCTTGGTTTAAAGAGCGTAATAATGATATTGTGTATTGCCTTTTCGAAATGCGCCAAGAAACAGATTATGTAACACATCATATTCAAAAGGTTATTGGTTTCTTTTCTGCTATGAGACAGTTCGCCAGTGATTTAAAAAATAATGGTCATAGCGTCAATTTTTTTAAAATTAACGATGACACCAATACACAAGATTTAGTTGATAATCTTTCATTTTTAATTAAAGAACATAATATTGAATATTTTGAATATATGTACCCCGATGAATACCGATTAGATAAGCAATTAGCTGATTTCTGTAAATCGATAAACATAGAAACCAATGTTGTTTCTTCTGAACATTTTTATACCAATCGTAAAGATTTAGCCGTTTTTTTTGAAGGTAAAAAACAATATCTTATGGAGAATTTCTACAGAGATATGCGCAAAAAACATGATATTTTAATGGTTTCTGGACAACCCGAAGGCGGCAAATGGAATTACGATAAAAGCAATAGAAATAAATGGAAAGGCGACATTGAAATCCCAAATTTCAAATTATTTAAAAATGATGTTTCTGATGTTGTTGACGCTATCAAAACGGCAAAAATTAAAACTATTGGAAAATTTGAAAGCAAAATGTTTCCTTACCCAATAACGAGACAGCAGGCTTTAGAACAACTTAAATATTTCTGTGAAGAGTTATTGATTCACTTTGGTGATTATCAAGATGCAATGCACACTGACGAAGATTATCTGTTTCACTCGAGGTTATCTTTCGCTATAAACCTTAAACTTATTTCTCCAAAGGATGTGATTACAACAGTGATGAATTATTATCAAAAAAACGGTGACAATATCGATATTTCTCAGGTAGAAGGTTTTATAAGACAAATTATTGGATGGCGCGAATATATGAGAGGTATGTATTGGGCTCTAATGCCAGCGTATAAAACTAAAAATGAGCTTAATAATCATAATAAATTACCCGATTTCTTTTGGACAGGGAAAACAAAAATGAATTGCTTAAAGCACGCCATTACTAACTCTCTGGAGAACGGATATGCGCATCATATTCAACGATTGATGATCACTGGAAATTATGCCTTACTTACCCAAACCAACCCAGACGAAGTAGATGATTGGTATCTGGGTATTTATGTAGATGCTTTAGAGTGGGTTCAATTAACTAATACCCGAGGTATGAGCCAGTTTGCCGATGGTGGAAAAATCGCTACAAAACCATATGTATCTTCAGGCTCTTACATTAATAAAATGAGTAATTACTGCTCTGATTGCCATTATAATAAAAACAAAAAAATAGAGGAAGATGCTTGTCCTTTTAATAGCTTGTACTGGAATTTCCTTGACGATAAAAGAGAACAGTTAGGTAATAATTTTAGAATGGGCATGATGTATAGTCTGTTAGATAAAATGAACAAAGAAGACTTAAATAATATTAAAGAAAAAGCACAACACATAATAGAAAACCCCAATGAATATTAAACCTAATTTACATGTTGTATGGCTAAAACGAGATTTACGCTTACAGGATAATGAGGCTATAAATAATGCTTTATTAACAAAAGAACCTGTTTTATTACTCTATGTTTTTGAACAACTTTTAACAAATGATCCACATTACAGCAAAAGACACTGGGATTTTGTAAAACAATCCATTATAGATTTAAACCAAGAACTAGAGCCCTATAATTCTAAAATTTTAGCAGTCAATTCGGATATTATCGCAACAATAAATCAGCTTCTTAGCCAATACAAAATAAAAAACGTGTATTCGCATCAAGAAACGGGAATTCTAGTAACGTATAATAGAGATTTATCTTTTAAACGCTTTTGCAAAAACAATTTAATTTATTGGCACGAAAATATAAATAATGGCGTGCAGCGTGGTTTAAAAGATAGAGACCAATGGATGGCATTATGCAATACGTATTTTGAATTAGAGCCACTTCCATTTTTACCTGAAAAACATCAATTACTTTCTATTGAAGCTATTGAAAAATTAGAGCAAAACTTTAAAGTTACCAACTTAGAAACAGATTTAAGTTTGCCATTCCAAAAAGGAGGCAGAAGCACAGGTTTGAAATATTTAAATTCTTTTTTTAATGAGCGGTACATAAATTATATGTTTCATATTTCAAAACCTGAATTGGCTAGAAAAGGGTGTAGTAGAATTTCACCCTATTTAGCATGGGGAAACTTATCAATTAGAGAAGTTTACAAACGCGCCTTTGAGTTTAAAAAAACATCAAAAAACAAAAAAGCTTTAGAAGCATTTATGTCTCGATTAAGATGGCAAGCACATTTTGTTCAAAAATTTGAGATGGAACATACTATGGAGCAAGCGAGTATAAATAAAGGCTTTCATAAACTTAAAAAAGGTATTTCTGAAGACTACCAAATCGCTTGGAAAACTGGTAATACAGGATATCCATTGATTGATGCTTGTATGCGCTGCTTAAACGAAACAGGGTATCTTAATTTTAGAATGCGCGCTTTAGTAGTATCCTTTTTTACGCACAATTTATGGCAACCATGGCAAGAGGCTTCACAACATTTATCACAAATGTTTTTAGATTTTGAGCCAGGTATTCACTTTCCGCAACTACAAATGCAAGCCGGTGAAACAGGTACTAATATGCTACGCATTTATAACCCAATAAAAAATAGCTTAGAACACGACCCTGAAGCAACATTTATAAAAAAGTGGGTGCCAGAACTTAAGAAACTAGAAATACCCTTTACACACGAACCCTATTTAATGACTGAGTTAGATCAGCAATTTAATAGTTTTATTTTAGGACAAGATTATCCCTTACCTATTGTAGATATTGATGAAACCAGAAAAAAAGCTACAAATACACTTTGGGGCATGCGTAATGACCCTTTAGTAAAGTCTGAACGATATCGTATTTTAAATAAACATGTGGCTTCTCAAAATAAAAAATCAAACAAATTATAATTACTTTGAAATCAATTATTTATAATCAAAATTAATCTTTTATAGAACTGAATAATTATTTTGTTTAATTTTTAATACTAATGATTAAACAATTTCGTATATTTGATTAAAATATAGATTATTTTGGTATTAAACTCAACATACAAAAACAAAGAAGAAAAACAAATTTTAGAAGATGTAGTAGGTAGGCCTTTTACACTTTTTGAATCTATAAAAATGAGAGGTGTAGGCTCTAAACGCATGATAATTAATGATGTTAGTCCTAACTTAGCGCATTTAATGAATTTGGTTTCTGATGTTAATTATGCCAATATAGAACTGCGTAAAGGTGGTATTTTAATTTATGTCAATAAAGGCTTAAGAAACTTTACTTGGGCCATTCCTTACTACCAGCTTGTTTTATATAAAACCAATGGCGCTAGTATTCATGCACAAGGAAAATTTATTCACTTTAAGAATAGTAAAACCTTTAAAGAAAATAAATATTTTTTTAGTAAAATGCTTGATGAAAAAATAAAATATGACATGCAATATAATTTTCAGTCATTATGAAGTTAAGTATAGAACATATAGATCGCATCATTGAAATGGCTTGGGAAGACCGAACTACTTTTGAGGCTATAGAGTTTCAATTTGGTTTAAACGAACAAGATGTTATAGAATTAATGCGCAAAGAAATGAAATCTAGTAGTTTCAAAATGTGGCGCAAGCGTGTTCAAGGTAGAAAAACAAAACACGAAAAATTGCGTAGTTTTGAAAAAGGCAGATTTAAATGCAGCAGGCAAAAACAAATAACACATAACTCAATATCTAAACGATAACGTGCTTTGAGTAAAGAGGTGAGTTCTTTAAGACAGCACATTAAAAAGACAAAACATGAATACAGAAACATTAAAATCAAAAAAAAATAGTAGAAAATTAAATGGGATTTCCATAAGTGATATTGGAGATGACCACCTTTTTACAGGGTTAGAAACCCCAATGAAAAAGGATGCATTTAAACTAAATGATGAAGAGAAAAAAGAGCGTATTGCTATATTATTCGAAGAAATCATGGATGTTATGGGGTTAGATTTAAATGATGATTCACTTCAGGGAACACCAAAACGTGTCGCCAAAATGTATATAGACGAAATTTTTTCTGGATTAAATCCTGCCAATAAACCTAAAGTGGCTCTTTTTGATAATAAATACAAGTACAATCAAATGTTGGTTGAAAAGAATATCACATTCTACTCAAACTGCGAGCACCATTTTGTTCCAATTATTGGAAAAGCTCATGTTGCCTACATATCCTCAGGTAAAGTTATTGGACTTTCAAAATTAAATCGTATTGTTCAATATTATGCAAAGCGTCCGCAAGTTCAAGAACGATTAACCAATCAAATAGCTGAGGAGTTGAAAACAATTTTACAAACAGAAGATGTTGCAGTAATTATAGATGCTAAACACTTATGTGTATCATCTAGAGGAATAAAAGATGATACGTCTTCTACAGTAACAACTTATTATGGTGGAGCATTTAATACCCCTGAAAAGATAAGAGAATTACAAAATTACTTAAACAATTAGCATTATGGATTTATTAGACAAAGCCTTAAAATTTGAAAAAACGAAAATGAAATCATTATCAACCAGTGACCGTGTTAAACTTTCGAGGGAAGCAAAGTCTCTAATTTTAGGTTTAAATGAAATTTATAAAGAAAAGAAAGATGAGTCTATCATGGATTTAATGAAGCGTTTAACGAAAATTAAACAAAAAATCGAAAAACGATTAAAAGGAAAACCATTATCTGCTTAACTTCTTATAAAGAGATAAAATATTAATTTTTACTTAATATATCAACATAAAAATCGTATATATCGTAGATTTTATTATATTGTGAAATTGTGAAATTATAGTATAATTTCATACAAATATTAAAATTAGGTTAAAGATTAAAATTATGGAGATTATTGATAAAGCTCTAGAATTCGAACAGCGTAAACACACATTTAAAACAACAAGTGAACGTATAGAATCATCTAGAGAAGTTAAAGATTTAATATTGAGTTTAAACACTGTTTACAAGCAAGATAAAAATCCTGAAATCATGGATTTAATGAAACGCTTAACGGTAATTAAGCAAAAAATTGAAAAAAGGCTAAAGGGCAGGCCATAAAATAAAATGCCCTGAAACCATATGAAAAAAATAATTATTATAGGTGGAAGTAAGGGCATTGGTAAAGCCATAATTGAGCAATTAGTTGATTATTGTTCTATTACAAACATTAGTAGAACGTTCCCAGAGAAAACACACGACAATTTAACACACCACAGTTGTGATATTTTAAATGAAGAATTACCAGACATAGAAACAGCTGATGCTTTAATTTATTGTCCTGGTAGTATCAATTTAAAACCAATATCAAGATTAAGTATTGATGATTTTAAAAACGATTTTGAAATCAATGTTATTGGTGCTGTAAAAGCAATACAAAAATACCTTCCCGTATTAAAACAAGGCAACAAGCCATCAATTTTATTATTCAGTACTGTAGCGGCTAAATTGGGTATGCCTTTTCATGCTAGTATTGCGACAGCAAAATCAGGTGTTGAAGGTTTGGTAAAATCTTTAGGAGCAGAATTAGCTCCTAACATACGTGTTAATGCAATTGCGCCTACAGTAACAGACACAGAACTTGCCTCGAAACTACTTCGTAATGAAAAAATGATAGACAATATTACTGAAAGACATCCTTTAAAAAAGTTTTTATCTCCTAAAGAAGTGGCTGGTATGGCAGAATTTTTAATTTCAGACAAAGCAGCCTCACTATCAGGGCAAGTGTTTGAGATGGATTGCGGGATTGTTAGCTTCAAAATTTAAAAATAATGAATCCATTCAAAGCATATCTAGCCACCTTAACTTCTAAAAGTAATTCCAAAGATAAAATGGATATAGATAGTATTTATGAGATTAAAATTAATGGGCTTGATGGAAAACCATTGGATTTAAAAACTTATCAAGGTAGGTATATACTTTTTGTTAATGTCGCTTCAAAATGTGGATATACATCACAATATGAAGATTTACAAACATTATATGAACAGTTCCAAGATAAATTAATAGTCATCGGTGTACCTTGTAATCAATTTGGAAATCAAGAACCTGGTAACTCAACTGAAATAGAATCCTTTTGTAAATTAAACTATGGCGTAACGTTTCCTATAACTGAAAAAATTGAAGTAAAAGGAAAAAAACAACATCAACTTTACAAATGGTTAACAAACAAAATAAATAATGGACGTAAAGACTCTTCAGTCAAATGGAATTTTCAAAAATATTTAATTGGTAAAAATGGTGAATTTATAGATTATTATTTTTCATCAACTAAGCCTTTAAGCCCAAAAATAACAAACCATATAAAATAAGTAATGTTTGGATTATTTAAAAAAAATGAGGCAGAAAAACTTCAACGATAGATAACAAATTTATGAAAGAATATCAAGAGTTATTTACAGTAAATCGATCTAGAAGTGATAAGAAATTTTCAGGAGTTGATGCTGTAGCTAAATAAATGGATATTCTAATAAATGAAACTAGGTAAATACATAGTCATTTTTCTCATTATCAATTTTGGCGCTTTGGCTATAGGATCTTGGTTTATGGGCGATGGCTCGCAAAGTAGTTGGTACCAAAATTTAAATAAGGCACCTTGGACACCTCCTGGTTGGTTTTTTGGTGTAGCATGGACATTTATTATGGTATGTTTTTCAATATATATGGCTTACTTATATAAAGCTATACCCAATTCAAAACTAAAAATTTTATTCCTAATTCAGTTTGTACTTAATGTTGCCTGGAATTATATCTTTTTTGATCAGAAATTCATAATCATAGCGTTATTATGTATTTTTTTATTAACTATGGTTGTTGGTAAATTTCTATACGATTATAAAAATGAGTTAAAAACAAAAAATCTGCTCATCCTCCCCTATTTTGTATGGCTATGCATCGCCACATCACTAAACGCGTATATATTAATTTACAATTAAATTCATGAAAATTTATCGTTTACACAAAAAGCAAAATTTACCTATTTCTGTAAATGAAGCTTGGGACTTTTTATCAGATCCTAAAAATTTAAAAACCATTACACCAGACTATATGGGATTTAATATTCTTTCAGGAGCTGATAGACCTATGTTTGCTGGTCAAATAATTCAATATATAGTAACGCCCATTTTAGGTATAAAAACAAAATGGGTTACCGAAATCACACACGTTGTTGATAAACACTATTTTGTTGATGAGCAGCGTTTTGGCCCTTATGCGCTTTGGCATCACAAACACTTTATAAATGAAATTGAAGGCGGTGTTGAAATGGAAGATATCATAGATTATAAAGTTCCTCTCGGAATTCTTGGTCAACTCGCTCATCCTATTTTAGTAAAACCGAAATTAGAAGAAATCTTTAATTTTCGAACAAAAAAATTGGAAGAATTATATGGCGTTTATAAAAAGTAACTATTTGATAAAACACTATTGATTATGAACAAGTCAGTAAATATATTTTGGTTTCGTCGTGATTTACGATTAGATGATAACTTTGGCTTTTTTGAAGCTTTAAAAGGAGACCTTCCTGTTTTACCAATTTTTATTTTTGATTCTGAGATTTTAGATAAACTATCGGAAGATGATGCTCGTGTTAATTTCATTTTTAACACGCTTCAAAAGATGCGATCTACCTTACAAGACGAATATAACAGTAGCATAGCTATGTTTCATGGAAAACCTAATGATATTTTCAAACAATTGGTAAAAGATTATACTGTAAAATCGGTCTACACCAATCACGATTACGAACCTTATGCAAAATCACGAGATAATGATATAAAAGAGCTGTTATCAAAACATGACATAGCGTTTTTAACTTTTAAGGATCAAGTTATTTTTGAAAAAAACGAAGTTGTGAAAGGAGATGGAACGCCTTACGTAGTTTACACACCCTACATGAAAGTTTGGAAGAAAAACTTTAAATCTCACGATTTAGAGATTTTTTATACCAATAGTTATCTTGGTAATCTTATTGAACACTCCAGACTTCCCAACTTAAGTTTATCAGATATGGGATTTAAAAAATCAGATCAAAAAATTGCTGATTATGATGTTACCCCTAGCCTTATTCAGCAATACGAAGACACTAGAAATTTCCCTGCTAAGGATACCACCTCGCGTCTTGGTCCGCATTTACGTTTTGGTACGGTTAGCATTCGTAAAATGATAAAAAAAGCGATAGCTGAGAAAAACGAAGTTTTTTGGCAGGAACTTATTTGGCGTGAGTTTTTT
This sequence comes from uncultured Flavobacteriaceae bacterium, assembly GCA_963815305.1. Lineage (GTDB taxonomy): Bacteria > Bacteroidota > Bacteroidia > Flavobacteriales > Flavobacteriaceae > CAXBID01. The sequence continues at coordinate 1,784,243 of CAWFFW010000001.1, forward strand.
ATGCAAATACTTTGGCATTTTCCAAACACAGCAACCGAAAGCTTCAAATCTAAATACGACCGTATTCAATGGCGGAATAATGAAGATGAATTTAAAACCTGGTGTAATGGTGAAACGGGATATCCTTTAGTGGATGCGGGCATGAGACAACTTAATGAAACTGGTTTTATGCACAACCGAGTTCGTATGTTGGTTGGTAGCTTTTTATGTAAACATTTACTTATAGACTGGCGTTGGGGTGAATCTTATTTTGCTGAAAAACTACATGATTATGAAATGGCTAGTAATGTTGGAAATTGGCAATGGGTTGCTGGTTCTGGAGTTGATGCTGCTCCTTATTTCAGGATATTTAATCCTACTACGCAAATACAAAAATTTGATAAAAATAAAGACTATATCAAACAATGGGTTCCAGATTTTGAGGAAACCTCATATCCCTCTCCTATAGTTGAGCATAAATTTGCCCGTGAGCGTTGTCTAGAAACTTATAAAGACGCTTTAAATAATTAAAACACGCCATATTTATATTGGTTCAATTAGTTGATAGCAATAAAAAATTATAGTTTTAAAAAAAATTCTTATATTTAAATATATAAATATATTTTGAGCTTATATATATTTTTCTCTCCTCTATTAACATGCTCAATATAGAAAGTTAATTGATAATGGGAAATTACATTTTTATTATTGCGTTTATTGTCTTTTCAAGCAGTTACGCTCAACAAAATAAATGTTCTCAATTTAGAACTGGGAAGTTTGAATATAGCGAGCCTAAATATTCCGAATGGGAAGTTACCAGAACAGATTCTACGCAAATAGAAATAAGCACTAAAACTGGTATAGAAATTTATAATTCCGTGAAATGGGTAAATGAGTGTGAGTACATTTTAACATGTACTAAAGTAATAAATCCTACGGCATCAGATATAATTGGTAAAATATATACCATTAATATAACTGATGTTTACTCAAATAGATATACTTGTATTGCTAATTCAGAAACTGAGGATATAATCTTAAACCTTATGATGATAAAGGTAGATACATTTAGTAAATAACGTTAAAATTATTCTACCCTTTCAATCCTCGCACCAATAGCACGTAAACGTTCATCAATGTTTTCATAACCGCGATCAATTTGTTCAATATTTTGGATGGTTGATGTGCCTTTTGCAGATAAGGCTGCAATAAGTAAAGATACACCCGCACGAATATCTGGCGATGTCATGGTCGTTGCTTTTAAAGTCGATTTAAAATCATGCCCGATTACGGTAGCTCTATGCGGATCGCACAATATGATTTTTGCGCCCATATCAATCAATTTATCAACAAAGAATAAACGACTTTCAAACATCTTTTGGTGTATTAAAACGCTTCCTCTTGCTTGTGTAGCCACTACCAAAATAATACTCAACAAATCTGGTGTAAATCCAGGCCAAGGTGCATCAGAAATAGTTAAAATAGAACCATCAATAAAACTTTGTATTTCGTATCCGTTAGTATGTGCTGGAATATGAATATCATCGCCTTGCTTTTCAACGATAATACCTAATTTTCTAAATACATTGGGTATAACGCCTAAATCGTTCCAACTAACACCTTTGATAGTTAATTCACTCTTAGTCATAGCTGCAAGGCCTATCCAGCTACCAATTTCAATCATGTCTGGGAGCATCGTGTGGTCTGTGCCACCTAAATGTTCAACACCATCAATCACTAACATATTAGAACCTACACCGCTAATTTTAGCACCCATTCTATTCAGCATTTTACATAATTGCTGTAAATAAGGCTCACAAGCTGCGTTATAAATAGTTGTTTGTCCTTTTGCTAAAACAGCAGCCATAACAATATTGGCAGTACCTGTTACCGACGCTTCTTCAAGAAGCATATAAGTACCCGTTAAATATTCGGCTTCAACGCCATAAAACTGATCTTCTTTACTATATCTAAATTTAGCCCCAAGCTTTATTAAACCTTCAAAGTGCGTATCTAAACGTCTACGTCCAATTTTATCACCGCCTGGTTTCGGAATGTATCCTTTCCCAAAACGTGCTAATAAAGGGCCAACAATCATGATAGATCCGCGTAAGCCTCGTCCGTCTACTTTAAATTCGTCTGATTCTAAATATTTTAAATTAAGGTCGTCTGCCTTAAAGGTATAACTACTTCTGGAGAGTTTTTCAACCTTTACACCTAATTTTTTTAATAACGTAATCAATTTATTTACGTCTACAATATCAGGTATATTATTAATCGTTATCAGCTCTGGAGTAAGTAGAACTGCGCATAAAATTTGTAAAGCTTCGTTTTTAGCACCTTGGGGTTGTATACTTCCTTTTAATTGGTGTCCACCTTCAATTTTAAATGTTCCCATGCAAATATATTAGTAGCGTTTTCTTTGTCGGTTGTTACTTTTTTTATGGTGCCCTCCTTTTTTACTAGAATTACTAGAGCTGTACTTGGTTTTAGTGCGCATTAAACTCGTAGAATCTGATAACTCTTCATCAGAATCTTTCAAATCAATCTTACCACCCGAAAGTTCAAATAAATGCTTATAAATTACATCATCTTCCACGGTGTCTTTATTCCAATTTAAAAAACACTTTTTCATGTGGTTGGCAATGGTATACAACAAAGCTTCTTTAAGTTCGCCCTCTTCCCATGTATTTGCCACATCAATCATGGTTTTAATATTGTTTCCGTAAAAACGGTATTTCGGGAAATTCTGCGGATATTCTAAAACTTCTGGACGTTCTTCATAAATTTCTTTAGTTGGAATGTCATAAGGAGAATCGGCATCTAATTCAAAATTAGACATAATAAATAATTGATCCCAAAGTTTGTGTTGAAAATCCGGAACATCACGTAAATGCGGTTGCATATTGCCCATTACGGCTATAATACCTTTGGCAATTTTATTACGTTCCTCTTTTGTTTCTCTGCTTTTAGCGTAATTAATCATTTTCTGCATGTGCCTTCCGTATTCCGGAATGATTAAATGTTCACGCTCTGTGTTGTATTCTAAATTATCTATCAAAATTAAATGTGTAGAGTTAAATGTTTCTGCATGTAGTTGTTATGCCTGCGCAAAATACAAAAAAAGAACTAAAGACTTATAACACCTTCAATTTTTTCTGCAACTTCTTTGTATTTATCAATCACGGCATCGGGACTTTTCATTAAAACATTAACCGATACGCTGGTATATTTACCTTTTTTAGATTCTTTGGTAGTAATAACGGCACCCATGTTATTGAAAAGTCCCTCTAGTGCCACTATTTTTTCAGACTTAGAAACCACGATAAACTTATATAAATATTCCGATGGCCAAAGCGACGTATCGTATAACTGACTTTTTAATTTTTCGTAAAATTCTTCTGAATTTTCAGGTGTACTCATACTCTTTTTTTATCCTGCAAATATACAGTTCACAAACACATTATAAAACTAAAATAATTAAAATTTGGGCGTTACCAAAAGGGTCGGGCTTTCCGTTATATCTTTATAGTGCTGAAGGTGTTTCAGTATCTCATCAAGTATTTGCATATCTCAAAATTATTAACAAATCAAAATAATAGTTTAGCACAAAAAAGGATGCCACTGCAATCCCTAACGCGTCCATCAGCAATTAAAAAGCTAAATCCAAGTTTTGTAACACTTGCAGTTCTTTCTGCTCCATTTTTTTTATAACTGTTAAATTCCGATTTTTACAGCAAAATACCACTGAATTGAACACAAAAAAAGTTATTATTACAGGAGGTCCAGGCACTGGAAAATCTACAATAATAAATGAATTGGTAAAAAGAAATTATACGTGCCTTGAAGAAATTTCAAGACAAGTAACCTTGGATGCCAAAAAAGAAGGTATTGATCAACTGTTTTTAACCAACCCCTTATTATTTAGTGAAATGCTTCTAAAAGGTAGAGAACAACAATTTAAATCAGCAAATACTATAGAATCTGATGTTGTTTTTTTTGATAGAGGTATCCCCGATATTTTGGCCTATATGGATTTTATTGGTGATGAGTACCCTACGTATTTTGTGGATACCTGTAAAAATTCAAAATACGATGCGGTTTTTATTTTAAAGCCATGGAAAGCTATTTACACCAGTGATAATGAACGGTATGAAGATTTTAATCAAGCCCAAGAAATCCATAAACACCTCATAAACACGTATCAATCTTATAATTACCAATTAATTGATGTCCCGTTTGATACCGTAGAAAAGCGAACCGATTTCATTTTAAATATTGTAAATATGTAATATGGAACACCCCATAAACATATTAGAACGTTATTGGAAGTTTACCGAATTTAAACCCAATCAAGAAGCCATTATTAATGCGGTTATTGAAGGTGAAGACACCTTTGCTTTGCTTCCTACGGGTGGAGGAAAATCCTTATGCTTTCAAATTCCAGCTTTAGCCAAAGAGGGAATTTGTATCGTTATTTCGCCACTCATTGCTTTAATGAAAGACCAAGTACAAGCTTTAAATGATAGAGGTATTAAAGCCATGGCATTAACTAGCGGTATTTCATACAATCAATTGGATACACTTTTAGATAATTGTATTTACGGAAATTATAAGTTTTTATACCTATCACCCGAACGTTTACAACAAGAGTTAGTACAAGATCGTATTAGACAAATGAATGTTAATTTAATTGCAGTTGATGAAGCACATTGTATCTCGCAATGGGGCAGTGATTTTAGACCAGCTTATAAAAATATAGCTATTTTACGTCAGTTACAACCCACTGTAAATGCAATTGCCTTAACAGCTTCAGCAAAACCAGAAGTGGTTAATGATATTGTTAAGGAACTTGATTTTATTCAACCTAAAATATTTAAATATTCATTTTACAGACCAAATTTAGCATATATGGTGTTTCATGAAAACGACAAATATTACAGATTAGAAACTATATTAAAAAAATATAAAGCATCATCCATAATATATGTTAGAAACAGAAAATCAACTTTAGAGGTGAGTTCGTTTTTAGAATCAAAAAAAATTACGGCGACTTATTATCACGGAGGACTTGCAAATAACGAAAAAGATGCTAATATGATGCAATGGATGCATAACCAAAAACAGGTTATGGTCGCCACAAATGCCTTTGGAATGGGTATTGATAAAGCGGATGTTAAGACAGTGATTCATTTAAATTTACCTGAAAGTATTGAAAGTTATTTTCAAGAAGCAGGTCGTGTAGGTAGAAATGGAGAGAAAGCATTTGCTGTCATTTTAAAAAATAATAGCGATGAAGTTTTAGTTAAAAATCAGTTTCTAAACGTCCTTCCAACAGTAGTTTTAGTGAAGCAGGTTTACAGGAAACTATGCAACTATTTTCAAATATCTTACGGTGAAGGTGCATACGAAACCTTCGATTTCGATTTTAACACCTTTTGTAAAACCTATGAGTTTAGTGCGATTTTATGCTATAATTCCTTATTAATATTGGATAGAAATAGCGTGATTACGTTATCAAATCAATTTAAAAATAAGGTTACCGCCCAATATATAATTCCTAGTGCAGCTCTTTTTAGCTATTTAGAAACTCATGAAGATTTTAATGTAATAGTAAAATCTATGTTGCGTATGTATGGTGGTATTTTTGATCATGAAACAAAAATAAACATTCATAAAGTTGCTGAAAAAGCATCGGTAACCGAAAGTGCTTTAATAAACGTTTTACAACAATTAGAACGTGATGATATCATTTCTTTAAACTTAGCTAAAACCGATGCGCAAGTCACCTTTATAGAGCCTCGTGAAGATGATAAAACCATAAACAGAATCGCATCTATTATAGAGCAGCAAAACAAGCTAAAACAGCAACAAGTTAAGGCGATGCTTAATTATGTTGAAAATGATAGCATTTGTAAAAGCATGCAACTCCTCACCTATTTTGGTGAAACGGACATCAAGCCCTGTGGTATTTGTTCGGTATGTATCAAAAAAAACAAAACTGAAAAACCCGAAGATTTAAAGGTTTTAAAAAACCGTATTATTGAATTATTAGAGAACGGAGATAAATCTTCAAGACAAATAATAGCAGCTTTAAATACTTCAGACGAAAGCATAAAAAAGGTATTAAAATTACTATTAGAACATAACGTTGTAACCATTACACAAACAAACACATATAAATTAAGTCATTTATAAAGCCCATAATGGGCATTTCGCAAAAAAAGTTCAAAAAGTAAAAACGAAAAAAAATATGTATGTAAGGATAACCTTTTATAAGCAGGGTAGTAATTTAGTGTACTACTTGACTTTGTAAAAATTTTCGACTACCTTCGTTTAACAACCGATATAGTTCATTAAAACGCAACTATATCTCTGCGTTACCATTCATTGGCGAACGAACTCAAACTGAAAATAAAAAGAAATGAAAAAAATACTAAAAATAATTACTACAGTATCAATTGTATTATTTGGAATTTTATGGATTTCAAGTAAATTTGATTTCTTGACTGAATATAATTCTTCCGATATTAGAACGTTTTTTGTTATTATTTACTTGTTTACAAGTTTAAAGTATTTTCAAATGGAAGTTAAAGATAAAAACGCTGAAATTCAGGAATTGGAATTAAAACTGGAGAAAACAAAAAGAGAAATTTAAAATATACTGAATAAGGAATTTAGCAAGTTTCGGAATTGCTCACTCAATCGGAATTGAAAAATATTACGGATTAAAACGCTGAAAATCGAAAAATGAAATTTTGCGGAATAAATTGAACTCTGAAAAAATAACGAAATGGCAACATAGTATAAAAATAATTGCTGTTTTAGGCTTAAACAAAGGTCGTTGCTCTTTTGTTACGTCTGATTTTCCTGCGGAAAATCCTCGCATACAAAACCGCAACTATTCTTATACTAACCGTTAAACGAACATTCTCCAAAAATAAATTTATTCTATTTAAAAACAGAAGTTAGCGAACACGCGCCTTAGGGATAGAAACGGCATCCTTTTTAAAACATTCATGTAGTGAACTTGGATAAAAGACTAAAATTTGGCAGATAGCCACGTCGTTCATCCCTCGCTATGACGTTTTAAAAAGATATAGTGTATAGCCCGACCCCATCTTGAGCGAAGACGAAAGGTGGGGTAACGCCCAAAATTTAAAATAAACAAAGCGATGAAAAATTTAAGAATCATTTTTATGGGTACGCCCGATTTTGCAGTAACCACCTTAAAAGCGTTGGTTGAAAACCAATATAATATTGTTGGTGTTATTACCGCTCCCGATAAACCTGCGGGTCGTGGTCGTAAACTTAATGAGAGTGCTGTAAAGGAATATGCAAAATCACAAGACTTAAACATTTTACAACCCACTAATTTAAAAGACGAAAACTTTATATCTGAATTAAAAAGTTTAAAGGCTAATCTTCAAATTGTGGTTGCTTTTAGAATGTTACCCAAAGTAGTATGGCAAATGCCAGAATATGGCACCTTTAATTTACATGCTTCGTTGTTACCAAACTACCGTGGTGCAGCGCCTATAAATTGGGCTGTTATAAATGGTGAAACAAAAACTGGCGTTTCCACGTTCTTTATAGATGAAAAAATTGATACAGGGGAAATGATTCTTCAAGAAGAAATAGCAATTAATCCTAAAGAAAACGCTGGTAGTCTTCATGATAAACTCATGATTTTAGGAAGTGAATTGGTTTTAAAAACCGTTTCATTAATTGAAAAAGGAAACGTGAAAACCACACCACAAAAAAATTCTGAACATATTAAAACTGCTTACAAGTTAAATAAGGATAATTGCAAAATAGATTGGACAGATTCTATAGATCATATTTACAATAAAATTCGTGGGCTAAGTCCGTACCCAGCAGCTTGGTGCACATTAATTAATGGTAAAGACAAATTAGATATTAAAATCTACAGTGCAAAAAAAGAATTTACTGAGCACGATTTAAAGATTGGCAGCGTTGTTTCAACTAAAAAAGAGCTAAAAGTAGTTGTTAATGAAGGTTATATAAATATTATAGAAATTAAACTTCCTGGAAAAAAAATGATGGAAGTAAAATCGCTATTAAATGGGTATGCAATAGAAGACGATGCAAAAATGCTCTAAACCCTTATTAACATTGATTATTTTAAAAAACTCGCTGAAATGCACAACCTTTATTAACAAAAGCATTAAGTTATCAACAAAACCCTGTATTTCCCTTGCTATTACTTGCGTGGTTGCATAATCCGTATAAATTTGTAGAGGATTTAACAAAATGTTTAACCAATTTATTAATAATTAAATATTACATTATGAACAAAACAGATTTAATCGACGCAATGGCAGAACACGCAGGAATTACTAAAGCGGCTGCAAAAAAAGCTTTAGAATGCGCAATCATTGAAATTGAAGGTGCTTTACAAAAAGGTAACAGAGTTTCTTTAGTAGGATTTGGATCTTGGTCAGTTTCTAAAAGAGCTGCAAGAGAAGGAAGAAATCCTCAAACGGGTGAAACAATTAAAATCAAAGCTAAAAACGTTGTAAAGTTTAAAGCTGGATCTGATTTATCTAGTGCTGTAAATTAAGATTTATATCTTAAAAACTTATAAAAAGCCTTCAAAATTTGAGGGCTTTTTTACATTATAAAACTAAAGAGTTGCTTATTAAATAAATAAATATTAGATTTAGTTAATAATTTCTCAAAATATGATTACAACAAAACCCAAAAAAGGTGATTTGTTAATCGCTGAGCCTGCAATAATTGGAGACGTTTCTTTTAATCGTTCTATAGTATTGTTAGCAGACCATACTCAAGAAGGTTCCATTGGCTTTATACTCAACAAACCTCTAGAATATACAATAAGTGATTTAGTTCCAGAAGTTGAAGCTACATTTAAAGTGTATAACGGCGGCCCTGTTGAACAGGATAATCTTTACTTTATTCATAAAATCCCAAACCTAATTCCAAATAGCATTGAAATTTCATTAGGTATTTTTTGGGGAGGTGACTTTAGTAAAGTAGCAGAACAAATTTCGAACAATACTATTAAAGAAAACGATATTCGCTTCTTTCTTGGTTATTCTGGGTGGGACACGAATCAATTGGAAGATGAGCTTAAAGCTAATTCTTGGGTAGTTACTGAAAATATTTATAAAAAGAATATTATAGAAAAAGATTATCAATTCTTTTGGAAAGAAAAAATGCTTGAATTTGGCGGAGACTATAGTATTTGGTCTAACGCCCCTGAAAATCCTAGTTTTAATTAACCTAATCTTATTTTAATATTGAGTTTTTTTATCAAAGTTTTCGACACTTTTTTAGAAAAGGATTTTTTTCTGTAGTTCGTAATTGGTTGAATTCCAACAATAACATTAGTTATGAAAAACTCATCTGCCTTTTGAAGTTCAAAAGGTGATATAGTTGCTTCCAATAGCTCGTATTCAGGCATACTATTAACTATTTCCATAATTTGTTTCCGCATCACTCCCTTTAAACAACCATTATTAAGTGGTGGCGTTTTAATTATATTTCCATTAACCAAAAAAATATTCCCATTTAGTGCTTCAACAACTTGTTTATCAGTATTTATAATTAAGCAGTTATGTAAATTATTTTCTTGTGCATAAATACTTCCAATAACATGAAGTACTTTATTATTAGTTTTTAAGGTAGATAGCAAACTAGGTGATACGTAATAATCTTTAAATAAATCAACCTCATAAAAACCTTCATCTAAAATATAGAAATCATTATCAATCTTTTTTACTGAAATAATAAAACTTGCTTCGTTGGTTTCTGGTAAATACAAACCACCTTCATTTCTAAACACCGTTAGTTTTACTCTGGAAGATGCATTTGCTAATTGATTAACTTTTAAGGTGCTTTTTATTTGTTCTTCTAGAAATTCCATAGTAAAATTCATAGGGATTTCCATACGCAAAATTCGCATAGAAGCCATTAATCTAAAATAATGATCTTCCCAGAACAACACCTTTCCATACGATATTTTTATAGTCTCAAAAAGCGCATCTCCGTAGGCAAAGCCTCTATTTTGAGTTGATAATAACGTGTGATCCTCTAAAATATTTCCGTTAAAGTTTGTCATAAAAAAATCCCGCAGTTTTTAAAAGCGGGACAAATATAATTTAAAATAAATATATAATTTTAAGCTGAACCTAATACTTGTTTTAAATCAGAAATTTGATTTTCCCAGAGCATTTTAGATTCATTTACTTCATCTTCTTCTGCAAAATCAGTAACAATTAATGACACATCTTTTGTGATTTCATCAACTTGAATTCTAATTTCAAAATAATAAGTTTGATCATCTTCTTCATCAACTATCCATCTAAACTTTATACGCTCACCACTTTTTTTATTCAATAATTTAGCTTGCTCTTCAGAATCATCCCATATAAAAGTAAATAGTTCTCCTCTTGAGTTAACATTATCTGAAAACCATTCAGACAAACCAGAAGGTGTGGATATATACTGATATAATAATTGTGGCGATGCTTGAATTGGAAACTCCATATCAAATTTAATTTTATCGTCCATAAGTACTTCTAAATTTTATATCGCCCAATATATAAATTAATTGATAAGTACGACCATAATTTTTAATAATATTTTTAAAGAGTTATGTTTGTTCACAATGATAATTTTTTATATTTGCAACCTTAAATATGGCGAGGTAGCTCAGCTGGTTAGAGCGTCGGATTCATAACTCGGAGGTCGGGGGATCGTGCCCCCCTCTCGCTACTAGGTTTATAAAGGAAAGCTGAAGATTCGTCTTAGGCTTTTTTTGTTTCAGGTACAACATAGGTACAACAAACGCCTTCATTTTTTATGAAGATTATAAATTGTTGCAAATAGTCCTAAATTCTATTAAACAGATATTATTATTATTATTATTTAATTAATTCCTTCGAATAATAAAAATTAGCAGGCAAACCTCCTGCATGCCAAAAAAGAATATTTGAGTTGTTTCTTAATTTCTTTTTGTCAAGATGATCTAGCATGCCGTAAAAAGCTCTTCCAGAATAAACAGGATCTAACAGAATTCCTTCACTTTGAGCCAAAACTTTAATTGCGTTTCGTTCATTTTTGGTTACTACACCATAACCCGCAGTATCATATCCTCTTATTAGTTTAACATCATCAATAGTATATTCCTTGTCAATTCCAAGAGATTGCTTCCCTTCGAACAAAAGTTCTAGCACCACTTCATTTAAAGACAGATCATCTACTCCTACTTTATCAATACTAATTGGCATTAATTTGTATCCAAACCAAATAAATCAATTCCAAGTTTTAGTCCAGTTTGGATACCTCCAGAACTTGAATCAAAGAAAATATAATCAATTTCCAAATTCATTTCATTTAATTGTTCCTTTAACTCTTTTACAGCATCTACAAAACCGTATGCTCCTAATAAATTTGAACCTCTATAGGGCCAACATAAACTTTCTTCCCTTTCCCTTCTAACTCTATATTCTTCTTTTCTGCTATATGCGTTGAGCCACAAGACAGTTTTAGTAACGCTAACCCGATTAAGATGCTACTTTTAAAATTCATTGTATTCTATTTTCTACATATTTTACGTATCTGCATGCTAAACCAGTTATTTAATATTCTATTGATATATGGAAACCAAGTGGTATATTTTCTTCTTATTATCAGTCTTGTTTTTAAGTTAAACCTTATCATTATGGAAGATCTTCACATTCGAGGGTATTGATTATTTACTAAAAAATGCAGCTTTTAAAATAAATTAATTGTTATTATATCCACTTTCATTCTAAAATTTTTTAATCAAAATAAGACCGTTTTTTAAATCCAAATTGCACATCATTTGTTAAACTATTTTTGGTGCACGTTGACTTTCAACATCAGTTTTTATTCATTATTTTCTAAGGCTTCAAACATTAAAATAGCTTTGTACAACACACCTGCAGACCCGCGAAATGTCCCTGACCCTTCTGGATCATTGCTAACGGTATACCATTCATAAAAGCCATCATTATCTTTTACACGTTTCACCATAGGTTGGATTTGTTCATAGGCTTCTTTAACAAACCCATTTCTTATGAGCTGCTGAATCATGCGTCCACCAAACCAGGTCCAATCGCCACCATTTTGATAACCGTAAACATACATTTTCTCATTTTTATAAGATCCTTCTGGATATGTTGGATAAAGAGTTAGCCCAATAGAACCTGCTCCAGATGCCTTTACATTCTCAATCATTTTATTTAGTGATACTTTTATTTCTTCATTAGAAAGTAAATTAGCTTCAATAGCAACCGCTGTACCTCCATGATAAAAGATTTCCTCTTCATTAAAATCTTCAGGAAAGGGAGAGCCATTTAAATAGATATGCGGTCTGAATTTTTGATTTACATCATCCCATAAATGTTTACGTGTGTTTTTAGCGATTTGATTACGGATAGGCTGCCATTTATTCTTTTTACTAGGGATAAGCTCAATTAAATTATCTAAGGCTATAAGAAACATGGCATTATCATAAATATCAAGAGCATAGTGGGTATCGTCTGTTAAAAAAGTACCCCATTCATGTTCTGGCTGAACATCTCCCCAATCAGCAGTTGTTGCACCCCAAATAAGACCATATTCATCATTGTAGCGATGATTCATTAAAAATTCCATAGCCCACTCAAGCCTATCAGCAACCAATTTATCTCCAATCATTTCATTTAATATGCTTGTATCTCCTGTAACTTGAACATATTTATAAACGGCCTGTACCAATGAGGTTTCTTGATCTGTTTCAACTGTATTTTTATGTCCTGCATAACGAGGTTCTAATTCAGAATAAATAAAATCATAAGCTTCTTTATTTGCACCTTTCGGACTGAAACCATCAATACTATTTCCATCTGCGCCTTGCATTTTAAAAAACACTAACAAGTTTTCTTTTAAAACTTCCGGCTCAAATACTTCTGCCGAAAGTTCGATAAATGTATTATAATCACGAATCCAAACTTCAACATAACCGTCACCAGCCGAAAAACCCGATTTAACGACGTCTATGGCTTTTGCTTTAGTGAACTTAAAATATCCATTAGATTGTATTTTTGAATTTAAATCATCTTTTGTTTCTTGTTTTTGTTTACAACTACAAAAGACTAGTAACATACTTAACACACACATTTTTACTGCTACCCTAACTTTTTTAATCATTATTTAATATTTTTTGATTAGTAAATTATAATTTATTGTTCACACTTAAATCAACCCTTCCGAAACACCAAAGGCATAACGAATGAAATTCAAAAATAGAAGCACGGGTTAATTATAAATGAATAATCAATTAATTATTGATTAATATGAAGCAATTAGCATACAAACAGGTATTTATCACATCATATATTTAGTTTTATTTAAAGTATTTTGTTTCACCTGTTTTTGCAGATGCCCTTGCTAAATCAAGAAGCTCTACTACTCTTAAGTTATTTTCTAAAGAATACAAGCTATAAGGAGCCATCTTTATTTTGTTATTTATTACATCAAAAAAGTAAGCAAATGGATCTGTATATACCGCTACATCGGCATCACTAATCGTAACCTTATCTTCTGGGGTTTCTTTGCTGCTCTTTATACGCATTTCCTTTTTATTATCAACTTTAATATACCCCGTTTCTCCATAAATCTCCATGTCTTTCCTATCAAATGGCCAATTCCATGACGCTTGTATAATACATTGAAATTTTGGATAAGAAATTACAATGGTGGCATCATCATCGACTTTTGGATATACATCTGGCTTAAATTGGCGTGTTACTGCAGAAACAGAAAGTGGTTTTTCTCCTTTTGTTAGTGCTGTAATAAGGTTTATGCCATAGCAGCCAAAATCAACAATGGCGCCTCCTCCATTTAAAACAGGATCGGTTAACCAATCTAGAAAATAGGCATCACATCCTATTTCCTTAGGCCCTCGGTGTCCATCATTTACAATAACTCTTTTTAATTGCCCTACAAACCCTTCTTTTTGAACCATTTCAAACGACTTAGCGACGGTAGGATACCATGAAGTTTCATAGTTTGTTAACAGATGAATATTATATTTTTTAGCTAAATCTTGCATTCTAAGAGCATGTTTCAAATTTACTGCTAATGGTTTTTCAACCATCACATGAATACCTCTTGGCGCACAAGCTTCAACCACCGCTAAATGATCATAAATAGAACCAAAAGCTACTACGGCTTTTGGCTTAACATCATCGAGCATTTTTTCTAAATCATTATAAATCAATTTAGAATCTAATTTATTACGCTCAGATAATTCAGTTGTTAAGGTTTTATTTTTATCGTAAAAACCAACGATGTTAAAATCGCCTTTATCTGGTCTTTTTAAGATGAAAGCTATGTGAGAATGACTCATGCCTATAACGGCTAATCGAATAGGTTTATCCGTTTTATGTTGAGCCGTAATAGAAAAAGTACATAATACAGTCAAAAACAATAATAACAATTTTCTCATAGCGTCTCGATTTAAAAATTATATCAATTGAGGATATTCCTCTTTATTTATATTACTAAAAATGAATATTCTAAAAAAATAGCAGGTAAGTACTTGTTACTATGTTGCCTGCTATTAAACACTAAACTAACTCAAACAAGATTCTATATATTATTTTCTAAAGGCATCTGGAATACTTTCTTCTTGACTACCCCATGTTTTATTTGGATAAGGTCCCATTTCTAACTCCAAAAGACCTCCGTTAATTATATCTTGATGTGTAAACCAAGGTCCGTTTAATACTTTTCCGTTTAAAGTTGCCTTTTGAATGTATTTATTTGTTTCTGAACAATGCGGCGCTGAAACAATAAACTTTTTATCATTAGGCAAATTGATCGTTATTTTAGAGAACAAAGGACTCCCGATGGTGTAAACAGGTATGCCGGGAGTAATCGGGTAAAACCCCATAGATGAAAACACAACAAAAGCAGACATACCTCCTCCATCTTCATCTCCAGGTATACCGAAAATATTATCTTTAAACCAAGTGTTTAATAACATTCTTACTTTCTTCTGAGTTTTCCAAGGAGACCCTGTGAAATTATACAGATATGGAATATGAAAACTAGGCTCATTACCCATAGAAAACTGACCAATAATACCCGTGAAATCTGGAAATCTGGCATTCAACTCATAGGTGCTTCTACCTAGACATTCTCTAAACATTTGATCTAAACGCGCTTCAAAAACAGCTCGTCCTCCCATTAGTTCCTGTAAGCCTAATACATCTTGCTGTACATTCCAAAGGTAGGTCCAACCATTATTTTCATCGTAATAATCTCTACCTCCCATACCGCCATCAAACTTTGGGTCTATATCAATCCATTTACCGTCTTTATCTTTAGGCATAAAAAAACCCTTTTCTTGCCAGTATAAACTTTTATAATTATTGGATGTTTTAGTAAAATATTTATAGTCTTCTTCTTTACCTAGCTCTTTAGCCAATTGCGCTAAGGCCCAATCATCATAACTATGAGCGAGTGTTACTGCTACCGCTTGTCGCTTTTCAAAAGGATCTACTACCAGTTCCGTTTCCTTTTCTCCTGGATGGAGTGCAGGAAAATAACCCAAATCTAACGCTAAAGTATCTAATGATGTAGCGGCTCCCATTCGCCAAGCGACCATGGTGCCTTCTAAAGCGTTCTTTTTCATGGCTTCATAAGCCGTTTCTACATCAAAGTTTTTAATGCCTTTTTTGTAAGCATCTAAAATCATGATGGTAGAGTGAAACCCATTCATAGCTCGTGAATCGCCGTGCAATTGAGGAAACTGCGGCAACCACCCGGATTGTTCATACATTCTAATGTATGAAGCTATCATATCAGATTCCATGTCTGGTTGTAAAATATATCTTAAAGGATGTAAGGCTAAAAAAGTATCCCATACCCAATCATCTACATAAAAATTTCGTGAGTCTTCTATAATCGATTTATCGTAATTACTATAATATTTCCCGTCTTCGGTGATATTTACCATGCGTTCATAGCTACGGTATAACGCCGTATAAAAAGTGCGTTTATAAGCCGCTGTACCTCCCTCTACTTCTACTTGGTTTATAACTTTAGACCATTTTTTATGTGCGGTATTTTTAACGCTGTCAAAATCCCAATCTGGAATTTCCTTTTCTAAATTCTTTTTTGCTTGCTCAATACTTATAAAAGAAATCCCGTATTTTAAATTAATTTGCTGGATCGAATCATTTTGCCATGTTACCCAAGTGTTCACCGTATCCTGATTAATTTTTTCTGAGCTCAACGCACCTTGAACATCAAAAACACCATAAGTGTAGGCACGCATACCTTCAAATGATTCCGTTCCTATTAATGCACCTTCCTCATTTACTTGCCAATCAATACCATTTAAATCTTTAAGAAACAACTTTTTAGTTTCATTATTGTTATAATTAAATCTATAAAATCCTGTTTTTTCTCCTGGAGTAAATTCCACTGTAATATCAAAATCTTCAAGCCATGTGGAATAATAATAAGGTTTTGCTATTTCTAATTCTTGATCCCATGCAGAAACAGGCTCAATAGTCTCATCTAAATTGCCAGAAACAGGTAACACATTAAAAATAGGGTCCGAGCGATGGCTTCTTGTTGTAAAAGGAAAAGATTTTATTTGATCATCCCTATAATCCTTTCTATCTGGATACATTCTTACCATAGCATTTGGCACATGTATTCTAGTTCGTGTTGGTTGTAAAAAAGGAGCCACTCCTCCTATTTGAGGATCTACATATTGCACATTATCAACTTGCTTTTCTGCAGTTTGTTTTTGTTCTGTATTAGATACACAGGAGAACGCCACAAGCATGAGTAGCGCAAAAAAACCAATTTTGCTTGTAATCTGTACGTCTTTAATTTGTGTTTGTTTCAAGGTAATATACTTTTCATATTATTAGAAACAAATGAAACAAACAGGTATTAATAATGCATTAATTTTCAATAAATATTCTTGATTTTTTAAATAAAAGTGACATAAATTTATTTTTTTATTAACTAAAATACCCATGAAGTAATTAAGTGAAAAGGATTTTAAATCCTTGGGGTATTGATAACTTTAATTAATCTTGGTTCTGTCAATAAGAATACGAAGTTTGCGTAAATTGTAATTCAATACTTTACCGTAAAAAATTCAGTTGATAAATCTGATACTAGGTAATCATCTGAGTATGTTTTGGACAAACTCAATATTTACTTGTCAAAAATGATGCCTTCTGGCTCCACGAAGCAATCTAGAGAAATCGGGTTTCTTAAAAAGATTATGTTTTTATCTTGTTTTTTTACTGCAAATGCTAATTTGAAACAGCAACAGCATGAACATTAATACTTTATTTTTTATATGCCTAATAATTATTATTTAAAATTCTTAAGCCAATTTAATTCCTCTACTACTTCTTTTTCAACCTGTGACCAATGAAAATAGACGTCATCACGATGCTTTGTATAATGCATTAATGGAACGGGTTTATAAATTGGAGTTGTAATTTCAACCAACTGATGCCAATGGTTATTTGCTTTTTCTAGCCACTTAATAGCTTGGATATGAAGCTCTTTTTTACCAGAATTCAAATAGCTTTGAAAAGCTACAGCTGCTCTAAGTTTATCAGAAAAATACATTCCTAAAAGCCCCCATGTTTTAATATCTGAGATTTCATAAAGCAAGTTATTATTATCGATAATTGCTATATTCTCAATGTCTTTAAGTGCATTATTACAAAATAAATCTATGGAATCTGCTAACTGAATTGGTGTTATTTTTTCCGAATTTTGTACCCCATTTGCACTTAAGTATTCTGCTATGCTCAGATAATTGGGATCCATAGGTTGTTTGCTACATAATTCAGAAAGCGATAATAATTGAGTACCAGTGTTATTTAAGCCTGTAAACCCTTCAGAATATAATGTAAAATCCCAAGTAGCATTCCAATAGGACGCAATGATTAAAGGTACTTGACTAACCTCAGCCTGAGCCTTAAAGAGTTGTTTTCCTAACCCTGGAAATCTACTATCAAAAGCATCCTCAAAAACGTTATCAGACGTGTCAGGATTGTAAAGCAAACGTCCCCAGTTTTTATAAAACATCCATTGACGCTCAAAAGCGTATTGATAGGTCGTATTAGGTAAAGCTGTAAAATAATCTTTTGCAGGAATGTAACATTCAGAGCCCACATAATAACCATTTACGTACTCGTGTCCATTCAATGCAATATGTTGCCTTATAAAATCAGGTTGCCCCCAACGCAAAATAAAAAAATCTTCATTGCGCATCATCCAAGCCAATTTATAATTTTCAGGTAATGGATTCCAATAAGCGTCTGTCAATTGACCACCATGTACTTTTGCTAAATGTGGTGTTGAATGTGCATGTGACCAATTAAACTTCAATTCAATATTAATAGGTGATATTACAGCGGTTAGAGTATCTAGAGTCTGACGCGTCATTTGTTCAACCGTGGCCGAGGTAGAACCTCCACTGTGCTTTCCTGCCGACAAAGGGACACGATGAATAAACTTCACTTTGCGTGAAGCCATTCGCATACCTTCAATGTAACTATCCAACAGCCATTGTTCTCTTTCTTCTGCCAACATACCTCCCATGCCTTCACCTAAGGTAATTCCTAATCCCGTTAGGTTTGGATATTTATCAATTACCGCTTTTACAGATTCACGCGTGTAATCTTTAACGAGTTCTGAAGTATCGCCTTTATCCACAAAATACTGACCATCGATACTGTATTTTGCTACATCATGTGCTTCTGCAAACTCAGGAGAAACAAAAATATTCCAATTTACAAGATAAGTTTCAATACCTCTTTCTTTAGCCATTCCAAAAAGAGTCTTCCAAAACAGTTCCCACTCTAACATTTCAGCATCGTTAAAACCGCATGCTTCTGGGTATTTATCCAATTTAACCATGTAATTAAAGGGGTGAATATTCCATAGCGTCAACTTGTTAAAACGGTTCTCAGCCATCATATCAAGAAAAGATTCCCAATACTTAATATCTCTACAGGTTTCTGTGTGCAGTTGTAAAGCTTCTCCTGTTCGATATGAATCCCAGGGTAAATTGAATTTTAAAGCACGAAATGGTAATTGTGGTGATTCAGATACTGCTTCAATTTTTGTTGCCCCCAGTTGTATTTGTTCCTTAATTTGCAACAAACCATAAAGGGCACCAACAGGATTTGACGCGCTAACGCTCACCTGTTTATCAACGCTTTGTATCTCAAAACCTTCCTCAGTTATTGTAGTGTCTAATTTGACTTCAATAATCAAATTGGGGTTTATATTATCTTCAACACAAATTTCTTTTAATTGCTTAAAACCATAAACAATTTCAGGGCTCGCCCATCCTTCAACAATCTGTATTTTAGCATGCTGCGAAAAACATAGTGTTGATGAAAGGAAAAATAAAACAATCCACAAAAGTGTAATCTTCATTCGTTTTTATTTATTAATTAATATTATTGTACTTCTAATTTCACATTTGCTTTTTTCAATCGCTTTGTTTCAAATTGCAAATCAATAACTCCTTTTGAAAAACCCGAACGAACAATAACCATTGCTTTGCCATAAAACAGATTCACACTTTCCGAGTTAAATGATTGCATTGATTGTGGATTGCCATTACCCACTCCTTCAATTTGACCAGCGCCAGATATTTTCAACTCCACCTTATCATTAGCCAAGGGACACAAATTCCCATCCTTATCAACAGCCTCAATCAATACATATGACAAATCTTTGCCATCACTCAAAATCTTGGTTTTATCAGATGATACTTTAAGTTTATAAGGTTCGCCTGTGGTTTTTACAATACTTTCGCCAATTACTTCACCATTCATAAAAGCAACGGCTTTTAATTCTCCTGGTTCATAAACTACTTCTGTCCACATAAGTCTGAATCGATCGACTGAATTATTGGATTTAACTTGCTTTGATTTTTTACCCAAGGATACTCCATTAAGATAAAGCTCTGCGCTATCGCCATTGGTATAAACAAAAACAGGAATAGTATCTCCTTCCTTGCCTTGCCAGTTCCAATGAGGTAAAATATGCACTGTTGTTTCCTCAGGTTTCCAATAGCTTTTATACAAGTAATAGCGATCTTTGGGTATACCACATAAATCCACAATACCAAAATACGAACTACGCGAAACTGCTGTATCGCTTAAGCCCAAACCTTCTTTTACAAAATTATTGTCATAGGGAGTTGGCTCACCCAAATAATCAAAACCTGTCCATACAAACTCACCTGCCACAAAATCATCTTGCTGTTGCCACATAAAATCATCATCTGCAATTTCGGCCCATACAGGTGCATTTAAATCATAAGAGCTTACTTGAAGCGACGAAGTAAATTGTGTTTTATTATTTGGTAAAGGCCATTCATAAAATCCACGAGTACTTAAAGTTGATGCCGATTCACTAATAATTACTGATTTATTAGGTTCATATTTTCGAGCATCTAAATATTTTCGACCATAATTCCATGAATGAACATCATAATAATCAGAATGTCTCAATTTAGCAGTCCCATAATAGTGACAGCCTATGGTAACGGGTCGGGTTGGGTCGTACATGCGTGTATATGAAACCATTGTATTTAATTGATGAAACCCATTGTTTTCATTCAATTGAACATGGTCTATTTCGTTGCCCACACTCCAAATAAAAATGCTTGGGTGGTTCCTATCACGTTCAACAAAATTACCTATATTACGTTTGGCAAATGAATCAAAATTTGTGGTATCAACAATTGCAGCTTTATCGTCATATTTATCAAAAAATTCATAATATACAAGCATCCCCATTTGATCGCACAAGTCGAGCAATTCCGGAGCTGGACCATTATGACTGGTTCGCACTGCGTTGCACCCCATTGATTTCATTATTTCGAGTTGACGTTCCATTGCTCTAGGGTAAAATGCAGCCCCTAGCGGCCCATGATCATGATGCAAATTCACACCTTTTATTTGTATTCGCTTATCGTTCAAATAAAAACCATTATCAGCAGAAAAACGGATTTTTCGAATACCAAAGGTCGATTCGTAATTATCGCTTAGCTCGTTATTTACATAAACAAAGGTCTGAACCTTATACAGTTTTGGATTATCTAAATCCCATAATTGAGGGTTCGCTAAACTAAAAGTTGTTTCTAGTCGTTTGCTTTTTCCCAACACCACATCGTTAGCTAACTTAACCGTTTTCACCAACTTGTTATCGGCTGTAAATACTTTATGTACCAATTCTACTTTGGCATTAACATTTGAATAGTTATTTATTGATGTTGCAATACTAATATCGGCATAACTTGTTTTAACCTGAGGTGTAGTAATTTGAGTACCCCAAATTTTAACATGAACTGGATTAACAGCAACAAGTTGTATTTTTCGGTAAATACCGGCTCCTGGATACCAACGGCTTCCTATTTTTCTAGTATCTACATGAATGGCTATAGTGTTTTCCGTATTGTAATTAAAATGTTCTGATATATTCACGTAAAATGAATTATACCCATAATCCCAAGAACCAGCAAGTTCCCCATTTACATAAATCTCAGGGAAAGCCATTATTCCATCACAAAGCAAATACAGAATTTTCCCTTGTAGGTTTCCATCAACTTTTAAGGTAGTTCGGTACCATCCTTCCCCTTTCCAAGGCAGTTTACCTGTACCTCCATTGCCATCTTCAATAAAAGGACCTTTTATAGCCCAATCATTAGGTAAAGTTACTTGACTCCAATTTGAATCGTCAAATATCGGCATATAAGCATCGTTGTGGGTGCCTAAACTAAACTTCCATTGGGTTTGGAGTTCATTCATAATTCTTTTTTCGGTTTGAGCAAATACAGATGCCACAACCATAAAGAATACAACTAATACTGCAATTTCTTTTTTCATACTAATTAATTTTACAAATATCAAGGCTGAGCAATCATTGAGTATCCAAATTCTTGGTTAGGACTACTTCCCATTTTAAGCTTCAAAATACCTCCATTCATAATATCCTGATGGTTGATACTAATTTTGTTATAAACTTTCCCGTTCAACTCAGCACTTTGAATATAAATATTTTCGGCACTGTTGTTTTCTGTCTCTAAAGTAAAACTTTTTCCTTCTGGTAGTTGAATGGTGGCCTTATCAAATAAAGGACTTCCCATTATATACTCTTGCGAAGCAGGGAAAACTGGATAGAACCCAAGTGATGAAAACACATACCACGCTGACATTTGCCCCGCATCTTCATTACCAATAACACCATCAGGATCATCGTGATAAAAATCATTCATTATTTGACGCACTTTTTCTGAAGTTTTCCATTGTTGGCCTGCACAAGCATATAAATATGCAATGTGATGGCTAGGTTCATTACCATGCGCGTACTGGCCAATATTTCCCGTAAGGTCTATCAATACCTTCGAAGTATCGTCTGGTTCAATGGTAAAAAATTCATCCAATCGATTTATAAAAACATCTTTTCCACCCAGTAGGTCAATCAATCCAGATACATCTTGTGGTACCAACCAAAGATACTGCCACGCATTACCTTCAGAATAATCTTTGGCTTCATTATGTTTTGACTTGAACGGGTCAAAATTTCCATTCCATTCACCATCTTTCTTTCTTCCATGAAAAAAGTTAACCTGCTCATCATAATACAATTGGTAGTTTTTAGCTCTTTTTGAAAAGTATTTAAAGTCTTCATCTCTTCCTAAATCCTTTGCCATTAATGCAATACTGGCATCAGAAATTGAAAGCTCCATAGTCTGTGCCACCCCTCTGCTAACGCTCTTGTCGTCCGATGGAATGTGTTTGAATTCGCGTAGATAATTCAATCCTCTCAAATCTGAATTTGCCGTATTAACAACTGCCTCGTAGGCCTTCTCAACGTCAAAACCACGATAGCCTTTTAAATACGCTTCTGCAACGACTTGAATACTACTAATACCAGCCATTGTACCGGTTTCGTATCCGTTAAGATGCCAAATAGGCAAATACCCTTGCTGATCATAAATAGCCAACATGGAGTTGATAAAATCGTTCACACGATCTGGTTGCGTAATGGTAAACAAAGGGTGTTCAGCACGATAAGTATCCCAAAGTGAAAAAATGGTATAGTTATCGAATCCAGGATCATTATATATTTTGTTGTCTGTACCCTGATAATCTCCATTATGATCGTTGAACTTTGAGGGATGCATATAGGCATGGTACAAAGACGTATAAAATATCCGCTTATCGGACTGATTCTGAGTTTCTATGCTAATCGCTGAAAGCTCTTTGTTCCATTTGTCTTGTGCAGAATTTAAAACGTTTTCAAAATCCCAATCTGGAATTTCGGCTATAATATTAGACAAAGCGTTTTTCTTACTCACGGGTGAAATACCAACTTTTAAGGCTATTTTTTCGGGTCCCTCGTCAAAAGAAATTAACCCTTTAAGCGATCTTCCAACACCTACTGTCCCTTCTAACAATGATTGATCTTCGAATATTTGAAAGTTCTTTAAAGGTATATCGCTACGAATAGCAAAATAAACTTGCTGTTCTTTTGCCCAACCTGACGAAAAACGTGTACCCACAATGGTAAAATCATCAATTTGCTCTAAAGACGTTTCAGTAGATCTATCATTTATGCCTTCTTTTAAATCTATAATAATATGCCCTTTCTCATTTTCAGGAAAACTGTATTGATGAAAAGCCACACGCTCAGAGGCTGTCAATTCAACCTTCACCCCATTATCCATTTTTACCGAATAATATCCAGGTTTTACAATCTCATTTTCATGACTAAAAGTAGATAAGTACCCTTCATGTGGGTATTCCTGTCTTCCTTTATCTAATCTAGGTTCTCCAGTAAAGGGCATAATAAGCACATCTGCTAAATCACCAATGCCTGTACCACTTAATCGCAATTGCGAAAACCCGATGATTAAACTATCTGAATAGTGGTACCCAGAACACCAATCCCAACCTTTGTAAATATTATTTGGGCCTACTTGAACCCCTCCAAAGGGTACATTGGCGCCAACAAAAACATGACCATGCCCACCTGATCCGATGAGTGGGTCTACAAAATCAATCAATTGATTTTGATTTTCATTTTGATTTTGAACTTCTTTTTTTTGAAAATTATCACAACTACTTAATATGATTAAGCAAACTAATAGCAGCTGAGGAAATTGAGATGTTTTCATTTTATATTTTATTAATTTAATGTTAGTATTTAATATTCACTTATAACTTATTGATTGACCCAATGATTAAGTTTTTCTTATTAGAACTAGATCACTAATTCTAGATTAATTTCTTCACTAACTTTTCCGCTTTTAAGATAAAAACCTATTAAAACAACCATAGTCAACTAGAAACAAAAATATTTAGTACTATTAATTCAACTTCACATTCAAAATGGAGGACCAATCATTTACATCAGAACCAGAACAAATAATACGGATATGACGTGCTTCATCAGGTTCATTAAGTCTATAAATTTCGGCAGTTGTCATTTTTTTGCTGATACCTTCATAAACTTTTCGCCAAGTATTTCCATCAGAAGAGGTTTCTATCTTAAAATGGTAACCACGTTCTTTTCCTTTAAACCATCTTATAGAAAAACTACTAATTACTTGAGATTCATCTAATTCTTTTCCAAGCCATGCCCCTTTTACAGCCGTTGCCCATCGCGTCTCTATATTGTCGTCAAAAGCCTTTGCCGGTCCATTTCCAGCTTCTGCATTTGAGGCACGACATAAGCCTTCAACAACTTCTGATGTATCAGTATTGATTTGAGTTGGAGATTGTGCATTAGGGTCATAAGTCCAAGTAATTTCATCTATTAGTTCCGTACCATTCACAAATGATTTTACCACAATATGATTTTCACCTTCCGAAAGAAGAATTGAATCCCATTGCGCTATTTTTAAATCATTTGGCACCATACTGCCTTTCGATTGTCCATTAACCATCAATTCCACTTTTTCGGTGTTGCAATAAACTTTAACAATGGTCTCTTTTGTATGGCGTATTAAATGACGTTTACTAGTTAAATACAGAACTGGATCTTCCGTCCAGTTTGCTTGATAAAAAAAGAAAGCATCCTTCCGGGTTTTATGGTCATGGGTCATCAAGCCTTTATCATTCACACCTGGTTGCCCACCTTCGTCTCGATGATCACTTGAAAAGTCAAACATTGGCCAAACATAACTGCCCCAACATGAAGCGTTTTCAACGATATCGCGATACTGGACTTCGTGCAAGTAAGCTTGCCACTGCTCGGGATGCCATTTACCTCCAGGTGGAATAACTTTTAATGTTTGATCTTGATGTAAAATTGAGCCACCTGCACCATATTCTGCCACACCTAAACCACGGTTTCCTCCCTTTTCATTAAAGCCCGGCAGTGCTCCTTTCATATCAAAAGGATTGGAACCGTACCAACCAGGATAAATATTTACAGCAAATAAATCGGAAATAGTATTTAGGTCTGCTCGATTGTGATTGGAAGCCATTGTTGTATAACGGGTAGGATCGATTTTTTTGGAAAGTGCATTGAGCTCTTTTAGCAAATCTAACGGCTCATCTGTTTTTGTCTGAAATATTTCATTGCTAATACTCCAGCAATATATTGAAGAGTTATTTCCTTGTTGTTTGATTAAGTCCAGTAACTGTTGCTGTGCAACCTTTGAAAAGCTGTCCGTTTTTTTAATTTCATTTACTATTGGAATTTCTGCCCAAACTAGAAGTCCCAATTCATTGCAGCGTTCATATGAAAAATCGGAATGTGGGTAATGCGCTAAACGAACACTATTGGCCCCTATCTCCGTCACTCTCTCATAATCTTCCTTAAGTTGTCCCTGTGAGAGTGCCGCGCCAAAATCTTTACGATCATGATGCATGTTCACGCCACGTAATGGATAGGATCTTCCATTTAGATAAAAACCGGTTTTAGGATCGACATGAAAATATCTAAATCCTACCTTTTTGGTATACGCATCTACTTTATTTTTACCACAATAAAGTTCAACTTTTAGTGTGTACAAATAAGGGTCTTTTATGCCATCCCATAAATGAGGCTGTTTAATACTTAAAACCGTTTCAATATCCTCTACCGTTTTACCTCCTACTTTTGTTTTAATTTTTGACGTTACAACTTCATTTCCTTTATCATCAGTTAGTGTAAAAACTGTGTTTATTTTTTTACTATGTTTTGTTCCGTTATCTATTAAAACACGCACCTTAAGGTCTGCTAAATCATCACTTACATTTTCTTGAAAAAGATAGACTCCAGGGGAAGCATAATCTAAAGGTGAAATACAAACGGAATTCTTGATAAGTAACTCCACAGGTTTATGCATCCCTCCAGCAATAGTAAAATCACCTGAAAGCGGTGCAATAGTTTCATTGTATGCATTATTCGCCTTAACACGAAGATCATAAACACCACCAGTTGAAACTAAATCTGTGATTTCGGTTGCAAAAGCCGTATATCCTCCAGCATGAGACGTTATTTTTTGTTGATTAAGAAATATATCTGCTGATGTACCCACCGCCTGAAATTTCAAGAAATACCTATTTTCTTTTTTCTGATTTTCTATATCTAAATTTCTCTGATACCAACCAATTCCACGATAATAATTCCCGCCATCTTGACCATCTTTGGCATTCCATGAATGAGGTACTTTTACACCTTCCCAATCATCAACTAAAGAAGTAACATTTACATCGGATTTAATAAAATTCCAATATTCAAGTCGCTCAACTTGTTGCGCTTGAACTCCCATTATGACTAATAGGTTGATTAAAATAGTTATTACAATCCATTTTATAACATTCATCATTGCTTAAATCTTAAAAATTTATCTTTAGAAACTAATTATCTGAAGCCAACTTATAAGTCCAATTTATCACATCCCTCCCCTTTTTCAATTTTGACAGTGGGCCAGGAATTGGCTTACTAAACTTTTCATTATTAAAATCAGAATCTATTATGATTGGTTCGCCAAAGCGATCTTCAATACTCTGACCTGTAGTTCTAAAAACACCTATTAAATCTCCATTAACTTGCTTTCCCTTTATTTTAAATGGCACATTATTTACTGAAAATGTTATTGTAGCTCCCATAGGTTCATCTTCAATATTGAAATTTGGATCGAAGGTATCAGATATACTATGCTTATCGCCGAAAGTGCTTTTCTCGGCTCCCTTATAAAAAATATTGTAATCTGATTCAAATCCCGAAGCGTCGGATATGTTGTTCAGACCGCTCGTTATAAACATGTTATTAAACCATTTTTCATCTTGATGAACAACTGATTTTTTTTCCAACTCTATTGTAGTATGCGGTGTATAGTATTGGGATTTGCGAGATGTATCGGTACTATTACTAAAATTAGCATCAACAAATAAATTGTGTGCATATATCGTTGATTCTGAATTACTACTTACTCCTCTTTTTCCAACGATTATATTATTGTCAACAAGTATCGGACCGTGGTTCATCTCTAAGAAAATAGCTTCCGTTTCAGTGTCATAGATGATGTTTCGAGTTATACGCATACCCTGAGCACCAAAGTCTATCCAGATTCCAAATGCTGCCTGGTCTTGTAAACTATAGACCCTTCGAATTAAATTATTACTTATAACCACATCTACTGTTCGATGGAGCTTTATACCTGCAGTCTCATGACCTCCAAATTCCTCACGATAATTTGTGTCCTCAATAAGATTTCCTGTTATAAGGCTGCGCGTACCTCCTCTTTTACCAGTTATGCCAGCTTGCCCGCATCTTTGAATACTGTTATTTCGAATGATATGATCACCATAGGTGTCTATTTTGGTATAATCCATACCTGGGGCTAGACCAATAACAACACCCACTGTTCTATTATCGGTTATAGTACAATTTTCTATAATCCATTTATTCCCCATTCGTGGTCCTATAGCGCCCATTTGAAGTTCTGCCGATGGAGGCACCCAATTTGTTGCAGCATGCATTATATGAAAACCACTAACAGTAATATATTCTAGCCCACTGATTTCAGGCATAAAAACACTTTCACGCATATTGATTTCCACCACTTCCTCATTAGGGTTTGAACTGCTGAAATTAGCAGTAATCGTAGTCATTCCGTTTTCAACTTGACATTGCCAGCGCTTTCTGAATTGTTTGACCTCAGAAACGGTCTGTTTTTCATAAAACCCCTTCCCATTTACATATAAATCTCCACGATGGTGCCATTGACCGTCTGTCATATATTTATCAGACACACGAAGTTCGTAAGGATTATAATCTCCAAAAAATTCGTTCGGAATTTCTACCTGCCAAATCTCGCCACTAATTTTAGTCCACGACGTTATCCGTTCCGAACCTTTAATATAGACTTTCTCATTGGGTGCCGCTCGATATATAATACGACTATTTTCACTTGTGCCTCCACGAATAGGTTTTACCCACTCACGATACGTCCCTTCATGAACAGTGATTACATCTCCTGCCTCTGCTATTTCAGCAGCTTTCGAGATCGTTAAAAGCGGTTCAGAACTTATTCCTGAATTGGAATCGTTTCCCGCTTTTGAAACATGAATTTCTTTTGCTATTAATAAGCTGGGAAACAGCCCTATTGATAGAAAGCCCAGATAAATAATATATTTAGTCATAATGGTTAATTTAATTATTGTTTTAAAATTTTGCAATCAATTATAAGCTGTACTTTTTAAAATTTCACTTCAATAGCCGTTTTTAACTCTTTTTCAAAGAACTTATTATTACTATCTATTCTAGTAAATAAAGTCCCTTGATTTGGCACGTCAAAATTATCTGTAACCACTTTTATTAAAAAATGGTTCCAGCCTTGCTTTAGAGGTATACTTCTATAGTTTTGCTTCAATCGATAGTCTATCAGTTCTGAGTTTGTAGGTTCAATAAATTGTCCGTTTAAAAATAATTTCCCTGCATCCGATATGATTAATTGCTTGTTCACTTGAGGCATATCTGGTCCAGAATTTAATAGATCACTTAAATCAATAGGGCTAAATATCCAATAACTGAAATAGTTTGCATAAATATCTTGTGGACCAGACTGATTGTGGTCTTTTAGTAGGAACCTATCGCCATTATTCACAATCATTTTCCAAACATTTTCGGCCGTTACATCTTTTTCTTTAGGCTGTATTTTTAACTCATTTATGTAGTCTGTATTCATTCCTTCCTTTATGCTAGCAGCACCAAATCGACCAATTGAAAGTGCTCTAACAAGTGTGTTACCCTCGAAAGCATCAAATGATAATTTTTTACTTTTACTTAAATGAAAACCAAGATTTTCAAACAACTGTTGATAAAACTTTACATGGTAATCACTGATTTTTTCAAGCTCAATGGTTGAAGCAAAATATCGACCTTCACCCTCAACATATTCAATAAAAACAGGGTTCTTCTTGTTTTCTAGTTCTGATCGATAGATACTGATTGTCTTTGAATATTCCCCACCATTTAACCATCTGCGCCAATCTGTATTATTTCTATACAATAGTGAATTCCCTTTTTCAACAAAATTTCCAGCAAGCGAATACTTACTTATTATCTTATTAATTGGATTTTCTGCGAAATACACATCTTTTAAAGAAATTGAGACTGTTCGGTTATCATTGATATTTGTTAGCAGTGAAGATGCCCCGTCTGGAGTACAATTGATTGAAGTTGGCAAAATCTTATTTGTAAGCGCTAAATTTTTATCTGTAAGTCCAACCAATAATACTGTTCCTGCATTCTCAACAATCTTATTTGCCTCCTTTTTTATAGCATCAACGTGAACGGGTTCAATAGAAGCCATATCAATAATAATACATTTAGAATTTTTAAAATCATTAGAAAATGATACTCCTATAGATTTTAAATTATTGTAATGCATCCCGTCTTTATTCCCTAAGAAGCCCACCTTACTGATATTTTTTACAATGACTGCAGTATTTCCTTCGGCTACAGGTATATCCAAATCATCCCATTCGCATGCTTGTGGTTTATCTGGATGATTTGCCGCTTGCATAGCTAAAAAAAGTGGATAAGGATTATAAAGCGGCAAATTTAGATCGTACCCCGGATTAAGAGTTGTCGAAAAAGGAGCAATCCGTTCAGGTTGCACTCCAGGTTTCCCTTCAATATAAGCATCAAAGAAAACACCATCTGTCAACTTCAATTCTTTTTGAGACACATCTTGTAAGCCCATGGATATTGGCTTTAAACCATGCCAAACCAAATTCCACGCATTGCTTATGTCTGCATCCATATCACGTAGCGTCTTGATTAACTTATAATCTTCAATGGCCAGAGCATCCATCCTATCATTGAAACTTCCATAAGCCCTATCTCCTATATATTTTTCATAATACCCCGGTTTGCCATAGTAAGAACTTCCACCTTCTGTTACGCCCCATAGTTTGTTTTCTGGAACTTTCTCCGTCAAATACTCACCAGTATGGATGGTATAAACCTCCTGTCTGCCATCAAGATCTTTATCACCATCACTCTGCACCCAAGCTCTTGTGGGATCTAATTTTCTTGCTATTTTTTCTAAATCAAATATTTTATTATAGACTTCCTGTTGAAAATCGGGATTATTTTTGGCTTGCCAAATAAGCACACAACGTACTTCATTTGCAACACTCCAACCTATAATGGATGGATGATTCCTGTCGCGTTTTACTAGGTTTTCAATATGTTTTTGGTTTCTTTCCCAAAATTCAGGAGATTCATAATTGAAATTAACATGACTACCAAATATTCCTGTCTCATCCATCATGAGCATGCCCATTTCATCAGCCATATCGTAAAAATAATCTGGGTACGGCATGGCGTGCGGTCTCACAAAATTAATATGTGCAGCTTTTGAAACCGTGTACCATGCCCATGCATAACGGCGGGTCATATTTGCTGTCCCTGTAAAATGCCAGCCTTCATACCTCAGTTCAACACGCTTGCCATTTAATAAAAAATCGCCGTCTTTAATCTTAACATCTCGCCAACCAAAACGCTGATAACTCTTATCTACAACTTTCTTTCTAGTAGAAATCTGAGCTATGCCTGCATACAAATTTGGAACACCACGAGTCCATAATTCCCATTTTTTTAAACGTCCTTTTACCTCTGTTTTTAATGAGGTTGTTGTTTTCTGACCTGCTTCTAAAACAATAGAGGTTGACGATAATTGTAATACCTCCTTACCAAGTTCCCAAGAAATCTCAGGAGCTTTTAGCATATTTTGTTCTGAAAGATCTGTTTTATTAAGCCATTCATATACCGGTATCTGTACGTCGATTTTTCGTCGTTTGTTGGTGTTATTTTCCAATGTGACCTCAGCAACTAACAAATCATTATCAAGCTTTGGCTGAAAAAACACATCTGAAATATGAATCTGGGGTTTTGCCAAGAGGAACACATCCTGCCAAACACCTATAGCATTCTCTAACCAAAAACTTCCAGTGGGGTAGGTATAACTCCCATATTTTCCTTTTTCTGAATATAATTTTGGATCACGTACACCAAGAAGAATCTCATTTTCTTCTCCCCAATTAATGGCTGAAGTTATGTTGTACTCTCCAGGTAATGCATTGTCAAAGTGAAGCGTGATTTCTTTATTATTCACTAGTATACGACAATCACCTGCTACGGCTTTCAAATGGATAAACACCTCTTTTCCCTTCCATGACTGAGATATCATAACTTTTTTATGTAACCACCCCATTTTTACATGATTCCAACTATCAGGATAACTTGGAAACGAACGACTATCCATTCCCTGTCCGCTTTCATCATGCAAAACAGCATTCACGTTCCATGCAGAAGGAATTTTAATAGGTACACTTTCCCACTTTTCAGGTTTAGGCAGCGCCAAATTTGGAGGGATCCCTTTTCCTGAAATCCATGTTGATGGAATTTCAACGGGTTGAAAATCCCAATAGCCATTGATACAAATTACTTCTCTAAACGGACTTTCTTGTGGTTTAACTATTCCTTCTGATGGTGCAAAATCACGATGAAACTTAACCTGAGCCATTGTGGTATTTAAAGCACATGCTGTAAAAATAAAAACCAATAGTATGTATTGCCGTATTTTCATTTTGATTTTTATGACTTATTTTGAACAGGTTTTTCTATTGGTAAAACTTGTTTCTTTTTTAGCATTTTTGCAGCTTGCCCTGTTAACCACAAATAATGATCTGACGGAATATCATTTTCTAAAGGAACAAACGTACTTTCTCCGACTGGCACCTTTTTGGCTATCTTAAAAATTGCTGTTGCTTCGTCAATTTCATCAAACATAGCTACGTAAATCATTTCAGCGCCTTCTGACGCTGCTCCACTAAGTTGTTTCCAAAAAAACTCTCCGTGATTTCTATCAATAGAACTATTGCCATCAAACTTCATGTTTTTCCAACTGAAACCAGGGAATGCTACTGGCATATATTTAAGGTTATGGGCGTCACACCAAGCTTTATCTTTTCCTATTAATGATTTAAATCCATCATACCTATTTTCATTAAAACGCCCTACAAACCAAGGATGAATTACATCTGCCATTTGTATAACATCAAGAAAATTATCGTCTTTAATACAATCGTTTCCTTGATCTCTCCAATAGGTTGGTACACCTAGTAAAACCGAACAATTACCACCTTCTTCTGACTTTAAAAACTGGATAATCTTCTTTATATCATCAAGATTATAGTTCCGATTATCATTAAATCCAACCCCCCAAATTGCCACTAAGGGTTTTCCGTTATTAAAAAGATAATTTGAATATTTTGAACGTTTATCGTACCCGTGTTCATCCTTAAGCTTTTTCCAATCCTCAATAATGACATCTACATCTTGAGAATCCATTCCCGACAAATCGTACATGACAGCAACGGTGCGGTCGTAATCCAATGCTGCTTTACTCGCCGATTTAAGCACCTTATTAAAATGGTTTCTACTAGATTCTCTCTTTATTTCACCCACAAAACGTTGCATAAAGACACCATCAACACCATAATCCATCATCCATTTAAAATGAAGCCGTACTGTGCTTTCATCATTAGAACTAAAAATGTTGGCAGTAGAACCATCAGCATACTGAAAAGCAGTTTCGTATTGTTTTTCATATTCTGTCATATCGGGCCACATATCAATGGTACAAGAACCAGGTTCAAATCGTCCTCTTTTTTGCAGGTGGTACCAACCGCGGTCTGCGCCATCCATAGGCGTATTAAACCATCCCTGATAACCCGCCATAATCAAACCTGGGGTCATGGTGTGTTTTCTAAAAGATTCAGGTTTTTTTTTGCTCTCACTTACTTTTGACTTCTTTGATAAGCACCCTGTAAATGAAAGTACTATGGCCAGTACAACCGTCTTTAAAAGAACTAATGATTTTATTTTCATGATTATATTTTTATTTGATTATTAAATTCTTGTTTTAAACTATACTAGACTTGAGCTCATATTTTATTTAGAACCAAAGTCATATTCAACTTTAATATTTTTGTATTGATGACGCATTGAAGTGTCACCTTGTATAATAAATCCAATACGAGGAGAATAGCCCCATTGAGAAACAAAACTCGCATCTATTTTATTCTCTTCATTCACTTTCAATGGCATCCAATCTTTACCGTTTTCTGACCAAAAAAACTGAAGGAAACGACCTGAATTAGAACTATATTTAAGACGAATCGTTTTAGTATTGGTTATCGATTTTTGAAGTAGAATCTCTTTTATTCCATTTTCAACTTTATATAATTGAATTTCAGAATCGCTAGCTGCAAGTGCTATATGGTATTGACGATTACTGTATACCCCTATTCCACTAAGCCCTGAACCTGAAATTAGTTCTACTTCAAAACTATAGTCTCCTTTTTGTGGCCTAATTCCCAAAAAGTTGCTACTTGAATCTTGTACAGTGATGTTTAGGTTACCGTTTTCAATATACCATTTTGGGCTTGGCTGGTTTAAATCCCATTCCCAAAAAGTCTTTTCTTCATGGTTTGGAAATTCCCTTTCAAAAACTGAATCACGATGTTGTACTGTATTTGCGAAAGGCATTTTCGCCTCTATTGAAGGCGTATTACCATTTTTAAAATAAGGCCAATTGGTTTTTTCATTCCAGACTAATTCATCTAGTAATCCTTGACGACCAACATATTCAAAATCTTTTGAATTATAGGCATGGTATAAATAGTAATAGCTATTATCTGGGGTTGTAACCAAAGTGCCGTGACCTGTGCAAACCCACTCTGCGTCTCCTTTTAATATAGGATCTGGAAATTGTTCCCAACCCGATTTTAGATTTTTAGAACGTGCCACTAACACGCGATAATCACATTTATTATCACAACACCCACCAATAGAATGCATTAAATAATAGTAGCCATTTCGTTTAAACAGACATTGCCCCTCATCCCCTGCGCCATTCCAACCTTTAGAATAATCTGTAAGTGTAAAATGATTTCCTATTAATTTTAAACCATCTTCACTTAATTCTGAAGCTAATATTTCAACCTCTCTGCCTTCAGTTAATCCGTATGCTTTCCAAGTTATATATAATTTATCATCGTCATCTTTAAATATATATGCATCAATAGCTTCTTCTCCCCATTCTATAAGAATGCCATGATCTGTAAATCCTTTATATATATTTTTAGTTGTAGCAACTCCAATGCATGCTACTTTGGTGTCTTTTCTTTTTGTGGTGTAATACACAAAAAAAATACCGTCGTTGTAGAAAAGTTCAGGTGCCCAAAAATCATCAGACGACCAACTAGGTGGTTCGCTAAAAACGGCTCCTATTTGCTTCCAATTAACCAAGTCTTTAGATTCATATATGGGATAGTTAGGAGCAAAGTCAAAGCTGGTTCCTGTAGCATAATAGGTACCTCCTACACGAATGACTGAAGGGTCAGGAATTTCCCCTGGAATGACAGGATTGGTATAAGTATTCCATACATCTTTGGACTGATGACATGAATAATTCAATAGCATACCAACTATAATTATTATGGTTTTAATATGATTTTTATATTCGATTTCTTTATAAATTATTTCGCAGCATTAATCCACTTGGCTTGACTAACTAAGCAATGAAATAACAAAGAAAAGCCCAATGATTAATTACCTATTAATTCCATATTAATTTTCGATTAATTAAATTGTATTCTGAAAAAAAACTATAAAACAGTATTAAAAATGTAGGCAGACATAAACACTAAAAGAAATTCTAAATTTTGAAGTAGTCTTTCTTTAAAAATATTATCTTTATTTTCTAAAATGTTTCTTTCCAATTTATTTTTAAGATTTAAAAAAGTTCTGAAAATATTAGTTTTACTAACAACCATTTTAAAGATTTTAAATTCATGAACACCAATCGTATATCCATGACTCTAATAGCTCCAATATTTTTAAGTTTGATATTTTGTTCTCCACAAAAAGTAAATTCTCAAACTGTAACTAATTATTTTTTTTATGTAGGCACTTACACCAACCATGAAAGTGAAGGTATTTATAAATATGAACTTAAAGAGGATGGTAGCATTAAAAAAATAGGTTTAGTTGCTAAATCAAACAACCCCTCTTTTTTAGCAAAAAGCTTAGACCATAAGTTCTTAATTGCCGTAAATGAAATAGGAAATAATGCTGGAGGTGGTAAGCTAGAATCTTATGCTATTGAAGCAGATAGTTTAAAAATTATTAGTCAGGAATCATCTGGTGGTGGTTATCCTTGTTTTATTGGTATCAACAAAAATGGATATGTTCTTACCGCTAATTATGAAGATGGTGCAGTGGCGCTTTCTAAATTAACAAAAACTGGCGTATTATCAAAACCTTTAGATGTACTGCAACATGTTGGGAGAGGTACTACTCCCAGGCAAGAAGGACCACACGCCCATTCTGCTTGGTTTGGCGGAGATGATAATATCATTTCGATAGATTTAGGAACCAATGATCTTTGGTTTTCAAGAATAGAACCCAGCACAAATAAATTAATATCTTCCAATCCGCAAACATTATCTATGCCTGTTGGTGCTGGACCTCGCCATATGACTTTACACCCTAATAATACATGGGCCTATGTCATTAATGAATTATCATCTACAGTAACCATGTTATCAAAATCAAATACTGAAAATTATAAAATAGGTCAATCTATTTCCACATTACCAAATAACTACGATGGTAATAGCACATGCGCCGACATCCACATATCTTTAGATGGTGAATTTGTATATGCTTCTAATAGAGGCCATGATAGTATTGCTATATATAGTGTGAATTCTACCAATGGCGAATTAAGTTTAGTAGGACATGAATCAACCCGAGGAGAGACACCTCGAAACTTCGCATTATCCCCTGATAACAATTATTTATTAGTAGCTAATCAAAATGCCAATAACATTGTTTCTTTTAAACGAGATAAAGCATCAGGGGTATTAACATTTGTT
Source organism: uncultured Flavobacteriaceae bacterium (assembly GCA_963815305.1). Classification (GTDB taxonomy): domain Bacteria; phylum Bacteroidota; class Bacteroidia; order Flavobacteriales; family Flavobacteriaceae; genus CAXBID01. The sequence continues at coordinate 1,820,740 of CAWFFW010000001.1, forward strand.
GATGAAATAGCTGCGCCTACACCTGTTTGCATTTTATTTTAACAATACCCCACTAGATACTAAACTTCTATCAAGTGTGGCCGTTTGAATAATTTCTTTTACAAAGATGAATGGAGAAATGCTACCATATAGTTCGCCACGATTTGGTTGATAACCAGAAATAAACCCTTCAGAATAAAGTGGGAAATCCTAGGTCGCTCGATTGACAGCTATATCCAAGGAACAGCCTTGAATGACCTTAAATCCTTGCCATTAAATAAAATTTCTGATAGCATATCTTGTTGGGCATCAACCAAAAAAATTTTAATAAACACTACTATTAAAAGTGGTAACTTAATAAAGCTATATACATTAAGTTAAATTTCATCCTGTAATTTTGATGCCTCTTGGAAATATGCTTTAGAAACTTTTCTAATCATGCCATCGTCTTTTGTCATGATAAATAAATCGCCAGTATAATCATTATAACCAATTCTTAAATTAGATCTTTCAGATTTGGCATATGTCGATAAATCTATTTCTTTTTCATCAGCAATAATTTTTAAATGATAAATAGTATTATCTTTTAATTGACTGGATATATTCATATAAAATAACCGAGCAGTAACAATGTCTCCAAAAATATATTTATTTTTTAAATTATCTAAAGGCCCTTTATAAACATACCCTCCACTAATTGCTCTACCATCTAAATGATCGTATTTACCAAACGGAAACTCATATTTGCTCGAAAGAATTTCATTCGAATCAAAAACCGTTTTTAAATCAATTTTAGTATTTATAGCATAATTGCCTTCTAAAACACTCCAACCGTAATGTTTTCCTTTTTTTACAATATTCACTTCCTCAATATTAGCTTCGCCAATATCTGCAACTATCATAATATCAGCATCTGTATCCCAACACATACGATGCGGGTTTCTAAATCCATAAGCCCATATCTCTTGATGTACTTCTGAATCTTGATTATCAACGAATGGGTTGTCTTGTGGTATCCCATAGTTTTTATTCATACTATTTCTACCCAATGGATCGATGCGTATAATGCTACCTAAAAGGGATTTTTGATTGTCTGCCAATTCTGGTCTCTTTAAATTATTAGACCCTCCATCTCCAATACCAAGGTATAGCATACCATAGTCATGGTGCCCTTTTTGTAAATTAGGCGCAAAATTAATATCCTGTATTCCATGAGCTGTTGTAGGTGTATTTAAACGAAAAACCTCTCTTTTACTTCCTTTAAAAATACGACTTTTAACAGACTCCATTTCCCACTCTGTTAATACCCATTGTAATCCAACGCCCACAGAGTCTGGATAGGGCACCGTGTTTATTGCTGATTTCTCTTTGTAGGACTCCGTATGAGTTGTATAAAACAAACCATTATTTAAATAATCTGGATGTATTGTAAAACTTCCTAAACCAGAACCGATACCTGGTTCAACAATGAAATCTTCGAATGTTTCTCTAATATTAAGAAACTCAGATGGCTGTTTTTCATGCACATAATATATAATACCCATTTGATCGCTTACTAAAAGATCTTCATGTTTTAAAGGGTGTACTCGCAATGTCGCAATACCTTTTCTATTAGCATGATTTTTTGTGCGTGGGATTTTTACATAATTTTCTAATTCGATTCTTAAATTAGATTGTTCAATCGAGTCAACCAAATGCTTTTTTGAGTTTAAAGCATTAATAAAATTAGTTTTAAAAGGTTCTATATTATGTTTTTGAGTCTCATTATTAATATACGATAGCACATCAAATAATTGCTCATCATTTAGATGCTGGTAAGAAGGCATCATAATCTTATAACGAGATAATAAATTATTAGCTCTTTTATTACCTGACGCTATAACCTCTGAAGGGTATTTAATAAATTGGAAGAGTTCTTCTTTAGTTAACAACTTAGTAATACCTCCTAATGGAGGCCCCATAGTTTCCGCTTTAATATCATGACAAGACATGCAATTTTGAATAAACAAAGTTTCTCCAGAGCTTACGCTAGAAAGATCTTTAGAATATTTTTCTACAGAAGAATATTTGTTAAATAATAAATATATGATGCATAAACAAACAGTCATTATTAGGAAGCTCCCTATTAATTTTTTAAAACTTTTTCTCGTAGTCATATTTATTACTTAATGTTACTATGTAAACAAAATATATTGAGGATATATCAATATGTTAATTAATTGAACACACAATCAATAATGATTTACCATTATTTAAATGGCTAATAAAAAAATTCTCGATTCACTATAAATATTTTTTATTCAACAACGTTTCATTTAATTTTAAGTAATCCCCTAAAAAACATTATTTTCATTTTCATGAGTAGAGTGAAATTACTTGTTCAACTTTTTTACGGACGAGGGTGCCTCTTTTAAATTATTATCTAGTTCTATTTGAATAAGGCTTTTATCTGCAATTAATATGGGTGAATCGTAAATTGGAACATTTTTAAAGGTGTAATTTGTCCCATTCTTTTCCCAGTCTGATGCTGGTATTTCAAAAATTTTCCCGGTACGTAAATCCACATAAACCGGCTCATCAAACATTCCTTGTGGAAACTCAAAAGTCAAGTTTGTTTTTTTATTCGAAGTGGTAGGCGTTTCTTTATCCTTCCAAATGGTTACTGCCTGTTTATCGAATAATTTTGAGCGATAAGCAAAAACCGAAAGAGAAGTTTCCGAATTCACTTGATATACATAGTTGGGAATACGCTCCAGTGTGTTGTCAAAAATTGAGGTTGTATGCTGATAAGCAAAATAAGATGGTTTCAATTTTATGAAATTCCTTTCGAGGTCTGATTCAATCAATCCTTTTGTATTACGCATCGGCTTTGGCATCAGTTTATCGTGGTCATGAGTGTATACGATGTCGATAATCAAGAAATAATTGGATGGTATGTCTCGTCCCAAATCTCCCATCATTTTTCGCAATACCCATTTCGATTGCGACAACTCGTTCCAATCGTAATCTTTTAAAGCGTAAATAGACTGGTTCTCAGAGGGGCAACCTAATTCGCCCTGAATAAGCTCTATCTCATCGGAATATTGACGGATAATCCTGTAAAGTTTCTGATACTCAACATATATTGATATGGGGTTGTATGTATACCCATGCATGGAAACAGCATCAATCAAATGTAATTTTCCTTGATTATGCATAAGTTCCATAAAGTCACTGGCATATCTAAGGTTTACAGCCAATGAAAGTGCATATAAAGTTGCATCGGGTATGGATTGACGAATAATCTGTGCCGAACGGGTATACAAAGCGGCATAATCTTCCACCTTTGTTTTTCCATTATCTGGCTCGTTCCATATTTCCCAGTACTTTACCCTTCCGGCGTAACGTTTTGCCAAAGCGCTCACCCAGTTATCCCAAGCCCTTAAAGCTTCCTGAGAATTTGGGATTCCTGCGCTAAGGTGAATCCCTCCTCCACCATTATATATAGGATTTCCATAAGCTGTTTGCAGCCAAGGTTCAACACCTTGTGACAAACAATAATCAACAATCTCATCGAGCCATTCAAAATTATAAACACCTTTTTGAGGTTCGCATTTTGCCCAACCTGCCTGTAGACGTATTTTTTTTGCTCCCAGAGGGCCAAGATATTCTTTCCAGCTTTCAAAATTCAACAAGTCCCTATCCATAGTTTCTCCACCTATTGAAAAGTTGGAAGAGGCTATCTGGTTGGCATGACGTGGACTTACTTTTCCTAATTGTTTGTAAGCAATACCTTCTTGAGCAAAAACACTTAATACAAAAAGGTTTATAAACAGAACTTGTGCTATTGCTTTTATCATACTATTCATATTTTGGTATTTCTATATCGAATTCCACTTCACCTCTGAAATTCTTCCATGAGAACTTTTTTATTGGTCTTTCAAAAGGAACTTCAATTTTAATATTCCCGAAATGCAACAATGGCATTTCATCTAAATAAGGACTGGAATACTTTATAACATTATCCCAATGCCCCAGTGCTTTTTCAAGATGAGCGATGCTAGTTTCTTTAAAGCTCGATTCCTTTTCCACTCTATATCTTTCCAATGCCGTTCCTCCTCTTAACTTTTCACTGAAATATAAAGTTAGATAAGACCATACTTTAATATCATCAATTTCATGTTGCAAAGTTGGATCTTCGGTTTTTAAATCATTCAGGATAATAAGCGCTTCATTTGCATCGCGCTCCATTAAATCTGCATATTCCAAAGGACTTGTTTTTCCTTGACCATTTCCTGCAACAAATTCTTTTATTGATACTAAGTTGGTATCCAGAGGCACTGTTTGAATAATTTCATTTACAGAGATGAATGGAGAAATGTTATCGAATAACTCGCCACGACCTGGTTGAAAACCAGAAAGAAACCCTTCAGAATATAATGTGAAATCCCAAGTCGCACCATAGAAAGAAGCTAAACGAAGTGGCATGTTATCCGCTTTTTTGTGTGCTTGAATAAGCTTGTCTCCAAAGCTGATCTCATATTTCTTATTAAATGCATTTTCAAATACTTTGTCTGAAGTATTTGGGTCATATAACAGTCTTCCCCAAGTTTTATAGAAAAGCCATTGTTTTTCGAACGCATAGTTCCAAGTTAAATGTGTACCTGGTTTGGTAATATATTCTTTGGCGGGTATGTAGGTTTCTGAACCTATCATAAACCCACCAATATGATCTTGGTTATTGTTATGCAATAGTTCCCTTATAAAGTCTGGTTGTCCCCATCTTAACACAAAAAAATCTTCGTTACGAATTGTGAAGACAATCTTATGGTTCTCTGGAGCTGGCTTCCAAAGCACATCGGATGTTGTTGAACCGCCATGAATATAAAATAAGTCTGGCGAAGCATGACTGTGTGACCAGTTAAATTTTAAAGGCACCCAAACTGGTTTCTTGAGACGGTGTTTATTATCATCAATTGCTTTTCTGGTTAGTTCCGGTGCCGGGTGTGTGTGACCTCTCAGTATGAATTCAATGTCATGGTCTGCAGCTTCCATGGCATCATAATAAGTATCTACAATCCAATCCTGCCATACTTGATCATCTACACCTAACATGCGCTCGTTCTGACTTACGCCAAAACCGGTCAGTTCGGGGTATTCATTAATTATCTGAGTTATACATTCACGATTATAGCGTTGCACCAATTCGGAATAATCGCCCTCACCGTGGTAATTTAAACCTGCCATTTCGTGTCTTGAATAATTGGCTACGTTATGCGCTTCAGAAAATTCTGGAGAGACATAGATGTTCCAGTTCACTATAAACGTTTTAATATTTCTTTCTTTTGCCATGCCAAAAAGCGAGTGCCAGAAATCTTGCCATTCCTTAAGTTCGCTATCTGAAAAAGGAGATGCCTCAGGAAAGTTAGTAGGCCTAATCATAAAATATGGAGGGTGCAAATTCCAAAGCGTAAGGGTGTTAAATCGATTTTCTGCCATCATATCTAAAAACGTTTCCCAGAATTTTAAATCTTTACAAGTTTCTTTATGCACGGCAAGACTTTCATGTTCTCGGTAAGGAAGCCATGGCAAGTTGAATTTAATGGCACGAAAAGCAAGTTTCGGATTGATGGATTTATCCTCAATGTTTTTTAGTGATTGACTCATTTCAAGTTGTTCCGCTAATTCAAGAAGACCATACATTGCTCCTGCATCGTCTTGTGCAATAATGACAACTTTTTTCTCTGCTAGTTTCTTTAAATGAAATCCTTCAGCCTTAACACTTTCAAATTCTTTTTCAAGAAACAAACTCTTAGCTATTTCAATCGTATTTACAACAATAACATTGCTTTTACCCGCTTTAGAATAATCAATAGGTTCAATTGCTATAACATTATTTAGTTTCTCTATACCAAGATTGAGTTGTTCGTTTTCTATATCATACGCTATTGTGAGATTGTTGATCTGTGACTCTTTACAGGAGAAAAAAAAGATACCTGATATTGATAAAATTAAAATTAGAAGTTTGCTTTTGTTCATTACTTTAAGATTTATTTTAAGACGATTGTTTCAAACTCATCAAGTTGTTCTAATACAATATTTGTATAATTACCATCAAAAGATGTCTTAATATTTTTTTTGGACGAAACCAATTCAACAGTTTTATATGCTCCTTTAATTCTTATTTTAATGTTTTGAAATGGAATGGCTTGTGAATTTGATGCTGGTAACATGGGTGTTAGATTAATAAGATTTAGAAGCAACTCGCCTTTCACCTTATTTTTTAATACTGTGAATTCAACCAATCCAGAAGCATCAGTATATAATTGTCTTCTATCTTCTAATAAAACATCAAGATAATCGGCAAATAAATGCTTGTATCCTAAAGTACTGTGTTTAAAATAATGAGCTGTTATGTCCCAAGGGAAATATATGAGATTCCCTTTACCAACCTTGCTTTTTAAAACCCCTGGAATATTAGTGATTTTGGGAGTAGTTTCCACTATTTCAGCTGGCGAATGAACACCAGGTAATCTCAGTCGTATATCTGATGTACCATCATCCCCAAATTGCAACAAAGGCCCTTCAAAATATAAATTCTTTAAACTATTGTTTTCTGAATCACTTTGCACCCAATAAGAAGAAGAAAGTTCTCCTTTTGTCCATTTTTTAATTGGGGTTTGAAAGTTGTCTATCATTGGAGAAACCGTTCCGGACAATAGGAGGTTACCCCCTTTCTGCATATAATTTGCTAATCCAGCAATATTACCATTGGTAGCGACGCAAAGGGGGTATGCTTCTGGGTCAATATCATCCAATGAGTTAATTACCTTATAGGGTATGTGCTCCTCGCTTAGCAACCTAACCACTCCCTTAAAATTTTCGTCTTTAATAACTAAAACCTCAGCGGCGTTTACTGTTTTATCATAAATAGATTCATGTGTTTTATGCCAAGTATAAACTTTTTTAACTTCACTTAAAGCTACTTGATTCAGTTGATAAGGAGCCCCCACCATATAAAAAGCAACTGGACCTCCATTGGCTATGTTTTGATAAATTCTAGTTGTTAATTCCCCTGGGCGATGGGAAGCAAAACGATATTTAAAGTGAACAAAATTAACAACTGTATTAAAGGGGACTTGATTGGGATACGCATTTAGTTCTTCGTTAACTGAAAAACTAGCCTCATAGGGCCACCAGATTTGAGGGTCGTCAAAATCAGTTCTAGCTTCTGTTGTTACTGTATTTACAATGCCGTGAGCATCCGTTTTATGAAATATTGAAAATGACGCTTGAGGTCGTAGTTCTTGAATAATATCATTCGTTCTACGCAATAAATCCCGCACATTTTCTTTCATGAAAGTCAAATAGTCCCTATCATTAAAATCATCTGGGATTTCTTCGCTATGTTTTTCTTTCCATTTTATTTTACAATATTGACACTTGCAAGTACCATTACTTATTCCATTGTAATAATTAACTGGTTTATTGCCATACCAATTAATCAAGACCCCATCCACTGGATATTCCGTTAATGCTTCTTTCAAAATATTCAAACTGAACTTCTGATAATAGGGAGCATTGATACAAGTCTGATATAAACCATTATATTCTAAAGCTTCTCCATTTGTTTTCACAAATGACCACTCAGGATGTTTGTTGTGTATTTCTGGAGCAACTCGACTAAAGTCAAAACGGGCTATTACTTTCATGTTACTCTTGTGGGCAAGATTCAAGCATTCTCCGAAATAGTCATCTCCTTTACCTAAAAATGGATTAATTGGATGATATTTAAGCTTTGAAGGGTAGTTTGCATAAATCCCTCCCATGTTCAAAAGCCAAGTATTAGCATCAAACTCTTTTACCTGAGATAGCAAATCTTCAGGAGAATATTGATTAACAACATCTAATGGAATATTGGTTTGAATTAGCCTTACAGGGTCGTTCCACCAATTATTTTTCTCCTGAGAAAACAGAAAAAAGTAGTTACTAAGTATAAATAATCCTGCAATAAATAGTTTTTTAAGTAATTTCATCAAATGTAGATTTATAAATTCGACTCTATTCTCCAGCTTTTGTATATGACCAATTTATTGCATTGCTTCCCTTTTTTAACTGAGAAAGTGGTCCTACTAGCGGCTTACTAAACTTTTTATTATTAAAATCAGAATCTATTATGATTGGTTCGCCAAAGCGATCTTCAATACTCTGACCTGTAGTTTTAAAAACACCTATTAAATCTCTATTAACTTGCTTTCCCTTTATTTTAAATGGCACATCATTTACTGAAAATGTTACTGTAGCACCCATAGGTTCATCTTCAATTTTGAAAATTGGATTAAATATATCAGATATACTATGCTTATCTCCAAAAGTGCTTTTCTCGGCTCCCTTATAAAAAATATTGTAATCTGATTCAAATCCCGAAGCGTCGGATATGTTGTTCAGACCGCTCGTTATAAACATGTTATTAAACCATTTTTCATCTTGATGAACAACTGATTTTTTTTCCAACTCTATTGTAGTATGCGGTGTATAGTATTGGGATTTGCGAGATGTATCGGTACTATTACTAAAATTAGCATCAACAAATAAATTGTGTGCATATATCGTTGATTCTGAATTACTACTTACTCCTCTTTTTCCAACGATTATATTATTGTCAACAAGTATCGGACCGTGGTTCATCTCTAAGAAAATAGCTTCCGTTTCAGTGTCATAGATGATGTTTCGAGTTATACGCATACCCTGAGCACCAAAGTCTATCCAGATTCCAAATGCTGCCTGGTCTTGTAAACTATAGACCCTTCGAATTAAATTATTACTTATAACCACATCTACTGTTCGATGGAGCTTTATACCTGCAGTCTCATGACCTCCAAATTCCTCACGATAATTTGTGTCCTCAATAAGATTTCCTGTTATAAGGCTGCGCGTACCTCCTCTTTTACCAGTTATGCCAGCTTGCCCGCATCTTTGAATACTGTTATTTCGAATGATATGATCACCATAGGTGTCTATTTTGGTATAATCCATACCTGGGGCTAGACCAATAACAACACCCACTGTTCTATTATCGGTTATAGTACAATTTTCTATAATCCATTTATTCCCCATTCGTGGTCCTATAGCGCCCATTTGAAGTTCTGCCGATGGAGGCACCCAATTTGTTGCAGCATGCATTATATGAAAACCACTAACAGTAATATATTCTAGCCCACTGATTTCAGGCATAAAAACACTTTCACGCATATTGATTTCCACCACTTCCTCATTAGGGTTTGAACTGCTGAAATTAGCAGTAATCGTAGTCATTCCGTTTTCAACTTGACATTGCCAGCGCTTTCTGAATTGTTTGACCTCAGAAACGGTCTGTTTTTCATAAAACCCCTTCCCATTTACATATAAATCTCCACGATGGTGCCATTGACCGTCTGTCATATATTTATCAGACACACGAAGTTCGTAAGGATTATAATCTCCAAAAAATTCGTTCGGAATTTCTACCTGCCAAATCTCGCCACTAATTTTAGTCCACGACGTTATCCGTTCCGAACCTTTAATATAGACTTTCTCATTGGGTGCCGCTCGATATATAATACGACTATTTTCACTTGTGCCTCCACGAATAGGTTTTACCCACTCACGATACGTCCCTTCATGAACAGTGATTACATCTCCTGCCTCTGCTATTTCAGCAGCTTTCGAGATCGTTAAAAGCGGTTCAGAACTTATTCCTGAATTGGAATCGTTTCCCGCTTTTGAAACATGAATTTCTTTTGCTGACACAACCGTTGAAATCAAACTGATTATCAACACAATAGTATATATAAATTTGATTTTCATAATTTATAGAATAGTATTTTATTAGATTAATTATCTTCAATATTCAGCCAAAAACTTGCCCACAAATGGGGGTTTTCATCAACTGCCTTTTTAAAGAATTTTTCGGCTTCCTTTTTATTTCCTTTAGCCTTGTTGTATAAACCATTGGCGTAGAGGTTATTTGAAATCCATTCCTGTTCTGACAATTCTACTGAAAATTGCGTATTCCCTTCAAAAGTTCTTTCCCTATTCGCATACTTAAATAACTTCTCAAATGATTCATTAGCGGCATCCTTATTTTTGAGTTTTTCATAGGCCAACCCTTCATAATAGAGATATTCTGTTCCTTCTGCATCAGCTTCAGCACTAACTACTTTTTCGAAATAACTTTTTGCCTCTTTCTTTTTACCAAGCTTTTCCAAAGCTAAACCCGTATAATAGTAGAGTTCAGAAAACCTAGCCATAGTGTGGGGCTTTCCTATATCGGTACTAGGTGGATAGGCAAATGTCATTTTGAAATCTTCCAAAGCTTGTTTATAATTTCCGGTATTAAAACGCTGAATACCTCGCATCATCAAGGCATCTTGATAAATAGCTATTACTTCCCTAACACCTTCCCATTTATGAAAATGATGATTATCAAATATCTTTTTAGCGTCATCATACTTTCCAAGCTGAACCAATACAAGTACTTCACGTGAAAGGGCATCATCCCTTTCCGTAACAACATCATGATTATCAATAAGCATATTAGCACGTTTATCAATAGACGTACCTGCTTTTTCATACATCTTATCCAGTTCATAATAAAAGCGAGGATCTTGATTATTCAATGCCATAGCTTTTTCCATGTACTCAATTCCTTTTTGTACATCATTTTTATAGCGGTCGTATCCCCATGCCAAATTTCTATAGGTATAGGCAAATTGATCATCAATAGTTGCTGAATATTCCCATTCTTTAATCCCAATTTCAGGATCCATATCGTACATAAGCGTGCCAAGGAAATAGCTTGCTTTCGCGTCTTTTGCATTTTTGCTTTTCGCATATTCAAGCACTTTAATTGATTCTTCACGCCATGGATAACTGTACTGCCAAGGCATCGTAGAAGCTGTATTTAGATATTTACTTGCAACATCCTCTTTGCCTTCCATATGATGCAGGTAAGCCAATGTATAATAGAGGATTGGGTTAACACTTTTACCACTAGTAATTCGCTCTAAAACATCAATCCCTTCTTCAAATAAGCCAAGATTAGAATAATATGTAGATAACTCCATATAACTCTGCTCATCATCACGCATCAATTGTGTCATTAATTTTAATTGAGTCTCTGATTCCGTTAAATTTTGTTGTTTTTGAAGGACATATAATTCGTTATGTGCAAAAAAATCGAGCTTGTCTTGTTCTAAAACTTGATTAATTAAGTCTTTTGATTTTTCTAAATGACCCAACTTACGTAGAGCGATTGCTTTATTTATCTTTAATCTGTTAATTAGTCCATTAGTTGAAATTGCACGATCAAGGTGCATTAAGGCACGTTCATAATCACCAGCAAGAAAATCCATTTCGGCTAATTGAGCATATCCAGCCGTATTCCAAGCATAATCCCAGGTAGATCTATATAATTGGTCATAAGCCTCTTTGTCTTTTCCCAATTTTCTTTTAGCAACACCTAGATAATAGTTAGCTTCACAACTCATTGGCCTCGTATTATTAAATGTTACTCTATCCACTGCTTTTTGCAACTTTTCTTCAGCTTGCTTCCATCGTTTGTGTTTAATGTCTTCCATCCCAAGAAATGTATTTACATTATAGTTAGATGGATCTCTGCGCAATGCTTCATCAAAATAAGGTTTTGAATCGATAACTGCATTATAGAATTGCACCAATCTAAGTCCGGCTAAATAGAGCTCTTCTACGGTATCGATATCTTCAGGTTTTTCAGGTAAAACAGTTGCTACAGGCCTAGGCTTATTAGCCTTCAGTTCTGTCTGATACTCCAACAAAAGAGAACCATTCACATCAAAAAGAGACACTTTTATATCAGATTCAGAAATGCCATTTGATACCTTTAAAACATTTTCATATGGATTCCTTGGACCAATATCAACGGTTTTTTCTGTAAGAATTTTGTCTTTAGCTCTTACCACTATTTTTGCACCTTTAAACAATTCAGTAGCATTTAGTCTAATTTTTGCTGAATTTCCCTCAAAATCGATATTTAACGCACCATTCAAATTAGCAAAATCTAGTCCACCAATTTTACTTAATGGAAACCAGTTTTGCTCAAAATGCTTTACTTCATAAGGTTGAATAAAACTATAATCAGGTTGATTATCACTGTATGCGCCTGCCATTAATTCGATATTATGTCCACTTTTATCTGTGGCATTTCGAATCCATGCATCTCCTTCAGGATTTGGTCCATATTCCCAGCATTTCATACCAGGTGTAAGATGATGATTTCCCACATAAGCCAATCCTGCATCGTATTTGTAACTGTAACCACCAAAATAATCGCCTTCTGGGTTTATAGTAAAGAAAGATGTCGGTCGTTTTATATTATTCCATTTACTGATGTCCACACCACGATAATCTACCCCATGATAAGTATCATCTGCAATAGGCCAAGAAAGCATCTGGTTTTTTTTGTGATACGTAACCCACTCAACGGAAGGATCAAAAATCACCTGATATGTTTCATCAGCGCGTACCGATGGATTGGTAAAGAACAAGAATGAGTTGGTATAAGCTGTTGGGTTTTGAACAAAACCTTTAACAGCTATGATATTATTATCTGGGTGAATCGTTATCCCTAGTAAACCACGAACCCTATGACGAAGGTCAAATTTGGAAATCCAAACCGTTACACTTCCATCTGAATTTTCCTGTGTGTAATGATCAAAAGGGGCTATGGTATGCGGGCCATGGTGATGGGGAAACCCCCAGGCAACACCTCCAGTAATCCATGCTCCTGCCATACCAACCAAAGCAGGTTTTATAGCATCTTGGTTGTATATAAAATTATAATCAGCCACTTTATCATATGCAGAAAAAATTCTTCCACCTAATTCTGGAATAATAGATATTTTTATATAATCGTTCTCGACAAATATAGTACGGTAGGCTTTCATATCAGTCTCATCCGTTAGATTGTCATTCATTGGAAAAGGGTATACGTGCCTCTGTACGCCTTGATGACCTAAACCTTCGTAAAACCTTGGATTAACATCAGGCGGTTTTTGTAGATAGGTTTTTATTTTTACATCCTCTTCCCATGTCTTAACTTTAGATTGACTTAATACTGGGAATATCACAATGAAATTAAGTGCTATTATCAAAAACAATTGCTGTTTGATTTTGATTGTTTTAATGTTTTTCATTTATTAATGATTTTTAAAATTGATAACTCAATTTTCATTTAAATAATAGTCTTGAAGAATGAAAAATGCTTGTTTTTTAATTCCCTGTTCAGATATTAACCCCTTACGATTGAAGTCTTTCTGAATTTGAAGTAAATGTCTTTTTGCAGATCTAAAATCCATGAGAATCCATGGAGATGTACCACTTAGAAAATCTATATGCCTCATCATTTCAATATTGTTTTTGTAAACAGCCGCTTGGTATTCTTCTGTCCATCTTTCATCATCAGTTCCATGAAGACCTTGCAAAGCGCCACCACCAACTTCACTCATAATCATCGGTTTATTATAATTATTTTTCCATTTAAGATCTGCACAAGAAGAAGGTTCTCCTCCATACCAACCACAGTAACTATTTATTCCAATAACATCAACAATTTCTCCGAGAGGATCTGCAATAGTTTTGAATCCGCCATCTTCGCTTTGCGTATCTAAAGCTGCCGTAATAAGCCTTGTATTATCAAGGGTACGGGCATGAGATACAAGATTGCTTAAAAAGGTTAATCTCTCTTCACCTTCAGGAGTTTCGTTGGCAACAGACCATAATATGACTGCGGCTCTATTTTTATCACGTGAAATCATATCTTCAAGCTGTGATTTAGCATTTAGATACGTATCTGAATTATCAAATAGAACGGTCCAGTAAACTGGAATTTCTGACCATACCAATAATCCCATTTTTTCAGCTTCTTTGACCATGGTTTCACTGTGTGGATAATGTGCAAGCCTTATAAAGTTGCAACCCAAATCTTTAGCCCATTGCAATAAAATTCTGCACTCTTCAATAGAAGTCACTCTACCTGTTTTAAAAGGAGCCTCTTCGTGGATACTAATTCCCTTTAGAAATATTTCTTCATCATTAAGCAATATTTTTGACCCTGAAGTTTCTATTTTTCTAAACCCAATGTTATCCTTCAACTCGTTTCTACCAATACGCCAAATTATACTGTAGAGTTTTGGATTGTTTGGCGACCACAATTTAGGTTTTGATGTAAATGAAAATTGTGCTTTACCATCTTTTACTTTTAGATCAACTTTCTTTTTGAGCTTCTGGAATTTCCAAGTTAACGATTTGCCCATCTTTGGCATTTTTTACTACTACCCATCCTTCAATATTGTTAATACTGCCTTTTGATAAACCAATACTATAATCTTCTATATGAGTATTGGGTGTAGAAATTACATGAACCGATCTGGTGATGCCTCCATAATTCCACCAATCTGTATTTATAGTAGGAATAGCTTCTCTTTTACGTGTATTATCAACTTTAACCACTACAAAATTATCGCCTGATTTCAGTTTATCTGTTACATCAAACTGGAATGGCGTATAGCCACCAACATGAGAACCTAGAAGTTCTCCATTAAGGTAAACTAAGGCTTCATAATTTACTGCCTCGAAATATAAATAGTTTCTTGTATTTTCATTCTTCTTAAAATCGAATGATTTCTTATACCAAATGGTGCCTTCATAATAATAAAGTTTTTCCATTTGGGTATTCCAATCACCCGGCACATTTAACTGGTAACTTTTATCAAAGTCATATTCCAGTAACTCTGATGGTGATTTTACTTTTGCATTTTTGAAATAGCCATCATTTTTCGCTTCGTAACGATGCGAGTAATAGCCGGTTTCTAGAGGATCAATAATAATATTCCAAGTGCCATTGAGTGATACTTTTTCCCTTGATTCAATGTTTTGTAAAAGCGTATTATTCTGCTGTGAATGAATCAAATTATGGTATAGGCATACCACAATAAAGAAGATTATCGTTAGTGTATTTTTGATCATTACTTTGTGTTAATATTTTATGCTACGGCATATATAATGAAGTACAAAACTGTTTTACAGTTGTTCATTTGAAAAAAAGTCTGTTCATTTTAGTTTGTCTATCTAGGAAAAGTGGTGCTCGAACAACCTAATATTCGAACACCAATTCCAACAAACTAACTAAACTAACTCAACTAACTAAAAAAACTCTATTGTGCATATCCTGGATTTTGAGGAAAAGTGCCCATTAAGTCAATTTGACTTTGTGGGATCGGAAAATTCACCATGTATGGTTCCATTGGTATAGACCTAACGTTACCAGAGTTTGACCCATAACGGTAGTGCAGGTTCTGTCTCTCGACTAGTAAACCCAACCTTTTTAATAAAAACCATCTGTTTTTTTCAAAGGCAAGTTCTCTTGCCGATTCTTCTAAATATGTCTCTAATGTAAACTGTGTGAAATTATAAGATACATCTCCAAATGCTCTAAAACGAATCTTGTTGATATATTCCAATGCTTTAACGTTATTTGGATTTTCATTATCCGCTCTCCAGTTTGCTTCAGCACCCAGCATCAATGTCTCTGCAAAGCGATAATATGGGTGGTCTTTAAAACCACCGTTATCGCCTACACTTTTTTCAGAATCGAAATATTTCTTCAAACTCCAATGATGTCTTCTAAAATTATCATCATAGGATTCAGCTGGTAAAGGCTCTCCAAAGTTCGGTTTATCAGGATTGTTTACAGTTTTTATTAATGGAAAATAATATGTTTCAAACCGGTTATCATTTACTTCATCATAAAGAGATCTTAAATAATCATTTGGATATCCCCAACCTAAAGATATTCCTCCTCTTGATTGTTCTGGGATAACTTCTCCACTTGAAAGTTCGTACTCTTCTGTCTTTAAAAAGGCTACACCACCAGTTAGGTCCACCGCCAGCTAGGTTATCAGTGCCTCCAAACTCTTGATCTCTTGGATACACAAGAAGCATTTCTTTATGATCTAAATCCTGACCAAAAACATTCTTTAAATCTGGTAATATATCATATTTCCCATTTTCAACAATGGTATTGAATTGATTTGCAGCCTCGGCCCATTTACCCTGCCACATGGCACTTTTACCTTTAAGATGGCGTGCAACTCCTTGACCATAACGTCCAAATTCAACATCCCAATTAAGGTTCTGAATTGCAAAGTCAAGATCAGAATCTATCAGTTTGTAAACATCGTCCGGGTCTGCTGGCTTATATTCTATAGGATCAAAGGCATTCTCAGGAGTCGTTGCAATGGTATCTAATAAGATATTTCCATACATTCGTATCAAATCAAAGTATAATTCTCCACGAATAACTCTCGCCTGGGCTACTAACTTATTCTTTTTCTTCTGAATCCATTTCAATATTACGAGAACTAATGATTAAGGCATTTGCTCTATCAATGATTTGATAAGGTACCGTCCATTTATCATCAGGGTAATCTGAAGGATTATGTTCGGGTTCGTATGGATGGAAATATGTTCTTGTCAATCCAAGATCGGTTCCCAAGATTAAATTCACATTTCCTCGTAGCCTATCTCCTGCATCCCATGGCGCATTATTATTTCTTTGTAAATTATACAATGCATTTACACCTACCTCAAGTCCTTCTGGAGTTGAGTAGATATAATCATTCGATATAGAAGAAACTACATTTTCTTCTAGAAAACTATTACTACAGGAAAAACTAAGAAGTAATAATCCAATAACTGATAATTTATAGATACTTTTCATTTTCATTTTTCTAATTATTTAAAATTAAACTTTAAAATTTAAAACCCAACTTGCACACCCAAAACATAGGTTACAGCTTCAGGGTAAGACTGTGCATTTTGCTCAGGACTATACGATTGAAAATCAGTCTTTGTGATTAAGTTTTGACCACTGAGATAAATTCTTGCATTACTCAAATTAATTTTTTCTAAAAGAGTGTCTGGAAAAGTAAAACCCAACGTAACATTTTGCAATCTGGTAAATGATGCATCCTGAAGCCCTAGCGTATTTAAATAATTATCTGAAGCAGACTCACTAGGTCTTGGCCAATTTCCAGTGGTGTTCTTCTGGAGTCCAATAATCCACTTTAATTCCGTTAAAAACGCCTCTAAGTGACCCTCCTAAATTGTAATCATATAAATAAGGGTTATTTCTTTTAACTCCTTGAATAGATAAGATGACAAAAGAAAAATCTAAGTTTTTGTACTTCATATCAAAATTAAAAGTACCAAACCATTTAGGATCCTGCTTTGTAACAACCCTATCATCCGCATTTAATTCACCGTCACTAGGGTCTCTATCAAACAATTTAATATTTCCAGGGTTTGCGTTTGGAAGGTTAGAGTTAGCAATATCATCACCTTCTTGATAAATACCTATTGGTTTAAAATCATAATTAACATCTATCGGCTGTCCTATAAACCATCTATTAGCCACATCGTCATCTTCTATTCCATCCCCATCTTCATCTAAACCATATAAACTTATTATTTTATTTTTATTACTAGAAAAGACTATACCTGCATTAATCCTTAAATCTTTCTTATCAACCACCACCGCATTCAATGCCAATTCTATACCTTGGTTTTCTACTTCTCCAATATTTGTTTTCCTACGCGTGTATCCTAAACCTGCATTAAGCGCTTGATCAACCAATAAATCTTTAGTTCTTGTGTTATAAAACTCAAGAGTACCTGAAAAACGATTTTTCCATAATCCAAAATCTATAGCTGAATTGAATGTTGTTGATGTTTCCCATTTCAAATCTGGATTTGAAAGAAAACTACCTGGTACAAATCCTGTGCGTTTTACGCCATTAAAAATATAATCCCTCTGATTTGCATTACTTAAACTTTGATAAGGTTGAATACCTTCATTACCGACACTTCCATAACTAACTCTTAGTTTAAGATTATTTAAATAATCTAGGTCTTTCATGAAACTTTCTTTGTGCATATTCCATCCAATGGCAGCTGCAGGGAAATACCCCCATTTGTTGTTTCTTCCAAAAACTGAGGATCCATCTGCTCTAGCAGATAGTGTTAAGTAGTATTTACTGAAATAATCGTACTGTATCCTTGCTACATAAGAGGTCAGTGATCTTTCATTACCTCCTATTGAAGGAGTATTAAATTCGGCACTTTCTAAACCGTAAATGCCTAAAATATCATTAGGTATGTTACCAGCACCATTATTAAATTGATTGTATTTTGAATCAATGGCACTTTGAACAAAGGTTACACCTAAATTGTGGTCATTTATCTCTTTATTATAAGTAAAAATATTCTCGAATTGCCATTCAGTGAAGTCTTGGAAAAATATATTTCCTGACCCAAGGTTTCCAGCTCTAATTCCTGATATGGAATTTCCTGTGCTATAAGATGTATTTTTATCATTACTATATCTTCTACTTACATTAAATCTATAGTTTAAACCTTCAAACAATTTGACGTCTGCAAAAAAGTTTAATAAAATATTATGATTCTTTTCAAGGTTTGTTGTTTCATTAATATCCAATAAAGGATTTATGCTTTCCTGAAATCCAGTAGGATTAAACCTGAAGGTACCATCATCATTAAAGACTTTACCAAGTGGAGAGGCTGTTATAAGTCTATTAAGAGTACCTCCAGTTCCAGGGTCATTTTTATCTGAAAACTGAATGTTAGCATTTGCTCCAAACTTAAGCCAATCTGTTATAGTTTGATCTGCATTTAGTCTTATCGTTGCTCTTTGATAATCTGTGCCTGGTACAACCCCTTCCTGATTAATAAAATTGAAACTTGAAAACACTTTAGTGTTTTCAGATCCTGAAGAAAGACTTAAATTGTAATTCTGAATAGGAGCCACTTGTAAAACTTCATCTCGCCAATCAACAAATTCACCAGTTTGAAGAACTTCTTGCTCTATAGGTCCAAAAATATCAGCGTCTGGCAGATAATTACCGTTATTTTCGGTACGGTAACCCTCTCTTACCAATTGCGCCAATTCCGGTCCGCTATACAAATCAAAATTGCTGTCATTTATAGTTTGCATACCAAAAAATGCATTAACATCAACCTTCGTTTTGCCCCCTTCTGCCCTTTTTGTTGTTATAAGAATTACACCGTTTGAGGCTCTTGCTCCATAAATAGCCTGAGCCGCAGCATCTTTTAAAATCTCAATAGAAGCTATATCATTAGGGTTCACGTCATTTATACCTCCAACTGGAACACCATCAACAATAACTACAGGACTATTTCCTCCATTGATTGAGCTTCTTCCTCTAATAAGAATATTTGAATTACTTCCTGGACCCGCATCACCCTGAGTTATATAGACTCCAGCTGCTTTACCTCTTAACATCTCACCTAAATCGGAAGATGGGATTTTCATTACCTCTTCTGCATCTACAGAACTAACAGAGCCGATAATATCACTTTTCTTTTGAGTACCATAACCTACTACGACAACCTCATCTAAGGCTGAAGCATCTTCCATCATACTTATAGTAATTTTTGATTGTCCATTCACTGATATTTCCTTTGTGGCAAATCCAACATAAGAAATTACTAAAACGGCATTTTCATTTGCTACCGATAATGAAAAATTACCATCAAAATCTGTTTGAGCACCATTACTAGTTCCTTTTTCAAGTATGTTTGCTCCAGGTAAAGGTGATCCATTAACATCAGTTAGTGTTCCAGAAACCTGAAACCCTTGATTGACTTTCAGTGCTAATTCTTGGAAGTTTTCTTTTACTAAAATAGCATTATCTTCAGTAACTGTAATTTTAAAATTACCTTTTGACAAACTTCTTTCCAGCAACTCATTTGTAGGTATTTTTCCTTTTTTTAAATCCACTTTTGGATAATCATCAAATATACCTTCCTGATAAATAAATTTGTAATCCGTTTGCTCCATAATAAGATCAAAAACCTCATCGACGGATAGCGTTTTGTTGGCATCTATTTTAATTTTTGAATTTTGTGAAATAACATTACTTGACGTCAAGCCAAATACAGTTGAAAAACACAAAAAAACAAGAGCTCTCATAGTATTAATTAATAACTTCCTTCTGATACAGAATAGAAGATTTTCTGGATTAATTTTCATAAATTTGTTTGTTATTAGTTGGTTAAACATTTAATTAATTAGTAATTGATAAAAAAGGGGATTGAGTCATATACTTTTCGACGGTGTAAACTCTGTTCCCTTTAATTTTTTAGCTACTTTGCTAAACAGTCTTATTCTAGCTTGATTGTTTTTTCATTTATTTCATAGTTTTTGATTATACTTAAAGTTTTAATTGTTAACAAAATTTGTTCTAGGTCTTGATTTTTTCCCAACACTCCTTTGAAAGAAATTTCTTCAAGGTCTTTGTTTTGAAATACAACATCAACGTCATACCATCTAGAAATCACTTTCATAATATCTCTTAGCGGTTTATCCTTAAAACTAAAGATTCCATTTTTCCAAGAAATTTCACTTTTTATATCAACTTTAGCAACAGTAATTGTATTATCTATAATGTTTAAATTAGATTGTAGGTTTGGAGTTAATTCTTGTCTTCTGTCATTATATCCTAAAGCAACTTTACCTTCTACTAAAGTTGTGTAAATATTAGATTCATCTTTATAAGCTTTGACATTGAATTCTGTACCTAATACTTCTATTTCTTGAAATCTATTTAATACCTTAAACTTAGTACCGTTATGATTTTCACTTGAAGACACATCAAAATAAGCTTCACCATAAACTAACTCTACAACACGAGTTTCTCCTTCAATAAAACTTACAGGATATTTTAGTTGAGATTCAGAATTTAACCACACTTGACTTCCATCTGACAATTTAATAAAGAACTGCCCTCCTCTTGGAATGGTTAAATAGTTATATGCAACCTCGTTAGTTTTTCTTTTGCCTGCTTTATATATTAGCTCTTCCCCGTTACTTTTAATATTTTGGTTTTGATAATTATTTCCTTTTTCAAGAGCTACAACTGTACCATCTCCTAAAGTCAAAGTTGCTTTATCTGTACCTGGTTCAATAATATTAGTATTTACTATTATTGGAGTAGCCTCTATAGGCGTATTGACTATATTGCCTTTTAAGAAATAGGTTGTAGTTAAAATTCCAATAAAAATAGCCGCAGCGGCATATTTATACCAAGGCTTTTTGAATAACACAAAAACCGACGAGCCCTTTCTGTTTTGAGACTTTTGCTCTATGGACTCCCATGCTCTTTCTTTATTAATTGTAGAATAAGATTCAATTTTATCTGCTAATTCTTCAAATTTAATTTCTTTTAAAAACGGGTATTCCTTATTAAACTTCTTCAGTTCTGACTTATCAGAATCTGATAAGACCTTTAACTTTTTTTTAATTATTAATTTTGATATGTGAAAAATATCAATCATTCTATTTGTAGTATTTATATATAGAACAACTAAGTTTTAATAAGGTACTACTGAAAAATGGTTTTTTTTATGAAATTGCAAAAAATAGTTATAAATAATTACCGATATCATATATTTTTATTGAACTGAAATTTATTTTGGATAAGCGGAATTGACTTAATAGATGTTATGATATTGGTATCATAGAAAATGAAGCCTAAAATAAAACTGTGTTTTGTATAATATTGAAATTATTTATGCCAATAAAAAGCAGATAATTGTACTTAATTCTTGGAACTGTTCCCTTAAAATTTTATATGATTGAGATTTTAAAGTTTTAACGGTTTGAAGTTTTATATCAAGTTCTTCAGCAATTTCAGTGTTCTTAAGACCTTTGAGGCTCAATTTAATAATTTCTTTTTTTCTTTTTGGAAGTACGTCTATGGCCTTATATAGTTGGCGAACTATTTCTTCTTCAAGTATTTGCTTTAAAAATAAATTATCATCTTCTAATGATTTTATTGTGTTTTCAGCATATTTATCTTTTACTTTATTATGCTTAATAACGTTAAAGCACTTATTGCGCACTGACCTATACAGAAAAACCTTTAATGACACATCATCTGGAAAAGCATTTTCTTTTTCCCAAAGACCAACAAAAACATCTTGAACCAGATCTTCACATTCATCTTTTGAAAACAAAAACCTCTTAGCATATTGCACGAGTACTTCGTAATATGTTTCAAATAATTGCTCTATAGCATTTTTACTGATTATATTATTGCCTAATACCAAGAGAAAGTATTTAAATTGATTAGAATGATTCGCAAAATAAATAAAATAATGTAAGTTCGATGTAAAAAAAAATTTTTCATAAGACAAAACCAGGGTACTCAGCAAATTAATTATTGATCATAAATATGTTATATTATTATTCTACTCATAGCATCTGCATCTAGAATTTACACATATTTGAAAAAAAATCTTTCACTGAAAAATAATTTTGTGAATACTAAACAACTATATTTAACATTATATAGTCATATTGAACTCACGTGACTTTATCAAATCAACTTAGGGTACATTTTCCTTAAAATCCTCTGGTTGCTTTTTTTGCCAATAGGACGCTAAAATAGAACCCGTAATATTCATTAGCGGACCAAAAACGGCAGGTGCAAGTCCCATGGTGGCTATTTTACCTAAAGAATTTGCAATTCCGGAAGCTAAGCCACCATTTTGCATACCTACTTCAATAGCTATTGTACGCGCATCTTGTTCTGACAGTTTTAATAGTTTTGCATACCAATACCCTAACAAATAACCAAATAGGTTATGTACTAATACTATTAGCATCAAAATCGCTCCAATATCTAAAAGACTATCCCTTCCTGCTGCCGTAATAACTATGATTATTAATCCTATGGCCAACATTGACACTAAAGGTAAAACTTTGTCTAACCATTTAGTTTTACCTCCTAATAATCTATTAAAAAGCAATCCAGCTCCTATAGGTAGGATAATCATTTTTATGATGCTCCACATCATATTCATGACATCTATCTCAACAAATTCTCCCGCCAAAATCTTCATAAGAAGTGGGGTGACAAAAGGTGCAATAAGTGTTGCAATAGATGTGATAGTGATTGAAAGCGCTAAATTTGCCTTAGCTAAATATGCCATGACATTGGATGCAACTCCGCTAGGAGAACAACCAATTAAAACGATACCAGCAGCAATTTCAGGTGGAAAACCACTTAATTTAGCCAAAGCAAACCCCATTAACGGCATGATTCCTAATTGGGCGGTAACCCCAACAATTACACCTTTTGGAGATTTAAAAATTGCTCCAAAATCCTTAACACTCATCGACGTTCCCATGCCAAACATAATAATTTGAATGAGTGGAATAATAAGCGCTGTTAGTTTGAAATCTCTAATATGAGTAAAATATTCTGGGTAATATAAGGCTAATGACACTCCAGCAAATATTAGTGTCGGAAAAACATAACCTTTCAAGGCCTTATAACCCGTGAAACTGAATGCTAAAATTATAAAAAAAGCAATAATCAATAATCCTGACTGGGCTATATACCCTGTAAACAGTATTATTAAGATGCAAAGAAATACTATTAATGACACTAAAAGCGAGGCTTTATAAATGTTTCCGTTTTTCAAAATGTTTTATTTTAGTTGTTCGTTGTTTTTTGATATTTGATATTTGATAGTCATGTAAAAGCAACATTAAAAGCTGTAAAAACTATAAGTTATTTGCCAAGTCACAGTTTCTCCAGGTTCTACCTTAATACTTATGTATGGCTCTGGGCAAACCGTTTTATATGCTGACCAAAAAACCAGTTTAAATAGCGGCCTGTCACAATGTATTTTCACTCCTGCGCCAGTTTTCTTGTTTTCAATAGTAATATCATACGCTTCAGAATTTAAATCATACCCAGTAACAGACTCAATATATACCTGATCACCTTCTTGTAAATCGTTAATAAATTTAATGGTATTCTTCTCAATTTCAGCAAACGTTCCAATGCCCTTTACTTTGTTTTTTGCAACCACATTAAACGGAAACTTAACCACATAACCCGAACCTATATTTACACTATCTATGAAAAAGAAATTATGATTATACACTTCTGTTTCAATCCTTTGGTTTCCTGTATTTGTAAATTCATGACTTATAATCATCTCTGATTTACCTTCTGGCAGACCAATCTGTTTTATATACTTATAAGCATATTTATCATCATTTAAAATGTGCTTAAATTCTACTTTGTTAGATTTCGCTGAAACTTCCCATTTTCCCTTATTACTAATCTCATAAAGTTTAAATGCGTTATATTTTGATTCTTCAGGCTTCACGAGAGTTCCTACTCCAATCTTCAAAAAGCTTTCTCCTATATTTGCCTCTTTGTACCCAAAGGGCACAAATTCTTCAACGGGTCCCATCACAGATTCATGTACTCTAGGGTCATAATTTTTAAACCATTTTCCAAAATAGCTATGTCCATCATGCTCTAAATATGGCATCACGCCAGACCAATCAAAACGTGTGGCTCTGTAATAACCATCATCAAAATCTGGAAGGTATATTTTTGCTTTTACTAAATCATTTGAAATGTCTATTTGAGGGCTATGCTGCGCCATACAAAAATTAAAAAGAGGTAATAGACTCCATAAAAAAATTAATCGCATTTTTGCGAAATTATATTTTGTCATCAACTCTTTCTCCTTTGCCTACAAAAACATCCTTATTACACATCTAATTAAGGTCTTATAGGGGTGCCATCTTTTGCGCGCACCTGTGTCCAGTTATAATTATATTTCTTAGGCGGATATTTTTTAGCTAACTTTTCATTAATATCTACCCCTAAACCTGGTGCTTCATTAACAAACATATAACCATTTTTCACTTCTGGCGTTCCTGGGAAAACTTCTTTAGCCAAATCATTAAAGTGTTGTGCTTCTTGAACTCCAAAATTCCAAACCGTAAGATCTATGTGTGCATTGGCGGCATGCCCAACTGGAGACGTATCTCCGGGACCATGCCATGCCGTTCTAACGTTAAAAAACTCACCTAACCGTGCTATTTTCATAGCCGGTGTAATTCCTCCCACTTGCGAAATATGTATTCTGATAAAATCATATAACCTTTGACTCATGGGTTCAAGCCATTCATGTGGATTATTTAATAGCTCGCCCATAGCAATAGGCACACTGGTACTTTCTCTCAATAATTTAAACCATCCCATATTTTCTGGAGAAAATGGATCTTCAATAAAAAATGGCCGATATTCTTCCACTTTTTTAATCATATCGATGGCATCCATAGGCTGAAGGCGTTCATGCATATCGTGAAGTAATTCAATATCATCTCCAAACCTTTCACGGGCTTTTTTAAAAATATTTATAGTACCACGTTTATAAGCTTGGGGATCCATGGTATTATCGTTTGGGCTTCCAAAACCACCTTTTTTCCAATCTGGATTTTTTGTCAAGTGTGTAGAACCATATCCGCCCAACTGAATACGAATATTTCTATACCCCATGTCTTTGTATTTTTCCACATCGTCCATAACCTCTTCTGCAGATTGTCCAGAGGCATGGGTATAGGTGTCAACAGCAAATCTAGTTTTTCCGCCTAACAATTCATAGACTGGCATTCCTGCCATTTTACCCTTAATATCCCAAAGTGCTTGGTCTAATCCACTAAGCGCATTATTAAGTACAGGACCATTTCTCCAATAAGAACTCTGGTAAGCAGTCTGCCAAAGATCTTCTATATTAGCGACATTCTTTCCTCTACAAAAATCATCTAAATATTCATTAATTGCCGAAACAACGGTATGAGCTCTTTGGGTAAAAGTGGCACACCCCACGCCATAAAGGCCATCTTGATTGGTTTCTACTTTTACAATAACCAAATTGGTTCCGTAAGGCGCCGTTAAAATAGCACGTACTTTGATTATCTTAACCTGTGCACCATTCAAATATGAAGGTGTTTTTATGTTTGTAGCGTATGCACTAGAGCCGCCAAAAAGCCCCATAGCACCAGCAGCAGATCCTAGTCCAATTGTTTTTAAAACATTCCTACGACTTAATTGATTTTTGCTATTTTCCATAATTAACTATTTGTAAATATTTAATCTATAATTTTGAAATTATCTTTTTTTTGAAATTAATTCTTAGTTCAAAAATTCTTCCATAGGTACAATTTCTTCAAGCTCTTTAATTTCGATATTCCTATATAATATCTCAGCGGTTTCTGATTGCAAGCCAATTTTTCCTTTACTATAAGGCAAGTCTGTTGCCATATTTACAATCTTACCGTTTAATTTATGAATGGCATATGCATCTCCCATAACGATTACTTCACAAACATTCCATTTATTATTTAAAGCGTTGAAGTTTACATTTTCTATAGCACGATGTTCCCCAGCATGATCTAAAACAGGCACCCCTCCATTGGATGGCAATGCAAAAGTTTCTCCATCTTTTGAATACCATTTTATGTTATAAGCCCAAAAATCGCCAGTATGATTTCTTTTATTTTTATGATTGTATCTTACTTGATATTCAATACCTTTTGGCCATACTGCATCATCAACTACATGATAATACATTCCTGCATCATATTGATAAGTATCAAAATTATTAGCAATGCCATCACCCCATTTATACTCAAATCTAAATATAAATTTACTATATTCTTTATCTGTATAAAAAAGCCCATGAGTATTATTTTCACCTGTATTTAGTTCAAATTCTTTAGGAAAATCTTTAAAAACATGAACCGTCCCTTTATCTACGGCATATACTTTTTTAGCTAAAGCTGAATCACCATTTCTTATTTTTAAATACCAGCTATCAAGGTTTTCTCCATTAAATAATTTAACAAAACCATCTTTAATAGCTTTGGACTGTGACTGAGAACTCAGGGTACTTAGTGATAAAAGCATCACTATTATTAACTTTAATTTCATATATTTATATTTTAATAGGTACGAATCCCGCTTTCAAAATACCGTAAATTTGACTATCAAACATTAGCGTATAAGCGCGTAAACATTGGTAGCACTTACCACAAAATTGGGTACTTTAACATAATCTTGATTGATACATTCATTAATACCGTTTTTTTGAAAATCTTCAATAACGGTCTCTAACATTTTCTTGGCTAATTTCTTATCATATTTAGCAAATACGGGTATCATCCAAGAAAGCGGCGTCGCCCAATAAGCACCATTTTGATAAGTACCTGCTTCGCAAGGATGAAATAGTTTTTCCCAAACTTCATCCTTTCCAGGCAAATGTTTTATTTGCCCTTTTCTCACAATATCATCATAATGGTTTACTAAATATTGTGTAATTCTTTTGGTTTGATCTTCAGAAGTTATTCCTACATCCACGGCATAAGCACTTCCCCAAATATCAATCTGCTTACAATCTTCATCAGCAGCCAAAAACATACCCGTTTCTTCATCCCATAATCTGTAAATACTCTGCCGTACATATTCGTAGCGCCTTCTATATTTACTGGCATTTCCATATCCAAATTTTTTACACAATTTGTACATCTCTAAATTAGCCTTAAAATATAGTAACGATGTAAATAGAAGATAGCCTGTTTTTTTAACAATATCTGTAAAACCATAAACACACTCAGGTTTTTCAGGCTTATTATACACTAAACCATTTTCTTTTACATGCACAAACTCAATCCCTTTAAGCAGTTTTTGTTCTAACGCTTTAAAAAGTTCTTCATCATCATACTGGTTTACATAAGAGCAAACCATCATCGCCATGAAAGGACCATTATCAACGGCATGATCTGCCAATGGGTTCCCTGGTGCTCCTGGACTATATACAGGTAAACCTTCAGCATTTACACGATCTGGGATACAGCCATCTTCACGCTGACCATTAATTAAATAATAAATAGACGCTTTAATATCTTCTGGATCCATTAAATCACCAGCGTACTCCACCATATAATAACTATCTCTTGTCCAAAGCGCCTTGTAATTACCCACACCGTCTGGTGTATGAATCC
This sequence comes from uncultured Flavobacteriaceae bacterium, assembly GCA_963815305.1. Lineage (GTDB taxonomy): Bacteria > Bacteroidota > Bacteroidia > Flavobacteriales > Flavobacteriaceae > CAXBID01. The sequence continues at coordinate 1,848,689 of CAWFFW010000001.1, forward strand.
AAGTACCGCCAGCACCTTTAACTCGACATCCTTTAAGCTGTTTAAGGGTGGCTTGTTTCATCCATTTAACCTTATCAGAAGATATTCCGTATGGATTATTAATCGCCTTTTGGTTTTCAATAATATCAAAATCTCTCTGTGTAGAATTTGTCTTAGCAAAAGACTTATTAATAATAAAACTCCCAGCTGCAAAAGACAAGGTCTTTTTTAAAAATTTTCTTCGATTTTCCATTTAGTTTAATTCACTCTTTAAATTCATACTCTAACTTTTCAGAAAGTCCAATTAATCTCAACGCACCTTAAAAACCAAATTAATAAAATGCACTGAATTACTTATTTATTTGAGATAATAGCACTTTAACTAGTAAATTAATGATTAGGGTATTATTTTTTAATTAATATTTTATTAATTTATCAAAATACAAGAAAAAATTATTCCTTTATTCTCATAAATGGAATGAATCTAAATAACGAACTGCTTTTACTCATCTCATAATCAAGATTAAACCAACGATAAAATGAAATGATTGAAGTTGTATATTAGATTTAAAAAAAGAAATGTTAAAAAAACATACATTAATTATGAATTAATAAAAAATTAATTCATAATTAATGTATTCTATTTAATTTGTAATTTAATTTTAATCAAACACCTTATATATAACTTTATGGAAGATCGGAGAGAGTTTTTAAAAAAGGCAGCCACTGTTGCCGCATTTAGTTTGGTGGCAGATTGGGCATCAGCCCTTCCTGTTTCAGACAGATTAGGAGACGTTTTACCCCAGCGTCAATTAATAAGAAATGGCACAAAAGTCACTTCTTTTTGTCTAGGCGGCTATCATTTGGGTTTCACTGAGAATCCTAAAGACGCACAAATAATGATTGAACGTGCAATGGAATTAGGCGTTCGATTTTTTGATAATGCCAGAGGCTATCATAATGGCAGATCTGAAGAATATATGGGTCAGTTTTTAACGCCTAAATATCGCGATGAGATTTTTTTAATGTCTAAAGCTCCGGCTCCAACGGGCAAAGGCGTAAAGCAACAATTAGAAGATTCTCTAAGAGCTCTTAAAACAGATTACTTAGATTTATGGCAAATTCATGCATTAAATACTCCAAAGGAAGTTGACGAAAGATTGCGGGACGGCGTATTAGATGCTTTTTTAGAAGCTAAAGAACAAGGTAAAGTAAAATACATTGGGTTTACTGGTCATCAAAGTCCCAAAACTCATTTACATTTATTACATAGACTTTCTGAACTAGGTATAGAATTAGACACTTGCCAAATGCCATTAAATGTTTGTGATCCATCGTTTGAATCATTTCAGCATGATGTATTACCTGTTTTATTAGAAAAAAAATATGGTGTTATTGCAATGAAAACAATGGCTGGTGGCAGTATGATGGGAGGACGAATTGACACCACGCCAGAAGATATTAGAACCAAAGACATTCCAGACGTTGTAAGTAAAACGCAACTTACGCATGCCAACTTACATCAATATGTATACTCCTTACCTGTTTCTAGTCTTTGTAGTGGATGTCGATTTACTTATGAGTTAGAAGACAATGTAAAAGTTTTAAATGAGCTGAAAAAATTATCTGTAGCAGATATGCAAAAACTTGTAGACTATGCAAAACCATATGCTGGTCAAGTAGTAGAAAATTATAAACGCGTCTTGGCTTAAAACAAATGATAACAACAAAATTAGAAGCACTTAAAAGTTGGTTCAAAAATCAGGAGGGCACTGTAACCGCTTTTTCTGGTGGGGTTGATTCTTCTTTAGTTTTATATGTTTCAAAATTAATTTTAAAGGAAAATGCCGTGGGATTAATATCTAATTCCGAAAGTTTAAAATTAAAAGATTTTGAAGTGGCCTCACGCTTTTGCCATAATCATGGCATAACACTTGAAGTTATTAAAACCAATGAGTTAAATGACCCAAATTACGCCAAGAATCCTGCCAATAGATGTTTTTTTTGTAAAAATCATTTATATGAGGCTATGGTAAATATTATTCAGGAAAAATATCCAACATACACGATACTTAACGGAACAAACTTTGACGATTTAGGTGATTACAGACCTGGTTTAGAAGCGGCAAAAATGCATCAAATAAAATCGCCTTTAGTTGAACTTAAAATCACTAAAAAGGAGGTTATTGAAATGGCAAATATGCTGGGCTTAGAAACAGCCTTTAAACCTCCAAGTCCTTGTTTAAGTTCTAGAATTCCATATGGTACAAATGTAAACAGCGAGCGTTTAAAACAAATAGAACATGCCGAATATCTATTAAATGATTTTGGTTTTCATGAAGTAAGGGTGCGGCATAAAGGTGAAGAAGCTTCCATTGAAGTACCTGTTTATGACATTGAAAAACTTCATAAAAAATTCGAACATATATCAATAGGTATTAAAAATCTAGGATTCAAAACAGTGCGTATTGACAAAGAAGGGTTTGTATCTGGTAAATTAAATAGAGTCTTAAATGAGTAAAAATTTTAATATTGATACGGACAGAAAATCGCGCTTAGGATTTGATGAAGTCATTTTCGGAGCGTCAAAAAGTGTGTCATTACTCACTGAATTGCTTTATGATTATACTGAAAAGAAAGAAAACGTTTTAATAACCAAACTTCAAAACAATAAAGCAAAGGCTTTATTAAAAATATTTTCAGATGCATTTTACGATGAAGATTCACAAATTTTCATATTAAATCAAATCAAAATAAAGCACGACAACTATAAAGTAGGTATTGTGTCTGCGGGAAGCTCAGATATTGGTGTTGCCAATGAGGCGTTTTACACACTTTCTTATATGGGTATGAGTGCCAAAATTATTCATGATATAGGCGTAGCCGGTCTACATCGATTAATGAATAATTTAGAGGAACTAAAGACATTTGATGTTTTAATAGTGGTTGCTGGTTTTGAAGGTGCCCTACCAACCGTTATGGGTGGCTTATTACCACAACCTATAATTGCTGTCCCCACATCGGTAGGATACGGAGCAGCCAAAAATGGAGAAACCGCGTTACACGCTATGCTAACTAGTTGTGCCAATGGCATTGTGGTTACTAATATTGATAATGGTTATGGCGCAGCTATGTGCGCTTTTAGAATATTAAATTTAAAAAAGTAATGAATACGATATATATAGAAGCCTTTTCTGGATTGTCTGGAAACATGTTTTTAAGTGTTTTTTGCGAACTGCTTAATGACTATGAGATACTTCGTGATTTACCTAAACAATTGCATTTGCCTGATGCAAGAATAGAAATTGAAAAAGTCAATAAAAATGGTATTAGCTGTAATTATGTTGAAGTTATTGATTTAAACGAAACCATTACGAAGGATGAGGATCATAAACATGATGAAGGGCATAAACATCCCCACCATCATAACGATCATGGTAATGATAACCACCATCATCACCATGAGCATTCACACGACCACGGAAATCATAGGCATTTAAAAGATATTCAAAAGATTATTGACCATGCTCACATTAGCGAAAATGCTAAAAAAATAGCACACGATATTTTTTTGATTATTGGCAAAGCAGAATCAAAAATTCATGACATGCCTTTAGAAACCATTCATTTTCATGAGATTAGTGGCGTAGATTCTATTATAGACATTGTTGGAAACGCGGTATTAATAGATAAACTAAATATATCTAAAGTAATCTGCACGCCTGTTTGTACTGGTTTTGGTATGGTAAAAACGCAGCATGGTATGTTACCTATACCCGCACCAGCAACTGCCGAAATACTAAAAGGCATACCCATTTATTCAGGAGAAGAAAAAGGAGAAAAAGTAACACCTACAGGGGCTGCAATTTTAAAATACCTTAATCCTGAGTTTACAAATTCAAACAGTTATGCACCAAAAAAAATAGCTTATGGTCCTGGAAAAATGGATTTTCACTACCCTAATGTTGTGAGGGTTTCATTATTAGAAACAAAAGCAGACCGTAATCTTAATTTATATACTCAGATGGAAACTTCTATTGATGATATGTCTCCTGAATATTTAGGAACAGATTTCCAAGAAGGGTTACTAAAATCTGGTGCTGTAGACTTTAGCATGTCACAGGAAATCATGAAAAAAGGCAGATTTGGGTTTATACTTAAAATCATTCTAAAATCTGATGACATCAAAAACGTATCAAACTATCTTTTTGAAAACACAAGCACCATAGGCTTAAGGTTTTTTAATGTAGAGCGTTTAGAATTACCTCGGAAAATAGTAAAGAAAGAAACCGCTTTTGGGGTAGTTACTGTAAAAGAATCCGTAACAACTTCTGGTGTAACAAAAATAAAACCTGAATTTGAAGATATTAAAAACATAAGCAAGCATTCCAATCAATCACCTTTTCAAATAAAAAACAAAATCAATTTTAATCAATAAATTTAAAAACATGAAAAAAACACTTTTAATTTTAGCCCTAGCCTTAAGCATTCAATCCATTTACGCACATCCTGGAGCAGCGCACCATAGTCATGATTCTTTTATTAGTGAATGGGGATGGGTTCTTATTCCTTGCGCTATTTTATTTGCTATTATTTGGAAGTTTGGTAAAAACAATACTTCAGCTTCAAAAAAAGCTTAATCATGCATCCGTTCTGAACAATATATTTTTAGATAAAACACCATGTATATGAGACAAAAAAGCTTTAAAACAAGTCGATATACACGGTGTTTTATCTAAGAGTATAATTTGTTTTATGACTGCCGAACCATTGAACTTCTTTCATTAATTCAACCCCTTATTAAACATGCAACATTATTTAAAACTTTTAATTTGTTTCATACTTATACAACAAATAAGTTATTCCCAAACGACTGAGATAAATCTATTTGATGGAAAATCTTTAGACGGATGGGTTATAGAAAACAATGGGCAGTTTTCTGTTGAAGATGGTCTTTTAAAATTAAATAAAGGAACAGGTTGGTTAAGAAGCAAAGAAACATTTAAAAATTTTACACTTTATATCAAATTCCGATTTTTAGAAAAAGAGGCTAACAGTGGTATTTTTGTTCGTACTGCAGCTACCAGCACAACGTTAGAAACCGGCTGGCCAAATAATGGTTACCAAGTGCAATGCAAAGATATTATTACAGGAGAAGCGCCTTTAGGCGGTATGATACCCTATGGTGCACCACCGTTTACGCATCAAACCGATTTGGATGCTTTAGCCAAAGCCTATAAACCTACAAAACAATGGAACGTATTTCAAATCACCTGCATTGATGAAGATTTAACCGTTGTACTAAATGGTACTAAGATTACTGATGCATCAAGTATTTTATTACCATCAGGTTACATAGGTATTCAAGGAGAACTTGGCGCCTTAGAGTTTGAAAAGATTTATGTGAAGACACTTCCTTAAATCGCCTTCATTAAAGCACTTAACTTGAGAGCTGAACAATGACATCATTGTTCAGCTTTTTTGATTACTATAACTTTATCATGTTTGGGTAATTCTTCTACTCAAGATTAGATTTTTCAATTTCCGAAGGTAACTTTACATCTAACTTCTGGCTCCAAGTAATCATTTGTTTCAATAAACCAGGTTCCACAGGTATTCCTATTTCAAGCCTTATAGCCTCCTTGGCATATTGATCATCTCCTGGAGCTAACACAGGTTCATCTTTATTTTTAACTTGTTGTTGACGGGCAGATTTAACCATCATAGCTACCGTTTTAGAAAAATTATGCCCCCCAAAAAAACGCATAGGGTCAATAGCTATAACAAAAGAACCTAAATGTCTTCTTTTAGTTAAATCTTCATACATAGAAGAAATGTTTAAGCCAAAAGGCATGCCGTTTAAAGGGCCACAAAGTAATTCAATCATAAAGGCTAAAGCGTATCCTTTATGTTCTGCCATAGGTTTAAGAGCCGCAACATCATTTGGGTTTTCCGTGGCCTCCCCTTCTAGGTTGTAAGCTACATCATCAGGAATGTTACGATTTTCATTTCTGGCATTCATTATATAATTGAAAGGTATCGCACTGGTAGCCATATCAAGACAAACAGGAGGTCCATCTTCATTTGGTACTGCTATACAAATTGGATTTGTTCCTAAAAATTTCTGATAACCATTGTGAGGTGCAACAAATGAATCAGAATGGGTAAAAGTAATTCCAATTAGTCCAGCATCAGCAATCATTCTACCATAGATTCCAATAGCACCGCAATGTGAGGAATCTCGAACACCAACAACTCCTATACCATTTTTCTTTGCTAATACAATTGATTGTCTGGTGGCTTCACCAACAACAACAATTCCTAAACCATGATCTCCATCAATATTTGCTGAACAAGGCCCAGTTATTTCTGTTTTTACTTTTGGCACTGGATTTATAGATCCCGCTACAATTCTATTCATATAATGCGGCAGTCTAGCGATACCATGAGAATCAATGCCCCATAAACTGGTTTGCGTAAGACTTTCACAAACAAATTGAGCATCCTCTTCAGACACTCCAATGGCTTGTAAACAGGCTTTTCCCCATTTTATAAGGGATGTATTACTTATATTTCTTATTTCGCTCATCTATGTTTTTATAAAATTACATGGTTTACTCTTCCCAATACACGGCATCAGGTAATGATCCATCCATTGTAAAACCACCATCTACGGTCATGTTTTGCCCTGTCATATATCGTGATTCATCACTGGCAAGAAAAAGTGCTGCATTAGCAATCCATTCAGCCTCTGCAATTTCAGCAAGAGGAATGCGCTTGTGTAAAGAATTGGTAACAGACTCGGTATACATAGGAATTGTTAATTCTGTATATGTGGCTCCAGGTCTAATAAAATTAGCTGTTATTTTATGTGGCGCCATTTCTGTGGCTACCGTTCTTAAAAAAGAATCCATTCCTCCTTTGGCCGCTGTATAATGACAACAATTGGGTTCACTCAAGGTTGAATGAATGCTCGATATCCCAATAATTCGTCCGCCATTACCAGCAGATACCATTTCTTTCAATGCTTTTTGTGTACAAAGAAAGACACTTTTTAAATTGGTCCGAATAATGAAATCCCAATCTTCCTCGGAGGTTTCAAGAACAGAAGATTGACGAATAACACCGGTGTTATTGACCAATATATTAAGTCCTCCCATTAATTCCATGGCTTTGTTAAAAGCGGTTTCAACCTGCTTAGAATCTCCAACATCGCAATGAATTGCATAAGCTTTTCCTCCATTTCTATGAATAGCATCTACAACTTTCGCAGATTCTTGATCATTAATGTCTAAAATGCACGCTTCTGCCCCTTCTTTAGCAAAACGTTTAACAATGGCTTTACCTATACCACATGCACCACCTGTGACAATCGCTTTTTTATTTTCTAATCTCATAAGTTATATAGTTAAGTATTATTCGATAAAATTTAAATAAATCAAATGTGATGCCTCAATCCAATTAATCTTGCTTTCTTGGTTTGTATCCCCAAATTCCATAATACCCCAAAAAGGCATAACAGATAATAGGTAGTGCAAATGACATTTGTATGCCTACAACATCAGCAAGTGCTCCTTGAATCAAAGGCACGAGTGCCCCTCCAAGAATTGCCATCACTAAAAGTGATGATGCTTGGCTTGTATACTTACCCAAACCAGTTATGGCCAATGTGAAAACATTTGACCACATGATGGAATTAAACAAACCAATAGAAATTACACACCAAAAAGCAACCTTTCCTGTTGTCATTAAAACAGCAGCCAACAATGCTATTACAATTGCCGAAAATATAGCTAAGGTGCGTTGTGGATTTGAATTACCCAGTCTAAATGCCAATAGGTTTAATAAAATAAACAACATAAAAGGCGCTATCTCTATTATTGAAATACCAGTATTTAAGTAAACCACACCATAAATAACTAGAAAAGCAGCTATCGCAGTAACCATCATCAATCCAAACTTTTTTCCGTTGGCAATATTACTCAAAGAAATAGCACCTAAAAAGCGCCCTATCATGGTACCTCCCCAATAAAAGGATAAAAATGTACTAGCCTCCGTTTCTCCTAATCCTGCTATTTCAGGTAATCCAAAAAAATTCACCAACAGGCTTCCAATAGCAACCTCTCCTCCTACGTACATAAATATGGCTATCATTCCCAATACCAGATGCCTGTATTTGAGAGCTCCTGGACCTTTTTCTACTGTTTCATTTTGCATGACCACTGGCAAAGGATAAAACTTTATGACTACAGCCAACAATAGAAATAATATACTCAGCCCTAAATATGGGATTTTAAGTGCATCAGCTCCTAAAACATCATCGCCTCCAAAAAAATTAAAAATGAGATAGCCACCAATAACTGGAGCTATGGTATACCCAAAAGAATTAAACCCCTGAGCCAAATTAAGCCGGCTTGATGCTGTTTTTGAACTCCCCAATATGGCGACATAAGGGTTTGCAGCTATTTGTAAAACGGTTAATCCTATTCCGAGACAAAAAAGCGCTGTTAGAAAAAACCCGTACATCAAGTAAGCTGCTGCTGGTATAAACAAGGCACAACCTAAAGCTGAAATAACTAAGCCTAATATGATTCCATTCTTGTAACCCATTTTAGCAATAGGATCACCTAAAGTCATGGATATGACAAAATAGATTAAAGACCCCACAAAGTATGCCCCAAAGAACGCAAACTGAATCAACATGGCCTGAAAGTAACTGAGCTCAAAGACCGCTTTTAGATAAGGAATTAAAATATCATTTAAACACGTAATAAATCCCCACATAAAAAACAAAAGCGATAATATTGCGAAAGCACTTTTATATCCTTTTATTAATTCACTCGAATTACTGGTAGTAGAAACTGATGCTATTGATGCCATGGCTACGTCTTATTTTTAATAAAAAAGGAAATACATTATAAATTCCAAATATGACATAGCAGGATTAATTAACAATTAATATATCCTTAATTAGGGTGTTTAATTTCTTGTTTTTAATAAAATATTTTTTTTGACTTATATTTCAGGCACGTACTAAGTAAACCAATATTTACAAATCTAAGTTCGCTACCTCAATTTTAATATCGAAAATATCCTATTAAAAAACCGAAATATTGAGTTGATTATTTATTCACATAACATGCTAATACTTTATAATATTGATAATGTTTACTTTTTTAAAGTTTCTCGGATTTTTAAGTTTTGGGAGTTTGGGAAATTATCATTAATTTTCTGAGTCACCTTTCCTGTGGCAGCCCACTCAGCCCCTCTCAACAACGTTGTAATAAATCCTTCACATAATATAGCGTCAAGATTATCATCATTTTTCCCTACATGCCCCAAGACAGAATGAAAAACACGCCCTTTGCCATATTTCACGGCTATTAATACAGGTTCTTGACGTCCTGAACCTCCTGTAGCCTTGTCCTGCTCTGCCGTTGCTAATACTTTTATCTTTTTAGCGGGACCTCTAAGACTATGGTACAGTTCATCCTTGGCATGCAACCAACTTACTGGTATACCTTTTAAAATGGGATGATTTAAATCTCTTCCATTAACCAAATATTCAATTGGCTGTCCATGAGCACCTCCAGGCCCATTAGTATAATCTTTTCTAACTTCTCCATCTTCCCAATACAAAATAGGTCCATCTTTTTCAGTACGGTCACCCCAACCTCCAACACCAATGATTCGGTTAAATTCCGTCCATTTAGGAAAAGCATTATCTGAAGCATGAAATAAGACTAAACCACCACCTTTTTTAATGAAATGAATAAAGTTTTGCTGAGTTTGCTCTGGCCAATAATCTCCATTATAGTCCAAGCAAATAAGGTCATATCCATCAAAATCAGGGATAAATAATGACATATCTTCCCCTTGGGCAGGTGTGCTAATAATTTTAGCATTAAATAGCTGACTGCTATTAAATATTTGACTTACAGTAGTAGACGTTAATTGCCAGTTATGGTTATTCTGTCCTGTAATAATTAGTACTTCCAGTTTCTTATTTTCTTGTTGGCTAAACATATTTAAAGATACCAACAGAAATAAAACTAATACTTTATTCTTTTTTAAGCTCATGATGCGTTAATTAAATATCAATACTACTCTAACTCTAATTCTTTCAATGTCCAATAATCTTCTCTATCCTTTGTTTTTTCTCTTACCCGACGAACTTCTCCTGTATTTACTACGCCCTCATCATTCATGGCTCTTACATAACTAAGGATATTTGCTATCCAATCATCAGCATTGCTTTTTAAAGGCATCATAATACCGTAATCTTTACCATCAACAGGACCTATAAGTCCATTTAATACAATTTTAATCAATCGCTCTTTATCTCCTTTTACTCTAGAACTCCCTATTAAAGATGGCGCCACTAGCGACCCATCTTCGTTTTTCACACCTTTTAAATCAGCTCCATGGCACGTAATGCATAACTGATTAGAAATATCATAACCTTTAAAGATTCTCACTTTATCGTTACTATCCCATGTGTAAACTCGCTTTTTTAATTTTTCTAACTTTGAATCGTCTTTCTTTAAACTTTCTGTTACTGAGTGTGAAATAATTTCGTGATCAGTATATTTATCTTTTATAATATTCAATAAATCAGTAGCTTTTTTATCTTTACTGAAGCGTAAACTTAATGCAAGTTGATTCACGACTTCTATTGATGGGTCTTCTATTAAGCCCTCAAGATTAGAAAACAATTCGGTATCGTCCGTTTTCAAAAACGTTTCGCTTAACCTTATGGCGGTAAGTCTTACTCGAGGGTCTTCATCAAAAAACTTTTCTTTAAGAATGGTTTTATCAACAATACCCATGCCTTCCAAGGTCCAAAGTGCATGAATTCGTTCCAAACCAAGATCCTTATCAGCATCAAATAAACCATTCCAAAATGACTTATTATCCAAAGCCATATTTTTTAATTTAGGAATTACGGATTTATCTTCTTTTAATATTATCAATTTTTGTGCTGTATTACGATACCAACCGTTACGGTGCCCTAGATAATCGACTAATTCTGATGCCGTTTTTTCGAATAAATCTGGTTTTTTATCTGGCTTTATATCTTCATGTACAATTCTATAAATCCTACCTCTACCTATATTTTTATCTAATTTTTTTCGTTGAATAACAGGGCGTAAAAAACTTCCTTTTCTAGTCCAATTTCCCTCTTGAATAATACCACGATACATATCTACAATATACAATGCTCCGTCTGGACCTGTTTGAGCCCATACGGGCCTGAAATTCAAATCAGTAGAAGCCATAAATTCCACTTTATCATAGGCATTATACAGTACTTTTTTACCATTTTCATTCTTCACTTTAGCGCGTCTAATGAGTCTACCAACAGGCTCTGGAATAAAAAGGTCACCATACATAGATGCTGGTAGTTTGTGGCCTCTATAAATTTCCTGACCTGCAACTCCTGTAAAATGATTAAGGGTCCCATCTTCACGCAATCGTCCAGTTCCTCCTTGAACATCTGGAGTACCTACAATAGGCCATGGTTCTACAAACCCTTCTGATAATCTTCCTGGAGGATTATAATCTCCATACGCTGCTGGTTGTTGAAAACCATAAGCTGGGTTTTCTCCTCCTGCAGCAGAGTAATACATATTACCCAAATCATCCTGAGTTAAACCCCATTGACCACTAGGCATACCATCAAGAGAATCTACAACTACTTTGCCTTTAGTAAATTTAAAGCGAATTGGGTTATAAGTGTTATAAACCCAATTATCTAAATTCCACAAAAGCCCGCTTTGCTGATGTTCTAAATTACCACCTCTACGGTTGGGATTAAAATATACACGTTCTTTTTTATCGGCAACACCATCATTATCTGTGTCTTTATAACTCCATAGGTCATAAGAGTAGGTTTCATTTACAATTAATTCATTTTCTTCAAGCGGCAATATCATTCTTGGTAATAGTAAACTATCAATAAACACGGTGCTTTTATCCATTTTCCCATCGCCATTAGTATCTTCAAGTAACTTTATTTTACTAATAGAGCGATCTGTACCACTACCATCTACATCTTGCATATAGGTATTCATCTCAGCAACATACATCCTACCATTACCATCCCATGCAATGGTTGCTGGTTCATCAACCATGGGTTCACTAGCCACTAATTCAACTCTATAGCCTTCTGGTAAATAAAATGTTTTCATACTTTCTTCTGGCGAAAGAAAATCTGAAGGCGCCTCTCTAATTATTTCTGGTTTTTCATAAATTTTATCTGCGTACTCTTTTTCCTTGCAGTTAAAAACCAAAATAACTATCAGTAATATACAATGCGTGAGGTTTATTCTCATTTCGTTTAATTGTTATTTATAAATATGCTTTATCATTATTCAACAAAATACTGTAGTAATAGTATTCATTCAATTTAAGGTTCTGTATCTTCATTTACACTCAAAATTAAAAGCACTACATTAACCACAAGAAGAATTCCAATAGTAATAATTAGTATTTTCATAGGTCTCTTTTTGTGTAATCCTGCTCCCTCCCTCAATATAAATTTAAATAGAAGAAAACCCGCATAAAACAAAGGAGGGGTAAATCAATTTGTCCCTCCTCTTTCTCCTAAATAAATTTTAGAATGTATACTTATTGCTTAATGATTCTTTTAACACCTAAGTTACCTAACTCATCTTTAATTTTAACAATATAGTAACCAGCGCTTAAATCAGAGATATTAATACGAGATTGTTCATTAACGTTTTTAACTAATCTTCCTAACGTGCTATATACTTTCACATTAGAAATAGCAGTTTTAGATTTAATATTAATTACATCTGCAGTTGGATTTGGATATAAACTAAAATCTAAAGTAGCAAAATCTTTTACACCTAATGGTATCTCTTCTGCAGTACTTGTCACAATAGTCATATTTGCATCTGCATCAAAGACTACATTAACAGTACCACCTGGAGCAAGAATTTGACTTGCTCCAATGTGTGTAGCAAGAATAGCTGTATGATCACCAACTATATTAATTTTTCCGCCACCCATAACAGTTAGTGTGTGGTTTGCTCCTCGAATTGAATTACCTGAACCATGAAATTGTGACAAGTTCATAACACCACCATTATGCACTGTTACATCTGATTTTGAATTAGTACTATTATTAAAATTCTGTCCATACATTGCAGCAACATTAACTGTACCATAAACATGCATATGGCTATTAGATGCTGAATTAAAACCTAACCATAAATGTTCAGCAACGCTAAAAATACCTCCAGCCTCTACCATAAGCGTCGCTTCGGCATCCCAACCTATACCGGTCCAATGCCCAGCTTTACCTTCTAAATGTCCACCATTTTTAATAATCAACGATCCATAAGCCACACCGCCTACTCCAACTTCCAACCAACCATTTTGTTGGTTATCCGTTACTATACAATCATCAGCAGTTGTGTTACCATCAAATATCACTTGATCAAATGCATCAGGAATATATCCCCCACTCCAATTATCTTCGTTTCCGTAAGCACCATTGGCCATAGTGTTACTCCAAATATTCTGTGCGAATACAATGCTGCAATTTACCATAATTGCAAATAAAAAAAGTACTTGTTTTTTCATAATTTTAAGTTTTAATGATTATTAAATTAATATGAAACAAATGTATTTTTCCCTATTAAAAAGAAGATAATTAACAATTAATTAATGATTAAAAATCACTTAATTAATAAAAAATTAGTGATTTACATAAAATATTGTATGAATTATTATAATTCTCGTATTTGAAGCCTTAAAACACCATGATTATACATTTCTTTAAATAATACGGTTTGGAATCTATTAACTGAAAGATCATGATTCCATCTTGATTTTTTCAAAATACGCCTTTGCTTTATTCTGAAACTGAAACAGCAAAAAATTTGCTAAAATTGATTGTTGCCGAGACAAAGCAAATAGAGGTAATATTTTATATTAATGGGGTTTAGTGCCCTATAATTCCAGAATGATCTGTATTAAGAAAACAAAATTAGAATATATAAAACAAAAACCTCCAAGAATTGAACTCTTGAAGGTTTTAAAACATTATAATTTGCTACTATTAAAATTCCAGCTATCTTTTCTAAAAGGCACTTTTTAAAACTTCATATTTCTTATATACTCTTAATCCATACCAACCTATATAAACAAAGCAAACTAATGGTAAAATATAGGAAAAGTTGATTTCAGAAACTCCTAATATCTTAGTATCAGCAACATCATTACCTCCAATATCTATAATAAGAGCTTGTAATTTAGGTAATGTAGCACCTCCAACAATAGCCATGATTAAACCTGCTGAGCCTACTTTTGATTGCTCCTCGGTTAAATCACCAAGCGCAATACCATAAATAGTAGGAAACATTAAAGACATAAAAAAAGAAATACCTACTAAACTATATAGGCCAACAATACCATTTATAAAAATAGCACCTACGGTGAAAAAGCCTCCAAAAATGGCAAAGTACATTAATAATTTACCAGAACTAATAAACCGTAATAAATAGGTGCCTACAGCTCTACCTATGGTAAACAAAACAAATGCGGCCATTTGATAATACCCCGCTGTAACTGCATCCATACCAATAGCCTCCGCATATTGATAGATATAAGTCCAACACATAATTAAACATCCCGTATGGAATATTTGGGCCAAAACACCTAATACATATTTTTTGTTTTTACTCAAAACCACAAAGGTTTCTCCTATTTTAGGCATACCGCCTTCGTCCTTTGCTTGAGGCATTTTACTAGCAAGGAAAATCACAAAAACAACAATCAATACCAATCCTAAAATTACATAAGGATTACGAATAACCATTAAATCTGAGGTACGAACTAATACCTTTGATGCCTCATCCAAAGCGCTATAATTTTCTATATCATCAGATTTTAAGTTTTTTAATACCACTTGTTGTGCTACAATCAATCCTAAAATTAATCCAACAGGATTGAAAGCTTGAGCCAAGTTTAGTCGCTGTGTTGCTGTTTCTTTTGGCCCCATGGCTAAGGCATATGGATTTGCCGCGGTTTCTAAAAAAGCCAGACCAAACGTTAATATATATAAACCTAAACAAAAGAAAACAAAATTTTCTGTTTGGGCTGCAGGGTAAAATAACAATGCCCCCATTGCATACAATCCTAAGCCAATTAAAATACCCACTTTATAAGAATATTTTCTCATAAAAATGGCCGCTGGTAATGCCATACAAAAATACCCACCATAAAATGCAGTTTGTACCCAAGCCGCTTCTGAATTTGAAAGTTCCAATACTTTTTTAAACGCTTGAACCATAGGATCTGTTACCGCATTTGCAAAACCCCATAAAGCAAATAATGAGGTTACAAGTATAAAAGGAATTAAGACTTCCTTTGTTACTACTGGTATTTTTTTTGATTTATTCATGTTTTATTACTAATTGCTTTTTTATATAAAATTTATTATTGTTTCACGATTTTTAGAATCACCGGAGATTCAACATTTAATCTTATAAAATAGATACCTAACGGAACATCATTTAAAGAAACCGCTATTTTTCCTCCAGTTAACTTGTAATTACGCTCAGAAACTTTTTGTTGAAGCGCATTATAAACTGTAGCTGATACTTCCTGCAAACCTGAACCTGGTATAACCACATTAACCAACCCTCTTGTTGGATTTGGATAGGCTTTAAAATTATCTTTTACATTAATTTCTGTTGATAAATTCCCTTCTATGAGGGCAATGTCATAAACTTGATCTGCCACAATACATGTTGAAGCATCTTCTAGTACATAAAACTTCCATACTGATTGGATATCTGAATCACTGACAATAAATTTCTCTGGATTCTCATTTAAAGCTAACAACGTGCCATCTGGCTCCTCCCATTGAAAACCACCTGTAAAATTATAGTTTGGTAATAACTCTAGTTCATGCCCTTCAGAGACTAAAACTTGATTCCCTATTCTATATTTTCCATTGTTTATACTATATTTCACAACCTCATCTCCTAATACCCCTGTATTAGTTATATTAAAGAGCGTATTGGTCGCTTCACAATTAAATCTAGAAAACGAATAATCTCCAAATTTCTCATTAATGTCTAAATTAATCGTATTTATTTCACTGTTTTTATTGAAGACTAAAGTATTTCCCTCTGGAGTTTGTAAATTGAGATAAAGTGGTGAATTTTCTCTATAAACTTGATCTTGAGGTAACTGGTTTGAAAACTTCCATTTATGGGCTAAGTATCCTTCAATATAATTTTTTTGACTGTTCGGTATTATGTAATCATAAAACAACACTTCAGATATTGGTCCTTTTTGATACCAACCAGCATTTGGATTTCCTCCATCAATCTGCCCTAAATAAAAAGCTCTACTGGTTGCCATTTTTATTCGTGAAGCTGCAAATTCTTCTTCTATTTTACCGTTTATATATATTTTAATCTTTTCCCCTTCTTTGGTAATCATTAAAACATAATTATCTCCATAATCATAATTCCTACCGTGAACTTCATTCCCATTAAACTTGGACCGTGTTCTACCTTTATCACTAATATGAAACCCAAAGCCTGTACTTCCACTTTCATTACCCAACATAGAGTTCCAACCACTTGACCTGTAGTTTACCTTACACGCAACAATCATGGTCCAATCTTCATTTAATACATCGCCATTATTTGCAGGAAACAATTCCAATCCGTCGGCATCATTCGTTCCAAACATAAGGGCTGGTAAACCATTCATACCTGTTTTATTATACGTAGGCCTTAAACTAATATTTGATTGATTTGGCATTAAAAAACCGCTTGAAGATTTATTATACCATTTTGGAATAGCACTTCCTTCCGCTGGCTCAGTGCCATCATTCTGAATGTCCATAGCGTCTAACCAAAATAGTGGCTCCTGAAGCTTCTGGCTCTATCTTCATTTCGATAGAATCGTCCAAACACGCTATTGTATTATCCATGTCTTCCCATGCTGATCCATTTTTCCGAACTTTAAGCTTAAACCCATTATCTGGCACTATTAGCTCACTTTCTATCCAATCGCTAGACACGCAACTTTTACTACTCGTTACTCTAGATCTTACAAGAGCTCCTGGTTTTATTTCGCTGGTATCCAATTCATTTGTATCATTACTAACTTTTTCATCATTCACCCACCACTCATAAATTGGATTATCTCCCTCATTCGTTACTTGTGCTATTACCGAACTTGAATTTACATCACAATCCTCAGCCGTTTTAAACTCCATATTTAGCTGTAATTCACCTGTTGATCTAAAGGGTGTCCAATCTATATTTGGCCAAGCTTCTTCACACCAATCAACCATTTCTTCTAATATCTGGCAATCAACACCTAGACTAGAAAATTCTGGGAACAAGTAATACATTTTATCAGCCCAATAATCTAAGGTTACTGCACTTCGCATATCTCTAAGATTCGCCGTTGTTTTACTTATAGCATCCAATTCATTACTACCGCCGTTTGGCAGCCTATTCCAAGTTGCTAAGCTATTCTCAGGTTTTCTTACTTCAGTTAAAAATTGCCGCAACTGCGCATTTAGCACCCATTTTGTAAGTCCAGGTTCAATTCTGTCTAAAAATGTTGGCCATGCAGCTGCGGGGAAACCATTTAATTGATGACTGTCTGATCTTCCAATAATATGCCAAGGGCCTTGAATTCTAATTCTAAAGCCATTGCCATTATTTGGCGTAGTGGCTCCCGACCATGACCTAAATTGATACATGGCATTCATTGAATGGTAATATCTTAAAGGCTCATATATTCCTGATGATCCGCTTGCCTTCATTATAAAATCGGGATGGTAATTATAGTCCATCGGAGAATTACTCTCCACCATACCATTACCGCCATTTATAACTAATTGTACTTGATACCAATTGGTGGACTCGTAAGCCCCAGTTGCCGACGATTGACCATAAAAATTATTACAAATCCCTTCTATTCTACCTCCATCACTAGTATTTATACTTGGAACACAAGCTTGAAAATGTGGAGGAATCTCAAATACCTGATATTTTTTTCCAAACCATTGGCGTGAGGCTGGTTGATCTTCTGGTTTCGTAAACCAGTGTGCTTTATCTTGCAAATCAA
Source organism: uncultured Flavobacteriaceae bacterium (assembly GCA_963815305.1). Lineage (GTDB taxonomy): Bacteria > Bacteroidota > Bacteroidia > Flavobacteriales > Flavobacteriaceae > CAXBID01. The sequence goes on from CAWFFW010000001.1 coordinate 1,866,800, forward strand.
ACTCATTCATAATTTCAAAATACTGTACCCCCATTAATCTGGCCAAACTTGTAGCTGCTAATTCTCTTGGCACGTCGTCCCCCAGATTCTGAGTAGCAGTACCATTTCGTTCTCTCCAATGGCCTCCTATATTGTTATCATCCCTTCCATCCGCTAGGAAAAAGCGGTAATGATACCAAAAATCACTCATTCTATTCATTAACTCATTAGGTTTACGATTAACTGGTGGTGTAGCTTGTAAATATTTTCTAATGTATTCATATCCCTTTTTGGGGAAAATTGTTGACCGCCCTCCTTGTGCAACTGGGTCATTCCAATAATCATTTTTAGTATACGCATCCATAGGATGGATTATAGGCAACCAATGTTTCCAATCTGGGAATTGAATGGCTACAGGCAATAACGTTCTATCTACCATTTTATCAGAATCAAACCTGTCATATACTTCTTCTTGATTTACACCATTAGGAAACATGTACGGGAGCATATCTTTATCGGCCTCAAGTACAGCATCTAATCCAGCTCCAGCTGCCCACTCTTCAATAGGCCTATTAGCCAATTCAGGTCCGGGTTGATAAGGCGGATTCCAAGGACGACCATAACGCCCAACATTGTCTTTTTCATCAGATAAGGATCGAATATATGAGGCGACAAGTTTGCCTTCTTCCTCTGTTAAATCATGAAATTTGGAACGCTCAATAATCGATTTATTAGAATAACTAAACATCTCTAAATCGCGTCCGTCTTGCGTATGGCAAGAGGTACATTTTGCATTTATGGGTTCTTTACCTTTAAGTTCATAACCATACCAAAATCCTTTTTTCTCAGGTTCTAAATAGTTGCTCTCTAAATCAGCATAATACCATAGATCTTTTCCTGCTTGAATACTTGCAGCATCTGTATAGGGTCCCGTCCATAATGAAGGATCATCATCTTCAAAAAAACTATCGTCTAAAATATTTTTATGATTAATGTCTTGAAAATTAAATTTAACGATTCTATAACCGTTCGAAATGGCATCAGATATATTAAATCGAAACTTAATCACATTCAATCCACTAACTAAACCCGTAATAGGAAGTGAAAATCTAATAGTACTATGTCCACCATGTACCATCCCTCCTCGCTCTTTTTCTGGACTTTGAATAGAAACAGAATTATGATTTAAATGTATCCAATCTTGATCATTGACCTGTACTGAAGCCTTATTTTGATACCCTAAATTATTAGCTTGCACCCATAATAAGTCTGCTTTTGCAAGTTGTACAGCAGTTAAAGTAAATGTTCTTTCTTCAATAGTTCCTTCAGCTCCTAAAACCTCAACAGGTAATACCATTTTTTCGCCAGTGTTTTGAGCGATTAGGTTTGTTAAGAAACATAAATTAATAAATAGAAATGTAATTTTTTTCATGATAAGCAGTTTAATTGAATTTAATATGTAAATAAAACACTAGAGAGTTAATAAAGTATTAAAAACAACTTAATATGAAATTAATTAAGAGGTAATGCTGAAAAAAGAATGTTTTTTGATAAAATAAAATGATTTGATAAAATAAAACACCCTCAAAAACTTATATTTTAAAGTTGATTTATAAGCTTATCTTTTTAAAGTAAAATGACCACTAAACGCTCTCCCGTCTTCTAATGTTACCCTAAACCAATAATCATCATTAGGGATTAAATCACCATTAAGTTCTCCATTCCATCCCTTAGAACTTGGGTCTAATTGCTTTAATAGTTTACCGTAGCGGTTAAAAATATAAATATCACTACTGGGTTGAAACTCGCCATTTACCCCTTGAATTTGCCAAAAATCATTAGATCCATCACCATTTGGAGTAAAAAACTTTGGATAGTCGATTACAGAAACCACTATAGAAGCTGTGCCACAACCATTTTTATCTCTCACATAAAGCGTATGAACTCCACCTACAACATAATCAAAAACAGGGCTATCTTGATATGATGCAAACTCATCATTCAAAGCGTATTCATAATCGCCAAAACCTAAATGGGTTTCGTCTATTATTATCGTATTGTTGTTAGAAAGGTCTGTAATTGTTATATCATCTAAGGTCATTGTAGCTAATTCTGAATTACCTACAAAAATTTCCTCGGTTCTAGAACACCCTGTACCATCTGTTTTGGTTAGCGTCAGAAAATAAGTTCCAGAAGTAGATACAGGTAATGTTTTATTATTAGAAAGGAGCACCCCTTTTTCATCAAGCCATTCATAATTAAAAATCTCGAAATTATCGGCTACTAAAGGGGCTAAAACAATAGTAAATGAAGGATCTGATGAACATACCAATTGAGGCGTTTGTATTGAAAAATCGGGAGCAGAATCGACGTGTATATCTAAAATTGTAGTTACAGCGCAGTTTACATTAGCGTTTTTTTGCACGCGCGCATAAACGGTACTACTTACTGTTTTGTACGGACTCGATAAAGGCGCATAACCTGTATCAGCATCAGCTTGCGAGCTGTGATAACTAACCGTTACATCGGTTTGCCCATTCTTTATTTCATTATCTTTTGTTGTTATTAAGTCTAATGACGCCATTCCCGAAGCATCACCGCAAGTTTTTACGCCGGTTGGGGCAGTTGCTACTGGTATATCATGCACCCTAATGGTAAAACCTTCGGTATAACTGGTTCCGCAATTTTCAATTATAGTTACTTCATAAGTTGTGGTGGTGTTTGGCGAAAATATAGGATTCGGAATTGTTGTATCGCTAACCCCAATTGCAGGCGTCCAACTATAAGAGGTGGCTCCCGAAAAAGTAGCATCTACTGTGTTTAAATCATCTCCTTTGCAGATATCTTGATCGAGTACCCCTTCAACAAACGAAATGTATTTAAAGCAAATTCTTTGTTCATTCTTTGCGCCACCTGTAGATCCTGTGAATCCGAAATATGCTTTAGTATTTCCCTTTAAAGCCCGGGTTACAATATCGTCCACATAAGTTATAATTTCAACACAATCCATCCGAATGACAATCATCTGTGTTGCGGCATTCCAAGTAAATTTAATTTCGTAGGTATTGCCATTTTCTAAATTTGGTAATTTCACAAGCGGCAAACTTGAATTATGCATAGAAACCCCATTTATCATCAGTCCGATATGGTCTTCAACAGGGTCATTAAGATCTGTGTTTTGCCAAGTATCAAACTCTACCGCCAAAGACGATCTAATGCCGCCATAACCAAGTCCCCCTCCTAAATCGCCAAGTTCTGGTGTCGCATTTGTTTTAAAAACCAAGGCCATACCATCGGCGCCATTGGCATCATGAGTTCCAAAATAAGCATCAAAAACGATTTCAAAATTGGATGAAAAATCAATAATATTATCATACCATATGGCCCCAGATTTTTCATTTAAATCTGGTGTTACTAGATAGCAGTTATTGCCTTGATTTTTTGCATCCCCTAATACATTTGCATTCAATTGGCTAAAAACTTTAGGTGTTAAAGCTAAAAACAGAATACATATAAGACCATTAATTTTTAAAAATTTCATCAATTTAATTTAGAAATAAGGCATGCGTTAACTCTATTTTTTACTCAACGAATAAGGTGCATGTTCTGGCAAACTCCCCCATTTTTTATTAGGTGTATCGCTTAAATCAAACTCAAAAATGCCGCCCTTTTGAATGTTATCATACTTGATAAAACTGTTCTTATATGATTTCCCGTTTAAACGGGTCGATTCTACATAAAAATTATTTTTTGAATTGTTTTTTGATGAAATGCTAAACACGTTCCCGTTCTCTAAAGTTAAAGTGGCTTTATCAAAAAGCGGACTTCCAATCACGTATTCATCAACGCCTGGTGTTACGGGATAAAATCCTAAAGAACTAAATACATACCAAGCCGATGTTTGCCCATTATCCTCATCACCACAATAACCATCTGGTGTTGCTGCATATAAATTTGTTAGTACTTCCCTAACTCTATTTTGTGCTTTATATGGTACTCCTGCATAATTGTACAGATAAATCATGTGCTGTACAGGTTGATTACCATGCGCATAATTACCCATGTTTACAATTTGCATTTCTCTAATTTCGTGAATGGTTGAACCGTAATACGAATCATCAAAATCTGGAGGCATGCTAAATACGGTATCCAATTGCTGAATAAACTTTTCTTTACCGCCCATTAAGTCAATCAATCCTTGTACATCATGAAATACAGACCACGTATAATGCAAACTATTCCCTTCTGTAAAGGCATCACCCCACTTTAGTGGATTAAATGGCTCTTGAAAAGACCCATCTTCATTTTTACCACGCATCAAATTGGATGAAGCATCGAATACATTTTTATAATTTAAAGATTGCTTAAAATACTTCTTAGCCACATCGAGCTTCCCTAATTTTTTAGCTATTTCTGCTATCGTAAAATCGGCATAAGCATATTCCAAGGTGCGTGCCGTATTTTCTTTGATACCTGCATTGTATGGCACGTAACCTAATTTATTATAATAATCTACACCTGCTCTACCCACAGATTGATATGGCCTCCCCTCTTCCACGGTGGCATTTTTTAAAATGGCTTCAAACAAAGTTTTAACCACTTTCTTATCTTTTATATTTCCTTTTAAAAACGCATCAACAATAATAGGAGCAGAATTAGAACCAATCATACAATCCCGATGTCCAGGGCTTGCCCATTCTGGTAACCACCCTGATTCTGTATAGGTGTTAGCCAGACCTTCCATGATCTTACCATTTAATTCAGAATACATCATATTAAAGAAAGGAAAAACCGCTCTAAAGGTGTCCCAAAATCCATTATCTGTAAACATATACCCCGGTAGAACCTCGCCATTATAAGGACTATAATGCACGATTTCATTTTTGGCGTTAAACTCATAAAATTTCCTAGGAAATAATAACACGCGGTATAAACACGAATAGAAGGTTTTAATATTATCGGTATTCGTGTCTTCTATTTTGATTCTGTTTAATTCGGTTTCCCAAGCTTGTTTGGCTTTAGCTTTTGTGGTTTCAAAAGTATCTTGTCCTATTTCACGTGATAGATTGAGCTCAGCCTGCTCTGGGCTGATAAATGATGACGCTACTTTAGCATGCACCACTTCGCCTCTTTTGGTTTGAAAGCCTATAATAGCACCTACATGTTCTCCTTCGCTATTTAATGTGTTTTCTTGTAATTTCCATTCGTCTGTCCAAGTGTGAGTCAGTTCAAAATCTTTATCAAACTGTACCACAAAATAATTATGAAAATTATCAGGAACACCACCAGAATTATTTCTACAATAACCTATTATTTTTCGTTCTTCAGGAATGATTTTAACCATAGAACCTTTAAAAAATCCATCGACTAAGAGATAAGATGCGTCCGATTCTGGAAAAGTAAATTTAAAATGTGCTGTACGTTCTGTAGGCGCTACCTCAGCAACCACATCATAATCGGCTAAATACACTTTATAGTGATACGGTTTTACGGTTTCTGCTTTATGCGAAAACCAGGACTCACGTTCATCTTCTTGAAATTTTAAATCGCCAGTAACAGCCATTAAAGAAAAAGCGGCATAATCATTTATCCACGGACTTGGCTGATGCGTTTGTTTGATGCCTCTAATTTTATTTTCGTTGTATTTATAGGTCCAACCATCACCCATTTTTGAAGTCATGGGTGTCCAGAAATTCATTCCCCAAGGCGTTGCAATAGCCGGATAGGTATTTCCGTTTGATAAACTATGCTTGGAATCAGTTCCCATTAAAGGGTTTACGTAATCTACTAAATTAGTTTGCGTCTTTGTATTTGTCCCGACACGTTTTTGTTGTGCTATGCAAGGAAAAACTAATGTGATTAACAATAGACTTAATACAACACTGTTTTTAATTTCCTTCTTCATTTTAAGTTTTTAAAGTTTAATGAAAAGGACTTGATTTGTGCCGTGCTGTGGAAACCCTATGGTTTGTAATTCATCTGAAAAATCAGGATCTGTAGGATGACTAAGTCCAGTAACAAAATCTGTCACATGGCCTTTTTTCGGATTTACTTTTAATAATTTTCCGGAAGCCCAATCTGTTATATAGTAATATTTTCCAGCCTTTGTTATGCCTTCTAAATTACCAACCTCTTTTACCAAAGTCGTTATTTTTTTCGTTTTTAAATCTATACTCAAAAGATCGCCTAGTTTTGAGGTATCAAAAGAATTCGGTTTGCTTAAAACACCCCAAGAAGCAACAATCAACTTGCCTTTTTCCATATACAATCCATCGGGAGCTTCTAATCTATCCGTCTTTAACCAAACGTCTGCTTTTTTACTTTGTGCCGGAATTTTATATATTTTATTTCCAAAAAAGTCAGAAATATACAAATCGCTATTATGAGCTCTTACAATATCATTTAAAAATTCTCCATCAGGTATTTCTATAAAGGTTTCTATTTTTTGATTGACAATATCTATCTGATACACGCCATTTCTATCTACTACAAATAGAAAATCCTTCTGTAATAGTCATTCCAGAGGGCGCATGCATCCCTTCTTCTTTTCCAAACCAAAATGGATCTAGAATTTTTCCGTTTTGATCAATTCTTGAAATCCAACCGTTATTATCCTTTTCTAACGATATGCCTCCTCCTAAATTAGAAACAAACCAAGTTTTAGATGGCGCATGCCATACTACTTGGTCTGGCGCATCGTAGGCATCGTTTTGATTTTGTGCTTGACCCGTTAATATACTCAATACAATAGTCAATAAACCAATCACTTTAAAATTCATATTAATAATTTAAATAGTTAGATTTTAGTTTTTCCCATGTCTCCAAAGATTTCGGAAGGTATTCTTCAGGTGCTTTGTCAAAACCAAAATTTATATAACCCACTGGCCCTTTATAATTTGCCGTTTTAAGTGCCTTAAAAAAGGAGGTGTAATCAAAATCGCCATCTTCCAAGGGCATAATAGTACCTCTATCCAAGCTGCGTCTACTCGTAGTATCTAATTCTTTTGATGCACCTGCAATGGTAACAAAACTCAAATAATCTTTTACATTATTCACAACTTCATCCAATCTATCGCCATTTCCAGCCTTTTGTTCATGACAGGTATGAACTGCCAATTTTAAATTAGGATGGTTGATTTTTTCTACCATTGGTAAAGATTGTTCTGCGGTATAAAAATAACACCAACTGTGTGGGTATAAGGTTACTGGAACTTTTTTTGTAGCCGAATAATTGACCATATCTGTCAAAATAGCTTCTACGTATTCATCATTGACACCTTCCTCTTTCTTTCCAAAAATAACCCAAAGTGCTATGTTTTTTTCTTTGATAATATCAACGACGTCTTTCCATCTGTTTCTGTCTTCTTCTGAATCGTTAAAATTATACCGCACAAAAACCGAGTAAATTTTAAAATCGGACGTTTTATCAGCAATTTCAATAAACTCATTGAGTTCTGCTACATGTTCTTCCTCTGCCATTCTTAAGCAAATGCCATCATAACCATTACTTTTTAGTGTTTGTATTTGGACTTCCGGTGAAAGATTTTCAAGACCTCCAAAGTTGTAAACAAAAAAAGGATTAAGTAGATCTTCCTTTTTTTTATTCGACTGACAGCTCATAATTAATGTTACTACAGCGAGTATACATCCAAAGATTGTTTTTTTCATAAAAGGTTTTTAGAACTATTGTTTATTAAAAGGTCTTGTTATATAAATTTTCATCTTTATCAAAACAGCCCGAAAATTGAACGATTGCTTTATCATTTTCCAAACTTATTGGAGAATCACTCACATAATTTCTCATACGACTTCCCCATATAGAAACGGTTAATTTTTTATCGCCTTTAATCTGAATAAAATCCCAAGACTTTTCCTCTTTAACAGGTGTTAAGGCACTATTTCCTCCTGAAAACGCTTCTACATTAGTTAACGATGTATGGCCTTGCCCTTCAATAATTATGGGATGAATGTCTTTTACTTTTTCTCCTGTATTTGCAATAATGGAACCTTGAGAAATTTGCCAATTTCTATTTTTTGTATTGCTACCTCTTTTTAAAATGCCCACAGCCACACAATCAAAATTAAAATTAGTTAACTGGCCATAAGATTCATCTCCTAACAATATACCTCCATAGGTTCCAAAAGTGAACAGATCCATAATCTGTGCATTATCGGTATTATTAATGGTGTATGCATATGTTTTTTTGGCAATTACAGCATCTACTACTGCTTTACTGAATTGCCCTCTAATAAAACGTTGTGATGCTGGGTTGACGTGACAATGTAAAATACGAGGTACATCATAAACGTAATTCATTCTAATAAATTCACCACTTAGTGGGTAACCATAACAATGTTCAAAAGTCATTAATTCACAAGGAAACGCTCTACTTGCATTAAAATCAAAAGCTAAATATTCACCGTAAAATGATAAACAAGACAAATAAACACCCTGCGTCATACTTGTTTTAGAAACCTGTACCGTTGGTTTGTATTCAATTATAGCCGATGCATCTCTTACGGTTTGTTCTGGATACCAAAATTGAATGCCCTTAATTTGCGTAGATGATTTAACGGTTATAAATGCCTGTGTTTTATCCGTGATTTTAAAAACACTACCCACTGGTTGTTTTTTAGAAAGATGCCTAGTCCCTCTTGGAGTAGGCCCATGAACCCCAATTAAAGACACATTATTTCTAAGGATGATGCCTCCATCAATATGGTATGGTTCATCAGATGGCTCTACCCAAAGGGCAGCCCCTAATGGCGAAGCCCAATCTATAGCCTTCTGTAAATTTATTTTATTTAAAGCTGCACTATTTTCTGGTTTTACACCAAATTCTTGAATGCTTTTCATGTCTGAAGCGAATGAAAATTGGATATAAAAGATTATTAATATAAAAAGTGTTTTCTTCATTTGATTTCTGTTTTCTTACTAAATTATTTATAACAATTCGCGTGCTTTAACCCCTTTGTATCGGGTAGATTTATTCTTTTTCAACCATTCTAATATACAGCTTCTCAAATCTTCCGCTTCTTTTTTATATTCTTTTTTATCAGGATTACTCCCTAAAAGATTATGCATCTCGTGCGGATCTTCATTGAGGTTATACATAGCATTTATTACGGAAGATTCCTTAGTATAGGGTATAATCAATTTCCAACCGTCTTTTATCACCATGTAATTTGGAGCAACGGGCCCTCTGTAATCCCATTCAGTGACCACATATTTCCCATGGTCTGTCTCTTTTCCTTCAATGAGATCTCTTAGACTTGAGCCATCAGAATCGTATTCTTTTTTAATATCAAGATAATCCAGTATCGTTGGAAACAAATCAACTGTAGACACATAACCATCCACCACTGTTTTCTTTTCAATTTCTTCAGGAAAACGAATAATTAAAGGAATATGTGAGGATTCTTCATAAAACACATTTTTCTCTCTTAGTCCATGAGCGCCTAACATTTCGCCGTGATCACTTGTAAAAACAATTAAGGTATCATCGGTCAATCCATTTTCATCAAGTGTATTTAGTATTTTTCCAATCCAATCATCAATTTCTTTAATAATACCGTAGTAATTAGAAATCATGTATTTTATCTTCTCAGGATCTGAATATTCAGGCATCCCCATTCTACCATTAGCTTTATTATATGGTGAATTTTGCATATCATCATGAATGCTTATAGGAGGCACCATTGCTTCAACAGGATACATGCCGTAATAAGGTTTTGACGGCGTCATAGGAGCATGTGGCATGTGTAAAGACAGCGTAATACTGAATAATGAATCCTTTAACCTCTCAATGGCCGAAATAGTTTCTTTGGCTTGATATGCCGTGATGGTGTGTTCTGCAGGAACGATTAACTCGCCATGCAAATCGGGTTGTGATCTTCTAGTCTTATCAAATTCTTGATGACGGAGTTTCCCATAATAGGTATCTATTGGATCTGGTTTATAAGGCCTTTTTACAAAGGTATCGTAAAGTTCGTCCGCTTCTAAGTTTTGCTTTGGGAACACGGCATCAAGATAATCCATATAAACATGGTTTTGTCCACCGTGTTGAAAAATTGATTTACCGTTCTTAGCTTGTCGTTTCGGATTTTTATAAATATCAGAATGGTTAGACATAACATGCCATTTTCCGTAATATTCGCAGTGATAGCCGTTCTTGCTTAATATTTCATCAAAAGTTGGCGTAGTCATTACTGGACTTTCATCATAAAAATACGTTTTATCGTTCGTATTTACCCCTGTACTTTCAACAGTCATTCCTGTAAGAATTGCAGATCTTGCAGGCCCGCAAACAGCCATGGGTGTATAGGCGTTTTTAAAATACGCGCCATCTTCTGCAAGTCTATCTAAATTGGGCGTTTCTAAAACTGTATTTCCTGCAATACTTAATGCTTTATATTGCTGTTGATCTGTAATTATAAATAAGAGATTTTTCTTTTTTTGTGCAAACGCACTAAATGTCATTAGTAAAGTTAATAGTATTAATAAGCTACTTTTAATTTTTATCATAAACCCAAATATTATATATCTGGTCAAAAAAAGTAATTTGGACTTTTCTTAACTTTTTAATTATTTGAAACGAATATAATTGGGTACAATTAATTTTATCATAATTAGAAATTAATAATCAATTAATTTCTAATTATGATACTAATATCTGTTGATTTAAGGTGCTGTAGCCTTGTAAATTATCGCTGAAGACGACGATGATATTTGATAAGAACTATTTGCAACTAAAACTACAGCGTCTCCTTTTTTTATAGATAAAGATGAAGACCCTTCGCTGATTTGAGCTTCCCCCTCTATGACGATAAGAATTTGAGCTGTTTTAGTTTTTGATTTATATGTAACCTTAGTATTTAAAACAATTTGGCTTAATTCAAAATCAGGCGCCGGACTTTTATATATGCGTTCAACACCATCACTTTGTAGTTCGCCTTGCATAATATTAGGATGTGTGGCTTCAAAAGCAACATGCTTTAATAATTCTGGCACGTCAATATGTTTGGGCGTTAATCCGCCACGTAATACATTATCAGAATTTGCCATGAGCTCCATGTTTTGACCTTCTAAATAAGCGTGAGGAATCCCTGCATCTTGAAAAACAGCTTCGCCCTTATTCGCTTTTAGAATATTGAAAAAATAGATGGAATAAATGCCTTTGTCTAAAACAGAAGTATCATCAGCTGAATCTACCGCTTTTGCTGCCCAATAATCAGGACTTGATTTATCCAGTTTTCCAGCTTTATAAAGTGGTAGAATTCTATCAACTAAAGGCTGTAATACTTGGTTACTTTCCTCTTCGGATTGCTCCATCACTTTTTTATAAAGTCCGTAATAGCCTTCTGATTCAAATATTGAGAGTAAGTTTGAGAATTCAGAGATATCTTTAAGGACTTTAGTCAATTTGTCTTCTGGCAAAAACCCATGCAACAGCCAAAACTCACTAAGTGCTACCATGATTTCAGGCTTATGATTGTCGTCCTTATAATTTCTGTTTGGCGCCGTAAGCGGAATCCCTAATTCATTTTCTTTTTTAAAGCCTTTTTCAGCTTCAACCTTGGTAGGGTGCACTTGAATAGACAACATATCATTCACATCCAAAACCTTAAACAAGAATGGTAATCTTCCAAATTTAATAGCAATGTCTTCGCCTAATTTAGCTGTTAAATCTGAATTAAGAAATGTATTCAAAGCTTGCTCGCTTGCTTCCATTTTTAAGACAGACGGTGCATTGACGTGAGCACCCAACCAGTATTCGGCACATTTTTCATTATTGGGTTTTGTTCCTAATAAATGAGGTATAAACTGAGTGCCTCCCCAGGCGTAGTTTTGAATTTTTCCTTTTAACGAAAATAATTTGGTCATTTTTTATTCTATTAAATATTATTGATATTAGATTATTTATCAGCTGTCATTTCCATTATTAATTCCCCGCCACTCATAATCATGTCGTGACTAATAAGTAGTTTTTCTAATGGTTTACCATTAAAAGACGCTGATTTTACATATTTATTTTCTAGTGAATTGTTTATCGTCTTAACAGTTAATTTTTTTCCGTTATCCAAATTTACAATTACTTTTTCATGTAGAGGAGAACCTATCACATATTCGTTATCTGCAGGGCTCACAGGATAGAACCCAAGTGTTGAAAAGATATACCACGATGACATTTGTCCTAAATCTTCATTATTAATCAAACCATCTGGTTTATCAGAATACATGCTAGTACAAATTTCTCGTATAATTTCTTGGGTGCGATGTGGAGCATCTGCAAGCGTATATAAATACGCCGTATGATGCCCAGGTTCATCACCGTGACCTAATTTCCCTATAAAACCAGAAATATCAACGTGCTGATGTCCGCCAATAGCTGTTGTATCTGCATATATTTTATCAAGCCATTCTACAAATGGTTTTTTCCCTCCAACCAAACCAATCAGATGGTCAACATCGTGAGGCACATAGGTAGAATACGCCCAAATGTTTCCTGAGATGTAATTGAATTTCAGTTCATCCCAGATGTCCATACGCATGTCAATCCAATCACCGGCTTTAGTTTTTGGCCACAAGTATTTTTTCTCGTCATTCCATAAGTTTCTATAACCCAAGGAACGTTCTGAAAACAATTTATAATCTTCCGTTTTTCCTAATTTTTTAGCGACTTGTGCCAACACATAATCGTGGTAGTTATACTCCGTGGTTTTCGATACTGAACTTCCAACATCTGCAGTAATGTAACTGCGTTCTAAATAACTATCCATCCCATTATTTCTTCCATAATTAGGACTACTGCCCTCTTTAGTAAAAGCAGCTTCTCGCATGGCATCATAGGCTTTTTCAACATCTATACCTTTTAAATTTTTAAGAATAGCTTCACCCATTACAGCAATTGGCGAACGCCCAATCATACAATAATTATCATGTCCGCCACATTCCCAAATAGGTAAACTTACCTCTGCTTGATAATGTCTTGAAGCCAAAGAATTTACAAACTCTGCATTTTTTTCATGCTCCACTAACGTAAACAAAGGGTGCGTGGCACGATAAGTATCCCATGTGGAATAATTACTGTATTGAGGAATATCAGACTGTAATTTTTTCTGTTCAACCACATATCTGCCATCGACATCGGAAATTAAATTTGGCCCAATAAAAGAATGATACACCGCCGTATAAAAGATATGTTTTTGAGTGTCTGTTGCCGTAAGCTCAAACTTTGATAATTTTGATAACCACGCGTCTTGGGCTTCAGCGAGTGCTTTATCAAAATCTTTATTTTTAGCTTCCGAATCAAAATTCTTTTTAGCACCTTCAAAACTCACATAAGACAACGCTAATTTCACATCAACCTGCTCGCCTTTCTTTAAGTTGTAAGTTATAAAAGCACGTGTATTTTTGTTGTCAGCCGATTTTATATCCGCTACAACTTCATCATTAATTGCAACACCTTTCTGCTCAAAAGGTTTTGAAAATGTGGCATAGAAATAAACCGTTCGTGGACCAGCAGCTCCGTGAGATGTTTTAGAGCCTTGTATTTCGGTATCTGACAAAAAGGCTATTCTAGTGTTTAAAACGTCTTCACGAATGTTATGGGTAGGATCAATGATAATGTGATTTTGACCTGCATTATTAAAGGTATATCTATGAAATCCCACTCTTGGCGATGCTGTTAATTCTGCTTTAATATTATAATCATCTAAAACCACACTGTAATAGCCAGGACTTGTTTTTTCGGTATCATGAGAGAATCTAGAACGGTAACTTTCATCTGGAGTTTCTCCTTTACCTGGTATAATATTTAATTTCCCCGATGTAGGCATGATTAAGAAATCTCCAAAAGCGCCCAAACCAGCACCACTGATATGATTATGTGCAAATCCTTTAATAACGGTATCGGTATAATGATAACCTGAGCACCAGTTTCTACCTTTATTGTCGTTGGATGGGCTCAATTGTACCATCCCAAATGGGGTTGTGGCACCAGGAAAGGTATGACCGTCGGCAGCGGTACCAATTATTGCATCCACATAGGTTAATTGATTTAGAGGTATGCTCTCTTCTTTTTTGCAGCCGTAAATACTAAATAAAACAATTGAAAGCGCAATAAAGCGTTTTAATAAACAACTTGTTTTATTAAGATTGAAAATATTTGTCATTTTACAAATTATGATGTTAAAAACAATATTGGGTTTCTGGTATAAGCATTTTTATTTTTTAAGCACTTTTTTTGTAAACACCTCACCATCAATTATTATAGTCGCAAAGTAAATTCCTGAACTTAAACTTTGCAAACCTATATCTAACTTATGGTTTCCAGAGTGCATACTTTGGGAAGTCATAGGTTGCGAAACTATTTGCCCCATACTATTCCTAAGCATCAAACTTACCGTTGCTGATTTTGATAGTATAAAATCAATAGTAACTTGTATATCCGCTGGATTAGGATAGATATTAAAATATTCTTGAGCTACAAATTTATCAACCGATAAACCATTTTCTCCTATAATCTCAATGCCATCAATTCTCGTCGTTATAGCACCAGTCTTTTGTCCATATACTCTAAACCAATTGATAGCACTTAAATCTGGCCTAGTACCTGAACCCACAGTTATACTCGCATCGGAAACTCTTAATTCTATAGTATTCCACCCATTAACTAAATCGCCTTTATTTACCCCCCATTGGTATTCGGATATATCTGGTGCTCCACCACTACCTATTTCTATATAAATATTGTTGTTAATTCGCGATACGTCCGACACATAGTACGAAAACGCTAAAACTGAGTTGGCTTCTGTACCTTGAGCAGCGTAAGCAGGTGAAATTACTTTATAAAACTCAGGTGTACCTGACCCTGTCATTTCTACGGATGCTGTTCCTTGCTGTTTATCTGCGGTATTAAGGCTTAGTGTACCCCCTGAAGACCAACCCAACAGGGCATCGGCATCATCCACATAATCTGTTCCAAGTCTAAAACGATAGGATTCAGATACTGCACCAAACCAGTCACTGTTATGCAGCATCTGCCATTGAAAATAATAAGAACCATCGGCACTCGGCACGTCTACATCGAAAGTAAATGTTTTTTCTTCACCCGGTAAAACACTTTCCTCAGGAGTCATAACGACACGATTAGTACCCCAAACAGTATTATCTCTAGGGGCTGCACTTCCTAAAACGTATTCTCCAGCCTCCCAAGTTGAGCCTCCTGTGTTCTTCATCGTAACACTAACAGGCACAGTGGTGCCCATATTGCCAGTTACTAGATTTGAAATGTCCTGAGACACAAAACTAGCGTAGTTATATCGATCACATTGATCACTAAATACATGCCAATCAATTAGAGGCCAAGCTTCTTGACACCAATCAATAACCCCTTCCATTATTTCGCAATCGACACCTAGTTGTTTGAATCGTGGGATGTAATAATACATCTTAGCAGCGTAATGATAAAAGAAACCTTCTTTTCTTTCAGTACGTCGTAAGGCGTTTATAATATCGTTGTATGTTTTGTCTACACGATCCAATCTGTTGTCGTCACCGTTATCTGAACGATTCCAACCACTAAGATCATTTTGAGGTTTCTGTACTTCCGTTAAGAATTGGCGCAGTTGAGCATTTAATACCCAAGCCGTCAATCCAGGAGTTACCTTATCCAGTGTTTTAGCAAATTCTCCAGGTTCATAGCCATTAAATTGGTTACCATCAGTAATACCATAAATATTCCAAGGCCCCATAACTCGGATTCTGAAACCTTTCCCGTTATTTGGATTGGTGCCCCCATCCCATGTTCTGGTTTGATACATGACATTCATGTTATGATAATATCTTAAAGGCTCCTGTACTCCTGAAGAATTAGATGCTTTTGTAATAAAGTCGGGAACGTAATTATAATCGACAGGTGAGTTATGTGATATAAAACCATCACCACCATTAATAACCGTTTGTAAGTGATACCAAACTGTAGATTCATACATACCTGTCTTCGTAGGTTGTCCCCTAAACTGGTTACAGTTATTGTCTACACATGCCTGGAAGTGAGGAGGTACTTCAAACACATTATATTCATCTCCTGGCCATTGCCTAGACTGTGTTTCACTAGGATGGTCACTAAATTCAGCTGCCTTATCTTGTAATTCAAACTCCTGAACAAACTCAAAGTTCTTAATAGAAAACAAACGAGCTAAACTCGTTGCTGCAAGCTCTCTCGGGACTCCGTCATTAAGATTTTTAGTAGCATCTCCATCCTTGGTCCTCCAGTGTTCATCCCTACCACCTTGAGCCACAAAAAAGCGAAATTCATTATGAAACCTACGAATTTTATCCAGTGCCTCTTTCTTATTAGGCCAACCTCTCGCAAAATTAGTTTCTAAATATTCACGTATTATTGGGTAACTTTTGTTTGGATTATTTGGTCCAGTATTAGGGTTCAAATAGTAGTTGTTCTTATTGTAAGCATCCATAGGATGAACCATTGGGAGCCAATGTTTCCAATCTGGAAATTGGATCGCTAACGGAATAAGAGTTCGGTCATTTGTTTTTTCAGAATCGAAACGCTTATACACTTCTTCTTGATTGACACCATTTGGAAACATATAGGGAAGCATATCTTTGTCCTCATCTAGTACAGCATCTAAACCGGCACCTGCCGCCCATTTTTCTATCGGTATGTTTTCTAATGCCGGACCTGGTTGGTAAGGCGGGTTCCAAGGTCGCCCATAACGTCCTACATTATCGTATTCTGTAGATAATGATCTAATGTAAGATGCTATTTTCTCCCCCTCTAATTCTGTAAGTTGATGAAATTTTGCGCGTTCAATAATTGATTTATTTGAATAACTAAAAAGTTCCAAATCTCGACCGTCTTGAGTATGACATGAGGTACACTTTGCGTTTATAGGTTCTGAAGAATTAAGTTCATAACCATACCAGAATCCTTTTCTCCCAGCAGGTAAATAGTTACTTTTTAATGGAGCGTTGTACCAAAGGTCTCTTCCTTCAGCAATTGAGTTTGCATCAGTAAAAGGAGCATCCCATTCTTCGGGATCATCTTCTATGAATCGACTGGAATCTAAAATTTTATTATCACCCCCATCTAAAAGATTGAATCGAACAACTCGATATCCATTAGAAATAGCATCTGAAGTATTGAAACGAAATGAAATTGTATTTGAACCGGACCTGATTCCTGTGGCAGGAATACTAAATCGAATGGTATTAAAGCCTCCATGTACCATACCGCCTCGTGCTTTTTCTTGAGCTTGCATTTCAACAGATGCGTTATTTAAATCATACCATGTGCCGTTGTTGATCTTGATAGAAGCCTTATTGTCGTATCCTAAATTATTAACTTGTAACCAGAGTTTTTGACTGTTTGTAGCTTCTTGACTTGAGAGCTCTATGGAACGAGTTACCACTTTACCTTCTTCACCTAGTACCTCTACAGGTAGCAGTATTTGTTGAGCAATTGATGTGGTGCTTGTAAGAATTGAAAATGCTAATAGGGTAAAAATTCGTTTTATAAGTTTCATAATTAATAGGTTAATTGATAATTACCACTAGTTTAATATTTTTTTAATATTGAAAATAACACACTTTTTTTGTGATTTTTTTTATAATTAGCTATTTAGTCTGTACAACTTTTTGAATGCTACCATCTTCATTAAAAAACAATTTATCAAAGCATATAGAACGTAAATTGCCTTTATTAGAAAGGGCCTGATTATGGTAAAACATATACCATTGATCTTTATATTCAACCACAGAACCATGGGTTGTACCACAACCCACTTCATCGATAAAAGCACCACGGTTTTCCCATGGAACTAAAGGATTCTTACTGGTGGCATAAACCATATTATTCAATGGTTTCGCATTATCTGAATGGATTAAATAATATAAATCCTTATTCTTAAATACCCATGGCGCTTCATGAAAATCGGCAAGTCCTTCTTGTAATTTTAATTCGCCATCAATCTCCATCATATTATCCTTCAGCTTTCCAGCAGCACATTTTCCGCCGCCGCCATAGTAGAAATAAGCCTGACCATCATCATCAATAAATACGCTGGGGTCAATCATGGCAAATCCACCTACCCCTTTCATGTAACCTTGATCTTTAAATTCTTTGTCAGGATAATTGCTTACAGCAACTCCAATTTTCCAGGTTTTATTCCAGTCACTGCCACTGGGGTGTGGATAATAAAAATAGTATTTACCATTTTTATAAGCACAATCGGGAGCCCACATAAAACCGCCTTCTAGTCTGCCCCATTTTACATCTCTAGAATGCAATATCTCGCCGTGATCTTTCCAATTGATCATATCATCGGTAGAAAAAACATGATAACCATCCATCAAATCACAACCACGTGCTGGAGCAACATCATGAGATGGATATACATATAATCTACCATCATCCCAAACATGAGCCGATGGGTCTGCTGCGTACATATGCGTAATAAAAGGATTCTCTGCACGTTCTTGTGCAATGCCTTTAGTGAAAATTAAAACCACTAATAGTATTAAAATTTCAGAGATAGAGGCACTCATTTTGTTCATCTTAGAATTTATTTTGGTTTATTAATAATTGATTGACTTATATGTTTCATATACTATTCTGATTTTGAAATTTCTATATCCTGTGCTACCCATTCTGTCGTTTTAACCCAATCCACATACCCAACACGATTGGTCCAAATAGGATTGATATTTTGCTCAAGTCCATTTTTAGTATATTGTTTCCATGCATCCAATGCTTTTTCCAGCTCTGTAATGGCAGCATCTTGATATTTTTTATTTTTGGTTTCACGATATAATGCCAGCTGCGTGGCTCCTGAAATTTTGAACGCATAATATCTGCCTAAGGACGCCATGGTTTTTATATCGTGTAAAGTCACTTCCATCTCTTTATTTCCATTCGCCTCCAAAGTTTCAAGTAATTCCATAGCCGTATCGGCATGTTTATGAAGTTTTTCAGCCACTTCCAATGGTGTTTTAAGTGATGTATTACCTCCCTTTAAAGTCATTTTTACAAAATCTGGAATAAATTGAAACCCAGAATATTTATGTGGAGCTAAATTGATGAAGCGATTTACATTATGAAAGCCTGTTGCTGTATTCGTAAATCTTGGTCGACCTTTACAACCTTCAATGTACCAGTGAAAATCTAGTGGCCCCCAATGAAATCCTGTGGTAGTAGGATAAATCATGGATGCCTCTTGCCATGCCGCAAATAGTTTTTCGCCATTGCTTTCTGGAAATCTTGGTTGTAGTAGTTGTGTAAACCTTTCGTTGGATAGTTCAGGGTTATAGCCAAGTCGTCCCCACATCATCCAATTATACCAGTGCTTTACAATTTCAATTTCTCTCGGCTTATCTGGGTTTTTCATGGTAAACTCACGTCCCCATACCCATTGATCTGATCCATAATAATAGCCTCTTGAAACTTCTATTGGAATATTTTTAATAAATTCACGAACAAAATCAGGAGCCCCCCATCTGTAATAAAAAGTATCATCGTTACGTAAGGTCCAAATGGTTTTTAAGTTTCCAATATCGTTTACAAAGCCTTCATGATAGGGCTGTTTAGTCGCACTCATCACATGGGCTTTTGCGTATTTAAAACTGAATATAAATTCAATATTTTTATTATCGATTAATGGTTTGAATTTTTCAGAGATTTCCTTAGTTCCTGTTTGATGTTGTCGATGAATAAAAGTAATTTTTCTATCGGGCATTTCGGCAGCAGCATCGAGTACGCCTTGGGCATAAGTGTCAAACACCCAATCTTCTTTCTCTTTTGTAGAATACCCATACATGTTTTCGACAGTTGTCAATCCAACACCACCCAAATCAGGATAGGTAACAAACATCTGTTTTATGCTTTTTCTAAAATAATCTTTGGTTATCGGGTTATCAATGTCATCGGTTATACCGTATTTATCTTTTGCGCCATGCACAAATATGTTCCATGTTACCACGTAAAAATCAATGTTTCTGTTTTTAGCGTAAGCCATTACTTTTTGCCAGAATTTAATCTTTTCGTCCATCGAAATTTTAATCAATATCTTCTGGATTCGCTAATATTTCTGGAGCACAAAAACCATGAGCATTTGTACTATAATTTTCTTTCCATTTTACTGTGGAGCGTTGAACGTCATCAAGCGCTACATCTTCATATCCTGGCACTTTTACCATAGACGGAAAAGGGTGCAGACTCCAAAGGGAAACATAATTATATCTATATCGAGCCAAATTATCAATGTATTCTTTCCAGAAATCAAAATTCCACATCTCAGCAATATTTTTCTGTGCTACATCACTAACATCTGTATAACTTGGGGTACGAAGATCTAGCTGAATGTTGAATTTAGTGCCTCGGCGTTCCATATACGGATTTTGAACTTGTTCCGTAACGTCTTCCAATCCTGCTATTTTTATTTGCTCTGCTACTTCTAACCCACCATACATAGCTCCTGCTTCATCTGAAGCCATAATATTTATCCTATCATCATCTTTGTTAATATGGAAACCTTCCGTTTTTATATCTCTATTTTCTGGCTGAAACGTAACTGAATATCTGCATCTTCTGAGTTTGAGAATACGACGTTAATATGTTTCTCTTTGAAAACAATTGCTAATTCATCAATCGCAAATTGAACTTGTGGGCTATCCAGTTCCGAATAAATATTCACTACATTTTCGTTTGACGCACAACCAAAAAACAACAAAGCTTGGAGTACAAATACTAGAAATATTTTATGTTTTTGATTTTTTTTATCTACCATTTTATGCAATTATTTTAAATACAAACTATCTATCTACAACCGTTTTAATGTCTTTCATAAAAACTGGTTTAGTAGAAGAAAAACGCACTTTTGTTTTCCAATCTCCTGTCTCTTGCCCCACTTTTATCAATATATGATTCCATCCTTTTTCAAGAGGCATACCTTCTAGCGTAATTTCATCTTCTACATATGCACTAGTTCTTAAATAGTCTTTAACCAATTTCCCGTTGATGCTAATTGCCAAAGCATCATCCACACCAAAATGCATATCTAGACGTGGCATATCCGGTTCTATTAACAAATCGGTTAATGATCTTGGACTATACATCCAAAAGCTTAGGTAGGCTGAAGCATACTCGCTATGGTTAAGGTTTACTTTCTTGAAATCGAATATCCCATTAGCATCAGATGATAAAACATCCCAATAATGTCCTTTGGTAACCGTGCCTAATTTCACTTTAGTAAACTCATCTTCTGAAAGTGGTGCATAGGTAAAAACCTGTTCAATATCATGGCTGTCATTTTTAACCGACCCATAAAAATTGGTGTTTTCCAATACGCCATTGGCATTTAATGCCTGAGGTATGTCTCTTAATTTCCCTTTAAAAACACCTCCTAAATTAGTAATCATTTGCTTTATTAGGTGCTTCTGACTGATTCCCTAAAACAAATAAATCAACTGTTGATACAATGATTTCTCCATCGCCTTTTGATTGACGCACAATAACATTCCCTGGAGCCTTTGTTTCTAATTCATTACGGTAAACCTTTGCTGTTTTAATATCTTCTCCTTGATAATTCCATGTAAGCCAATCGGTATTACAGGCTTCTAAAATTAACTGTGCTTCATCTACCCAATCTCCGCCAATGGAAACTGTAGAAACAGGTGTTTTTGTTAATTCTGAAAAATATAAACTCGCATTGCGCTGTTCATTTACAATGGGATGTTCAGCATTTATGATATAACTGGTGGCATTTCGATTGTAAAATTCAACGTCTTTATTTGTTAATGCTTCAATATATGCTTTTGAATTATTGGTGGCTCCCCAAAACATGAGGGTACTTCCGTTTTCCAAGGCTACTTTCAAATTTTTCGTCAATTTTGAATTCAACACAGGCGGGTTCTCCCCATCAACGATAATCAATTGATTTTTGATAGCCGATAACGTTTCAAATTTAATGGCTAAATTTTCAAACTTTGTTTTTAAGTGACCATCCAAATCTCCTGAAAGCCATACCACACTTTCTTTTTCTTTTGAAGGCTTTACTTTTACCGTATTATCTTCATAGTGTTTCCAAACATTATTAAGTTGGTCATAATTATCAGAATAAGCGGCTCTAACAGCATCAAAAAGAGGCCATGTTTTATACAGTGGTAAGGTAGGATCATATCCAGGATTAAAAGTAGACGAATAAGGTCCTAAACGTTCTGGTTGATACCCTATTTTGCCTTCAATATAATCTTGAAAAAAGATACCATCCGTTATTTTTGGTGCTTTGGTTACATCGCTTAATCCAAGTTCAAGAGGTTTTAATCCGTACCAAGCTAAATTAAATACAGAAGCATAAGACGCGTCATGATTTCTTTGCTGAGAAATCAAATCGAAAGCTTCTCCTGCAAGACCTTCCATTCTACCTAATTGTGACACATAAGCACGATCGCCATTTATTTTAGACACTTGAGATGGCGTGCCATAATACCCCATTCCTGTTTCTCCAATACCCCAAGGCTTTCCTTCACTAGACCAGCTTTTAAGCTTTGCCATACCTCCATAATGTCCAATAACTGTAGGTAAATCTGTTTTTGCTTGAGTTTCTCCATCGCCAGAAATCCACGGTCTTGTTGGATCTGCTTCTTTTACAATAGCCACCCAATTGTTGATTTCTTCTATGTTTCTATCGATTAATTCTTGCGGTGCATTGAAAACGTGTTTTGTTACGGGTAGCGTTTCATTACATACACTCCACCCCATAACTGATGGGTAATTTCGATCTCTTAAAACCAACTTTTTAACATGATTTCGACAGGCTTCCCAATAGATTTCAGAATCTATTTTAGGACCGCCATCACTAGACCAAATAGCGGTTTCGTCTAACACACATATCCCCATTTCATCAGCCATTTCTAAGTAAAAACGTGGAAATACTTGCGCATGTAAACGTAAGCCATTCGCATTGGCATCTAAAAGCATTTGGTACCACGCATACGCATAACGTCGTGTCATTTGTGGAACTCCCGTAAAATGCCAAGAATCTCCTTTTATCTGAATCGGTTTTCCATTCAACTTTAACTGTGTGCCTTGAATATCGAATTGTCTCCAACCAAAACGTGTGTATTTTTTATCAAGAATTTGTTTCTTCTGATTTAAAGACAATACCAAACCATATAAATTGGGACTCTTCTGTTGACCATAAGTCAAGAGCTCCATTCACTTTAGCAGACAAAATAATTGTTTTTGTTTCTGATGGTCCAATTTGTAACTTAGACTGTTTCATATTCAAATCACTTGCTCCCAATGTCCAATTGACTTCAGGAATATTTTGAACAGATTTTCCATTAAGATTTATCCATCTTCTAACCTCAGCATTCAAATCAAACTTAACCGATTTTGAGATGGTGTTTTTAATAGACACTTCAACGTCCAATTGATCTTTATTAACCATCGGTTTGATATACGTATCAATAACATGAACTGCTGGCAACTTTTGCAAGTAAACGTCTTGCCAGATTCCCGCGATATAAATACCCCAAAAGGAACCTGCTACGTAATTTCTTCTGCCATATTTTCCAGGGTCATTCAATAAACTACCATGAGCAACCCAAAGAACCACATCTAAATTTTCGCCAGCCTTAGCATGTTCTGTAACGTCAAAACTAAAGGGTAAAAACGAATCAAAATGATCACCTATTTCATTTCCGTTTACAAAAACTTTGGCATATCCCGCAACGGCTTCAAAATGCAGTATAATTCTGTTTTCCGACCAATCCGTAGGGACTTGGATTGTTTTTTTTAACCAACCTGATTTCACATCTTTCCATGATTCAGGATAACTAGGAAACGATTTAAAATCGCCACCCTCACCATTTGTAAAACCATTAACATTCCAAGGTGATGGAATTTTAATAGGTGTTTTATCCCAACCCGAAGTCGGCAATTTTTGGGTTTTTATAGCTTCCAAAGTAATATTTTCAGGTAATGTAACTGGCATAAACTGCCACTGCCCATTTA
This sequence comes from uncultured Flavobacteriaceae bacterium, assembly GCA_963815305.1. Lineage (GTDB taxonomy): Bacteria > Bacteroidota > Bacteroidia > Flavobacteriales > Flavobacteriaceae > CAXBID01. Next base: position 1,890,817 of record CAWFFW010000001.1, read on the forward strand.
AGCATATTTCATCCCTGACAGGTTTTTCAACATGTTTTATCAATCCTTCTTGAGGTGCAAAATCATGATTAAATTTTATAGATTGACCCGTTGCCCATTGTATACTTAGAAAAAACACAACACCTAAAAAAGACTCTATTTTTATTTTCATTTTCTTTATTTTTATTATAACTCCTTTATTATCTATTATTATCTATTTCAAATTCACTGTCAGTTCTAGAGGCATCAATCCACCAAGTTCTGATACTCTTGAAGACGGACTAGAAGTTCCTATATATATTTTATAAGCTCCTTTTAGTAAAACTTTTTCGCCATCATTATCAATTTGCTCTAAAAGCTGTTTTGTAAGATTAAAAGTTATTGTTTGGGATTCATTTGGCTTTATATTCACGTTCTTAATACTTTTTAAAGCATATAAAGGCGTCTTAAAATCGGCTCCAACTTTACTAATATAAAGCTGAACAGATTCATTTTGATTTAGCTCGCCATTGTTACGAATTTCAACTTGTATTTCCTGACTTTCGTTAGCTTTCATTTTAAGATTTGAACTCCCAATTAATTTATAGTCCATGTCATTATATGACAATCCAAAACCAAAAGGATATAACGGTTTCTCATTAAAGTAACGATAGGTTTTACCACTTTCCCATATGCTATAATCTTCAAAATCACCTAACTGTTGGGTGGAATTGTAAATGGTTATAGGAAGTTTTCCTGATGGTGAATAATCACCAAATAACACATCTGCTACGGCATTGCCACCTTGTTCACCAGGATACCATGCCCAAACCACAGCATCAGCCAACTCATGTACTTCAGGCATAGCTACCGCACTACCTGAACAGACCACTACAATAAGGGGTTTATCACCAATCTTCTTTTTAATTTGTTTTAAATACTCCGTCTGACTAGCAGGTAATTCAATTTCTTTACGATCACCACCTGTTTTAGAAAAAGGCGTATCTCCGTTTTCACCTTCAAACAGGGGGTTCAGTCCAATTACTGCTATGGTTAAATCAGCATTTGTGGCGTTCCATATTTGTCCTGTTTTCATGGTTTCAACATCCTGCTCTACCAAAAACCCCTGATTATACTGAACGATAGTGGTACTAGATACCGCACCGGCAATACCTTCCAAAACGGTCACCATATTTTTACTTACGCCATAATAATTTCCTAACAACACATTTACATCGGCGGCATTATTACCAGTTACATAAATTTGTCCACCATCTTTTTTTAGAGGAAGGATGTTGTTCTTATTTTTCAATAATACCATGGATTTCAGCGCCGTTTCTCGTGCCAAAGCAATATGCTCTGGACAATTCACTTTTTCTTTCGAAATGGAAGCGTAAGGGTTGACTGTTTTGTCATCAAACATGCCTAATCGAAAACGAATTTCTAACTGTTTGCTCAAAACATCATCAAGCTCCTTTTCTGTTACCAGTTGCTTTTCAATAGCAGCTTTTAAATGAGAATACATACCACCACAATTGACATTGACTCCAGATTTGACAGCCAATGCAGCCGACTCTTCAATGGTTTTTGTAGTGTGATGTGTAACATGAAGATTCGTAATCGCCCCGCAGTCAGAGACCACATAGCCATCAAAACCCATATCTTCCCTTAAAAGGGTTGTTAGAATATTTGAGCTTCCACAGCACGATTCGGAATTGTATTTATTATAAGCGCACATCACCCCTGCTACATCTGCATCAATTAAAGCCTGAAATGCGGGCAGATACGTTTCATATAAGTCCTTTTTATCGGTGTTAGCGTCAAAAGTAAAACGTTGTTCTTCAGGTCCATTATGAACAAGAAAGTGTTTGGCACAAGCGGCAATTTTTAGGTGTTCTTTATCATTCCCTTGTAATCCTTTTACAAAAGATGCACCCAATAAACCAGATAAATAAGGGTCTTCGCCATAGGTTTCGTGCCCACGGCCCCATCGCGGATCTCTAAATATATTCACGTTAGGCGACCAATATGTTAAACCCATATACCATTTATGAATTCCTTTGGCGTTTGCTTCGTTATAAATGGCTCGCCCTTCATCAGAAATTGCCGTTGCCACCCTATGGATAAGGTCTGAATTAAAGGTTGCGGCCATCCCAATAGCTTGAGGAAAAACCGTTGCAGGAGTTGAACGCGCTACACCATGTAAGCCTTCATTCCACCAATTATAAGCGGTTATTTCTAACCGATCAATAGCGGCAGAATGGTATTCCATTAAGGATACTTTCTCTTCAAGACTAAGTTCATTAATAAGCAATTCCACGCGTTTGTTTATTGGTAGCTCCGTGTTTTTAAACGACTGCGCATTAAGAGTCGCGACTAAACATAATTGGAATGCTATAAATAAATGGAGATTTTTTATCATTAAAATATGGTTATAGTTATCTACTTGTTCTTTGATTTTTAAAACATTAAACTTCGACTGCGTTAAGTTTGACAAGATTTAATCACTTTTTAGACAGCCTCTTCTCATTTTACTTACTCTATAAAAAGATTGTAAAACCCGTTACAGTTGACGAATTTATTTTTTAATAATTTTTTTTGTAAATACAGTACCGTCAACATTTAATCTTGCAAAATAGATTCCCGAATTAAGATTGTTTAATGGAATCTGAAGCGTATGTTGACCTGTATGTAATGCCTCATTATTAATATTTGTAGAAACAACTTGTCCCATAATATTAACTAAAGTTATGCTTACAGTTGATGATTGTGGTAAAGTGAAAGCTACATTAACTTCCGTGTTAGCAGGATTTGGGTAAAGACTAAAAGATGTATTCACATCAAAATTAGAAATTGATAAATTATCTCCCAATAGTTGAATAGCATCAATGCGTGTTGTTACACTTCCTGATTTAAACCTATAAAGCCTAAACCAGTTTATAGCACTCAAATCAGGATTACCAGATTTACCGGCGTTACTAGTGTTTAATTGAATAAAATTCCATCCATTATTTAAATCATTTAATGACCAGTTATACTCATTACTATCTGGTCTTCCTGAACTGCCAATCTCTACTTGATTGTTACCTGACAACAACGAAACATCCGAAACATAGTACCAAAATTGTAGTACAGTTCCAGATTCTGTACCATTGGCATTATATGGCGTAGTAAACACTTTTGAGTACTCATCTGTAGTGGCCCCTAAAAATTCAAGACAACCTACACCTTGTATTTTATCTGTAGTATTTAGAGTTAATGTCTCAGGATTCCAATCTGTTATAGAATCACAATCATCTAAATAATCTCCGCCACCACCAACTATGATTAATGCATTATCAGTGTCTTGACCAAACCATTCAACACCATCTTGAAGCATGCGCCATTGGAAATCATAATAGCCTGGATTTCCAGGAGCGGTAATTTCAAATTCAAATGTTTTTTCCTCGCCAGGTAATATATTATCACTATCACCAAGAGATACTCTATTTAATCCCCAAGATTCATTATCCTCAGGATTTTGACTTCCTAATATGTACCCATCTGCTTTTGTCCAAGCAGCTGTTCCAATGTTTTTAATGGTTACGCTCACGGTTACTTTTTCGTCAAGCTCCATTGTAAAAGGTACATTTTGTTGCGATACAAATTCAGAACCGTTTCCCGCAGCTGTTATGGGTGTTATAGGAATAATATTTGTTAATGGAATTGAACCATCTAGCATTTGCTGCGTTTGATCTGCCAACTGTAAATACCAGTCGCTTGGTAAACTTGTACCATCAATGTCCAGTGGAACAAGTATATCCTGTCCTTCAACGGGAAGCTGGGATTTTGTTTCGGTTAACTTAAACATAGCAGTAGCCTCATCAACCTCGTCAAACATGGCTACGTAAATATATTTAACCCCTGCCTCAATGGCATTATAAGCTTGACGCCAGTAAAAATTCCCTTCATTACGAGGTATTTCATTTAAAGGCCCGTCATGTAAATTTATCCAAGAAAACCCTGGCCAAATTACAGGCATATAATCAACACCATTTGCATTACATCGTGCTAAATCAGGAACAATATTAGTATTCTTCCAACTATCAATTCCATTATTACTGTTGTATCTTCCAACGGACCACGGACTAATCATATCCAATGAATTATAAATATCTCTCCATCCAAGATCTGTTTCTGACGAACCACTTAATGTACGCCATCCATCAGGCACACCTCCCATCACATAAGCACGATATTTTGGATCGGCCGTATTATGGAAATAATCAATAACGGCTTCAAAAGTAGCGGTAGTTAATCCTCTATTTTTAAAACCAATACCCCAAAGGGCAACTACTGGGCGGCCATCTTCTTTTACATAACCTTCTGCATTTAAAATATCATAGGTATCAACCAGATATTCCCAATCTGTTATCAATTTATTATAAAGACCACTGTCTCCAACCCCAGAAAGATCATACATCACTGAAAAATGACGATCGTATTCAGCGGCCGAAGCCATGACATTTTGAAGCACATTATTTCTTGCCCTGTAAAAACGTGGGTCTTGAATTTCACCTAAAAAACGTTGTAAATGAACGCCGTGAACGTTATAGTCTCGCATCCACTCAAAATGCTTTCTGGTTGTACTCAGGTCATGTGATGAAAATAATTGTGCATTAGACCCATCAGAATAAGACATGTCTGTATCATACTTTTCCGAATATTCAGACATATCAGGCCACATATCGATTGTAAAATTTTCAGCAGTTGGGGTTACTATACTTCTAAACCAATGCCTCCATTCGTTGGGAGCAGAACCATCACCTTTAGCTAAAAACCACCCTTGATAGCCCATCATCAATTTACCTGTCATTTCATCTTGGGCCCAATTCGTATTTGGACACATCATTGCGACCATCACAATAATTACTGATTTAATCATTTTATTTTTCATATCTTTTTTTTATTGGTGTTTGCTATAGGTTATTCCTCAGTAAACGGATTTAGAATAATTATTTAATTAAAAGTTCAACATAAATTGGCTTATGGTCAGACGGATAAACACCATTGACGTTATAATTCACTTCTTCATATTTTACTAGATCTACATTTCCCTTGTAGAGTACCCAATCAATCTCATTTTTGTTGACAGAATTTGTATCCTGAAATGCATCTGATTTTTCTATGTTATTAGTATCTACAAATACTTTATGCGGCTCGCTTTCTGGATGACAGTTAAAATCTCCCATTAAAAACACAGGACGTTCTTCTGTCCAGCCGCCAAAACGATTTAATTCGTTTATTCTTTCCATAATCAACTTTGAGGCATTCAATCTTCCCAACGGTTTTTGACCATTAAAAAGATGCGTATTGAAAACATAGAATTCTTTAGTGTTGTCCCAATGCCCTCTGTAATCCATAGGATATTTAATTGACGTATCTGAACTAGCCTCGTTTTTAAAGGCTAATCGTGCCCATGTCATAATTCTAGGGTTTACTTGGGGTCCACTCGGTATTACATCAGGTGTATTTGATAAAGCGAAACTATTAAGCTCTCTAATTCTGAATTTTTCTTTTTTATAGAATATAGCCATGTGTTCATCATCATCTCCTCCTTGCCGCCCTTCACCTACCACTACATATCCAGGCAAATGTTTTTCTAAATAATCAATTTGTTCTTTTAATCCTTCTTGAGTTCCTATAATATCTGGATTGTATTTACGAATGAGGTCTACTTGCATATCTCGTCTTTCTTCCCATAAGGGTTTATAAGTAGGACTAGCAAACTTCAAATTATAAGTCATTATAGAAATTGAACGATTGTTTTCATTAGAATCATGATTGGTTTGCGCGTACAAACCAGAGCCAATACATAGTGCTATTACCACGCAAATTATATTCAATACTTTTTTAAATGCTTGATTCATTACGATAGCTACTTTTAATTCATTTAATCATTTTCTTTCAAGTTTAATTTAAAACCCTCATACATTTTCATCAGTTCTTTTACTAATTCCGGTTGTGATGCCGCCAAATCATTTGATTCTGTAGGATCATTTTTTAAGTTGAATAATTGAATTTTATTTTTTGGTTCTTCTGCACTAACACCAGGATAATCTGCTGGTGTTGCTTGCCCTTCCATTTGTGCTATAATAGTTGTTCCATCAGGCCCTCTAGGATCTGACCAAGTACTTAAATCTACTTTTTTACGATAATGGGGTTTATTTACAAATAGTTTATAATCACCTTTTCTAATAGACATTATTTCATCGTTATGCATGCTAAAAACCGGTGAATAGCTTTTACTTTTTCCTTGAAGAATGGTGGTTATATCTTGACCGTCCAATGCGTTGGCTTTTGGTGTTTCTATATCTGTTAAAGCAAACAAGGTTGGAAAAATATCTGGCGACCAAAGTGGCACATCAACTGTTGTTTTTTCAGGGAACACCTTTGGATAGCGAATCATAAATGGTACTCGAATACCACCTTCCCAGGTGGTTGCTTTCATACCTTTCAATCCTCCTGTACTACCCCCGTACCAAGGCCCATTATCAGACATAAAAATGACAATGGTATTATCTAATATCTTTAATTCTTTCAAGGTGGACATCACTTCACCTACAGACCAATCTAATTCGCGAATCACATCGGCATACAAATCATTCGGTGTATGTGGCGTATAAAACCTATCCGATGCCGCCAAAGGTTTATGGGGCATCGCATGCGCTAAATACAAAAAGAAAGGATCCTCTTTTTTTCTTTTGATAAAATCAATGGCTTGTTCTGTATAGTTTTTAGTCAGATATCTTTGATCCACAGGATTTTGAATGGTATCTCTGTTTTCAATAATCTGGACAGGGCGCATATCGTTTGAATAGAGAATGCCGTAATATTCATCAAAACCTTGCTCTACCGGAAAAAAGGCTTCTTTATGTCCCAAATGCCATTTCCCGATAGCTTTAGTAGCGTATCCGTTTTCATGAAACACTTCTGCCATTGTTATTTCCTTAGGAGACAACCCAATGGTATCCATTATTACGCTAGCATCTGGGGTAGGATTTTTGATTAATCCATGACGTAACGGAAATCTTCCCGTAAGCAAAGTCGCTCTAGACGGTGCACAATATGGCGTTGGCACATAAAAATTCGTACTTAACACCCCTTTTGCTGCAATATTATCAATGTGGGGTGTTTGGTAATTTTTCTGTCCGAAAGATGAAATATCGCCGTACCCCATATCATCCGCTAAAATGATAAGTACATTAGGTTTTTTATCCAAATTCGAGTTATCAACAGCTTCTTTACATCCAAAAAACAAGAAGACCATTAATAATTTTAAAATTGTAACTCTCCGCATTTTATTCATATTTCTAATAAATCACTTATCTGGTTTCTTTAAAAACATGATTTAACATCTCTTTTAATACAAAGTGGCAAGCTCATATCCAAACTATTATAACACTGAATTCATTATCAATTTTTAAGTAAATAACTTCTAGATTATAAATACTATTTAAAAAACCTAACGCTAGCTTTTTGTAAAAAAACTAACTCTTATTTTTTAGAATTTAAATAAGTTGGCATTTTTTCTATTAAAGGAATTTCTTTTCGCAGCATTTTGGCTGCTTGTCCTGTTAAAAACAAATAATGGTTTGGAGCTACATCATCATTTCCCACAAAATGAACATCCTTACTATTTGGTGGTTTATTCATAATAGGAATTATAGCTGTCCCTTCATCTACTTCATCAAACATACCTATATAAAGCATTTTTCCACCAGCTAGAATTGCATTATAAGCTAAATCCCAGAAAAATTTTCCGCCAACTCTAGGAATGGCTCCATAAGATGTATGTCTTGCCAACCCAGGATTGCTCTTAGATAAATTATGCCAGCTAAAACCAGCATAAACTAGAGGTGCATAGTCTACCTTTTGTTCTTGACACCATTTAATATCTGCTATAACATGATCTCGATATCTAATTTCATCTTGATGTAACAACGGCGTAAAACGCTGAACCATCCATGGTAAAACGATATCTGCAGATTTTATAACCTCATGTAAATACGGATCTGGTAAACAATCCTTATCTAATTCTCTAAAATAAGTTGGAACGCCTAACATGACTGAACAACCACCATATTCTGGATCATTTTTCAAGAAATCAATCAAACGATTGATTCCTATTTCTCTAATATTGTAAGATCTATCAGGAAAACCAATACCCCAAATGGTCACTAATGGCTTTCCGTTATGGCGTAAATAATTTTCGCTATTTGTTACTTTCATATTATCAACCAATCGTTTCCAATCTTCAATGATAGCTGAACAATCTTCGCCTTTTGAATGCAACCCAGAAAGATCATACATCACTGCAATCGCTCTACCATTTTCTTCGGCAGCTGCTACCGCATTTTCAAGAATAACGTCTTGTGATTTTTTTGGATTATCATAATTTCTGGCGACGTTGAAAAAACGTTGCATAAAAACACCATCGACACCATAATCTTTCATCCATTTAAAATGGAGGTCTGTGGTACTTTTATCGACAGAACTAAAAACCCTTGCGGATTTACCATCAGCAAATTTAAAACTGGTTTCATAAGTTTTTTTGTATTCAGAAACATCTGGCCAAAAATCGATGGTATTATGATCTTTATCAAACTTGCCACCAGAACCATAATGCCCCCAACCTTGTCCAGAACCATCACCTGGTGCTCTAAACCAGCCTTGGTAACCTGCCATGACTAACCCATCATAATTAGGGAACTTGTATGTTTTTCCGTGTTTGCTTTGTGCTTTAGAATTAAAGCTAAAACATGCAATAACTATTAAAATTGAAATACTTTTCAAATACATCTTATATGGTTTTGTTAGTTGAATACCGATTTATTTTCTGATGGTCCCATTACAAATTCTAGAACGCCACCACGCATGATATCATCATGATTGAAGAATGGTTGAGACAGTGCTTTTCCATTCAATTTTAATGACTGTACGTAAACGTTTTTAGGACTATTATTTTTTGCTTTTATCACAAACTGCTTTCCATTAGGCAAGTTGATTGCCGCTTTATCAAATAGTGGACGACCTACAGAATAGCTAGTATCACCTGGGCAGAATGAATAGAATCCCATAGCATTAAGAATATACCATGCAGACATTTGACCACAATCTTCATTACCCGATAATCCATTTGGATTATTGAAATACAAGGATCCCATAATACTGTCTGTGAGTTTTTGAGTTTTCCAAGGTTCATCAACATAATTATACATGTGTGTAATATGATGACTTGGTTCATTACCATGTGCGTATTGACCTATAAGACCCGAAATATCCGATGAGCTCTTGTCTCCTAAAATGTCTGAACTTGTTGAAAAAAGTTCATCCAATTTGGTGATAAACCCTACTTTTCCTCCCATCAAATCAACCAAACCATCAACATCATGAGGTACAAACCAGGTCCATTGCCATGCGTTTCCCTCTACATAATCGTCAACTCTATGATTTGAATATTTAGGATTAAAAGGTTCTCTAAAGGATTTATCTTCATTAACACCTCTCATGAAACCTGTTTCTTTATCAAAATACTGTTGGTAGCGTTTTGATCGTTCCATAAAACGCTCATAATCTTCTTGCTTACCTAAATCTTTAGCCATTTGAGCAATACACCAATCATTATAGGCGTATTCCAAAGCTTTAGACACCGATTCATTTTCTAAATCTGCAGGAATAAAACCAAGTGTTTCATTAAACCATTTCGCCTTTGGAGATAATTTATGCTTGATTTCATCTGACGGAAATTGAATTCCAATGGTATCAAAAGTTGAAGCATGTACAATAGCTTCATAGGCTTTTTCAACATTAAAATTTTTATTTCCTTTAAAATAGGCATCAACAATTACAGGTACTGCATGGTATCCAATCATGGTGCCTGTGTAATTACCATTCAATTCCCATTTTGGCAAAATACCTCCTTGGTCATATTGAGTTAATAGTGTATTAACAAATTCGTTATTTTTATCTGGTTCTATGATATTCAATAAAGGGTGGAATGCTCGAAATGTATCCCATAATGAAAATACGGTATACATATTATTTTCTGAACTATGGATTTCATTATCCATACCCCTGTATCTACCATCTACATCGTTAAAAGTGTATGGACTCATTGCGGCGTGATATAAACTTGTATAAAAAATGATGTTTTCATCTTCTGTACCACCTTCAACAGCAATCTTACTTAATTCTTTCTCCCATATTTTGTGTGCATCGCGTTTTACTTTATCAAAATCCCAATGCGGTACTTCTTGCATTAAATTATTTTTGGCACCTTCATAATCGACAGATGAAATTCCAACTTTCATATGGATCGTCTTTGAATCTGTTTTTGCGAAATTTAAAACAGCAACTAGTTTTTCTCCTATTAGTTCTTGAATATTAGTTTGCTCTATAGTCTCCTTAAATAATTTACTAGAGAATGGTTGATCAAATTTGGCATAAAAATATATGTGTCTATTTTGCGCCCAACCTTTTATATGCTTGTAACCACTAATTTCGGTATCACTTATTATTTTGAATTCACTATCAACAACATGTCTATCTTGAACGGTATGATTTAAATCAATAATTACCCCTCTATCTTCATTATTTAAAAAGTTATAACGATGAAAACCTACGCGTTTACTAGCCGTTAGTTCTGCTTTTATTTTATAATCTAATAAATCAACAGCATAATAACCTGGAGTTGTTGTTTCATTATCATGACTAAACCTACTTCTATAGCCAGAATCGGGGTTTTCAGGTGTACCAGGTTCTGTTTTTGCTTCTCCTGTAAAAGGTATAAACAAAAAATCTCCTAAATCACCTATACCTGTGCCACTTAAGTGCGTATGACTGAATCCTCGAATGGAGCTGTCTGTATGATGATATCCACCACATGCATCCCATCCAGCTGTTCTGGTATCAGGACTTAATTGTACCATGCCATTTGGAATAGCAGCACCAGGAAACGTGTGTCCGTGCCCTCCAGTTCCAATAAAAGGATTTACAAAAGCAGTATTGTCTTTTGCTGACACAAAATCTTTATCCTTATTTTCTTTAGAATACGATACCGTTAAACATAAAGCTGCACTTAAAAAAGTTACACCAAAAATCCTCTTCATAATTTGATTTATTATTACAAACTTCTGTTCCAAAAACAGGTACCCTTTAAATTGATAATCAAATTTAGAGATGAGGCTTAATTAATAATGAATAATCAATTAATTAATGCTTAATATGAAATTAATTTTATTTTTTATAGACTTGTTTAAATTTAATAATCAAAAAAAACACGAAATAGCCTATAGAGCATGAATTTATATTTCTGAACAGTTAATCGTTTCTTATTAAAAAAAGTAAGCAAACAACAAAATATCAAGACAAAAAAAGGAGAAAGTAACTACTCTTTCTCCTTCTAAACAACTAAACTAAAACAATAAAATCTATTAAAATAGGTACTCATTCTATCCTGCACACTAAAACTGTATAATTAACTTCACCTCCATTAATCTACCGATGGTGGTGCATTTTGAGGTTGGTTCGCCCAATTTTTATTTGCTTTATTCCCCATGGCTAATTCAAGCGTTCCTCCGTTTTTAATATCATCATGTAAAAACCAAGGCTTATCCCAAACTTTTCCATTTAATTTGGCGGATTGGATGTATTTATTTTCTGGAGCGTAATTTTCTGTTTTAATAGTAAAATCCTTTCCATTTTCTAAATGTACAGTGGACACTTCAAATACTGGACTACCAATATTGTACATTGGCATTCCAGGTGTAACTGGGTAAAAACCTAATTGAGAAAACACAACAAAGGCGGTCATTCCACCTCCATCTTCATCTCCAGGAACTCCCATTAAATCATCTCTAAACCATTGGTTTAATAACGTACGGACACGCTTTTGAGTTTTCCATGGTTGACCAGCATAATTATATAAATAGGGAATATGTAATGAAGGTTCATTCGCCATAGTAAATTGCCCAACATTACCAGTTTGATCTGGTAACTGTGCATAAAAAGCATATTTACTTCTACCTAAAGGTTCTGAAAACATACCATCTAAATTTTCAACAAAAGAGGTGTTTCCACCCATCAAGTCTATTAAATCTTTAATATTATGTTGCACATCCCAACGGTAGGTCCATGCATTGTTTTCACTATAAAACTTTCTAGCTCCCATACCTCCTGAAAATTTATAATCAAAAGGCTCTATAAAATTCCCTTTATTATCCTTTGGATGAAAAAATTTTGTTTCAGCATTGAATAAGTTTTGATAATTAAGCGAATTTTTTAAATAGAACTGATACTCTTCATTTTTACCAAGTTCTTTTGCTATTTGAGACAAACACCATTCGTCATAAGACGTACCTAAAGTTACAGCAACAGGCTGTCTGCTTTCAAATAAGTGCACCTCAGGTACTGTTTCTTCTTCTCCATCATGCAATGCGGGGAAATAGCCTTGTTCTTTATAAAACACTTCTAATTCGCCTGAAGGCATTCCTGACCAAGGTGCCAGAGTTTTTTCTGAAATTCCATTTTTACAAGCCGCATAGGCTTTTTCTAAATCAAAGCATCTTAGACCTTTTTTGTAAGCATCAATTACAGAAGCTACGCCATGATTAGAATTCATTCTACGACTATCTCCTGTGACTTCTGGAAAGGTTGGCATCCAGAAATTGTCCATTTGTTCTGCCATTGTCACAAAAGAATTGATAATATCTTCTTCTTTTTTGGGATCTGTTAAAATACGTAAAGGATGATGCGCTCTATAAGAATCCCAGATCCAATCATCGGTATAAAAAGGACGTCCATGATCTTCATGAACGCTGTTATCAAAAGCACTGTAATATCGGCCATCTTCTGACAAGCAAACCGGGCGCTCATAAGTGCGATATAATGAGGTGTAAAAAACAGTTTTATCTTGGTATTCTCCGCCTTGAACTTCTATTTTATTAAGAGCATCATTCCAAATTTTTCTGGCTTTAGTTTGTAAGTCTAAAATCGTTTTACCTGCAACTTCTCGTTTTAAATTCTTTTCGGCTTGTGCAGTATCTATAAAAGAAATTCCGTACCGAATGTGTATTTTTTTTGTTTGAATTGGAAATTTCAACACCAAACTTGCATTTGTCCCATTTGCTTCATAGCCAGCAACCAATGCCTCATTTTCAAATACTGAAACCGTTTCAGGTTGTTCTTCAAACATCATATACAAATAAACCTTGGTGTTATTCTCTATTAACTGATACCCTGATAATGATGTTCCATCCCAATTTACACCTCCATTTCTAGAGTTTAAAATGATATAAGGAGTTTCATCTTTTTCAAATTCAATCTCATACATCGCTGATTGATGAGATAAACCAAAATTTACAGTTGCGTTTTGATTATCTAAATAAACTTGATAAGAATACGGTGTTAATTTTTCATTGTCATAGCTATAATCAATTACCGGCTTTAAATCACTTTCTTCACCTTGAAAAGGACTTAAATTGAAGGCAGAACTCCCCCGATGACTTGTTGTAATTAAGGGTAATCCATTTAATAGATCTGCTGTAAAATCGCGTCGTTCTGGATATACTCGCATCAGACTGTTTGGTAAATGCATTGTTGGAAAAGTGGGTACCAACAAATGACTTATGTTACCCATATAAGGATTTACATAATCAACGGGTTCAATTTCTCTACCCTTTTCATTAGCAACTGTGCACCCAAAAAGTACCGTTGCTAATAAACAGCCAATAATTACGGTTGTAATAAAATATTTCTTCATTTAAAACTTATTATTAAAGCCTGGAAACAAATGACTTCTCCATAACTTATTTGTTATCAAAATATATGACTACACTAAACCCACTACTAACGTGTAGGTTTAGAAATACTGTAACCTGACTCTCCATGAAACCAATTGGCAGCTTGTCCTGTTAACCATAAATAGTAATCTGATTCCAACCCTTCTTCAATACCTACAAATTTATAGTCTCCATCACCTGTTACTAATGGTACTTCATTTTCACGCTTTACTTTAAAAATTGCTGTGCCTTCATCTACCTCATCAAACATAGCTACATAAAGACTTTTAGCCCCAGCCAATTTAGCTCCTGCAACTTGCCTCCAAAGAAAATCGCCTTTTAACCTTGGAATAGAATTGAACTTGTTTGCATCACGTTGTAAGTTACCCCATGTAAAGCCTGGAAAAACCAGTGGCACATAATCAACATGATTCTTATCTGTCCAAAGACGATCTTGATACGCATTATCGGCATTATAACCATTTGGCGTACTATATCTACCCACTGCCCATGGCATTATAATATCCACATTTTTGATTAGTGAATGTAAAGCAGGATTGTTTTCTGTATCATTCCCAAAAGTTCTCCAGTAATAGGGCACGCCTAGCATAATAGACACCTTATTTTTGGGTCCTTTTAACTTATTTACTAATCTATCAATATCAGAAGTCGTATAGTTTCTATTATCATTAAACCCTACACCCCAAATAGACATCAACGGTTTTCCGTTATGTCTTAAATACGTCGGATTTTCTACATTATCAAATAACTTGAATTGGGTTACAATTTCATTCCAATCTTGTTCTAAATAAGCAACTCTTTCGCTATTACTTCCACTTAAATCATACATGACGCTAATAGCTCTACCATATTTTTTAGCAGCTTTTAAAGCATTTTCTAATACCTTATTGAAATGCCTTTTTCCCTTTGGATTCGAGGAATGAATTTCTCCAACAAACCGTTGCATATGAACACCATCAATACCATGCTCTTTCATCCACTTAAAATGTAAATCAACAGATTGTTCGTCATATGGACTATACAAAAAGGTATCTGATCCATCAGCATTTTTGTAAGGCGTTATATATTTATTTTCATATTCCGTCATGTCTGGCCACATATCAATAGACGAACATGATGATGTAAAACCTCCACATTTAGGGTTTTCATAATGATACCATCCTCGATTGGAAGCATCACCTTGAGCGGCAAACCAACCCTGATACCCAGCCATAACCAAATTGGTATATGAAGTAAATAAACACCCTGTTTCATCATAGACAATCTCATCAACTGGAGGTATTACAATTTCTTCTTCCTCTTCTTCTACAATAGGAGGTTCAGAATCATTACTACATGACCAACCTATAAATAAAAGTAAGGTCATGAAGAATATTCTGTTTAATACTTTATGCATTTTCATTATTACTAATTTAGGGTATAATTTCATTTATAATTCTAAGCCTTATTTCTCATCTTCATCCAATTAACAATACTTAAGAGCAGATAGATTATAATTCTAAAAACACCTTCCTTTTTTAAAGGAAGGTGCTTTTCATTATTTGTTAAACTTTAAAGCTGTATTTCTACCACAGTTGCATAATTAAATCTTGCATTTGGTGCATCATACAATGCACCTATTCGGAAAAAATACAAGGTGCCCTCTTTCAAATCTTGCTCGCTATCCGCATTTATAGTTATAGTATAAACTTCACTTGGATTAAGCGGGTGTACAGGCGCGTTAATATTTTTCTTCTGCTTTAACAACTCTTATAGGATCCCCTACATTAGCATCAGCACCAGCATATAAACCTACTTTTGAAACATTACCTAACCCCGTTTGTTCTAACGAAAACGTAGCTGTAACAATATTTCCAGTTTTGGTAATATTGGGGTTTAGGATTCTAATATACGGAGATACCACCAAATCTAACTTTGTTTGACCATTGATATCTACTAACATAGTATCAATAGGGTGAAAATTAGTTAGTAATGGAAATACTTTATACGTATTAGCAAATAACTTAGTATCTGCAAAAGTACCGTCTACTTTGTAATTCATAGTCTGAGGGGTCACATTTTCATACCCCTGTTCTCTAAGCTCTAATTCGCCACCGCGGATAATATCTTGCTCAACCAAATCACCAGTGGTATCATCAATGATACTACCATACAATCCAGCATCAGGGCCTTTCATTTCGTCCAATTCACAAGAAACCAAACAGCACAAAGACGCTACAAGCATTATTATATATTTAAATTTATTCATCATATTTAATTTTTAGTTTTATAAAACATTCTATTTTAACTACTATGGATTTGGAACCAATCCGCTTAAACCAATACCTGGTATGTTCCTGTAGTATTCATTGATGTTAAAAGTATTAGGGTCATTACCTCTAACTCTATCACGCAGAAAAATATACTCATAAGGTGCTTCACCTCTTAAATCCAAGACTGGCTTTAAAGCATGTTTTCTTGTTTGGTCAAATGTAGTATGGTACGTTCTTCTTCTTATTAAATCCCAGATGTGTTTGTTTTCAAAAGCTAACTCTACGGTTCTTTCTCTTAACACATTTTCAATAGTTAATGGAATATCCGTTTGGTGAAAAGCTCTTTTTCTAGTAGCATTTAATGCGGTAGCCGCTTTTGTTGGATCGCCTAAACCACTCTCAACAACAGCTTCAGCATAGTTTAATAAAATTTCCGCATATCTAAATTCAGCAAAATCAGTAAAACTCGTGTTCCATCCTGGAATTACATCTTCGGTACTTATGAATTTTTTGAATCCAAAACCTGTTTTGGACATATTACCCCCATGTGGGTTAAAACCAGAATGTTGATCTGGATCTTGTGTACCATAAGTAAAATAAAATACACCATTGACTCTTACTCTAGTATTTGTCTCTATTTTAGGTTCTCCATCTGGCCTGATAAAACCAGCTTGATAAATCATGATGTCTCCTTTCCATTCTGACATAGGAAGTACAACAGTAGCTTTAAGACGGGCATCTTTATCAGTAAAAAGATCTACAGGGTTTGCGTAATGTAGATAGTCTCTTGTAGGATCAAATCCATCATAGTTTTCAATATCTCCATCAGTAGTAGTAACTATTGGAGCATCTTCACCTGGGTTACTATAGGTTTCAAACATATCGACAAATTCTAAAGTTGGAGCATATCTACCAGGGTGAGGCCATCCATTTCTTTTTTGAGCTGGATTAAACCAGATGTCATAATTATTACCATAATTTGTTCCAGGGATTGTACGCCCTTTTATAAGTATAGCTTCTTCTGGAGCTATATTAGGATTTACAAACATGGACCTGAAGTTTTCTGCTGCTTCATCCACACTACCAGGATTTGGCTTATACAAAGAATACGGACTGTTTGTCATGATATTATTTGAAGCATCAATACAAATTTGGTAATAATCAGCTGCTGTATTTTCAGGAAGACCAATAAGTCCTAAAGTAACCGCTTCTCCAGTAAAATCTACACTTCCGCCATATTTAGCCAAAGATGCTGCGAATAATGCGGCTCTAGACTTAAGTGCTAATGCCGCCCATTTAGAGGCTCTTCTTCCATTAGTATCACCTAAAGCATTGGCAGCCACATCACATTCAGACAATACAAAATCCCAAGTTTCCTTTTCTGTACTTCTTGGTACTTTTAAAAATTCTGGATCACCATTAAATTCTTGTGGTTCTGTTATAATTGGAACACCACCATATCTTTTAACCAATCCAAAATAAGCAAACCCTCTAATAAATGAGGCTTCACCCATATACGCTGCTTTTTCATCATCCGTAATACTTAAAGTAGGTATAATATCTATAAATAGATTAACATCTCTTATTAAGACAAAAGCATCTTCCCACCATTCTAAACGATTTTCACTTAATATGACATTGGCCTCACTATGTTCTGCTATCATAGTTAGCATAGCACTAGTTTGCCCTCCATTATTGGGACCTCCGTTATTATAATTAAAACCTTGTCTAGGAAAATAAGTTAAATCTTCAATGGGTAATCTATCATATAAATCGGCTAAATATAATTTGGTTCCCGCAGGGTCACCAAATAATTCATCTGCAGTTATTTTATCTTTTGGTAATAGATCTAATCCGTCATCGCATGAACTTGCAACAACGCTAAATAGCAAAAGAAACAGTATCTTTTTTATTGTTTTCATAATTTTTTTTTTTAAAAGTTAATATTCACGCCAAAATTGTAAGTCTGTGTTACAGGATAGGTAAACCCAGCTGAGAATAAACCTTCAATCTTTTCAGGATCAAAAGGCTTAACAAAATCATCTGCCCAAGTATATAAATTAAATCCACTAACGTACATTCTTAAATTGGTAATCCCTAAAGCTCTTTCTAAGTCTTCATTTTTAAGGTTATACCCCAATTCTAATGATTTTAACCTCAGGTATGAAGCATCTCTTCTCCAAACCGAACTTTCTCTATATAAACCACCCACATCACCTATAGTTCTGTTTGCTGGCCATGTACCAGGAATCCAGTCACTATTAACATCATATGGATCTGCTTTAGTCCATCTATCATAAAAATAAGCTGGTGTGTTTCCTCTAAAGGCGAACATTTCAGCATAAACCTCTCTAAAACGTACGGTATAATTTGCTGCACCTTGTAATAACATGTTTGCGTAAAACCCTTTATATTCTAGATTTAAAGTAAAACCAAAAAACATTTTAGGTCTTCCTCCAAAAAATAAAGGCTGTTCGTCCTGACCGTTAACAATACCATCATTGTTCCAGTCTTCATATTGAAAATCACCTGGAAGTTCTCTAAGTACATTAGTACGATCTCCATTTTGTAAAGGTGCATTTCTTAATTCATCAACACTTTGAAACTGTCCTATATAATTATACCCCCAGTTAATATCATTCCATCTATTTGATCGTTGATTTCTCCATTGGCTATAGCTATTGGTAAATGCCTCACCTTCTACATATTTTCTTTTAGTACGTGAATAAGAAAAATTTCCTGACACATCATATCTAAAATCCTTACCAATCATATCTCTATATGCCACTGTTAATTCGAAACCTTGAGTAATTTCACTATTCAGATTTTCTTCTGGTAGCTCCCCTCCATAGGTATTAGGCAGCGCTACGCTTCGTCTGGCAGGGATACCATCCAGTAATCTTTCATAAACATCTGCTGTTATATTTAATCTATTTTGAAAAAGGCCTAAATCAATTCCAATATTTGTGGTAGTGGCTTCCATCCAACTTAGGTTTCCATTTGCAAGCGGTGGTGTACTAATGCCTTCTGTTAACACGCCTTCTTCAAATTCATAAGAGCCACCACTACCTATAGAATATCCCGGAACATATTGAAAAGGACCTCCTTCAGGCATACCAGCTATACCATAAGAGCCTCTGAATTTTAAATTAGAAATCCAGCTCACATTATTTTTAATAAAGCCTTCCTCAGAAACTCTCCATCCTAAAGACGCTGTTGGATAAAGCGCATACCTATTCTCTTCTGAATATCTAAATGACCCCATATAACGCCCTGCTACTTCAACTAAATATTTTCCTTTATAATCGTAATTTAAACGCCCTATATAAGAAAAATCAGCAGATTCTGCTTCAATACCATCACTTGTTTGTCCAAGGACATCAGCAAACCTCAATTGATCTTTAGTATAAAAATCTGCATACAATCTTCTGATATCAGAAAGTCTTTGCTCCCAAGTATTTTTCTCTATGACTGCAGTTACCCCAATGTTATGAGCATCATTAATAGATGTATCATAATTAACAAACCCTTGAAATGTTAACGCATCACTATTAGAATTACTATTTGTAATACTTGCCGTACCATCCCGTTGCTTTATAGGATCATAAACATCATTAACGTCGTCATAAGTATACAAATTATAAGTAGGAGATACGCCCTTGCCTTGGTAATTTACTGCGTCATAAGATGCCACAGCCTTTAAAGATAGACCATCTAAAAATGGTGCATCGTATTCAAGTTGAAACGTTGAATTAAAAGTTCTTGTATTGCCTTCACTATAACCCGTAATATCTCTTTCCATCAACGCCACTGGGTTTTGACCTACTGGCGCTAAATAATCTGGATTGTTATTAGCATAGGCATATTCTGTTGGTAATGAAGTACGCGTTCCTTTAAAAATATTAAAGAAGTTATCTCCTGGTTGCCAATCTTTATCCCATCTTCCACTTAATAAAACAGAAGCCTTTAAATTTTTAGCTAATTCTGTTGTTAAATTTGACCTGAAATTATAGCGCTTATACCCCATATCATCACTTTTAAGCAAACCATCTTCGCTTACATAACCAAAACTGACAAAGTAATTTGTTTTTTCTGTACCTCCAGTTGCTGAAAAATTATGTTGTACCGTACTGGACTGTTTTTTAATCACTAAATCCTCCCAGTTAGTACCCTCATATCCTGGAGCTCCTTGTTTCCATAATTCAATTTCCTCAGCAGAATAGTAAGGTGTTCCACTTCCGCCAGGTATAAATAACTGGGTATCATTCCACATCTGTGTGTATTGAGCCGCAGAAGCCATTGCAGGAACATCCGTTGGTCTTACAAAACTATATACAGAATTATAGTTAAATGACGGCTTACCTTTCTTTCCTCTTCTTGTGGTTACCAAAATAACACCATTGGCAGCTCCTAAACCATAAATGGCAGCAGCAGCATCTTTTAGGATGGAGATACTTTCAATATCATCAGCATTTAATTGTTGGAAATCCCTAGACCCTCCTCTTCTAATACCATCAATAACATATATTGGGGCTCCAAACCCACGAATATTAATATCATTATCAAAAGAACCTGGTTGGCCAGATTGTTGACGAATTTGAACACCCGCAATTTTTCCTGATAATTTTTGGGCTACACTTACATTGGTAGTAGTTTGAATTTCTTCATTACTAATAACGCCAACTGCAGCTGTTAAGCTTTCTTTCCTTTGTGTACCATATCCAACAACTATAACCTCATCTAGTGCTGATATATCTTCTATTAATATCACGTTCACTGTAGTTTGGCCAGTCAATGTAATAGACTTAGAGATATAACCAATATAACTAAAAGTTAATATTTGAGTGCCTTCTCCATTAATGGTAATTGAATAATTTCCATCAAAATTAGTTACCGTACCCGTATTTGAATTTTCCAGCATTACGGAAGCTCCAGGTAAAGGAAGATTATTTTCATCTACCACCTGACCGGTGATCGTTTTATTTTGAGCTAAAGCATTATTTGCATTTAGTAGTAATACTAAAAACAAAAGCTTTGTAAAAAAAACAACTCCCTTTTGTGTGCTTTTTTCTCTAGGTTTGTTTAAAAATATAATTTTTTTCATAAATAATTAGTCTTGGTTTGTTAATCTTCTTAGTTTGTCAGTTTGTTGATTAGTTTTTGTTAATGTCATTCAAATAGGATTTTAGATTTTTAATAAACCAAATGTATCTCTCATCTATTAATTAGTAAATAATTAACACTTAAAAAAGAGTTAATATTTAATTAATCTGATTTTTTTGGTTATTTTTTGAGAATTTAATATTTAGAATGTAATAAAATGTAATAAATGTGTGTTTTTTATGGTGTAGAATTATTCTAAATTTAAAATATAAATTATATTGCGTTGAATATAGACACATAATACCTTTTGTCTAATTATCCTATGAAAAAACCTCTCTTAATACTACTATTATTTGTGCTTGCATGTGTTAAAATAGCATATGCGCAAGACTATTTAGAGGAAGGCTTGTTTTTTTCATCTCATGAAGTCACACAAGAACAGAGAACATCCTTAAACCTTACTCCTAATTCACCTATTCAACTTAAGAATAAATTCAGTATAGAATTTGAAGCTAATTTTCGTCACGGGGATGGGTATTACGGTAATATTTTTAAGATTATTTGCAACAACCAATTAAATATTGATCTAGTTGCTAATTTAGCTGATGAAGACACAAACTTTTGGCTTACCGTAAAAGATCAAATGATTTTTGAATACAAATGGTCTGACATTCCAAAGAGCGGTTATGATAAATGGATAAAATTCAAACTTGAAATAGATGTAGATAATTCTAAATTGACAATAACTATTAACGGAGATAAGATTGTTAAATCTTCTGCAGATATAGAAGACCTATCTGATTTTAATATTATTTTCGGAAAAAGTCTTTTTAATAAATTTACAACAACAGATGTTTGCCCCATGAGTGTTAAGAATGTTAAAATTCTTAATGAAGATGGTAAACTAGTACGTCATTGGGTTTTAGGAAAACATACAACTAATAATAAAGTATATGACAATGTTATTAATGATGAAGCCACAGTAGAAAACGCAAAATGGCTTATAAACCAGCACCTATTTTGGAAGAAAAACAAAGATTTTGATTTTAATAATCTGCTAGGAACAGCTAGAGATGCTAAAAATGAACGCGTTTTCTTTATAGATTCAAAAGCGGTTTATGTATATTCCACCATAAATGAATCTATGGAGTCATTTGATTATAACGCGAGTACTCTTCTGTGCCAATCAGACACCTTCATATATAATATTTTAACAAATGAATTAATAGCCTATTCTATTGACAAAAACACATATAACACATTTGATTTTGAAAACTTAGAATGGTCAAACTCTCATAATGATTGCGGTGAAACCAATTATTGGCATCATAATAAAATGATTTCTCCAAAAGACAGCACGCTGCTAACCTTTGGAGGCTATGGATTTTATAAATACAAATCTGAATTAAAAAAGTTTGATCCCGTTACTCACGAATTGTATTCTTTTGACTTAAATGATCAAATTACACCAAGGTATTTAAGTTCTTCTGGGATATTAAATTCTAATGAATTCTTGATTTTTGGTGGTTATGGTAGTAATTCTGGCAAACAATGGGTCAATAGCCAGTTTTATTATGATTTGTATTCTGTAGATTTTGAAGGTTTGAAAGTGAACAAACTTTGGCAAACAAAAAACACAGCTTCTCAACCCTTTGTTCCTGTGCAGTCTATGGTTATAGATAATAATTCAGACAGTTTTTACACACTTATTTATAACAATACAACTTATAATAGTAATTTAAAACTGGCCCGTTTTGGAATTAACACTTATGAAATGGAGGTCTTCGATGATTCTATTCCTTATGAATTTCTTGATATCAAATCTAATGCAGATTTTTTTTTAAATTCCAAAAAATCAAAATTTTACACCTTAACATCTTTAGAAGACAAAGTAAGTTTATATTCATTAAAGTACCCACCGCTAGTTGCTGCAGATGTTTATCAAGACCAAATAATAGCAAACACCTCATTTAAGTACTACTGGATTCTTATTTTTTTAGTTGGGGTATTGCTATTGTTTTTGTTTTTTAAGTCGAAGGAAAAAAACAATCAATATTTAGCAGAATCAGATGAAGAAATTATTAAGCCCACGCATACTAAATCAGAAAAAATAAAAATATCTGCTATTTATTTATTTGGTGGTTTTCAAGTTTATGATAAAGAAGGACATGATATTACGGCTTTATTTACGCCTACAATCAAAGATTTATTCTTATTAATACTGCTATCAAGTATAAAAAGTGATAAAGGAATTTCGTCAAAAAAACTAACTGAAATATTATGGCCCAATAAATCGGATAGTAATGCCAGGAATAACAGAAATGTTAATATCAGTAAATTGCGATTACTTTTAGAAAAAATTGGAGACATTGATATAAGCAATAAAAACACCTATTGGCAGATGAACGTGGAAGAGTCTGTTTTTTGTGATTACAGTTTCGTAATGAATCTACTGAATGAAAGTATTAGCACAAATCTTGAAAAAGACAAAATCTATGAACTTTTGAATATTGTTTCTCGTGGTGAGATTTCTCCTGATATCCAAACAGAATGGATTGAAGATTATAAAACTGATATTTCAAATTTATTAATTGATGATCTTGATAGAATTTCTAAAACTCAAGAAGACTTAAAATTACTTATATTAATTAGTAATGCTATTTTAAAGTATGGTCCTCTTAATGAAGAAGCCATATCACTAAAGTGTAAATCTCTATTTGCTTTAGGTAAAAAAGGCTTAGCAAAACAGAGTTATAATCAGTTTTGTAAAGTGTATTTAGACCTTTTGGATGCTAGGTATGATAAAACTTTCAATGATATTATAAGTTGATTTTAGCGCTATCAAAGATTATAACCGTAGTTTAAATTAAGGGTAATCTTTGGAACTATTTTACTCTATATCAAACCAAAACTTATTAATCTGCATAAATAAACACTTCGCGGTGCTTAAAAAACTTAGGCCAGCCATTAGCCCCTCTTTAATACTGAGGAAATGAAAATATGGACAGTTCCTTACTCTCCTGAACCTTTAGAAGTATTCAAAACTTAAGTCAAAAATTAAGAACTTTTTCCAAAGCAGCATCAGTATCCTTTTGCATAAAATTAGACTGATATAAAATTGTAGTTGTTACAGAAGAATGTCTATACAATTTTTGTAACATTTGGATAGGAATTCTATCTCCAGAAATATTACCAAAGCTATGGTGTGCTATATGCATGCTAAGCTTTTTATCAATCCCTGCTTTTAGAGCAACAATTTCTAATCGTCTATTGAAATTTCTTGTTGCCGTTTTAATTCTTGTTCTTAATAATTTCTTGTCATCAGTGTTTTCCCCTTCTAATTCCTTAAATAAGAAAATTGAAGTTTCTGTTCGCTCTAGTTTATTTAAAATCTCTATAACTTTATTTGGAACTTTTAAGGTTACCAACTTATTGTTCTTTTCCATTCTATAATGTAGTTTTTCATCATAAAAATCACTCCACTTTAAAGTAAGAACATCACTTATTCTAATGCCAGCAAAGTAAAAACTAAGTAACCAAACATCTAATGCATATTTTTGGGCTTCTGTTAAACCTTGTATCCTTTCAAGAACCATAATTTCTTGGATATTCAACCCAACTTTTCTGGATTCAGGAAACTTTATTTGATACTTTCCTCTACCAAAAGGATAATTTTCAATATTTCCTATAGACTTAGAAATGGCCAAGTTAAAAATAGTTCTTAGGGTAATCATATAATTTGCAACTGTTCGAGCAACTATATTTCTTTTTTCTACTAAATAAGTTTCAAACGCTTTAATAAGTTCTATATTTAATTCATTGATGTTTAGCACCTCTTTATTTATAAACTGCTTAAAAACTTCTATCCGCTTTAATTCAATATCATATTGATGAAATTGTTTCCTATTTTTTATATTACTCAAGTAATAATTAGCAACAGTAAGGAAGTCTTTATCATCCTTAGCGATTATCAGGCTCTTTATTTTTTTAGAGGATAAATTTCGTTCTTCAATTTCTGTATTTATTAAACTTTTATTCGCTTTTGATAACTTGGTAATTATAAGCTGATTTATTTCTAAACAATCTGGATGAGATTTCTTTACACGTCGATTTTTGGCATCCCATTGATTCATTTTTATCGATTGACCAATATAAATATATGAGGGTTTTCTATCCTTAATAATCCGTATGGTTATAGGATGAAGGTTTTTGGAATTAGGTCTCTTGACCAAAAAAGGTGTTATTGACGACATAATTATTTGATACCGAATAAAGATAAATTTCTAAATATTTAACCTCTGCTAAAACATAGCTAAAACATTCTTTGATATCATTTGCACTCATTTGATACTAAATAAATTTTAAAGGAGCTTAAACTATTGACTATAAAGGTATTTATATTAATATGATACATAACGCTCTAAATTCATAACTCGGAGGTCGGGGGATCGTGCCCCCCTCTCGCTACTAGGTAAATAAAGGAAAACCCAAGAGTAAAACGCTTGGGTTTCTGTTCTCTAAAACCTAGCTAAAACATTCTGACTCTTTTTACTCGTGCATCCTAAATAAGCACAAATGGTATTAAAATCTATTATACTTCAACTATTTCCTTTAAATAATAAAAATTAGCTGGCAAGCTAGTATGCCAAAAAGAACATTGTAATTTTTATCAATCTGCCTTTTATTAAGATAATTTATCATACCATAAAAATTTCTTTGCGATTATATTGGATATAAAAGAATTTCTTAATTTTAAATTAACGCGTTACTACATTATTTATAGCTCTAAAAATCAGTTCATATTTTGAGGATTTTATGAATAAACTAAACCTTTGGGTTTTCTTCCAATAGTTGACGCTTTCTTTAGCAACTAAATAAGCTAGATTTTTATTAACTTTCCAATATATTTTTAAAAAAATTAATGAATAAAGATAATATCCATTTTCCAAGATATGAACAGGCCTTATTAAATTCTGCTTTTTACAACAATTTAAACCCGCAATCTATACACATCCTGTTAGAATTAATGACTCCAGAATTATGGGTTGCCAAAAGTTTTAAAAGTAGCGCTGAAGTATCCTCTACTTTTCACTTCATCATTTCAGGAAGACTGAAGGTATTTAAGTCTAACCCCGATACGGGAAGGGAACATACCGTATTCGTATTATCGGCAGGTGACGTTTTTGATGTACTCTCTTTATTGGATACGAAACCCCATGATGTATATTGGGAAGCTCTCGACCAGCTAGAAGTATTAAAGATTCCTATAGACCAAATGAGACATTGGATAAATCAAAATCCTGAAGGACATAAAGCAATCATGTATTATTTGTGTGAAAGAATGCAACAATTAATGAATGTGGCTACTGATGTTACGCTACATAGTACTCTGGTTCGTCTTGCTAAGTTACTTCTTAAAAATATTAATGGAGTAACTAGAAAATTAGAATTAATCAATAACCTTCCCAATGAGGAAATCGCAGGTTTAATTGGTACTACTCGAGCAGTTGTTAGCAGACATATTCAAGAATTAAAAAAGTGCGGCGCTATTTCTGTAAGTCAAAAACAAATAAATGTTAAAAATTTAGAACTTTTACTTGCTGTAGCCGAGGAAAAATATAATGCTTAGTAACTTGTTTAGAAATCTCTTTTTTTAATAATTAAATATTTTCTTGAGGGAATTTTATCTTTAAGGTGCTACTTAAGTAGTTGCGTTGGATATCCTTAATAAAGTACTTTTAAGGTTATGAATATTCAATGTTCTCCATTTATTAAAAATTTAAATTATATTTTGACTTTTTTATTATTAAAAAAGAATCAAAAAAAAAATAACATTTCAAGTGCTGTTGTTGTTAGAGCATTCCATTCGAGATATCCAAAAGCTAATGCTATTCAATGGCAACAGATTGAAGTATCAAGATGGGCGGTTAACTTCACACTTCAAAATAAGTGGTATTCAGCTTTATTTGACAGCTATGGCAATTGGTTAGATTCAATGACCTTAATATCTATAGAATCTATTCCGAAAAATGTACAGGAAAGATTCGAAAAGAGGTTTTTAAAAAGTGGAATTAAAAGTATTCATAAAATTGAAACACCTAATAACACCATTTACGAAATCAAATGGACCAACGGTATTTTTATGTGGAGACTTTTGTATGATATTTCAGGAAAAATGGTAGGTAAGCTTATTTCTTAAACTAAAGATATTCCAGTTTTTCTTTGACTAAAAAAATAAAAAAATTAAAATAACAGTATTATTTAAAGCTGTTTTGAAATACTACCTAAATAGCTTCAAAACAATAAAAAAAGACTTGTTTTTATGTTATTTCGTAATCATACTTAATTTCAAAATGTTTAATACGTTGACACTTTTGAGAGTGCCACTCTTGCCAATAAGATTTATTCCAGATCTTTTGATTTAATTATATGCCAAGTTTATAGCTTCATATTTCTTGTAGTTACTTTCTCAATACTTATGCTGTTTTACTAGTTTCCTCTAATTTTATGATTTGTTTTATCATAAATTATCAAAATAATATGTATTCAATGCTACTTAGGTAGCTGTGAACAAAAAACTTTATTTGTATTTTACAATTTTAAACTATTTATCACACCGTAGGGAATATTTATAAATTATTTATTCAAATCACCAAAACATAGACACAGCATGGCGTACTTTGCAGGTATTGCTAATATTGAATTGGGCGATACTGAAATCAAAAAAAAATATTAAGCTTTTATGGTTTGTTGAAAAATTCGAATCCAATTAAAAACCTAGAAAAACATACTATAAATAAATTATGTACGAAAGGGTAAAGACTATAGGCTATTTAATTTTTTTATACTAAATAACTATATAGATAACACAAAGAACATTTAATTATGCAGCAAGCATTATCTTTACTTATGAAAATACCAAAATTATGATAGAAAAATCAATCGAAATATTTAGATTAAATCTTTATTTTTGAGTATTATCAGTATCTGCTATAAAAGTAATTCTTTATACGAATTTAAGATGTTTGATTGATTGTAAATTGTGCTATGAGTCTTCAAAATATATAAACGATCTTTTTAAAAATTAGTAGAAACCAAAAAAACTTAAAGGCTTTAAAAATAAAAAAGTAATTTTCTAAATGGAATATTTAATAGTTGCAATATTAGTAATTTTATCAGGTTGTTTTAGCGGCCTTACTCTAGGTTTTTTTAGCTTGAACTTAACATCACTTGAGCGTAAAATAAAGCTTGGTGATTCTAGAGCAAAAAAAGTATATCCTATACGTAAAAGAGGCAACCTTCTTTTGTGTACGTTGTTAATAGGCAATGTAGCAGTAAACTCTACGGCGGCTATTTTTTTGGGAGAAATTGCTAGTGGCTTAGTTGCAGGTATTGTATCTACTGTTCTTATTGTGATTTTTGGAGAAATTTTACCACAAGCTTTTTTCTCTCGTCATGCACTTGCATTGGGGTCTAAAACGGTATGGTTGGTTAAAATTTTTATTTTTTTAATGTATCCCATTGCATATCCTTTATCGCTAGCACTTGACAAACTTCTTGGAGAGGAATTACAAACCTTATGGAGCAAGAAAGAAATAAAAGAAATTATAAAAGATCATGGTAAGGGCGTTGATGCTGATCTTGATAAAGATGAAGAACGCATATTATTAGGAGCTTTGTCATTCTCAGAGGCTACCGTAAAAAAAATAATGACTCCAAAAACCGTGCTTTACTCACTTGATAAAACCACTATTTTGGATAAAGCTAAATTATTGGAAATCCGGGATAAAGGATTTACCAGAATACCTGTTTATGATTTAAAAGAGGATAACATTATTGGAGCCTTAAACGCTAAAGACCTCATAGGGATTTTTAAAGAAACAAATACCGCAGGTGATTTATTGACTAAGAAAAAACCTATTGCAGTAGACGATACGATGCTATTGGATAATTTGATGAACCATTTTATAAAAGGCAAAATACATATTGCTACAGTATATGATTCTTTTGGAACCTTTATTGGTATTGCCACCCTAGAGGATATTATAGAAGAAATTATAAAAGTTGAAATTGTAGACGAATTAGACCAAAATATAGATATGCAACACTTGGCGCTAGAATTATCAAAACCAAATATTTTAAAAGAGTAAGTATTATTTTATTCAATTTTAAGAACTTTAGTCCTTAAAACACGCAAAACATTTTGTTCGTATTACCAAGCTTAGTTAGCGAACAGAATTTATTTTTTTTAAACTTAGCTATAATCAAATACTAAAAATTACACAAATGAAATTCGCAATCTTATCCGCAAATCCTAATCTTTATTCTACAAAAAGAATTATAGAAGCAGGTAAAAAAAAGGGTCATGAAATGATCGTTATTGACCACACAAAATGTGATCTTGTTATTGAAAAAAAGAAGCCCAGCATTATATATAAAGGCACTGAAATAGTTGGTGTTGATGGTGTTATACCACGTATAGGTGCTTCAGTTACTTTTTATGGAACTGCAGTTGTTCGTCAGTTTGAAATGATGAAAATATTTACGGCTACCGAGTCACAAGCTTTGGTTAGGTCAAGAGATAAATTAAGAAGTTTACAAATTTTATCTAGGGCAGGTTTAGGACTTCCAAAAACCGTTTTTAGCAATTACTCCAAAAATGTGGGTGCCGTTATTGACCATGTAGGCGGAGCTCCATTGGTTATAAAACTGTTAGAAGGAACTCAAGGTCTTGGTGTAGTACTAGCAGATAACAAAAATTCTGCAGAATCTATCTTAGAAGCATTTAACGGTTTACAGGCCCGTGTAATTGTTCAAGAATTTATAAAAGAAG
Organism: uncultured Flavobacteriaceae bacterium; assembly: GCA_963815305.1. GTDB lineage: Bacteria > Bacteroidota > Bacteroidia > Flavobacteriales > Flavobacteriaceae > CAXBID01. Next base: position 1,920,804 of record CAWFFW010000001.1, read on the forward strand.
CAAAAGGTGCTGATCTTCGTGTTTTTATTGTAGATGGTGTCGTTGTTGGGGCTATGAAAAGACAAGGTAAAGAAGGTGAATTTAGATCAAACTTACACAGAGGAGGCTCTGCAGATATTATTCAACTAACTGATGAGGAAGAAAATGCAGCATTAAAAGCAGCTAAAGCTATGGGTTTAGGTATTGCTGGTGTGGATATGCTTCAATCGGCAAGAGGTCCTTTAATTTTAGAAGTTAACTCTTCTCCTGGATTGGAAGGTATTGAAACAGCAACAGGTAAAGATATTGCGGGACAAATTATTAAATATTTAGAAAGAAATGCAGAACAATAGCATTCAAATTTTAGGAAAAGCTATTTCTAAAGGTAAAGGTCTGCAAATAAATCTAGATATAGCAAAACTACATACCCGAACTAAAATTGAAGTTCCTATTATTATTGAAAGAGCAAAAGAACCTGGCCCAACAATTTTGATTACTGGAGGTATTCATGGTGACGAAATCAACGGTGTTGAAATTGTAAGGCATCTGGTAGCCAAAGGATATAACAAACCCCAGAAGGGTATGGTTATCTGTATTCCTGTTGTAAACATTTTTGGTTTTATAAGTCAGACGCGTCAGTTTCCTGATGGAAGAGATTTAAACCGTGTTTTTCCTGGAACAAAAAGCGGTTCTCTAGCTAGTATTTTTGCTTATCATTTAATGAAAGAAATTGTTCCTCTTGCCGATTATTGTTTAGATTTTCATACAGGGGGAGCAAATCGTTTTAACGCTGCACAAATTCGTATTAATCAAGGAGATCCCGAAAGTTTAGAATTAGCAAAAATTTTCGGGGCTCCCTTTATTATAAAATCTAAACGCAGAGAGAAATCTTATAGAGATGCTGCTATTAAACTAGGCAAAAAAGTGCTGTTATATGAAGGAGGCAAATCTTTAGATTTAAATAAATCTATAACCAAGATTGGAGTTAATGGTGCTCTTAAACTTATGCATCATCTGGGTGTTAGAGACTTCACTCAGGAACTTAAAAAAAAGTCTGACACAAAAGAAAATCCAATTATTATTGTTGAAAAATCCAAATGGATAAGAGCAAGATACTCTGGTATATTTCGTACCTCAGTAGTCCTTGGTAAACTATATAATAAAGGCGATAAAATTGGAAGTATTTCAGATCCTTTTGGGTATTTTGAACGAGACATTAAAGCACCAAACAAGGGCTATATATTTTGTAAAAATCATGCACCAATTGTGAATAAAGGAGATGCCATTATTCATATGACAATTGAAGACTAGTTGTAAAATTCAAGAAAAAATTAAAATCTTCTAATTTTGGTTTTTACTCGAAAAGTAATTTAAAATCAAAGCAAATGAATTTCAAAACAAAAAACTTTTTTGATACACCAATAAATATGTCAAGATTAGTAAAAAAAAGAAAAGAAGATATAGGTCTTTCCCCTGATGACATGTCTTTTAGAGGAGAGCAAAAAATGGATAAGGTTTTTTTGCGAATGGTTGATTATGACAGTGAAACGCTTCAAGAAAAAGTTATTGATAAAGTTGATACCGTATTAAAACGTCAAAAATATCCAACAGTCACTTGGTTTAATATTGATGGACTTCATGACTCTCATATCATAGAGGATATATCTGATGGGTTTGATTTTGATAAATTGGTACTCGCCGATGTCATGGATGTTTATGCTAGACCAAAGGTTCACGAATTTAGCAACTGTATTCTACTTTCAATAAAGATGTTACAACAAAATGGAGATACTGGTCATATTTCAGTCGAAAATTTGAGCCTTATTATTACCGAAACAGTACTGTTGTCGTTTCAAGAAAAAAGAGGGGATGTTTTTGAACCTGTAAGAGAGCGGATAAGAAATCAAAAAAAGCGAATCCGAACTGGTGGCACAGACTATTTGGCTTTTGCTTTATTAGACATTGTCGTAGATAATTATATTTATTTTGTTGGTGTTCTTGGTGAAAAAATTGAAACACTAGAAGAAACCTTATTACAAGAACCTAGAAAAAGTGTTATTGACGAAATTTATACTTACAAAAGAGAAATGAATTTCTTAAGAAAAAACATTACACCTGCTAAGGAAATGATCTTAGCTTTATCTAAAATAGAATCCGAATTAATTAATGAAAGTTCCCATATTCATTTTAAGGAACTTTTAGATAATATTAGTCAAGCGATAGATTCATCTGAAACGTATCGAGAAATTCTTTCAGACCAGTTAAATATCTATCATACAACAATCAGTAGTAAGCTGAATGATGTTATGAAGTTTTTAACTATTTTCTTCTGTCATTTTTATCCCATTAACATTTATTGCAGGTATTTATGGTACTAATTTCGAAGTATTACCTGAATTAAAATTCAAATACAGTTATTTTATAATGCTTGGTATCATGTTTTTTGTGGCCATTGGAATGTTATTATATTTTAAAAAAAGGAAATGGTTATGAACACAGTTTTAACATCAAACCAATTACAAAAAGTCTCTTTAAAGAAATAATATGGAAACATTAAAAGGCTTTCTGGAGTTTGAGTTGATTACTTTCGGAAAAAGTACGATTCGCGTTTACACATTAGTAACAGTTTTAGTGATTTTTATGATTACTAAATTAATATTATGGTTAATTAAGAAAGCTCTTTTTCGTAAAAGTGAGTTCAAAAAACTTGATAAAGGAAATATCTATGCCTTATTTCAAATCATTAAATATATAGTTTGGGTTATTGCAATTGGTTTAATTCTAGAAACTGTTGGTGTAAAAGTAACCGTATTAATAGCAGGGTCTGCTGCGCTGCTTGTCGGAATAGGATTGGGTTTGCAACAAACGTTTAATGATATCCTATCTGGTATAATATTACTTTCAGAAAAATCCATTCGAATAGATGATATTTTAGAAATTGATGGCGATATAGTAAAAATTCAAAGTATTGGACTACGCACATCCAAAGCCTTAAATAGGGACGATATTTCTATCATAATTCCTAACTCGTTAATTGCAACCAATAAAGTAATAAATTGGAGTCATCAGGCAGAAATAACACGATTTAAAATTGATGTTGGTGTGGCTTATGGGAGTGATGTAGATACCGTTATAAAAATATTAGAAGAAAGTGTGCTTGCAAACCCAAGTACATCAAATCCCAATAGTATTGAAGCTCGATTAATAAATTTTGGGAATTCTTCATTAGATTTTCAAGTCCTGTTTTATAGTGAGAATATTTTTGGAATAGAGAAAATTAAAAGTGATATCCGTAAAACTATTAATAAAAAATTTGCTGAAAACAAGGTGACTATACCTTTTCCTCAAATGGATTTACATTTAAAATCTAAAAGTTATTAATTAATACTCATATTCTTACACCCTTACAAAATTTACATGTAAGATTCAAAATGACAAATACCTGTCACAAGAGTATTTCATGAATAAAGTACATTATCCCAATGGTTAATTATTTTGGCATATATAAAATCAGATGACATATTAATCAATACGTTAGAGAGTCCTGTTATTTTGCCATGACCTTCTTTTGGTTTTATATTTCCCACAAAAATTCTACCATACTTTGATGCCCTAAATTTATCTTGATTAACAGCTTTCCTATTTTTTGTTTCTCGCAACTTCAAACTATTAAAGAATGGAGTATTTACGAAACGTTCTTGGGTATACACATTTAAAATCTCGATGATTTTAAGCGGTAACGGTTTAAACTCTTATAAATAAAATGGTGTTTTGCAATACACCCTATCATTTTAATTGGCTTTATTCTGAAAGTATTTACTAAATACCAAAAACAAAATACCACATAATAACCAAGCGGGTAAGGTTACAAAAGATAAAAACACATCAAATTGAACCGATATAAAATAAAATAATCCAAAGCTTATAGCCCATGCCCAAAACACAGATTTGTTAAACGATAGATTTGCGACTTCAGCATAGTTTTTTACGATGCCTGCCTTTTTATGGAAAAAATGTTCAAATACAATGATTGCTCCAAATGGTGCCAAAATAAAGCCATAAAGTGCAACGAAACCTAGAAGTTTCATAGCAAAGGCTGGAAATAATCCAGCTATGGTGGCTATGGCTCCTGCTAAAATGGTCACTTTGGCCGTTGATAATTTTGGTAAGATCGCCTGAAATGCTAAGCCTGCTCTATAAATAGTAGGGTTGGCTGTGGTCCACCCTGCTAATACCACGGCTATAATTCCAAAAACGCCTATGGCATTATTGGCCAGAGGCCCTGGAGCCACTGGAGGCGCATCGCCTACACTTAAAAATGCTTGAGCTTCTGGAGATTTTAAATATACCGCATATAATAAAGCAGCGGCTATCCAAGCCATATAATGGCCTACATACATTCCTGCTGCAGTTGCCCATCCTGCTTTGGCTTTTTTAGCAAACCTAAACACCGATAAGTCGGACATACCAACATGCATCGCCCCGTTTGCAAACCATGACCAAATAACCACATGCCAGAATGTGAATTTTATTTGTCCGGGAAAAGGCTCTGAGCCTTCTCCCCAAATATTCCAAAAATCAGAAAAACTACTTACCTCTAATTGATTAAGGGCTACAACGCCACAAGCCACAAATGCAATAACAATTATAGGCGACATCCAATTGGCTGCCTTGGTTACGGTATCATATCCTCTTGCGGCAATTATGGATATTACGGCTCCAATTAATATTACTATGATAACCCAAGTAAGCCCATTAGGCATGGTATCTGTTAATTTAGGCATGGGCATATCAAATGGAATACCAACTGCCGTTGCCGAAACGGTTATCATCGAACCTGCCAAAAAGCAGAATAATATGCCATTAGCTAGATTGTAACCGGTCACTAATTTTTTACCACATATTTTCTCTAATTGAAAGTATAACGTTAATCTATTTTTTACAGCAATTTCTGCCGTTAAAAATCGCCAGCTTAAAACCGCTAGAAGATTTCCAATAAGCAGCCCAACAATTAAATCAAAAGCACTAACACCTGCTGTTAAAAATAGTGGCCCAATCATAAACTCGGTACCAGCAGCATGCTCTCCTGCATACATGCCTATAAAACTTTTCCAACCTTTTAATTTTGACTGAGGTACTGGCGTTCTTTCAAATTCTCCTCCTGCAATGTCTTCAATCACATCTTGTTCAATACTTACTTGGCTCATCTTAGTTCGGTTTAGTTTAATTATTGGTTGATATCAATTATCTTATTAAATGGTCAGGGAAATCGGTAGTTTTTTCACAGCAAAGTTGTTCCATAACTTGTTGTAATTCTGTTTTTAAAAGTGATATGGTATGATTTCCACCTTTTTTGCCCAGTGCAGAAACACCATACATGAAAGAGCGCCCCATAAACGTGAATTTAGCACCACTGGCCATGGCTCTTGCAACGTCTGGACCTGAACGGATACCACTGTCCATCATCACTTCTATTTGATCACCATATTTCTCGGCAATAGTCGTTAACGGTTTAATGGTAGATTGTCCTGCGTCCAATTGGCGTCCACCATGATTGGAAACAATAATACCATCTATACCTAATCGAATGGCTTCTTCGGCATCATACTCTGAGGCAACGCCTTTAAGTACCAATTTTCCTTTCCACATATCGCGGATTGGTTTTATTTTTTCTGCATTCAATCTTCCGCTAAAGGTTTGATCCATAAATTTACCTAGTTGTTTTAAGTCTAATCCCTTTGGCATATAAGGTTTTAAAACCTCAAAACTTGGTATCCCATGCTTTAATGTTTGTAAACTCCAATCGGGCCGTCCGAATGCTTGTAAAATATTACTAACATTCATTTTAGGTGGCATTGCCAAACCGTTTCTAATATCTCGTGGTCTGTGTCCAAAACTCGGCACATCACATAATATAACTAAAACGGGACATTCAGCCGCTTCTGCTCTTTTAATAATATCATCGCGAAGCCTATCCTCTGTGGGGTGATATAATTGAAACCAGGCCTTGCCTTGGGTAAGTTCGCTTGCTCGCTCAATACTTGTTGTGGTTACCGTACTCAGGACAAATGGAATGTTATGATCAAAAGCTGCTTTGGCCAAAATTTCTGGCGAATTGGGCCACATAAGCCCTTGAAGGCCTACTGGAGCGATACCAAATGGCGCATCATACTCAATACCAAATAATTTGGTCTTTAAAGAAGAGCCATGATGTTTTCGTAAATAATTAGGCTTTAATTGTACCTCGCGAAGTTCGGACGTATTACGGCGCAAATTAACGTCTTCATTACAACCTCCATCCAAATATTCAAAAGCGAATTTTGGGATTTTTTGTTGTGCTCGTGTTCTTAAATCATCAATAGAGGGGTAACGCGTATCTATTTTTATGTCCATATGTTTTTATTTTACAATAAAAGGCACGTGTTTTTTTAGTGCATAATTTTGTTTTAAAAATTTAGAGTTTAGCTTATTATCTGAAATTGAAATGGCAGCACCCAGTGCAGAACCTAGTGAGGCGTCTGTGGTACTTAGTTTCTTATCTCTAAAATGATGAGACAATAACTTGATATAGATATCATTGTTGCTAAAACCGCCATCTACATATATTCTTGCAATATTATCTGTACCTAAAGCTTCTTTGATACACTTGATCTGAATCAATACAAGTTCCGTCATTAACTGATGGTATGCATGCTCATATTTATGATATGTAATATGTGTTTTTTTAGGCATGTTTTCATCGGCAATACTCTCCCATTTAAAACAATACTCAAAATCTTGAACGATTTCAAAATAGGTGTCGTAGTCAAATTTGATGCTGCGATGATAATCTTGGGATACACCAAAATGCTTATCCAGTTTAGCGACCTGAATCTTATATTCATTTCCTAAAAAGATACGGGTTGCCTTTACGGGCTTACCGTTAATACGCATATAATTAAGCGTATCTTTAACATAAATATCATCTGAAATAGCGTTTTCTGCAAACGGGTTGAAAACAATACTCCAAGTACCCGTTGAGACTAAAACAAATTTTTTCTTAATACTTCTTACATAAGGGAGCAATGCCGCGGAACTATCATGAATACCAACGCCTATTTTTATACGACTCCCATTGTAGTTCATATTAATGCTAGTTTCGGTTGAAACTATTGGAGGTAAAATCTTATTAAGTCCCTCTTTGTACACCCAATTATGATAATCTTTTTTTCCAAAATCCCATAAGGCCGTATGGCAACCAATACTCGTATATTCACTTATTGGAATACCTGTGAATATATAACTTAAGTACTGCGGTAGGTGTAAAGAATATTTTATGTTTTTGTAAATTTCTGGTTTTGTATTTTTTAACCAGTACAATTGCAACCCTGAGTTTAACATACTCAAATCGGCACATCCCGTATCTTTTAAAAAATCTTCTTTGGGGCCGTATGCTTTAAAGAAAGACGAAACGATATGCTCAGGTAATGGCTTGGTATAATTATAAAGTGGTGTTAATGGGTTTCCATCTTCATCAATATGCACAAAACTAGCACCATAAGTTGAGAAGTTTATAGCTTTTACATCAAATTCTTCTGCTTCAAGAATTCTATTAAAAACCTGTTTTAGCCATTTTTGTAATTCAGGAAGGTTTTCGGTGGGATGCCCATCTTCGTCTTGAATTTCATCAAAGGATATATATTCTTTATGGACTTCGTTAAAGTTCTTATCGAATAGAAAAAACTTTTTATTGGTCTTGCCAATATCAAAAACTGCAGTTACCTTTTTCATGTTTGAAAGATTAAAGCCCTGTAGCTACCGTGTTTTTACCCCTTTCTTTAATAAGTCCGTCTCTAACTTGTAAAGTTCTGTAAGCATTGATTGGATTTAAAACACCGCCGCTATTTAAACGTGCTTTTTCCAGTAATGGTCTCACATCTGTTCTGTAAGCGCTTTGTAAAATTTCTTGACATTTTACAACATCGTTATCTAACTGTGCTGCTTTTAAAGCCGATTGGTCTATAAGCATGGCTTTTGCATAGGCTTCTTGAATGGCTTCTAGAGATTGTATTAAATCTTCTAAGGGATCTTTTACGTTATGGCTCGCATCGATCATCCACGCTAAATCTGGATTTTGTGGATTGTTTTGCATCCCATAAACCAATTCATTAAAAATTAGAAACAAGGCGTATGGTTTGATACTTCCTACCGTTAAATCGTCATCGCCATATTTACTGTCATTAAAGTGAAAACCTCCCAGCTTTCCTTTTAATTGTAAGATAGATACAATTTGTTCAATGTTGCTATTTGGTAAATGGTGGCCTAAATCTACAAGGGTAAAGGCTTTATCGCCACAGCCATTGGCTAGCATTAATGAGGCGCCCCAATCTTGAATTACCGTACTGTAAAAGTTGGGCTCGTAAGGCTTGTATTCGATAAGCAATTTCCAATCGTCTGGTATCCCTTTATAAATAGCTATTAAACTGTCTTGGGTGTTTTGAAACGCCGTTTGAAAGTTGTTTTGACCTGGAAAACAAGACCCGTCTGCCAACCAAACCGTTAAACTTTTTGATCCTAATTTGTTCCCTATATTAATAACCTCTAAATTATGTTGTATGGCTTGTTCTCTAACCGCTTGACTCGTATTACTTAAAGATCCATATTTATAACTTTCTTGAGCGCCTTTTTGGTCTTGAAATGTGTTAGAGTTTACAGAATCGAACGTTATATTCAATCCATCTGCTTGCTCTTTTATGGCCTTATAATCTGAAGGAATATCCCAAGGGATATGTAACGACACTGCTCCTGCTGTTTGTGTTAAAGCATGTAAAATACCAACATCATCTAGTTTTTGTTCTAAACTTGATGGTTCTCCATAAAAAGAAAAACGCCCAAAACGCGTACCTCCAGCACCTAGCGCCCAACTGGGTATAGCCACTTGAAATGCTGCCAGTTTGGAAACGATAGCTGTAACATCGTGTCCGTTTTTAGTTAATTGATTTGCTATATAATCAAAGTTTTCATGGTGCTCTACCAATCTACTTTTATTAACACTTTCTACTTGCCCTTTATCTATTTTCATATGGTTCTACTTTTTTTTAAAAGAAACTTCCACAAATTCATCATTAAAACTTGTGGAAGTTTAAAACTAAACTAACTCAAATTACTCATGTTTTATCTTACAAAGGCATTAGCCATACCTCCATCTACATTAATAATGTTTCCTGTAGACTTGTCTAGAATACCTACCAAAGTAAATACACCATTGGCAATATCATCTGGTGTGATAATTTCATTTAATAAATTCCTTTTGGCATAAAATGCTGGTAATTCTTCTACCGTAATACCGTTGGCTTTTGCTCGACCTTCTGCCCAAGCGCCTTCCCATATTTTACTGCCTACAATAACACCATCAGGATTTACGGTATTGACTCTAATTTTATCTTTTGCCAATTCCGCTGCCAATAAACGTACCATATGCTGTTGTGCAGCTTTGGCTGTTCCGTAAGCCACATTGTTGGGGCCTGCTACTAATCCGTTTTTACTGGCTATAGATATGAAGTTTCCCCCTAAACCTTGCTGGCGCATGATGGCTGCTGATTGTTTTGCTAAATCAAATTGACCTTTTACTAAAATATTCTGTAAAATGTTCCAATCTTTATCCGTAGTCTCTTCTAAAGGTTTTGAAATGGCTAATCCTGCACTGTGTACAACAATATCAACTCCTCCAAACTCGATACATGCTTTTTTATAAGCATTTGCTATAGATTCTGTGCTAGTCACATCACATATCGCATACGTTGAGACATCTCTTTTATAAGTCGCTTGCGCTTCTTTTAAACTCTCTTCATTAATATCGGTCAATACCACATTAGCGCCTTCAGCAGCTAATTTATCGGCAATCGCTTTACCAATACCGCCTCCTGCTCCAGTAACAAAGGCTACTTTACGCGATAAGGGTTGTTCTTTTGGCATACGTTGTAATTTGGCTTCTTCCAATAACCAATATTCAATATCAAAAGCTTCTTGTCTTGGTAAAGACGTGTACTCGGTAATGGCTTCTGCGCCACGCATCACATTGATGGCATTGATATAAAACTCATTCGCTACGCGTGTCGTCTGTTTGTTTTTTGCAAAACTGAACATCCCAACCCCTGAGTATATAATGATTACCGGGTTAGCATCACGCATGGCTGGACTGTTGGCCTTCTTGCAAGTGTTGTAGTAATCTGCATATTCTTGTCTGTATTGTGCAAAGGCAGGCTCTAACTTCTTTAAAATGGCATCAGCGTCTGTTAGATCTTCATTCTTATCTAAGGTTAATACCAAAGGTTGTATTTTTGTTCTTAAGAAATGATCTGGACATGAGGTTCCCATAGGTGCCAATCGTTCTAAATCATGACTGTTGATGTATTCCATCACCACATCGGTATCCGAAAAATGCCCTATCATTCTGTTTTCTGAAGAACACAACCCTCGTAATAATGGCATCATTTGAGCCGCTTTTTCTAAACGTTCTGCTTTTGGTAAGCTTTCTATTTTTTGTCCGCCAAATACACTGCCTTTTTCTTTGATTTTTTTAGCGATGAATTCAGAAGCCGTTTCTATAACTTCTAAACTGTTCATGTAACATTCATAGGACGTATCGCCCCATGTGAATAATCCATGACTGCCCAATACAATACCACGTATCCCTGGATTGTCTGCTAAACATTTTTCTATTTGAAGGCCTAAATCAAATCCTGGCCGTTGCCATGGCACCCAACCCATCGTATCACCCCAAATCTCTTTGGTTACCTTTTCGCTATCCTTGGCTGCTGCTACAGCAATAAGGGCATCTGGATGTAGGTGATCGATATGTGCAAAGGGTAATAACCCGTGTAATGGCGTATCTATAGATGGTGCTTTGCTATCTAAATCGTAAATACAGTGGTTGAAAAGGCCTACCATACGGTCTTCATCTTCCAATCCGCCGTATACGTTTTTTAAATCACGCAAACGCTTGGTATAAATCCCTGCTATACCGGCCCTGTTTAATGTCCCAATATCGCCCCCTGAACCCTTGATCCACATCACCTCAACGTCCTCATTGGTCAGTGGGTCCTTCTCTATAGTCCTACAACTAGTATTGCCTCCCCCGTAATTGGTGATTCTTAAATCTGATCCTAATATGTTTGAACGGTATAAAAATAATGCGACTTGATCATCCCCTAAAGCTTTGGCTTTCTCTTCATCCCACAAATAGTCTACGTGCTTAAAATTTTTTGTAATTTCCATTATAAGAATTGTTAAAATAAATAAATTAAAATCAAAAATATATCTCAAAATAAACTTTTGTATCCTGTAGTGTACCGTAAAAGTTTTTTTGTTTTAAAAAATCAAAAATAATATTTTCTGTCGGAAATTTACTAAAATATCAAATTTATCCGATATAAAGTATTAATAAATAAATCCGTTGTCCATTTTAAAGTGATGAAAGAAACTGCTGTCAATATTAAATAAAGTAAAAGAAAAACTAAAAGTTCCTTTTAATTTTATTGAAAGCGAAACACTTTAAATTACTAGCCTCGCTCCATCAATCTTTAAATAAGTAAAACTTATCTTTATTTTAAAAATATTTCATGTGATAAACTTTATTTAAACTTCTTGATCTTTATGTATTTTATTAGCTATTTGAAAATCTTAAAGTCAAAAACCTCAATGGCTGATGGGGCTCCTTTTGTTTCTGGGCTATATTGGATTACCATAGTAATGATTCCTTTTTCTAATTGATAAGTATCCCAATTAGCATCTCCGTTTTTGAATTTTAAAGGAAACTCTATTTTCTTCCAATCGTTAAATTTAGATACTCTTGAAGTACAATAAATACCCGATTCGTTAAAAACAAACAATTGATTTTCATAAAACCTCATAACACCTTCTCCATTCATAATTGTTTCTTTTGCACTCCATACACCATCTGGAGTTCTGGTATATAAAAAATTTATTCTTTCATCTGTACCCTTTATATTATGTGTTACCATAACCATATAATTGTTTGTTTCTGCATCAATAACTGCTGTAAGACCAACATTTGTTGGGTTCTTTGTCATAGGAATTTTAATAGGAACTGTTCCCATATTATCAATGCTCATGGTATTATTTGTTTTTGTATTCGCTACCTCTACTCCAACCGAATTAGTCCATGAAAATCCACCATCAATACTTTGCGCATAATATAATCCGTGATTTCCAATGCCTCCAACCCCATTTCTTAAAACAACATCTTCTCTCCATAACCATGATAAATGTATAACTCCATTGCTGTCTGATTTCAATCCAGCATTATAGGGCCCGCGAGTTCCTTGTTTTCCTTGATAAACACCATCTCTTGAAGATATTCTCCCAATAAATTGCCATTCATGTTTTGTACTACTATAGTTAGCTAAATTCATTTCACCCCTATGGCGCCTCCTGTTCGCCAATAAATAATGATATCACCAGTGGATTTTATTGGATAAAAACTTGGATATGTAACCAATCCCGGACTGTTTTTTAAACCTAAATTGGGAAGTAAAAAAAACACGTTGTTATCCCAAATAACGGAATCTGGATTTGTAGCTACTCCAATTTTGCTATACGCATAATTTAACTGTGGTGTATTGTGATGATCGAAAGATAGATGTATTACTCCATCACCTTCTGATATTACCATTGAAATTTTATTATGACGATCTTGCGATTTTATTTGATAACCTTGTACAATAGATTTCTCCCATTCGGCATTATCACTCATTTTTTTTCTAGCTACAATTAGGTCGCCATTACTTTCATAAAAACTAACATATTGATAGTTATTGAATGCCGTAATTTTCGCTTCCATAGGGCCATGAAATCTCGCAACTCCTCCTCTGGCACGATCACTTCCATCTGAACAATACCCTGTATTTGTAAGTATGTTTCTTGATAAAAGTACCGATTGATCAAGCCATTCTTTTTTTTCTTGGGCAACCAAATGGATATTATAAATAATTGTAAAAATTAAGAGTAAATATTTAGCTTTCATATAATTTATTTTTTAATAAAATCTATATATAAAGCCTTTTTTGGAGTTTCAGGGCTATATTGTTTATTTTTAAAAACTAATTTTTCACCCTCACCAATATAGATAGTTTGTAATTTCTGCTTGTCGTCTAAAGTAATCACTGCAAATGTTCCTTTAAAATAAATATCTAATGCATCATTTTTAAAAACTTGATCTTTAGATTGAGTAATGATATATTGAATTATGTTTTTTGAAGACGAATTACTCTCTATTTTCAATCCTTTATACAAACCGTTTTGTTCCAATTTAGTGACCGATGTAATTGTTGGTTTTTCATTCTCATTATAGGGTTCATAAACTACAACAAATGGATTTTCCCATGCTTCGCCTTCATTTCGAATCACTAACGTTGGTGTTGGCAAATTATCATAAGGTTTTGGAGCTTCAAAAGTATGTGGTGCTTTCACTTTGGTAAAAGTTCTATTTTTAAAACCTGGTACATGTAATTGCATGTATACACCTTCTTTTAACTTCTCGATTTTAAATGTTGCTTTAACAGCATCGTTATAAAGTTTTGATGTTTTTACATCTTCAAAAAAATGCCAACCTGGATTTCTAAACTTTCTTCTATTCCATTCTAGGTTTGCATTTGTCATATATCTATCTGGTGTATTTTCAAATTTTAAGTCTTTATTAGAGAACACCAAATCATCACCAATATTATGGTATAAATAATCATGAAACTCATTAGGTAATTTAGATTTTGAACGAAATACATCCACGTAATAACCTGTTGTTGGTGAAGTTCGAATTAGGGCTAAAGTACGTTCTTGACTGGCTTCTGCTTTTTCACCTCCATCATCCTCGAAACTCGTTTGACTGAATGAATGGTATGGTGAAACTCCTTTTTCCGATACTTTAGGTTCTACAGAAATTAATTCAACCTTATTTATTTCTAAATTTGCCCATCCACCTTCGCCTTGAGAGTTTCCGTTAACAATAACGGTATTATGTGCCGCAAAAATTCTGGAATAATTTTCATGTATATTCTGGGCATATCTTCCTCTACCATTATCAACTCCTAAAACTTGCCCTTCTCCATACAATTCTATATTCATACCTTCTGCATGACCATGCACCATGTGCGCGCCTCCTACAAAACACATTAAACCATCTTCTGGTTTTTTTGTACTACTCAAATTTCTTTGTAAAACGATGCCTGCATGATAGACCCTATCTGTTCTGTTTAACTTAAAAGCCTCTGGAGCTCCTTCAATGTTATTATCATACCAAAATATAGATTCTACGGAGTTTCTTTTATACTTATCTTCTTTTAATGCACGATTTATAAGTGGACCAAACTTTTCTTTTACCTCAGTCAACCCATCCATTTCAGCTAGAATATATGCATCCTCAAAGGCATTATATGGTGACGATCCATGACGGTGTCCATCGCCCCACCTTACTATTTCATTATTGGGATATACAAAATAATCTAACCTAGGTAAAGCATACAAAATATTTGGATATTTTTCCCCTAATTTTAATTCTGGTTTATATCTATTTACAACTAGCATCAATTTTGTCAAAAGTGCTGTTGAATGATTAAGGTATTGAGACGTCTCAGGCCAAATATCGCCTTGTTCTTTATAGTTTTTAGCCATCACATTTAAGGCATCTTGATTTTTTGTATTTTCAGTTAGAAAATAAGACAACAACTTATCACGCTCTTTTTCATCTTCCATAGCGAGTGCATTGTACACCAGACTCGGTGCTTCTAAAACTGAGTGATTAGAACCTGTCTGCCCGTAATTTATAGTAATATCAGCGTAGGTTCTAAATACGTTTTGGGCTTCATCAAAAGGAAAATCTACTTTTTTGTTTTTTACAATATCAAAAGGCTGACCACCATTTTTAATGTAAGGCGAGACAAAATCATAAATTAAAGGGAGTTTATATCCTATAACGCGAACTTCTCGGAAACCATCATAAGGAAACAACCATCCGCCACGACCATGCCAATCGGATAATTCTGATTTTTGGACAGATTTTATAAATGCATATAAAATGCTACTAGCCACATGGGCATATTTTTCATCTTGGGTAAGGTAATAAATCATACTGCAGTCTAAAGCGATTTGTAAGTGTTTAATAAGAAGTTCTGCAGGTTGCCATTCTTTTTTTGTAGCGTTATCTAAATTTTTATGCACGCCGTTTTCAATATGATCTGTTTTGTAAAAAGGCGGAAAATCATTCTTTTGCCCCTCATTCCAATTAAAGGGTAATTGTTTAATGTAGGTTTCAGGGTTTTTATAGAACCGTTCAATTTCATCATCTGTTTTAGATAGCAGTTTTCTATAAATATCTTGTGTCCAGGTTTGTGTTTTTATTTTTTCAAGGATTTGGTTACGTTCACTGGCCTTTACCCATATAAATGGACGCTCCTGTTCTTGAGACCATAATGTTAGAGTCATTATGAAACTAAAAAAAAGTAAAATACTTTTTAAGAATGCTTTTATGTATTTAAAATATATCATGTTTTTTTTATTTATCTTTTAACGGCTCCTTTTTCTCCAACTAAATACACGTTTCCATTACCACTTTTATCTTTGGATGCGACGATAATTTGAGCTTCTGGGTTTGCATTTCTAATAAAATTTGAAAGATCGAAATTTTTATTTTTCTCTTGAAGTAGTACTTCTTTTTTGCTGAATTTTTTTCCGCAATTAATACTTTTCCATAAAGCCACCTCACCTATATTATCTTCTTTGTAGCTAATTAACATATTGATTTCATTTGTAGATAGAACTTTCATTTCCCCTTTTGCTCCAATTGGTAATCCGTTGCTTTCAATCCTTTCCCATTCTTTACCAGACCAGTAATAATAAATAACACTTTTTGGTCCTCCATGTATTAGTCCCTCATGGTCTCCTTCATAAGATGTTATGTGCGGGTTTCCTTTATCATCTAACCTTACAATACCATTGTGTGTCCATAAATCGCCAGTATTGTAAACAAGTGATGCATTATCTGCTTGTTCTTTTGTAATAGGTAATGTTAATTTATCATCTTTTACATTATACCATTCGTTTTTATCAGTATCAAACTTCATGTAATATACATTATGACGTTCGCCATCATGGTTAGGTCCTTTACAAACATGATAATTATAAGCTACAATAATATCATTCTTATTCCCTTTGGAATAATGCGTATACCAAGAATCGTATATGACTGGATTTTCTATGGTCCCTGCTGTTTTCTTTGTTTTTAAGATAGATACTGGCGCAAAGAAAGTTCTTCCATTATCCAAAGATTTTTGATAAACACGATCACTTCTATGTGCCCCGTGTCTGTAAAACAAATACAAATCGCCATTATCCATTTTTATAAATTGACTGTAAGTACCAAATGGTGAAATGTTATCTAAAACCTCCCAACTGGATATATCTAAAGGATTTTTTGAAACCATATGTATTTGTTTTCCATAATGGTAATTACCAAGTGGATTTTTTCCTAAGTCTGTTGTACCACCATGACCTCCAAATACAATATGAATATAGCCTTCTTTATCAATAACCAAAGTAGGTTTTCCATGGTTGTCTATTTTCCTGCTTTTATCTTTACCCATTAAACTTGTTCCTGCTTTAAAAGGTCCAACCCATGTTTTGGTTTTGTGGTTATAGGCAGCCACGTAAGGATCTTCTAAAGGGCCTTGATAAGAGACATAGGTTACACCTTTATAATACTCGCCAGCATTTCCTGTTACTGGGTTTCCTAATGCATTACTTGCAAAATAATCTACTTCAGACATGTTTTGAGCAAAAACGACTAGATTTAATAAAATTAATAATAGAAAAGTTAAACGTTTCATATTTTTCATTTTGAATAAATTTTAAAGTTTTTATAAATAGAAGAACGTGTAAACATTTGGCGTAAACCTATTCGTCCTTCGTGTATGGGTTTAATATTTGATATATTCCATGTAAAAAGTTCAATACCATCTTTACTTTCCATTTTAAAAAAAAGATGATCTTTAGTTTTTATTGCTGTTATATGATAAGGTTGACCAAATTTGAAATAACCTTGTTTATCATAGGATGGTTCTATTTGCGTTACCTCAAACGGTTTATCATCTGGTTTTGGATAACGTCTTGCGCGCACATAATGAACCGAATTTTCCTGATTACCAAATGCTGAATAACTTATATGAATGGCATTCATGTTTTCGTAATACGTTTTCATTGCGGGTATTTCCCGTAATGTTCTCCATTTAAAAATATCTTTCTCATAAGCACCTGTCTCGTCGCCGGTTGCTTGTATATAAAGAATATTAACACATTTAGTGGCTTGGTCTGTTCTAGTATAATCATATTCTATTTTAATATCACCAGAAAATGAGGCTTTGGTCCATAAAACTCCATGATGTGCGTCATTTTTATATTCTGGTCCTGCTTTAAAATGCATGCCATCCTCTGAATTTTCAACTGTTGCAATTAAACCATCTAAAGTCCATTGTGTTGTCCAGTCTTTTGTGCAGTCGTCTTTGAAAACTAAATTCCATAGAGCATTTTTATCTGTCTCTTCAAAATTATTACCTTCATCTTGAGCAAGTGCAAAAACACTGTTGACAATTATAATTAAACTGACTATAAGCTTCATTGAAATTTACTTTAAAAAATCTTTGCCCCATTTTTGTCTCAATTCTTCTGAAAGCTGATTTACGAGTTGTTTATGCTCTAATTTTTCCGCTAAATTATCTAATTCTAAAGGGTCAGTTTTATGATCAAACAACATACGCGCATAGGAAATACCTTTATCATCTGTCCATTCGGTATAAAACAAATCGTCTTTAATTAGCGTTACCGCATCTTTAAATTTACTAACCGCCCAATTTTTATTAGATTTTTCTCCATATAAAATGGGTACAAAACTTTTTCCATCCACAGTTGATGGAATATTAAGTCCTACTAATTCTGCTAAACTTGGATAAATATCAATATATTCTGTGATGGCATCTGTTTTATCACCTTTCGTTTTTCCTGGTACTTTAATCATCAATGGTGTTTTAAGAGCTGTTTCAAAAGTGACATGCTTACACCATAGTTTGTGGTCTCCCAAATTCCAACCGTGGTCTCCCCATAAAATAACAATGGTATCATCTTCTAATTCTAATCGTTTTAATTCATCTAAAACCAAACCTATTTGTGCATCAATATAGCTTACACAGGCATAATAGCCATGAATTAATTCTTTAGCTAAAGCTTCTGGCAATTCTCCTTTTTTAGGTATATTTTCATATTGACGCAATTCTCCAAAGTTATGAAATGCTTGTTTTGGTGTTGTTTCAGGTTGCACATAACTTTCTGGAAGTTCGATATTCTTTCTATCATATAAATCCCAGTATTTCTGTGGTGCTGTAAAAGGTAAATGTGGTTTTGCTAAACCCATAGTCAGAAAAAATGGTTTATTTGATTGCTTTAAATTATTCAAATCTTGAATCACTTTAAGCGCTAATTTCCCATCTCTATATACCGAATCATGAACTTCTGCAGCTTCAAATGGCAAACCTCTATGGGTGTTTTTTCTAATTTCTTGATTTTCCGCTAATCCATAATCAAATAAACTGTTTGGATGCCAAATTTCATCCCAAGCCTTCAAATCGTCATCCTTATGATGATAAATTTTACCATTTGAAATGGTTTTATAACCATTTTGCTTAAGTAACATAGGAAGTGAAATTGCTTGCGGATAGTCATCATCCAATTTAGTAAAAGCACCAATAAATCGTTTTCTGGTTGGGCGTATTCCTGTCATTAAACTGGCTCTAGAAGCACCGCAAACTGGAATGTTACAATAAGCGCGATTAAACACCAAACTCTCTGATGCTAATTGATCTAAATTAGGCGATTTGATATGGTTTGCGCCATAAAAATTAAGTTCGGGCCTTAAATCATCAACCGCAATAAAAAGGATATTGGGTTGTTTTTTTTCTATTACTTCTTCTTTTCGGGTAGTATTTTTACATGAAGTTATTAAAAAAATTCCAATAAAAATAAGTGACTTAAAAATGTTTACATTCATTTACTATTATTTTTTATTTTATCATAGAGTTGAAAATTCAAAACCTCTATAGGTGTAGGTAAACCGTATTCTTTTGGCACATATTGAATCACCATAGAAATTAATCCTTTATCTAAATTATTGGTATCCCAGTTGCTTTCTCCACTTGTAAACTCTATTGGAAAGAAAATGGTGCTCCAGTGTTTAAAATTAGTAGATCTATCAGAAAAATATATTCCCAAGCTACTAAAAGAATACATTCTGTCTCCTACTATTTTAATTTTTCCTTGTTGTTTTAGGTTTGTCTCTTTAGTATTCCAATCTCCTTTAGGAGTTCTTGAATACAAAAAGTTTTTCTTTACGGTTGTGTTTGGCTTGAAATGATTTAATAATGTGATAAAATTATTGGTTACAGGGTCAACTACTGAGTTTAAACCCGTATGTCTAGAATCAAGGTTCATAGGGATTTCAATAGGAAGATTTGCCATATTTTCAATTCCCATAACTCGTTTCTTTTTTACATCGGCAATAATCTCTCCCCAATTGTTCTCCCAAGTAAATCCACCATCAGCACTTTTTGCATAATACAAGCCATGCTCGCCAAATCTTCCTTGTTTTCCTTCAACATCACTAAATGCTCTTTCTCTAAAAACCCAAGAAACATGTAAATTTCCATCGGCATCTTCTGCAAATTTACTTATGTAAGGACCACGTGATTCCTTTTTACCTAAATACGTACCTTCTTGAGACGAAATTCTTCCAATAAAAGACCATTGATGATCTGTGCTGTTGTAATTTGCCAAGTTCATTTCCCCTCCAACAGAACCCCCAGTTCTCCAATAAACAATCAAATTTCCTGTTGTGTTTAACTGATAAAATGTTGGATAGGTTACCAAACCTGTATCATTTTTTAAACCAAGATTTGGTTGTAGCACAAAAACTGAATTGTCCCAAACAATAGCCGTTGGATTAGTAGCCACGTTTACTTTTGAATGTGCATAATTAAATTGCGGTGTATTGTGATGATCGAATGCAAGGTGAATTACACCATCACCACCAGATATGGAAAGTGCTATTTTATTGTGCCTGTCTTCTGATTTTATTTGATAGCCTTGAAGAATAGATTTTTCCCAATCCGAATTTGTTTTTATATTTTTTCGGGCAACCACAATATCTCCATTTCCCTCATAATAGGCAATGTATTGATAATCTTTAAAAGAAATTATCTTTGCTTCCATAGGACCGTGAAATCTACGAACGCCATCTATTTGTCTGTCTGAACCATCTGAACAGTATCCTGTTTGGGTTAAGGTTACTCTTGAAATTAATTTTATAGTATCTAAAAATTTATGGTTGTTTTGACCAACCGCAAACGAACTAATAATCAAAAATACAGCTAGTATATTTAATTTATTTTTTTTCATTTTTTTAATGTTTAGTTTGTAAAATTTCATCATACTAAAGTGGAATGATTTGGTCCCGACCCAGACAAATGAAAGTAAGTATAATTAATGATCTATATTTTATAATAATTTTGTTCATTTTTAATGCATGTTATAACTTAATCTTAATCGTTTCATCAACATCAATGATACCTTCAAAAAAGATTTCATCTTTATTAACTTATTTTTTCTCTTTAATTATTGCTGACCATCCACCACCTGAAACCATACTAGCCACAATTTTAGTTTTTTTATTCACTTCATGAGTTTCTATTTTATAATCCTCCGCAAATCGTTCAGCATTAACGCCATCTTTAAAAACCTCCATGCTGTATTCTTCTTCATTTAAAAAAGAAAGATCTAATTCTAATGTTCTTGAATCCCAATCTGTCATCGCACCAATATACCAAGTGTTCTCTTTTCTTCGAGCTACTGTAATATAATCTCCAACCGCACCATTAAGTACTATTGTTTCATCCCAAGTTGTAGGGATTTTTGTGATAAAATCTACCGTTTCTTGCTCTTTATAGTATCTAGATGGTGATTCACAAAGCATTTGTAATGGAGACTCGTATACTACATACATGGCTACTTGATGAGCCCTAGTACCTTGACTAGCTGGTCTATTAAAAGTAGAGACAAAATTATCTTTTTGTCTATTATCCATAGCTCCTGGAGTATAATCGATTGGACCTGCGGCCATTCGAATAAATGGTATTGTCACATTATGTTCTGGTGTAATATCCGTACTCCATTTATTATTTTCACTACCTTTTACACCTTCATAATTTATGACGTTGGGATAAGCTCTCCTTAATCCTGATGGCTTAAAAGCACCGTGGAAATCTACCAATAATTCTAATTCCGCACATTTTTTGGCAATACTTTCGTAAGAATTGACCATGTATTGATCATTACGCTGCATGTAATCCACTTTAATACCTTTTGCTCCCCAGCTTTGATAAGTTTCCAATATCTGATTTAGATTGGCATCCAAAGGTTTCCATAATACCCATAGAATCAATCCTACACCTTTTTCTTTGCCATATTCAATCAAACCAAGCACATCCATATTTGGGTTGAATTCAAGTATTTCAGTTGTTGATTTAGTCCAACCCTCATCAAGTATTACATATTCAATGCCATTCTTAGAAGCAAAATCAATATAATATTTATAAGTAGCTGTGTTTAAGCCCGCTTTGAAATCAACACCATAAACGTTATTTGCGTTGTACCAATCCCACGCCACCTTTCCTGGTTTAATCCATGAAGGATCTTTAATTTTAAGTGGTTTAGCCAATTGAAACGTTAAATTACTTTCAACAAATGTTCTATCATCATCACTTATTATAAATACTCTCCATGGATAATCTCTATTGCCAGACGTTTTTGCAATGTAATTTGCTTCTTTCGTTATGTCTTGACTACGATCTGCATATTTGTTATTTTTATCAATAGCTTCCAAAACATATTTTGGAAAAATAGCATCTACTGAGTTATTTGTATTTCCTCTAACAAACATACCTGGATAATCGTGAAGCGCCGTTTCTGTGAACAAAACCTTAGCATTAGCAGTCATAAATAACACTGGTAGACTACAAAATTCTTCTGGATCAATTTCATTGAGCGCTTTATTTAGGTAAAGCCGCTCGTTATGTGAATACATTGAGGTTTCTTGAGGAAATAATGTGTGTGTGCCTTCAGGAAATTTCAAAGATATGCCTTCACTTGTAAGAAGTCGATCTTCTTTATTTTTATCTACAAATTGATAAGCAACTCCATCATTATACGCTCTAAATTTCAAATGGTAGTTCCCAGAAAATTCTATTATCAATTCGCTGTATTTATCTTCTATTTTTGAATCCTTATGGGGCACGGTAGGGTAAATAATAGAAGCGTGTTTTTTTAAGGAATGCTTTTTAACTTTAGGATTTACCCCAAAGTCGACTCCTTTAAAAAAATCCATATAGGCTTTTGAGTTTTTAATTACAGCTTTATTGTTTAACGTTGCAGACCAAACTACTGTATCTGCTATTTGTACAGTTAGACTTATTTTGTGGTCTGGTGAGTCAATTTTAAAGCTTTGACTGTAGGTTTTTTGTATAGCAATAACTATAATTAATATAAATACCGTTTTTTTTATCATCTTATTATTTTAAATTAAACACGCACTATTTTACAAGATATATACTAGATTTCTATTTCTGTACTAAACAATCTTCTTCTCAAAATCAAAACTAAAATCTTCAGAAAAAGTATGTTCTTTAATCATAATTTCAGAAATTTTTTCTACAATTTCAGGATTTTGTAAAGCTGCATTGTTAGTTTCTCCAATGTCGGTTACTAAGTTATATACTTCAATAGGTGCTTTTAGCTCATTTTTCATATTTAGACGGATACATTTCCAATCTCCAATTCTTACCGCTTGCTTTCCTCCTCTTTCAACAAATTCCCAATATAGATAGTTGTGTTGTTCTTCTTTTTTTCCTAGCAGCTCTGGTAAGTATGAAATACCGTCGGTGTTCTCAGGACAATCAATACCTACGATATCACAAATAGTCGGCATAAAACCCCAGAAAGCTGAAAGATGATTAGAAATTGAATTTTCTTTAACTTTTTCTGGCCAATTAACAATCATAGGAACTCTAATGCCACCCTCGTATAAATCACGTTTATAACCTCTATATTTACCGTTACTATCAAAATAATCTGGGTCTGCACCTCCTTCGGTATGTGGACCGTTATCTGAAGTAAAAATGATTATTGTGTTTTTGGCGATAACCAGTTCTTCTACCTTTTCTCTAATCTCGCCAACCTGAGTGTCTAACAGGTCAACCATTGTAGCGAAAGTTGCATGTGCTTCATTTTGTGAACCATAACCTCCATTCTTATATTCTTCACCATCATCAACCCCTTCAAATCTTTTTTCAGGAAGCAACTTATTTCTGTATTTTACAGTAAATTCTTCTGGAGCCTTAAGCTCTGCATGGGGAATTATTGAAGGATAAAACATGAAAAAGGTAGTGTCTTTACACTTCTCAATAAATGATATTACTTTTTGATGTATGATTTCTGGAGCATACACTTCAATAATCTTCTCTCTGTTGCCCGATAACAACTCTTTCTTTTGATTATCCCATAAATAATATGGATAATAATGATGTCCTTGTCGTTGACAGTTATATCCATAAAAACTATCAAAACCTTGATTGTTTGGGTCCCCTGCTGAACCCTGAAAACCAAGCCCCCATTTCCCAAAAGCTCCAGTAACGTAACCTGCAGATTTTAATACTTCAGCTATTGTAACTACAGAAGAATCTAAGGGATATTGTCCCTCCAAACCTATTTCTTTGTTTCCGCGAATAAAAGTATGACCTGTATGTCGCCCTGTCATTAATGTTGAACGTGATGGGCCACATACATTAGAACCTGCATAGTGATTTGAAAAGAACATGCCTTCTTTGGCCAGCTTATCGATATTAGGCGTATTAAATTTACTTTGCCCCGTAAAATTTAAATCGCCATAGCCTAAATCGTCCGCCAATATGTATATTATATTTGGCTTTACCTTAGTTTTTTGTTGTGTTTCTTTATGTTTATCACAAGCAAAAATTAATAGGATTGGAATAAGAAGGAAAAGATATTTGGTTTTTTGATTTTGTTCTTTTATGTTCATATTAAGTACTAATTAATTATTGAATTATCAAGCCTCAAAAACCTGAGTATTCAAACCAATCATAAAGTGCAAAGTTGCTGCTTTCTTGTCCGTTTGAAGAAGCATACAACCCAACAAAAGTTCCTGTAAATTTACCCATTCCCAATCCAAAACTAAGAAATCTTCCATCTTCGTTTTTTGCTAAGACCTCCCAGCTATTTCCATCATTAGAAAAGCTAAATGTAAAAAGCTGTTCTAAAGCTTCTATTTTTAAATATAGTGATTTACTGCTTACTTTTTTTTCTGCTATTACCTTTTCAACAGGTATATCTTCAAATGTATTTACAATATCTTTTCTAAGTAATTGAAGGTATGATTGCCCTGATTTTAAAGTATAAACGAATTTAAATTGATTGCTAACATCTCGAGTTACCACCATACCCGCTGTTTCATTTTCTGAATTAGGGGTAAATTCTATTTTAGTAACTGAGGTGAAATTTTTATGCTTTTGACGACGACCTATAAATGAAGGATTAACGTTTGGTTCAATAATTTCAGGACGTAAATTAACTTTAAGATGGCCAGGTTTTGCCGTGAGACTCCACCATTTCTCTGAGGGGACTTGCATAAAATTCCAATATAGATTTAGGTTTTTGCTATCAAAATTATCTCGTAAATCATTTTCGGGCCAAGGGTAATTGGGTAGGTTTGGTCGTCGATGTACTGGCATAACTCTTCCCTTCGGTTCTAAAGGGTTAACAACTGGCCAACTACCAGACCAATCTACAGGAACCAAACAAGTTTCACGACCTAAGTTAGTGTAACCTCCACCATAGGGTCTTGTTCCTAATAAGACCATCCACCATTCATTATTTTGAGTTTGAATTATATCTGCATGCCCTGTATGATGGATATAATTATCATGAGTAAAATCTCTATTTGTCACTATTGGATTGTTCTTATAAAGTTCAAAAGGACCAAAAACGGAATCACTTTTCCAGATGGAAACGGCATGCTCCCAGAATGTGCCACCATGTGAAATCATTAAATAATAGGTACCATCTTTTTTGTATAGATGTGGTCCTTCAAAAAATGTTAAGGTCTTACTGTCCTTTCCACTTAGAACAAGTCCTTTATAATATTTTCCAGGGTCAACAATTGTAACTTTATCGCCAATAAGCTGCCATGTTTTAGGATCTATTTCTTGCATCCAAATATTACGCTGTTTTTCAAAAGTTGCGCTTTTTGGCACATCATTTCCTGTATAATACACTTTGCCATCGTCATCAAAAAATAGTGACGGGTCTATTCTTGGGGCATCTTTTATATAATGCGCATCAGACCATGGTCCAGAGGGATTTTTGGCGGTTATAACAAAGTTACGACTGGTTGCGTTTCTGCCTACATTGGTTGAAATTATATAGAAGTTTCCTTCGTTATATCTAATTGTTGACGCAAAAATATTTAACTGGTCTGACTTTTCTTTTCTAAGTTTTAACTGTTCTGGACTGTGAATTCCATATCCAATTAATTTCCAATGTACCAGGTCAAGACTATGGTAAATAGGAATTCCTGGAAAAAAACCAAAAGTAGATGTGATTAAATAATAATTCTCTCCTACCCTACAAATACTGGGATCTGGATTCATTCCGCTAATAACTGGGTTGGTATAATAAAAATTTTTAGCTTTAGGTGCCAAATCAATCTGTGAATACCCAATAAGCTGAATAAAAAAGATTATAATTACAAATATTATATGTTTTTCGTTAACAAAACGAAATAGGGTTGTTGACCATTTTGATTTCTTTGTTGGAATTATTCGATTTGATGATTGATTTATAATCATAAAAGATACACGCTTTAAGACATTATATTTAATTAGACAAAAAAAACCTTACCCCACTTTTTTCTTTATTCAAGAGATAGGTGTTTACAAGTAGTTTGTTTTCTATAGTTGCCATTGGTTTTAAAGCCTTTAAATGACGCTAAAACAGACACTAAAATAATTATTTTTAATATTAATATATATTATTTAATTTTTATATTTTTTATGGTCTATACTCAAAACTTAAATCCACCACTCGTAACGTACTTTTCTAGTGCTTTAATATGGCTATGTTCACCATGTTTTAAATAAAAATATGGCATGATAAAATTAATTATTAAACTACATTATGCTAGAACTAAGAAGGTATCCTTTCTTACCAATCTAGTTTTCTGGTTTACCAATGTCTCTGTTTTCAGTCCCTTTTTCAATGTCAATATTTAAATCCCAAAGCTCTTTGCGCGCTTGCTTTACAACTTCCATTATTTCTGTTACTTTTTCGGGATAATATTCGATAGCATTATATTGTTCACCCGGATCTCGCATCATATTATATAACTCTGGTTCCTCTAAAGTCATTACTTTTCTATTACCCGAGACGCCATCATTGCCAGGTTTTGTAACATATGACCGCCAAGTATGGGGCAATACAAGTTTCCAATTCCCTTTGTGAACGCCATTAAGGTTGTTTTTGCCTTAATAATAAAGAATGGTTTCACTAGGGTTCGATTTAAAATCGCCTTTAAAAAGTGATGTAATATCTACACCGTCAATTTTATTGCTTGATAATTTACCATTTGTTATTGAGTTTAATGTGGGTAATATATCAATGGCACAAGCTAACTTATTGTAAACTGTTCCTTCTGGTATTTTTTCCGGCCAGCGAATAATAAACGAAACACACTGTCCTCCTTCCCAACTCGTAGTTTTTCCTTCCCGCAAACCTCCTGATGAGCCTGCATAGTTTCCATAATTCAACCAAGGGCCATTATCAGGTGTGAAAATGATAATTTATCTCATATATTGTTCTTCTCTAAGGCCTTAGATATTTCTCCTACCGACCAATCGATTTCCATCATGACATCGCCATATAGACCTTGTTCACTTTTTCCTCCGAATTTATCAGAAACCCCGAGTGGAATATGCCCCATCGTATTTGGAACATATAAAAAAATGGGTTTTTGCATTTCGATTTATAAAATCTACTGCTTTTTCGGTGTAAAGTGTCGTGAGTTTGTCCTGATCTTTTAGACTTGTAATTTCTTCCGCTACATCATTTCCAAGAATTAAAGGTAAATCTGGATAATTTCCTCGTCCTTCTCCTTTTGGTAATCTCTCGCTCGTAACATTGCTATTAGGCCACATATCATTTGAGTATGGTAATCCTACGTATTCATCAAATCCATGCTGCAAAGGAAGAAACTTTTTTTGCCAATCTGAATGCCATTTCCCAAAACAAGCTGTTGCATACCCTTGATCTTTAGCCATCTCTGCAATCGTATATTCTTTTTAATTTAGTCCTTTTGTATCACGAGGAAATAGAGCCTCTGAAAATCCAATTCTATTTGGGTAACAACCTGTTAAAAGTCCTGCACGAGAAGCACTACACACAGGCTGAGCTGAATAGAAATTTGTGAACCCCATCCCTTTACTTGCTATTTTATCGAGGTTTGGTGTTTCAAAGCCTGTTGCTCCGTAGCATCTAACATCTCCATAGCCCTCATCATCAATAAATATGATCATTAAATTTGGTTTTTCTGTATTTTGTTGATGATTTTGTGCGGTATTAATGTTAAAAACTGACACTACAAATAGAAATAAAATGGAGTGCTTTTTAATTTTCATGAGATACTTATTTTTATTTATTGGATTATTATTATTTCTCCACGCTCTGTAGCAATATCATAGTCATATGCTTGGGAAACCTTTATTGGTTTAGCTCCCTCTTCTAGTTCTTCAGAAATGACAGGGTTAACAAAACCCGAGTTAGCGAACAACGGGTTTGGATTCTGACCAGTTGCCGATTTTAGTTTTGACGTTTTTACTAAGGGGTAATTCACCCTTATACGGCAATTTCCTCCAATGTTGATTTAATTTTAAGTATGGTAATTTCACTTTGGTCCCACGCCATATCAATTACAAATCCACCTTTTGTTCGAAAACCTTTTAACTCACCTTTTTTCCAAACTTCTGGTAATGCAGGTAAAAGATGAATAATATTTGAATGACTTTGCAATAGCATCTTCTGTAATTCCTACAGTTCCTCCAAAATTTCCATCGATCTGGAAGGTTTGTTTTGCTTCAATATTTGGTTCCTTACCTTCTAATCCTGGTGATTTATCAAAACCATTAAAGCTTGTTGCTGTAACAATGGCTAATACAACTTCACTGGCATTTTTTAAACTGATTTGGCCATTTTTAACCGATGATTCACCATCGGTATACAACACTTTTAAATGCGTCTCATATATAGTTCCTTCACCGTGTTCATCGTAGACCACTTGCTCTGGTTCATATCTGCGATGTGCCACATACTTCGGGGATTTAGACCTTACAAAAATATGCCCGTCATCATAGCTACTTGCTATATGTGGCATATCATTTTTAAAGAACGCGCTAAAATTCAATGTGCCTTTCTCTTCTGCTGATAGTTTTACCAATATGGCTTTATCTGGAAAGGATGCGAAAGCTTCTCTTTTATGCGTGTTGTTACCAATCTGAAAACTAACATTAGACAAACCCGCTTCTAAATTTATCTCACGGCGAAAATTGTTAATTCCAACTGAATCAAGATCAAAATTGAAAAGCAGACTACCGGCAGTTGAGTAACGCGCCGAATATGGTCCCTGAGCATATTCCCAAAGCGTATCTGCTCTAATATAATACTCTTTAAAAACCGCTTCACGAATAAGTGGTAGCATGTTTTTTGCATGGGGATTATTCCAATTAGAAGGGCCGCCAGACCACAAGGTATGGTCGTTTAATTGAAACTCTTCAGAAAGCACACCTCCATATATCATGGCTCCTTGTGTTCCATTCCCAATAGGTAAGGCTTCTTCCCAATGAAGCGCTGGATTATTAAACCAAATGCTCATTCTGGGTTCTGGATTCGACTTTGAACAATTAAAAAAGAAAGTACTTATTATAAGTATAAAAAACACTTTACTAAGATGTAATGTTTTCATTTTGATAACGTTTATGAAGCTGTTTTTAATTCTTGCTAAAATCTAATTTTTTCTATTAGTATTTTGCTCTATCCATTCGTTAAAATATACATGAATAAGGTTTAATTATCAAGCAAATTAGTTTCAGCCCGAAGCCATGCTTCTAAAGGAATGGTCCAATCTACACCTGTTTTTTTAAAATTCAAGCCGAAACTATGTCCTCCTTTTTCCAGTTGCATATATTTATATTTAATACCATGTTTTTTTAAACTTTCACAATATATCAAACTATTTTCATAAGTTACTCCAACATCATCTATAGCATGTATAATAAAGGTTTTTGGCGTATTTTCGCTGACTTGATTTTCCATAGAATAATAATTCAACAATGATTGATTGTTAGATTTATCACCTAATAGATTTTTAATTGAGCCTTTATGTCCATAGGGTAAATTAAAAGAAATTACAGGATACATTAAAATGGATACGGCGTGCTTTAACTCTTGCAATTTTATACTAGGAGCAAGAATAGTATCTTTTAAATTAGCCAAAGAAGCGGCTAAATGTCCTCCTGCCGAACCACCTATAACAGCAATTTTATTTTCGTTTATAGACCAATTCGATGCTTTTCGATGTAAGATTGACAATGCTTTTTGAGCATCGCAAAGCGGTACTTTTTCTTGTGAATTTACCATACGCGCATCTGGTAAACGGTATTTTAGAACAGCCACCACATTAAATCCCATTTTAAAAAAACATCGTGCCATACCCTCGCCATTATTCTTTCCTATGGTTACTTGAGAATAACCACCCCCTGGGCAAAATAATAAGGCTGCCCCGTTCTTTTTAATAGTTTTATTTCTATACACATAAAGTTCAGGCTCAGAAACTTGTTTGTAGCGTATACCTGCTTCATCCAATGTTTCTTCAAAAGTTATATTTTCTTTATTGAAAGGTACATTCCCATCCTCCCAAAGTTTAACTATTTCAGTTGTAAAATCTTGTGAAGATGCTTGGTTACAAATAAAAAGAGACAAGCAAATTAATAGTTGTTTGATTTTGAAATACATCATATTTAATTGTTATAAAATTATGGGTTATTTTTTTATGTAAATCTGTTTTATAGATAATAAAAATCGCCAATACTTGACATGTTAGCCTGAGTGTAGTTGAAAAGCTTCATGGGATACCTTTTAATTTTTACCATGTATTTTCACTTTCTTTCTAATATTTTTTAATTTAGTTTAAAATCTAAAACACGTAATGCTGATGGGTTATGTCCTTCAGAACTCTCCTGTACTAAAACTGAAAGTATACCACTAGCTTTCCATCTGTAATAATCGAACAACATCTCGTTCATAAAAGGACCTTTTGCTATATGTATCACACCCCAATCACTCCATTTTGATTGAGTCGTAGCAGCCATTATCACAAGATCTCCTTCATTAAAATACACTTCAGAAGTAAAGGTGGAAGATGCCTGTTTACTTGCAAAAATTAGATACAAATTATCGTTTTTATCTACAAACAATTTAGCACGATTTCCAGCTACAATAGGCAACTCGGTATGACTCCAATTTCCAGCTTCGTTGCGCCAATAATGGTGATAGCGGCGGGCTTCTGCTGAACCCCAGCGCTGTGTTAAGGAAGGTTCTACAGATGCTGCAATGGTTTCATTGGTGCAATGCCACATGACCGTATGAATCCTATTTTTTGAGTCTATAGTTTGCCCATGGGTATTCATTAATCCGAATCTCCTACCAATATCTACCACTGTTATTTTAGGTGTATTTAGATTGATAAACTCATCTAGAGTATTTCCTGAATTATTCCGCCAAGTTATACCGCCATCAGAACTGTAGGCGTACATGAGGTCGTGATTGGCACCTTCTGTGGCACTCTCACGCCAAACCCATGTGGTGTGTAAATCTCCGTTAGGTCCATAGGTATAGCCGTTAGGATAAGAACCACGCGAGTGACTTTTTCCCAGTGAATCCTGGAAATTACCAATGTTTGAATCAATTTGCCTAGTATTTAACCACGTTCCATCTTCGGGATTATAATCTACCACCATTCTGTTTCCATTTGACGATCCACCCCTTCTGTAAAAGAGCTGTAATCCTTCTTCAGATGTTTGAACAAAACGCGGATATGTTATCGATACTAAAGGTGTGTCTTTTTCTAGTTCTGATAAAACCTTGCCAAAAATCGAGACCTCCCATCTCACTGTTTCTGGCTCCAAAGCAGCACGTTTTTTCGATACTTTGTAATGAAGTTCACGGGCGTGATGGTCAAAGGCCAGATGTATAGTACCATCTTTAGGACAAATACCTATTGAAATGGTGTTATGAGCATCATTTACAGCAAATAAATAATCCTTAAATTCAAGGATTTCCCAGACCCCCTCAGGTAATTTCCGACGGGCAATACATACTCGTCTATGGCCTATTATAGTAACCAACATACTGATAATTATTACATGTAATTATAGCATCTTGTTGAAAAGACTGAGCGTTTATATTTTTACCATATCGCGTTTTTCCGTAAATAGTATTGCCCAATACTAGAGCATTTTCATCTACCATAGTATCATGGATTTTACTCACCTTAAAATCATGACATGCAGACAACAGAAGCATACAAAATAATGTTACAGAAAAGATTTTAATCCTAGTTATTTTATTCATTTTCTACATATTTATTTTTCTAATCCAATAACTTTTACAGCTTTTTCGTCAGAACCTCTTGTTCTTGCTTTTTGCTCAACAAAATAGGGTTGAAATGTGTAAAAGGATTTACCATACCATTTATAATTTACTTTTGGCAACAGACCCTTCATCAACTCTATTTACGTTTTATATTTTGGGGTTTCTGCCTCATTTGTCCATTCATTAGGGTCTGAACTATGGTCGTAAAATTCTTCTGTCTCATCTTCATATTGAATATATCGGTATCCATCAACTTTAACGGCGTGGTTGTTCATTCCAAATGTTGTTATGGCATGCGCTTCTTTAAGTCCCTTATCGTTTTGCATCATGGCTACTAAACTTTTACCCTCATTTCTTTCATAAGCAGGCAAGCCACTCAATTCCATCAATGTAGGGTAAATAGAAAGCATTTTAACTGGTGCATTAATCTGTTTAGCATATTTTATGCTGTTTTAATTTTATTGTTATAATAGAAAATACTTCAACTTATTTTAGCTTGTATTGATAAAATTGGCCATTTTCATTGTTTGTTCTTCTAATCTATAAATAACTCATCTATAAAAGGACCACTTTCTCCTGCTGTATCAAGCCTAATTGAATTAGCACCAGCTTTTAATCTAATAATAGTGGGTACAAATTTCCATTCCTTCTCCCAGCCACCAGTTGGTTTAAATTCTAAAGTTCTTATGTACTCATCATTTACATATAACTTCATTGGGTGTAATTGTCCTTCGTTATTATGCATGTACCTAAACCGGATACTATAATCGCCACCTTCCCCATCATTTTCTTGATACCAAGTAATGGCGCCTTCTTTACCATCAAAACTTACAAATCCGCTCCCTTTGTAGCGATGTGCATCATCACTTACTTTGGCATCACCTTCAAGAATGCCTTCTTCGGCTGCAATATTTGCACCTCTACCAATCCACATATCAGCAGAATGCTCGTCTCCCCAAAAGAGTCCTTCATTGGCGCCAAATGTTTCTTCCATGTTTAAAACAACAATACCTTTTTGTTTTACCACAGCTTTTACTGTTGTGCCATTCGAAACTTCAAAAGCACCTTCATAAATAGCACCATTTATTTCTGGATTATCGCCATTGATGGTGTATAATATTTCTAGTTTTGGGAATTCTGAAGTGCCTATTAAAGCAATTTGTTTTGCATCAATACTAATTTGTTTAGAGACGTATAAACTCTTATCTCCTAAGATGCCTCCAGTAATAATAGATGCTGTTTGAGAATTCTGTTTCTCCTTTAAAAATAGACGTGTTTTGCCGAAAAACATTTTTCTGTAATCTGATTTTGTACGACTTGTAGGGTCAATAGGGTCACCATTCTCCATAGAGACCTTAGTTAAATCACCATTGATTTTATAGTAAACCTTATTTTCTGCATATGGAAAAAAATTGTTTTTGGCATCAAAACCCTCTGAGGTGATAATATAATTAGCAGGAAAGCCACCTTCAGCATCTAATTTATCAACGCTAGTCTTTAATTTTGAAGGTTGTGAGCTTGTATTAAATGAAGTGCGTTTTACTTCTTTTCCATCTATGTAAGCAATAGCCTCCAATGTTCCTTCTTGGTAAGGGACCATCCATTCGCATTGCATCTCATTCCAAACGGTTCCTGGTTTATCTTTTCCTAATGATATTCCATTTAAAAACAATTCTACTTCATCTGCATTAGAATATACCCAAACAGGAATAACTGTTTCTTTCTCCATTCTTGGATGCGTCCAATGAGGCAACATATGAATCATTGGTTCTTTTGTCCACTGACTCTTATAGAAATAGAACAAGTCTTTTTTGAAACCTGCTACATCGAGCGCACCACCCATAAATAAATTAAAAGGCAGACCACCATGTACTAAGCCAGCTTCTCCATAATAATCGAAAC
This sequence comes from uncultured Flavobacteriaceae bacterium, assembly GCA_963815305.1. Taxonomy (GTDB): domain Bacteria; phylum Bacteroidota; class Bacteroidia; order Flavobacteriales; family Flavobacteriaceae; genus CAXBID01. Next base: position 1,954,545 of record CAWFFW010000001.1, read on the forward strand.
CTGTCCATCGGAAGTGTCCACTATGCCAAGGGGTATCGCGCATAACCTCCCAATATTTTCTTGCTGAAACTCGTACCGTTGCATTATCATAAGACGAGTTAAAACGCTGTTTCCTATTTTTCCAGTTTTCAGGATTTATTCCTTCATAGAAAAATATTTCTTTCTCAGTTAAATTGGGTAACTCATAGGTTCCTGGTAATTCATTATCTCGCCACCATGTTTGCGTTCTGTAGTACCCACGGGTTTGCCAAGTATGTGGCGCTTCGGTTGAAATAAAAGGTTTATCAAAGATTCTGTTTTCTATAAATGATTTTGTTTCTGACCCACCATTAACACCAATAATATCCATATCTTCAGGATTTCCAGCCCCAGATGTAAATAAACGTGTTGGGTCTAAATTCTTACCAAATTTCACCAATTCTGGCGCCACATCGCTATGGGTTTCGTTTCCTAAACTCCATACGAAAATACTTGGATGATTTCTATCTTCTGGTTATCCATTCTTTAACATCACGTTGCCACCATTCGTCAAACGCTTGTTTACCATAATCTTCTGGTGCTTTTTTGTGCCAACCATCAAAAATCTCATCCATGACTAGCAAACCTATTTCATCACAAATATCATAAAACATAGGTTGTGTTGGGTTGTGTGAAGGGCGAATAGCGTTGATGCCCATATCTTTTAAACTTTGTAATTTCCAGCGTAACATAGGCTTTGTCCAAGCACCTCCAACAGGACCTCCCTCCCAATGTTCGCATACACCCTTTAATTTTACATTTTCACCATTCAACCAAAAACCTGTTTCGGTTTTCCATTCCACCGTCTTAAATCCAAAAGTAGTTTCTATCTCATCAATAACTTTTTTTCCATCTAATATTCGAGTAACGGCTTTATATAAAGTTGGCGTTTCTGGACTCCATAATCTTGGATTTTCTATTTCAAATTGATACGTTGGATTTGATACTTTTATTTTTTCACGTGAATTAGCTAGCTCTTTATCTTCTGGAGAAAATAGTTTTACTTCATATTTTAGTTTTTTTAAACTGCCATTAATTTCTGCATCAACGGCAACTGTAGCTTTATTAGCTTGAATAGAAGGTGTTTTTATAAAAATACTATTAGTTTTAAAATGCGTTGGATTAACCTCAACTAATTTTACTGGCGCATAAATACCACAAGGGTGATACCAACGTGCTGAAGGTTCTAGACTATTATCAACTCTTACAGCAATGGTGTTTTTACCTTCTTTTAAATATTTTGAAATATTATATCTAAAACTTATGTAACCATAAGGTCTTTTTCCTAAATAATTACCATTAATCCAAACCTCACTATTCATGTAAACGCCATCAAAACTGATGTTCGTAATTTTAGAAAGGGTTTCTTTTTTTATATTGAATTGTTTGCGATACCAACCAATACCACCATCGTGATAGCCACCACCTTGACCTTGGTCGCCACCGTTACGAACGCCCTTTTCAAAAGACCAATCATGAGGAACGTTTAAAGTTGTCCAAGAAGAATCATCAATATTTTCTCTTGAAAAAGAAGGATTATCTTCTAAAATAAAGTTCCAATTAGTATTAAAATTAGTTTCAATTCTTTGAGCGTAAGAAGAATTAAATACTATAAAACAACAAATAATAACTATTGTTTTTAATTTTTTTAAAGTGCACATATTTAAGATGATTAATCTTATTGATAAAATGCTTTCAATTGATATTCTCCTGAAGCAACTTCTATTTTTATATATTTTTCATTTTCGGTTACAGAAAGAACTTTTCTGTGTTTTTTAACTGTTCCTTTACTCCAAATAGCTTTTCCTTTTAATGTTATTTTTACAATGGAATTGTTTTCTTTTGGAAAACCTATAAAAGCTTTGGTTTCTTTTGGAGAATTTAAATCTATTTGAAATGTATTTTCCGTTTTCTCTAAGTTCAGTGAAATGTCTCCTTTAACAGTAGGTACTAGTTTTTTTATGGAATTAAAATGTGCCATATTTGGCATAATTTCATATTCACTCCAGGCTGCTTTTAAAGCTTGTAAACCTGCTATATGTTTAGATAGTATAGTGTTTGATGCATTCCAAGCATGATTGTAACTACCCCCTTTTGGAAACATTTCGTACAAAGTTGTTAAATTTTTGTTATCTACTTGACTTTGATATTGATCTTTCATTCTGGCAAGAGACTCTTTATATTTACCTGCAATTGCCATAGCTTCTTCCACAACCCACTCAAAATGAGGACTACTAAAACGATTAGGAATCAAAACATTTTCAACAATTTTATCATAATACTTTTCATTAGCAAGGCCAGAAGTAATCATCAATCCATTTGCTCTATCATCTTTAAATACAGATGCATCAGAACTATAAAAATTTCCTTTCCAAAAATGAGTATCAAAATTGTTTTTGATTGATTTTAATCGAAAATTATACCAATCAACTTCCTCATTTTTATTCAAAATTTTTGCCATCTCTTTGGCTTTGTCTAAAGCCATATAATAGTAAGCTATTTGAATCGGTTCTTTATCTACTGTATTTTTTACACCCCAATCTACCCAGTCCCAAGAATCTGCACTTTGACTTTTTCTATATTTTGGAAATCCATTTTCTTCCATTTCAAAAAGATGCAAGTAATCTTTCACGAACGGATATGCTTTTTCCAAAGTTTCTATATCGCCAGTATGTAAATAATATAACCAAACAGTTTGCGCAATAAACTGAAGACTTTGACCAACTAACTCTCTATTCCTTAAAGGTCCTAAAGCACCTAAAACTCCGTTCTCACTAAAATTAATAGTTGTTAAAATCGATTTTTTTAAAAGTTGGCGTCCAACATTATCCATTGTGTAAAAAAGATAATTTGCTTGGTCTGCAACATCTCCAATCCATAAAGCACGTTCTCTATCTGGACAATCCATAAAATTATCTCTTGCACATATAAAAAGGGTGTTATTTCCCATTTCCCATAAACGTTGATAAAAGGGATCGTTAACTTGAAAATCACCAACCATTTCACCAACACTCATCCAACGATATTTTAGTGCGATTACTTTTACACCTTTTGGAATTGTATAAATTACATCATGTCCATTCATCCAAGAAAAACTTTCGAAACTTTGGTTACCCGATTTGGTAGTGTAATTCGCAGTTATTTTATTTAATCGATTATCTGTAGTAATTTCGATCACTTTCCCTGCTTCAGTTTCTATTTCTAAATATGGAGTTATTTGCATATTAAAAGGCAATTTACAAGATATTGACTTACCATCGCTTAAAAAAGGAAACTCTAAAGCTTCATTATTTACATAATTTTTAAGTCCATGATTTTTTAATGCTGGCACATAATTTTCAACTAAACTATACCAAGGTGCAATACCTGGTTTTCCTTTTTCTGTTGCGCTTTGCCAAGTAATATCAACAAAATCTGAATTATACCAAGCATTTTTGGACCAATCATTAAAATCGTTTCTTGCATCATATTGCACTTTATATTGCACAATCGACTCGCTCGCAATTACATCTTGATTTTTATAACCTGTATGCCTTTTAACTTTCCAAGTTTTATCTGATACTATATTTTGATTTCCTATTTTGGATTGAAATAGTAATCCACCTTTTCCACTGTCTATATAAGTTCCTTTATGAGTTTCTCTTCCCCAATACCAAACTAAAACAGCAATTGTGTTTTTACCTTTCTTTAAATATTTATTGATATTAACTTCTTGATACCAAGTGTTTGTAGGTGTGATTTTTTCTTTTCGATTCCATTCTCCTGCTTGACTTGGCCCTCTTGAAGAACCTCCTTCAAAAACCACCATTTCTCCATTAATCCATAACCAAAACCGACTATCAACAGCAATATTTGCAACAACTTTTTCTGATATATGGTCTATTTCTACAGTTTTTCTAAAAGAAACCCAACTATTTGGAGTCCCATCTTCTTGTTGCCAAATCCATTCTGCATCTTTGAAATTTTGTGCCGATATTGAGAATGCAAATAATATAAATAGTACCAGTAAACTTTTTTTAATACTCATGATTTAAAATATTTCAAAGGTTTATTCTTTCTTATAAAATGATAAATGAATTATTTTACTGTAAACTCTAAAAGTTTATAAACTTCAGCACCAGCTGTTAAAATTGCCCCCAATCCTCTAGGATCATGATTAGGTGTTTTTCTTTTATTGTAAAACTCGATAGATGTACCAATTGAAGTTCCTTGGCAAATTCCTATAACAGTACCGTCTTTTTGTACTTTTTCTTCTAAAGCATTCCATCCATTTAAAATATTTTCTGTATATTTTTTATCGAGCCAATCATTTTTAACTCCTCTAGCTAAAGACATCGTAAACATTGCAGTACAAGAAGTTTCTTCAAACGTTTCTGGGTGATCTATTACTTGATGCCACATTCCACTATCATCTTGAAACTTTGCAATCGATGTAATATGATTCGAATATATTTTTTGAATGGTTTTATAATCTTTGTGATTTTTTGGCATCAACAAAAGTGCTTCAGACATTGCCCAAGTTACCCAACCATTTGCTCTACCCCATCTAACAGGCGTGTTTTCTTTTTTATCATCATACCAACCATGAAAATAAAGTCCTGTAGTTTTATCTTCTAAATAGTTATTAAATTGAATAATCTGCTTTGCAACTTCATCAAACAGAGCATCATTATTTGTTGCAATTGCAGTTCTGCATAAAAACGGGATCGCCATAAATAAATCGTCTGCCCAAATAGTATTATTTTCTGGTTCTGGTCTGCATAACGTTCCATCTGATAATCTATTTTGCTTTTCTAGTATTTGCACTAATGCAGGGTTTATCAAATCATCATATTTGTTTGTATTATTATCTAATTTAAGTGCTGTTAGATATAATGCAGGTCCACCAGAATCATCTAACATTACATTTCTAAAAAGTCTACTAAAAGCTCCTGCTAAAGCTGGTAATTGATTATATTCCCAGTTGAAGTATTCTTTATTATTTAAAATATTATTAGCGTGTTTTTCAACGAAATCATGATAACTTTCATCTTTGGAAACATCAGAAAGATTTAAAACCCCCAACATTGTTCCGCCATTTGCATAATGCCAATTTGCATAAGAATCGCCTCCAAAAGAAGTTCCATTCGGTTTTTTTAATGCTTGAACTATTGGAAGTGATGGTGTACTCCAACCTTTAAATCTATCAACAATATCTGTATTGAAATAATTTTTAGTAGTTATTTTGATTAAATTTTCGCTTATTAAATCTTTTGTTTTCAATTCTTTAATCAACCATTGAGAAGCATAAGGAACCGTTATTTGAGAGGCGAAATTTACCAAATGATTTTTACCCCCTTCACGATTTGCCGGCATTACCATAATGGTTGAGTCATCATCAGTTCCTAAACATTGTATAAGAATTAGGTTTTTTCCTTTCTTTACTTTTATCTTTATTTCTTCTTGAATATGATATCTACCATAAGTATATTCAGATAAATTAAGAGTTTTACTTTGTCCAGAAAAAATACTTTCTCCATTTAAGTAAATTTCAATATTTCCTTTAAAAGCAAGTCCTAGTAAAATTTCGCCATTAATTTTAGAATCTAATACAGCAGAAACAAGATATTGTTTTCCATTATCAAAAGAAGGTAGCTTAACGTGAGACCATCTTCCATTATTCCAAAGTGCTCGCGTATCATAATCGAAACTTGTTTCTCTAATAATTTTATCTGCAATGGATTTTGTAGTTTCTAAAACATTTTTTGAGGTTTGCGCTAACGAATAATTTGAAATATTCGATAAAAAAATAAGCAGTACTATTTTAAAATAGTACTGCTTATTTAAGTTTTTTAAATTAATCATTTATTTTCTATATCATCATTATATTAACTTTGAAACTTTTTCAATATTGATAAAAACTTTTTATAGTTTTAATAATTTGAATGATTTATTTTCAGTTTTAAGTAAATAAACACCAGTCTTAAAGTTCGATAAATCTATTTGATCTCCTTTTCCACTTAATATCTTCGCTCCAGACATTGAATAAACAGACCAAGTTTCATCATTTGAAATTTTAAAAACTCCTGTTTCACTTGGGTTAGGATATACTTTTGTTTTTTTATTAAAAATCACATCATCTACACTTAAAGTATTAGAAAAAGTTGCTTTTATGTTCAAATCTGTCTCAACAGTAATATTTAATGGGTTTTCATTGCTGGTAACACCTCCTGTCCAACCTGCAAACTCCCAACCTTCATCGGGTATCGCAACAAGTTTAAGCTCGCGACCTACAAAACAAGTACCACTTCTATAGTTTAACAGCCCATTGCCTTCTTGGGTTAAAGTTACATTTAAAACTTCTGCATTTGAACTAGGTATAAATTCCAAAGAATCAAAAATCAAACTACCTGATTTTGTATTCGCATAAACCTTAAATTGATTAATAATGCCTTGCCAAAGAATCCAATCTGATATATCTACATCAATTGTCTGAAAGTCTTGACTTATCGGAACATTTACTACTCTTCTTGAACTTGAAAAATCTCCTCCTGGTACATTTGCTGCAAACTGTATTGAGGTCGTGGTTGTAGTATTTTTGACTACAATACGTAAAGTATCAAAATTATCTGAATTAATATTTAAGTTGGCGATTTCTACCATTGGAAATGATGACGATTCTAAAAAGTTTAATGTCAATTTATCATCATTGGTATCAATATCTAAATTTGACCTTACAATTCTCCATAGTTGAAAATCTTCTGTAGTTTCCCAAATTACTTTTGTTAGTGTAATATCTTGAACAAAATCTGGAATTGCTTGGAATTCATATTTCTTGTATGCAAAGGAAGGCATTTCTGTCTGCAAAGAAATTAAGGACCCTGAACCGCCATCTGTTCTCGGGATTGTAGTTATATTGATCCAATCACTAAATGTATATGGCGTAGGATTTACATAGTTTGCCCAAGCTGCTAGTCCAGCAGCGTTTAAAATACGTTCTGGAGTTCCTCTTCTATCCCATCCTGGTTTTACCCAGCCAGAAGCAGGTTCATCTTCTAAAAATGCTTGCAAGTTGTTTTGTTCTTTTCCATATACTGCGCTTCTATAATAAATTTTAGATCCTACAGGAACGTCTAAATTAAATGAAACCTCTACAGCTTCTGCATCTCTATAATTTAAAGAACTATCATTAAAATTATATACTAATACATCAAATTTATTTTCGGCATTACCTTTTGCAAAAATAGCATCTAACCTATTTGTACTTATTGCTGGCGAACCAGAAATATTTGTTTCATATCTTGTTTTACCAACCATATTATTTATAACAGCAACAACACCATCGTCTCTTCCTGATCTAGTACCCCACCTGTAAATTTGATCAAAACCTTTGTCTCTATTTTTATAAAAATCATGAGAAAAAGATAAATCGACCAATTCTGCATGTGTAGTTGCTGCTCTGAAAAAACTACCACCATCATTTTCTGGTGGTGCAATTGAAATTATTGGAGCATACTCCATAACATCTATTTTTGCATTTGCATTCCATTTTGGATGATTTATTAAAGGAGCAAAAAGTTGATCGTACTTTACACCTAAGTTTAAAGATCTGGCGTTGTTTACAATAATATAATCAGAAATTCCCCAGAAATCATACCGCAAATTATTATCGAAAGAATATTCTATTAAACCTGTAACAAAAGAAGCAAAAGGTTCTCCTTTATAATTTGTTATCGTTCCATTTCTAAAAAGAAAATCAGGTGCTCTGGTATGTAAACCAATTTTTGCTTCTGGCAATACAGATCTAACAGATTGCTCTATATCTTCAAAATGATCTATAAAATCTTGTTTTGTTCCCCTCCAATGATCTGGAGTTTCTATTTCAGAACCCACTCTATAACGCCAAGAAAGTGCTTCTGATTCGCCATAAGTATCAAGTATTTTTTGCATCATCGCCTTAATAAAAGCTCTAAAAGCAACTCTATCTTTTGGTGGTAAAGAATTACCATAAACAGTTTGTCTTTCACTTTCTTTAAAATCAGTTCCATTATAAGGTTGATCATCTGGTATAAAGTTATATCCGTGTTGAAAAGCCCAAGCAGGCTGATCTAAAACGATTTGAAAAAGTTTCGTACTAGAATTACGGATAGCATCAATTCGAGACAATAAACCTGTAAAATTATAAACGTATAAATTACTTACAGAATCATATCTAACAGGATCAAAATCATAATTTGGTACTCTTTGCCCATTTACTATTTTATTAACACCCCCAACCATTCTGACAATATTAGCATCAACGCCATTTCTTATAACAACACCATTTTCTGGAGAAATTCTATTGGCAACTCGCCAAACATTATGGAGTTCTTGTTTTTCTTTAGACGAATCTGTAAAATCTGTAGAAATTTTTACTTGAGCTTGCAAAATTAAAAATGCAAATACAGAAAAAAGGCATGTTAATGCATGTTTCATATTTTATATTTCAATAAATAATAAATTTTAATAATTTCATAAATATACTAGATATACAATACATACCTATCCTGTACTGTACTGAATTTTAGAACTATTTAAACGTTAAATACCTATGGATTTTACTCTGAGAATATATACATAATTTTAATACGTATCTATATTAAATTTTTTGAGCTTTTATATAACTCCCTGTTCTATTTCCTCATCATAAATACGCACTTTCCAATAATATTCTTTTTTGGAATCTAATTTTAATCCATGGTATTTAATATTCGAACTTTCTTCACTTTCAAAATTTTCCACTGTTCCAAACATCCCAAATATTATTATCAACTTTTTCTTTTGATGAAGCAACTAAAAATTGATACGCTGTTTGTTCTTGAATTTCATTTGAAACATTCCAACTAAATTTAGTGTCTTTTAACGATGCGTTTGTTGGGTTAAGTTGATATGGATCTTTATATTTTTCAATAAGTTTTTCTAATTTATTTCGTAAATTATTAGTAACAACTTTATGTTCCTTATTATTATTTAAGTTGTTTGTTTCTCTTGGGTCGTCATTTAAATTGTATAATTCTTCAATAGATTTATCGTCTACGTATCTAAAATATTTCCAATCTTTAGTTCTAACTCCTTTACTTGGTGCTATATTTAAAATCCCATAAATGTTCAATTAAAATAGTGTCTCGTTTTAAATCTACATTAGTACTATCTACAAAAGGTTTTAAACTTTTTCCATGCCAACTTTTAGGAGCTTTTACACCTGCAAAATCTAAAATTGTTGAAGGAACATCAATATTTAAAGCCATCTCATCTACATCTTGTGGTCTTTATTACCTAGGTCCTAAATAATTAATGGCGCTTTTACAGAATTCTCATACATTAACTATTTACCAGAAATTTGTCTTTCTCCAAAAAAAATCCATTATCGTCCATTAAGACGAAAATAGTATTATATGCAATTCCTTTTGTTTCTAAATCATTTCTAATTTTACCACTTACATCATCAATACCAGCAATCATTCTGTAGTATCTTTTAGGCTATGTTGCTATTTTTCTGGTGCATCATTTATCCAAAACCATCGCAAACGATTAAAACCGTCTTTTACTTTTTGAGGAAGTTTATTATAATCTTCATCCGAGGAATTATTAACATAAGGAATTGTTACATTTTCTAAAACGTGATTTTATTTTTTATCCTAGAAATATTGTTCAACAGTATTATCGCTTGCATGAGGTGCAGAAAATCTTAACTGCAAGCAAAATGGTATATCTTTTGATTTTTTCATAAAACTGATTGTTTCCTTTGCTAATCACATTGAAAGATTGTCACCGGGTTGTTTGTTTTCTAGCTTTGGATTTTTAAATGAAGCAAAATAACCACCGCGAGGGCTACCACTATCAAAACCTCCTTTATTAATATCGAAGCCATAATCTTCAGGATAATAACCCTTATTTCCCACATGCCACTTCCCTGCAAAAATAGTTGGATATCCAGCATCTTTTAAGGTCATGGGTAGTGTTACTATACTGGTATTCAAGTGATGTTTATAAGTAGCCGGAAGGGCTTTAGAAAAGCATTTTTTATTACGCCAATCTTCTCTCTCAGGGGCACCAATCCAATCTGTAATACCATGTCGAGCTGCAAATTGACCGGTCATTATTGTCGCACGAGCAGGAATGCAAACTTGAGCTCCTGCATAACCATTATAAAATATTACACCTTTATCAGCAATAGCATCTATATTTGGCGTTTCATAATATTTACTACCCCACACAACTTAAATCGGAGTATCCCAAATCATCTGCTAGAATAAAAAGAATATTTGGTTTTATTATTTTTGTATTTTGTTTTGTCTTGCAAGATAAAATTCCTATTAAAATACTATATATATCGGTTTTTTTAAGCCAATATTTTGATTATTAATCATATAAAAACTTAAATATTTAGTTTAAAATTTTCGATTAGGTGATTGTACAATACCTTCTCCTTTTTCAAAACTCCAATAATCAATGGCATTTCTTTTATTATCAATTGAATAATTCCATTTTTTAAGATAAAAATCTCTTGTCTCAAATTCATCTCCAATAGTGTGTAATGCGGATACCAATTTAGAATCTAAGTCCTTTATAAGGACATCAAATTCAGGATTATCAACCAAATTATTCATTTGATAAGGATCTTCCAGATTATTAAAAAGCATACTAGCACCTTGGTTGGTTTTTGCATAGGTGTATTGCTTGGTTTTTATGGCTCTGTATGCAGGATCTTTAAAATTACCAGTAAAAGGTGCAACATTCATGACTAATACTGCACGATCGATATTAGGGTCTGGATTTCTAATTAATTCTGAAAGATTTTCTCCTTGAATATCATCAGGTATTTTGATATTTGATAACCCTAGTAAGGAAGGTAAAATATCTGGAGTGTTTATAGGTGCATTCACAATAGCGCCTTTATTTTCCCCTATAGAAGGGTAAGTAATTAAAAATGGAACTCTAATAGATTCATCCCATGCCAATTGCTTTGTAAAGGGTTTAACACCATGAGCCCCCATCATTTCACCGTGGTCTGCAGAAAACACTATAATGGTATTATCAGATAAATTAAGCGATTTAATTTTTGCTAGTACACTGCCTATAGCTTCATCTGTAGCAGTTGCATGTGCATAATAGCCCTGCAATTCTTTACGACTTCTTTCTTCCAAATTTTTAGAAACATTAGGATTTAGTTTTAAACTTGAAGGCGGATACATGTCTTTGTATTCTTTTGGCGCACTGTGGTGCGGAAAATGTGGTGTTGCTATAGAAATAAATGCTAAAAACGGTTTCTCATCGTTGGCATGACTTGTTAAATATTGATTAGCATCATTAACAATAGCAAAAGGAGAATAGTCTCCCCAATATTTTATCTCTGGATCATCATTATCATAATATGGCATTTTGGTATAGTTATGCGAACATTCTAAGGCTTTCCAATAATCAAAACCTTGACGTCTTTCGGGCGCTACATTATTTAATCTTCCATGTCCATCTAAATGCCATTTCCCCCAATATGCGGTGTTATATCCTTCAGCTTTAAAAATTTCAGCCATACACAATTCTTCGGATGGTAAGTACAGGTCGTTTAAAAACATTCCTGTTGTTGTTGGAAACTTACCTGTTAATAGAGCTGCTCTATGTGGCGTGCATACAGGTGTAACAGAAACTGCATTTGTAAAGTTTACAGATTCTTTTGCAAAGGCGTCCAGATTTGGCGTTTTAACATCGGGGTTTCCTGCATAACCTAATGCAGAACTGCGCCATTGATCGGTTAAAATATAAACGATATTTGGTTTTTTAAATTCAGTTTCTTCTGAAGATGTTTCAGTTTCAGATTTTACTTCACTTTTACAACTAATTAACATTTGTAAAAGCACTAGCAACAAACTTGTATATATTTTAATTTTCATTATTTTATTTTGAAGACTATTTAATTTTTGATGCGAACTTATAGTTTCCTGGTTTTACTAATAATTCAAAAGAATCACTATTTGTATTCATCAGTTTAACATTTGGATTTTCCTTAAATGAAACACCATTTAGCATTAACTCATTTTGAATATTTCCTGGAATTTCAATATTAGCCGTTGTATTTGGTGGAACAATTACTTCTATTTTAAATTCGTTATTAATAATCTCCCAAGAAGATGACACTTCGCCATAAGGTGTAATCACACTAGCCGAAGCCGATGTAAGGGGTTGTCTTGGTTCAGGAGCAATTCTTATAGATTTATAACCTGCCTCTAAAGGCGCAATGCCCGCAATACGTTCATACATCCATTCGCCAATAGCACCATAAGCATAATGATTTAAACTATTCATGCTCATTGGATTAAAACCTTCATCTTTGCTATAGCTATTCCAGCGTTCCCAGATAGTGGTTGCACCTTGATTAATAGAGTAAAACCATGAAGGATAAGTTTCGTTAAATAATAATGTATACATCAAATCAATCTCTTCAGTTTCATCTAAAACTTGCGATAACAATGGTGTTCCTAAAAATCCAGTTCTCAAATGATTATCGGCAGCTTCTATGGTTTCTAAAAGATATTTTTTAGCATTGGCTTTTTTATCTTCAGACACTAAATCAAAAGCTAAAGCCAATAAATAAGATGTTTGTGTTTCTGTAACACCCTTTACTTTACCTGTTTCATCAAAAAACTCATTCTCAAATGCTTCTGATACTGATGTAAATAAAGCTTCATATTTGGTCTGATCTTCTTTTTTACCGAGTACTTCAGCTGCTTGCGCCGTTAATTTAGCAGAATGTGCAAAAAATGCGGTTCCAATTAAACTATGTGAAGTATCTCCCTTAGTATCTCCATTTGCTGGAAGTGGTTGCAACCAATCAGCAAAGGTGTTCATACTAGAAATATAATCTTTTGAGGTCGCTTCATGATGTGCTACCCAATCCTTCATTGTTTTGTAGTTTTCTTCGAGAATGTTTTTATCACCTGTTCTGTAATAAATTTTCCAAGGAATAATAGTACACACATCGCCCCAGCCAGAACTTACCTTATTATTGTATAAAACATCAGGTACAACAAATGGTATACCGCCATTTTCATATTGTGATTCTCTTACACTTTGTAACCAACTTGCCCAAAAACTATATACATCGGCATTAAACATGGAAGTTGGACCAAATACTTGTGCATCTCCCGTCCACCCCATGCGTTCGTCACGTTGCGGACAATCTGTTGGAATATCAAAAAAGTTTCCTCGTAAACCCCATACAATATTACTTTGCAATTGGTTTAGTTTTTCATGAGATGATGTAAATGTTCCATTCTTATCAAAATCGGAATATTGTACAATACCAGTAACCCAATCTTTCGATGGCTCTTTTGAAGTATCAAAACCACTTAATTCTACATATCGAAATCCGTGAAATGTAAATTTAGGAGACCATTCTATAACACCATCTTCCGAAGCTGTATAATAGTTTGTAGATTTTGCTGAACGATAATTATCAGTATAAAATGTGCCATCTGGAGAAAGCATTTCGGCAAATCTTATTTTAAGGGTTTGTCCTTTTTTCATAGGAACTTTTAATAGTGGAACACCTACCATATTCTGTTTTAAATCAAAAATTACGGTAGTATCTTTTTTGATAAGTTCTTTAGTTTGTAATTCAATTTTATTCTTAACGGTTGAGTGGCGTTTTGGTTCTAAACTAATCGTATTTTCTATAGCAAATGTATTAACTGTTTCCCAAGTTTTATCGCTAAAATTATTGGTTGCCCACCCTTCCATTTCTAAATTAGCATTGTAGGTTTCACCATCATATATTTCAGAAACTCTTAATGGGCCGTTTGTACTACCCTTCCAACTCTCATCAGAAATGATTATCTCTTTGGAACCATCTTTCATTGTTAACTCTAACTGGCATAGCGCCTTTGGTGTTTCTGTATCAAGCCAAAACGATTTCATCCAACCTAGACGTCCTGAATGCCACCCTGCTGCTACTTCAATTCCTATGGTATTTTGTCCAGATTCAATTAAATCAGTAACGTCGTACGTGATAGTTTCTATGCGCTCTTTATATGGCGTATACCCTGGAGGCATTACGTCGTTACTTACATCTTCCCCATTTATTGCAACATCAAAAACTCCTTTGGCTGTAATATATAATCTTGCCGAAACCACATCACCAGACAATTCAAATCCTTTTCTTAAATATTGAGGTCTGTGGATGACGTTATCTTGACTACCCATAACTTTTTCTTTTTTGGTATCTAAACCAATCCATTTTGCTTGCCAGTCTTTATTTGATAGAAGTCCTAGTTCAAAATGATTTATCTCACTCCAAGAAGAAACTGTATTATCTTGATTCCAATACTTAAGCTGCCAATATACTTTTTGACGTGACTGCAAAGGTTTGCCATCATATGTAATCCAAACGGATTGATCTGTTTCTTGCTTTTTAGAGTCCCATATATCTGGATTATCTGGTAAAAGATCTGGATTACTTGCTACCACTATTTGGTATGCTACCTGATTTTTAACATTTTCTAAAACTGGTAATTGCCATGAAAAACTAGGTTTAGCATCATAAAATCCCAAGGGATTTTTAAATCCTTCTGAAATGGTTAAATTATAAGCCGATTTTAAGGTTTCTTTTTCAGAGCATGATGTTTGGCTATAAAAAATAGCACAGATAAGGAGTTGAAAAATGTATTTTAAATTGGATTTTTGAAACATGTAGTTAAAGTTTAAATTGTAATTTATATGTTCTTAATTTTGCAATAATGTTAATTAAAAATATCCTATAGGTTTTTTAATTTTAAGTTTGATATTTCTTTATAAACCCTCTCAAAGATTAATATACTATTCGTTTTAAGAGAGAATTTGATTTTGGTTTATATACCCTATTGAATTTTCAAACCTTCTAAAAATGCTAAATGAATTGGATTTTTATCGTCATAAGTATTACAGGATATTATTCTAATAAAAAATATCAAGAAACAAAATTTAAAAATAAGTGATTTCTGTATCATTGATAAAAATTAAAACTGAAAATTAGATTGCAATATGTTTTTTTTTTAATATAAAACTATCCTGTGGTGTCTCGATTAAACATCTTATTTTAATTTAATTTTTTACGTCTCTTATTTCTTTATAAAGTACTAAAAGCGATATAATTAAAATATTTTTTTGTAGGGTAATTTCTATATTTTTGCTATTTCAATATCTTGTTTCACCCACTCGGTTATTTGTTTCCAATCTATAATACCTACTCGATTTGTCCATAGCGGATTATGATTTTGAAGCATGGCTTGTTTTGTGTATTTTTCCCAGAAAAACAAGGCTTGTTCTAAGGCTTTAATCGCCAACTGCTGATGTTGCTTTTCCTTTTTATTTCGATACAAAGCGAGATGCGTTGCTCCTTCAATTTTATAAGCATAATACTTCCCTAAAAAGGCAACTGTGGTAATATCGTTTATGGTGAATTGTAATTCTTTGTTTCCATTATTATTTACTTCTTTAATCTCTAATAGTGCTTGATCAGAAACATCATGAAGTTTTTGAGCTACATCGATAGGTGTTTTCAACATGGTTGTTTTTTCTTCTGAAACCATATCAATATATGCTGGTATAGATTGATTACCTGACTTTGGGTGAACACCAAGAGTAATAAAGCGATTAACATCATGAAAACCAGTGTCGTTACCTGCTTGTTGTGGTCTGCTTTTACACCCTTCTATGTACCATTGAAAATCTAGTGCACCCCAATGAAAACCAGTGGTAAGAGGATACACCATGGAGGCATTTTGCCATGCAGAAAATAATTTGTCGGCACTTATTCCTTTAAACTTATCAGAAAGTAAATCCCTAAAACGTTCATTTGTCAAACTGGGATCGTAACTTAAGCGCCCCCATAACAGCCATTGATACCAATGTTTAGATATTTCAAGTTGATTTGGAGTTTCTGGATTTTTGGTTAAAAAATCGCGCCCCCAAATCCACTGGTCTGATCCAAAATAAATACCTTTTGCTACTTCATAAGGTATGTTCTCAATAAATTCTCTTGTAAAATCTGGGGCTCCCCACCTAAAATAAAAAGTGTCATCGTTTCTAAGCCCCCAAATCGTTTTCATACCTTTAATTTGTTCCACATAATTTGAGTGTTCATGATAAGGTTGCTTCGTAGCACTGTATACATGAGCCTTTGCATATTTAAAACAATACAGAAATTCTATATTTTTTGCATCTACTACTTCTTTAAATCTTTTAGCAATTTCTTGAGCTCCTGTTTGATGTTGCCTATGAATAAAAGTAAATTTTCTTTCAGGCATTTCTGCAGCGGCTTCCAAAATACCTTTGGCATAGGTTTCGTAAGCCCAATTTTCACGTTCTACAGAATTTGTTCGTTTACCATCAATTATCATGTTTTCTCCAGTCGTCAAACCTATACCTGCCAAGTCGGGATAAGTAATAAATAACTGTTTAACGCTCTTTCTATAATAGTCTTTGGTTATTTCATTATCCATATCATCGGTAATTCCATACTTACCCCCAATACCATAATCGAAAATATTCCATGTTATAAAGTGAAAGTCTATATTACGAGATTTACCATAAGCCATAATTTTTTTCCAAAACTTAATTTTATCATCAATTGAAATAGTTTTTATAATTTCAGGATTTTCAAGAATCTCTGGCGCATTCATTCCTATGCCATTTAAGTTGTAGTTTTCTTCCCATTTTACTGATGAACGTTGCACATCATTTAAAGAGATCTCTTCATATCCTGGCACTTTTACCAAAGAAGGAAATGGCTGCAGGCTCCACAAAGAAATATAGTTATATCGATAACGTGCCATGGTATCTATATAATCTTTCCAAAACTCAATATCCCACATAGCTGAAATATTGTTTTGTCCAGCGTCACTTGCGTCAGAATAACTTGGTGTTCTTACATCTAAAGGAATATTGAATTTAGATCCCCGCATTTCCATATAAGGATTTCGAGTCATACTTTCAACCCCTTTAAATCCGTATAATTTTATTTGCTCAGTTAATTCTAAAGTACCGTACATTAATCCAGCTTCGTCAAAACCTGTAACTTCTATTTTATGCTCTTGTTTTTTTATTGAATACCCTTCTTTAAGTAATGTTGAGAGTGTATCAATGTGTAATGTGATATTTGCCTTATGCTTTTCATTTTCATCTAAAGCCCTATAATTTTCTCCTAATACATCTTTTAAATCCTGTATAGCGAATAACACCCGAGCATCTTTAGCAACCGTGTAAATACCTATTTTATTTGATTCTTTAAAACATGAAAACAAACAAAAAAATAGAGATGTTATATACAAATATTTGGTAGCACTAATCTTCATATCATATTTTTTAAAACTATATGACCTTAAAATTATACTAATCCGTTTAAAAAAGTATCCTGTTCTGTATGGTTACCAAATAAATTAATTTAAATTTAATTTATTTCTATTTGTAGAGTTTCTTATAACGAGTTGAGATTTTAAAACTTTATAGGTGATATCCTTATTCTTATTATTTATTCTCTCAAATATTAGTTTAGCAGATTCACAACCCATTTGAAACGCTGGCTGATCTATACTGGTTAATGAAGGCTCGAGGAGTTCATTTACTGGTTCATTATTAAAACCAATTATAGCCAAATCTTCTGGAATTTTAAGCCCACGTTCTTTAGCTGCAACCATAGCCGCTATGGCTATCTGATCACTAAATGCTAAAATACCATCTGGAGGGTTTGGTGAATAAAGCAATTTTCGTGCTGCACTTAAATTACTCTCTTTAGTAAAGTTACAGAATTCAGTTTGTTTTTCATCAAATGACATTCCAGCATCATTTAAAGCCTGCTTAAATCCCAATAACCGCGTGTTACTTATTTGAAGAATCTTAGGGCCCCCAATATATGCTATTTGCTTACAACCCATTAATAATAAATGCTCAGAAGCATCATAAGCAGCTTTAAAATTATCAATAACTACCTTATCTGCAACTACTTGATCGCATTGCCTATTAAATAGTACCAATGGAATATTTTTTTCTTTAAGCTCTAAAAAATGATCGAACTCTTTTGTTTCAGCTGCAAGAGAAACTATTAATCCAGAAACACCAATTTTAATAAGTTCCGCAGTTAAATTTTTTTCTCTCTTATACAATTCATCAGACTGACAAATAATAATATGCATATTATTTTCTTCTGCTACTTTTTCTATTCCACTAATTGCCATAGCATATAAATGATACGTAATTTTTGGAACTATAACGCCTATAGCATTAATTTTTTTTGGCAATACCGTTTCAGGATATTTACTAGTAAAATAATTTAATTCATTAGCTGTTTTTGAAACTTTATGTCGAATAGTCTCGCTAATTCTGGGGTTATTTTGAAGCGCCCTAGATACCGTAGAAGTAGATATCTCTAAAATATCAGCAATATCTTGTAATGTTATTTTCTTTTTCAATAGTCAAGTTTACTTTTACGAAAGATATTAATTAAATTCATATTGTGCAATTAATTGCACAAAATATTTAATATATTATTATTTTTATTGAACTTTTTTAGAGTTGTTTGTTTTATATTTGTTAGTAGTTTAAGAAACATGTATAATGAGCAATTAATTGCACAAAACTTATAATTTAAAATAAATATTATTACAATGAGTAAAAATTATAACATAGCAGTTGTACCAGGCGATGGTATTGGAAACGAAATTGTACCAGAAGGTTACAGAGTACTAGAAGCCGTTGCTAAAAAACACAACTTTAATGTTACTTCCCAAACTTTTGATTGGGGGGCTGGATATTATTTAAAAAAAGGTAAATTCTTGCCTGATGATGGTTTAGAAATACTTAAAAAATTTGATGCAATATACTTTGGTTCGGTTGGGTTACCTGCTGTAGACGATACACTTCCTGCAAAAGATTACACATTTAAAGTCCGTACTAATTTCAATCAATATGTAAATCACAGACCCGTTAGAACATATCCGGGTGTAACACGTCCATTAAGAACGGAAAAACACATTGATTTTGTTATTGTTAGAGAAAATACTGAAGGTGAGTTTGTACAAGTTGGAAGCCAGTATTTACCAGATTTTGAAAATGGCATGGGTGTAGATACCAGTATTTTCACGCGAAAAGGCATAGAACGTATTGCTCACTATGCCTTTAAATTGGCAAGAAAAAGAAAACATAAAGTAACACATATTACAAAATCTAATACGTTAATTCATAGTTTGAGTTATTGGGACCGTGTAATCAAGGAAATTGCTGCTTTGTATCCTGACGTGGAACATACGCAAATGTATATTGATAACTCAACAGCTATGTTTGTATTAAAACCAGAAATTTTTGACGTCGTTTTAACTACCAATCTTTTTGGAGATATATTGAGTGATTTAGGCGGGGCTATTATGGGAAGTTTAGGGCTTGGTGGTAGTGGAAATATTAATCCAGAAAAAGAATTCCCCTCTATGTTTGAACCTATTCATGGGTCGGCTCCAGATATTGCTGGTCAAAATATTGCAAATCCTTACGGGCAAATATGGTCAGCAGCACTAATGCTTGAGCATCTTGGAGAGATTGAAGCGGCTAATAATATTATGGAAGCTATTGATAAAAGTACAGCTTCAGGAGTACTTACTGTAGACTTAGGAGGAAACGCAAGCACTTCAGATGTAGCAGATGCAGTAATTAAAAACTTATAATTTTAAATGAGTAACATAGTAGATCTTACGTTAACTTATACAAATCGTTTTACTGGTTTTTCGAAACAAACCAGTAAAACGATTGATAAAGATGGATGGAATGCGAGTACATTAACTTTTTACTCACATTGCGGCACCCATATAGATGCACCTATTCATTTTAACGTAAGTAATCAAACTATTGATGAAATTCCAATATCTACCTTTGTTGGCAAAGCATGGGTTGTAGATGTTAGACATATAGGTGCAAAAGAAATTATAAATCCTGAGCACATTTCCCAAGAAATACTTCAATATTTTAAGGAAGGAGATAGCTTAATTTTTTGGACAGGTTGGTCCAAACATATAAATACTCCAATGTATCGTGATGGTTTACCAAGAGTAAGCGAATCTTTGGCTATATGGTGCTTGGATAATAAAGTTAAAATGATTGGTGTCGAGCCACCATCAGTCGCCGATGTTAATAATTTAGCCGAAGTTACTAAGATTCACGAAATTCTGTTAAGAGGTGTCGTTATTATTGAAGGCCTTACGAATATTGAAAGCTTAAAATCTAATTGTGTTGAACTTATAGCGCTTCCTTTAAAAATACAAAAAGGAGACGGTGCACCTGCACGTGTTATTGCCATTGAAAACTATTAATGAGCATTTCTTTAGAAAACATATCAAAACAATTACCCATAGAAGACACTTCTGATTATAGAAGTTTGAATAAAATACTATTTAAAAAATCTAACAAAACGGGTGTTATTATAGATGATGACCCAACAGGTAACCAAACCGTTTACGATATTCCGCTTTTAACACAATGGGATTTAGATACTATTAAAAATGAATTTAAAAAAGAAACACCTGTATTCTTTCTACTGACGAATTCGAGAAGCTTAACTAAAGAAAAATCTACAGAAATATATCAGCAAATAACAAAAAATATTCTAGAGGCATCAAAAATCACTAAACATAATTTTACTATTATCAGTCGAAGCGATTCTACTTTAAGAGGTCATTTCTCAGAAATAGAAACTATTAAACAATTTGAATATTTTGATGATGCGATTACCGTTTTTATTCCTGTTATGTTTGAAGGAGGAAGACTTACACTTAACGATATTCATTATATTAATGAACATGAACAATTAACGCCTGTAAACAAAACAACATTTTCAAATGACCATACGTTTGCATACTCTCATGCTAATTTAAAATCTTACATTGAAGAAAAAACTCAAGGACGCTTCCAAGCAGCCGATGTTTTTTCATTAGATATTGAATCTATTCGATTATTAGATATTAAAAAATTAAGTGATTTAATAAGTTCTATTGCATCTGGAAAGTTTTGCATTGTAAATGCCTTAAATTATAATGATTTAGATAAAGTAGCACATGCTTTATTGCTTGCCGAAAAAGCTGGAAAGCAAATTTTATATCGCACTTCAAGTTCGTTTGTTCCTTCATACATCGGCTTAGAACACAAGCCATTATTAACTGCAGAAAACATACTTGATTCTAAAAGTAAAAACGGAGGGTTAATTATAGTTGGATCTTACGTGCCTAAATCATCTTCTCAACTTCAATACGTTATTGAAAACATCACAAAAAAAGAACTCATAGAATTAGATGTAGAGATTGTTTTAAGTACTAAAGCAAAAATTTATATAGCATCCATAATTTCAAAAATTGACTCCACTATTGAAAGTGGTAAAGACGTGATAGTTTATACTAGCCGAAAGTTAATTACTGGAAACGATATGGATTCTAATCTTAAAATAGCATCAAGGGTATCTCAGGCTTTAGTTTCTTTAGTAAATGGTATTATAATTCGTCCCAAGTATATTCTAGCAAAAGGCGGTATAACATCGCATGATTTAGCTATAAAAGGACTAAACATGCAACGTTCTAAAGTTATAGGACAGATACTTTCAGGTGTTCCTATTTGGGAAATGGGCGCAGAAACTAAATTTCCAAAATTATTATATATTGTTTTTCCAGGTAATGTAGGTAACGAAAAATCACTTTCAAAAATAATACAAAAACTATCTTGATATGAGCACGGATACATACATTCCAAAAAAAAGATATGGATTCTTTATAGGGTCTTTTTTAATAACGCTACTCTTATATATTGACCGCGTTTGTATTTCCTCTGCCAAAGATTCTATTAGTGCTGATTTAAACTTGAGTGACATAGAAATGGGATGGGTACTTAGTGCCTTTGCCTTAGGTTACGCGTTGTTTCAAGTGCCAGGAGGTGCTTTAGGAGATAAATATGGGGTTAGAAAAGTAATGACGTCAATCATGGTTTTATGGTCTATATTTACTGCTATAACTGGATTTGCATGGAATTACATAACCATGCTTTTAGCCAGATTTGTTTTTGGCGCAGGCGAAGCTGGAGCATTTCCCAATATTTCAAGAGCTGCATATTCTTGGGTACCCTTAAAAGAACGGGGTATTTTTCAGGGAATAAATTTCTCAGGATCTAGATTAGGAGCAGCGTTTGCATTACCTCTAGTAGCTTATCTGATCGATGCTTGGGGTTGGCGGGCTATTTTCTATTTTTTTGGTGCTATTGGGATTGTAAGTTCCATGTTATTTTATTTGCTTTTTAGAAACAAACCCGAGGAACATAGCGCTATCTCAGAAACTGAAAAGGCTTTTATTATTAAAAACCGCCAACAAGAAAAAGAAACAACAAATGAACCTTTACCAATCCGACAAATTTTAAGTTCAAAAAATGTAATTCTAGCTATGATTCAATATATTGGAAGTAATTTTATTTTCTTCTTTATGTTAACATGGTTATTCCCATATATTAAAGCCAAGTATAATTTAAATTTAGTAACTACGGGTTTTTACGCCATGATGCCACTATTGGCTGGGGCTATAGGAAATTGGGTGTCTGGCTATACCGTAGATGCTATTTATAAAACAGGTAAGTGGAAAGTGTCTAGACAAATACCAGCCATTATTGGCTTTATTTTGGTTGTTATCGGGATACTTTCTAGCTTGTATATGGACACAGCATTGGGTGCTGTTTTGTGTTTATCGGTCGCTATTTTTGGTGCTGATATGACTCTTAGTCCATCTTGGTCATTTTGTATGGATATCGGGAAAGAACATTCGGGCAAAGTATCAGGAATGATGAATATGGCTGGAAATATTGGGGCTTTCTCAACAGCTTTAGCATTTCCTTATTTACAATCATGGACAGGTTCTAACAATCCGTTCTTTTTTATAGCGGCTATTCTTGGGGTAGTGGCTATTGTTTGTTGGGTTTTTATGGATTCTACTAAACCAATACGTGATGAAAACTAAATTAAAGGGTGTAGCAATAGGAGCAGGTTATTTTAGTAAGTTTCAATATGAAGCTTGGACACGTATTCCAGAAGTAGAAATAACTGCGCTTTGTAATTCAAATAAAGATCGGGCTAAAAACATCATGAAATCTTACGGCGTAAAGAATCATTATAGCGATTATAAAGAGATGATTCTTAAAGAAAAACCCGATTTTGTGGATATTATTACACCGCCAGAAACCCATTTTGAAATGTGCAAATTTGCTGCAGATCATGGTGTACACATTATTTGCCAAAAACCCTTAGCACCAACGTTTGAGGAATCTCAAAAAATAGTAGACTATGTTTCTAAAAAAAATGTGCGTTTTGTAATACATGAGAATTTCAGATTTCAACCTTGGCATAGAGAGATAAAAAAAATTATTGATGGAGGTGACATTGGTGATTTATTCAGTCTTAATTTTAGAAGCCGTATGGGTGATGGTTGGGGTGAAGATGCTTATTTATCAAGACAACCCTATTTTAGAGATTACAAAAAACTGCTTATTTACGAAACAGGTGTTCATTTTATAGATACTTTTCGCTACCACGCTGGTGAAATAAAAAGTGTATACGCTTTACTTAAAAGATTGAATCCAGTTATTAAAGGTGAAGATTCTGGATTGATGGTACTCAATTTTGAAAACAAATCGCACGCCATTTGGGATGCCAACCGTTATAATGAAAACAATTTTAAAAAACAACGCTACACGTTTGGTGAATATTTAATAGATGGTTCCAAAGGGTCTATTCGATTATATTCTAATGGAAATATAACCATTCAAAAATTAAGTGAAGCTGAAAAGAAACATAACTATACGCATAACGATATTGGGTTTGCTGGAGATTGCTGTTACATCTTCCAAAGAGATTTTATAGATAAATTGCTATCAGGTGAATCTTTTGAAACTAGTGGAGAAAATTATTTAAAAACATTACAAGCGCAAGAGGCTGTTTATAAATCAGCAGAAACCAATACATCAATTCAGTTATATTAGGAAATAAAATACCTCAAAAAGCATGAAACAAAATTTCAGTTTTTTGAGGTATTTTATTTCCTAATTATTCTAAGTTGTACTTACTTGACAACTAATTTACTATTGTAAATGCGTTGATTATCTGCAACAACTTTTATCAAATATATACCAGGTTTAAACCTACCATCATTATTAATTTGAATTTTATCGGAAGTTGTTGAGTTCATATAAATCGTTTTTCCTAACATATCACTTATAGTTATATCTGCTTTATTTAAACCTCTTAAAGCTATGGTAAATTTATTTTTTGCAGGATTTGGATATATTTTTATAGATGATGATATAAGTTCATCATTATTTACACTTAGTGTTGTAGATTCTACAATCCATTTAGATCTATCATCAGTATTTCCTACATGCTCGATGATGCCGTTAACATTGTGATATATGTAATTTGAACCTGTTCGCGTTTGGAATTGATAGGTACCATCTCCGCTATTATAAATTACTACAAATTGCTTATCACTATCTTCTCTGGGTGCTGGAAAAGTCGTATTGACAATATCTCCAACTGGATTACCAGAAGCTCGTAGAATACCACGATCAGATTTTTTACTTTCTAAGTTATAATAAACACCAGCCTTAACAAATTCCCATTCTTTATCACCAGAAACCACATTAATACCATTATCACTCTCAACAACGTCTGACCCTACAGAATGCATATATTTCCCGGTAACATAATTCTTTAACTTATACGTATCCCCAGTTAAATCGTTAGGATCATTAGCTTGAAAATTAACCGTTATTTCAGAAGACAACACAGTCTCATTTATTGCGTTATAAGCCACAGCTTGAACAGTGTAGGCTCCACCTGTATTTGGTGTCCAATCTAACGCGTATGGAGCAGTAGCGTCTTCAGCAAAAAACGCTCCATTTACTCTAAACTCTACTTTAGATATACTTCCATTTTCATCAATAGCATCTGCTGAAATTGGTATAGTTTCTCCAACATTATAAGTTGCATCAGCAAATGGAGATGTTAAGGACACTCTAAATGGAGGAACCACAATATCTAAATCGATGATTTGCAAGTATAGTGGTTGCGCGTTACCCGATGTCCTGTTCATCAAATAGTAATATAATTTTCCATCATCAATATGAATACTGCCATGATCGAAAACTTTACCAGAATTTGCCTGATATACTCTTGTGAAATTATTTGTTCCCCCTTCTGCTTTTTCAACATAAACTCTTCCTGAAGTTAAACCTATAATATAAATATCATCTCCCGCCGTATAAATAGCCGATCCTCCAGCAAAGTTTTCTGAAGTAATAAAAGCAGAAGAACCAGCTGGTTTATAAGTATGTAAATACTTTGTAACACCAAATTGATTATCTCTTACCCTACTAATAATATGCACATCACCTTTTTCAGTTACGGTCCAATCAAAATCGCTTACAATACTTATAGAATTTACATTCGTACCTTGAACATAATCTCCAGGTTCCATAATTTTTATAACATCGGCATCATAAAGTGGTAAATCGAAGCTTTGTCCTTGATGATTTTTCCATTCACTTATTCCGTCCTGATCATTGGAATATGCATAATACACGCCATTTTGATATTGAAATTTATCACCATTATTTGAAGATCTTCTTTGAAAACCCATTCTAAATTTCCCATTAACATACTTCATACTACCATAAAGCCCCCAGTTATAGGTTATACCTGACTGATTCCGAGCATTTAAAGCATTAAAGTTGGTGAAATTAGACCAAGTAGAAGTACTAGCATTGTATTTAGTAAACTTATAAGCACCATTATTGTTACCACCCTCTCGCATGATCATAAACAGGTCTCCTAAATTATTTTGGAAAAACTTCGGATAAGTTAATCCAACAAATTCACTTTGAGCTACATTACCAGTTAATCTTAAATGTTTATATCCTCCATTTGTATTGGGAACAAATTTATCAAGTGTAAAGTCTACATCTGGTAATGATGCTACATTCGCCATAGAATAGGAATATCTAAAATAATCATTACTTAAACTTCCATCTGAAGGTCTTGAACTGCTGTAAGCATGCATATCATATAACAAATGAACTGTACCGTCTAGAGGACTTATACCAATGCCTATTGTATTGTGCGATTCTCCAATCCACCACTGGTTTTGATAACCTGTATGCCTGTGCGGGAACTCAATGGTTGCCATTAAGCCAGTATTAATATTGTAACGTGTTAGCATAACGTGCCTGTCTCCTTTACCACCACGATACCATGTCATAAATACATATTTAGTTCCATTACTATCTGTATACGTTTTTATGCAATCTCCGTGAGCGGAGATATTACGACCAAAATGATAATCGTAAGGTGAACTTTCCGAAGTATTTGTTGTTCCTGATTGCTTTTGTGTACCATCAAAATGCAAACCAAAATCGGTGATTTTAATTTCGTTTTCAAGCGTAACTTGGGCTTTTAAAATCCCTGAAGTGATAAGCAAAATAACGAATAAAACATAGGTATTAAAACTCTGTTTTTGAGCGTAATTTTTTTTCATAATCTTTTCTTTTTCAATTTCACCCTTAAAATAGGATAATTTTATAAATGTAGTAATTTTTTAAAAAATAAGTGCCCTGCTTTATACTGGTTTTAATTTATAATAAAATAACCAGAGTGTTTAATTATATTTTCAGTGATATTATAGCATTGCTTTGAGTTTTGTTCTAGTTTAACTGTAATTTCTTGGTTTTCTTTTTCTCGCTTTATTAGCCAATCTGTTATTTTTAAATTTTTCCTTAACAGGATTCCAATCTAAAGTTTCGTTTAGTTCATAAGCTATATTGGCTATGTTACATACGCTGGCTGATCGATGTCCTGTCTCTACATCACAAATAGGTTGTTTTCTAGTTTTTATAGCAGTAATCCAATCTTGGTAATGATTTCCTCTATCTTTAAAAATGGATTCTAAATCAACTTCTGAGGATGTTAACATATTTGACGGCGTCGTTTCTAAATAAGTTCTGCTTACATCCATTGAGCCAAATTCTCCTATAAAACGAACACCCCAACCGCGACCGAAATCTTCATGAACCATTTCTATCCCATTTTCATAATACATTTTTAAACCTCTCACCGCGTTGGGGTCTTGTGGCGGCATGTATGCTATTGGTCCCGTTTTATCCATATCTAAACACCATTGAACAATATCAAACATATGCGCTCCCCAATCTGAAAGAATGCCTCCTGCTGTTTCTTTATAATCTCGCCACTTAGGATATGATTTAACAACCTCTGGAGCAACAAGACTATGATATGGCAATAATGGTGCTGGTCCACACCATAAGTTCCAATCTATACCTACTGGTACAGGTTCACTAGGTAAATCATATGGTTTTGCGGGATCTCCTACATTAACTATCACCTTTTTTATTTTTCCTAATTGCCCATTTCTTACGATGTCTTTAGCTTTAATAAAACGCCCCCAAGACCTTTGCATACTTCCTACTTGCAGTATGGATTTATTTTTTATAACCGCATTTACCATAGCCCTTCCTTCTTTAATGGTATTAGTCATAGGCTTTTCACAATACACGTCTTTACCAACATTCATAGCATCAATAGCTTGTATGGCATGCCAATGATCTGGTGTGGCAATTACTACGGCATCAATATCTTTTCTGTCTAGAAGTTCAAGGTAATTGCTATAAGTATTTACACCTCTATAACTACTTATATTTCTTTTTTCAGCATAGTAACCTTGAACACTATTTTTAAACCATTGTTGTTTAGATTGCCAAACCTCAGCTCCAGCAATAATTTGAACATCGGTATTTGAAATAAAAAGATTACCTAAAATACCACCTTGTTTACCTAAACCAATAAAACCCAAATTAATCTTATCACTAGGAGCTGTATACCCCTGCCCTAATACATGACGAGGAATAATACTAATCCCGCTAACAACTAGTGCGGTATTTTTAATAAAATTTCTTCTTGAAACTCCTGGCTTGTTCAAAGTCTTGTGGTTTTTTAGTTTAGTCATGGTTACTGTTTAATTTTAAAATTATGGCATATAAAATACTTCTTCTAATGGTATAGAAACTGGAGAATTATCTGAATTAACTTCCATGATATCTGCCATAAAGTTCCACCATTTTTTTACAATTTCATTGTTTTCTAAATTTTGTGAACCACCATTACCTGAAACCTTTTGGAATGCAAATAAGGTATTGGTCTCTTCATCTAAGAAAATGGAATATTCACTCACGCCATTTTCTTTTAATAACTGCTGTAGTTCTGGCCAAATTTGATTATGGCGCTTTATATATGCTTTTTTTTGACCTTTATTTAATGTCATTTTAAACGCTAATCTTTGCATAGTAACATTATTTTTGAATTAAAAAAAACATTCTATCTTTAATAAAGATAGAATGTTTTTTAACATATTATTTTAAACAACAATTTATTTATTGCTTTATAACCTTTTTAGTAAACGCGCCATTTTCACCTTTCATTTCAAGAAGATACAAACCACTTGCTAAATCACTAATATCTATACTTAAAGATGTTTGCTTATCTAATTTTTTAGTTGAAACTTCTTTTCCAAGTATTGAGTATAAAGATATTTGCTTAACATTACCCGTAAGTCCTTTAATTGTTATCTCGTTTTTAACTGGATTAGACACAAATATCGAGCTTATATCGAAGTCTTCATTGCTTAAAACTATAGATGATTCTTCAAGAGTCCAGAGACTATTATCATCAGACGTGGTTGTGGTTGTAATTTCTAAATTTGTACCTACACCTGCAGCATTATAATACATGGCTCTTGATCCAGAGCTAAATCTATAATTAGCCCCAGAAACTTGAGTTGCAACCCAAATCTTGTCATTGTCCGCAGCTTGACCAGCAGTTACTGCAAAAGTTGTAGCATTTACTCTATAACTAGCACCACTTCCAGCACCACGAAAAATACCTCTTACACTACTTGCAATGTTTACAACACCACCAGATCTATCATTAAATGTAAAATTAAGTCCTAAGTTTTCATTACCAGCCTTATCAACTAGTGTTAATTGATCTGAACTAGAATCTGCAATATAAAGATACTTTCCTGTTGCAATATTCTTTAGGTTATAAGTTTTTGTGAAATCAATTTGCCCTTGCACATGAAGCGCAAACATGGTTAATAATAAAAATGTTGTGATTTTTAATGTAGTTTTTTTCATAATTAATTAATTTTAGTTTAATTGACATTGAGGTCAACTTATTATACAATATTCCAATATACGTTTCATGTAAAGAATAACCATCCTGTACTATGATGCTTTAGTCCATTTTATAACGTTACAAAAACAAGAAAATTTAGGGATTATTCCAGATTTAATTACATATAATATACCAAAAGCACATCCTATAAATTTATAGATACCCCCATGTTTCTTTTACAATAGATTTAATAATTATTTCCAATTATCTATTAGATTTTTAACAATTACATTTTTTCATTTAGGCTGGATTTTATTTGTCAAAAAATTAAAAGACCTAAAATAAAGACTAAAAAATAAAGCCGAAAGATTTTGTCTTCCGGCTTTATAAACTATAATAACTCTACTTAATAAATATCTTACTGCCTGTAACCATTATTAGTAGGGTCTGATTCCAATAAATTAGGATTAAGTTGTAACTCTGTTAGCGGTATTGGAAGTAACACATGGTAAGACCTAATGTTAGCAGCTGGATCCCAAAAACGATACTCTATATTTTGCATCACATCCAATAAAATACCCCATCTAATTAAATCGTACCTTCTAAAGCCCTCTCCTGCTAATTCCCATTTACGCTCATTGTAAATAGCTTGTCTAAACTGTTGTTGGCTAAGACCTTTAATAGCCTCGGCTTCTGCTACAGTTGTATAAGCACGCTCTCTTATTTCTTTAACATATTCATAAGCTACTAAAGGACTACCACCTGGTCGTTCATTTTCACATTCAGCAGCCATTAACTTTACATCAGCTAAACGAAACACCAATCTATTATCTGCATGATTAAAACGTGGTGAATCCTCTATTGATAAATTCCATAATTTAGGCATATATGGGAACGCTAGCTCAAAACCTAAGTAATTTTGCAAAACATTGAAAGGGCGTCGCAAATCATTCATTGGAAACTTTTCTGCAAAGTCCTTTCCTGCTACTTGTAGTCCTGTTCCATTAAAGTACTCATTTCTAGCAGCTAAAGCAGCTCCCAATGCCACTCTATCAGCAGCATTTTTTGGTTCATCTCTTAATCGAGGACAAAACATGCTTGGTCTCCAGTTGCCATTTCCCCATCCAGGACTCAAGGTTCCACCAGCTTGACTAACCAATCCTTCTTCATACTGTGATCTAATATCTTTTGCAAAATCTAAAGACCAAATAATCTCTGCATTATATTCATTAGAAAGTTCAAAAACATCTCCGTAATTTGGTAAAATTTGATATCCGGACTGATTTATAATCGCAAGACACATGTCTAAACCTTGTTGCCATTGTTTTTGCTCCATATACGTTTTAGCCATAACAACTGCAGCTGCCCATTTTGTGGCTCTTCCTCTTTGATCATCTGGATAAGAAGGGGCAAGATTATCGTAAGCAAATTGTAAATCCTCTAATAAACTTGTAATAATGGTTGCCTTAGGCGTTCTACCTAATTCCCTAATTTCATTTAGTTTAAGGTTTTCAGTATAAAAAGGGGCATCTCCCCAAAGGTTGGTTATGTTCCAATAGGCTAAGCCTCGTAGAAATCTAGCCTCTGCAATAACATCCGTTTGCACAGTTTGAGAAATGGCATCGTTTCCAGCTACCCTATCAATAATGATATTACAGTTTAAAACAATTTTATAGGCATCTTTCCAAGTATCGGAAACACTCATTCTTTGGCTGGATTCGTCTGCTACAGATTCATCTAGCGAATAGCTCCCAATTGGGTTTACTAAACCCGGACGGTTAGGCTCAACGGTATCGGCGCCATTTTCGTAAAAAGTATCCAGTCCTACTTGTCCGTACATAGAATTATTCTTGTATATGGCATATACACCTGTAATTGCTTGTCTTGCATCAGATTCTGAAGCAAAGAAATTTTCTGGGGCTATAATATCGCGTATTTCTTCTTCTAAAAACGAATCACAATTAAAGCATGTGAATATGATTAAGAAGCTGTATAAATATTTAATTTTTGTTTTCATAAGTCTGTTTTTAAAAAGTTACGTTAAGTCCAAGGCTTAAAACCTTAGCATTAGGGTATTCCCCGTTAGAAAATCCTTGATAAACATTACCAATTCCATTTCTACCGTATGCACTGGTTTCTGGATCTATCAATCTGAAATTTGAGATTAAAAGCAGATTGGTTCCAGAAAAATAAATTGACATACTTTTTACTCCTTTAAGTCCTATTTGTTCAACTGGAAAGTTATACGTTAATGTGGCGGTTTTTAAACGTAGGTGCGAGCCATCTTCCACATCATATGAACTGGGTGGTGTATTAGAAAAAGCATCAGATCCGGCTCTTGGTATATCAGATGTTGGATTATCTGGTGTCCAACGATCTGCTATTTCAATATATTTAGGATTTTCTCCACGGGTAAAGAAATTATTACGAGTTCTTAAGTTATATACTTCGTTACCCACGGTGCCTTGAAAGAAAATATTCAAGTCAAAATTCTTATATGAAACGTTATTTTCAAATCCGAAAATTAAATCTGGAAATGGGCTGCCTTGCGTCACAAAATCTTCATTAGAAATAATACCATCATCATTCAAATTCTCATATCTAGGCCCTCCAACCACTTGTGATCCTGGGTTTAATCCAGAGGCATCAATTTCTGCTTGACTTTTCCAAGTACCTAAATAATTGGCACCTCTAAATACTGGTACTGCTTCTCCAACAGTAATTCGTACGTTACCAGCACCTACAATTTGATCGATTACCGCATCAATAAACTGTTGCCCCCCAAGGTCAAGCACTTTGTTTTTATTGGATGATAACGTTAAGGTGGAATTCCAATTAAAATTAGCATTGCTTATATTGGTAGAATTTACTAAAAATTCCCAACCTTTATTTTCTAAAGATCCCACATTTTGTAATTGACTTGTAAAACCAGTTTGTCTAGGAATAGTTACATCCAGTAATAAATCTTCCGTCTTTTTATAGTAATAGTTAAATTCAGTAAAAACTTTACCTCCAAACAACGACGCTTCTAAAGCGATATCAAATGAACTTGTAGTCTCCCATTTTAAATCTGGATTCGCAGGCCTACCTAGTGTTAAACCTGGTTGCTCAACACCATTAACTGTTGTATTAGCTTCTTCCAAAATACCAAGTGTATTATAAGGACCTATGGCCTGATTTCCAGATTTACCATAACTGGCTCTTAATTTTAAATCTTGAAAAACGCTTTGATCTTGCATAAACGATTCCTCGGTTATTTTCCATGCACCTGCTATTGATGGATAAAAATTATATTTATTTCCTGGTGCAAAAACTGAGCTACCATCCGATCTTCCAACCAAGGTTAAAAGATATTTATCTTTATAGGCATAATTAGCTCTTCCAAAAAACGAAGCAATTTGAAAAGCGCTAAAGCCACTACCAACTACATTTCTTGTTGGGTCTGTACCCAACGCAAGGTTGTTGAATGAGGTAGCATCTGTAGTAATACCAAAAGCTCCAGCACTAAAAGATTCAGTAGTTGACTTTTGGAAAGATGCACCACCAAGAACCGTTAAACTATGATCTTCACCAAAATTGGTTGAATATTGAATCGTATTTTCGTTATTCCATCCAAAAAATGAAGCTCCAGATATCCTTGCGTTACCAGTTTCTCCAACCACAGTAAGATCGGGTCTTTGACTTGAGGTAAATTCGTTTCTTTTAAAATTGTTTATTTCAGGGTTAAAGGTGGAACGTATAATCAAATTTTCAATAGGACTAAACTCTACATACACAGTTCCTAAAAGATTATTCGAGTATGTCTCGTCAATATCTAATTTTGCAGTAGCTACAGGATTGTTAAAAGGTGCTCCAATAACATCATTAAACCCACTGTAAGACCCATCGGGATTAAACACTGGTTGTGTTGGTAAAATATTCAAAAGACCTCCGTAACCTACCACACCATTGTCTTGCTTTATTCTAGAATAATTAATACGAGCTCCTACTTTTAATTTATCATTTATTTTAAAATCCATATTTGATCTAAAAATATATTTTTCAATGCCTGAGTTTTCTATCAAACCATCTTGACTGAAAAAATTAAGTGAGTTATAATAGGTTACGCTTCCATTTTCTGAGGATCCTGCAATAGATACATCTGCATTATAAATAGGTGATGGATTTAGTAAGATATCGAAAAAATCATTATCTGGGTACGTTGATGGATTATTAGGAAAAGGCTCTGCTACACCTCTAAATCGTGCATCTTCATTCGTGTAAGATATTTGTTGTTCTTGATTTAAAAACTCTGGCCGCTCTGGAACTAATTGCGTACTTGTACGAATACCTACGTTTATTTGTGGTTTACCACCACTAATACTTGCACCATTTTTGGTTGTTACTAAAACAACACCATTAGCACCTCTAGAACCATAAATAGCAATGGAGGATGCATCTTTTAAAATTTCAATAGATTTAATATCATTAGCATTGATGTTATTTAAGTTAAAGTTTGTACCTACTATAATACCATCAATAACCCATAGAGGCTCATTACTACCTGTAATGGAATTGCCACCTCTAATTCTAATAGAAGTACCTGCACCTGGCGCTCCACTAGTTTGTGTTACTTGAACACCTGCAGCTCTCCCTTGTAAGGCTTGGTCTACTCGTGATACAGGAATCGCAGTGATATCTTCAGCACTTACAGAGGATACCGAGCCTGTTAAATCTGATTTTCGTTGTGTACCATACCCAATAACAACTACCTCATCAAGTTTGTTGTCTTGATCAAGAGAAATATTAATTTGAGTTTGATTGCCTACTCGTATTTCTTTAGTACTGTATCCAATATAAGATATTGAAAGTGTACTTTGAGCATCTGCTTCAATAGTGAAGTTACCATCAAAATCTGTAGTTGTTCCTCTGGTAGTTCCTTTAACAATCACAGTGGCTCCTGGTAATGGTTGGCCATCTGCAGTTACGGTACCCGATACCGTTTGTGCGTTTGTCATTGCCATACATAACAATAGCAAAATTGCACACATCCAAGTTTTCCAAAAACCTGAAAGGGATTTTAGTGTAGTTTGTAAATATTTAGTTGGTATCCAAATATATCTACTAAAATTTTGCATTGTATCCTGTTCTCACCTGCTAAAATGATTTTAAATGTTATTTTAAAATTACAGGATAGTACAGGGCATCCAACTAAAATTTATTCTATATTTTTAATTTGATAAAAAAAATTTCAAATAAAAACTAGAATAAAAAACGGTATAAGAAATGCTAAAATTTAAACTAATCCTTACACTTGTTATTGTAATTACCATACCTGGTTTATTATTGAATGCCCAAAATATTCAGTTTAATAATCCCATAATTCATGACGACATAATATTTGAAGAAAAAAATGGCCTTATTGCTATTGAAGCGGAGTTTTTTCAGAAACAAACTTTATCTGATATCAGACAGTGGTATATCACTTCTAAAAATGATTTAGCAAAAGTAGGTAGAGATGATGACGATTATCATTGTTATGGAGCAAGTAACAATGCCTATATAGAAATTTTACCTGATACTCGAGTTACTCATTCTGACAAATTAATTTCAGGTGAAAATTTTTCTAATGAAGCAGGTAAAATGGCGATTTTGCATTATAACGTGAAATTTAATTCGCCAGGACGCTATTTTGTTTGGGCACGTGCTTTTAGTACAGGTGCAGAAGATAACGGATTACATGTTGGAATTAACAACACATGGCCAGAACACGGACAAAGAATGCAATGGTGTCAGGGAAAAGGTGCTTGGACTTGGGAAAGCAAACAAAGAACTAAAGAAGTACATTGCGGTATACCACATTTTATTTACTTGGATATTGATAATGCTGGTGTACATACGATTCAATTTAGTATGCGGGAAGATGGTTTTGAATTTGATAAATTTATTCTAACAAAAGACATTAACTATATACCCAATGATAAAGGACCAGAAGTATTAGCACAGGGAGTTTTACCAGCGCCATTTCCAGACGTTGAAGCTCCTAAGCCTTAAAAGGTGTTTTTCTAATAGCTCTAAACATATAATACCTTAAGAGTTTTTAAGATGAAAGAACAAATTTCCAGAAAAAAGAAACAGACATTTTCAACCTACCTGTGACAAAAATTATTTTAAAATGATAAAAAAATTAAGTCATAAATTCAATAAAAGCTAAAAAATTAAAATGAATTCTAAAATCATAATAATTCTATTTAAGGTCGGATTAATTTCTATTACAGCATTTGCACAAAAAATCAACCCTCCAATAGGTCGTATTGCCATTGTTGCCGATGGAAATTCTCCAGACCCTGACGATTTAGGAGGTACTGCTATTTCCATTGCTTTATTAAGAGCTGCTGGTTTAGAAGATAGATTAATACACTATTCGCATAGTTGCGATTTAGTAAGAGATGACAGAATCTCTAAAAAAGCTGAAAAAGAACGGCATCACTTAATGCAAATAGCCTGTGATATGACAGCAAGACGTTGGGGTGGTTTTGAAAAATTAACTTTTTACGATGCTATTTGGCAAAAAGAAGAAACCATTAATGATTTATGTTGGGCTATAAACACTTCAACAGCCGAAGACCCTTTATGGATTATTGAAGCGGGAGAACCTGATATTATAGGAATGGCTTTAAAAAAAACAGCAAAAGAAAAGCACCAGTTTATTAAGGTAATTACGCATCATCCTGCCAATGATAATGCAGGCGATTTTTACACTTGGCTACAAATACTAGAGTTTGGTGTTGAGGAAGTTCGTATTCCAGATCAAAATATTAAACTGAAAGTAGATATTGAACAATGGGATTGGGCAAAAAATCATGTAGACCCAAGAATTCAATTAATTTGGACTATTGGAAAAATAGCTGAAGTTGATGATATTGTTAAATTCCAAAAAGGCAAATGGGATTGTTCTGATGCTGGCATGGTACTTTACTGGATTACTGGAGCTACTCATAGAGGTCTAGTACAAGGCACTATTGAGGATATTAGAAGTATACTTGTAAAGTATATTAACGAAAACCCAGAAAACAAATAAATAAAACAATCATTTCAAATGAAATACTTTAGAGCTGATGGAAAAATTATTATGATCTTGCTTAATCTTTATTATAAAAATTTAAATGTATAATACTGTCCAATAATAATATATGGTCATATTCAAATTCCGTATGAAACGAATGAAGGTTATTATAAAATAGAGATAAAGCTATTTACCTGAGATTTTAAAACTTACATAGTTTATGAGATACTGCCACTATACCTGTTGTAAAATATTTTGCTTTTATTAGAAAAAAAGTATGTTTATATTCTAGACCAATAATACAACTCATAACAAAAAAAAGGATGGTACACTATAGTGTACCATCCTTTTTTTTCTATTTCTAAGCATCAATTATAAATAAGCCTCTTAATGACTCCATTGCCTGTTTTTAGTATATATATACCCTTTGAATATTTAGATATATCAACTAAATTTCCATCCCCTTCAGTTATCTTTCTCCCTAATAAAGAATACACCTTCCAGGATTTTGATTTACTTAAATTAAACCTTCCGTCCCTACTAGGCACGGGGTATACCTTAAAATTATCAGCTTTTTCGAAATCATCAATACTTAAACTATTAATTCTATTTAAGGTAATATAATCATAACTTGGTCCTGCACCACCCGATGGGATTCTTAGTTCCAACACCATATTACCTGCAAGTAAATTAAACTGTGGTGATACATAATCTAAATAAGCACCGCCAGTATTTCTGACACCTGTTGTTGTAGAACCTGAAGGCGCAGAGAATAATAGGGTTGAGCTTGATAAATTTATTGGTAATATATATGCCGCAAAAGGTTTGGATGCATTTGAAAACGTTCTGTAATTTATTGTCATTTCATATATACCATTTTCAGCAACATTTATAGAGTATCTTGTATATTCACCTCCGGTTAAATCGGTTAAAACAATTCCTGAGCCACCTACTGCTAGGTCAACATCATTTTCTGTTCTATAACCACTGGTATCATTCCCAAGTGTACTGTCATAATAAGCAAATCCATCTCCCCCCAAGTCGTAGTCTTCAATTTGAATAGTTCCTGGAACTTGGTGTAATGAACCTCCAAAAGGTTGTAATATTGACGATTGAACATTCACGGTAATGGAAGTCTCAGAGGTTTGTGACCTATCATCCTTTAGCACTAAATTTAAGGTATAAACGCCTTCCGCCATATTTTCCAAAGCGGTATCTGATTGTGTGTTATAGCCCCATCTAAAATCAAAGAAAACAACCACTTTCTTGTGAAGCATCCGTATTACTTTTTCTTATTATATAAATACGTTATTCAGCCAAGGCATTCCTATTACACACTGTAGTATATTATATTCGGCTTTTATATTATCACCGTTTTCATGATTCTCTTTTAATAAAAAACGGCGATTGGTAATTTATCATTAGGTAAAAACACAGATATGCATTTTAACACCAGAAATAAACTGCAATTGATTACATGCTTAATATCAATTGAGCAAAATTGGTATTCATACTTATTTGCATCACTAATACATCTGGTAAGTATAGTGTAATTGAAGCGTCTCTCCTCCCTATTTATACAATATGAGTAGTGGCTATTATAGAAGTCTATTTGTAACTATTTGTCTTCTTAAAAAAAAGATTTTAATCAATACTTTCTACATCACCTGTTAGTATAATTAATGATACATTAAATATATCTGTTAGTTTAACATATTGTCTGAAGTATACACTTAGCAACGCTTTTATTTGCTTTTTTCTGCTTTTGGCCCATCGTAATCATAAGTAAACCAATCAACATCAATATAACCTGCGTCTTCTTTTTCGTTCCAAGAAAAGAACCCTAAGCGATCTCCTGTCCATTTCCCAAAGGCTATGGTAAACGTTGGTCCAAAGGATTTAAAATGCTTACCATCCAAACTGTACTCATAAGTGGCTTGATCTATATTATTTGATGTTCTTACATATAAATCATTACCTGTAATTTCTGGACCTACGGTTTTTTCTTCCATAGGATTCATATAAAAAAGATGTTTTTCACCCTGTGCATTGACTTCAACACCCAGTAAATTAAATACGCCACCATATCTCACAAATCCAGCTAATTGATGTGGTTGCATTCCAGAAATATCAAATTTCGCAACAGCAGTGCCCTTTGTTATTCCCATAATACGCTGACTTAAGGTATTGGAAGCTCTCCAAAAATCGGAATCAGACCCATCATTATTTGTCCATTCGTTTATGTTTGGTCCATATCCGTTTTCATTTGGTAGCACCTTACTCGCTTTTAAACGTAACCACCCTTCTCTTTCCGTTAATGACCAATGCGTATTTCTTGGGTTATGATTCCATTCCCATTGAAACCCTAATTTTGAGGATGAGAAATCATCATCTGAACTTGGCGCAGTAATAGGATACCCATCAATTGGTTTTTTATATTGCTTAACAGGTTCTCCTATCCCGTCATTATCTTCGTCTATACCAATTATTGGCCAACCATCAATCCAAGTCACAGGTTCTAAACATTGAGGTCTTCCTTGAAAAGGAATATCATCATTTTGAATGAGTTGATGCATATACCACCACGATTTATCTGGGGCTTGTATTAATGCACCTTGACTTGCACTACGGTTATTGAAAACCGTTCCTTTTTCTAAAACTGTTTTTTCTTCGTATGGTCCATAAATACTTTCTTTGGAACGTAATACTATTTGCTTTCTGTCATTTTTAGGATTTTTAACACCAGGCTTTGTAGATGTGTCTCCTATAGTCCATTGTGCTAAAAATATATACCAAATACCGTCAATTTTATAAATTTTTGCAGCCTCAGCTCCCACACCAGTATATACTAATTTACCATCGTCAAGAATTTGAGTACCATCCCAACTCATTTCATAAATTCTATTTTCGTTACCTTCAATCTTGTTTTCTAATCCTTTTTGCTTTCCTGCTGTATTAATTATAATATAGGCTTTATGGGTTTCTTCATCCCAAAATACGGCTGGGTCGTCTAAAACTTTTGCTTTTGGTAACATGAAAACGGGGTTACTCCATGGTCCTTTTATGTCTTTTGCGGTAGAAACCATTAAACCGTGTTGGTAGTCTATTTGATAACAGTACCAAGTACCCTCGTGATATGCTAAATCTCCAGCCCAAACACCAAAGGAATAGCCATTCATTCTATCCCAGTTATATTCTGGAGCCCATGACAAGCTACTAAACACGTGGCCTATATTAGTCCAATTAACCATATCTTTAGATTGCAAAATGGGCATTCCAGGAGAAACATGTTGTTTTGAAGTTATCATGTAATAGGTGTCGCCAACTTGTTCGATATCAGAATCTGGATAATCGGCATTTAAAATAGGATTGATGTAAGTACCATCAGCTTGGTCTCCCCAACTGCCTGTTGTTGCTTGAGCAATATTTTCGTTTTCTAGTACTTCGCTTTCATCATTTCCTGAATTAGATTTACAATTTGAAACACTTAAAACCGATATTAAAATTAGTGCTTTTAAAACACGTGAATGGCATATTTTCATTTAAATTAATTTAAAATTATGTTAATATATTTTTGTGAAACGATTATTTGTAACACAATTGGCTAAAAAAAGTCTACTTACTAAACCTCCTAAATATTTAGTTTCTTTTAAATTTAAATTATTTTTTCCAAGTAGACCCAACACCATGAATTTTATATAGGAATACCTTGCACAAAAAATCTTTTTGTACAAACCAGAATTATTAAAACTAATAAAACTCTGTAATAATATCTATCATTGATATTTGGTAAAAACCGCGAATATAAAATTTCAATAAAAGTGTTAAACATCCCGTGAATTGATGAAAATCTCATATTAAAAGTATTTTCGCTATTAAAATTATTTTCGAATTGATTATTCATTCATTTTGACCACATAATATGGTGTAAAATATTGTTCGTTAAATAAACCTGGATGCATTGCTACATGTCCTTCATCTGTGATCGATGTAAAATATATAAGCAAATCAAACTCTGGATTAAGATAATTTTGAGGTATGATAGCAGTATAATTTTCACCATCCCAAGCCATATTTTGCTCAATAAATTTTCTAGAGGTCATATTAGCGATTCTATAGTGCACCTTAGGAGTTTGTTTGTTTTCTAAATAATTATCCGTTATCAAAGTAACTTTTAATTCTTGCTTGGTACTTGCCGTTTTAGGAACTATAGCTTCAAAGTTGTTTACCAACACATTTTTGGCTTGATTATATTTATCCCAATGACTTATTAAATTACCATTTTTAGAGTTTCCAATTATGTCTTTTAATTTACTTATGTCTTTTTCAATCTCTACTAACCTATCCTTCCAAGTATGATTGTCGTGTAAAAAAAATGGTTTTTGATGATAGATTTTTTCGGTAATTGTAACCATAATATTCCAATTGTTCCTTGCTTCTTGCATGTTTTTTAGACTTGATCTCAAATATGCTTTTTTTTGAGTGTCTTGATAGAAAACAAAATCTGTTGATGCTTTTGTTTTAAAGGCATGATATAATGCAAGAGCTGCCATTATTTTTAAATCTGCTTCGTTGGTAATAAATTCTTTTTTATAAGACTCTGGAATATCTTCTTTTTTTACTTTTGAAAGAGCTACTAATGTTTCATCTGAGAATTTTTTGTAGAGTGCTGCTAACTGAATAGGATTAATTTTATGTTTTAAATCTTCTTTCAAAA
The DNA here is from genome assembly GCA_963815305.1 of uncultured Flavobacteriaceae bacterium. Taxonomy (GTDB): domain Bacteria; phylum Bacteroidota; class Bacteroidia; order Flavobacteriales; family Flavobacteriaceae; genus CAXBID01. The sequence continues at coordinate 1,995,561 of CAWFFW010000001.1, forward strand.
CATCTTTCACATAGTCTGTAATACTATAAAATAGTCCTGGATCTCCCGGCTCTGCGGATTGGTATGTTCGATTCTTTAGTGTATAAAAAGGATTTGCATTATGCTCACTAAAAAGCGCCCCACCACTATCCATTTCTGCCCAATTATAATTTGCTGGATGATAGGTAAGATGAGCTGATGTTATTAAAGGTAAAACTTCCCCTGCTGCCTCATAAGCTTCTAAAATAGCTTCATTTGCTTTGCCATAATGTTGCCTAAACTCCCTTTGCCATACTTCTGGCTTAGTCTCTTTAGAATAACCCAATCTCCCAAATAACAAATGCCATGCCCAATAACGCTGGTCTTCCCATGTATAATAAACCAATGAATCATCTTGAAAAAGTTCCCAAGTATTTTGTTTCCTTGACATAGGAGGTGTTACTTGAAAACCTTTACCACCACCAAAACTTGTAGTATGCGAAAAACGCTTAGCATAATCTGAATTAGCCCAAGTAAACATACGGGTGGTTCCTACACCCCATAATCTATTGATATAATCAAAATCTCGAGATTTGTATAAGAAATCTGCGTAACCATAACGCTGGCGCTTATCAATATTATCTAGCATATCCAATTCTGCTTTTCGCATTTCTGTTGGATGATAAGGTAAACCTACCCCTTCCCAAGAGTATTTACTTGTTACGTTTAAATTGATTCCTGTTTCTAAAGCCCATTCACGAATTTTTACGGTAAGCCCTTTAGCTCTTAAATCCAAAAAAAGGTGTCCTTTACGTTCTTTATTAACCTCTCCTACAGCGTTTATTATTTCTTTCCAAAAATTTTCTGCTGTATTGCCAAAACCTCCCACACCAGATTCATAATTAACCCTTAACTGAATACCATCAATTTCTGGGGCTTGTCTTAAAAGTTCCCTCATACCATTGGCACAGTATTCGGTATATTTTAAAGCATCCTTCTGGTAGCCCTTTAATTAATGATTCACTTCTACCGTGACCCCAAATTCCAAATACAAAATCTAATCCGTGATTATGACTTATTTCCCCTATACGTCTAAGTTGGGCTAAATATTCCTCTGGCGTCTTTTTATAATTTCTTATTAATTTAACTTCTTCGTATTCTGGAAGTTTTAATAGGTAAGGATAGACAGGGATCATAAAATCTTCCTTTTTCCCATCGTTATATCCCGTAATTAAGGTTAATCTATTAAAACGATTTTTTGCTAATTCTTGAATATAATATTGCCAGTATGCTTCTGAAAAAAACCAAGAATCATCATTTTGATCTTTAATAAATTTATCTAAACCACGAATTTCGTTGTCTGGAAACTCTACAGTATCCTCTATTTCAGTTAAAGCAACAAGTCCTTTATCTTTAATTTGTTGAGAAAGTTCGTTAAGTGCGTACATAAGACCTTTAGAGTCTGTTCCGCCAACTACTAATGCCATCCCATTTTCTGTTTTTCGCCATTGATAAAACACACCTTCGGGTTTTTGGGATACTATATGAGCATCATCTGAAACCAATCTTCTCACAACACTATTTTCTAAAGTACCAATAACGAGATATAATTTTTGATTAGTTTGTGTATAATAGTGAACACTTTCAATAACTCCTCCTGCTGATTCAATAGCAGTAAAAAATTCACGTTTACTGAAGGCAACAGGATGGGCTTCTTCGTTAGATATTCCTGTTCTATCTACAATGGTGATATTATTTTCGATTATTAGGTTCTTTTTATTTAACTCTTGTCCTTTTACTGATAATATAAATGAGAAGAAAAAAATTAGATTTAAATATATATATGAAAAATGTCTCATGAGTAAAAATTGTTGGTTTAAATAGTTTTAAAATATTCTATAGTATATTTTCCAGACCCCAATAACAGTGTCGAATTGTATATAGTTTAAGATTTATTTTCTTTCTGAAACTCTTTAAAGAAAATTCCATTAATCTTTAAGGATTCAAATTCCTTTTGAGTTAATATAATTTTAGCTTTTGTATTAAAAGGAACTTCTAACGTCATAGAAAATTAGCATCATGTACTTCCCAACTATTCCTAATTCTGAATAAAGTTTTTTATTATTAGGCTACTTTCTATATTTTTTTTACATGAAAAACATGGTGAAAGCCATAATAGAAGGTCAATATGGAGTTTTATCATTATTAAAATTCTTCAATCATTTAGCATTTGAAAACTATAATAATTATAATGATTCTCTATCCTGTACCTTCATGTAATCAAATAAAAAATATAGTAGAGTAAAAAACAACCTGTAATCGTTTAGAATTTTATTTCAACATGATTAGCAATACTATATAAACAATCTCCAATGTAAATTAGAACTATACGTGGTAGAACAGGATAGTGATTAAAAAACAAAGCAATATTTTACTGTAAATTAAAAGCTTCTCTTGTCAGAGAAAGTTAATTACTGTCTAAATAAAAAAATAATGAAAAAAAGATTCAACTTATCAATCGTAAAAAAATTAAGCTTAATTTTATTATTAGGTATTACTATTTCCTGTTCTAAAAATGATGAAATTGAAAACTCATTAGGGGAATCCAATTTAGAAGAACTATCTGCAACAGAAAGTTCCTCCGCAACAGGCATAACTTGTGATACATCATTTCCAAATCTTGGTCCTGCAGCTCCACAATCCTGTGATGACGTTTCAAACCCTAACAATAAAGGCACGTTAGATTGTAGAACAGACAGTAGTTATGGAGGTTACAGTAATAGCGGCTCTTGGGGAAAGTACAAAATTATTGGCGGGAGTATTAGATACAATGGCACTAAAACAAGAGTAGAACGCTTTTTTAATACGCTTTCTCGGAGTAACAACTCTAAGACAATTTTAACTGGGAGACTTAGAATTTATGACTTAAGTGATGGAAATACATGTATCATACAATCTCATGCTGGTGGACAAATTGTGTCAGGGGTTGAATCAGGTCAAACTAATCGTAGTGCCCAGTTTTTACTTTATGCCAGAAAGAGCGGAAATAATATTGTTTTAGAAACCCATGTAACTACTAACCCATATACAACAACTTCTGGTGGTGGTAGAACTGTAACAAATTTCAAAACTATTAATTATGGACAGGAATATACTTTTAGATATGAAACAGGTTACAATTCCTCTAATATAGCTTTTTCTAAGATAAAAGTTGGAGGTACTGAAACTAATATTACTCATAATCATACCACTGAAAGAGTATATACACGATATGGCGCTTATGGAACTAGTGATACAGGCGATGTAACTGCTCATGTTCAGTTTAAGGATATAAATCACTGTAGAGATTGATTTGAAGTCCCGACATTGGTAAAAATTTACCCATAAAAATAGGCTGCCTTTTTAAAATGGCAACCTATTTTTATGTTTTTTAGCATTTGCTTTTGTCCCGAAAAAATATAAAATAATTTGATAAACCATTTATGGACTTTAATAAGCTTCTAAAATTCCAATAGATCTACTTTTCTCATTTTTTATATCTTTTTATTTATCTAACAAATCAAATGGCATCCAAGTAGTCTTTAAAGATACATGTCCAGACAATGGTACTTGTAGCTTGCTGTCTTTTGAACTAAGGTTAATTAAACTTTAGATACAGTTTTATTGGGTTTGCTTTTAAAATATTCTATAGTATATTTTCCAGACCCCAATACCAGTGTCGAATTGTATACAGTTTGAGATTTATTTTCTTTTTGAAAATCTTTAAAGGAAACTCCATTAATCTTTAAGGATTCTAATTCCTTTTGAGTTAATATAATTTTAGCTTTTGTATTAAAAGGAACTTCTAACGTCATAGAAAAATTAGCATCATGTACTTCCCAATTATTATGGATAGTACCATAAGGTGTTGGTATATTTACAGTAGTTTGTGTAATTTGCTTAGAGAATTGAGGATTTACAACAAACTCTTTGTAACCAACAGCTTCGGTAGAAGATTTAATACCACCAAGCGACTCATAAAAATAGGCTGCAAAACCACTATGCATGGGATGATTAAGTGAATTGGTCGGACCTTCCATAGTTTCCCATTCAAATTGACGTTCTGGCCATGTCGTGAAACCACTATTCATAACATAAGTTTGGCTTGGAAAATCTGGTGTTGTTAAAATTTGATGCGCCAAATCACTTTTGCCATATTTAGCTAAAACTGTATAGATATATCTGTTACCGTGAATTCCTGTAGAATGATGTCCACCTTTTACATTAACAATATCATAAACTAACCCATTAACTACATTTTCTATTTCTGGTTCTGGAACCATGCCAAATTGCAAAGCCTGTACAGTTGCCGTTTGGCTCGCATACCATTTTAAATCTGTTTTTGGAATAGCAACCAAAAAAGCTTTATTAAAAGCCGTTTTTAATGACTCTTTTTCATTTTTCATTTCAGTTTCAAAAGGAGCATCATTATTTATTTTTGCAAAAACCTCCATGATACCTAAAACATCGTAAAAGTAGGCGTTTGCCGAAATAATGGGGTCACATTCCATAGCACTGGGGTTAAGTCTTCTGTCCCAACGTGGTGGACACCAGTCTCCCATACCATCTTGAATAATGCCATTTTCATCTTTATAAGATAGGTAAAAGTTTGTTAGATTCTTCATATCCTCATAATACTCTTTTACAATAGCAACATCGCCATAATACAAGTAATTATACCAAGGTAAGTACATGGTTGCCACACCCCAATCTAACTTAGCGTAGGTTGATGTACGTTTACCAGGAGCAATCATGGTTGGCACTTGAAATTTTATCTCTGGATTGTTATGCCCTTTAGTTGGGCGCATTTGCGTACGAATGTCTTCCATGTATTTTTTATAGAAATCATACATATCATAATTATACAGGGCATATTCGCAAAAGGCGTGCGCATCGCCTAACCAGCCACATTTTTCGCGGTGTGGACAATCCTCAGGGATGCCATGAATGTTATCTACAATAGTCCATTTGCTAATGCTGTGCATTTTATTCAATAAGTCGTCTGAGGAGGAAAAACTTCCTGTCTCCTGAATATCTGTAGCCACTAAAACCGCTTTAATCATATCAGCATCTGGCTTTTTAGAAATCCCTTTTATTTTTGCATATCTAAATCCGTGATAGCTAAATTTAGGTTCCCAAGATTCCAAACCATCCCCTTTACAAATGTATTTATAAATTTGAGCCATCCCATTGGCACCTCCACCTGTAGAACCTTGAAAAACATCTTTTCCGCTGGTTAACAGCGCTTCCGTAGTAATCACTTCTACAAGTTGCCCTTCCTGTTCTTTAACGTTCAGTTTTACCCAACCGGCTATGTTTTGTCCAAAATCTACAATCCACTCACCATCAGCCCCTTTAAATACTTTTTGTGGCTCAAACTCCTTTAGTTTTTTAATTGGTGGTATTTGTTGGGCACTTATCTTTTTAACATCAGGAGAAGCTATCTTAGCTTGCCCCCAATTTTTATCATTGTAGCCTATTGAAGTCCAATCACCTAATTCGTACCTAGCATCATACGTATCGCCACCGTAAACATTATTAAATACTATAGGACCTGTGGATTCTTTCCAAGTACTATCGGTATAAAAATCGGTTTCTGTACCATCAACATATTTCACTTTTACTAAACAGCGTACTGTTGATGGACCGTAAGCTAAATCTGTATCTGATTCAGGGTCGTTTTTCCAAGAAATATTTTGTCCATAAAACCCATTTCCTAAAATAATACCGAAAGCATTTTCTCCTGATTTTAAGTGCTCTGTAATATCATAATTCACATAGTATGCCTGTTTATCATAATTTGATGGTGCAGGATCTAAAACATGGTCGCCCACTTTCTCGTTATTTAAATATAATTCATAGTAACCTAATCCACAGATATAAGCTTGTGCACTTTCTATTTGTTTATCAACACTTAAAACGTTTCTAAAATAGCTTGCTGCAAACCCATCAACCATTTTAGGCTTACTCATTTTGCCTGTTTTGTATTCTCTAAAACGATGTGGTGAAGTTCTTGTGTCCTCATTTAAAGTAATCCATTTTGAATTTCCCCAATTGGATTCATTAATTAAACCCATTTCAAATTCTTGAATGCCTGACCAATCTGAGGAATCACCTTTTTCATCCCAAATCTTCACTTTCCAAAAATAAGTTTGCATGCCCTTTAATGAGTTTCCTTCATATTTTACAAAGGTAGATTTGTCGCTTTCAACTTTATCAGAATTCCACAAATCAGCATCAGCTTCATTTAATTTATCAGAAGAAGACGCCACTAAAAGTTGAAAAGCTGATTGTGTTTTATTAAAGCCTTCAGCATCAACAATCCATGAAAAAAGTGGTCTTTCGGTTTCTACAGTTAATGGATTTTCTTTTGCATTGACTAATAACTTATTAAAAAATAGTGATGTTGCAGTCGTTGAAACCTGATGACATGATAGCCAAAAAATAGCTAGAAATACTACTAAAAATGGTACTTGTTTATTTCTCATTGCAAATTATTAATTTGAAAATTCAGTACTATTCACTTTGAATTTTTAAATTTAAAAGAAATAAAATACTATATTATCCTGTGCTCTCATGCTTTACTAAATTTAGCCAAGATACTACAGGATAGGTTTAAAATCAGAAACATATAATTTAAAAAAAAAGCATAAAAATTACAATAAAAAAAAGATCAAACCTATTATTTGTAACAAGACTAATTTTACTATTTAGTTTTTTAATTTCATGTTCTACTGGTTCTGAAGTAGAAGAAGAACAAATTATTGAAGAACCAAAAGAAGAAATTCCTAATAAACCTGAAAACCCATCTACGCTACAAACTTGTGACGTCACTTCGGATTTTCCAAATTTAGGACCTGGTTCTCCACAATCTTGTGATGATATTTCTAATCCCAATAATAAGGGCACTCTAGATTGTAGAACAGATAATACTGTTAGTGGTTATGATAATGTTACTGATGGCTGGGGAAGTACAAGATAACTGGCGGAGAGGTAAGATATAATGGAACAAAAACAAGAGTTGAACGATTTTTTAAAACAATTTCTCAAGGCACGAGTAAAAAAACTATCCTTAAAGGTAAATTAAAAATTATTGATTTAATTGATGGCAATACTTGTATAATACAATCTCATGCGGGAGGCAATATCATAAAAGGTGAAGAGCAATGGAGTAAAAATAGAAGTGCTCAATTTTTAGTTTATGCTATGAAAACCACGGGTAATAAAATTAAATTAGAAACTCATGTAACCATTAATCCTTATACAACAAATACTAGTGCTAGTGGTAATGGCGCTAGAGATACACAACAATTTAAAATACTTAATTACAACCAAGAATATGATTTTAGTTATAAAAAAGGATTTAATAATAATGGTGTTGCCTTTTCAATAATAAAAATAGATAATACTGAAAAACATATAAAACACAACCATACTACAGAACGGGTTTATACATGATATGGCGCTTATGGAACTAGTGATACAGGCGATGTAACTGCTCATGTTCAGTTTAAGGATATAAATCACTGTAGAGATTGAGTTGAAGTCCCAACATTGGTAAAAATTTACCCATAAAAATAGGCTGCCTTTTTAAAATGGCAGCCTATTTTTATATTTTTTAGCATTTGCTTTTGTCCCTAAAAAATATAAAATAATTTGATAAACCAGTTATGGACTTTAATAAGCTTCTAAAATTCCAATAGATCTACTTTTCTCATTTTTTATATCTTTTTATTTATCTAACAAATCAAATGGCATCCAAGTAGTCTTTAAAGATACATGTCCAGACAATGGTACTTGTAGCTTGCTGTCTTTTGAACTAAGGTTAATTAAAACTTTAGATACAGTTTTATTGGGTTTACTTTTAAGATATTCCCATGGAATCATCAACTCAAATGTTTCTCCAATCAAATTAGGAACCGTTATAATTTCTCCTCCTCCATTGATGAAACTAAACTGTAAACGTGCAGCTTCTGTCATATACTTAGAATCTAATTGGCTGTTTTTAATCACTACTCCACTACTTGTTTCTCCGTTTACTTTTACTGTTGGTATTGAATTTTTATACTGTATATCTAAAAGATCATCATTAAAATATATCTGTTGCGTATATTCTTTTTCTGCACCATATTTAATGAATGAGGTTTGACTTTTTTCTTCACTAAAAATGACTCCAGAAATATACAGCGCCTCTTTATTCCAGAAGAAAATAATTAATACCAGAAAGTTTTAAATCGTAGGCAGATGGCCCCTCAATAGTTTCTTGTGAAGTTAAGTATACGGGTTGAGCATGTACGTATTGCGAAACCAACCTATCGTCCATATCATCCAACCATTCGTTTAGCTTGCCATCCATAATAATAGGCACTGTTTTTTTAATTTTCGTAGTCTCTAGACTTAATTTCGCATATTCTATAGGTACTTTACAATTAGTAAGTATTTGACGTAAAAATGATTTTGAAGCATTGCTTGCTTGATTATTTATGTTTATGGTTGATAAAATGATTTCTCCTTTTTTATAGGGTATTGAAATCATGATTGGTCCCGCTTCATCTATTCTCCATAATCCCATGGTGCTTTCAAAGCCTTGTAATAATATTTTAGCATTTGAAGGTATTTGTTTAAAATAGCCGTTTGTAATGGTTGTTTTAAAGTTGCCCGAAGAGATACCGCTAAGTAAGTCATGATCAATAATTTTTGTGGCTACGTACTCCATATTTTCTTTTGAAGGTACAATAGACACTTCTTTCATTTTACTTGAAACCTCACTAGAAAACACAACTACAGTACCTCCATTTTCAGCGCATTGTTTGATTGTGTCTTCATCGGCTCCATCAAAAGCTAACATCACATCCTTATTCTTATTCTTATTCTTATCTTTTTGTAAATATTTTGGATTTGCTCCTGTTAATTCTGCAATATTTTCTGAAGTCATTTGTCCTGAAAGTGTAACATGACCATTAAACGCCTCCTTTTTACTTTCTGATAAATAATGAATCATATTATCAAATAATCGCTTAGCCTGCGAATTATCTAAATTATCAATAACGTGAAGTTGACAAGCTAGTAAAACCCCTTTCCCATAAAAAATTTCGGCAAGACTCATTTGCGTGTTCTTAGCCGATGCAGCAAGTGGAGTCCAGTTTCCTGTTTCGTATTTATTAATGCTACTTGGACGCTCATAGGCATCATCAGCTACCCTACCATCAAATGTGTTCCACATGTGCAGGGCATCATTCGTTATACCTTCAAATACAGGGTGATTAGCATCTAAAATAGTAGCAAACTTAGCATAACGCAAATCTCTATTTAATCCTTCCCAACCCATAGCTGCGTAAGAATGTAAATGAACTAAATTAGCTGACCAAAATTGAAACCTAACAGGAAACCACGTGGGCAATTGTGCTTGTTTTAAACACAAAATATGCCCACCTTCATCAAGAAATTTTAGTATATCACTTTTAGAAGCTTCTAGTAGCCGATTGTCTGCATGTTCTGGAACAATCCAAAGGACATCGTCTTTTACTTTCGGTATTATTGTATTGGTAAATGCATTATATCCAACTGATATTAACTTTTTTGCCAACACCTCATCATTAAACACCATAATAGTCTGAACTAATTTCTCTTTTTTTGAGTGAATAGGATGAATAGCTATGGTATCGGCTGATATTATTTTTTTATCTTTTTTAATTAAAGCTATAATACTTCGGGTTGCTTTTGGAGGCGTTTCGTTTATTGTTAATTTTCTTTGCTCACCTGGTGCTATTTCAATAATTTCGTTTGAACCAGATGCACCTTCCCATTTCCACTCTAACTCAAAACGGTCTTTAGTTTCGCTATCGTTACAAATAACAAGTTCCCGCTGAAATATTTTATCAGCATCGCAATACCCGTTACGAGGCCAAAAAAATACCGAAACAGGTTGTAAGGCATGCTTTATTTTAGATAATACAGCTTCTGAACGCTTCTCTTTCACTAAAGTATTGGGTGGCATAAAATGATATCCTTCTGTTGAGTGTGATTTCTGTTTTAGACCAAGAATTGAAATTCGGAAAGGCATAAATCCCGAAATTCCAAAATACCGCATTTCTAAAATATTACGCTCATAGGCAGCAGCTTCCTCTACATATCTTTCGTGTACTGATTTAATTTCTGGGGCACTAGGTAAGCGCTGGTCGGCTCTCGCTCCTACCCAGAATTCTCCAGTTATTAAGGGACGGGTATCTTTTTCTTTCCAATCATTCATAATACGCGCATAATGGTCTTGCATATGCAAGGATACCATCTCTTGATTAGGACTAAACCATCCCGCTCCAGAAAGGTTTATAGGACGTGTATTATCGTGTTTGGTAACAAATTCAGGTAGTTTTGAAATCCATGGCAGATGTAAATCGAAATCAAAACGGAGCATTTCATTTTCTATATCCCAAATCACTACCGAAGGATTATTCCTGTCTCTTTTTACCCATGCTTCGTATTCGTGCTCTAAATTCTTTAATAATTCATCACCCCCTTTAGCATACAGCTGACCATTAACCGACCAAACCGCTGATTGGTTTACAATTAAAATACCTGCTTCATCTGCTCCTAAAAAAATATCGGGATGTGGCATAAACGCATGTACTCGAGTTGCGTTTGAACCAAATACATCTTTATGCATCTTAAAAACTTCCCGATGAAAATCAACGCCTTGTCTAAACAAGTGATAATGCGACTCGCCTCTTAACTTAGTTGGCACACCATTAAGAACAAAAGTTTTACCATCAATCCAAAACTCACGAAAACCAAAACGGGTTTCCAGTATATCTACGCCCGATTCACTTTTAAAAGTGGTGCGCAACACGTATAAATTAGGATGATCTGGGCTCCACAAATCTGGATTATCCCAAGTTGTTTTTATAACGTTCGCTCCCTCTGAAATTTCACTTCGCTTAACTTCTGGAAATTGTAAATCAACTTTTTCACCATTAGGCCATTTAAATATTTCAAAAGACAGTTTGTTTTTAGAATAAGTGCTTTTAGTGTTTAACTCATATTCAATTTCAATTTCATTTAAACGGGTAGATGTTTTAATAAAAACATCACTTATATAATGATTTGTTCTAGCTTCTAATATTGGAATATCATCAATGCCTCCTGGAAATTTAAAACGTTGATCTCCTGCTTTCATGTAATTAGGACCAACTTGGGTAATTAGTCGATGGCCATCAACAGCACCGCTTTTATCGTAAACAAATAAGGCTATCATATTATCACCTTCTTTAAGGTACTCGGTTAAATCAAATTCAAAAGGCGTATACGCTCCAATGTGTGTACCAACTAAACTGCCATTCACATATACACTACTAATTAAATCGACACGACTAAGCATTAAAAAATAACGCTTTTTATTTGATATTTTTATGTTGTATTTTGAACAATACCATGCCGAATGATATTGTCTTTCCTTTTCAAAAGCATGAGGGATTGTTACGGTTTCAGCAGTACTTCGCTCTCCGTTATCTCGATTCTTATAAAAATGCCATGGTGCATCTAATAACCCTTGATCTCTAGAATTTTTGTGTGTGTGTTTAAATCCTGAGGCTTGCCGTTTTATAAAATTTAGTTGGTGCGTTGGCAATTCATTATCTAAATTTTTCAACCATTCTATATCTTGTTTTCCTATCAAACGCTGAATATGATTTTCTGCATTTTGAGCTGTTAATAGTTTTAAGGATAATATGGAAATCATCAATATGATCACACGAAATTTAAGCATTATCTTATGATTTAAGTTTAATTTTTAAAGCTAATATTTTTAAATAGCATATGCATGCTAGAGGTTATTAATTGATTGTATGACATATAAAATATTAGTGAAAACAGGTTTTATTTTTTATCATTCTGTTGCTGTAAATTAAAAATGAAAAAGTGAATTTTACCTCTTTTTCGGATAATAAAACATCATACTAATAGATTAATTTCTTAAAAGATTTTTCCATTTTTAAAATATAAATACCTTTTGAAAATGAAGATATATTAACTTTATTGCCTTTTCCAGAAAATATTTTTCTTCCGATTATTGCATATATTTCCCAATTTTGAGGTATTTGCATTTTTAAATTAAACACGCCGCTACTACTAGGGTTAGGAAAAACGCTAATATTATCTATATTGTTTTCTGCTACAGATAATCCATTATTATAAAAATAGCCTTTATATTCATATCAGAATTAACAGTTATAGTTAAAGGATTATCAGAGCTTGTAACAGCGCCCTCCCACTGGCTAAACTCCCATCCTTCATCAGCAATTGCATTTAAACTAAATTCTTGGTCAGTAAATGCTGTTCCGCTTTTGTAATATAATAACCCATTGCCTTCTTTACTAATGTTTATAACGTTTATAGTACTATCGAAAGGAATAAATTCTATTCTGTCGAAAACGATACTACCAGAATTCACGCTATTGTATATCTTAAATTCTGTAATTGTACCTGTCCAAAGTGCCCAATTTGTTAAATCTATGTCTATAGTATACCATTGGTCATCGTTTGGTATAGTTTCCTTTTTTCTGCCCGAAACAACGCTTGTCCTGTACTTACATGAAATCTTAAATAATTTCTCATTTTTTTAGGATATGCTTTATGAATATTCCATTTTTATACATATAAATTTTTATCATTATCTATTCAGATATCCTAATAATAACTAAAAAAAAAAGTGCAACAAACACAGTTACCAGAGCTACATCTTCCTTTAAAAAAAATCAGTCTTAAATTCAAATTTTTCGAAAGCAAAAGACCCAATTTTTGTACTTACACTAACTTCTGATCCCGGTCCCCCATCACTTCGTACTTTGGTGGTAATACTTTTCCATTCCGAAAAAACATGAGGGTTAGGGTTTTCATAATTTTTATAAGCTTCATACCCATCCCTTGTTAATGTCCGATGTGGAGCTCCTTTACCATCAAAACCACTTTTTACAAAACTTGAATTGTTTACTAAAAAATTTTGAAGTTTGTTGTGCTCTTTACCATAAAATTTACGTCTGTAATACAGCGCTTTACCTACTGGGAATGATGTTATGAAAGAAACTTTTACAGGCTCGCTTTCTATATACTCCATTGAGTTGCTATTGTAATTATAAATTAAAACATGATATTCATCTTGAGTTTCATTTTTAGCAAAAATAGCGTCCAACGCGTTGTTAGAGCTATTTGGGTTTCCTTTTACACTAGTTTCATAGCGATTCATCCCCAACATGTCAGTTAACTCTTTAATGCCATCTGGATCTTCACTACCGATTCCGTTTGACCATCTGTAAATAAAATTTAAGCCGTTGTTTTTGTAAAACGTGTTGGACAAAACCAATTCTACAATATCTCTATGTGTGGTCTCACAAGTAACTAAAACACCTCTACCATCTGCTCCATTCATCGTTGTTACAGTACTATATTCCATGATGTCTATTGTTGTGTTAACATTCCATTTTGGATTGTCAATGAGCGGCGCAAAACTTTTGGTATACTTGTCACGCATGTCCCTAGAACTACGGTCTCCAATTTTTATATAATCTGATAGCCCCCAGAAGTCGCACTTTATATTATTAGCATTGTTATAATCAATAAGGTCTTCTATAAAGGATGCAAAAGGTTCTCCTTTATAATTTAACATCTTTCCTTTTTTAAGAAAACCATGTTCTCTAGTATGCAAACCTACCTTTGCATTTGGCAGAACAGATCTTACGGCGCTTTCAGTATTTACAAAATGTTCTATAAAATCTTGTTTAGTACCGTACCAATGCTCTGGTGTTTCTATTTCAGAACCTACCCTAAAACGCCAAGATAAAACTTTTTCTTCGCCATAGGTTTCAACCAACTTAGCCATTAATGCTTTTATAAAATCGTGATAGGCTTGTTTATTAGCAGGTGGTAGTGAGTTCCCGTATTTAGACATTTTTTCCTTTTCACGAAAGTTAATATTATCTCTTGTACCATTTGGAATGAATGTATAGCCATGTTGAAATGCCCATGGTGGTTGATCTAAAGCTATTTGTAAAATTTCAGTTTGCGAATTAAGAACTTTATCGAGCCTTTTAATGAGTGGTTCCCAACGATAAACATAAGTGTTATTAATTGAATCGTATAAACATGGGTCGAAATCTAAATCTTTTTGAGGAACACCGTTCACTACCTTTCTAATTCCACCAATCATCCTTACAATATTCATTTTAATCCCAGGGCGAATATTAGAGCCATTTATTGGGCTAATTCTATTGGCAACATTCCAAACATTATGAATTGGTAATTTCTTTTCACTTTCGCTTGTAAAATCGGTAGACAAAGTCACTTGTGCTTGTGTGTAGGTAATTAAAGAAAAACACAGTAACATAAAAAAACTGTGTTTTATTAAACTAGCCATTTTCATTTTAAAAATTTTTGATCAACATAGTTACTCAAAAATATATCATTCTATGGCTAAACCTGTCCTGTTCTATCCTGAAAGAAAGCTTAGACTCTCTCTAGCTTAATTGGATAAGTTTTATTAGCATTCCATTGACATACGTACAAATTTTCATCATTATCTACACAAACATCATGACAATGATTAAATATGGGTTGCTCCTGCAACATAGTTTGTAAATTACCTTTTTTGTACTTTGGTTTTGTACCGCCCGGATTAGAAACTACTTTTCCTTTTTCATTTAAAATAGTAACAAAACCAGAATTTTTACTTGTTTGGGAAGGATGCGTTTTTCTATTACCTTCTTCATAGGCAACATCCGATGACCAACAAACCCCTGAATATAAATTGTCATTATGAATTACAGGACGACAAACAAAAGCACCTAGAACTGAAATACGCTCCATATATTTACCATCTAAAGAGAAACGTTTAAAACAATTTGCTGCTCGCGAAGTAATTAATAAAGTTGGCTCCCCTTTTCCTCTATAATCAATACAAACACCGTGTGCAGTTTGAAACTGATTCTCTTCAACACCTCTACCGCCACCTATTTTTCTTATAAAATCGCCATCTTTTGTAAACTGAAGCACATAATTAGAACCATATCCATCAGCGAGATAAATATCCCCGTTTGGTCCTATGGCTGATTCAGTTGGTTTAAATGGTGCGTCTTTTTCATAAGCACCATATTCTGATGGATGACCAATTAACATTAACTCCCTGCCATCAGTCGTTGTTTTTATTAAACTTCCATTAGTATCGCAAATAAAAAGAAAATCGTCTGAGCCATCATTCCAAATAGAAAGTCCGTGCCCGCCTTGATAACGAATACCCCAAGAGTCTAATAATTTGCCCGATTTATCATAAATTAATACATTATTATGGGTGTCATCACCAACCATAATCAAACGCCCTTTGGAATCCATAACCATTTCATGGCAATTTTTCACAGGAGTAATGGTTCTATCTAAATCACCCCAAGATTTATGAACTCTGTATTTAAAATCACCATGTCCAATAATGTCATTAGACAATTTAGGTTTGGATTTTAAAATATTAAAATGAGGTACCACTACCAAACCTAATCCGGCTTTTGCAGTTGTATTTATAAATGTTCTTCTATTTATTTTAAGTTTTGTCATGACTTCTAAAATTTAAGCGATTATTTCTTTTGGTGATTTCATAGGGTTTCCAAACAGGTCTAAAATAGGTTGTCCTTTTCCATCTGGTGTGGTATAAAATGGTCTACTTTCAATTTCATAATGTGTTTCAGGGTTAATCCCTAAGGCATGATAAACTGATTGATGAACCTCATCTATCACTACAGGGTTTTCGATTGATGAACAAGGACGTTCATCTGCCGTTTTGCCATAAACCATTCCTTTTTTAACACCTCCACCCCACATAAGGATAGAGCTACCATCGGTAAAATGACGGTGCATGCCATAATATTTCTCATCATCTATAACATCGGGTTGTTTAGAGACTTGATCTTTTACTGTTTCACCCGGTCTACCTTCCATAATGGCATCTCGACTAAACTCACTCGCTAAAATTATTAACGTTCTATCAAGGTGACCGCTTTCATCTAAATCTTTAATTAATTGTGCAACAGGTCTATCAATAAGTGCTTTCATTTTTTTGGCGCGCATATGTCCGTTTTCATGTGTATCCCAACCAATAAATGGCTCATATTCTGTCGACACACTAATAAAACGCCCGCCATTCATGGCTAAACGTTTTGCTAATAAACAACCCAAACCAAAACGTCCTGTATTGTATGTATCATAAACTTCTTTTGGCTCTTGTGATAAATCGAAAACTTTAGCTTCTGGAGAATTTAATAAACGATACGATTGTTCCATAGAGCGCATTAAGGATTCTCGTTGATAGTCGCTACCCTGCTCCATCACTTCACTTTTATTCGCTAACTCTTTGTACAACTTGTAACGCGCTTCAAAACGTTTTAAAGACATGCCTTGCGGCGGACGTACACTTTCCAAACCGCCAGAAGGATCTGGAATTAAAAACGGCCCGTATTCAGTTCCTAAAAAACCTGCCGAATGAAATGATTTAAGTTCTTCGGCTTCTCCCATAGTAAACCGTTGTCCCATAGAAATAAACGGAGGAATAACAGGGTTTGCAGGCCCAAGTTCTTTAGCTATCCAAGCGCCAATATGTGGTGCTTGAACAGATTGTGGCGGCTCGTAACAGGTATGCCAATGGTATTGATGGCGCGTGTGTAAAATATGCCCAAGGTCTGCCGATTTATACGAACGTATAATAGCACCTTTATCCATCACACTTGCAATATTTTCAAGCCCTTCAGAAAAATCCAATCCATCAACTACTGTTGGAATTTTTGGAAAGGTGCTTAAAACCCGATTCATATTTAATCCTTTTTCAAAAGGTACATAAGCTTTAGGGTCAAACGTTTCTGTATGCGCCATTCCTCCTGCCATCCATAATAAAATAACGGTATCAGCAGTTGATGCCATTTTTTGAATTGATGGCGAACAAGAGCTTAAAAAACTAGCTACTGGAATAGTTGTGGCCGCCGCCGATAAACTTGCAGCGCCCATTTTTTTTATAAAATCTCTGCGTGTGTTTTTTGAATGCATCTCTTTTATATTTTAATTGATGAATTGAAATTCTGGCGATATTAAAGTGACCCAAAAAACATCCTGTAATTGTTCTTTCTCAGGGTTGCTTCCTAAAACATTCATCAAAATATCCTTTTCTTCTTCTGAAGGATTTCTTCCTAAAGATTTTTGATATAAGTTCTCTATTATTTTTTCGCTGTTATTGTTATACTTTTTTAACCATATACTAGCACCTTCAGCTAGAACACCATTAAAAAATTCTCCGTTTGTAAGTTCTAAGGCTTGAAGCAAAGTAGCTTGCTCTTCTCGCGATGTGGTTACAATTTCTCGACTTGGACGCCCAAGCGCTTTCATAAACGGATGTTGCTTTACAAGACTAGCCCGAGCAAATACTTCAGTATGATTCTTAAATGTGAAGTTCATTAAATCCCCCCAATTTTGAGTTCCGTAATTTCTAACTTGTTTCCAAGATGTATCGTCAAATTGATTATTAATCCAACTTTCAGAAGGAAGTTCGTCTGTGCTCATCCAACTGGTGTCAGAATCTAATTGTAAGTCATCACCCGATTTATAACGTATTTTCAGTGAGAATAAAATTCCTGCGGGATTTTGTATAGTGCCTTCATTTTCACCCTCAATAGCTATTATATTGTCACCTGATTTTAAATAAAATGTAACATCTAACTTATCGACTTGTCTCCAATCTGCACCATCAGAAACTTTGTTTCCATTTAGATATAGTTTGTAACTATGGTCTACAGAAATTAAAATTTTTGCATCTTCAATAGCTTTCTTAGGCAATTTAAAAGACTTTCTAAAATATCTTTTTCCGGGTTCTGGAAGCACTACACGATTAAGACTCATTTCTTTATGCCAAATCCGTTTTGCAGTTATTCTTTCTCCGTTAGGGTTATATTCTACAGTAGGATAAAGTGGCGATACGACTTGACTAACTGCATCAGAAAACTGTTCGGCACTTAAACGACGTAAAACAGGTCCTGTAAAAACGTAATTCGTTTTTACATCCTCTACCTTTTTATAATTAACCGTTGGTAATTGATAGGTTTTTGAGGTCATTATTTGTTTTAATAAATGCTTCAAATCTGAATTAGAATCAATAAAATCTACAGCTAACCAATCTAATAATTCTGAATTCCAAGGTTCGTTATCCATTTCGTCAAGAGGTATTATAATACCGCGCCCCATTAAACGATCCCAAAACCGATTGGTAATGGTGCGGTATAAACGCCCGTTATCTCTTTGCACCATAACTTCCGAAAGTTTTAATAAACGGTCTTTTATGGTTTCACCCTCTACACTTCCTAATTCTGGATATAAAAAATTAGCATTAGCAAATTTTCCTATAGGTTTATCGCATCTGTTAAGTTCTAGTAAAGAATCGGAAAAAATAGTTGCAAATCCGTAAGCTTGGTCTAAAGTTAAATTACTTACAAAACTATTATGGCATGAGGCACATTTTACATTCACTCCCATAAGAGATTGCCCAATGTTTTGAGCCGCCTGCATTTCTGTACGTTGGCTTGCATTAACCACACCACGCCATTCAATACCTTTTATAAAACCCTGAGAACCTTCAACAGGATTAACAAGCTCTCGAACCATTTGGTCATAAGAATGATTCGCCATCAAAGATTTATAAAGCCAATCCGTAATTTGCTTTCGTCCACCTGTAATAAAACCGGTACCACTATAATCGTTCCGTAATAAATCATTCCAAAAACTTAACCAATGTTGGGTGTAGTTTTGGTTATCATTTAACAATGAATCAATTAATATGTCTCTTTTATTAGTGTTTGTATTTGCTTTAAAGTTTTGAATGACTTCGGGTTCTGGAAGCAATCCAATAACATCCATATAGGCGCGTTTTATAAACGTTCTATCATCAACCAATTCTATCCAGTCTAGATTATTTTTATCAAAATAATTATTAATTAATTTATCTATTGGATGCTTTAAACCTTCGGCATTTGGCAATTCTGGTTTTACTAAAGCTAATTCTGCTTCAGGAAATACTTTAACTGCTTGATCTGACCAATATGCGCCTTTTTCTATCCAGAGTTTAACGAGTGCTATTTCGCTATCGGTTAGCAATTTTCCTTTAGTAGGCATGACGTCTTTGTGATTAGCAGGAAGTGTAATCCGTCTATATAATTCACTTTCTTCAGGTTTCCCTGCAACTATTGCTAATCCTGACTCTCCGCCTTTAAAAACTCCTGCTTTGGTTTCAAGAATTAATTCCCCTTTTTGTTTGTTTTCGCTATGGCACTGGTAACATTTATGTGCAAATAGCCCTCTAACCTCTAAATTAAGTTTGTCTTGTTGTAGTTCTGATAAGGAATCTGATGTTTTAAGCTCAGAAAGAAGCGTCATAGACTTTTCATTATCATAAGCATTTTTATTCCCTGGTATAACGGCTGTTAAATAATCTTCACCATGAGTTAAACTAGCACCTAAATGACCTGCTATACTTAGTAATACGACTGTTATAATAAGCATAAACCTATAAGCTCCTAGTTTTACGACTTCCTTTTTTAATGCATTTTTTAAAATTAAAGCCGTTACAGCTGCTATTACAGCCGTGGCAATACCTGTGTATTGGTGATTATCAACTAAATCGCCACTGTAATCTTCTTGACTACGCAATAACCAGCCAAATAAAGCTGATAAACTTGCAAATATGGCACCAAGGTAGACCATCCAATTGATGCCTTCTCTTAGTCCATTTTTTTTACCTCGAATTGTAAATAGTTCTAAAAATAAAGCAACAACCAATAGTCCTATTGGAAAATGTACTAATAATGGGTGCAAACGACCTAAAAGTTGGAGTATCCAGTTTGTATTCTCCATTGAATCTTTAATTAAAGTTTATGGTTGGCATTTCATGTTTAAATTTATACTTAACTCTCTTTAAAGTTATCCTGTACTGTCTTGTTCTCTTTTATTTTAATACTAAATATGAAGTATCTAAATAGAATTTCCGATACCTACTAATACTACAGATAAAAGAATCACAATTATTCCCGCAGTAATAGTCCATTTTGTTTTATTGGCTACACCATTCCATTCTTTGCGGTAAATACCCCAAAGATTAGCCGTTAGAATTATGGTAGACATATGAAGAATCCACGAACTAGCACCATTACCAAGTTTACTTTCTCCCATACCATAAAAGAAGAACTGTAAAAACCAAATGCTTCCAGCTAAAGCAGAAAACAACATGTTTTTAGAAATTGGGTTTTCATTATTTGTAAAATCTTTATACGATTTATTCTTTAAACTTAGAATAGTTGTCCAAACTAAATTGGTTACCAAGCCTCCCCAAAGAATCACTACAAAAGTTACGTTATTAGAGTATAAACGGTCATAGCCTGCTTCTACTGCAGCATCTGCCAAGGGCTTTCCAGATTCGATACCGAAACTAAAAAAAGAACTCAAAACACCAGATAGAATAGCAACAATTAATCCTTTGACCAGATTGAATTCGCTAACGCTTTTTTTCTTCTCTTCATCAGATAATTCCTTTTCTTTCATCATTCCTGCTTTCCCTGAAAGTGCAATACCGACAAGGCAAACCAAAACACCAAGTAATACCACTTGACCTCCTAAGGAACCTAACATGTCGGTAAAAGACACTTTTCCCGCCTCAGGTTTGAAATTATAGTAAATTGAAGGGACTATAGCCCCAAATGCAGCACAAAACCCTAATACCACTGAATTCCCAAGAGACATTCCTAAATAACGAACTCCAAGACCGTAAGATAAACCACCTACACCCCAGAGCAAGCCCATTAAAAATGTAACTCCTAAAATAGTACTTGAACTTGATACGATAATATCTACGAAACCAGGTACTGTTAAATATGCTGCTATTGGCGGTACAATAAGCCAAGACATAACACCGCCAACCATCCAATAGGTTTCCCAAGCCCATCCTTTTACTTTGTTGTATGGCATGTAAAAACTACCTGCGGCTACGCCGCCTAATGAATGAAATAATACTCCTAATATTGCTTGCATAGTTGAAAGAAGTTAAAATAATTATTTATTCGATATTTAGCAGATTTTAACCACTTTTAAACTTAATAGCTTACCCAATTTATCAATTTTATCAGCGATATGACCAACCCCAATAGCACAGTGATGAGCTGGCCCTTGTTTTGACCATTCGTTTATAAATGCTCTTGCTCCTATTGAAAATTTGTAGCGACTGTTCGTGTTGCCAATTTGCAAGGTAGGACCTTCTACAGATTCACCTTCAGCAACCAAAAGAAAAACCTCATCTTTACCTTCTACAACAGAAAGTAATGTGACAGGTCCATGTTTTACGCTCATTTGAATTGATAAACCTTTACCTGGTTTTCCGTGATATACAGGTAGCGGCACCAACTGAACTTTTCCTTCTGCAATAGCAAAATGTGCTGGACCGTCATGACCTAGCATTACAATGTCATCATTAAAATCCATCGCATAAAATTCAGAAAAAGACCCGCCAACGCCAAAGCTATCCATTATTTTCATGGCTTGCGCATTTTTTACTTCATACTCACCAGCTACGGGAATATTCTTTCCTGTTAGTAAAGTGTTTCCAGCTATTACCGAGGTTACTATATTTTCATATTCATTTCCAGATTCGCCTTCATAATAATACGCTAGAGAACCTAAGTTATGTGCTTCTACTAGTTTATCTAATGCTACTGATGTTTGAGCAGCCCGTTTAATTTCTTCTTCTTCACAGGCCTCTACAACTTCAAATGTATTGTGAAATTCTTTAATTTTTTCATTGATTTCGCTGTTCGTAGCTTCATCCCTATATTTTTTCAACTCACACATTTCAACAATTTCAATGTGTGTTCCAAATGCAGCCGATTGTTTGGTTAAATCTGAATACACATCTAACATACCGCCGTAATAATGTCCTAAAACACCCAATCGGTTGTTATTCATTACTGAAGCCACTTTAGCTGCTTCAATCCACCCTTTAATATCATCCCAAACAGCTTGTTCTCCTAAATACCCTGTAACAAATTCATATTTTATTCCTGAACGGTTAAACACATTGGCTAATTCAGGCACCGAACACGCTTGACAATGTGCCAACCATTCGCCTGTCATGGCGCCTCTATCGCCTAGTTTATTAAATGACTCATAGTCTATGGCAGCTACGGGTTGGATGTTTAAAATAATAATAGGGCATTTTAATTTTTGAACTACAGGTAATACTGTGGAGGACAATGCATATGTAGAGACGTATAAAAAAAGAATATCTACATCTTTCTTTTTTAATATTTCTGCTGTATGAACCGCTTTTTCTGGAGAATCTACCAAACCTACATTTATAACTTCGGCACCAAAGCCTTCCATTGTATCTGCGATTTGTTGTTGATACCCTTCTAATCGTTCTAACAAACCATCAAACTGAGGCCAATAAGTATCTAAACCTATGCCGAATAATCCTACTTTAATCATATGTTTTTTAATAAATGTGACTTATTATTAATGTATTGCTATTTCTTTTGGTTGGAAACTAGAAACACTGATTTTACTGGCAATAATTTCAAATGAAATTTGGTGTATGTGATGCCATTTTTTTCTACATAGCTCGTTTTAATATTCTTATCAACTTTGCCCTTATGTGCATTCCAGCCTTCAAGTTTGTGCTTTCCTCGTACCATGACGTTCGCATCAATACTATCATCGCTAGAATTTGCAAACAAATAAATGTCTTTACCGTCCTTAACTTTGTGTAAATAAGAAAATACACCTAATTCGCTTTTGGTGCTACCTAGATTTTCAAAAATAACATCTGCATTATCAGTTAAATTATCAAGAGCTTTTTGCAAATTGTCTTTGGTTGGATTTTTAACAAAATAAGCCTTTCCTCCTTTTACATTTGTTTGGATACAGGCGTTGTTGGCTGCATCTTTTCCAAACATTTCGTTTACCAAAGCTGTTATTTTTTCATCTTCTTCCACTTTGGTAGATTTGGAAGGCAATAACGTAGTGGCAATCACTTTACCACCTTCATCATAAAAGGTCTTTATTTTTTCTAAAGTATTCAAGGCAATTACGCTACCACCTGGAATGATTAATGTTTTATAATCTTGATAATTTTCTTCATTATTGAGGTGTAAATTACCTGAACTAATCTGATAGGTATCGGTTGCTAAATGTTCGGGATGGATGAAGGTAAAATCTCTTCTGATTTCATTTGTTAAGAGACCACTAATGTTCAAATAATCTGCTTCAGGATAGACAAAAGTACCAGCTCTTTTATTGTCGGGTGCATCAAAATAATAACCCGCCTGTAAACTGCTAATTGGATAAACAATTCCGATTTCTGAAATTTTTCTTCCACCTTGCAAAAGATAGCAAGAACGGCCAACGTAATCTGTATAATTTGGTAAAGCAGGCCCTAATTTTTCACTGTATGGCGAAATGAGTGGGGAAATTCCTATTCTATCGGGATTATACCATTGTGCGTGAGGCACAACAAAATTTACACCTCTTACAAACAGCTCCATAATGGTTCTGTAAAGCATATTGACATCCACAATGTTTTCTTTAAAAGCTCCGTAAACTTCAGTAGTTACAACTGGCCTATCATACAAATCGGCGGTAGAACTAATTAATTTATAGCCATCTCTTCCATGTTTATAATCTATAATGACATCTACAAGAGGCAAAGCAGTATGTCTGAAAAATTTAAAGATATCGCCATGCATATCAACAGGTTGTATACGGTAGTTACCTGGAGGATGACCTGTATTTTTTAGTCCATGTTTAGCTGTCCAATCGGCCACCGCTTTTGGATAACCCTCTGAAAGTAATTCTGACCTCGTATTAAATAATGCGACTCTTGCTGCTTGGGTTTCAGGACCTATATCATACCAAAGTGCTGGATAAAACAAATCAGGCTCATAACCATTTAGAGATTTAAATTTCTCGTTAAAAAGACCTGTCCACGTACGTTCCTTACGTAAAAACCCAACATCGTCAAAAAAAGTGAGTTTTATTGTATTAGTAAAATAAGTGCTAAAGTGCTTCGCATAGGCATCATAATTCAGTTTCATAAATTGATCCATGGCTTCTGGATCCATGGCATCAATAGGCATATTTGGTTTCCAGAATGACGCCGTATTATTATTAAAAAACATAATCCGCCAATCGCCTTCACTGGGCGCACGCCAACTCAATATATTATTTTTGATAAAAGGCTTTAAATTAATACGTTCTTTTGTGGTCATATCCATCGCCACAGCAGCCATTAATTTACCTTGAGGCACCATGCCTTTATAAAGTCCCTTAATATTAATTTCTGTCTTGTCTAGACTTTTTCTTAAGAACTGAGGGTATTCCTTTTCAATAAGTCCACCCGCACTTCCACTAGGAAAATCTGTATCATCATATAAAATAACATGCATTCCCAATTTTTTTGCACTGGATAAAATGGTTTCGTATCTATCAAAATAGTCTTTACTGAGATACTCGGGTTTTGTAATACCCATAGGCAAAACTGCTACACCGCTAAAGCCAGCTTTTTTTGAATCAGAAAGTTGCTGAATAATACCTTCATCGGTTAAAGTCCCATTAATAAACCATAAAGGCATGGGTCGATATTGAGCAGCAGGGTTTTTAAACTCTTTGAAATTAATTTCTTTTTGCTGTGCATTTAAAGCTAATACTCCCAAAAAGAGAAAAAATGTTGACTTAATTACTTTAAAAATCATGATAGTTATCGTTTTATTTACATCTAACCTTGGACTAATTAATAGTCCAAATTTTAATTTTAGTTATTTTGTGATTTTATACTCAATTCGTTTTAATAGATTCATTTAAAAAAAGAACCTAAAAAAGCATTTTTTGATTTGTTTTTTTTAATTAAAAATTATAATATAATCAGAAAAAAAATTATTGACTAGAGTTTATGATATTGATTTAGTATATATTTATAAGCTAAAATACGGCAATTACAGTATTTGAAACAATTGACGATTTGATAATTAAATTGCACAAAATGACATGAAAAATACATATCGAAAATACCTCATGGTTTTTGATCAAGATAAAAAATGGGGGTTTTATGTAAATAATTTAGGAAGAACTGTAATTGAACCAAACCGTGAATACCCTTCCAAAGACCATCCAGACAACTATGTTTTTACTTGGGACAAGGGAAGAATATTAGATGAATTTCATGTGGTATTAATTACAAAAGGCGAAGGTGTTTTTGAAAGTAAAGCAACCGGAGAAATGAAAATTTCTGATGGCGATGTATTTTTACTTTTTCCTGGCGTTTGGCACCGCTACAAACCGAAAAAGAACATAGGATGGACAGAACGCTGGGTTGGTTTTTCTGGTGAAATAGCTAATCAATTATTATCTAATGGTTTTTTTAAACCCGATGAACCCTTAATTTCCAAATGTAATAAACCCGCTGTTTTAAATCACTTTTATGGGCTTTTTAAATTATTTGATGAAGAATCTTTTGGGTTTCAACGTCTCGCATCTGGAGTTTGCATTCAACTTATGGCAGAACTTTACAATATAAAAAATGGAGGGAATAATATTAAAAACCTTAACTCTATGGTATCGCGCGCAAAAGGTATGATGTACATGAATATCAATACTTCTTTGGACTTGATAAGGATGGCTTCAGAATTAGGCGTAAGCTATTCTAAATTTAGATTAGATTTTAAAAAGCAAACAGGCGTGTCTCCATTGCAATATTATTTATTCCTTAAAGTTGAAAAATCTAAGGAATTACTGCTAAATACCCATAAAACCCAAAAAGAAATCGCCTACGAATTGGGTTTTGAATCTGATTATTATTTTAACAGGCAATTTAAGCAGAAAACAGGTTTAGCTCCTGGGAAGTTTAGAAACCTTAGTAAGGTTAACTTATAATTTCATCTGCATTAACTCACTGTAATTGAAATAAATATCTCTTTACTATTATTACCAAAAAATACTTCAAAAGGAATTGCTTCTGCTCCAGGAACCATATTAAACGTTCTACTACCCTCTATGTCTTTTATTTTTATAGGAGCACTAGCCTTCATAGTTACTAAACCTTCTGGTTTTTGGATTGCGATTTCATTAGCATTAACTCTAGTGACCACTTCATTATTAGGCGAAATTACGGGTAGAATAAAGGCTGTTGGTTCTAAAATATCTTGTATTGTTTTTACGTTAATTTTTAGTTCATCAACCGAACAGATATAGGATATATCAAATTCTGAAGCTGTTTTTTTAATGACATTCCTTTCAACATCTTTTAGTTTTACATATGCTAGTAACTTTATAGTACCATTATTATCTTCACTAGTTACTGTAGCTGGTAAATCATACAAATTTGTATACCATGTATCATCTATAAATGTTTCAATTCTTGGTGTTAAAGCAATATCCCTATTTGGTTGTGGTTGTTGGTTATATTCCTCTACCATGTGATATTCGGCCATACTTGCAGCACAAAGCAAGCCAACTTTATTATGGTACAAAACGCCTAATGCCCCCCCCGATGCTTGACGATAATCATTTTTATAATGGTATTCTGCATCGTAGGCACTTACGGTACCCCTCCAATGACCTCGTGCAAAAAGTGTTACATCTAAATCCTTAAAGTGTTTTATACCATCGGCTGTTGCTCTTGGTAACGGTGTGTTTTTATTTATCTCTGGTACATATTTCCAATGGTCTAATAAAGCAGTTAATGGTTTGGCATGAGCAAATGTATGGTGTACGCAAGGTGGGATTCCTGCCGAAATATAATGTGGGCCACCATGAATCAATCCATCGGCCGTACAACGTTGTAATAATTCTGTATTTTTTACTGCTGCTGTTCCAAATGCAGGATTTACATGGGCCATCATTCCAAATGCTGGTTGACTGCCATCACAAGTTCTGCTTCCCCAATAACTCCATTTATACATGCGGGTACCCCAACTATTATCCCAAGCTCCATCTGGTAACATAAATTCTAAATGACTGTTTAGTGATTTTGTAACTAATTCTAATAACTCTTCATCCTTTTCTTTTAAAGCATACATAACGATACTATTTAAAGATTCCTCAACGTTATACCCTAAGTCAATACCATGTAGCCCCTTAGCACTTAATTTCGTTGAGCTTTTTTTACATTCGCCGTATAAAAAATCTTCATTCGCCGTAAAATAAGATTTTACACCTACTGCTAATTCCTTACTTTTAGTTTTAAAAGCTTCATTATTCAACACATCACCTATCAAATTTAAGCCATAGATGGCTGTTGCTCCATAATTAATATTCGTAAAATCAATGGTAAACGTGTCATAAATATATTCACCAGCTTTAGATAAACGTTCTCTCCAAGATTCGTAAGTTTTTTTATCTAAAACATGACTGTGATAATGCAACGCTTCCGCTAATGCTATTGCTCCAAAAATGGTAATACCTTTCCAGGATTTTGGATCGGGAATCACTGTCCAAGCACCATTTTCTTGAGACACATTATTTTCCGCCCAAGTCATAACCAACTTAGCGGCTTCAGTATATTTTTCGTCACCTGTAACATCTGCCATGTATAAAAACGGATAGACAGCATCCATACAACGACCGTGAATATGCGAACAAGACGGACAACCCAAAGCACCATGTTCTTCAATATTTGAGGGATTATTAATTTGAACTTTTATCATCCCATCACACCAATCTTTCAAAAGATTTGATATTAAGTTTTTAAATTCTAATGAATGTTCTGGGTGGTTTGAGCATGAATAAAATAATCCTGATATTGGAACAGACAAACCTACGCCTGCTAATGTTGAGAGCTGAATAAAGTTGCGTCTTTTCATAGTTGATTCAAATTTTCTCAATATTTTATATTAAAATTATAAAGTTAAATTTAAAATGGGATCCTGATTTATCCTGTATGTCAAAATTTAAAAAGCTAAAAGATTTTTTTCTAGCTCTTTAAATTTTTTAACGATATCTGTTTTTTACTTAATCACCAATTTAGCTTTGAATACTTTGCTATCATTTGCCAGAGCCTTCACCAAATACAAACCTGACACAAAACTTTTTTGATTTCTTATTTGAATACTTCCCTTTGTTGTTGAGCCTTCAAAAACTAATTTTCCAAGCATATTATAAATTTTCACATCTGCTTCAACTATATTTTCAAATTTAATAGTAAAGTCATCTTCCGCTGGATTTGGATATATTTTTATTGAAGGTGAACGAAACGCTGCATCAGAAACACTTAAAGCACTTTTGGAAATGGCTTGCCATTTACTTCTATCATCAGTATTTGTAGCTACAATATGGGTTACGTTTCCATTTGCTTCATGATATAAAAATCTGCCACTGTTGCCTGATTCATATCTATAAGTATCATCAGATTCATTATAATAAATTGTCCAAACTTTATCGCTATCCACAGAAGGTGAAGTACTTGCTGTACTTACAACAACATAAGCACCTCCTGGGCCACTAGAACCTGGTGCCCGTAATATGCCATAAGTTTCACTATCAATATTAAAAAAAGCGCCACTTTCAACAAAGGTCCAATGTGTATTTTGTCCACCATCTGAATCACTCATGGTAACTGGCATAGCACTTACTCCAGAATCGGTTAAGAATTTCCCCGTAGCTACATTTTTCATGCTAAAAACTTCTTGAGTTGGATCTGGTGGGTTACCATCGTTCACTTTATCAACCTTTTCGTATGTTGTATTTGCCCATCTTATTTGACCTCTACCGCCTTTAATTCTATATGCTCCATATCTAATACCAGATTCTAATCCCCGTTCTGGTTCTGGTATATTAAAGTTGAAAGCTTGTCCTGCTATAACTGCATCGGCGTAATGGATTTTTTTTGAAGCATTGTTGGGATCTTCTCTAAAACCTACTTCAAGTTCAATATCTGTTGGCACATTCTTTTGTATGTTGATTAAGAAAACCTCTTGTCTTCCTGAACCACCAGATCCGCCTCTAAAATTAATTTGCTCTCTGTAAACGTCAAAAGACACCTGTACTTGATTACCGTTACCATCTGGACCATAAACTGGTCTTGCCAAAAACAAACAAATAGCAGGATCTGGAGAACCGCCACCACCAGTATGCCTCCCTTTGGCCTGCATCATATAAGTACCATCATTACCAAAACTACTGGTTTTACCTACTTCTAGAATTCTAACGGTTCCTGTGAATCGTGCATAACTACCCACTCCTGTAGTCTGAGATCTAGTTAAGGAACGCTCTATTCGAGGTTGCAATCCGTTTGTATCTTGATTATTAGAACCCTCAGTAATATTATAAATACCCCATACAGTGGTATTAATTGTGCTTTCTTTGTAATTAGCATAACAACTTCGGTCATCAATTGTTCCTACATTTACAGGGTTTGGTAAATCATCAGATGTTCTAGTAGCATTAGCACCTTCTGGATTACAAGTTGTATAAGCTCCTGTATCTTCATCAGGCGCTGTTGTTTGAGCCCCTAAAAAAAGTGAAAAGATTGTAAAAACTAAAAATAATGATGATTTTAAAGTATTTTTTTTCATAGTTATCAGAAATAATAGCTTATTTGGGATTATACCAACTTTTAAAGTTCGCTAAAAATTACTAAACTACTATCCTGAACTGTCCTGAATATAATTGTATTTAAAATCTCTTTTTTAAGGGACACCATTATTGGCTAACATGTAAATTTGTAACCTACATCTATCTATATAAAATCAATCAATTGAAAATTTGTAAAACTACAGGACCAATTAAACCAGAAATTTCTAAAGCTGTTTCATCATCTTTTGGTGGGTTTGTAGTCCATGTTGTTTTTTCACTTTTAGGTCGTTTATTATCATAAATCAATTGGTTTCTCCACGTATTGGTTACTTTTACTTCTAATTGATTTTCACCTATTTTAAGTTGATTCGTTACATTAAAAGTAAATGGAGGAGCCCAGCGTGTTCCCACTTTTTCTTCATTGCACCATAATTCTGCAATATTTGCTACTTGACCTAAATCTAGAATACTATGAGCTTTAATATTTTCGATATCTATAGTTTTAGTATAGGTTACTGTTCCTGAATAGTGCCTTACTGCATCATTTTCAAAATCGGTAAGTGATTGTAATTTTGGAACATTAACTGATTCTGGTGTATCCCATCCTTTTTCAAATGTAGCTATCCAATTATCCTGAAGTGAAATTTCTTTGACACCTACTTCAATTGATTTCACTTCTTGCTCTTGATGTAACCTATATATTCCGGATTTTGAACCCCTAACGTTTTTATCTTCAATTTTAACGCTAACTAATTTATCATTATTATGAATCCTAAACCATCCGTTTTCTGAACTCAGTATAGTTTCTTCTTGGAATTCAACTTTTGTAGAAAAGGGAATTTTATCAGCTTTAGGAAAAACAATTATAGCACTTCCACTGACATCAAAGGATACTGCCACATTGGTTCGTTCGTCGCTTTTACTCCAAACCATAGCGTCTTTTTGTTCTCCTGTAAAGGCATCCCAAAATTGAGGATATGCATTTGCAACTCTAAAGCTTAATGATACATCCATTGGTTTTTTACTTTTTGTAGATACAAAATAAATATCGGCAGCTTCAGTTTTACGATGAATCCAATTTACATCTGCACCTTCTGGAACGATAACATCT
The DNA here is from genome assembly GCA_963815305.1 of uncultured Flavobacteriaceae bacterium. Classification (GTDB taxonomy): domain Bacteria; phylum Bacteroidota; class Bacteroidia; order Flavobacteriales; family Flavobacteriaceae; genus CAXBID01. The sequence goes on from CAWFFW010000001.1 coordinate 2,026,285, forward strand.
GGTGTAATTTTTTCTAAATCCAATACTTCGCCTATCGATTTTCCCCAATATACTTTTCCTTTGCCTACTTGTTTTACACCACTTTCAGTATTTCCCCATAATTCATCGGAAATAGACATTAAAGCTTTTAAATCACTTTCATCATCCATTAAACTAGGAGAATCTAAAGGTTTATCTCCAAGAATTACAGCTCCATCCATTACTAATGCTTTCAACTTTTCAGCTGTAGATAAAAGTATTTCTTTTGAATCTCTTAAAAGAATAATACGATAATCTCCTGCATCTTTAACATTAATTTTTCCATCTTTAACAGCTATTTTTTCTTGTAAAATCTCTTCATTCAAATAATCATAACGATACCCTTCTGGAAAATTATTAATATCAAAAGGAGAGCGTTCAAAATGGTCACCTAAATACCAAAGCACATCTGCAGCGTACTCACCTTGTTGCAAAATATATTGATTGCGTGATAAATAGTCTACAAAATCTGGCATGTGCTTCCACCATGTTTGTTCTCTAACTAAAGGGAAACCAAGATTACCTCCAAAACTAGACCCAGGATAAACATCTGTCTGTGGGGTATGCGAAAACGTATGAAAAACTAAGTGATTTACACCTTTTGTAAAATTATAATCGATTAAATATTTAACATCAAAAGGATGTTCATTCCATTGCATATTTAACTGCGTACATGCCTCAGCTGCTAAAAAAGGTTTATTATACAAGTGCATAGCAGAAGCCGCAGCTAAAATTGGTTTCCCAAATTCATTTTGACTTGATGGTGCTTTAGGATACCAAAACTCCGTCATAGGTATATCACTAACACCGTAATAACGCATAGGGTCGATTGGTAAAACCTCGCCTCCTGCACCTTCGGTATATACCTCAGCTCCCATTTCATGAGCCACCGTTGCAAAATGTTCAAAGAAATTATCGATGAACAAATCGTCCATAGTTTGACGTAAATCTCGAAGGAATTTGGTAGTTTCTTCTGGGTTTTTTACAATATATCCTATGGTGGCTGGTAAATATAACCTCATATCATAACCACGTCGCTGTTTAAACTCGTTAAACATACTTTCAGAATCCATACTCCAAGTGGGAATAAAGCTCTCCCAGCTATCAATTAGAAGTCCTTGTAGTTTACCATCTCCAATAGGACCGCCATCCTTTATCAAATTACCAATCATACCTTTTCTTAGATGATTTTCAATGGCTACTTTATCTAGTTTACTAGCTTCCCAACCTGTTGCCTCAGGCACTGCAGGTTTATTTTTACGACGCATGTTTACGTGGCCAAAACGAACAATCGTCCATTTACCTTCTGGCGCATTCCAGTTTAAGTTACCAGATGCATCCATATTATTGGATAAATTGATAATGTTTTCAGGATTAACATATGCATTTTTATCATACGCATTCGAAACCTCTTTCTCTAGGCTACGTAATGCCTTTGCTGCTTTTACTTCGTGATTGTGAATTCGTGGTTTAGCACTTAAATGTATATCTGATGGTACAATATTGTGTTCACCTATAAATGTAATCATGAACTCACTAGAGAGCGTTTCAGGAATACTAAGTGTTACATTATACTGACGGTCCGTCCAATTAGCAGAAGGCATTTGAAGTTCAGAAATATCTTTAAAAATACCATCAACCATAGCTTGAACCTTAAGTTTAATTTTAACAACAGGGTATTCTCTTTTTAAAAGCATATTGCGAATAGGAGACATTTCTATAGAACGAACCATAATTTCTTTATCAAACTTTAGTTTTACCCAAGTATCGTCTCCATTCACTTTTCCTATACCATTTTGTTTAAAGGATTTTAAAGATTGAGAAAGTGATTTACTGTTTAAGTCAAGCTTCTGGCTTGGATTAAAAATTTCAGTCCAAGGTATGATCGTATTATTAGATTCAATTTTTATTGGAATAGCTACTTTTGAATCATCTCCCGCTGGCGTTGGAAACGCTAAAACCTGAACATCTTGGTAATTGTATTCAGCGGTTAGATAATTTTCATCCAGCTTAAGTTCTTTACTAACTACGTTTCCTCCATTTATTCTATAAATAGTTTCTACAAGTTCGCGTTGCGCCTCTTCAACAGGTACCCAAGGGCCTCCTGTCATAGACCAACCAGGACAGTTTTGCATAGTGAATTTTAAGCCTAGTCGTTTACATTCATCTGCTGCATGGCGAATCATATCTTCCCACTCGGGTGATAAAATTTTAATAGGATCAACATTCGGATAAAGTTGCCCATTCTTATTAAAAAGATGAATCCCCTGCAATCCAGCATATTTTATAGCTTCTAAATCTAGCGTTAAACCTTCTTTACTAATATTGTTTCCATTAATGTGAAACCAAGTTTCTGGACGGTGCTCAATAGATGGAGACTTGAAGTTTTGTGATAATTCATCAAACGCAACTGAGCTTACCTTACTTACCGTATTCGCTTCTTTTGTTTTACAACCTAGTATTAATAATGCAACAAAAAAGGATGCTATTTTATAATTCATATATATAATTTAAAAACATGAAAGAAACTGTATTTTTTAATTAAAAGTGTCCTGTAGCATCATGTTAAAAAAGCCAGGAAATTAATCTTCGCTGGCTTTATTAATTATTTCTATTAAAAATCTATATTGGTTTTTAAAAAAACTTTTAAAGCTGAAATGACAAAAAATAGTTTCTCATTGGTTATATACATTTTAAAGCATAATTTCAAATTTTGAAAAAGAAAACACAGGTAGTTGTGTATCAAAAGAAATGGTAGATTTAGTTTTTTCTTTACCTTTAGTTATCACCTTAGACCACGTTGACCAACGAAACGTATCTTTTTTCTGATTATAAATTGCAGACCGTATTTTTACTTTAGTACCAGGTGAAACCTCAATTTTTGCAGTAAGTTTTAAATTCTCAATTTCTGTAGATTCTGCATTCGCGGTATAATTATATGCCATAATGCTATATATGTTTTTAGAGACATTCTTTGAAAAAATAGCATCTACATAATTGTTTTCAGAGCGTTGGGTACCGCTTTTTTGAGATTTATAATAGATATCGCCCTCCATCGCTAAGAACGTTTTGCTGACTGATTCGTACTTTGTTCCATCACCCCACTGAAAAACGTTTTGCATGTTGTTTTCATAAAACATTTTCATGAGACCTACCATAAATGTTTTTTGATGAGCGGTTGGAGCATTTTCAAATGAATTTCCTGCCTTGCTCAAGCTTTTAATCAATGCAAATTCATGCATCTCTAGTTTTGCGTTTTCATTCCATTCTGGAAGATCTTTGATAACTGCAAAATCTTTAGCATATACTTCGGTAAAATTGGTTCTATTTGCTCTGTTATAAAAAGGGTAAAAAGATACACCTATAAAATCATAATCTACCTGATTTAGTTTGCACCATTTTACAAAATCTGTTCCCCAAGCTTTTTTAGAAGAGCCCCAAAGAAAATGCGTACCTACTTTTGCTTTAGGAAGTACTTCACGTATGGCATTAAGAGAAACTCTATAAAATTCAAAAAACTCTTCCTTAGTACCAGACCAATGGGTAGGCGTTCCTATTTCCCTGCCTATATCAAATTGTGTTTTGAGAATGCGGTCTTTACCGTAAGTATCAACAAGAAACCCCATAACTTCTTTTAAATAGTTAGCCCATGTGTTAAAGTTTCTTGGCGGCTCTGCGTTTCCATAGGTATAAACTTTTAAAGTATCACCAACTAACTGTCCTTCTTCATCACGTTGAAATGCCCAAGAAGGATTATCTAGTACAATTTGATGAATATCTAAACCTTCGTTAAAAATACCGTCAATTTGTTTTTTTAATAAGGTAAAATCTGTATAGAATTTTTTAGAATCATCATCCCACTTATACGAATCTTTTGTTATATCGGCTTTTCCTTTGCTAGCAATACCTCCAAGTGGTCTTACAACACAGAGCTTAGAATTACCTATGTCATTAGGTACATTAAATCCATTCAAAGGCGTAATTCTATTAAAAACACTTAAATGGTAAGGCATTTCTTGTTTAGCATTGGCAACATCTGTAAAGTCGGTTTCTAAAACAATTTGTGCTTGTATATTTGTGTACATTGCTTGAAAACACAAAAACACTATAAACGTTGTTTTTAAAAATTGGTTTATTTTTTCATCTATCATAGTTTCTTTTTTTCAATAAAAAATACAATCTCTTTGGAGAAATTGAATGATTCTTAATTTTAATTATAAAGTAATTTTCTTATAATCCCTGCTTCTGTTTTTAATATATATATCCCTTTGGGGTATTTAGAAATATCTACCAAACTTCCATTTCCTTCTTTGACTTGAATTCCTAGCAAGGAGTAAACGTTCCATTTACTAGAGACACTTAAATTAAACAAACCGTCCTTACTTGGCACAGGATATACTTTAAGATTTTGATTTGTTTTTTCTAAATCTTTTACACTTAAAGCGTCTACTTTATTTATGGTTACATAATCGTAGGAGGGTCCTGCTCCACCTTGAGGAATTTTTAATTCTAAAACCCATTTACCTTCGGTCAACGAAAATGTTTCCGTTTTATAATCCCCAAATACTGTAGCTCCACTTCCGTCTGTTATCCTTCTAATTCCTGTTGTTGTAGAACCGCTTGGAGCTTTAAAAAGCGTGGTTGATGATGTTAAATTTCTTGATCTAATAAATGCCTCAAAAGGTTTTGATGTATTTGAGAGTGTTCTATAATTTATTAACATTTCATAAGTCCCTGTTTCTGTAACATCTACAGTGTATCTCGTATATTCATTTCCAACTAAACCAGTCATAATAAAACCTGTTCCTCCTAGATCGATATCTACGTCTTCTCCCGATCCAGTTCTGTAAACACCATCACCATTTAAATTCCCTGGAGTGGTATCTGAAAATGCTAAGCCTTCGCCTCCTGTATCGTAATCTTCAAACTGAATAACTCCAGGTATGGTATGTATTATATTATTGTAAGGGCGTGTTGGAAAATCGTTACTTGTTATATTTATAACCGTTTGGGCTGTTCTATTACCCGTATCTGTTAAAACTAATTTTAATTCATAATCACCTTCTGTAATATTTTCTAAAATAACGTCGTTTTGTCCATCAAATCCCCAAGTAAATGGCGCACTTGATATGCTTCTCACCAAAACATTATTAATAAATAAATCAACGCTTGCAATATCATCAGCATCTAATGCTATTGATGCTTCTACTTCTACATCATTTCCTGGTAGAATATTATCTTCGCTACCAGGTGTTATAAATATAGGATCTTGTAATGGTAATAGAAAGTTAACTTTAACTTTATCTAAATTAACACCTCCGTTTTGAACATTGATTCTCAAAACATGTAATCCTTTTGTTAGAGGCACACTCAATTTTATACTGCTTTGAAAATCTGTACTGTTAGCTGTTTGCGGTAACGCAAAACTATCAAAAACAGTAGCATTATCTATCATTACACCAATTTCAGCATTTGTACTTTCTGTAGCGTAAACAAATTCAAAATCGTAAATATCGGTATTTAAAATATTTACATTATATGCCAGCCAATCTCCACTTTGCATATCATTTACATATGTTATGCTATTATTTGTAGTTGTACTAACACCAGTGGATGCAGAAAAACTTTCTGCTTCGATAACTCCTGAAATTAATTGTGCCGTTGAATTAAGATAAATCCCAGAGATTTTACTAACCGATAACGGAGGCAACGTTATAGAACCCGGACCTTGCTTTATAATTTGCAATTGGTTAGCGAAATAATCTATTGGCTCTACAGGTCCTAAATCATCAAATATGTAGGCTTCATGACTGAAACCCCCATTGTAAACAACATTATCAAATTTAAGTTCAAAGGCTACTGGTTTGTCACTAAGATTAACCGCTATTACTTTTGTTTCTCCATCTTTGGTGGTTGCTCTTGCATTAACGGCTTTTACAGAGCCTCTAGATACTGTTAAATCTGCCGAAGCTGTTACAGTTCCTGCCATCATGGTCGCGTCTCTAAACACGTCTTGTATAATTTCGTAAGTAGATAAATATGGCCTTTTTTGTAATGGATATACCGGTTGTCTTTGAGGTGAAACAACCACCATAGCATTTGCAATTCTGTTAAAACTGAACCAATTGGCTCTTTCAAAAATATCTTGGTTTTCGGCCATGTACAAATAAACATCTGCCATTCCTAAACAGGCTGCAGCATGAACACTTTCACCACCACTACCTGCTGATACGCCCCACTCTGTTAACCAAACTGGTTTACCGGGAGCAAACGTATTTCTTGTCCAGTTTACATCTTCTTCTAACTGTAATTTTGCTGTTAACACTTCGGAGTACGCCGTGTTACTTTCTCCAGGTATATCTGGATCTGCACCCATATAGCGGTGTATACTTATGGCGTCAAAATAATTACCATCACCTATTATTTCGCTATTATAATTGGCTTGACTTCGTCTCCAACCTAAAGGAACTGATAATTGAATATCTGGAAATTCTGCTTTTAATGCACTAGACACTTCTGAAGCTGCTGCTAAATACTGTGCAGTTGTAGCGGTTCTATTGGCGCGTTGGTTTTTCCAGAAATGCTCATTTCCCAACTCAATTGACTTAACTTCTAAACCTCTGGCGATATCATTTTGTGCCCGAGCTACACTACTGGCACCATCATCAAAATTAATACTGTAGGTCCACATCATATCGTAACCTTGTCCGCCATTAACAGCTTTTTTATCACTATTCAAAGATGCAATTCCATCGATATGGCCTTTAACACTGGCAACGTAACTGTTTAATACGGTTTGATGACTTCCATTGTCATAGTCATCCTGTTGATACGTATCATCTTCCCATTCATAAAAATTAGCCCATACCCCATGCGGAAAACGAATACTGACAGGATTTACCAACTTTATAAAATCTTTTTGCAATTGCGTATCAAAACCTTCTATGTTGTAGCCTATAATTTTATTATTAAAAGGCTCTGTATTAGTGGTTTCTACATTTAATGATGCGGTTATTGAATTTGGTGTAGTAAATGGATATTGTTGTGCTATTGCTTTTGAAAAAAATAATAGCATACATACTAATAAAAACAAATTTATTAATGAATGTTGATTGAATAATGTTGATCTTTTCATAACTAAATAACTTATTAAAATATTAAAATATTATAAAAACACTACTGCAGGCTTAATGCCGGTATGTTTATAGTTTTGCTTGACTCGAAACCAATACGGTGAGCCTGTACCAATAATTTTCCGGCTTCTGGAATTGTCATTGGGTTTTGATATATTTCCCAAGATTCCGGTGCTTCGCCTTCACTAGTCATAATTTTATAGCCTATTGAGGCGCCTTCTGTTTCGCAACTTATATTAAGTTTTCCATTTTCAAAAGTGATGATTGGGTTTGCTGTTACGGGTTTAGTTTCTTTACCAGACCATAATTTCTCTATTAATTTTGCTTCCTTAATATTTGGATTATCGCCTATTATAGTTAACCATCTATCCATTTCGGCACTTAACTCGTTAAGTTTTTCTTGATAAATTGGATCACCAGCTAAATTGTTCAATTCAAAAGGATCAGCATCACAATCAAATAATTCTTCTTTTGGCTTATGCTCTCTAAACCACTGCATTTGGACATCGTTTAACTTTCTTTCGTTTTTTAATCTCAATAATTCCTGCATTGTTGGTATTTTCTCTCTATATGAAACTGGTAAATAATAGCCTTGTTCTGGTCTGTAATTTCTAATATACTTGTACTGATTATCTCTTACTGCTCTGATAGCATCAGTAAATCCATCAAATCTATCTGCAGCGGCATGAATGTATTTACGCTCTTTTTCAGGTTTATAATCACCTAAAAATGCATGTCCTTGCATATACGGTTTTGGCTCTTCATCTACAAGGGATAATAATGTAGGTGCAAAATCAATAAAACTGATCAATTGTTCATCTTTTGTTCCTGCCATCACTTTATTTGGAAATCGAATGATCATCGGAGTATTTAAACCCGAGTCATAAATCAACCGCTTTTCTCTTGGTAATGGTCCACCATGGTCGCCATAAAAAAAGATAATGGTATTTTCTAACAAACCGTCATCTTCTAGTTGTTTTAAAACAGCTCCAACTTGACGATCCATTTCTCCAATATTATTGTATAACTTCCACATATCACGACGAGTGACTTCAGTGTCTGGTAAATAAGGTGGAACATTGAATTTGCTGTTTTTTGAAAGATGTATCGGGGTCTCATTTTCCGTCATTCTATCCTTTTCCCATTTATACGATCTATCTCCAGAATGATAATATCTGGTTTCAATATTCTTAAGACCATAAGGTTCAAACAAACCAGATTCGTGCGTATCCGTAAAGTTAAATACTGCAAAAAATGGTTGATTCTCTCCTCTATTTCGCCAATGTGCATAAGTACTACTTTCGTCCCAAGCAGTTACTGGAGCATTGAACTGATAATCGGTTTTGTAATTATTAGTACAATAATAGCCTTTTATGCGCATCCATTCGCCTATCATTTTTGCTTTGGAAGGCGGAATAGCTTCATAGGGTGGCAAACCTGTTACCTCTGTGTAAGAGTTTGTTCTCATGTGGTTTGCTCCCATACTAGAAGGATAAATACCTGTTGCTATAGCAGCTCTACTTGGTGCGCAAACACCAGAAGTTGAATATAAGTTTGGATAAATAACACCCTCTTCTGCTAATCTACTTAAATTAGGAGTGACTACAGTCGAGTCTCCAAAAGGCGGAATATAAGCCCCCATATCTTCAGTAACTAACCATAGTATATTGGGGCGCTCTGGTAATTCAAAAACAGATGCTTTTTCAGTTACTTTTTTAACCTCTTTATTTATATTCTGACAACTTATAGAAACAATACATACGTTTAAAATCACTATTTTATTGAAAAGCTTTAAGCTATTTAAAAACATATACTTACTTATTATTGATTATTTTATTTCAATTTTAAAATTTCACTACCCGCCATTAAAAAAGCACCTGTACCAAAATTTTGCCAAGAATCAGCTGATGCCGGTTCTGGTGATGCTCCAATATTTTGAACCCATCCTACTCTACCGTCTTCATGCTGACAATTTGCTAAGCCTTCCCAGGCTTTTTTAACTTCAGGGGTGTGTTTTTTATCCAACAAACCATTATTTATACCCCATGCAAGTGCAAATGTGTAAAAACCACTTCCGCTAACCTCTCCATGGCTGTATGATTCTGGAGATAACAAACTAGTTCTCCACAGGCCGTCTTCAGGCTGAAGTTCTAATATTCTAGCTGCCATTTCCTTAAAGAGATTTTCGTAAAATGCCCGGTGTTTATAATCTTTTGGCATATCATCTAAAATTAGTGCTAATCCAGAAATCACCCACCCGTTTCCACGAGACCAAAATATTTTCTTTCCATTTTTTTCTTTTCGGTCTTTGTCTGATCCTGTCCAAACAAAACGCATATCCCTTGCAAAAAGCCTTTCTTCTTTATCATATAATTGATTATAAGTCTGCATGTAATAAGTATGCATATCGTCTAAATATTTTGGCTGATTGGTATGTTTTGCATATAAATTTAAAACTGGAGGCGCCATAAATAAAGCATCACACCACCACCATAAAATAGTTTGCCCCATATCACTCTTGCTATTCCCTGCTTTCCAAACATCATCTTCGTATAAATGGGCGTTTAAAAACTTTTTAGTGGGCTCTAAATCCACAAAATTAGCTCTGCCACCCACCATGTCGATATAAAGATAGCTGTATGAAATTGCCACATCATCCGCATGATGCAACCTATTGAAAGTTTGCCAATTATTCCAATAGCCTTGATTTTTTAAGGCAGCCATATACATCATATCTTTAGTGGCATGATGTGCTCTGGCTACACCTGTATAATAGGCTCCTGCCGTCCAATCGGTTGGAGCAATTGCAAAAATAGGATGTGCTTCTTGCCACTCAAAAGCTTTTATCATAGAAGCTTTTACCTTGGCTTTATCCATAGATTGTACTGGTAAAACTTTTTGTGTAGTTGTTTGAGTAGTTGAACAATTGAAGAGTAACACAACTACTAAAAGTGTTAAAATAGATTTATTCATATTTGTATTATTTTTTAAGTTTAAACGTAGTTTCTAAATAGTTTTTTGAAGACGTTCCAAGCATCACCGTATAATCTCCAGATTCTAAAACCTTTTCCATCTTAAGCCCTGTAAATTCTAACATTTTAGTATTTATTTTAAATGAAACAACTTTGTGTTCTCCAGGATTTAATTCTATTTTCTCAAAACCTTTTAATTCTTTATCTGGTCTGGTAACAGAACCAATCTCATCTTTAATATACATTTGAACTACTTCTTTAGCTTTCATCATACCATTATTAGTTACTTTCACATTAACCTGAATTTCTGTTTCGGGTGTTATTTCAGAATTTGAAATTGAAATATCTGAATATTCAAATTTTGTATAACTTAAACCATGACCAAATGGATAAATAGGACCGTCTTCTAGAAATAAATAGCCTTTTCTATAGTTTATTTCTTTCATACTGTAATGAAAAGGAATCTGACCAATAGATCTTGGTATCGTAACGGGTAATTTACCCGAGGGCGATACTTCTCCAAAAATAATTTTTGCTGTAGACTGGTCGCCGAATTCGCTTAAATCCCAAGTATCTAAAATAGCATCAGCTTCTTTGGCAATGGTATTTATGGATAAAGTTCTTCTATGTTTAAATACAACAATTACCGGTTTACCCAGTGCCTTAACTTTTTCAATTAATTCATCTTGCGGTCCAACAGGGTCAATCGTAGCTCTGTCTCCTAACGCATTATTAAAGAACGCTTCTTTAGATGTAAATTCATCCCCTCCTAAAAATAAAATTACAACATCTGATTTTCTTGCGATGTTCACTAAGTTAGTAATAGCCTTAGGATCATTTTCTAGTAGCATTGGTGCACCACCTTGTTCATCCGTTAGATGAAATCCTTTTTCTGCAACATAAATCATATTATTCCCTGTTACAGATTCAAACATTTCTTTTGTATTTTCCTTTACTAAAGGTCCTAGAAGTGCAATTTTAGTTGACTCATTTTTATTTAAAGGCAGTGTACTATTTTCATTTTTCAATAAAATTATAGACTCCAAATCAGATTCTTTAGCTAATTCTAAAGAAGACTCTGCTCTTACACCCTTTTTAACTTCTTCTATATTTATATAAGGATTATCAAATAACCCTAAAATAAACTTTGTTCTTAATACACGTCTTACAGATCTATCAATTAACTTTTCAAGTTCAGGGTTTTTCTTTACCATCTCTGGAAGATAAGCATAAGAATCCTCGGCATATAAATCAATATCGATACCTGCTTCAAGTCCCATTTGTGCGGCAGCTTCAGGCGATTCTGCAACATTCATAAAATAAAATAAACGTGCAATATCATTAGAATCTGAAACTACATAGCCTTCAAAACCCCATTGATCTCGAAGAACGCCTGTAAGCAATTCTGGATTACCATGACTTGCAATGCCATTTAAATCGCCATGTGATGCCATCACACCTAAAGTTTTAGCTTCTTTTACAGCAGCTTCAAAAGGTGGATATATTTCGTCTATAAGTGTTCGTGGAGAAATTTCTATGGCTGCAAAATTAGAACCCCCTAATACTTGTCCATAACCTGCAAAGTGCTTTGCAACAGCACCAATATGAGTGCCATTTCCTAAGCCTTCATAATCTCCTTGAACTCCTATAATAGCATTGGTAACCATCTGCGTTGTTAAGTATGTATCTTCCCCGAAAGCTTCAGACATACGCCCAAAACGAGGGTCGCGTACCAAATCTGCTTCTGGCGAGTGGCACATGTGCATGCCTCGTAATCTGGCTTCTCTACCCACTACATCCCATTGCCTTCTTACCAATTCTGGATTAAATGATGCTGCTGATGCTATGGGTCTTCCAAATTTTGTACAGCCTTCAGCGTCAACCCCGTTATAAGATTCTGTAACAAATAATGCTGGGATTCCCCAACGGTTGTTTTCTATAATATATTTCTGAAGTTCATTATTTAATTTTGCCGCAGCAACAGCATCTATATGTTCGCCAGGGTTTTTAATACCAGCAATACCTATTTTTAATTTTTCAACAACTTTATCAGAAAGCTTTAAATTACCATTATCATCATGTTTTACACCTATGTTAGCATGAAAAATTCGCATTTGAGCTACTTTTTCTTCTAAGGACATTAAAGGTATTAAAGCCTCAACGCGTTCATCAATTGATAATGAGGAATCTTTATAATCTTTTGAAATTGAAGAGGATTTTTGGCAGGCGGATAATACAATCGTTAAGATGATTAAAGATATGATTAATAGTTTTTTCATTATTTAGATATTTTTAATTTTAGCTGTTTTGAGAATTGAAAATTAATTGTTTTTTAAAAAATATAATAAGATTTAATTGTATTTATCCTGTAGTATAGAGCATCCGTATTTTTTAGTTAAATTAGTTCTAAAGTAACGCTTTATGTTATTTCATTTTTTTTCATAATTAAAAATAGAGAAATTATTCTAAATCTAATTGACTATGATCTATTCAGGCTTTTCTAAAATTATCCCAACTACATTTGAATCATAATTTTTAAAAGATTGCCAAGGCCCATATAACCATAACAATACTTTATATCCTTCATCTGAAACCACAATAGGTCTAATATTTCTATGTGGAGAATTGGAAGTTAATGCTTTCCATTCTATAGTAGAAATATCATCATTAGCATCAACTTTAGCAGTAAAAATTTCGTGATTACCACCTAAATCTTCTCCTGTTGATGGATTTACATCTGTAGAAATATATACATTAGTAGGATCATCTGGATCAAAAGTTAGTAACCCCGAATAACTACTTTCAACTTTATATAAACATTTTCCAGCATACGCTATTTCTCGATCATTCCATTTGTGACCATCCCAAGATGTAATTCTAAATCGTAAATCATTATCATTTAAATAAAGTGTATAACCAATATGTGGATTGTTAATTTTGTCTTTGGCCATAGCACAAGTCCAAGCACTGTTTGGAACACTTTCATTAACAAAAGGTTTATTTTTTGTATTGCTCCCTGAATACAATTTTTCTGCTGAAGATGAAAACAAAGGGCCTTCGTTTATACTTTTTATAAATGTTCCACCAACCGTATAAAAATTATTATTAGAAAATTCTACATAATACATATTATTACCAAAGTTTCTAGGATGTGCATCTGTATAAGATATACCAATAGTATTTTCATCTACTTGTAAATATTTGGCGTATGGCCTCTGAAAACCTTTTACTTCATTCGATATAAAATGTGTTCTATTCCCCCAATTTTTACCATAATCGGTTGACGTAATAAAGGAGGGATTAAAATTTAAACCGTCTCTAAAAAAATTATATAATTTCTCTTGATTTTTTACATAATAAAGATTCATATAAGTAACACCCACTTTTGCTTTATACTCATGCTTAAAGGTGTCAATAGCCGTCCATTTTAAATAATCACTTGAAGCAGAAATGCTTGAATAATGTTTTTTTTCTCTGGCGTGTTTAGCCCAAACTGCCAACACACTTTTATCTGGTCTTTTATATAGGGCTGGTACATTATGGTCATCCACTCCAATTTTTTTATCTAACACCAAAACACTATCTAAACGTTCATTTTTTAAATCAAAAACTCCTAAACGAGCATCCCCACTTTGACCGCTAAGACCGGCAATAATGAGCTTTTTATTACTAATAATAACTCTTGGGTCTTGGTACCAACACCAGCCACCATCTTCCATAAATGTGGTGTAAGCAGTATTTTTATCCACAGGATAAAACGAGTTGATATATTTGTACATTTCTGAGCCTGCTGCTAAAAAACCACCAATATTATAGCTCGTAGTATAGTCTTTAAATTCATCAGACGTATTATAAAAATTTAATTTACCGTTTTCATCAACCTGTTTTGAGATTTTACTCCAAGCTTTTAACAATATAGGCTCATAAGCTGTTCTGTCTAGCAAACCATTATTAATACCCCAAGCTATTCCGAATACAAAAAATGAGGTTCCACCTAGTTCTAAACTTTGATAGTCTTTTTTGTCTCCAAGCAAACCTTCTGACCATGTACCATCTTTTCGTTGTGTACTTTTCAGGGTTTGTGCCATTTGTTTAAAAATATCTTCATAAAACAACATCTTTTCCCAGTCTTTTGGTACGTCTGAAATTAAAAGGGCTAAACCTGCGAAAACCCCACCGTTACTAAAGGATGAAAACAATTTGTTACCATTTTTCTCTTTTTTATCAAAATAAGAACTATCGCGATAAAATAATTGTGCATCTTTATCCCATAATTCTGAATACACTTTTTGATATTGCTCATCCAAATACGCTAAATATACACCTGTAGTATCCTTTTCTATTTTTGATAATTTTGCTAAGACTTGTGGTTTTTGAAATAGTGCTTCACTTGTTTTCCAATTCCAATCTTTACTTTGGCTGTTATTTAAAATTGCATGTATTTTTGTTTGAGTTGGTAATATTATTTCTTCTCTTTTTAAATGAGGCTCTTCATTAATACTTAAATAGAATTGGCTTACTGAATAGTTGTCTTTTTGGGCATGAATTCCCCACTTGTTTCTTTCACCTGTTTCAATCAACCCATTGATGTATTTTGGATAGTGGGATACTTCACTAAGTTGAAATATACCTGAATAAAGCATACTATTAGACCAATGTAACTCATTAAACTTGTTATCTAAACTATGATTCATCTGCCAATTTGCTACTTTTTCAGTTATCTTAATAACTTCATGTGCAGATGGAACTTCATTCGTGTTTTCAGAAGTGCAGCCCAGAAATAAACTAAGGATACAAATAAATATAGTTTTCTTAAACATTTTAGGGTTTTGTGTTTTTAACTTAAAAATCATTTATAAAATCAATCTTTTTATAGATTATTAGTAGCATCATTTTAATTCTATTTACTTAAATCTAAATCTGTTTATTTTTAAATTTGCTACTGCAGAATTTTTAAAAACTAAACATATTGTTTGTCCATTTTCTAACGCGTTAGTTTTAAAACTTTCTTTTTGAAACGCTTTAGTGTTATTGGCTGTAAAATTACACGTTGCGAGTAGCTTACCATTTTGAGAACCTTCCCTAATTTCTATTTCTGAATTAGTGCTAGATAAAACCTCAAGTTCTATATTGCTTTTTCCTTTTAGGTTTTGAATATTTGGATAGGTTACATATCCATTTTTTCCTTCTGCCATAATAGAAAAACCTCCTATAGTATTTTCGATTTTTTGGACTCCAGATGCTTTAAAATAATCTTCTGCCTCAATTGCTCCGTTGTTTGCATCGTATTGTCCTACGCCAATACCATCAACCCGAATCAAATCCATTTCACCATTATCCTTATAATGCACATAACTTATAAATGCATCTCTAAAATAACGGTTTCCTGTTTGACTTATATCACAATAAATAAAATACCATTGGTTATACCACTCAAAAAACGAACCATGTCGTCCTTGTAAAAAACCATTTGGCCATGTAGGTGTATCATACCCTTCAGCAAAACTTTCTTCTTTTATTACAGTGTCTTTATAATCATAAGGTCCGTATACATTATCAGACATGGCGTAAAAACAGCCCCAAGACAAATAATACTTTCCATGGTATTTGTGCACAAAGGGTTTATCATCTGTTGGCATTTCTTCGTTTTTACCATCTCTGTTATAAGGGCCTCTTGGGTTATTGATACTAATTTTTTTTGGAGTTTCTGCCAAACTTATCATATCATCATTCAGCTTAGCTATATAGTAATCCCATACGCCAAAAATGATGTAATGTGCTCCCTTATCCTCAAAAACTGCCATGTCGTATTCATGGGTTGGTGTTAAATCTGAAACTAATAATGGCTTTCCCATCACATCTTTCCATGGACCTACTGGTGTATCTCCAACCACTACACCTGTTTGTTCATTACCTTCAGAAAAATAAAAGTAGTATTTACCGTTTTTGAAAGCGGCATCTGTAGCCCAACATCTGGTAAAATTATTACCGATATAGGTGTCTTTTGGGTTTAAAACACTTCGTTTTGTCCAATTCACTAAATCAGGCGATGACCATATCCACCAATCTTCCATGATGAATTCTTTATTTTCTATAGATTTATCGTGTGATGCATAAACATAAGCTGTATCATTAAAAATATGAATATGTGGATCGTTAAGTCCTTTGTTTGGTACAATTGGATTTTGGGCGTACGCCGATACCATGAGATTAAACAGTATAACTATATTTAAAATTCTTCTAAACATGTTTTTTATGATTATATTTTTTGGAATTTAATTTCCTTTTATTGAAGTATGATGATTACAACCCAATCCTTACCAGGTTCTGACGGTGGCGTGCCTAATTTAACTAACCCATTCCCTTTTACTGATTTTATAGAACCATTTTGTAAATGACCTCCATGTCTAGGATCGAACCATTTTATTTCAAAAGTTTTATCAGATATCCCTAAATCAATTTTCATACTATCGGTATTAGCTTCAGTATATATGGCATACACTTCATTTTCTTTTGCTAAACAGTACGAAACTTCATCAGAAAATACTAAATCGTCACGAGGTTCCATCTCCCAAAACGGGATATAATTATTAAAAAAATATAAAGCATATCTGTTTTGATCCCAAAATAAATCGCGACTCCTAAAATCTTGACAGGTTAAATCTGAATTTGGACTTGCATACCCAAAATACCATTCTACACCATACCCTCCTGCCATAAGTGTTCCCCAAAGGGCTCTACCTCTAGCAAAATTATGTTCAAGGTCTTCATCATCTGGCAATAACGCTATATTTGCTTTTCCTGGTTCATCTACCGCTAATGCCCATTTTTTACCTGTTGCATTAGATTTGTCTCGCCACTTTAAAACTCGAGGATGTACATCGTTAAAATCAGGATGACTTAATTGCAATGATGCTCCTGTAAGTGGCGATTGGTTTCCAATTAATTCGGCATATCTATCATCTTTATTGGGAAAGGTATGAATAACTAAATGACTATTGTAAGTATCTAAATTTGACACATAATGAGCTACTTTTATAACTTCTGTAATAGGTTGATTGTTTTCTTCTCCTAAATTCCAATTCATCGATAAATGATGTCCAAATCTCGCAATTAATTCTCGGTAATACAGTTTTCCTTCAACCCCAAAAACACCATTATCCATTAAATGATCGGTTTCAGTTTCATGAGTTTTAAAATGAAGAAACATGCCTTTTGTTTCAGCATATTCAAAAATTCGTTCCCATTGCTCTAGTTTGGAAACATCAAAACGTGTTTTATAAAACATGGTTTCCCAAGCCTCTTTATTCTTTTGAACACTTGCATATTCTTCATATTCCTCTACTGGCACCTTTAAAATATGAGGAAATATATTCCTGTCGTCGCCATCAACATTAAAGGTTAAAAACGAGAATACATTTAATTTTTCACTTGCCAAGTAATTTATGGCACCTAAAAGATTTTTACCTTTTTTTCCTTGCCATAAAAATCGTACTGCGCTTTCATCAAAATCTTTAGCATGAGGCTCCCAAACTTTTTGAAAACCCAAAGCGTTGGTTGATACATCTATATCGGTATAAGCCAATAAATTTTCTGGAGCATCCACTCCAAGTTTTATAAAGTATTTTTGACTTTCAGCGAATTTCAAATAGGATTTACCAACATATTGCAATCGCCCTTTGGCGCGGTTATCAATCCCTTTTTTATCCGATTCAGAAATTGCAAATGTTCCAGATTGTCCATCCATAAAACCTGCACTAGAAGCTTCACTTAAATTAGCAGACACTGCTATATTTTCGCCTTTCTTAAATGATGTGTTGTACGTCCATACTCCAATAGTATCTGGCGTAAAACGAACTTGCCAAATATTTCCTGAACCACCACTAGTTTCTGCTGCATTGCCATCAGCTGCATAAAAGCCAGGAATAACATAGGTTTTATCGCCATTCTTAAAAGTAACATCTAACCTGTAATTTAAAAACGGATTATTTTCATCCATTTCATTAGTTTCAGGACCTTCGAAGTTCAAAGCAACCCTATGCCATTTTTTTAGTTCACCTTCAATTTTCACTTCTTTTTGTTGTTGACATGAAAAAAAAGACAATGTTACAATCAAAAAAAGTAAAAAATAAGATTTCATAATGTATTATGATTTGAGTTTAAAAGGAATTTATTTTTAATTCAATGGTATGCTTTCCTGGTGATAACCTTATGGATTCAAAAGCCGATGGTACTTTTTCTCCATTATGAATTAAGTCTTTTCCTTCTAAACCATTTAATGAAAATTCCGCTACCATATTCCCAGGTATCTCAATTTCATAAGTTTGTAATCGCGCACCGTTATAAGTATAGGTTCCTTTTATTTCTCCTCGTACGGTTGGCACTACAATGTCGCTCGATTTTAACTTACCCATTTGAGGCTTTATTGAGGCCACGCCAAATCCAGGTGTTTTAGGTTTGATTCCCCATAAGCCACGTGGTATTATATTTGCGGGTACTGCTCCCCAAGCGTGGTTCCAATCTAGATTATTCTTATATTTCAAATCCCAAGCTTCTAAAGTCATTGTAGAGCCTATACGAATCATATTGTACCAGCTTCTTTCTTCTGTGCTGGCTAACAAATCTAAGGCGTAATCTGCTTCACCAGCATTATATAAGCCGTCCATTAAAAATTGCGAACCATAAACACTACAAGCCATTCCTCGAGATTTAATAAATTCAATAACAGAATTAAGATGCGCTTCTGGCACCATTCCAAATGCCAATGGCATCATATTAGCGTGTAAAGATGCATGATCTGTACCAATCCCATCAACATAAATACCACGTTCATGATCAAACATGTTTTCATTAAGGGCTTGTTTTACTTTGGCTGCTCTAAGTTCAAACTCTAAAACTTCTTGAGTTTTACCTAACACTTTAGCAAATTCTGCCATAATTTTCATGTTCTCATAGAAAAAGGCATTAATTACAGTATTGTAAGGTTTAAACACATAACCATCACGCTCACCTTTATTGTTTGGATCACCTCCCCAACCAGCTGATGGCCAATCAACAATATCGGTAAGTGGCTTTGAATACCCTTCTTTAAAACCAAGTTTATACATAAACTCGGGCGTTACATTTTCTGAAGTTATTAAACCTTGTTCATTAGATAATTCATAAAGTGTTTTATACTTTAAATCTTCATAATACTTTTCAATAAGTTCTGTATTACCGGTGTACATGTAGTCTGCATAAAACAATAACGCCATATGTTGTTGCCATTCTGTTGGCCATGTCGGGTGTTCCATAAAATATTCAATGGTACGTCTAGCCATCGCATACTCTCTATCTGTTGTATAGTGACTTAACTGATTTAAGTAAGCATCCGCCTCATATGGAATACGCTCCCTATCTCCATCTACATATAACCCGTTAAAAGTAGTGGCTTTTATGGAGTACTTACACAACTCCCAAACTTGATTTAAGATGTTGTTATTACTATCAAAACTGCTTGCATTATCATCCCAATAGGTATGGTATACTAATTGTTCAAAATCGTTAATTGTAATAGGTTCTTGATTCCCTTCTATTTCAGCATATCTAAATGGCATCAATACTGGAAAACCTTGAGGTAATGCAATTGCTTTATTGGGTAATGTATTTCGTTCGTCTGCTTTTATCGATAGTTGATATTTTGTTTGACCAGGAGTAACATCAACTTTTATTTCCTGATAACGAATATGGCTCTTTTCAAAAGGTGTTCTATTGATATGTTCTCCTTTTAATTGCTCCCCAATCCTAACAGTAATGGTATGTGGCTTTTTAGCCTCGTAATTAAAATCTAGCGTTGCAAATGCCGCTTTACCAAAATCCATAAAATAAAAATCACCTCTATTTTCAAATTTTATAGGTTTCACCTGCTCTACTACAAACTTATTTTCTGTTGAAATAATATAGCTATCGCTTTGTCCTGTTGTAAATTTTTGAGCCCCGGAATAATCCACCAGTCTATTTTCCTCATCCCAAATTCTAACTTTCCAATAGTAGGTTTTTTTTGCTTGAAGCGAACCTCCCTTATATTCTACATTTGTTGATTTTAACGCACGTACCTGACCACTATCCCAAATATCCCCATTATTGGCATCAATAGTCGTTTTATTTGAGGCTACCAATATTTGATAAGCGCCTTGGTATTTGGCACCTAAAGGCACAGTCCATCCAAATTCTGGCTTTAAATCAATAATCTTAACATCTGCACTTGGGTCTCTTATAAGCTCAACCGTTAAATCAGTTGGTGCTGCTCTATATGCATTACTATTTTTCTTAATTAATTCTTCAAGTTTTGCTCGGAGTTTATTGGCGGTATCTTTATATTTTTTCTTTCCAATTAAGTTGTTAATCTCTTTTGGGTCTTTTTTTAAATTATAAAGTTCCTCAATAGATTTGTTATTTACATATCTAAAGTATTTCCATTCTGCAGTTCGCACGCCCTCACTTGGTGGAATTTCACTAAAATCCCATAAATGTTCTATCAAAATAGTATCTCGAGCCATGGTATTTGTTTCTTTTTTAACAATAGGCATTAAGCTTCTACCTTGCCATGTATCTGGTGCTTTAACTCCTGCTAAATCTACTATAGTTTGAGGAATATCTATATTTAAAACCATATCATCAATATCTTGATGTTGATTTACTCTAGGGTCATACACAATTAATGGTACTCTAATAGAATTATCATACATTAACCATTTTCCTGCCAGTTGTCGTTCTCCTAAAAAATAACCGTTATCGCCCATTACTATAATAACGGTGTTTTTATCAACGCCTTTTTCTTTTAGTTTTTGTCTTAACTTCGCAATTTCTAAGTCTATTCCAGAAATCATTCTATAATAGCCTTTTAAACTGTGTTGATATTTCTCAGGTGTATCATAACGCCAAGTCCAACGCAATCTATTAAAACCATCTCTTACTATTTTTGGTTGGGCCTCAAAATATTTATCATCCCCTAATTCTGGTCCTGGAATAGTAGTATTTTCAAGTAATTTATCGGTTTCTGCTTGCCAAAAGTATTGATCTGGTGCGCCGTCGTGTGCATGTGGTGCACTAAAACTTAGAGACAGACAAAAAGGTTTCTTATTTGTTGCATTTTTTTCAATAAAATTAATCGCTTGTTGCCCAGTATATCTGGTTAAGTGAACGGTATCATTATCAATGGTTTTATAATAATATCCTCTTCTATCTTTATACTGGTTATTTCTGTCATAAGATTCATACTCATCAAATTGTTTGTCTAAATCATCGTACCGTACACCATATTTACCATAAAAACCTGTGTAATAGCCGTTATTTTTAAGAAGCGTTGGGTATGAGTTTGCCATATACTCCTCACGAATATTACCAGTTTGGAAGTTAAAATTATGCGCACGTTCGTGGAGCCCTGTTAATATACTTGCTCTACTAGCGGCACATATTGGGGTAGTCACTATAGCCATATTAAAATAGGTTCCAGATTTAGCCAAATCATCCATCTGCGGGGTTTCAACAAATTTATTTCCTGCATAACCAATAGCATCAAAACGCTGATCATCAGTAAGAATGAAAATAATATTTGGCTTTTCGTCATCACTTTGTTGTTGTGAATTAGTAATATTAAAACAACATGCAAAAACGAATGAAACTAATAAAAAATTATTTTTAAGCATAGACAGATTTCTTAATATAATATCGTTAATATTTATGCAACATACACAGCTTATAAAATTAGAGTATTTTAACTCACGATCTATCCTGTTGTGTCCTGAAGTAGTTCTAAAAAAAGTAATGAAATAAGCAAAAGCGGCGATTTTTTAAAAGACAACTATGTTATGTTTTAAAGAAAAATCTGACTCACCAATTATCCGTTCTGAATGTAGATATTGGTAATGTTGATTTTGTTTTCAAATTGTTAACAAAGCAGTCTTCAAAACCATATCTTACCGCTACTGGTTTATTTACTTTTTCACTATAAATTATCAAACTTTTTTTGTTTTTACTGAAACTTACTTGTGCTGGATAAAATATCTTATCATCAGAAGCTACGGTAAACCCATCCACATTATTGCTATTAATGAAATAATCATTTTTGTGAAATTTGAAACGAAGTTTTACTTTGTTATTCTTTATTGATATGCTTTTTAGCTCACCACTTTTGTAATATAAGCCTTTAGCATCATATTGTTTAGACAACGCCCAGTTTGCTAATCGCGTTGCTACTATTTCCTTTTTAGACGGGTGTATATCATTACAATCTCCAGCATCAGTTGTTACTACTATACCCGTATTTTTTATATTCTGAGAAATTTTCAATTGTGCTTCTCTTATTAGATTAGCGCCCATATCTGGAGCATTTTTATTTTTAACGTAATCAAAAGGAGCTATTTGTACAAAATAAAACGGAAGATTTTTATCTTTCCATTGGTTTCTCCATGAATCAATTAAATCCTTCATATAATCTTCATAGATATCAGGTTGCATTCTATTTGATTCTCCCTGATACCAAAGTATGCCCTTAATCTTGAAATCCTGAAATGGATAAATCATCGCATTATATAGGAAAGATGGTTTTTTTTGTTTGCTTTCCTCTTTTGGTAATGTATTAGAAAAATTAATGTTTTTATATTTTAGTAAATCTTGTTTAGGTATCCAAGATTCAATTTTAGTGCCTCCCCAAGAGGACTCAATAATACCTATAGGAACATTCAGGTTTTCAAAGAGTTTTGTACCAAAAATGTATCCAATGGCACTAAATGCTTTTGCGTGCTCTTCGTTTGACTCAACCCACATCCCATTTACATTAAAACTAGGTAACACACTAGCTGTTCTTGGATTATTAAATAGTCGGATATTTTTATTATTAGCAATTTCAAGGTATTTATCTGCATTTAAAACCTTTGATTTCCCTAAACCTTTAAGAGACATTTCCATATTAGATTGCCCAGAACAGAACCAAACTTCACCAATTAAAATATTACTTAAAGTTTTAGTATCGCTGCCTTCAATCTTTAAATTATGCGTTTCAAAAGAGCCTTCTCTTGTTTTAATTGTTGAAAACCAAAAACCCTCAGTATCTGCAACAGCTGATGTATGTTCACCCCAACTTGAAGCAATTTTTATAACAGTTTCAGGAATATCTTTACCCCAAATTGAAATATTTTCGTTTTGTTGTAAAACCATATTATCTCCAAAAAAAGCTGGAAGTTCAGTTTGGCTACTCAGTGTAAAACCAAAAAGAAAAAAGAGAAAGAACATTCGTTTAAAATTAGTCATAGTTGTTAATTTAAGAAGTTTTATTATTACATGTTACACTGTTATCATTACATTTAGCATTGAAAATTATTTGAATATATTTTGTTGCCTTTACGCCTTTAATAACTATAGATTCTGATTGTTTTACTCATTGTTGTGGACTATAATCTCACATTGCTTGTTTATTTAGATCTAAACACCTAATATCTAATTTTACAATTCTTTTGTTTATTCTTTTAAGCTGCCGCACCACTAAAACCATATCTATTTTAAAACGTTGTTTATCGTTTTGCCTTCTAGATTTAATCATCCCTTTTTTTGCGTAAACTATTAGGGTTCCTTTATACCCAATCTGCTTTATTTGGTCACCATTTTTAGATTACTTTCTTTAAGGCTATCAGTGCTTTAGAAGCGTTTAACCGTCTTTCTAAAACTATAAACTAAATGAGGTTACGCGTTATCAACAATGATATGACTATAACTTTGCTTTCGTAAGATATGTACCAGCTACTAAAAAACACTACGATAATTTCATTTTACTTTTTTTGATGGAATTCTAATTTTAATAGCTCTAAATGCTACGTTGTTATTGAGGTATTTAATAGAGTTTGGCCTTTCTACAAAATAGTGAAAATTGATCACTTTTTGTATTTTATTTCTGAAAACAATCTTGAAAAATCACCTTTAGCATCTCCATATTTTATTGCGTTTTTAATATTTATCCATATTGTACATGGTTATCAATAAATTTTATATAAGCTGTATTTCATTACCAAATAGCCTTAATAGATTTATAAGAGTTAGCTTAAATCTAATCGCACAGCGAACATATGATTCTGCGCTCTTTATGAGTTCCCCATTTAGCGTTTAGGTGAAGCCATCATCTCAAATGTACTCGTGCAAACCAATACAGTTATTAATCTCTGTATCAACATTAATATTTTATGCCACTATTTGGTTTAAATATGAATTTAGAATCTATTAAAAGGCTAAAGTTAATTTGAATACTTTCATACCATTCTTGATTGAGAAATTTATCAAAAAAACTCTCTAACATAGAAGTAATTTACTTCAATGATAGAGAGTATTAACTAACTTAAAAAATTATTAATCAAACTAAATTTTAACTAAGAATGATTATCAAATTTATAGGATATCAAACTAAATCGTATCCTGCTCTGTCCTGAAATAAGACTTAACAAATACAAAAAAGCAAATGATTCGTTTTAAACGATACTATTTAATGTTTTCATCATGCTTATTTTTTAATGAATCAAGTCTTAAATTAAAATAAAAACTAAAAAGTTCATGGCCCTATGGTTCATTGTTGTTATATAGTATGCTATATTGATGATATAAAAAACCGAAAAACAAAGAATAGAGAGTTTACAGGTTGTAGCAACAAAAAAATGACAAAGAAATAAAAAATCACATATTTGAAAAATTTTATAACCACTAATGCCTGATTATATATAATAAAAAAATAGCGGAAGTAAACTCCCGCTATTTTTTTAAAATTATCAAGTAAAATTTATACTAGCAAAACAAAATTAATCATCGTCCGCATCTCCATCTCCTGGTGCTTTTATACCAATAGTGAATTCCTCAAACTTAACATCCCTATTTCGCATGACTAAAGTATCTTTTACCGCATGAGTTTCATTGTTAGCAGCATCGGTGTACTGGTAATCTAAATATATTACATCACGTTTTTGTCCTCCCCATTCATCACCATTTTCAACCAATCGCCCTGAACCAGAAACATTATACGGATCGTCTCCATAACCAATGATTGTGCATGTATCATCAGCACTAAATGCAAGCTCAATATTTACATCTCCGGGACTAGAGAGTTCTCCTCTTCGCACACGATTAATATATTTTACATTAAACCTAGCGCTTGTTATTAAATCGACAACCTCGTCGTCTACAACAAATTCTTGACTATATGTTGAGTTCGTCACCTCTCCCAAATTATTTGTCATGACATCTACACCACGACGTAAATATTTACCGTGATACTTATTTATGTATTTTATACCAAAAAGCGTATAATCTTTAGGTAAAACTTGCCAATCGGTACTTCTTATCCTAATAGGATTATCAACTGAAGGAACACCTGTTAAAAGCGAGTCCAGATTTTCATAATCTGTAATTCTCAAGGGAATAACATAATTTACTTCACCAAAATCTGCAAATGATAATGGGTCATCAAAAAACGCATCCGCAAGTTGAATAGAAATACGACCATTTATAGATCCTGCTGGAATTGTTACCGGACTTTGTTGCTCAATAGTATAATATGAAGCTGGTAAAACTTGAACATTTATAGAATCTACACCTACTAACTGGGTAGAATCTATAATTTGTGGAGCCAGTTCAAAAAACACTCTTCGATCTATCTTGTTTTCAAAAACTCCAGACATCACAACACCTATTTCAAATCGGCCGTTATTGTCATTATCATTAAAACCCAAGTCATATTTACCCAAAATTAAAGTTCTCACAGGGGTTTGAAATGGAAAATAGACTGAAGTTGAGCCAAAATCATCTTTTGTGATTTCTTGATTCTCGCAAGCCATTAGACTAAAGACTAAGGCGATTATTATAACTAATTTTATTTTCATGTTAAATATTTTTTAAATTCTTTTATTAGTATGCTAGTCCTACCAACCTGAATTCTGTTCAAGCTCTGGAAACTTTAAAGTTTCATCATTGGGAATTGGCATATAAATAGCAAATGGTGGATAATTCCTTGCCTCAACGTTTATGCCTAGATTATAATCGGTTCCATCAAAGAAAACCCCCTCAGCAGTTTCATTTAAAGGTAATCCCCATCGTCTTAAGTCCCAAAATCTGTAACCTTCAAAACTTAACTCTAAGCGTCGTTCATTTCTAATGAGTTGGCGCATAGCTTCTTTTGTTGTAATAGATGCCAAATAGTTATCAGGCTGAGCAAGTCCTGCTCTTTCTCTAATTGCACCAATAACATCACGAGCAGACATTCCATTAATCTGTTGGTCTGGACCTCCAACTTCATTGGCCGCTTCGGCAAATATTAAGAATAATTCTGTATATCTAAAATAAACATCGTAGTGTCTTCTATCTGTAGTAGATCCATTATCATTTAATCTTACATCTGGACGTAGTAGTTTTTTAAGATAGTAGCCCGTAGTTGTTGAAAATTGAGGAATTGAATCTAATCTGTCAATACCGCCGCCAACACCTGTGTTTATAGTTCCGCCTCCAAAAGAAGCCCCGTTAAGAACCACAAACTTTTCTAATCTAGGATCTCTGTTTGCGTAAGGATTTTCTGGATCGTATCCATTAACCTCTGTTGCAGGGAAACCGTTTTGCATAGGGAATGCATCTACAAAATTTTGTGATGGATTGATTTCCCCACTACCATTCACAGAAGGTGGAAACATGCGTCGCTCGATGTTGGCATTTGGATTTTCTTCTGAACCACGCCAAATCATTTCCCCACTAATATAACTGTCATCGGACACATAAAACTCAAGACCATCAGGCACTAAACCTGAAACACCTCCAATAGTATTTAAAATTTCGCTTGCACCTGTTGCTGCCATATTATAATATCCTTGATCATTTAAAAATGAAGGACTAGCAGCAAAAAGGGCTAGACGCGCTTTTAATGCTCTTACTATTCTACCAGAAATTCGTAAATTTATTAAATTACCGTTAGCTACTTTGTATTTATTAAAATCATAACTCTGATAAATTGGATCTACATCTGCCGCATTATCTGTGTAATCGGTTGGTAATAAAGTAAGTGCTTCATCAAAATCTGCCATGATAGCTTGTACTGTAGCCTCAAATGATAAACGAGGGATATTAAAATTACCATTAGCCTCGATGAAATCGGTTATGTATGGAACTCCAAGCAATTGCCCAGAAGTGCCTTCACCTGCATGGGCTTGCAATATATAAAGATGATGCAACCCACGTAGTGCAAGTGCTTCCCCTTTCAAACGCATGCCAAACATTTCGTTAATTTCCTCATCCGTATTCCATACGATCTCACCAACTTCAAGAATTTCTAAAAATTTATTCACCCACAAAACAGCTTGATAATTATTCCATCGCGACGTAGGATTAAACTGCGCATTAAGCTCTCCTAAAGCCATACGTTTAAAATCATTACCTAATTGGTTATTTACAGCATCATCTGTTGCAGCTTCATTAAACGAAAACTGATCTACTAAACGCGTATAACCTTGCAATAAAACGCCTTCTGCTGCTGCTGGAGTTCCACTAACAAAATCAAAGTCTAATCTGTTTTCATCAATAGGCTCCAAGAAGTTTTCATCACAGGCAACAAAGCCAGTGAAAACCAAAACAATTAATATATATTTTATTAAATTTTTCATTTTATCTATTTAAATTTTTATTTTTAATTAAAATGACAATCTTATACCAAAGGTATAGGTTCTAGACTGAGGATCCCGACCGATATTCAATCGATTAATATCTTTATTTTCGGCTATTTCAAAAAGATTGGTTCCTTGAAGATTTAAACTAAAATCTTCAACGCCTATTTTATCACATAAGGTATCAGCAAACTCATAAGTTAACTGCGCTCGATTAATTCTGAAAAAAGTATTATCGTACAACCAGAACGTCGATGTTCTAAAGTTGTTTTGATTATTCTGAGCTGATAACCTTGGAAAGGTAGCCGTATTAGCCGTTGCAGGTGTCCAACGCCCTAATACCTCTTCAGAGTATTTATCATTTCCATTTGGGGTATAGTAATTGTCAAAACCAGTTAACTTATTACCAAGTCCTCCTGTTTGGCCAGTACCTAGTATAAATAAATTAAAGGCTTTATACTTTACATTTAAATTAATCCCGTAGGTCCATGGACTAGAACCTTGACCAATAGCTACGCTATCGTCTTGGTCGATAATGTTATCGTCATTTTGATCTGTATATCTGATATCTCCAGGTTGCACTGCACCAAAGTTTGGTACGGGTAAACTACTGTTTAAAACAAGATCTCCCTCTGTATTTGTTGTAAAATCAGATGCGGAATAAAATCCTAAGTCTTCTAATCCGTAAATTGTAGATAGTTCTCTACCTTGTCTATTTTGATAATCAAACTCGTTAGTTTCAGATCGTTTTGATGCTTCCGTTTGGCTGTATAAAACATTCGCACCGATACCCACAGAAAAATCATTAAATGTTTTATTGAAATTCAGACCTAATTCAAACCCCGTGTATAAATTCGCATTAAAATTATCATAAGGTCTAAACGTGTTATAATAAGACGGATATTGATCGGCTAAAAATACCAATTGTTTATCAAGCTCTGTTCTAAAATAATTAGCTTCTAACCAAAGTGAATTCATTAAATACGTTTCTAAACCTATGTTCAAATCAATACGTTCTTCGTATCCTAGGTTTGGATTAGCGCCTTGCGAAATACTTTGTCTTCTATTCGATTGAAATCCATCTGCCCAAGTAAACGTTGAACTCGCTGAATAGTTTTCGTCATATAAATAATACCCGCCAATTCCTACATCAGACTTAATAATTCCTCCCGAAGTTTTTAGTTTCAAATAATTTACAAAATCACTATCTTTTAAAAATGGCTCCTCGCTTAAAATATAGCCCAGTCCTACTGTCGGTGATAAAGCGCCTCTATTACCCTCTGGTAATTTTAATGAGGTTACATAGGCTCCCGAAAAGTCAACAAAAACTTTTTTCTTGAAATCGAAAGTCATCTGAAACCCTAAGTGGGCATCTTTATTTGTTTGAAGTACACCAGCTCGTTTTTCTGAATTATAGTATCCTAAAAACGTGGTATTAATAGAATAATTAGTGGCAAAGGTTTTTTGATAGTTTACCAAACCATACATACCTAATCGAGATACAAACCCATTAGAGTTTACATTTTCTGATAAATCTCTTAAATCTTCACCAAAGTCTTGTAAATCTATTATTTTATTATCTTCCCAAGTAGGAGCATAAGTTCTATATTGATTTCTTATAGATTCCGTATATAACTCGTAAAAGTCAAAACTTAAATATGTTTTAGCTGTTAAGCCTTCCGTTATTCTAGATAAATCAAAATTTATTGAATTATTGAACTGGGTGACACGAAATACATTATTCTGATAACCACCAGCAATAGCCAATGCTATAGGTGCATTCACTCCAATTTGTTGTGCACTACCTAATAAATTACCATCAAAAGTATTAGCACCAGCCAACAAAGCTTGCAATTCTGGGTTGTTCGTAGCATCAATACTACTTATAGGTAATAAAGGCGCATATTCAAAAGGAAGAAATGTAGTCGCAGCATTTAATAGATTTGCTCTGGCACTTTTAGAGCTACTTATAATGGCAACACCATCAAGACTACTGGTAATCCAGTCGTTAACCTTAAAATCGATATTACCTCTTACGTTAAAACGATTGGTACCGGCATTTATATCTTCGTTAATATTAACCCAATCTTCATCATAATTCCATCCTACATTAACATAATATTGCGATTTATCATTACCACCAGAAAATTCAGAAATAACATTGGTCGTTTTTACAAAAGGCTGAATGAATTCATACAAATCAACATCTGGAAATTCGATAGGATTTAAACCACTTCTTGTATTGCTTATTGGATTATTTGGAGAATTTCTAAATAATCCAGCATCATCTGAGGATATTCCATCATTAATTCTAGCCTCATCACGCAATTCCATAAAATCTGCAGCTCCCAAATAATTTGGTAAAGAAATAGGCACTCTAATACCAGAGCGTACATTCACATTTACTTCTTTTTTATTTATCTTACCACGTTTAGTGTTAATAATAATAACACCATCTCTTCCTTGGCTACCATATAATGCCACAGCATTTGCATCCCTAAGTACGGTGATCTGCTCAACCTCTTCCATATTTAAAACATTGGGGTCTCGCCCAAAAACACCATCAATTACAAATAGTGCATTTCCTATACCTCTAATATTAGAAGAGCCTCTAACCCCTACCGTTAAACCACTAATATAATCTCTAACAAACTGTGTGTTATCATAAGTTAAACGGTCTTTGGTATTAATTGACGATACAGCTCCTACAATATCACGTCGGTCTTTCGTGATAACCCCCATATTTATTTCGTCATCTTCCGAAGCAAGAAAAGGAGATTTTTCTAGAGCTATATTACCAGATAAATCAGATATCCTAAGATGTTCTGACTCGTATCCCTTTTTTTCTATGACTACAGTCTCATCATTGTTTAAGTTAAGTGTAAATTGCCCATTAATATCAGTCGTTTTTTTAACGCCATCAGGCGCGTAAATATTGACTCCGCTTAAAGGGTTTCCTTGGTCATCAACTACGGTTGCTGATACCGCTGTGCCTTTTATTTGAGCTGTTGCCATACTGCAAAAGCAAAACAAGGTAAAGCACATTAGCGTATACAACCTATATAATTTATTTATCTTCATTTTTATTTCTTTAGTATTAGTTATAACAAATTTATATAAGACTACCACCCTGGATTTTGAGGGAAACCTTCGTAAAATTGTGTTTGATTTTGTTCGAAAGGCATCCAATAATGCTTAGGATATTCACAAACTCTTTCTCTAAGAACAGCTTCTTCAAAGTACGTCCAATCTTTATCAAATCTTAATTCTGTTTTAATCCTGTATTTATCTTCATGAGCAATTCCCCAACGGCGTATATCCACCCATCTGTGTGCTTCATAAGATAATTCCACAGCTCTTTCACGTCTTAACTCATCCATGAATTTATTGTTATCTGCAACAATAGCAGGATTTACATTAGGTAGCCCCGCTCTAGTTCTCATTTTATTAACAACTTGTTCTGCTGTCATTGAAAAAGAACTAGGCGCTGTGGTTGCCCCTCTAGCAACATGAAGCGCCTCAGCATACATTAAATATGCATCAGTTAACCTCATATGAAGGCGCATTCCTGTAAACCTTCTAAGAATATTATTCCCTTGATTAGAATGGTATTCGCCGTTAATTTCTGGATAAAACTTCTTAAATATATACCCTGTATTATTAACCTTACGATGTTCGCCAATCCCTTCGGCGCCATTTTCGTCCTCTACATACAACTGAAAAATTCTATTTTTAGCAGGTATGCTTGCTCGTGTACCAAGCACGTCCCTATCTGAAAAAATCCATGCATAAAAGCGAGGATCACGGTTATCAAAAGGTCTAAGAGGATCATAAGTTGTCGCACCGTATGCCCCACTTAAGTCATCTTCAATAGATAATCCATTAGCCATTCCAAAATTATAATATATAAAATTATGGGTTGCACTGGTAGATTGTGCACCGGTACGAGCAATATCACTTGGTACACTAGAAGCCATAAAACTCATAGTTTGACCAACTTGTGACGCCGCCGGAGCAGCAAAAATTAACTCTCTAGCCTCAGGTTGTAATCCTGGAAAAGTTCTTATAGGAACTTCCCAAAGTACCTTCTTGTAATCTTCCATGTTTTGTGCAAATGAATATACAACACCATCTAGCTTAAGCACTTCTGCAAAAGCATCAACAGCCATAGCAGCTAATTCTGTATCATACGTATAGGTATTGATTCCTGGCTGGTTATTGAAAAACATTAACGGACTTGCGGCAAAAAGCAAATTTTTACCCTGAAAGCCATACGCAGCTCCTTTTGTTACTCTAAGTGCATTATCACCTAGGGTTCTTTGCCCATAAGGTTCATTGTCCCAATCTACTGGTAATAGCTCAATAGCTTTTTTGTAATCTTCATTAATAGACAAAGCCACCTCTTTGTAAGTTTCAGGACGTGGTATGGTAATCACACCTTCAAAAACTTCGGTGATATGTGGAAAACGTCCATAAAATTTCATAATCTCATTATGAAAAAAAGCTCTAAAAAAGTAAGCTTGACCAAGCACAACATTCTTTTCCTCTTGGCTTAGACCAACCATTAAATCTTCATTTCGGATAACAAGATTAGCCTTACGGATACCCAGCATAGCACCACGCCATACTTTTGGTCTGGCTCTGGCATTGTCACTATTGGTATCTCCTTCAGGTCGATTATTACCAAATCTAACATTTTTACCTAAATAACATAACGAATTATTATCCCAAGCATCCAATCGACCTTGATCTATTTGAACACTATATTTAAAACCTTGTACGTCATAAGCCTCATCTCCCATAAGATAATCATTGAACGTGTGGCCCGCTGTTCCGTAAGAAACTACTAAAGCATACATTTCTTCAACAAAACCCTGAACATTTTCAAAGGTTGAAAACACCTCTTCTTCTGTTAATACAGACTCTGGTGCTACGTCTAAGTATTCTTCACAGGCAAATGTGGAAAGAAGCCCTAGAAGCAAAATTATTTTTATTTTAAAATTTTTCATAATTCTTTTTTTTAAAAATCTAAATTAAAACCGAAATTATATCGTATCAACGTAGGATAATCTCCTCTGAATTGTGAATCTCCAGTTAGACTGCTGTTAAATTCCCTATCATCTGGTAAATCTGTCCATAAGAATAAATTATTACCATTGGCAAACAATCGTAATGATTTAACCCCAAGTTGTTCGCAAATCTTTTTAGGGATATCATAACCAATTGCTATACTTCTTAGCCTTGTTAACGACCCATCAAAAAAGCTTTGTCTAGGATTGCTAGCGCCTTGGCCAATAAGGAAAGCTGGTTGTGTTCGAGTACCTGTAGGGTTATCTTTAGTCCAGTATCCTAACTCGTATGCAAAAAACGTATCTGTTTGATTATTGAAAGTTCTACTAATATAATTTCTATTTGTATTTTGAGTACCATAAAACTGAACACTCATATTCCACCCTTTATATCTTGCACCAACTGTAGCAGCCCAAGTTCTTTGAGGACGTGTAGGGAAACCAAATGGAACATTATCAAAATTGCCGTTGTAAACGCCATCGCCATCATAATCATGTATATTGTAATATCCAAGACGCGTAGATTCTTGCCCATTAACTTGTGGTGTTGAGCTGTAAACATCATCCCAACTTGTAAGTATATTACCAGGTATTGCAGACCTAGGTTGACCAATTGGGTAACCTGCTGCTTTTTGATAAAACGGTGTAAATTCTGGATCTTCTCTATCAATTACCACATCCTTAGCTTGTGTAAAATTAAAATTTCCAAAAAGATTTACTCCATTACCAAACGTATGATTAACTCCAAGAACAAGTTCATAACCACGTACTTCTACCTTACCTCTATTAAACGCGGGAGGTGTGGCACCAAACCAATCTGGCACGGCTCTTTGTGAACCAGGAATTACTATATTACTACGGTCTTCACCAAAATAATCGAACTCTGCGGTTATTAGATTTTTGAATAACCCTATTTCTGCACCAACATTATACTTTATAGCTGTTTCCCACTGAAGATTTGGGTTTCCAACATTTCCTTGACTATAGAATGTATATGGCGATCGTTGGCCTCCTTGACCAGGTCCAGATTGTATGAATGCACCACCACCTGAATTCCAAGTTTGCTGATATTCAAATCTTGAGGCCCCACTATCATCACCAATTTCTCCATAAGATCCTCTAAATTTAAGCTTATTCACCCAGTCAACCTCACTCATGAAAGACTCATTAGATACCGTCCAACCTAATGCCAACGCAGGAAAAAGATCAAATCGATACCCTGGACCATATTTCTCTGATCCGTTATATGCACCACTAACATCTAAGAAATATCTTTTGTCATAGTCATAAGTAACCCTTCCTACCCAGTCTTCACGAAATACAGGAAATCCATTACCTCTAGCGCGTTCTTGGCGTCTAACTAATACTAACCCAGTAACACTGTGTTTTTCAGCAAAGGTACTGCTATAATTTAACGAAGCATCATATAACAAATTTCGACCGATTGAACCATTTTGAATACTGTTTGGCTCTACATTCCAAGGGGTTGGAACGAAACTAAAATCGTTTACACCGTCTGGTGATTCGATAAACTCGTCAAAAAACTCATTATACACACGGTATCTCACATTTTCTTGACCATCAGAACCACGATCTACTAGATCTTGGTCACTTCTGGATGTATTATCCAACGAAAAACGTCCTTGGAATGTTAAGCCTTTAGTAATAAAGTCTAAATTTTGTTTTAATATAAAATCGGTATTTATCTGAAATGTCGTATTGGTAGAATAACCCGTATTTGTTAATGTTACAATAGGGTTTGTATTAGCAAAAATATCAGCAAAATCCCTACCGAATGCACCATCAGGAAACACAGGGATATAGGCATTAGGAGCTAGCTCATAAATACTATTTGTTACAAGATTAAGACTCCCAGGTGACTGTTGTATACCTAAAAACCCTCCAAGATTTACAGATAATTCAGTGGTTTTTGTGATATTAAAATCGATATTACTTCGAAAGTTAAATCGGTCATAGCTAAACTCACTTTCATAACCTTTACCATTATCATATCTTCCACCATCAAAAATGTCAGACACTTTTTGATACGCTAAACTACCAAAATACTTCGCATTATTTCCTCCTCCACGCACAGATAGATTAACACGGTAGTCTAGGGCAAAATCTTTTGTAATGGCATCTTCCCAGTTTACATTGGGGTATATATTACGGTCTTCTTCATTCCTAGGATTTCTATATAAATCAGCAATAGCGAATGGACGATATCGTTGCCAAGACGCTTCATTTTGAGCAAGTTCGCGATATATCGACGAATTTGCTTCCATGATGGCATCAAATGCATCAAGCTTTTCAGGTATCTTAGAAATGGTTTTTAATGTTGAATTCGCAGTGAAGGACAATTGCGCCTTACCTTTTTGACCTCTTTTTGTAGTCACTAAAATTACTCCATTAGCACCTTGAACACCAAAAACCGCCGTAGCAGAAGCATCTTTAAGCACAGAAATATTTTCAATATCATTAAAATCAAGGTTATCTATAGGCCTTTCAACACCATCTACAAGTATTAAAGGCTGTCCAGAACCATTCCACGAAGCCTGACCACGAATGTAAATTTGCATATCGTTTCTACCAGGAACACCACTACCCTGTATGGCAACCAAACCAGGTAAACTACCTTGTAATGCCTCTTCCACATTGGTAATACCAGAATTTATCTGCTGTAAGTCCTCACCACTTATTTGAGAAATAGCACCTACTACACTTTCTTTCTTCTGTGTACCATAACCTACAACCACGACTTCATCTAGACTTTCTACGTCCTCCTCTAGATTCACACTGATGGTTGTTCTTCCGTTTACCGGAATTTCTTGTGTTTTAAAACCTATGTAAGAAAATACTAGGGTTTTTTGTCCTGAAGTTGCTAATTCAATGGAATAATTTCCATCAAAGTCTGTTACAGCACCCCGAGAAGTTCCTTTTTGCAGTATGCTTACGCCTGGTAAGGGCATACCACCAACATCTTTTACAACACCAGAAATCCTTTCCTGTGCTTGTAGATCAATACTTGTAAAGCCAGAAAACACCAGCGCTAGCATTAACATCCAACCAAAGACAGGACATTGTCTTTTAAATTTTTGTTTCATTTTGAGTTTAAGTTTTAACATAAAATATATTTAGTTGTTATACATAAGACTTTGGTTATTTAAATTAATCTTAAATATATGTTAACAATTTTACAACATATTGATTCTTTAACCATCCTGTACTATACTGTATCATTAAGATTTTTAGTAAAAAATATAATAAATAATTAATAGCCAACTATTTATGGAATTATGCTTATTTAAAAAACCTAATTTAATTAGGCTCTTTTAAGAGAGAAATTTTTCCGTTATTTTTAAAAACCTGAAAACAATAATTTTTTAATGTAGTACATAAACTTATTGGCTTGTTCAGATTAACAGTTTGTTTATTTCTCTTAAATACAGTGTTTTTTTATATTATATTGATAATAAAATCTTTCAAAAGGGTGGTATATATAAGCCACTACAAAGAGTTAACACCAATACCATCCTAGGTGTTACAGGGACACACAAGATGCTGCAACTACTCGTGGCAATATGCCGTTAAAGGTGATGTTGGCGGTATTGCAGATAATGAAGTACCCATATCAATCCCAAAAATAGCTAAATAAAATACAGCGCCATTGCCATTTTAGTATTTATGTCAAAAAATATTAACTCCTCATTTTTCAAACGACCTAGATAGTTTCATCTATCCATATATTTCAATAGCATTAATTATTGGCGTTTTAGCTTCAATCCCATTAAAACCAAAACTATAATTAATTTATAACTATTTATTGTAAAAAAAAAATAGTTATTTCTGAAACGTATGGTTTATATAATAAAGTAACAGAATATTTCCCCAAAAGATTCTACCATACTTTGATGCCCCAATGTATCTTGATTAACAGCTTTCCTATTTTTTGTTTCTCGCAACTTCAAACTATTAAAGAATGGAGTATTTACGAAACGTTCTTGGGTATACACATTTAAAATCTCGATGATTTTAAGCGGTAACGGTTTAAACTCTTATAAATAAAATGGTGTTTTGCAATACACCCTATCATTTTAATTGGCTTTATTCTGAAAGTATTTACTAAATACCAAAAACAAAATACCACATAATAACCAAGCGGGTAAGGTTACAAAAGATAAAAACACATCAAATTGAACCGATATAAAATAAAATAATCCAAAGCTTATAGCCCATGCCCAAAACACAGATTTGTTAAACGATAGATTTGCGACTTCAGCATAGTTTTTTACGATGCCTGCCTTTTTATGGAAAAAATGTTCAAATACAATGATTGCTCCAAATGGTGCCAAAATAAAGCCATAAAGTGCAACGAAACCTAGAAGTTTCATAGCAAAGGCTGGAAATAATCCAGCTATGGTGGCTATGGCTCCTGCTAAAATGGTCACTTTGGCTGTTGATAATTTTGGTAAGATCGCCTGAAATGCTAAGCCTGCTCTATAAATAGTAGGGTTGGCTGTGGTCCACCCTGCTAATACCACGGCTATAATCCCAAAAACGCCTATGGCATTATTGGCCAGAGGCCCTGGAGCCACTGGAGGCGCATCGCCTACACTTAAAAATGCTTGAGCTTCTGGAGATTTTAAATATACCGCATATAATAAAGCAGCGGCTATCCAAGCCATATAATGGCCTACATACATTCCTGCTGCGGTTGCCCATCCTGCTTTGGCTTTTTTAGCAAACCTAAACACCGATAAGTCGGACATACCAACATGCATCGCCCCGTTTGCAAACCATGACCAAATAACCACATGCCAGAATGTGAATTTTATTTGTCCGGGAAAAGGCTCTGAGCCTTCTCCCCAAATATTCCAAAAATCAGAAAAACTACTTACCTCTAATTGATTAAGGGCTACAACGCCACAAGCCACAAATGCAATAACAATTATAGGCGACATCCAATTGGCTGCCTTGGTTACGGTATCATATCCTCTTGCGGCAATTATGGATATTACGGCTCCAATTAATATTACTATGATAACCCAAGTAAGCCCATTAGGCATGGTATCTGTTAATTTAGGCATGGGCATATCAAATGGAATACCAACTGCCGTTGCCGAAACGGTTATCATCGAACCTGCCAAAAAGCAGAATAATATGCCATTAGCTAGATTGTAACCGGTCACTAATTTTTTACCACATATTTTCTCTAATTGAAAGTATAACGTTAATCTATTTTTTACAGCAATTTCTGCCGTTAAAAATCGCCAGCTTAAAACCGCTAGAAGATTTCCAATAAGCAGCCCAACAATTAAATCAAAAGCACTAACACCTGCTGTTAAAAATAGTGGCCCAATCATAAACTCGGTACCAGCAGCATGCTCTCCTGCATACATGCCTATAAAACTTTTCCAACCTTTTAATTTTGACTGAGGTACTGGCGTTCTTTCAAATTCTCCTCCTGCAATGTCTTCAATCACATCTTGTTCAATACTTACTTGGCTCATCTTAGTTCGGTTTAGTTTAATTATTGGTTGATATCAATTATCTTATTAAATGGTCAGGGAAATCGGTAGTTTTTTCACAGCAAAGTTGTTCCATAACTTGTTGTAATTCTGTTTTTAAAAGTGATATGGTATGATTTCCACCTTTTTTGCCCAGTGCAGAAACACCATACATGAAAGAGCGCCCCATAAACGTGAATTTAGCACCACTGGCCATGGCTCTTGCAACGTCTGGACCTGAACGGATACCACTGTCCATCATCACTTCTATTTGATCACCATATTTCTCGGCAATAGTCGTTAACGGTTTAATGGTAGATTGTCCTGCGTCCAATTGGCGTCCACCATGATTGGAAACAATAATACCATCTATACCTAATCGAATGGCTTCTTCGGCATCATACTCTGAGGCAACGCCTTTAAGTACCAATTTTCCTTTCCACATATCGCGGATTGGTTTTATTTTTTCTGCATTCAATCTTCCGCTAAAGGTTTGATCCATAAATTTACCTAGTTGTTTTAAGTCTAATCCCTTTGGCATATAAGGTTTTAAAACCTCAAAACTTGGTATCCCATGCTTTAATGTTTGTAAACTCCAATCGGGCCGTCCGAATGCTTGTAAAATATTACTAACATTCATTTTAGGTGGCATTGCCAAACCGTTTCTAATATCTCGTGGTCTGTGTCCAAAACTCGGCACATCACATAATATAACTAAAACGGGACATTCAGCCGCTTCTGCTCTTTTAATAATATCATCGCGAAGCCTATCCTCTGTGGGGTGATATAATTGAAACCAGGCCTTGCCTTGGGTAAGTTCGCTTGCTCGCTCAATACTTGTTGTGGTTACCGTACTCAGGACAAATGGAATGTTATGATCAAAAGCTGCTTTGGCCAAAATTTCTGGCGAATTGGGCCACATAAGCCCTTGAAGGCCTACTGGAGCGATACCAAATGGCGCATCATACTCAATACCAAATAATTTGGTCTTTAAAGAAGAGCCATGATGTTTTCGTAAATAATTAGGCTTTAATTGTACCTCGCGAAGTTCGGACGTATTACGGCGCAAATTAACGTCTTCATTACAACCTCCATCCAAATATTCAAAAGCGAATTTTGGGATTTTTTGTTGTGCTCGTGTTCTTAAATCATCAATAGAGGGGTAACGCGTATCTATTTTTATGTCCATATGTTTTTATTTTACAATAAAAGGCACGTGTTTTTTTAGTGCATAATTTTGTTTTAAAAATTTAGAGTTTAGCTTATTATCTGAAATTGAAATGGCAGCACCCAGTGCAGAACCTAGTGAGGCGTCTGTGGTACTTAGTTTCTTATCTCTAAAATGATGAGACAATAACTTGATATAGATATCATTGTTGCTAAAACCGCCATCTACATATATTCTTGCAATATTATCTGTACCTAAAGCTTCTTTGATACACTTGATCTGAATCAATACAAGTTCCGTCATTAACTGATGGTATGCATGCTCATATTTATGATATGTAATATGTGTTTTTTTAGGCATGTTTTCATCGGCAATACTCTCCCATTTAAAACAATACTCAAAATCTTGAACGATTTCAAAATAGGTGTCGTAGTCAAATTTGATGCTGCGATGATAATCTTGGGATACACCAAAATGCTTATCCAGTTTAGCGACCTGAATCTTATATTCATTTCCTAAAAAGATACGGGTTGCCTTTACGGGCTTACCGTTAATACGCATATAATTAAGCGTATCTTTAACATAAATATCATCTGAAATAGCGTTTTCTGCAAACGGGTTGAAAACAATACTCCAAGTACCCGTTGAGACTAAAACAAATTTTTTCTTAATACTTCTTACATAAGGGAGCAATGCCGCGGAACTATCATGAATACCAACGCCTATTTTTATACGACTCCCATTGTAGTTCATATTAATGCTAGTTTCGGTTGAAACTATTGGAGGTAAAATCTTATTAAGTCCCTCTTTGTACACCCAATTATGATAATCTTTTTTTCCAAAATCCCATAAGGCCGTATGGCAACCAATACTCGTATATTCACTTATTGGAATACCTGTGAATATATAACTTAAGTACTGCGGTAGGTGTAAAGAATATTTTATGTTTTTGTAAATTTCTGGTTTTGTATTTTTTAACCAGTACAATTGCAACCCTGAGTTTAACATACTCAAATCGGCACATCCCGTATCTTTTAAAAAATCTTCTTTGGGGCCGTATGCTTTAAAGAAAGACGAAACGATATGCTCAGGTAATGGCTTGGTATAATTATAAAGTGGTGTTAATGGGTTTCCATCTTCATCAATATGCACAAAACTAGCACCATAAGTTGAGAAGTTTATAGCTTTTACATCAAATTCTTCTGCTTCAAGAATTCTATTAAAAACCTGTTTTAGCCATTTTTGTAATTCAGGAAGGTTTTCGGTGGGATGCCCATCTTCGTCTTGAATTTCATCAAAGGATATATATTCTTTATGGACTTCGTTAAAGTTCTTATCGAATAGAAAAAACTTTTTATTGGTCTTGCCAATATCAAAAACTGCAGTTACCTTTTTCATGTTTGAAAGATTAAAGCCCTGTAGCTACCGTGTTTTTACCCCTTTCTTTAATAAGTCCGTCTCTAACTTGTAAAGTTCTGTAAGCATTGATTGGATTTAAAACACCGCCGCTATTTAAACGTGCTTTTTCCAGTAATGGTCTCACATCTGTTCTGTAAGCGCTTTGTAAAATTTCTTGACATTTTACAACATCGTTATCTAACTGTGCTGCTTTTAAAGCCGATTGGTCTATAAGCATGGCTTTTGCATAGGCTTCTTGAATGGCTTCTAGAGATTGTATTAAATCTTCTAAGGGATCTTTTACGTTATGGCTCGCATCGATCATCCACGCTAAATCTGGATTTTGTGGATTGTTTTGCATCCCATAAACCAATTCATTAAAAATTAGAAACAAGGCGTATGGTTTGATACTTCCTACCGTTAAATCGTCATCGCCATATTTACTGTCATTAAAGTGAAAACCTCCCAGCTTTCCTTTTAATTGTAAGATAGATACAATTTGTTCAATGTTGCTATTTGGTAAATGGTGGCCTAAATCTACAAGGGTAAAGGCTTTATCGCCACAGCCATTGGCTAGCATTAATGAGGCGCCCCAATCTTGAATTACCGTACTGTAAAAGTTGGGCTCGTAAGGCTTGTATTCGATAAGCAATTTCCAATCGTCTGGTATCCCTTTATAAATAGCTATTAAACTGTCTTGGGTGTTTTGAAACGCCGTTTGAAAGTTGTTTTGACCTGGAAAACAAGACCCGTCTGCCAACCAAACCGTTAAACTTTTTGATCCTAATTTGTTCCCTATATTAATAACCTCTAAATTATGTTGTATGGCTTGTTCTCTAACCGCTTGACTCGTATTACTTAAAGATCCATATTTATAACTTTCTTGAGCGCCTTTTTGGTCTTGAAATGTGTTAGAGTTTACAGAATCGAACGTTATATTCAATCCATCTGCTTGCTCTTTTATGGCCTTATAATCTGAAGGAATATCCCAAGGGATATGTAACGACACTGCTCCTGCTGTTTGTGTTAAAGCATGTAAAATACCAACATCATCTAGTTTTTGTTCTAAACTTGATGGTTCTCCATAAAAAGAAAAACGCCCAAAACGCGTACCTCCAGCACCTAGCGCCCAACTGGGTATAGCCACTTGAAATGCTGCCAGTTTGGAAACGATAGCTGTAACATCGTGTCCGTTTTTAGTTAATTGATTTGCTATATAATCAAAGTTTTCATGGTGCTCTACCAATCTACTTTTATTAACACTTTCTACTTGCCCTTTATCTATTTTCATATGGTTCTACTTTTTTTTAAAAGAAACTTCCACAAATTCATCATTAAAACTTGTGGAAGTTTAAAACTAAACTAACTCAAATTACTCATGTTTTATCTTACAAAGGCATTAGCCATACCTCCATCTACATTAATAATGTTTCCTGTAGACTTGTCTAGAATACCTACCAAAGTAAATACACCATTGGCAATATCATCTGGTGTGATAATTTCATTTAATAAATTCCTTTTGGCATAAAATGCTGGTAATTCTTCTACCGTAATACCGTTGGCTTTTGCTCGACCTTCTGCCCAAGCGCCTTCCCATATTTTACTGCCTACAATAACACCATCAGGATTTACGGTATTGACTCTAATTTTATCTTTTGCCAATTCCGCTGCCAATAAACGTACCATATGCTGTTGTGCAGCTTTGGCTGTTCCGTAAGCCACATTGTTGGGGCCTGCTACTAATCCGTTTTTACTGGCTATAGATATGAAGTTTCCCCCTAAACCTTGCTGGCGCATGATGGCTGCTGATTGTTTTGCTAAATCAAATTGACCTTTTACTAAAATATTCTGTAAAATGTTCCAATCTTTATCCGTAGTCTCTTCTAAAGGTTTTGAAATGGCTAATCCTGCACTGTGTACAACAATATCAACTCCTCCAAACTCGATACATGCTTTTTTATAAGCATTTGCTATAGATTCTGTGCTAGTCACATCACATATCGCATACGTTGAGACATCTCTTTTATAAGTCGCTTGCGCTTCTTTTAAACTCTCTTCATTAATATCGGTCAATACCACATTAGCGCCTTCAGCAGCTAATTTATCGGCAATCGCTTTACCAATACCGCCTCCTGCTCCAGTAACAAAGGCTACTTTACGCGATAAGGGTTGTTCTTTTGGCATACGTTGTAATTTGGCTTCTTCCAATA
Organism: uncultured Flavobacteriaceae bacterium; assembly: GCA_963815305.1. Classification (GTDB taxonomy): domain Bacteria; phylum Bacteroidota; class Bacteroidia; order Flavobacteriales; family Flavobacteriaceae; genus CAXBID01. Next base: position 2,069,420 of record CAWFFW010000001.1, read on the forward strand.
ACCAATATTCAATATCAAAAGCTTCTTGTCTTGGTAAAGACGTGTACTCGGTAATGGCTTCTGCGCCACGCATCACATTGATGGCATTGATATAAAACTCATTCGCTACGCGTGTCGTCTGTTTGTTTTTTGCAAAACTGAACATCCCAACCCCTGAGTATATAATGATTACCGGGTTAGCATCACGCATGGCTGGACTGTTGGCCTTCTTGCAAGTGTTGTAGTAATCTGCATATTCTTGTCTGTATTGTGCAAAGGCAGGCTCTAACTTCTTTAAAATGGCATCAGCGTCTGTTAGATCTTCATTCTTATCTAAGGTTAATACCAAAGGTTGTATTTTTGTTCTTAAGAAATGATCTGGACATGAGGTTCCCATAGGTGCCAATCGTTCTAAATCATGACTGTTGATGTATTCCATCACCACATCGGTATCCGAAAAATGCCCTATCATTCTGTTTTCTGAAGAACACAACCCTCGTAATAATGGCATCATTTGAGCCGCTTTTTCTAAACGTTCTGCTTTTGGTAAGCTTTCTATTTTTTGTCCGCCAAATACACTGCCTTTTTCTTTGATTTTTTTAGCGATGAATTCAGAAGCCGTTTCTATAACTTCTAAACTGTTCATGTAACATTCATAGGACGTATCGCCCCATGTGAATAATCCATGACTGCCCAATACAATACCACGTATCCCTGGATTGTCTGCTAAACATTTTTCTATTTGAAGGCCTAAATCAAATCCTGGCCGTTGCCATGGCACCCAACCCATCGTATCACCCCAAATCTCTTTGGTTACCTTTTCGCTATCCTTGGCTGCTGCTACAGCAATAAGGGCATCTGGATGTAGGTGATCGATATGTGCAAAGGGTAATAACCCGTGTAATGGCGTATCTATAGATGGTGCTTTGCTATCTAAATCGTAAATACAGTGGTTGAAAAGGCCTACCATACGGTCTTCATCTTCCAATCCGCCGTATACGTTTTTTAAATCACGCAAACGCTTGGTATAAATCCCTGCTATACCGGCCCTGTTTAATGTCCCAATATCGCCCCCTGAACCCTTGATCCACATCACCTCAACGTCCTCATTGGTCAGTGGGTCCTTCTCTATAGTCCTACAACTAGTATTGCCTCCCCCGTAATTGGTGATTCTTAAATCTGATCCTAATATGTTTGAACGGTATAAAAATAATGCGACTTGATCATCCCCTAAAGCTTTGGCTTTCTCTTCATCCCACAAATAGTCTACGTGCTTAAAATTTTTTGTAATTTCCATTATAAGAATTGTTATATAATTGTTTTGCTACAAAAATATATACAATATTAAAGGTTTCTATCCTGTGCAATACTGCTCTAAGAAGATAATGTTAAAAACATAAGACAATAAAGGCAATTTAAGGTTATCATTTCTATAAAATTCAAATCTTTTATAGAAACAGAATCCGCAAAAATACTTTAATAAAATAATACAAAAATCTAAAATAGATTAGGGAATTGAACTAAAGATGTTGAAAGAGATTTAAAAAATTTTTAATAGTGAAAGGTAATGACGTTTTTTTTAAAAAAAAAGTTTAATTTATTTGATAATTTTAATTTCTTCTGGATTGTACAGGATAGTCTTTACTAAATCTTTTTATAGTTTTAAAATCTATTAAAGCCTGATTTTAAATAAAATAGATGAATAATAGCAAAATAAAAGTAAATAATAATAGTGTTGATACTAAGTATCAGCAGGTTGTCAATGCTATTAATGAGTCTATTGATAATAATATTTTAAAAATTGGAGATTCAATTCCTTCTGTTAATAGCTTTAGCAAAACATCTAAATTATCTCGAGATACTGTGTTTAAAGCATTTACAATTTTAAAAAATGATGGTATTATAGAGTCTATACCAAACAAGGGATACTATGTAGCAAGTAATTTAAAAAAAATACTTTTATTGTTAAATACATTTAAAGCATATAAAGAAGTTTTGTACGGCTCTTTTATAGATAACTTACCAAAAAACTTTATTGTAGACTTACAATTTCATCATTACAACATAGAAAATTTTAAAAATATTATTCGTAATAGTAAAGGCAAGTATTATAAATATATCGTTATGAATATAGATCATAACGATGTTCCTTCCATTGTATCAAATATAAGTAATGATAAATTATTGTTTTTGGATTTAAATGTTCAATATACATCAATAAATAACTACATATTTCAAGATTTTGGGAAATTTTTTTATTCAGCTTTAAATGAAGGAAAAGATTTATTTAAAAAATACAAAAAAATTATCTTCATCTATCCATCCTACACATACCACCCTAAAGAAGCGGTCACTTTTTTTAATAAGTTTTGCGTAGACAACAATTTTAATCATGGTATTATTTCTAATCCGAATGGCTTTAAATTAGAAAAAAATGTTGCATATATAAGTGTAAGTGATAGAGTTCTTGGTTCATTCTTAGAACAATGCAGAGAACTTAATTATGAACCTGGGGTAGATGTGGGGTTTCTTTCTTATAATGAAACACCTATGAAAAAATTTATTTATAAGGGCATTACAGTTATTTCAACCGATTTCAAAGATATAGGTAGAAAAGCTGCCGAATTTATAAATTCAGAAAACCCCATGCAATGTTTTGTACCCACTAGATTGATAATTAGAGAATCATTATAATAATAACTGTTTTAACTTCATAAATAAATCAACCTTTAAGACAAATTATGAGTTTATTTCACTCCATCTAAACTTATATGTACCAGAGCTAACTTCAAAACTACTGCTAGGTATTGAGATTGGCTATTTTACCAAAACGAAAACGATCATCAGAAGCATTCTAAATAGGGTTTCATTTCTCATAAACACTTTCTTTAAAAGTAGAATATTGTGTGGTAGGTGATAAGCTTCAAAAAGAAGCTCTTCTTCCAGCAATGATTGGAGCACCATAAAAAATTTGTAAATCATCTAATCCTTTTGGAGCTATATAATATAATGGGTTTGGATTAAAAGTTTGAACAGGTCTGGTTTGAATACAAGGGTCGCCACCCGCAAGGGTTTGAATATCATAAGTCCCAGAAAGAACTTCAATAATGTTCATTTGGGTTTTTAAACTCGGGTTGAGTTCCAGTGTGGTATTTTGAGCATATATGGCAATACTCAAAATTGAAAATAAATAACATAGTTTTTGTTTCATGATTATATGTTTTTTAATATTTTTCATTTATTAATCGCATCTAGTGCTATGGTGATATAGCTTAGTAAATAGGGTCTGCTTTATAATTAATTAAATTGAAACCAATCCATTTCAAATAAGTTTCCATCGCTACCAGATGCTACAAACCACAAAGCATGAACACCTGTTTCGTTTTTTACAGGAATAGTAATAGTACTCCAATCTCTATTAGCTTCAAGAATCAATGTCGCCAATTTTTTACTCCAAGGGTTATCAGAATATATGCTTAATTGTCCTCCAGAAATAGATTTGATATGAAGTTTTATGGAAGTAATACCTGTACCAAAATCTAAATATTTATAAATAGCATCATCTGTGTTTTGGAATTTGGATAATATCTCATTGGCTTCAAAGTTTTTTTCAACGCGAACATTTCCATGTAATAAACAAGCCGAAGCAGCGTCGATTTTATTTTTGGCGTTAAGAGGCAAGCCTGCTCCTTGAGATGTCATTTCTACTTCAGGTATTGATCCATCTTCCATAAAATTTATTTTCTCAACGCATGCTTTTCTCATGGTTCGAACACCATGTGTAGAGCGATGATAAAACACATACCATTGATTATTGAATGAAGCTATAGAGCCATGGTTGTTCCAATTTCCAGGATTTGAGCCATCATTATCAATAATTACTCCTCCATACTTGTAAGGACCAAAAGGAGAATTACTGGTGGCATATCCTAAACAGGTGGGTTTGTCTTCCCTACTCATATCGGCATAGACTAAATAATAAATACCATGACGTTTTGTAAGAAATGCACCTTCATGAAAGAAGTGATTTTTTTCTGTAATAATATCTTTTTGAAGTGTTAACGAATCAATGGTTTTCATATCAGGATTTAGCTTTGCCATTTTAAGGTTAAACTGTCCCCATAAATAATAGGCAGTTCCATCATCGTCCATAAATACAGAAGGGTCTATTTGGTTATGCCCTTTTAAATCAATTTTTTCACCATTTGTAAAAGGTCCTAATGGACTTATAGAAGAAGCAACGCCTTCGGGAGCTTGTATATACGGTTGGCAATAATATAAGTAATACATGTCATTTTTCTTTATGGCATCGGGTGCAAATAATACAGCATCGTTGTATGGAACTTGGTCGTTGCTACCTTTGGAGGCAAAAACATATTCTTTAAGCTGCCAATCTACCATGTTCTCTGTATATAATACATCATGTTTACCTGAACAATAACGCTCTTTGCTTTCATCTGTAGACCCATAAATATAGAGTTTGCCATCGCCAAAAACCTTGGCGGAGGGATCTGCTATATAAACACCTGGTGGCGAAATAGGGTTTTGGGCTTTAAGAGCAAAAGGACAAAATAGTAATAGACTAAACACTATTACTCTATTCGCCAAATTTTTAATTTTCATACGATATGTATTTGTCTAAGAATGTCATTTGACCCAGATCAATTCATCGTTTTCAGATGTCCCATGAGCTGATCTGTAAATGTTTTTTGAAGTTTAGAAATGTTATTGGAATTATAAAGATCATTCCACTCGTTTGGATCCTTTTTTAAATCAAAAAACTCACCTGTGATGATATCTTCACGACTGTAATCGTTCACATTTTTCTTGCGGTTTAAAACTAAAATAAGTTTATATGCGTTAGTTCGCCACATAAATGCCGCTTCGCCATCTCTTTCATGAAGTGCGGAGAAACTAGCTGTTCTTGGTTTTGAGGATAATAGGCTTTTTCCTGGAAAATCTTGTTCGGTTTTAATATTTGCTAACTCTAATAAAGTAGGCATAATATCAATATTCTCTGTGGGTGTTGAGTTTATAGAGTTTCTTTTTATGCTATTAGGTAATGCTGTGCCTGCTAAAATCACAGGTACTTTTACACTTGGGTCGTATAAATTATATTTATTGAACCTGTAATAATGTTCTCCTAGCATTTCGCCATGATCTGAAGTATAAACAATTATGGCATTATCTAAAATACCCTTTTCTTCCAAGGCTTTTAAAGTGCGACCCATCATATCATCAATCCAAGTAATATTGGCATAATAGCGCATCGTCATGAGTTTCCAATCTTCTTCAGAGGCATTTTTCCAATAATTCACATACATGTCACGTCTGTTTACACCTTCAGAATGCGGTGAATTATCTTTGTCCCACGGTGGTTGTTGCGCATACGTGATGCTGTCCAAATCATACAAATCTTCGTAGCCTTCAGGAACATTGTGACCTGCATGGGGTTTCATGTAAGATAGATATAGAAATAACGGTCTGTCATCATTTCGATTTTCAATGTAGTTTAAAGTCTGTTTAGTAATCCATCCATCACGATGATCTTCTTCAGGTAATTTACTAGTAAAACCCAAATAGCCAATATTGTTTTCTTCACCTGGCCCCATATTTGCTATTTCTGCATCATATCTTGCTTTGGCATCGGGATTTAGGTCTGCCATAGTCTTAGCACCTTTCTCAGGGATTTCAGAAACATATCTGGTTTCAAATCCGCGTGTATTTGTTCTAAATTTCCCCCAATGTGTTTTTCCAAAACCAGCCGTTTCATAACCTGCTTCTTTAAAATATTGCGCCATAGTTTTTCCTGGCATAAGTGAATCTTGAACACCATCACTGTTTCTATAAACACCAGTCTGATTAGGGTATAAACCAAACATAATAGAATTGCGACTGGGCACACACATAGGCGCTTGGCATACGGCCTGATTGAAAAACACCCCTTGTTTTGCAAGACTGTCTAATGTTGGTGTTATAACTTGCTTATTAACCATTCCCAAGGCATCCCAACGATGTTGATCATCCATGATGAAGATGATATTTGGACGTTTTGTAGGTTCTGCTTCAACCGTTTTAGGAGTTTCTTTACATCCTAAAAAAGAGACTGTTAAGAGTAGTACAACTACCAGTGATTTTAAATTTGTTCGATTCATCATTCAACTATTTTTTTATTTGACGTGTTTTAATTTCAAGCGGATCATCTACAATATCAGCTGTTTTATTCCTCCAGGTTTCAAGCGCTATTTTAAGTTCATTTTGTTTTTCTTTCAAAGGTTTCTTGCCTGCTAAATTATGCAGTTGCCCAGGGTCATATTGCATATCATACAATTCTTCAAAAGGTCTTCCTGATTCTAATTGCTTTAAAAGATTATATTCTGTTGGGTGTGTGCTTTTTCTATCCAATGTGGCTTGATAGCTGTGATTTCCCCACCCTTTTTCTTCTCTTAAATCGGCAGGTAATTCATATTCTTTTTGAGGCATTAGGTTTTGGATATAATAGTATCTCCCATCAAAAATCATCCTACTAGGGTAATGCTCTTTTCTTGAAGGACCATGGGAATTATGTTCTCCAAACACATATAATCTATTGGGGATTTGATTTTCTTTTCCTTCGAAAATAGCTTTTAGAGATGTGCCTTGAACCGTTTTAGGTATCGGAATTTTTAAATAATCTAAAATTGTTGGCATGATATCAATGTGAGATATTAAAGCTTCCGAAACTTTTTCTTTTACAACCTTTGGTCCTCTTACTATAAATGGCACATGCAATCCTGCATAATAAGCTGATGCTTTTGCTCTGTGATATGGCTCGCCTTGGTCGCTAGTATAGATTATTAAGGTATTTTCTAGGAGTCCTTTTTCTTTAAGGGTTTCTATAATGGCTCCTGCACATACATCTGCAACTTGAACCGAACTATAATATTTCGCTAAATCTGCTCTCATGGCAGGAGTATCAGCTAAATATTTAGGAACTGCAATAGCGTTAGGGTTTGGAATAAGTTCAGGAAATCCCTTAATGTGATGGTCAAAATTACGATGTGGTGGTGCTATATTCGCTTGAAAAAAGAAAGGTTTATCATCTGCATTTTTAATAAAATTTGAAATGACTTTTTTAAAATCCTCTGGATTATTTTGAACTGAATTTCTATTGTTATATGGGAATTTCCAAGGCGGACTCATATGAAACTTCTGTGTGATGGCCGTAAAATAACCATGGGCTTGTAAAAGTTCTGGAAGTGTTTTGATGTATTCATGAATACCTACTTTATCAACCGTTTTGGAGTCTCTTCCAAATTCATAATCAGGCGCATCTAAAGTTGGTGTGATGGTATTTCGCCAATGGCCGTTAGCATGTGGGTACATCCCCGTCATGATGGAACTTCTGCTAGGTGAACACGAAGGAACAACAGCAAAAGAATTAGTAAAAAAAACCCCGTTTTTTGCTAATTTATCAAAGTTGGGAGTATGAATGCCTTTGGTGCCTAAGGCAGACAAATGATACCCCTGATCATCGGTAAGAATGAGTACTATATTTAAAGGCTTCTCACTTTTTTTTATAGGTGTTTGAGATTTACCTGAATTAAAACCAAGTATAGCCAACAAACAGATGTAAAAAAAATTAGTTTTCATTTTTGTAATCTACAAAGCATATTTCTTTGAGGTCTCGTGAAAGGCTAGGTGATGTCTTTTTAAAAAAATTTTAGATGAAAGTTTTTCTAATTACTGTCAATAGCTATTTTAGGATTGTATTTTAAACCTCCTGGTTGAACACCATATTCTTGAGTTGTATATTTTGAAGCATCAAACGTAGGATTTGGAAGGGGAACTACCGTATTGGCATCTTTCAAATGGCTACTAATATAGCGGTCTAATTCTTTTACTTTATTTGGGTAGGCATCTGCCAAATCATTGGCTTCTCCAATATCCCATTTCAAATTGTATAAGCGATAATCGTTTGTGCCATTGTCGCCCATTCCGAATAAGCGAATGAGTTTCCAATCGCCATCATGCACAGAAACTGAAGCGGGCAACCATTGTGGAACTGGGGGCTGATGAGGAAAATACGTTATTATTGGTGCTCTATCTAATTCCTTTCCTTGTAAAGCAGGTGTAATATCCACACCATCTATTACATAATCTTTAGGTTTTTTGATGTTCAGTTGATTCAGTATGGTCGGGTAAAAATCTGTGGATTGTATCAAGGCGTCAGATTTCGCCCCTGCTTTGGTCAATCCTGGCCAAACCACAATGCATGGGACTCTTATACCACCTTCATACATGGTCGCCTTCCCACCTCTAAGTGGGGTATTGCTTGTTGGTGGCGTTAGAAATTTTTCACCATTTGGTAAGGTTTCCGATATGCCATTATACATATTACCTCCATTATCACTAAAAAATATGATGACGGTATGTTCTGCAATTCCCAACCTATCAATTTCATCCAGAAGCTTTCCAACAGCATCGTCTAACGAATGGACCATGGCTGCATAGGTTGGTGAATGCTGTAAATCATTAAAATCGACTTTAGTGCGGTAATATTTTATAAGACTTTCCTTAGCATCAAAGGGTGCATGTACCGAAAACTGCCAGTAATTCATATAGAAAGGCGTGTTTTTATCTTGTTGACGCATCCAGGTTACAGCTTCATCTGCCATGCGGTCTTCTATATGTTCATTGGGATACTTTTCTTTAAAATCAGGAAATTTCCATGGAGCCACGAAACTTCCTGCAGGACCAGGTCCGTGCCAATGGGGAATATCTATATCAAAACCATGTTCTAAAGGCGTATAGGGCGTTGAGCCTAAATGCCATTTTCCAAAATGGGCTGTTGCGTATCCTTTATTTTTTACCAATTTCCCTAATGTGGGCAAAGAGGTATTCAATCGTGTGGCAGATGCAGGAATAATCATTTTACTTTTTGGCCCACCAGTTTCTGCAATAGTTGCTTGTAACTGTACTTTTGGCAAATGTGCCACTGGGGCCGTCACGCCATTTCTAGCAGGTGTTTGTCCGGTCAAAATACTGGCTCTAGTTGGGGAGCAAAGCGGACTAGCAGCGTAGGCTCTGGAAAATGTAACACCTCGTGCTGCCAAACGTTCCATATTAGGCGTTTCATAAAAATGGGTCGTTCCATATAAAGTCGTGTCGCTCCAGCCCAAATCATCGGCAAGAATGAATACGATATTCATTGGCTTATCTTCCTGAGCCATTAATTTTTGAAAGCTTATACTGATTGCAAAAACCAATATAGCAACCTTTACATTATTTAGGTAGGACTTTATATTTCGCATCATTTTTTAGTTTATTATTTTTAAACCTTCAGGAGCATCAAGGGTTGTTTTTATGTTTCCATTCGCTTCCTTTTCATGTCGAATTTTTAATATGCCATATTTAGTTGGGAAGGTGCCTTCAGCAAATTTTAAGTCTCCTAAATGAGGATTTATCTTAATGGTATTTCCACCATTAAATACATTAATTCCTAAAACATATTGTGTTAACCAAGGTGTAGGGCCACTTGCCCAACCATGACAAAGACTGTGTCTGAAACCTACATAACAGAATTCTCCAAAATCGCCATGGATATCGAATTTATTCTCAGGTACAATCTGGTCTATTCTACTGCTGTTGTTAACATCTAACACATCAAAATCTTCCCAAAATGTGGTGGCTCCTAAATCAAGCATACCACCCCAATAGTTGCGAATAACATCCATGGCACCATTGTAATCTTCAGCCTTTGCCATGGCTTCCAGAATATAGTAACCATAAAAAGTGGACATACGTTCTACACCATCTTTCTTTAAAATGTCGTTGTTTATTGTTTTAGCATCAGCAAGATTAGCAATAGACATTAGTGCCGCGGCCTGTTTCGTTGTATTGTCTTTTGGTTGGTGCTTTTTTAATTGGTTAGCAGTTTTGAGATATTTTTTATCAAGTTCTTGGTTTCCTAAAGACGCCATTAATTCGCTCCCTGCTTCAAAAGTCATAATCATCATGGATTGCAAACCAGCGTGTACTGCTTTTGGATCTTCGCTAGTTGGCCAATCGAGAAAGCGTCCACCATTCAAAATTTCTTTATTATCCTTATCAATAAACGTGCTTAATTGGTCTAAAAGCTCAACCATATAGGTTTCCTGTTCCTTTAAATAATCCAAATTACCATGAAAATCAAACCAGCTTTTATGTATTAAAATCCACCACATAGAATATGAACTAATACCATTCATCCATTGTGGGAGCGGATGCTGATCGCGAGCTAAATCCAGACTTTTTGTAACAATCTCATTAGCCCCAAATACGGTATTTATGGTCATCACTTCTGGATGCATATCGCCAACCCAAACCAATCGGTCTCTCTTGATGCCATCCCATAAATAATTTTGCATATTTAGATGCACTGTATAAGCGCCAACTGCCCAAATTTCATTGAGTCGTTCATCACTACTTTTAAAAGAACCTAAGTAAGGAATATCTCTGTAAATAAAAGCAGCATCAATTGACTTTATAGGCGCGTTTTCAGCAGATTCAACGACATCAATTCGTAAAAAACGGAATCCAGTTTCTCCAACTTCAATAGTACCCAACCAAGGTACTTCAATAACAAAATCTCTAAGAGAATGCTCGTTGGTGGCGTTTTGCTTACCACCAATATCAGACATGGTTTCACTAACAGATTCTCCAAAACGCAAGCGCAATTTTAAAGGTGTTTTGCTGCGTCTTATACCCATTGATATTTTAACACCACCATGTATTTCCTTTCCATAATCCAGTAAAATCGATGGTTTGTGTTCCTCAGTACTAATAAATCTAAAAAGACCTTGGTCGTTAACCGCTACTTGACCATTACCTTTTGTTAATAAAGCCGTTGCATTTTGGATATATTGATTTGTGCTATCAGACTGCCATACAATTTTTTGCGGCGTGATATAGGTTTTCACCATATCAGAATCACTGGTCAAATGCTTATATTCTTCTCCGAAGACAGGTGGCAATTGAGAAAAAGCTGACTGAGTAGCAAAAATTAAAAGTAGTAATTGAAAAATTTTGTTCATCTTTTATTGTTTATAAATAGTATTCATTTTATAAAATTACATGTAAAACTGTAATTTGTTATCCCGTACCATCGGGCTATAATCAGTTTGTGTTTATTTTTTAAAGGCTGATGTTATTTAATTATTTGAATGGTTACCGGACCTAATAATCCAGATGGAATGAGTGCTTCTTTTGGGGTAATGCCATCCACATTTACCCAGGTTGTACGTTCCGCTTCAGGTAACGATTTATCACCGGTTAAACGGTTTCTCCAAACATTTACAACTTCTATTTCTATGGTGTTTTCGCCTTCATTAAGTGCGTTTTGAGCATTCAATTTAAATGGAGCAATCCAAGTGGTACCAATATCTTTGCCATTAATCTTTACGGATGCCATAACGCCAACAGACCCTAAATCAATAAATACGTCTTTAGTTGCCGCCTCTTTTTTATAGTTAAAAGTTGAGGTATAAATAGCTGTGCCAGAATAGTATTTAATTTTTTCGTTTTCATGAGTTACCCAATCTATAAGCTCAGGAAACTCACTAGTTTTATCTGGTCCGATTTTTTTATTTTGAAATGCTACTTTCCATGAGTTTTGAAGTGTGTCTGTAGTAACAGTTTCAGGGAAATTATCTTGATATCCTTTTGAAATATCAGCCTTTTCGGAATTAGTAAAAACAATAAACCAACTCTGGAGCGGTTCCATTTTTATGGGGAGTATGGTACGACCATCTTTTTCAGTATATTCATTTAAGGCTCTAATATCGCCTGTTACTGCATTCCATAATTGAGGTTTCATGCCTTTAACTCTGAATGATGGTGAAAAACTAATAGCTGCTTCACTTTGATTGGTTAAAAAGTAGATGTCCATATCAGATAGTGTTCTATGCGTCCATAGTACAGGAACATCACTATTTAAATAAACATCTTTATGAATACCCAATTGGGTTAGAGCATCTTGTAGCTCTAGTCCATCAACAATATAGCCTTCGCCGTATTTTTTAAGTTTTTTAGTAGAACTTCCCCACATTTTTGTTGCGAGTGCTTTCACTTGATTATCACTTTCAGGATAGTTTTTCAAACTCGGTGATTTTTTAGGGGCTTGTCCGAAAATTTTACCACCTTGACTTACTAAAGATTCAATTTTAGCGAGCAACTGAGGTCGCATGGTTTCAAATGGCGGTAAGACCATTAAATTATAAGACATCCCATCAGGTAAAATAAACTTTCCATCTTTAACAGACAACCTATCAAGTATTACCTCGGCATTTATATAATCGTATGAATAGCCTTTTGGTAATTCAGGATTTCGAACACCTGTCATAATCGGTGTGTTTTCCCCAATAAAATAACAAACATCAGCAGCATAGGTGCCTTGTTGTAATAAATGCTGATTTCTTCTTAAATAGTCAAAATATGCTTTTCCTTTTTTGAACCAAGTGTTATGTCGATTGAATTCTGTACTGAACCATGCATTGACTCCTGGGACACGATTGTCATCTGGTTGATGAATATAAAGGTGCAATACAAAATGGTTAATACCTTCTGTAAAAGACCAGTCACCTCGTTTTTTGAGCATGGCTGGATGACGCACATAACTTCTATTTGCTGCTGTAAAGGCTTCTGCGGAAACCATGGGTTTGCCGTAGATATGAGCTGCAGAAGACGCCGATTTACATTCAATATCTCCTAAAGTACCCTCATTCCAAAATTCACCACTAACCAAATCGGATTGCCCTCCGTACATTAAAAATTCTGATGGAAAGCCCCAATGCCCATAATTTTCTAGCCAAAGTTTTAAGTTGTCTTTATTGCTAGCTTCTCTAAGTCCGCCAGTATATTCGTAAGCTACAGCATCGGCTACCGAGCGACGTAAATCCCATAAAAATCGATTGGATTCTTCTACACTACCAACAATCCTACCTGAAAAAACAGGAAGGTATTTTTTGGGATTATAGCCAAATTTAGTCTCAAATTTTGCTTCGTAGCCATCCGTCCAGTTTTGGGAGCCCATTTCATAACTATCGGCAATCACATATTTAAAAGCACTTTTACTTTCTTCGGGAATTCGTTTTAAAAACTCGCCTATAAATTGCTCATAATGAAATTGAACAAGTTCTTTATTTGCCTTGTCCACTTCGTAACCTTTTCCCTGTGGTGCTGATGGCGAGTTTTTAGTACCCGTAGGCGTCATGCCATAACGTTGAATAGTCCAATTTCCATCGGGAGCATTCCATGACAGATTACCTTCGGCATCCATTTTATCGCTTATATCGATAACATTCTCTTTGCTTACTGTTAATGACTTATCGATTAGGTCTTCTTGAGACTTCCATAAATAGCTATCCCATGCAGGGAAAGGAGTAGGATGCATTTTACCAAGACTTTTTTCAACATATGATTCTAATCCCGATGCTTCGGAAATTACGATTTCTGAAAGATTCCATTGTGGTATTTTTGTTTCTGGATAGGTAACGGATTCAAAAACACCATTAAGAATCTTGAATTTTATTCTGAAATTATAGGACTTCGTTTCTGGTAAAGCAACCATTATAGGAGCGAACATAGCAGCGCCCACATTTGGAGTTAACTTACTCCTATCCATTGTGAAAGATTTTATTATTTTTGAAATACCATCAGTTGTTACCGATATCTCACAAGCTATTTTGAAGTTCTCTTTTCCAGGAATAAAGCTTAAACTCCTAGCATTTATAATTTTATCTGAGTTAATATCAATTTGATATTCTTTAATTCCCTTTGAAAAATTAGCAATGGTTGAAGTGTCGCGGTCAATAAGATTTTTTTCATTACCTATGGATGGTGTCACTTTAATTGTTGCATTTTCTATACTTAATGTGTTTTGTTCTGATGGAATGCTAGGAAATGCTAAAACATATATATCTTGAAATTCCTGTGTTGGTTGGTTCAGTTTGATATTGATATTTTTTCCGCCTTCTAATTTTGCTTCTGAATATACGAGATGACGCATCGCCATGTCTGGTTTAATCCAAGGCCCTCCTGATTGACTCCAACCAGGACAATTAAAAGCCCCAATATTTACACCAATACGTTTGCCTTCATTTACTGCATGAACCATATGCTCCCACCACGCTTCACTAAGCATTGGTACTTTGCCATCTTTTTCTTCAGGATTGATATTACCAATTAAGGCACCACCAATGCCAGCGGCTCTCATCGCTTCCAAATCTTTTGTAATACCTTCTTTTGATATATCATCGCCTATCCAATACCAATAACACCATAGCGTATTATCATCAGTTGGCGTAATAAAACCGGATTGAATGGTATTGAAATTTGACTCCTGTTTCTTTTCTAAATCATTACAGCTTAAAAAAAAAGCTGAAAGAAATATTAGGGTTAACATTGAGGTAATAGATTTTAATTTCTTCATAATAACAAGGGTGTACTGATTTTGGTTTTGGTGCCAATTAATAAAGTAAAAGATTAAGACCTTAGAATGCTTCTTTGATATTCCTCAAAATAAAATAAAATAATTCTTTTTTTCATCCTGTAGAGTGCTGCTAATGAAATTAAAAACTATTGGCTATAAAAGTTAGGACATCACTTTTTGAGCCGTTTTATGCAACATGAAAAATTATGTCACGTTTTTCATTAAAAATATTAATTTAGTTTCTCTTCTTTAAAAAGCTCATAAGGACTTTTAGCATAATTATACATCCAAGTTTCTTCTGGTTGAATTCTTAAAAAATCTTCAACACCATAAAATTTATCATTATATTTTTCCATCCACTGGTAGGTTAATCTTTCCAAATCCTTTTTAACTTCAGCATATTCGGGTTTATGGAATAAATTATTTAATTGATACGGATCGGTTTTTCGGTCGTAAAGCACATTGGTAAGTTCAATAGAATCTTCACCTTTACCCATAGCAAACGTAAACTCTTTGGTAACCACACCACGCCAATTATTATTTTGGGCAACCCCTCTTTTATATAACCATAACGGAATAAAATCTTGCGTTTCTTTATCGTTTGAGACTAAATTTTTTGATAAATCTTTACCATCATAAGTTTGATCGCTCTCAATATCTAAAAAGCCAAGTAGTGTAGGCAAAATATCTAAAGCACCAAAAAGATCCTCAGAGGTTATTCCCGCTTTTATTTTCTTTGGGTATTTAACAAGAAAGGGCAAATGGTTGGAATAATCATGTGGGTATTGCTTAGGCAAAATAGCGTTGTGCGATTCTAACATATCACCATGATCTGCTGAAAATACAGTCAGCGTATTATCATCTACGCCTATGTCTTTTAATTTATCCATTAACATCCCAAAAGCCCTGTCAACACCACTCACCATTGCCATATAACCATGATACATGCGTTTTCTATCTGGAGTAGTTTCTAAACCAGGTCTCACTTTTATAGAGTCTCTGTTGTATAATGCCATCAGTTCCTCCATAGTATCGTAGCGGTAATGCATGTTTCCATCTTCACCTTTAAATTTCCCCCAATCATGCGGTGGGTGCCAAGAAACAATCAGTGCAAAAGGTTTGCTTTTATCAATATTATCTAAATAATGTAAGGCTTGATTGGTTTGTCCATACACTTCCCATTCATTAAAAAATTCTTTTTCGCCTTTATCGTTCCAAAAAAATGCTTTACCCGGTCTAAAATCCACATGGCAATTGTTGGTTAAAAGCGTGTCGAAACCGTAACGTAAGTCGCCTTTTGGTATAGGTCTATCTCTTTCTCCTCCTAATAAATGCCATTTTCCAATATAAGCGGTTTGGTAGCCTTGTTCCTTCAAAATTTGACCCAACAGCTTAGATTTGTTAGGCAATAATGGCGCATCATTAATAAAGGCACCATTTTTTAAAGGATGCATACCACTCATGACCATACCACGGAATGGTGTACAAACAGGTTGGTTTGAAAATGCATTGGTTAAACGCAGACCCTCATTTGCTAGTTTGTCTAAATTAGGTGTTAATATTTGATCATTACCATACGAACCAAGCATATCATAAGAGTGCTGATCTGATAATACAATAAGTAAATTTGGTTTTACTTTGATTTCTTCTTGCTTTGATTTACATGATAACATTCCCAAAACAATGACCGTTAAGATAAATGTGTATTTTGACATAATGACTGAATTTAAAAAAGAGGCGGAAATATTTCCGCCTCAATTAACTAAACTAAATTAAACTAAACTAACTCAAACGTAATAATTATTTAATTTTCTATTATTTAATACCCAGGATTTTGTTTTAAGTTGGGATTGTCATCCAGTTGCCCTTGAGGAATAGGTAACAGTTCCATTTTTGAATCATAACTTAAACCACTGATGCGCTTAGCCGCCGCATTATTTGCTATAGAAGCCTCAATATCCCCCCAGCGTTGTAAATCTCCATACTCTTGATATTCACCTGCCAACTCCCATTTTCTTTCTTGTTTAATTATGGCTCTCAATTCTGCTTGGTTCGTAGTAGTTACATTACTAAGTCCAGCTCTGTCTCTAACTTCTTTTAAAAATGGTAACGCAGTTGCAGCACTACCCGATTCATTTAAAGACTCTGCTAACATTAATAAAATATCTGCATAACGCATATAAATAATGTCATTATCGTGTGCAAAAGGAGACACATTATTTTGCGAATCTTTCAATTTACCTAAAGCTACACCTCCAGGTTCTCTGTAACCGCCTTGGGGGAGTTGCGGATTGCTTGGGCTATTGTATTGAATGAATCTACCGTTAGCATCCGTATAAGTGTACTGTAATGTAACATCACGTCGTTTATCATCAGCACTAAAAGAATTATAGAAATCCAATGAAAAACCAAATTGATACTGGCCATTTCTATTCGCAAATGGCGTATTTGGAGGTCCTGCAAAAAATGTAAGTACCGTTCCCGCCGCATTATCCTCAACATTAGGTCGTACAAAAATAAGTTCGTTATTGGTTTCATTCTCAAGCGTAAAAATCGAGCCAAAATCATTTTGTAATGCATACACTTTTGAATCTACTATCTCTTGAAATTTAGTTGCTGCCAAACCATACATTTCGGTCTGATCTAAGGGTTTTCCTGCCATATGTAAATAAACCTTACCTAAAAAACCCTTTGCCGCCCCAGAGGTCGCTCTTCCAAAATTACCATTATCCCAAGACGAAGGTAGGCGTGTTTCTGCATATTTTAGATCTTCTACAATAGCTGCATAAATCTCTTCTTTAGGAGATCTTGCTTTAAAAATAACCTCATCTGAAAAGTTGGTAGTTTCTTCTAAATATAGTGGAACATCACCAAACCATTTAACCAGATTAAAGTAAAAGTAGGCTCTTAAAAAACGAGCTTCAGCAATTTTCTGTTCCTCCAAATTGGGTTCTAAGCCCGCTTTGCCAGCATTTGCTATAACGGAATTTGCTCTGTTAACACCTCTATAAAAATTACTCCACCAAACACCGTGCGCTAAGCCAGGATTGAAATTTAACGCACAAAGAAACAGTTGGTTACCTCCATTGAAGCGCGATGTCATACTTTCTCCAGGCCCTGACGTTGATAATAAGTACCAAAGGTCATGATTTGAATTATTAAGGGTAGAGTAAACACCGAAAAGCGCCAAATCAACCTCTTTTTCGTCGCTGTATAAATTATCTGGAGCTAAAAAATCATAGGGAGTTTCATCTAAACTTTCACAGCCAATCAAACTAATCACACCTAATAAAATTAAATATATTTTTTTCATAATTGTTGTTTTTTATTCTAAAATTTGAAATTAAATCCGAGTGTAAATCCTTTTTGTCTAGGGTAAACACCTAAATCAACCCCAGGTGCCAATGTATTGCCTCCCAACGAACTTACTTCGGGATCTATACCGCTATAATCAGTAATGGTGAGTAGATTTGTTGCAGTACCATAAACTTCAATTCCTGAAAACGTATTGTTATTTTCCATGGGAATGTTGTAACGTAAAGAGACACTTTGTAAACGAATGTAGCTACCGTCTTCAACCATATAGTTAGCCACTGGTGGGGATACGCTATTAATGGAAGGGTACCGAATATCATTCGTGGGATTATCAGGCGTCCATCTATTTAAATACCAATCTACAGTATTGTTTTTATAAGATTCATTATTCTGAAATCCAGAACCTAAAACAGTTCCAATCGTGTTGTAAATATCATTACCTATAGAACCTTGAATAAAAATGTTTAGGCTTAAATTTTTATAGGTAAAATCATTCACCCAACCAAAGGTGAAATCGGGATTTGGATTACCAATTATTTGACGATCTTCATTTGTGATTCTATCATCAGGCGTACCATCTTCATTCCCTCCTACGTCTTCAAACTTCCAACTTCCCAATGTTGTTACTCCATTCCGAGGAGCAAACAAAGGTTTACCTTGGGCATCAAAATCACTTTCTTGAATAAGACCGATAGCTTTCAATCCGTAAAATAATCCAAACTCTGCACCTGATCTGTAAAGATGTCCACTTCCAAATACGTTCTGTCCTAATCCAGGACCAAAACGATCAATATCATTACGAAGTTCAAGTACTGTATTTTTTAAGAAGGTAATATTAAAGTTACTATTCCAACTGAAATTCTCTGATCTCACTGCTGATACATCTATACCAAACTCAAATCCTTTATTCTCAATGCTACCAAAGTTTCCCTGATAACCTCCAAAACCGACCTGATCTGGTAGTGGAATTACTGTAAGTAAATCAATTGTTTCTTTCTCAAAATAATCTGCGATAATATTTATACGGTTATTAAATAGACCCAAATCTAAACCTATATTGGTTTGACGCGTTGTTTCCCATTTTAAATTAGTGTTTTCAACACTGGCAGGAAAAATTGCCAGATTCAGTTCTTGGCCAACACCATAGAATGAACGACCATAGCGAGCTAGCGACTGATAAGGAGGTAGTGATTGCGTACCTGTTTCGCCAATAGATGCTCTAAATTTTAAATTTGAAATAGTTTTATTGTCCTTTAAAAAAGCTTCTTCTGAGACCCTCCAACCTATGGCTGCAGATGGAAAATATCCCCATTTTTCATTTTTGGCAAAACGGGACGAACCATCTGCACGAATCGTTGCTGTAAGCAAATATCTACTATCAAATGAATAATTAACTCTAAAAAAACCAGATTGGATTACGGAACGGTTACGCCCGCTTCCAATAGTTGGATCACCAGTTGCTGAGTCGACACCATCAACACCAAGCGTTTCGATAGGGAAATTATTCACTCTCGAATTGCTTGAAAAATTATTAAACTCGTTATATTCTAAACCCGCAGTTACCGAAAAATCGTGCTTTTCACCAAAAATCTTTTTATAAGTAAGATAATTACTGGCAATGTAATCGTAGCTCCTGTTTTGATTTAATGTGGCAAGACCAATTAAGTCAATTCCCGTTCCAACGTTAGAAGGTGTGTAAACATCTCTATTGTTGAACGTAAAGTTAATACCACCATTGAACGTATAGGTGAGCTCAGGAGTGATGTTATAAGAGAGCTCAGAACTCGCAAACACATCTGTATTATAATTCCGGTCGTTTTTGGCAATAGCCTCAAGGTATGGATTAAAAAATTGTTGTCCTTCTCCAGTTTCACCAGCGTAATCCCTACTTGGTACAATAGGTTCTGCGGTGTATCCGTAAAAAATAGGACCGGCTCCAGCTGGAAAAGCTCTTGAACTTGTAATAGCTCTATTATTTTGCGTATGCGAACCGCTAAGACGAACTTTAACTCCTAATTTATCATCAAATAGTTTAGTGTCAATATTTGTTCTAAATGTGCCACGTCTATATTTAGATCCTATCACGATTCCTTTATCTTCCAATAAATTTGCTGAGACAAAGTATCTTGTTTTATTCTCACCTCCATTAACATTAATACCAAATTCTGATCGTATGCCGGTTCTTAAAATTTCATCTTGCCAGTTGAAACCAGCTCCAGCATATTGCTCTGGGTTGGGAAATGGTGGTGGATCTGTAGGCCGTAAATCCGCTAAAGCTTCATTTCTAAATTCAGCGTATTGTTGCCCCTGTAAAACATCATATGTATTTCTTGTTTCTGAAATGGTGGTGTTTTGGTACAAAGTTATTTCTGTTTTCCCTAATGTACCACGTTTTGTGGTTACCAAAATAACCCCATTGGCTCCTCTCGAACCGTATATTGCTGTGGCAGAAGCGTCTTTTAAAACCTCAAGACTCTCAATATCCTGTGGATTTATCTGCGGGGTGCCACCTACGGGAATACCATCAACTACATAAAGTGGTGAGTTGTCTGCAGATAAGGAGTTGTTCCCTCGAATTCTGACACTACTGGTAGACCCTGGTTCTCCAGATGAAGAAGTTACAACAACCCCCGAGGAGCGCCCTTGCAACAATTGATCTACAGTAGTATAAACTGCTTTTTCTAAATCTTTGCTACTTACAGAACTAACAGATCCTGTAATATCTGATTTTCTCTGAGTTCCATACCCTACTACTACAACTTCGTCTAAGTCTTGAGAATTTCCTTTTAAAACCACAGAAATAAATGTTTGGTTTGCAATATTTATTTCTTGTGTTAAATAACCTAAATACGAAACTACCAACACTGTGTTTTGACTTGAAACGGTCAGGCTAAAATTACCATCAAAATCAGATTGCGCACCATTATTGGTTCCTTTTTCAATAATATTGGCGCCTGGTAAAGGTAAGCCCGAATCATCCTTTACAGTACCAGATATTTGAATACCTTGTGTTGCTTTTAAAGTTAGATTTGTATCATTAAACAACGTGTTTTCTTTTATTACAATGGTATTATTTTCAGCCAATTCGAAGTTGACATTATTTCCTGAAAAGCTTTGGTTTAAAAGTTTAGACACTTTAATAACACCTTTTTTTAATTTTATTTTAGGTGCATTTTCAAACAAATCTTGAGGGTACAAAAAGCTGTACTTTGTCTGGTTTTGGATGATGGTAAAGACCTCATCAATAGATACTACTTTATCTACGTCGATAGTTACTTGTTCCTGTGAAAACGACTTTTCTGCTGAAAAGCTAAATACTGTGGTGCACAATAAGAATATAAATGTTCTCATAATAGCAAATAGCGTTCGTTTTCTGGCTAAAGACCGAACCTTAATTAAATTAATTTTCATAAATTTACTCTGTTTTAGTTAGACATTGGTTTAATTATTACAATCACTAGGGACGAAGTCTAATCACCGGAAAATGCTTGGCTTCGCTCCCTTTTTTATTTTTTACTTTAGAATAACCGTATTATCAATAATTTCATAATCTTCTATGACATTAAAGTTTTTAATGGCTTTTAAAATATCTTCTATATTTAGATTTTTTCTCAACACTCCATTAAATCCTGCACTTTTAAGCTCTGGATTAACAAAGTTTACTTCCATATCATACCAGCGTGATAATACTTTCATGATTTCTTCCAATGGTTTTTTACGAAAACAAAACACACCGTCTTTCCAAGATGTTTCATTATACACATTAACAGTAGTAACGTTCATAGCACTGCTGTTAAGATCTAAATTTGCTTGTTGTGAAGGTTTTAATATTTGATTTGTAGTTGCAGCATTTATTGAAACCTTACCTTCAACCAATGTGGTGTATATATTGGCTTCATCTTTATAGGCTTTTATGTTGAACTCAGTTCCTATAACCTCAATGTCTTGATGGTCATTAATTACTCTAAACTTTGCGCCATGGTGATCTGTACTTGGAGATACATCAAAATAAGCTTCCCCGTATACCAACTCTACCTCTCTGGTTTCGCCTGAAATAAAATTTACAGGATATTTAAGTTGTGATTCAGAATTAAGCCAAACTTTGGTGCCATCTGATAATTTGATAAAGAATTGCCCTCCTCGTGGAATGGTCAGGTAATTATATACAATTTCTTTTGTCTTAGTTTTTTCTGCTTCATAAACGAGTTCTTCTCCATTACTGCTAGCGTTCTGCATTTGGTAACTGTTTCCTTTTTCTAAAGCTATAGTAGAACCATCTTCTAAAGTTAAGGTTGCTTTATCTTCTCCTGGCTCAATTTTAATAGTTGTTTTTGTTGTTTGATTAATTTCAATATTATTATTAAAAATATCATCCTTGATCACATAGCCAACTGCCAAAAATCCAACAACTACCGCAGCTGCTGCATATCTCCAGATTTTTAATTTTCTAGTGGGGACATTTATTTTTTGGCTTACAGTATTCCAATCTGCTTGATCGTTTATTTTTTTAGAAAGCTTATTTCGTTGATTAATTAGTTTCTTATTTGTAATATTTTTTAATATGTACGATTTGTCACTAGCGCTAAAAAATTCTGAATCTTCTAGGTCAATAGACTTCTCATTTTTCACCAAAGACTCTGCTATTCTTTTAGATAGTATGATTATTTTATCAAAAACTGACATGTAATATGTGTTAAATTAACCTAAACATATAGGTATTTAATATTAAGACGATGAAATGCTAGAAGGGGGTTAAAAAAAAGTTGTTTTTTTTAATAATAAAATTAAACCCGTTGTTTTGAAGTGTTTTAGAATGTTCAATTAAGAAGTGAAACAAGCAATGTGCCTAATTTTAAATAAGGTTTTAAAAGGTGATATTACTGCTGACTAAAAATAAAAGCTATCAATAAAAAATGCTCCTTTAACAAGGGTTTCATTCTTTTGTACGCTATTCTTTTTTGAGCTTTGACGGTATTAATAGAAATATCCAATTCTTTTGCTATTTCTAAATTGGTAAAATTTCTAATACTCATTCTCATTATTTGAGAACATTTTTTTGGCAAAGTGCTTATCGCATTTTCAATAATATATCTAGTTTCTGAAATAACTACTTCTCGTAAAAAGAAGGAATCTGTTTCTAATTGCTCAATTTGAGTTATTGATAAATAATCAGTGGTTTTATATCGCTTACTTTTTAGGTAATCAAGGGATTTGTTTTTTACAGAAGTATATAGATATGATTTTATTTTGTTCTCGGATTGAAATTCAATTTTATCTTCCCATACTTTAATAAACACATCTTGAACGATGTCTTTTGATACTTCTAAATCATCTACATATTTATTTGAGAATAGGCATAGAGATTTATATAGCTCATTAAAAAGAGTTTTATATTCTTTTAACCTTAACTGATAAGTTTCTGTATTCTGGGTTCTCATTTAAGATTGTCTTATTACAAATCTATAAAAAATATAGTTTATTTCTTGTTTTATTTACTTACTTGAATTAAAAGGCCTTGTATAAATACTATTCTGTCAAATCATTATTCCAAACTTTAATGACTATGGTATCTTTTTTTATATCTGAAAATGGGCCAGGTACAGGGTTACTAACCTTTCTTTTATTCCCAAAGTAATCTTTATTCAAATAATACGGTAAACCATTTGGTTGAACGAATGCCAAATTAGGGATTTTGGAGTTGCCTAGCATATCAGATGTCACTAATCGCCTTTTTTTCTTAAACCAATCCTCATCCGTTTTAATTTCAAGATAAACACCATCCTGCTTTTTTAAGATTTTAGTATAGGTTTTAAAATTAGGATTCTCTATACCATTAACCTCCGCTTCAAATGCCTTCGCTTTATCTACATATACATTACCTTCAGCGTAAATGGGGAATTTATCATGATTGTAGGCTCCAAGCCCAAATAAATTACCTTCCTTTTTATTGCCCATTCTTTCAGGCCAAGAAGTGTCTCCATTATAACTCATAAACATGTTATTATAATAATGGTCGTCTCCATCTGCAATACGTTTTATCTCAACCAAATCCGTGGAATGTGCCTTGAAATATGGTGTTATTCTTGCATTGGTTTCTGGCACATCTATCCCAAGAAAAAGATTATGTACAAATGCTGTACCTCCAGATAGATTGCGCATGGCATTGGGAGAGAGCAAAATATTATTGTCAATAAGCATAGGACCATGATTGACTTCAATGAATATATCGTGAGCGGAATTATTATCATGTAAAAGGTTTCCTGTAAATCGTGTTCCTTGTGCCATCCAATCCAACCATACACCTCGCCAACAGTGGTGTATATAATTATTTCTTATCAGCATGTCTATAGGCGCATGAATTTTTATACCTCCCATTTCCATACCAGAGAAAAGTCGTTTTACATGTATTTGGTGAACTTCATTTTTAGAAATCTCACTAAAAATAGCCCCAAGAGACCCTACGATTCCAGCTTGTTCACAGTGATGAATATTATTGCTTCTTACCATGTGACTGCCCACTGTTTCTTTAGTCCAGCCATATGCTATGGCGCGTTCAATGGTGCCCACATACCCTTCAGCCGAATCGCCAGATTTGTTATCGAATGCATCACCATATTTACCCAATGTGATGCCAGAACAAATTGAATAACAGATTTCATTATTTTCAATAATCCACCCTTTGCTCCAATGGGTTCCTATCAACCCTATTTGTTCAGCTGTAGGAGGCGCCCATGGCGTAGCGGCCTGTTCTAATTTAAAGCCGCTAACTGTGATATAATTTATGCCTTCCTTTTCAGGATAAAAAACAGATTGACGGACATTAATTTCAACATGTTTTTGATTAGGGTTGATGCCTTCAAATTGAGCCCAAATGGTGGTTGTTGCATCATCTACCTCTGCATACCATAATTGTGAATCACTAATCGGTTCAAAAACATTTCTTTTATTAGCTGATTCATTTAACCAATGTCCGTTCAAATAAACTGCTCCTGTATGATGTTCACGGTCAATGTCAAAAAACCAATCGCCACTAATGATATCTGAGTACGGATTAAAATCTCCAAAAAAAGTGTTATCCAGTTTAACCTTCCATGTATTCCCATTTACCTTCTCCCAATTTTTAATTTCTTCTGAACCCTTGATGATTACTTTTTCTCCTTTTGCTGCACGATACATAATTCTTTTTGTATGTGATGTGCCACCACGTGGAGGATTTACTCGTTCTCTGTAAACACCTTCGTGAACTGTAATGATGTCTCCTGATTGAGCAATATTTGCAGCCGCCTGAATAGTTAGAAATGGAGATATTGAGGTACCTTCGTTTGTGTCATTACCAGTTTTAGCAACATGGTATTCCTTGGCATCAACCTCTAAGAAAAACAAAAGTGTAAAGACCATCAAAAAAAATTTTATTTTATCCATTTTAATATTTTTTTAATTTCAAATTTGAACACCCACATAAGTACATATACAAGACATTAAATTCTTTAAGTCTGATCTTGTTATTACTTAAAGATCTTTATTTACCACTTTGTATAGCACTAAACCCTTTTTAATGTTTTCAAAAGGACCAGCCATAGGTTTGTTTTTGTCTCTATCATTTCCAAAAAAGTCTGTATTTAATATATAAGGTGTCCCATCAGGGTTTTCAAAAACAGACTCAGATATAAATGTGACACCTAATATTTCAGTTGTAATTATGGAAGTAGAGACATCAAAAACGGAAGGATCTAAATCCATTTCAAGAAAAACATAATTGTCTTTTTCTATTATATTAATAGTAGGTTTTATGTCAGATCTTTCAACAAAATTGTCTTCATCTTCTTGAGGTTTCGCACCATTCAAATAAACATTTCCTGAAGATATATTTTTATATTTTGCGATTTTATATCCGTGCAATCCATAAGATTGACTCTCTTTTTCTTTCTCAGACTCTTCTCCATTTTCGTCTTTTATAAAAATATTATTTAAAAAGCGATTGTCTCCAGAATTTATATCACTTACTCCAGCTACTTTGGTAGAATGTGGCAAATGATATGGGGTAGAGCGACCTGTAGAATGCCTGATTTCAATTTTTCCTGCAAATAAATTGTGAGCATAAGCACCGCCTTGAGACCAATCTCTTATTGCTAATTCTGATAAGAATATATTATTATCCACTAAATAAGGGCCATGGTTTACCTCCACATGTAAATCATCGGTAGTATTGTCATATAATAAATTGCTGGTCACTCTTGCGCCTTGTGTCATCCAATCTAGCCAAATGCCTCTACCCGTATTATGAATTCGGTTGTTTTTTATGAGTATATCAATGGGTGCATGGATTTTTACTCCTGCCATTTCAGCTCCAGTAAAAATTCTTTTAGTCCATATATCGTAAATGTGATTGTTAGAGATCTCACTGAAAACAGCTCCTAAACTACCCACAATACCAGCTTGTTCGCAATCAAAAATCACATTATTACGCACGATATGGGCTCCTATTTTCTCTTTAGACCAACCAATTTCTAGTGCTTTAAAAATAACTTCATTGTAATGCGTAGCACCTCCCTTAGCACGGTTATGCAACCAAACATTTTGTCCGGTTGCTCTATCTTTCCCTAATGATATTCCTACTGCTTTTGAATTGCTAACAATATTATTCTCAATAATCCAACCTTTGCTCCAATGGGTTCCTATCAATCCTATTTGTTCAGCTGTTGGTGCTGCCCATTGCGTCGCTGCTTGACTCATTATAAATCCACGAACTGTAATATAATTAACCCCTGGCTGTTTTGGATAAAAGCAACTTTCTCGTACATTAATTTCAGCCAATTCTTTATTTGGATTAAATTTTTGAAAATTGGCCCATATCGTCGTGTTGTCTTTATCTACTTCAGAATACCAAGTATATGTTGATGCTTCTTTATTTCTTGACTCTGGATAGGCTTTGGATTCAATAACGTCATTAACATTAGCTTTTTCATATAATGATTTCCCATTGATAAAAACTTCTCCCGTATGATGATGCATGCCTTTATTATTAAACCAATCGCCCATCAATATATCTGCATACGGATTGTAGTCCTTAAAAAAAGAATTTGGTATCACGACTTTCCAAACCGAGCCTTTTTCTTTTTTCCAATTATTTATGATCTCAGAACCTTTAATCACTACTTTTTCTCCTTCAGCTGCTTGGTAAACAATTCTATTTAGATTATTTGTACCACCATTTATAGGATTAACGCGTTCGCGATAAATACCTTCATGTACCGTAATCGTATCGCCTGCACGAACTATTTTTGCTGCTGCTGATATAGTTTTAAAAGGTGCTATTGAGGTTCCTTTATTTTTATCATTACCAGTTTTAGCAACATGGTATTCCTTGGCATCAACCTTTAAGAATACCAAGAGTGTAAAGACTATCAAAACAATTTTTATTTTATCCATTTTAATATTTTTTATTTTCAAATTTGAACAACAGAATAAGTTCTAAAGAGATAAATTAACAAATGCTGTTTTCCTGACTTCCAGTTCTGGTTTATAATTTTGATTTAAAGATGGCCAATACCGTTTTTCAACATTATTTTCCAACCAATTGATTAATTTCTTAAAAAGGTCGTTTTTAAGCTCTGGCATTGTCTCAGAAAGATTCTCTTTTTCAAAAGGATCTTTTTCAATATTGTATAAATATAAGCGACCATACCAGTCAAAAATTAATTTATAATCACCATCCCTTATAGCAGAATGTGGTGTAAGCGGATAGCCATCATAAGGACTATTATAAATCACATTGAAAGGGTAATGCCAATAATGTTCTTTTTTAGTGTAGGATTGTTGCGTATTTTTTGTGTCTTCCAATAAAGTCATTAAATTTTGTCCATCAAGATTTTGTGATGTTATAATTTCAGTTGATTTATATCCAGCTGCCGCCAAAATACTTGGAAATATGTCCGTGCAATCCACTGGCACATCTACCCATTGTCCACTTTTTATTTTATTTTTCCATCTAAAAACTAGTGGGACTCTTATGCCTCCTTCATTTAAGGTTGCTTTGCCTCCTAAAAAAGGAGCGTTGTCTGTCCCATCTCCTTTAGGAGTGATTTTGGAATCGATGCCCCCATTGTCGGACATGAAAATGACAAGCGTGTTATCTTCAAGTCCTGTTTCTTTTAATTTGTTTAAAATGGCACCAACGGAATGGTCCATACTTTTAATCATAGCCGCATAAACAGGATCTTTATGTCCATTCCAGCCTTTAGATTCTTTGGATTCAAAATGTTTTATATCGGCTTCAATACCTTGATAAGGCGAGTGGACTGCAAAATGGGAGAAATATAAAAAGAAAGGTTGGCCTTTAATTTTAGAACGTTTTTCAATGTATTGAAGCGCTTGCTGTGTTAAATCATTGGTTAAATACGTTTCTCCTGTTTCTTTACCGGAATTTCCAAATTCCCATTTGTCTTGAGGAATTTCTGGGAATGCTGTTTTAGATGTATTATCCCATACTTCTCTCCAATTGAAATAGACAGAACCTCCAGCATCTGCCCATGCCAAAGGTTCAAAACCTTGGTCTTTTGGTTGATAACCGTGAGCACCAAAACCACCAACATGCCATTTTCCAATAAATGCCGAATGGTAGTCTTTTAAAGCTTCAGCAATTGATAATTCGTCTTTACCATTGTCATAAGTTGTTCCAGTTGGTATCGCAGAATTTGAAGTGCCATTAATTAAAGCTTGCTCTATTTTAATATCATCTTTATGTTCTAAAACATCATGTGCATAATAGCCTTCTGGTACGGTTATGTTTTGGTTGTAATAGGTTTCTCGTAATGGCATGGCTGTTGTGAATCCCAATCGTGACGCATATTTTCCGGTCATTATACTAGCCCTTGTAGGCGAGCATAATGGATTGGCATAGGCTTGCGAAAAGGCTGTGCCTTCAGCAATAAGTCGGTCAATATGAGGTGTTTCGTAGTATATTTTGGAGGTGTCTACTTCCATAAAATGTTTTGCATAAGCTTGCGTATCGACAATACCAAAATCATCAGCCAGAATGAAAATAATATTAGGACGCTTTTTTTCTTTTTGTTCATCAGATTTTTTACTTGGAGTAGTTTGACATCCAATTATCAAAAAACTAAGAACGTATAAAAATTTTATTTTTGAGTTTGACATATAATTTAATTTCAGTTTTTATGATGAATAATCTGCCCCATTATTTTTGTATCGTACACATAAAATCTAGGATAATTGCCTTGCATCCACAAAACTATACTTTTACCTTTGGTCCATTTAGGTACAATAGGACGTAAATTATCAGTCTCAGAATTTTTGGTAAGTGCTATCCAATCCCATGTTTTGCCCATATTTGTGGTTTTACCCATATAGATTTCATTCTGCCTTTTTCCAGATTTTGAGCTTATTAAAGGTCTTCCTGTAATAGGGTTTGCACTTGTTGAAATAAAGACCACATCTGGGTTTGATGGATCAACGGATGCTAAGCCGGTATAATCTCCTTCATGATCGTATCCAAAATTATCCCCTGCATACGCCATAAAATTGACATGCCATTCTTTCCCGTCATAGCGTACATAAAAATAGCGATGATCTTCTTGGTTATCATTTGCTCTAAATTGAATAACTCCAAAAGGTTGATTATTTGGAGTTGTTTTAATATCTGTAATCCAGCCTCTTCGCATAGCCTTACCATCAATAACAGTGCTGTCTTTTAAAAGTAATGTCATTTCAGTTGGAGGCGTAGCAGCTTCATCGTATAGGTTTTCATCTATAATAGAACCGTCTGTTTTATGTAGTTTTCCCTTTTCAATATAAGCATGATATATCGAGTTGAGGTAAGGACCAGGTTCCAATCTGTCTTTACTAAAGTTAACCCTAGGATGATCATCTGTAGAAAACAAATGGATTTTAGATTTTCCATCACCTGCGTATTTTACATAAGCTCTACCCCCATCAGGATGTTCGGGCCATGCGTCTTTGGCATTTAGTGTTTGTCCGCCATATATCCAATTTTCGCCGAGGTCATTTGAATAGATAAAATTAGAGTCAAAGCCTCTAGAACGGATGCCGTTAAATATTTGACCTTTTCCATTGTTGCCTTCAGATAAATATATAGGATTTGTATAGGTTATTCCTGCCTGTGGTGCATCTGAAAGGATGGTTTCATTCCAAACTGTTGGGTTGTGAGGATGAGTTGAAATTTTAGTTCGTATAAATTTATCATTACCATGTTTAGACCAATTCACAAGATAACGCCCATCAGGTCTAATTAAAAAAGAAGGCGAGGCATGATCATCCATTTGTAATTGGTCATCAAGTTCTATGCGGGCTTTTTTTACGATGGGTTGTTTTTTATTAGGATCAAGTTGCGCCCAATACAAATCTATATCACCTCGTTTATTGCTTAGGCTATCTCCATAAGTGACCACACCTGTTATTAAAATAGGTAAATTTGGATTATGTATATCCATTATAATACGTTGATCTTGAAACCAGCACCAAGACCCTGGACGATCAGGATCTGAGAGTTGAAAAATTTCAGAATAACTTACAGACATTTGGGAGAGATCTTCTAATATTCGGCTTTGCGGAACGGTTTTATTTGCTTTTGAAGCACAGTTGCATAGCAGTAAAGGGATGCTTAATATCCATAATAGATAATTTTGACTATTTAATTTTTTGTACGGTTTTAATGCCATTATTTAATTTTTGTTTTCGGATAATTTATACTCAATAATTAATTTTTCTAATAAGAGAGTATCGGATTTATAATATGCCGTTAAAAACTCTTTATGTGATTTTTCGGGAGCAATAGCTAAAATTTTTCGAATAATACGCTCTTTTAACCAATAGCCCTTTTCATATTTTTCTTGTACCGAAGAGGCTTTACTTAATTTAATGATTTCAGAATCTACTAAACCAAAGCGAAACATGGTTATGAACACCCGCTGCGCCTTTTGCCAGTTCTGATTTGCAGCCTCACTGTTATTTAAC
Source organism: uncultured Flavobacteriaceae bacterium (assembly GCA_963815305.1). GTDB lineage: Bacteria > Bacteroidota > Bacteroidia > Flavobacteriales > Flavobacteriaceae > CAXBID01. The sequence goes on from CAWFFW010000001.1 coordinate 2,100,156, forward strand.
CGCAATTGATCCCAAGTAAGTGTGGTTACATCTACTGTTTTGCCTATTTCATTGATACCTAGCTCTAATAAAGAATCAGTTCGATTAGGTTGACCGTCGCCATTATAATCATAACTGATTTTATCAAAATAACCGTTATTATTAGTATCCTCATATTGAATGACTTCTTCCACTTTTTCCGGCATTTTTGTAGACCCTACTTCGTTTGGATGGGCTCCAGCCCAATAGGCTCGGTCTTTATCTACTGTCCAAACGCCTTTTTCGGCACCTAAAAGATGGATTTTGCCGTCCCAATTTGTATAGTACAATTTGGCTTTTCCGCTAAAATCAGTATCCCATTCGCCACGATCGCCAAGGGCATCCGATTGCGGATGGTAAATGGGTGAATTTTTATTCATGCGTTCCAAAATATAGGGGTCTCCGGGGTAATATACTTCGACGCGTTCCCAACGGTGACTATCATCATCTTCATCTACTGTTAAAAAAGCACGAGCCCATGTGGCAGAAAACAGTCTGTTTACAGCGCCTTCTTGATTGAGGTAAACAAATTGTGTTTGTTGACGCCATTCAGCATGTCTGTAATAAGGCAGCACCCAGTCTGGGGCTTTAACTTCAGGAAAGTTGTGTGTTTGGTCTTTGTAATCCAATCCAGGAGCACCAGCAACGTACAGCGTCATATCGTAATCCATTTCGTTATCACGTCCCGTATCATTGTCCAAATCGTAGCTTGCCCAAGCTTCATCAACAATACCATCAAAACTCAATTTATTGCGATCATTTTCATCAAATTTTCGGTTATCTGCTACTCGAATAGACATTTCTGATAAACCATCGTCATCAAAATCATAAAACAAAAAAGGGTTTTCCCAAGAGAATTCAGGGTTTGTAACAGACCAAATTGGCGCGTGCTCTTTTAAAAATGTGGCATTCCCATGGTAGTTGGTTCGCCAGTTTGGACCTTTATCAAAACGGGTCCAAGATACAGACAGATCATTCCATTCAATATCTGTAAGCATCCCGGTGTTATCGGGGTCAATCATTACAAAATAAATCGAACCACTTTTGCCAAAAACCCAATTATGATCAATTTCAGGATTGCGACTAAATATTTGGATATCCGGAATGCCATCTTTATCTCTGTCGGCCCATTTTACATTATAATCTCCAGGGCCATCATAAAATCCGTCATCATCCATATCAACTTGCAATGCATCACAGGTCATGTCTCCCCACTTATCGTTAAAAGTAGCATTATCATTTTCATCAAACCAACGCACACGTTTTCCTTTCCACCATAATTCTATGATGTCTGGGTCACCGTCTTTATCCAAATCTTTATATAAAATCTCGTTTGTTTTATGCATTTTTAAATTGGAATGCGTTAAAGAATTGACATCTGTTTCTCGCGGGTAAATAGATATTTTAGACTCTTGAGTATGAATGGGAATTGCAAAACAAATAGCAATTATTAGTGTACTAATTTTTCTCATTTTATTTTTTAGTATTTGTAATTATTCCTCTCGGTTGTCAAAAAGAGAAGACACTTTTAAATTATCTATTAATAATGTAAATTATTTAAAAAGTTGCTGTGCTAACTTTTCTGACTGACTTTTTACTAAATAATAATAATTCAAAAGTACAATTACCGACGGTGTTTTCTATCCTGTAAAAACCCGTGTATGAAAGTAAACTTATAGGGGGTTATATTGGTTCTGTTTGTTATAACCGTTTGTTTACTAGTTTTTTAGGTTTATACTTGAAATTATTTTAAATTTAAAAAGATAAAACGATTTTTACTCATTTCTGGAATCATGATAATCCCTTTATTGGTGTTGATGCCCAAATCTGCTAGCTGTGAAAACCCTGAAAGAACTTCTTTTACTTCGCCTTTCTTACTGATTTTTAAGAGTCTTCCACCTGTCCAATCTGTTGCATAGTAAAAATTATTATATTTAATAACACCATCAAAGTTTGCAATTGGTAATCCTTTTCCAATAGGTTTTATTTCTTTTGTTTTAAGATTTACTTTCATTAATGTGCCTTTCCTGCTCGTTTCAAAAGTAGCACGATTAGTCATTGGTCCCCAAGTGGCAACAATTAAATCCTTTCCATCTATCCATAAACCATTAGGATATTCTAAAACTTCATTTTTTACAAATATTTCGACATCTTGGTTCTTTGGAAGTTTGTAAATTGTGTTTGTAAAGGTGTCCGATACATAAATATCTCCATTTGGAGCAGCGGCCACATCATTAACAAATTCAGAATTCGGTAATTTTATTTTTCTAATAATCTCACCTTTTTCAATATCTATTTCAACTAGAATTCCACGATCTGCCGCGTACAATAAATTTTTATAGGATGCCATTCCTGTAGGCGCATCTAGGTCTTCTATCCATCTATTCGATATAACATTTCCTTTTTCATCAAGTCGGGTTATCCATCCATAGCCATCTTTTTCGATAGTCACTTTTTCTCCTCCTAAACTTGAAATGAACCAAGATTTTGAAGTGTTATCCCAATATGCGTTTTCTGGATTATCTAGAATATGATTGATATTCGTATTTTGAGCATTGTATGTCGAATCTACCAAGTCATTCCATTTAGATATTGAACGCGACAAGTGATTTTCAGGGACATCATCAATGCCAAAAGTGTGTAAAATTGTTTTGCCTTTAAATTTTATTTTTTGCAAAACGGAAACAAAATTAGAAACATTATAGTCGCCTCTATCTAGAGGTTTTATAGCATCAGACCAATTTGCTTTATCATTTCCAGACATGGTTACATTGGATCCTGAAATTGAAGCAAATTTTAAATACGGTGCTGCTTTTATAGCGACATCTAAAAGGCGGTCTCCATTACCAGCACGCATTTCGTGACATAGGTGTAATGTTAGAAATAAGTTTGGCTCATTCACTTCTTTGATATATGGTATAGCTTCTTCCGCAGATTCTATAAAGCAATTATCATGAGGATAAATAACAATATCCTTGTTGAGTTTTTGAGCTTCCTGAGACATCGTTTTTAAAAGCGCTACTGTTTTTTCTTTTGTAGCATTTTCTTTATTTAATATGATAACCCATAAGGCAGTTCCTGCTGGTAATGATGCTAATGTTTTACGCCATAAAGTATTTTCATTATCTAAATTTTTTGAAAAATCAAAAGGAAAATAAACAACAGGTATCGATAAATTTCCTGTAGTAAATTCTTTAGTTTCTAAATACTCAGTTAATTTCTCTCTTTGTTTATCTGTTTTTACAGCAAAGGCTGTTCCTTTATAACCCAACCCTGCAAATAGTTTTGAGCGTTCGGCAACAGACATATCGTCCATTTTAAAATCAAAAGTATAGAGTGCTTTGTCTATACCTTGCGATGTTGACGTTATAGAAATAGCTAGAAATATTAAATTTAATATTGTTTTCATTTTTTTATTTTAATGATTTGAAATTGAAGTTGTAAAATGCTTTTTCTCGTTTACCAGGTTCTTATGGAATTCCAGGGTTTTTAAGTTCTTTCCCCCACGAGATTAATTGTGCCTTCATTTTTTTTTTTTTGCTTTTTCAGGGAATTCTTTGATGAGATTTTTGTTTTCATGTTCTTTAGTCGTCTTTCCTTCTAGTAATGGAGAGGAGTACCATCCTCAATGTGATAATGTATTGCCAGACAGTGTTTGCAGACCCATAATATCAATGCCACCGTTACCAACCTGAGGAATCTTAGAGTTATCAATTGTTTCAAGTTTAATAATATGTCTTTTAACTAATTCCTTTCGGTTAATACCATTATCTTTAAGTTTTTTATCAGTAAAAGCAGTTATAATAAGGGTTTTTCTCATTGCTTAATTTTTAATATCTGTAATTGGCTCTTCGACTTGGAGCATTGTCCCCAGCACTAATTAGATCTTGAATAGTTTCTAATTTGGTTGGATTATCCACCCAATGGAAGTCAAATTTTAATATCTTATCTGCTTTGAAGTATTTTCGAGGTACTGAAATTATTAATTGATTGCCTTCTTTTTGGTATGATATACTTTCAGAAAGAATCCATCCTTTTTTAGGATAAAATGTTTTTACAGTGGTGGTTGATTCATTTTTAACATCATCATTAATTAATACATCATAACCACTCCATCCTGTTGCAGGGTTTTGATCGGTATCAATTAAAAGAAGCATCCAATTTTTATCTGTATGGGAAGTTATTTCCTTTTGTGTTTTTATATAAAAAAATACTGATGTCTCATTGTGGGCTACTTTGGCTAATTCAAAATCATTGCGCCCTTTAATATCAATATAAGGTCCAGTAGTTCCTTGTTTTTGACTATGTCTATGCTCAGTATCTCCAATATGGTCGTAATACATAGAAATAACCTCCTGCCACTGATCAAAACTTCCTGATAAATCAATATTTTTAAATGTTTGCACAACGGGTTCGCTAACCCCTTTGTATCTTCTTATGTTTGCCATTAATTGATAATAATAATTATCTGAATGACCGCCTTTCATTGGTTCTATATCTCTGCTATACTCTTGGTTGTACTGGTCTATAAAATATACATCACCCTCTTTTAGTGCTTTGCCAACTTTTCCTAAGTGAGCACCAGGATAAAAATTCCATTTTTGGAGTTCTTTACTGATATCTTTGCCCATTTCCTGTCTACCTGCAGACCATTCGTTCCAGCCCGTTACAAAAACAAATTCAGGATCCACTTCCAAAGCTCTGTTCCATTGTTCTTGAAAAAACAATCCTTGATGTGTTACTGAGGTAAGGTCATATTGATTAAGGTCTGGTTGATGAAAATTATGAAAACTTCTACCAATATTTGAAAGTGGATGCTGAGCAGCTGCAACTGGTATCATTTCTTTTTCTGATGGGTCGTTATGCCATGCTACGGCCTGTGGATAATGGTCTATCCACGGCCATTCATCTTTTCCATTGTCATACCAAGGCAAAGAAGTCCATGCCCAACTTTGTTTTAAATTAAAGAAGTTTTCAATCTCTTCAGAGAACTTTATGTCATTTACCAAGTTACGCTCTGGTTGTTCATGTTGCCCATAAAGCAATAGAGGTTTTTCTTTCCAATAAAACCATAAATCTTTATACAATTCTTTTGAATAAAACTCTTCCCATAGTGTGTTGATTGAAATTTCACTACCCAAAAAGGCAATGTCTGGAGTTTTTTCTCCTTCTTCTCTCATTTTTTGAAACACCTCACAAATAGTCATGTATGTTTTAAAATAGGTTTGATTGTTTGTCACGTCTAAAATGATGACATCTATTCCAGCATCAGTAAGCTGCATGGCATGTTTTCGAATGGCCCATGCTTCACTATTTAAATAATAACCAATTTCTGGCTCTCCCCAATAATGACTGCCATTACCCCATTTGGGATTTTCTGGATTTTTTTGGAGAATTTCGCTCACATTAAATGGTCCTAAAGCATCCGTATTGTTATGCGTTATGAAATAAAACATCCCCACAAAACGATTTTCTTTCTTTGGTCCACAAGCTTCATAATCTGGAAGCTTTCTTCCTAAAACATCAGTAGCAACCCAAGTATCGCTATGGATATTCCTTAAGGTTTGGGCTTTTTTTTTTCAGTATCTACTTGTTGTCTAATCTCATCCCAACTTTTAATACCAATCATCTCTTTATATTGGTCAAAAACTTCGTCTTCTTTGTCGGTTCCAAAGGCTTGATAAACGTACCAAACAGGTTTTATGGCTCCGGGTTTTTCTTCATCATCAGGAAATCTTCTAAGTCCTATACGCAAACCACCTTCCCGGCGATTATCTTGCCAATTGTGGTATTGAAAGCCATCGATACCATCTAAATATTTAATTTTCTTTAGGGCGTATGCCATACCTGCGGCTTGTTCTTGTAAATCTTGTTCACTGTAGGTCGGCGAGTTGGTACCATTTTCAGAAAGGTACACAACGCGTTTGGTTTTGCCATTAAAAAGGACTTCTGGTTGCTTTACCCATGCATCTAAAACTTCTGTATTTTTAAAAGTGATTAGTTCAGTATTAAAATCAAAGCTTACTTTTTTGTCCAACCATGTTTTTGGTTCTCGTAGGGATTCAGGATATGGATGTTGTGCAATGGCCCATTCAAAATCACCTTCTGTTTTGGAAAATTGTAAAAGTTGCTCCAATAATTCTTTGGAATGGTAAAAATGCGGATTGGAAGTCCAATTCCAATAGTGGGTTAAAGAAATAAACACTTTGGAATTGGCATTATATTTTCTTGCAATGTTATGCGACATTCGCATAGATTTATGATATAAATCCATAAAAACTAAAGCGGTTTTTTCTCCAGCATTAGTCCATACCCAACCAGCATCTACTTCATTATGGATGATCCAATGGTGGATACGACCATATTTTTTATCTGGCCTACTGTATCTATCCGCTAAAAAATCAAGAATAGCAGCATAATATTGAACGCCTTCTGGAGTCGTTACATTGGGCATGGCGTAAATGCCTGCGGGATCGGTATCTGGATGTTGTAAAATTTTGCCAATAATTTTGTCAGTAGATTGGGAAGCTTTAGCCACTAATAAAATAGCCGAAACCTCAATATCTTTTATAGAAGTAGAGAGCATAGTTTCGTCATATTTCTCAATCTCTTTTTTATTGATATAATAGGTTTTGTCCATATAATCAAAAGGGAGGTTCTCGTCAGAAGGACCGTATCTAAATAAGCCATTAATCCAAATGTTTACGGTAGCACTGGTAATGCCTAAATCATCTAAATCTGAAATGGGAGCTTCTCTGTTAGCACTATATCCACCAAGACCTTTTTTTGTTGCAGGTTTCACAAAATTATAAGTGTATTTAGGAACGATGGAGTCTGCATAATGTGCGCTAGATGCCAGTTCATAATCTTCTCCTTTTTTATGTACTAATACCCATTTTGAGAGTGCCCGATCTTGTTTGAAATTATGCCGCTTAGCTATTCGATCAATAGTTAGATTAAACGTGTTGCTATTGGTTTTTATGGGTGTGACAAATTCAAAGCTTTTGAGTTCAGTAATATGTTCATAAGGACTTACTTCAGCTAAATAAATAGCTTCATGATTTTTTACTGTCCCTGTTATTTTAACTTGAGTATTGGTAGCTAAAACATGTTCTATATTATTTTGAAAGGAATGATCTAAATAGTTTCTTAAATTAGTTTCTAGGATGGCTTCCTGTTTTTTCTTAAGGGCCTTGCTGGCTTCAATTTCAAGCTCTCTTTCTGAGAGCTTTCTTAATTTTAAATTTTTAATCTGAATTTTCAAATCTGGTGCATTGCCAAAATCAAAACGTAGATAATCATCTTTTTTACCCCAATTGGATAGTTTCTCTTTGATATTAATCTTAAACTCAACCCAACCTTCTGTTGATCCTACATCTCTGATAATTTTAGAGTCATTTTTACCTTTTAAAGGGTAAAAGTACAATTCAATAAAGTCTACTCCTGTAGGACAAAAATATTCAAACGAAAGTATAGAATTGTTCTCATTTAAATCTGAGGACAGAGGTAATGTGAAAATATATGGGTCTTTACCTGTTGTTAGAATATCAAAAGTGTTATATTCTATAAGTGATAGTTTTATATCATTATACTCTTGCTTATTAATGAGTAGATTTGTCGTAATATCTTGAGACCATATACTGAAAGGCAATAAGAAAAGGACAATAAGTTTTCTCATAATAAAAGAACTAAGGTTTAATTTATTAAAAATACTGCCTAATTTAAATTAAACCATCCTGTAGTTTCTGGCTTATTTAGAAAGTTAATAATAAAAGAATCTATATTTAAATAGAAGTCCTATCAATAAATGGAACTTTAACTATGTCCTTTTTTTATTTAGGATCATATTTGCCGATGCCTTAAAATTTACTTTAAAATCAGTTAAAATAATTGTAATTCCTAATAGTTTTTCTATTAGGGTTTCGGTATATGAGTTTATATCAGCATCTCTAACCTAAACAAATTCATTTTCTCTCATTTGCTTAATCAGATTGACCACGTCAAACTCTTTAATAAATATGTATATCGCCATTATATAATAATCATATCTTCCTATACCATATCTAATCCATCATATCCCACAATCAATAGATATTTCTAAGAAGAATTTTCTAAACCATGTAAAATCTTTCTAGGGTAAGGATATTAGATTTTACATGGATAGTTTAATATTAATAGAAGTCAGTATTTTAGAGTTTATCTTCAATCTCAATAATAAATTGAATTATAAATCTATTTATATTCAAAATTTTTAATTTTAAAATTATAGAAATAAATTTTTATTAATCAAGAGATCATATTGATTATGATGTATCTTAAAATTTTAAAACTCTATTTATAAATCAATCAAAAAATGGAAATCATCTTTTTAACTATCATAAGTCACCTACAATGAAACTCCCCTACGCCATGGAATAAAATCATTTTGTTTTAATAATTTTGCTTTTGTTTTAATTTTACCACTTGCTACTTCTATAATAAAATCAAGCATTTCCTCAGCCATTTCTTCAATGGTCTTATTGCCACGAATTATGGCTCCAGTATCAAAATCAATAATATCGGGCATTTTTTCTAAAAGCTCCGTATTAGATGATACTTTTATAACTGGTGCTATAGGATTTCCTGTTGGTGTTCCTAGGCCTGTTGTGAACAAAACCATGTTAGCACCAGAACCAACAAGTGCTGTTGTACTTTCCACATCGTTACCTGGTGTACACAACAAATTTAGACCTGATTTTGTTATATACTCCCCGTAATCTAGTACGTCTTTTACTGGTGAGGTTCCGCCTTTTTTAGCAGCTCCTGCAGATTTCATAGCATCTGTAATCAATCCATCTTTTATATTACCAGGTGAAGGATTCATATCAAACCCAGAACCCGCATCTACAACAGATTTCTCATAAGCTTTCATCAACTTTAAAAACTTTTCACCTGTCTGGTCGTCAACGCATCTATTCACCAATTCTTGTTCTACGCCACATAACTCAGGGAATTCGGCTAAAACTGCAACTCCATGAAGAGCTGTCAATATATCAGAAACCATCCCCAAAGTAGGATTCGCCGAAATTCCTGAAAAACCATCAGAACCACCACATTCTAAACCTATTCGTAATTTAGAAAGTGGTGCTGGCTTACGTTTAATATTATTTGCTTTTTTAATAGCTTGGAAAGAATCTTTTACAATAGCTGATAACATGTTATCAACCGTACCCATTTGCTGTTGTTCATAAATTAAAACTGGTTTATCTAAGTTTGGGTTGATAATGTTTAAAGCTTCTTTGAAAATATTTATTTGAAGATTTTGACAACCTAAACTTAAAACGGTAGCCCCAGCAACATTTGGATTATTTACGTATCCAGCTAGTAGTTTTGCCAAACTTTCTGAATCTTGCCTTATACCACCACATCCACCAGGATGTGTGATAAATTTAACATCAATATTATCAAAAACATTCGATGATATTGATGCAACTTCAGTTTCTTCATTTCCACTTACTAGCGACCGAAGTAACATTTGATGCGGATTTACTGTTTGTTTTAAAAGCTCCTTTTCGAAAACTTCCTTTAGTATTTCAATATTTCTATTTTCACAAAAAACTAATGGAAAAAACAACCACACATTTTCCGTTCCCACCTGTCCATCTTCTCTATGATAGCCTAGAAAAGTACTGTCTTTCCATTTATCAACGTTTGGAGCTGCCCAGTTAAAAGTTTCAGTTCTACCAAATACTTTTTCACTTTGGTGTTTTACATTTTCAGTGGTTAAAATAGCTCCTTTTTCAATAGCTTCGTTCGCTGTTCCAACTAATACCCCATACATCATGATTCGTGAACCTGATTCAAATTTTTCTAAAGCTATTTTATGTTTTGATTTTGTATCAGATAATACAGTAACATCTTCCCCTTCAAAAGACACAATATCTCCTGCTTTTAAATTCACTAAAGCCACAGCAACATTATCTAATGAATTTACTTTTATAAGTTTTTTTAGCATCCTCTTGGTTTGTAATTTGTTCTATTATAAACTTTAAACTGTTCGCTATAAGCTGCAAACCCTTCCTCAATACCTTTATTATCAATCTCTTTTAAAGCAAGAGTAACAGCCTCAGATAAATTTTTAACTTTTGTTAAATCTTCACCCCAATATCCTACATGACCTAAAACTGAATTTACTATATCTGAGTAATCACTCGATTCCCAAATTTTAGAAAAATTAGCAACAATATCATCACTATCTTGAACTGGTAAAACTTCACCATTATAAGTGCCTTTATAAAAACGAATCAATGAAGCAAAAGCAAATGTTAAATTAGTTGGTACTTTTTTATGAATATTTACATAGTTTAATAGACTAGGTAATACTCTTACTTTAAATTTCGAAACAGTATTTAATGCAATACTTGATAAATTATGAACGATAAATGGATTTCGAAAACGATCAAAAACTTCATTAGCAAAACTATTTAGCTCATTTCTATCCATATCTAAAGTATCCATAATTTCATTAAATACTGCATTTAGGATGAATGGTCCTGTAAAAGAATCATCTACAGATTGTTTTACTGTTTCATTGCCGTAAAGTATAGAAAAAGGAACCATCGCGGTATGCGCTCCATTTAAGATACGTACCTTTCTAGTTCTGTAAGGCTGCATATCATCAACAATCTTAACATCTAAATTTGTTTTATTAAAAGGTAATTTTGCTTTTAAATCATCTCCACCCTCAATAACCCATAATAAGAATACTTCAGCAGCAACAATCAAATTATCTTGATAATCTAATTGAGCATTATACGATTTAATATCATTTTTTGGATATCCAGGTACAATTCTATCCACTAAAGTACTATGGAAAGAATTACTGTCTAATATCCAAGTTTTGAAACCGTTTCCTAAATTCCAATCCGAAATATATTTCAAAATTATCTCTTTTAAGATTTCAGAATTATGATTAATAAGTTCACAAGGAATGATAGTTAACCCTTTTGACGTATCGCCATTAAAATGCCTAAATCTTTCGTGTAATAGCACCGTTAATTTAGCAGGAAATGAGGTTGGTGGTTGCATATCCTGAGTATCTGAAGCAACATAAGCTATACCTGCTTCTGTAGTGTTAGAAATCATAAACTCTAACGATTCTTCTCTTGCGATACTTAAATAATCATTAAAATTAGTGTAAGGATCAACTGCTTTAACAATATTAGAGATCAATTCAACTTCTTGTATTTCTACTCCTTTTTTTATACCCTTCATAAACAAGGTGTACAGCCCTTCTTGCTCATTTAACACACTAACCAGTCCCTTATCAATGGGTTGAACTACTGCAATTCCGCCATTAAAATCAGTTACTTTGTTAAGTTCTTGAAACGCATATCCAATAAATGCTCTTAAAAAATTTCCTTCTCCAAATTGTACTATTTTTACTGGAAGTTTCTCTTCTAACCCTACATTTTTTCTATTTAGTTTATCCATTTCAAATACTCTAATATTTATAAGTTTAAATGTGTAATTTTAAAAAACATAAACACGATAAATTTACAACGAGTTTAATTAAAACAAACTAAAAATACCCCTATTAATTAAAAGTTCATATTTTTAATTAATGGCTGTTTTCTAATACGTATACCTGTTGCTACTTTTATCGCATTGGCAACCGCAACACCTGCTGGTGGTAAAGTAGGCTCTCCTAAACCTGTTGGAGCCACGTCGTTTTGTATAAAATACACTTCCACTTTAAGAATCTCCTTCATTCTAATTAAACGATAACAAGAAAAATTAATCCAGCCGGTGTGCCTAGCCAAATTTCTCCATTTTTTACGAGCATGGTATTAATAATAACGCTTGGAAGTTTCTCCTTTAATAGTTTATCTTGGCTTATAAGCTTTCCATTTTTTTTATCAAATAGATGGAGACCATTGTAGGTTGCAATCCATACATTTCCTTGCTGATCCTCTTGAATACTTGTTATTCTATCGCTCTCAATTTTATCTTTATTATCCGGTTTATCTGTAAATTGTTTATAAAACTCGGGAATACCCTCTTTATTTATCTTTCCAACGTATAGTCCCTTTTCATGCGTCCCTAAATATATATTCTTTCCTTGGTCTATGAAAAAACATGAGGTCTTTTTGATGGACGTATTTCTGTAAATAACTTTATTTTCACTCAAATCATAAATACAAAATGATTTATTACTGCCAACGTATAGTTTGTCTTCATACAAATACAAACTATTAATAACCTCTCTAATAACCCCTTTCATTAATTGTAAATCTCCAAAATTAGGACCAGAAAGAAGTCCAGATTTTGACGTACCAATAAACAATCTATTTTCTACTGCATAAATCGAATTGATGTTAAGATCTCCTTTAAATACAGAATCCTGTATATATTCTGCTGCATTATGAAATGGCTTAGCTTCAATAATTTTAACAATGCCAGCATTAGCAGTACCAATCCAAGACTACCCATTTTTATCATGATGAACGGTTAGTATAATACTATAGTTTTGCCTTAGTTTATGAGCATTAGGAGGAACAATATTGATGCTATCTAAAGCAGTTATATCTTTATTACTTCTATAAAGTCCATAAGTCCAAGTTCCTATCCATATCCTATTTATCGCTATCTATGGACAAAGTCTTCCTAAATGTAGATTTAACTCCGGTCTCTATATTTCCAATTTTTTCAGTTTGATAATCATAAAAATAAAGTTTAGAGGTCTCATTTCCATCACTAATCCATACTTTACTTCTATAAGTATCAAAAAGTAAGTAGGTTATATTAGGACCGATATTAAAACTTTCAATAGTACTAGTTTCTCCATTGAATTTTATTAACTTTTGGCCTGTACTATACCACATATCGCCTCTAAGTCCTGAACTAAGACCATAAATGGGTTTTGAATGCTGGTAATGTGCAATTAGTTTTTCTTCATCTGGCAAAATAACGAATACACCATGAGACCAAGTACCCACCCATATATTACCATTTTGTGCTTGGACAATTGTTTTAATTCTAATATCCCCCTCATTATCGGGGTCTATTAGTTTATTATAATTGAACATTGAGTTTTTCTTTACATCCATAGATGATAGTCCTTCACTTTTAGTACCAACCCAAATATTATTAGTACGATCGTGAAACAATACTTCAATATTTTCATTATCCAATTTATCAAGTCCCAGAGAGGGTCTGATATATTCAAAATCGTAGCCGTTGTATTTGGTTATACCATTTTCAGTACCAATCCATTTATTATTTAGATTGTCACTTACTATAGATGTAACGAAATTATGAGAAAGACTATTTTCACTGGTGATGTAATCATTGATGTAATTAGTTTCTGTTTGTTGCGGAAAAGCAACAAAATATAGAAGAACAATAACTAACGTTAATTTATAAGAATACATAATGCTTTAAATATAAAATTTACCGTGTATCTGATGAGAAAACTAGATGATTCGATTAATTAAATAATATTGAGAGTTGGTGCTTTTGGTTATGTTTGAAATTATTTTATAAATAAAATAACAAAAAAATTTATTATTTTTTTTTGAATAAACGATTATTAAATAACTCAACTTTAAAAAATTGACTTATTTACCTCCATAAATTGATTAAAATATATAAAATAGTAATGTATGAATACATTTTAAAGATCAATTATACAGAATGCGTTATACTATTATAAAATATTTTAGTTGCTAGTATTTCTTAATCTAATTCCAAGCTGTATTTTTTGCCGCTATTATTATATATCGTTTATTCAGAGATTTCCAAAATGATTGTTCGTTGCTATAGATTCTTCTATTCAAAAAAAATATTTGAATATACTTATAAATTAATTTTTAACGAATGTTGTTTTTTAAAAAGGGGATTTATTTCTTCTTTTAAATTAAACTCTTTAAACATAATTAAAAGATGCTCTGATATGAATTGCATTATTTTGATGTAAACTTTTCTAAATTCATAACACGGAGAACAGATGATGGTGAACCTATTATTGCTTATTGATTTTTAAAGGCTTTTATTCCTTGCTCTAAAAATGTTGCATATTCAGTTTCGTCTGGCATATAACCAACGGGTTTTGTTAAAACTTGATTTCCATCAGAATTTAACAATACATAATAAGGCTGAGAGTTTGATTGAAAAAATTGTGTTTGGAAATTAGCCCACTTATGCCCGTAGTTCTTAAGGAGTCTTTTTCCTCCATTAATTCTGTTTACTTCTACTTTTTCGCCTTCAGGAAGCTCTTTTTTGTCATCAACATATAAAGATATTAAGACGTAATCATTTCTTAAATACTTTTCTATTTTTTCGGAAGGCCAAACATGCTCTTCCATTTTTCTGCAGTTAACGCAAGCATAACCAGTAAAGTCAATCATAATAGGCTTATTTACTTGCTTTGCGTAGGCCATGCCTGCTTTTAAATCTTTAAATGTTTTTAAATTATTTGTTGATGAGCTTGGGTAAATCCAACTGTATCCAACAGGTGGTGCAAATCCGCTTAAAAGAGTTAGTGACGTAAAGGTATTGGTGTTTTCATTAACTCTAAATCCTGAAATTAAATAAACTGTAAATGCTGCTACCAATATACCTCCAGCTATTCTTGAAAATGACAGCTTTTTTATAGGTGAATCATGTGGAAATTTTAGTTTACCAAATAAATAAAAAGCTAAACTTGCAAAAATTATAATCCAAATAATTAAAAATGGCTCAATTTTTAAAAGGCCCCAATGCTTAACTAAATCAGCATTGGATAAAAATTTAAAAGCTAAAGCAAGTTCTAAAAAACCTAAAATAACTTTTGTTGTATTTAGCCAACCTCCCGATTTTGGTAATGCATTCATCATGTTTGGAAACATGGCAAATAAAGCAAAAGGCAACCCCAAAGATACACCAAAACCAGCCATACCTATAGTTAATTGCCACGCACCACCATCGGTAGTTAAAGAGCCTGCCAATAAAGAGCCTAATATGGGGCCCGTACATGAAAATGAAACGATGGCAAGCGTTAATGCCATAAAAAATATCCCTAAAAAACCTCCAGATCTTTCACCTTGGGTAGTTTTACTCGTCCAACTTGACGGTAACGTGAGCTCGTAATATCCGAAAAATGAAAAAGCAAAAAATAGGAAAACCGCAAAAAATATAATATTTAGCCAAACATTAGTAGATATTTCATTTAGTATATCTGGATTCACAGAATCTAACAAATGAAAGGGAATACTTAAAATTAAGTAAACAAGTAAAATAAAGAAGCCGTAAAGTATTGCTTTTGAAATTCCTGCCCCTTTACTTTGGCCACTCTTTTTTGTAAAAAAACTTACAGTAAGCGGAATCATAGGAAATACACAAGGTGTTAATAAGGCAAGTAGGCCTCCTAAAAATCCAAGTCCAAAAATAGACCAGAGCGATTTTTTTTCAATAGTTTCATGAGTCACCAATTTTATATCTTCTGGGTTCATTCCATAAAGCTCATAATTAACGGACGTATTATCTAGATTATTAGTTTTTATATTATGATTTTCTAAAACAGTTTTTTCGTTCTCTATTAAATTAAAAGCTAAATCAATCTCTGTTGGAGGTAGGCACCGGCTATCGTCACACACCATAAATTCAACAGTAGCATTTATAGTCGTTTGGTCACCTAAAAGATGCACAATTTGTTCAAAGACCGCACTATTTTGAAAAAATTTTATTTTCATTTCAAACACGGGGTCGTCTATCGTTTCTCCTGCTTCTTCTGATGTATCACCAGTTACTTTGAAAGCTCCGCTTTTGTCGTCAAAACTAAATGTAGTTGGAATAGGACCACCATCCGGAACTTTTTGCGAATAAAGATGCCATCCAGATTCTATAGAAGCTTTAGAGATGAGTTTATATTTATTATGTGAAATCTTTTCGACAGATGTTGTCCAGCTTACAGGTTCAAAAATTTGAGCGTTTCCAATAACGAATGAAGACAACACTAATAAAAAAATAATTTTTTTCATATTTGAAATTGTTATTTTAAAAAGACATTTTATGTCGAGTAGACTTTAAGAATTAGTTTATTTAGTCAATAAATAGATCACTAATTTTGAAATTAAAAAAAAACGATTCTAAATTATTGCTTTATAATTTTAAGCTTTTAGTTTAAATACAAGATTATACGAAGCTGGATTATCCATATTTTTTATTTAAAAATAAGTGTAAACCTTAAACAAAAATAACAAATATTATACAAGGTTATATCAAAATAGGATGAACTTAATTACATTTTTAGGTAGCTTCTTGAGAACTGTATAACATATTCACATTATCATTAAAAACATTTTATGGATATATTCCGCTAAAAACAGACGGCTTAGATAAGTAAAATAAGTGTTTGTCTGCGATAGATTTGCTGTTGAGCAAAGTAAGAATCAAGATTTTCATCTTGAGTTCTATTTTACAATGTTGATAAGTACATAGAAATTATTCAAACTTTTAAATTCAAATAAAACCAATTTATAAGAAAAAACTTATAATAAAATGTCTTTTCATAGATTTTTTTTGCATTTCATGGATTTTTTACTATTTTTGATTTAAATTATTAGTCCCAAACTAAAGATTTAACCCTTATGGAAAAAGTACCTGCTTTTTCAAAATATATCCTTTTAGGAGCATTTTTTACATTTTATACCATAACGGCTCAAGATTATCTTGATTCAGATGGTAGAGTTATTTGGGATCAATCAGCAAATGCTTTATATAATAATAACGTGACCGTGATTGGGCAAGATACTGCTTCAAACTTCCTTCAAAAACAATCAGAACAATCAAATACTCTAGATAATATTACCATGGGTATTAAAGACATAGCTATAACAAATAACGCTAATACCCATTCTTTTTTTGGTGATAAAACATTTCTAGTCTATGGACATAACCATGGTGCTTTGAGTCCAAACACAGATATTATAAAAGATTTTGGTAAAAAAACAGGAATAACTACCAGTGTAAGCGTAAATCCAATTGAAAGAATATGGAAAATAGTTATTTCAGATTCTGTTCCATCTGTAAAATTAGCTATCCCAGAATCACTTATACCAGCTTCTATTACCAGTGATCAAGCCTATGTTATGGTGATTGCTGATGATGATTCGTTTACTAAAAATGTAACCTCTGCAACCATGAAAAAAATGGATGCTAATTTAGAAGTTAATTTCTATTTTGAAGGTACTAAATACATCACTTTTGGATTGACAACTATAACAGATAATATGCCAAGATCTATTTCTTTTGATGGAACTGACAAATACCTTACTGCTGGTAACGTAAATAATCTAGATAACACAGACTATACCATAAGTGCATGGGTAAAACGAAATCATGCTGATCATGATGTTGATATTATTTCAAAACGACATTATGATTATGGTTATGCTTTTGGCATGACCAAAGACAGTAAACTTAAAATGGTTTGGAAAAATCCTGAGGATTCCAACACTTACACAATTAAGGGGCATACAACAATTCCTGATAATAAATGGTACCATCTCGCTGCGACTTTTAATACTGCAAATAACATCACTAGCTTATATGTTAATGGTATTTTAGAAATTAGTGATAACACTTTGAACCCTATAAATACACCTTCAGATGCTCATTTTATGATTGGTGCTGGACACTATGTAAAACGACAACAAAAATTCAGTGGTAGTATTGATGAAGTAAGAGTTTGGACTATAACACTTTCCGAAGACCAGATTCGGTATATAATGAATCAAGAAATTGAAGAAAATACAGCTTTGAATGTGGACGGAAAAGTGATACCAGCATATACCACAAAGAATGAAATGGCATCAACACCTTGGAATAATCTCATTGCATATTATCCAATGAATAGATTTGTATTTGGCAGCGTAAAGGACGAATCATATAGCAAAAATGATGCTTCTATGATTAATTTTAATAGCCTTGATGTACAAAGTGCACCGCTACCATATCAAACCAAACAAGATGGTGGCTGGGACGATGCTACAACGTGGCTTCATGGGGATGTGCAATATCTACCAGGTACAATTTTTAATTTATCAGTTTCTAAAACTATTGATCATAATATCGTAAAAATCAATCATCATGTGATTTTAGATAATTCTAACACATCTTTAATTCCTACAAATAGACATGGAAATAGAACCCTATTAGGATTAATTATTAATCGTGGCGAATTACAAGTTGATGGTAATACCGAAACCAATACTGGTAATAGCATCACCATTTCCCATTATTTGAAATTAAACGGAAAAATTGATCTTGAAGGCGAATCGCAGTTAATTCAAACTATGGATAGCGATTTAGATCCTAAAAGTTCAGGGTCTTTAGAGCGCGACCAACAGGGTACTAAAGATTTATATACTTATAACTATTGGTCATCGCCTGTTGGTTTAATAAATACGACATCTAACAATACGCCTTTTAGTTTTACCAATAATATTCTGAAAAACGGCACAATTTCATCCAATCCTAATAACATAACATTTTTAACCAACGGTTATAACGGGAGTATCAATGGCAATACTATTAGTGTAGCAGATTATTGGATTTGGAAATATTGTAGTCAGTTCAATAATGATTATTCATCGTGGCAACACTTAAGAAGCACAGGAACCATAAATGTTGGCGAAGGTTTCACTATGAAAGGGGTTGAAAGCTCATCGACTTCATTTAGTTCAACACAAAACTATGTTTTTGAAGGCAAACCCAATAATGGAGATATAATCATACCCATTAAAGTTGGTCATGATTTTTTAGTTGGCAATCCTTACCCATCTGCACTCGATGCAAATGAATTTATTAAAGATAATATTAGTCATCTTGAAAAAAATGGAAGAAACATAAACGGGAATATTATTAATGGTACTTTATATTTCTGGGATCATTTTGCTAGTGGAACTCATGTTGTTCCAGAATATCATGGAGGTTATGCTACCTATAATTTAATGGGCGGTACTGTGGCTGTTAGTAGTGATCAACGAATGAATATTACTGGAAAACAAGGCACCAAAGTACCTGAAAGATATATTCCTGTAGGCCAAGGTTTTTTTGTTTCAGCAGCTTATGATTCAGATTTGTCAGAACATAATTCCAACACTTTGATAACTAAAACAATTAATGGAGGCGATTTATTATTTAAAAACAGTCAACGTGCTTTTGTTAAAGAAGGCGAAGGTTCTTCGCTATTCTTTAAACAAAATAATTTAAAAAGTATAACTACTGGAACTAACCAAAATCAAGACACAAGACAAAAAATAATATTAATGTTAGATTCTCCAAAGGGCTATCATCGCCAGTTATTAGTTGGTGTTGATGCTAATTGTACTAATACTTTTGATATTGGTTACGATGCACCATTAATTGAAGATCATGCAGAAGATATGTTTTGGTTTTTTGAGAACCAAAAGTACATCATCCAAGCAGTAAATAGTTTTGATGCACAGCAAAATCTTGCTATAGGTATAAAAATTGATAAAGAGGGTTTGGCTTCTATAAAATTAGACCATCTAGAAAATATTTCATCAAATTTAAATATTTATATACATGATAAAGAACTTAATGTTTACCATAATTTAAAAGAGAATAAATATGACGTTTATTTAACCGTTGGAGACCATTTAAATCGTTTTGAAATTACTTTTTCCAAGATCTCTGAATTGGCTTTAAGTGTTGAAGAAAAATTAAATAAAAGCTTACAAATTTATTTTTCTAACGAAAAGGAAAGCATCATTGTACATAACCCATCGAATATACATATGGAGTATATAAATATTTACAATATGTTAGGGCAACTAATTCAGAAAAAAGTTATAGGTGAAAGTAAAAGTTATCTTGAACTTAAAACGCATCACATAAAAGCTGGTATCTACATGATTAATATGAATACTAAAAATGGCTTGATCTCTAAAAAAGTATTGATAGAATAATTTATTAAGTTACTCTAAATTATTTTTTAAACTTAACTTTCTTTAGGTTCTGGATCTATAATCAAAATTTTTATTGCGTTTCATCGAATTTTTATGCGTTTCGTCGTGTTTGTATCAAATAAAATAGTATATTAGCCACGTAAACAACTGATAATTAATAAAACGCCATATATCATTTAAAATTTAGGTATTGATAGATTAATGATTATTTGAGTTAGTCACTTTTAAATAAATACTCCAAATCTCCAATACTAAACAGGTCCTGAATTGACGTTCAGGACTTTTTTTGTTTTCACAATTAAAGTTTCTAATGATACTTTATCTTGTTCGCCAGAAATCATATGTTTTAAAGTGTAGGTTTCAGAATTCATTTCTTCATCGCCCACTATAACTACAAAAGGAATGTTACGGTTATTAGCATGCGTCATTTGCTTACGCATATGCTTACCATTCGTTATTTTATCTGGATATAACTCTGCATTAATACCTTGTAAACGTAATTTTTTTATAGCTTTTAAGCTGAATAAAGCCTCTTTATCTCCAAAGTTTACGAATAATACATCCACATTTTTATTTACCGCTTCTGGAAACAAATGTAATTCCTCCAAAACAAGATAAATACGGTCTAAACCAAAACTAATACCAACACCACTCATATTTTTCATCCCAAAAATACCAGTTAAATCGTCGTAACGACCACCACCACCAATAGATCCCATGCTTACGATTTCTGGAGCAGCCACTTCAAAAATAGCGCCTGTATAGTAATTCAATCCACGCGCTAAAGTAACATTCAATTGTAATGAAGCTGCGTTTAAACCTAATTCAGAAATTGCATTATTAATAAAATCTAATTCTTCAATACCTTTTTGTCCTTCTTTGGAAGTGCTTAAAATAATTTTTAGACTTTCTATTTGAGATTCAAACGATCCAGATAATGTAAAAAGCGGTTGTAACTTATCAATTCCTAATTGCGGAATACCTTTTGAAAGCATTTCTTCTTTTACTTTCTCTTCGCCTATTTTGTCCAGCTTATCTAAAGCTACTGTAAAATCTATCAATTTATCACTTGCTCCAATTACTTCGGCAATTCCAGACAATATTTTTCTATTATTTATTTTAATGACAACACCTTTTAGATTTAGAGCTGAAAAAACAGTATCGTATAATTGAATAAACTCGACTTCTTGCCATAACGAATCGCTTCCAACCACATCAGCATCACATTGATAGAACTCTCTAAACCTTCCTTTTTGTGGTCTATCAGCACGCCAGACCGGTTGAATTTGGTAACGTTTAAACGGGAATTCTATATCGTTTTGGTATTGAACTACGTAACGTGCGAAGGGTACGGTTAAATCGTAGCGAAGGGCTTTTTCGGAAATTTTTTTTGATAATTTTTGAGAATTAAAAGACTCCTTATATACTTTTTTATAGATTTCTTTTAAAAAGTTTTCTCTAATTTTATAAATATAAGTTTCTTCCCCAGTATTTCTAACTGCGAGATAATCAGTTTCTGTTTCTTTATGAATAATTGAATATAATGACTCTTTAATTAATTCTTCTTTGTACTCTTTATATGTTATTAAAATATTTTTGGAAATATCATTAGGAAGTTGTTTAAAAACTAATTCTTCAAATAAAGATATGTAAAACCCATAGGTATTTATAACCTCCTCATCATTCTTCATCTCTTCAATCTTAAAATCTTCGTTTTCTAAACTAATATTAAGTAATTTTTCACCTATGATATTGTCTAAATTAACACAAAAAGATTGTAAAGATTTTTCAATTGCCGAAGTATAATAACTATAATATTCTATTTCATTGCTCAAGTTTGAAATATAATCACCAGAATTCAAAATCTTAAAAATCAATCTATCTCCTTCATCACCATATTTTCCCATCAAGGTATCCGAGTTTTCAAAACTTGGTGTTTCAATAGGTTGAAATCCAAATCTTTCAAAAGCACCACGAATGGTATTAAAAATATAGTTTCGTTTGGCGACTTCTTCTGGGTTAAAATCTCTGGTTCCTTTTGGAATACTTGGTTTTTGAGCCATTTAATGTTTTAGTTAATAAGCACTTTTACTAGCCTTACTAGCTACCTTCAAACAAAATATATTTTATTTTCTGTAATGCTCAGTATGACAATGTAATTAATTGTGGATTTCTGCCTGCGCAGGAATGACAAAAATATATAATGAAAACGTCATTGCGAGCTTTTTCATTAGAAAAAAAGTGTGGCAATCAGTTTATTGGTTTACTAAATTAACTTTTTAATTTAAAATTGAAAGATTGCTTTACTCTGTTCGCCATGATATTAATTTATAATCTTATTAAAATACCTAAACAAGTCACCTTTGGTTATAACAGCACCTTGCTCAATCATTTTAAATTTATCTAAGTTTTTATCATCAGTATACTCTTTATCAGCTTGCAGAAACTCAACATTATCGTCCATTAAATTTTCACGTAACCAGTTGTAACCTTCTTTTGTTGTGATATCTATATCATTTTTCAAATTAATAACAATAGCTTTCATGTTATGTTCACCTAAATGAAATAAATACATATGTTGTGCTGAAATATGTTCTAAGTATTCCGTTTTATTTAAAGCGCCTTCCCAAATTAAGTCGCTAAATACATCTAACTCGGTTTCTGCTAATTCAGGTTTATTCACTTTTAAATTTTCCCACTCATCGGCGGTAACTGATTGCGTTGCCAAAAAATTAATAAATTCTTGATGTAATTCTTCAAATTGTTCTTTTGTAAGTCTGCTGTACTTCATAATAATGAATAAAAAAATGCGCCCCTTGTTTAAGGAGCGCAAATTTAAGAATATATCTTGTTTTATCTTAGAAAATGTAACGTAATCCTACTTGGGCTTGCCATCTGGAAGCCAAACTAGAATCGAAACCAAATGTTGTAGCATCCGAACCTCCATTAAACGTATACACAGGCGTATTACCAGAAGCATCAACACTAATTGGTGATAAATTATTGGGTTGTTCAACAACACCCCAATCAGAATTCAACAAGTTTCCAAAATTAAGAATATCTAAACTTAGTTGTAAGGTGTTTGTTTTTGTTTCATTAATTTTAAAATTAAAATCTTGTAAAATTTTAATATCCCATCGGCTTCTCCAAGGTGATAGTGCACCATATCTATCAAAATAACCACCTCTATTCTCGCTCATATATTTATCTTGTTGAATAAAATTCTCAAAATCATTAGCCATAGTAGCTCCTCCTGAAAATTGCATTTGCTGCACTTCACTTGATGTAGGAATATAAATTAAGTCGTTGTTTTGGAACGAAGTATCCCCATTAATATTACCTGCGTAAGTATAATTATAACGACCCCCTTGAGCATATTCAGCAAATGTAGAAATCGTAGTAGCCATTTTATCATTAGCATAACTCCACTTTTTACTGGCTACAGCAATAAAACGATGGGTATCACCGTATTTTGAATAGGAAAGTACGTCATCGTTAGCATTTCCGTAAGTTGGATTAAAGTCGAACGCATCACCTGTAATTTCAGCCTCAATGGAGTTTACATCTTTAGCATTTAAATAGTTGTAAGCAACACTGGTGTAAAAACCATTATCAAAGTTTTTTTGAGTTTTAAGAGTGGCGTTCCATATTCTTCCTTTATCAGAATTTGTAAACACGTAAGCACTCGTTGGCTCTCCAAATTGGTTATTTGCTCTATCTCCAGGTAAATATACTGGTCTATTATCTCCAGGTGCATTTAAAGTTCCTGAAGGCGTATTTAATGCCCAGTTTTGTACATGAGCTCCATTAATATCTTTAGTGTAAGACACATCGGCTGTTAATATGAAACCATTATCGAGTTTATGGTCTGCACCAATATTGGTACGCCAAACTTGTGGCCATTTAAAATCTGGATCTACCACTTGGTAAAAGAAAAAGTCGACACCTTGAACTTGGTTTCCTAACCAAACAAAAGGAAAACGACCTGTAAATAAACCAGAACCACCTCTAATTTGTGTTTTGCTTTCACCATTAATATCCCAATTAAAACCAATTCTTGGAGAAATTAACCAATCGTTTGATGGTAACTTTTCAGAATCTAAAAAAGTTGCTTCGCCAGTTTCAGGATTAAAGTAACTTATACTTGGTGCGTAAGTGCCTCCTGAAAAATCTATAGGATTAAAAGGACCTCCTTTTCTTTCAATATTCTCTCTTATTTTATCTTTGGTATCAAAATATAGTGGTTTATCAAAACGAATTCCATAAGTTAATTTAAAGTCATCGGTAACATTCCATTCATCTTGAACATAAAAAGCTAATTGTCCAACGTTAGTCTCTGCTAAAGCCCAACCTCCTGGATTTCCAGTTCCGCCAGCTTCTAAAGATGCATTTGACGTCATAGCCGAATCAAATAACCCTTGGTAAAACGCCACTAAATTAGCTTCACCAGTAGCATCTAAACTTCTAAAGGATGATATATCTCCTGTTGGAAAAAACACACCTTGAGCACCGTAAGCACCTAAATTGAATGAGTTATCAAACTGAAATTTTTCAAAAGAAAATCCGATTGTAAAGGTGTGATCTCCTTGTATTACATTCAAATTATTGGTAAGCTGAAATACTTTTTGATCCAATGTATTATTAATAGAAAATGGTTCGTGACCAGCAATAATATAATTTTGACCACCATCTTGCAGTGTTATGGATGGCGCTGGTGTTGATAATGGATTTCTAAAATCATCAAAATGGGTATATCCAACTTGCAGCTTATTAGTCATAACATCAGATAATGTTGAGTTTAACTCTAGCTGGATAGATTGTAATTTATTATTAATTTGATATCCCGCATTTTCAAATTGTAAGGTATTAAAATTAGGACCTCTTACTCCTAAAGCTGTAGGGTGAGCAGGCTTTTCTTTTGATGCATTTAAAAAATTATAAATAACTGCCAGCCTATTATTATCATTGATATTCCAATCTAATTTAAAAATACCTTTAGTAGATTCTGAAGCATAAGTAAAACCTTGTATGCTACCTGGGTTGTAAAATTGCCCACCACCAATAGAAACTTGTCTAAGGATTCTGTCTACAGCATTGAAATCAGAAATCAATACATTAGATTCATTTACTGCTCCAGTACCCGTATTTGGTACAAAGCCATTAGAACCTAAATCGTCTCTTTCATCTTTTTCAAAATTAGCAAAAAAGAATAGCTTATTTTTTACAATAGGTCCACCAATGCTTATTCCATATTGTGTTTGATTTAAATCTGGTCTAGTCACATTTTCGCCTTTAATTTTCTTACCAGTCATGGTTTCATCTCTATAAAAACCATAAACTGTACCGTGAAAATCATTTGTACCACTTTTGGTTACTGCGTTTACAGAAGCACCTGTAAATCCAGACTGTGTTACATCATAAGGTGCTGTTGATATCGAAATTTGATCAATAGCATCAAGCGAGATGGGTTGCGCATCGGTTTGTCCTCCCACCGTTGGAGCATCTAAACCAAATGGATTATTAAAAATGGCTCCATCTAGAGAGAAATTATTGTATTGATCATTTCTACCTCCAAATGAATTTCCACTAGCTGAAGGTTCTAATCTTGTAAAATCTGCTGCTGATCTAGAAATTGTTGGCAAACGTGTTAATTCACGCCGCCCTACACTGGTTTCTGCTCCTGTACGATCGCTTCCAAAAGTACCTGTACTTTGTCCGCCTTGAATTACAATCGCATCAAGTTCTTCATTATTTGGCACCAGGGCTACTTCAAAGTTTTCTGTTTTACCCAATGATAAAAATACATCGTTAAAAGATTGCTCTTTATAACCAACAAAACTAATAGTTATTGAATAAGGCCCACCTACTCTTAAATTTAATAAGTTAAACCGACCATCTATGTTTGTTGCTGCACCAAATTTTGTACCTGTTGGTGTATGAATTGCAACTACATTAGCACCAGGTAATGGCACCGAATTCTCGTCTAGAATTAATCCTTTAATATTTGATGTAGTCACCTGTGAAAAAGCGATTAATCCAAAAAAGAAAAAGAAAATCAAAAAGTTTATTTTTTTCATTCGATTGAAGTATTTGAGTTAGTGAAGCTTGAATTGTACTCGTATGACACAAGTATTAACAAAAATAGTATAAAAAAAGCCACTCAGTAGGAGTGGCTTGGTATTAATTAAAAGTTTTATTAACTATTTGTTAATTAACTTTGAGCTATAACTTCAAAAGGAAAATCGAAAGTCACTTCACGGTGTAAACGAACAACAGCATTGTACTGTCCTAAACGTTTGATGTTTCCACCAGTGATGGTAACAAACTTTTTATCTATTGAATGACCTTCTTTTTCAAAAGCTTCAATTAAGTCTGCTTTAGTTACAGAACCAAATAATTTATCACCTGCTGATGCACCTTCAGTTGCTTTTGCAGTAATTTTAATTTCTAATCCTTTAATAGCTTCTGCCGTTTTATTTGCATCATCAATTAATTTTTTGTCTTTAAAGGCTCTTTGCTTTAAGTTTTCTGCTAATACTTTTTTTGCAGAAACCGTAGCCAATATAGCTTGCCCTTGAGGAATTAAAAAATTTCTACCATAACCGTTCTTAACTGTTACAACATCGTCTTTAAATCCTAAATTATCAACGTCTTGTTTTAATATAAGTTCCATTGTTATCGGTATTTTATTTTAATAAATCGCCTACATAAGGCATTAAAGCTAAGTGACGTGCTCTTTTTACAGCGACAGCTACTTTTCTTTGGTACTTTAAAGAAGTACCTGTTAAACGTCTTGGTAAAATTTTACCTTGCTCATTTATAAAGCGCATTAAAAAATCTGCATCTTTATAATCAACATACTTGATACCAGTCTTTTGAAACATACAATATTTCTTAGCCTTATTGGTATCAATATTAAGCGGCGTTAAATATCTAATTTCGCCGTCTTTTTTTCCTTTAGATTGTTGTTCTATTGATGTTGCCATGGTTACGCTTTTTCTTTAAGTTTAACTCTTCTTCTTTCTGCCCATGAAATAGCATGTTTATCTAACGCTACCGTTAAATAACGCATAAAACGCTCGTCACGTCTAAATTCTACTTCTAATTGGTTAATAACGTCACCTGGAACGGTGTACTCAAATAAATGGTAAAAACCACTTTTCTTATTTTGAATTGGATAAGCTAATTTTTTTAGCCCCCAATCTTCTTTCGATACCATCTTAGCGCCGTTAGAAACAAGAAAATCTTCGTATTTCTTTACTGTTTCCTTTATCTGATCTTCAGATAAAACGGGATTTAAGATGAAAACAGTTTCATAATGATTCATAAAAATCGTTTTTATTGTTAAAAATTGGGTGCAAAAATAGTTATTAAATACATATGAAACAACAATAATTATATTATATTTATATGGGTTATTATACCAGATAAGTAATGTTAAAAATATGTTAAAAACCGCATTTAAACGATGTTTTTTGGTTTTTAACCGAATAATTCGTACTATTGTCGATATCTTAACCGAAATAATATAAATGTTATGACTTTAAACTGTGTAGTAGTAGACGATTCGGCAATACAACGTCTCTCTATCGTTAAGCTTGTAGAGAATCACCCCTCTCTCAACTTAATTGCAGAGTACAGTAGTGCCCTAGAAACTAAAAATGGTTTAAATACGCATCAAGTTGACTTAATTTTTTTAGACATTGAAATGCCAGTGCTAAATGGATTTGAACTTTTAGACGTATTGAACAACAAACCCCAAATTATTTTTGTAACCGGTAAAACCGAATATGCTTTTAAAGCATTTAATTATGATGCTACCGATTACTTACACAAACCCATTACTAGAGAACGCTTTAACACTTCTGTAGATAAAGCCTTGGAACAACATAGGTTAACTCAAGATTTTAACGAAGAAGAAGGCGAACACATTTTTGTAAAAAGTAATCTTAAAAAACGTAAAGTTTATATCAAAGATATCAAATGGATTGAAGCACTTGGTGATTATGTAAAATTAGTTACCGAAGAAACAAGCTTGGTTGTTTTATCAACTATGAAATCTTTTGAAGCTGAATTACCAGAAGGTAAATTTTTAAGAATTCACAAATCTTATATTGTAAATCTCGATAAAATTGACAGATTTAACAGTAAAAATGTTGAAGTTGGTGCTTATGAAATTCCTCTAAGT
This sequence comes from uncultured Flavobacteriaceae bacterium, assembly GCA_963815305.1. Lineage (GTDB taxonomy): Bacteria > Bacteroidota > Bacteroidia > Flavobacteriales > Flavobacteriaceae > CAXBID01. The sequence goes on from CAWFFW010000001.1 coordinate 2,128,314, forward strand.
AGGAATAAAAAAACCCAATTGGTTGATGCATTAAATAATATTTAGAAGCTTAGCTTCGTTAAACTGAACTTGCATATGCTGAATTTATTTCAGTATTTCAAATTCTTATAATATTTATTGATGCACAATAGTGAAATCCCAATTTTCATCGGGATAAATTCAATTTCGATATTTTAAATCAAATTTCTATTTCATTTAAAAGTTATCGACATTTAAAATTACTTTTACCGACCGAAAATCTTTTATACTCAAGAAGCTGTTATTTATTTTAATAATGGCTTCTTTTGTTTTTGAGAGTGACTGCTTTTTAGGAATTTTTACTAATATATTTTTATGAAACTGATTTCTAATTCTTGCTATTGGTGGTGATTCTGGACCTAAAATAAGATCATTAAAAACCTGCCGTAATGATTTGGCATACCAAATGGATGCCGTCTCAACCCTATTATAATCTTTATGCTTTAATGTTATTTTTATTTGCTTATAAATGGGTGGATATTTAAAATTATAACGATCATTCATTTGTTCGTTATACATATCTATATAATTATTGTTAGAAACTTGTTGTAAAATATTATGATAAGGATTATAGGTTTGAATTAATACTTTACCTCTTTCTTTCGTTCGTCCCGCCCTACCCGATACTTGCAACATCAATTGAAAACTCCGCTCATGTGCTCTAAAGTCTGGAAAGTTTAGCATATTATCCGCATTCATAATACCTACTAGTTTTACGTTTCTAAAGTCCAACCCCTTGGTTAGCATTTGGGTACCAACTAAAATATCTATTTCTTGTTGTTCTAAAGCGTTTATAATTTTTTCATAACCATACTTTCCTCTTGTGGTATCCAAATCCATTCGTGCTACTTTATAATCTGGAAATAGTATTTTAACTTCCTCTTCTATTTGCTCAGTTCCAAAACCTTTACTATCTAATTCGGTACTGCCACAAGCACCGCAGTTTTTAATCATGGCAGAATTATAACCACAATAATGACAGCGTAATTGATCACGATATTGATGATAGGTTAAACTCACATCACAATTTGGGCATTGGGGTGAAGTTCCACAAGTATAACATTCTACAATGGGCGAAAATCCACGTCGGTTTTGAAATAAAATAATTTGATGCCCTTCATTTAACGTTTCGGTCATTTCTCCGATGAGTCTATCGCTAAAATGCCCTTTCATAAGCTTCTTTTTAAGCTTATCCTTAATATCAACCAACTCAATATCTGGCATTAAAACATCATTATAACGATGCGATAATTCAACAAAACCATACTTATTTTGTTGGGCATTATAAAAGCTTTCTAAACTTGGGGTTGCTGATCCTAAAAGCACTTTAGCTTGATGCATATTTGCTAAAACCACAGCGGTATCTCGTGCATGATATCGCGGTGCGGGATCGAATTGCTTGAAAGATTGCTCATGCTCCTCATCAACAATGATTAAACCTAAATGATTGAAAGGTAAAAATATGGATGATCGTGCACCTAAAATTATTTTCGCCTTCTCGGAATTATACAGCACGTTATTCCAAACCTCAACACGCTCATGTACCGAATATTTAGAATGAAATACCGCCACTTGTTCTCCAAAATAAATTTGTAATCTGGTAATAAGCTGTGCGGTTAAGGCGATTTCTGGAAGTAAATACAACACCTGCTTTCCAGCGTTTACAGCATCTTCAATAAGTTTAACATAAATCTCGGTTTTGCCAGAGGATGTTACGCCATGTAATAACGTAACGTTATGTTTTTTGTAAGATTCCTTAATCTCAGCCAATGCCGCTATTTGATACGTATTGAGGTTTTTTGTATCTTCATTATCTTCTCCAGAATATTGGATTCTATCTGTTTGAATATGGTATTCTTCAAAAACACCTTTATCTATTAATGATTTTATAATGGTAGACGAAGCTCCACTTTGGTCTGATAAATCTTTTACTTTTACAGGTTTTTTTGTTTTAGCAGAAATGGAAAATAGCGTTAAAAGAACTTCGCGTTGTTTCGGTGCTCTACTTAATTCATCTAATAATTGATGGAGTGCTTTTTCAGAAGAAAAACGAGTATGTAATTTTACATACCGTACTAATTTAGGTTTATACTTTTCATAAACTTCTTCATCAACCGAAATAACTTCTTTTTCAATCAAACGTTTAATCACTGAAAGGACATTTTTTTTATCAAGAATATTAGAAATATCATGAATTTTTAATGATGATTGATGTTGTAGCGCTTCGTATATCAAAAATTCATCGTCTTTTAAATGTCCCTCATCAACAGTTTTTATAGTATTCTTTGTAATAACAGTTTCACTTTCTAAAATAAAAGCACTTGGTAAAGCAGCACGCATAACATCACCTAAAGTGCACAGGTAATAATCTGCAATCCATTGCCATAATTGGAGTTGGTTTTCATTTACAATGGGTGTCTCATCCAGAATTTGCTGAATTTCTTTAGCTTCATAGGCTATTGGTGCATTGGTATGAACACTGTGTACAATACCGGTGTAAATTTTAGATTTACCAAAAGGGACAGCAACACGCATCCCTGCTTTTAAAAACTCAGATTCTGATGATGTCACACTATAAGTGAACAACTTTTGAAGCGGAATAGGAATAATAACATTTATAAAATATGGCATACCCAAAAGTAATTAGCTTTACTTGAAATTTAATGGTCCTCTCTTGGATATTTTCTTAGAAATTGAAGCGATGCATTTAATTCGTGTCCTAATAAAAGAATATTAGCATTAAGCCATAAGTAGAATAACATGATTAATAAAGCCCCAATTGATCCGTAAAGCTTGTTATATTGTCCAAAATTTTCAATATAAACACCAAATAAAAAGGATGTTAAAATAATTAAAAACGTAGTAAATAAAGCACCTATTGAAAAAAATCTAGATTGTTTACCTTCTCTTGTACCAAAATAATAAAGCGTTGCAGTTGCCAAATATATCATAATTACGAAAAACATATATTTTGCAATATCAGCCCAAATAACATTTTGATTGTTTGTTTGATAGCCTCTTGTTTCTAAAGCTCCAAACACTCTATCAACAACATAAATTTGAAAGTAACCTAATACGGCTATGGTTACAATAAGCAAAAAAGTTAAAATTAATGCAATTCCTAAGGCGTATAAATATTGACGAATGGCATTTCGAGACAGCTGTTCATGATACGATCTCTCAAACCCAGACAATAACGCATTTACCCCATTAGCCATTAACGCTATAGATAAGACGAATACAGATGATAGTAATCCTCCTCGCTTTGATTCGTCTATATTTTGAAAAATATTATCAAAGAAAAAATCTGAGGTGTTTGGTGGCAAAAATGATTCTAAAAAAATTTGAAATTCTATTTTAAAATCATCTATAGGAACGTAAGGAATTATGATTAAAACAAATAGTAAAAACGGAAATAGTGCTGTAAAAAAACTAAAAGCTATGGCACTTGCACGTGTTGTTAATGCTCCCCTTAAAATACCAGTTATGTAAAGTTCTAGCAAATCATAAAACGTCAAACCTTCAAGACCAGGTAATTTTATTTGCTTAAAAAACCGAACTAAAATATTTATTACTGGTATTTTATCTAGTTTGTCTTCAACAAGTTTCGTCATTAATAATTTGCATTAAATATTTATAACAAAGTTATCAAAATTAAAGTTGTTAAAAATATTTTGCAGATTAAAGCTTACTATTTTACGGCTTTAAGACTTAAATCCATATTATGTACTGAGTGTGTTAAGGCACCACTAGAAATATAATTAACACCACATTCTGCATAATAGCGTATTGTAGCTTCGTTTATGTTTCCAGACGATTCAGTAAGACACTTATCGCCTATTAGTTTTACAGCTTTTTTAGTGTCTTCATAATCAAAGTTATCCAATAGTATCCTATAAACACCTTCACTCTTTAAAATTTCTTGAACTTCAATCAAATCTCTTGCTTCCACCATTATTTGTAAATCTCTTCCCGTTTCTTGCAAATACTCTTTTGCCATATCAATGGCTTTAGTAATTCCACCAGCAAAATCTATGTGATTGTCTTTCAGCATTATCATATCGTAAAGTGCAAACCTATGATTTTCTCCGCCACCTAGTTTTACGGCCCATTTTTCTAAAACACGAATACCTGGAGTTGTTTTTCTAGTATCTAAAATTGTTGTTTTTGTACCTTCTAATAAATCTACAAACATTCTGGTTTTTGTTGCGATAGCACTCATACGTTGCATCGCATTTAATACGGTACGTTCAGCTTTTAAGATAGATTGGGTTGGACCTTCAACATACATAACGATGTCTCCGTAAGTCACTTCAGATCCATCTTCAATAAGTACATCGAGTTTTAAACGTTTATCTACGTAAGCGAAAACTTTTTTTGCAAAATTAACACCACCTATAATGCCTTTATCTTTAACTAATAGTTTTGCCTTTCCTCTAGCATTTTCTGGTATACAAGCCAAAGAACTATGATCGCCATCTCCTACATCTTCCCGAATAGCATTAGAAATTATGGCTTTAACTTCTGAGTCAAACTGCTCCTGTGTAATCATGTTTATGTATAGTTAGTTAGATTTGAACAAAAATAACAAATAGATTGACTTTATTAAATTTTGTATTTATGAATTTTGCATTTTTTTCTTATTTAAATACATTATTCATAAAGAGTAAATGTTAATTTTGCTTTTATGACTATCAAACTTATCGCCATAGGCAAAACAGACCATAAAGATCTTCAGTCATTAATGGATGATTATATAAAACGTTTAGGTTTTTATATTAAATTTTCTCTTGATATTATTCCAGATATAAAAAATTCTAAAAATTTAAGTGAAGATCAGCAAAAACAGAAAGAGGGTGAACTTATTTTAAAAATTCTAAACCCCACTGATATTTTAATTTTATTGGATGAGCATGGTAAACCAATGAGTTCCGTTGGTTTTTCATCTTATTTACAAAAACACATGAATTCTGGCATTAAACGATTAATTTTTGTTATCGGGGGCCCTTACGGTTTTTCACAAGATATTTATAATAAAGCACTTGGAAAAATATCATTATCAAAAATGACATTCTCCCATCAAATGATTCGTTTATTTTTTATTGAGCAACTTTATAGAGGATTTACTATTTTAAAGAATGAACCTTATCATCACCGTTAAATCAGTTAGCAGTATTCAATATTTACTCCAATGTGAAAATTTTCTTCATCAATCTATCTTCTGTCGAGATTCAATCAATGTGTTTTATAAACTTCCTTACGCTTTTTTAGTTGTCGTTCTAAATCACTGATAGTTTCTCTTACTGAGACTTCATAATTGTGCTCGTTTGATGTGGCAAAAATTCTGGGTCCAGGTAAACTTAATTCTATATTACAAATTTTACCTCCATCGTGGTCGTTTCCTTCTTGTTTAAAATGCACTGTAGCATTTATTAAAAATTCATATCTGTTAAATAATTTTTCTAATTTCTCTTTTGTGAAGGCTGAAAGTGTTTCGCTTACATCTACACCTACATATTGAATATTTACTGTCATCTAATTTCCGTTTTAGTATTATAACGAGACTAATATACTGGTTTTTAAAATAATTTTATATAACAAAAATCATAAAAAAGCTATAAATTTTAAGCACTAAAATCTACTCAAAAACAACTTTACTAGCCTTATTAAACCATTCCTTATAAAATGGTTTATGAATTTTTTCAATAGCATTTCTTTTAACCTTTAAAGTTGGTGTAGTTAATCCATTATCTTCCGTCCAATCTTCTTTCATTATAATTACCTTTTCTATTTTTTCGTGTTTTTCGAGACTCTCATTTACGTCATTCACCGAAACTATCAAACTATTTGAAACATCATCTTTAGATTTTGCTTTACCAATTTCAGAAAGTATAATTAAAGCAATGGGTTGCGGAATACCTGTGCCCACAATACATATCTGTTCTATATCAATATTACCAGATAGTTGTAATTCGATAGGCGTGGGAGAAATGTATTTTCCTTTATCTGTTTTAAATTGATCTTTTACTCGACCAGTAATTGTTAAGTATCCTTCATGGTCATATTCTCCAATATCACCAGTTTTAAAATAACCATCATTAAAAACCTCATCTGTTATTTCTGGAGCTTTAAAATAGCCTTTCATTAAACAATTATTCTTAATTAAAATTTCACCCTCAGGAGACAGCTTAATATCAACACCCTTTTGCACTTTACCAACGGTTCCTATTCTATTAACTCCTGCAAAATTACCATGCGATAAACAGCAATCTTCTGTCATGCCATAAAGTTGCATAATTTCAATACCAATAGTTTTATACCATTCCATAATACTGGGTGACAAAGGCGCTGCTCCAGACACCACTATGGATGCCTCCTTCAAACCCAATTTTGCTTTTAACTTATTTTTAATTATGCCATTTAAAATAGGGATTTTGAGCAACATACTCAGTTTTTTTTGAGGCATTTTTTCCAAGATTTTCTCTTGAAATTTGGCGAATATTCTAGGAACAGCAAAAAATATGTGGGGTTGTGTTTTTTCTAAATCGGTTGCAAAAGTTTGTAATGATTCAGGAAATGATACTTGGCCACCATGTATTAAAGTAAATGTTTCTAATAAGCGTTCAGCTATATGCGCAATGGGTAAATATGAAAAAATTCTTGGTTGATCATCCAAGTTAATTCTAGAAAGTAAATTATTACTACTATTCATAAAATTTTCAACTGTATGCATCACTCCTTTTGGAGTTCCTGTGGTGCCTGATGTATATATTATGGTATGTAAGTCGTCAGGTTTTTGAATATAAATATCTTGCAGCGGACTGTGTACTTTTAATAAACTTTCCCATTGTTCACCATCATTTATGCCATATAAACCAATGCTAATTTTCGGGATATCAGGTATACCTCCTTTTTGAGACTCATAGCTCTCTAGTTTTCCTATAATAATAGCTTTTGATTCGCTATGATTTAAAATCAATTGAATAGTGTCTTGCCCTAAAGTTGGGTATATAGGTATCGAAATATAACCCGCCATCATAATAGCCAAATCACTTATATGCCAATGGGCACAATTTTTAGACAATAAGGCAACATGGCTTCGGTTTGGTAAATTAGAACTTAGCAACGCTAAGGCTATTTTTCTTGCTTCTTCTCCTGCTTGAGCATACGAATAAGAAATACTTTTTCCATCAATAGGCTGATTTAAAAAAATATTATTGGGCGTGTTGGTTTCCCAATGTAGAAAGGCTTCAAGAGGCGAACTGAATTTAATCATAAATTTTAAATATTATTTAACTCTAAATCTATTTTCTTTATCAAAGCATCATCTTCTAATAATTCAGCTGATTTCTTAATCCCTTTTAAAGCTGCTAATCGTTTTGTTCCTTTTTTAAGTGAACTTTTATATAATACAATAGCTTCTTGCGGCCTATTTTGTGCTATCAAAAATTCTGCATATAGTTCTTGAGTTGGCTTTTGAATAAACGGTGGGCCATAACTATAACTTAATTGCTCCTGAAGATAAACAGATTCTTTAAATAATTTTTCGGAATTTATTAAGTCGTTATTCATCCAAGCCCTTAAAGCTTTTAATTGCGTCCTCATTATTTCTGATGTCTTAATATCATTTTCATCTGGTGTTGATCTGGAGGTAGATGCACAACGTGTAAAACCACTTTTAATATTATAAACTAGAAGGGATTCTTTTTTAATATCACTAGACATATTTTCAATAATGATATCTAAATCAGCTTTATTATTCGTTTTATATGCTAACATACCATTAATAAAGTGATTTTGAGATTGCACTGCGATATTTAAATTAGAGACATCAACATCTATATCGGCAACAGCATGATCCCAAAGATTTGTTTCTGTTAAAAAAGTACCTTTTAAAAACATGAGGTGCACTCTAGCCCTTACCGAGGGCTTATCATTACAATAATTTTGCATATTAAAAACCATTTTTTCGGCGACTTCTATTTGCCCTTTTTGAAGATAACCGTATTCCAACCAATGATAGGCATGATAACCACGCGCATCATTATCTAAATGTCTAGATTCCATCCTATTAATACTTGCCTGATAAGAATCGATGTTGGATGCTATCACTCTATCCCACATACCTAACGCCACATAAATATGCGAGGGCATATGTAAAGCATGACTTGCATTGGGCGCTACTTTTGCATAAGAGTTTGCTACATCAAGTGCCAGATACGCATGGTCTGGATCATCATAAGAATGAATCAAATAATGCAATGCACCGGGATGTTTTGCATTATCTTTAATAATTTTATTGGCAATATTGGCACCTAAACCATAAATGGAATCATTTCTGCCCTCAGAAACAGAACCCAATAGCGAGAGTGAATAGAACGCTGCTATCTCATGATTATCTGGATACTTTTTATAAAGATCTTGCATGTAAAGCATATAATTTTGATCTCGATCTTTTTTTGATGTTTTTGGTTTATATAATATTTCAACTGCACTTAACAAATCCTTTTCTAAAGATGATAATTTGTTTTTTTCTTTAATGCCTTTTATTTTTTCAACAGCCGCAAATCCGTTTTCATAATTTTGCTCATTCCATAAAGTATGATTATGCGTCATAGCTTCTCCCCAATATGCCATAGGCATATTAGGGTCAATCTCCTGAGCTTTATAAAACGCTTCTCTAGCATCTTGATATTCAAAACTATGCAGCAGTAAAAGTCCTTTTTTAAATTCTGGTAGAGCATCCTCATGGCCATTTACAGCAAAATCAACAACACCTAAATATGTCGCTTTTGATGCTTCCTTTTTGCAAGAATACATCATAATAATAACTAGCAAAAGCACTATTCGCTTCACATTCAAATTTTGAATTTGTTTCTCTAAAGATAAGTAAAATTTATACTTTTTTGAGAACTATACATACCGAGGTCTATGTTTTTTTTTGTAAAACATTACCTTCGCCTAATTTTACATCATCTATAATTTTTAAAATTTATGCAACTCGTTTTCGCCACTAATAATATACATAAACTTAAAGAAGTGCAAGCTTTAATGCCTAGTAATATCAAGCTTTTAAGTTTAAAAGATATTGGTTGTTTTGAAGATGTACCAGAAACTCAAAATACCATTGAAGGCAACGCCATACAAAAAGCAGAATACATTAAAAACCATTATGGTTATGATTGTTTTACTGATGATACCGGACTAGAAGTTGATGCGTTAAATGGCGAACCTGGAGTATATTCAGCAAGATATGCCGGAGAGCAACGTGATGCTGATGATAATATGAATAAACTGCTTTTAGAACTAAAAAATAAAAAAAACCGAAACGCCCACTTTAAAACGGTTATTGCACTTTACATAAATAACATCCTGTACACGTTTACAGGTATCTGCGAAGGTGAAATTACTATAAATAAACATGGCAAAAAGGGTTTTGGCTATGATCCTATTTTTAAACCAAATAACTACAACCAAACATTTGCTGAAATGGATTTGAGTTTAAAAAACGTTATAGGACACAGAGGTAAGGCCGTTTCAAAACTGGTTGCGTTTTTGAACACATAGTTATTTAAAAATTGTTATAAAAAACCAAATTTAAGGTTGGTGGTTAATATTCTTTATGCTATTTTTAATTTATGACAGAGGAAGCTATAGAAAAAGAAAATGCAGCCATTGCCAAAGCCTACAAAGAGTTATTAAAAGTTAGTTACACAACACTTAGTGATGATGATAAAAAGCTTATACGTAGAGCCTTTGAAGTCGCTTTAGATGGCCATAAAAATCAACGTAGAAAATCTGGTGAAGCTTATATATTTCATCCACTAGCAGTGGCGAAAATAGTGGCTCAAGAAATTGGTTTAGATGCTACGTCTATCGCTTCAGCTTTATTGCATGATGTTGTTGAGGATAGTCCTGATTACGAAATTGAAGATATTGAAGAACAATTTGGAAGCACAGTAGCAACTATTGTTGATGGCCTAACTAAAATTTCTTCTTTAAGTAAGGAAAAAGACATGGACGTGTCTTTGCAAGCCGAAAATTTTCGGAAAATGCTTCTTACTTTAAATGATGATGTGAGAGTTATCATTATCAAAATAGCGGATAGGCTTCATAATATGCAAACTATGGACTCTATGCGTCCAGATAAGCAGATTAAAATCGCATCTGAAACACTTTATATTTATGCGCCATTAGCGCATAGAATTGGACTCTACAATATTAAAACCGAGCTTGAAGATTTAGGTTTAAAATACACGCAGCCAAAAGTATATTTTGATATTCTTAATAAAACCAAAGACAGCAAGGAAGAACAAGATGAGTACATTGAACAATTTAGTAGCGTCATTAGAAAATCTCTTGATAAAGAAAATCTTCAATACACTATAAAAGGGCGCCCAAAATCTATTTTTTCAATTCGCAGAAAAATGATGAACCAAGGGGTGAGCTTTGATGAAGTATATGATAAGTTTGCGGTGCGTATTGTTTATAAAAGCGATGCGGAAAATGAAAAATTTCTAGCTTGGAAAATATACTCCGTAGTTACAGATCATTTTAGACCAAACCCTATTCGTCTTCGCGATTGGATTTCCTCACCAAAAGGCACAGGTTATGAGGCGTTACACATTACTGTTATGGGCCCAAAAGGAAATTGGGTAGAAGTACAAATACGTAGTGAACGCATGAACGAAATTGCTGAAAAAGGTTATGCTGCGCATTACAAGTACAAAAATGATAACGAAAAAGAAGACAACTTAGAAAGCTGGATTAACAGGCTACAAGAGGCTCTTGAAAACCCAGAAACCAATGCTGTAGATTTTGTTGAACAATTTAAACTCAATCTGTATTCCAAAGAAATATTTGTGTTTACGCCTGGAGGTGATTTAAAATCGTTACCTAAAGGTGCAACCTCGCTAGATTTTGCTTTTAGTATTCATACTGAAGTTGGTATGAAAACGCGTGGCGCCAAAGTAAATGGTAAATTGGTTCCTTTAAGTCATGAACTAAAAAGTGGTGATCAAGTAGATATTCTAACCTCAGAGAACGCCAAACCTAATGCCAATTGGTTAGATTATGCGACGACAGCTAGAGCTAGAGGTAAAATAAAATCAGCTCTTAAAGAAGATAAAAAACGTATTGCTGAAGATGGAAAAGAGATATTACGACGAAAATTAAAACAACTTAAAATCACTTTAAATGAAGATTCTATTAATGAGTTGGTTAACTATTTCAAGTTAAAAACAAGTTTAGATTTATTCTATAGAGTTGGTCTGGGTACTATTGACAATACCATGTTAAAAAGTTATGCAGCGTCTAGAAGTAATGCCTTAATGAGTTATATTAAGAGTAAAATATCTAGAAAGCAAACCATAACTAAAGAACAATTAGAGAAAGAAGAAATAACCTCTAAATATGATTCACTGGTTTTTGGAAAAGAGGAAGAAAAACTTGATTATAAATTATCTAATTGCTGTAACCCCATTCCGGGTGATAATGTGTTTGGTTTTTTAACCGTTAATGAAGGTATTAAAGTACACAAAAAAAACTGCCCAAATGCCCTAAGTTTACAATCCAATTACGCCTACAGAATTATGACGGCAAAATGGATAGACTCAACACAAGAAGAATATTCTGCCCAAATAACTCTTACTGGAATAGACCATATTGGATTAGTAAACGACATTACCAAAATAATTTCAGAAAACATGCATGTTAATATGAAAAGTATAAGTTTTGAAAGTGATGATGGTTTGTTTTCTGGAAAAATTAATGTGGTAGTAAAAAATAAAACACTTTTAAAAAAGCTTTTAGATCGATTAAAAAAAATTAATGGCATCGATAAGGTTACTAGAGTGTAAAAAAAGTGTAAATTTGCGACGAAATTATGAGTATAAAGGCAGATACTAAAAACCAAGATATAGTAAAAAGCGTTTTCACAAGCTTTTTAGAAAATAACGGGCATCGAAAAACCCCCGAACGTTACGCCATACTTCAAGAAATTTATAATAATACAGAGCATTTCGATATAGAATCACTTTATCTAAGTATGAAAAACAAGAAGTATCGTGTTTCTCGTGCTACACTTTACAATACTATAGAACTACTTTTAGAATGTAAGCTGGTAAGAAAACACCAATTTGGACAAAACCAAGCACATTACGAAAAATCATATTTTGATAGACAACACGATCATGTTATTCTAACTGATACTGGTGAAGTTATTGAGTTTTGCGACCCCAGAATTCAATCTATCAAAAAGACCATCGAAGAAGTTTTCGATATAAAAATAAATAACCATTCACTCTATTTTTACGGAAATAGAAAATCAACCACAAATAACTAATTTTTACAATGGCAGTAGATTTACTACTAGGATTACAATGGGGAGACGAAGGCAAAGGAAAAATTGTTGACGTACTTACCTCAAACTACAACATTATTGCACGTTTTCAAGGCGGCCCAAATGCGGGACATACTTTAGTTTTTAACGGAAGAAAACATGTTTTACATACCATTCCTTCTGGTATTTTTCACGATGAAGCCATAAATTTAGTAGGAAATGGAGTCGTAATAGACCCTGTAATTTTTAAAGGTGAGTTAGATAAATTAGAGGAACAAGATGTAGACTATAGAAAAGCACTACTCATTTCAAGAAAAGCACATATTATCCTACCAACTCACCGTCTATTAGATGCTGCAAGCGAAGCTTCAAAAGGAAAAGCCAAAATAGGTTCTACTTTAAAAGGTATTGGTCCAACTTATATGGACAAAACAGGAAGAAACGGTATTCGTGTTGGTGATTTAGAATTAAGTGATTGGAAAGAAAAATATAGAACATTGGCAGATAAGCATGAATCTATGATTGCTTTTTATAATGTTGATATTCAATATGATTTAAAAGAATTAGAAGATGAATTCTTTAAGGCCGTAAAAGTTTTAAAATCATTAAAATTTATAGATTCTGAAGAATATATTTATCAAGCACAAAAATCTGGTAAAACTATTTTAGCCGAAGGCGCTCAAGGCTCATTACTCGATATTGATTTTGGAACTTATCCCTACGTCACTTCAAGTAATACAACAGCAGCTGGTGCTTGTACTGGTTTAGGTGTTTCGCCTGGCCAAATAGGCGATGTATTTGGTATTTTTAAAGCATACACTACACGTGTAGGTTCGGGACCTTTCCCTACCGAATTGTTTGATGAAGACGGTGAAACTATGGGGCGCGTTGGTAACGAATTTGGTGCTACAACAGGACGCCCAAGACGCTGTGGTTGGTTAGATTTAGTAGCACTTAAATATGCTTGTCAAGTAAATGGTGTCACTCAACTCATGATGATGAAGGGCGATGTGCTTTCAGGTTTTAAAACCTTAAAAGTATGTACCTCTTATAAATATAAAGATGAAGTAATTACGCATTTTCCTTACAATATTGAACCCGAAAATGTGCAACCCATTTATACAGAATTTGAAGGTTGGAAAGAGGATTTAACAGCCATGTCTGAAGCCTCACAACTACCCAAAGCCTTAAATGAATATATAGCGTTTCTAGAAAAAGAATTAGAAATTCCTATTACGATTGTATCAGTTGGTCCTGATAGGAAACAGACTATTTTTAGGAAACAATAATAAATTAAATTTTATCAAATTTGACAAAAGGACTACTTTATAAGTAGTCTTTTTCTTTATATTTGTTTTATGGATACCTTAAATTTCAATGTTTTTAATGTCATTATTTTAGCAGGAATTATACATGGCTTTATTTTTAGCTTTATAATTTTAATCAATAAAAACCTAAAGTCTAAGACCAATTGTTTTTTAGCATTTACAATTTTATCTTTAGCATTCAGTAATTTACAATACTGGTTGATTGATATAGGTTTACACTCAGGGTATGAAAACAATAATTTAATATTCATCCCTTTTGAATTCTTAATGTTGCCATTCTTTTTTCTGTTTGTTAAGAGCTATCTTAATAAAAAAGTTTACAGAAAAGAAAAAGTTTATTTATTCTTTCCTTTTTTCTTAAGTATAATATATCAACTATTTATTGATACTTTGCACATTAATCACAAATTCATTGATGTTTTTAATCTAATAATAGAATATGCTTCAATTATTTTTTCAATTACTCTTATAGTTTTAGTATTTAAAATTCTAATAACTTATGAAAAAGACCATTCAAAATATAATGTTTCAAAAATAACTATTAAAACTAAATGGTTAAAACAAACCCTATATATAGGGTTACTTCTTTGTGTTTTATGGTTTATATCATTAAATATATTTGAAAGCTATTTTAAAAGCGGATATTATCAATTTTATCCTCTTTGGATAAGTATGGCTATCCTAATATATTGGATGGGTTATGTAGCCATTCTACAAAAACATATTTTTAACAAAAGAAAAGAAATAAGAGATAAAAAATTAAACCAGAAAAATATTAATGATAATTCATCCACTTATTCTAAAGTTGATTCACTAATAATTGAAAACGAACTACATTTAAACCCGTCGTTGTCTTTAAAAACTCTCTCTAAAGAACTTAATTTGAGTTAGGGTTATATATCACAAATTATAAACAAGAACTCTAATCTAAATTTTAATGATTATATAAATTCATTAAGAGTTAAAGACGCTAAAGCTATGCTAACCTATACAGAATATGACAATTACACCATTGTAGCTATTGGCTTAGAAGCTGGGTTTAATTCCAAATCTAGTTTTTATACAGCTTTTAAAAAGTTTACAGGGAAAACTCCCATTGAATTTAAAAAAAGTGTCCGAAATCTTTAAGTTTATATAAAAATCGGACTTTGTAAGATTAAAACTTCATTAATATTGTTTCAGCTATTAACAAAAATTATATAAACATGAAACAAACTATTATTAAAACTACTTTTTTATTTTTTATTACATTTTTTTTGACCAGTTGTGAAAGAGATAATCCCCTTGAAGATGCCACTCAAATTGAAAATCAAGAACAAACATTTACAATCAAACAATATTCAAGAAACAAAATTGAAAAAAATACCAAACTCGTTTCAAGGCTAAAAGAATTCAATGAAAACCTCCTTGAAAAAAAATCTGCCAAAACCTCTCGAAAAAATGTCTATAACAATGAATACGATTTCACAATATATACAGATGCAGCCACTTACATACAAAATGGCGATTATCATTCATACACATTCCCAACAGTACAGGGAACAGACGAAAAAATAACCAATATACTGTTTGAATTAAATGAAGAGGACGAATATGATGCCTTTTTGGTAAAGTACGATTATACTGCAAATGAGTTAAAATACCAAGATTTTAACTCTTTATCAATGAAGACCTCCATGAAACCCATTGATTTAGATTTCAATTCCCTGTTTGCCAAAACAACGTCAGCTTATGTCTGTATTTATTCTTATGAAGAAAAATGCACTAGTGGCTGGGTTATAGGGCATCCCGAATTAGGTGGTGGTAATTTAGGAGGAACTGAAACTAAATGCGGAATGGTATTAACCGCTTGGCAGTGCGAAAATGTTCTCTATTATCAAGAAGATTATAAAGAGTATCATCAAGGTACGGCCACCGTAACTATCGGTGGAACAAATTATGGAGGTACAGGTGGTTCAACAACTTCGCCTATGCCATCGCCTTTTAATAGTGAGGAACTCATGAAAATAAACGTCGTGAAAAGTGAACTTAATTTAAGCCGTACTGAAAGGTTATGGATAGACAAATGGGAAAATGGAGGGATTGCTTTTCAAATTTATGACTTTGGAGTAACAAATATGTGGGATGAAGAAGCTAAAGTGTTTGCTAAACTTGCAATTGAGGCTTTAGTTAGTGGTGAAATTGAAAACTTTAATGATATTATTGTTTTCGATGGTCCAGACATACCAATAACAGACGTTCAAGATTTTCTTAGATGTTTTGACACAAACCAGAACGCTACAGTAACTATATATGTAACTGAACCTAACCCATCTTCAGGTGATACACATTCAGGCAGATATGTTGGTCATACATTTGTATCAGTATCCCAAGGTGCTAATGTTAGTACATATGGATATTATCCTGTATCAGATTGGATTTCTCCATTAAATAAATCTGGTAATTCAGTACTAGGTAATGATGGAAGTGGAAATGAACCTTTTACTGCTAGTTTATCTATCACTGCTAGCGGAACTCAATTACAACAAATTATTAATCTTTCAATTAACAATAATCCTACATATCATCTAGATTCATATAATTGTACAGATTTTGCAATTGAA
Organism: uncultured Flavobacteriaceae bacterium; assembly: GCA_963815305.1. Taxonomy (GTDB): domain Bacteria; phylum Bacteroidota; class Bacteroidia; order Flavobacteriales; family Flavobacteriaceae; genus CAXBID01. Next base: position 2,144,603 of record CAWFFW010000001.1, read on the forward strand.
ATTGGTAATTTAGCAGGTATGAATTTACCACAAGCAAATGGTACATGGCCTGGAGGTGCTGGCTCAAATCCTGGAAGTCTTGGTATGAAAATAAGAAATAGAACACTGGGATCAGGAGAAACAAGAGATACCACTGGAGGGAACGCTCCTCAAACGAACCAAGGATGCTAAATTTTAAAAATTTTCAATTATGGAAAAAATATTTCTGATTCTTTTTTGCTCAGTATTTTTCTCTTGTGAGTCACAAGAAAGAGACAAAAAACTCATTAACTCTTTTGTAAATGACATAATTTTCACTAATGAATATGAATTTAAGGAACTCAATAGATATATTATTTTTGATGATAAAATATTGAAAGATGATGTCAAAAAAAAGTTTATGATTGAGTTAATAGATTCTTCTATAGTTGAACTTAAAGCTAATCTAAAATCTCAAGATAATTCCTATAAAATATTAACTCACAAAGAGTTATTAAAAAATAACATCTATTCAAATTTCAAATATCATGATTATTCAAAAGTATATTATTTGTTAATTGACAATAAAATCACTAATCCATTTATAATAGAAAATAATAAAATATTATCTTTCTTTTATGGTTTAACAAAACATAAAAAAAATTCTTATCCTTGGATGCTAAATAAATTCGATCTAATCGAAAAATAAAAAACTTTAAACTTCAACGCTCCAAAATATTTTGGAGCGTTTTGATATAATAATTGCTCTATTTAAAATTTATTTTATCACATGAAAAGCCTATTTAACATCTTGCTTCTTGTATTTTCAATCTATACCAATTCACAAACAAAGCCCTCAGATTCTCTTAAATTTATAAACCAAAATAGAATTAAAAACGATATAATAAAAATCACTCAAACACAAGAGAGCAGAAATTATAAAAATATAAAAACACTTAATGTTGTAGCAGATTATATTAAATCTGAATTAACAAAGATTAGTGATTCTGTAGCTTTTCAGCCATACCAAGTAAATGGTGAAACTTATAAGAATGTTATTGGTTCTATTGGTCTAGAACACAGAAGAACGCATTATTATTGGAGCACATTATGATGTTTTCGGTAATCATGAAGGTGCAGATGACAATGCTAGCGGAGTTACTGGATTATTAGAATTAGCACGTTTACTTTCTAAGGAAGAATTAAATTATAGAATCGATTTTGTGGCTTATACCTTAGAAGAGCCTCCTTTTTTTAGAACACAACAAATGGGAAGTTATATTCATGCTAATTATTTACGTTCTAATAATATACCAGTGAAAGGTATGATTTGCTTGGAAATGATTGGTTACTATAATGATAAAAAAGGGTCGCAAAGTTACCCCATACCCCAAATGACTTTAAAATATGGTGCTACAGCAGATTTTATTACTGTGGTTCAAAATGAAAAAAGTGGCAAATTTGGTAATCAAATTGAATTATTTATGAAAAACCAAAACTTAATTAAAACAAAAGCTTTTAAAGGTTCTGGTATAGTTAGAGGTGTTGATTATTCTGATCATTTAAACTACTGGAATTTCAACTATCCAGCAGTAATGATTACTAATACATCTTTTTATAGAAATAAAAATTATCATACTAAAAATGACACTATTGAAACCTTAGATATCAATAAAATGAGTGCTGTGATTGAGCAATTATATCTAACCATAAAACAATTAAAATAATTTTACCTCAGAATCCTATATATCAAACGCTCCAATTTATTTTGAAGTGTTTTCATTTCATATCAAATCATAAAAAAATCCTAACAGATAATTAAACATTATTATTATCGCTATTTTTGTCACAAACCCTTTATATTTTGTATAGACGACAATCTATCTTTCTTATAACCATTTTCTGTTTGATTTCAACAGCTTTAGTAAAAGCTCAAGAAAAAAAACAGATTGAAATTCCGTATTATGGTTTTTTAACTTTTGACGAAGAAAATTATCCTGGTGCTAAAATTTTAACCCGTGATGATTCCGAACAAGTTCATATTATTCATGGTAGTATTAATCTGTGGTGTGACAAAGCTATTCATTACAGTACTGATAAATTTATTGAAGCCTATGGAAATGTAAAAATGGTAGAAGCTGATACCATTAATATGACCTCTAAATATATTGAGTATAGTGGGAAAACAGAGTTTGCATTTGCTAGTGGCGATGTGGTTTTAAAAACTCCAGATTCTGAGTTAAAATCGGATACTTTATATTTTGATAGAATAAAACAACAAGCTTTTTATAAAAGTGGTGGTAGCGTGGTAAAAGATTCATCTGGAACGATTACTAGTAAAATTGGTCGCTATTATATGGAAACTAAAAAATACCAATTTGTTGAAGATGTTGTTATGATTAATAAAGAATCTACCATAAATAGCGAGTTCTTCGATTTTTATGAGGATACAGGTTATGCCTACTTATTTGGTCCTTCAACCATAACAACCGAAACAAGTAAAACCTACTGCGAAAAAGGATTTTATGATACCGAAAACAAAACGGGTTATGCCTTAAAAAATTCAAAGATATATTATGATAACCGAATTATTGAAGGTGATAGTTTGTTTTTTGATAACAACCAAAGTTTTGCTTCAGCAACAAACAACATAAGAGTTACTGATACTATAAACAACAGTGTCATTAAAGGCCATTATGCTGAAGTATTTAAAGAGAAAGACTCTCTTTTCATTACCAAACGGGCACTAGCAATAACGGTTCAAGAAAACGATTCTATATATATGCATGCCGATAAAATAACCGTTACAGGCAAACCAGAACACAGGATTGTAAAAGCCTTTTACAACGCTAAAATATACAAATCTGATATCAGTGCAAAAGCAGATTCTATTCATGCAGACCAAAAAACAGGACTGACTCAATTAATTAATTTAGACCGTTTTGCTATTAGCGACGCTTTTTCAACCAAACAAAAACCTATTCTTTGGAATATTGAAAACCAAATGACGGGTGATACTATTCATTTAATTTCAAATCCCGAAACGGAGAAATTAGATTCACTTCTTGTATTTAATAATGCTTTTATTATAAGTAAAGACACTATTAGTGAAGACGGCTATAATCAAATTAATGGTTTAAAGTTAATAGGCTGGTTTAACGATGAAAATACATTACGACAAGTAAATATTGATAAAAATGCACAATCCATTTTTTATACCAGAAACGAACAGCAAGAACTTATTGGAATTGATATATCCAAATCTGGAAGTATTTCTATCCTATTTGATAATGGTGATATTGAAGAATACGACAGGATTAACAATCCTGACGCAAAATTATATCCAGAATCTAAACTTCCAAAAAAAGAAAGACAATTGAAAGGATTTGATTGGCGAGAAGACGAGCGACCATTGAGTGTGGAAGATTTATTTAAGGATGATCCTCCTTTAGTTTTGCCAATAATTAAAGGATTAGAAGATTATATTCCACAAGAAAAATTCTTCGATGAAGACCTTATAACACGAATGAATAAAGCAAATGGTGAAGCTAAACCAGATGTGGATAAAAAACCAAAAGCTTCAAGAGCGTTACCGCAAAATTCAAAAAAAGAATTAGATAAAAAAACAATTTTACGTAAACAAGAGCCAAAAAAGCTTTCAAAGGTTACTAAAACGGCATCCAAATAATATGAAGCCTGATTTTTTTAAATATCAAGCGCAAACTACCCCGCATCCATTGGCCATGGAAATTTCTCATGCCAAAGGTTCTTATATTTATGACACCAATAACCAAGCCTATTTAGATTTTGTGGCGGGTGTTTCAGCGTGTCCGTTAGGGCACAATCACCCTAAGGTTGTACATGCTATTAAAGAACAGCTTGATAAGTATCTACACGTTATGGTGTATGGAGAATATATTCAAAAACCAGCGGTACAACTCACCAAATTATTGGCAGAACATTTACCACCTTCATTACAAAAAACCTATTTAACAAACTCGGGCACTGAAGCTATTGAAGGCGCTTTAAAATTAGCAAAACGCGCCACAGGACGAAGTGAAATTATTGCAGCAAATAAAGCATATCATGGTAACACCATGGGGTCGCTAAGTATTATGGGATACGAAGAACGCAAACAAGCATTCAGACCGTTACTTCCAAACGTTAGGTTTATTGAATTTAATAATGAAGAAAAATTAAATCAAATTACTAATAAAACGGCTTGTGTTATTTTAGAAACCATTCAAGGTGGCGCTGGTTTTATTACACCTGAAAATAATTATTTAGCAAAGGTTAGAGCACAGTGTAATGCCGTTGGAGCCTTGTTAATTTTAGATGAAATACAACCTGGAATTGGTAGAACAGGAAAACTTTTTGGTTTTGAACACTATAACTGCATTCCAGATATTTTAGTAACTGGTAAAGGTTTAGGTGGCGGAATGCCCATTGGCGCCTTTACAGCTTCTTCTGAATTGATGGATTTACTTCAAGATCATCCTAAACTTGGGCACATTACAACATTTGGGGGACATCCCGTTATAGCTGCATCTGCGCTAGCCACCTTAAAAGAAATAACTGAAAGTAATTTAATGCAGCAAGCAGTAGAAAAAGAACAACTTTTCCGAAAGCTTTTGGTACATCCCTTAATTAAAGAAATTAGAGGTACAGGCTTAATGCTCGCCATCATTACCCCTTCAGCTAATATTACAAATAGACTTATTCTTGACGCCCAAGACCAAGGTTTGATTCTCTTTTGGTTACTTTTTGAACCTAAAGCAGTACGAATTACGCCACCTTTAACCATTTCAGGGGAGGAAATTATCGAAGGATGTAGTATTATAATCAATATTTTAGATAGAATACAACTAGAATAATTATTTATTAATAGTCTGAAAATCAAACTAAAACAGCTTAAAAACTTATACCTGTTCATTACTTTGTTGAAAACATTTACTCAAAGTGACGTTAAAAGGGGAATAGAAGCTTAAATTTATTGACAAAGTAACATTACAAATGTGCCTATGGAGTTTAGTCATGATGACAGTAATAACTTGCCACTTACTAAGTTTGAATCGATGTTGAAAACAAATCATGTTTTGTTCTTTGACTCTGAAGAATTTGAAAACATCATTCATCATTATCTAAACCAAGGAAAAATAGCACTAGCAAAAAAAGCTATAAAATTAGGTTTAGAACAACACCCCTCCTCTATTAATTTGAGACTTTTTAAAGTTGAAGTTTATGTTTTTGAAGACAAACTGATTGAGGCTGACTCATTATTAAATGAACTTTACACTTTAGACCCCATGAATGAAGAGTTATACATTCAAAAGGCCAATATTTTTTCTAAAAAAGATGAGCATCAAAAAGCGATTGATGTTCTTATAAAAGCTCTAGATTTAACTGATGACGTTGTGGATTTATATTCACTTATAGGAATGGAGTATTTATTCCTTGACAAATTTGAGGACGCAAAAACATATTTTATGAAGTGTTTGGAGGAAGATCTGGAAGATTATTCTGCACTTTATAATGTTATTTATTGTTTCGAATTTTTAAATCAAACCGAAGACGCTATTGAATATTTGAATATTTTTTTAGACAAAAATCCATATAGCGAAGTGGCATGGCATCAATTAGGAAAGCAATATTTTACATTAAAAAAATATAAAAAAGCTTTAACCGCTTATGATTTTGCTATTATTTCTGATGATACTTTTGTTGGCGCATATCTCGAGCGTGCTAAAGTTTTTGAGAAATTAAAACGCTATGAAGAAGCCATTGAAAATTATATTATAACGCTAAATCTTGATGATCCAACATCGTTCGCTCTATTAAGAATTGGTGGTTGTTATGAAAAACTAGATAACGATGAATTGGCTCTTCAATATTATGATAGAACAGTACATGAAGACCCCTTATTAGATAAAGGTTGGATAGCCATTACCAAATATTACAATAAAAAGAGAAATTATCAAAAAGCACTATATTATATAAATAAGGCTATAAATATTGATACTGAAAACGTTGTATACTGGAAACTATATTCGCAAATTAACCAACGTTTAAAATTTTATGAAGAGGCAGAACGCGGATTCAAAAAAACTCTAGAACTGGGTAATTATGAATTAAATACTTGGTTATCGCGGGGCGATTTATTAATTAAACTTGGTGAACCAGAAGCTGCTATTTATAATTTTGAACAGGCGGTTGAGTTTTATCCTGAGAATGCCGAATTAGAATACCGTCTTGCAGGCTTATATTTTTCATTATCTGAAAATGATAAAGGTACATTTCACTTAAAGAATGGCCTAAAATGTGATGAAGAATATACCTTTATTATTGAAGAACTTTTTCCAGAAGTATCAAATAAGACTTTAGTTAAAAACATACTAAAAACAAATCTTTAATTAAACGTCTTATTAAAATACATATCTTTGGTTTTAAGCTTAAAATCAACATATGGAAAGGCGTATTAAAGATTATCTAATCATATCTCTTAAAGGAGTTGCCATGGGTGCAGCGGATGCTGTTCCCGGAGTTTCAGGTGGAACCATTGCCTTTATTTCAGGAATTTATGAAGAACTCATTTCGACGATTAGCAACATAAATTTATCTCTATTTAAAACGTTATTTAATAAGGGTATTATATCTTTTTGGAAAGATTTAAATGGAAATTTCATTACGGCTCTTATGATTGGTATTATTATAAGTTTTGTAACTTTTATGAGACTTGCAAAGTATTTATTAGAAAATCATCCAGTGCTCATTTGGTCATTCTTTTTCGGTCTTATTGTAGCCAGTATTTATTTTGTTGGAAAACAAATTACAAAATGGAATACCTCAACAACAATTGCTCTAATTATTGGGGCTGTTATTGCTTTTTACATTACAACGCTTCCTGCACTTTCCAATAATGATAATTCCCTATATTTATTTATAGCGGGAGCCATAGCCATTTGCGCTATGATTCTACCTGGAATTTCAGGCTCATTTATATTGATAATTCTTGGAGCCTATAAAACATTAAGCGATGCACTGCACGATTTCGACATAAAAAAAATAATCATTTTTACAGCGGGTGCTGTTGTTGGATTACTAAGCTTTAGTCACTTTTTAAAATGGCTTTTTAAACATTACCATAATATAACATTAGCAATATTAACTGGTTTTATTTTTGGTTCGCTAAACAAAGTATGGCCTTGGAAAAAAACTTTAACATGGCACACAAATTCAGAAGGCATAAAATCGCCTTTACTTCAAGAAAGCGTCTCCCCATTTAATTTTAATGGTGAGAGTCAAATTGTATTTGCAATAATCTTAGCTTTAATTGGTTTTTTAACCATTTTTATTCTTGAAAAAATAGGTTCTAAAAAATAATAATGGAACAAACCAGAACACTTACCGATAAAATCTTTCTTGTGCTTAAAGGGCTCGGTATGGGTGCCGCCAACAAAGTACCTGGTATATCTGGTGGTGTTGTAGCTTTTGTTGCTGGTTTTTATGAAGAATTTATTTATTCTCTAAAAAAAGTTAATAGAAAAGCATTTCTACTTATTATTAATGGGCGCTTTAAAAGCTTTTATAATTACATAAACGGCCGTTTTTTAAGCTTACTTTTTCTGGGGATGATTATAAGTTACTTTAGTATTTCTAAAGTATTAGACTTCCTAATAAAACATTATGAACTTTACGTTTGGAGTGTTTTTTTCGGAATGATACTAGGATCCATTTATTATATCAATAAAGATTTTAGAGATTGGAATTATAGAACATACACCGCTTTAGCAATAGGTATTCTAATTGGCTTAAGCATAAGTTTTTTAAATCCTGCAAAAGAAAATGATAATTTGTGGTTTGTATTTTTTTGTGGAATAATTAGTGTTTCAGGAATGACACTTCCTGGATTTTCTGGCTCCTTTATTCTTATTCTTTTAGGCAATTATGTGTTACTCTTAGTAGATTCAGTTAATGCTTTATATGACACTGCCTACGAAGTTTTAAACGGCAATTTTAGTTTTATTGAAAATTCTGAACGGCTAAGAAACTTAAAAGTCCTTGCCGTTTTCACTTTAGGTTCAGTTACTGGTTTAGTGACTTTTTCTCATTTGTTAAGCTATATTTTAAAACATTATAAAAGCATCACTATTTCAGCAATTATCGGTTTTATAGTGGGATCTTTAGGAGTGGTGTGGCCATGGAAAAAAACGATATATAAAATGGATGAAAGTGACGGTTTTTTATTTGATTCTACGGGTGAAAAAATCGTGCAAAACTACCAACGTTTTATGCCTGAATTAAATACTGAAACATACTATGCTATAGCTTTTATTTTTGTTGGAATTACCCTAGTTTTAGCATTAGAAATGTATGGACAAAAAACAAGAAAAAACAATGGATAAATTAGGACTTTTAGGCAAAAATATTTCGTATTCATTTTCAAAAGCATATTTTAATAAAAAATTTGAAGACGAAAATATTGAGGGTATTTCTTATGAAAATTTTGACATTCAATCTATCAGCTTATTTCCTTCAATTATTAAAGACACCCAAGGTTTAAAAGGCTTAAATGTAACCATACCTTACAAGCAGGAGGTTATGCCATTTCTAACTAAAATAAATAAAAAAGCCAAAGCTATTGGTGCCGTTAATACTATAAAAATCACAAAAAAAGGCAAGCTAGTTGGCTATAATACTGATTATTACGGATTTTCAAAATCTTTAGAACCACTTTTAAAGCCACATCATATGAGCGCCTTAATTTTAGGAACAGGTGGTGCGAGTAAAGCCGTAGCATATAGCTTAAAAAAGCTGGGTATTTCTTATCATTACGTTTCAAGAAAAAAATCTGAAGGCGTTAGTTATACTTATGAAACACTAACAGAAAGTATCCTTATGCAACATAAAATCGTGATAAATTGCACCCCTTTAGGCACATACCCAAATATAGATGATTGTCCAAATATTCCGTACGGTGGTATTACAGAACATCATATTTTATTCGATTTAATATACAATCCGGAAGTAACCAAGTTTTTACAACTTGGAAAACAACAAAATGCTGTTACAACCAATGGTTTAAACATGCTAAAATTACAAGCAGAAAAGTCTTGGAATATTTGGAATTTGGATTGAAATTGTTCTTACTTCAATTAAAAGGCTTTATACTACTTTGTAAATACTAGACTAGTTAGTATCTTTAATGCAAAGTAATTTGACGAACCCTAAACATTTTTAAAATGTCTGAGATTAATAAACTGCAAAATGCAGAAGGAGCTGAAGAAACAAATGATGCTTCAAATGATTTGAATAAAGAAACTTCAGTAGAAACAGATAATCAAGAAACTGAAATCTCTCCAATTTTAGAGGAGGAAGAGCAGATGGTTACTCAAGCTGGAAATACTCAAATTACTGAAGGATCTCAAGAAAAAGTTGAAGCCAAAAAAGTACATTCTGAAGATGACGAAGTTATTAATGAAATTGAAGAATCAAATGCTGAAGACGCTGAAGATGAAGGTAATAAGGATCGTCACACTATTGAATTAAAAGAATACGACTCCATGTCTCTAGAAGCCTTGGCAATTGAGTTAGAAAACCTTCTTAAAAATGAAAAAGTCCAAGCTATTAAATCTCATGTCAATAACATCAATGAAACTTTTAAAACAAAACTTCAGGCTTTAATTGACGAAAAAAAAGAAGAATTTTTAAATGATGGGGGCAACGAAATAGATTTTTATTACGCATCTCCTGTTCAAAAAAGATTTAAAGAAAGTTATAGAGAATATCGAAAAATACTTAACGATCATTTTAAAGGTTTAGAAAAAAACCTAAAACAAAATCTAGCTGATAAACTTGAAATAATAGAAGAATTAAAAGGGCTCATAAATGTTGAAGAAAATATAAATACAACGTACAAGCATTTTAAAGAATTACAAGAACGTTGGCGAAACACGGGTCCAATCCCTAGAGATAAGTATAATAATGCATGGAATAGTTACCACCACCATGTGGAAATTTTTTACGATTTTTTACATTTAAATAGAGATTTACGCGATTTAGACTTTAAACATAATTTAGAAAAGAAGTTATTAATTATTGAGCGTGCTGAAGAATTAGCAGAAGATGATCATGTTATGCGTGCTTTTAGAGAATTGCAAGAGCTCCATAAAATGTGGAAAGAAGAACTTGGTCCGGTAGACAGAGAATACCGAGAAGAAATTTGGGGAAGATTTAAAGCTGCTACTAAAATAATCAATGATAAGCGTCAAGTATATTATCAAGAAATTGATAAAGTTTATGAGAAAAATCTTGAAGAAAAACTTGAAATCATTGCAAATATTGATGTTGTAAATAAACAAGAAACAAACTCACATAGTGCGTGGCAAAAAAAAATTAAGGATATTGAAGAGTTAAGAAACCAGTTTTTTAGTGCTGGTAAAGTTCCTATTAAAGTGAATGAAACTACATGGGCTAAGTTTAAAGAATCTGTAAGAGTTTTTAACAGACAAAAAAATGCTTTTTATAAAGGTCTCAAAAAAGACCAATATCAAAATCTTAAAAAGAAATTAGAACTTATTAAAATTGCTGAAGACAACAAAGAAAGTGATGATTTTGAGGTTACCACACCTTTGATGAAAAAAATTCAGAGCGATTGGAAAAAAATTGGTCATGTCCCAAGAAAAGATAGCGACAAAATATGGAAGCAATTTAAAGCTGCATGTAACCATTATTTTGATAAACTAAACTCAAAAAGAAATGCCGCTAATAAAGAAAACTTAGACGCTTTTACTAAAAAAGTAGATCTTTTAGAAACCCTTAAAAATTTAAAACCATCAAAAGATAAAGAAAAAGATATTGCTGAAATAAGAGACTATATAAACAAATGGAAAGAGTTAGGAAGAGTGCCTAACGATAAACGTTATATAGAATCGAAATTTCAAAAAACTGTTGATGAGCTATTATCTAATTTAAAAATGGAAAAGAATGAAGTTGAGATGATTAAGTTTGAAAATAAACTTGATCATTTAAATATTTCTGATGATACTAGAAATTTAGATAACGAGCGCTCTTTTATTCGTAAAAAAATAGATGAAGTAAAAGGACAGATTAATCAGTTGGAAAACAACTTACAATTTTTTACCAATGTTAATGATGATAACCCTTTAGTAAAAGAAGTTCATAACAATATTAAAGCTCACAAAGAATCTTTAAAACTTTGGAAAATTAAACTTAAAAAGATAAAAGAGCTTTATTAAAAAGATTAACCATACTCGAGACAGCACTATAAAAGTATTTCGTTGGTTTGATTTTTCACAAAATATCTAAAATCGAAATTGTATCATTTTGATTTCATTTTTCTCGAAAATCACAATTTAAACGGAAACCTCCGGAGAGAGAACATAAATAATTTTTTTTCGATTAAAAAAATGAAAACTATAAATAATTGTAAACCTTTAGCCAATTCCCTTTTTTGTAATTTAAAAATCATAGATTTTAAAATTACTTATTAAGATAATTGCTTCGCCTCTTCCCAAAACACATCCATTTCGGCAAGCGTCATATCGGTTAAAGGCTTGTTAAGTTTTTTAGCTTTTTCTTCTAGATATTGAAAACGTTTTGAGAATTTTTTATTGGTGCGTTCTAAAGCATTTTCTGGGTTTATCTTTAAAAATCTAGCATAATTAACCATAGAAAATAAAACATCACCATATTCGCTTTCCATTTTATCTTTATCGCCAGATTTTACTTCGGCTTTAAATTCATTCAACTCTTCCTCTACTTTTTCCCAAACTTGGTTAGGTTCTTCCCAATCAAAACCAACCCCAGCAACTTTTTCTTGAATTCTATTGGCTTTTACCAGAGCAGGTAAACTTTTAGGCACTCCCTCTAAAACACTCGTTTTCCCTTCTTTTAGTTTTAGGTTCTCCCAATTACGCTTAACATCATCTTCATTTTCAACTTTAACATCACTGTAAATATGTGGATGCCTATTTATCAACTTTTCACAAATGCTATTACAGACATCAGCAATATCAAAATCCTTAGTTTCGCTTCCTATTTTGGAGTAAAACACAATATGTAATAACACATCACCCAACTCCTTTTTAACTTCATCCAAATCTTTATCTAAAATAGCATCACCAAGTTCGTAGGTTTCCTCTATAGTTAGATGACGCAAGGTTTCCATGGTTTGTTTTTTGTCCCACGGACATTGTTCTCGTAACTCATCCATAATAGTTAATAATCTATCAAATGCGCTTAGTTGGTCTTGTCTGGAATTCATTTTAGAAGTTTTACCAAAAATACGATTTTGATGTTCTGCATTAAAAAAAATTAATACTATAAATTGTATTTAAAACAAAATGATCAAAAAGGAGTATAAATAACAAAAGCACAATATCGTACTCTAATTAATGTTTTTACGAGTTTCTCTACAAAAAAACTTATAAATCTTGTAGCTGGTTTTTAATTGTTAAATTAGCTTCTTAAAAAACGCAACTAATCGTTTAGAATCAATGGTATCTAATTGATCATAAAACGAAGTATTCATTATGAAAAAAATAGATCGTAGAAAAGCAATTAAAAACATGGGGCTGGGAATAGGATTTATTCCATTATTATCTACCTCTTTAACTAATTTAGATAATACTTATGATGATACAGAAACAATTACGACTGGGAAGTTAGGTAATCCTGACATTGATAAACCAATAACTGCAATAACCCTAGGAGCTGGATCTAGAGGAAATGTATATGGAAATTATGGTGTTCAATTTCCAAATGAACTTGATATAGTAGGTGTTGCAGAACCAATTCCTATTCGAAATGAGCGTTATGCGAAAAAGCACAATATACCTGCTCAAAATAGGTTTACAACTTGGGAGCATGTTTTTGAACAACCAAAATTTGCTGATGCCATTATTATTAGTACTCCAGATAATCTCCATTATGCACCTTGCATGAAAGCTTTAGAAATGGGTTACGATATTTTATTGGAAAAACCTATTGCTCCAACAGAAAAAGAATGCAGAGACATTCTTGCTCTAGCCAAAAAAACAGGAAGAATTGTCGCTGTTTGTCACGTTTTAAGGTATGCTCCTTATTTCGTCAAGCTTAAAGAAATGATTAACTCTGGTGCTATAGGTCAGCTTATTAGTGTTCAACATATGGAACCTATTGAACATATTCACATGTCACATTCATATGTTAGGGGAAACTGGCATAATTCGAAAGAAACAACACCAATTATACTAGCTAAATCGTGCCATGACTTAGATATTCTTAGATGGATAATTGGTAAACCCTGTAAAAGCATTTCTGCCTTCGGTGGCCTAAAATGGTTTAAGGCATCTAATGCTCCTGAAGGTAGCACAAATCGATGTGCGGATGGCTGTGCCGTTGAAGCTTCATGTCCTTATTCTGCTTTAAAAATTTATCACCGAGATCGCCAGCGCACTTATGTGTTTGATTTACCAGAAGATAAATCTACGCATGGAGATTTTATCCTTGAGCATCTAAAAACAACAAATTATGGGCGTTGTGTTTACAAAATGGAAAATGACCAACCAGACCATTATGTTACTTCTATGGAATTTGAAGATGATATTACCGTAAATTTTTCTATGGAAGCCTTTACTTCATACCATGGACGGAGAACTCGAATCATGGGATCCATGGGAGATATTGTGGGAGATATGGATCAGCTTGTTCATACCGATTTCTTAACCAAAAAGGTCACGAAATGGCATATGAATGTTGAAGATGTGGGTGATTATAAAAATAGTGGCCACGGAGGTGGAGATTGGGCATTAGTTACAGATTGGATACAAGCCGTTAAAAAACAAGATGCAAATTTGCTGACTTCGACTATTGATGCATCTATTGAAAGTCATATCATGGGCTTTATGGCGGAAAAAAGTCGGAGAACAAAACAAATCATTTCTATTGATTTGAAATAATTTACTAAAAAGTCATGTTTAACTAATCGCTAATTCTAACCTACTTACTAAAATCCTCTTGGATCTCGGTTGGGTTCGTTCCATTTTTAGTAAGTTAGTTGTTCAAAAAAGCAACTTTCTTTGTATAAGTAGGTTTTCTGTCATTGAAATAAAATTAAAAAATGTTAAAAAAAATCAGCCAAAGAAATTTTATAACCTTTTCAATCTTGATTGTGGCCTTTGTTTCATGTAAAACAGTTAATAATGAAGAAAATAAAAAAAAGTTATCAGAAAGGCAAAACATTCTATTCATTATGTCTGATGACCATGCTTATCAGGCAATTAGCGCATACTCAGATAGGCTAATAAAAACACCAAATATTGATCGGCTTGCTAATGAAGGGATCTTGTTTACCAATGCATGCGTTACTAATTCAATTTGTGCACCATCAAGAGCAACGATTCTAACTGGAAAACATACACATATTAATGGCAAAATTGACAATATAATGCCTTTTGATACTACACAGGTTACCTTCCCACAACTATTTCAGAAGGCAGGTTATACCACTGCGATGTTTGGAAAATTGCATTTTGGGAATAACCCAAAAGGGGTAGATGATTTTATGATTTTACCTGGACAGGGGCATTATATTAATCCTAATTTCATCACTACAAAGGGAGATACAACGATTACTGGATATGTAACAGACATTATTACAGACCTCACATTAAATTGGCTTGATAAAAAAAGAGATAAAAAAAAGCCATTTATGATGATGTATTTACATAAAGCTCCTCATAGACCTTGGTGGCCAAGTCCAGAAAAGTTCAAAGCGTTTAGTCAAAAAACCATTCCAGAACCAGCAACCCTATTCGATGATTATAGTAATCGTGGAATGGCTGCAAAATCTGCCAAAATGAATATTAGAGATCAAATGCTTAGTTATGATAACAAAGTGTTCCCTCAAGCTATTGATGAGGTAGGTCTTACTAATGATGACCCCAGAAATAAAAAATATTTTGAGATGACAGATTTTTCCCGACTTAATCTCAGACAAAAATCTATGTACAAACCCATTTTGGATTCTATTGCTCAAGACTTCAAAACGCACTGGCCTACTATGAGTGATAATGAAAAGATGAGTTGGCAATATCAACGCTATATGCAGGATTATCTGGCTTGTATTTCCTCTGTAGATGATAATGTTGGTAGAGTTTTAGATTACTTAGATGAAAGTGGATTAGCCCAAAACACCATCGTCATATACACCTCAGATCAAGGATTTTACCTTGGAGAACATGGCTGGTTTGATAAACGATTTATTTATAATGAGTCTTTTAAAACACCATTATTGATCCGCTGGCCAAACCAAATTAAAGCCGGTACAACGAACGACGAGATGGTTCAGAATCTGGATTTTGCTCAAACCTTTTTAGAAGCAGCCCAAATTGATATTCCAGAAGATATGCAAGGAGAGAGTTTAATGCCTCTTTTAAATGGCAATACCTCACAATGGAATCGTGAATCTGTGTACTATCATTATTATGAATACCCAGCTGAACACATGGTAAAACGGCACTACGGTATGGTGACCAAAGAGTATAAGTTGGTTCACTTTTATTATGATATAGACGAATGGGAGTTGTATGATCGATTGAAAGACCCTCAAGAAATGACAAATGTCTATAATGATCCTTCATATGTTGATACAGTCTCTGAACTGCACAAAAAATTAGATGCGTTAAGACTTAAATATAAGGATTCACCTGAATTAGACAGTAAGTATATCAATCTTTATGAAAATAAAAACACACGCAACAAAACTTATGAGCAGTAGAAACATAACAGATGCTATTCCTCATAGCCGAATCCAGACGCTTAATTAAACCAGAAAATGAAAACATCAAACCTACTTATTGAAATTTGTCTTTTAGGCCTATTTTCATACAATAGTGCTACCTCACAAATAGCATCAAGTTTAGGTGTAGATGACCATACCTTTTGGATAGAAGATGGTATACCACTCCCTGAAATCGACTCTTTATTCTATTTAGAACACCCGGCCCCACTTTTCAGAAAGGAATTCAAAACGGACAAAGCTATTAAGTTTGCTTTATTAAGTATAACAGCTGCAGGTTATTTCAAAGCATCCATAAATGGCATTGGCATTGAAAAGAATGTACTTGACCCAGCATGGACAGATTTCAGCAAACGCATATATTATTCTGAATATGATGTCACTTCAATGATTCAAGCTGGTAATAATTGTTTAGGCGTGTCCCTTGGTAATGGTTTTTACAACCCGCTACCATTGAGGAAATGGGGAAAAAGAAACTTAAGAGCAGATCTAAAAGTTGGAAAACCTGTCTTTATTACAAAACTCCAAATTAGCTATAAAAATGGTGATTCAGAAGAAATTATTTCTGACGATTCTTGGAAATATGCTTTAGGACCCATTATAAAAAACAGTGTATACCTAGGAGTTTCCTATAATGCCAACCATGAATTAAAAGGGTGGAACACACCTGGTTTTGATGATAGTAAATGGCAATTAGCTACCATAGGAACCCCTCCAGGTGGGAAACTCGAAAAGGCATTCTTTCCTCCTGTTGAAATAACTCAAGAAATAACTCCTGTTAATATATATTCTCCTGAAAAAGATGTTTGGATAGTTGATATGGGAGTCAATTTTACTGGGACATACAAAATAAAATTAAATGGGAAGGTAGGTGATACAATTAATTTCAAGTTCGGAGAACGTATTTATGAGAATGGAAGTGTAAACCCAATGACTACTGTAGCTGGTCAAATTAAAAGAAAAGGTGTTGGTGGCCCTGGTGCTCCAGACATTGCTTGGCAGACAGATAGTTATATTATAGGCCATAAAAAGAGCCCATGGTTCAGCCCAGATTTTACTTACCACACCTACCGCTACATGGAGATAAAAGGGTTGAAAGAAAAGCCCAAAACGGATGATGTGAAGGGGTTTTTTATCCATACTAATGTGACCAATAAAAATAGCTTTTCCAGCTCATCGGAATTACTAAATTCAATTCAGGATGCTTCAGAACGAACATTTTTGGCAAACTTGGTAAGTGTGCAATCAGATTGTCCTGCCAGAGAAAAATTTGGCTATGGTGGTGATTTAAATGCCACCAGTGAAGCCTTCATTTATAATTTCGATATGCAATCTTTCTATCGCAAAACCATTTACGATTGGGTAGATGCTATGAAAGATTCAACTTTTGTTGATACAGCTCCTTTTACAGGTATAGCATATTGTGGTATTAGTTGGGAATCTGCTTACCTAACTACGCAATATTACTTATACCTCTATTACAATGATACCGCCATTATCAATGAGCTTTATGATCTAAATAACAAATGGATGGATAAAGTAGCCATGATTCATCCTGAAGGTATTGTTAATAAAGGCTTAAGTGATCATGAATCAATGAAACCAGTCCCTGTACAACTCACTGGAACTAGTCATTATTTGCAATGCGCTCGCATTATGAAAACCTTTGCTGGGGAAATGGGAATCGCGGCAGACGTGAAAAAGTATGAAGCATTGGAAAACCAATTAAGAAACCAGATACGGGCTAAATTTTGGGATAAACCATATAAAGGGAAGATCAATAGGCAGACGTTATTTTCAACTTTACTTTATCACAAGATTATACCAAAAGAAGAAATTTCGGCAGCAAAGGATTCGTTACTTACGGCTATTAAAAATGGTCCATCAGGTCATTTTAATACTGGCATTTTTGGTACTAAGTATGCGCTGGAAGCACTGGCTGAATATGGAAATCCAAATGTAGTTTTTGATATTGTAAGTAGTAAAAAATATCCTGGTTGGGGCTTTATGATTGACCAAGGAGCCACTACGATATGGGAAACATGGAAAGAAAGTGATAATGCTTACTCGAATAATCATCCTATGTTCGGTACGGTTTCTGAGTGGTATTATCGTTGGTTAGCGGGTATCCAACCTGACCCTGATCATCCAGGATTTAAAAAATTCTATTTAATACCGAAAATACCTGAAGGCCTTGAATCTGTAAACTGCACGTATCATTCGCCCTATGGAGCAATTGTATCTCATTGGAAAAAAATAACTTCAGAAGGATTATACTTATAAAATAACGATTCCAAATGGCACCAATGCCAAAATCACGTTGCCAGTATCTCAATCTCAAACCTTAGGAATTAATAATGGAGAGGAACTCAACCCATTTAATAGGATTGAAGGGTTTGAGACAGGACAATTTTCCTTAGGAGAAGGTCATTATGTAATTACAGTAACTAGCGAAAAAAAATAGCTATTAATTTCCAATTCTGAAATAGCTTTAGAATTTTACGGATATATAGAGAATGAAGCGTTCCCAGCGAAAATAACCTTTTTAAAAAACAAAGAAGGTACATATTTGCATATAAAATCATATTATCAGATAGGACGTTAGGCTTCATAAACTAAAGATTCGCCTTCATTATGACCAAACTATAAACGATAATGAAAATCTTTAGAGATAATTGGGCAAAACTTACTGATGGAAAATAAAAACAGAAAAGTATTGCAATTATATAGCTGTAGGGCTAGAAAGAGAAATGGAAAACACAAAACGGACAAAAACGTTTAGGATCTCTAATTTATAAAAGCAAATGATTTCTTCAGATCATTGATTTGAAAATAAAGATTCTACAATACGGTTAAAAAATTATTAAAAAAGACCATATAAAAACTAAAAAATACAGTGATAAAAAATCACTGCTTTTTTTTATTAATTCTGTAACAGTATTTTTGGATGTCACAAAAAAAAATTAGAATTTAATTATGTTGGTGATCACTTTTACTTCAACTTTACTATCAGTCATTTATGTGAGACTTTTAGATCTCGATTTCAAGTTCTTTTAGTATACTATCTAAGGTTATGTAATACCCACATACCTTAATCTATAAGTAACGTAATATATTACCTAGAATAATTAGGAGATTCTTTAGTTATGGTGACGTCGTGCGGATGACTTTCGTTTATGCCACTTGCTGTAATTTTAACAAATTGCCCAGTTTCTTTTAAAGTCTCAATATCTTTTGCGCCACAATAGCCCATACCTGCTCTTAAACCACCAATAAACTGATGAATACTTTCGTATAAATCACCTTTATAAGGTACACGTCCTACAATGCCTTCGGGTACTAATTTTTTAATATCGTCTTCCACATCTTGAAAATAGCGGTCTTTACTACCCTCTTTCATCGCTTCAACAGAACCCATACCTCGATAGGATTTGAATTTCCGTCCTTCATAAATAATAGTTTCTCCCGGAGATTCTTTAGTTCCTGCTAATAGTGATCCTAACATAACGGTATCTGCGCCAGCTGCAATAGCCTTTGGAATATCGCCCGTATAACGAATACCACCATCTGCAATTACCGGAACACCAGTGCCTTTTATGGCTGCAGCAACTTCTAAGACCGCAGAAAACTGTGGAAAACCCACACCCGCTACAACACGCGTAGTACAAATGGATCCTGGACCTATACCCACCTTAACAGCATCGGCTCCTGCTTCAACTAAATATTTGGCAGCTGCACCTGTAGCAATATTGCCAACTATAACTTCCAAAGTTGGAAATTTGGCCTTTATGTCTTTTAAAACCGAAACCACACCTTTAGTATGGCCGTGAGCCGTATCAATAACAACAGCATCAACACCAGCATTTACTAACGCTTCAGTTCGTTCAACAGCATCTGCAGTTACACCAATAGCAGCCGCAACACGTAAACGTCCAAATTCATCTTTATTGGCATTTGGTTTTTGGCTTAGTTTTGTAATATCTCTAAACGTTATTAATCCTGATAATTTATAATCATCATCAACAATTAACAACTTTTCAATTTTATGTTTTTGAAGAATTTTTTCGGCATCATGTAAAGACGTTCCAACAGCAGCGGTTACTAAGTTTTCGCTCGTCATAACTTCAGTAATTGGTCTTTTATTTTCATGTTCAAACCGCAAATCGCGATTAGTAACAATACCCTTTAAAATACCTTCGTCATCAACAATAGGAATACCGCCAATACCATGCTCAGCCATAGCTCGTTTTGCATGTTTAACCTTTGCCGTTAGTGGTAAGGTAACAGGATCGATAATCATACCACTTTCCGCACGTTTAACACGACGCACTTTAAGAGCTTGAGCCTCGATAGACATGTTTTTATGTAACACCCCAATACCGCCTTCTTGCGCCATAGCTATCGCCATTTTACTTTCTGTAACGGTATCCATTGCTGCCGAAATTATAGGCACGTTAATGGTAATATTTCGTGTAAACTTTGTTTGGATATTAACTTCTCTAGGAAGTACTTCTGAGAAGGCTGGAACTAAGAGAACGTCGTCATAAGTTAAACCTTCTCCTAAAATTTTATCTTGATGTGCAGTCATGTTGCAATTACAGTTATAATTGCGTGCAAATATACAATATATAAACGAATTAATTCTTGAAACAAAAAGGGTTTAAAAAATTTTAAAGTATCGTTCTAACTCGCCGTTGTTTTTCCTTAAAATTTCAAAAAAAACTATTCTAAATTATAATTTTCCCTAGCTTTAGTTGCCCATGATATTAAGGCGTCTTTTTCAGTCTCGGTAATAGAACCATGAAGAATAGTGTAAGACCCTAAAGGCATTTCGCCTTCTTCTACTTCTTCTATTAATTCATCTAATTTATGGTCTTTCTTTTTATCGCTATAGGTTTCCCATTGAGACACGTTAAAATGCTTATTGCCATCCTCAATATGGTCATTTAACCAAAAAGATACTGGTGCAACCTCTGCATACCAAGGGTACTCTGTTTTATTACTATGGCAATCGTAACACTTATTTTCTAAAATAGCGACCATATCTTTACTTGGTTTTGTTTCCGTCTCAAAGGCTAAAATATCTCTATATTCTGCATTGTTTTTTTCTGGTCTGTAAAACTGAATTAATACAAAAGCGATCAATAAAATAACTAATATTTTCTTTACTATTTTCATCTGTATATCATTTAAAATTTAACTTGAAGTGTTGTATACCAATTTCTTGGAGCAGATGGAATAATTCCTGGCCCAGGATAACCTGTTGCTCTTCTCGTAAAATAACTATTATCTAAAACATTATTTATTCCTGTTTCTAGTTTGACATTTTTATAGCTATAGGATAACGAAACATCTAAAATATCATATTCTGGAATAACACCTACCACACTCGTAACACCATCACTTGAAGAATTGGTAGCATCACTAAATTGATTGCCTAAATAACTATATTGAATATTTGCCAATAGGTTTTTATAGCCACCTTGAATACCCATTTTAAAATTTAAATCTGGAACAAATTCTACTTTATTACCTTCGATACCTGAGATATCTGAAGCTAAATATTCTGATTCAATGATGGATGTATTTATAAAATAATTCAACTTTATATTATTATTTAAACCAAAAATCTTCTTTAAATTAAAATCAAATAACGACTCTACACCATACATACGGGCATCTCCAACATTCCGTCTTTCATTCGTTGTTTGTCCACCAGAACCAGGTACTTCTTTAAATTCAAACCCAATCCTATTATTATAGAACAAACCGAAAACTCCCAAATCATAAGAGACTAAACTTTTAAAATTTCCTCTTAAACCTAGATCTAAAGTAAAACCATCTTCATCTGTAATATTTGGATCAATAGAAAAGCCTGGATTGATAATAGCAATATCAGAAAACGTTACAGAACGGTAGTTTTGAGATATATTACCGTAAGTTTCAAAGTTAACCGATGGTTTGTAGCTTAAACCTAAACCTAATAATAAAAAGGAGCGTTCAACGTTTTCATTTTCCTCTCTAATATCTTCAAAAATAACGTTTCCTGCGGCATCTGTTCTTATCTCTTTGAAAAACCCTTCGCTTTGTGTTTTGATATATTCAAAACGAAACCCTGGAGTTACCGAAAATTTATCTGAAACATAGAATATATTTTCTCCAAAAACTGAAACATTCAAATTTGGTAAATCGAACTGAGATTGGTTTGGATAATTTGGAAATCTATCATTTGTAAATTTAAAATCTGGACCAACACCATCACTTCCCGGGCCTTGTTCTTGAAAATTATTAGCCTTATAAAACTTAGTACCAATTAAAAACGTGGCGTCATTTTTAAATACTTTGTATTTAGTTAGTAAACGTGATTCAAAACCAAAATTATTAAAATCACCTACAATTAAATCGCGCTCATTTCCTGAATCTACTTGACTCACTCTATTAGTTCTAAAACCCAAAGCATCACGAGAGGCCTTTAATCCAAAAAAATTAAACGTAAAATTGGTTTTTTCTGAAAACTCATGAGCAAATTTTAAATTATAAAGCAACCAATTCACTTCAAACCAATTTCGTTCGCGGTTACTTTGAAACGGATTATCTTCAAACATAGCATCTGTTAAACCTCCTGCCTGTTGGGCTAAATAATTCAGGTATGTAACTTCTCCTGTTAAAGACGTTTTTTCATTGAACTGATAACCTAAATGTGTAAATAGGTTTTTAGATTCAAATTCAGAATTTAGCCTGAACCCATCCCCTTTTTTATAGTTAAAATACGTGTAGTAGCTCCACTTATTTTTGGTGCCACTTAAGCTCGTGAAATTGGTATATAGTCCAAAGCTTCCCAAGGTATTTCTTGTGATAACCTCCAAAGGTTTATTTGGGTTTGGCGACTTTATTTTAAAATTAATTAAACCTCCAAACTGGGTTCCATATTGTAAAGATGCTGCACCACGAATAACTTGAATTTCTTCTAATCCCTCGGCTGCTGGCGTGTAATAACTTTCTGGATAACCTAAAACATCTGCACTAATATCATAACCATTTTGTCTGGTATTAAAATTTGCTGTTCGGTTTGGGTCAAGACCTCTACCACCAATATTGAGCTGTAAACCGGCATCATCGTTTTGGTAAATATTTAAACCGGCAACTTGACTGTATATTTGGCGCGCATTATTAGACGCTAAATTCGCCATAGATTGTTCTACTAAAACAACCTCTGTTTTTTTACCTGCGTAAATAGCGGTGCCTTCAACATCTTTTAAACGTTTTAATTCGAAAATGCGTTGCTTTCTTGCCGTAATTTCTACTTCAGATAAATTTTGGGTTAAATCCTTTAAAACAATATTTAATTCTGAAGTATTTTCCGTTTGAATGGTTAGTTCTTCAACATTATATTCAAAAGAAAAAAACACCAAAGTCATTTCTTTTTTAGAGGTTTGAAACTGAAAATAGCCAGAAGCATTCGTAGTGGTTAGTAATCCTGAAGCTTTATCATAAACCTTAACATCTGCAACAGGTTGGCTATTTTTTAAAAAAACAACCGTACCCAAAATAGTATTTTGAGCATATAATGACACACTAAAAATTAGTGCAATTATGATTTTAAAGTCCTTTAATCTCATCCTTAAATGGTAAAATCCAATGTTTAGGTTTAAGTGATTCTTTTTGGGCGTACAAATCTACGGTTTTATCTACGAATGGGGCGCTTAATCTACCATTTAATGCCACATAACTTTCTACAAAAACCTGAATATTTTCGTGTCCCTGAGATTTAAAATGATCGCCTAAATAATGTGCGTATTCTAAAATAAAATCGGGTTGCGAACTCATTTGTTTTTCTTGAAATGCCGTTAAGAAATCTTTATTATTTACATAGAAAAAGCTTCCTGTTTTACTATTCACAATTTTAAAAGTTGAAAGGCCCATTTTTTCCATAAGCATAACCCGCCATGAAAAACGATATCCCTCTTCCGTCCAAAATAATTCGTTTGGATATAATGCGTAACGGAAAGGTAAAAGCAACTGAATACAGAAAAACAAACTAACAATTATTAAAACTGGTTTCTTAAAATGCAACTTATATATTTCAATATTTTGAAAGCTTATTTTTGAATTAAAAATGCGTTTTAAAAACTTGATAATCTTCTGATGAAAATCGGCTTCAAAAAAGATTAAAGTGGATACAATCATAATAAACGGAAACATCCCAATAGGAAATAGTACTCTGGTAAATACGTGGAATACAACTACCAAAATAAAAGCAAATACGCGTGTTTTTTTATATAGCAATAAAAACGGAATTGTTAAATCATACAGAGCACCACTCCAACTCATCACGAAATGAAACCAATTTTGGTGCATTAATGTATCACCAATAAATGGTAAATCATATTTTGAGGGTAACCAAATTTTTAAAGGTTGTGCTTTAAATAACCAATCGCTATTCAATTTAGCTAAGCCAGCATAAAAGTAAACAATACCTAACAAAAGTTTTACGCTATCAATAGTCCATTTTGGCACCTTTTGATATGTTTTTTTTCTTAAAAGATTATCTACTGAAAAATACGCATTTGCGGGTAGAAAAATCATTAAAAAACTGAGCAAGCTTATAAAGTAATAATGATTTAAATAGGTTGTTTTATCCATCAATTCGATATAAGTAAAACTCAAAAAGAATGTGATAATAGCTAAACGGTATTTTAGACCCAAAGCCACAAAAATTGAAGAGATACCACAAATAACAAAAAGCAAATAGGTATAATCTCCAAATGGTTTTACCCAATCAAAGCCGTAATATGAAAAATGAAATTTAGGTTGTATATAAAGTGTATGTATCCAACCATGATACCAAAACCGAATGATGCTAAAACACATCATAACACCAAAAGCTATTCTAAAAACTGCTAATGGCGCTGCACTTGTAGTTTGGCTTAGGTATGTTCTTAATTTTAATATGTTCATTTAAAAATGAAACCTACAAGGTTTTTAATATCTTATAGGTTATTTATAATAAAAAAGAATGCCTTTTTGAAACAACCTTTTTAAGTTTTAAATTTTAATCGCCGTCGGCATCTACAAAATCTACACCTATATTAAAAGCCTGAAGCATATCTACTTTTAGAGATACAACAGCCAATTGAAGTGCATCAAAAGCTTGTGTCATTTTTGTATTATCAGTATTTACTTGAGAACTAAAACTAGCATCTAAATCTTGAATTTTTTGAAATGCAATGGTAAATCTTGAATTTATTAAAGTTGATAAATCACTTCTATCTAATTGTTCTAAATAGGTTTTAAAACTTGCTCCAGAAGAATTATTTGAATATGCCTTACCATTAAACAAATCTTGTATTGCATTTAAAGCATCTAAAGATAATTCTTTTGAATATATTTCACTATAAAATCCTTCAACTCTATCTGGTAAAGGCGTATTGGAAAAATTACCTGCAGGAATACCTATTTTATTTGCTCGCAATCCTTTTTCATAGTAAAAAATAAAATCGTTAACAAACTTATTCAATGCGCTTGTTGCTGTGTTACCTGTTTGACTTACAAATATATTTCTATATGTTGATGTCCAATCATTTAAAACCGTTTCAGTTAATGACTGCATTTGGTCTACAACATCAGAAAGGTAATTTTTATAATTAGCATCAGCATATTTTATTAAAATTAAATCATCATCATTTGCTATACCATATAATAGATAATCTAAAGCAGGAAAACCTACAGCATCATTGTTATTAACATTCGCTAAATCGTAATTACCTGAACTAATATTAGCCTCAACATCTGAAGTATTTGTAGGATAAACATTCATTTGAAATCCATATAATATGGCTTCAGCTTTACCTAAATTAAACATTTCTACAGATTGCCAGGATTTGTAAGCAGATAACCAAGATGTACGTAAAACATCTAAATTAGTTTGATTTTGAGTAGAGATGAATGCATCTTTATCAGATTTTAAAGTTGTAAGTTTTGCATTTAAATCTTCAAAAGCTGGCACAATAATATTATCAGCAACATTAATTAATAAAGCGGCTCTATCAAAATTATCAGTTTTACCTGAAGGCGCATCATCTGTTGATGATGAACTACAAGCCAACATTAAACCTAATAAAACAAATCCTAAAAAAATCTTTTTCATCTTAATTTTCTTTTAAACTTTTTTTCCAAAAATACTAAAAAGTAGTTGTTGTGTAAAATGATGTAACAACTCCTTTTTATTTATAAATATTCTAAATATTCATTTTAACTTCCAGCTTGTGTTACTGTAAAATTAAATTTATCTGCAATGGCACTAGACATGATGTCTAGAGTTTCTGGAGTAATATCCCAAAACCCATTTCCTTCAGTTAATGTTGTTATAAAAGCATCAACTTCTGCCTTAGTAAAATAGGGTTTGCTTGTGTTTGGTTTTCTTGTGAATTGTAAACTATAAATAAAACCAAAACCTTCCGATAAATCATGAAATGCTGTACCCTTATCAGTTGCTAAAAATGATTTTCCTTGTTGTAAATAGTACACAGCTCTTATGCCTATAATTTCAGAAATTTTTCCTTTGATAATTTCAGCTTGTTGATCTCTAACGGTGTAATTTTTTTCAACAATTGCGGCTCTTCCTAGTTTAAAAGCTTGGTAAATATCATCTGCTATTCCAGCAAAATCGATATCACCTTCAACTCTTCCTATATATTTATTTAAAAAACTATCTGCACCTAAATCTAGGTTAGGATTGCTAGCATCTGCATTTAAACCATATACATAACCATAAGCTTCATCCCACTTGTGTTCCATATTGGTATAAGTTTTACCCTCTAAAACAGTATCGGCATCATTATCTTCTACATTAGATCCTTCATCTAAAACAGAAGTACTTAAATAATTGTTTAATGCTTGATCTACCATTAGAGCACCTATTAAGCTTTTAATCACCGCTTGATTATACTCTAAACCTTTACTATTTATATAACGTGTAGCGCCGCCACCAGCTTCTTGTATTTTTCCTGCAACACCAGAAGCTGCATCGTTATTCCAATTAGGAAAAACATCCTCAACTTGTGCTTTTATCCAAACATCAAAATCTGCCTTAATAGCATTGGCATCGGTGGTGTTTGCCGAAAAATAATCTGTAGAGGCTGCAGTTTTACTACAAATACTTTTATCTGATGCGTTTAGAGCGGGATTACTAAAACTATTTTCTCCCTCAACGTGCGCAAACATAGCGTCTATTTCTACTTCTGTTTTAAAATTATCTAGTAATGCAGAAGCTAGTTCTTCTCCCATTAAAATTCTTGTTGTTTGACCATTAAAACTTACTGTAGAATTTCCACTTCTTGTAAAACTATAAGTTGCAGGTGCTACAACATTGTTATTTTTATCTACTCCATCATCACTTGTGCATGAAGTAAATATACTTCCTATTACAAATAATCTTAGAACTATTTTTTTCATTTTATGATTAATTGACTGTCTTTATTTAGACTTAATATAAATAATTTTCGTTTTCAAATGCAAATATAAAACCCATTCTTAATGTACACAAAGTTTATTTAGATTAAATTTAAATAAAGAAATTTAAAATAAAATAACTTACTGTTTTAAAGGGTTTTAATGCTGAAATTTTAACATTTAAAAAAACTACTTTTTGATGAAAATGGACTGATTAATGGTGATTTTTGAAGATTTTAGAAGCTTCGTTGTAAGCACTTTCAAAACTTAATGCATTGAGTGTGTTTTTTTTTTGAGAAGTAAAATACGATAAAAGTTTTTCTGTTGGCATGTTACCTGTAAGTTCATCTTTGGCCATGGGGCAGCCACCAAATCCCTGTATAGCACCATCAAAACGAAAACATCCCGCTTTGTAAGCTGCATCTACTTTTTCAAACCAAGTGGTTGGCTTGGTATGCAAGTGCGCGCCAAATTCTATTTTTGAGTATTGAGGAATTAAATTTGAAAATAAATACGCTATATTTTCTGGGTTTGATGTTCCTACGGTATCACTTAATGATAAAATTTTCACACCCATATTTGACAGCTTTTCGGTCCACTCACCCACTACATCTACGTCCCAAGGGTCGCCATAAGGGTTTCCAAAACCCATGGAAATATAAACCACGACTTCCTTATTAGAGGCATCAGCAATTTCTAATATTTCAGAAAGTATAATTACAGATTCTGCAATGGTTTTATGTGTATTACGCATTTGGAAGTTTTCTGAAATTGAAAAAGGATATCCTAAATAATCAATTTCTGTATGTTTTGAAGCATCTTCTGCACCACGCGTATTAGCTATAATAGCCAAAAGCTTACTTCTAGTTTTACTTAAATCTAATTGTGATAAAACGGCAGCCGTATCAACCATTTGGGGAATGGCTTTTGGTGATACAAAACTTCCGAAATCAATAGTATCAAACCCTACTCTTAAAAGCGATTGAATATATTGCACCTTTTGCTCAGTGGGTATAAATGACTGTATACCTTGCATCGCATCTCTTGGACATTCAATAATTTTTATCGCTTGTGACATAACCAATATTAAAATAGATGCTAAAAATACTATTAATTTTTGTAAGCTTTATCATGTAAAACTGACCTAGAATTAATTAACTGTGTATGCTATGAAAAACTTCACTTATTTATTTCTGACCATCTTTTCAATTTCTTTTGTTAGTTTTAGTCAAAGTGTGGCAACGTATCAAATTAAATTTATAAATCATTGGAACGAAACCGATCATGGACCACTTCCTAATAATGCACACTGGTCAAAATTGGTAGGCACCAATCACAACAGTGATATTTCGTTTATTGAGGAAGGGAATACAGCGTCTTTGGGAGTTGAAAATATTGCTGAAGACGGCTCAAATACAACCTTTTATAACACCGTTGCCATGAGCATAAATAATGGGAACTCTGAGCAATATATTGATGGTAGCGCATTATATCTATCAAATGGTTCGTCCTTAGAAATTAATAATCTTCAAATTAGTGAAACCTTTTCATTACTCACACTTTTATCTATGATTGCGCCAAGTCCTGATTGGATGATATTTATAAATAGCTTAGAACTTAGAGATTCAAGCGGTTGGAAATCCTTTATACGTTTAGATTTATTTGCTTACGACGCAGGAACAGAAGAAGGCGAGATGTATATTATGAACAATGTTGAAACAGTACCACAGGAAAAAATTTCTAGTTTAAAGGGTGTAAGTCCTTTTAACACTAACAAAGTGGCCACTTTAGAAATATCGTTACAAACGGTTTTAAGTGTAAAAAAAGATTCCATTGAAAATGTAAAAATTTATCCTAATCCAACTCAAGGCGATATTACGATTTCAAATATTACAAATATGGATTTAAAGACTATAAAAATTTATACTGTTTTAGGAGAGCTGATGAAACAAATACCAGTAAAAAACACTAATGAATTTAGCTTGAAATTAAATCTAAGTCATTTAAATAAAGGTTTATACATTATAAAATTAGAGACTAAACATGGCGTTAATAAAACGCATAAATTAATTATAAATTAATCTAAGAGTCCTTTTGAAGAATTATTACCGTATAGTTATAAAATTTGTTGAATTAGCGAAAAAATAAGTGCTTCATCGTTAATATTATTAAAAACATCGAATTGCGTATACATTTGATAAAATGTTTTGCCCCAAATGAATGTTTTGATTTTAAGATTTTTATTGATTTTTTTATTGATTTTTTTATCGATAATAGGTCATCTAAATGCTCAAAATCCTAATTCTTCTAAATGTAGTTTCACTGGGTCAAATTCTTCAATAGAATATATTCGTACTATAAGACCCGAAATTGAAAAGTATGAGCAGGAATTTATGCTCAAAAAAGCATCAAAAGGACTTAAGTCGAAAGCTGTAATTTCAATTCCTGTAAAAGCACACATTATAAGAAATTCTGACAGATCTGGTGGCCTTAATATTTCCAGTTTGAATCAAGCAATCGCAAACCTTAATATGGTGTATGCTGATGCTAATATGGAGTTTTTTTTATGTGGTGATATTAATTATTTAAATGACGATATACTTACGCATTTTGAAAAGGGAGATGAGTATACGTTAATGGAGCTTTATAATGTACCTAACTTAATAAATATATATTTTATTGATTATATAGAAAACAAGTTAAACGAAAGTATTTGTGGTTACACCTTTAATGAAGGTAGAAATGATGTTATTGTCATAAAATCTGAGTGTGCAACAAATACTTCATCATTAGCACATGAAGTTGGTCATTTATTTTCTTTAATACATACGCACGGTCCCACGGATGAAAAAACTAAGGAGTTAGTTGATGGTAGCAATTGTGATATTACTGGAGATGGCATATGTGATACGCCTGCAGATCCTGGTTTATCTGAAACTAATGTAAATACGAACTGCGATTATATTGGTAATGAAACGGATACTAATAAAAAGCGTTATACACCAGATAGTAACAATATCATGTCGTATTCAAGAAAGGCATGTAGAACTCATTTTACATTTCAGCAATTAGCTCGTATGTATGCATTTTATCAAACCACAAAAAAATATTTATCATGTGCTTCGTTCAATGCTGATTTTTCTGCAGATTTCAATCAAACCTGCAATGAAACTTTAACCGCAAATTTTGAAAGTAATTGTGAGAATGTTACAGCATGGGAATGGGATATGAATTCAGACGGGGTTACCGATTACACAACTAAAAATCCAACCCACACTTTTAACCATGGTGTTTATGATATCACACTTAAGGTTTCAAATTCATCAAAAACAATTTCTAAAACTCTCACAAATTTTATTAAAGTTGGTACTCAAACTGATTTTTTTGATGAAGATTTTGAAAACAATACACTTTATATTGAAGACACGGGATGGGTTTCAAAGGATGTATCTGGACACGGTTATAATTGGCTGTTAAATAAAGGAGATACATTTTCTAAAAAAACTGGTCCTCTAGAAAATAGCTCAAACAATACATCAAGTAATACCTATATTTATGCGGAAGCCTCTGGAGCTAAATGGGGGGATGTAGCTAAACTTATTTCACCATGTATCCATGTTGCATATGAAAACTCCGAATTGGAATTTGCATATCACATGTTTGGAAGTGGTATTGGCGAACTGCACGTTGATATTGAAACAGATGATGATTATGTAGAAAACGTTATTGAGCCTTTATATGGAAGTCAACAAGAACATCAAAATGATGCTTTTTTAACTAAAAATATTGATTTATCTGATTATGCAAATCAAACTATAAATATACATTTTAGAGCAGTAAGAGGTTCTAGTTGGGAAGGCGATATTGCTTTAGATAATATTTTTATTAAAACCATTACAAGTTCTATTAATGATACCCCATTAACGGTGTATCCAAATCCCGTAAAAGGTGACATTATTTATATTAAAGCTTTTGGTGCTAAAGAATTAGCAATCACTTATACCATTTCTAATTTAGAAGGACAAATATTTATGTCTGGCACCCTATCAAAAACAAATCAAGCTATAAATGTTGGTTACTTATCCTCAGGCATGTATTTTCTAACGGTTAGAAATAAACAAACAACCCGCACAAAAAAAATAATAAAGTAGATTTATTTTTCTTTAAGGATCGCTTTATTGATTTTTTTAATTAAACTCGGGCCTTCATAAATAAAACCCGTATAAATTTGAATTAAATCTGCACCTGCATGCATCTTTTCAATGGCATCTTCTGCCGAATGTATCCCACCAACACCAATTATGGGGAATGCTTGTTTACTATTTTCAGATAAATACTTAATCACTTGGGTGCTTTTTTCTTTAATAGGCTGTCCACTCAAACCGCCATTACCTATATGTTTTATTAATTCATTTGAAGCTTTCAAACCTTTTCTGTCGGTTGATGTGTTACTCGCAATAACCCCATCAAGATTTGTAGCATGTACTAACTCTATAATTTCATCTAATTGTCCGTTATTTAAATCTGGAGCAATTTTTAATAAAATAGGTTTTTGTTTTTCAAAATGAGTATTTGCCTTTTGTACCGCCTTAATCAACTCTTTTAAATATACTTTATCATTTAATTTGGCATGACTTCCAACATTCGGACAACTTACATTTAACACAAAGTAATCAACGTAAGGATATAAGGCATTAAAACATTCTAAATAATCTTTGGTATAGTTTTCGGGTTTTGTATCCGTATTTTTTCCAATATTTCCTCCAATTATGAGTTTGCCTTGGTTCTCTTTCAGCTTCGTTATTGCAGCTTCAACACCTTCATTATTAAAACCCATACGATTGATAATTCCCTTATCATCCAGCAATCTAAACAATCGCTTTTTCGGATTTCCCGATTGTGCTTTTGGAGTAACGGTTCCAATTTCAATAAAACCAAATCCAAAATTAGCTAACTCATTATATAACACTGCATTTTTATCAAATCCAGCCGCTAAACCAACAGGATTTTTAAAGGTTAGCCCCAATAGTTTTCTTTCTAATCGCTCATCTTCAATAAGATATAAACTTCTAAAAAAAGCTGGAAATCCAGGTATTTTAGATGCAAATTTGACTAACGAAAATGTGAAATGGTGAATTTTTTCAGGGTCGAATAAGAAAAATAAAGGGCGAAGTAGTGTTTTGTACATCAGTATTATTTATGCAAAAATACTTCTAAATAAAAAATTGCGCAATTCAAATGATAAAAAACTCAATAATCGTAACTTTAGGCCAATAATTGGCTATTAATTATCTTACGCTTATACTAAAAATATTAACCATCCTATGATTTCAAAAGAACACATTATAAAACGTTTTATAAGTTACGTTACTATTGATACAGAATCTGATCCTGAATCGAATACTACGCCAAGCACAAAAAAACAGTGGGATTTAGCAAACAAACTTGCTGAAGAATTAAAGGCTATTGGCATGCAAGATGTTGATATTGATGAGAACGCTTATATTATGGCTACCCTGCCAAGTAATTTAGAATACCACGCACCAACTATAGGTTTTATTTCACATTTTGATACGTCGCCAGATTTTACTGGTGCCCATGTAAAACCTCAAATACATGAAAACTATTTAGGTGGAGATCTATTACTGAATAAAGAAGAACACATTGTGCTATCACCTGATTATTTTGAAGATTTACGACAATATATAGGGCAAACACTTATCACTACCGATGGTAACACACTTTTAGGTGCTGATGATAAAGCTGGTATTTGCGAAATCGTATCGGCTATGGAATATTTAGTTAACCATCCAGAAATTAAGCATGGCAAAATTAGAGTTGGGTTTACTCCCGATGAAGAAATTGGTAGAGGCGCACACAAATTTGATGTTAAAAAATTTGGGGCAGATTGGGCGTATACAATGGACGGTAGCCAAATTGGAGAATTAGAATATGAAAATTTTAACGCAGCAGGAGCTGTTGTAAAAATAAAAGGAAAAATTGTACACCCAGGTTATGCCAAGGGTAAAATGATTAACTCCATGTATATCGCTACGGAGTTTATTAATTCGTTACCGGCATTAGAAACTCCTGAGCATACAGAAGGTTATCAAGGTTTTTTTCATTTGCATGATATGGAAGGTGATGTTGAGGAAACCACATTAAAATATATTATTCGCGACCATGATATTAGGCATTTTGAAGCACGAAAAGATATGATGCTAAAATTAACCGAAGAGCTAAACTCGCAATACGGAAGGGAGGTCATTACAACTGAAATTAAAGACCAATATTTTAACATGCGTGAAAAAATTGAACCTGTAATGCACATTGTTGATATTGCCGAAGAAGCCATGAAACAACTTGGTATAAAACCACTTATTAAAGCGATTCGGGGTGGTACAGATGGTTCACAATTAAGTTATATGGGTTTGCCTTGCCCCAATATATTTGCTGGTGGACATAATTTTCATGGGCGCTATGAATATGTACCTGTTGAAAGTATGATTAAAGCGGCCGAAGTTATTTGTAAAATTGCGGAACTTACAGCAGCAAAAGAATAACGAGATTTGTAAAGTTTGACTTTTTAAAGAAACAGCTAACTTAGTTTATCGAACGCTAAAATTCATTAAAAACACAACCATATTTTATAATAAACGAACCTTCAAAAATTCAACATAAGAAAAAATAAACCCCGTTGGAGAATATATTGAAGAGAATTTTAATTTTTTCTGATCCGCTTATGCTTTTAAGAATCATTATAAATTCAACAAAATTATTAGCTTTTAACTAAAACAAAAAAGCTTCCATTTCTGAAAGCTTTTGTAAACTATAAATTTATAATTCTATTTCGTTGTTACCGGTGCATTAAGTTTAGAACTTAATTCCATTGATATTGATGAACGTTCAAACTTTACTTTACCAGACATCGTTTCTATAATACAACTACCATCTTTATCGTTAAGTTCTAGTACTTTACCGTGCAAACCACTTTTAGTGATTACCTTATCGCCTTTTTTTAATTCAGCATTAAACTTTTTTTCCTTTTTTGCACGTTTCATTTGAGGTGCAATCATAAAGAAATACACAACTACAAACATTAATATAAACGGTAAAAACTGACCTATTGCTCCTTCTCCCATTATTTTATTATTAACTATTAGTTTGTGGTTTAACTGCATTTGGGTCTGGTTTTACAAACGCCGTTATTTTTACAATTTCTGAACCTTTTTCTGTATTTGCAGTTACTGTGATTGATTTTGAAACTTTATTAGCACCGCTACCATTAAATTTTACAGTAAACTTTCCAGAATCTCCAGGAGCTAATGGTTCTCTACTCCAATCTTGTGGTACAGTACATCCGCAAGAACTTTTAATATCTGTAATTACTAAAGGTGCATCCCCAGAATTTGTATAAGAAAAAGTGGTTTCAACCGCTGTTCCTTTTTCAATTTCACCAAAATCGTGTTCCATCTTGTCAAACTCAATAACTGGAAATTTTGATGCTACAGCATCTCTTTCGGCTGCAGCTGCAACGTTAGCATCCTCTATTTTCTTTGCTGCATCTTCTTTGCATGATGTAAATGCTATTAAGCACAAGGTGCTCAATCCTAATATTACTTT
The DNA here is from genome assembly GCA_963815305.1 of uncultured Flavobacteriaceae bacterium. Classification (GTDB taxonomy): domain Bacteria; phylum Bacteroidota; class Bacteroidia; order Flavobacteriales; family Flavobacteriaceae; genus CAXBID01. The sequence continues at coordinate 2,179,434 of CAWFFW010000001.1, forward strand.
TTTCATTTTTTTTACTATTTAATCATTCAAGTTGTAAAAATAGGAATTATTTAATCGATTTAAAACAATTATTAAAGATTACCGATTTCATAAATATAAATATTTAAAAGAAACCAAACACTTTAACTTTAGAAGTGAAATAGTTTTTACAATAACCCACGTCCCACTTTTCTTAAGTTTCCAGAAGCTTCATATTCTTTTACTAATTTATCTAAAATCCCATTAATAAAGATGCTGCTTTTGGGTGTAGAATATTCTTTAGCAATTTCTAAATATTCGTTGATAGTAACTTTTACTGGAATAGAAGGGAAATTTTTTAATTCTGAAATTGCCATTTGAAGTAATACATAATCCACATTCGCTATACGATCGGAATCCCAATTTTCGGTTTTTCCTTCAATTTCTTTATTAATAGCGGTTCTATTTAAAAGTGTTTTTCTAAACAAATCTATGGCAAACTGCTTATCATCAGCATCTTTATATAATTTGGGTGTAAATTGATTTTCTGATGCATGCAGTTTTGCTTTTCGCAATAACTTTAAAATGGTTGTATTCACTGTAGGAAGATCATCTAACCAAGTTAAGTTTTTGTCTTCCATGTATTCGTAAAGCTTGTCGTTAGGTGCAATGACATCTTTAAATACATCAACCATAAAGTCTTTATCTTCTTTAAAATCAGATGTCCGAGTTTTCATGTGTTCTTTATACAAATCACTTGAAAAAATCGCCTTATAAATAATTTCAACATATTCACCATCTAAATTCCAGTTGGTTATTTTATGCGATTCTAATTGATTTTTAAGTTCTAAGCTGTCTTTGATTAAATGCAACAACTTATTTTCTATAAATTTTCTATTTGGATTTATATCGTCTTTGGTTGCTAAATGCTTTTTCTGCTTTTTCTGTAAGTCCTTCTCAGCGCGCTTTTGTACTTCAATAAATAAAGCCATTATTAAAAGATAGAGGTTGTACATATTATCTATACTAAATAATAAAAACTTTTGATCTTTACTTAAATCGTCACTTTCAGTACCTTTAAAGGCATACAAAGTTTGCATTACTTTTACACGAATATGTCTTCTGTTTAGCATCATTACAAAGAACTTAAATTAAAAAAGACGAAAATATTTATATTTTCGTTAGGCAAAAATAATACTATTTTCAAAAAACTATAACATTTAATTTGGTTTATTATTGATGCATGAGTTTAGGGTTTATTTAACAATTGGGTAAGTGTATTCAAATAAATTTCTTGTTTTAATCCTTTATCTTTGCTCACTTGCAATGGGTCACTATTCAAAAAGAAAACCAACCGTTTTTAAATGAAAGAATTACAACATTTAAATAAATATTTTTTAAAATACAAAGCACATCTTTTAGCAGGTATTGTTATTACTATTGTTGCAAGAATATTTTTGCTTTTCACCCCACGCTTGGTGAGAGAAATTTTTATTGTTGTTGAAAAATATAGAAACGGAAACGTAACTAGTGAAACAACAGTTGAAGCAGAACTAACTCAAATTATAATTTATATAATAGGTGCTGCTATAATAGGTGGTGTTCTTACTTTTTTTATGCGTCAAACTATAATAAATGTATCTCGTTATATTGAATTTGACTTGAAAAATGAGGTTTATAATCAATATCAAAAATTATCATTAAATTTTTATAAAAAGAACAGAACAGGTGATTTGATGAATAGAATAAGTGAGGATGTTGGTCGTGTGCGCATGTATGCTGGTCCTGCTATAATGTACAGTATTAATACCATTACGCTATTTGTAATTGCTTTAATTTACATGTTTAGCACCGCACCAAAATTAGCACTTTATACTATTGCGCCTTTGCCTATTCTTTCTATCATTATCTACAAATTAAGTAAAGAAATACACCATAGAAGTACCGTAGTACAAGAGTATTTGTCTAAACTTTCAAGCTATACACAAGAATCTTTTAGTGGTATTTCGGTAATTAAGGCCTATGGTATTGAGCCTTTAACTTCCAAAAATTTTAACACACTTGCTCTAACAAATAAAGATAAGCAACTTAGTTTAGCCAAAGTAGAAGCTTGGTTTTTCCCCATGATGATTCTCTTAATTGGGGCAAGTAATTTACTGGTTATTTATGTTGGTGGTATGCAGTATATTAATGGTGAAATTGAGAGTTTAGGAACCATTGCAGAGTTTATTATTTACGTAAACCTGCTTACGTGGCCTGTTGCTACAGTTGGTTGGGTGACCTCAATTGTACAACAAGCTGAAGCATCACAAAAACGAATTAATGAGTTTTTAAATACCGAACCGGAAATTAAAAATATGGTAAAAAACCATACAGATGTTACGGGTGATATTGCTTTTAAAAATGTATCATTTACCTATGACGATACAAATATTAATGCCTTAAAGGATATTAGTTTTCATATTAAAGAAGGTGACACGTTGGCGATTCTTGGAAAAACTGGTTCTGGAAAATCAACTATACTCGATTTAATTGGAAGGCTTTATGATGTTGACGGCGGAACAATTAAAGTAAACGGTATTGCTATTGATAAGCACAATTTAGATGATTTAAGAAAAAACATAGGTTATGTACCCCAAGATGCCTTTTTGTTTTCCGATACTATTAAGAACAATATCAAATTTGGAAAAGAAGATGCCACTGAGGAAGACGTTATAGAAGCAGCAAAAAATGCACAGGTTCATAAAAATATTATAGGTTTTAATAAGGGATATGATACCATTTTAGGAGAACGTGGCATCACACTATCTGGTGGTCAAAAGCAACGCGTATCTATTGCTAGAGCCATAATTAAATCACCTGAAATTTTATTATTTGATGATTGCTTATCAGCTGTTGATACTGAAACGGAAGAAAAAATACTTAAAAATTTGAGTAAAGTTTCAAAAGGGAAAACCACTATAATTGTAAGTCATAGAGTTTCCTCGGCTAAAAATGCTAGTCAAATTATTGTTTTAGATGACGGTAAAATTATACAACAGGGCAAACATGAAACGCTTATTGATGTTGATGGTTATTACAAAGAGCTTTATTTAAAGCAATTAAGTGAGAACGTTTCGAGCTAAATGGTTCATATTATTATACTATAAATCGGTTTAATTTCATTCAATAAAAGAGAACATTTAAAAAGAAACTACAAATTTTGTTGGTTAGTAACTGTTTTTTTTAGATTTTTGGTTTACAAATGTTAATAATATAAAAATGTACAACAACGATATGATGGAGAAAGAGGAGATTTTTTCAAAAGTATTAAGAGCTGGAAGACGCACTTATTTTTTTGATGTAAGAGCTACAAAGGCTGAAGATTACTATCTTACAATTACTGAAAGTAAAAAATTTACTAATGATGATGGATCGTTCCATTACAAAAAACATAAAATTTACATTTACAAAGAAGACTTTACAGAATTTAAAGAAATTTTAGCTGAAATGACTGATTATATCATTAATGAAAAAGGAGATGAAGTGATTAGTGAAAGACATCAAAAAGACTTTAAAAAAGAAAATGAGGAAGATGATACCAAAGTAACTGAAGCCGATTTAAAATCACCAAAAAGTTTTACGGATATCAATTTTGATGATATCTAAAAACAAACTTAAACTAAGTAGACTAAACTTGAATCCGCTAAAATTATTTTTGTAGCGGATTTTTTTTAAAAAATTGGAGTTTTAACATACAACGCTTCCATTTTTAACTTTATTTTCAGGATTTAATAACATCACATGGTTTCCATCAACTACACCTAAAACTAAACATTCACTCATAAAATGAGCAATTTGCTTTTTAGGAAAATTTATTACTGCAACAATTTGCTTATCAATTAAATCTTCCTTTTTATAACGTGTTGTAATTTGTGCGGAAGACTTTTTAATGCCTAATGCACCAAAGTCAATAGTTAATTGATACGCAGGATGTTTTGCTTCAGAAAAATTTTTGACTTCAATAATAGTTCCTATTCGTAAATCTACTTTGGTAAAATCGTCAAAACTTATAGTTTCATACATTTTTTAAAAATACAATTTAGTACATGAATTTTAAAATGATTGTTAAAAAAAAGAACTATATTTTTATTTAGATGACATAGAAAATTTAAGTAAAGCCTAAGCTAAAGTTAGATTTTATATTAAAACCAAAAAAAAATCAGAAGCTATTTTATACGGTTACTTTAAGATGTAATTGGTAAGAAATTACGAACTTTGAATAAAACTTATAATTATGGCTCGAACACTGTCTAATATGATTCCTTTAGAAACTCAAGCTCCCAATTTCAATCTATTTGATACGGTATCTAAAAACTACCTATCTCTAGAAAATTTAAAAGGTGAAAAAGGTACGGTAGTCATGTTTATTTGTAATCATTGTCCGTTTGTTATTCATGTCAACGATACTTTGGTCGATATTGCAAATGAATTTGCTGAAAAAGGAATTAACTTCATTGCTATTTCAAGTAACGACGTTGATAATTATCCACAAGATTCTCCAGAAAAAATGACGATTCACGCCAAAAAACAAAATTATCCTTTTCCTTATTTATACGATGAAAACCAAGAAGTAGCTAAAGCATATGACGCGGCTTGTACACCAGATTTTTATGTTTTTGATGGGGATTTAAAACTAGTTTACAGAGGGCAATTGGATGACTCCAGACCAGGGAATGGTATTTCTGTTACTGGTAAAGATTTAAAATATGCTTTAGATTGTGTTTTAGAAAACAAAAAAAATACCAATATACAAAAGCCAAGTATTGGCTGTAACATAAAATGGAAAATGTAATTATATACTATTTATTTAAAGTTTTAATTGCCAAAAACCAACATCTTGCCATTCACCAAATTTAAAGCCAACTTGTTTTAGATGAGCCACTTTTTTAAATCCAAATTTTTCATGCAGTTTTACACTGGCATCGTTTGGAAGCGTTAAAACTCCCAAAACTACATGATAGTTTTCTTCCTTTAATAATTTGAGTAATTCATTATAAAGTTTGGTTCCAATGTGTTTTCTATAAATTCCATTTTTAACATATATAGTAGACTCAACAGTTTTATTATAAGCAGGTTTAGGACGAAACTTACTGCCGTAGGCATAACCTAAAATTTCACTGTTTTCTTCAAATACTAAAAAAGGATAGTTGGTATTAATTTGAGACACTTTTTCTAAAAATATTTCAAAAGAAAGTATGTCATCATCAAAAGTTGCAGTAGAATTTAAAACATAATAGTTGTAAATATCTAGTAAATACTTTGTGTCTTCTATTTTAAATACTCTAACCATAAATAAAGACTAAATCCAATGTTTACGATGTAATAAATTTTCAATGTGTGCATAATGATGATTACCATGCCATGCATAATTACCAATATTATAATTTAATACTACTTTACTATTGGTTTCTGGGTGAATAAAATAAGTATTCAAATTCTCAAAATCTAACCCTTTTAACAAATAAACTAACTTAAAATGAACCGCTTTCAAATGATGTAATGACATCTCAATTGGGGCCTTTTTAGAATCAAATAAATCAGCCCAAGCGGCTTCATCGTAAGCTTTAATTATCGGTTTATCTTCAGTTAAAGCCCATTTAAAACGCGTGTAACTATGGTGATGACTATCGGATAGATGATGAATTACTTGCCTTATTGTCCATCCATCTGGCCTATATGGTGTTTCAAGTTGTTCATCAGATAAATTTTTTACTAAATTTTCCAATCGATTAGGGAAATGTTCTAAAATAGAAATCCAACTTTCAATATGTTGTTTTGAAATGTTATTTGGGCAATCAAATTTTCCTATGGGATATTTCAAATGTTGTAGTTCTTCCTCAATCATAAACAAATATAAAGCTTTGTTATTCAATTTCAATGAGGGCTTTTTAAACAAAATTTACTACGACATAGAGCGATTTAAAATAGTTTGCTTTTTTCTTGAAGAATAATTTTCCGGTAGCAGAATTTAAAATTTCTGCTTTACTTTCCGAAACTATGCACTAGGCTTTCAATGAACAAATTTGTTTAAAAATAAATCGGCAAAATAATAATAAAATTTTAACACACTTCATGATAACAATTTGAATCGTTGGCGTATCATTTCATCAAAAATAACTTCTTAAATAAGATCAGGGAGTATAATAGTTAAAAACATTTTCCACTAAGAATAAAAAAAAGCACCTAATAGTTTAGATGCTGTTTTTTAAGTTCTCTTGACAATATATTATTTGACATCCATTAACTCAACATCAAAAATTAATGTGGCATCAGGTGGAATTACACCCCCAGCGCCTCTACTTCCATAACCTAAATGGCTAGGTATAACAAAACGTGCTTTATCTCCAACTTTAAGTAAACTAATACCTTCATCCCAACCAGAGATAACTTGACCCATTCCTAAAGGAAAGTCGATAGGTTCATTACGTTTATATGACGAATCAAAAACAGTTCCGTCTGATAGTTGTCCTTTGTAATGTACAGAAACTGTTTTACCTTTTTCTGCTTTTGCACCTTTACCTTCTTGAATAATTTGGTAGCGTAAACCACTATCTGTTGTTTTAAAACCTGTGGCTATTTTATCTAATTGTGCTTCTGCTGCTGCTTTAGTTTCTGTTAATCGCTTTTCTCTAGATCCTTCAAAAGTTCTAAAATATTCAACGGCATTAAACCCTTCGGCATTGACACCTACTCTAATAATTTCTAAAGTTTTAATCTCATCCCCTTGTTCTATAGCATCAACAATGTCTTGTCCATCAACTACTTTACCAAAAACCGTATGCTTACCATCTAACCAAGAGGTTTCAGTATGTGTTATAAAAAACTGACTTCCGTTCGTACCTGGCCCTGCATTTGCCATGGATAAAACCCCTGGGGCGTCGTGCTTTAAATCTGGATGAAATTCATCATCAAATTGGTATCCTGGATTTCCTGAACCTGAACTTTGTGGGCATCCACCTTGAATCATAAAATCTGGAATAACTCTATGAAATTTTAACCCATCATAATATGGAGTGCCTTGTGGCTTTACTTTGTTTTCTAAATGTCCTTCAGCTAAAGCTACAAAGTTCCCAACTGTGCCTGGGGTTTTTTCATATTCTAAAGCAACAAGTATGTCTCCTTTTGTTGTATTAAATTTTGCGTATAATCCGTCTTGCATTGTTCTATTTTTATTTGAAAAGGCAAATATAAGAAATGATTTACGATTATAGTTTTGTACGTCATAATTAAGATGAAATTCTAGTCAAAATCGTTTTTTTATAAGGTAACTTCAATGTAATTCTTGACTTGTTTTTAAAGCCTTTTTCCTAATTGTACTTCTCAACCAAACTAAAACTAGAAACAATAAAAACTTATTAAGTTATACAGATTATCAAATCTCGCATTATTCTATCTAATTTTATTTTCTTAATTTACAGTATTCCTTAATCATTCAAATTAGAGAATTTGAGTAGTTTTTAACTCCTGTATGGATTAATAAAATAAAGAGTCAAAATGATTTTTGAATTCTAAAAAAGAGTAATTTTGTTTAAAATTTTATCCCCATCATGCAACGCTAATGCAAAAATATATTGTTGTTAATCAACCTGAAAAATGGAATTTCTTAACAGAAAACATCACCGTTATTTCATCTCAAAATTATCTTACAAATCCTCAATATTCACTAGTAAAAAAGGCTCGTATTTTTAATCTTTGTAAAGATTATAATTACCAATCTAAAGGGTATTACGTATCTCTTTTAGCTGAAGCTAGAGGTCATTTGGCTATTCCAACCGTTAAAAATATTGTTGATTTAAAGAACTTAAAACTGGTAAGAATTGTATCTGACGAGTTTGATGATATTATTCAGCAAAGTTTAAAAAATATAAAATCTAGAGAGTTTACCTTAAGTATTTATTTTGGGCAAAACGTAGCTCAAAAATACAAAGAGTTAAGCACGCTATTTTACAAACATTTTCAAGTGCCATTTTTTCGTGTAAAATTTATTTACAACACCAAATGGAACATACAAAGCGTTAAAGTGATTTCAGAATCTGAAATTCCTAATGATCATTTAGAAAGTGTTCAAGAATTTGCAAACCAGTACTTTTCAAAAAAACGATATGACACATTGAAACTTACGCAGAGTGATTTTGATTTAGCCATATTGGTGAATCCTAACGATCCTGCACCTCCAAGCAATCCAAAGGCTTTAAAGAAATTTATTGAGGTTGCTGAAAAAATGAATATTTATGCTGAAATTATTGAGCCAAAAGATTTAACACGATTATCTTCATTTGATGCCTTGTTTATAAGACAAAGCACTGAGGTTAATAACGAAACCTATGCATTTGCGCGAAAAGCACAACAAGAAGGAATTGCATTAGTAGATTATCCAGATGCTATTTTAAAATGTTGCAATAAGGTTTATATGGCCGAAGCTTTGCAAAATGCTAATATAGACACGCCTAAAACAATTATTGTACATAAAGATAACTTAGATGAGGTTTTGAAACACACAGGATTACCTTGTGTTTTAAAAGCGCCCGATTCTACATTTTCATTCGGTGTTAAGAAAGCAAAAACATTAGAAGAATTTCTTGATTTGGCGAATCAGATGTTAAAGGAATCTGATTTAATTATTGCACAGGAGTTTTGTCCGTCAGATTATGATTGGCGCATTGGCATTATGGACGGCGTACCATTTTTTGCTTGTAAATATTACATGGCTAAAGGGCATTGGCAAATTTATAATTGGAAAGCTAAAAAGAAAAACGACCAAGATGGTGATGCTGATTGTTTACCAATTGAAAAAGTACCTAAAAAAGTTTTAAAAATGGCTATTAAGTCTGCTAAACTTATGGGCGAAGGTTTATATGGTATTGATATAAAAGTGGTTGAAGAAAAACCTATGGTGATTGAAATAAACGACAACCCGAATATTGATTTTGGCGTTGAAGACGAATTTTATGGCGATTTGATATATAGTACCGTTTTGAACGCATTAAAAAGTAGATTAGATTAGTATGAGTAAAAAATATCATTTATTTGAAGTTTTTGGGATCGAGTTAGAATATATGCTTGTTAATAATACTAATTTGAAAGTTTCGCCTATTGTTGATGAATTAATGACGCTAAAGAGTGGAAGTCTATCTGATGATGTTAATAATGGATCTATTGCATGGAGTAATGAATTGGTAGCGCACGTCGTTGAACTAAAAACAAACGGACCAACAGGCGATTTAAATAACTTATCTGAGGCATTTCATAAAAATATATTAGAAATAAATAGTCTTTTAAAACCATTAAATACCTCACTTTTACCAACAGCATCACATCCTTTGATGAACCCTGCTACCGATACGCAACTCTGGAAACATAGTTATAGTGAAGTTTATGCATTGTATAATCGTATTTTTAATTGTTCAGGACACGGATGGAGTAATGTACAAAGTACACACATCAATCTCCCTTTTTTTGATGACACCGAGTTTGAAAAACTTCATGCGGCTATCCGGATAATTTTACCTTTAATTCCTGGCTTATGTGCAAGTTCGCCCATTATGGAAGGTAAAAGTACAGGATTTAAAGATACACGTTTAGAATATTATAAAACCAACCAGAAGGAAATTCCTGAAATGACAGGTTTGGTTATTCCTGAACAGGTATTTTCAAAAAAAGAATATAATGACGTTATTTTCAGCCCAATAAATAAAGCAATAAAACCTCACGATACTGAAAATATTTTAGATCATTATTTTCTCAACTCTCGCGGTGCCATAGCACGTTTTGATAGAAATGCTATTGAAATTAGATTGGTTGATATTCAGGAATGTCCGCAAGCCGATATTGCTATTTGCGTTTTGATTATTGAGGTGGTAAAATTATTAGTAAGTAACCAAACAGCCTCATTAGAAGCTCAAAAAAACTGGACTAAGGAAGCACTTTATAGCATTTTAGATCCGTGCATTAAGGAGGCTGAAAACCATATTATATACACATTAGATTATCTTAATTTATTTCAAATAGAGCAAGCTTGCACGGTTAATGACGTTTGGAAACAACTTTATAATTTGGTAAAACCAAAAATTCATAGTACGCATCATGCAGCTATTGAAAGCATATTGGAATACGGCACATTATCCACGCGTATTATAAAAGCTATCGACAGCGATTTTTCAGATAAAAATATTAAAAACACCTATTTTAAATTGGGATTTTGTTTGCAAGAAAATAAATTATTTTTGCCTTGAAACTATTACTAACCTGTGAACATGGGGGAAATTCAATCCCTAAAGACTATAAAAGCTATTTTAACAATTATGATCAAATTTTAGATTCACATCGGGGTTATGATTTAGGTGCTTTGGATGTTTTTAAATTTTTAAAACCTTTAGCAAACTCATCATTTTCTTCCAATATAAGTCGATTACTTATAGAATTGAATCGTTCAGTACGTCATCCAAATTTATTTTCGGAATTCACTAAAATTATATCTAAAAGTAAAAAAGAATCATTGATTGATACGCATTATTTAGTTTACAGAAATGCGGTTGAAAGAACAATAAGCGACTGGATTTTAAACAATGAAAAGGTATTGCATCTATCAATTCATTCCTTCACTCCCATCTTAAATAATGAAGAAAGGCACTGTGATATTGGATTGCTTTACGATTCCAAAAGAGCAAATGAAAAAAAAATTTGTGCGTCATTTAAAAAGGAAATAATTACTGTAAATCCAAAATTAAATGTTCGATACAACTACCCATATTTAGGACGTGCGGATGGGTTTACCACATATTTACGTAGGCAATTTAAAACTAACTACTTAGGTATTGAAATTGAAGTTAATCAAAAGTATTCAAAAAATAATCAGATGGATAATCAAATAAAAAACTTGTTATCAAAAAGCATAACATCCATTTTAAAATCTGGTTTATGTTAGTTTGAACTATTCAAACAAAAAAAAAGAGTCAAAATTGACTCTTTTTTTTTATTTGAAATTTGATGTACTACGCAGTTTGCATTTTGTGCTTACCTTCATATACTTCTTCAACCAGTTTTTTGTTGAATGCTGGTAAATCATCTGGTGATCGGCTTGTTACTAAGCCATGATCTACCACTACTTCTTCATCTACCCAATTAGCGCCCGCGTTGACAATGTCGGTTTTAATAGAGCTGAATGATGTCACTTTACGTCCTTTCAAAACACCTGCTTCCGCTAGTAGCCAAGGCGCATGACAAATAGCTGCTACTGGTTTATGGTTCTCAAAAAATGATTTCACGAATGATATCGCTTTTTCATTTCTTCTTAATAAATCTGGATTAATTACACCACCTGGTAATACCAAGGCATTATAATCGCTCTGATTTACATTGTCTACTGTTTTATCTACATCATAGGAATTACTCCAATTTCCATCGGCCCAACCTTTGATGCTACCAGATTCTAAAGATACTATATGTACTTCCGCTCCAGCATTTTCTAAAGCTTTTTTAGGTTCTCTTAATTCACTTTCCTCAAATCCATTGGTTGCTAAAATTGCAACGGTCTTTCTTTCTAAATTTTTCATTTGTGTTTAAAGTTTTTAATTAATAATTCGTTTACAAGAATATAACACAAATAACCGCTAATACCTAATTTTACTAGTGCTTTAACGAAAATTTAATACTTTTTGTTAATGGATTTTAACGTTTTGAAACTTCTGCGTAAAGATCAAAATCTTCAGCTTCAATAATTTTGACGTTAGTGAATTCACCAGTTTTTAAATAAGTATTCGTCGCATCTATTAAAACCTCATTATCAACATCAGGAGAATCAAATTCAGTACGTCCAACAAAATAATTCCCTTCTTTTCTATCAATCACCACTTTAAATTCTTGTCCTATTTTTTGTTGATTTAATTCCCAAGAAATTTGGGATTGAATTTCCATGATTTGGTTTGCTCTGTCTATCTTAACATCTTGAGGCACATCATCTTCTAAATTATAGGCATGGGTGTTTTCCTCATGAGAATATGTAAAACAACCTAAACGTTCAAAACGCATGTCTTGTACCCATTGCTTTAATTCTTGAAAATTTTCTTCAGTTTCTCCAGGATATCCCACAATAAGTGTTGTTCTAATAGTCATCTCTGGTACAATAGCTCTAAAATCTTGAAGTAACTTCGTGGTTTTTTCTTTAGTTGTGCCTCGACGCATACTTTTCAGAATAGTGTCTGAAATATGTTGCAACGGAATATCTAAGTAATTACAAACTTTAGCTTCGCGCTTCATCACATCCAATACATCCAACGGAAAACCTGTTGGAAATGCATAGTGCAAACGGATCCACTCCACGCCGTCAACCTTAACTAAGGCTTCAAGTAACTCTGCTAAGTTTCGTTTTTTATATAAATCGAGTCCATAGTACGTTAAATCTTGAGCAATTAAAATGAGTTCTTTAACACCTTTAGCAGCTAATTTTTCAGCCTCAATAACAATATCTTCAATAGGTGTACTGCGGTGCTTTCCACGCATTATAGGAATAGCACAAAACGAGCAAGGTCTATCACAACCTTCAGCTATTTTTAAATAGGCGTAATTTTTTGGTGTCGTTGTTAAGCGCTCACCAATGAGTTCGTGTTTATAATCTGCTCCTAATGCTTTTAGTAATCCTGGTAATTCCGTAGTCCCAAAATATTCGTCTACATTGGGAATTTCTTTTATCAAATCTGGTTTGTAACGCTCACTTAAACATCCCGTTACAAAAACCTTATCAACATCACCATCTTGCTTTTTTTGAACGTATTCTAAAATAGTATTAACACTTTCTTCTTTAGCATTATTTATAAAACCACAAGTGTTTATAACTACAATATTGCCTTCTTCTTCATGTACAACATCTTTCCCACTGGCTTTCAATTGCCCCATGAGCACCTCGCTGTCGTAAACATTTTTGCTACAACCCAAGGTTACCACGTTGATTCTATTCTTTTTAAGTGTTTTTGTTCTCATACCAAAATTTAAGTGTGCAAAGATACATAATGATTTACGATTTAAGATTAACGATTTCTGTTTAACCAACGAATCAAGTTTTTAATACTAATGACTTTTATTTTTAAGTGAAATAAAAGAATTTCTTGAAACGAACTATCCTTGAGGCAGAGCCATAGAGGTATTTTGCTCGTTTCATTTTGACTTTCAGGGTCAAAAACCGAAATTCTGCTATTTAGATTCCCGTTTTCACGGGAATGACAATTTTAAAGGAAACGCCGACGCAGAGCGTCGAGAAATTCTTTTCGATTAAACTTTTACTATATTTAATAGTCCAAATATGAAAACCTACTGTTATGAAAACCATGATCTACTTCATTTTAATAGTTTTTAGTTTTTGTTTTAGTTGTTCGTCAAATGATGCAACTACAGCACCAGAACCAAATATAGATGAACTTTATTTCCCACCTATAAATTCAAATGATTGGGATACAAAATCTGTTTCGGATTTAAACTGGAATGTAAACGAATTACAACCCCTTTTAGATTTTCTTGAAGAAAATAATACCAAAAGTTTTATAATACTACATGATGGAAAAATTGTGGTTGAGGAATACATGAACGACCATAGCAGTAGCAAGCCTTGGTACTGGGCTAGCGCTGGAAAAACATTAACTACAGCTATTACTGGAATAGCACATGAAGAAGGTCTTATAGATATAAATAATAAAGTATCGGATTATTTAGGTGCTGGATGGACGAGTGCGCCTTTAGAAAAAGAAAATTTAATAACTTGTAAAAATCTGCTTTCTATGGACTCTGGATTGGATGAAAGCTTTGGGAATAATGTTGAAAAACAAAATCTTATATACAAAGCTGATGCTGGAACGCGTTGGGCATATAGTAATGTATACGTTAAAATGCAAGATGTTGTTGCAGAAACGAGCAATATAACTTGGAGTGACTATTTTAATAGCAAATTGAGAGATAAAATTGGTATGAACGGTGCTTGGTTAAAAACAGGCGGTTTTAGTGTTTATTGGAGCAGCGCTAGAAGTATGGCTCGTTTTGGCTTATTAATTTCTGCTGATGGTATTTGGAAAAATACGCAAATTATTCCAGAAAATTTTTTGAATAAAGCTATAAATACCTCTCAAAATATGAATAAATCTTATGGTTATTTATGGTGGTTAAATGGAAAAGATAGCTATAAATTACCATCTTCTCAAGTTGAATTTCAGGGAAAGTTAATTCCTAATGCCCCAAATGATTTGTATGCTGGATTAGGTAAAAATGATCAAAAAATCTATGTTGTATCAAGTAAAAAATTAGTAGTTATTAGGATGGGTGACGCTGTAAATGGTGAAAATTTCGCATTGTCTAATTTTGATAATGACCTTTGGGAAAAAATTAATGCTTTGATTGATTAGTTTCTCTCTTCAAAAGGAATTATAGTACCTTTTTTAAGACATTTCAAAGCATTGCCCAACAAAAAAATGATCATTATTTTCAGACCAATTTTTATGACTAAATTTTAGATAAGTCCCATTTTTTTTAGTTTCAAAATCAAAACCGAAGGTGTTAGGGTTCCAGTCTTTATCTGAATCTGTTATTTTTAAATGAAATGATTCGTTGGCTTTTATTTTTGAAACTTTAAAGAACCAATTGTAATCATCTGTGAAATTTAAGTTGTATTCTGAATGTAATTCTGGTTTTCCTAAAGATTTTAAAGTCCACCAATTATCTAGATGCTTTGTTAAGAGACACCGCGTCAAAAACTTCTTTAGTTGAAGCTTTTATTAGAAGATTATGGTAGATGTTGTAACTCATTACTAAAATTCAAATACTTTTTGCTTTGAGATAATTAATAAATGTTGAACAAGTAACTAACATGAATTTAGCTTCATCAAAATCTGGCGAATATTCGCTATCAATTAATGCATGACGAATTCCTGTTTTTTCATCATTAGTATAAGTATATAACTTTTCAAAAGCGGACTTCAAACTCGGATTAATTTTTATTCCTGATTTTTCTAAATTATTGAGGGCTTTCCCAAGGGTATTCTCTCCTGTAATTATTTTACAAATTGTTTCTACTGCTGAAATGGATTCTTTTATTGAATTTCTATAATCTGGATTCTCTCTGTTTGACAAATAACTTAATGAAGTATCAAGATGCGTCTTAACATCCTTAAATTTATCATTATTTTTTAACGCATTTTCAATACTTTCAATTTCAATTTCGTCAGAAATAGAAGTAATTTTACAATTAATAATTCTATATGCAGAAAGTTCTTTTTCTAGAATTGAATTGCATTCATCAATAAATCTAGATTGGTATTCATGTGAATATTCTTTTTTCCAAAAAGTAGTATAAAAAGAAATCAATTCAAAAAAATCAAAAATATCAAACCATTCAGCATTATCAAAAAACCAACTCTAAATGAATTTTAAATTGAATTCAATTGAAATTTTGTAAAAATTTGATTTTTTATTAATCTGTCCATAAATCTTTAAAACAATCAATTAAATATACTGAGTTCTCTTTTTCATAAAACCGAAAAAAATTATCATAAAAACATTCCATAATTTCACTTTAAAAATTTCATCAACAGATTCCTTCTGAAGAACAGTCCTCATTTCAGTTTTTCCTATACGTTGTGAAAATTTCATATAAAACTAATAGCTACAAAATGGATTCCTGCCTTCGCAAGAATGACAAAACGGTTATTTAAAAAACGAATCTACAAACTCAAACTTATTGAAAACTTGTAAATCTTCAATACCTTCACCAACGCCTATATATTTAACCGGAATTTTAAATTGGTCTGAAATACCTATTACTACACCACCTTTTGCTGTTCCATCTAATTTTGTAACTGCCAACGATGTTACTTCAGTAGCTGCTGTAAACTGTTTTGCTTGCTCAAATGCGTTTTGACCTGTGGAGCCATCTAAAACCAACAAAACATCATGAGGCGCATCACCAATTACTTTTTGCATCACGCGTTTTACTTTAGTAAGCTCATTCATCAAATTTACTTTATTGTGCAAACGTCCAGCAGTGTCAATAATAATGATATCAGCTTCCTGATTCACACCAGATTGTAGAGCATCAAAAGCCACAGAAGCTGGATCGCTTCCCATGTCTTGGCGTACCATAGGAACATCTACTCTATCCGCCCAAACTTGTAATTGGTCTATTGCCGCAGCCCTAAAAGTATCAGCTGCTCCTAAAACTACTTTTAATCCTTTCTTTTTAAATTGATAGGCTAATTTTCCTATGGTTGTGGTTTTTCCAACACCATTTACACCTACAACCATTAATACATATGGTGTTTTTTTACCATCAGCTTGTTTTGGTAACTTAGGTATGGTATACTCTGTTTCCTCACCAGAATGGGTTTCACTTAGTAGTCCTGCAATTTCCTCTCGAAGTATTTGGTTTAATTCATCTGTTCCTAAATATTTATCTTTAGATACGCGTTCTTCTATACGCTCAATAACTTTAAGTGTGGTATTAACGCCTACGTCACAAGATACTAAAACCTCCTCGAGGTTATCTAAAACCTCATCGTCTACTTTAGATTTTCCAGCTACGGCTTTACTTAACTTACCAAAAAAATTTGATTTTGTTTTTTCTAATCCTTTGTCTAAGGTTTTCTTTTTTTCTGAAGAGAATATGTTTTTAAAAAAGCTCATTTTAATAATGGGTTGGTTTTTTAATTCAAACTTTATTTTGCGTTAGCGATTGCAGTGTAAATCCTTTTGCTTTTGCAAAAGATTGCAACGGAAAGCGCGACCCTTGTGGTAACGCCCAAATGACTAATGTCAATTATCCTACCATAAAATTTTACTGCAATTATGACAGGAAAACAAAATCGGAATTTTGTTTTTAGGCTCCCGATTTGGCGGGAATGACAATTTCAAATGAAATCTTTGCAAACCAAATATAAATATAAAAAAGCAGCTTTCCGTTTAGAAAGCTGCTTTGTGTATATTGTATGAAGTAAGTTTTTACTTTTTAGTTAAAAAGTCGTTTACTTGTTCTGGATTCATAATCGATTCCACAAACATATAAGCACCAGTTTTAGGTGACTTAACCATTTTTATTGCTTTTGTTAATCTTTTTGATCCTGTTTGTAATGATGCTACTGATTTTTTTGCCATGACTTATGCCTTATTTGAAGTTTATAATAAACCCCTAATTATTTAATTTCTTTATGAACTGTCATACGTTTAAGAATAGGATTAAATTTTTTAATCTCCATTCTATCTGGCGTATTCTTTTTATTTTTTGTAGTAATGTAACGTGAAGTTCCTGCTTGACCAGACTCTTTATGCTCTGTACATTCTAAAATTACCTGTATTCTGTTACCTCTTTTTGCCATTTCTTTTTATTATTAAGTGCAACTAATTATTTTAAAAAACCGTTAGATTTCGCTTTTTTAATAGCCGCAGAAATACCTATTTTATTGATAGTTTTTAAAGCAGAAGTTGCAACTTTTAAAGTCACCCATTTATCCTCTTCTGGAATGTAAAAACGTTTCTTTACTAAATTCGCATTAAACTTGCGTTTAGTTCTGTTCATTGCATGAGACACGTTGTTTCCAACCATGGCCTTCTTTCCTGTAAGTTCACAAACTCTTGACATTATTTTATAACTTTAAATTGGTGTTGCTTAAAATCGAGGTGCAAATATACAAATTCTTTATATTATGCCAACCTAATTTTATCAATTTTTAAAAATTTCTTTTAGCAACATTTCAAGGGCTTTATTTACGGCTTTATTAATAACTTTTAATCGTAAATTCCCGAAGTTAAATTCTTTGGAATAAACACTCGTTTTTGTAGCAATAGCAATAAATACCGTACCAACCTCTGCATCTGATTCGCCTTTTGTTGGTCCCGCATTTCCTGTAGTAGCGATGGCATAGTCTGATTGAAATAGACGGATAGCGTTTATAGCCATAGACTCTACTATTTGAGTACTAACTACAGAATGAGCGTTAATGTCTTCTTTTGAAACGCCTAAAACATCAATTTTTGATTGTGTTGCATAAGTCACTACACCACCATTAAAATAGGCTGATGCCCCAGGGTTTACTGTAAAACGTTCCGCAACTGCACCACCAGTGCAACTTTCGGCAATTGATAAAGTTTTGCCTAACTTAGCAAGTTGCTTTGCAATAATCATTTCAACCGAACCTTCTTCATCTTCAAAACCCGAAAATTCGTCCTTTATTAATGGTATTACCTGATCAATTTGTTGCTGAACCTCTTCCTTTAATAACGTTTCATCAAATCCTTTTGTTGATAAACGCAACCGCATTATTCCTAAATTTGGTAAATAGGCTAATTTGATGTGTTTTGGCAAAGCATCTTCCCATTTTTCAATTCTTTCAGCTAAGGCACTTTCTCCTAAACCATAAACTAATAACGTTTTATGTAAAATATAAGGCCGTTTAAATTTATCTTTAAGTTTTGGAATCACCTCATTCTCAACCAAGGCATTCATTTCATAAGGTACACCAGGAAGTGAAATAAAAACTTTGTTTTCTTTTTCTAACCACATCCCAGGCGCTGTACCAATTTTATTCATTAGTACTTTAGCTTTTGATGGCACAAGTGCCTGATCTTTATTTACCTGCAAAAGCGTTGTTCTTACGTGCTGTTTCCAGATAGACTCTATATTCTCTAAAACAGCATCACTTTTCACTAAATTATCGTTAAAATATTCAGCAATAGTTTTTTTGGTAATATCGTCCTTTGTTGGTCCTAAACCACCAGTAAGAATTATAATATCCGATTGATTTTCAGCATCTTTAAGAGCTTTTAGGATGTGTTCTTTATCATCTTGTATAGATGTAATTTGATATACTGAAACACCTATTTTATTGAGTTGTTTAGCTATAAACGCAGAATTGGTATCGATAACTTGACCAATAAGAAGCTCATCACCTATAGTTATTATTTCGGCTAGCATTATAAATTAAAGTCAGACTTTATCTCTGCAAGAGCGTTGTGAACAGCTGTCATAACAACATCTAATTGTTCGGTAACATCCACATCGGTTTTGGTAAACTTGCCCCAATCTTGTACTTCAATTAATGTGTCGAGCACACCTAGTTCAAACAAATCAATCGTGGGTTTCATTTTATGTGCTGCCTGATACGCTTCTTGATAGTCTTTTTCGGCCACAGCCTTTTTTAATCGTTCAGCATCTACTGATACTTCTTCTAAAAATGTTTCAGCCAATGTGTTAATAAAATCTTCGTCGTTATCGGCTAATTCACGTACTCTAAATAATTTGTAATGTTGTTCCATTTATTTTACTGTTATTGAAAACATTGCCTTGTTTCCTATAAATCCTTTTAATTCATCATTAGCAATTACTTTGCCAACTCCTGCCGGTGTGCCTGTAAATATAATATCTCCAATCTTTAAAGTAAAATATTTTGACACATATTCTATTAATTCATCAATTTTCCAAAGCATAAGGCTTGTATTTCCTTTTTGTACAATTTTGTCGTTCTTTTTTAAAGAAAACTCAATAGCATCAACATCCTGTATATCGCTCACTGGCAACCAATTGCCTATTACAGCTGCACCATCAAAACTTTTGGCCTTTTCCCATGGCAACCCTTTTTCTTTTAATTTACTTTGTAAATCGCGTGCTGTAAAATCAATACCCAAACCAATTTCCTTATAATATTTATGCGCAAACTTTCTATCAATATGCTTACCAACACGATTAATCTTTACCAAAACTTCGACTTCATGATGCACATCATTCGAAAAATCTGGAATAAAAAAGGGTTGTTTTTTTAGCAAAACAGCAGTGTCAGGTTTCAAAAAAACTACTGGATCCGTTGGTTTTTCATTTTCCAATTCTTCTATATGTTCGGTATAATTTCTACCAATGCAAATGAGTTTCATCTTTTAATATTTTAATTTGGGCGTTCCCATCTGGTCGGGCTTTCACTACTCGCTCCTTCCTTCGTCAGGGAGCTCAAACAATTAGCCTGCGTTGAGCGCAGTCGAAACGTTCAATCGCTAACGCGGGTCAGTCCGCAATAGTTTGCATTCAACTCAAAGTCATTCTTTATCCGTTAAATTCATAATTTAAGGCTTAGTAATTTGAGTAAAAATTAAATTTTATTTGTTATATACGCATGTTATAGCCAGTTTTTTATTCCTTATTCAAAAATTCAGTTACTAAATTATTCTTTTCAGATTCCATTTCACATGTCCAACTATCTATCCACCATCTTCCATTGTCATAATGTAGCTGAATGCTATTTAGTCCTTTAATATTGGATTCAGTTTTTAGGTCAGTCCGTATTTCAAATGCACTCCAAACTTGTGCAATATTTCCATATTTATTTACTATTCTTTTTAGTTCCTTTTCGTGAAAATCCTCTTTAGGTAATAATCCGATTGGTATATATTCCGCTTCAAGAGTATGTGATTCAGCTTTCCCATTTTCGTCCAGTCTAGTTATAACAGCATTGTCCGAATGAATATATTTATCTCTCTCAAATTCCCAAGGCTCACTACTCGAACCAGAAACAACATCGTAATATGCATTTATTATTGCATCTATTGATTTTACGTCTTTCGCATACTTATCTTTCATAGTTTGTCCGAAAATTGAATTGAAAGCAAAAACTATGCTGATTGATGTAAGAATTATTTTGTTCATATAGATTGGTTTCAAATTTTTGCCAACGTGTTATATAGTAACTTTTATCACTCATACCCCATAAATAAGTCCGGATATTATAAATTTTGGTCACTGTTATATACTGTAAAGATATTTTATATAGCGTTATCTAAAGGGCTTTTTATCTGCTATAAATCTTTTCAAGTCGCATATATCTAGCTTCAGACGACTTCTTTTATTTCAATTTATTATTAAAACTCCTTAATTTAATGGCGGTCAATACCTTTTTGGTATAAAGTGGGAAATCTGCATTTAATAACCAACCAAAATAACCAGGTTCGGTTTCTAAAACATCAGTTACTAATTTACCTTTATGCTTACCAAAAGAGAAACACTCCTCTCCCTTTTTATTATAGGCTATAAAACCAGCAAAATCTGCAAAATTTTTACGTGAACTAAATTCTGCTAGAAATTTGGTGTTATTTTCAAGGTCATCATACTTAGCAACTTGTGCTTTTAAAACTTCGTAAGTAGCGTTGGTATCTGCCTCAGCACCATGCGCACCTTCCAAATTTTTATCGCAATAAAATTTATAAGCAGCAGTTAAAGTGCGTTGCTCCATTTTATGAAAAATAGTTTGAACATCTACAGCTAAACAATTTTTCATATCAAAATCGATTTCTGCACGAAGCATTTCTTCTGCCAAAAGTGGAATATCAAAACGATTAGAATTAAAGCCTCCTAAATCGGAGTCTCTAATCATATTGTAAACATCTTTGGCCAGCTCTTTAAAGGTAGGCTCGTTTGCCACTTTCTCATCCGTTATTCCATGAATTTCTATAACCTCTTTAGGGATTTTCATTTCAGGATTTACCAACCACGTTTTACTTTCTTCAGTGCCGTTGGGAAATACTTTAAGAATTGAAATTTCCACGATGCGGTCGTGAGTTATATTAACCCCTGTGGTTTCTAAATCGAAAAAACAGATAGGTTTTGTAAGGTTTAATTGCATTAGTTTTGTTTTTTTAAAGCTTCAAATTCTTTTTCAAAAGAAATTTTAGTTCTTTCCCACTCATCTTTATCTAATAAGTTTTCAAATGTAATATGATTATTATTAAAATGATCATCATTGCAATAAACTAAAAATTCTCCTGTGGGTTTAATCATTAATAGATTAAACTGGTTTTTATTTCTAATAAAAATTTTTCTTAATAAACCTCCATAATCTTGGTACCATTCCAATTGTTTTACTTCATTAGGATGACCTCCATTATAATTATAGAAATGAAAGAGAAGGTTGTCTTTTTTATATTCATTAAATTTTCGAACACATGATTTGTGTGATTTTATGAACTTTCTATAGTTTTCAACATGAACGTGTTTAGCGATTTTCCTTAAATTAGTCAAATCAAATACGACTCCATCTGTTATACCGTGAGATTCAATGGGTTTTTTAATTTCATCACCTAAACTGTCATAATTAACAATTTTATTATGCTTTGGAAATTTAGATTTTGAGTGTAAAGTATCTATATAATGAATTACCATGGCTTTAGTTGTATCTATTCCATTCGTTTTATTTAAAAGTTTAAATAGTTGACTTTTCGTAATTGGCATTAATTTTCCGAAACGATACCTGTAATTTATTTCTTTCAATACTAAAGTATCACCAACATATTTCATACCGTAATAAATAGAAGAATTTAATTTATTTTCAAAAATTTTTTTCGAAGTCCTTTTACCGTTTTCATCAATATATAAAGTATCACCTTGAGCATATAGAAATGAAAAATTTAAAATAAAAACAAATATGGAGATTGATTTTGAAACTTTAAATACTAAACCTATTTTTATACTCATAGCAGATCTATTATTTTTTTTATTTAAAATAACATCTTATAAAAATAAAAAATCCAACCAGTAAAACGATTAGTTTTTTATTTTTTCTCTTACTCGAGAGAAAAAACATTTAATCTACTTGATGAGATTCCTGCCTTCGCAGGAATGAGAGAATTATACCTCTCTATTTACATCCCAAGCTTCAAGATAATCTTTAACAGCTTTTACAAATTGCCCACCAAGCGCACCATTCACAACACGATGGTCATATGAATGTGATAAAAACATTCTGTATCGGATACCAATAAAATCGCCTTCTGAGGTTTCGATTACCGCAGGTACTTTTCTAATTGCACCAAGTGCTAAAATACCTACTTGTGGTTGATTAATAATGGGTGTACCCATAATACTACCAAAAGTTCCCACGTTAGTAACTGTGTAAGTACCCCCTTGGGTATCATCTGGTTTTAACTTACCAGTTCTAGCTCGATGAGCCAAATCGTTTACCTGTTTGGTCATACCAACCAAATTAAGCTGATCTGCATTTTTTATTACAGGAACAATTAAATTACCATCAGGTAAAGCTGCTGCCATGCCTAAATTAATATTTTTCTTTTTTATAATGGTATCGCCTTTAAGTGAAATATTCATCATGGGATAATCGCGTAAAGCCTTGGCAATTGCTTCCATGAAAATAGGTGTAAAGGTTAGGTTTTCACCATCAAGTTTCATAAAACCATCTTTAACTTTCTTTCTCCAATTCCAAATATTGGTTACATCAGCCTCAATAAAACTTTGTACGTGTGCAGATGTTTTAATGGATTCAACCATATGGTGTGCAACAAGCTTACCCATTCTGGTCATTTCTATAATTTCGTCTTGTCCACTGGCTAAAATTGGCTCTAAAGCCACTTGTTTTTGTGTATCGGAAACAATCTTTTTAATAACAGGCGTTTCGTCTTGCTTTTCTATAGTTTTTTGTGTTTCGCCTCTATTCTTAATAAAATCTAAAATATCATTTTTAGTAACTCGTCCTTCTTTGCCTGTTCCTTTTATACCATCAAGTTCACGTTGAGAAATGGCTTCCTCTTTTGCTATATTTTTTACTAACGGGGAATAAAAACGCGTACCTGATGACGTTACAGGAACAACAATTTCTTTTGCTTTATAAATATCTTGTTCGATGCTTTCAACAGCAACCATATCATTATCTGCATCATCAACTTCCTTATTTTCATTGAAATCATCATCTTCACCTGCAATTTCAATAATTCCCAAAACTTGACCTACTTGAACGACATCGTCAACATTAAAAAACTTCTCAACCAACACGCCGTCTACTTCACTAGGAACTTCACTATCTACCTTGTCTGTAGCAATTTCTAAAACCGCTTCATCTAATTCTATAGGGTCTCCAACTTCTTTTAACCAAGACGTTATAATTGCCTCGGCAATACTCTCTCCCATTTTTGGTAATTTCAGTTCAAACTTTGCCATATTAACAATGTAATGCTTGTTTTTTGATTGTAAAATGCAAAATTAATGAAAAATCAATGATTCCATTAACTTATAAGCAATAATCTATTTTAAATGTATAATTTTACCTTGTCCAAATCCATGATCACTTCCAATTATAAAATTGGATGTATTAGGTAAAATTTTATATGTTAATCGATTTTCTATATCATTTTTCTCCATAGCACTTATTATATCTTTATAAGTTAAGGAATTAGCATCAAAAATTATTTCCGAATTTAGTTTAGCAGATTCCAATCGCTTTTTAACAATTATTTTTTTTGGTAATACCAATGCTAATTTCTCATTATTTTTTTCTGAAATAAAAACATACTCTGAAATTTCTTTAGGGGCTATTCGTTGTGCACCCTTAAATACGTATGCCAATTTTATTCCCAACCATACAAACATATCGAATAATACATTTTTCTTAAAGTGTTTTTTATAAAATATTTGCATAGCTCCATAAAAGCGACGTGCATAGTCACGGTTTTTTAACGAACTTTCGCCTTTGAAATGAATTATTGTAGAATCAGCAAAATAATAATTTTGATATCCGGCCTTTAATATTCTATAGGATACATCTATATCTTCTCCATACATAAAATAGTCTTCATCAAAACCATTCACCTTTTTATAAATCTCATTTTTTAGAACCATAAACGCACCGACCAAAATATCGACTTTACCAGTTTCTTGGTGAGTTAAATGGTTAGCATAATAATCCTTAGCAAATCCTATTATTTTTTTTAAAGCTACATTTACTGTGGGTATGTTGCGTTTACTTTCAGGCAAAAACAAACCGTTTCCATTTATTAATTTACACCCTACTATTCCTGTATTTTTTTTGCTTTCAGCGAATGCTAAAATTTTTACAAATGTATCTTCAGCAACAACGGTATCTGGATTTAAAATACACAAATACGTCCCTTTTGCTTGTAGTGCACCCACATTATTTCCTTTTGAAAAACCTAAATTAGTTTCATTTTCAATAAGATGTACTAAAGGAAATAACGCTTTTACCATTTTACAACTATCATCTTCCGAGTTATTGTCTACAACAATAATCTCAGCATCAATATCTTGTATAGCGGCTTCTACACTTTTCAAACAAAGTTCTAAAAAGTAACGCACGTTATAATTTAAGATAATAATTGATAGTTTCAAATGCTTCTTAATTATGATTTTAGCGAAGATTCAAAAGGGATTCGGTTTAAAATACTTCGCCCTAAAGTAATTTCATCGGCATATTCCAGTTCGTCACCAACAGAAATACCCCGTGCTATAGTAGATGTAAAAACACTATAATCTTGTATTTGTTTATAAATATAGAAGTTTGTGGTATCGCCTTCCATAGTAGAACTAAGGGCAAAAATGAGCTCTTTTACTTTGCCTTCTTTTACTTTAGCTACTAAAGATTCTATATTTAATTCGTGTGGACCAACACCATCCATAGGAGAAATTTTGCCTCCTAAAACATGGTACAACCCTTTAAAGGAACTTGTATTCTCAATAGCCATAACATCTCTAACATCTTCAACCACGCAAATAATTTCTGAATTTCTATGTAAACTGGTACATATTTCACATAAATCTACATCGCTAATATTATGACACGATTTACAAAATTTTACATCATTTCGCATAGCTTTTAATGCCTCAGATAATGCTAAGGTTTGCTCTTTGGGCTGCCGTAACATATGTAAAACCAAACGCAATGCGGTACGCTTACCAATGCCTGGTAATTGAGACATTTCATTTACGGCGCGCTCTAGTAATCTTGATGAAAATTCCATAGTTTGCGAATTTACAATTTATTATGAAAACGTATTTATTTTTGAATTAATTTACTTTATACTTAATTTTTAAACCACATCCATTAACTTAAATTTACTTAATATTGTTTTACACAAACTAATGCGTATACTTTTATGTCGCCAACAACCATAATACTTTTAATAGCTGCATACTTTGGGGTATTGATTTTAATCTCGTACTTTACAGGAAAAGAAGACTCAAACGATGCTTTTTTTAAAGCAAACAAATCGGCTCCATGGTATTTAGTTGCTTTTGGTATGATAGGTGCTTCACTTTCTGGGGTCACATTTATATCAGTACCTGGAGCTGTTGAAGCGAAAAAATTTGGGTATCTTCAAGTGGTATTTGGCTATTTTTTTGGCTATTTGGTTATTGCTTATGTGTTACTGCCTATTTACTACAAACTCAATTTAACTTCAATTTACACCTATTTAAAGGAGCGTTTTGGAAATGTAAGTTACAAAACAGGTTCTGTAGCGTTTTTAATTTCTAGAATTATTGGTGCCTCATTCCGTTTATTTTTAGTGGCAAAAGTGCTTCAACTTTTAGTATTCGACCAGTATCATATTCCGTTTACTATTACCGTCATTATTACTATTGCCTTAATCTGGCTATACACCTTTAAGGGCGGTATAAAAACTATCATATTTACCGATACGTTACAAACTTTTTTTATGCTCATTTCTGTAGTGGTTACCATTGTGTTTCTGGCATCTGCTCTAGATTTAAATAGTATTACCGAAGTTTATACTAATGTTAGAGAAAGCGCTATGAGCAAAACATTTTTCTTTGGTGATGTAAATGATGCACAATATTTTATAAAAAGTTTTTTGGCTGGTATGTTTATAACGATTACTATGACGGGTTTAGACCAGGATATGATGCAGAAAAACTTAACTTGCAAAAACCTAAAAGAGGCCCAGAAAAATATGGTATCATTTAGTGTGGTATTAATTTTTGTAAATATTCTATTTTTAGTATTAGGTTTAATGCTCACACAATATGCAAATAAACACGGTATTATAGCCCAAAAGGACGACTTGTTTCCTACTATAGCCATGTTACCCGAAATTGGAATTGCAACATCAGCCTTCTTTTTATTAGGCCTAATTGCAGCGGCTTATTCTAGCGCAGATTCCGCTTTAACATCGCTTACTACTTCGTTTTGTATTGATATTATTGAATTGGATAAAAAACCTAAAAACATTCAAAAAAGAATTCGGAAACAAACACACATCTTTATCAGCTTTATACTGGTTGTTGTCATTGTTTTATTTGATGCTATTTTTAAAGATGTATCGGTAATATGGGAGTTATTCAAAGCCGCTGGATATACATACGGTCCATTATTAGGTTTATTCGCATTCGGAATTTTTACTAAATCGCAATTAAAGGATAATTACGTTTGGATTATTGCCATAATAGCTCCAATTATATCGTATATTATAAATGCTTATTCAGTTAGTTTATTAAACGGTTACCAAATAGGATTTGAAATTTTAATAATAAACGGCCTATTAACTTTCTTGGGTTTAATACTGATTCGTAGAAAGCAAAACTAAAGTGCAAGCAACTTCAAAATTAATTTTATTATCTATTAATATTTTATATAATTCGGGATTTTCAGTACCCGGATTAAAAATAACGCGTTCTGGTTTTAAGGCTATTATATAATCGTAATATTCCTTTTGTCTTTGTTGGTTTAGATATAATGTTACTGTATGTATAAATTCATAGGACAGTAATTCAGTGTCAATTTCAACACCTGCAACATCACCTTTTCTTAATCCGAGAGCGACCACTTCATGGTTATTAGCTACCAATTTTTGTATGGCATAATTAGAATATCTATTGGGCTTTAATGAAGCTCCAAGAACCAACGTTTTTTTATTCATATGTTAAAAAAAAGTTAACAATTATTAAATGTCGTAACAAAATACATTTTGTGCCGTCTAAAATTTATAGTTCATCAATTATTCAATCAAAAAACAAATCAAATCTAATGAAAAGATTTCTCTTTTTGTGCTTTATGTTGTTGTCATTATCTGCAAAAGCACATCCCACAAAACCCAAAACACATACTGATAAAACGGGTATTATAACAGGTAAAGTATTGGACGCTAATTTAAAACAACCTTTACCTTACGTTAATGTAATTATCAAAAACTCCAATGAGGAAATCCTAACTGGAGGCATAACCCTTGACGATGGTACTTTTGCCATTGAAAAAGTTATTGAAGGCGATGTTATTGTAAGCATTCAATACATTGGATATAAAATCGTAAGAAAAAATATAACTATTGGTAAAGACAATTACAAAGTAAATCTTGGCGATATTTTTTTAGAGGAAGATGCTGAAAGTTTAGATGAAGTAACTGTAGTTGCCGAAGTTTCAACCATACAACAAAAAGTAGATAGAAAAGTAATTACTGTTGGTAAAGATCTTACTACTGCTGGTCCTACAGCAAGCGATATTATGAATAATTTACCTTCAGTAAGCGTAGATCAACAAACAGGTAATATCAGTTTACGAGGTAACGAAAACGTACGCATTATGATTGATGGCAAACTAAGTAACGTACCTATTGCGCAATTACTAAAGCAAATTCCATCTACATCTATAAAATCTATTGAACTCATTACAAATCCATCGGCAAAATATAATCCCGAAGGTATGAGCGGTATCATTAATATAAAACTTCATAAAAATACTCAAATAGGCTTTAATGGAAACTTGAATATTGGACTAACAAAAGAGATTTTTGCAAAATTCAATAGTTCAATAGATATGAATTACCGCAATGGAAAATTCAATTTCTACGGAAACTATGGTAATAATATTGGTAATAATGACAACTTTGGTTTTATAGAAAGATTAGATGATGACTCTAGGCAGGATTTTAAATTTGGTAACAACAACAAATCTCATTTATATAAATTTGGAGTTGATTTTTATTTAGATGATAAAAATACTATCTCAGCTTTTACAAATCAAAATACATTTGAAGGGAAGGGTTTTGGTAGCACGCTAATTTCGTTTCCCGGAAATAGTAATCAAGCCCAACTATTTAATAATTTGCCCGATAATATTTCAAGTCAATACAATATAGTTTATAAACATAATTTTAATGAGGATGGTGATGAAACTCTTGATATTGAGTTTGATTACAACGATTTTAATAATGATGAATTAGCTAATTTTAATTTTTTCAATTTTAGTTTTCCTCCAAATTATGTTGATAATGTAGATACACAAAGAGACCAAACTACCGTTAATATTGATTACGTAAAACCCTTTAACGAGAAAACAAAGCTAGAATTAGGTGCTGAGGTACGTTTGTTTAATTCTGATATTGGCTACATGTCTAGCGGACAAACATTTAATACACTTGGCGCTATTATACAAACCCCAAGAACAGATTTTGAATATACTCGTGATATTTATTCGCTTTATGCCACATGGGGGAAATCTTTTGAAAAATGGAATTATCAAATAGGTACGCGACTAGAGCATGTTAGCGAAAATGCCGATGCACTAAGAATTTTTGCAGATAATAACATCGAATTTATTCCTTTTGAAAATGATTACTTTCAAGTTTATCCGTCTGTATTTTTAAGCTATAATGCCTCAGAAAAAAACACTTATCAGTTTAGTGCTAGTCGTCGTGTAGACAGACCAGGATTACAACAAGTTAATCCGATAAGAGAATGGAGTACCCCGCGCGTTTCCTCGTTTGGCAACCCCCAGTTATTACCACAATTTACCAATTCAGTTGAAGTAAATTACACCAGAAATCTTAAAAACGGAAGTATTACAGGTGGTGTATTCTTCAGGTTAATTGAGGATAATATTAACAGATTTGTAAGAATAGATCGCACCAATATTCCTGCCGCAAATAGTATTTTAACGTTTGATAACTTTGACAATACTACAGCATTTGGAATAGAATTATCTAGTAATTATAGACCAACAAAATGGTGGAGTTTAAATGGCAGTTTTGATTTGTACTCTCAGGAGCAAACTGGTATCACTGAAATTATTAATACAGCAGATTTACAAAATGCAACCGAAGCAGATATTATTACAACAGAAAATAAGGTAACTAATGTGGTCTGGAATTTAAGGTTGTTTAATAATTTTAAAGTCTCAAAAAAATTAAACTTTTCATTATTTACTATGTATCGCGGTGAGGAAAAAGGCATTCAATTTACAAGAAAACCAATGTTGATGATAAATACTGGTATGCGTTATAATTTTTTAGAAGATGAAAGAGCCACTTTTAGTTTTAATTACAGTGATATTTTGAATACCATGAAATTTGAATTTGAAGCAGACACACCATTCCCAAGTGTTGGTGCTTTCAACTGGGAAAGTAATACTTGGAACATAGCACTATCCTACAGATTTGGTGGTGGAAAATATCGCGCACTAAGAAGAAAGCAACGTGATGACAATACTAAATCTGATAGTGGAGGGTTTCTGTAAAAAAAAACAATTTAATAACCTGCATAATAGTTGATGGTTAGTGTTATTGTTAGGTTGTTTAAAAAATCCCTAAAGTAAATTTACTTTGGGGATTTGCTTTTAAAAAAAATTAATTCCGCATACAATAAATCACAATATTATACGTTAAACGTAGTGTAATACTATCTAACCACAACGAAAATTAATTATTTAGAGTTAGTCACCTTCACAAATTTAAATTCGTATTAAAGTTAGATAAATTAAAAACTCGAAATTTTTAAAATTTCGAGTTTTATTTTAGACTGTTAAATACAAGTTAAATATTGTATACACATGCAATATTTTAAACTTTTATACGTCTAGATATATAAGATTCTTCATATTAATAGTGTTAATTGAAGTTGATTAATAGCTAGATAAGCCCGAAATTTCAAAGTTTCGGGCTTATCGTTTTTTAATAAAGCGTATACTATTACCATTTAATAATAGCGCTTGCCCAAGTAAAACCACTGCCAAAAGCTGCCAAAACAACGTGATCCCCTTCTTTTATTTTGCCTTCTTCCCAAGCTTCGGTTAAAGCAATAATTATGGAAGCTGCAGTTGTATTACCATACTTCATAATGTTATTAAAAACTTTATCATCACTTAAGCCAAATTTCTTTTGAATAAATTGGGCTATGCGTAAATTGGCTTGGTGGGGTATTAACATATCAATATCTTCTTTTTTAAGACCATTTTTCATCAAACCTTCCATAATCACTTCACTAAAACGTACAACAGCGTTTTTAAATACAAACTGTCCGTCCATATATGGAAAGTATGATACATCGTCTTCCCCAGCAACTACAATTTCTGGAATCCAATGAGCTATACTTGGCGATTCAACAATTAATTTATCGGCGTATTTACCCTCACTATGCAAATGGGTTGATAAAATTCCTTTACTATTATCTTCCTCTCTTGAAAGTACGCATGCCCCTGCTCCATCACCAAAAATAACAGTTACACCTCTTCCTCTAGTTGATTTATCTAATCCGTTACTATGATACTCGGCACCAATAACAAGTACATTTTTATACATCCCTGTTTTAATAAATTGGTCTGCAACCGATATTGCATATACAAAACCAGAACACTGATTTCTAACATCTAAAGCGCCTACAGTAGGCATATCAAGCATATCTTGAATTTGGACACCACAACCAGGAAAATAATAATCTGGACTTAAGGTTGCAAATACAATAAAATCGATATCATCTTTTGTGAGACCTGAACGCTCAATAGCTATTCTTGCAGCTTTTGCACCCATAACTGCTGATGTATCGTTAGTACCTTCTTTAATCCATCGGCGTTCTTGTATACCTGTTCTTTCCTGTATCCACGCATCATTAGTATCCATTATTTTGGATAAATCATCATTCGTAACCACATTATCAGGCAAATACTTACCTAGGCCTATTATTTTAGAATTGTACATAGTTGATTTTTTTTTTGAAGATACAAAGTACAAAATTAAATCTTTAAAAAAAACAAACTTTATAGGCTACAATTATCTGGTTTTAACGTTGATTTTATATCATTTTATAAATGATTTATTTAAATTTGGTTACAAATAAAAATCAATCAAAAAAAATGAAAAATCTTTTTGTAATTTATTTTCTGCTAACAGCATTCTGGTGTTCCTCACAAGAAAATTTAACATATCAAAAACCATCAAAAGAAATTTTAGAATTGGCTGAAGCACCCATGGCGCCATCTATTAGAATAGATAATAAGGGCGAAAACATGCTTTTTTTGTATCGAAGTAATTTTAAAAATATTGAAACACTTTCTGAAGAGGAAATGCGTTTGGGGGGCTTAAGAATAAACCCGAACACTAATATTGGAAGTAGAGAGCGGTATTATACAGATATTAAAGTAAAACTTGGCCGAAAAGGGAATGAAACATCAGTAATCGGTTTACCAGAAAATAGCCAATTAACTAATTTTTCTTGGTCGCCAAATCAAGAACTGGTAGCTTTTACGAATACAACATATGAGGGTGTTGAACTTTGGGTATTAAATATTCAGTCAAAAAAAGCAAAAAAAATTACGGATAATAACCTTAATGCAAACACAGGTATTCCCTTTGATTGGTTTAAGGATAGTCAATATTTATTAATTAAAACATTAGCAGATGATAGAAAGGAACTTATTGATGTTAAAACTTCAGTTCCAACAGGTCCTACAATTTCAATCAGCGAAGAAGGTGTGGAAGCCCAAAATAGAACATATCAAGACTTACTTAAAAACAAAGCAGATGAATATAATTTTGAGCAGTTAGTTTTATCAGAATTAAAAATTGTTGATTTGAATGGACATATAAGTGCTTGGAAGGAAATTGATATGTATGAAAACTTATCGTTTTCACCAGATGGTAAATATATTATGATAACTACTATTGAAAAACCGTTTTCTTACTTGGTACCCTATTCCAGATTTCCATCAAAAAGTATTGTTTACGATACCAAAGGAAATTTTATAAAAACTATTTTGGAAATCCCTTTAATTGAAGATTTACCTAAAGGATTTATGTCTGTTAGAAAAGGGAAGCGAAGTTTTTCGTGGCGAGATGACACACCTTCAACTCTAGTTTGGGCTGAAGCTTTAGATGATGGAGATGCTGAAAAAGAAGTGTCTTATAGAGATGAAATATTTCAGCTTGAAGCACCCTTCAATACTGAGCCCAAATCATTATTTAAAACCATAAATCGTTTTACAGGTATTACATGGGGTGATGAAAATACCGCCATTGTTTATGATTATTGGTGGAATTCTCGAAACACAAAATCATATTTAATTAACCCTTCAAAACCAAAAAATAAGGCTAAAATTATTTCAGATAGAAATTATCAGGACTTGTACAGTAACCCTGGAAATTTCGTAACTAAAAGAAATGAATTTAGCAGAAATACCTTAGATATAATCAAAGAAAATGTTTATTTGATTGGTGATGGTTATAATGAAAAAGGAAAGTTTCCATTTATTGATAAAATGAATTTGGAAAGTTTAAAAACAGAAAGGATTTATCAATCTAATTTAACTGATAAAATTGAAGATATATCTATGGCATTAAGTATGGAAAAAGGCGAAGTTTTAGTTAGAATTGAATCTAAAAATGAGTATCCTAATTATTTTATAAGAAACATTAAAAAAAAGATAGCACCCACACCTTTAACACAATTTGAAAATCCTTTTAAAAGTATCCAGAACGTTAAAAAAGAAGTTATTAAATATAATCGTGAAGATGGCTTAGAACTATCTGGAACACTTTATTTACCCACAAATTATGTGAAAGATGAAAAATACCCAATGATTATGTGGGCTTATCCTGAAGAATTTAAAGACAAAAATAGTGCAGGACAAAATACTAAAAACTCAAATGAATTTACGTATCCTTGGTACGGATCTCCAATTTATTGGGTTACTAAAGGTTATGTTGTTTTAGACGATGCATCCTTCCCCATAGTAGGTGAAGGTGAGGAAGAACCTAATGATACCTTTATCACGCAATTAGTATCTAACGCAAAAGCTGCCATTGATGCTGTTGATAACATGGGATATATTAATAGACAAAAAGTGGCTGTGGGGGGGCATAGTTATGGCGCCTTTATGACGGCCAATTTATTATCACATTCTAACCTATTCGCGGCTGGTATTGCAAGAAGTGGTGCTTATAATAGAACGCTGACACCTTTTGGTTTTCAAAGTGAAGAACGAAACTACTGGGAAGCCCCAGAAATTTATTATAATATGTCGCCGTTTATGCATGCTGACACCATGAAAACACCACTTCTTTTAGTTCATGGTGAAGCCGATAATAATTCGGGAACTTATCCTTTGCAAAGTGAGCGTTATTTTAATGCACTTAAAGGTTTAGGAGCCCCCGTAAGATTAGTTATGTTACCAAAAGAGAGTCATGGCTATGTTGCAAAAGAATCTATTATGCACATGCTTTGGGAACAAGACCAGTGGCTAGATAAGCATGTTAAAAATCGTGTTGATAAAGAAGAACGTATTAAAAATTAAGTAAAGATTAAATATATAAAAGAGCTATTAAGAAGATGAATAGCTCTTTTCTTTAAGTACATCTCTAGCTGATTTACTAATTTTAATTTTTTATTAACTTTTTCAAAGTTTCGCCTTTTATTGAAATTATTCTAATAAAGTAAATGCCAGAAAGTAAGTTAGCAACATGTATTTCCTTTTCAAATTGATTGTGATTAAGACTTATGTTATTAAGCAATCTCCCATTTATATCGTAAAAATTGATCGATTTTATGGCATCTTCACTAACTACATATAAATAATCATGTATGGGATTAGGATAACATACAATAACAGAGTCATTGTCTAAATTATTTACAGATAGCGTTTCTGCAACATTGGTTGATGCCGTATTTGTAATAATCGGTGCATTAAAATCGAAGTATATTTCTGCATTGTTACTAAAAGTATCTCCTAATTCTAAGGTTGATAATGTTTTAATTTTAAAACTAATATAACCATCGTTGTTACCATCATCAAAAGGCAGATTAATATTTTCAAATACAAATTCTACTTTGTTCGTTTCAGAAATACGTGTTACAAATGAATGACTTGCTTTAAGGGGCATTAAACTACTAACATTAAACTTGTCCGTATCTATAAAATCTGTAACTACAATATTAACCGCATTGGCTGTACCAAGGTTTTCGAACCTAATCATATAATGCACAAAATCTCCAACTTTATCCGGGCTAATAATTTCACCTTCTAAACAGGTCTTATCATTAGGATCAAAAGAATTTATGACCACTTGGCGAAGCTTAAACACATTATCAGGCTCCGTTTCATCCAATTCAATAGGATTTATCGTTGCGGTGAAATTTAACACATCACCTTCATTAAGAGGATATTCAGTATCTGTTGGCGTATTCATTTCTAGTGTGTAATAAATACTCCGTGACTCAAAAGGCTGAAGATTTACATAATCCCAACCCAATTTACCAACTATTTGATTATTTTCTGTTGGAATTGCCGTTACAAAATCCATAAGGTTATCATCAAAAGAAAGCTCTATATCCCCAGATAAAATCGTATTTCCTTTATTTCTATATATTATTTCGTAATCGGTATTGAAACCTGAAGTTGCAAATTCTAAAGGAAGAATTATAATTTCTAAATCATTATAAACACCTTTAGGTGTTACACAAAAATCTTGAATAAAAGGACTAGTTTCAGTTGGGAAATCTATAAAAGCCTCAGTAGGGCTCACCTCGAAATAGGCTGGATTCTCTAGTATGGGAGTCATTGTATAGGATCCTGACTGTAAATCAATAGTATAACTACCCGAGCTGTTTCCTATATTATTACCAGTTTCAGAACCGTTACTAATTTCAAAATTCATAAATGGAAAGAAGGCGTCATTTTCATCACATCCATTAGTACCTAAATCCAATCTATTTTCGCCTTTTACAGTATAAAAATCTCCTCCAGGCGTGAATGAGCAATAAGAGTTTAAAACGCAATCTGAATAATTATTAGCATCTAGCTCATTCTGAATAAAATCGAACTCAGCTTCATCTGCACATATATATTTGAGATTATCTATTTGTGCTATTTTTAATTGGTTTAAAATACTACCATTTTTCAAAAATAATGTCTCTAAATCAGGATTGGCATGACAAAATAACCAACTCATTTTTGGGTTGTTGCTAATATCAAGCGTTGTTAATTCATTAAATTCCACATACAAGTTTTTAAGCTCTGGGTTAGCATCTACGCTTAAGGTTAATAAATTATTTTTACTGCAACTTAAAAATTCTAACAAAGAATTATTAGAAACATTTAAATCAGTTAACTGATTGTTATAACAGTTTAAAATTTTCAGATTGATCAATTCGCTTACATCTAAAGCGCCAAATTGATTAGATCCACATTTAAAGTTTTCAAGTTTGTTATTATTGATCAAATTAATTGAGGTTAAATTATTTCTCTCAAAATTTAAAACTCTAAGCTTGGTGAGTTTGCTAACGTCGAGAGAGGATATATCATTATTATCACAATATAATTGCTCTACGTTTACAAAACTTTCAATACCGACCATTGAAGCTATAGATCTGCTATTTAATCTTATACTTAAAACAGCCTCAGCTTCACTTACTTGTATTTCTCCGTCATTGTTGAGATCAACGTCCCCATCAGGGAATACTCCATCTATAAAGCTAGCGCAGTCACTATTAATTAAGACGTTTTTAAAATTAGCATCAGGAATATTTATATTTTGTGATTGAGCAGAATACAAGCACAAGAGTATAGAAGTTATAAAGTAAATCTTATTCATATTATTAATTTGGGGAAGCAAACATAGCGATTTTTTTATTTATGTTTCTATCGATTCTCATTTTGTGTCAGTTTGTCATATTCTAAGTCTTGGCATTTTTGTTGTCTATTACTGAATCATAATAATAAATCGAATTAAACTTATATATCATGACAAAAGGAAATATTAATGTATCGGTAGAGAACATCTTTCCGCTTATTAAAAAATTCTTATATAGCGACCACGAAATATTTTTACGTGAGTTAATTAGTAACGCAACTGATGCTACTTTAAAATTAAAACATCTAACAAACGTTGGCGATGCTAAGGTGGAATATGGCAACCCACAAATAGAAGTAAAAATTGATAAAGAAAATAAAAAACTTCACATCATAGATCAAGGTTTGGGTATGACGACTGAAGAAGTTGAAAAATACATCAATCAAGTGGCTTTTTCTGGAGCAGAAGAGTTTTTAGATAAATATAAAGATTCTGCTAAAGATTCAGGAATTATTGGTCACTTCGGACTTGGGTTTTACTCTGCATTTATGGTTGCTGAAAAAGTAGAAATCATCACCAAATCTTATAAAGATGAACCTGCTGCACATTGGAGTTGTGATGGCTCACCAGAATTTATTTTGGAGCCTTCTGACAAAACAGAAAGAGGCACAGAGATTATACTTCATATAGCTGAGGATTCAACTGAATTTTTAGAAGAATCTAGAATTCGTGAGCTATTAAATAAGTACAATAAGTTTATGCCTATTCCCATTAAATTTGGATCTAAAGAAATAAACGATCCTGATTTTACGCCTAAAAAAACCAAGGATAAAGACGGTAAAGAAACTACTGAACCACACAAGAAAATTAAAGTTGACGATATTATCAACAATCCAAATCCAGCTTGGACAAAGCAGCCAGCAGATTTAAAAGATGAAGATTATACTAAATTTTACAGAGAATTGTACCCGATGCAGTTTGAGGAACCTTTATTTAATATTCATTTAAATGTTGATTATCCTTTTAACCTAACCGGTATTTTATACTTCCCTAAAATGTCTAACGACATGCAAATACAGAAGGATAAAATTCAATTATATCAAAATCAGGTTTTTGTAACTGATAATGTTGAAGGTATTGTTCCTGAATTTTTAACGATGCTTCGTGGTGTTATTGATTCACCAGACATTCCGCTAAACGTATCTCGTTCGTATTTACAAGCTGATGGTGCGGTTAAAAAGATTTCATCATACATTACAAGAAAAGTTGCCGATAA
Organism: uncultured Flavobacteriaceae bacterium; assembly: GCA_963815305.1. GTDB lineage: Bacteria > Bacteroidota > Bacteroidia > Flavobacteriales > Flavobacteriaceae > CAXBID01. The sequence continues at coordinate 2,217,310 of CAWFFW010000001.1, forward strand.
ATTAAAATCGTTATTCAATAATAACCGTGAAGATTTTGAAGCCAAATGGAATGATATTAAAATTGTTATTGAATACGGTATGCTTTCTGAAGAAAAATTCTTCGAAAAAGCTGACGCTTTTGCTCTATACCCAACCGTTGATGGCAAATACTACACTTACGAGGAGTTATTCAATAAAATTAAAGCAAATCAAACCGATAAGGATGACAAATTAGTTGTTCTTTACACTTCTGATAAAGATGCACAACATAGCTATATTGAATCTGCAAAATCAAAAGGCTACGAGGTTTTATTATTAGATTCGCCTATCGTTTCTCATTTAATTCAAAAATTAGAAAGCACAAAGGAAAATGTAACGTTTGCTCGTGTTGACGGCGACCATATTAATAATTTAATTAAGAAGGATGAAACTACCATTTCTAAGTTAGATGAAGATCAAAAGAAAGCCTTAGATGATTTATTAAAAGAAGTTATTCCTTCAGAAAAATTCATGGTACAATTAGAAGCTATGGATAGCACTGAATCACCATTTACTATAACACAACCAGAATTTATGCGACGCATGAAAGAAATGCAGCAAACTGGCGGTGGTGGTATGTTTGGTATGGGAGGCATGCCAGAAATGTACAATTTAATTGTAAATACTAACTCTGAATTGGTTGGTGAAATTCTTGAAACTAAAACTAAAAAGAAACAAGAGCGTTTAATTACTCAGAGTTTAGATTTAGCAAGACTTTCTCAGGGTTTATTGAAAGGTGAGGAATTAACAAACTTTATCAAACGCAGTTATGAGATGATAAAATAGTTGACACGCTGAAGTGTTTCAGCATCCTATATATATTAAAACCACCTTTAAATAAAGGTGGTTTTTGTTTTAATTAAAAACTTAACAAATATCTTTAGCAGCTTCATCATCTAAAAACCAAATTAATTCTCCCGATGTTGGATTTACTAATGTGGCTGGATAACTTTTATAATCGCCTATTTCTTTTATTATTTCTTTTGTTTTTTCGGCTTTGGATGAACCTGTAACTAAAAAAGAAACCACATCTGCATTATTGATAATAGCACCTGTTATGGTTACTCTTTTTTGACCAGAATATGGATGGGTGGCAACTTCACAAGACGCTTTAGAATCCCAAAGTTTAATCTCATGAGGAAAGATTGATGCGGTATGGCCATCATCGCCCATACCCAAAATAACTAAATCGAACTTGGGAACACCTTTTTTTATCGGTAATTTTTCATCTAAAATGTTACCGTACCGTTTGGCTTCTTCTTTCGGATTGTTTTCTCCAAAAATTCTAAAAATGTTTTCTTTAGGTATAGATATTTTAGAAAGCAAATACTCTAACGTCATTTTATAATTGCTTTCAGAATCTGTTGGGGGAACACAGCGTTCATCTCCCCAATAGAAAAAAATTTTAGACCAATCTATATCTTCCGCAAAATGTGTTGCTAAATAATCAAAAACAATTTTTGGTGTACTTCCTCCAGAAAGTGCCACATGAAAAGTTTCTTTAGTGGTTACTAATTCTTTAAAAAAAAGAGAGAAACTTTCAGCAACTAGTTGCTTTGTTTGGTATATTTTTATTTCTGCCATAGTGTTATTAACAAATTACACAAAAACCAGTATCATCTACTAACTGCTCGCCAGGGTTTCGCCAGATATGATCACCTTCAAATAAATCATTAGCATTTTCAGGCCCCCAAACACCCGCAGAATAACCATATGTATTTACGTCTTTCCCGTTTTCCCAATAATTCAAAATAGGGTCAACAAACGCCCAAGCAGCCTCAACTTCATCTGCTCTAGCATATAATGTTGCATCACCTTCCATAGCATCTAATAACAATCGCTCGTACGCTTCCATAATATTATCGGAATCTGATAAACTAGAATAGTAAAAATCTAAATTAGCACGATCTACTTTAAATCCTTGCCCAGGTACTTTAACTCCAAATTTTATTAAAATACCTTCATCTGGTTGAATCCTAATTATTAACTTATTTTCTTTATTATTAATATTCCGTTCTTTAAAAACTTGATGATGCGGTGATTTAAAATGAATGACTACTTCAGTAACCTTAGTTGGCATGCGTTTAGCTGTACGCACATAAAATGGAATATCTTTCCAGCGCCAATTATCAACATAAAACTTTATAGCAGCGTAGGTTTCTGTTTTAGAATCAGGATTAACACCTTCCTCTTCTCTATACCCTTTAACTATTTTACCATCTATTTTTGAAGCCACATATTGCCCTTTTATAGTGTGATTAAAAAGTGTTTCATCGTCATTCATGATGCGAAGTGACTTTAGAGCTTTTACTTTTTCGTTTCTTATTTCTTGTGCAGATGAATTTATGGGTGGTTCCATAACAATTAAAGATACAATTTGCAATAAATGACTTTGAAACATATCTCTTAAAGCACCAGACTTATCGTAATAACCACCTCTTTTTCCAACACCTACTGTTTCGGCATTGGTTATTTCAATATGATTTATGTAATTTCTATTCCAGAGAGGTTCAAAAATGGTATTTGCAAAACGCGTTACTAATAAGTTTTGAACCGTTTCTTTACCCAAATAATGGTCTATTCTATATATTTGACTTTCATCAAAATAGTGCTGTAACCCCGTGTTTAGTGCTTTCGCTGTTTTAAGGCTGTAACCAAATGGTTTTTCAACAATAATACGTTTCCATCCATTATCTTCTTGTGTTAGACCTTCTTTATGTAAGTTTTTAGCGATAGTTTCATACAAACTAGGAGGCGTAGATAAATAAAAAATATAATTACTATTAGTATTGTATTTTGTGTTTAAATCTGAGATTCGCTTGCTCAAACGCCCATAATCGGTATCATAATCATCTCCTAAATCTTCATAAAAAAGTTTATCAGAAAAAGCATTAACAAAATCTTTATCATCCTCTGCAATACTATCCACTAAATGAGAGCTTTCTTGTACTACTTTTTTTCTAAAATCATCATCTGTAATAGTACTTCTACTAGCCCCTAAAACCACAAAATTTTCTGGTAGATATTTTTCTTTATATAAATTATAAATTGCAGGAATTAATTTTCTGGCTGTTAAATCTCCAGAAGCTCCAAAAATGATAAGCATTTGGTTCGAAATTTTATTCATAAAGTGAATTTAATTTTAGTTATTTTATTGCAAATTAAAGTAATTTAAGTACTATATTTCGGTTAAATTAAGGATAATTTATATTAAATTATAACGCAGTAGTACGATTATAAAAATAATATATCATAACAATATAATAAAAACAAACATGAAGCATAAAGATTATAATTTTGGATTAGTTGGACTAGGTGTTATGGGACGCAATTTTATTTTAAATGTTGCCGATAATAAATATAAAGCATTTGGATATGATTTGGATCAAGAAAAGGTAGACGCTTTAAAAAACGAGGGCAATAATTTAGAATTTGTAAACGCCACAACCTCTATGGAGACCTTTGTAGAAGCTTTGGCAATACCTAGAAAAATTATGCTTTTGGTTCCAGCAGGTAAAATAGTTGATAATGTTATTGAAAATTTATTACCCTTTTTAACCCAAGGTGATATTATTATAGATGGTGGTAATTCTTTTTTTACAGATACTGATCGCAGAGAAGCTTATTTAATAGAAAAGGGTATCTACTTTTTTGGCTCTGGTGTATCTGGAGGAGCAAAAGGTGCTCGCAAAGGACCTAGTATTATGCCTGGTGGAAACAAAGAAGCCTATCAACATGTAAAACCTATTTTTGAGGCTGTTTCAGCTAAATTTAATGGCGAACCGTGTGTTGCTTATTTAGGACCTAAGTCTGCTGGAAATTACGTGAAAATGGTGCACAATGGTATTGAATATGGGTTGATGCAACTTATCTCTGAAACATACCACCTTTTACAAAAATCTTGTAACTTATCTAACGATGAGCTACACCAAGTTTTTGATAGTTGGAATAAAGGCAGATTACAATCGTTTTTAGTAGAAATAACTGCTGAAATATTCATTCAAAATGATGATAAAGGAACGGGGCGTTTAGTAGATAAAATTCTAGATAAAGCAAAACAGAAAGGCACCGGTAAATGGACTTCACAAAATGCTATGGATTTGGGTATTCCTGTACCATCTATTGATATTGCTGTAAGTATGAGAGAAATATCGGCTTTAAAAGATGAGCGTATTGAGGCTGATAAATTATATGAAAGACCTAAAGTAGAAAAAACAGATAAAAAAGAACTTATTGCCAATGCGGAAGAAGCATTATATTTCGCCTTTATTAATACTTATGCGCAAGGTTTACATCAATTGGCAGATGCTTCAAAAGAATATAAATATGCATTGGACTTATCTGTTATTGCTAAAATTTGGCGTGCTGGTTGTATTATTAGAGCTGCATTGTTGGAAGATATTTCACAAGCTTACAGTAAAGACAAAAACTTAGCCAACTTATTATTAGCACCAACATTTGTTTCTAAAGTTCAAAAAGCATTACCAGCCACTCGTAAAATTGTGGCTTATGCTGCAAAAAATGGAATTCCGCTACCTGGATTGTCAAACTCTTTAACGTATTTTGATGCTTATACTTCAAGTCATTTACCTCTTAACTTAATTCAAGCACAACGTGATCATTTTGGATCGCATACTTACGAACGTAACGATATGGAAGGTGTTTTTCATACCGAATGGGGTGAATAAATTTAATGTATTTAGCCATTTTAAAAACTAATTTTTGAAAATAATTTATACCAATATAGCTAAACCAACAACCTTTATATGGAATGGGAAAGAAGAAACAACCGGCATTTATAAAATACCTACTGAAGGCCCCATTTATTTAGGTAAAAGTAATGTAAAAGGTGATGAAGTAACTGATAGAAAACATCATGGTGGAGAATTTAAAGCGTGCTATTTGTTTTCTAAAAAGCATTATGAGTATTGGAAAAATTTATATCCCAATTTAGATTGGAATTGGGGAATGTTTGGAGAAAACTTAACGGTTGAAGGCTTAGACGAAACGAAAATTTCTATTGGAGACATCTATAAGGTTGGTAGTGCTTTGATACAAATTACCCAACCTAGAGAACCTTGTTATAAATTAGGTGTGAGATTCGGAAACCAAAAAATAATCAAACAATTTATTGAGCATGGTTTTCCAGGAACTTATGTTCGTATTTTGAAAGAAGGGATAGTTAAGAGCGGTGATAACTTTGAATTAGTAAAAAAAGCAGAAAAAAGTATGACTACAGCACAATTTTATAATTTACTCTATTCAAAAGAAAAAGATGTCAGTTTAATTCGATTAATTTTAAAAAACGATGCTTTACCTAAAAGTAAAAGAAATAAACTAAAAGCTAATATGAAGTAACTATCTGGTTTATTATATCTTTACCTCAAATTATTAAAAATGTCATTCAAAGACTTAAAACTTAACAAACCCCTTTTAAGAGCAATTGCTGATGCTGGATACGATAATCCGACTTTGGTTCAAGAAAAAACCATACCGCTTGTATTATCTAAAACAGATTGTATCGTTTCGGCTCAAACTGGAACTGGCAAAACCGCTGCTTTTGCACTTCCTATTTTAAAATTGTTGTTTGATAAGCAAGACGCACCAAAAAAAGGAAAAACTACAAAAGCCTTAATTATAAGTCCAACAAGAGAATTAGCAATTCAAATTGCTAAAAATTTTGATAATTATTCCACATATACCAATTTAAGAACAACCGTTATTTTTGGTGGCACATCTATTGAACCACAAAAAGATATTTTAAAAAAAGGGATAGATATTTTAATTTCAACACCTGGAAGATTACTAGACTTACACAAACAAGATTTTATTAATTTAGACTATGTAGAAATATTAGTTTTAGATGAAGCCGATTTGATGTTAGATATGGGCTTTATTGATGACGTCAAGAAAATTGAACGCTTATGTCCAGAAAAAAAACAAACACTTCTTTTTTCTGCAACAATTCCCTACAAAGTTGAACAACTAGCCCAAACTATTTTAAATAATCCTGAACGTATTGAAGTATCTCCCAATTCATCAACTTCAAAAAACGTAAACCAATTATTGTATTACGTTCCCAAAAAAAATAAAATTGAACTGTGTTTACATTTACTTAGAAATACTATAAAAGGCAATATCATTATTTTTAGGCGCACAAAATTTGGAGTTGATAAACTTGAAAACGCATTATCTAAAAATGGCTATAATGTGGACAGTATACACGGTGATAAAAGTCAAACTGATAGACAAAATGCACTTAGTAAATTTAAAAATGGTGACGTAAAAATTTTAATTGCAACTGATGTTGCTGCACGTGGTATTGATATTAGTAATTTAGATGCTGTTGTTAATTTTGATTTGCCTAATGTGCCTGAAACCTATGTACATAGAATTGGTAGAACGGCCAGAGCTGGCATGTCGGGTATGGCATACTCGTTTTGTTCTGCTGATGAAAAAGCTTATGTAACCTTAATTCAGCAACTCATCCAATTACAGATTGACATTATTGAAGATCATCCATATCCTTTAGATCCAAAAGCAAAACCTATTGTTCACAAAGCCAAAAAAACGGGTAGTAAACACCGGAAAGGACGTAAAAGTGAAGCTTCTAAAAAGAAAAAGAAACGTTGGTATTAAAAGCCTTAGATACCTTCATAATTTGGGAGAAATCTTTTTATTCAACAGGAAAATCAAAATAAGTACTAGGAAAAGGCTCGCCTCTTAATGTAAAATGCCACCATTCTTTAGGGTATTTTCTAAAGCCATATTTAGACATAATAGCTTGTAGCAATTGCCTATTGGCTTTTTGTTCTTTATTAATTCCATCGAAATCTACCCAAGATTCCTGACCAAAAAAATCATAAGGACTTCCCATATCTAAAGGCACACCTGTATTCCCATTAATAATAGTTAAATCAACCGTACTACCTCTACTATGTCCAGATTTTGATGCAATATAACCTTGACTAAATAAATTCTTTTTTTTAACCTTTGGATAGAATTCGTGTTTATTAATGGTATCATTTAAATTTCTTGCCCATAATACAAAATGATTTACAGCTGTTTGTGGTCTGTATCCATCATAAATTTTTAAACATAGGTTTTGTTGTTGAAGTGCTTTGTGCACCTCTTTTAAAGCATTTGCAGTTTCAATAGTCAATATCAATTTATTAGAATAATAACCTTCAATAGGCTTTCCTACAAAATTATGAGATTCAAAATATCGTAATTCAACATCTAAATCTGGGATAACATCATAAACATAAACAAATCCTTCAGGTAACTGAGAAAAAGTATTTAAATAACATAAGCCTAATAAAACAGTAATTATATATTTCTTTATATTCATAATAATGCTAATTTAGAAAATAAAAGAACATGCTATTTGAAAGTGCTATAAATTTAAAGATGAAAGATGCCGATGTCATGTATTATCCAAATTTTTTCGATAAAAATGAAGCAGATAATTACTTTAATAATTTACTAAATACTATTAAGTGGAAACAAGATACCATAACCGTTTTTGGTAAAAACCATTTACAACCGCGTTTAACTGCCTTTTATGCAAATAATAGTAATATTTACAAGTATAGTAATATTGTAATGGAACCCGAACAATTTAATGGAGATTTACTGAAAATTAAAAACACTATTGAGGCTAAATTAAAAATCAATTTTACTAGCTGTTTAGCCAATTTATACCGTAGTGGTAAAGATAGTAACGGTTGGCATGCTGATAATGAAAAAGAATTAGGAGAAAACCCTATCATAGCCTCTGTAACTTTTGGTACAGAGCGAATATTTTATTTCAAACACAGGTTTGATAAAGAAGAAAAAATGAAGCTGATTTTGCAACATGGTAGCCTTTTATTAATGAAAGGAAAAACACAAACAAATTGGTTACATCAAATACCAAAAACTCAAAAAGACATAGGAAAACGGATTAATTTAACATTTAGAATTATTGCATAAAAAAACCGAGTTCCCTCAAACTCGGTTTCTTTTCAATTTGCTTTTTTATTATGATGCTAGATTTGGGGTCTCCAGATCAACAACATAATGCAAATATTAATTAATTAATCCATTGAACTAAAAAGTGTGTTATTTAGTACACTCCAAATATATAATTATTAAATCACAACCAACGACTAAATACATTATAAATCGATGAAATGCATTTAATTTTAACATTTAACGATTAAAAACAAAAAATTATCGATGAAATACACGTTTATGAATCACAAAAAATAAAAAAAGCACCCCAAAAAGGATGCTTTTTTACTAACTAACCAACCAAAATATGAGTTACAATTCTTAAGTTTAAAGTAACCACTCAATAAACTTTTTTTATCAAAATGTAACAATAATAAATAAGCAATCTTCGTGCCAAACTAAAAAAGGACTCTTTTTTGGGTTTTATTTAACATCATATAAATTAGTGCTATCCTTTTAGTATTTAAAATATAAATGTGAGATATTTGTGTGATTAAAAAAGTATTATAATTAATGAAAAACTTACTACTACTATCTTTTTTGCTAATATTATCGTGTGCCGAAGAAACACACGATTTAACCGTAAAAGGACATATTAAGAATCTAAAAAAAGGAACCATTTATTTAAAAAAAGTTCATGATTCAATTCTTGTAAATGTCGATTCATTATCCATCAACGGGAATTCTGATTTTGAATTACATAGTGATTTAGATTCGCCAGAAATATTCTTCTTATACTTAGATAAAAATAGTTCTGAAAAAGACAGAATTGCTTTTTTTGCCGATAAAGGTGTCACTGAAATTAATACCTCATTAAAAAATTTCGCTTTTGATGCTAAGATAAATGGTTCAAAGCAACAAAAAACTTTAGAAGAATATCAATCTATTATTTCAAGACTTAATAATGAAAATTTAGATTTGATAAAAGAAGACTTTGAAGCACAAAAAATGGGTGACACTGCGAAAATTAAAAGCATTCAAAAAAAATATGATCATCTTTTAAAAAGAAAGTATTTATTCTCAGTTAATTTTGCAATAAATAACAAAGATAGTGAAGTTGCACCTTATATTGCTTTAAATGAGATATATAACGCTAATATAAACTTACTGGATACCATTAATAATTCTTTAACTCCTAATGTTAAAGCATCCAAATATGGCAAAGAATTACAACGTTTTATTGAGAATATAAAAACAACAGAAAGATAATAATTCTTAAATTACTCTTAAAAAAAAAGAAACTTTTCAATTAGAAAAGTTTCTTTTTTTTAGAGCCGATAGAGGGACTCGAACCCACGACCTGCTGATTACAAATCAGCTGCTCTAGCCAGCTGAGCTACATCGGCGTTTTAATGAATGCAAATATAATCTCAAAAATGATATGTGCAAATACTCAATTAAAAAATTTATCCTAGTTTGTTAATTTTTTCAATTAAAGCTCTTCCTTTAGTTTCTAATTCCTGATTTATTGCTTTAAAATGTGCTTTTGGATTATCTACATTTTTTGCATTAACTTTAGCAATTAATTCATCAAAAGTTGCGATAGCCTCATCAATTATCGCTTCACTTTTTTTAGTGTCTTTATCAGTATTTGAATATTCCCAGATATAAACTGCTTCTATAATATCGCCTAAAACATAATTGATATCTTTTTTTAGGTCTCTAACATTTGCCATTTTGTGTGTATTAAAAATTAATGGACAAAATTACACATAAACTTCCAATAGCGAAGCATTTTTTGAAGTAATCTCATAATCCTTGATAGCAGCTGGAAGTAATATGGTTTCTCCTTTTTTAATAAGCTCAGTATAGCCCTCACTAGTTATTTCTGCTTCACCATCCACACACATATAAATAAAAAAAGATTCTTTATTATTTACCTTTTTTAGTGTTTTAGTAACGTTTAAATAGCTCGTTTTAAAATAAGGGCAACTTACCATTTGATTGGATACGTTTTCTGTTTTAGAATATTTTACCCTAAAATTATCTGGCATATCAAAATTGAAGGCATCAATGGCCAAATCATTATGTAAATCTCTTTCATTTCCATCATTATCTACTCTATCCCAATCGTAAACGCGATAAGTAATATCACTAGTTTGCTGTATTTCTGCAACCATAACACCAGCTCCAATAGCATGAATTCGTCCAACTTCAATAAAATAGGTATCTCCTTTTTTTACCTTATCGAAATTTAAAATCTTTGGAAGTGTTTTATTTTTCAAATGACTTAAATATTTTTCAGGTGTCATATCCTGATTAAATCCAACAATTAAATTGGAATCCTCATCGGCCTGCAACGTGTACCACATTTCAGTTTTACCAAATGAATTATGACGTTTTGCAGCTAGTTCATCATTAGGATGTAATTGAATAGATAAATCTTCTTTGGCATCAATAAATTTTATTAGAAGTGGAAACTTGTTTCCAAAAATGTGGTAATTTTTTTCTCCTAATAGGTCACTTTTGTAAGTTTCTAATAAATCTTTTAAAGATTTGCCTTTTAAGTTCCCATTTGAAACTATAGAGGTATCACCTTCAACATCGCTAATTTCCCAACTTTCACCAATATTTGGTAAATTGCTATCTTTGTTTAATAAGTTTTTTAATTTCTGTCCACCCCATATTTTGTCTTTTAAAATAGGCGTAAATTTTAACGGATATAGCATATATTATGTATTAATTGCCTGAGTAGGTTACAAAATTCCTAGGTGTTTCGTAAAGTGTGATTTCTAAATCTAATACTGTATCAAGTTTTAGTTTCATTTTATTATAAATGATAACCGCAATATTTTCAGCAGTAGGGTTTAAATCTTTAAAATCAGGCACTTCAATATTCAAATTTTTATGGTCAAAAGCATCTTCAACTTCACTTTTTATTATATCTTTTAAAACCTTCATATCGATAACATAGCCAGTTTCTTTATCTATATCACCTGTTACACTAACAATGAGTTCATAATTATGACCATGAAAATTCGGGTTATTACATTTACCAAAAATGGCATCATTTTTTTCGAACGTCCAATCTTTTCGATATAATCTATGAGCGGCATTAAAATGTGCTTTTCTACTAACAGTTACTTTCATGAATTTATATTTATATGTTCGTAAAATTTATCGAAAATAACTTTAAACCACTCCGTGTATAATTGAGGCTGAAGTGATATATCTCTATTTACGTCTTCTAAGGGCATCCATTTCCAATTGGCTGCTTCATTTAAGTTAATCTTTGGTTCATAATTATAGCTTCCTAATAATACGTGATCGTATTCGTGCTCGGTTAAACCATTATCAAATGGTGCTTTATATATAAATGAAATAGATTCTTTCAAATCTACTACAAAGCCCATTTCTTCTTGCAGACGTCTTTTGCCTGCCTCAATGTTGGTTTCACCATCACGTTGATGACTGCAACACGTATTTGTCCAAAGTCCGGGAGAGTGATATTTATCTAATGCCCGCTGTTGTAGCATTAATTCATTGTTATCATTAAATATAAATACAGAAAATGCACGATGCAATACGGCCTTTTCATGAGCTTCTAGCTTAGGCATTAAGCCAATTTGCTCATCATTTTCGTTAACAAGTATTACTTTTTCTTCTTCCATAGCAAGACAAAAATACCAAGTATATTTTAAAAAATAGCATTCTCATCCAAAATTTAAAAAGTGATAAAAACTTCTATTTTTATTGAAGTTATAAATATTATCTTTGCAAACCATTTGTATAAAATATTTATGAGTTTTTTAAAAGAAATACAACGCCGACGCACCTTTGGAATTATTTCTCATCCTGATGCTGGTAAAACCACTTTAACAGAAAAATTACTACTCTTTGGAGGTGCAATACAAGAAGCTGGTGCTGTAAAAAGTAACAAAATTAAAAAAGGTGCTACGAGCGATTTCATGGAAATTGAGCGTCAGCGTGGGATTTCGGTAGCCACTTCTGTTTTAGCTTTTGAATATGACGGTATCAAGATTAATATTTTAGATACACCTGGACATAAGGATTTTGCCGAAGATACTTTTAGAACTTTAACTGCTGTTGATAGTGTTATTGTGGTTATAGATGTTGCCAAAGGTGTTGAAGAGCAAACCGAAAAGTTGGTTGAAGTTTGCCGTATGCGGAATATACCCATGATTGTTTTTATAAACAAAATGGATAGGGAAGGAAAAGATGCTTTTGACTTATTAGATGAAATTGAACAAAAGTTAGGTTTAAAAGTGGTTCCGCTCAGTTTTCCTATTGGAATGGGTTACGATTTTAAAGGAATTTACAATATATGGGAAAAAAACTTAAATCTTTTTAGTGGTGATAGTAGAAAGGATATTGAAGAAACTATTGAAATATCAGATTTATCATCACCTGAATTGGATAAGTTAGTTGGAGAAAAAGCTGCAAATACGTTGAGGGAAGAGATTGAGCTTGTTGATGGAATTTATCCGAATTTTGAAAAAGAAGCTTATTTAAATGGTGACTTACAACCTGTGTTTTTTGGATCAGCATTAAATAATTTTGGAGTTAGAGAATTATTAGATTGCTTTGTAGAAATAGCTCCAAAACCAAGGCCTAAACAAAGCGAAGAACGTCTCGTAAAACCTGATGAAAATAAATTTACAGGATTTGTATTTAAAATACATGCCAATATGGATCCTAATCACAGAGATCGTTTAGCATTTGTTAAAATTGTGTCTGGGAAATTCGAAAGAAATAAACCGTATTTACATGTAAGGCAAGATAAAAAATTAAAATTCTCTAGTCCTAATGCCTTTTTTGCCGAAAAAAAGGAAATCGTTGACACCTCCTACCCTGGTGATATTGTAGGCTTACACGATACTGGAAATTTTAAAATTGGAGATACCCTAACGGAAGGGGAAACAATTAATTACAAAGGTGTTCCAAGTTTTTCACCTGAACATTTTAGATATATTAATAATGCCGACCCTTTAAAATCCAAACAACTTTTTAAAGGTATAGATCAATTGATGGATGAAGGTGTAGCACAACTATTTACATTAGAACTCAATGGTCGGAAAGTTATTGGTACTGTTGGTGCACTACAATATGAAGTTATTCAATACAGATTGGAACATGAATATGGAGCGAAATGTACTTATGAAAATTTAAATGTATTTAAAGCGTGTTGGGTTGATCCAAAAAATGCCAGAACAGACGAATACAAAGAATTTGTTAGAGTTAAACAACGTTTTTTAGCAAAAGACAAGCAAAATCAGTTAGTGTTTTTGGCAGATTCTTCATTCTCATTACAAATGACACAACAGAAGTATCCAAATATAAAATTTCACTTAACTTCAGAATTTGACTAAAAAGGTTAAAATTATATTGTATTTCATCGAAATTTATTAAAAAAAACCGTAATTCACCGTTACAATTTATATTTTAATCAAAAATTATGATCATAGCATTAGAGTTAGTTAAATTTATATAGTAATCTAATCATAACCCCAAATAATGATTGACCTATGGAAACAAATAATAATGTTTATAGTAATGACGATTTAACGGTTACTTTTGAACCCTGTTTGTGTGTACATGCTGAAAAATGTGCACAAGAATTGTCCGAAGTTTTTAGATTATCTATAATTCCTTGGATTGATTTAGACGCTACTGAAAATAAAAAAATAATAAATCAAATTAAACGTTGCCCATCTGGCGCTCTTAAATATCGTTTAAAAAATAAAAAAGAAGCTTGTTAGCTTATATTGAACTCATCTTGACTTTTCCTATTTTCTGAAAAATGGCTAGAATCAGTTCGTATTTCATCTATTTTCTTATTCGTAGCGATGCTATGATTTTTAAAAAAACTGTTTCATCTGAACAAATTTTATCGAATTTTCGGTTAAAACTTAAAAGTTAAGATGAGTTCATTATAAAAATCCCTTTCAATAATATTGAAAGGGATTTTTTATTTTTAAGCCTGTCCTGTTGGACCAAAGTTTAAAGGTATAGGAGGTTGTTCATAATCTTTGATTTCTCCATGTGCTTTTTCAAATCTAGATACGTTATCACCTAAAGCTTTTAACAATCGTTTGGCATGTTGTGGTGTTAAAATAATTCTAGATTTCACCTTGCTTTTAGGAATACCTGGCATAATATTAACAAAATCTACAACAAATTCTGATACAGAATGGTTTATAATCGCTAAGTTAGAATAGGTTCCTTCAGCCACTTTCTCATCTAACTCTATATTTATTTGACCTTGTTTTGAATTGTCTTTTTCGTTTGCCATTGCAAATTCAATTTTTATTTCCAAAAAAAATGGAAATCACGTTAATAATCGTTTTAAAAAAAAGTCCCACTATAATTTAGCAGGACTTTTTATTGTTTTTAAACAGATCCCAACCTGCGTTGGGATAAATAAAATTCCGTATTTACGGGAATCTCAATTAATTATAATTTAATTCTTGCTTAACTTGCATCATTTCGTCAAACTCTTCTTTAGAACCCACAATAATATCTGTATAGTTACGCATACCTGTTCCTGCTGGAATTCTATGTCCAACTATCACATTTTCTTTCAAGCCTTCTAAAGTATCAACTTTACCAGCTACTGCTGCTTCATTAAGTACTTTAGTAGTTTCTTGGAACGATGCCGCAGAAATAAATGATTTTGTTTGAAGTGACGCTCTTGTTATACCCTGCAGTATTGGAGTAGCAGTTGCTGGTTTAGCTTCTCTTGCTACAACAAGGTTTTTATCCTCACGACGTAAAATAGAATTTTCATCTCTTAGCTCACGTGGAGAAATAATCTGACCCGCTTTAACATTAGTAGAATCTCCAGCATCTTCAATAACTTTCATTCCAAATATTTCATCATTCTCTAAAATAAAGTCTGCTTTATGCACCAATTGATCTTCTAAGAAGATGGTATCACCAGAATCAATGATTCTAACTTTACGCATCATCTGTCTTACTACAACCTCAAAGTGTTTATCATTAATTTTCACACCTTGTAAACGATATACTTCTTGTACTTCGTTAACCAAATATTGCTGTACCGCTGAAGGTCCTTTAATATTTAAAATATCATTTGGAGTTATAGAACCATCTGATAAAGGCATACCTGCTTTTACGTAATCATTTTCTTGAACAAGAATTTGATTGGATAATTTAACCAAGTACTTTTTAACTTCACCTAATTTAGATTCTACTATAATTTCACGATTACCTCTTTTGATTTTTCCAAAAGAAACGACACCGTCTATAGCACTTACTACTGCAGGGTTTGAAGGATTACGTGCTTCAAATAACTCGGTTACACGTGGTAAACCACCTGTAATATCACCTGCTTTTGCAGATTTACGAGGTATTTTAACTAAAATCTTACCTACAATAATTTTCTCACCATCATCGATCATTAAATGCGCTCCAACTGGTAAGTTGTATGAACGAATAGTTTCACCTTTTCCATCAACAATATGAAGTGTTGGAATAAGTTTTTTGTTTCTAGATTCAGATATTACTTTTTCCTGAAAGCCAGTTTGCTCATCTATTTCAACTTGATACGTGATACCTTGTTCGATGTTTTCATATTTTACTTTACCAGCAAATTCTGAAATAATTACACCGTTATATGGATCCCAAGAACACACAATATCACCTTTACTTAAATTATCGCCATTTTTAACAAAAATGGTAGAACCATAAGGAATATTATTTGTGCTTAAAGTAATTCCTGTTTTCTTATCTACTAACTTTAATTCAGACGTACGAGAAATAACGATATCAATCTCTTTACCTTCGTTATCTTGACCTTTAACTGTTTTTAAATCTTCAATTTCAGCAATACCATTAAACTTAACGGCTAACTTATTTTCTTCAGATATGTTACCAGCAATACCACCTACGTGGAATGTACGAAGTGTTAACTGCGTACCAGGTTCTCCAATAGATTGTGCCGCTACAACTCCAACAGCCTCACCACGTTGTACCATTTTACCAGTAGCCAAATTACGTCCGTAACATTTAGCACAAATACCTTGTAGAGCTTCACAGCTTAAAGCAGAGCGTACTTCAACAGCTTCAATAGGAGATGCTTCAATAGATTTCGCAATTTTGTCACTTATTAAATCACCAGATGCTACTAATAATTCATCTGTTAGTGGATTATAAACATCGTTTAGAGATACACGACCTACGATTCTCTCTTCTAAAGTTTCAACAACTTCATCATTTTTCTTTAACGGTTCAACTTCAACACCTCTTAAAGTACCACAATCTTCAGAATTGATGATAACATCTTGAGATACATCAACTAGACGACGCGTTAAGTAACCTGCATCGGCAGTTTTAAGTGCTGTATCGGCAAGACCTTTACGAGCACCGTGTGTTGAGATAAAGTATTCTAAAATTGAAAGTCCTTCTTTAAAGTTTGAAAGAATTGGATTTTCAATAATTTCACCACCACCTGCATTAGATTTTTTAGGTTTTGCCATTAATCCACGCATACCTGTAAGCTGACGAATCTGTTCTTTAGATCCACGGGCTCCAGAATCAAGCATCATAAACACCGAGTTAAAACCTTGTTGATCTTCACGAATACGTTTCATTGACAATTCAGTCAATTCCGCATTTGTAGATGTCCAGATATCAATAACTTGGTTATAACGCTCGTTGTTAGTAATAAGTCCCATATTATAGTTACCCATAATACCATCAACTTGCTTATTAGCAGCGTCAATCATACTTTGCTTTTCTGGTGGAATAATAATATCACCTAAACTAAATGATAATCCACCTTGAAATGCAAATTTAAATCCTAAAGTTCTAATCGCATCTAAGAAATCAGCAGTTTCAGGAACTGAAGTCACTTTAAGAATATCACCAATAATATCTCTTAAAGATTTTTTAGTTAATACTTGGTTAATATAGCCAGCTGCTTGTGGTACGTTTTGATTAAATAATACTCTACCAACAGTAGTTTCGACAATCATTCTATCTAACTTTCCGTCTTCATTAATATCAATAGTTCTTACTTTGATACCTGCATTTAAATCAACCATTCCCTCGTTAAAAGCAATTTCTACTTCTTCAGGAGAATAGAATGTTAGGCCTTCACCTTTTACTTTTACTTCAGCAGTAGACGTACGTAATTTGGTCATGTAATATAGACCGAGCACCATATCTTGAGAAGGCACAGTAACTGGCGAACCATTTGCAGGGTTTAAGATATTATGAGATGCCAACATTAATAATTGACATTCTAAAATAGCTTCTGGACCTAATGGTAAATGCACCGCCATTTGATCACCATCAAAATCGGCGTTAAATGCCGTACATACTAATGGATGTAACTGTATTGCTTTCCCTTCAATTAATTTTGGTTGGAAAGCTTGTATACCCAAACGGTGTAACGTAGGCGCACGGTTAAGTAAAACGGGATGACCTTTTAGAACATTTTCCAAAATATCCCAAACCACAGGCTCTCTTTTATCTATAATTTTCTTTGCAGATTTTACAGTTTTGACAATACCTCTTTCAATTAATTTTCTAATGACGAAAGGCTTGTATAATTCGGCTGCCATATCTTTAGGGATACCGCATTCAAATAATTTTAATTCTGGACCAACCACAATTACGGAACGGGCAGAATAATCAACACGTTTACCCAATAAATTTTGACGGAATCGCCCTTGCTTACCTTTTAGCGAATCTGATAAAGATTTTAATGGTCTGTTAGAATCTGTTTTTACTGCAGATGATTTACGTGTGTTGTCAAATAATGAATCTACTGATTCTTGTAACATACGTTTTTCATTACGTAAAATAACTTCTGGTGCTTTTATCTCAACCAATCGTTTAAGACGGTTGTTTCTAATAATTACACGACGGTATAAATCATTTAAATCAGACGTTGCAAAACGGCCACCATCTAATGGTACTAATGGTCGTAGTTCTGGCGGGATGATTGGAATAACTTTCATAATCATCCATTCTGGACGATTCTCTCTGTTATTGTTTGATTCACGTAATGCTCCAACAACTTGTAAACGTTTTAACGCTTCAGTTTTACGTTGTTTAGACGTTTCTGTATTTGCTTTATGACGTAATTCGTATGATAACTCTACTAAGTCTATTCGAGATAATAACTCAATTAAACATTCCGCACCCATTTTAGCTAAAAACTTGTTAGGGTCTGTATCATCTAAATACTGATTATCTTGAGGAAGATCTTCAAGAATATTTAAATATTCTTCTTCTGTTAAGAAATCCATTTTTTGTAATGGTTCTCCTTCTTCATTTTTAGCATTACCTGGTTGTATAACTACATAACGTTCGTAGTAAATAATCATATCTAATTTCTTAGATGGTAAGCCTAATAAATAACCAATTTTGTTTGGTAAAGAACGGAAATACCAGATATGAGCAACAGGAACCACTAAATTAATGTGCCCTACACGATCTCTACGTACTTTCTTTTCAGTTACTTCAACACCACAACGGTCACAAACTATACCTTTGTAACGTATTCTTTTATATTTACCACAAGCACATTCATAATCCTTTACAGGACCAAAAATACGCTCACAGAACAAACCATCACGTTCTGGTTTGTGAGTTCGATAATTGATAGTTTCTGGTTTTAAAACCTCACCTCTAGATTCTGCTAAAATAGACTCTGGTGATGCTAAACCAATTGAGATTTTATTAAATCTCCTTACTGTATTCTTATCTTGTTTTCTTGCCATGTTTTTTTTGTCTTCAGTTTTAGTCTCAATATAAAGAAGCGTTATTAAAGCTAGCTAGATATTGCGATTGCAAACTATTTTTATTCCTCTAATCTGATATCCAATCCTAAACCTTTCAATTCGTGCATAAGTACGTTGAATGATTCTGGTAATCCTGGATCTGGCATTGGTTCACCTTTTACTATAGCTTCGTACGTTTTAGCTCTACCAATAACATCATCAGATTTTACGGTTAAAATCTCTCGTAAGGTACTTGATGCTCCATAAGCCTCAAGTGCCCAAACTTCCATCTCACCAAAACGCTGACCACCAAATTGTGCTTTACCACCAAGAGGTTGTTGTGTAATTAATGAGTAAGGTCCTATAGAACGTGCATGCATTTTATCATCTACCATATGTCCTAGTTTCAACATATATATCACACCAACGGTTGCTGGTTGATCGAAACGTTGACCTGTTCCACCATCATATAAATACGTATGGCCATATCTTGGAATTCCAGCTTCATCTGTAAATTCGTTAATTTGATCTATGGTAGCACCATCAAAAATTGGAGTAGCATACGTACGATCTAATTTTTGACCTGCCCAACCAAGAACAGTTTCATAAATCTGACCAATATTCATACGAGATGGTACACCCAATGGATTTAATACAATATCAACAGGTGTTCCATCTTCTAAGAATGGCATATCTTCTTGACGGACGATACGCGCAACAATACCTTTGTTACCGTGGCGTCCTGCCATTTTATCTCCCACTTTAAGTTTACGCTTTTTAGCGATATAAACTTTAGCCAATTTGATAATACCTGCTGGCAATTCATCACCTACAGAAATAGTGAATTTCTCACGTCTTAAAGAACCTTGTAAATCGTTTTCCTTAATTTTATAATTGTGAATTAAATCAGCAACTAGTTGATTTGTGTGGTCATCAGTAGTCCATTTTCCAGACACTAAATGCGCATAATCATCAACAGCATTTAACATTTTCAGTGTGAACTTTTTGCCTTTTGGCAATACTTCCTCACCTAAATCATTAAAAATACCTTGAGCTGTTTTACCATTTACGATATTGAATAGTTTTTCAATTAAAACATCTTTTAAATCATCAAACTTTCTGTCATATTGTATTTCTAAAGCTAAAATATCATCCTTATCTTGAGCTCTCTTTCGCTTGTCTTTTACTGCTCTTGCGAATAATTTTTTCTCAATTACCACACCATGTAATGAAGGTGACGCTTTTAAAGATGCATCTTTTACATCACCAGCTTTATCTCCAAATATAGCACGCAATAATTTTTCTTCAGGTGTTGGATCTGATTCTCCCTTAGGGGTAATTTTACCAATAAGGATATCGCCAGGTTTAACCTCAGCACCAACACGTATCATTCCGTTTTCATCCAAATCTTTCGTAGCTTCTTCAGAAACGTTAGGAATATCATTCGTTAATTCTTCATTTCCTAATTTGGTATCTCTAACTTCTAATGAATACTCATCGATATGAATTGAAGTAAAAATATCTTCACGGACCACTTTTTCAGAAATTACAATCGCATCCTCAAAGTTATACCCTTTCCAAGGCATAAATGCTACTTTCATATTTCTACCTAAAGCTAATTCTCCTTTTTGTGTCGCATAACCTTCACATAACACTTGGCCTTTAGTAACCTTGTCGCCTTTAACCACAATTGGTTTTAGGTTGATAGAAGTACCTTGGTTTGTTTTTCTGAATTTAACTAATTGATAAATTTTAATATCGCTATCAAAACTTACTTTAGCTTCATCTTCAGTACGAGCATATTTAATTTTAATTTCATTGGCATCTACATAAAGTACTTCGCCTTCACCTTCTGCGTTGATTAAAACACGAGAATCTGAAGCAACTTGACGTTCTAGACCTGTTCCAACAATTGGTGCTTGTGGCAACAATAATGGAACTGCTTGACGCATCATGTTAGATCCCATCAAGGCTCTGTTTGCATCATCATGTTCTAAGAACGGAATTAGAGATGCTGATATAGACGAAATTTGGTTTGGTGCAACATCTGTATAATGTAATCCTTTCGGATCAATTACAGGGAAGTCACCTTCCATCCTTGCAATAACCTTATCATGTAAGATGGTTCCTTTTTCGTCAACTTTTACAGTGGCTTGGGCTATTAATTTATCTTCTTCTTCTTCAGCACTTAAATACGTTGGTGGATTTTTAATATCAACAACACCATCCGTTACTTTTCTGTATGGAGTTTCAATGAATCCCATTGAATTCACTTTAGCAAATACTGATAGTGAAGATATTAAACCAATATTCGGTCCTTCTGGTGTTTCTATAGGACAAAGTCTTCCGTAGTGCGTATAGTGAACATCACGAACCTCAAAACCTGCTCTTTCTCTTGATAAACCTCCTGGTCCAAGAGCTGATAGACGACGCTTATGCGTAATTTCAGCTAGTGGATTGGTTTGATCCATAAACTGAGATAACTGGTTTGTTCCAAAGAATGAATTAATGACAGACGATAACGTTTTGGCATTAATTAAATCTATTGGTGTAAACACCTCATTATCTCGAACATTCATGCGTTCACGAATAGTACGTGCCATACGTGCCAAACCTACCCCAAATTGAGAAGATAATTGTTCACCAACAGTTCGTACACGACGGTTTGATAAGTGATCAATATCATCAATCTCTGCTTTAGAGTTGATAAGCTCGATTAAATATTTTATAATAGTTATGATATCTTCTTTGGTAAGCACTTGCTTATCCATACCGATATCAAGACCTAATTTTTTGTTCATTCTATAACGCCCAACCTCTCCTAAAGAGTAACGTTGATCACTAAAGAATAATTTATCTATAATACCACGTGCTGTTTCCTCATCTGGCGGCTCAGCATTACGTAATTGTCTATAAATATGTTCAACAGCCTCTTTTTCTGAGTTTGTTGGATCTTTTTGAAGTGTATTGTGGATAATTGCATAATCCCCTTGCTCTGAAGTTTCTTTGTGTAAAAGAATCGTTTTTACATCTGCTTCAAGAATTTCCTCAATATTATCTTTATCTAAAACAGTATCACGATCAAGTACAATCTCGTTACGCTCGATAGACACTACTTCGCCAGTATCTTCATCAACGAAATCCTCATGCCAAGTATTTAATACACGGGCAGCTAATTTTCTTCCTAAGTATTTTTTTAATCCAGATTTTGACACCTTAACTTCTTCAGCTAAGTCAAAAATCTCTAAAATATCTTTATCACGCTCAAATCCAATAGCACGAAAAAGGGTAGTAACAGGTAATTTTTTCTTTCTATCGATGTATGCGTACATCACTTGGTTGATATCTGTAGCAAACTCAATCCAAGATCCTTTGAATGGTATAACTCTTGCTGAATATAATTTAGTTCCATTAGCATGGAAAGATTGACCGAAGAAAACTCCTGGTGAGCGGTGTAATTGAGATACTACAACACGCTCTGCACCATTAATACAAAAAGTACCAGATGGCGTCATGTAAGGTATAGTTCCTAAGTACACATCTTGAACAATAGTTTCGAAATCTTCATGCTCAGGATCTGTACAATATAACTTTAACCTTGCCTTTAGCGGAACGCTATAAGTAAGTCCTCTTTCAATACACTCTTCAATGGCGTATCTTGGTGGATCTACGAAGTAATCTAAAAATTCTAAAACGAATTGATTACGTGAATCTGTAATTGGAAAGTTTTCCATGAAGGTATTGTAAAGACCTTCATCTCCTCTTTCATCTGATTTAGTTTCTAATTGGAAAAAATCCTGAAAGGATTTTATCTGAATATCCAAGAAATCTGGATAGTCTGTCTTATTTACAATAGACGAGAAATTTAATCTTTCAGCTTGTGTTGATAACATCAATGGACGGAATTATGATTAAAAAAATAGTGATAGTGCTTTTTATACACTCTTTAAATAGCCAAAATAGTCTTAGCTATTTACATGCCATTTCAAAATTTATTCGAGTATATGATTATATACACGAAATGGTCTAGGCCTTAAAACAAATTGTTCTAGACCTAAACCTTTATGTGTTTTGGATGTTAAGCTTACTTAAGCTCAACCTCTGCTCCAGCCTCTTCTAATTGAGCTTTTAAAGCTTCAGCTTCATCTTTAGAAACTGCTTCTTTGATAGGACTTGGTGCATCATCAACTAAACCTTTAGCTTCTTTTAAACCTAAACCAGTTAATTCTTTAACTAATTTTACAACAGCTAATTTAGAACCACCTGCCGCTTTTAAAATAACGTCGAATTCAGTTTGAGCTTCTTCAGCAGCGTCTCCACCACCTGCAGCAGGACCAGCCATTGCTACTGCAGCAGCAGCAGGCTCGATACCGTACTCATCTTTTAATATAGTTGCTAACTCATTTACTTCTTTTACAGTAAGGTTAACTAATTGTTCTGCGAAATCTTTTAAATCTGCCATTTTTCTATCGTTTTAATAAATTTTAATAATATAATTGTAATAAAGTGCGTACTTTTTTAATACTATCCTTCTTTTTCAGATAGTGTTTTGATAATCCCTGCGAGTTTTCCACCACTTGATTTAAGTGCTGAAATAACATTTTTAGCAGGAGATTGTAACAATCCGATAATTTCTCCTAACAATTCTTCTTTAGACTTGATATCTACTAACATGTCTAATTGATTGTCGCCAATGTAAACTGCTTCCTCAATAAAAGCACCTTTCAATAAGGGCTTATCTGATTTTTTTCTGAAAGCTTTAATTACTTTAGCTGGAGCATTTCCAGTTTCTGAATACATTACTGAAGTGTTCCCTTTCAAAACAGAAGGAAGATTTCCGAAATCTCTATCAGAAGCCTCCATTGCTTTTTCAAGTAGCGTATTCTTAACAACTGCTAACTTAATGTTTGCCTTAAAACAAGCTCTTCTTAAGTTTGAAGTAGTATCTGCATTTAATCCTGAAATATCAGCTAAATAAATATTAGCATTATCAGCTAATTCTGCAGTTAAAACTTCAATTACTTGTGATTTTTCTTCTCTAGTCATAATAAAAGTATTTAACTAATTAACCTATTTTAGGATCAACAGCTACACTAGGGCTCATAGTGCTAGACATATAAATGCTTTTCACATATATTCCTTTTGAAGCA
Organism: uncultured Flavobacteriaceae bacterium; assembly: GCA_963815305.1. Classification (GTDB taxonomy): domain Bacteria; phylum Bacteroidota; class Bacteroidia; order Flavobacteriales; family Flavobacteriaceae; genus CAXBID01. The sequence continues at coordinate 2,241,186 of CAWFFW010000001.1, forward strand.
GTTGGTTTTAGTTTTAATAATGTTGTTAATAATTCATTTGCATTACCTGCAATTTTATCTGCACTAAATGATGCTTTTCCTATAGCAGCGTGTACAATACCCGTTTTATCAACTTTAAAGTCAATTTTACCAGCTTTCACTTCCGTTACAGCTTTAGCTACATCCATAGTTACTGTACCTGTTTTTGGGTTAGGCATTAAGCCACGAGGACCTAATACACGTCCTAAAGGACCTAATTTACCCATAACACTTGGCATTGTAATAATAACATCTACGTCTGTCCAACCATTCTTGATTTTATCAAGGTATTCATCTAAACCAACATAATCTGCACCAGCTTCTTTAGCTTCTGCTTCTTTATCTGGTGTTACCAATGCTAATACTTTAACGTCTTTACCAGTACCATGTGGCAGCGATACAACACCTCTTACCATTTGGTTTGCTTTTCTAGGGTCTACTCCTAAACGCACTGCTAAATCTACTGATGCATCAAACTTTGTGCTAGTAATTTCTTTTATTAATGCTGATGCTTCATCAACAGAATAAAGTTTACCTTTTTCTATTTTCGCTGCAGCTTCTTTTTGCTTTTTTGTTAATCTTGCCATTTTATAATGTCTTTAATAGATTAAGAAGGAAATTTTCCCGTTACGGTTATTCCCATCGATCTTGCTGTACCAGCAACCATTTTCATAGCAGACTCTGTAGTAAACGCATTTAAGTCTACCATTTTGTCCTCTGCGATGGTTTTAACCTGATCCCAAGAAACTTTAGCTACTTTTTTTCGGTTTGGTTCTCCCGAACCCTTCTTTAATTTGACCGCTTCTAATAATTGTACTGCAGCCGGAGGAGTCTTAATTACAAAGTCAAATGATTTGTCTTTGTAAACAGAGATAACCACTGGTAATACTTTACCAGCTTTATCTTGAGTTCTAGCATTAAATTGCTTACAGAACTCCATAATATTAACTCCAGCAGCACCTAAAGCGGGTCCAACCGGTGGCGATGGATTCGCAGCACCTCCCCGAACTTGTAACTTAACTACTTTACCTAATTCTTTTGCCATTTTTAATAATTTAGTTTGATACGCTTTTTAAAATTGGAAGCAAAAAAGCATATCATTTATATAGTGTAACAATTATTATACTTTTTCAACTTGCATATAACTTAGTTCTAATGGTGTTTTTCTTCCGAAAATTTTAACCATTACCTCAAGTTTACGCTTTTCTTCATTTATTTTTTCAATAGTCCCATCAAATCCATTGAATGGTCCATCAATCACTTTAACCGTTTCTCCTTTTGTAAAAGGAATAGCAACATTAGCACTTTCTTCTACTGAAAGTTCATCAACCTTACCTAACATTCTGTTCACTTCAGATTGTCTTAACGGCACGGGGTCGCCTCCTTTTGTTTCTCCCAAAAATCCAATAACATTCGTTACGGATCTGATGATATGCGGAACCTCACCAGTTAAATTAGCTTGCACCATAATATAACCTGGAAAAAACACTTTTTCTTTGTGTATTTTTTTTCCGTTACGAATTTGAATCACGCGTTCTGTTGGAACTAATACTTGATCTACATAATCTTCTAAACCTAGACGAGCTATTTCATTCTCAATATATGTTTTGATTTTGTTTTCCTGACCACTTACAGCTCTAACAACATACCACTTTTTTTCACTTACTTCAGACATAAAATTTTGTTTTTAACCGTTAATCCAATCAAAGTAAAATGTTATGACCTTGCTGAATACTGTATCTACTCCCCATATTGCAAGAGAAAATATAATTGAAAATACAGCAACTAAAACAGTTAAACTTTGTGCTTCTGCCCAAGTAGGCCAAGACACATTATTCTTTAGTTCTCCGAATGATTCTTTTATATAATTTACAATTCCAGCCATGTTATTATTTTCTTTTTAATCTAAATTGAAATATTACTCAATTATCTGTTGCACGGGCGGAGAGACTCGAACTCCCGACACCTGGTTTTGGAGACCAGTGCTCTACCAACTGAGCTACGCCCGTAAACATAAGTCAAGGTATTCCGAAAAACGGAATACCTCAACTCAAATTTTTTATTTAAACTGTATTAGTCTAATATCTCAGTTACCTGACCTGCACCAACTGTTCTACCTCCTTCACGGATTGCAAAACGTAAACCTACATTCATTGCAATTGGTTGAATTAATTCAACAGTAATAGTTAAGTTATCTCCAGGCATCACCATTTCAACTCCACTTGGAAGTGCAATGTTTCCAGTCACATCAGTTGTACGTACATAAAACTGAGGACGGTAATTATTATGGAATGGTGTGTGACGACCACCTTCTTCTTTTTTAAGAACGTAAACCTCAGCTTTAAATTTAGCATGTGGCGTTACAGAACCTGGCTTACAAATAACCATACCTCTTGATATTTGAGATTTCTCAATACCTCTTAATAAGATACCTGCATTATCTCCAGCTTCACCTCTATCTAAAATTTGACGGAACATTTCAATACCTGTTACTGTAGATGTTAACTTTGCAGCTCCCATACCAATAATCTCAACAGGATCTCCTGTTTTTGCTATACCAGTTTCAATACGACCTGTTGCTACAGTACCACGACCAGTAATAGAGAATACATCTTCGATAGGCATTAAGAAAGGCTTATCAACTTCTCTTAGTGGCTCTTCAATCCATGAATCTACAGCTTCCATTAATTCTAAAACAGTATCCACCCATTTTTTCTCACCGTTAAGCGCACCTAAAGCAGAACCAGAAATTACAGGACCATTATCTCCATCATATTCATAAAAAGACAATAGATCTCTAATTTCCATATCTACTAATTCAAGTAACTCCTCATCATCAACCATATCCACTTTATTCATGAATACAACCATACGAGGAATACCTACTTGACGACCTAAAAGGATGTGTTCACGAGTTTGTGGCATAGGACCATCGGTAGCCGCAACTACTAAAATAGCACCATCCATTTGCGCAGCACCAGTAACCATATTTTTTACGTAATCCGCGTGACCTGGACAGTCAACGTGTGCGTAATGACGGTTTGCTGTTGCGTATTCTACGTGAGATGTATTAATTGTTATACCTCTTTCTTTTTCTTCAGGAGCATTATCAATTTGATCAAATGATCTTGCTTCAGAATAACCTGCATCAGCTAATACTTTAGTAATAGCAGCAGTTAAAGTTGTTTTACCGTGATCTACGTGTCCAATTGTACCAATATTTAAGTGTGGTTTTGAACGATCGAAAGTTGCCTTTGCCATGTTTTTTAAATAATTTTAATCTTAGTTATATAATAATATTAGTGTATTCTTTTTTTTTGTCTAATATAGAGCCAATGACGAGAATTGAACTCGTGACCTCTTCCTTACCAAGGAAACGCTCTACCCCTGAGCTACACCGGCGTAAAGTTTTTATTTCCTTTTCTTTCAAATAACCCAATGACAGATTACACTAATTGAAAGAAGAGATTCCTGCCTTCGCAGGAATTTTAGAGCGAGAGACCGGGTTCGAACCGGCGACATTCAGCTTGGAAGGCTGACGCTCTACCAACTGAGCTACTCTCGCAATTACTAATAATTCTTTTGTGAAAAATGTGGGGAGAGCAGGATTCGAACCTGCGAAGACGTAGTCAGCAGATTTACAGTCTGCCCTCGTTGGCCGCTTGAGTATCTCCCCAATTTATTTTATTCACTATTTTAAAGAACATTCTCAAAACTTTTTTCGATTTGAGATTTCTGCCCAAGCAGTAATTTTGAGCCGATGGAGGGACTCGAACCCACGACCTGCTGATTACAAATCAGCTGCTCTAGCCAGCTGAGCTACATCGGCGTTTTTTTTAAGTTTTTACACATAAAAAAAGCCCGTCATTTCTAACGGACTGCAAATGTATAGATTTTTTATTTTATTCAAAACATTTTTTAAGAAATTTTATCATAAATGTGCTCTTAATTTTTCTTTTCGTTTTTTTAGCTGTCTTTCTAACGATGATACTGCCATATCTGTACCTTCTTCAAAAGATTTGCATTGTTTTTTTACAATTAAACTATCTCCAGGAACGCTTACACGCGCTTCAAAAACTTTGTTTTGTTTGTCACTGGTGTTTTCTACTTTTAAATAAACATCTGATTTAATAACTTTATCATAAAACATATCCAACTTATCCATACGTTTTTGAATAAAATTAATTAGCTTTTTATCAGCATTAAAATTAACTGATTGCGTGTTTACTTTCATACTTCTACATTTTTTGGTTAGACAATGATTTTAAACTTCTATTTTTTACTTCTTGGGTGCGTATTTATATGTACCCTTTTTAACTCTGCTATACTGTTATGTGTATAGACTTGTGTTGCTGCCAAACTAGAGTGGCCTAAAAGTTCTTTAACAGCATTTAAATCAGCACCTTGATTTAGTAAGTGGGTTGCAAAAGAGTGCCTTAATATATGTGGACTCTTTTTTACTTTTGAAGATGCTAAACTAAAATACTCATTTACTATTCTGTAAACAAGTGTTTCATATATTTTAACGCCTTTTTTAGTTAAAAAAAGATTTTCTTTATCAATTATTAGTTCCAACTTATTTCTAGCCTCTAAATACTTTTTTAATGTTTGCACCACTGTATTTAATAACGGAACGATTCGTTCTTTATTTCTTTTACCTAATACTTTCAATGTTTTATTATCTAAATTAAAACTTTTAATTTCTAATTCAACCAATTCAATGCGTCTGATACCTGTTGAATAAAACAATTCTATAATCAACTTATCTCGGATTCCTTCAAAATCGTTTTGAAAATTTAAGTCGCTTAGAGCAGTATCAATTTCTTTTTCTGAAAAAGGAACTTGAATTTTTTTACTAACTTTTAATGCTTTGTGTTTAGCTAGTGGATTTATTTCTATAGCTTGAATTTTTAATAGAAACTTATAATAGGTGTTTAGTGCTGATACTTTTCTATTGATACTTCGGTTTGATAAACCATTCTCAACCAATAAAACAATCCAACTTCGTATTTGAGAATAATTAACTTTATTGATACTGTTTACTTCATATTCAATATTAATGAAATCTAAAAAGTCTTCTAAATCATTTCTATAGGCATTTACTGTTAACGCCGAATATTTTTTTTCGAGTAATAAATAATCGGTAAAGGGTTGAAAAGACAAATCTTATATTATTAGAGGATTAGAATCTTACAATTATTATAGATAAATGTACAACCTTTTATTTAAAGATAAAACAAAAAAAATCCCACTGAATAGTGGGATTGTATCATTTTGAGAATGATATTAATTATATATCCTCTGTATCTCTTAAGCCTTGAATGTATTGCGCTTTCTGAATTTGCGCTCTACGAATCACTGAAGGTTTATTAAACTGCTTACGTGCTTGCAACTGACGCTTTGTACCAGTTTTATCAAACTTACGTTTGTAACGCTTTAGCGGTCTATCTATATTTTCTCCTTCTTTAATTGGTATTATTAACATAGTGTCTTAACCTCCTCTCTTTTAGATTTTTCAAGGCGCAAATATAAAAAGTAATTTATAATGTACAATGATATAGGTTAATATTTTTAGAAAATTGATATTTAACTTTTTGACAAATTTGGCTGATTTGTTTAATGATTTATTAAAAATATTAAAACGGTTTCATATAAAATCCTTGTACCTCACAATGGCAACTTAATAACTCATTATAAAATCATTTAGAAACTTTAAAATGCTGACTGAAAACAAATTGAGAAAATACCCAATTCTATAGTGGTAGAAATGATTTTTGTTATGAATTTAGTTCTAATGGCATTAAATATAAGTCCTGAATTAGAGACATGGGATTTGAATTAAATAAAAACGAAATCACAACAATAATAAATTGTACAAAAAAGAAAGCGCCCAATTATACCTCTATAATTGAGCAACTTTCAACCTAACAAACCTAACCAAAAAATCAAACACTTTAATTTACGGGTTCTGTAAAAACAATTAATTACCTCAAATTAACTGACCATATTTTTTAAAATTTATAAGTTATTGAGCCTTTTACGAAAAATGGCGTACCAGGTGTAAAATGAATTTCTTCAACTGATTGTGCCTCATTTTGCAATCTAGACTCTGTAGCAAATTGAGTTTCGTTCCATTCGGTATCAAAAAGGTTTTCTATAACTAACCCTAATGTAACATTATTAAACGTATAATTCGCGCTTAAATCTGTTACTAAATAACCATCTGCAACTATGCTATTATCTTCATTTGCTGGCCTATCATCAATATATCTGTATTTAATACTCCCTGAAAATCCTTTATCATTTTTAACCGATAACCCTCCCGCTATTGTAAAATCTGGAGCCAATGGAATATAATTTTCACCTTCTGGATTTTCTATACTTCTTGCGTTCGTGTAAGTAGCATCAGTATCAAAATACAACCAATCGGTAAACTGATAGCGCAATCCAAAGTCCACACCATAACGTTCTGTTTTTCCACTAGGCTCAACAATTCCAGCATCACCCACATAAACAAATTCTTGTTCTAAAAACAAATACCATACTGCTGTATTTAAAAAGAGTTTAGATGTTGGTTTCCAAATATTACCAAAATCTACCCCATAAGCACGTGGTAAAATATTTTCTTCCTGATTCATAACTATAACACGTGCATCGTTTGAATGAAAGCCAACACCTGATTTTAAAAACCACTGTAAGTTTTTATCAGCATTGTAAAAGACATTTAATTTGGGACTTACTACCGATTTATTTTCAGCTTGAGTTCTGCCATCATTCTGCAACTTATTATTATATAAAAACTTAAAGTAATCCAATCGTAATGCTGGGGCTACTGTAAATTTACCAAACTCAAATTCTGCATTTACAAAAACATCTATATTGGTTTGATTAATATCACCTAATTTAATACGTTCAATAATTGTAGATTTATTTAAAGTTTTAGACAATTCATTAGCGTGAGACATATCATGTCTTAAACCTAAACCATAATTAAAATTTACTGGTATTTGCCCTAAAAAGGTTTCCGTTTTAAAGGCTGTATTAAGACCAAATATATCTCTATTTTCTTTTTGCTTTATTTGATCGCCATTAATGGGATTTTCCAAAAAGAAAGTAAAATTAGAATACAATTCGAAATCATAATTTGAATAAAAAGCGTTGGTTTTAAATATGGTTTCATCTGAGACTTGTTTTGTAAATTCTATATTAAAATTAGTACGTGCTGTATTTCCACCCTCGGTATCGTCAATAGCACCAAAACGCGAGATACTTCCATTATCTACGGCGCGTTGCGGTATTTGCCCCGAGGCATCCCAGCGGCTTGTAAAATGTGATGCGGTTAAAGTTATTTTATCATTTTTGGACGTGTAAAACACATACTTTCCAAACGCATTGAGTCTATTGAAATTTTGAGGCGATTCAAAAGGGCCATCGCCCGTTAAATATTCAAAAGCAAGATATGCATTTTGACTTTTTACGTTTTCTAAAAGATTAAACATCCCCAAAGTACGTAGCATATTGAATTGCCCAATACTAAAATTTATGGAACTTTCACTTAAATAATCTTTTGTTGAAAAATTTACGTAACCTGCCGTATTAAAGTCGCCTTCTTTTGCATAGTAAGGCCCTTTTCCAAAATCTATTTTATTTACAGTTTCTGGAATTACAAAGTGTAAATCACTATAACCTTGTCCGTGAGCATGCGATACCATATTTACAGGCATACCATCAACAGAAATTGACACATCTGTACCATGATCAACATCAAAACCTCTTAAAAAAAGTTGTTCTGCTTTACCCCCTCCAGCATGTTGCCCGATAATTAATCCTGGTACTTTTCGTAAAACTTCTTGTGAAGAATTTACGGGATTAGTGTTTAAATCTAAACGCGTTATCGTGCTCATGGCATTTATTTGCTCTGAAATAACTAATTCGTCTAATTGAAACGTTTTTTCTATTAAAACTATATTTAGCATTTCATTCAAAGTTTCAACTTCAATAATTTTATTGTTATATCCTAATAGACCTATTTTTATAGAGTCGCCTACTTTAGTTTCGTTTAAAATAAACGCACCATTTTCTAACGTATGCGCATGACTTTTAGAATTTAAATTATAAATATAAGCAGATTCCAGAGGCTGATTTAGATTGTTTGAAACCAATCCTTTTAATTGCTGACTATAGTTAAAATTAAACATAAGTATGGCTGTTAAAAACGTAAAATTCTTTAAAAAATTCATCACAAATAGCTTTAATTATTTATATATTTTCAATTTTTTTAGCCGTTAATGGGCCAAGCTCAAATGTGCTTTCTAATAATTCTTTTTTTAACGCTTTAGCTTTATCAAGCTTTTTATTTGATTTATATATTTGGGCTAAATGGTACAATGCTTCTGGTTCAAATGTTTTGTTTACAACATGCTTCTCCATAACTTCTAATGCTTCCCGAATATCTCCGTGATTGTAATAAGTCCAAGCCAATAAATCGTACGATTGTGGTGTTGGACGATTTTCAATTTCGGTTTGTGCTATTTGGAGTGCTATTGCTGATTTTGTATGATCTTCAGCATATATTAGGGCATTGTATTTGTTATACATATCGCCATAAAGCCTATTAGCAACAGAATGTTCATATAATGCCAATTGCTCCTCTTTTAGCTTTAAATTTCCTTGGTATTCGGCAATTTCAGCTTTTAATAAATAATAATCAGGAGCATTATATTTTTTAGTAATACTATTTAAAATATGAAGTGCCTCCTCTGCGTTTTTTTCATATGAATACACAATCCAAGCAATTCCTTTTTTTGCATAGGCATCGCCACTATCAATTTCTAAAGCTTTTAGATAATGTTTATAGGACTCTTCAATTCTTCCAGCATGCCCATAGTAATCTGCTAAGTTTGTATAAACCCACTGTTTTGTTGGGGCTAAATTTGAAGCTTCGGCAATGGTTTTAGCCTGCTCCATATATTTTATAGCAGCATCTAGATCTCCTCTATGATCGGCCCATTTAGATAGGCGTATTAAATATTCAAAATCATTAGTATCATTACTAAATTTATCTAAATAGTTTTTTGCCAACTCATAGTTCCCCAACTCTAAATGTACATCGAATAACATTTTTTGAGTAGATTCTAAATTTTCTCCAATGGCCTCTGCTTTTTTAAGTAGCTCTAAAGATTCTTTAAAACGATGCTGAGAAATGTAGTTATGAGCTAACGATTTTAAATATGAAGCTTTATTATAATTAGTCGCTTCATTAGCTTTAATTAATTTATTTTCTGCTTCAATTAGTAATTCTATTTTTCCTGTTTTACTGAATAATTGAGATAGAGATGCCGCAACTTTAACTAAATATGGAAACTGATTTGGATCTTTTTCTAGCTTTTTTTCCCAGAATTCATGGTCATCCATAGTTATTTGCAACATCTCATCCTTCTCAACATTCAAATAATTAGTATATTCTTTTGTGTTTGTTATTTTTTTAGGTTTATGATTACAACTTACAATAAGCAGCAATAATAATATTGTTATAATATTGATAGGTTTCATAATTGTTTGTTTTAAGGTAACTGTTAGGTGTTTGTTTATTAGGTATAAATATCAGGGTACACTTTGGGCATACCCTGATAAGTAACTTCTACCAAGGTGAAGCTAGGTAAGGAAATGTGGCTAAAAAGGGTTTATCGTTTGCATTGACGTTATCATCCGTTAATCCTGGTTTTTCTGAGCCATCTGGCCCACCAAAAATCAATAATAACTCAACTGATATAACATCATCATTTAATGCTCTACCTGTTAAAACATTAGTACCATCAAAAAATGTTGTTTTGCCATCAAGCGATACGGTTAAAACATCTGTTGCTAAAGCTCCCGTGAATGTAGGGGCATCAAAAGTTAAAGCATTTGTAGTATAATCTGGATTTAATGCCAATAATTTTGCCTGAAATTTACTTTGAAATGCTGCATTTTGTGCAGAAGGTATTGTAACATTAAACATATCTTTATCAGCAGAATTCACAAATACTGTATTTATTGCTGGTCTTCCCATTTGATCTTCCTGTGCATATGTTCCAGAAAAATTTGGAGTGTTAATGACTATTTCATCATCATCGTTTGAGCAATTAAAGGCAGTAAACGATACTGCTAAAGCCATTGCTATTACTTTTATATTCTTTAAAGTCTTCATAATTATATTCTTTTAAATGGTTTTGTTTATTTTCTTTTTGTTTCTACCCACGTTTTAATAGTGCCTGAACCTCCAATCATAGATTTTGGTACTTCAATGACTACGGATAGTACATTTGAACCTGCAAAAGTGTCTGACCCTGGAGAATCAAAACTCGTTGCCATACCTCCAATAATTTCGGAGTATTGAGCGAAATCAAAGAAAAATGGATCGTCTCTTGGTCCTGCAAAAAAGGTCATACCTGCATTTGTTCCTATTATCGCATTTGATCCGTAGGCGGTAATATCTACAACACCGCCAACAGTTGAAGTGGATTGGATGGTGCTATTAAGACCAGTTTGAGATGGCGCTATGGGGCCAAAGAAATACATTTTACCGTCTCTTGGAATAGCTTGAATTACTAAATCTTCAACATTATCGCCCGTGTTATCAATGTTGATTTCAATTAAAACATTTTCATCAAACGCTGCTCCTGCCGTTGCAGATGGACTTAAAAGTCCTTGCATGTTTGCTGCAAATACTAAATTGTTGGTATTTTGCCCTTGAAAGGCATAAAAATCGGTAATATCGCTACTACCACCTTTCACAGCTGGAGCATCAATGTGATCCGCTGCGATAATAAAGAAACTAGCCGCAGCTATAATTCCTAATCCTAATACTGTTTTAAAATTTTTCATGATTTTTTGAGATTTTGTTATTAGTTAAATTTTGACTCTCATGCATACCTACGAAGAAATAGAAGTAGCGGTTTTGTTAAAATTATGTTAATATGAAAACTTGGTGTTTTTTGTATATATCATTTATCTTTACTTAAAATTAAATTGATTAAAAAATGAATCCATCAGGACATGGCTGGATAAAAAAACTACTAAAAGAAGTTCAGAAAGATGACGCTTTGTTTAATCATAGTGAAGAATCGTTTTATGACGCCTTAAGATCTTGTGGCTTTATTTATGGTAGTAACTTAGATATTATTACAAACATTATTAATAAAAAACACCTTTCTGAAGATGAGTTGTGTAAAATAAATTTATGTCTTTCCTTTTTATTCACACATAAAAAATCCAACAGCAAAATACCATTTACAGATAGTGTTATAGCTTTTTATAAAGATATAAATGAACTTAAAACATCGTTTTTTCAAGATTTAATTCGAGGTAAAAAATCTGGCGAACAACTTGAAAAAATAATTCATAAACGTATACAAATAGATGATAATATTTTAACGAAAAATTTTAACTACTTCATAATAAATGCTTTGCTTTATATAGATATTATTGCTTACAAAGCGTATTTAGAAAGTGAAACTATTTCAATTGATTTTATAAAGAGCTTAGAAGCCTCTATTGTCTCTATATCGCTACATGTTTTAAACTCAAAAGAAATAAAAAACCAATATGACTATAGTTTAATTAAATTGTTCGAATCATCATTACGTTACCAAAATAATATTCATGTTACTTATCATGAGGCTATTAAATTTATTAATTCTCCATTAAAAAAGAATTATATTATAGATTTGGCTTGTATGGCGAGTTGGAGTGATAAAATTATTGATAAAAAAGAGCGCCAATTTTTACTGGAATTAGGAAACAGTCTTAGCCTTAGTGAGCAAAGAGTGCACACATCAATAAAAACAGTAAATGAATTTTACACACTTAATAAAACTAATATAGCATTATTGAGTTCCAAAAACATAGTACAGAGTTTTTATAACAACTCTAGTAAAATGGTTATAAAACTTATTTCAAGAAATAGTAAACGTTTGTATCAAGAATTAAAAGATAGTAAAGAACTTATGGTGTTACTATCTCAATCTACCATTAGAGATTTAAGTGCTGATGAACAGAAAAAAGTACAAGAACAACTTTTAGATATTTTTAAATCTATACCAAGTCTAGCCATTTTTTTACTACCTGGCGGCGCTTTATTATTGCCTTTGGTTGTAAAATTTATTCCAAAATTATTACCATCAGCCTTTGACGAAAACAGAATTGAAGAATAAAATACTTTTTTCGTTTTTTTCTATTAGCTTTACAAATACTACTAACCACCAACAAAAATTAAATGAAATCTTACACTATAAGTGAAATTAACAAAATTTTAAAAGGGGAATTAATTGGCAACCAAAGTTTAAATATTGTAGGACCAGAACAATTACAAAACGCAAAAAGTAATCATATTACATTTATAGGTAGTATAAAATATATTAAGTATTGGGCAGAGTCTGAAGCTTGTGCAGCCATTGTGAACGACAACTTAAATGTAGAGCCTGGAGATAATCGAGCAATAATAAAAGTGAAGAATGCCGATTTAGCCATGGCAAAAATATTAGAACTTTTTAATCCGTCGGCACCAGAATTTGAAACGGATATTCATCCAACTGCCGTTATTCATAAAACTGCTAAAATTGCAAATGATTGTAAAATTGGCGCTAACTGTTATGTTGGTAAAGATGTAGAATTAGGTAAAGGTGTTATATTATACCCAAATGTTTGTGTTTTTGATGAAACCATCATTGGAGACCATACTATTGTTTGGTCTGGAACGGTTATAAGAGAACGTTGTATTATTGGTAACCACTGTATTTTTCATACGAATGTAAGTATTGGTGCTGATGGATTTGGATACCGACCAACTGATGATGGCAAAGGCTTAACTAAAATACCTCAAATAGGCAATGTAATTATAGGCCATTATGTTGAAATTGGTGCAAATTCTTGTGTAGATCGTGCAAAATTCAGCTCTACCATCATTGGAGACGGTTGTAAAATTGATAACCTCGTTCAAATAGCTCATAATAGCATTATGGGACGCTCGTGTATTATGGCTGGCCATAGCGGTCTTGCTGGTTCTGTAACTTTAGGTGATGGTGTTATTATTGGCGGAAGTGCTTCCATTAAAGATCATACTATTATCGAATCTGGTGCCACTGTTGGTGCTGGTTCTGGAGTTATGAATAATGTTAAAGCTGGTGAAACCGTTTTGGGTTATCCTGCGCAAGATGCACGCGATATGTTGAAACAGTGGGTGGCGATGCGACGATTGGTTAAAAGTAAATAGCTGAATAGATTACGGAATATGAAAAGTTTATTATCAAGAGGTTATTTGTAAATGGAAAAATATTGATATTAAAAGGATCCAGTTTATAGAAGAAACACTTTTTGGAAAACGTACTTTCAGATAAAAAATATTAGTTTTGAACTAAAACAGCATAATACAACCAATACATATTATAAAAATAAAACAGAAAATTAAATAACCAAAAAAGCTAGTTAAGAATTAATTCTTAACTAGCTTTTTTGGTTTATACTTTATCTATTTCTTTAAGAAATCTATTAAAATTTTATTAAGTTCATCTTTGTGAGTTATATTTAGTCCGTGCGGAGCCCCCTTAATAATTTCAAATTGATTGTTTTTAATTCCTTTGGCTGCTTGTTTTGCAGAAGTTTCAATAGGCACTGTTCCATCAGCATCACCATGAACAATTAATGTTGGTACATCTACATTTTTAAGCTCATTTCTAAAATCTGTATTCATCCACGCTTTTGCTGTTTCAATTGTTGCTCTTGGAGATGCGTGAGATGCAATAATAAAATCATATTCTAATTGAGCTAGACTTATACGGTCTTTATTATCATCGTAATTATAAAAGCCTTGGTGAAATTTTTTCAAAAAACCAACACGATCGTTTTCAAGAGCTGTTTTTATTCCTTCCAAATCTTTTTCTGGCACACCATCTGGATTGTCGTCTTTTTGTTTTACTAAAGGAATTATACTACTAATTAAAGCTGCTTTAGCAATTTTATCGCTTCCATAATCTGTAAGGTATCGTACAACTTCGCCTCCTCCCATTGAGAAACCAACGATAATACTATTATTTAAATTTAGCTGATTTATAAGTTCGTTTAAGTCACTGGCTAATGCTGAATAATCATAATTATTCCAAGGAAAAGAAGAAATACCAAAACCTCTTCTATCATAAGAAATACATCTGTAACCAGCCTCTACAATTTTCCAAACTTGTTGCTCCCAAGTTTTTCTACTTAATGGCCATCCATGAATTAAAATTACTGGCTGTCCACTTCCATAGTCTTCATAAAAGATATCTACATGTTCTTCTTTTGTTTTGTTTGTTATAAATGGCATAATAATTTATTTTTTAAAATTCATAATAAACTACTTATAGTATACAAATAACATTAACCCTAATAAATAAATCTTTTGTCCATTTAAAAGGCCATTTAATAAAAGGGCTAACCCAACCAACCCTTAAAATCTTTTACGCGTTCGCGAGCTACAATTACCTCATCATCGTTATAGGTTTTTAACTTTATTTGCAAACGTGAGTTGGTATAACTCACCATATCTTTTATGGCATTAATGTTTACAAAGAATTTACGGTTTATTCGAAAAAACGTTTGAGGCTCTAGTTCATTATCTAAATGTTCAAGCGTTGTATCTAAAAGGTAATTCCTGCCTTCAGTAGTGTATAAATAAGTGCCTTTATTTTCGCTGTAAAAACACTCAATATCATCAATATTAATAAGCTTTAAATGTTGACCAACTTTTACCGAAAATCGTTTTTTATACTCACGATCAATAGGATTTATTAACAGTTTTTTAATATCATCAAAATCTAAAGTCACAGCTTGTTTTTGGGGTGTACGTTCTTGGTATTTTTTTACTGCTATGGCCAATTCGTCATCATCAATGGGCTTTAAAAGATAATCGATACTATTAAGTTTAAAAGCTTGAAGTGCATATTCATCATAAGCTGTTGTAAAAATTACAGCACTTTTAATATCTATGATTTCAAAAATTTCAAATGATAAACCGTCGCTTAATTGAATATCTAGGAATATTAAATCGGGGTGCTTATTGTTTTGAAACCATGCTATAGATTCTTCAACGGAGTGAAGCATCGTTTCTGCTTGCATATTTAAAGCTCCCAACATGCGTTGTAAACGTCTTGCTGATGGTTTTTCGTCTTCTATAATGATTACGTTCATTTTTCTAAATTATAATTTGTGTAGTTTATTTTTCTATAAAAGTAAACGATAAATCCGATGGCTAAAAACATACCGAAAGTTGATGGTAAAAACTGGCTGTATGGTTGATAACTTTCAAACACAGTTCCTGTAAATGCTGATAATAACGCGCTAAAGGCTCCAACCATTTTTAATATATGCTCATATAACCAAAGGTTTCTATAACGCTTTTTCGGAATTAAATATCTTAAAAAATCGTATGAAATTATAAATAATAAGTACCCAACTGTACTATATATTATAATGGGTGACCACATCATGCCTATAGATTTAAAATAATACAAGAAATAGGAAACTGACGCTAAGGTTAGTAGAGCTACTAGAACGTCTAAGGTTTTAATATTGTTACTTTTATAATTTAAAACCCGATACCCTGAAAAACCTTGATAGGCACTTAATGCTGTTATAACCAACAAAAATGTATTACGTTTAAATACAAAAACACCTATTAGCCCTGTTAGTATAACTATTAGCATAAAATATAAAAATATCCGACCACTTTTTTTATGCAGTTTTTTTCCCTTTTTACTTAATAATGCAATACCACCTAAACACAATGCTATTGAGCCAGCTGCTACGTGCGTTATTATGTTACTGTTATGAAGTAAATCGTAATTACTCATTATTGTTAGTTATTGTTTTGAAGATTCCAGTAGCATCCTTTTTTGAGACTATCGAGACCAAAATATTTTTGTTTGAAGATATCAATGCGAAGCTTTAAAAAAATATAATCCTTAGACTCCGCTCAAGATAGACTAGAAGCCCGACCCAATAGGGTAGAAAAGCCCTATTATTCCCAGTGCTTTTTATCTTTATCCAAGTATTCTTTAATCTTTCTTTCTTCCCAATCTTTACTAAAAAATAGATTTTTACCAAATACCTCTAGAGCATGAAAGCCTAAGCCCATACCCCAAAACAAGGGTGTAGAGAATGTACCTAAGTGCCAAATATCGCCATCGGAATTTGATACTATTACAATAATTATGAAGGCGTTAACAACAACGTACCAGAAGGTGTGCCAGTAAAACCCTTTAATTTGTTTGAGCCTTTTTTGGGCTCTAAAATAGGCATCCTCTTTTTTATAATCGTTTGAGTATTTATAATCTTTAAGTTCCATAATATTTCCTTTAATCCCAGCGTTGGTTTTCTTCTTTCCGCATCAATTCCTCAATTTTTCTTTCCTCCCATTTACTACCTAAAACACTGTTGTTTACAAAAACCCGAAACGCATGAAAGCCTAAACCTATGCCCCAACCTATGGCTGAAAACCAAAACCATTTAAACTCCCAATAGGTTTTATAATTTATAAATATTAAAAATGGAATAAACAAACAATAGGCAAGAAGATGTCTATAAAACTCTTTCAAATCATCAACACGTTTTCGTGCTCTTAGATATTTTTTATCTTTTTCAAAATCGGGTAATCTTTCCATAATATCTGTGTGTTTTTATTTCCAACGGTTTTCATCTTCATCCCGCATAAATTCTTTTAATTTTCTTTCTTCCCATGTTCTTCCATAAGCACCATCATTTATAAATACTTTAAAAGCACGAATAGTTAAACCTATGCCCCAACCAAACATGGGAAACCAGAACCATTGAAAATCCCAAGATGTTTTATAATTTATAAATATTAACAAAGGAATAACTAAGCAATAGGATATAAAGCTATAATAAAAACCTTTTAGTTCATCAACATGGTTTCTAGCTCTCAAGTAACTATCATCTATATTTGGTTTTGAGGCTGATCTCATAATTGATATTTGTCTTGTAAGTATCGGTATTGCTATTGCAAACCTATTTGCATCTTTATTTATAGATACTTTTTTGTTTGTTAATAAATCGTAACGCTGAGTAATATTACTCAAACCAACGCCACTACTCTTTTTTACTATTTGCTTTGGTTGCAAGTTGTTTTCTACCACCAAATTATCAGCATCTTCATAAATTTTAATATGAAGCGGCTTACTTGATGTTACCATATTGTGCTTTACAGCATTTTCTAAAAGTAGTTGCAATGATAAAGGCACCACTTTGCTTTCTGGATTTGATGCTTTTTCTGGCATTTCAAAAATGATGCTATCTTCAAAACGCATTTTTAATAAGGACATGTACGTTTTCGCAAACTGTAATTCCTCATCTACGGTTACCAATTCTTTACTTTTTTGCTCCAAAACATAACGATACACTTTTGATAATGCCGTTGTGAATTTTTGCGCACTTACTGGGTTTTCTTCAATTAAACTGGTTAGCACGTTTAAACTGTTAAATAGAAAATGCGGATCCAGTTGATTTTTTAGAGCATCAAACTTTGCGCTTGCTGTACCTGCTATTACTTTTTGTTCTTTTATTCTATTTTGCTGATAGCGGTTGTAGAAATACATAACATGAAAAATAATAACAATGGTTAACGTAACCCATAGCCCAAATTGATAGTACTGAAACTTTTCATTGGATAGAAAATCTGAAAAGGAAACTCCACGATAAACTATTGCTGTAAATGCTCGTAATAGGAATAACCCCATTAAAGTAATTACAGTAGAACCTAAAATACCAATGATAATACGTTTAACTCTATCTTTATTTTTCCATTGGCGACGCTCCATATAATCGAAGAAATACATATTGGAATATCCAAGAACGAAGGCGTATAATTGATAAAATGCAAAAACGATTAATGCTTCAGATACACTTTTGTAATCAAATCCACTAGATAAGTACTCACCTAATGCGAATATGATGCATCCCATTACAAAAGTGATGAAGATATTTTTAACCGATTTTGTCATGATTTTTTTATTTGCTTACTATTATTTACCACAAGTTTCTAATACTTGTGCAGCACGCTCCTCTCCCCAGTTTGGATGAAAAGGCGATTCTGGTTTAAATTTAGCAAAAAGTTCAATGGCACGTTCCAAATCTTTACAAAATGGCGTGGTATCTTGTCCAAAATACTTTGCTCCACCCATATCCCACTCTGCTTTACAATACACAACCCTTGGGTTTTCAGGGGCAATTTGTGCAGCTTTTGTATAAAGCTCAACTACTTTTCCAGACAATGTCATCCCATAAGTTCCGCCATCATAGGCCACCCAAGCTGTATGTAAAAGTGCTTGTAGCACTAAAATTTCTGGATTATCTTTTGATATAGCTGTGGCATCATTTATCAAATCTTGAGCTTTTTTTAGTTGTGCAGTAAGTTTTTCTTCATCCCTTAAACCAAAACTGTTAGTAATATTTACTTGTGCTGCATAATAAGCTGGCAACCAATTATCTGGTTCAGCATTGGCTATTCGTTCAAACATATTTGATGCTTCGACGGGGTTATTACTTCCCCATAATTCAAATGCTTTTTGCATTCCTTTTTCGTAGTTATTTTGTGCATCTGTTAATACAGAAACTAATAATGTGGCAATGATGATTAAATGTTTCATTTTTTTTTATTTAGGAATAATTGTTCGTTTTTTAATTATGTAGCAAATATCAGATAGAAATACATTCTATAAAAAACACGTTTACCGAATTGTTGTTTTTTCAGGATGAAATGTTAAGTTTTTCAAAAAGCATCAAAAGGCTTTATTTTATTAGGAAAGAGTCATAAAATGAAGAACATAGTTTTGGTATTTTTAATTTGTTATAGTTTGGTAAATTAATCAAAACGAAAAAATCTTAATGATTGATTACTTAGAAGTATTAAATAACAATAAAGAAGAGGCTTTTTTCTACTATCAAAATAATTGGGAGCAGTTACGTTTAAAAGCTATTGAAAAAAGATTTATAGATACTTATCAGATATTAGAAATAATACCTACTTCGAAAGCACCATTTAGTTTTATTTTAATGACTACTTATACAAACAAATCAAAATATAATGCTAGCGAAAGTAATTCCGCATAGTAACAACATAAGGCATTGGAATTAAAAAGCTTAAGAATTAAAAAATAACGCTCAACCTTTCAAAAAAATATTGATCTACTAATTTAAAAAAGACAGGAACAGCATAAGCTACTTTCACGGATTTAACTCCCTGTTTACTAGTTTTCATTTGGGCCAATAAACCAATAATATCCTCTACATCCTTTTATAAAATGCTCTCATCATCTCCAGAATTTATATTGGTAGTGTCACCTTTCGCATCAGTAGCATATTCAACAATTTAATAAATTCTAGAATTCTTAATATACAGTCATCATATTCTTAAAAAGAGAATAAAGGTTTTGGTTACACCTTAATTTAAAACACTAAAAAAGTCATCAAATTAATTTTGATGACTTTTTTTTCTCAGAGTTTCAATAGTATTAACTCTAAACTAATTCAAATAATTAAGATATCTTAATCGTACGTGCTGGTTTTTGCTTCGCTTCTTCTTTTTTAGGAAGATGCACATTTAGAATACCTTCATTATAACTAGCGTTTATTTTACTGTCGTTTACTGTTTCTGGCAGCGTAAAGGTTCTTTTAAATGAAGAATAACCAAACTCTCTACGTGTATACCCTTCATCATTATCTTCATGTTCTTCTTTTAATTCTGCAGAAATAGATAAAATATTATTATCTAAATTAATATCGAAATCAGTTTTTTTCAATCCTGGCACTGCCATTTCTACTATAAAAGCATCCGATATCTCTTTGATATTTACTTTAGGAAGCGAGATGCCTGTATTAAAGTTTGAAGAAAATAACGATGGAAACTCATTCAAAGAAAAATCATCAAACCAAGTTGATAATGATGGGAAGTTTGAACCTGTATTGTGTTTTGCTAAACTTCCATTTTTTGATAATGTTGCTAAATTGCTCATTGTTAAAAATTTTAAGTTAAACATTTATTTTTCAATTCATTAAAAGCAAAATGAATACCAAATCCCATATGGTGTTAAAATGTCTTTTTCTTTAATATTTTTTTAACAGAATTCTGACATTTTTTCATTTCTGGGATAAATTGAAATGCCAAATTTTCGGAAAAGTATTTGTTTGACTTTATTAAAATATTCAACTAACTTCGTTTATCGAACGATATAATTCAATAAAAATCAACTATATCCTAATATTGGTAGCAAGTGGCTCAGGCTCCAGAACTCATTACAGATTTAATTAAATAATTATGAAAAATTTTTCTTGTCTTTTTGTTTTAATATTAACAATAAGCATTACTCATGCACAAAAGGCGTATGATGCGCGTATTAGCGAAAAAGAAATATTAACCCCTTTGCCTAATCAAGAACCTAAAATTAACGGGCCAAAACTATACGGAGTAAGACCCGGTAAAAAGTTTGTTTATCGTATTCCGTGTCAAGGTAAGCGCCCCATCAAATTTAAAATACAAGGATTGACTAGCCAATTAACTCTGGATGCTGAAAAGGGAGTCATAACTGGTATTGTTCCTGAAGATAAAGGTGAATATGCTATGACGGTAATTGCCAGTAACAAATATGGAAGAGTATCGCGCGAATTTAAGTTGATGGTTGGTGAAAATATTGCTTTAACACCACCGACAGGTTGGAATTCATGGGGTGGACATATGTTATTGATTACCGATGAGATCATGCAAAAAACTACTGATATTTTTGTTGAAAAAGGTTTTGCAGATGTGGGTTTTCAGTACATTTCAATTGATGATTGTTGGATGAAAACAAGCAAGGAAAGTTTTGAAGCTCGAAATGATTTTAAAAAGGAACAGCACGAGGGCTTTAGTTTTGATGGTTTGGTTGGCGAAGTTAGGAACGCTGATGGTCATATTATTCCTAATAGCAATTTTCCCGATATGAAAGCTATGACTACTTACATTCATAGTTTCGGTTTAAAAGCTGGTATTTACAGTTCTCCTGGCCCTTATACATGCCAAAACTTTGAAGGTTCTATGGGTTATGAAAAGCGCGATGCAGACCAATATGCAAATTGGGGATTTGACCTGTTAAAATATGATTTATGTTCTGGCAGCAGTTGTTTGAAGTGTATCAGGAATTTAAGCGATTCATACCCACAATCGGCTCTTTGGCAACCCATGGCTACATATCTTAGTATGCAGAATAGAGACATACTTTTTAATTTATGCCAATACGGAAAAGAAGATCCTTGGACATGGGCACCTGATTTAGGTATTTCTACTTGGCGAACCGGTGGTGATTTAAACCATCATGTTGAAAATTATTTTAAAAATGCCTTAAGGATATCTACCGAATTAAGAGCATATAGTAAGCCGGGGCAATGGAACGATCCAGACTTCATGTATATACATAAACTTCGTGATTTCCGGAAAATGGTCAATCCAAGTCAAGAAATTCAATTAAACACAAACCAACGCTACCAATATGTTACTTTATGGTCAATAATTTGTGCACCGTTCTTTTTTTCCTGTGATATCAATGAAATTGATGACTTTACCATTAGATTGCTTACTAATGTAGGTGTAATGAATATTAACCAAGATGCGTTGGGACATGTAGCAGAAGACAATAAAGAATGAAAACGATGAAGTTATCATGTTAAAAAAATTAGCAGATGGGTCAAAAGCTTTAGCCATATTTAATACTAACCCTGTTGATGAAAAGGTAATAGATATTAATTTAACAACAATAGGTTTAAATGGAAACAAAGAAATTTATGATGTGTGGAGGCAAAAAAAATTGAGTAACATGGCAGAAAAAATATCAATACGATTAAGTCCAAATGGAGTAGGTCTATTCATCATTAAATAATAAAAGAATCAAGTAAAAAGAATTGGTAATATCAAATATTGAAGATGGTCAAAAAAACACCAGCTGCCAATACTCAATATACGTAAGCAGGGGGTTGTAGATATTTTAAATTTTTGTACATTTATTAAAAATTGCAGCGATTTGACAGGTTGGAACCTCGAAATTTCGGCCTCCGTATATAGCAAACCGATAAACGAACCTTCCTATAAATTATCCAATTGATTACTTTTCTTATCCTCACTAATGGTCCAAAAGAAGCCAACAAAAAAGAACTGATCTACGGCTGGTTGTAATGCTCTGCGGTCGAAATTACCATTTACATTAGGTGTATTAGCGTATTGATAACCATTTATGTTTTTAAAACTTGAAACATTATTTACAGATGCATATAATATTTTTTGCGGACTTATTAAATACGCCCAGTTTAAACTCAAACTATTAAATGCCTTCGTTTTATCATTTAAAAAACCAGACTCGTTGGGGTTTGTGTAGGTTCTCCCGGATGCAAATCCATAACTAAACCCGACTTGACTGCGCCAATCGTTAATCCAATATTTCCCTACTAATGATACGTTATGTGTATTTGCGAAATTAGGTTGTGCTTTAATGGGATAGTTTTTATAATCACGCTCGGTATCTAAAAACGAATAACTTACCCAATAATCAAAATTCTTAATACTTTTACTATCTCTCCAGAAAAAATCAATACCTCTTGCAAAACCAGAACCATGGTTATTAAAATTGCTATTAAAATCTGGAAACTCAGCGTCGTACTTTACTAAATTATCATAGGTTTTATAATAAGCTTCTGCTCTAAAAATTTTTCTGTCGGCATTGTACTGATAGTTCAAAATATAATGCGACGTGTTTTCTGCTTTTAAACCCTGATTAAACTTTAAAATATTACTTGATGGGTTTTGATAAAAGTTTCCGTATGCCAACGACACCTGGCTTTTAGCAGATGTTTTATAAGCCAAAGACCATCTAGGAGCCAATGTAAAATCTTTAAACAACTCGCTATACTCGCCACGCAAACCTGTTTTAAAAGCCAATTGTTTTGATACAAAAATATCAGCCTCTACAAATGCTGCCGCTATATTGTTGTTAAAACCATAATCATCCACGACTATGGCTTCATCTTTATAATTTTCATTAAAATCCGTTGCAAAATATTCAGCACCAAAATACAGTTTAAAACGATTACTTATGCGGTTTTTAAATTTAAGCTTGGTATGGATTGAGTTTTCAGTGTCTTTTATTTCGCTGTCAATAATCTTTAAATCATTTTTTGAATGTGTATAACTAAATCCAACTTCTATAGTCCAGGTATCGTTTAAAACACTTTGATACGAGCCATTAAAATACAGGTTTTTGTTATTTAGTTTAAAATATGCACCTTCGTCATAGTTTATATCTTCTTGGGTAAGTTCAAAATTAGTAACATCAAAAGCGGTATAAAGTTTAAACAATCCGTTATCCATTTTCTTTCTAAAGACAGTTTCACCCGATGCTGCCTCAAATGGTTTTATCCAATCATTTCGGTTTTTAAATATGGCATTATATGGTGCCAAATTAATATATGAAGCATTTACACTCATCGAGCTTTTTTTCCATTTTTGAGTATTTCCAAGCGTAGCACCTAAACTCATAATACCAATATCTGTTTTTTCTTGGTCAGGTTCATCAATGGTATTTAATAATAATACACTAGAAAGTGCTTGCCCATATTCAGCCGAATAACCACCCGTAGAAAATGTAATCCCGTCAAATAAAAAGGGTGAATAGCGTCCGCGTGATGGTGCATTGTTTGTTGTTGGCGAATATGGCGTAAACACACGAATACCATCTATAAAAATTTGAGTTTCTTCAGCATCACCACCACGAACAAACAAACGGCCATCTTCAGCAACCGTTGTTGTTCCTGGTAATGTTTGTAGTGCTCCAACGAAATCGCCCACGGCACTCGCCGTTGTAACCACATCTAAAGGTTTTAGTACATTAACTTTACTATTATCACCTGCATTAAAAGTACCTGCTGATAAAACTACAGCATCTAATGTATTTACATCTGCACGAAGTATAATACTCAGATTTTTCATAAATGAAATATCTCCAGTCATGTTAAAAGTTTCATAGGACATATATGAGACAATTAAAGTTACACGTCCTGTTTCTGATGTTGAAAAAATAAAGGCGCCATTTTCATCTGACGTTGTACCATCATAAGCACCCTCTAAATAAATATTAGCACCATTAATAGGTTCATTTTTTGCGTTAAAAACGTTTCCGTTAATATCTGTTTGTGCGCTTAATTGAATACTGATGAATGTGATAAAAATAATGATGAATTTTTGCATGCGTCTTTTATAATTAGCCTGTTCAGATAAAATTCCTGAAACTAAGGTTGTCGCCATCATGATTAGATGATTCATATATTTTAAGTGTTAATTATGGAACAAATATCTAATACGACAAAGGCTTTTTAAAATAGGAATTACCGAACTGTTATTTTTTATTGATGAAATGTTAAACCTTGATAATTGACGTATTCCAATCATTATTATGGGAGTAATAAAAATTTATAATCACGAGAAAAGGATTTATTGTATTATGAATCAACACGTTTTTATTTGTCTATAGACGATCCAAACTTATTGTAATGATTAATTATGTTGAAATTTTATATAACGATAAAGAAGAGGCTTATTTCTATTATCAAAAAAGTTGGGAACAATTATTTAAAAAACCTATAAAACTAGGACTTATGCATACTCGTCAAATTCTAGAAACAATACCTACTGAAGAAACACTCTATAATTTTATGTTAATAGTTAATTATGAAAACACCATATGATATTTGTGAAAGTAATTTCGGAAATAATATTAAAGAAAGTGACAATTTTAAAACTGCTTATTCATAAAAACCCATCTAAATTTAGAAAATAAATTTTTATAATAATGATTTAAAACACTGGACTAGGGTTAAAATTATAATATCCAAGAGTTTAGAATTTAACCCTTGGCTATTTAACTTAAATATCAAAATTATAACTCTGAATATTTAAAATATATAGGAACAGCATAAGCTACTTTTACTGGTTTACCGCGCTGTTTGCCTGGTTTCATTTTTGGTAGTAAACCCACAATACGTTCAGCCTCATTTTCCAAAATTATATCAGGCCCTCTTGATCTTATATTCGTTGTATAACCATTGGTATCTATAATAAACACAACCGATACTCTACCCTGTAGTCCAAGATCTAATGCGGTTTCTGGGTAATTAAAATGCTTTAAAACATGTTGTTGTACTTTTTCTTGAAAACAAATTTTAGTTTGTTCTTTGTTCAAACCTTCACATCCCGGAAAAACAGGCACATTTTCAATAACAGCAAAAGCGACTTCAACCTCTTCTTCAACCTCTTCAACCTGTACGTCCCCAACATTAACAACGCCTTCTTGAATAGCATAGTCTTGTGCCACCTCAGTACTTGCAATTAGGGTTTCTTCAACGTCTCCAACATCTTCAACAATTTGAATAGATTCCTGTACGGCTATAGATGATGGCGGTGGTGGTAACTTTGATGCGCTTGCAATAATTAATGGTATTTCCTCTTTTACTTCTTGCTCTATATTGAGAAAATCCATAACTATTTCGTTTTTTTCATAAGTTTTATATTCTAATGCACTCCAAGAAAAAAATAACATCAAGTTTAAACCTATGGCAAAATACAGACTGCTATTGCGACCTATTTCAATTTTTGGATTCTTTTTAGATTTCATGACATTTAAATTTAATCCTATGAAATTATTAGAATTCGAACTAAATAAATATGACAAATATCATATTCATTAAAAAAGATTCATTATTTTATTATTAGACTCTTAATAATAGAAAAAAGACTTCATTTTTAGTATAAGTGACATATTAAAAACGTATTGTAGATTTATACTCGCTTTACATTTACCAAATTGAGATGCCGATAACCCAAAAATTAATCTGGAATATTTATTTTTAAACTGTAAACTTTAAATTATTAAAGGTTAACTTTAAAACATTATAAAATCTTAAAAAAATAACATGAAAAAATTAACACCCATTTCAACTATTGCTTTTGCATTTATTATGCTATTAACGACGAATGTAGATGCCCAAAAATTTAGTGGATTAGATAAAAGCCCGCTAGATGTAGCCATATATACAACAGCTCGTAATGCACCGGCTATGGCAAAAGTTATTTACAGCAGACCACAGTTAAAGGGAAGACCGTTAAGTAAATTAGCACCTAACGGTAAAGTTTGGAGAACTGGTGCAAATGAAGCCCCCACCCTTACATTATACAGTGACATGAAAATTGGAGGAAAAGCTGTTAGTGCTGGCGAATATTCGTTATTTACTATTCCTGGAGAAAAAGAATGGACTATTATTTTAAATAAAGATGTTAATGTTTGGGGTGCCTATACTTATAATGAAGCTAATGATGTTATTAGAGTTTCAGCACCAGTTAGCTCTGGAGATGAGCTTGAAGCTTTTTCTATGACATTTACTGAAGGTAATTTTCACTTAGGATGGGGAACTGCTAGAGTTACTGTGCCAATTACAAAATAATTTTATGTTATTGCATATAATAAAAACGCCTTGAAATATCAAGGCGTTTTTTTATGGTATATTTAAATACTTATGGGTTTGTAATGATACTTTCCACTTGGGGTTTTTCATTACATAATCTACTATTTCAGGAACCACCTTATCGCGCTTACTCCACTCGGGTTGTAAATATAAAATGCAATTTTTATTAACCTTAGCAGCTTGTTCTTCAGCAAAACGGAAATCGTCTTTATTATATACAATAACTTTTAACTCATGTGCTTTTTCATAAACTTCGATAGTGGGGAGTTTCATTTTTTTTGGTGATAAACAAATCCAATCCCATTCTCCAGTTAATTTATAAGCCCCAGATGTCTCAATATGAACTTGCAATCCTTCAGCTTTTAATTGGCTTGTTAACGCCGTCATATCCCAAGTTAAAGGCTCTCCACCTGTAACAACGATAGTATCGCTAAATTTTTTGGCATTTTTTACAATTTTTGAAGTTTCTGTTGGCGGATGTAAATCGGCGTTCCAACTTTCTTTTACATCGCACCAATGGCAACCTACATCACAACCTCCAATACGAATAAAGTAAGCAGCTGTACCTTTATGAAAACCTTCGCCTTGAATCGTATAAAACTCTTCCATTAAAGGTAACATTTCTCCCTTTTCAACTAATATTTCAACCTCTTTTTTCATTGTTGACAAAGATACATATTCCGTTTTATTACGCTATCTTATTTTCATTTTGGTTTTTAAAATTTAGTAAATTATAATCGTCTTGATGTTTAAAATATTTAAAAAATAGTAAGAATTTATTCCTTGATAACTAGGTGAAATTTATAAAAAAATGTAAAAATTTTACTCAATGTTAATAAGAAAAAAAATATAAAAATCTGAAAATGCATTAGTTACCATATAAAAAACTTGTTTTTAATCGATTTATTTTTACCTTTAACCCATATTAATTAATAGTAATTCCCTCTCAAGTTACTTTATAATGAAAAAAAATGGCTTTGCAATACTACTTCTCTTAAGTAGTTTTATAAATTTCGCCCAAGTCGGTATTGGAACTACAAGTCCAGATTCATCAACCATATTAGATATAGAATCGACAGATAAAGGTATTCTTATTCCACGTGTTTCAAGTTCTGATATTGCTCATCCAGCTAATGGATTATTAATATATGAAATAAATGATAGTGCTTTTGAATACAATTCTGGAACTCCCATTGCACCAATTTGGACTAAAATAAATACAGGGCCATCTGTTTACATGGGTAAATTTATTATAACTGGTACAGGTACTCAAACTATTTCTGGATTGCCATTTAAGCCCTCACTAATTAAATTTTCAGCTCATGCTAACATAGAAAGCTATGTTATTAACAATAATAGTGGTTTTGCAAATAATATTAATACATTTCAAGATACTTTTGGCTCCATGGTTGGCTTTTCCACAAACTACGGAGGCACCGTTGCGCAACAGGTTATTTTTATTGGGGGTAGCGGCGCATCGATAAATAATATATCTAGATACGCATCTGATTCAAGAGCTATAGGTATTAGATACACCAACAATAATGGAGGGAGCTTAGGCTTAACGGCAGCCCAAGTAACTAGTTTTAATATTGATGGTTTCACAATAAATGTAGCGAATCATACTGAAAACGTCGTGGTTTTATTTGAAGCCTACAAATAGTTTAATGGAATGGTTTTGATTTTATATCCATTTTTTTTAATTTAGCAATAGATTATTAAATGTAAATTACTCTCACATCTCTCTCAAAAAATGAAAAACATTTTGTGTTTTAAAGTATTGCTATTTTTTATTTTTTATAGCAGTGCTCAAGTTGGCATAGGAACTACAACTCCTGATTCATCCACCATATTAGATGTAGAATCAACCAGTAAAGGTATTCTTATTCCTAGATTAAGTTCGGATCAAATCAATGCCATAACTAATCCAGCTCATGGATTAATGGTATATAATACTGATTTGAATGAATTTCAATTTAATTGTAATACTGACGTAGCGCCTGAATGGAGCAAAATCTCTTACGGTAGTTCTGTAAAGTATAGCAATTTGGATATAAGTTCCAACCTAAACTCTAACACATATACAAATATTCCTATATTCGGATCATTAGATTGGAATGATGATACCACTTTATATTCTCAATCCGGCAATACATTAACCATTAATACTACTGGAAGGTATAAAATTACGGTTAACATTGCCTATACAGTACCCAACGCAGGTAGTAATGCACATCAGCGTGTATCTGTAGCAGCAAGAATTGCCATCAATGGAACTCCAACAGGCTCGATTGCCAATACAGGTTATGTAAGACGTACAAATAACCATAATGAAGCATCCTTGCACATAACTGAAATTTTTAATATTACAGCTGGACAAACCATTAGTATACAAGCTATAAGAGCTGGAAATAGTGCACCTGCAAATTTTAGAAGTGTTGCTTCATCAAACGTATATATTGAAAGAATAAAATAATTTACTTCTTTACTAAAAAAACCTATTTTTTTCTTCTTCATTTTTCCTGTATTTTTATACAAAATTATAGTTGATGAGTAGAAAGGAAACGTTTTTTAAATATATTACTGAAGGCAATACAACCAAAGGCGATTACATACCTGTAGGTGCTGCTATATTAGATGGTGAAACTGTTACAGGTGCACACGTAAAAATTCCTTTAAAAACCATGAATCGCCACGGTTTAATTGCTGGTGCTACAGGAACGGGAAAAACAAAATCCTTACAAGTTTTAGCCGAAAATTTAAGCGATAAAGGTATTCCTGTTTTACTCATGGATATTAAAGGTGATTTAAGTGGTTTAGCACAACCGAGTACTGGTCATGCTAAAATTGATGAACGCCATGAAAAAATTGGAATACCATTTGAAGCTAAAAGTTTCCCTGTAGAAGTTTTAACATTATCAGAACAAGATGGTGTACGTTTGCGCGCCACTGTCCTCGAATTTGGACCTGTATTATTATCTAGAATTTTAGATTTAAATGACACACAATCTGGTGTAGTTGCTGTAGTTTTTCAATATTGTGATCATAACAAATTACCAATTTTAGATTTAAAAGATTTCAAAAAGATTTTACATTACGCAACCAATGAAGGAAAAAAAGAATTTGATGATGCCTACGGCAGAATTTCAACGGCTTCAACAGGTTCTATTTTGCGAAAAATTATTGAATTGGAGCAACAAGGTGCCGATTTATTTTTTGGTGAAACCTCGTTTGAAGTTCAAGATTTACAACGTATTGATGAAAATGGTAAAGGTTATATTAATATCATCCGCTTAACCGATATTCAGGATAGGCCAAAATTATTTTCAACATTTATGTTAAGCTTATTGGGAGAAATATATTCAACCTTTCCTGAACAAGGCGATAGCGACAGACCTGAACTTATTATATTTATAGATGAGGCACATTTAATATTCAACGAAGCTTCAAAAGCACTTTTAAATCAAATTGAAAGTATTGTAAAACTTATCCGAAGTAAAGGTGTTGGTTTGTATTTTGTAACCCAAAACCCAACCGATGTTCCTGAAGCTGTTTTAGGTCAATTGGGTTTAAAAATTCAGCATGCTTTAAGAGCTTTTACCGCCAATGATAGAAAAGCCATTAAACTTACCGCACAAAATTACCCAGATTCTGAGTATTATGATACGACTGAAGTTTTAACATCGTTAGGTATTGGTGAAGCTTTGGTTTCAGCTTTAGATGAAAAAGGTCGTCCTACACCGCTAGCTGCTACTATGATGCGGGCACCCATGAGTAGAATGGATGTATTATCAGATGTTGAATTGAGTTCGTTACTTTCAAAATCAAAACTGGTAAAAAAATACAATGAAACCATTGATCGAGAAAGTGCTTATGAAATGCTTAATAAAAAAATTGAATTCGCTGAAGCTGAAGAAGCTAAAGAGAAAGCAATAGCAGAAAAAGAAGCCCTTAAAAAAGCTGAATCTAAACAACGAACCGAAACTACTCGAAGAAAAAGCACGGCAATGAATCCTATTGTAAAAGTATTAACCAGTGCCACTTTTATTCGTAGTGTTTTTGGAATTTTAACGAAAGTAATGAAGAAGTAAACTTCACAAAAAAGTCATCTCAAACCTTAAAAGTCTAAATAAAATATGATTATAGACGTTCACACGCACATTAATAATTATCACGAAGAAAAAGTTACTTCACTTGAAGATAGCTTAAACCTACTTATTCAAACCATGAAGGATAATAATGTAGATTATTCTCTTGTATTATCATCATATAAAGTTAATGAAAACAGACCAAGCACAAAACAGGTCGTTGAAGCCATTGAAGGAAAAGAAAACTTAGGTGTAGTGGCTGGTATTAGCTATTTACATTACAACCACAGAGATATAAGAGAAGTTGGCGAATATCTAGAAACTGGTTTAATTAAAGCATTGAAGTTTTATCCGGGTTACGAACCTTTTTACCCAAACGATAGCCGACTTAAAGTTTGGTACGAAATGGCTATTGAGTATGATGTTCCTGTTATGTTTCATTCTGGCGATACCTATGCGCCTACTGGAAAAGTAAAATATTCACATCCGTTACATATTGATGATTTAGCGGTTGATTACCCAGATTTAAAAATTGTAATTTGTCATGTAGGCAATCCATGGATAAAAGACTGCATGGAAGTTGTTTACAAAAACAAAAATGTATATGCAGATATTTCTGGATTAGTACTTGGCGATTTTTCCGTGAAATTTGAGCGGTATATTAAAAATGAAATTGAAGAAATGATAACCTATGCTGGCGATCCTAAATATTTATTATATGGTACCGATTGGCCCATATCAAACATGAAATCCTATTTAAAGTTTATTAACCAAATAGACATTGAAGACACTAAAAAAGAACTAATTTTATGGAAAAACGCAGCTAAATTATTTAAAATTGATGTTGAGAAACTTAAAGTTAAATAAAATCTATTATTTTAAATTCAAATCATTTAAAAATTAACCTATTTCAATTTATGAAAAATTCATTATTAAGTATTATATTATTATCTCTGCTATTTGTTTGTTGTAAAAAAGAACAAAATCCTTTTGAGATAGGAAAAAAAAATATTGGCTTTTTAACAGATTCTACACAAGTAAAAGATTTAAAAACTATTTATAGTAATGATTCTATTGTAAAATTTATAAGTGGTGATGAATTTACAGGTAGTAAGAACAACATCAATATATTTGAAAAAGGAGGCAAAAAATTATTAGTCTTAACACCTAAACAAGCTTTCGATTCTACCTCAGTTATTGAAAGTATTCAAATTATCGATCCACGCTATAAAACAGCCAAAAATATTTCCACAGAAAGTACTTTTAAAGAACTTTCGAGTGATTATAAATTATCAAAAATCAATAATTTAATAAATTCAGTGCTTATAAGAGTCGATGAATTAGACGCAAGTTTTGTAATCGATAAAAAAGAACTGCCCGCAAATTTAAGATTTGATATGGATTTAGATATTGAAGACACACATATTCCTGATAATGCTAAATTCAAATATTTTTTTATAAACTGGAGTGATTCCAATTAATAAATTCTATGAATCCGTTCTTATCAAAAATATTAGTTGATGTTGCTCGCAAGAGAATAGAAGCAAATCAAAAAACAAATAAGCCAGTTAGCAAAAAGCAAATTGTGCCTTTGGTTAGAAAGTTTCAAGTTGAAATTTCGCATGCTATAAAAGAATATATATTCATTATAATTGGTGTGTTTTCGGCTGGTTTTGGTTTAAAAAGTTTTCTACTACCTAATCATTTTATCGATGGTGGTGCAACTGGTATTTCATTGCTTTTAGAACACACCACAAGTTTAAAATTAGGAGTTCTTCTCATAGTTATAAATTTACCTTTTTTAATACTCGCTTCAAGAACGATAGGAAACAAATTTGCTTTAAGAAGTATTGCTGCCATTACACTTTTAGCCTTTATTGTGCACTTTGTAAACTACCCAACCATCACTGAAGACAAATTATTGATCGCCGTTTTTGGCGGTTTTTTTTTAGGATTAGGCATTGGGATGTCCATGCGAGGTGGAAGTGTTATAGATGGCACCGAAGTTTTAGCCATTTTTTTAAGCCGAAAACTGGCGTTAACTATAGGCGATGTATTGCTACTAATTAATATTATAATTTTTTCAGTTGGGGCTTATGTTTTATCAATAGAAACTGCGCTATATGCTATTCTTACGTATTTAGCAGCTGCAAAAACTGTAGATTTTGTTGTTGATGGTGTTGAAGAATATGTTGGGGTAACTATTATTTCTAATAAGCATGACGAATTGCGATTTATGATTACCAAAAAATTAAGACGTGCTTGCACTATTTATGCTGGAAAAGGCGGTTATGGATCCTCTGGTGCCAGTTATGATAAAGATATTATTTATACCGTTATAACCCGATTAGAAATAGCTAAACTTCAAACTGAAATTGATAAAATAGATAAAAATGCGTTTACAATTATGGGCGTAGTTAAAGACTTAAAAGGCGGAATGATAAAGAAAAAACCATTAAAAGAAGATCACTAATTATGTCTAAAAATTATACCATTCAAAATAATCCTTTTGTTGTTCCTACCACTGATGGAAAAATTATAGAAGAACATTTTGGCTTAGCAACCAATGGAAATTCTCAAATAAGCATTGCACACATGAAAGCACCCGTTGGTTGGAGCGAACCCTTTCAAACACCAGAATTTGATGAATATACCTTTATAATAAAAGGTAAAAAACAATTTATAATAGAGGAAGATATTATCATTTTAGAAGCTGGACAATCTATTAAAATCGATAAAAATACGCGAGTTCAATATTCTAATCCATTTACCGAAGTGTGCGAATATATTGCCGTTTGCACACCAGCCTTTTCTATGGATTTAGTAAATAGAGAAGATTAAATGAGTAAATATATCCCGAAAATTATTGGCGGTTTCATCAATTTTATCAGCTTGTTTTCTCCAACTTTAGCTTCAAACATGGGTGTTTATATTTTTTCTAAACCCAGAAAAGGCAGTATTCGTGAGGATGAAAAAGAGTACTTAAAAACTGCAACTCAAAAAATTGTTTTTTATAATGATATCGCTGTACAAACGTATCAATGGCTAGGTGCTAAAGCATCCGTTTTATTAGTTCATGGTTATGAAAGCAACTCTTATAGATGGAAAGATTTAATAGCAAAGTTAAGATTAGAAGATTATAATGTTATTTCTATTGATGCTCCTGCACATGGTAATTCTGGTAGTAAAATATTTAATGCCATACTATATTCTGAATGTATTAACGTAGTTATAAAGGAATTTAATATTCATACCGTTATAGGGCACTCCGTAGGCGGAACTGCCAGTGCTATTGCACTTCATAATTATGAAATTTCATCTGTTAAAAAATTAATATCATTAGGAGCGCCTTCAAATTTTATTGCATTAGTTAAAAACTATCGCAAAATGATGGGTTTTAATAAAAGAGTTAAGAAAGCTATGGATGCCTATTATTTTAAACACTTTGGCCATTTACCTGAATATTTTACCGTGACTAACTACTCTAAAAACATTCAAGCTAAAGGACTTATTATTCACGATAGAAAGGATAGACTTATTCCTTACAAGGACGCTATAGAAATTACACGTCATTACAAAAATTCTAAACTCATAAAAACTGTTGGTTTCGGGCACGGTCTTAAATCTGAAATAGTTTATAATCACATATTAGAGTTTCTAAACGATTAAGTTTATCGTATTTTTGATTTATGGAAGTACAACTAAAACGGATCAATAAATTTTTAAGTGAAGTTGGATACTGCTCACGACGGGAAGCTGACAAACTTATTGAAGCAGGGCGTGTAACTATTAATGGTGTTATTCCAGAAATAGGTACAAAATTAGCACCTAGTGATATTGTACATGTTGATGACGTAGAAATAAAAAGTAATAAAGATCCTTTTGTCTATTTAGCGTTTCATAAACCCATTGGTATTGTATGTACAACCGATACTACAGTTGAAAAAGATAATATAATTGATTTTATTAATTATCCAAAACGCATTTTTCCTATTGGTAGGTTAGATAAACCTAGTGAAGGTTTAATTCTATTAACTGATGATGGCGATATTGTAAATAAAATTCTTCGTGCCAGTAATAATCATGAAAAAGAATACATTGTAACCGTCGATAAACCTATTTCTCAAACGTTTATAGAACGTATGCAAGGAGGCATTCCCTTAGTAGATTTAAATAAAACCACAAAAAAATGTGACGTTAAAAAATTAGATACTTACACCTTTAAAATCATTCTAACCCAAGGTTTAAACCGACAAATTAGAAGGATGTGTGAATACCTAAATTATGA
Source organism: uncultured Flavobacteriaceae bacterium (assembly GCA_963815305.1). Classification (GTDB taxonomy): domain Bacteria; phylum Bacteroidota; class Bacteroidia; order Flavobacteriales; family Flavobacteriaceae; genus CAXBID01. The sequence goes on from CAWFFW010000001.1 coordinate 2,276,142, forward strand.
GGTACAAACTCTTAAACGCGTTAGAATTATGAATGTTAAACTTGATATTCCTGTAGGTAAATATCGTGAACTTACCAAAGATGAGTTTAATGAATTGAATAAACTTATTAGTAATTCTACCAAAGAATATAAAGCGTCTGTAAATAGAAAGCATAAATAATATCTCTTTTTAAATTTTTATTAACTCAAATAAGCTCTGTATATTTTGGTGCACAAAAAATTACTACTTTTGATTAAATAAAAAAATTATGATACGCATATTAGCATTAGTATTAACTGTTAGTGGAATGATTGGACTTATTTTGGGAGTCCTTGGTATATTTGGCAACAATGTAGTTGGTTTAAGTCCTTGGGCATTGGCCATACTAGGATTTGTTTTTTTTCTATCTGGAGTTTCTATGTTAAAATATAGAAAAGACAAGCCCGTTGAATAATATATTTTGAATACTTCACCTTTTCATTTAGCAATACCCGTTTACAATCTAAATAAGTGTAGAATATTTTATCGTGACACTTTAGGCTGTGAAGAAGGACGAAGTAGTGATTATTGGGTCGATTTTAATTTTTTTGGACATCAATTAGTCATTCATTATAAACCTAAAGAAGAACACTCAAACCTGCATACTAACGCTGTAGATGGAAAAGATATTCCTGTACCCCATTTTGGTATTATTTTGAATTGGAATGTTTTTCACAATTTTGCGGAAAATTTAAAACATAAGAACATTAAATTTGTTATCGAACCTTATACTCGTTTCGAAGGCTTGATTGGAGAACAAGCGACCATGTTTTTTTATGATCCTTCTGGAAATGCCTTAGAATTTAAAGCTTTTAAAGATATGAATCAGTTATTTGCTAAATAATAGAAATTCATATTTTTTCTGCTAAATAAAAAAGCGAATAAATTAATAAAAATAAAGATTGTACCATAGTTAGTTACAGAATTACTTTTTACTGCAAATGTCTTTCTCTAGCAAGTAGTGTATTTTTCAATAACATAGCAATCGTCATCGGGCCAACACCTCCAGGAACGGGAGTTATATAACTCGCTTTTTGACTTACACTTTCAAAGTGAACGTCGCCAGCAAGTCTATAGCCATTCTTTTTAGTCGCATCAGGAACACGCGTAATTCCAACATCAATAATAATCACATCGTCCTTTACCATATCTCCTGTTAAAAACTCTGAGATACCAATAGCTGCAACAATGATATCTGCATTTCTAGTAATTTCTAATAAATTTTTAGACCGACTATGTACTACGGTAACTGTAGCATCACCAGCTTTTCGTTTCTGGCTCATTAAAATACTCATTGGGCGCCCAACAATATGACTTCTTCCCATGACAACCACATTTTTTCCTGAAGTTTCTATTTGATAGCGCTCTAGCAACTCCATGATTCCGTAAGGTGTTGCAGGCAAAAATGTTGGTAAGTCCAAAGCCATTTTTCCAACATTTGTAGGATGAAAACCATCAACATCTTTATCTGGATTTACGGCCATCAAAATCTTTTGCTCATCAATTTGATCTGGTAATGGTAACTGCACGATGAAACCATCAATATCATCATTAGTATTTAAATCATTTATTTTTTTTAATAATTCTTCTTCCGAAGTAAAATCAGGAAGTTCAATTAAAGTAGAATGATAACCAATACGCTCGCAAGCTTTTACTTTAGCGTTCACGTAAGTCATACTTGCGCCGTCCGATCCCACTAAAATTGCAGCGAGATGCGGTACTTTTTCACCCTTTGAAATCATGGACTTTACGTGTTCAGCAATTTCATCTTTTATGTCGTTGCTAACTTTTTTACCGTCTAAAATGGTCATATACATTAAGTTTTCGGTCACAGTCTCAGTAGCAGTTTTTTACTCTGCTGAATACCTTTTCTGCAAAAAATTATCTATTCTATTTTTATTCCAAATTTCTCTGGATTATTAATCATATAGTTTACCAATCTCTTTTCCAGATTCAGAAAATTAAGCATAATCTTCATCTGAAATATATTTACAGGATAATGCAAAATCTAGCCATGTATTAATTTCTGAATTCTCAGTATCAGCATCAGCATCAGCATCAGCATCAGCATCAGTAAGTTTGCTTATAAAATATTTAGGATATCTTCTCTTTCTATAAGCTTCAGATATATTTGCACATACTGAATGAGAGCTTCGTCTTATTTGATCTGTCAAAGAATAGTTCTCCGCCTTTGGAAAAGATTTTGAAATTTCAAAAATAACCATAGCTAAATTAAACGATTTTTGATAAGCTAATAGTTTTTTGAAATCCATTACGTTTATTTATAAAACTGAAAAATGTGACTGAGACTATAAACTAATATTAACGCATATTCTGCATCATCTGCATCATCTTTTTACCGCCACCACCTTGCATCATCTTCATCATTTTGCTCATTTGGTTGAACTGTTTCAAAAGCTGATTGACTTGCTGTACCGAAGTACCCGATCCTTTTCCTATTCGTTTCTTTCTACTGGCGTTTAAAATATCTGGATTAGAACGTTCCTTTGGTGTCATAGAGTGAATAATAGCTTCAATTCCTTTAAAAGCATCATCATCAATATCTACATCTTTCATCATTTTACCAGCGCCAGGAATCATACCTACCAAATCTTTCATGTTTCCCATTTTCTTGATTTGCTGAATCTGTTTTAAGAAATCATCAAACCCAAACTGGTTTTTAGCAATTTTCTTTTGAAGTTTTCTGGCTTCAACCTCATCAAATTGCTCTTGAGCACGTTCAACTAAAGACACCACATCACCCATTCCAAGAATACGGTCTGCCATACGGGATGGATAGAACACATCAATAGCTTCCATTTTCTCGCCTGTACCAATAAACTTAATAGGCTTATTAACTACTGATTTAATTGAAATGGCTGCACCACCTCGCGTATCCCCATCTAATTTAGTAAGGATAACACCATCAAAATTCAAGACATCGTTAAACGATTTTGCCGTATTAACAGCATCTTGCCCTGTCATAGAATCTACAACGAACAACGTTTCTTGGGGCTGAATAGCTTTATGGATGTTCGAGATTTCGGTCATCATCACTTCATCAACGGCTAAACGACCAGCGGTATCTATAATCACCACATTAAATCCGTTTGCTTTAGCATATGCAATACCTGCTTGCGCTATAGCAACAGGATCATTATTTCCTTTATCACTAAAAACCTCAACCTTTATTTGTTCTCCAACAATATGTAATTGATCTATCGCAGCAGGACGATATACGTCACAGGCTACTAATAATGGTTTTTTTGTTTTTTTGTTTTTAAGATAATTAGCAAGCTTACCCGAGAAGGTTGTTTTACCTGAACCTTGTAAACCAGACATTAAAATGATACTTGGTGTGCCTGAAAGATTTATGCCTTCAGCATCACCACCCATTAGTTCGGTTAATTCGTCCTTTACAATTTTAACCATGAGCTGCCCAGGCTGTAACGTTGTTAATACGTTTTGACCTAAAGCTTTTTCTTTTACTCTAACGGTAAATTCTTTGGCTATTTTAAAGTTGACATCGGCATCCAGTAAAGCACGTCTTACTTCTTTTAAAGTTTCAGCTACATTGACTTCGGTAATACTTCCGTGTCCTTTTAGAACGTGTAAGGCTTTATCTAATTTATCGCTTAAATTATTGAACATATATTCTAGTCTTCAGATGGCAGTCTACAGTTGGCAGTCTGCTCATAAAATTAAACGACGCAAAGTTAATGATTTGAAGTATATTAATGAAGTGCTTATACACAAAGTGAATAAAAAAAGGCTGCCAAAATTTAATTTGACAGCCTTTAAAAGGAAACTTAACTTAATAATTAACCTAACCAACCGATAAGAGTGTTTCCTTTTTTAACAAAAAATATTATTATACTTTCTTTTCAAGGACTAATATTCTTTCAATATCGCCATTAGCGTTTAAATCTTTCAATTCGATTCTATTTGTTGTCATTTCTTTTATTTTCCACCTGTGATTTAAATCATTAAATGGAGCATTCCCACCAAAGAATAATCCGAGATTTAAGCCATCTTTTCTGTAAGATAACCAAGACCCACTAGTAACACCATTATTAGGATCTGTTACTTTTACTCTTCCTGTTTCAATAAATTGTAAAGTATACATAAAAAATTCTTCTGGTTTGTTTACACCATCAACTTGATAAGCTGCCACTTCCCAAGCTCCATCAATCAATAGTCGATCTACAATATTTAAATCTTCATCATTATCTGGACAATGTCTTTCTAAAATCATTTTATTATTGGCGTTTTCTAGTTTAATTAAACCTGGCTCTAAAAATGTAATTAACCATTCTAATTTTAAATTTGGTCTGCCATCAAGCGTAATTTGTAAAATAAAACCAACGTTTCTAATTCCAATTTCATACGTTCCTTGCACAAACTCACCATTAACTCTAAGTTTTACAACATTATCTGAAAAGAATTTAAGTGGTGTACCTATATAATCTTTTTCATTATCAGCACCATCAACACTTAAACGTGCTATTCTCCATAAACATTCTTGTAGATAATCTTCTATACGTTCTTTTGTAACATCTATAACTACATCACAGTTTTTCTTCATGATGATTCTGTTACCACCTTCTTGATAAAGTTTGATTTTACCGTATTCAATATCGTATACAAACCATTCTAAAGTAAAGTCTACCAAGGTATTAAATTCAAGTTTCAATAAAGCGCCTCTATCGGTAACACGCGTACTCCAAGTACCGGTTGATAAATTCCCTCCTCTAGCTCGCATTACAACAACCCCATCTTCTTTAAAGTTTAACGCATATTCTCTATACTGAGCTGTATTATCTTGATTATATCTTTTAAACTCATATACTACCCATGGGCAAATTTTTAAATACTCATCAAGACGTTCTTTAGTAAAATCATCATCACCATAATCATTATCATCATCTTCATCACAAGCATCTTTTGCTTCTTCAATGGCACGTTGTAATTCGGCATTATTATTTACAACTATTTCAGCACCATAAGCTAATTCCATAGTTACAGGAAAATTAAGACTAGCTAGCAATCCATCTTCATTTCTCACACGTTTAATAAACTTGTATAATTGCCTGTCGTTTTCAATAGTAATGACATTAAGAACTTGAAAGTCTCCATTGTAAACTGAAAATGAAATAGGGTATTGAAAATCGATACATTCTATATCGTCATCTTCTTCATTTTCAACGCTACAATCTTCAATTAATTCTTCTAAAGCATCCTGATTTTCTATAACCACTTCATCATAATTAGCTAATATAATTGTAATAGGAAAAACAATATCTAGCACATCATCATCGTCATCAAACTCTTTAAAAATAGCTTCAATAACTTTAAAGTCTTCTCTAGAATCGATTGTGATTTCTAAACCTTTTACTATTACTTTAACAGGTAATTCTACAGATAAACAACTGGCATTGTCTATAATATTATCTGCAGACCCATCCATAATGGATGTAGAACTCATTAAGCTCGTTAAGGTAGATTCGGCAACAAGCGTTTCCGTCTCGTTAGGTTCAGTAATATCGATTACTTCGTCCTGACAAGACGTAAACATTAAAAGGGCAAAAAAAGGAAATAGTAATAATGTTCTTAATTTAGTTTTCATGATATTTGATTTTGGGTTTATGTACCAGTTATTCTTTAAAATAGCCGCAATAAAAAAATCATCATTTTCTTTTACAACAATTTTAAAAAACAACTAGTACGACATAGTATTTTGATTATAAAACAGGATAACTTTAAAAATTCCTAGCCTATGTTTCATTTTTTTTTACTTTAGTAGCACCAACTACCAATAACCATGGGTAAACAACTACACGAAAATATTTGTGAAGAGCGTATATTTTCATCTATTTTTAATAAACACTCTAAGGATTTACACAATTTCCTCTACTATAAATTTGGTGAATTTTTAAATCCAAAAGATAAAGTACAGGAAGCTTTTGTTAAATTGTGGCAAAACTGTGCGAAGATATCTCCCGATAAAGCAAAGAGTTTTGTGTTTACTACAGCCAATAATTTAATGCTGAATGAAGCGGCACATCAAAAAGTAGTTTTAAAACATCAACAAACGAAGCCTAAACATTATACTAATGAGAATCCTGAGTTTTTAATGCAGGAAAGCGAGTATCATGATAAGTTGCAAAAAGCACTAGGTAATTTAACCGAAGCACAAAGGGAAGCTTTTATGATGAATCGTGTTGAAGGTAAACGTTTTAAAGAAATTGCTGCACTTTTAGATATCTCGACCAAAGCGGTTGAAAAACGAATTTATGGAGCTTTGACGAAGTTGCGGAAGGATATTAAGGAGTTGTAGTTGTTAGTTGTTAGTTGTTAGTTGTTAGTTGTTAGTTGTTAGTTGTTAAAAATTAAAATTTTTTGGAGTTTGGAATTTTGAAAATTGATTTATTTTAAAGTACAGGGTAGGAAAAAATAAAAGATAACTGTTATATAGTTGAATAAGCAAAATAATGAACAGAGAAGAACTCATATCGAAATGGTTAGATAACGATTTAAATGAACAGGAACTGAAAGCGTTTAAAAACCTTGAAGACTATGATGATTTAGTAATGTTAAACACCGGTTTGCAAGCTTTTAAGGCAGATGATTACGATACTTCCAAAGAACTTGAAAACGTATTATCTAAAATTAAAAGTACAAAAAGCCAAACCACAACCCATTGGATAAAATCATTTATGCGTGTTGCGGCTATACTTGCTGTTTGTTTTAGCTTATACTATTACACCACGACTTTAGATACCACAATAACAACGGCTGTCGCTCAAAAAACAACAGTTGAGCTTCCAGACGCATCTAGTGTTTCCCTCAACGCTGAATCGTTATTAGCTTTTAATAAAAACCATTGGAAAAAAGAGCGTGATGTAGAACTTGAAGGTGAAGCTTTTTTTAAAGTTGCCAAAGGGTCATCATTTAATGTTAAAACAAAATCGGGAACCGTTACGGTTTATGGTACACAATTTAATGTAAAACAACGCAACAATTATTTTGAGGTTATTTGCTACGAAGGTTTAGTTGGAGTTACCCACAAGTCGAAAGAAATTAAATTAAAACCTGGAGACAGTTTTTTAATTATTGATGGGAAAACAATTGCTAAAGAAAAAGAAAACCGCGCTACGCCTTCGTGGTTAAATAACGAAAGTACATTTAAAAGTTTACCATTTAAAACTATAGTTGCTGAATTTGAAAGACAATATGACGTAGATATTACATTGATGAAAATAGATTCTACCCAACTATTTACAGGGAGTTTTACTCATAATAATTTAGAAATTGCTTTAAAATCAATTACCTTACCCTTACACTTAACCTATAGTAAAACCAACAATACTATCATATTAAAAGGTGAGTAAAAACTATAGTTTTTCAATTTGTATTGTATTGTTTTTTTTGAATCTTACTAACCTAAGGGCACAAACTATTCAAAAAGAAAAGCAATCACTTATTACTATTTTAAAAGCTCTTGAAGAAAAATATAACATCAGTTTTTCTTACGTTGATGAAACCATAAAAACAAAAGAAGCTACACCTTTAAAAGACGATTTAACCTTACAGGAAGCTTTAGAGTTTTTAAAATTGGAAACCCGTTTAGATTTTGAGTTATTAAACAATCGTTTTGTGGTAATTAAAAAGCCACAAAAAAATAGTACTTTATATAATACGCAAAGACTTGAAGAAGTTGTAATAAGCAACTACTTAACGTCTGGTATTACGAAACTTAATGATGGGTCTATAAACATAAAACCCGAAACTTTCGGTATATTACCTGGTTTAATTGAACCTGATGTTTTACAAACCATACAAGCACTTCCGGGAGTTTTAAGTACCGATGAAACAGTGTCAAATATTAATGTGCGCGGTGGCACACACGACCAAAACTTAATTCTTTGGGATGGAATAAAAATGTATCAATCTGGGCATTTTTTCGGACTAATTTCAGCTTTTAATCCCTATACTACAAAAAGCGTCAATGTTTATAAAAATGGCACCCGCGCTAAATATGGCGATGGTATTTCTAGTATTATAGATATGCAATTGCCTAATAAAATTGATAACGAATTTAAAGCTGCATTGGGCATTAATTTAATAAATGCTGATGGTTTTGCTAAAATTCCGCTTTCAGACAAAACGGAATTGCAATTATCTACACGTCGATCTATAACTGATTTAATAAACACGGCAACATTCGAAAATTACTCTAAACGTATTTTTCAAGATTCTGATTTTGAAAAATCTCAGGATGACAGAAGTTCGATATCTCAAAACGAATCGTTTTACTTTTATGATGTTACCGCTAAATTTCTTTATGATATTACTAAAAAAGATAGAGTCCGAATTCATTTTTTCAATCTTTACAACGATTTAAATTACGATGAACAATCTACTATAAATGACAGAAGTGAAGCTTTAAACAGTAAACTTACCCAACGTAATTCTGCTGTCGGAATAACCTATGCCAGAGATTGGAATGAAACACTTTCAACAACCTCGCAAGTTTACGTTACTAATTATGATTTAGATGCTACTAATTTCGATATTTTAAAAAACCAACGTTTAATTCAAGAAAACGAAGTGTATGATGGTTCGGCCAAATTAGATATTAATTATTCACCCAATCATCAACTAAAAATTAATGGCGGTTATCAATTTACTGAAGTTGGTATTAGCAATTTAGAAGACGTTAACAATCCTGATTTTAGAAGCTTTATTAGAGAGGTGGTTAGAACACATTCTGTTTACGGCGAAACAGGAATTTCATCAAATAATGCCAAAACTAAACTTGTTTTTGGAGGTCGTTTAAATTACATTGGTAAGTTTGATATGATTTTTGCAGAACCCAGATTAAGTTTTAGTCAACGATTTTTAAATCATTTTAGGTTTGAAATTTTAGGTGAATTTAAAAGTCAGACCACCACACAAATTATCGATTTACAAAACGATTTTTTAGGTATTGAAAATCGACGTTGGGTTCTTGCTAATAACAAAACTGAAGTTGAAAATATCAACAATAAAAATGTTTATCCAGTTCCTGTTACAAAAAGTAAGCAAGCATCAGTTGGTGTTCATTATAACAAAAATAAATTCTTGATAAGTGCTGAAGGTTACATCAAAAAAGTAAATGGTATAACTACGCGAAGTCAGGGGTTTCAAAACCAATATCAATTTGTAAATGCTATTGGTAGTTATGAAATTAAAGGCATAGATGTTTTGTTAAATAAACAATTTGGTGATATTGTAAGCACTTGGATATCGTATTCATACAGCAAAAACGATTATACCTTTAATGCATTAAATAATGGAAATCCATTCCCGAATAATGCCGATATTCGTCATGCCTTAACGTTTGCTGGTACATACAGTTACGGAGATTTAAAAATAGCTTTAGGTTTAAATTGGCATTCTGGAATACCACATACTGAACCAGATTTAGATAAAGAAACTGAAGATAATACGATAACATATTTAAGTCCAAATAGCTCAAATTTAGATGATTATTTAAGAACTGATTTTTCAGCAACTTATGCTTTTGATATATCAGACGGTATAAAGGCGACCATAGGTGCTTCAGTTTGGAACGTATTAAATAAAAAGAATATTATAAATAAATATTACAGTTTAGATAATAAAAATGAGGTAATACCCATTGAAAATCAGTCACTTGGCATCACTCCAAACGTAAGTTTTAGAGTACGATTTTAGATGAAATACATTTTTTTTTATTGATAAAATGATTTTCAACGAATAATTCTGCATTTCAACAGCTTCAATCTATCTTTTTTATATTTTACTCAAAAATTAATATATGGCGTCACTTATTCCACTCGACTCAAATTTAGATTTGCGAAAGGCAAAACATTTACTCAGGCGTGCCACTTTTAAGTTTACAAAAGAGCAGTTAGATACTTTTGTGGGTATGTCTGCTACAGCAGCCATTAATAGTTTAACTACGGTATCATCAAACACTTTATCTGAGCCATACGACCCATTACCAACCGAATCTCCTGATGGGTTTTGGACATCATCACCCGAACTTCCAAATTCATTGGATGGTCAAGGTAGAAAAAGAGGGCAGGTTACTGCTTGGTGGTGGTATAATGCCATGCAACAAACCACATTAAAGCATAAACTTTCTTTCTTTTTACATACCAGTTTTCCTGTAGGTAAAGATTCAGGAGTTGGTGCTCCAACCTATTTTTTTGATCATATAAACTTTTTAGATTTTTATGCTTTTGGCAACCTAAAAACCGTAGCTAAAAAAATTACGCTAGATAATGGGATGCTCGATTATTTAGATAATACACAAAATAATAAAAATAACCCCAATGAAAATTATGCTCGTGAATATTTAGAGCTACATACTATTCTGAAGGGACCACAAATTGCCTCAGATAATTATACCAATTACACCGAATTAGATATTCAGCAAGCTGCTAAAGTATTTTCTGGTTTTAAAAAACGTGCAGACCGAAGCGATATTGACCCAGATACTAATATACCAATGGGATATATTAACATCAATCAACATGATACAAACGATAAAACATTCAGTAGTGCATTTGGAAATCAAGTGATAATTGGGAGAGAAACGGAAACTGAAATATTTGAAGAACTTGATGATTTTGTTGAAATGGTTTTTGCACAACCAGAAACAGCTAAAGCTTATTGCAGAAAACTTTACCGCTATTTTGTAAAAAGTGAATGGAATGAAGAAGTTGAAACAGATATTATAACACCGCTTGCGCAGGTACTTATTGATAATAATTATGAAATATTACCTGTGGTAACAACATTGCTTTCTAGCGAACATTTTTATGATGCTGATGATAGTGATGCCACTGATAATATAATAGGGAGTATTATAAAAAGCCCTTTACAATTACTTTCAGAAGTCTGTTCGATGTTTGAATTAGAGTATCCAGACCCAAGTACGGATGCCTTGTTCTATTATAGAAATTTCTTCCAAAGCTTTTTACATAATCGGTTTTTTCCAGCAACAGGTATGGAATTTTATAACCCAGACTCAGTTGCTGGTTACCAAGCTTATTATCAACAACCAGGATTTGATAGAAACTGGTTTTCTTCAAATACGCTTATAGGTAGATATAAACTTATCGAAAGTTTAATTGAAGGAAAAAACACCATATCTGGGGGAAATATTTATGCACAACTGAACACGGTTGCTTTTGTTAAAAATAAAATTATAAATGCTTCCGATCCTAATTTATTGGTAACTGAAATTGCTGATTTATTATATCCCGAAAGTATTGACATAGATAGAACTATTTACTTTAAACGTTTTTTAGTTGATGAAGGTTTTCCCGATTATTATTGGACAAATGTTTGGTTACAATATTTAAATGATAATGATGATACAACGGTAAGAACTCGCTTAAATGCCTTAATTATTGCTATGGTTAATGCAGCAGAATTTCAATTAATGTAAGCTTAAAGATTATGAAAAGAAGACATTTTATAAAATTATCATCAGCGGCTTCAGCAATTGCATTAACGCCTTTTGAATTACAAGCTGCAATGAAATCATTTATGCCGTTGGTAGAGTGCCCAGATATTTCAAACAGAAAGTTAGTACTTATAAACTTAGCTGGTGCTAACGATGGTTTAAATACTATTGTCCCAATAAACCAATATGATATTTATAGCAATTTAAGACCCACTATAAAAGTTCCCATTTCAGGCGTCAATAAGTATATAAATTTAGACACCTCGTTACAAGACAATCAACAAATTGGTTTAAATCCAGCACTTACGGGACTTAAATCACTATATGATAAAAGTTGGTTAAGAGTTATGCAATCTGTGGGATATCCGTCACAAAATAAAAGTCATTTTAAGTCTACCGATTTATATTTAACTGGAAACGACGGGAACAGTTTATTAAACGGACAAGATACTGGATGGATGGGGCGTTTTATGGAATTATATTATTCTGACTTAATTGTAGAAAGTTTTCCACTTGCAGTTGAAATTGGATCAAATAACACCTCATTAGGATTTCATGCCGAAGAAGCGCATGGATTATCATTAAATATTTCTGGACAAGATCCTGCTGGTTATTATTCTGTTTTAAACGGATTAGGAGGTGCCTCGCCATTAAATATTCCAGATTCAGATTATGGCAAACAATTAGAATTTATAACCAACACAGATGCTTTATCAAACACGTATGCTGAATCTATTTCAAATTCTTTTAATAGAGGAAAAAACGATATAAGCTACCCAGATAGTGATTTAGCAAATCAATTAAAAACGGTTGCACGATTAATAAGCGGCGATTTAGGCTCAAAAGTATATATGGTGCGCATTTCGGGTTTCGACACACATAATGCACAAGTGCAAGGTGTTGGTGAGGCTTTAGGAAGACATCACAGTTTATTAACCGACCTATCTGAAAGCATGGAAGCTTTTATAAACGATTTGGATAGTCAAAATTTAGCCGACGATGTCGTTGGACTTACATTTTCAGAATTTGGTAGAAAAGCAGCCGAGAATGGTAATTTAGGTACAGATCATGGTGAAATAGCACCTATGTTTGTTTTTGGTAAACCTGTTTTAGGCGGCGTTTCGGGTACAAACCCAGATTTAACTGAAGCTACAAGCTCTAACAATTACCAAATACAAACCGTTCAGTACGATTACAGACAAACATTTGCAACCTTACTCCAAAATTATCTTGGTGCCGATGATGCTATTATTGATGCTACATTTTTCAATCACACCTTGAATGATAGTTTTGTTAATTTAAGAATAGAAGATCTTTTAAAATCTGAGTTTGACATATCAAAAGGTTGTATAGCTAGTACTAATGATCCTTTAAAGGATACTAAAAACTGGTTGGTATACCCTAATCCGTTTAGGGATAATGTTAATATTTCTGGGATTAATACCGACGAAACAGTTTCTTATAGAATATATAATACTTCAGGTATTTTGTTAATAGACAAAACGGAGATATTAATTGATGGTAAAGCAACTATCAATTTATTTGGCTACAGCAGCGGTGTCTACTTTTTCGAAATACTTTCGAGAGGTAAAAAAGAAATTCATAAAGTCATTAAAATTTAGATAAAAAGTTTTTTATCAAAATTCACAAATTCGACCACAATTGAAATAAAATTTATGAAAGCAATAAAAACTATATTAACCCTACTCATTATTAGTATTTTAGTGACTTCCTGCAACAAAGATTTTGATGATTTGACAGAAAATATTGTTCTAATAGATTCTACATTAATCGACGAAAATATTGAACATAAATGGTGGATATTAACGCATAGAAGTTATCAAGATCCAGGGATTTACCTTTATAATGAAACGACTTTACAAATTGAATTAAAACTGGATTTGCCTGAGAATTTAGAATCGCCACATGCCTTAGCTAACGATGGAGAATCCCTATGGATTGGTGGCGTAGGGGAGAACGAATCCATCTACCAACTTAATCCTGAAAATGGTGCGATTATATCTGAAATAAGAAATATTAGAACGGAAGGCATCGCTTTATTAAATGAGTATGTGTTTTATTCAAATGATAAAAACATCAATAAAATAGAAAAAAACGGAACACTTGTTGAAGAAATAACAACCAAAAACTCGTCCTATAATATTCCAGATATAGCCATAGATGGGAATACCTTATATTATTTACGTTATTCTGAGAGAGAACCTATTGTGAAACTAGGTTTATCAAATAAAGAAGAAAGAAGAATTCCTTTGACAGAAACCACAGGAACTTATTGTTTAACCATTTCAAATAATGAAATAATTACCATAAACCCATTTAATGAAATCATTCGATTTAATCTCGGAACAGGTGAATTTATCTCAACGAACGCCACAATTATAGAAGGATGGATAACGGCAATAGCACCTTATAACGTCAACTAAAAAACTTATTAAATCTTAATCAGTGCGAGTTCGACGTGAAATTTTCAATTTGTTCTTTTTTTAAAAATATCAATAAATGTTACCTTGAGCGCAATCGAAAGGTTTTTCAAAGTTAGAACTCAATGAGGTATCCACTGCGCTCGACCCCAACAAAAAAACTAATTAATAGATAATTAGGATGACCTGAAAATTCGTTATATCAAAATCACGTAATTTACCAATTTTAAGTAATAAAATAAATCGTCTTTTAGATTCAATAAAAGCTTTTTAAAATAACGAGTTCTAATTTAAACTTGCTAGACTTGCTTTCAAAGTTTCTATTTTGGCTAACGCATCAGCTTCTTTCTTCTTTTCTGAAGCTACAACCTGTTCTGGTGCACCAGCTACGAAACGTTCATTAGATAATTTTTTTTGTACAGATTTTAAAAACCCTTCAGTGTAATTTAACTCTTCTGAAAGCTTTTTGATTTCAGCTTCTATATCAATACTTCCAGCCATAGGCACAAAATATTCATTAGATTTTACTCTAAATGTTAATGCGCCTTCAACCGTATCAGAAACATAATCTATACGTTCTAAATTTCCTAATTTAGCAATAATAGAATCAAAAGTAGTAGTAGATTTTTCATTATTTATTACTGAAAAACCAATAGTTTCTTTAAATGCCATGTTTTTCTGTTTTCTAATATTTCTAATACCCGAAATAACTTCAGAAGCAAAATCAAAATCAGAAATTAAAGTCTCATTTACCGACTTACTTTCTGGCCATTTAGAAATTATTAATGCATTTTCTGGGGTTCTTTTAGAAATATAATGCCAAATATCTTCCGTTAAAAAAGGCATAAATGGATGAACAATTTTCAAATTATCTTCAAAAATAGCAATAGTTCGTTTTAGTGTTTCTGCATCTATAGGTTGCTGATATGCCGGTTTTATCATTTCCAAAAACCACCCACAGAAATCATCAAAAATAAGTTTATAAATAGACATTAAAGCATCGCTTAACCTGTATTTACTAAAATGATCCTCTACCTCTATTAAAGCTTTTTGAAACTTAGATTCGTACCAATCTAAAGCTATTTTACTAAAATTTGGTTGTGCAATTGAATGATCAATTTCCCAACCATCAACCAAACGATAAGCATTCCAAATTTTATTTCCGAATCCTTTTCCTTGCTGACATAACGCTTCATCAAACATTAAATCGTTTCCTGCCGCGCTACTTAATAGTAATCCAACGCGAACCCCATCGGCGCTGTATTGTTCAATAAGCTTTAAAGCATCTGGAGAATTCCCCAAGCTTTTACTCATTTTACGACGTTGTTTATCGCGAACCAAACCTGTCAAATATACGTTTTTAAAAGGTTTTGCATCTTTATATTCGTAACCTGCAATAATCATTCTAGCCACCCAAAAGAATAAGATATCTGGTCCTGTAACTAAATCATTTGTAGGATAGTAATATTTAATCTCTTCATTTTCAGGATTTCTAATACCATCAAACACACTCATTGGCCATAGCCAAGACGAGAACCAAGTATCTAAAGCATCAGTATCTTGAGTAAGGTTATTGGTTGTTAGTTGCTGGTTATTTGTTTTTTGTTTTGCTTCCTTTAGAGCCTCTTCTATAGTTTCAGCAACTACAAAATCCTCTTTCCCATCACCATAGAAATACGCAGGAATTTGTTGTCCCCAAAGAAGCTGACGCGAAATATTCCAATCACGAATATTTTCCACCCAATGGCGGTAGGTGTTTTTAAACTTTTTAGGAAATAATTTAATCTCAGCATCTTCACCTAAAACCGCTTTTATTGCTGGCTTTACTAAATCTTCCATTTTTAGAAACCACTGATCGCTTAATCTTGGTTCAATTACGGCTTTAGTTCTTTCAGAAGTTCCTACTTTGTTTATGTGGGTTTCCGTTTTTACTAAAACACCAGATTCTTCAAGATTTTTTTCAACTGCTTTTCTAGCCACAAAACGATCTTGACCTTCAAATTGCATTCCGAAACTATTTAATGTCGCATCTTCATTAAAGATATCAATAACTTCAAGATTGTGTTTATCTCCTAAATTCTTGTCATTTTCATCATGTGCTGGCGTTACTTTTAAGCATCCTGTACCAAAATCAACATCAACGTAGTCATCTTCAATAATAGGAATTACGCGATTACAAATTGGCACAATGGCTTTTTTTCCACGTAAATGTTTAAAACGTTCATCATTAGGATTAATGCAAATGGCAGTATCGCCAAAAATAGTTTCAGGACGCGTGGTTGCGATAATTAAGTATTCCTCTGCAAGCCCATCCGAAGAAGGGGAACCCTTACTCTTGTTCACTCTCTCTCCTTCTGAGGGGTTTGGAGTGAAGACTTTATACTTAATATAATACAAATTCCCTTGTCGCTCTTCATAAATTACTTCCTCATCAGATAATGTTGTTTTTGCCTCTGGATCCCAATTTACCATACGGTAACCTCTGTAAATCAAGCCTTTCTTATATAAATCCACAAAAACTTTAATAACAGCTTCTGACATATCGTCATCCATTGTAAACTTTGTACGGTCCCAATCGCAAGAACATCCTAATTTTTTTAATTGTTCCAGAATAACACCTCCATATTCTTCAGTCCAATCCCATGCATGTTTTAAAAACTCATCTCGAGACAAATCATTTTTATCAATACCTTGCTCTTTCAATTTAGCTACAACTTTAGCCTCAGTGGCAATAGAAGCATGATCTGTACCAGGAACCCAACAGGCATTTTTACCTTGTAAACGGGCGCGACGAATTAATACATCTTGAATTGTGTTATTTAGCATGTGCCCCATATGCAACACCCCAGTTACATTTGGTGGTGGTATAACAATGGTATAGGGCTCTCTGTTATCAGGTGTTGAATGAAAATAATTATGAGCCATCCAGTAACTGTACCACTTACTTTCTACCTGTTTTGCATCATATTTTGATGGAATTTGCATGCTTTGGAATAGTTTTTGAATATTGATGTGCAAAAGTACTTATATTTCTTTTTCTGTGAAAGTTATATAACTGATGATAAATATGTAAATACTATATATTTTGACAGTTCAACTTAAAATACAGAAAAGTTATACGTACATTTAACCATGTTGAATATGCTAACAAACGTGTATTACGTCTATTTTTTTTGCGTGTTGTGGAAAAAGTGAGTATGTTTGACAAGAATTTAATTTAAATATTATGAAACAATTAATTATAGTTTTGTTTATCGGATTAATCAGTTTTTCAGTAAATGCTCAAGATAAAGTTGCCAAAATTGACTTTAAAGCAGATACTATTGATTATGGAACTATTGAAAAAGGAGCCGATGGTGTAAGAGTTTTTGAATTCACTAATTCAGGTGATGCGCCTCTTATAGTATCTAAAGTAACTTCCAGTTGTGGATGTACTGTCCCAAAATGGTCCAAAGAGCCTATTTTACCTGGAAAAACAGGAGAGATCCAAGTAAAGTATGATACCAACAGAGTTAGCCCCATTAGAAAAACAATTACAGTGATTTCTAATGCAGAAACACCTACAGTAGCTTTAAAAATAAAAGGCTTAGTTGTAGATTCGAATAAAGAAAGTGTTATTGAAAAGAAAGAAAAAAGTATCGTACAGCAGTAAAAAATTAAACACCATACTATAAAAGCCTAGACAAATACGTCTGGGCTTTTATATTTAAAAGAGACTTTCTAATTTAAAATTAAAAATTAAAGTTTGACCATACCTTTCAACTTTCAATTTTATATTCTTACCTGGTTCATCATAGAAAATATGCATTAATTTCTGCAACGAAAGTTGATGTGTAGGCTTATTGTTAATAGCAATAATAACATCACCAATTTGTAATCCTGCATTTTCAGCTGGTGAATTTTCTCTTAATTCTACTACCGCATAAGCTGGCTTTAGCGATATTTCATATTCTGGGTTTATCGAAATTCTCGTACTATTTATAGGCTCATTATTATTCAATGAACTCGATTTTTTGTTTGAAATCCTATCATTTATTTCTCTTATAAACCTAAATCCGTCGTGTGCTAGTTCAATACCACTTTTATTATAACTAAACTTATCCTTAAAATGTTTGTTCTTTTTTAATGTAATTATGGCTCTTTGATAATCTATAATAAT
Organism: uncultured Flavobacteriaceae bacterium; assembly: GCA_963815305.1. Taxonomy (GTDB): domain Bacteria; phylum Bacteroidota; class Bacteroidia; order Flavobacteriales; family Flavobacteriaceae; genus CAXBID01. The sequence continues at coordinate 2,294,261 of CAWFFW010000001.1, forward strand.
ATTAAATCGTTTTAATATATTACCTGCTACACTTCCATTACGATCTTTGTATTTTCTAGCATGTAAAGTGTAAGTAGAGTCTGGATAAGCAATATTTGCATTTTTAATAGTGATCTCTTTTAAGGAAAAAGATTCAATTTTTGAACGTTTACCATAAACGCTACCGCTTAAACCGTGCCCCAAAAAGTCTTGAAAGTATTTGTCAGGAGATTTTATGCCTAAATCTTCATCTTCAAAAAGCCACAATGCATCACTACCACCAGAATCAATTAATAATTTTACTGGAATTTGACGGTCATCAATTTCAACCTCACAGTTAATGTATGGTTTATTCTTATAAAACTCTAGATTTAAACGTTCACATTTCTCACAACTTTTATAACGGTAATAATCAGGTTCTGTAAGTCTTAAAAACTGGTTAGAATAATTTATTTCAACCACTAAATCTTTAAATAAATCGTAACCTATGATACCATGAACAGGAATTCCTAATCTTGGAGCAAAATTTAAATTTTCATCATAAACTGCATATAAATCTTGATCTAATACAATAGCGTCACCTATTTTTAAAATATTATTTTTTGACTTTAATGCTTCAACAGATTCTCCTTCGCCCAACCCTCTCAAAAAAATTTTTTTCGTGTTTTTAATTTTCAAAGTGTCCGATACATTTAAAAAATTAAAAATTATAGGTTTACTTACTCCTGTATCTAATATAAATGACAAAGTCACTCCGTTTATCTCAATAGGAAAAATAACTAAATTATTAATAAGTTTAAATTTAATTTTATCTGAATGTTTTTTATTCTGAACAATAAATTTTCCTTGAGAAAACCAAAATGACTTAAACAAAAAAATAGTGATATGAATAAAATATTTTTTTTCATTTAAAAAAACAAATAATAACGTAACTGAATTTACGAATCTTTAAATTAGTTTATCGAATAAGAGCTATATTTTAAAAAAACTTTAAGATAATTTTCTCAACTTTGTAGCTAAATCAAATTTTAATGCCATCTATCTCAAAAAAAGGGCAATCAATGCCCCAATCACCAATTCGAAAGTTAGTGCCTTTTGCTGAACAAGCTGTAAAAAAAGGAAAGTCTATTTATTATTTAAATATAGGACAACCAGATATAAAAACTCCTAAAATTGCTTTACAGGCTGTTAAAGAAAGTAATATTGAGGTGTTAGCTTATTCTAGGTCTGAAGGTTCAGAAACTTACAGACAAAAAATAGCATCGTACTACCAAAAGCATGATATTGAAGTTAAACATGACGATATTATTGTAACTACCGGCGGTAGTGAAGCACTTCTTTTTGCATTTGGAAGTATCATGGATGTTGATGATGAAATTATTATTCCTGAGCCTTTCTATGCAAATTACAATGGATTTTCTACCGCATCAGGTGTAAAGGTTATTCCTGTTATTTCAAAAATTGAAACTGACTTTGCGCTTCCACCCATTGAGGAGTTTGAAAAATTAATTTCGCCAAAAACCAAGGCCATTTTAATTTGTAACCCTGGCAACCCAACCGGTTATTTATATTCAAAAGAAGAAATACAAAAACTTGCCGCTATTGTTAAAAAACACGATTTATTTTTAATTGCTGATGAAGTATATCGAGAATTTGCTTATGATGGTAACGTACACTACTCTATAATGCAAGAAGCTGGTTTAGAACCCAATGCTATAATGATAGATTCTGTATCTAAACGATATAGCATGTGTGGGGCCCGTGTGGGCTGCTTAGTCTCAAAAAATAAAAATGTTATTGAAACTGCATTAAAATTTGCTCAAGCACGTTTAAGTCCGCCAACGCTAGCACAAATAGCTAGTGAAGCGGCGCTAGAAACCCCGCAAAGTTATTTTGATGCTGTTATTGAAGAATATGTTGAACGCAGAAATACTTTAATTACAGAATTGCAAAAAATAGACGGTGTAAAAGTAGCAAAACCTAAAGGTGCTTTTTACTGTATGGTTGAGTTGCCAATTAAAAATTCAGACCATTTTGCACAATGGCTTTTAGAGGATTTCCATGTTAATAATGAAACCGTTATGGTTGCCCCTGCTGGTGGTTTTTATTCCACACCTGGCATTGGCTTAAACCAAATACGAATTGCTTACGTGCTTAAAAAAGAAAGCTTAATAAAAGCCGTAAATATTTTAAAAGAAGCTCTAAAAGTTTATAAAGACTAGTGCAAATTCAACAAAATATATCTTTAAAACCATATAACACTTTTGGTATTGATGTTACAGCTAAATATTTTGTTTCTGTAACCAATATGGAGGTATTGAAAGCTGTTTTAAAACTAAAAGGTTATCCTAATAAACTTATTTTAGGGGGCGGCAGCAATATGCTGTTAACCAAAAATCAAGATGTACTGGTTATACATATTGATATAAAGGGTATTTCAATAGTTTCTGAAGATGACGATTTTGTGAATATTAAAGCCAATGCTGGTGAAAACTGGCATGAGTTTGTTTTATGGTGTTTAAAAAATGATTACGGCGGTTTGGAAAACATGTCACTTATTCCTGGTCATGTTGGCACAGCCCCTATTCAGAATATTGGTGCTTACGGCGTTGAACTCAAAGATTCCTTTGTATCCTGTGAAGCATTATGTTTAGAAACGAAAGAAATTGAAATTTTTATTAAAGAAGATTGTGCATTTGGTTACAGAAATTCAATTTTCAAACAAGAATTCAAAGGAAAATATATCATTATAAGTGTCACTTTTAGACTTACTAAAAAAAATCATAAATTACACATTAATTACGGCACAATTGAATCACAGTTAGAGGAAACTGGTATTAAAAATCCAACTATTCAAGATATTTCTGAAGCTGTTATTTGCATTAGACAAAGTAAATTACCAAACCCAAAAGAGATTGGAAATAGTGGCAGTTTTTTTAAAAACCCTGTAATTTCTAAAAAGCAATTTGATGCTTTGGCTGAAAATTTTGAAGATATACCTAGTTATCCTATTTCAGATAATGAAGTTAAAGTTCCTGCGGGCTGGCTTATTGAAAAAGCAGGTTTTAAAGGCAAACGATTTGATAATTATGGTGTACACAAAAAGCAGGCGTTGGTATTGGTAAATTATGGAAATGCAAGCGGTAAGGATATCCTAAATCTTTCAAAATTAATTCAGAAAACAATAAAACGACTTTTTAACGTTACTATTGAAGCTGAAGTAAATATCTTGTAATTGAATTTATCAAAAAAAATAACTCATTTCTGATTTAAAAAAAATTCAAATAAATCCTAAAAGAAATTTCTAACTTTAGTACTTTGCATATCAAAACCAAACTAACCTAATATTGATTTCAGCAATAGAAAAAGAAATAGTTACTTTATTAGAAAAAGGCAATAAAAAAGCCATCAACTTGTTATATGAATATTATGCCGATTCACTTTATGGTGTTATTCAGAAAATAATAAAGGATGAAGATACCGCTCAAGATGTATTGCAAGAAAGTTTTATTAAAATATGGCGTTACGCAAAAAAATACGATGCTAGTAAAGCAAAACTTTTCACTTGGCTTTATAGAATTGCCTATAATACGGCCATTGATAAAGTAAGATCTCAAAAAAATAAATCTGGAAAGGAAGTCCAGATTGAAACTTCTGCCGTATATAAAATAACTTCGAACGAGTTAAATCAAGATGTATTAGATATTCGAAAACACCTAAGTAACTTAGACGAAAAATATCAAATTGTACTAAATGCACTCTTTTTTGAGGGCATGACACAGCAAGAAGCTAGTGATGAATTAGATATTCCTTTAGGAACCATAAAATCTAGATTAAAAATTGGATTGAGAGAACTTAAAAAAATCTACGATCCCCAATAAACAAAGTCATGAATGAGAAAATAAATACTTTTTTAAATTCTGGCCTATTAGAAAACTATCTATTAGGAATAACTACTTCTACTGAAACAGAAATGGTTGAATCCTATATTTCAAAATACCCAGAAGTACAAAATGCCTATACAACATTACAATACAATTTGGAAATTGTTGCAAAAAGTAATGCCGTTGAAGCACCAAAGCACATTCTAAATACTATTTTAGAAGAATTGGATGATATTCCTGTAATTAAAATGAATACGACTCGCAAATACAAAAAGTGGTATAAATTCACTGTTGCTGCTAGTGTAGCTGCCCTAATTTTTGCTGGATCATCATTTTATTTATATAATCAAAAACAGCAACTTTCCAATGAAAATCAAGTGGTAGTTGATGAAATTTTTGATTTACGTAGCGATATTGAGAAAAACAACATGATGCTTGATAATGTTATGAGACAACTTTTAAAGCTTAATAATCCTGAAACTGAAAAATATATTATTAACGGAAATGAAAGAGCTAAGGATTTAAAAACTGTTGCTTACATAAATCCTAAAGAAAAAACATCTATGATTGATGTGGTTTCATTACCTCAATTACCTGAAGAGCAATGTTACCAAATATGGGCAGAATTACAAGGGAAAATGGTAAGTTTAGGTATTTTGAACAAGGCTGATAGAAAGTTGATTAATCTTCCTTATGCTGAAGATGCTTTAGCTTTAAATATAACAATTGAACCTAAAGGTGGCAACACAGTTGCCTCTTTACACAATAAAGTTGCAGAAATAGAATTACAATAGATTAATAGCATAATCTTCTAATCAAATAATCAAAAGCCTCAATCTAATATAGAATGAGGCTTTTTTTTTTATGAATAATTATCATGTATTTATAATTTATTCTACAAACAGCCATAGTAATAGCTTTTAATCCTATGATTCCGTTGGCCTACTACAGTAAGAAAATTGAATGATTTGCCGTAGTAACTATTTTTATAATTAATCTCGGTTTTAATGAAAAACTTTATCTTTGTATCAAAATATTTTAGATGAAACTTCTTTTAATTACAATTGTTTTACTGGGATTGGGGATTGCTGGAATTGCCATAAAAATTTGGGCTAAAAAGGACGGTAAGTTTTCTGGTACTTGTGCTAGCCAAAACCCCATGTTAAATCAAGATGGTGAAGCTTGTGGTTTTTGCGGAAAAACTCCAGATCAATTTACTGATTGTAACGAACCTCAACACTCTTAATAGTAAATGAATATACTTGATTTTATATTCTACACCTTTATGGTTGTAGTTATTATTCAAGTAGTTTATTATTTTTTTTTATTCAGAAAATTCGCTTTTATAACACCTCAAAAAACAGCTTCTCATAAAATTTTGGTTTCTGTTATTATTTGTGCTAAAAATGAAGCTAAAAATTTGCAGCTATTTTTACCGTCTATAATTTCTCAAAACTATCAAGAATTTGAAATAGTACTTATTAATGACTCTTCAAGTGATGAGACATTGGACGTGATGGAAAATTTCGCAAAGGCTCATTCTAACATTAAAATTGTAAATGTTAAAAATACTGAAGCGTTTTGGGCAAACAAAAAGTACGCTTTAACTTTAGGTATTAAAGCTTCAAAATATGAATATTTATTATTTACTGATGCAGATTGTAAACCTGTTTCTGAATATTGGATAAGAAATATGTGTTCTCATTTTAATGAAAAAAAATCTATTGTATTAGGGTATGGAAAACATGCTAAAATTGAAAAATCATTTCTTAACAAGCTTGTTCGTTTTGAAACCTTAATGACTGCCATTCAATTTTTTTCTTATGCTAAAATCGGATTGCCATATATGGGTGTTGGCAGAAATTTAGCATATACTAAAAAAGATTTTTTTAATGTAAATGGGTTTGTAAATCATATTAAAATAAATTCTGGTGATGATGATTTGTTTATAAATCAAATTGCTAATAGTCGGAATGTATCCATTTGCTTTTCAGAAAAGAGTTTTACAGAATCTGTTCCTAAATCCACTTTTAAAGATTGGATTAAACAAAAAAGGCGCCATATTTCAACCGCAAAATATTATAAATTAGAACATAAAATTCTACTTAGCTTATTTTACTTCACTAATCTATTGTTTTGGATTTTAGCTTTAGTTCTTTTTATTTCAACTCATAATTGGCCATTTGTAGTTTTATTTTTTTTAATTAGACTAATAATTCAATATTTAATTGTTGATGCTTCATCTAAAAAATTAAATGAAACTGATCTTTTAATTTGGCTTCCGATACTTGAAATATCTTTAATTATTATGCAATTGACTATATTTATAAATAATCTCATCTCAAAACCTAATTTTTGGAAATAGAAGAAGCTATAAAGCGTGCTAAAACCAACGATCAAAAGGCATTTAATTATTTACTGAATACTTTTTGGGATGATGTTTATGGATTTCAATTAAAGCGTATTCAAAACGAAAATGATGCTGAGGATATAACTATTCAAACGTTTTCTAAAGCTTTTGATAGAATTGAAACTTTTGATGAAAATTATAAATTTAAAACTTGGCTGATTACTATTTCAAAGAATATTCATATCGATTTACTTCGGAAAGAAAAAAATTCTATTTCACAAGTTATATCAAAAGATTCAAAACATGCATATCATGTTTTAGACGAATCGCCTTCACCTGAAGACAAATTAATTACTGAACAACATTTAGCAAAATTATTGCGCGACATAAAAAAATTAAAACCGCATTACCAAGAAGTTATCAACTTACGCTATTTTCAAGAATTAAGTTATAAGGAAATTTCAAATCAACTAAACGAACCGATGAATAATATAAAGGTTAAACTGCTTCGAGCAAAAAAACTACTTGCAGAAATTATTCGAGAATAATTAGAATGATTACAAAATTAAAGAATCTTGGTCCGGGTTTATTATTTGCTGGGGCAGCTATTGGGGTTTCTCATTTAATACAATCTACAAGGGCTGGTGCCGACTTTGGTATGGGTTTACTTTGGGCTTTACTTTTAGTAAATTTATTTAAGTATCCCTTTTTTCAATTTGGTCCCCGATATGCAACAGCAACTGGTGAAAGCCTTTTAGATGGTTATAAAAAACTTGGCAAAAGTGTATTAGTTATTTACTATATCTTGAGTTTAGCTACCATGTTTACTATTCAAACTGGCGTAACTATTGTAACTGCAGGGTTAGCTTCCTCTTTATTTGGCGATTTTATTAGTGTAAAATTATGGACAGTTATAATCATCATTATTTGTCTCGCGTTGTTAATTTTTGGAAAGTACAAGCTTTTAGACCGCTTAATGAAAATTATAATCATTACATTAACAATTAGCACCATTATCGCAGTAAGTATGGCTTTAATAGATAATGTCTCTCCCATGTCTTTTAAACAAATACTACCTAATAATAGTATAGAAATTACTTTTTTAATTGCTTTTATGGGTTGGATGCCAGCACCTTTAGATATTTCTGTTTGGCAGTCACTCTGGGCTATTGAAAAAAATAATGAAACAAAAAAATATAATACTGAATCGGCCTTATTCGATTTTAATGTAGGTTATTTAAGTACTATCATTTTAGGCATTGGTTTTTTATTATTAGGAACTCTAGTAATGTTTAATAGCGGGGAAACATTTAGTAATTCTGCAAGTATTTTTTCTGGACAACTTATTAATATGTATACTAATAGCTTAGGCCATTGGGCTTATATTATTATTGGAATAGCTGCATTTACAACTATGTTTAGCACGACCCTAACTACATTAGATGCATCGCCAAGGGCGATGGCAAAAACAACGCAACTACTTTTTAAAAATACCTCAAAACTTAATTATATGTTTTGGATAAGTGTTTTGGCCACGGGCACTATAGCCATATTTCTATTTTTAGCTTCAGAAATGGGATTATTAATAAAAATAGCTACCATTTTATCGTTTATAACAGCACCTTTTTATGCTATAATTAATTACAAACTTATTTCAAGTAAGTATACTCCAAAAGCATGGCGACCATCACAAAAAATGCACTTATTAAGTTTAATGGGTATTGCTTTTTTAACAGGTTTTAGTATTTGGTTTCTTACTACGCTTTAAGATTATTCACAAAGATTCACAACATTTTATAAAATTGATTATTTGAATACCTAACAGGTTTCAAAAACCTTTAATGTACAATAAACGATAATATAAAAAGCTATTGAATTCTAAATTAGAGTTACTAACCGCGTATAGAATAGAATTAAAAATCCAAAAAAAAAAATTAAAAGAAATCTTTAGAATTTATAAGTTTTTTAATGTGTTTCTGTGTATTTTACAGCACACTGTTTTAAAGAATACTTTGTATCTTTGCAAAGATACTTTAATGGCATGAATACAGAAACGACTTCAAAGATATTACCACAGCGTCAAGCAAAACCAAAATGGCTTAGAGTTAAACTTCCTACAGGTAAAAAATATACTGAATTAAGAGGTTTAGTTGATAAATATAAGCTTAATACAATTTGTACTTCTGGAAGTTGCCCTAATATGGGAGAATGTTGGGGAGAAGGCACTGCAACCTTTATGATTTTAGGCAATATATGCACGCGCTCATGTGGTTTTTGTGGTGTTAAAACCGGAAGGCCAGAAACCGTGGATTGGGATGAGCCTGAAAAAGTAGGGCGCTCTATTAAAATAATGCAAATAAAACATGCAGTTTTAACGAGTGTTGATCGAGATGATTTAAAAGATATGGGAAGCATCATGTGGGCAGAAACTATAAAAGCTGTGCGCAGAATGAACCCTGAAACTACACTTGAAACTTTAATTCCAGATTTTCAGGGTATTGAACAACACATTGACAGAATTATAGCTGTTACTCCTGAAGTGGTGTCGCATAATATAGAAACTGTAAGACGCTTAACCAGAGAGGTTCGTATTCAAGCCAAATATGATCGAAGCATGGGGGTTTTAAAATATTTAAAACAACAAGGGCAACGTCGAACAAAATCTGGTATTATGCTTGGTTTAGGTGAGACTAGAGAAGAAGTTATTGAAACGCTTCATGATTTGAGAGCTAATGATGTAGATGTGGTGACTATTGGGCAATATCTTCAACCAAGCAAAAAACACTTACCTGTAAAACAATTTATCACTCCCGATCAATTTAAAGAATATGAAACCATTGGTTTAGATTTAGGCTTTCGTCATGTTGAAAGTAGTGCTTTAGTGCGCTCCTCTTACAAGGCGCAAAAACATATTAACTAATCATGATACGCATCGCGATAACTGGTTTCGGCCGAATAGGTCGACGCGTTTTCAGGCTACTACAAAACCATGAAACTATTGAAGTGGTTGCGATAAACGATTTAGCTGATTCTAAAACCTTAAGTCATTTACTTAAATATGATAGCGTTCATGGTATTTTCAAAGGCACTTTTTCTTTTGATGAAAATCATATTATTGTTAATGATAAAAAAACACCTTTACTAAATAAAAAACATCCAAAAGACATCGATTGGAAACCGTATGATATCGATTATGTAATTGAATCTACTGGGAAATTTAAAACCACCTCAGATTTAGAGTATCATATTAAAAATGGCGCTAAACAGGTTATTTTAAGTGTTCCACCTATTGAAGATGATATAAAAACCATAGTTTTAGGCGTTAACGACCAAAGTATTGATGGTACTGAAACGATGATATCTAATGCATCGTGTACCACAAACAATGCAGCACCAATGATAGATATTATAAATAAACTTTGTGGTATTAATCAGGCGTATATAACAACCATACATTCTTATACTTCAGATCAAAGTTTACACGATCAACCCCATCGTGATTTACGTCGGTCAAGAGCTGCTAGTCAATCTATAGTGCCAACAACTACTGGTGCTGCCAAAGCACTAACAAAAATTTTCCCAGAATTATCTGATGTTATAGGGGGCTGCGGTATTAGAGTACCAGTAATAAATGGCTCATTAACTGATATTACGTTTAATGTAAAAAACAATGTATCTATTAATAATATAAATGACGCCTTTAAGGAAGCATCTGAAAAACAGTATAAAGGAATTTTAGAATACACCGAAGATCCTATAGTTTCTGTAGATATATTTGGAAATACGCACTCTTGTATTTTTGATTCAGGTATGACTTCTGTAATAGGAAGTATGGTGAAAATAATTGGTTGGTATGATAATGAAACTGGCTATTCTTCTAGAATAATTGATTTGATATGTAATTTATCGGAAAAAAAGTATGTTTTGTCGACAAAATAATTATATTTGTCCGTAATATCGAGTAATATGTCCCAGATAAAAAATTACATATACATAGTCTTGCTCTTGTTTAGCATCAACGCATCTTCACAAAAAACCATTGATGAAGATCCTGAAATATTACAAAATAATATAAATTACCGCATAACCCAATCACAATTAGCACTCGAGAATTACAATTATTATAAAGCAGAAAAAAATCTTGATGAAGCTTTATTGTTAGCAAAAAAATTGGAAAACAATAAAAGCGAAGGGATTATTTATAATCTAAAAGGTAAATTGCATCTATTAAAAGAGGAACTTGATAATGCTTTAAAATCGCTAAATAAAGCCATTGAAATTCAAAGAATTACGAAAGACGATGGTAATTTAGCAAACTCATATAAAACTTTAGCAGAGGTTTATGCTAGAAAAAAAGACTTTTCTCAAGCTTCAGATTATTTTAAATCTGCTAAAAACCTATTCCAACAGGAGGGATTAGATTTAGGTTTAACCGAAACGCTTCTTGCTGAGGGAAAAACCAATATACAAATAAAAAATTACAGAAAAGCTAGACCCATTATTGAACAATGTTTAGTCCAAGCCAAAAAAATAGGATTATTAAAAATACAAAGTGATGCACTCATATCTTACGGAATTATCTACAACAAATTAGGTGATAATGAGAAAGCTTTAACATATGCAAATGAAGGACTAAAAATAGCGAAAGCAAACAATTACGTAAATATAATTAATACTGGCTATTTTGTACTTAGTGATATTAACCAAAGCATAGGCAATAATAATCAGAGTATAGAAAATATTAAAATCTCTAGAGATTATTTAAAATTACACATAACGCTTTCAGATTCCCTAAGAAATTTAAAAACTACTTTTTCATCAAAAGATCAAGAATTACAAAATTTGATAAAAGAGATGGCTCAAAAAAATAAGGATATTGAAGAACAAAAAGAAAAAGCAGAAGAAGATAGTGGTGTAAGAACTTTAACCTCTATTTTAAGTGTTGCCTTAATTACTATTTTATCGCTACTAACACTTTCTTTATATAAAAACAATAACATTAGATTAAAAACCAATAATATGCTTCATAAAAAAAATGGAGAACTTATTATTGCCAAAGAAAAGGCAGAATTAGCCTCAAAAACAAAAGCTAATTTCTTATCTACGGTAACGCACGAACTTCGAACCCCGCTTTATGCTGTAACGGGTTTAAGTAATATGCTACTAGAAGAAAATCCAAAACCAGAACAAATACAACATTTAAAATCGCTCAAATTTTCAGGTGATTATTTGCTAACCTTTATAAATGATATTCTTCAAATAAATAAAATTGAGGCTAATAAAGTTGAAATCGAACCAGAATCTTTCAATTTAAAAAAGAAAATAAACAATATAGTACTTGCCTTAAACAATTCAGCGAACGATAATAATATTAAAATACATTTTGAATTCGATAAAGATTTACCAGAAAATTTTATTGCAGATCAATTAAAAATATCTCAGATTCTAATCAATCTTATTGGTAACTCAATTAAATTTACCAAAAATGGTGACATTTGGATTCGAGTTTATAAAATTGACCAAAAGGATAATAAATATACACTACGATTTGAAGTTGAAGATAATGGCATTGGCATAAGTCAAGAAAAACAGGATAATATGTTCGAAAGCTTTTCTCAAGGTTCAATACAAATAAACCGAAAATACGGTGGAACTGGTTTAGGATTATCGATTGTAAAGGGTTTAATTGATATTTTAAAAGGGAAAATTTATGTAAAAAGTGAACTTGAAAAAGGAACTACGTTTTATTTTGAAATTCCATTAGAATACACTTCCGTAGAGGAAGCAAAAGAAAAGAAAGTCACCTATTTTGAAGGTAATGCTGAAGATGTGGACTTAACTAACGTAAAAATTCTAGTCGTTGAAGACAATAAAATAAACCAAATGATTACCAAAAAGATTCTTACCAAAATGAATCTTAAATGTGATATTATTGATAATGGTGAGGACGCTGTTGATATGATTAAGGCCAATAAATACGATATTATTTTAATGGATATTCACATGCCTGGAATTAGTGGTATGGAAGCCACTAAAAGAGTACGTGCTTTTGATAAAAAACTAACTATTTTTGCTTTAACAGCGGTTACTATTGAGGATAAAATGCATGAATTTGATGAAGCAGGTTTTACAGATATTATACCTAAACCCTTTAAACAAGAGGAATTTGAGAAAAAACTTTATAACGCTCTGGCTAAAAAAAATAATAAATCTGCTTAATTAGCCACGAAGCTTTTAACCAATGTATTAAATTTTATTTCATTATCAATAACGACCTCTATTGGTAAATAAAATAATTTATCTTTTAGTGATTTATTCGGTTTTAATCGCATAAAATCTTTTTCTGTGGTTACTATTAATTCCTTTTTATTCAATTCGGAAATATCTTGTTGAGAAAATTCATGATGATCTTTAAATTTTAAATGCTCAAATGTTAAGCTTCTATCGTTTAAAAAATCAACTAAAGGTTTTGAATTTGCAATACCCGTAACCAGTGTAAAGCTTAATAAATCTTGTAGCTTAATATCAGAATTGGCCGAAATAACTTTTTCAGAATATTTAATAGAACTAAAAAATACATATTGATTATGATTCGGTTTCATTTGGCTGACCATTTTCGCCTTTTCAAATTCACCTAAAGCTTTTGGAGATTTAGTAACAACAATCATATCAGCTCTTTTTGCGCCGCTTTTAGGCTCTCTTAAATTACCTGTTGGCAAAACATAATCGTTAAAAAATGGATTTTCATAAGTAGTTAATAATATATTAAAACCCGCTTTTACTTTTCTGTGCTGGTAAGCATCATCTAACAAAATTATATCGGGTTTATACTTTTGCTTTTGTAGTTCAGTAATTCCGTTTTGTCTGTTTGAATCGACAGCTACTAAAATAGTACTGCCAAATTTATTATAAAACTGAAAAGGTTCATCGCCAACAGATTCTGCTGTGGCATTTTCATTTGCTAATTTAAACCCTTTGGTTTGCCTTTTATAGCCTCTACTTAAGGTGGCAACTTTATGGTCATCTTTTAAAAGCCTAATTAAATATTCAATCATTGGTGTTTTACCAGTACCACCAACACTTAAATTCCCCACGCAAATAATAGGGAAATTGTAAGATTTAGATTTTTTTAATCCCAAATCATATAATTTATTTCGTAACCAAGTTACCCCATAGTAAATGGCTACAAAAGGGAAAAATATTTTTCTTAAAACCTTCACAGCAACGAATGTAATTATTTTATCTTTGAATTTAAACACAAATAGTATGATTGTACAAGACGTTATAAATCATTTAGAAAAACTCGCTCCCTTAGCTTACGCTGAAGACTTTGATAACGTTGGCCTTTTGGTAGGTGATAAAAACACAAAACTTACTGGCGTTCTAGTTACTTTAGATACTTTGGAAACTGTTGTAGATGAGGCTATTGATAAAAAATGCAACCTTATTGTAAGCTTCCACCCTATTATATTTAAAGGTTTAAAAAAGTTAACTGGTAAAAGTTATGTAGAGCGTGTCGTCATGAAAGCTATAAAAAATGACATTGGTATTTATGCCATTCATACTGCGTTAGACAATGCTAAACTAGGTGTAAACGATGTGATTTGCAATCAATTAGAATTATTAAACAAACGTATTTTAATTCCACAAAGCGAAACTATTAAAAAATTAACTACTTATATTCCAAAAGATGAGGCTGAACAGTTACGACAAGCACTTTTTAATGAAAATGCTGGAAACATAGGCAATTACAGTCATTGTAGTTTTAATGTAGAAGGTTATGGAACTTATAATGGTAATGAAAATTCCAATCCAACTATAGGCAAAAAAGGAATTACCCATACCGAAGCTGAAACTAAAATTACGGTTACTTACTCAAAACATTTAGAATCAAAAATACTGAAAGCGCTTTTTAAAAATCATTCTTACGAAGAAGTTGCTTATGAAATTACAACTTTAGATAATAAAAATCAAAATTTGGGTATGGGCATGATAGGAGAATTTAATAATCCCATGAGTGAAGAAGCTTTCTTAAAACACGTAAAGACTAAAATGGAAACAGGTTTTGTAAGACATTCATCATTTTTAAATAAAAAAATTAAAAGAGTTGCTGTTTTAGGCGGCTCTGGTAGTTTTGCTATTGAAGCAGCAAAATCTGCTGGTGCTGAAGCTTTTGTGACTGCTGACTTAAAATATCATGACTTTTTCTCTGCTGAAAAAAACATCTTATTAGCAGATATTGGACATTATGAAAGCGAGCAGTTCACAAAAAACCTTTTAGTAGCGTATCTTACAAAAAAAATTACTAATTTTGCCATCATTTTATCAAACACAGATACAAATCCTGTAAAGTATTTTTAAAGTATGGCCAAAAAGAAAGAAGTTACTGTAGAAGAGCGTTTAAGAGCCCTTTATGACTTACAAATTATAGATTCTCGCATCGATGAAATTAGAAATGTTCGCGGAGAACTTCCTTTGGAAGTCCGCGATTTAGAAGATGAAGTTGCTGGTTTAAACATGAGATTGGAAAAACTCGTTGCTAATTTAGAGGTCATTGATAACGATATTGCTGGAAAAAAGAATCTTATTGAAGAATCTAAAGCTTTAATGAAAAAGTACAGTGAGCAGCAAAAAAATGTTAGAAATAACAGGGAGTATAATTCTTTAACCAAAGAAATTGAATTTCAAGAATTAGAAATTGAATTGGCTGAAAAGCATATTAAAGAATTCAAAGTTCAAATTGAGCAGAAAAAAGAAGTTATAGCTGAAACTAAAGACCGTTTAAAAGGACGTCAAACACACTTAAAACACAAAAAAAGTGAATTAGATGCTATTTTAGCCGAAACTGAAAAGGAAGAAAAAGCATTAATTCAGAAATCTGAAGATTACAAAGAGCAAATCGAAGATCGTTTAGTAGCTGCTTACACCCGTATAAGAAATAACGTTAAGAATGGTTTAGCAGTGGTACCTATTGAAAGAGGGGCTTCTGGCGGGTCTTTCTTTACCATACCACCGCAAGTGCAGGTAGAAATTGCTTCTAGAAAAAAAGTTATTACTGATGAACACAGTGGTAGAATTTTAGTTGATGCCGCATTAGCAGAAGAACAAAAAGCAAAAATGGCAAAAATGTTTGCAAAGCTTTAAAAATATTTTAAACACAAATTAAAAGCCTTTCATAATGAAAGGCTTTTTTTTGTTAAGAAAAATTTCACATAAAGTCATTTAAGGTTTCGTATTTTTATGCGTCTATAAAAAGAAAAAGAACATGAAAAAATTAATTCTATTATTTACCATTGCCCTATTATTTAATTGCAAAAACTCAGCACAAATAAATCCAAAACAAGAAGCCGTAATTAATGCAGAACCTATTCAAGTGTCCTTAAAAAACGGAAAAGCTCGTGCATATTTTGCGAGTGGCTGTTTTTGGTGTGTTGAAGCTATATATGAAAGCATCAAAGGTGTCGAAGAATCTATTTCGGGATATTCTGGGGGCTATACAGAAAACCCAACTTACGAAGCCAGTAATACTGGTAGAACAGGTCATGCAGAAGCAGTAGAAATTATTTATGATCCCAACATAATCAGTTTTGAAACTTTAGTCGATGTTTATTTTGGTTCCCAAAATGTAACGCAGATAAACGGGCAAGGCAATGATATAGGTTCGCAATATCGCTCAATAATTTTTTATCAAAATGATGCACAAAAACAAATCATTTTAGAAAAAAAAGCTGCTTTAGCTAAAAAGTTAGACGCTAAAATAGCTGCTGAAGTGTATCCTTTTCAAAAATTTTGGATAGCAGAAGATTATCATCAAAATTATGAAAAATTACATCCAAATAATAGTTACATCAAAAATATATCTGTACCTAGACTGAATCGTTTTAAGACGAAATTTCCAGATCTTCTTATTAAAGATCATTAATATACTTCAATCTATCACTATACTAAAAAATTTTATAATGGCATCAATTTCTTGCTTTTTTCACACAATTAATTAAATTCTAAATTTTTTTGTGTATCCTAAAAAGTAAAGATATCAATTGCACCTATTGAGATTCATGATATTTATTTTGGATACATTTTATCTTCAGTGTTCTCCATAAAATTATTTAATGAACGTTAAGATGAAGAATATCAAATCATATTTATTTAGTGCGTTTGGGCATGTATCTCTAAATCAATAAAACACTATCAGTTTTATAATTTTTAAAGCTTTTTTTACGAAAAAGGATAAAGTCTGCTATCAAAAAAAACAATTAAGTAATACTTTAAACGGTCATCATATTTTCTCAAAAAATAATCTTATTTTTATTCTTAACACATCCAATTTCTATTTTCAAATTTTATGATTCAAAAAGGTATAGAAGCAAAACGATTAGCAGCATCCGATAACTACAAACACTGGAAAAAATGGGGGCCCTATTTAGCAGAAAGACAGTGGGGAACAGTTAGAGAAGATTATAGTGAGCATGGAGAATCTTGGGAATTTATAGACCATGAAAAAGCACGAAGTAATGCTTACCGCTGGGGAGAAGAAGGCATTGGTGGTTTTTGTGATGCCCGAGAAATATTGTGTTTAGCACCAGCGTTTTGGAATGGTAAAGATCCTATTTTAAAAGAGCGATTATTCGGCCTTACTAATAATCAGGGAAATCATGGTGAGGATGTAAAAGAACTTTATTTTCATCAAGTGTCCTCACCAACTCATTCGTATTGCAAATATCTTTATAAATATCCGCAAAATGAATTTCCTTATGGTGACTTGGTTAGAAAAAATCAAAAAAGTAGAGATGATTTTGAATACGAGCTATTAGATACCGATGCTTTTAAAAATAACGCTTATTTTGATTGTTATATTGAATATGCAAAAGCCGATGTTGATGATGTTCTTATGAAAGTTACGGTGGTTAATAGAGGTTCAAAAGATGCTGAAATTCACGTGCTTCCACATCTTTGGTTCCGTAATTTCTGGAAACATAATAAACGTCATTCGCGGCCAAACATGAAATCGGTTTCCAACGCTAGTGTACTATCCAGAAGTGCAAGAAATGGTAAGTATTATTTCTATAATGAAGGTGGCGAACAACTATTTTGTGAAAACGAAACCAATAATAAACGCATATATAATTTTAAAAATGACGTTGATTATGTAAAAGATGGTATAAACGACCACGTTGTAAATGGAAAACCTACGGTGAATCCAGAAAAAAATGGCTCAAAATTAGCTATTTGGCATAAATTTAAATTAAACCCTGGCGAGAAAAAAACAGTAAGGATACGATTAAGTAAGAATAAATTAGAAAATCCTTGGGAAGATTTTAATGTAATATTTCATGAACGTATTACTGAATGTGAAGCGTTTTATAATGAAACTATAAAAGCTGAAATACCTGAAACCCACCAAGCTATAGCTAAAAGTGCTTTTTCAGGTTTATTATGGACCAAGCAATTTTATTACAACGATGTTTTTAAATGGCTTTTTGGTGGCCCCGGAGAAAGCAAACCAAATAGAGCTAACATGCGAAATTACAGTTGGCAGCACTTAACAAATAGGCATATTATTTCTATGCCCGACAAATGGGAATACCCTTGGTATGCGGCTTGGGATTTGGCTTTTCATATGGCATCGTTTGTTGAAATAGACCCGTTTTTTGCAAAAGAGCAATTGCTTTTGGTTTTAAAAGAAAATTATATGCATCCCAACGGTCAAATTCCTGCTTACGAATGGAATTTTAGCGATGTTAATCCCCCCGTACATTCTTATGCTGTTTGGAACGTTTATGAAAAAGATAAAAACTATACCGGTAAAGGCGATATACCTTTTTTAGAAAAAGCATTTCAAAAACTACTTATCAATTTTACTTGGTGGGTGAATCAAAAAGATTCAAATGGCACCGACCTTTTTGAAGGTGGTTTTTTAGGATTAGATAATATTGGGGTTTTTGATCGTAATCACATGCCCCCTGGTATAACCAGAATGCAGCAAGCCGATGCCACCAGTTGGATGGCTATGTTTACACTGAATATGCTACGCATGTCGTTAGAACTTTCAAAAACTAATAAAATATATGAGGAAGCAGCGGCTAAATTTTTCAGACATTTCTTAAATATTGCTTGGGCTATGCATCATATTGGTAAAAAAGATATTTCACTATGGGACGATGAAGACAATTTTTATTATGATGTTGTTGAAATGGCAAGTGGAGCAACAGATCGTTTAAAAGTACGTTCACTCGTAGGCGTTATACCCTTGTTTGCTGTAGAAATTATGCATGAGGACCTTTTTGAAGAATTAAAGGAGTTTAGAATGAGAGCAAACGAAATTATGAGAACGCGTCCAGATCTAGCCTCTTTGATAACTAATTTAGACGAAACCAATGAAGATGGTAATTATCTGTTTGCCATAATGCGTGGTTTTAGGTTAGAACATTTGTTAAAGCGCTTATTAGATGAGGACGAGTTTTTGTCTGATTATGGGATACGATCGCTTTCCAAATACCACGAAAAACATCCGTTTGTATTTCAATACCATGGCCATCACCAAATTCAGTACGAATCTGGTGAGAGTCGTTCCAATATGTTTGGAGGAAACTCCAACTGGCGCGGACCTATCTGGATGCCTTTAAATTACATGATTATTCAGTCTTTAAGAAAATACTATGCATTTTATGGAGATAAATATCAATACGAATTCCCTACAGGTTCTGGCAAAAAACTCAACCTAAAAGAAATTGCTAACGAACTTACAAAACGATTAGTAAAACTATTTGAAGCTAATGATAAAGGCAAATTTCAGTACCATGCCGACGACCCAAATAACATGTTTTCGAAAGATGAACACTTTAAAAATCAACATCTGTTTTATGAGTTTTTCGACGGTGATAACGGTAAAGGTTTAGGCGCATCACATCAAACAGGTTGGACGGCTTTAATAGCTAATTTAATCATGGAAATGGATGCTGATGAATAATGAAATTTTTTTGTTGAAAATACTGTTAATAACACCCTGTGGTTTGATAAAAAAAGCAACATTGAATCGTTGAAAAAGTGTATTTTTGCGTTTTCTTAAACTTATACAAATCAACAAATAATGATTCATTTCTTTGGAAACGTAACCGGCAAAGTGTTTGCTGTTCAAACAACAAAAGAATTATCAACAGAGATCATATCAAAATTAACATGGCTTTTTGGTAACCAGCCAAAAATAGAACAAGTATCTTTGGATGCTTTTTTTATTGGGCCACGTGCTGCGATGATTACGCCTTGGAGTACCAATGCGGTTGAGATTACCCAAAATATGGGAATCTCGGATATCATCAGAATTGAGGAATTTAAAGCGGTTGTGGAAGAATTTTCAGATTTCGACCCGATGATTTCAGAGAAATTTAAAGGATTGAATCAAGACTCATTTACTATAAATATTCAGCCAGAACCTATCTTAAATATTGAGGATATTGCGGCGTATAATCAACAAGAAGGTTTATCGTTAAGTGATGAAGAGGTTGCTTATTTAGATGGCGTTGCTAAAAAAATTGGTCGCCCATTAACCGACTCTGAAGTATTTGGGTTTTCGCAAGTTAATAGTGAGCATTGCCGTCATAAAATTTTCAATGGAACTTTTGTGATTGATGGCGAAGAGAAACCAACCTCACTTTTCAAATTAATTAAAGAAACATCGAAGCAACATCCTGGTGATATTGTTTCAGCATATAAAGATAATGTGGCTTTTATAAAAGGCCCAAAAGTGGAACAATTTGCACCAACGCGTGCTGATGTTCCAGATTATTACACTACTCAAGATTTTGAATCGGTGATTTCACTTAAAGCGGAAACCCATAATTTTCCAACAACCGTTGAGCCTTTTAATGGTGCTGCAACAGGTTCGGGTGGTGAAATTAGAGACAGACTTGCTGGTGGAAAAGGCTCATTACCATTGGCCGGAACTGCGGTTTACATGACATCATATTCCCGTTTGGAAGATAACAGGCCTTGGGAAAAAGCATTCCCAGAACGTAAATGGTTGTACCAAACCCCAATGGATATTTTAATTAAAGCATCCAACGGTGCTTCTGACTTTGGAAATAAATTCGGGCAACCATTAATTTGTGGCTCGGTTTTAACTTTTGAACATAATGAACATAGTGATGTCTCCCTGAGCGGAGTCGAAGGGTCTTCTCGAAAATTAGGCTTCGATAAAGTAATTATGCAAGCTGGTGGTATTGGCTACGGAAAAGCAGATCAAGCGTTAAAAGACACTCCAAAAACAGGTGATAAAATAGTCATCCTTGGTGGTGAAAATTACCGTATTGGTATGGGTGGTGCTGCAGTATCAAGCGCAGATACTGGTGCTTTTTCTTCAGGTATTGAATTGAATGCGGTACAACGTTCTAATCCAGAAATGCAAAAGCGTGCTGCAAATGCGGTTCGCGGGATGGTTGAAAGCGAAGTAAATTTCATCGTTTCTATTCACGACCATGGTGCTGGTGGACATCTAAATTGTTTAAGTGAATTGGTTGAAGATACGGGCGGAAAAATAGACTTGGATGCCCTTCCAGTGGGTGATCCAACCTTATCAGATAAAGAAATTATTGGTAACGAATCTCAAGAACGCATGGGATTAGTAATTGCCGAGAAACATATTGACATGTTACAGCGCATTGCAGATCGTGAGCGCTCACCCATGTACACGGTTGGTGATGTTACCGGTGATGAACGTTTTACTTTTCAATCTAAGACCAAAGGTAATAAACCTATGGATTTAGCTATGGAAGACATGTTTGGAAGTTCGCCTAAAACAGTAATGACCGATAATACAATCACCAGAAATTATAGCGATTTAAGATATAATTCTGATAATTTTCATGATTACTTAGAACAGGTTTTACAACTTGAAGCTGTGGCTTGTAAAGATTGGATAACTAACAAAGTAGACCGTTGTGTTGGTGGAAAAGTAGCCAAACAACAATGTGTTGGATCTTTACAAATACCTTTGAATAATGTTGGTGTTATGGCACTAGACTTTAAAGGAAAAGAAGGTATTGCAACTTCCATTGGGCACTCCCCTATTTCGGGATTAATAAACCCTGTTGCAGGAAGTAGAAACTCCATTACCGAAGCACTTACAAATATTATCTGGGCACCATTAAAAAATGGTTTAGAATCAATTTCATTATCAGCGAACTGGATGTGGCCTTGTAAAAACGAAGGCGAAGATGCACGTTTATATGATGCTGTTCAAGCCATTTCAGAATTTGCTATTGATTTAGGAATTAATGTTCCAACTGGAAAGGATTCCCTTTCGATGAAACAGAAATATCCTGATGGCGATGTGATTTCTCCGGGAACGGTTATTATTTCGGCGGCTGGAAATTGTAACGATATTACAAATATTATTGAGCCCGTTCTTCAGAAAAACGGAGGTTCAATTTACTATATCAATATCTCCCAAGATGATTTTAAACTAGGTGGAAGTTCTTTTGCCCAAATTCTAAATAAAATAGGAAATGATGCGCCAACAGTTAAAGATGCTAGCTATGTTAAAAACGTATTTAACACCGTTCAAAATTTAATTAGAAACGAGCAAATTGTAGCAGGACATGATGTTGCTTCTGGTGGATTAATTACTACACTTTTAGAATTATGTTTTGCTAATACTAATTTGGGAGCAGAATTGGATTTATCTAGTTTAGGTGAAAAAGATTCACATAAATTATTATTTGCTGAAAATGCAGGAATCGTGATTCAATCAAGAGACGCTTCAATAGAAGCCGTTTTAAATAACGCAAATATTAAATTTTTTAATATTGGAAAAGTAACCGAAAGTGACACGCTAAGTGTTTTTAATAATAATGAAATTTTTACTTTAACGGTTTCGAGACTTCGGGATGTTTGGTATAAAACGTCTTTCCTTCTAGACCAAAAGCAAACTGCAAATAATTTAGCGGAAAACAGGTTCAACAATTATAAAAATCAAACTTTACAATATACATTTCCAAAACATTTTACAGGAAAATTACCTGTAATTGGAAACGCAAGACCTAAAGCAGCCATACTTCGAGAAAAAGGCTCAAATTCTGAGCGTGAAATGGCAAACGCCATGTATTTAGCTGGTTTTGATGTAAAAGATGTACATATGACCGATTTAATCTCTGGTCGTGAAACCTTAGAAGATATTCAGTTTTTAGGAGCCGTTGGTGGCTTTAGTAACTCTGATGTTTTAGGATCTGCAAAAGGTTGGGCAGGTGCTATTAAATATAATGAAAAGGCCAACAAAGCTATTCAAAATTTCTTTAAACGAGAAGACACCCTTTCAGTTGGTATTTGTAACGGCTGCCAGTTATTTATGGAATTGGAAGAAATTAATCCAGACCACAAGGTTCATGGAAAAATGACCTATAATGATTCTCATAAACACGAAAGTGCTTTTACTTCAGTAAAAATAGAAGAAAATAATTCTGTCATGCTGTCAACACTTGCTGGAAGCACTTTAGGAGTATGGATTTCGCATGGTGAAGGAAAATTTAATTTACCGCTTACAGAAGACCATTATCATATAGTTGCCAAATACGGCTATGAAAGTTATCCTCATAACCCGAACGGTTCAGATTTTAATACGGCAATGCTATGTGATAAAACAGGCCGTCATTTAGTAACAATGCCACATATTGAGCGTTCTACCTTCCAATGGAATTGGGCAAATTATCCAAAAGGCAGAAAAGATGAAGTTTCACCTTGGCTAGAAGCTTTTGTGAATGCCAGATTGTGGGTAGAAAACAAATAAATATTATCAAATTGATAAAATATTTTAGAGGTTTATGAAAATAAACCTCTTTTTTTTACTCATATTTGAAAATCTTATTTATTTTCCTATTTTCACAAAAAGAAATTTATCAATAGAATGAAAGAGATTACGAGAATTTTTGAATTCCCTTATTATCAAAAAGAGACCTATAACTTAGATAAAGCATTTACCACAAAATATAATGGTGAGTGGCAATCTATTTCATCTGAAGATTTTTTAACTCAAGTAAATAAAATTAGTCGTGGTTTATTGAAACTTGGAATAAAGCCTAATGATAAAATTGCCGTTATTTCATCCACCAATAGAACCGAATGGAACATTTTAGACATTGGTATTTTACAGTTAGGAGCCCAAAACGTCCCTATTTATCCAACCATTTGCGCAGAAGATTATGAATATATTTTAAATCATTCAGAATCTGTTTACTGTTTTATTTCCGATATTGAGGTTGCTGAAAAATTGAATGCAATAAAAAACAACACACATCTGAAAAATGTTTACGCTTTTGATATTATTGAAGGTGAAAACAATTGGACTCAAGTTTTAGAATTAGGTAAAGATGACACTAATCAAAGCGAAGTTGAACTGCGAAAAGAAGCTGTAAAACCTGAAGATTTAGCCACTCTAATTTACACCTCTGGTACCACGGGAAAACCTAAAGGTGTTATGCTATCACACAAAAATCTAGTTTCTAATGTTTTAGATAGCGAAAAACGTGTTCCTTTTAGTAAAGGAAAATCTAAGGCGCTAAGTTTTCTTCCTGTATGTCATGTTTTTGAGCGTATGATTTTATATTTGTATCAATATTGTGGTGTCGAAATTTACTTTGCAGAATCTATTGAAAAAATGAGCGACAACCTTAAAGAGGTCAAGCCCACTGTAATGACCGCAGTTCCGCGTCTTTATGAAAAAGTTTATGATAAAATTATTGCAAAAGGTGCAGATTTAACTGGTATTAAAAAAACGCTCTTTTTTTGGGCGGTAAATTTAGGATTGAAATTTGAACCCTACGGTCAAAATGGATGGTGGTATGAAACCCAACTAAAACTTGCTAGAAAACTTATATTCAGTAAATGGCAGGAAGGCTTAGGTGGAAATTTACAACTTATGGTATCTGGCAGTGCTGCTTTACAACAACGTTTAACACGTGTTTTTGCTGCTGCAGGATTACCTATAATGGAGGGTTATGGATTAACCGAAACTTCACCTGTAATTTCTGTAAACGATATGCGAAATGGCGGGTTTAAAATTGGAACCGTTGGAAGAATTATTGACAATGTTGACATAAAAATTGCGGAAGATGGGGAAATTCTTTGCAAAGGCCCCAACGTCATGATGGGCTATTTTAAAGACCCAGAAAAAACGACCGAAGTAATGACCGGTGATTATTTCCACACAGGTGATATTGGGGAAATTGATGCCGAAGGTTTCTTAAAGATAACCGACCGTAAAAAGGAAATGTTTAAAACCTCTGGTGGTAAATATGTTGCTCCTGCCCTATTAGAAAATCAGTTTAAACAATCTCGATTTATAGAGCAAATCATGGTTATTGGTGAAGGTGAAAAAATGCCAGCTGCATTAATTCAATTAAATTATGAATTTATAAAAGCATGGGCTAAACGACATAATATTGAATATAAGTCAAATGAAGATATAATCACCAATAGTACCTTAAAAGAACGGATTCAAGAAGAGATAGATATAGCTAATACCAATTTTGGTAAGTGGGAACAAATTAAAAAGTTTGAAATAACGCCAGATATTTGGTCTATTGATGCTGGCCATTTAACACCTACAATGAAAATGCGACGTAAGATTATAAAAGAAAAATACATCCATTTAATAGAGAAGATTTATAGAAGTTAAAAGAAATTTATTTAGCAAGCCCATCCTCAAAATTATAATATCACTAAAACAAAATGCTGATATTTAGGGATTTAATATTTTTTTAATACATTTATTGGTAACAAACCAATAAATGTATTAAAAAATGAAAATAAAAAATTTCTTAGTTTCTGGTATTGCTGGTGGCATTGTCGACTTCCTTTTAGGATGGCTATTTTATGGTATTATATTCTTAAATACGTTTCCTCAACCCGAAGAAAGTTCGGAAACCATGTTATTCATATTCCTTGGTTGTATAACATTTGGACTATTTGTATCCTATATTTATTCCCAATGGGCACAAATTTCAACGGCAGCTACAGGATTAAAAGCAGGAGCTATTATCGGTTTATTTGTTGGTCTTTTTTACAACTTTTTCAACTTAGCCATGATGCCTGAAACTACGTTGAAGCTAGCGGCATTAGATGTTGGTATATCTGTGGTTATGACTGCTATTATTGGTGCCGTTATTGGTATCGTAAACGGTAAAATGGGTTAATCTCACCTAAAAATTAACAATAAAACTAACACCTCTTTTATATGGAGGTGTTTTTAATAGCTTTATTTTTTATTAAATTTATTATGCACGCATAATAAATTTTCATATATTTGATGTCACCAACCTCTCCTTATGAAAGAAAGAACAATAGATTATATATTAAGAACAACATGGTTAACCGTTCAAAAAATGTATAATGAAGAAGCTTTGAAATTTGATAGTACCATGGCTACTGGCTTTACATTATTAAGCATAGACCGTGAAAATGGAACACCATCAACTGCTTTAGGTCCTAAAATGGGCATGGAAGCTACAAGCCTTTCTCGAATATTAAAAACCATGGAAAAAAGAGGGTTAATTGAACGTCACCCAAATCCTGAAGATGGTCGAGGTGTAATAATCAAACTCACTAATTTTGGATTAGAAAAACGAGATTATTCGAAAGAACGTGTTTTAACTTTTAATGAAACTATAAAAAATAACGTTTCAGAAGAGAAATTAAATCACTTTTTTGAAGTAGCCGATCTAATAGCAGACATGGTTACAAATAAAAAAATATTTACTCAAAACGATAAGTAGTTTAAAAATGAGCAAACGTAGAATAAAAAAAATAGCCATTATTGGTTCAGGTATTATGGGAAGCGGTATCGCTTGTCATTTTGCTAATATAGGGGTAGATGTACTATTACTAGACATCATACCGAGGGAACTTAATGCTAAAGAAAAAGCACAAGGTTTAACTTTAGAAGATAAAGTTGTTAGAAATAGATTGGTTAATGAAGCTTTAATGGCGTCGTTAAAATCTAAACCTTCGCCTATTTATCATCAAAAATTTGCTGATAGAATTACGACAGGTAATTTAGAGGACGATATTCAAAAAGTAGCTCATGTAGACTGGATTATGGAAGTTGTTGTAGAGCGCCTTGATGTAAAACAACAGGTTTTTGAAAAATTAGAAAAGTATAGAACCCCTGGTACTTTAATTACATCAAATACGTCTGGAATCCCAATTAAGTTTATGAGCGAAGGGCGAAGTGAAGACTTCCAGAAACACTTCTGCGGCACGCACTTCTTTAATCCTGCGCGGTATTTAAAATTATTCGAAATTATTCCTGGACCAAAAACTGATGCTGCTGTTTTAGAGTTTCTAAATGGCTATGGTGAACAATTTCTTGGAAAAACATCCGTAATTGCTAAAGATACTCCTGCTTTCATAGGAAACAGAATTGGAATTTTTAGCATCATGAGTTTATTCCATACGGTAAAATCTATGGATTTAACTATTGAGGAAGTTGATAAATTAACGGGGCCTGTTATCGGTCGTCCAAAATCTGCAACCTTCCGAACGGTTGATGTTGTGGGTTTAGATACACTCGTTCATGTGGCTAATGGTATTGCTGATAATTGCAAAAATGATGAACAATTAGCGTTATTTAAACTCCCCGATTTCATCAAGACCATGATGGAAAACAAATGGTTGGGAAGTAAAACTGGTCAAGGTTTTTATAAAAAAAATGTTTCTGACGATGGAGAAAAAGAAATCTTATCTCTAGATTTAAATAGTCTAGAATATCGTTCGGCAAAACGAGCAAAATTTGCAACTTTAGAACTAACGAAGCAAGTTGATAAAGTTGTTGATCGTTTTAAAATCCTTGTAAACGGAAAAGATAAAGCAGGTGAGTTTTATAGAAAAAGTTTCGCTTCATTATTTGCGTATGTTTCACACCGAATTCCTGAAATAACAGACGATTTATACAAAATTGATGATGCTATGAAAGCTGGTTTTGGATGGGAACATGGTCCATTCCAAATCTGGGACGCTATTGGCGTAGAAAAAGGTATTGAACTTATGAAAGCTGAAGGTTTAGAACCTGCTACTTGGGTTAAAGATATGCTAGCATCGGGTTCTAATTCATTCTACACTATAAAAGAAGGCGCAACTTATGCTTACGATATTCCTAAGAAAACGCAAGAAAAAATTCCAGGACAGGATGCTTTCATTATTCTAGATAATATTCGAAAATCAAACGAAGTATTTAAAAACACACGTGTTGTTATTGAAGACTTAGGCGATGGTATAATAAACTGTGAATTTCAATCTAAAATGAATACCATTGGTGGTGATGTTTTGGCAGGAATTAATAAAGCGATTGACTTAGCCGAAAAAGATTTTGATGGTTTAGTTATAGGAAATCAAGGTGCTAATTTCTCAGTTGGCGCCAATATTGGTATGATTTTTATGATGGCTGTAGAGCAAGAATATGATGAATTAAATGGCGCTATCAAGTATTTTCAAGATACGATGATGCGTATGCGTTATTCATCAATTCCAACAATATCTGCACCCCATGGTATGTCGCTTGGTGGTGCTTGTGAACTTTCAATGCATGCTGACAAAGTTGTTGCTGCTGCAGAAACATATATGGGCTTAGTTGAATTTGGCGTTGGTGTAATTCCAGGAGGAGCCGGCTCAAAAGAAATGGCTTTAAGAGCATCAGATACCTTTAGAAAAGGTGATGTAGAATTAAATGTTTTACAAGACTATTTTCTAACGGTAGGTATGGCAAAAGTATCAACTTCTGCTTATGAAGCTTTCGATTTAGGTGTTCTTCAAAAAGGAAAAGATATTATCGTTATTAATAAAGATCGTCAAATTGCAACGGCAAAAGCACATGCTCGCTTAATGGCTGATGCAGGATACACACAACCTATAAAACGTACTGATGTAAAAGTTTTAGGAAAACAAGCTTTAGGTATGTTTTTAGTAGGTACAGACGCTATGGAAGACAGTAATTACATTTCTGAACATGATATGAAAATTGCTAATAAATTAGCCTATGTCATGGCTGGTGGTGATTTATCTGAACCAACTTTAGTAAGCGAACAATATTTATTGGATTTAGAGCGTGAAGCATTCTTAAGTTTATGTACAGAACGTAAAACTTTAGAACGTATTCAACATATGTTGAAAACAGGAAAACCTTTAAGAAACTAAAAAATGAAACAAGCATATATAGTAAAAGCATACAGAACTGCCGTTGGGAAAGCACCAAAAGGGGTATTCCGTTTTAAAAGAGCAGATGAATTAGGTGCAGAAACCATTCAACACATGATGAAAGAATTACCTAATCTTGATGTCTCCAGAATTGATGATGTTATCGTGGGTAATGCGATGCCAGAAGGTTCTCAAGGATTAAATATGGCACGTTTCATATCATTAATTGGTTTGAATAGCATAGATGTTCCAGGCGTAACTGTAAATCGTTTTTGCTCTTCGGGTATTGAAACTATTGGTATTGCGACAGCTAAAATTCAAGCTGGAATGGCAGATTGTATTATTGCTGGTGGTTCTGAAAGTATGAGTGCCGTACCCATGACGGGGTTTAAACCAGAATTGAATTATGATACCGTAAAAGCTGGACACGAAGATTATTATTGGGGTATGGGAAATACAGCTGAAGCTGTTGCTAAGCAATTTAAGGTATCTAGAGAAGATCAAGATGAATTTGCTTTTAATTCTCATATGAAAGCTTTAAAAGCTCAAGCTGAAAATCGTTTTCAAGATCAAATCGTGCCTATAGATGTTGAGCAGATCTATGTTGATTCTAATGAAAAAAGAGCAACAAAAAAATATACAGTAACTAAAGATGAAGGTCCTAGAGCTGGAACTAGTAAAGAAGCTTTAGCCAAATTAAGAGCGGTTTTTGCCGCAGGCGGAAGTGTAACTGCCGGTAATTCATCCCAAATGAGTGATGGTGCCGCATTTGTTATGGTTATGAGTGAAGCCATGGTTAAAGAATTAAATCTTGAACCTATTGCGCGTTTAGTAAATTATGCAGCCGCAGGTGTTGAACCACGAATTATGGGAATTGGACCTGTAAAAGCTATTCCAAAAGCATTAAAACAAGCAGGTTTAAAACAAAATGATTTAGATCTTATTGAATTAAATGAAGCCTTTGCATCGCAATCGTTAGCCGTAATTAGAGAATTAAATCTAAATCCAGATATTATTAATGTAAATGGCGGAGCCATTGCATTGGGTCATCCATTGGGATGTACTGGCGCAAAACTTTCAGTTCAACTATTTGATGAGATGCGTAAACGAAATATGAAAGGAAAATATGGCGCCGTAACAATGTGTGTTGGTACAGGCCAAGGAGCTTGTGGTATTTTCGAATTTTTAAACTAAAAAGAAGACAATAAAAATATAGTAATGGAAACAACAGAAAAAGATTTATTAAGAGGTGGTCAATTCCTTGTAAAAGAGACTAAATGTGAAGATATATTCACGCCTGAAGATTTTAATGAAGAACAGCGTATGATGAAAGAAGCTGTTACCGAATTTGTTGACCGTGAAATATGGCCCAATAAAGCACGTTTTGAAGCAAAGGATTATGCATTGACTGAGTCATGTATGAGACAAGCTGGCGACATGGGCTTTTTAGGAGTTTCAGTACCGGAAGAATATGGTGGTATGGGTATGAGCTTTGTATCTACCATGTTAGTTTGTGATTATATTTCTGGAGCAACTGGCTCTTTTAGTACTGCATTTGGAGCACACACAGGCATTGGCACTATGCCAATTACATTATACGGGAATGAAGAACAAAAGAAAAAATATGTTCCAAAATTAGCAACTGGCGAATGGTTCGGCTCATATTGTTTAACTGAGCCTAGTGCTGGTAGTGATGCAAATTCTGGAAAAACAAAGGCGGTTTTATCTGCTGATGGAAAAACATATAGTATTACTGGTCAGAAAATGTGGATTTCTAATGCTGGTTTCTGTAGTTTAATGATTGTTTTTGCACGTATTGAAGATGATAAAAATATTACTGGTTTTATAGTAGAATACGACTCCGCAAACCCTAACGGCATTACTATGGGTGAAGAAGAACATAAATTAGGAATTCGTGCGTCTTCTACACGTCAGGTGTTTTTTAATGAAACTGTCGTTCCTGTCGAAAATATGCTTTCAACTAGAGGTAACGGTTTTAAAATCGCCATGAATGCCTTAAATGTTGGTAGAATTAAGTTAGCTGCGGCTTGTTTAGATGCGCAACGTCGTACTATAACAGAATCTGTTAAATATGCTAATGAGCGTGTTCAATTTAAAGTACCTATTTCTAGCTTTGGTGCTATTCGTCAAAAAATAGCTGAAATGACAACCAACTGTTGGGTTGGTGAAGCAGCGAGTTATAGGGCTGCAAAAAATATTGAAGATAGAATTTCTATACGTCAAAATAATGGAAAAGACACGCATCAAGAAGCTGAATTAAAAGGTGTTGAAGAGTATGCTATTGAGTGTTCCATTCTAAAAGTAGCAGTATCAGAACACACACAACATTGTACTGATGAAGGCATTCAAATTTTTGGAGGTATGGGATTCTCTGAAGAAACACCAATAGAATCTGCTTGGAGAGATGCTCGTATTGCTAGAATTTATGAGGGCACAAACGAGATTAATCGTATGCTAAGCATTGGTATGTTGATTAAAAAAGCGATGAAAGGTCATGTTGATTTATTAGGACCTGCAACTGCTGTAGCTAATGAATTGACTGGTATACCTTCATTTGATACGCCAGATTTTTCAGAATTATTTTCAGAAGAAAAAAGCATTATTAATAATCTTAAAAAATTATTTTTAATGGTTGCTGGAGCCGCTTTACAAAAGTACGGCGAAGACATTGAAAAGCACCAACAACTCATGTTAGCATCTTCAGACATATTAATTCAGATTTACATAGCGGAATCTGCTATTCTACGTGCTGAAAAAATGGCTAAAAAAGATGGAGAAAGTAAAGCAAAGGAAGTGATTGCTATGGCAAAACTAAACTTATTCCACGCTATAGATGTTATAGAAACAGCAGGTAAACATTCTATTATTTCATTCTCAACTGGTGATGAACAACGCATGATGCTTATGGGTTTAAGACGTTATTTAAAATATGTAAACATGCCTAATATCATAGAATTACGTAATATTGTCGCCGATAAAGTAATCAAAGAAAATAAATATTGCTTTTAATAAATTATAGTGACTAACTCAATTCTTAAAACGCTTCAAAATAAATTTTGAAGCGTTTTTTATTTATTACATTGCACAATGTATACATGTAAAAAATATCTCAACCCCAAAAATAATATACGTCGATCCTTTTAGCTTAACGTCAATAATCCAAGAAGAAAAATACGTGAACCAAAACTAGAAAGTACGTCTTGGATTTCTGAAAGTGGGAAAGGTTATAATTTTTGGAGACAAACTAAAGAAAACTGGAGCAAACATGGGGGTTTCAATGATGGCAACACTAAAACTCATAAATCATGGAGAAGTTTCTTTTTGTGATATTGAAATTATCAGAAGGACTGAAAACACCAATATCTTCAATTAAAGCATTTTAATAATGATTTGAAAGGGTTGAAAACAAAAAATGTAGCCATAGATTTTCTACTTAAAAATATCACAAATAAAAAAGTACTTTTTAAAGGCATGATTTTTGAAAAAGCAGGTTATAATGACATGAATATGTCTTTGTCTTCTTAAATTATTAGCACGAAACATTTAGTAATTAAAATAGGAAATTATAGTTAGAACCCATGATTTTAAAACAATTGCAACATTGAAATTATTTCAAAACAAGTTTTACGTATATTAAAACAGATAAAATATTAACAAACTCTTAAGATTCTTTTTTTTAAATTTAGAGTATAAAAAAACTATGAAACAATTTTTCCTCTTTATATTAATTTTAACGTTATCAACGTCTTATATTCAAAGTCAAGAAATTCTCGCCGAGAAACATAAGTTCACTAAACAAGACACATTGCGGGGTAGTATTACTCCAGAACGCGAATGGTGGGATTTAACTTACTATCATCTAGATATTAAAGTAAACCCAGACGAAAAATATATTTCAGGTAAAAATACTGTTCAGTATAAAGTTTTAAAACCTAATTCTGTCATGCAAATTGATTTGCAACCACCTTTAAAAATAACTAGGGTTGTTCAAAATGATATATCATTAGAAGTTAAACATGACGGTAATGCCCATTTTATAACCTTACTCAAGGACCAAAATATTGGTGATATAAATAGTATTGACGTTTATTACGAAGGAAACCCAAAAGAGGCCGTTAGAGCACCGTGGGACGGCGGTATTTCGTGGAAAAAAGATAATAATGATAATCATTTTATAGCCTCATCGTGTCAAGGTTTGGGAGCAAGCGTTTGGTGGCCCAACAAAGACCATATGTATGATGAAGTTGACAGTATGCTTATTAGCGTCAATATTCCAGATAAATTAATGAATGTATCTAACGGTAAACTACGTTTGGTAGAACACATAGGCGATACAAAAACATTCCATTGGTTTGTAAATAACCCCATAAATAATTACGGTGTAAATATTAACATTGGAGATTATGTGCATTTCTCTGAGGTTTATGATGGTATAGCAGGAAATTTAGACATGGATTATTACGTTTTGAACGATAATCTTGAAATAGCTAAAGAACATTTTAAAGATGCACCAAAAATGATGAAAGCTTTTGAACATTGGTTTGGGCAATATCCCTTTTATATCGATGGTTTTAAACTGGTCGAAGTACCTTATTTAGGAATGGAACATCAGAGTTCTGTTACTTATGGAAATAAATACATGAAGGGATATTTAGGAACTGATTTATCTGGAACAGGTTGGGGTTTAAAATTCGATTTTATAATTATCCATGAGTCTGGACATGAGTGGTTTGCAAATAACATAACCTATGTGGATATAGCTGATATGTGGATACACGAAAGTTTTACAAACTATTCTGAAAGCTTATTTATAGAATATTATTACGGAAAAGAAGCTGGTGCGGAATATGTGATTGGAACACGGAAAGGTATTGAAAACGATCGTCCTATTATAGGCCATTACGATGTGAATAAATCTGGATCTGGCGATATGTATCCAAAAGGAGGCAATATGTTGCACACCTTAAGACAACTAATTGATGATGATGAAAAATGGCGTCAAATCCTAGTAGGGCTCAATAGAACATTTTATCATCAAACGGTGACGACACAACAAATTGAAGATTATATTAGTAAAGAAGCTGGTATTGACTTAACAGCATTTTTTAATCAATATTTGAGAGACATTCGTATTCCTACTTTGGAATATGCGATTCACAAAAAAAGACTCAAATACCGTTGGAATAATATTGTTGATGATTTTGACATGCCAATACAAGTTGCTATTAATGGTAAAGAACAATGGTTATTCCCAAAAGCGGATTGGGAAATAATGGATTTAGGTTCTAAAGATTCTACTTTCGAAATTGATCCAGATTTTTACGTTTTCTCAAAAGAGATTTAACCGTTTTGGATTTTCAAGAAATTCATTTTGAACGGGATACAGATTGGTACGATTGGCTACTAACAAACCACAAAAATAAAAAAGGTGTTTATCTTATTTTTTATAAGCTCGAATTAAATATTCCAACCATGCGTTGGGAAGAAGCTGTTAAAGTTGCGTTGTGTTTTGGGTGGATAGATTCTACCGTAAAAAGTTTAGGTAACGGAAAAAGAAGACAATATTTTTGTCCGAGAAATGATAAAAGTGTTTGGAGCGCCTTGAACAAAAAATATGTTAAAGTTTTAATTTCTGAAAATTTAATGCATGAAAGCGGTTTATTAAAAATTAAAGTTGCTAAACAAAATGGTAGGTGGAATGCCCTAGATGATGTTGAAGAAGGTATTATCCCAGAAGATTTACAAGTTGCATTTGACAATAACGAAATAGCGTTCGAAAATTACAAAAATTTTGCAACTTCGTACCGAAAAAGCTATTTATATTGGCTTAATCAAGCTAAAAGACCAGAAACCAGAAGAAACACGTGTAAAGGAAATTATTAAATTTTGTAATAAAAATATTAAAACCAGAGGTAACTTCTAGTAAAATAAATTCGATTCCATAGTACGTTGATTGATAGAGCTTTTAAAGACCTCAACCATTCGTTTTGCTATTCCAGTCCATCCAAAATGGTTTGACAATGTTTGTTGCTTATGTAGAGTTCTTCATGGGCATTACCTACTAATATTCCCTTAATCTATTCTATATTAAACATGGCAGAATCGTTTCCATTATCGCCATCTACAAGAGTATTAGCTTCTTCTTGTATCTCTAAATTTTTTAATAGCTATTGTAGTGCATTTCCTATATTTGTTCACTTCGGTAGAATATCAAAATACTGATTTCCTGAATAAACGATATTAACATCCATGTTTGCCTTAGCGAAATCTTTTTCTATAGTTTCAATTAATTCTGGGATACGTCATAGATGTGTGTTCCTACTCCAGAAATTATATAATCTTGATGTGGTAATATGCCTTTTTTAATTAAATTTAAAACATCGTCAATTAATCGCCCTGTGTTATATGCGAGAAGGATATCTTTTTTCGGTTTATATTTCTTCCAAATTTTTGGGAAGTTACTTTTGTGAGTATGAAAATCTATTAAAGTGTTATCTATATCAAAAGAAAGAAGTTTTATATCTGGTTGAATATTATCTTCTGTTTGGTTCATAAATGGTTATAATTTTTAAATTTTTTTATCAGAATAAAGATCTGAATTTGCTAGAATTTAAGGTTTTTAGCTATGATATGCAAGAAATGAAACCCTATTCTTGATGGTATTTATAATACGCTAAACAAAAACCTATAGAATAAGAAATTATAAAATATTACATTATTTTTTTAGGTATTTGACAAAGCATCTTGTCTAAAATTTATTATATAATATGCCTTCTTTTCTTCATAATTATAATTTTATAAGACAAAAAAAATGGAAGCGAATTCGCTTCCATTTGTATTAAATACCGCTTATAAAACTACCGTAGGGATCTTTAAATTGAATACCTTCTGAAAATCTATATTTGGATAAAAGCTTATATTCTACTAATGCCCATAGCACAAACTCTTTCACAAAATAACTATCAGCTTTACTTAAATTGGATTGATATTTAGCTAATAAATCGTTTAGAGGTGAGATAGCGTCCAAAATAGTTTTATATTCTTTATCGCCTAAATCATCTAAAAGCTCAAAACCATCTTTTTGATTAAAAAACCACGAAACCACATCATCATATACACTTTCTTCATCTTGTTTTTGAAGCTTTTCTATTTTTGGAAAAAACTCTGGAAATAGGCTTTTTACGGCTTCACCTATTAAATTATAGGCAACAACTGCGGCTCCTTCCTGCTCGCCTTCATAGACCAACTCTACCTTTCCTGTAATTGCTGGAATAATGCCAACAAAATCACTTAATCGAAGCATCGTTATTTTGTCTCCAGAAATAAGTGCGCGCCTTTCTGCTGTACTTAACAAGTTTTCTAAAGCGGTAATGCTCAATCTGGCGCTTACGCCACTTTTGGCATCAATAAACTCACTTTCACGCGCTTCAAAAACAATTTGTTCTAGCAAATCTCTAGCTAAATCTGGAACTAGAACCATACTTTTTTGTGCCTCAACTAATCGTGCTTCTTGTTCAGTAATTAATCTTGCTGTTTCAATATCTACTGGATAATGGGTTAAAATTTGTGATCCAATTCTATCTTTTAAAGGCGTAACGATGCTGCCTCTATTGGTATAATCTTCAGGGTTTGCTGTAAATAAAAACTGAATATCCAAAGGTAGTCTTAACTTAAATCCTCTTATTTGAATATCGCCTTCCTGTAAAATATTGAATAATGCCACTTGAATTCTGGCTTGCAAATCTGGTAACTCATTAATTACAAAAATACAACGATTTGCGCGTGGAATCATACCGTAATGAATCACTCTATCATCCGCGTAACTCAACTTTAGATTTGCTGCTTTTATTGGATCTATATCACCAATAATATCTGCAACCGTTACATCTGGCGTTGCTAATTTCTCAGCAAAACGCTCGCTTCTATGTAACCAATAAATTGGAGTCGCGTCTTCTTTTTCTTTTATTAATTCGATAGCAAAACGAGATATGGGGTTTAAAGGGTCATCGTTAATTTCTGAGCCTTCAACCACAGGAATGTACTCGTCTAATAAATTTAACATTAAACGCGCCAAACGTGTTTTAGCTTGACCTCGTAATCCTAAAAGATTGATATTATGACGCGATAGAATAGCACGTTCCAATTCAGGTATCACGGTATTTTCATAACCATGAACACCTTTAAAAGTTGTTTCCTTATTCTTTATTTTCTCAATTAAATTATCTCGCAATTCATCTTTAATAGATTTACTTTGATATTCAATTGCTTTTAATTTACCTAATGTTTTAATATTTTCAATATTCATATTTATCCCTTAATTCTTTTTTTTCTGTTTGTTTCGTAATCTTCAAAAATCATTTCACCTAAACCTTTTAACCCAGTGTAAAAAGCTTTTCCTTGGTTAGCATATGTAAACTCTCTAACAAATTGCATCAAATAACTGTCTTTTGCAATCATAAACGTGGTTATAGGTATATGCAGACGCCTTGCTTGTTGTGCCATAGCATAGCACTTATTTACAATATGCGTATCTAAACCATTACTATTTTTGTAATACTCGCCATCTGGTAAACGCAAACAACTTGGTTTACCGTCGGTAATCATGAATATTTGCTTATTAGTATTACGCTTACGTCGGAGTAAGTCCATTGCTAATTGCAAACCTGCAACGGTATTGGTGTGGTAAGGCCCTACTTTTAGATAGGGCAAATCTTTAATTTCAATTTGCCACGCATCATTACCGAAAACCAAAATATCTAGCGTATCTTTTGGGTATCGTGTGGTAATTAATTCGGCCAGTGCCATAGCTACTTTTTTGGCTGGTGTTATTCGATCTTCGCCATAAAGTATCATACTGTGGCTTATATCAATCATGAGTACTGTGCTCATTTGAGATTTATGCTGAGTTTCTTCAACTACTAAATCATCTTCTGTTAAGCTGAAATTACCAATACCATTATTAATTTGTGCATTTTTTAAGCTTTCAGTCATGGAAACTTTATCTAGAGAATCACCAAATTGGTAAGCCCTAAAGTCGCCTGTATGCTCATCGCCCAACCCTGGACTTTTACTTTTATGATTGCCCTGTCCGCTGCGCTTAATTTTTCCGAAAATGTGATTTAAAGCTTGTTGCCGTATAGCGCGTTCTGTTTTTGCAGTAATAGACAAAATACCATGACCTTCTGGATCGATCTCTTCTTTTAAATATCCTTTCTTTTTAAGGTCTTCAATAAAATCATCAATAGTATATTCTGCCGTAGAAAGTTTATATTCTTTGTCTAGTTCTCGCAACCAATCGATAGCTTCATCAAAATCACCCGAGGTATGGGTAATCAACTCTTTAAAAACTTCAAAAAGTTTATCGAAAGGTGATTGATAGGGCGTTTCATATTTCTTAAACACAAAACCCTTTTTGTTAAAATTCTTTTTTATCATAGCACCATAAAAATACTGTATTTTATATGAAGTGGTAAATAATTTTATAAAGTCTTAACAATTATTTGCAAAAATAATAGTTTTTATTTCTTTATTAATAGTAATGCTATTATATTTGCGGACAAATTAATTAATTATGAATAGTTTACTATCAAATTTAAAAATTGCTGTTCCTGAAAAAATATATGTAAAAGATCCAGAATCATCAGATTTGGGAAAGCGCATTGTTGAGCATAGCATTTTACTAATTAATGATATTGGTTTTGACTCTTTTACGTTTAAAAAGCTTGGCACTTTAATTGGCTCTAATGAAAGCTCAATTTATAGATATTTTGAGAGCAAGCACAAATTATTATTATATCTATCATCATGGTACTGGGCATGGTTGGAATATCAACTCGTTTTTGAAACTCATAGCATTGCAGACAAAAGGCAAAAATTAATGAAAGCTATTGAGATTGTCTCTAGAACCACCAAAGAAGACTCTAATTTTTCACATATCAACGAAATTTTATTAAACCAAATCATGATTAATGAAAACTCAAAATCATTTTTAACTAAAGAAGTCGATCAAGAAAACAAGGAAGGTTATTTTGTTATTTATAAACGTGTTGTACAACGTTTAAAAGAGATGATTTTAGAAGTGAACAGCAATTATAAATTTGCTTCTAGTTTAGCCAGTACTATAATAGAGGGCAGCTTACACCAGCATTTTTTAAAGGAGCATTTTGCATCTATTACCGATTGTAAACCAGGTATAACACCAACTGATTTTTATATTAATTTAACCCTAAATACCTTAAAATTTTAATTATGGCTCAACCAAATATGACCCCTTGGCAGCGTTTACTTGGGTTAGTTCAACTTGAAAAAAGAGATATTCTTCAAATTTTTTATTACGCTATTTTTGCAGGTATAGTGGCATTAACTTTACCACTTGGTATTCAAGCCATCATCAACTTAATACAAGGCGCTCAAATATCTACATCTTGGGTTGTTCTTGTTATTCTTGTAACTTTAGGTGTTGCCTTTTCTGGGGTTTTACAACTTATGCAATTACGCATTATTGAAACCATACAGCAACGTATTTTTATGCGTTCATCCTTTGAGTTGACTTACAGGTTTCCTAAAATTAAAATGACGGAGTTACGCAACTATTATCCTCCAGAATTAGCGAACCGTTTTTTTGATACACTCACTATCCAAAAAGGATTATCTAAAATTCTAATTGATATACCCACGGCTGTTTTACAAATTTTATTTGCTTTAATTCTTTTATCTTTTTATCATCCATTTTTTATCATATTTGGCCTTTTGCTTTTAATCCTCATCGTTATTGTTTTTAAATTCACAGCAAAAAGAGGTTTAGAAACTAGCTTAAAAGAATCAAAACACAAGTATAAAGTGGCGCATTGGATTGAGGAAATTGCAAGAACACTGATAAGTTTTAAACTTTCAGGACGAACCAATTTGGGATTAAGCAAAAATGATGTTTTGGTAAATGAATATCTAAAAGCAAGAGAAAGTCATTTTAAAATTTTGGTTATTCAGTTTATTCAAATGATAAGCTTTAAAGTTGTTGTAACCGCAAGTTTATTATTAATTGGTGGGGCCTTAGTTTTAAAGCAGGAAATGAATATTGGGCAATTTGTTGCTGCCGAAATTATCATATTATTAGTTATCGCATCCGTTGAGAAATTAATTTTAGGGTTAGAATCTTTCTATGATGTATTAACTTCTCTTGAAAAAATTGGACAAATATTAGATAAAGATCTTGAAAATCAAGACGGCGAAAAACCTGTTTTTAAAGATGATACAACTATAGAATTAGACAAGGTTTCATACGAAGTACCCGAGCGAGAAACTCCAATAATAACTAGTATTTCATTAAAAATAAATTCTAAAAGCAGAATTTTAGTTTCAGGTGAAAGTGGTTCTGGAAAATCTACTTTACTACGATTAATAGCCGGTGTTATTGAATCTACTTCAGGTCATATTTATGTCAATAATTTATCAATATCTAGCTTAAATTTAAACCATTATCGAGCACAATTAGGATTATCATTAACTGAAGAAACACCTTTTGAAGGTAGCATTAAAGTAAATTTAACTTTCGGAAATAAAGAAATTACTGATGACACTATTTTTCACGTTTTTGAAAAAGTTGGACTCATGGATTTTATAAGAGAACAAACGGATGGCTTAGAAACCATTTTATATCCAGATGGTAGACAAATGTCGCATACCGTTTCTAAAAAGTTAGTTCTTGCTAGAGCTATATTAAAAAACCCGAAATTATTAATTCTTGAGGATGCTTTAGATAGGTTTAATCCCATTGAAACAAATTCAATAATAGAGTATTTAACACACCCAGACAGACCTTGGGCCCTTATTGTAGTAAGTGGTAGTGATAGTTGGAAAACCAAGTGTTCTCAAGTTATTGAATTAGATAAAGGTGAAATAAAAAATATCAATCATGCTTAATATATCTCATAATAAACTTAATAAAAAAGTAGATCTATCCGTATTTGAATCTAGTAAAGATATTTTCAATAAAGACTATTACAAAACCTTTAATAAGTTTTTATTAACTGCGGCAATTATTCTATTGGTTGTCCTTTTTTTACCTTGGACACAAAATATAACGGCAGAAGGGCTTGTTACAACATTAAAACCTAATCAACGTCCACAAACTATTCAATCACAAATTCCTGGACGGATAGAAGAATGGTTTGTACAAGAAGGTGATTTTGTACAAGAAGGAGATACTATTTTAAGAATTTCAGAAGTAAAAAGTGAGTATTTCGATGATCAATTAGTAGAACGAACTAATCAGCAAATACAGGCAAAATCGTCATCTGTTAATGCTTATCAAGGTAAAGTTGACGCTTTAAACAGACAAGTTTCTGCGTTGATAAATGAGCAGAAGCTAAAACTGGAACAAACCAAAAACAAGTTATTGCAAGCCAAACTTAAAGTGCAAAGCGACAGTATTGATTTTGAGGCTGCCAAAACCAATATTAAAATTGCTGAAACACAATTTGAACGTATTCAGACTTTGCAAGAAGAGGGTTTAAAAGCAGTAAAAGATGTTGAGGAAAAACGATTGAAACTCCAAGAAACTCAAGCTAAACTTCTTTCACAAGAAAATAAATATTTAGCTAGCAAAAATGAAGTTATTAATGCCCAAATAGAACTTTCTAGAATTAATGCCCAATATGCTGATAAAATATCTAAAGCACAAAGTGATAAGTTTACAGCCCAATCCAGTCAATTTGATACTGAGGCTCAAGTTACAAAACTTGAAAACGATTATACCAATTACAAAATTAGAAATAGCTTACTTTACGTTACTGCTCCACAAAATGGCTACATAAACAAAGCACTTCGAGGTGGCATTGGTGTTACATTTAAAGAAGGTGAAGAACTTGTAGGTATAATGCCATCTAAATATGATTTAGCGGTAGAAACTTTTGTTCGCCCCATAGATTTACCACTTTTACACCCTGGAGAAAAAGTACGTATTCAGTTTGATGGGTGGCCCGCTATTGTTTTTAGCGGATGGCCCAATGTATCTTATGGTACTTACGGGGCTAAAGTTGTTGCTATTGAAAGGTTTATTAGTGATAATGGGAAATATAGAGTTTTATTGGCTCCTGATGAAACCGACCACGAATGGCCTGAAGCTATTCGGGTAGGTTCTGGTGCTAAAACCATTGCTTTACTAGAAGATGTCCCTATATGGTTTGAATTATGGCGACAAATAAATAGCTTCCCACCCAATTATTATCAACCACAAAATGAAAAAATGAGCTCTAAAGACGCAAAAAAATGAAACTGAAGATATTAAGTGTCATACTTCTTTTAAGCAGTATTATTAATGCGCAAGATAGCATTACGAAAATTAATTTATCGGAATATTTGGGCTATGTTAAAACATTTCATCCCATTGTAAAGCAGGCCAATTTGGTGATAAACGAAAGTGAGGCTAATTTATTAAAAGCTCGCGGTGCTTTTGACCCAAAACTAGAAGTTGATTATGATAGAAAAAAATTTAAAAATACCGAATACTACGATAAACTTAACGCTGCTTTTAAATTACCTACTTGGTATGGTGTTGAGTTTAAAGGAAACTTTGAAGAAAATGATGGTTTATTTTTAAATCCTGAAGGAAGTCTTCCTGAAGATGGTTTATATAGCGTTGGTGTATCCGTTTCAGTTGCTAAAGGGTTATTAATTAACAAGCGTATGGCTATGTTAAAACAAGCCAAAATGTTTGTAAAGCAAGCACAAGCCGACAGACAATTATTAGTAAACAATATTTTGTATGAAGCTACATTAACCTATTTTAATTGGTTAAAAACCTACAACGAAAAACGCGTTTATGAAGATTTTTTAGTAAATGCAAAAATGCGTTTTGAAGGCATAAAAAGTAGTTACAGAGCAGGCGAAATGCCAGCTATTGATACGGTGGAAGCCCGAATTGCTTTAAACGACAGAAAATTGAATTTAGAAAAGGCCCGAATTAAATTTATAAAATCATCGTTAGAGCTTTCTAACTATTTATGGTTAAACGAAAATACACCCATTGAAATAAAAGATAATGTGATTCCAGATGTAAATACATTACAATTAATTGATGTTACTTTAAATACTTATGAACTAGATATTGAAAATTTAGACATAGATAATCATCCAAAACTTCAATCTTTAGATTACAAACTTCAAAGTTTAAATATTGACAGACGATTGAAAATTAATAATTTATTGCCACAAATAGATTTACAATACAATTTTTTATCTCAAACTCCAGACATTTCAAGGTCTTTTAACACTTCGGCTTATAAAAGTGGCCTCAATATCAGCTTTCCATTGTTTTTAAGGAAAGAACGTGGCGACTTAAAGTTGGCTAAAATAAAAGTACAGAATACTGAATTTGAAATACAAAGTACCAAAGTAAACTTGAAAAATAAAATTGATGCTATAACCCAAGAGTTGGTCTCCTACGTATCTCAAAAT
Organism: uncultured Flavobacteriaceae bacterium; assembly: GCA_963815305.1. Lineage (GTDB taxonomy): Bacteria > Bacteroidota > Bacteroidia > Flavobacteriales > Flavobacteriaceae > CAXBID01. The sequence continues at coordinate 2,337,128 of CAWFFW010000001.1, forward strand.
GAATACATCAGAATTATTGTTGATGATTACGACACTTTGTTAAATGCAGAAGAACGTAAATTCTTTCTGGGCGAAAGCTCTCTTTTTTTGGTAAACTCTAGAGAATCTAAATTAATTGATGCTAAATTAAAATCTATTGCTTTAGAGAATGATTTTTTTAATACAAAAGCGAGTTTGTTTAATATTTTGGCCATTTCAGAAGTTAACAATAATTAATAAAAAACAATTTCTATATTCTTTTTTTAGTTGATCATGTCCGGATTAATCCGAAAAAGATAATACAAAAGTGTTGAAAATAAAGATATATTCTTAATGTAAATTACATGAAAACCATTAAATTATATTTCATTTGCGTTAATTAAATTCGAAACAATTGGCCATATTTGTAATTGAGGCCATTAAAACGTAACTTTAAATAATATAAAAACTACCAAAAAATGAAAAAAATAAATATTCTATTGATTGCATTAACACTAAGCGCAGTGGCATGTAAAAAAGAAAAAAAAGAAGTTAAAATTACAGAAACTGAAGTTATTGAAGTTGAAAAAAAGGTTACAACACCTAAAAAGTTAACCATGGCATTAAATCCTAAAAGCGGAAGTAATACAAGTGGTAATGTTGTTTTTAAAGAAGAAAATGGAGTTGTAAGTATGACGGCTATTATTGATGGTTTAGATACTGGTATGCACGCTATTCATATTCACGAATCTTCTGATTGCTCTTCTGAAGATGGAAAATCAGCTGGAGGGCATTGGAATCCCACAGCACAAAAACATGGCAAATGGGGTGATGAAGCAGGTTATCATAAAGGTGATATAGGCAATCTTACTGCCGATGAAAACGGAAATGCTACTATTACTTTTTCTACTGATGAATGGTGTATAGGCTGCGGCGACGAAAATAAAGATATTTTGGGTAAAGGCGTCATTGTACACGCTGGTGCTGACGACTATGGGCAACCAACAGGAAATGCTGGGGGTCGAATAAGTTGCGCAGGAATAATTGAATAATATCAAAAAAATAAAATAATTAAAAGCTACTAGAAATAGTAGCTTTTTTTGTTAAATATTAACTATTTTCGAATACTCAAAAAGCTCAAATGAATTTAGATAAACTTGTTGAACAGTTCAAGCAAAAAGACGAAAAAGCTTTTGAGCAATTATATCATATGTATAGCAAAAGTATGCAAGGTGTTATTTTCAATATTGTTAGAGATAATGATATCGCGGAAGAAGTAATGCAAGATGTTTTTATTAAAGCATGGAGCAAAGCAGACACATACTCAAGCGCTAAAGGGCGATTTTTTACTTGGATGTTGAATATTGCTAGGAATGCAGCAATAGATAAAACACGCTCAAAAAACTTTAAAAAGTCTAAACAAAACCTCAACTCCGATTTTTTCGTAGATATTATTGAAAGCTCTGATAGCTTAGATGATAAAACTGATGCTATTGGAATTTCAAAATTTGTTAATAAGCTAGCTGAGAAATGTAAAGAAGTTATTAATCTTCTATATTTTAAAGGCTACACCCAAACCGAAGCTTCGGAGACTCTTAATATGCCTATTGGCACCATTAAAACAAGAAACCGAAATTGCATAAAGGAACTTAGAGGCATGGTATTAAACTAAAATGGATATAAAAGCATACATAGAATCTGGAATTTTAGAGCTATACGTAGCTGGCACACTTTCTGAAAAAGAAAATGAAGAGGTGTATACACTTATGCAACAATATCCCGAAATATTACAAGAAGTTTTAGAAATTGAAGCCGCAATAGTTAAGCTGACTGCCGCTACGTCTACTCAAGATACTAACCGTATTTTAAGTAGTATTAAACGAGAATTAAATTTCAAGAATGACCCTAAGGTTATTTCTATAGCAAAACCAAAATATAACTGGCTAACCTACACTGGTTGGGCCGCATCACTAATTTTAGGAGTTGGGTTATTTTGGGTTGTAAACCAAAACAAGCAATTACAATCTGATATCCAAGTTTCACAAACGCAACAATCATTATTAGAAACTCAAATTGAAAATTCTAAAAATAGCTTAAAAGAAGCAAATACTTTAGTTAGTATTTTGCGTGATGATAATGTTACAAAAGTGCCACTTACTGGTCAGGGTAATTTTGCGAGTACCTATGCCAAAGTATATTGGGATAAAAACGAGCAACGTATTTTCTTAGATGCTCAAGGGTTACCAGAACCACCACCAAATACCGTATACCAAGTATGGTCGTTAAAATTGAGTCCGCTTACCCCAACTAGCTTAGGTACCATTGATAGTTTTACCACAGACGAAAACAAAATTTTTGAAATTGAAAATGCTAACGAAAGTGAAGCATTTGGTATTACTTTAGAACCTGCTGGCGGAAGCGCATCTCCCACTATGGAACAACTCTATACACTTGGCGTTGTTAGCAATACGTAAATAAAGAATAAAATTATTTTTAATACACTTTGAAAATGTTTCAAATAATTTATTAGCAATTTTTATAATTATTTATTGTTGTTTTTATTAAGTATAATAATAACCACATCCCTTTTTATTTTAGTTTATTCCTCGGAAATTTTTCACAAACATTGTTTTGATAAAAAACAAATATTCAAAATATTTAATCTATTCTAAAAAAACACGTAAAATGGGTTACCTCTATTCTGATAATTGTTTCTGCAATTGTTTAACGGTTAATGTTTTTCCATCGGGATGCCACCCTGGTGGACCAAAAATATACATGAGAGCCTCGTAAAAACTGTTAGACATCTTGACATCTCTACAAATAGCCTTATACTCATGAATAGTTATAATGATTGGATTATAAGAATTAGGGGCATGTACAACACCATAATTAATATCTACGTCATCATCATAAGATTTCCAGGTTCCAAATAATTTATCCCAAATACATAAAATTGCTCCATGATTTTTATCAAGATATTGCGTATTCGTGGCGTGATGAACTTGATGTTGTTTAGGTGTGACTAAGATATGCTCTAAAAATTTAAGCTTAGGACAATAAGATGTGTGTAACAAAAATTGCCAAACAGCTTCAATGCCCATGCAGGTTATAACCATTTCTGGATGAAATCCAACTGCAGGTAACCAAGCATAAAATAGAGGTTTGTAAATTAAAACAATCCAACTTAACCTTATTGCTGTTCCAAAGTTAAAATGTTCTGATGAGTGATGAACTACATGTGCCGCCCACATGAACCTGACGGTATGGTTAAGACGATGTAACCAATAATGACTCAAATCATCCAGAAGTTGACAAATTACCCAGATGTGCCAAGCCCAACCAAAAGATTTGTATCCAAATAAATTGATTCTAACATCGTCAATTTCTGGATTAAAAATTTCATATATAACGTAAAAAAGTGCTACTGAGAATAACAACTTCACTATCGGATTAAGTAATGATGCACCAAAAAACATAGAAATACTCGCAAAAAAATCTTTCTTTTTGTAAACATCACGATGACCTCTTGACTTACTATAAACCATTTCTATAATTAATAGAATAAGCAAAACAGGGGCAGCCCATAACATAGGCTTAATGATAGGTATATCCATAAAAATTAAAACCTTTCAATCTTTATTACAAATTTTCAAAAAACTTATAATAGGTAAAATAATTTCATAACAAAAATATTATTTTTTTTCGTGCTCGGTTATTAATTTAAAATCTTTATATATAAAAATTGGTTTAAAAACTATTAATGTTAATCTAGTTTTTATGTTTTAAAAATATGCAAGGTCTATCTCGTGTTGATTCCTATCCAATCTCAAAATTTCCTTCTTCAACTGCGACAATTTATTCGCAACTATAACGGTTAACAGCAGTAAAATAGAATAAGCCGTTTTAAAATTATAATATCTTAAAATTATTAAATGAAAATTTTGTAATGGTCTTTTTTAATTATTCCTAAAAACTTAAATCAATGGTATCATCTTTCCATTCAAAAGAATCATCAAAAATTAATGCAGCAGCAGCTATTACAGTTATTGGTAATATGATGGTTAAAACTGTTGACATCGTTTTATCCTTTAACTTAATATTACTAATATGCTTTTCGTTTAACTGCATCTTTTCAACTTTTCCTTTAACTTTTCTAACTCCGAAATACTTATCGTTTTCAAAAACTATTTTTTTGAATTTAATATTAACTCCGTTATTAGTTTCCACTTTAGCTTTAATCTCATTTTTTACTGCTTCATCTAATGTCGTGGGAGTAGATTTATACACCGTACAACTTTGAAATATAATAAGCAGTGATAAAAAAAACATTTTATTTGTAATTGTTTTCATGATTATTAATTTTGTTGGTCATTTTTAAGGTAATATTCATTTTAGAGGTGTTGTTATTGTAGCACCACAATATTCATATCCAATATGATAGGTATCACTATCGAAGTCATTTACCTCTTCAGTATCGTACCTCTTTGAACCATCAGTAGCCCAACTATTAAGTGATTAAAATTAGTAAAGTTATCAATGGTGCTATAATTGATTGAAATTTCTACTATTTTACCACAAGGTACCTCTGAGTCTTTAGAGCATCCTAAAAATGTATCGAGAGGTAACATCCCAAACATAAATTTTATAATAGTTTTTATAGTGTTAGATTTTATAAATTAAATTTTATTCCAAAACTCAATAAACTATTTTCTACTTTATAACATGTTTTTTTTAAAATATTTTTCTTGTGACCTTTAGCACCTCCTCTACATGATTCAACATCAAAATATATAGCCATTTTTTTATTTATAAAATAGTTTAATCCAAATCCAGAGTTAGTACTACCATATTGTTTTGGATAATCTGTTGATATATTACTTGAGTAATTACTATAAGTACTTTTAGTTTCTATGTTAAATGCATAACCAAGTTTAAGATTTGCTCCTAAATTTTTATAAATCCTGAATTCCCATTTTATTGCAAAAGGTATCGCAATTACAGTTCCCTTAAAAGTTCCAGAGTATTGATCACGATCAAGAAGATCAAAAAAAACAGCATCTACACTTGACTGAAAAAACGAAACGCCAGTATTAAAAAACTTTATCTTGCTAGAGAAGCTCCAATGCTTTGCAAAATAATATTCTGCTAAAAAACCACCTTGAAAAGACGTCTTAGATTCATCATTTGAAAAAGAGTTGATTTTATTTGTCCCCAATTCTACTCCAAAAAACCATTGTCCTTTTGGATTTATAATTTCGGTTGCTTGTGATACAACTTTGCTAGGAAATAAACTCAATAATATAATAATCAATATTGTTTTCAAAATTAAGTGTTTTAGATATTTTCTACTTTATACGTTCCCATAATTCTATCCCAAAAAGTAAAATACAACCCAAAATTAAACTTCGAATTTTGATGGTGCACATCATGATCCATTGGTGTATTTTGAAACTTGAATATTTTCATTCCTTTAATATTGTAACCTAAATGCACAAAGGTGTCGTAAAAAATCATACAAGTTATAAAAAGAACAAGTGCCATATTATGCCACGGTATAGTAAAAATAATTATGGGTATAATACCCATAGTTAAAATAGATTCGAAAGGATGAAAAGCAAAAGCACTCCAAGGGGATGGATTTTTAAATTTGTGATGCAACAAATGTGTGTACTTAAATAAAATTTTACGATGCATGAGCCTATGAATCCAATAAGAGTAAGTATCATGCATGATTATCATTAAAAATATACTGATGATAAAATATAGTATTCCGTAATCACTAATTTCAGTGTAATTTTTGGTATACCCATTTTTCAACCAAAAAAGAAAGGCCCATATTCCTAAACTATAAACACAAAATGTGATTAATGAGTATTTTATTTCTAAAAATAATTGTTTTCTATCAGGATATTTTTTCTGTATTTTATGTGTGTTGTATTTATCTTTACCTAAAACATAAAGCCATAGATAAGGTACACCTGCAACTATAAAATATCGTGTTGTGAGCAATAACATTAATAAAAGCCACAATTTGAAAGATGATATTTCTAATAATTTTTCCATACTTATTAAATTGAAGGACAGCCATTTAAAGCCATATTATTCAACTGATTTTCAAATTCTTCACTTAAAATATTTCCAGAACTTGTGTGGCAGAATGTACAGGCATTTATATGTCCTTTAGTATCAACATAAATGCTTCTATTTCCGCCTGCAAAACATCCTTGTCGCCTTTGGTAATAGCCATGATAATTAATAATGGGAAAATCTAAAAACAAATTTGAGAAATTCATTTTCTCATAAAATGATTCCAGCAATAGGATGTTTTTCTGAGTTAATTTAACATCTTTATCTTTAAAATGCCCTACAGCTTTTGGCTCTAAAAATTGAACAAATTGCACACCCCTTTCCTTGGCCAACTTCATGTAAGCCATTAGATTTTCTTCATTTATAAAATCATTAGTTACACACACCGAAAATGCTACAACCAAATGGTTTGCTATGGCATTTTTAGCTCCTTCAATAGCCCAATAATACGCATCTTTAAACTTTCTGAAATCATTATGAATAGCTTCTTCAAAATGATCTAAACTTATAAAAACTCCTGTAAGCCCTGATTCTTTCAAGCACCTAGCATTCTTCTTATCAAGTTTATAACCCGAAGTATTTATCCAAAAATTAGTATCTTTTTTAGAGTTGCTTATTAGCTTTATTAAAACATCAACTTTAAGCATGGGTTCTCCTCCAGTTAAATGGATTTGACCTGTACCCATAGTCTGCAATTTTTCAATAATGTCTATAAGATCCTGTTCTTTGAGCGTGTCCTTTTGGTTTAAAATATCCCAGGCATAACAATGATCACATTGTAAAGCACATTTATTTGTTATAGCTAAATGCACATGATTGAATCTTAAAACCTTTTGTTTAACAGGTTTAAAATGATTTAATTCTGAAGCGATAAAACGTTTATAATTTAAATCGTTCCATCCTGGTGTATATAAGCCCATGTAGTATTTCTTATCTACCCTAATCAATTTTTTAAGTTTAAAGTTTCCAATAAACTTTTTTCTTAATCTAATCAAGTATTTAATACCCAATATCCAGTCTAGCGGGTTATTATAGTTCTTGATTAAAACACGAATCAACGTTAATCGTATTCGAAATAACCACCAATTTTTTGCAAAACCTTTGAGAATTTTGGTTGAGGAAACTGGAACGTTTTCTGCATTGGTATCGAATTTTGATGTATTAGCCGTTACATTAACTGGCAATGTTGCTGTTTTATTCATGATAAGCCAATTGATTAATTTCAAAGTTTACAAAATCGAAATATGCTTTTTCAGAAAATTTAGTAAATGTATTATCTTGTCTAAAAGTTTTAAGTTTTTCAAAATCGGGTATTCCTTTGTAATCTCTTATATAATTATAGTGCCCTCTATTTTTTAGAAAAACAGACTGACTTAGTGCCTTGTTTGGTTTTTCAACCGAAAAACTAACCGTCACCTCATCACCAATATTTGGTTGAACTAGATAAGTATTATCTTGATTTGATAAAAGATCTGTAACATCTTTTCCTAATTGATTGACGGCTTTAGAAGGTTTAACATATTCTGGTTTTAAATCTATATTTTCAGTAAAATCTACACCTACGTAATCAATCTCCCAAAACATAAATCCTGTTTCTAATTTAATTTCAATTTTATCTTGGTTTATGCCCTTTAAATGTAATGGCACAACTAAGTTTCTCATTGCCATAGGACCTACTGTATTTAATTTTTCGACTAACTTCCAATCTTTATTTATTTTTAAATATACCGATAGAGGAATGCTTTGACCTTCGTACCAATTTTTAATACTGTCCTTTGAAACTTCTTGTTGTTTCTTTTGAAATGTATTGTAATATATACCGAATTGCTCGTTGAATTTGCCGAAAATATAATCTAACCATACCGAATTTTTTGCTGTTAAATAAAGTTTTGCTTCCTCTGTATGATTTGGTTTATCAAATTCAAATGTGATATTTCTAGAACTATTATCTGTTTTTACTGTAGTATTAAAAGCGTAAACATTATTATCTTTTTTAAGGGCAGGCTCCATATTTTTAGAACCATCATCTAAAAAAACATGACTTGGTGAAATTATGTTTTTAAAAGTTTGTGGTTCTCCTTCACTATCTAGAAGAACTTCAATGTTTTTATCATGATTAAACATGATTAATTGAACACAATCTGTATATTGAATTTCCTTTAAATAATTAGCAATTTTTAAAATATACGTATCATCTCCAGGTTTAAAATTTGGTAAAGGCAAATAGTCATCTTTTTGCATATTTGCTGTAATTGTGCCAGGATACAATTCACCCAAAAAATCAAATCCTTTACCATTTTTTATATATACAAATGGGCATGAACTTTTAAGAGCCGCGTATAAAAGAAGCGCGATAAACAAGGTGCCAACAGTGCTCAGGAGTACATTTGCAACGGCACGTCCTGTATTTTTATCGTTAACAGATATGGACTCTATTTGAGCTAATGGTAAATCAATGTTATCATAAATTTGAAAACTTGATGATGATTTTAAATTAAGATGAATTTCATTAAGAGGGTCTTTTTTTGAATTACTGTAACGATGTACCCTTTTAGTGTCTCTAGTTTTTTTATATTGATGCTCTGCCGTAGTTGGTTTGATAATTCCAGAAATGGTTTGAGTATCTTCATTAATAACCATTTCATCCAGATGCCATAATAAACTATCTGAATGTACAATAACATATTTTTCAGATTGATTAAATTCTTTTATCTGTTTAGAAACACTTTCTTTTGTTATTGGCACATTCTTAACGGTGTAATACGAACAGGATACTGAGAGATTTAATATTGCCAAAGAAAATGCTATCGAAATATAAACCGATTGTTTCTTACTTAACTTAAGAGAAATAAAAGGTTTTATATTTTTTTTAAATTGAGTTTTCATAATGGTTTTGGTTTTAGTTGATTATTTTAAAATCTTATTTGACTAATTATGTTTATACATGCTAATGAAGAACTACCATAAAAATTAAAATTGGCATTTGGGTTTATACCTATTGCGAAATTTTTACTTAAATAAAAGTTAGCCTTAATGCGGAATGGAAAACCAATAGTTCCAGATTTTTCTGTTGGTTGTTCTGGGCCATATTTCTCATAAATTTTAAAATAACCTACCCCAACATGTCCTTCTAAAGCAAACCATGTTGTAATACTAATTCCCATTCCTACAGTTAGATTATATTCGGAATAGTTAACTTGTTTATAAGGAATTGGATCTATTAAGCCTTTTGCAAAATAAAATGAAAATATATAACTATCTGAATGTAAAGCAACATCTCCATTTAAACTAATTTGAGATTGTTTTTCAAGTTCATTTTCAAATGAAACATTGCCAAAATCGTAGTGAAACCCACTAGAATTTAAGAAGCCGAAATAACCTACTCCAAAACTTACAGAAAAGCCATTTCTATCCTCCTGCTGAGCCAAGCTTGAAAAAGACACGGTGAGCATAAGCACTGAGGCTACAAAAATTATTTTAGTTGTTTTCATCTAATCAACTTTTATAAATTCCATAAATAAATGAGAAGGTAAATTATTACCATCGCAAGTATATTCTGGATCAATTTCGTATAAACCAACTCTTAATATGTTTTTATTAACTTCAAAAAAAGTAATCTCAGTTTTCTGAAATCCTTCTTCGGTTACAAATAATTTATCATTTACAATTACCCAAGTGCCACTAGATAAACCATCTTCCTCACACATATTATCTATATATTCATAAAAATATGTTTGATAAAAAGTGCCATTAGGATTCACAATTAACCTTCCTTCTTGTTCGCAAGCGGAGTACAAATACGCATCTTCACTTCCAGTTGTACAAATCTCAACTTCTTTAATTGGTTTCCAAGTACCAATAAATAGAGTAGAATTTGGTTCTAAATCATTATCATTTTCAGAGCTACATCCAAAAACCATGATTAATAACAGACATGGTAAAACCCATGTAATAACTAAGTTTTTCATAATTCAATAATTTCAAATTGATAATTCCGTTATATTTTAATAGAAGCTTAAAAGAAATAGCCTACTGAAATTTGGAAGACACTGTTCCGTACACTATAATCATTAACAAAATCACTTATGAAATCTTCTGTATTAGAAAGTCCGAGGTAATACCGCACTCCTAAAATTAAACCCGTATCAAAAGTATAGCTACTACCAAAATTTAACCCAAAATCCAATTCTCTAAAATCATCTTTAACATCGCCTTCATCATCTATTTCTGTTTCGGCAGAAAGCAGATAACCTAACTGAGGCCCTATTTCTAAGCTCAATCCTTCAATCACATGGTATTTCAACATAATTGGTAAGTTTAAGTAATTCATTTTTAACATATCATCATCAGCCTTTGCTCCTTGAGCTGAATACAATAATTCAGGTTGCACTGAAAATGTATCTGACATTGTAAAGTTTGCTATTACACCAAAGTGTAATGAAGTTCGAGAATCTAACCCAACAGTATCACCAGTAAGTGTTGAGAAATTAGCTCCAGCTTTAATTCCAAATTGATAATTTTGCCCATAAGATGATTGAATAATAAGGAATAAAATAATTGTTGTTTTAAGTAATTTTTTCATAATACTTCTGTTTTAAATTAATAATTAAGTATTGCTATTTAAGTACTTAGGGGCAAGAATTAGGAATATACGGTATTGATTACAGATACAATATTATAGATATTACCCGCAAATGGATTGTAGTATTTTATCAAACCATAGGAGTATTCATGCAGAGCGAAAAAACGCTGTAATTAATATTGCATAATCTAAATATGGGTTGTGTATTTTAATCGAGGTCTTTACCCTGTATTTCGCTTGGAGTTTTTCCAAACTCTTCTTTAAATGCGCGACTAAACCATGAGGGATCATTAAAACCTACCTCGTAAGCTACTTGAGAAATGGTTTTATCGGTGGTTTGTAATATTAATTTTGCTTTATTCAATCGAATCGATCTAATAAAAATTGAAGTGGACCGATTAGTAATAGCTTTAATTTTTCTATAAATTTGAGATTCACTTAAATGCATTTTATTAGCTAGTTGAGTGGCTCCAAATTCTGAATCATCCAGAGATTCTGTTACAAATTCAATAACTTTTTTTATAAATAAAGCCTCAGGATTTTTATCTTTTCTATTAATAAATTCTTTAAAATCCTCTTTACTAAATTTCGTTATCATTTTATTTCGAAGGGCTACGAGTTGATCCAATCGAATTAACAATTCAGTTTTATTAAAAGGCTTTATTAAATAAGCATCTGCCCCTCTTGAAAGTCCTTCAATACGATCTTTATCCGATGATTTTGCCGTTAGTATTATAATGGGAATATGGTCTGTAATAACCTCCGATTTAAGTATTGAACATACCTCAAAGCCATCTTTTTCTGGCATCATTACATCACATATAATTATATCAGGAACATATTTTAAGGCCATTTCAATTCCGATAACTCCATTTTTTGCATGAATAACCTCATATTTTCCCTCAATACAAGTTTTAACAAAATACGCTACATCTGGATTGTCTTCTATTATAAGCGCAATGGATTGATTAGTATCTTCAAAAGATAAATTTTGAGATGTAATCAATTCTTCCTTTGGCTTGTTGAAATTTAGTGTTGGCTTATTTTCAGCCTTTTTGCTAGTACTAATTTTTGAATTATTAGTAACAGGCAACCAAACAATAAATTCACTACCTAAATTTAATTTGCTTTTTACTTTAATACTACCGTGCATCAATACTATTAGTTGCTTTGTTAAAGCTAAACCAATTCCAGTGCCTTCATGATTTCTAGAACTTGAGGCATCTACTTGATAAAATTTTCCAAATATATTAGGAATATCATCCTCTGAAAGCCCTATACCAGTGTCAACAATTTTTATTTTTAAATGTTTTTCGTTTGCATGGTTTAGGGTATTCAGATGAACAATTATTTTTCCTTTTTGTGGTGTAAATTTTATGGCGTTCATCAATAAATTAGTCATGATAGCTCTAAATTTATCTTTATCTACGTCCATGATCAAAACATCTGCCTCAGAATAAAATGTATAATTAATGTCTTTATCATTTGCTAATGACTCAAAACTTTCGAATATATATTTAGCATAACTTATAATATCTAATTGCTCTAAATGGAGTTTTATTTCTGCATTCTCTAACCTTGTTAAATCGAGCATTTCGTTTACGAGCTTTAGTAAATTTTCGCTATTTCTTTTAATCATCTCCAACCGTTTTTGTGATTCATTAAAAGTTATTTTTTTTGCCTTAACTTTTAAATCATCAACCATCCCTAAAATAACTGTAAGCGGCGTTCTAAATTCGTGTGTTATATTGGTATATAGTGAATTTTTTAATTGGTCAATTTCCCGCAACCTTTCACTTTCTGCAACAGCTAATTTTCTTGAAACTACAAACTTATAAACCCAATATGTTATTAAAACCAATAACAACAAATAACCTATAAAGGCTACTTTAGTAAACCACCAAGGCGGGTTTATATGTAATTCTATTTCAAGTGGTTTCGAAATCCATTCTTTACCCCTTGAAAAACCATTTACTTGAAGGTTGTACTCACCAGATGGTAGATTTAAAAACTGTATTTCTGTGTCTTTTAAAAAATTCCATTCTTTATCTAAAGGTAAGAGTTTGTATGCATACTGTACATTTTTATCTAAACGAAAATCTAATGATGCATATGTTAAGTAGAAAGGAAATTGATTATAATCAAAAGAGATTTGAGACGTTTTTTCGATAGTATTCTTAAGATAATTTTGTGAAATATCAGTAGGCTTTATAATGTTATCTTTTACTCGTAATTGCGAAAAATATAATTCCTGAGATTTATCAATGGATTCTAAATCTTTGGGATTAAAATAAGTAAGCCCATCAATTCCTCCCAAAAAAATAGTTCCTTTATCATCTCTAAATCTAGCATGAACATCAAATTCTTCGCCTTGAATATTATCTGTTATTCCATAATTGGAAAAACGCTGCAAATTTACGTCAAACTTAACTATGCCATCATTTGTCCCCATCCACAAATTACCTTCTAAATCATCCTGTAAACTGTACACTAAAGCATTAGGAAATTGGTGTTGTGCAAACCATGTAGTAAATGACCCGTCTTTATTTAATTTGCTTAATCCATTTCTTGTGCCTAACCAAATGACTTGTTTAGTGTCTATAAGGATATCATTTATTGAATTATGTGAGAGTGAATTTGCTAAATTAGCATCTCTTTTAAAATTTGTAAAAATAGGTTTGTTGTATGAATTATTTTGAAATTCTATCTTACTTAAACCACCTTGAGTTCCAATCCAAATATTATTATTTAAATCTACAGCAATAGTTTGAGTTGCATTATTTACTAAAGAGTTCGTGTTTTTACTATCATTAAAATACCTTTTTATTTTATAAGTATCATCGCTATGATATTCAAGTTTAAAAATGCCCTGTTCAAAAGTTGCACCCCATAAATTATTGTGCTTATCTAATTCCAAGTCCATAATGAAATCAGAATTTATAGAGTTTTGATTATTAGAATTATGATAAAATTTTTTAAATAAGGGCTTCTCTGGATTAAAAGTTTTTAAATCAATCATACTTAAACCACGCGTAGTTCCCATCCATAACCTATTGTTGTTTTTATCATGAACTATAGCTCTCACAACAGATCCAGCAATGGTTTTAGAATCATTTTGATTATCAATAAAATAATAAATTTTGTGCTCTGTAATTAAATTCAAACCACCGTCAGTTGTTCCAATCCATAAATATTTATCTTTATAAATAGAAAATATAACATTATCATTAAGTACGTGTTTACCCTGTTTGTTTTTTGATATATTATTAAAACAAGGAGGATTAAAATCAAGTAAATTCAAACCATTAGCTGTTCCTACTAGCAATAAATTATCGGATATCTTCAAAAGCGATTGCACCGTGTTGTTTGACAAACCCGTATTTTTGGTTTCAGAATATTCAATTTTTTGCAGAATTTTTAAGTCAATTAAATTGAATAAATAAAGTCCCCTTCCTGAAGCAATCCAAACAGAATCATCATTTTCATAAAGAAAATCAACAACGTGCATCGTTTTAAAATTACCCGATTTTTCAAGCTCATGATTGATAAGTGTTTTTGTTTTTAAATTGTAGATATAAAAGCCTTCGTAGCTTCCAATTAACAAATGGTCTCCTTTTTCTGAAAAAGTTCGAATATTACCATCAATTTCAAATTCACTTATCATGTTTTCAGGAGAGCCTTTAAAACATTTTACGTTGCCATCTAAAGTTCCTATCCATGTTAGCCCTTTATTATCTATGTAAATTGCGGTTAGCCGGCTATTTTTAAAATATTGCTTTGTAGAGCCTTCATAGTCCACATGAATATGAAATAGCCCATAATTTAATGTAGTAACCCAAATATCATTATCATTATTAATAACATCAGTAACTATTTCATTATTTAATTTTCCAGCTAATTTAATTTTTGAAAATTTATCCTTTAGCGGATTGTAACAATTCAACCCGTTTCCATTAGTGCCTATCCAAATATTACCATTTTTACTCTTAGCCATTTTGGTGATGAAATTCCCAGAGATAGTAGTATGGTCTTTTTGTACATTTTTGTAGTGTTTAAACACTGTTCCATCAAATCTATTTAAGCCGTCTGCTGTTGCTATCCAGATAAAACCAGAATCATCCATCAGCATATCATTAGCAGAAACCTGCGACATACCGTTTTCTAGCGAAAAATATTTTATTCGGGGTGTATTAATTTGTCCAAATACTGATAAGCATATTAAATGAAGAATGATATGACAAATTACCTTAGCTAGCATATTTAAAATATAGAGTACTGTTTATCTGGTACTTATAAATTTAAAATTAAGAAAGATATTGATTGAAACAGCAAAAAATTCGTTTTTTATTAATTTTTAATCATTTAAATAGCCCAACCAAAACGTTAAACACTGTTAAAAATTTGTTTTTTTTAAATGATTCACTATATTGTTAGCTATGATAAAAGCAGATAAAGATAAATATTCAGACGTATTAGAAGATTCAATCACCTATTTAGAAAACCGTGGTTTCGAAAATATTAAGGCTGACATTGAAGGTTATGAAACACCAAAATCATTCTCTAAAGTAGGAAGCGATGTTACAATCACACCAGACATTACAGCCACCAAAGAGGGTAGAAAGCATTATTTTGATATTAGTTTAAAATCCGAAAAGCCAAAACTTCTAAAATCCAAATGGCTATTTTTAAAAACATTAAGTAATTTAAAATCACACAGATTTAAATTAATTACTAAACGCGGTCATTATAAGTTCACTCAAGATATGTTAGAAGATATAAACTTAACAAACAAATCATTAATTAAGATTTAAAATGTGACTTCTCATAGAAAATAAGGTCAAAACTAAATCTTACCAAAAAAATTATTACTTTTTGTAACATTTATTGACGTTTGTGCGTATAACCATTGAACGACCTATTTTTCACAATTAAATTACAGGAAAACATTAGATGAGACAACTTAAAATTACGAAGCAGGTTACCAATAGAGAAACCGCTTCGTTAGATAAATATCTACAGGAAATTGGTAAGGTGGATTTGATTACTGCCGATGAAGAAGTTGAACTAGCACAACGTATTAAGGCAGGAGATCAACTTGCTTTAGAAAAACTAACAAAAGCTAATTTACGTTTCGTAGTATCGGTTGCTAAGCAATACCAAAACCAAGGATTAACATTACCCGATTTAATAAATGAAGGGAACTTAGGTTTAATTAAAGCTGCACAACGTTTTGATGAAACTCGTGGTTTTAAATTTATTTCTTATGCTGTTTGGTGGATTCGCCAATCGATTCTTCAAGCTTTGGCTGAACAATCGCGTATTGTACGTTTACCATTAAATAAAATTGGTTCTATTAACAAAATTAATAAAACATTTGCCTTTTTAGAGCAAAGTCATGAGCGTCCACCTTCTGCTGAAGAAATTGCAAAGGAATTGGATATGACTATTAACGATGTTAAAGAGTCTATGAAAAACTCTGGTCGCCACGTAAGTATGGACGCACCGTTGGTTGAAGGTGAAGATTCTAACTTATACGATGTATTAAATAGTGGAGAATCTCCAAATCCAGATAGAGAATTATTACATGAATCTTTACGAACTGAAATAGAGCGTGCTTTAGAAACTTTAACACCTCGTGAAGCAGATGTTATTCGTTTATATTTTGGTTTAGGAAACCAACACCCAATGACGCTTGAAGAAATTGGCGAGACTTTTGATTTAACTCGTGAACGTGTAAGACAAATAAAAGAAAAAGCTATCCGTAGATTAAAGCATACGTCTAGAAGTAAAATATTAAAAACATATTTAGGTTAGTAATTATATAAGATTACGACTAAATAACAGTAACAAACAGTTACAACATAACTGTTCGTTTTTTGATTGATGAAAGAACCCTCGGCTGATTACCGGGGGTTTATTTTTTAAATTCATGATAATTTTTTTCACATAAATTATGTTAGACAAAGGCATTATTAATTTTTTATTAAATTGTGATTCAAATAGCTTTATTTGAATTTAATATGATAAAAACAATTTGCTATATAAGCGATTCAAAAACACAGAAAAATTTGAATAAGCTGGATCATATTTATTTAAAAACAAAATCAAACAATCTTAAGGATAATATTACTGGGATTTTTATTCATATAGACAAAAATTATCTCCAAGTTCTTGAAGGAGAACCTGAAAAAGTAGATAAAATTAAAACTGATAAGAGACACTATAATGTTATAGAAGTTATTAATACTACCACTAAAGATCGTGTTTTTGAAGATTATAATTTCGGATTTTCAGTACTAAAAAAAAGTGGAATTGCCCAATTTGAAAAATTACATAGAATGGCTAAAGCATGCAGATCATAAAGTAACAAATAAGATTATTATTATATTGGAAAACTTTATTGAACGTTTATAGGTAATCAATACACAAAACCTTTATTTTTGTGATTAAAACATGCGATTTTTATGAGTACTAAATTAATAGCACCTTCCGTTTTAGCAGCTGATTTTGCTAATCTTCAACGAGATATTGAAATGGTTAATAAGAGTGACGCCGATTGGTTTCATATCGATATCATGGATGGCGTTTTTGTACCCAACATTTCATTTGGAATGCCCGTGCTTAAGGCTATTACAAAATATGCGAAAAAATACATTGATGTACATTTAATGATTATTAACCCTGATCAATACATTAAAACACTCGCAAGATTAGGAAGCAATTCATTATCAGTTCATTATGAAGCTTGCCCGCATCTACACAGAACATTACAAGCTATAAAAGCTGAAGGTATGAAAGCAGGAGTCGCATTAAACCCACATACCAATATCAACGTTTTAGAAGATACCATAAATGATATAGATCAAGTAATATTAATGAGTGTTAATCCTGGTTTTGGTGGCCAAAGTTTTATTGAAAACACCTATAATAAAGTCAGGCAACTCAAAGCTCTAATTACACAAAAGGGAGCTTCAACTTTAATTGAAATTGATGGCGGCGTAACCAATAAAAATGCTAAAAGACTTACTGATGCTGGCGCAGATATTCTGGTTGCTGGTAGTTATGTTTTTAAAAGTGACAATCAGCTTGAAACAATTAAAGCCTTAAAAACTATGATTAACGCTTAAAACGTATTGATAAAAATTTCAAAAATATAATTTGAGTAATGTGGTCAAAAATAGTTGGTAATTTTATCAAAAATATATTTATACTTTATCATCATTAATTTTGGTTATAGGTATGTTGCCATTCATTAAAGAAAAAATAATATGAAAAATATATTTGGTTTTAAAGTTCTCGTAAATGGAGAACAAATTTGTAGAGCAGGTTTTGAAAAAGAAAATTCCGTAGTTTCGTGTATTTTCAATTCCGTAAGAAGAGAAAACAACAATTCAGAAGAGCTTGACTTTTCGATTTCTGGTTTAAATTCTGACACTAAACAGCATGTAACTTGGCATAAAGGAGAATTAGAAAAAGGAGACAAAGTTTCTTTAGAAGTTATTTTGGATAATTTTGATCTTCCAACTTCAATTCGTGAACCAAAATCGGAGAAAGATATAATTGCTCAAAAAATTAAGCAATACAACAAATTGAAAAAAGAATTAAAAGATTATTTAAAGGAATAAAAACTCAGCAAACATCTGACCGACCAAAGCAGTGCGCAACTGTTGCGACGGACTGATTAGTGAAACGCTCAAAAAAGGATTTGTCGACTAACCAAAAACTGTAAGAAAAAAACAACGAAATGGCAAAATCGTATATAAAAAATTGCTGTATTTAGCTAAACCGAAGTTTATTGCTCGTTTGCTAGCTTCCAATTTTCCTGCGGAAAATCCTCGCACTCAAACACGCAACGTTCCTTACACAAAAATGTTGGCAAACATTAAAAAAGATATAGAAACAGATATAAAAACTCTTGATGAAATGATATTGATAAATGAAAAGATGATAAAGAATATCGATTCTATTAGAGGGTATATATGTCGGATTATGATGCTTCGTCTTCAACTTTAATTATAGATATGGAAAATAAAAAAACTGATTTTGAACTTTTTACTTCGGTTAATTTTAAAAATGCTCTCAGTAAAAAATAAAAAATATTACGATTTGAGAGAAGGCAAAAAACCTCATCAAGTTGATAAATTCAGAATTAAAATAAAAAAGCGAAAGCACACCAATGTGTATAAAATATAGCTAACAAGTGCTAAATTCAAAAGGCTTATAATTATTTGTAAAAACCGCTAAATCTTTAAATTTGGCTTGTGATTAACCGAAAAAACTGCTTATTCTCAGGTTTTTTTTCGTATTCGAAGCCGTTAGCTGTAATTTTAAAAAAATACAACTATATAACTAACTGTCTTTTAGTACATTAAAAATAAATTTAAAATAATTACGTTTTCGGAGTGGGAATTTTATCTACTTAATTGTTTTATAATAGAATGAATAACAAAAATTAATAAATATGAAAACCTCAAATTTTAAATTACTTACAATTTTTACTTTAACGGTATTATTCATTGGCACATTTTTATCTTGTTCAGATGACGATGGACCAAATGCGAATATAACTGTTAACGAAGGTCCATCTGGAGATATTGGTGGCGATTTTATTGGAAACGGTGGAAATGCGTCCCGAACAATTAATTGGACTAATAATTTGGCAACGGCTGACTATAATGCTGACATAACAGCTACCGCAACTGGAACATTTAATATTGTAATTGCTGATTCTGAAGGAACTGTAGTACTTAACAGAAATCTGATTGGAGGGACTGAGCCTGATACTATCGACGGTGTTACCTCTGCGGGAGAACCAGGTAATTGGACTGTAACAATTACTGTTACTTCATTTAATGGAGACGGAAGTTATTCTTTAAGTGCTGGCAACTAAAAGCAGTTGATAAATAATTTAAGAGGCTGTCAGTAATTCGACAGCCTTTTTTATGAAAATTAAATAATACTACAATCAACACAGTCTATAATTAATGGCTTCGTTCACTGCCGACTTACAAACATTCCTGCGGAATATTCTATCTGTGATTAATTTGCTAAATTAGTGACTTAACCACGCAACTATTCTTATCCGAACACTTTACACAAAATTTTTAAAAATATTCAAACCAAAAAAGAACTAACTAAACCAATATGGTAAAATCTGTTATCCATATCACCTCTTTAACCCCATTAAGAGGGATTGCTGCCATTTTGGTCGTACTATACCATTATGATGTTTTCTTAAGTGTTCATCAGTTTCCTCGATTGATAGACACTAAATATTCAAATATTATAACTAATGGGTATTTATGGGTAGACTTTTTTTTTATATTAAGCGGATTTGTAATTTGTCATGTATACGGTAGGAAATTAGCGACCAGAACTAGAATTGTAGTGAAAACATATTTATGGGCCAGATTTTCTCGCCTTTACCCTTTACATGTTTTTGTAATGCTACTTTTTGTTATACAAACCGTTGTATTAATTAGATTATTCCCTAATTATGCATCTGAAAATTGGAGTAGAACTTTACCTGATTTCTTTATCCATTTATTTTTTTTACAAACCAGTGGACTTATTGACCATTTGGCTTGGAACGTTGCATCATGGTCAATTGCAGCAGAATGGTGGACCTATATTTTTGCAATTGGACTCATTCCATTATTAAACAAAGTTAATACCCGAATTACCATCATTTCTATAATACTAGCCCTATCGGGATTAGCGTTTATTGCAAGCAAAAATCCAGAATTTAGTATTAATGCGATTTATGGATTAGGGACACTTCGTTGTGTTTTTGGTTTTACAATTGGCATTGGTGTTTATCAAGCATATTCAAAGCTAGCTAATAAAAAAACAATATGGTGTAAAGATTGGTTATTCTACATAATGTTTTTATGCTCTTTGTCTGTTCTACATTTTGACCTATATGACATCATAGTAATTCCATTTTTCGGAGCTTTTATTCTTTGTGCTTCCCTCAATAAAGGATTGCCTTCTAAAATATTAAATTCAAAACCATTACTTTTTCTAGGTAATATCTCTTACTCAGTATATTTAATCCATTTATTTTGGTTGACACTTTGGTGGATGTGGTTGGATTTATATTTCATACCTACCCATCCAGGTGTCATACCTGGTTTATCATATAACATTCTTTGGCTATCCATACTATTAGCATTAATAATTGGCTCGTCATACTTAACCTATAACTATGTAGAAATTTCAGCTCAGAAAAAATTAAGACAATGGCAAAAGTCATGATGAATAATATAATAAATGGTTGTATAACAATGGTTATAAATAAATGGTTGTTATTGCCTGCTTCTAAAAATCCTTTCGGATTTTCAATTTGGTACATGTTTGCAAAATTAAGTATTAACCCACTCACATACTCATAGCCGAAACCGTTGTGCTTCAATATAAACAACCAATAACCAATGATAAAATTCTTTAGAAAAATTAGACAAAATTTACTTTCGGAAGGTAAAACTGGAAAATATCTAAAATACGCAGTTGGCGAAATTATTCTTGTAGTTATTGGAATATTGATTGCATTACAATTAAACAACCTAAACGAGAACAGAAAAAATAATGTATTTGAACAGGAAATACTTACTCAAATTCAAGAAAATTTGGAAAATGATGAATTAGCTTTAGAAGAAATCGTAATTAATTTTAGTAAAGCTGTTAAATCCTCTGGAAAAATATTAAACTCAAAAGAATCTCAATACACAAAGGATAGTATTAATGTTTGGCTCGGTGCAATAATACAATTTGACAGATTTCAACCTCTCACTAATGCTTACGAAGTATTAAAATCAAATGGATTGGATAAAATTTCAAACAAAAAACTTCGATTTTTACTTGGGAGATATTATGATGACGAAGCTTCACATATGATAAAGTCGACTGAAGATATTGAAATGACATTTAATGACCATTGGCTACCTATTTTATTTGAAGACATGGTTGAATTTGAATTTAAAAAATCTGTAGAGTTAAAAGATTACAGTATTTTACTAAAACCATCCAAAGCACAGAATATTTTAAAACTAAATCGTGACAATCTTTCTTCTGGAATTAATCGAATTAAGCGTGGATTAGCGACAATTAAAGAAATGCAGAATTTAATAGAAAAAGAAATAAAATAACTAACACACAAGAATGTGCATAATTAATGGCTGGTTCTCGCCTATTTAAGAAAATCTTGTCGGATTTTCTATTCGGTGCGTATTTGCTAAATTAATTACTGAAACACGCAACGAAATCATACACAATAACGTTCGTAACAATTTGTATATTTTAATTTACTTTTCCATATACCCTTGCCATTTTATAAGAATATATTTTTCAACACCATGTTCCATTTTTCTTAAAAACCCATACTCATAAACAAACAAGTATACATCACCTTTTGTGTTTTTCCAATAATGTGTGAAAAAATTAGGATCAAATGCTTCATTTTTAAGTTGCTCTGCTCTTATTGTTGCTTTACCTGCCTTGTTGTAATTCTTCAGTAATTTTCTATTAAGTTTTAACTTATTATCAACTTTGTTATAAAATCTAGGTGATTCTGTAATCGATTTTTTGTAGTGATAGGAACTCTTACAATAAGGATCACAAAATTTTTTATCCGATCGTCCCTCAAGTTCCTTACCACAGCAATTACAGGTATTCACTAATTTCATATTGAATGAGCATTTAAAAGTATATTATACGTTTAATATTCGATTAATATACAATTTTAACATATATAAAATATAATTTTGATTCAAATATTAATTATGAAATTCCCTAAAAGTGTTATTTTAAAACATATTGTTATTGAAAACAAGAGATGTATTGGATTACATTTTCATTCCATAAGGGCTATAAATGCAATCATGCAAGAGTTACATTTTTTTAACTGGAATGATGAATTTAGTATATATTATATAGAGAATAATTTAGGAAATCTTGAAGATATTAATAAACTTATTCGAACAGTAAATTGGATAAATGCCAAATTGTTTATTATTGAACAAAAAAATAAAGAAGCAACAACGTGGCGCTGCTTGATAAAAGTCAAAACACTCTTAATTCTACACCCCAAATATGACTAAGAAAATTGATTTTAAAAAACAATGGTTTAGTTAAACTAAACCATTGTTTTTTTGTGACCGCGAAGGGATTCGAACCCCCAACCCTCAGAGCCGAAATCTGATATTCTATCCAGTTGAACTACGCAGCCATTTTTCGTTTCAAACGAAGATGTTATATTATGATAATTTAGCCTTTACTATATTTGAGATGGTTTTCCCATCTGCTTTTCCCGCAAGTTTTTGGCTAACAATGCCCATCACTTTACCCATATCCTTCATACCTTCTGCACCTACGTGTTCTATAGTCTTTTCTACTAGTTTTTCAATCTCCTCATCAGACAAAGCCTCTGGTAAGAACTGACTTATAACTTCGGCTTCAGCCAACTCTGGCGCTGCTAAATCTTCACGTCCTTGCTCTAAATATATAGCAGCACTATCTTTACGTTGCTTTACTTGTTTCTGAAGTATTTTAAGCTCTTGCTCCTCATTTAATTCTTCTTTAGCTCCACTTTCTGTTTGTGCTAATAGTATGGCAGATTTTATTGCTCTTAAAGCGGTTAAGGCCGTTTGATTCTTAGATTTCATAGCCTCTTTCAAAGCCTTCATCACATCTTGTTGTAAACTCATGGTTTATTCTATTTGATTGCGAAGATAAAAAAAAGTATGCAGTCTTCAGTATACAGTTTGCGGTTAAAAAATTGTTTATGGCGTACAAATATCTCCTTTTCCAAATAATAATAATAATAATAATAATAATACACAAAAAAATCCCTTTGGGAAGATGGGCTAATAAAAACCCGAAAAGTTGAGGGATACTTTTCGGGGTTAATAACTAAGTAAGGCTAGTAATATTTTAATCTACATTATCATGTAGAAAGGAATTATTGCTTCGTAATTTAATATCATCATTATCATCAGAGCCTACGCTCGTTCTAGAAAAGTCAGTTTCTGAAGAATGTTTGGCTTCATCCAAATTAACACCCTGCCTTTTGTAAGCAGGCACTTTTTCAATATCATCAATTTTAGAAGTATTGAATTTATAGTTAAAGTCTTTCATCTTTCTTCTACGTTCTTCTGCACGTTCTTTCAACATATCAGAAATAGGACTATTCATCGGGTCTATATCTTCGCTTAAAGATTCTTCTTTAGGTTCAGACTTAATAATTTTCTTTTCAAAAACTATATCCTCTTCCAATTCTTCTATAAGGTCATTTGATTTAACTTTCTTCTTATTTATTGAAGATTCAACTTCAACATAATCATCTAAAGCATAACGGATATCACCTTCTTCATTAGTTTCGTTTACAGTAATTAATTCTACATAATCGTTTACTGGAATCTTTTTTACATCATCGCTTAAATCATAAGAAATAATATCTTTTTCATCTTCATGCGTTTCTTCTTTTAATGAAATCGGTAAATCAAAAGTTAGTGTTATTTGCTGTTCTTCTTCGGTATCATCTGATTTTAATTCAACGTCATTTTTATCTTCAACATTGGCACTCATTCTAGTAACTGGTTTGATGATAAAATCTTCTTCCTCTTCCATATTTGAAGAAACTTTTTCATAAACCACATCAATATTCTTAATGATTTCTGAAGTAGAAATAAGATTTATATCTTTTAAACTCGTTGATAGTTTTTGCTTTTCAATCATACTTTTTTCAAAGAAACTAAGTTCTTCTTCAATATCTAGAGTATGTTTGACTATGGGAGGTTCTTCCTTTTTTTCTAATTCAATAACTGGCGCAATAATTATAGGCTCACGCTCTTGTGAATCTAAATCTTGCTCTTCACTTAAAGAATGTATCACCTTTTTAGTTTCCGTATTAGAAATTTCATCTTGTTGTTCAATGTTGAATCCCGTTGCAATAATAGTAACCGCGATAGACTCTTCTAGAGTTTCATCTTCACCAACACCCATAATAATGTTAGCGCCATGACCTGCTTCGTTTTGAATATGATCATTAATTTCTCCTATTTCATCAATAGTAATTTCATGAGATCCAGAAACAATAAGCAACAATACATTTTTAGCTCCTGTAATTTTGTTATCATTTAATAACGGTGAATCTAAAGCTTTACGAATAGCATCTTGAGCACGGTTTTGACCAGAAGCTAAAGCAGATCCCATAATGGCAGTACCACTATTACTCAATACGGTTTTAGCATCACGTAAATCGATATTTTGTGTGTAATGGTGCGTAATAACTTCGGCTATACCACGAGCAGCGGTAGATAGCACTTCATCAGCTTTTGAAAAGCCTGCCTTAAAACCAAGATTTCCATAAACCTCACGAAGTTTATTATTATTTATTACTATTAAAGAATCCACTACATTTCTTAAGTTTTCGATGCCTTTTTGAGATTGCTCAATACGCATTTTTCCTTCAAAAGCGAACGGCATGGTTACAATTCCAACAGTCAAAATATCTTTATCCTTAGCCATTTTGGCAATAATAGGCGCTGCGCCTGTACCCGTACCACCACCCATACCAGCAGTGATAAAAACCATTTTAGTATTGGTATCTAGCATTTGAGAAATATCATCAAAACTTTCAACCGCAGATTGCTCGCCAATATCTGGATTTGCTCCAGCCCCTAAACCTTCGGTTAAATTCAAACCTAATTGTATTTTGTTTGGCACACCGCTATTGTGTAATGCTTGGGCATCGGTATTACAAACGTAAAAATCTACGCCTTTAATACCCTGTTGAAACATGTGGTTAATAGCATTGCTACCGCCACCGCCAACGCCAATAACCTTAATGACATTTGATTGATTTTTAGGTAAATCAAATGCGATGCTTTCGAATTCTTTTTTGCTGCTCATAAATTCTGTTTTACTGAGGATTTATACTTTATATTTTTAATTCTATGGATTACTTAATTACTCTGCGTTATCTAAAAAATCTTTAACGCGCTCTGTTAACTTATCGAGAAAAGAGCGTCTCTCTTTAATAATAGGCTTTTCCTTAATTTCTTCTTCAGCAGAAGCTTCATCGTCGTTAACTTGCTCTTCTTGTTGCTCGATTTTCTTTCGCTCTTGTCTTTTCAAGCCATCTAAAACTAAACCGACTGCGGTGGCATATAATGGGCTTGTAACATCTTCATCACTATCGCCAGCCAAATGCTCGTTCGGATATCCAATTCTGGTATCCATTCCTGTAATATATTCTACCAATTGCTTTAAATGCTTCAATTGGCTACCACCACCCGTTAAAACGATACCTGCTATGAGTTTTTTCTTTTGTTCTTCGTGCCCATAATTTTTTATTTCAACATAAACCTGCTCAACAATTTCTACAACACGCGCATGAATGATTTTCGACAGATTTTTTAACGTGATTTCTTTTGGTTCTCTTCCTCGTAATCCTGGAATGGATACTATTTCATTGTCTTTATTTTCTCCTGGCCATGCAGAACCAAATTTTATTTTTAATAATTCGGCTTGTTTTTCTATTATAGAACACCCTTCTTTAATATCTTCTGTAATGACGTTTCCACCGAAAGGGATAACTGCTGTATGACGAATAATACCATCTCTAAAAATGGCTAAATCGGTTGTGCCACCTCCTATATCAATTAACGCTACACCTGCTTCTTTTTCTTCTTGACTCAGTACAGCATTGGCTGATGCTAAGGGTTCTAAAGTGATACCCTCCAAATTTAAACCGGCACTTTGCACGCATCGCCCAATATTTCTAATAGAAGACACTTGCCCTACAACCACATGAAAATTCGCTTCCAAACGGCCACCATACATGCCAATGGGTTCTTTTATTTCGGCTTGCCCATCTACTTTATACTCTTGTGGCAGTACATGAATAATTTCTTCACCAGGAAGCATTACCAATTTATGTACTTGGTTTATTAATCTATCTATATCATCCTCATCAATAACCAGTTCAGAATTTGATCTGGTTATATAATCACTATGTTGTAAACTACGAATGTGCTGTCCTGCAATACCTACCGTAACACCTTTAATTTTTGCTTCTGCTGAAACCTCTGCTTCTTGAACGGCTTGTTGTATAGATTGTATAGTTTGTGTAATATTATTTACCACACCACGGTGTACGCCTAAACTTTTAGATTTACCAATACCTAAAATTTCTAGCTTGCCGTATTCATTTTTACGACCAATCATAGCCACTATTTTTGTGGTTCCTATATCTAAGCCTACTACTATGTTATGCTCCATGGTTTATGTTTTGGTACATACTACTTGGTTATCAAACTGTAAATTAATATTACTATAATTATTAAGTGTTTTCTCCTTGATACTTTGCTTATAAAATACTTTCAAATTATTTATTTTCTTATCTAGAAAATCAACATTTCCTAATTGTACTAAAAATTCGCATTGCCTTAATCTTAAAGAAATACTTTTATCAATATTTTGATGAATCTCAATAACATTGGTTTTTAAAAATTCATCATCTTTAATTTTACTTGCAACTTTATAGATGTTTTTTAAATTATTTTTTTCAACATGCCCCGTAACTAGTGGTACTCTAGCAGAATAATTGCTTGATAATGGCATGTGCAAACCTTCGTCATCAATATAATAAGACTCATTTGTACTTACTCTTGCAATAGGTGTTTTTTGTTCTATGTCGGCATTAAGTGTACCATTTACAGCAACATACACTTCTGCAGTTTTTATCATTGGATTAGATTTGAGGGCATTTTCTAACTTATTCAAATCTAAAGTTTCTTTAGCCACGTTTTTAACGCTGCCATAATTTTGTATTAACAATTTACTAACAGTTTCGTTCGTAATAAAGAGATTGTTTTCTCCGCTAAATTTAACAATAGGTTTCGATACAAATTTAGTGGCGTTTCGATTTGACGCAAAAGCGAATAAAAAGACTAATAAGCCTAACAACACAATCATTTTTATATAACTCCAATTAACTCTCAAAACTTAATTCTTTTTTTATGTGTTTTGCCTCTTCACCAATATCACCTGCACCAAGGGTTAAAATGACTTGTGCTTTACTCTTATGAATTTGTGATATCAAATCCTTTTTACTTACTAATTTTTTATGTCTATTATCAATCTTATTTAAAAGCCAATTTGAAGTCACACCCTCAATAGGTAACTCTCTAGCTGGATAAATATCCAACAGAATAAGTTCATCAAATTGAGACAAACTTGTTGCAAAATCATCTACAAAATCTCTAGTTCTACTGTATAAATGCGGTTGAAAAATGGCTAATACTTTTTTATTGGGATACATTTCTCTTACGGCTAGATGTACCGCATTAATTTCTTCGGGATGATGTGCATAATCATCAATAAAAACCAAATCATCCGTTTTGATATGATATGTAAATCTACGCTTCACTCCCTTATAAGATGCTAAAGCTTTGGCGAGCTGATGCTGAGGGCAACCATACTCTACAGCCATCGCCAAAGCTATTAATGCATTCGACAAATTATGTCTACCAGGTAGGTTAAATTGTAAATTTTCCAGTATGGTATTTGGTGTTTTCACATCAAATACATACGTGCCGTTTTCTGTTTTAATATTTTGAACGGTATAATCTGAATTATCTTCAATACCATAAGTAATACCTTTTAATGGCAATCCATTTTTTATAAAAAGTTTTCCATTTACTTTTACTTTTTTCGAAAAATCTACAAATGATTTTTTTAAAGCTGAAGCATCTCCATAAATATCTAAATGATCTGCATCCATTGAAGTTATGCAAGCTAAATCTGGCGATAAGGTTAAAAAAGATCGATCAAATTCGTCAGCTTCTACAACTGAAACTTCAGAACCATTGAGTATTAAATTTGAATTGTAATTTTCACTAATACCACCTAAAAAAGCAGTAACAGACACATCACATTCTTTCATTAAATGCCCTAAAATACTTGTTGTGGTTGTTTTACCGTGAGTACCCGCAACTGCTAAACAAAATGTATTTTCAGTTATCAATCCTAAAACTTCTGAACGTTTTAAAACATTAAAATTATTTATTTTGAAATAATTTAATTCTGAATGATTTTTAGGGATAGCAGGTGTATAAACCACCAACGTATTTTCAGGATTTAAAAATTTAGAATCTATCAGATTAATAGCATCTTCAAAATGAATATCAATACCTAAAGCCACTAAACTATTTGTGATTTCAGTTTTCGTTTTATCATATCCTGCTATTTGCTTTTTATTCGCATGAAAATATCTAGCTAAAGCACTCATACCAATACCACCAATACCTATAAAATAAAAGTTATCCCATCCAAAACCCTTACCTACGGGAAGAGCTTTTTTAGTGGACGATATGTTAGTTTCTTTCTTACTCATTGTTTTAGTTTCTTCCCTTTGGGAAAGCGGAAGATGGGCTTAAAAGTTTTTCAACCTCATCTGCAATTTCTTTTGTGGCATTAACTAAGGCCAATTTCTTTATATTTTCCCCTAATTTTTTTTGCTTTTCAGGTGAAGCTATTAATTGTGAAAATTTATTTTCAAAATCTGCATCCAAATCTTCTTCTTTAATAATCATGGCTGCTTGTTTATTAACAATTGACATGGCATTTTTTGTTTGATGATCTTCAGCTACATTTGGAGATGGAATAAAAATAACGGGCTTTCCTACAATACAAAGCTCAGAAACCGAACTTGCTCCCGCTCTAGAAATTACAATATCGGCTGCTGCATAAGCCAAATCCATATTATTTAAAAACTCATATACCTGGACATTTTTAGTATGGCCATAAATTTTATATTGCTCATAATACAGCTTGCCACATTGCCAAATAATTTGAACATTTTGAGTATCTAAAAAATCTAATTCTTTTTCAATCAGCTCATTTACACGTCGTGCTCCTAAACTACCGCCTAAAACTAAAAGCGTATATTTTCCATGTTTCAAATTAAAAGTTTCCTTGGCTTCAACTGTTTTATTTTCAACACCTAATAAACTTTGCCTAACTGGATTACCTGTTTTAATAATTTTATCCTTTGGAAAAAATCGTTCTAAATGATCATAAGCTACACATATTTTTTTAGCTTTTTTAGCTAATATTTTATTGGTAATGCCTGGATAAGAATTCTGCTCTTGTATTAAACATGGAACTCCATTTGTAGCGGCTATTTGTAAAAGTGGTCCACTAGCGAATCCTCCTGTACCAATAGCAACATCGGGTTTAAAAGATTTCACAATTTTTCTAGCATTCCACAAACTACTCATCAATTTAAAGGGAAAGGCTCCATTTTTTAAAGTTAACTTTCGTTGAAATCCAGAAATCCAAAGTCCTTTAATATTATATCCAGCTTGTGGCACTTTTTCCATTTCCATTCTATCTTTGGCGCCCACAAATAAAAACTCAGCGTCTGGAAATCGGGATTTCAGTTCGTTAGCAATAGCTATGGCAGGATAAATATGTCCTCCTGTGCCTCCGCCTGAAAGTATGATTTTATATGTTTCTTTATTTTTCACTAATTCACGAATGTTTATTTTTAAATTCCAAAAACAAATTCAAATTTCCAATGTATACTTCAATAAGCTCAGTACACCTAGTTTTTTAACTTTATTCTTGGCTCTCTTATCTTATATCTATTTAAATTGCTTCACTTAAAATTTCTAACGGATTTTCTTCATTAATTTCTTGTTCCTTTATTTCTTCTCTTTTTGCACTTACACTTAAAATAATTCCTATTGCTAAACAGGTCATCCAAATAGAAGTTCCACCACTGCTTATTAATGGTAAAGTTTGTCCTGTTACAGGAAATAACTCAACAGCCACTGCCATATTTATCAAGGCTTGAAATACTATTGGCAACCCCACACCTAACACTAAGAGTTTTCCGAAAATAGTATCTGATTTTTGTGCTACTATAACTATTCTGAAAAGAAACCACATATATAAAATCATAATTGAAAAACCACCAATCAATCCATATTCTTCGATGATTATGGCAAAAATAAAGTCGGATGACGACTGTGGCAACGCGTGCTTTTGAATACTTTTCCCAGGTCCAACACCCGTTATACCGCCAGAGGCAATGGCTACTTTTGCCTTTTCGATTTGATAATCAGCTTGGGTATCCTCATCATTTGAATAATTTTTTATTCTATTTTCCCAAGTGGTTACTTTAACATTTAATGGTCCGGTGGTTAATTTAGCTATCATGATAAAAAAAACTAAGCAGACTAATCCAGTTCCTATAATTACAGCTAAATAGCGTATGGGATAGCCTCCCATAAATACAAGCATCATTACCATTAAAAACATGATCGCTGCGGTAGAAAAGTTTGATGGTAATACCAAGGCCAATATTAAAAATACGGGTCCCCAAAGTGGTAAAATAGATGTTTTAAATGTAATCTCTTTGTCCTTTATTTTCGACATATAGCGCGCCACATAAACCATTAACACAACAAATGCGAAAGTGGATGTTTGAAACGACATCCCCACAATTGGTATTTTTATCCATCGGCTTGCACTCGCGCCACCCACAACTGTACCTTGAAACATGGTAAGAACCAATAACACCAAAACTACCGGTATCATAACTAATGATAACCCTTTAAAATATCTATATGGTATTTTATGAACGCCATACATAATAGCGAACCCTAAAAACAAATGCACAAAGTGTTTAACAAATGTAATGAACGTATTGCCATCATATTTACTGTAAGCCAAATCGCTTGCAGCACTGTACACAGGAAGAAACGATAATATGGCCAACAGTGCTACTATTGCCCAAATTAACTTGTCTCCTTTTATGTTTTTAAATAGTGTTTGCACTTTCTTATCTACTAGAGTTTTTTATTTTTTTTCATTCCTGCGAAAGCAGGAATCTATTATCATTTTTTTCTATTCTGGATTCCTGCCTTCGCAGAAATGACGATTATTATAAGTTTCTCACTGCATTTTTAAATTGACGCCCTCTATCTTCATAGTTTTCAAACAAATCAAAACTTGCACAAGCTGGTGACAACAATACATTATCGCCTGAATCGGCCACTTTATAAGCAATTTTTACTGCCTCACTCATAAATTGAGTTTCAACAATAATATCTACCATATTGCCAAAATTTTTCATTAATTTTTCATTATCAACCCCCAAACAAATAATCGCCTTTACTTTTTCGTTTATAAAAGGAAAAAGCTCTTCGTAATTATTACCTTTATCAACACCACCAACTATCCAAACGGTTGGCGCATCCATACTTTCTAAAGCATAATAGGTAGCATTCACATTGGTTGCTTTAGAGTCGTTTATGTATTGTACTTTATTTATTTTAAGCACATGCTCTAACCTATGCTCAACACCTTGAAAATTTTCTAGACTTTCTCTAATGGTTTGCTTTCGTATTTTTAATAAGTGCGCAACGGTTGAGGCCGCCATGGCATTTTTGATATTATGTTTTCCTTCGAGGGTCAAGTTGTTTGTTGGCATAATTATTTGATTGTTATCTATCGTTATTTTAATATTCTTTTTGTCTAAATACGCACCATTTTCAATGATTTTTTCTAATGAAAACGGCAATAATGTGGATTGAACTGGGTTATTTTTTAAATGATTAACGATCACTTCATCGTCAGCATCATAAATCAAATAATCATCCTTAGTTTGATTCATTGCTATTCTGAATTTAGATTCGATATAATTCTCAAATTTGTAATCATATCTATCCAAATGATCTGGAGTTATATTTAGTAACACCGCAATTTTGGGTTTAAAATCTATAATATCATCCAATTGAAAACTACTAATCTCCAATACGTAGTTTTTAAAATCATCTTCTAAAATTTGTTTGGCAAAACTATCACCAATATTACCTGCTAAACCCACATTCAATTCTTGTTTTAAAATGTGATGTGTTAATGTGGCTGTTGTTGTTTTACCATTACTTCCTGTAATTCCAACAATAGTGGCATCAGTAAATTTTGACGCAAATTCAATTTCTGAAACTACTTGAATTCCTTTTTCATGAATCTGTTTAACCAAAGGCACTTTATCTGGAATTCCAGGGCTTTTCATTACGATGTCTGCATTCAAGATGTTTACTTCTGTATGCCTTTCATCTTCCCATTCAATCTCATTATGTATAAGAACTTGTTTGTATTTCTCTTTTATTTTTCCTTTATCGGAAACAAAAACGTCGTATCCTTTTTCTTTACCTAAGAGTGCTGTTCCTACTCCACTTTCTCCTCCGCCTAAAACGACAAGCCTTTTCATCTATCTTATTTTCAATGTCACTATGGAAAGAATGGCTAACAATATGCCGACAATCCAAAAGCGTGTTACTATTTTACTTTCGTGGTATCCTAATTTTTGATAATGGTGATGCAATGGCGACATTTTAAAAATACGCCGTCCTTCGCCATATTTTTTTCTAGTATATTTAAACCAACTTACCTGCATGACCACCGATAAATTTTCTGCTAAAAATATGCCGCACAATACTGGAATTAACCATTCTTTACGCACTGCTATAGCGATTACGGCTATTATACCACCAATAGTTAAGCTCCCCGTGTCGCCCATAAAAACTTGAGCTGGATAGGTGTTGTACCATAAAAACCCAATAAGCGCACCCACAAACGCTGCTATGTAAATAGTAATTTCTTCAACCCTTGGGATATACATAATATTCAGATATTCGGAAAAAATAATATTACCAGATACCCATGCAAAAATGCCTAAAGTAAGCACTATTATGGCCGAAGTTCCTGCTGCTAAGCCATCAATTCCATCTGTAAGATTTGCGCCATTTGATACCGCGGTTATTATAAAAATGACTACTAAAATGAAAATTATCCAAGCATATTTTTTTAAATCTGGACTTATCCAAGTAATAGCTTTGGCATAATCAATTTCATTTCCTTTAACAAAAGGAATCGTTGTTTTTGTTGATTTTATTTCATCTTGAAATAATTTTGAAGCCTCTATATCTGGATTTTGAGCTAGTAATACACGCTGCTGCTCAATAGGCAACTTCTCTTTCATTGTAACATCTTGATGAAAAAATAAGGCTAA
Organism: uncultured Flavobacteriaceae bacterium; assembly: GCA_963815305.1. GTDB lineage: Bacteria > Bacteroidota > Bacteroidia > Flavobacteriales > Flavobacteriaceae > CAXBID01. Next base: position 2,370,844 of record CAWFFW010000001.1, read on the forward strand.
TCCAACTATTAGTCCTAAACCTATTTGCCCCGCCACTTTAAAGCGCCCTTTTAATCCATCTTTATCATTTTTAAACTTCTTTAGATAATCATCAATAAAACCAATAGTACCCATCCAAAGGGTTGTAATTATTAAAAGAATGACATAAATATTTTCTAGCTTAGCCAATAATATTACGGGAATTAATGTTGCCAAAATAATGATTAAACCACCCATTGTTGGTGTACCAGCCTTTTCTGCTTGACCTTCTAAACCTAAATCCCTAATGGTTTCACCCATTTGTTTTTTCTGAAGAAAGCGGATAATACGCTTACCATAAATGGTAGAAATCAACAAAGACATAATCATAGCAAAAGCTGCTCTAAAAGTTAAAAAACTAAAAAGAGTAGCTCCCGGAAATTGAAACTGTTTTTCTAAATATTCAAAAAGGTAATACAGCATTTATACTATTATTTAGTGCTTATTTTTATTTTTTATTATGGACTCCTGCTTTCGCAGTAATGACAAATTCTATTTTTGTAATTGTTTTAAAAATTCTTGTACTATTTTAAAATCATCAAAATCAAAGCGTTCACCTTTTATTTCTTGATAATTTTCGTGACCTTTTCCTGCTATTAAAATAATATCATTCGGATTTGCCATTTGGCACGCTGCCTTAATAGCCTGCTTTCTATCAACAATAGTTAATGCTTTTTTAAAGTTTTGAGGCTCAACACCCTTTTCAATATCATCAAGTATATTTTCAGGTTTTTCACTTCGCGGATTATCACTGGTAAAAATCACTTTGGTACTTAATGCCGTAGCAATATGTCCCATTTTTGGACGTTTCGTTTTATCTCTATCACCTCCACAACCTACAACCGTTATAAGTTCTTCGTTTTTTGTACGAATGCTATTAATAGTTTCCAATACATTTTTTAATGCATCTGGGGTATGTGCATAATCAACGATGGCTGTTATTTTTTCATCTGAAATTAAATACTGAAATCGTCCACTAACACTTTCCAATTCACTTATCAAACGAAGAATTTCTACTTTTTCAAGTCCTAATAATTCCGCAGTAGCGTAAATAGCCAAAACGTTATAGGCGTTGAAATTACCAATCAAGCGCGTCCAAACTTCACTTTCATTTACCTTTAACAAAAGGCCAGCAAATTGGTTTTCTAATATTTGTGCTTTATAATTTGCATAACTTTTTAAAGCGTAGGTATATTTTTTTGCCACCGTATTTTGCAGCATCACCGACCCATTTTTATCGTCTATATTTGTTAGCGCAAAAGATTTTGGAGATAGTGAATCAAAAAAAGACTTTTTCACATCGCGGTACTCAGCAAATGTTTTATGATAGTCTAAATGATCGTGTGATAAATTTGTAAAAATTCCACCCTCAAAATGTAAACCTTCTGTGCGCTTTTGATGTATTCCATGAGAACTCACTTCCATAAAACAAAACTCAACACCAGTTTCGTTCATTTCTCTTAAATACTTATTTATAGTCAATGAATCTGGCGTAGTATGTGTTGCTTTATATTCTTTATTATCAACTAATATTTTTACTGTTGATAATAATCCTACTTTAAAACCTGCACTTTTAAATAACTGATATAATAAACTTGCTACGGTGGTTTTTCCATTTGTACCTGTTACTCCAATAAGTTTTAGGTTTTTTGATGGTACATTATAAAAATTGGAAGCCATAATAGCTAATGCTTTACCACTATCATCAACCTCAACATAAGTAATATCTGCTTCTAAATGATCAGGAATTGTTTCACATATAATCGCTTTGGCACCATTACTAATTGCTACATCTATATACTTATGCCCATCAACAACACTACCTCGAATAGCCACAAACACATCGTCTTTTTTTATGTTTCGAGAATCAAAATCAATAGCATTAACATCAACACTAGTGTTTCCACTTACGGCATTCAAGGTTACTTTATATAATAGGTCTTTTAATGCTTTCATGACGCTTTTAAAATAACGGTTTGATTACTTTTTAGTTTAGTGCTTTTATTTACTGATTGCTCTTTTACAATACCACTCCCATTCAGTTTTACTTTAACTTGAATATCCATATTTTCAAGAAGCGCCAAGGCATCCATGGCGGGCATACCAACTACATTTGGCATAATAGTTTTATAAGTTTTGGCTGTTTCGTAATAGCTTTCATATTCCTTCTCAACAGAAACTACTTTTACATTTAAGTTATAAACCTCATCTAATAAGGGGGTATCTGTAAAAATTTTTTGAGCAATTCTTTTAAATACTGGTCCTGTTACATCTGCACCATAATAGCCTTTTTCTATACTGGGCTTATGAATAACTACGATACAAGAATATTTAGGGTTCTCCGCTGGAAAATAGCCTACGAATGAAGAGATATATCTTTTGTTTTCTTTCCAATCTGCCATCCAATATTCTGTTTGCGCTGTACCTGTTTTTCCTGCCATCGAAAAATCGGGCGAGTATAATTTTGAACCTGTTCCTCTCTCAACCACATTTTTTAAAATCTCTCTAATTTCATTGAGTGTTTTATCTGAACATATCTTTTTCACAGTAACGTTTTTTCCAAAAACTTCAATCTCTTTGTCGAACTCTTTAACCGATTTAATGAATCTGGGCTTAACCATCTCCCCGTTATTAGCAATGGCATTATAAAAAGTAAGTGTTTGTAAAGGTGTTAAACTCAGGTTATAGCCATAAGCCATAGAAGGTAACGCGTTCTTACTCCATTTTTTATCACCAGGTTCTGGAATATCTGGAATACCTTCTCCCATAATTGAAACCCCGAGAGGCTTATGAAGATTCCAGCTTTTAATTCGTTTTAAAAATCGTTTAGGATCATCAGAATAATTATCATCTATTATTGATGCAAATCCGATATTTGAAGATACTTCAAGCGCTCTGGCAACTGAAATATCACCATAACCGCCATGATGCGAATCATAAATATTTCGCCCATAAAAACGCTTAACTCCTTTTTTAGTATCTACAATAGTTGATGTGTCAATAACCTTATCTTCCAAAGCCGCCATTAAAGCCATTACTTTAAATGTAGATCCAGGCTCATGAGATTCCCAAACAGCATAATTTCGTTTTTCGTAATAATTACCCTGACTTGTTTTGGCTAAATTTGAAATGGCTTTAACCTCACCTGTTTTCACATCCATAACTACAACACATCCGTGTTCCGCTTCATAATACTCCAACTGGCCACGTAGTGAATGATGTGCTATATCTTGAATATTTACATCAATAGTAGTATATACATCATAACCGTCTTTTGGTTCTACCTGATTATAGTCTGTAAGTGGTTTCCATTTATTTTTACCTATTTTTTGTTTTAATCGTTTACCGTCTGTTCCTCTTAAATATTTTTCGCCAAAAGCGCCATCAATTCCCGCTCTGGTTACATTGCCGTTTTCGTCAACCCGTTCATAACCTATAGAACGTTGCGCAATTGAACCCATTGGAAACTCACGCTTTGTGTCTTGATTAACAATAAGCCCGCCTGGAATAGCTCCAAATTTTAAAAGTGGAAAATTTCTAAATCGAGTATAATCGGTATAATTAATATTTTTAGCTAATAGCAAATACTGATTTTTATTAACACGCGCTTTCCTAATCGCCTTTTCGTAATAACTTGAAGATTTTCCTGAATAATTTGAAAGTGAATCACATAAAGGTTTTATAAATTCTTCAAACTTATTTGTGGGTGGCACCACAGCATCAATAGCTATACTGTATTTTGGAATTGATGTCGCTAACAAACTACCATCATCTGCATATACATTACCTCTATTTGCTGGAATAGTAACATTTTGAATATCGCGTTTTTCAACAAGCGCTCTGTATTTATCACCTTGTAAAAACTGAACACTAAACAGCTTAAATAGCACAGCAAGCCCGAAGATGAACATACATCCTGCTATAAAATACAATCGATTTAATATGCCTCTTTCGTTTACTGCCAAGGTCTATTTTAATTTTGTGATTTAACTTTTATCTTTTTTGCGGGTACCAATGAAGGCTTTATTCCCTTTTCTTTCATTCTAGATATAATTTCCGACTCCATTTTAAGCCTCATCAACTTCGATCGACCATCTACAAATGCAGAACGCATTTCTTTTACTTCGTTACTCAATCGTGCAATTTCATATACTTTTTTATCCGCACTATGCGAACTTGCAATCATTACAATTGCCAAAACCGAAATAAAAATGATGAAACGCCAGTTTTTAAACGAATCATCACTAACCAAAAAAGTGCCTTTTAATATGTTATAGATGTTCTTTTTCATTCCTTAGTTCCTGCGAAAGCAGGAATCTTTTTATTAACCCTTCCGTCTTTAATTCCTTTTAGCGAAATTAAATCCACCTTCCCTTTTTAAAAGGGAAGGATTTAAAAATCCTGTCATAACTTTTCTGCTATTCTAAGTTTTGCACTTCTAGCTCTGCTATTTATTTTAATTTCTCCTTTACTTGGAACTATTAAACCGTTTACTTTTTTTAAGGGCACTTCAAAATTTCCAAACATATCCCGCTCTGGTTCGCCTTCAAACAATCCACTTCTTATAAACCTTTTTACCAATCTATCCTCCAAAGAATGGTAGGATATAAAACTTAACCGTCCCTTATCGTTTAGCAATTCTGGTGTTTGCAACAAAAACTCTTTTAAAGCTTCAATTTCTTGATTTACTTCAATACGAATAGCCTGATAAATTTGAGCCAATACTTTATTTTCGTGTCGTGGTGGCAAAAACTTTCTTAACACCGCTTTTAATTGCTCACTTGTAATTATAGGTTCGTTTTTCCTGTGTTCAACAATTAATCTTGCCATTGCTGGAGCTGGTCTTAATTCGCCATATTGCAAAAACACTTGTTTTAATTGCTCTTCTTCATATTCATTTATGACGTGATATGCAGACAATTTATTATTCTGATTCATACGCATATCCAAATCCGCTTCAAAACGTGTGGAAAATCCGCGTTCAGCAACATCAAATTGATGTGATGACACACCAAAATCGGCTAAAATACCATCTACTTTTTTCACACCATGAAACCTTAAAAAGCGTTTTACAAATCTGAAATTTTCATTTATTAATGTAAATCGAGAATCATCAATCGTATTTTCAAGAGCGTCTAAATCTTGATCAAAAGCAAACAACTTTCCTTTATTACCAAGCCTTTTCAATATTTCTTTACTATGTCCGCCACCACCAAAAGTGACATCAACATAAATTCCATCTTCTTTTATATTTAAGCCGTCAACTGTTTCAGTCAACAGTACCGGGTTATGATATTCCATGATCATCATTGTCTTGTCCCATGACTTCTTCAGCTAAATCCGCAAAATCAATAGCCGCATCATCAATAGCCTGTTCGTATAAATCTTTATCCCAAATTTCAATAATGTTGATCGCCGAAGCCACAACAATATTTTTTGAAATATTTGCAAAAACCGTTAAATCTTTAGGCACCAACAAACGCCCGTTCACATCAACTTCAACAATTTTAGCCCCAGCAGTAAATCGTCTTATAAAATCATTATTCTTCTTATTGAATTTATTGAGCTTGTTCATTTTCTGCATCAATACTTGCCATTCGCTCATCGGATACATCTCTAAACATTTTTGAAAAACCGAACGACGCAACACAAAACCATCTTTTAAAACTGTTGCCAACTGCTTTTTTATGGTAGCAGGTAGCATAAGTCTGCCTTTGGCGTCTACTTTACAATCGTATGTTCCTGTTATTAAATCCAATGCGATTTACTAAAGTTTAATAGTTAGAGTTTCAAATATATTGAAAAATATACCACTTTTTACCACATTATTCCACTTTGTTGATAAATTTTCCATTAAAACTCCTTTAATGGAGATTTTTAGTTAACAAAAACCACATGACTGCTTACACTCAACAGATTATAAAAAAAGATTGAAAATCAACATATTGTTAACATCTTAGGTAAAACCATTAATTTTGGGATTGAATTAAAAACGTTGTAATATGAATGATTTAACTATATTTGTTTTTAACGTAACCACTTATTGATTAATGGCGCATACTTTAAAAAAAGAAAAAAACTACAGTTATATTGAAGCAGGTGAGGGCACTCCAATTGTAGTGCTACACGGCCTAATGGGAGGCTTAAGTAACTTTGATGCTGTTTTAGATTTTTTTAGTGCAAAAGGGTATAAGATTATTATCCCCGAACTTCCTATTTACACTAAGTCTTTACTAAAAACCAACGTTAAAAGTTTCGCTAAGTATTTACATGATTTTATTGAATTTAAAGGCTTTGATCAAGTTATATTGCTTGGAAATTCGTTAGGTGGACATATTGGTTTATACTACACAAAACAGTACCCAAAAAAAGTTAAAGCATTAATAATTACAGGTAGTTCTGGGCTATACGAAAGCGCTATGGGTGGTGGTTACACAAAACGAAGTGATTACGAGGTGATTAAAAAGAAAGCTCAAGATGTTTTTTATGATCCTGCTGTGGCTACTAAGGAAATTGTAGATGAAGTTTACGATACTGTAAACGACCGTAATAAACTTATAAAAACTTTGGCTATTGCAAAAAGTGCTATTAGACATAATATGGCAAAAGATTTGCCAAAAATGAAAACACCGACGTGTATTATTTGGGGTAAAAATGATAATGTTACGCCACCTGAAGTTGCCGAAGAATTTAATGAATTGTTACCTAATTCTGAATTATTTTGGATCGATAAATGTGGGCATGCAGCTATGATGGAACACCCTGATGAGTTTAACGCTGTTTTAGACGCTTGGTTGAAAAAGCATAGATTATAGAGGCTATCGAAACTGTTTTTCATAAATCATAAATTCTATTAATAATATTACTTCTGAATCTGTTATTAGGCATAGAGTACATAGAAGAATGACAAAAAAAAATTACCTTGATTATTAAATCCGCAGAATTTGTTGTAAGTAATTCCGATGTTGCAAAATGTCCTAAAAGCATGTTGCCAGAACATGCATTTATTGGAAGAAGTAATGTAGGTAAATCGTCATTAATTAATATGCTAACTAGCCGAAAAAATTTAGCAAAAACGTCTGGCAGACCTGGAAAAACACAACTTATTAATCACTTTTTAATTAATAAAAATTGGCATTTGGTAGATTTGCCAGGATATGGTTATGCGCGTGTTTCAAAAAGCACCAAAAAAGTTTTTCAAAAATTTATAACTCAGTATTTTGCTATACGCGAGCAACTCGTTACTGCTTTTGTTTTGGTGGATATTCGACACAATCCTCAACCAATAGATTTAGAATTTATGCAATGGTTAGGTGAAAACGGAATACCATTTTCTATTATTTTTACTAAAGCTGATAAGCTTAGACCTAAAGCTATTGAAAGACATGTGGCTGACTACAGAGCCATACTTTTGGAAACATGGGAGGAGATGCCCAATTACTTTATAACCTCATCTTCTAAAGATATTGGGAAAGATGATGTTTTAAATTATATTGATGAGTTGAATGAGAATATGGAGTTGGGATCGTATTAATTTTGTTTGATCTTGTTATAAAATTTTAAATTTGCTTTATACTTTATAGAAACAATGAAATGATTTCTCATTCCTAAAATTTAAAGCAAGCATTGAAACCCTATATTTTACTATTAGCGTAAGTTAATCAATGGAGTTTATTTTCTCAGATAAAAATATTAGGAAGAACTGAGTATTTTAATAGTTATAATTATAATCTCCTATTCTTGACTTATTATCAAAAAAAGAGTTATCCGTCTTAAATACTTCAAAACGTACTATTGAAATAAAACAAGGGTCGGAAATTTACAATACAGAAACTAATTTAAAGAGGGTTTTTGAAGCGCTCCTTGATAGTAAAGAAGAAATACAATACTTATTAAAGTTAATAAAAAATCTAAAGTTTCTAACTTTAATTTTATCATTAAACCCCATGAGTTGAATCGTCTAATTGAATTAAACATACCATATGTTAGAGTTCAAAGTCACATAGACTCTCTTACATCTACTCCATTCCATAATAAATACAATTTAGCTCAAGCTTATAAAAACTTTGAAAACAAAAAACTACAGCGTAATTATCACAGAAAAAGATAATACTTCAAAACAAATAGTAAAAAAACGGAAACATAACGAAAAAAAGACATCATATAAAATATGTTCTTGAAGATATAAATTGAATTGCGGAACTTAGAATAATGATTAAATATAATTCCAAGATGAATGAATTAATTGGAATTTAATATACAAGATAACAATAAAGTTTAAACCTTAAAAGATATTAACCCTTCACATCTAAAGCATCCCTTAAAGCGTTTCCAATAAGCATAAATGCCATAACCAAACTCATAATACAAAGCCCTGGTATTACAGCTAAATACGGTTTCCCAAGTATAATATAATTGTAATGGTCCTTTATCATGGCACCCCAACTCGCCATAGGGGGTTGCGCACCAATACCCAAAAAACTAAGACCACTTTCAATTAAAATAGCTGCCGCAAAATTAGCTGCCGAAATGACTATAACAGGTGCCATAATATTGGGCAATATATGTTTGGTAATAATTCTATAATCCTTATAACCCAAAGCTCTAGCGGCTGTTACATATTGCATTTCTTTGGTACTAATAATTTGTCCACGTACTACCCTAGCCACTTCTACCCACATAGTTAAACCCACCGCAATAAACACTTGCCAAAATCCTTTACCTAAAGCTAAAGTAATGGCGATGACTAATAATAAGGTTGGAATAGACCAAGTAACATTGATTACCCACATAATTATAGCATCTACTTTTCCTCCAAAATAACCTGCTACACTTCCCATAAAAACACCGATTATCAACGAAATAAAAACTGCTACAAAACCAATAAAAAAAGAAATTCGCGCGCCTACTAAAACACGACTTAATAAATCGCGCCCATATTTATCAGTACCAAATACAAATGACTTTTCATTAATAAAATCATTAACGTCACTATTTAAAAACGTGTTTAATGCGATTTCTTTTTCAACACCTTCCAAACCATCAGAAGCATATTCAGTATATTGTATAGTATCCTTTTTAATTGTGTATTCAGAAATTGGGACCTCAGTATCTGTATTCTTATTTCCAAAAAAGAGTTTATCAAAACCACTTTGCTCTCTGTTTAATTGTGAGGGAATAGTAAGCATTTTGACACTAAAACCTGGTTTTTTTGAGTGTATAGTTAAATGCATTTGATTAGCATACTGCGAATTATCGGGCGCAAACACATACGCAAATACTGAAATAAAACCTACAAAAAAAATAAACCAAAAACTAAAAACGCCCCAAAAATTTTTTTTAAACTTTTGGAGCGCTAACTGTTTTAATGAGTTAGATTTATGACTCATAAATAGTTTTATTTTTTAACTGCAGAAGCCACCTTTTTTATTGGGTAAGCTGTTTTTAAATCTTCTAAAACATTTAAAGCTTCTTCAATATATATATCCTGACTTAAACTTTCGTGCCAACGCTCACGCTTTTCTTTTAAATCGGTGGTATCTAATTCAAACAATGACTTTTCATAACTATGTGAGTTAAACGTTAGGTTTGAATTGTAGTTTGAAATCGCATCAAAACGTTTCGCTTCCTCTTCATTGCTATCTAATTTGGCTTTATACTTTTCATAGTTCAAAGAAAAAACAGTTTCATCAATTTTACTTTTTACCCATTTTGCATTTTCTTCAATAAGCTTCATTTGATCATTACTTTTCATACGTGCTTCACTATTACTTATGGTTGTTTGATAATCAAAATAATGTTCCCATGGTGTAAAATCTGCGGCATCAATTTCATCATACGGTAACGGGTTATCTTTATCCTTCTCACCTACATCAATAAAACTAAATCTTCCAGGTACTTTTACATCACTTTTAACACCTTCTAATTGCACGGAACCGCCATTAATTCTATAGTATTTTTGCGTTGTTAAAGCCAAAGCCCCTAAATCACCGCTACTACTATTTCTGAGCATGTTATTTAAATTAATAACATTTTGTACAGTACCTTTACCATAAGTTTGCTTACTGCCAATAATCACTGCTCTTTTATAATCTTGCATTGCTGCAGCCATAATTTCGGAAGCCGATGCTGATATTTCGTTAACTAGAATAACTAACGGGCCTTCCCAGGTTATAGACTTATCCCTGTCTTTTAAAACCTCTTTAGTTTCTCCAGTGGAGCGTACCTGCACAATAGGTCCATCTTTAATAAATAAACCAGCCATTTCAACTACCGCAGGCAATGATCCACCACCATTGTTTCGTAAATCAAGCACTAAACCCTCCATTCCTTCAGCTTTTAAGCGCTCAATTTCTGCTTTTACATCTTTGGCAGCATTTATATTTTTATAATCTTCAAAATCAACATAGAAAGCTGGCAAATTAATAACTCCAAATGTCTTGTTATTTTTCTCAACCACCGAAGATTTCGCATAGGTTTCAACAAGCTCAACAATATCTCTAGTAATAACAACATCTCGTATTGCTCCGTCAACCTTTTTTACGGTTAATGTTACTTTAGTTCCTTTAGGTCCTTTAATATACTTTATAGCATCGTTAATTCGCATACCAACAATATCAACTGGAAATTGGTCTTCTTCTTGCTTTACCTTTAAAATAATATCTTCTACTTCAAGTTCTTTACTTCTCCAAGCTGGACCACCAGAAATAAGCTCAACAATTTTAATATAGTCCATCCTTTTTTGAAGCCTTGCTCCTATCCCCTCTAGCTTTCCAGACATACGCTGATCGAAATCTTCTTTACCTTTTGGCGCTAAATAATAAGTATGCGGATCAAATTCTTCAACAATAGTATTCACGTAAATTGCAAACCAATCTTCTCGTCTCTGGTCATCAATATAATCTTCAAAATAGACATTTAAAGACTTTAAAGTTGCTTCGCGAGCCTCAGCATCAATCTGTACTGAAGTTTTCATAGCGTATGAGGGATCTTTTTCTTTAGCAAGTTGCTCTTGGGTAAAAATATCATCGTAATTTGAAAGTGTGGAAAATTTAAGTTGTTGTCTCCAACGCTCTCTCATTTCTTTCTTATTCTTCGGAAATGGTTTATTTTCATGGTCTGTATCAAAGTCCTCATCTATAGTATAGTCAAAAGGTTGTGATAAAATATCTTTATAAGTAGCTTTAGCTTCATCAAAACGTTTTAACATACGTTCATTAACGATATTAAAAAATGTGATATCTGAAACTTTTAATTGATCATCAATGTTTAATTTGAATTTTTCAAAATCATTAAAATCAGATTCGTAAAAGTAACGTTTCACAGGATCGATAATTTCAAGATAATCTTTAAATAATTCAGCAGAAAATGCATCATCTAATTCAATAGGATCAAAATGTCCTTGTTCTAAAACAAACGTGATAACCTGCACTAATAACTTATCTTTATCTGGATCACTAAATGTTTTAGAGGTAAAACTGCACGATGCAAACGCCAATAATAGTACAAGTGACAAAATTCTATATTTACTCTTCATAATTTTTCTCATCATTAAAAATTTCATAGCTTTAATAAGGGTAACATTATTTGTCTAAAATAAAGAAAAAACTATGCCAATTATGGTATTTGCTACTAATTTTTTGTTAAAGCAAAGAATTTAATCGTTTACAACCTAAATTATGTATTTTAGCGATGCTATTTAAAAGACAATTATGACGGAAAAGCCACTAATTTTAGTAACTAACGACGATGGTATCAATGCTCCGGGTATTAGAACATTGATTGATGTAATGAATACTATAGGAGATGTGGTTGTAGTTGCACCAAACAGTCCACAAAGCGGCATGGGGCATGCTATAACTTTAGATTCTACACTCCATGCTGAAGAAATTAAAATAAATAATGCTACCCATAAAGAATACAGTTGCTCTGGCACACCTGCCGATTGTGTAAAATTAGCGATTAGAGAACTTTTACCAAGAATACCAGATTTGTGTGTTTCTGGCATCAATCATGGATCCAATTCGTCTATTAATGTTATTTATTCAGGCACCATGAGTGCGGCATTGGAAGCTGGTATAGAAGGTATTCCGGCTATTGGGTTTTCATTATTAGATTACTCTTGGAATGCTAATTTTGAAGATTGTAAGACCTACGTAAAAACGATTACCGAAAGTGTTTTAAAAGAAGGCTTACCAAACGGAGTTGTTTTGAATGTTAACATTCCTAATATTGTAAAAAAACAAATTAAAGGTATAAAAGTTTGCCGACAAGCTAAGGCCAATTGGGTTGAAGAATTTGACAAACGGAAAACTCCAAATGGTAAAGATTACTATTGGTTAACTGGAAAATTTGTTAATTTAGATGGTGGTGAAGATACTGATGAATGGGCATTGGAAAATAATTATATTTCTGTAGTTCCTGTGCAGTTTGATTTAACAGCACATTACTTTATAAAAGACTTAAACACTTGGAATTTAAATGATTAAAAAAGAGATTTTTATCGGCATTTTTGTCGGATTGATAGCAAATGCTACGGGCCTATTTGTAGCAGCCAACCTGTTAGGGCAAGGTGATGATTTTGTGAAAGTCATTGAAGCAGCAGCAAAAGAAGGTTTTTTAGGTAAACTTATAAGCCTAGGGGCGGTTTTAAACTTGATAGCTTTCTTTATTTTTATTAAAAAGAAACAAGATTATAGGGCCAGAGGCGTTTTAATAATTACCATTTTTATTGCTGTTTTTACCTTTGTGTTCAAACTATTTTAATTAATACACATTATAAAATGAAGTATTACATTCTTGCAGGAGAAGCTTCGGGCGATTTACACGGTTCAAACCTTATGAAAGCATTGATGAAAGAAGATGCGAATGCTGATATTCGATTTTGGGGTGGAGATTTAATGAAAGAAGTTGGAGGGATGCTTGTAAAACATTATAAAGAACGCGCTTTCATGGGTTTTGCTGAAGTGATCATGAACCTCAGAAAAATTTTTAAATTTATTTCATTTTGTAAACAAGATATCAAAGCATTTAATCCTGATGTTGTTATTTTTATAGATAATTCTGGATTTAATTTACGCATAGCCAAATGGGCGAAACAGGAAAATTTTAAAACACATTACTATATTTCTCCACAAGTTTGGGCATCAAGAGTAGGCAGAGTAAAAGCTATAAAACGAGATATTGATGCTATGTACGTTATTCTTCCTTTTGTAAAAGATTTTTATAGAAAATATAATTATGATGTAACTTTTGTTGGGCATCCGCTAATTGACGCCATTATAAACCGAAAGCAAATTCACCCTACTGCGTTTAGAAAAATGTACGGTTTAAGTGATAAGCCAATAATAGCTTTGTTACCAGGAAGTAGAAAGCAAGAAATAACAAAGATGCTTTCGGTGATGCTAAGTTTGATTGATTATTTTCCAGATTATCAATTTGTGATTGCTGGGGCACCAAGTCAAGATTTTAGTTTTTACCAAACCTTCATTAAGTCTACGAATGTTAATTTCATAACAAATAAAACATATGATTTACTCAGTGTTTCCAAGGCGGCATTGGTAACATCTGGCACCGCTACTTTAGAAACCGCTTTATTTAAAGTGCCGCAAGTTGTTTGCTATAAAGGAAATGCTATTTCTTATCAAATTGCAAAACGTATTATAACTCTCAAGTATATTTCGTTAGTAAATTTAATTATGGATAAGGAAGTTGTAACGGAGCTTATTCAAAATGATTTCAATAAAAAAAGACTAAAAAAAGAATTAGAACACATTCTAAATACTGAAACTCGGAAAAAACTATTTGTAGCTTACTACGAATTGGAAAAAAAATTAGGTGGGAAAGGTGCTAGCCAGAAAACGGCAAATTTAATTTATAATGCTATTAAAGCCTAGTTTTTAGATGAGAAAACTCTTAGCTATACTTATTTTACTTGTAAGTTTGAGTAACTGTAAATCCTCAAAACGCCAAAAAAATGATGATGGATACGCTTCAAGAATCATCACAAAAAAGACTAAAGACCAGGTGACGGAAAACACCAAAACTTCAATTTCTTTTGAAAATGGACGACGAGACGAAAAATTAATTATATCTAAAGCAGACCGCATTATTGATTATGCCAAAAATTTTGAAGGTGTGCGCTATAAATGGGGTGGCACTACAACTTCTGGAATGGATTGCTCAGGCTTAGTTTTTGAATCATTTAGAGAACATGAAATTATTTTACCCAGAATATCTAGAGATATGGCTAAACAAGGAGATAAAATTCAACTTAAAAAAGTACTTAAGGGGGATTTATTGTTTTTTAAGACAGGGAACAGAAGAAATACTATAAACCATGTTGGTCTCATAGTTGATATTCGGGATAATGATATTAAATTCATACATGCCACCACAGGAAAAGGTGTCATTATTTCTGGACTAAACGAAAGCTATTGGCTGAAAGCTTTTTATGAAGCACGAAGGATTTTATAAGATATTTTTTATCTTACAGCCTAATGCGACTACTCAATTTCACAATTATTAAATTAACGTTTTGCCTTATTATAGGCATCATCATCGGGTTTGTTTTTAATATTTCTTTATTTACAACATTATTCACAACTGGCTTTTTTTTAATTGCTTTATTCATTAATTTTTTAATTGCAAAAAAACAATTTATCAAAACCATTTGGTTTGGTTTTATAGGATTTTTTTTAATGCTATCTATTGGTGTATTAATAACCAATTTTCACAATCAAAAAAACTTTTCCAATCATTATACGAACCAACTTTCAACACAAAGTGATTCTTTAAAAACAATCACATTTAGAATACGAGAGGTTTTAAAATCTGGAAATTATTATGATAAGTACGTTATTGATGTTTTAATTGTAGATGGTAATAAAACCAATGGAAAATCACTTTTAAACATTCAAAAAAACAGCTTGAACATTTCATTAAAAGTAGATGCCATTTACGTTTCTAGAACAGCATTTAAAAACTTAATTCACCCATTAAATCCCCATCAATTCGATTATAAAAACTATTTAGAGAAAACATATATATATCATCAGTTATTCATTTCGAATCAATCTCTGTATAAGATCAGTTCGAATACGCACACACTTTTTGGAGTTGCAAATAGTATTCGAGATCATATTAATTCAGAATTAAAATCTTATCATTTTGAACCTGATGAACTCGCCATTATAAATGCTCTTTTATTGGGACAACGACAAAATATTAGCGAGGATGTTTACTCAAGTTACACCAATGCAGGCGCTATACATATATTGGCTGTTTCTGGTTTGCACGTTGGTATTATTCTTCTAATATTAAGTTTTGCTTTAAAACCCTTAGAAAGTTTCAAACACGGGAAACTTTTAAAAACGGTGTTACTGGTTCTATTTTTATGGAGTTTTGCTTTAATAGCAGGTTTATCCGCATCTGTAACACGAGCTGTTACTATGTTTAGCATCGTAACAATCGCTTTAAACCTAAAACGCCCTACCAATATTTATAATACGTTAGCTATTTCTATATTTATTATTTTACTTTTTAAACCTATGTTTTTGTTTGATGTTGGTTTTCAATTAAGCTATATGGCCGTTTTTTCAATTGTTGCTATAGATCCTTATTTGTATAATTTATGGCGGCCGAAAAATTGGCTATTAGATAAATATTGGCACACACTTACCATAACGGTTTCTGCTCAATTTGGCATCATCCCAATTAGTTTATACTATTTTCATCAATTCCCTGGTTTGTTTTTTATTTCAAATTTGGGTATCATTCCATTATTGGGAATTATTTTAGGTTTTGGAATTATCGTCATTTTACTTGCGATACTAAATTTACTTCCCCAAATTCTTGCAGATATTTTTGGTTATATAATTAGTTTAATGAACGATTTTGTGAGTTGGATATCCAAACAAGATGTATTCTTATTTAAGGACATTTCTTTTAGTGCCCTATATGTTTTATTTTCTTATTTACTTATCATTTTTGGTGTTTCATTTCTAATAAAAAAACGCAATATTTATTTAAAATTAGTACTTCTTAGTATTATTGTTTTTCAATGTGCTTTTACTTATATCAGTTATAACAAATCTCCAAATGAGTTCGTCGTATTTCATAAAAGCAGATTTAGCTTAATAGGAAATGCAACTGATACAAAAATTATAGTTTCATATGATTTTGATAGTATTACGGCATCAGAAAATAATATCATTAAAGATTATATGGTTGGCAATCATATTAAATCAATTCAAACTGACCCAATTCAATCTGTTTATAAACTGAATAAAAAAATACTATTTGTTATTGACAGTTTGGGTGTATATAACGTAAAATCGTTCTCGCCAGATTATGTTTTATTAAGGCAATCTCCTAAAATAAATTTGAATAGATTAATTGATTCTATAAAACCAAAATTTATTATTGCAGATGGTAGTAATTATAAATCTTATATTGAAAATTGGGAGGCTATTTGTAGAAAAAGAAAGCTCCCTTTTCATCAAACCAGTAAAAAGGGATCTTTTATTATTAATTACTAACTTCAGATGAATATACTGATAAATTCATTTTTTATCCTTTAAATTCAGGCTTAAAAGCTTTATAATATTCGTTGAATTTTTCTTGAGTATCTATTTCTTTATGGTCATTATTCTTAAACATTTTTAAATACAACTCTATTTGTGGAGGCGTTTGGTATCCTCGTATAGGTGCAATAACATCCGCTTTTTCATCCATAAAAACAATGGTTGGATACGCACTTATTTGTAAATGTCTTGCTAAAGTATGAGCCGAGTTTCTTCTGTTAACTGATTCAGGATTATAATTTGGGTTGTTGTATGAATTTCCTTTATAATTAACAACATCATTACCTTCACCATTAAACTTAACAGCATAATAATGCTTATTAACGTAGTTGGCAACATCAGGGTTTTGAAATGTATTTTTATCCAACATTTTGCATGGTCCACACCAATTGGTGTAAACGTCAATCATAATTTTTTTTGGATTCTTTTTTTGAAGTTCTAAAGCTTCATTTAATGATACCCAATGAATTTCTTGAGCTTTACTATTAGCGCTTACTAAAACTGCTAACAGACATATATAAATTATCTTTTTCATAATACTACAATTTGCAAAAGTTGTTCCGAACTTACAAAAAACAAGTTTAAATGGAATTATTTTTAACTTTTTTTTCGATTAACGGACACCTTGCATAGATTTTTTTAATTTAAATAATCAGCGTAAATCAATTTTAATCTGTAGCCGTATTTTAGGATAAGACATTTTAAAACATCATTTTTTTACACTTATTATAATAATGACTTTATGTAAACACTTAGTTTATAACAAATATTTTAGAAAACATTTCAAGCATTAGTGGCAGTATTATTATCAATTGAGTTAAAAAACAGATGCACATTCCTTTATTTTTAAAAAAAACAAATTATATGGAAATGCATAATATATTAGTAGCCGGAGCGCACGGCAAAATTGGAAAAAAAATTATTAACCTCTTAAAATCTTCACAGTATTTTACTCCTGTAGCCATGGTTAGAAAACAAGACTATTTAGAAGATTTTAAGTCTCAAGATGTTAAAACAGTACTGGCAGATCTAACGAAAAACGTAGAACATGCTTTTGAAAATATAGAAAAAGTAATATTTGCAGCAGGTTCTGGTGGAGAACAGGTTATTGAAGTAGATCAAGAAGGTGCTAAAAATTTAATTGATGCTGCTAAAAAAGCAGGTGTTAAAAAATTTGTGATGCTTAGCTCTATGGGTGCAGATAACCCTGAAAAAGCAGATCAATTACAAGATTATTTAAAGGCAAAACATAATGCCGATGAATACTTAAAGCAAAGTGGTTTAAATTACACGATTGTTCGTCCAGGTTCTTTGAATGATAACGTGGGAAAAGGCGAAATTAAACTAAAACTTAAATTAGACGAACAAGGTGAAATCAGTAGGGATGATGTGGCACAAACGCTAGTTAGAGTATTACATGACGACGCTCCTAAAGATGTCACTTTCGAAATTATTTCAGGTAACACCTTAATAGGTAAAGCACTGAACAGTATATAATATAAATTAAGATATAAAAAAAATGGAATTAGAAACAAAAATTATAGATAAAACAATACGTAGAAATAACACAAGCTTTATTGTAAAAGGTTACGGTGCCAAAGGAGAAAATGGTGAAGCAAATCAATTAAAGGAAATGGATGTGGAACGGAATAACCCTAAAGCTGATGAAGTACTTATAGAGGTTTTGTACTCGGGTGTATGCCACAGTGATATACATCAAGTAAATAATGATTGGGATAACACCAGATATCCGTGTGTACCTGGTCATGAAATTATTGGTAAAATTGTTGAGGCAGGAAGTGCGGTTTCAAAATTCAAAAAAGGGCAAATTGTTGGTGTTGGCTGTATGATTGACAGCTGCCAAACATGCAAACCCTGCGAAAAAGGCAATGAACAATTTTGCGCTGGAGAACATGGACCAACGATGACGTACAATGGGTATTTTAGAGACCCTGAATCTGACTACAATACGTTTGGAGGCTTTTCAACCCATATTGTATCTAATGAAGCTTTTGTATTAACCATGCCCGAAAAATTAGATTTAAAAAGTGCTGCACCTATATTATGCGCAGGAGTTACTACCTATGCGCCCATGAAACATTGGGGTGTAAAAGAAGGCGATAATGTTGCGGTTGTGGGTATTGGTGGCTTGGGCCATATGGGTGTTCAAATCGCAAAAGCGTTGGGCGCCAATGTTACAGCAATTACGAGCCATGAATCCAAAAAAGACGATGCAAAAAAATTAGGTGCTGATGATGTTTTAATATCAACAGATAAAGATGCCATGGAAAAAAATATGTTACGTTATGATTATATTTTGATAACCATTCCAACCGCATTTGATGTTAACGATTATGTTAATTTACTTAGTTATCGAGGTAGTTTAATAACTGTTGGACTGTTAGGGGAATACAAAAAACCCACAAATAATATGAACGTGGCCATGTTTAATAGAACACTTGGAGGTTCGGTTATTGGTAGCGTTGAAGAAACCCAAGAAATACTAGATTTTTGCGCTAAACATGAAATTTCTCCAGAAGTTGAAATGATTGGTATTGACCAAGTAAATAAAGCGTTTGATAACATTAAAAATGAAGAAGTTCGTTTCCGTTATGTTATCGATATGAGTAAATAGCATATGTATATATTATTAAATAGAAAATCTGATTGATGACCTCAATCAGATTTTTTTATTTAAATTTTATTTTAAAAATAAATATTTCTTAAAATTAGTCTTAGCTAAAATTTAACTTTTACTTTAGTTTAGTCGCCTTTAACGTAAAAATTAAAGGATATAACTTATCTTTTGTAATATACATCCCAGAATCTGCTTTTATCAAATCAGGTAATACATCATAGGGGCTTTCATCATGTTCTTTTAAGTATTCAATATGCAAACCAGCTTGGGTTAAAGCAGAAATTACCTCACCTAAACCATGATTCCAACCATATTCTTTACTTACCATTTTTGATGATTTATTAGCATAAGTACCTTCATACTCTTCATATATAACATCTTCTTGCATGTATCCGTACGTCATAATAGGCTTACCTTTCAAATAATCAAACATCCAAACAATGGGATGAAATTCTACCATGAAGAATGTGCCTCCTTTTTTTAATTTTTCAGCAATCATTTTACCCCAAGGCTTTAAGTCGGGTAACCATCCTATGACACCATAACTCGTAAAAACAATATCAAAAGTATCTTTTAAAAATTTTGAAGTATCTAAAACATTACAACAAACAAATTTGGCATCTAAACTTAATTTATCATTTAAACGTTGTGCCAAATTAATGCCTTCATCACTCAAATCTACTCCTGTGCATTTCGCTCCCATCCTGCTCCAACTCAACGTATCCTGCCCGAAATGGCATTGTAAATGTAACAGAGACCTTCCTTTTACATCGCCCAAAGCCTCTATTTCGTAAGACATTAATGAAGTTTTTCCATTTTCAAAACCTTTCAAATCATACATATCACTTTTGGCATGCACCTTCACTTTATCATTCCAGGTTGCTTTATTGATTTTGAAATAATTTTGGTTGGTATTCATTTTCAAGTGATATCTTTACAAAAAAACTAAATTATGCAAAAATTAATTTATATCAGCTTCACTATCTTAATTTTAATAAGTTGCAAACAAAAAACAGAACATAAACCTGTTGAAAAAGAACTATCAGTTGCTGAAAAAATTGCAAATGCTCACGGTTACGAAAACTGGAAAGATGTTTCTGAAATCGCATTTACTTTTAATGGTAAACGCCGGTGGAAATGGTACCCTAAAACTAATGATGTAACGTTCATCCAAGATAGTGTTGAAGTTAGTTATCATCGTTCTGAAATAGATTCAGCCTTAATAAAAATAGATCGTGGATTTATAAATGATAAATTTTGGTTGTTAATTCCATTTCAATTAGTTTGGGATAAAAGTGCTTCAATCTCTGAATCTTTAAAAGCTAAAGCCCCTGTTAGCAATACCGAAATGAATAAAATAACACTCTTATATGGTGAAGAAGGTGGTTACACACCAGGTGATGCTTACGATATTTATTTTGATGATAGTTATATGATTAAAGAATGGGCTTTTAGGAAAGGAAACAAAACTGAAGCTGGACTGATAAATACGTTTGAAAACTACAAAGATTTTAACGGACTAAAATTAGCTTTGGACCATAAAAAAAATGACAATGATTGGAATCTTGAATTTTCAAATATTGAAGTTGAACTTCAATGATAAAAAAACAGCTTTAAGTAATCGTTACAGAATATAGAAGTTCTTTAAACTAATTAAAGCGCTTTTTTTATCCTTTAAAATCATTTTTCACATGTGTACCATCACAAAATGGTTTATTATTTGATGCTCCACATCTGCAAAATGCAGTAGTTCTATTTTTCACTTCACTTGTTCCGTTATTGAGATTTACCCTTAACTTCCCATATACTAGTAAAGGCCCGTTTTCTAAAACCTCAACTTTAGTTTCTATAGTTTCAGAAATTTTATCTCCTTCATTATTCATATAGAAGCTTAGAGCTCCAGAGGGACATTGCTTTACCTGATTTATCAAAGTATCAGTATCTGCAGCATTAACACTAATCCAAGGTCTAACTTTGGGTCTAAAAACCTGAGGCAACCCTTTTACACATATTCCAGAGTGTATGCATTTGTCGGCTTCCCAAACCACAGTAACTTCGCCATTTGAATACTCTTTTTTACTTCTCATAGTCCATAGTTTTTACTAAAAATACAAAAAAAAACTTATCAAACTAATCTTAGTTTTAAGTATTCGTTGCTAAGTTTATAATTCTTATTTTTGTTAGAAACCGAAAAACCATTCACTTTGTCCGATTACAAATTGGGTCTTGATTATGCTTTAGAACAAGATCAAAATGACGAATTAAAATGCTATCGAAATCAATTCCACATTCCTAAAGATAATAATGGAATGGAATTGATTTACATGACGGGCAACTCGCTTGGTCTACAACCAAAATCAACAAAGTCTTATATTAATCAAGAGCTAGAAGATTGGGCTAATTTAGGTGTTGAAGGACATACTCATGGCAAAACGCCATGGCTAGCATATCATGAATTTCTAACCAGAAGCATGGCAAAAGTAGTGGGTGCAAAACCTATAGAAGTTGTGGTTATGAATACCTTAACAGCCAACTTGCATTTTATGATGGTGTCGTTTTATAAACCTACAAAAACACGTTATAAAATACTTATTGAAAGTGATGCATTTCCTTCTGATAAATACGCTGTGGAATCACAATTGCGCCATCATGGATTTGATGATAAAGAAGGATTGATTTTATGGAAACCTAAAAAAAACGAAGTTTTACTGCGCTATGAAGATTTAGAATCAATTTTAGAACAACATGGCCATGATATTGCACTTATGATGATAGGTGGGGTAAACTATTATACCGGCCAGTTTTTTGATTTAAAACGCATTACCAAACTCGGACATACATATGGTTGCCATGTTGGTTTTGATTGTGCACATGGCGCTGGAAATGTAGCTTTAAATTTACACGACTCTGGAGCCGATTTTGCGGTTTGGTGTACCTATAAATATTTAAATTCTGGTCCAGGAAGTTTAGGTGGTTGTTTTGTTCACGAACGGCATGCCCACAAAACAGAGCTCAACCGCTTTACAGGTTGGTGGAGCCATAACAAAAAAACACGTTTTAACATGCGTGGAGAATTTGACCAACTACCAGGAGCAGAAGGTTGGCAACTTAGCAATCCACCCATTCTATCAATGGCTGCTATAAAAGCTTCTTTAGATATGTTTCAAGAAGTTGGTATTAAAAACTTAATTAAAAAGTCAAAACAATTAACAGGCTATTTTGAGTTTTTATTAAATCAACTAGGAGAAGATACCATAAAAATTATAACACCAAGTCATGCAGATGAACGTGGTTGCCAGCTATCCATACAAGTAAAAAATGCTAATAAACTGTTACACATTAGGTTAACTGAAGCTGGTGTTATTAGTGATTGGAGAGAACCCGATGTGATACGTTGCGCACCTACACCTTTTTATAATTCGTTTGAAGACGTGTATCGATTGGTTGAAAAATTAAAAAACATATTAAAAACCTCTCAGTTACCTCTCCAAAACAGAGGGAACTGAGATGAATTTAAGTCAAAAAAAAACTAACTAATAATCTTCTCCTTTGGAGAAGGTTTAGGAGAGAAATGAAAAAACAACAAAACATACTCATCATAGGCGCAGGACTTTGCGGCAGTCTATTAGCTTTAAGATTAGGACAAAGAGGTTATAAGGTATCGGTTTACGAAATGCGTCCAGATTTACGTAAAGTCGATATTTCAGCGGGGCGATCTATAAATTTAGCATTCTCAGATCGTGGAAATAAAGCCATAAAACTCGTTGGTTTAGAAGAAAAAGTTAAACCACTTTGCATCCCTATGAACGGAAGGATGATACATGATGAAAACGGCAATACATTTCAATCCGATTATAGTGGTAGAGATTATGAATATATCAACTCCATTTCACGGGGCGATTTAAATACTCTACTTTTAGATGAGGCAGAAAAACATGAAAACGTTACTATTTATTTTAATAAAAAATGTAAATCGGTTGATTTTGAAAAAACCACCGCTCACTTTCAAGATTACGAAACAAAAGATGAATTTATAAAAGATGCCGATGTTATAATCGCTACAGATGGTGCAGGTTCTGCTATGCGAAAAAGCTATTATTTAGGCAAAAAATTTCTATTTAGTTTTTCACAAGATTATTTAAACCATGGCTATAAGGAATTAAGCATATTACCCAAAGAAAACGGCGATTACAAAACACATAAAAATGCACTTCATATTTGGCCTCGTGGTAGTTTTATGCTCATCGCTTTACCTAATTTAGATGGTAGTTTTACGGTGACTTTATTTTTAAGTTATGATGAAGGTAAATACCATTTTAATAATCTAAAAACAGA
Organism: uncultured Flavobacteriaceae bacterium; assembly: GCA_963815305.1. Taxonomy (GTDB): domain Bacteria; phylum Bacteroidota; class Bacteroidia; order Flavobacteriales; family Flavobacteriaceae; genus CAXBID01. The sequence goes on from CAWFFW010000001.1 coordinate 2,394,418, forward strand.
AGAGCGTATTTTGGAGTTTTTTAAAAACGAATTTCCTGACGCCTTAGCTATTATGCCAAATTTAGTTGAAGACTTTTTTAAAAATCCAACCGCTCCATTAGGGACTATAAAATGCTCTCCTTGGCATTATAAAGGAAATACGCTTTTAATGGGAGATGCCGCTCATGCTATTGTTCCTTTTTATGGACAAGGGATGAATGCTTCATTTGAAGATGTTGTGGAGTTTGATAAAGTTTTAGATCAAAATCTAGACAATTGGGAAGCCGTTTTCAAGACTTATGAAAAAATAAGAAAAAAAGACACAGATGCTATTGCAGATTTAGCCATTGATAATTTTCATGAAATGAAGGGGCATGTAAATCATGAAGTGTTTAAAGAAAAACGTAAATTGGAAATGGCTTTAGAAAAAGAATTTCCAGAAGACTATTCTTCAAAATATTCATTGGTTACTTTTAATGAAGATATAGGTTACAGAGACGCTATGTTAAGAGGACGCGCGCAAGATAAGGCTATTTTAAATTTACTTACTAATAAAAAAATTGATATAAATGACGATTTAAAATCTGTTTTAGAAAAAGTCAATTTAGAAACGCAAGCTATTCTTAACAATGATAAAATTTCGGGAATGAAATAAAAAAGCCTTCCCTAGCCTTCCTAAGCAAGGGAACTGATTTGAAATAATAAATTAATAAGAACTCAAATTCCCGCTTTGAGTTTCTCTCCTTTGGAGAGATTAAAAGGGCTTATTTAGCATGAGTAATAATGTAACTCCAAGAGGTGCTTACCCACATACCAAACGGGTAGGAGACTTTATTTTTGTATCGGGAACAAGTTCCAGAAGAGCTGATAATACCATTGCAGGTGTTGATATTATTGATGATATGGGTACCAAAAGATTGAACGCCGAAGTACAAACTCGTGAAGTTTTAAAAAATATTAAAAAGAATTTAGCTAAAGAAGGTGCTACATTAAAAGATGTTGTTGATGTGACATCATTTCTTGTAAATATGAATGACTTTGCGGGTTATAATAAAGCTTATTCAGAATTTTTTGATAAAGAAACCGGACCAACTCGAACAACCGTTGCAGTACACCAATTACCGCATCCAGATTTAGTAGTGGAGATTAAGGTTATGGCTTATAAAGCGCAATAAAGTATGATAAAATTCTTTCGTAAAGTCCGTGAAAACTACATTATGAAAAACAAAACAGGTAAATACTTTAAATATGCTGTTGGTGAAATCATCCTTGTAGTAATTGGTATTTTAATTGCATTACAAATTAATAATTGGAATGAAATAAGAAATCAAAAAGCACAAATTCATACTAACATTTTATCAATCTCTAAAGACCTAACCATTGATACCCTAGAACAATATAAAACTATTACATCTTTACAACGAGAAATAAAATCTGGTAATTATCTCATTCCTATTTTGGAATCTGACGATCATTTTGTTTCTGATTCTTTAAATTTCATACTTAGTTTTAATACGTTTACAACGGTTTATAATTTCCCCAGTCAAACAAACACTTGGGATCTTTTGAATTCTTCTGGTAGTTTAGCTGTATTTCCAGACACAAAACTTTTAGATATGTTGCAAGATTATTATGAAAGTTATTATAGTTTAACCACTAATTTTTCTGAGTCAGCCAACCAAAGTCGATTAGAATTAAGAAAAATAAAATATGTCCTTTTTTCAGATTCAGATCACAAAAAATTCTTTCCAACAAGAACGCCAACCCCCCCTAGTGCAAAAGCTTATCAAGCAATTTTTAATAACATTCGCATATTACCATTATGTCGTTACATCAATGGTGGCGCTGTTTATTTTACACCTAAATTTATTAATCTTAATGAAAAAGCTAAAGCTATTATTAGTTATATTAACAGAAATTATGAAGTATTAAAATAGTGATTAAATTCTTCATACAGATTCTTAAAACCCTATTTTTAGAAAATAGAAAAAATAGAAATTTATATTAATTGAACATTAAAAACTATATAAACGGACAATTTGAAAATCCAATCTCAAACGAATGGATAGACAACTTTAACCCAGCTAATGGAGAAGTTTACGGACAAGTACCCAACTCATCGAAAGTCGATGTAGAAAAAGCATACCAAAGTGCCAAATTAGCTTTTAAGCAATGGTCTCAAACCACCTTAGAAAAACGTAGTAAAATTTTAATTAAAATTTCAGAATTACTCGAAGCCAATTCACAACGCTTCGCCGAAGCCGAAAGTAAAGACAACGGAAAACCTATAAGTTTAGCAAAAGCGGTTGATATCCCAAGAGCAGCAAGTAATTTTAGATTTTTCGGACATGCCATTACACAATTTGCAAGCGAAAGTCATGAAAGTATTGGACACGATGCTATAAATTACACACTACGCCAACCTATTGGCGTTGTAGGTTGTATTTCACCTTGGAACCTCCCACTATATTTGTTTACTTGGAAAATAGCACCAGCTATTGCCGCAGGAAATTGCGTAGTAGCAAAACCCAGCGAAATTACCCCCATGACTGCTTATTTGCTGGGAGATATATGTCATGAAGCAGGCCTACCAAAAGGCGTTTTAAATATTGTTCATGGTTTAGGCACAACCACAGGGAAAGCCATTATAGAACATCTAGATATTAAAGCTATTTCGTTTACTGGCGGAACTAAAACAGGAGCGCACATTGCAAAAATTGCAGCACCCATGTTTAAAAAATTATCTTTAGAATTAGGCGGTAAAAACCCAAACATCATTTTTGCTGATTGTGATTATGATAATATGTTAGAAACTACAGTGCGTTCATCATTTTCAAATCAAGGGCAAATTTGCTTGTGCGGAAGTCGAATTTTTATTGAAGCTTCAATTTACGAAACGTTTAAAACGGACTTTGTTAAAAGAGTAAAACAACTAAAAATCGGTCATCCGTCAGAAAACGACACAAATATTGGAGCTTTAGTTTCAAAATCGCATTTAGAAAAAGTAATTAACTATATTGAAATCGCGAAGAAAGAAAATGGTAAAATTCTGTGTGGTGGGAATAAAGTGGTATTAAAAAATTATGAAAATGGCTATTACTTAGAACCCACAATTATTGAAGTTGAAACTAATGCATGCAGCATAAATCAAGAAGAAGTTTTTGGACCCGTAGTTACGATTATGCCTTTTAATACTGAAGATAACGTTTTGGAAATGGCAAATCATGTTAAATATGGATTATCGGCAACATTGTGGACTAATAATTTAAAACGAACTATGCGAATGACAACCCAATTACAAGCAGGAATAATTTGGATAAATACTTGGATGTTACGAGATTTACGAACCCCTTTTGGCGGAGCAAAAGCTTCTGGAGTTGGTCGTGAAGGTGGTTTTGAAGCACTACGGTTTTTTACCGAAGCTAAAAACGTTTGTATAAAGTATTAAAAGCCCATCTTCCAGCTTCCCGAAGCAAAGAAACTAGGTGAGAACACAAATTATAAATTAACGAATAAAACTGTTATGCTCAACTTATTTCAGTTTGATATAAAAAATAATTAAAAATATAGTTTAACTAACTCTTTGTACCCAGTTAGAGTTCCTCCCTTTTTAGGGAGGTTTGGAGGGGCTGATTATGGATTTAAAAATAAACGATAAAAATGCATTAGTTTGCGGAAGTACACAAGGTATTGGAAGAGCAACAGCAATAGCACTAGCGCAAGAAGGCGTAAACGTGACATTGGTTGCTAGAAACAAAGAAAAATTAAAAGCTGTTTTAGCTGAATTACCACAACACAGAAATCACAGTTATATTGTCGCCGATTTTTCGAATCCTCGTGATTTACAGGAGCAAGTTATCAAATTTATTGAAAAAGAGCATGGCTTTCATATTGTAATCAATAATACCGGAGGACCAAGAAGTGGCGCTATTTTAAGTGCAAGCTTAGAGGAATTTGATAATGCTTTTACCATGCATTTAAAATGCAATCATGTTTTGGCACAAGCTACTATTCCTTTTATGAAAGACGCAGGATTTGGTAGAATTGTTAATATCATTTCAACATCTGTTAAAGAACCTATTCCTGGACTTGGAGTAAGCAATACCATTAGAGGTGCTGTAGGTAATTGGAGTAAAACTTTAGCTGAAGAAGTTGCATCATTTGGTATTACTGTAAATAATGTATTACCTGGCTTTACGGATACTGAAAGGTTAACCGAGATTATTAAAATAAAAGCTATTGGTACTGATACATCTATTGAAGAGATGGCTGAAATAATGAAAAATTACACCCCTGCAAAACGCTTTGCTAAACCCGAAGAAACCGCTAGCGTGGTTACGTTTTTAGCCAGTGAAGCTGCAAGTTATGTAAACGGAATTAACGTTCCTGTAGATGGAGGACGTACAAAAAGCCTATAATAATTAAACGTGTTTTAAAAAATAAACCGTTCGGGTTTTTGTATCTTAGTTGTAAATTCTACGTGAAGGATTGAAGCGGTATCCTTTTTGTTTTTCTCAAAAAGATTTAGCGGAAAGCCTGACCTGATAGGGGCACGTCCAAAATATAAATACATGAGTAAATTAGTATCGCCATTAAATTTTAAGGACTGGATTGAAGAACATAGACATCTTTTAAAACCCCCAGTGGGTAATAAATTGGTGTGGAAGGATGGCGACTTTATTGTTATGGTAGTAGGTGGGCCTAATAACAGAAAGGATTACCACTATAATGAAACTCCAGAATTTTTCTATCAAGTAGAAGGTGATATTATTTTAAAAATTATAGATCAAGGCACGCCTAAAGATGTACATATTAAAGAGGGTGATATTTATTTATTGCCACCAAAAGTACCACATTCTCCTCAAAGAGGCGCAAATACAGTAGGCTTAGTTATTGAATATAAACGCCCTGAAGGAATGCGTGATGCCCTACTTTGGTTTTGCGAAAATTGTACAACAAAATTATACGAAGAAGATTTTACTGTTGAAAATATTGAAACAGATATGCCTAAAATTTTTGATAAATATTATAATGATAAAAACAAACGGAGCTGCCCCAATTGTGGTGAAATAATGCTGGCACCAAGAAAAGTTAAAATAGATTAAAAGTCCATTATCCTCTAGACATTTCCTCAAAAGGAAAAACAAAATAGTGCTTAAATATGAAACGTAAATTACGAATAAACGGTCATTCACATTTACTACCTTATCCTGAAGAAATACCGGATTTTATGCGTGAAAAAGGAATTTTTTGGGTGGATAAAGATCGGAAATTTATGCTTCAAAAAGATTGGAGCCGGCCTGTTACTGATTCTAGTTTCTTCCTTGATGAAAAATTGGAATGGATGGAACGCAATAAAATAGACCATGCCGTTGTATTAAATTTATCACAACTTTACGGGAACGGTTTACGCGTTGAAGAAATGAAACAAGCGTTACGATTTCAAAACGATTTTAATGCTAAAATACAACATGAAAACCCAAGCAAGTTTACCTGTGGTTTTGTGGTACATCCTGGTTTTGTTAGGAGTGCGTGTTGGGAAATTGAGCGTTGTGTAGAAACACACGGATTACAATTACTTTGCTTGCCAACCCATTATATGGATACCATTGGTACTTGGCGATGCATTTTTGACGAAGAAAATGAGCCTATTTTTGAATTGGCTAATACATATAATCTGGCTGTTGAAATTCATCCGTATGATGGAGAAAAATTTATTAAACTTGAAAATACCTCGTGGCGCTTTCATCTTATTTGGATGTTGGCACAATGCGCTGATGCTTATCATTTTTTAACTTTAAACGGCTATCAAGAAAAATACCCCAATATGCGAACTTGTTTTGCTCATGGTGGACAATTGGCTCAAATTAATCTGGGAAGGCGTATACAAGGGTTTGATGGTAGACCCGACCTATTTGAAGGAAAACACCATCCTAGAAAGGCGGTTGGGCACAAAAATATTTTCTTTGATACTTTGGTACATGATACTGGTGGATTGGAATTATTAATTAAAAATCATGGTGCTAAACAAGTATTAATGGGACTTGATGATCCTTACCCGTTGGGTGAAATGGAAAGTACCAAACAATCATCTTACCCAGGTAAAATATTAGATTTAGCTATGGACCGAAAAATTATTAACGAAACCGAATATGACGGTATTTGGGAAGATAATGTTATCAAATGGTTGTGTGGTGAAGATGAAAATGCTAGAAAAAATTTGATTGATAGAATTATAAATTAAAAGACACTATCCTAAAATCTTTGTAGTTTTAAAATCATCGATATTATTAGCATACTCAAACCTAATAATAATAATAATAATAATAATAGTACTCAATCTTCTCTTAAATTCTTAATCTATAGGTTAATTGTTTTTTGAATACTCCCTGTTTAAATTTAAGCCTAATAAAAATTTAGTATGAAAGTATTTAAAACCGTATTCCTATTTTCTTATATCTATAGTTATATTAACAAATTATCATTAATCATTATTAGCTTCTTCTTTTTTCTCGGGTAGTAACTTTGCTATAATGCTAGGTTCACCAATATATTTATTGGCAATTTTCTTAATATATTTTGGAGTAATCTCAGACAACTTTTTTTCGTAATCATTTATATCGTTGAATTTCTCTTTCCTATACACTTTATTATACATATAGTTAAACCAAAATGAATTATTTTCAATCGCCTTTTTTCTATTAAGCAACCAATTCTCTTTAACACTGGCTACCTCTTTTTTTGTTGGTCCTTCTTTTAAAAATGCTTTTAATACTTTTAAGCTTTCTTCTTGTAATACATCAATATTATCTGGTGAACAGTTAAACTTTATATCTGCTACGTATCTTTTATATGGTCTGTCAATATGTGTTAAATTAGCACTAATACTGTAAACCCCTCCTTTTTCTTCCCTTATTTGATTGCGTAACTTCGTTTTAAAAATTTGTCCAAATATTTTTATTGCATTTACTTCCTTGGTCTCATTCTCTGCTTCTGTAATAAAAGACATTAATAATGTTGCCTTGTCTTCCAATCCTTTATGCACTATTATTTCCTCCCCTTCAGGAATGTTTTTATATGACGATACGATATACTCCTCCCTATCATCTGTACTTGGTAATGAAGCCAAATATACCTCAGCATAATTTTTCAAAATATCCTCATCAAAATCGCCAATAAAGAAAAAATTAAAATCACCGGTGTTTTTAAAACGTTCGGTATATTTATTATAAACATCACTATAAGAAACAGAATCCAGCAAACGCTCTAAATTATCATCCTCATTCATGTTTATGTATCGAGAGTTCCCTTTTTGAGTTATTTTATTTATTTCTGAATAAAATAAATTTGACGGACTTAACTTTCTGTTTTTAGTTGAAGCTTTTATTTTATCTATAATTGACAAATACATCTGCTCATCTTTATTAAGACTTGTAAAGTTTAAATAGATAAGTTTAAAAAGCGTTTCAAGATCTTTGGCTCTAGCCGAACCCTTAAAACCTTCTTCATAAGTAGATACAAAAGATGATAAACTTACCTTTTTCCCTGCAAGTACTTTTGTTAATTCATGGTTTTTATACCCTCCAATACCTGTAACTGTAGCTATTGACATTAATTGACCAACTGCTACAAAATCGTCATCTGAAAGCAGAGAATTTCCGCCATAACTAAATGCTTTAAAACGGATTGATTCTTTATCAAAATCTGTTTTCTTATAATAAACTTTGGCACCATTGTTTAAAACTAACTCCTTAATATCATAGGGATGATTCTCTTCGGACACAATACTTCCTTTGGGCTTTAAATCTTTAATTAATTGATTATCCAGTACTTTAGAAACATATTTTTCAATTTCAATATCAGACTCTACTTGCTCAATTACATTTAACAAATCGGCTTCTGTTGGCAATATCAAATCTTCTTTTTCGGGAGCCGTAAGTACCAAAACCCTATTATCTTCATGGTAATAAAAATTAAAAACAGATTGCACTTCGTCTAGTGTTATTTGTGGTAAAACCGTTTTGTAAAAGTGATACCGCCAATCTTTTGAATACAATACCCAATCGTTTTTAAACTCTTGCTCTAAGAGACTTAAATAACTAGATGAATACCAGTCGTCTTTATTTTCCAAAAATGTTTCGTTACTAGCAAGCATATTTTTTTTCATCTGTTCTAGCTCTTCTTCGCTAAAACCAAAACGTTTCACGCGTTCTAACTCTATTACCAGAGCCCTTAAAGCTTCAAGGATACCTTCCTCACTAGAAGAAGCTCCAATATAAAATCTGCCATGATATTTACTTAGTGTGCCTCTCAAACCTGCACCTGCTCCAATAAAAGGAGGCTTTGAACTATTAGACAATTCCACTAACCTTTTATTAATCATTGAAATCATCATAGTTTTTAAAAATTCCTCTTTTTGATGTTTCATCAACGTTTCATCTCGCCTTATTGGATTTATATTTATAAAATCTAAGGATAATGATGTTGTTGTTTTTTCAGGATCAGTAATAATTTTTACACGTGTTTCCTTATGATATGGCACACTATCGTAAACGAATAAAGGCTTTTCATTATCGGGATTAACCACTTTAGAAAAATGCTTTTTTATTTTAGCCTCAGCATAAGTAGGATCAATATCTCCAGAAACAATAATTCCCATTAAGTTAGGACGGTACCAATCTTTATAGAAACGGCGTATGTGGCTCGACTTAAAGTTTTTAATACTTACAAGCTTTTCATCAGAAAAATATCTAAGTTGTGGCATACCTTCGTATGTAAAATTTACAACTTGTGTCATAACTCTATTTCCACTTCCTAACCTTGCTCTAAACTCTTCCAAAACTACAGGTCTTTCATCATCAATAGCGTCATCTGTCAAACTCATATTATGAGCCCAATCCTCTAAAATTTGAAATGCCTTATTTACTTTCTTTAAGTCTGAACTTGGCACTTTTAGTTTATAAACTGTTTCATATGAATTGGTATATGCATTTAAGTCTGCACCAAAAGTCATTCCTATACTTTCGAGGTATTTTACCAGTTTATCTTTCTTAAAATTTTTTGTGCCATTAAAGCCCATATGTTCCAGCAAATGTGCTAACCCTTGTTGGTTATCATCTTCTTGTAGGTGCCCTACTTTAACCACTAAATTAATATGAACTACATCTTTTGGTCTATTATTTTCTTTAATAAAGTATTTTAGCCCGTTAGATAATTCCCCGCGAATAGCCGTGGTATCTTTTGGAATTTTATCTTCTAAATCGTAAGTTAATTTGTTGTTTTCTTGCGAAAATCCTATTGTTGATATATACAATAATAAAAATGCAAAAAGCTGTTGTTTCATAATAGAATTGGTTACTTATATTTTCTGACTTGTAAGTTAGTTATGTTTTGTAGAAAAAATCACCCATTTATTCATTTTTTATTTTTTTGAGCACATTCTCCCTCATGTTATCTAGTTTTTTTATCATTGATGGTCATTATCCCTAAACGACTTTCAAAAAACTTTTGAACTTCAATAAAATCATCTCACAAACTTCGTAAAACTCCAATAAAATTTATACTTCTTTAGATTTTGAGATTTATTATCATGATTTAGATTATTAATTAACCTTACTCAATATCTAAAATTTTAATGCTTTTTGTTCTTTTCAAATCATGCTTATAAAATCGAAAATAGATTTTACAGGATAAGTAAATTTTATCTTACTATCATTTATTTATAATATATAATTAAACTAAGCCTAAAGGTTTATAAAGTCTTACGGATTATATTCCATGATAATTGATATTTTTGTTACTTAATTTTGTGTTTTGAAGACTTTTTAGGTTTTCAAAATACATGCGTTTTAAACGATTATGAATTTTATACCAGAAAACATAGATAATTACGTTGTAGAACACTCTGAAAATGAGCCAGAATTACTAAATCAATTAACACGAGAAACCTACCAAAAAATACTACAACCACGTATGCTAAGTGGGCATTATCAAGGGCGTGTTTTAAGTATGATTTCAAAATTGGTAAATCCTAAAAATATATTAGAGATTGGAACCTACACAGGGTATTCTGCGCTTTGTTTAGCAGAAGGTATGAAAGCTGATGGTGAATTGCATACTATTGATATTAATGAAGAACTCGTAGATTTTCAAAGAGCCTATTTTGATAAATCTGAGTTTGGAAAACAAATTTTTCAACATTTAGGGGATGCTTTAGACATTATACCAAAACTTAGCAAAACTTTTGATTTGATTTTTATTGATGCCGACAAAGAAAACTATACTCACTATTTTAACGGTGTTATTGATAAGCTTAATACGGGTGGTATTATTTTATCTGACAATGTACTTTGGAGCGGTAAAGTTCTAGATACTCATTTTAAGAAAGAGGATGCATCTACGCCAGCATTAATTGATTACAATATACTTTTAAAAAATGATAAGCGTGTTGAAACCGTTATTTTACCCATTAGAGATGGTTTAACAATGAGTAGAAAATTATAAGAAAATACTGGAAATCCTGGCCAGATTGGGTAACTCACTAACTCTTAGGCAATACTAATGATGAAACAACTATAATTTACGTTTTATTGAACCTGTAAAATCGTCTAAATCGTCTTTTACTTTATTGAGCTCTTTTTTTACATCGTCACTTATGCTGGTATCAATACCGTTTTTTTCAGCAGTTTTAGTTATTTCATGTTTAATATCATTTGTTGCATCTTTTAAAGTACGCATGCCTTTACCTAAACCACGAGCTATTTCGGGCAACTTGTCTGCACCAAAAACCATTATGACGATGAATAGTATAAAGGCTATTTCGGCACCACTAATAAATAAAAATGTAGCTTGTTGTATCACAGCACAAATATAGTGAGTTGTTTTAACATCAAAAAGAAATAATAACTGGATTAATTTGCTTTAGAGCTATATAAATGAATAAAAAAAATAAACGCCAACTATTTAAGTTGGCGTTCGCTGTTTTTACAAAGTGATTTATCCTTTAACTTTTTCTTTAAATTGATCGAACTTAGTGTCTTCAACTTTTCGAGGCCATGTATTATTAGTAGTATCTACATCAGCAGTTTCTAAATCAGGATCAACAACAAAACTAGTGATGGCTTTTTGAGTCTTGAAAACTTTTTTTACTTCATTTTCATCATACCGCCATATTTGTGCTGGATATTGCTTTCTTTCTTTTGTGCCATCTTCATAAGTAATTTCTAATATAATTGGCATTACTAATCCTCCTGGTTTTTCAAAAGTTACTTCATAAAAATGTTTTGGTGCTTCTTTTAATTGAGATTTTTCTTCTGCACTTAAACTTTCTAAATAGTCATTTAAAAATTTAAAATCTGAAGCTTTTTTAGCATCTTCTATACTTACTCCATCTTCAACTTCAGCATAATATACTAACTTATCTTTGTAATCGTCAAGATTCATTTCATAACGATTCGCCGCTGTTTTTGCATTTTCTGTTACTTTATCAGTTAAATAATATTGTTTTACGCTTTTTACACCTATATCCGTATAATCTGTTGTAAAAAACCAACCCCTCCAAAACCAATCTAAATCCATTGCAGAGGCATCTTCCATAGTTCGAAAGAAATCAGATGGTGTTGGGTGCTTAAACATCCAACGCTGAGAATATGTTCTAAACGCATAATCAAATAATTCTGGTCCCATAATGGTCTGTCTCAGCATGTACAATGCAGCCGCTGGCTTAGTGTATGCATTTGGCCCAAATTGATGTACATAATCCCCTTGAGACATTATAGGAGATATAAAACCTTGATCGCCTCCCATATAAGGCACGATGTCTTTAGGTAAATTTCCTGTAATATAATTTGGGTCGTAATCTAACTCCGCTAGAGTTTCTACAAACGAATTTAAACCCTCGTCCATCCATGTCCACTGGCGTTCATCACTATTTACTATCATTGGAAAAAAGTTATGTCCTACCTCATGTGTAATTACGCCAATCATACCCCTTTTTAGTCTTTCAGAATATGTTCCATCAGGATTTGGACGCCCATAATTGAAACAAATCATAGGATATTCCATGCCCATTTGTGCATGAACTGAAATGGCTTTATGATAAGGGTAATCAAAAGTTAATTTTGAATACTCTTCTAAAGTGTTTGCTACAACACGAGTTGAATGCTCTTCCCATAATGGGTTTCCTTCTTTAGAATATAAAGACTCTGCAATTACTGTTCTTCCATTAATATTAACTCCCATAGCATCCCATAAAAATTTTCTTGACGTTGCAAAGGCATAATCTCTAACATTCGACGCTTTAAAATGCCATGTTTTCATTTTGGTACTTCTTTGCTTTTCAGCGGCTTCGGCTTCTTCTTGCGTTACTATAAATACTGGATCTTTGAAAGATTTTTTTGCTGCTTCATAACGACTAATTTGCTCTTTAGTTAAAACGTCCTTACGGTTTTGCAACACTCCAGTTGCTTCTAGTAAATGATCTGATGGTACTGTGATTTTAACATCAAAATCTCCAAATTCTAAAGCAAACTCACTACGCCCCCAAAATTGCATATTTTGCCACCCTTCCACATTATCGTAAACACATAATCTTGGATAAAATTGAGCAATTACATAGGTATTATTTCCATCAGGAAAGGCTTCATAACCTGATCTTCCGCCATCTTCGATATGATTATTAACATTATACCACCATTTTATTTGGAATTTAAATGTTTCGCCTGGCGCTAATGGCTTTTGTAAATTAATACGCATCATAGTCTGATTTATTGTATATGACAAATCTGAACCATCGTCATTTTTCACATAATCAATATTAAATCCGCCATCAAAACTATCTTTCAAATTTGATTTAACAAATGATTTAGCCCCATTGAAAGGCGCGCTAAAACTCTCTGCGGTGATATCTGGTGTTTTTGAATTTTTAGCTCTCATGTTCTGATCAAGCTGAACCCATAAATACTCCAAATGGTCTTTTGAATTGTTATGATATGTTATTTTTTCATCACCAAAAATTTGACTTTTGTTTTCATCTAAACGAACATTCATTACATAATCAACTTTTTGTTGGGTGTATAAATAACCAGGAGCTCCAGAAGCTGTTCTGCTCTCATTAGGTGTCGCCAAAAGATCCTTCATTTGTCTAAACTTATTTTGATCAGTATGACCTTGAGATTTGGGTTTTTCTTGTTCTTGAGCAAACATTCCTGACATTATAAATAGGAAGGAAAAGCATAAGTTGATTGTTTTTTTCATCTTCAATTTTTGAATTTTAATAAATTTTTACGTTTTAGATACTTAAAGCTAAGTTTTTTAAACTAAAATCCCTCGAAAATAAAAAATCTCAAAGGTATTTTGAGGTTTTTTAATTAAAATTTAACATCGTATCGTAATTTTGTGTGGTATGAATTACACTTTTTTGTTTGGAGTTAATTTTAGTTTTGATGATATTTTGTTGATCTTCAAATAAATTGAATAAAATTTTATTGGAAATTTCAAAAGATTCGATAGTTTTTACATCTTCAACTTCTAAATAGCATCTTATAATATCACCATCGTATTCTTTACCTATAAACATGATTTTTGAGGTGCTATTATTTATTTTGATGGTTAAGTTTTCCTTTAAATACTTTTCAATATAAGAATCTATTATTTTAGGTTCATTGGTTCCAGCTAGTACTAGATTTTTATCATAATTAGCTCGTAATACATTTTCAAAATCGTCAATAAATATTCTAGAAATTATTTGTAATGACTCTTTTTCTTTAACGTAATTAATTTGAGTAACACTGATGTAGTATTTATGCATTGCTGTAAATGCGAAAAAAGGTAAAATTAATACGATTAATAAGACTTTTGAAAACTTCATTTTTAGAGTTATAAGTATGCTAAAATAGTATTTTTTGTAGTTTCAAAAAGCATTCCAAACTCTTTATTCTTTTTTAACGTTTAAGTTTTGTTTGTATTTTAATAACTTTTCTTTTAAAAATTCAAACACCTCAATATCTGATTTATTTTTACATCTCAAGATAAAGTCTGGATCTTCTTCACAGAAATAGAAAAAATCAGCATGTAAATTTTCATCAAGTTGGTAACTGCTAAAAAAATCTTCTGACAAATTTATTTTTATTTTATGAAGTAAATTGTCGTTTTTTTCCAAACTAATATGCTCTTTAAGCATTTTAGTCCGTCCAGAAATCGCATTTAATATGGGGTTTAGTGGAATGAATCCTCCGCCTGTAGTTGCCTCATTTAAACGTCTTTCACTTTGTGTCGCTGGTTTACCTTTATATCCAGGTATACCAACATCATAAAAACTTATTGGTGGATCTCCTTCGGCATGTCTAATATCAGCGTTTAAATCGCCAGATAATAATTTTCCAATAGTTACTTGATGAAGTTCATTGACTAACTCTTCAAGTACAACAACACATCTTTTGGTTGAAACAATGGCTTCACTTATTACAATACTTTTAGTTTTGTGCTGTATTGAAGTAAACAGTAAGGTATCGTTTAAACGCGCTGAAATTTTAAATTCGCCTTCTATATTTGTTACCGTAAAAACTTGTGCTGTTTTGTTTATTACATGAATATTTTCAACGTCGTTTTCAGTTTCTACTTGACCAGAAATTTCAATTGACTGGGATATTACTATATGGCATATAAAAAATAATATTATAAAAAAGAAACACTTAATGCTTAACATGCGGATCATAAAAACGTTAAAGAACGTATTTAAAATCTTAAATAAAATACAACGTGTTTTTAATATTTTGTTAAATAACTATTTATTATTTTATAACTCTATCAATCTATTTATTATTTAAAAACAACTTGCTTTTTTTGTTCAGTAGCTCTAGAAATTCCATTTCTTTACCATATTTAAGCAAAGAAAAATCAAAATCTTCACTTTCAACATATCTAATAAACTCTTCTACCCGATGTTCAGGTATATTAAAATTATTAGCTAAAAATTCTGATCCAAAATAATACTTGACAGATTCTATAGGCACATCTGGAACGCCTGTTTCCTTTTTGTTTTTGACACCAGATCTAAATAACGGTAATAATAACTGATCAACCACATTAATTATATTGAGCCCATTCACCAATCTTGTGCGTTCCTCAATAACTGCCACGTTATTAACCTGAGTATTATAATCATCATTAAAATTAAACTCATCGCTGTTTTTAATCCCAAAGTATAAAGCGTCTAATTTAGGCGTAAAAGGTTTAGATTTTTCCATATCTGCATTCAAACTTCCAGAAAGTGCATTTGGTAAAATTATAATCTCATCTAATCTATTTATTTCTTCAATTAGAAATAGTTTCATAGATTTTGATGCTAATATGGCTTCATTTACAATGAAAGTAATATTTTGATATTGTAGTGCGCTTACTTCTATAAAATCATTTAAAGCAACTTTTAAAACAAATTCACCATTTTCATTAGTAATTGTTCCAATGTTTGAAGACTTATTAAACACCGTTATTCCACCAATGTCATTACTTTCAACAATAATTTTACCATTAACTTCAACCCTACTAAAATTTTGCGAACTTAATTGAAGCGTTGATAAAACTAAAAAGAGTATAATAATTTTTTTCATCCTGTTTTTTTTATTCTAATTTACTACATATAACTTACTTTAGTGTACTTAGTTTTAGAAAAATTTGTTAAACGCTATATTTGTAATTCTTATTTTCAATATTTAAATATGCGAAATATCATTATTGCCAGTACCTCAACTATTTACGGAAGTGGTTATTTAGAATATCTTTTAAAAGCATTAGAATTATTTTTTAAAGATGCTGAACACATACTATTTATACCCTATGCCAGACCTAGTGGTATCTCACATGACCAATACACAGAAAAGGCAAAAACAGCTTTTTCAAAAATTAATAAAAAAATTAAAGGCATTCACGAGTATAAAAACCCTATAGAAGCTATAAAAAACGCAGAAGGTATTTTTGTTGGCGGTGGCAATACCTTTGTTTTAACAAACCAGTTATATAAAAATAATTTAATTGAGGCATTACAAACTTCAGTAAACCTGGGAACACCCTATTTGGGCACTAGTGCTGGCAGTAATATCTGCGGACTTACCATAAAAACAACCAATGATATGCCCATTATATACCCCCCAAGTTTTAATGCTCTTGGGTTTGTGCCTTTTAATATAAATCCGCATTATTTAGACCCCGAAACCAATAGCAAACACATGGGCGAAACTAGAGAAACCAGAATTAAAGAATTTCATAATTTTAATACCCTGCCGGTTGTAGGGATAAGAGAAGGTAGCTGGCTATTAGTACAAAATGATTCTATACTTTTAAAAGGAACGCTATCTGCTCGTGTTTTTGAATACAATAAGCCTCCTTATGAAATTGAACCAAATACCCAACTAAACACCCTAAATTAAGAGTTTGTATGCTTTTAGGGCGGGTTTTTAGAAAATAAAAACCGCGCTATCCGCTACTAGTTTTGTAAAACCTTAAATGGAAGTTTTACAAAAGCTAACCACTACTGTCGCTCCCGCGTGTAGCCGCCAAAAAGCTGTTATGCGCCATAATTAAATCGTTATCCGCCATCAAAAAACCATAAATCTACACCCGCTTTAATTGCGTCTTCAAAGCGTTGAAGTTGGTCTGTATGCAATGTAACTTTTTAGCCTAATATTTATTATAAAACAAACTATTTTAAACAAAAAAACCGCATCGCTTTGATGAGGCTTTTAGAGCGGGAGACCAGGTTCGAACTGGCGACATTCAGCTTGGAAGGCTGACGCTCTACCAACTGAGCTACTCCCGCATTGCGGATGCAAATATATAATCTATTTCCTGTTCTGCAATAAAAAAATTAAAGCTTTTTCAAAAAATGAAAGCCCAAAATTTTAAAGCCCTCATTAAAATAAAACTTATGTGATGCAGCATTAGATACATAGGTGTTTAATTCTACGGCTTCAAATCCTTTTTCATTGACATAATTAAATATCCAATTAAAAAATTGTTTCCCTAAACCTTGACCTCTATAATTTTCATCTAGTATTACATGATCTGGCTCAACACTTTTTCCTGAATAATGGCGCGTGCAAAACCATAAACCACATACCCCTATTAGTTTGCTATCATCAAAAACTACGGCACATTCATAATTTTGAGTTATCATTTCAGAAAAACGCTTTTGTAAAACCTCATAAGAAATGTTATAATTATTCAATTTTTCTACTAAAGGAATTACTAAATGTATATTTTCTTTTTCTATAATTTTAAATTCAAAAGACATTAATTACGTTTTAAGTGAATACCCTATTTAGTTGTAGCAAAATAGAAAATAAAATTTAATACCAATTACAATAAAAAAATTAAGACTGCAATTATAAAGTCAACATACTCTAAAAAACAATAACTATAATGTTGAATCTCTATTGTAGAAAAACTGTTTATCAAATTATTAAAAACCCATTTAAAATTAAAATTAAATCATTATTAGTTTCTATAACAGATATAAATAAAACTAAATGAATTAAAATATTACATAAAATCCTATAACTTTATACCGTTAAACTAATTATTCATGAAAAGTAAAAATCTAAAATATCGTTTATTAATTGGTGCAGCAATTGCCTTGTTTTTTGTTTTTAAAAGATGTACTCAAAGAGAAGAGAACCCATATACCGGGAGAATGCAAACCATATCAATGAGTGCTAATGAGGAAATCGCTATTGGTTTACAAAGTGCTCCTCAAATGGCACAACAACATGGAGGTTTACACCCAAACAACCAATACCAAGCTTTAGTGGATAATGTTGGAAACAAATTAGTTAATAATAGCATTGCTAACAATACGCCATATAAATATGAATTTCACTTACTCGCAGATGCAAATACCATTAATGCTTTCGCACTTCCGGGTGGACAAATTTTTATAACCCAAGCTTTATTTTCAAAGTTAGAAAATGAAGACCAACTTGCGGGTGTTTTAGGACATGAAATAGGGCATGTATTAGGCCGCCATAGTGCCGAACGTATTGCAGAAAGTGAATATTGGCAAGGCTTAGTAACTGCTGGCTCAGTAGGCGCAGATATGGGCGGTGTGATAAGCGGTATAGGGCAAAATACGTTACTTACTAACGGACGTGATGATGAATTAGAAAGTGATGATTTAGGCGTCCGCTTTATGATTAAAGCTGGTTATAACCCTGAGGAAATGATTGGTGTTATGAAAATTTTAAAAGATGCTGCGGGACCAAATCGAGTTCCTGAATTTCAAAGCACACATCCTGATCCTGATAATAGAGTTGAAAAGATTAGAGAATCTATTGAAAAATATCTAAATCAATAAACACAAAAAGCCCTGAAAATAGGGCTTTTATGAGTGACTAACTCAAATAATTATATTATCTCAATAATTATTTTCTTTTTTTATTTTCAGCTAAAGTATTTTTAATAATTACTTGAGCATCTTTTGCGCCATGTAATTCAGCATATTTTAAAGCGGTCATCCCTTTATCTGATTTTGCTTTCAAATTTGCTCCCTGAGAAATTAAAAGTTTTAAAATCTCAGTTCGATTAAATTTAGCAGCATACATGACAGGTGTCATCCCATTTGATTTTTCGTTTATATCTTCTCCTCTTTTAATTAATTTCTTTACAGTTTCTACATCGCCTTTGGCAATAGATACGCAAAAAGAATTGACTTTAAAGAATACCCCAGTTTCGTAAGTTGAAACATTAGTGGTTAATGGAGTAGCATGTACTGATACGATTGAAAAGCATAATGCGATTGCGGAAATAATGATTGTTTTTTTCATGATGAAAGATTTTAATTTGATTTATGATTACGTTTTTTGATATACTAAACAGACGATTAAATTTTTGAATTGTTACAAAAAAATTCATAAATAACAGATTTTTAACGTTTAATTCACAAATAATTAATGAATTGATGTTTTTTTTGATGTATTCGAAAGACCTTTAAATAAAGGTTTTAGGGTGATTTTAAAACTTATTTTTATCTAATTTGAGTATCTTTGTTTTAATATTTAAAAAGTTAAACTAATGAACAAAAAAGTTATCTTGATGATACTTGATGGGTGGGGAAACTCTCCAGACCCTAAAGTATCAGCCATCGATCATGCAAGCACACCTTTCATAGATTCTTTATATAAAAAATATCCTTTCGCTACATTAAGAACAGATGGTTTACACGTTGGTTTACCCGAGGGGCAAATGGGAAACAGTGAAGTAGGCCATATGAATTTAGGAGCAGGTCGTATCGTATATCAGGATTTAGTTAAAGTTAATTTAGCTGTTGAGAACAAAACAATAAATACTGAAAAAGTGTTGGTTGATGCTTTTAAATATGCAAAAGAAAATAATAAAAACGTTCACTTTTTAGGATTGTTAAGTGATGGTGGGGTACACTCACATATTAAACATTTATTTGGACTAATAGATGCTGCTGATGACTATGGATTAGAACATACTTTTGTTCATGCCTTTACAGATGGAAGAGATGTAGATCCTAAATCTGGGTATGGCTTTTTAACAGAGCTTGAAAGCTATTTAGAAAAATCTAACTGCAAACTTGCTACAGTTACTGGTAGATACTATGCTATGGATAGAGATAAACGTTGGGAACGTGTAAAATTAATTTATGATGCTTTGGTGAATAGTGCTGGTGAAAAATCTAATAATATAACTAGCACTATGCAAAAAAGTTATGATAATGATATAACCGATGAATTTATAAAGCCCATCATTATGGTTGATAATTCTGGAAATCCCGTTACTCATATTAAAGAAGACGATGTCGTTATCTTTTTTAATTTTAGAACAGACCGTGGTCGAGAATTGACTGAAGCTTTATCGCAAAAAGATTTTCATGAACAAAACATGCATAAACTTAATTTATATTATGTAACGCTAACAAATTACGACGATACTTATAAAAATGTAAATGTTATTTTCAATAAAGATAATTTAACCGAAACTTTAGGTGAAGTATTAGAAAATAATAACAAAAAGCAAATCCGTATTGCTGAAACAGAAAAATATCCGCACGTTACATTCTTTTTTTCTGGCGGACGCGAAAAACCTTTTAATGGCGAACAACGTATTTTAAGAAATTCACCAAAGGTTGCCACCTACGATTTAAAACCAGAAATGAGTGCTTACGAACTAAGAGATGCTTTACTTCCAGAACTAAAAAAAGGTGATGTAGATTTTGTTTGTTTAAACTTTGCTAATGGAGATATGGTTGGGCATACTGGAGTTATGGAAGCTGCAATAAAAGCTTGTGAAGTTGTTGATGACTGTGTAAAAGAGGTGGTTACAACAGCACTAGATAATGGATATACCACACTACTTATTGCAGACCATGGAAACTGTGAGACTATGGTTAATCCTGATGGATCTCCAAATACTGCGCATACTACAAATCCAGTTCCTATTATTTTAATTGATTATGAATTAAAAGAAATTAAAGATGGTATTTTAGGAGATGTAGCACCAACTATTCTAAAACTCATGGGAGTTAATCAACCAAAAGCGATGACACAGCATGCTCTAGTGTAGAGCTTTAATTTAAAATAAATTGTATTTTTGCACAAAACCCAAATCACTTATTTATAATGAATTTTAGCAGAGACACTCTAGTTATTGCAGTAGATTTTGATGGAACCATCGTTGAAGATTCATATCCAAAAATAGGCAAACCACTAATCTTTGCTTTTGAAACGCTTAAAAAATTACAGGAAGATGGTCACAGGCTTATTTTATGGACTTACAGATGTGGTGAGAAACTAGATGAAGCCGTTGATTTCTGCGAAAAAAATGGAATTCATTTTTATGCTGTTAATAAAAGTTTTTCCGAGGAGGATTATGACGGATCTATGAGTCGTAAAATTCATGCCGATTTATTTATTGATGACAGAAATATTGGAGGCTTTTCAGGCTGGGGTGAAGTTTATCAAATGCTTACAAATGAAAAACCCCAAATACCTGAAAAGAAAAAAAGCTTTTTGGACTTATTTAAATAACTCGATGTTCTTTCACCCAAACAAACCCTTATATTAACAAAGTCTAAAATCTTAAATTAATTATCTTTGCCATTATTTTTAAGACATGATAATAGTTAAAACCAGAAGAAGACATTGAATTAATGCGCGAAAGTGCTTTAATAGTATCTAAAACCTTAGGGGAATTAGCAAAGTTTGTAAAACCGGGGGTTACCACACTTGAATTAGATAAAATTGCCGAAGAATTTATTAGAGATCATGGTGCTATTCCTGGATTTTTAGGCCTATATGATTTTCCTAACACCCTATGTATGAGCCCTAACACACAAGTGGTTCATGGTTTTCCTAACCATGATCCTTTGGTAGAGGGCGACATCATTTCTATTGATTGTGGTGCTTTAAAAAACGGCTTTTACGGTGACCATGCGTATACTTTTGCCGTAGGTGAAATTGCTCCTGAAACTGAAAAACTACTTCAAGTTACAAAACAATCTTTATATGTTGGTATAAGAGAATTTAAAATCAATAATCGTGTTGGTGACGTTGGTTATGCTATTCAAAAATATTGTGAAGATCATGGATATGGCGTTGTTAGAGAATTAGTTGGTCATGGTTTAGGCCGTAAAATGCATGAAGATCCAGAAATGCCAAACTATGGAAAACGTGGGAGAGGTAAAAAGTTTATTGAAGGTATGGTAGTGGCTATTGAACCTATGATTAATATGGGTACACATCGCATTAAACATCACAGAGATGGTTGGACTATTACAACGCTAGACAAGAAACCAAGTGCCCATTTTGAGCATGATGTGGCATTAATTGATGGTAAACCAGAGTTACTTTCAACATTTGCCTATATATATGATGTTTTAGGTATTAATAGTAATGAAGAAGATGAATTTAGACAGAACGCTCTAGTTCTTTAATATTGAATGAAAAAACTTTTTAAATTTATACTAAACACCATACCAAGACCTTTATTAATTAGACTAAGTTATCTAGTGCGTCCAATTTTAGCTTTTTTTTTAAAGGGTGATAAATTTATAGATCCCATTGATGGTAAAAGTTTTAAAACCTTTTTACCTTATGGTTACGGAAATCAACGTAACAAAGTCTTATCACCTTCTACACTTTCTTTAGAACGCCATAGATTATTGTGGTTATATCTTAAAAATGAAACGGATTTTTTTACAGCTCAAAAAAAAATATTGCATTTCGCTCCCGAGCAAGCTTTTTACAAACGTTTTAAAAAAATGCCAAATTTAGAGTATACAACTACCGACTTAAATTCACCATTAGCAGATGTAAAAGCAGATATTTGTAATTTACCTTTTGAGGATAACAACTTCGATATTATTTTATGTAATCATGTTTTAGAACATATCCCAGATGATACGAAAGCCATGAAAGAATTGTATCGTGTTTTAAAACCCAATGGAATGGCTATTCTTCAAATCCCACAAGATTTAACCAGAGCAATTACTTTTGAAGATGATACCATAACAGACAAAAAAGAACGAGCTAAAATTTTCGGACAATATGATCATGTTCGTGTTTATGGTCGCGATTATTTTGATAAGCTAAAAAGTATTGGTTTTAAAGTGGATGAAGTTGATTATACTTCTGAGTTTTCTGATGAAGATATTTCTAATTATGGTTTAGCTAAGGGTGAAATTATTCCTGTGGTTTATAAATAGGTATGATTGATAGGGCTTAGAAATATTATTTAAGTTAGATAATTAACTTAAAAAATTAAAAATATTTATTTTTCAGGAAAATCATTTAAGGCTAACGTTTCAAATTCTTTGCTCTCATTTTCAAAAATCAAAAATACTTTTAATTCTGGATGTCCTTTCAAAAAATTTTTTACGTTTTCAATCCCCATGGCTTTAAAAGCTGTGGCATAACCATCCGCAGTCATACAATCTTTCGCTATTACCGATATACTTAAAAGATTTGTTTTACTTGGGTAACCCGATTTTGCATCAATTATGTGAGCGTATCTATTCCCATTATCATCAATTTTGAATTTTCTATAAGTTCCAGAGGTTGCCATGGCAGCATCTTTTAAAACAAATACTTTGTCCCAACTTTGTGTACCATCAAAATTAGGGTTTTCTATACCTACAGTCCAACCACTCTGCTTCTCTACATTTATACCTTTAGCATTAAGCTCACCGCCTATATTAACCAAGTAATTTTGAACATTTTTGCTACTTAAAAAATCAGCAACAACATCTACAGCATATCCTTTTGCTATAGCATTAAAATCTATAAATGTATTGGCCAGTTTAATTACTTTGTTATCAACAATAGAGACCTTGTTAAAACCAACAGATTGCATTAAGCTATTAACTTTAAGACTATCTAGATTGACTAATTTTCCTTCTGGACCAAAATCCCAAGCATTTACTAAAGCGCCTATGGTAGGATCAAAAGCGCCTTCAGTTTCTTCATAAATAACTTTTGAGGCTTTAAAAACTTTAATGAAGTGGTTGTCTACTTCACTATTTTCATTTCTATTTAACTTAGAAATATCTGAATTGGCTAGATACGTTGACATGGATTTATTTATGATATAAAACAAACTGTCAAATTGCTTTTCATAATTAACATCATAATTATAGGTTACCTGATAAAAAGTTCCAAAAATCGAACCTTCAAGTTTCGTGTTCTTTGAATTTTCAATCTCAACATTTTTTACGTCCGTCTTGCAAGAGATTAATAAGAAAACAGGTAGAATTAATGCTAGTATATTTTTCATCTCATATTTTTTATACAGAGTCGTTACTTTAAGCTGGTGAGACTTTTTAATTTAAATTAGTGTCTAAAACTTGAATTCCGTTATATTCCAATAGATACTCTTCATTTAGATAAATAGGAGCTTTTTCATCATTCATATTTCCTAAACCTACTCCAGCATACAAAACTTTAGCGTCTTTTTCACGAGCATGTTTTTTAAAAGATTCCATCCAAACCACATCATAATTATTTGGGTTTTCAGGTAAAATTACCGCTCTTACAATTACAAAATAATACTGTTTATTTTTATCAATACAAACAAATTGTGGATGTTTTTTAAGCTTACTATTAATGGCTATAAACTCAAAACCACGCTGTTCTAAATCTTTACCAACATGGTTCATGGCTAAATTGTGAAGTTCTTGTTCTGTAAGAGGTTTACGCATTGTGTAAAAATAATATTAATATTTTAAATATTTTTTGTAAATTAAATCAAAAAAACTCATGAAAACATCACCTCGACTAGAATTTGCTATTACAAAACTATACAATGCATTTCATAATAATCAATTAAATCCTGAATGCTGTAAACAATGCGCTGTAGGTAATATTTTGAATAATACAGATAGTTGGAAACATCTTTCGGATAGTCATGGCTCTTTAAAATTAAATTACGTTGGTAGAGTTCATCAAAATTTAGGAAGAACATTTAGCGGTTACACCCCGTTGGAACTTCTTAAAATTGAACATGTATTTTTAAACTCTTGTGGCTACCAATTACCACTTCATTATAAAAAAAACAAACCTAAAAACCCCACTGATAAAGAGCTATTATTTGAAGGCCTGAGCGCTGTTATTGCACTTTTATGCAAGTTAGATAATGTTACCAATGTTATGGATTATACAAAACTTTTTGAATTTGAGGATAATAATCCAAAATACGCACTAGCGTATTAATCCTTTAAAAAACACAATAAAAAAACCAGCTGAAATAAGCTGGTTTTTTTATTTATCTATTGAATTAAATTCAATAAAATATTTCTATCTATCCTCCAAAATCATCAAAACGGATATGCTCGTCTGGGATACCAAAATCTTCTCCCATTTTTTGAACCGCTTTATTCATTAATGGTGGTCCGCAAAAATATAATTCTATGTCTTCTGGTGATTCGTGATGACTCAAATAATTATCTATAACACAATTATGAATAAACCCAACAAATCCATCACCAGGAGCATCAATATCTTCTTTTACCTTCCAGTTATCTTCTGGTAAAGGTTCAGATAATGCCATATAAAACTTGAAGTTAGGAAAATCTTTCTCTAAAGACTTAAAGTGATCGATATAAAATAACTCACGTTTTGAACGTCCTCCGTACCAATAAGTTACTTTTCTCCCAGTTTTAATAGTTTTGAATAAATGATATAAATGAGAACGCATTGGTGCCATACCTGCTCCACCACCTACATAAAGCATTTCACTATCTGATTCATTAATAAAGAATTCACCATAAGGTCCAGAAATAGTTACTTTATCACCTGGTTTTTGTGCAAAAATATATGATGAAGCTATACCAGGATTTACATCCATCCAGCCGTTTTTACCTCTATCCCATGGTGGCGTTGCTATACGAACGTTTAACATAACCTCACGTCCCTCAGCAGGATAAGAAGCCATTGAATAAGCTCTTTCTACTGTTTCGTTATTTTTCATGACTAGCGGCCATAAACCAAATTTATCCCATTCAGCTTGAAATTTATCTGGTGTTTCATGCTCTTCTGGGTGTGCTGTGATATCCATATCAGAATATTTAACCTCACATTTTGGTATTTCAATTTGAATATATCCTCCCGCTTTATAACCCATATCCTCAGGAATCTCAACAACAAACTCCTTAATAAATGAGGCCACATTATAATTACGGACTACCGTTGCTTCCCATTTTTTAATTCCGAATACTTCTTCTGGGATAGTAATATCCATGTCTTGTTTCACTTTAACTTGACAAGCTAAACGTGCACCATGTTGTAATTCTTTACGAGAAAAATGAGGTGTTTCAGTTGGTAAAGCTTCCCCCCCACCTTCTAAAACATGGCATTCGCATTGAATGCACGTTCCGCCACCGCCGCAAGCCGATGGTAAGAAAATTTTATTATTACCAAGAGTAGATAACAACGTACCCCCAGAAGCCACTTCAATTTCTTTTTCACCATTAATCGTGATTTTAACGGGGCCAGATGGTGATAATTTTTGCTTTACAAAAAGTAATAAACTAACCAGTATCAACGTAATTAATAAAAACGCCGCCACTGTTGCCAATATTGTTCCTGTTGTTCCTGCTGCTAAAATCATACTATTCTAATATTTTGGTGTTATTAGCTAATTCTTTATCATCTTCAGTTGGTGTTTTTTCAACTTGGGCTGTTTTTTCAGTTACTTCTGCTTCTTCATCACCACCAGTCAACATACCACCAAAGCTCAAAAAACCTATTCCCATTAATCCCGTAATAATAAAAGTGATTCCTAAACCTCTTAATGGTGCTGGCACATTAGAGTATCTTATTTTTTCACGAATAGCGGCTATAGCTAAAATGGCTAAAAACCATCCAATTCCCGAGGATATTCCATAGTTGAAAGCTAAACCTAAGGTTTCGATTTCACGAGATTGCATAAATAATGACCCACCTAAGATTGCACAGTTTACGGCAATAAGTGGCAAAAAAATACCTAAAGAGTTATATAATGACGGTGAGAACTTTTCAACCACTATCTCCACCAATTGTACCATGGTTGCTATAGTTGCAATAAACATAATGAATGAAAGAAAGCTTAAATCATAGTCAATATATTCTTCACCTAGCCATGATAATGCACCTGGTTGTAATAAATACTGATCTAACAACCAATTTAAAGGCACCGTAATAGCTAATACAAAGATTACAGCAGCACCTAAGCCAACAGCTGTTGCTACTTTTTTAGATACCGCCAAGTAAGAGCACATTCCTAAGAATACTGCAAAAACCATGTTATCTATAAATATCGATTTGAAAAATAATTCTATATGTTCCATATATTTTGAGTTTTCAGTCTCAGTCTCAGTTTACAGTTATTTACTGTTTACTGCAACTGCTAACTACTTACTTATTTAATGATCTTCTATTAATGCTTTATTTCTACTACGTTGTACCCAAATGATTAAACCCACCACTATTAAAGCCATTGGGGGCATTAACATAAAACCGTTATTTTCATAACCGATTGAATATACACCTGTTTTTTCAATAGGATCTCCTAACATAGGAATCCCAAATAAAGTACCTGAACCTAAAAGTTCTCTAAAGAACCCTACTATAATTAAAATAACAGCATATCCTAAAGCATTTCCGATACCATCTAAAAATGATTTCCATGGTCCATTTGCCAAGGCAAAAGCTTCGAAACGTCCCATAATGATACAGTTTGTAATAATTAAACCTACGAATACGGATAATGTTTTACTGAGTTCGTAAGCAAAAGCTTTTAAAACTTGATCAACTATTATCACCAAAGCAGCAACAACAATAAGTTGTACAATAATTCTAATTTTCGATGGGATGATATTTCGCATTAAAGAAATAACAACATTACCAATACCCAAAACAAAAAGTACTGCGATTCCCATTACTAACGACGCTTTCAACTCTGCTGTAATAGCTAGAGCAGAACAAATACCTAATACCTGAATAGTAATTGGATTATTATCAGCTAAAGGGTCTGTTATTAACTTTACGTCTTTTTTTGAAAGTAGTCCCATATTAATCTAAAGTTTTAAAGTATGGTAAGTATAATTTTAAGTCATTTTTTATCATGGCTGTAACACCATCACCAGTAATGGTTGCTCCTGCTAACGCGTCGACTTCATAATCGTCTTTTATTTCATTTTTAGGATCGTTATTTCCTTTAGCAACGGTTATTCCCTTGAATACACCTGCTTCGGTCAATAAACGTTCTCCATAAAAGTCATCCATAAAATAGCGCTGCTTGATATTGGCTCCTAAACCTGGTGTTTCTCCGGCATGATCGAAAAATGTACCTTGAACCACCATGTCTTTATTTAATGCAACGTAACCCCAAATAGCATCCCACAGTCCTTTTCCTCGTATTGGTGCGATATAAAATGTTTCACCATCTTTTTCGCCTACAAAAAGAGGTAAACGTCTAGATTCGCCATTCTTAGCTCTAGTTTGTTCCTTTTTTATATCTATTAAATACGCCTTATCATCTTCTTTAGCTACGCCATTTTCAATTACTAATTGCTTCTTGATATACTTTGAAAATTTATCTGCTACAACATCGGTTTCAACGAAAGTTATATCTCCATCACCTTCATTTGCATTTACACCCATAGCATATAGAATATTTTGTTGTTTTTCCATACGCTTATTCTCATCAATATTAGGTCTTAATGATGATGCTGTAAAAGCTAGTAAAGAACCTACAACCAGTACCATCGCCACAGCGAAAATTATTGTATACGAGTTTTTATCTGTATTAACTGCCATAATTATGCTGTTTTAACTTTTAAACGTTTTAGTCTTTTCTTCACATTACCTTGAAGCACATAGTGATCTATAGTTGGTGCAAATACATTCATTAATAGAATAGCTAAAAACACTCCTTCTGGATACGCTGGATTAAATACACGAATCATAATTGATAGAAACCCTATTAAAAATCCATAAATCCATTTCCCTTTATTCGTTTGAGAGGCTGTTACTGGATCGGTAGCCATATAAACGGCTCCAAATAAAATACTGCCAATGATTAAATGTTGCCAGAATGGAACGCTCATTAATCCATAAAATTTGCTAGATTCTGAAATCCAACCAGAATTTACAACAACATTAAAAAGAAGCCCCATAGTTAAAGCACCTACCAGTGTACTTAATATAATTCTCCAGCTTCCTACCTTTGTGAAAATTAAAAAAAGCGCACCTACAATGATTAAGAATTTTGAGGTTTCACCCACTGAACCTGGGATAATTCCCCAAAACATATCCCAAATATCATAACCTAAAGTTCCATTATTTTGAGCTAAACTTCCTAAAATCGTTTCACCAGAAATAGCATCAGGTGTTCCTGCACGTTCAACAGCACCAT
Organism: uncultured Flavobacteriaceae bacterium; assembly: GCA_963815305.1. GTDB lineage: Bacteria > Bacteroidota > Bacteroidia > Flavobacteriales > Flavobacteriaceae > CAXBID01. Next base: position 2,423,302 of record CAWFFW010000001.1, read on the forward strand.
GTACCCAAACTTTATCTCCAGACATCCACGTGGGATATGCGAAGAATAAAAAGGCTCTAATGGTTAATGCTGGGTTAAGAATATTCATTCCTGTACCTCCAAATACTTCCTTACCAATAATAACACCAAAAATTACTGCCACGGCTAACATCCATAAAGGAATATCAACCGGCACAATTAAAGGGACTAACATACCCGTAACTAAATATCCTTCCTCAACTTCATGACCTTTAATGATAGCAAATACAAATTCTACTGCTAAACCAACTCCGTAAGATACCACTACCAAAGGTAATACTTGCCATAAACCAACAATTAGGTTATCTATGGTCCAAAATGAAGCTCCTAGAAATCCATTTGCCGATTCAATTTCACCCAACGCCAAATAATGTTGATAACCAGCGTTAAACATACCGAATATTAAACATGGCACCAATGCCATTATTACAGTATTCATGGTACGCTTTAAATCATCAGCTACTTTTATATGAGTTCCACCATGGGTGGTTTCATTTGGCAAATATAAAAACGTGTGGAGCGCAGAAAAAGCTGGCAACCACTTTTTGTCTTTATTCTTTTCCTTAAAACTATGTAATTTTTCTTTTAAACCCATCTTGTAATATTTTTCATTTCATTCCTTAATGAATAATCTGTTACATTTTTCAATTTCCTGCCTAAATTGAATAATTATCCAATTTCTTTAAGCATTAAGTCTAATCCTGCTCTTATAATTTTTTGATGCGGTTGTTTAGACACACATACAAATTCTGTTAGTGCAAAATCTTCAGGAGCTACTTCATACATGCCTAAAGCTTCCATTTCATCTAAATCCTGGTACATACACGCTTTTAAAATTTGCATTGGGTAAATATCCAATGGAAAAACTTCTTCGTATGTTCCTGTTATTACAAAAGCACGGTGTTCTCCGTTTGTATTGGTGTTTAAGTCGTACTTTTTATTTGGCATTAACCAAGAAAAAGTTAAAGCTCTAGAGGTCGATACTTTATTAAACACAGGCTTATTCCATCCAAAAAACTCATAGTCGTCACCTTCAGGTATTACAGATACTAAATTGCTGTAATAATCTAAATAGCCATCAGGAGAAATTTGTTTTCCTGTTAAAACATTTCCAGAAATAACTCGGTCATTTCCATCTTTAGAAACACCTTTATCGTATATAATAGTAGCTATTTCACTACCTATTTTAGTTTTAAAATATCTAGGCTTTTCAACAGAAGAACCCACTAACGCTACAATACGCTCAGCGTTAAACTTCCCAGTTAATAACAATTCACCTATAATTACTAAATCTTGTGCATTTACGGTCCAAACAATCTCACCCTTATTTACAGGATCTACTTTGTTAATTAAAGTACCAACATTTCCTGATGGGTGTGGTCCTGAAACTTTATGAATAGTTACACCAGATAAACCAGCAAGTGGTGAATTTGAAGTGCCTGTTGACATGTGTACACCTCCTTCTGTTAATTTACCTAAAGCGGAAACAGCAGCTTGCAATTCAGCTTCTTTACCTTTTAAAGTGAAATCTAAATCGGCCGCTAATGGTGCGCTAGCGTATCCAGAAATAAATACAGCTTTTGGTGTTTTTTCAGGTTTTGCGATGACATCATAAGGGCGTTGCTTTATAAACGGCCAACAACCTGAAGCTAACAAATGTGCTTTTATGGCTTCTGCATCAGCAGACTCAATATTAAACTTTCCGTGTTCTAAAGAGGTTTGCGTTTTATCAGCCTCAATTTTAACAGCCATAATACGTCTTCTTTCACCACGCATAACCTCTAAAACTACACCAGAAACTGGAGACACAAACTTCATGTTTTCAAAGTCTTTGTTATAAAATACAGTTTCACCTGCCTTTACAGTCGCGCCTTCTTTTTTTACAAGTTTAGGAATAATGCCGTGGAAATCTTCGGGTCTTAACGTATAAAAGTTACTTACTATACCGTTTTCAATGGTTTTTTCAGCTTCACCTTTAAGTTTAATGTCTAGACCTTTTTTAATTCGAATGTCGTTTGACATATTTTTTTATTGAAATTAGTTATCCAAAAAATCGCTGCAAAAATACGAATTATTACTAATATATTTTTCAAAAAAATATATCTTTTTTATTTATAATGATTATAAACAATATAAATAAATTGGGTATGGATTTTGATTATATTTGTTTCTATGGAATTAAAATTGAATTTAAAACTGTTTTCTTATCTATTTATTTTTTTTACAGCTTTTGCCTTCTCGCAAGTAAATGAGGTCAGCCCCCCCAATTACATAAAATCTATAACTTTTAAAAGCACCAGTAGTGATTTAGGCGAGCTTCCTATTATAAAACTAGGTGAAACATTTTATTTAGAATTTGATGCTCTTGTAAATAATGAGCCCGATTTTTATTATAAAATAAAACATTATAATTACGATTGGACAGAATCGCAACTTGTAAGACCAGAATTTTTATTGGGCGTTGATAATTTTAGACTTTTCAATTATCGAAATTCTTTTAATACCTTTCAATTATATTCACATTACACGCTTTCTATTCCAAACCAACAAACTAAAGGATTAAAAGTGTCTGGAAATTACATACTTTCAATTCACGATAGTAGTGATAATCTCGTTTTTTCGAGAAAATTTATGATTTACGAGGATGTAGTTACTCCTGGTATTCGCATCAAACGCTCTCGCGATGTTAGTACTATTGATCGTGTGCAAACTGTAGATATAGAAATTTCTGGTGGTAATCAACTCAATAATCCACTACAAACTGTTAAAGCTTTAATCATTCAAAACAGAAACTTAAACACCGCCATAAAAAATATAAAACCACAATATACTATTGGCGATAAATTAATATACAGGTATATCAATGAAACCGCTTTTCTTGGAGGAAACGAATATTTGTTCTTTGAAACTAAAGATGTTAGAACAGCTTCTTTAGGCGTTCAATTTATTGAGCTTAATGATATTTATCACAGTTATTTATTTGCTAACAGTTCGAGGGCTGACTTACCCTATACTTATAATCCAGATATTAATGGAGGCTTTAAAATAACAGCTCTTGATAGAGAAGATATTTCAATTGAAGCAGACTACACCCAAGTACACTTTACTCTAGATTATCCTGAATTAACCAATGGAGAACGCATTTACGTGTATGGCAATTTTAATAATTATGCGCTTGAAGATTATAACGAAATGATGTATAATTACGATACGGGGCGTTATCAAACTAACTTTAAACTTAAACAAGGTTTTTACAATTACAAGTATGTTGTTCTAAATAGTAACGGTACTTTAGATGAAGGCAAAATTAGCGGAAACTTTTGGCAGACTGAAAATAACTATAAAGTATTGGTATATTATAGAGATTTAGGTGCCAGGTACGATAGGATTGTTGGTTTCAACGAGGTATCATCAACCAATATAACCAACTAAAAGCTGCATTTCAACTAATATTTCTTTCAATTACATAAAAAACTAAGACTAACCATTTAATATTTATTATTTTAGCACATGTAATGACTTTACATATTAATAGTTAACATGGTTCAACAAGTAACAAGAGGTATAAAAATTTCGGTAGAAACTACCTACGAAGGTTCGTTTTATAAGAATTATAAAATTCAATATGCTTTTGGATATACCGTAACTATTGAAAATCAAAGTAAAGATTCTGTGCAGCTTAATGCACGACATTGGGAAATCATGGACGCTTTGAATAATATTGAAACCGTATCGGGTGAAGGCGTTATAGGTAAAAAACCTGTTTTAAAACCTGGAGAGTCTCATACATACAATTCAGGCTGTTTGCTAACCTCTCCTTTTGGAGCTATGCAAGGGCATTATAATATGATAAACTTTACAACTACAAAAAACTTTAAGGTGACTATCCCTACTTTTAAATTAAGTGCTGTTTTTGCAATAAATTAAGACACTTATTTTTATAATAAAGTCACTCTATTTGTATTATACGTATTTAAAATAATCACTTCCATTTAGCTTTTTTATGATGTTAGGCGTTATCCAAAAGGCCTTAGCCTTTTTATTATATGTTTTTAAAAAAGATGCCATTTCAATCTTTAACGTAAAAAGCACACCTAATATCGAAACCACAAAAAACAGGGATAAAAACTTCTCTTATAAGCCCAAAACTAAATAGAGTGACGAATAAAATACTATATTTATACTCATATAAGAAATTGTAGGTAATTTCAAAACCAAATTATGAGACAAAAACTATTATTGACATTATTAATCATTTTTTCAATGAAATCATTTTCTCAAAACTCAAAATTCGGTCTTGAATTAAACTACCCCATTCCGATTGACAAAAATTTCGTCGGAGAAAATTATGATGGAATTATCGACATTGGAGCAAAGTATAGATTTGCAGATTTAGAATTGATTAATATTGGAGCCTCTTTAAATGGTGGCCTTTTTGTAAATAATACGAGTGATGAAAACACTTCCATAAATGTTAAGGTCAACTCATATTTGTTTCAACCTAGAGTTTTTGCTGAATTCGAATTAGAAATAATAAAAATTCATCCCTTTATCGGACTTGGATATACCTTTATGGTTTTTGATGCATCTGGAACTAATAATGGATTTGATGTTTCTGGAGCTAGTGAAACACAAAGTGGACTAAATTTAAATTTAGGGCTTGCATATAATATAACCCATAAACTATTTGCCCAAGTTCAATACGATTATGTGAAGATAAATGTTGACAACGGAGTTCCTGATATAACGTATAATACAAACGTGAACATATTAAAAATTGGATTAGCTTACCGAATATAAAAAACTACCTACAACGACGTATCCTAAAATTAATTGCTAGTTTTAGCTTAACCAATGTGAGTTGTTTTGTTTGTTTGCATTCTATTTTAATCCGGAAAATCCTTAAACATAAAACGCACTAATCTTTTATATTAACGTTGGCAATAATATTGATAAAATCGCAAATCAATGAAAATAAGTCTACTAATTGGAATTCTTTTTTACTCAACTTTATTTGCGTACAGAAATAAAAATAATGACCGATTTATTTTCTTCCTTCACAACAGATTTTTAGAAGAACACCAACTGGATGATTTTCATCCAGAATTTGGGCGGACTGAGTATAACGAAATTATTGCTAAATTTAAAAAAAAAGGATTTAAAGTAATAAGCGAAAAACGAAGCGAAAATGTTAACGCAAGACAATACGCAATTGGAATTGTAACCAAAATTGACAGTTTAATAAAAAATGGAATAGAATCAAGAAAAATAACTGTAGTGGGAACTTCAAAAGGCGGATATATTGCTCAATTCGTTTCGACTTTAGCAAATAATCAAGATTTGAATTTTGTATTTATTGCTAGTTTTAGAAATAGTGATATTCAAAATATACCTGAAATCAATTTTTGCGGAAATATTTTAACAATTTACGAAAGATCCGACCCATTTGGAGTTTCTTCATTGGAACGAAAGAAAACCTCGAACTGCGAAATAAAACACTTTAAAGAAATAGAATTGAATACAGGAATGGGACACGGATTTTTATTTAAACCTTTAAAAGAATGGATTGAACCCACAATAAAGTGGGCGAATGGAAATTACAATGTGGACTAAAAACTGTGGTCAATAAAGTCGTGTATAATTTATTGCTAGTTCTAGCTTACTTGCGAAAATTATTGTGGATTTTTCATTCATTTTTACGTGCTAAATCATAGGCATCAAAATGCAGCTTAATTTTAATTATTAAACAGTAGTCATATATCAAGACTTGACATAAAAAAATCTATAATCGATTGAAAACTAGTGAACAAATAAGAAAATTCTATCATCCCATTCAACCGACAATTAGACAATCGGAAGAAAATGTAACGTATAAAGAAATTAAACCAAACGAGCCACTTCAGGAATTTATTTATTGCTATTGGCAACTAAAAACCAAACATCAACTTTCCTATCCATTTAATTACCGAGTTGTTGCGGACGGTTGCATCGATATTTTTTTTGAACTGAATGACCCGAAAAATAGTTTCGTTATGGGTTTTTGTAAAAAATACACAGAATTTCATCTAGAAAACACCTTCAATTATATCGGAATTCGATTTCTACCAACAAGGTTTCCTCAAATATTTGGAATAGATGCTTCTGGATTGAGCAATCGATTTGAATATTTGAACAAAATCTCTCTCGAAACATCCGAGTTTATCGCTAGCGCATTTAATGAAACTCTAAATCTGAAAAAAATTAAGAAACTTTTAGACAACTTTTTTAATCTAAAAATTTCAAAGACAGAATTTAAAACTGATAGCCGACTTCATGATGCGGTAGAAATAATTCTCAAAAATTTTGGTGTCGTAAATATCGAAAAAGATTTAAACACAGGAATTGGCCAAAGACAACTTCAGCGATTATTCAAATATTATATTGGAGATACAGCAAAAACTTTTAGCAAAGTGGTTCAATTTCAAAATATATTAAGGTCCAAACCATTAAACCAGAGCCTAAAGGCAGATAAATGGTTTTACGATATTGGTTATTACGACCAAGCCCATTTTATAAAAGATTTTAAAAATTTTTATGGCGTAACACCAACAAAAGCTTTTAATAGGTGATTATGTCCAATTTTTACAATACTTGACCACAATTACGTGATAGATTTGAATTCTAAATGAAAACGAAATGAAAAAAGCTATCATCTTTTTAATGGCGATATGCTTTTCGATAAGCATATTTTCGCAACCAAGTATTAATAAAAATAACGCACCAAAAATGAAATTAAACGCAGGAATAACAACAGAAAAAATAGACGAAACTAAAGAATTCTTCACAAAAATTCTGAATTTTGGTGTAACCTTTGAAAATGAATTTTATTTATTATTACACACACCAGACAACATAAACCATTTAGCATTTTTGCTACCAAACCACCCTTCGCAACAATCGTTGTTTCACGAACCTTTTAATGGTAAAGGAATGTTTTTGACTATTGAGGTAGATGATGTTGATAAAATATACGAAAACATAAAAAATTTAGGAGTAGAAATTAAAATTAACATTAGAAACGAACCTTGGGGAGACAGACATTTTGCAATTCAAGACCCAAACGGAATTGGAATTGATATTGTAACATATACTGAATCCACAAAGGAATAAGCAATACGCACTATATCGTTTATAAAAACTGCTAATAGAGATATTCTGAGAGGTGTTTTGTATTTCCAAAGGAAGCCAAATTTTTAATTTGTTTATATTATTTTCAAAACACTTAATGGTATTTTAATTATCAGCCTAAATTAAATTTTAACTTGTAGCATATTCTGAAATCTAATAACTGTATTCTGAACGAAATGACTCTTGAATTTTTTAGCTCGTTTCCGGAATTGAAAATATTGACTAAATTCATTCAAATTTTTAAAATCATCAGAATATATAGTCCTCTAAATTGGAATAGCTTCAATTTTAGCAGAAATATATGGATTAATTTAAAGCGCAGCATTATTGTACTCTTTAAGTGGTGTTTTTATTGACATAGCACTAGTAGGAATATTAATTATACAACAAATAAATAAACCATGATTCAAAAGCGTTATGAAGGTTTTTTAAGTACTCCGTGTTTATGGGAAGGTGATGCTGTTTCTGGTTTGTTTCAATTTGAAATGGTTTCGAAATCTAAAAACATCCGTATGACTATTAATGAAGAATTACGTTTGGGAAAATATGTTGAGCGTTTTGTTTCATTTGAATTAGAGGAACAAGAAAATATTTTTATTTTAGAAGAAAACATTCAAATACAGCGAGATAAATTGACTTTAGGAGAGTTGGATTGTTTGTTTTTAAAAAACAACAAGCCTGTTCATTTGGAAATTATTTACAAATTTTATTTGTACGATCCGTCCGTGGGAAATAACGAAATTGAATGTTTTATTGGACCCAACAGAAAAGATGCTTTAATTGAAAAACTTACTAAACTAAAAAATAAGCAATTACCGCTTTTGCATACCACTGAATGCAAAAAGTATTTAAAACCGATGAGATTAAAATCAGAAGATTTCTCTCAACTAGTACATTTTAAAGCACAGTTGTTTATGCCTTTATCGAAACAACATATACAGCTCAAAACACTAAATACGGATTGTGTTTTCGGGTTTTACATGAAAAGAAATGAATGGCATCTTTTTAATAATTGTAAATTTTATTTTCCAAAAAAGAAAGATTGGTTGGTTATCCCGAACACCAATGTAAATTGGTTAAATTTTACCAATTTTAAAACTATAGCGCAAGATTATTTTGATAAAAAAATTTCTCCAATGTGCTGGATAAAATTAAAAAATGGTGAACTTAAAAAAGCATTTTTAGTTTGGTGGTAATTACAAAAATTAGCAAACGACTCTGCGTTAGCGATTAAAACGGTATCCTTTTTTCGCTTAACTATACATTTGATCTAAAACTTATTTTTATGCGTAGAACATGTTTGATGAGATACTGAAACAAGTTCAGCACAAAAAGATGTAGTTGACAGCGCAACCCCATAGGGTAACGCCCAGAACACTAATAAGACTTTAAAGTAAGATTGGAATTATAAAACTGTAAATTTAAAATGTTTGGTAATTTAGCTTTCTGGTGCAAGTTCTACCATAAGGCCTTCCATTTCTGGCGTCATTTGTATTTGGCAACCTAAGCGTGAGTTATCTTTTACATCAAAAGCTTCCGAGAGCATAGCTTCTTCGTCGTCGCTCATTTCTGGCAACTCGGTTTTGCTCAGCACGTAGCATTGACAGGATGCACACATGGCCATACCGCCGCAAACGCCTATAGTACCTTCGGGTGCAAGTTCGTAAGATCTCACAACTTCCATAAGGTTCATAGCCATATCTGTTGGTGCCACGATATTATGAGTTACGCCTTCTCTGTCTGTTATTTTAATGTTTATGTCGCTCATTGCTAAGTATTATGATGTCTACAAAATGAATGTCATGAATTGTACCACAAATTTAACAGATGCAGATTTATTTTTGTAGAATTTATGAGCTAATTTAAGATATTGAATGAAAAAATAGTAAATTATTAAAATTCTTGATTTATAGAAATATGATTGTTAGAAGATGACTGGTTTAATTGATAGTTTTTTAGAACATTGCAATTTTAAACTTCAATATTTATAACGCGTTCTACTTGAGGGGCATATTTTTTAATAGTCATTTCTACACCCGATTTTAAAGTCATTTGATTCACACTACAACCCACACAAGCTCCCTGCAATTGTACTTTTACCAACGTATTGTTATCTTCAATAGACAATAACGAAATATCGCCACCATCGCTTTGTAAAAACGGGCGAATTTCATCTAGGGCTTTTTCAACATTTAATGTCACTTCTTCTTTAGTCATAATTTATTTTTTCCTCACCTACCCTCCACAAAAAAAAGGGAAAAGTGGTTTTTTATTTCTTTACTGCTGAACAACCAGCCATGGTTGTAATTTTTATTGCTTCGGTTGGTGGTAAATCGTCATTTCGTCTTACGACTTCTTGTACAACATTCTGCGTTAGTTTTTCAAAAGCTTTCTCTAAGGGCGTTGCTGTTTGTAATGCCGCAGGGCGACCAACATCTCCAGCTTCTCTTATACTTTGAATCAAAGGTAACTGACCTAAGAATGTTATTTGCAAATCTTCTGCTAAATTTTTAGCACCTTCTTTACCAAAAATATAATATTTATTATCAGGTAATTCTGCAGGTGTAAAGTAAGCCATATTTTCAATAATTCCTAAAACTGGCACATTTATGCTTTCTTGTTGAAACATGGCTACACCTTTTCTAGCATCAGCTAGAGCTACATTTTGAGGTGTACTTACTACAACAGCTCCCGTAATGGGTAACGACTGCATAATACTTAAGTGAATATCGCCTGTTCCTGGTGGCAAATCTAATAATAGGAAATCTATCTCGCCCCAAGCTGCGTCAAAAATCATTTGATTTAATGCCTTAGCCGCCATAGGACCTCGCCAAACTACGGCTTGGTTGGGTTGAGTAAAAAAGCCTATAGATAATATTTTAACCCCATAATTTTCTACAGGTTTCATTTTAGATTTTCCATCAACATTAACTGCCAAAGGTTTTTCAGTTTCAACATCAAACATAATAGGCATTGAAGGACCATAAATATCAGCATCCAAAACGCCTACTTTAAAGCCCATTTTAGCCAAAGTAACTGCCAAATTTGCCGTTACTGTAGATTTACCAACACCCCCTTTACCTGATGCTACGGCTATAATATTTTTTATTCCAGGAATTGCTTTTCCTTTAATAACATTGGTTTTAGGTTTTTCTGGAACTTCAACTTTAACATTTACGGTAATTTTTGCTTTCTCGTAAACTTGATCATGTATAGTTTTTAAAATGTCAACTTCAGTACGTTTTTTAGCTTGTAAACTTGGATTTTTTATAGTGATATCCACAATAACTTCATCTCCAAAAGTAATTACATTTTTTACAGCACCGCTTTCCACCATATTTTGTCCCTCACCTGGGACCGTTATAGTTTCTAAAGCTTTTAATATATCTTGTTTATCGAGTTTCATATGGTATGAGGATAGCATAAAAGAAAAATTACAAACACTGGGTATTAGTTGCGCTATTTCTTTAAACTATGTATTAAAATTTCAATTATTAAGAATGATTCTAAAATGCAAATATAATTAATAAAGCTGGAAGACAGATGCATCTCATTAGAAGTTTTATTGATGTCATTATTTAATTTTCTTATGAAATGAAATTTTCATTTTTAAAAATATTTAATTATTTGGGCACTAAACAGAACAAATTGTAAGATGCCTAAATTTTTATTTCAACGACCTAAGTTAAGCACAGATTATCCATATTTAATAACTCTTGAACGAAAACTTTATCGTTAAATAGTTGAAAAACAATTATTTCGGACTAAAAACAAGCCTCATTTTTTTCTTAGCGCAATTGGCATTAAGTTTGTCTTATAAAGCTTAAACCCTAAATTTTTTCAATTAAGATAAATTATTAAAATATGTTTAGTTTAAAGAAAAAAACCGTATCAGAAGACGCTCAACATATTATCGATATTGTTGAGGAGTATTCGAATAAGAAAGATATCAAAAAATTAATGTCACCTATTTCTGATGAATATTTTCTTATTGATTCAGAAAACGAAATTTCTATTTGCATAGGTGATGAACACGTTACCCTTTCTAATCATGTTTTTCTTTATAAGAAAATTTTCAGCTTAAGTTTTACCGATAAATTGAAGAAAACCGTTAAAGAGAACATGGAACAAGAAATGCAGCTTTTAAAGCAAGCTCTATTTAACAATGAAACTAATTTACTTTGTAATGTTTTAAAAATGGCTAGTAATAAAGAAAACATCAAAGAAGCGAGTTAATATTTTTAAACCCTAAAACAGTACATTCGGATCCCAAAATACTTTTTCAAAATTTTGAATTTGATTATCTACCACTTTAATTCCTTCGCTTTCCAATAATTGCTGCATTAAGTTAGTACCATCAAAGTGGTACTTTCCAGTTAACAATCCTTTTCTATTTACAACACGATGAGCGGGCACATCTTTACCAATTGACCCATTCATGGCATAACCAACCATTCGTGCACTTTTTGCAGCTCCCAAAAAATTAGCAATAGCACCGTAACTTGTTGCTCTACCGTAAGGTATTTGTTTTACAACCTCGTAAACTTTATCAAAAAAATTAAGGGTTTCTAGTTTCACGTTAAAAATCTTGAATAATATTAATTATGGTGACAATGGAAATAACTCCTGTTATACCCCCAATTATTCGGTTCATATTTTTTTGTGAAGTAAATCGTTTTCCTTTTATTTTTTCAAAGAAGAAAATATACATATAGAGTGTTACAAATGTACCTGTTACAGCCCCAGCTACATAAGCCATAATACTTGTTTTCTCAAATGTCATCCAACCAAATGATGCTAAAGTAATAGTCATATATGCTTGATATGGTATGGGGAATACGTTTATAAGTGATAATAAAACACCTTGAAAAAACCGACTATGCTTACTTTTTATTTTTGGCTGTATTTGTTGTTTGGGTATAGACTTCGCTAAAAACAAAAAATAAATAGTTATTAAAATAAATATTACCAAAGCAACCGCTCTTAAAACACCAATAACTTCTGGATGCATACTTAAATAACGTGCAAAAATACTAGCAACATAAGTTTGGAATAATACGATAACACATACTCCTACAGAAAATACTATACCTCTAACATGACCTTCTTTTAGACTTATTTTGGCCGCAGTCATATTCAACAACCCTGGTGGAACAACACCAATCATTGCAAAAAATAAGCCTAAAAAAAAGACAAAAGTTATATTCACTACGATTTAATTTTAAACCGAATATACGTAATTGGTTTGTTTTGCTCTAAATATTGCGATTCATAAAAGGTCTGAATACTTGTAACCTCTTCGGGGCTCCCTTCTTGTTTATACACGTTATGGTTTGCATAAAGCACTTCATGTCCTGCACCATGTAATAATCCAAGCGTATAACCATGCATAAATTCGCTATCTGTTTTTAAGTTGACTACACCCCCTGGAATTAAAATAGTTTTGTAGCGTTGTAAAAACTTGGCATTAGTCATTCTATGTTTTGTGCGCTTATATTTTATTTGAGGATCAGGAAAGGTTATCCAAATTTCATCAACTTCATTTTCAGCAAAGGCATAGTCTATAAGTTCAATTTGTGTGCGCAAAAATACCACATTTGAAATATTATTTTCAATAGCTGTTTTTGCGCCTCTCCAAAAACGCGCGCCTTTTATATCTATACCAATAAAGTTTTTATTTGGATATTTTTCAGCCAAAGCCACCGAATATTCTCCTTTACCGCAACCCAATTCTAAAACTAATGGATTATCATTTTTAAAAACCTCAGTTCTCCAGTATCCTTTTAAATTAAAATTTGAATTTACTAATTGGTCTCTTGTTGGTTGAAACACATTAGAAAAAGTTTCATTTTCTTTAAAACGTCGTAATTTATTTTTACTTCCCACAGATAATTTGCTAATAAATATTATAATATTTGCCAAAATTAAGGAAATATACGAGAGCCTTAATACGTTATCTTTGAATTTAGCAAAAAAATGCGTGAGGGATTGAAACGACATCCTTTTTTGAGGCACGAAAAAAAGATATAGTGTAAAGCCCGACCCTTTTGGGGCACGCCAAAATAATTATTAATGAAAAAAAGAATTTTAGTAGCACCTTTAAACTGGGGTTTTGGTCACGCCACAAGAAGCATTCCTATAATAAATGCCTTAATATCAAATGGTTATCACCCTATTATTGCTAGTGATGGAGTTGCTTTAAAATTATTACAAAAGGAATTTCCAAATGTTTCAAGTATCGAACTACCAGCTTATAACATAACCTATGCTAGAAAAAGTAACCACTTTAAACTGAAGTTATTAAAAGACTTACCAAAACTCATCAAGACGATAAAAGCCGAAAAGGAAGTAATTAACCAGATTGTTGACATGCAAAATATTTCGGGAATTATTTCTGACAACAGATTTGGAGTTTATAGCAAAAAAGTACCGTCGGTTTTTATAACACACCAACTGCATGTTTTAAGCGGAAATACCACATGGTTAAGCACTAAAATTCATCAAAAAATTATCGAGAAATTTGATATGTGTTGGGTTCCTGATTTTGAAAACCAACCAAACTTAAGTGGAAAATTAGGGCATCCTTATATGTTTAATTTGCCAACCAAATATATAGGTCCTTTAAGTAGGTTTGAAAAAAAAACCACAAAAACGACTAATGATATTTTAGTTTTACTTTCTGGACCAGAACCTCAACGTACCCTTTTAGAAGAAAAACTATTAAAAGAATTAATGCCGTTTCAAGGAAATATTATTTTTGTAAAGGGGATTGTGGAACACGTGCAAACTGTAAAAGTTTTAGTTAACATAACGATTTACAATTTTATGACTTCAGATTTACTTGAAAAAACTATTAATGAGAGTGCATTAGTTATTTCCAGATCGGGTTATACCACGGTAATGGATTTGGCTAAACTTAACAAAAAAGCTTTTTTTATACCAACGCCAGGGCAGTTTGAACAGGAATATTTAGCTAAAAGGTTAACTAAGTTAGGATTGGTGCCCAGTTGTAATCAAGATGAATTTGAATTAAATAAACTAAATGATATAGAATCATTTACTGGTTTAAAAGCCTTTAATTTTGAAGTAGATTATAAAGGGCTATTAAGCTTTTTCGAGGGTAAATGAAAACTCGCTCCCAACCCCAAACTCACTTTCTACATAAATTTTTTCATCGTGTGCCTCAATAATGTGTTTTACTATTGATAATCCTAAACCAGAACCTCCTTCTTTGCGAGATCCGCTTTTGTCTACGCGATAAAAACGCTCAAACAAACGCGGTAAATGTTCTTGAGAAATGCCCTCGCCATTATCGGTTACCCTAACAATAACCTTATTTTTAATTAAATTTTCAACGCTTACTTCCGTAGTTCCTTTATACCTTCCATACTTCAAAGAATTTACTATCAAATTTGCTAATACCTGCTGTATACGTTCTTTATCAGCTTTAACATAAATAGGACTAACATAATCCATATCAAAAGTTAATGTAATTTTCTTTTTTGCAGCTTTCATTTCAAGCATATCAAAAACGTTATTAACTAACTCTACAATATTGAAAGTTTCAGTTTTTAAACTTAAATCACCAACTTCCAACTTAGTAATCATATCCAAATCATTAATAATGTAACCCAGCCTTTCAATACCTTTGCTTGCTCTTTCTAAGTATTTTTCCCTTATATTCTTATCATTCATAGCACCATCTAGCAAGGTTAGAATATAACCTTGAACGGTAAATAATGGCGTTTTTAATTCATGGGATACGTTTCCTAAAAATTCTTTTCGGTATTGTTCTCTAACTTTAAGCGTTTCTATTTCAATTTTTTTATCTCTAGCAAACTTATCAATCTCCTTTGTTAATGTTCGCATATCTGTAGTTATGGCTCCCTTGTTTATGCTAGCAGATTCTAAAAGAGTTAAATCGTCGTAAATCTTTTTTACACGTCGATATATAAATCTTTCAACCCTAAATTGAATAACTAAAAAAGTAAATATGTAGGTAAGGATGAAAAATAAAAGTATGACCCACCATAAAATATCAAAAAGTAGATACAAAAAAACGCTGACTAAGAGCGTGATATATAGTGTGATATAAAATGAGGTGTTTATTGCAAATCGATATGATTTTTTGAATTTTGTCTGCATTAATCTACAAACTTATAACCTACTCCTTTTACAGTTTTAAAACTTTTGTCTCCCAATTTTTCACGTAATTTACGAATATGCACATCAATAGTGCGACCGCCAACAACCACTTCATTACCCCAAACACTATCAAGAATTTCATCACGTTTAAATACTTTTCCTGGTTTGGATGCTAACAAAGATAATAATTCAAATTCTTTTCTTGGAAGTATTATTTCTTTTCCTTTTGAAGTGATTTTGTATTCGTCTCTGTTAATTTCAAGAGTTCCTATTTTGAACGTATCAACTACATCTTCCTCTTTAAAACGACGTAAAAGAGCCTTTACTTTACTTACTAATACTTTAGGTTTTATGGGTTTTGTAATATAATCATCTGCACCTGCATCAAAACCTGCAACTTGAGAATAATCCTCTCCTCTGGCTGTTAAAAAAGTAACTATTGTGTTTTTTAAATCTGGGTTTTTTCTAATTAACTCACAGGCTTCAATACCATCCATTTCTGGCATCATAACATCTAAAATAATTAAATGCGGCAATTCTTTCTTCGCCTTTTTAACACCTTCAAACCCGTTTTCAGCAGTGATAACTTGATACCCTTCATTTGACAAATTATAACCTACAATTTCCAAAATATCTGGCTCGTCGTCAACTAATAATATTTTAATATCCTTTTTTTTCATCATTAAATTAGATAAAACTCGTTATTCTAGTAAAGATAAAACTAATAACATGATTTCATTTGAATTCTAAAAATAAATAACATTAAGGTAACAAACAACTTACACGAATTTAATGTTTCGACCAATGACTTAAATCTTTAACATATTTTTGGTATAACTATTGCAATAATTCACTAATTTTATTATTGTAATAGAGATTATGACAAAAAACTACTTTTATATCTTATTATTTTCCTTAACTTTTTTGATTTCCTATCAAGGGTTCTCTCAAAATAGTTTTAATAATACCCCTATAGAACAAGGTATAGAAGAGTTATCTATATATCCAAATCCTGTTACCAATGGTAAAATATTTATATATCTTACTTCTAAACGTAATTTAACCAAAAAGGTTGATTTTTTTGATGTTTTAGGAAAACAAATTTTTTCTACCTTTATTACGGGAAAAGAATTAAACATTTCCAACCTAAGTAAAGGTGTTTACATTATGAAAATTACTGAAAATGAAATTAGCGAAACACGTAAATTAGTGATAAAGTAAAGTTACTTGATAATAAATTTTAAAAGCGTTGCCTATGGTAACGCTTTTTTATTTTCCATACTTTTGTTTTGTTCTCCATATTAATTTGAAATTGAACAGATATATTAAATGATTGACATTAACGCCATTTTTAATACAAACACTCACGCTGAATTTGAAGCCTTAGCACTACAAATTTTTAACTTCCAATTTGATAACAATAGCGTTTATCGTTCTTTTTGCGATTTATTATATAAGCATCCCAGCGATGTTAAAACGCTAAAAGACATTCCTTTTTTACCTATTCAGTTTTTTAAAACACATCGCGTTTTAAGTTCTAAAGCACCTATTAAAGCTACTTTTAAAAGCTCAGGAACAACGGGAAGCATAACAAGTAAACATCATGTAACTAATTTGGAAATATACAACCAAAGCTTTTCTAAAGGATTTCAAAATTTTTATGGAAGCATGGAAGATTATGTGGTTCTTGCCTTATTACCATCCTATTTAGAACGTGAGGGTTCTTCACTGATTTACATGGTGAATGATATGATTACTAAATCGAAACACAAAGAAAGCGGGTTTTATTTAAACAATCTTTCTGAATTAAAAGACAACCTTATTAAGGTAGATTCTGAAGGAAAGCAAGTATTATTAATTGGAGTTTCTTTTGCATTATTAGATTTGGTTGAATCTTTTCAATTTAATTTAAAAAGTACTATAATAATGGAAACTGGAGGAATGAAAGGGCGAAGAAAAGAACTTATTAGAGATGAACTTCACCATCAATTAAAAATAGGTTTTGGTGTTGAAGCTATTCATAGTGAATACGGTATGACCGAGCTTTTAAGTCAGGCCTATTCAAAAGGAAATGGTGTTTTTAATTGTCCTAATTGGATGCGAATTTTAACGCGTGATCCTGAAGATGCGTTGAGTATAAATACTTTTGAAAAAACAGGTGGTATAAACATTGTTGATTTGGCTAACATAAATTCGTGTTCCTTTATTGCTACTCAAGATTTAGGGCGTTTAAATAAAGATGGTTCGTTTGAAATTGTTGGACGGTTTGATAATTCTGATATTCGTGGTTGTAATTTAATGGTATTTTAAAAAGTAAGTCATTCCTTTTTTTACGACTAATAAGAAAATATTATTTATGAAAATCTTCACCTTATTAGTTTGTATTTGCTCTACGTACTTATTTTCTCAGTCAATCGATTATAACATAAAAAAGGGATTTGCTGTAAATGGTTACGATGTTGTTAGCTATTTTAGTAATCAATCAAAAGAAGGCGAAAATAAATTCATTTCAGAATTTAATAACATAAAATATAAATTCTCTTCTAAAGAAAATTTAGATTTATTTGAAAAACATCCTGAGAAATACCTGCCTCAATATGGTGGTTATTGTGCTTACGCTATTGCAGAAAAAGCGGATAAAGTTTCTATTAATCCAAAAACCTTCCAAGTAAAAGATGGAAAACTCTATTTGTTTTACAATGCTTGGGGAACAAATACCTTAGAATTATGGCAAAAAGAAAACAAAGATAAATTACAGAAGAAAGCAGATGAAAATTGGGAGAAAATAAAATTCAAAAAATAATTTTTTAATCTGTAAGATTCAAATATTTACTACGACAAACCCAAAAGTTAAGAAAAAGAAAAATTAGTTTTTAGTTGGTTGGTTAAAAAAGTCTGAAGCTCTCAATCAGGCTTTTTTTATTTTACGCTTAAAACAAAATAATTCTTTTTACCTCGCTGTAATAATACAAACTTGTTATTTATTAGATCTTCAGATGTAATTTTATAATCGTCTTTTACTTTTTCCTTATTCACGGAGATTGAATTTTCATTTAACGCACGTCGTGCCTCTCCATTAGATTTTAAAAAATGGCCTTTTTCGGCTAAAGCCAAAATAATATCGAGTCCATTATCTATATCAGATTGTTCAATTTCTGTTTGAGGCACACCATCAAACACATCTAAAAATGTTTGTTGATTAAGTTGTTTTAAATCTGTACTTGTAGATTTTCCAAAAAGGATATTACTTGCTTTAATGGCGTTATTTAAATCTTCCTCAGAATGTACCATTTTTGTAATTTCTTCTGATAAACGCTTTTGCAATATCCGTAAATGTGGTACTTCTTGATGTTCTTTTATTAATACACTAATATCATCTTTCTCCAGAAACGTAAATATCTTAATATACTTTTCGGCGTCTTCATCGCTAGAATTTAACCAATATTGGTAAAATTTATAAGGTGATGTTCTATTGGCATCTAACCATACATTGCCACCTTCAGACTTCCCAAATTTAGAACCGTCTGATTTTGTTATTAAAGGGCATGTAATAGCATATCCTTTTCCGCTATCAATTCGTCTAATTAATTCAGTTCCAGTGGTAATATTTCCCCATTGGTCGCTTCCACCCATTTGAATGGTACACTCTTTTTCTTTATACAAATGAAGAAAATCGTAACCTTGAACCAACTGATAAGTAAACTCAGTAAAACTCATCCCTTCAGAAGAATCAGAAGATATTCTGTTTTTTACTGAATCTTTTGCCATCATGTAGTTTACCGTAATATGCTTACCAACATCACGAATAAATTCAAGAAATGAAATATCCTTCATCCAATCGTAATTATTTACTAAAATGGCAGAATTTCCGAAGTCCCCTTCAAAATCTAAAAAATGTGCTAACTGTTTTTTTATAGCGTCTTGATTATGACGTAACGTGTTTTCATCTAACAAATTACGCTCGTTTGACTTTCCCGAGGGATCACCAATCATTCCTGTTGCGCCACCAACTAAAGCCACAGGTTTGTGTCCGCAACGTTGAAAATGTGCTAATAACATAATAGGAACTAAATTACCAATATGTAAAGAATCTGCGGTAGGATCAAAACCCACATAAGCACTTCGCATACTTTCCATTAAATGGACATCTGCACCAGGCATTACGGTGTGAATCATACCTCTCCAAGTTAACTCTTCAACAAAATTCTTTATCATTATTTAAACTATTTAGTAATCTTTGGCAAATATAAAAATACGTATAGAATTACTCATGCATAATTAATAATTCTTTACTTTAGTTGCATGATTTTAGTAACAGGGAGTACCGGTTTAGTAGGCGCACATTTACTTTATAAATTAACTACCAATAACGAAAAGGTTAGAGCCATTTATAGAAGTGAACATAAATTAAACCATGTAAAAAATATATTTTCTACGTACACCGATGATCATAAAAAGCTTTTTCAAAATATTGAATGGTTTAGAGCTGATATTTTAGATATCCCCTCATTAAACAAAGCTTTTGAAGGTGTAGACTATGTATATCACTGTGCTGCATTTGTTTCATTTGAACCTGATAAGTATCAACTTTTACGACGAACTAATATTGAAGGTACCGCTAACATTGTAAATTTTTGTATTTCAAATTCAATTAAGAAATTATGTTATGTAAGTTCAATTGCGACCTTAGGAAATGAACTTAAAAACACATGTATTACTGAAGATTCTATTTGGAATCCTGAACAAGATCACAGTGTGTACGCCATAACAAAATATGGCGCAGAAATGGAAGTTTGGCGTGGCACGCAAGAAGGTGTTGATGCCGTAATTGTAAATCCAGGAGTCATTTTGGGTGCTGGCATTTGGCATAATGGCAGTGGCAGTTTATTTAAAATGGCACATCAAGGTTTAAAATATTATACCGCAGGGACTTTAGGTTTGGTTGCCATTGACGATGTAATTTCAATTATGATTGCACTATTAAAAAGTGATAGTATTAATGAACGTTACATTTTAGTTGCTGAAAACTGGACTTACAAACAGTTTTTACAAACCTTATCTGAAAGCGTTAAATGTAAATCCCAAAAAAAAATTGCATCATCAACTTTATTAAGTTTTGCATGGAGATTAGATTGGTTAAAACACAAAATTATTGGAACACGCAGAAAATTAACAAAACAAATGGTGCATTCTTTATCTTCCGAAACAAATTACAGCAGTGATAAAATAAAAAACACTCTCAATTATGAGTTTAAAGATGTAAATAAAAGTATTATTGAGATTGGGAATCTGTATCTGAAACAGGAGAAATAAGCCCTGATTTTTCTTTAAATTTCTTTTTTAGTAAAGTTTCGGTTAAAGAATCTTTATAAATTTTTCCTTGTAGCGAATCTTGAATTTCAATCAGGTCTAAAGAATCTTTATTGATGATATAGTTTAATGAATCTTTTATTTTTTTGGCTTTAGCCCGTTCTTCTTCCTCCTTCAAATCCAAAGCTTTATAAATGGCTTCAAGTTCTTTTAAACTATCTATAACTTTCGTGTAAATTTCTTCATACTCCTTTGAGTAATAAGCATAATAATTATTGCTTAAAGCAAATTGTAAACTATCTATATTATATTTTTTAAAAACATAAGTTTCTGGGTTTACATCGTGATTCTCAATTATTTCCTGACCGATAAGATTAGCTGAAGCTATTAATTTGACATCAATTAAAATATCGACCATTCTAGACTTAGAAATTAAATTTTTTGGTTTCTCGGGCTTTTTATATTGATAACACGAAGCTACCAAAAGTAGAATTCCTGCAAATAAGATTAATTGTTTAAATGTCATCTATTAAAAGTTAATCGTTTTGCAGCTTTTACATCCGAAAATTTAGCATTTTGATAAACCAAACTACCATTTAAAAAAGTATGTGTAATTCTCGATTTAAAACTAGTACCTTCAAAAGGAGACCATCCGCATTTATAGAGAATATTGCCTTTATTAACCGTCCAGGGATTATTTAAATCTACCAAAACTAAATCTGCAAAATAGCCTTCCTTTATATAGCCTCTTTTTTCTACTTGAAATAAAATAGCTGGATTATGACACATTTTTTCAACAATCTTCTCTATCGATATTTTTCCTTTATGATGCATTTCTAACATGGCTGGTAAGGCGTGTTGCACTAACGGACCGCCAGATGGCGCACTCGTATAAACGCTATTTTTCTCCTCCATAGTATGTGGCGCATGGTCTGTTGCAATAACATCAATTCTGTCATCTAGCAAAGCATCCCATAACTGCAACCTATCTTTCTCTGTTTTTACAGCGGGATTCCATTTTATATGTGTTCCTTTTTTATCATAATCGGTGTCGTTAAACCACAAATGATGAATACACACCTCAGCTGTTATTTTCTTGTTTTTTAAAGGAATTTTATTAGTAAATAACTTAGTTTCTTTTCCTGTTGATAAATGAAATACATGTAATCTTGCCCCCGTTTTTTTAGCTAACTCAATAGCCTTAGATGATGATAAGTAACAGGCTTCTTCACTTCTTATTACCGGATGAAATTTTATTGGAATATCATTGCCAAACTTTTGTAAATGCTCTTGAAAATTCTTTTCTATGGTAGCCTCATCTTCACAATGCACAGAAATTATCATATCGGTACTTTTGAAAATTTTCTCTAAAACTTTGGGATCATCTACCAACATATTTCCAGTTGAAGATCCTAAAAACAATTTTAATCCGGCAACGTTTTTTGAATTGACTTTTAAGATTTCTTCTAAATTATCATTGGTGCCTCCAAACATAAAGGAATAATTTGCATAGGATGTTTTTGCAGCAGTTTCAAATTTTTCTTCTAATTGATCAATAGTTGTTGTTTGCGGTAAGGTGTTTGGCATTTCTATAAACGATGTAATCCCTCCTGCAATAGCTGCTTTTGATTCTGTTTCTATATTTGCCTTATGTGTTAACCCTGGCTCTCTAAAATGAACTTGATCATCAATAACTCCAGGCAAAATATACTTTCCTTCAGCATCGATAACGTGCACATCAGAAGATTTTGCGCTTATTGAATCATTAATTTCTTTTATATATTCACCTTCAATTAATATATCACCATTAAAAATAGAACCTTCGTTTACAATGTGTGCATTTTTTATTAATGTTTTTTTTAATGCCATATAGCTTCCTACTTTTTAAATAAACTTTTAATTTTCATTGATATAACTCCAAATATAGCTTCTGAAATAATACCTGAACTTAATTTAGATACGCCTTTTGTTCTGTCAGTAAAAATTACTGGTACTTCAATAATTTTAAAGTTTTTTAAATAAGATTTAAATTTCATTTCAATTTGAAATGCATACCCTATAAACTTTATTTTATTTAAATCTATGGCTTCTAAAACATGACGTTTATAACAAACGAAGCCGGCTGTAGTATCATCAATTTTCATGCCCGTAATAATACGTACATATTTTGAAGCTAAATACGACATAAGCACGCGACTCATAGGCCAATTAACCACATTTACACCCGTTACATAACGAGAACCAATAGATAAATCTGCACCATTAATATAACAGGCTTCGTATAATTTTATTAAATCGTCTGGGTTATGTGAAAAATCGGCATCCATTTCAAAAATGTACTCATACTTTTTATCTAAACTCCATTTAAACCCATGTATATAGGCTGTTCCCAATCCAGACTTTTCCTTTCTAACTTCTAAAAACAAACGATTCGGAAAATCGTTTTGAAGCTTTTTTACTTTTAAAGCTGTCAAATCAGGCGAATTATCGTCAACGATTAAAACATGTATTCCATCAGATTTTGATAATACTGCTTTTATGATGGCTTCAATATTTTCGATTTCGTTGTATGTGGGTATAATAACAACCGTATTCTGCATGCCTTATTTTTATTGAAACACATAAATTTTAGCAAATGTACATTATTTAGAAGTTACATTTTTCTAAATATTCCTTAATAATTATAGCCTTTTTGTAAATATTTATGATAATTTTATACTATGATTCGCGATGTATCTTCAAATGAATTATTCACCATGCTGCTCGTAGCAGGTTTAGTTATCATTGCTATAGCAAAAATGACAGCCCCCAAACGATTTGAGGACTTTTTGTTAGTGTTAGGAAACTCAAAATATTTGAAAATTTATTCTCGAGAGCAAAAATTTTTTGACAGTTTTGATGCATTGTTATTTACTAATTTAATTCTGTGTTTAGCGGTGTTTAGTTTCACCGTTTATCAAGATTTTACAGGCCTTAAAGAGGTTAATATCAATTTACTTTTTAAACTAACCTTTGGTATTGGTGCTTTTATTTTAATAAAAGTACTTATTGAACGCCTGATTGGAAGTCTTTTTGAAATTGATAAATTCATTGACACCTATCTGTTTCAAAAAATTAGTTATAAAAATTATTTAGGCCTTTTACTTTTGCCAATAAATGCTATTTTACTTTTTAGTTTTTTAAACTCATTAACTTTAATTTACATATTTGCGGGTTTACTCTTATGCGTTAATCTCATTGGTTTAATTACTTCATTTAAAATGCATCAAAGTTTAATAAAAAGCAACTTGTTTTATTTTATTTTGTATCTTTGCGCTCTTGAAATTGCACCCTACATCATCTTGTATCAGGTGTTTATTTCATAAAAACTATAATTAGCGAATCCCCTATGAAAGTGAAAACCATTTTAGTATCTCAACCAGAACCTAAAATTGAGAACTCGCCTTACTTCGATTTACAAGAAAAACAAAAGGTAAAAATAGATTTTAGACCTTTTATTCATGTTGAGGGTGTTTCAGCAAAAGAAATTAGACATCAAAAAGTAGATTTAAATCATTATAGTGCCATTATACTTACAAGTAGAAATGCAGTAGATCATTTTTTTAGAGTTGCTGAAGAAATGCGTTTTAAGGTACCCGATACTTTAAAATATTTCTGTCAGTCTGAAGCAGTAGCTTTCTATTTGCAAAAATATGTAGTTTACAGAAAACGTAAAATTTATGTTGGTAAACGCACGTTTTCTGAATTATCCCCTTTGATTAAAAAATATAAAGATGAAAAATTTTTATTACCATCATCTGACAAATTAAAACCAGAAGTTCCCGAAATTTTAGATGGTTTGGGTGTTAACTGGAAACAAGCTACGTTTTATAAAACGGTAGTTAGTGATCTTTCTGATTTAGCAGATGTTTTGTATGATGTTTTAGTCTTTTTCAGTCCTTCTGGAATTGAATCGTTATTTCAAAACTTTCCAGATTTTAAACAAAACGAGACAAGAATTGCTGTTTTTGGAAACACCACCATTAAAGCTGTTGAAGAAAAAGGTTTACGTGTAGATATTGCTGCACCAACAACTGAAACACCTTCTATGACTATGGCTTTACAAAAATATATAGAACAAGCTAATAAAGGAAAGTAGTACTTAATTATAAATATACAAAAAGCCCGATTTTAATAAAATCGGGCTTTTTGTTTTAAAACGCATATCGCTGTGGACCACCTCTTCTAATTTCCTCAGTACAGTGTTCTTCAAACTTTTTAAAGTTTTCCCTAAATGCATTTGTTAATTTAAAAGCAGTTGTATAGTAAGCTTTATCATCATTCCATGTTGACCTAGGACTTAAAACACTTGTTGGTACTCCAGGGCAGCTTCTTGGTTGCGCCACTCCAAATACAGAATGAATATGATAATCATCATAATTATACAAACCCAAATCGCCATTTAAAACGGCATTAATCATGGCACGGGTATATTTTAATTTCATTCTAGTTCCAACGCCGTAAGGCCCACCAGTCCAACCTGTATTTACTAACCAAACGTTTACACCGGCATCTATCATTTTTTTACTTAGCATTTCTGCGTAC
Source organism: uncultured Flavobacteriaceae bacterium (assembly GCA_963815305.1). GTDB lineage: Bacteria > Bacteroidota > Bacteroidia > Flavobacteriales > Flavobacteriaceae > CAXBID01. The sequence goes on from CAWFFW010000001.1 coordinate 2,448,526, forward strand.
TTAGAGGGATGTAATGGCATAAAAGGCGCACCAAAACATGCTGAAAAACTAGGCACAGGCTCAACTACGCCAGCTTCAGTACCTGCAACTTTAGCAGTATACCCAGAAATAAAATGATATGCTGCCTGACTTGGCGTTAACTTAGAAATTGGAGGCAATACCCCAAAAGCATCCGCTGTTAAAAAGAAAATATTCTTTGGGTTTTTTCCAGTAGAAGGCACTTGAATATTCTCAATATGATCTATTGGATAACTTACTCTAGTATTCTGAGTTATAGATGTATCTTCAAAATTAACATGACCGTTTTTATCAAGAATAACATTTTCAAGAATAGCTCCCTTTTTAATGGCATCATAAATCTCTGGTTCATTATCTCTTGATAGGTTTATCACTTTTGCATAACACCCACCTTCAAAATTAAATACTAAATCTTCGTTTGTCCAACCATGTTCATCATCGCCAATTAAACTTCGATTCGGATCTGTAGAAAGTGTCGTTTTTCCAGTTCCTGAAAGCCCAAAGAAAATTGCCGTATCACCACTTTTACCAACATTAGCACTACAATGCATGGGCATCGTATTTTTAAACACTGGTAGAATAAAATTTAAAGCAGAAAAAATACCCTTTTTAATCTCACCAGTGTAACCAGTGCCACCAATTAAAGCTATTTTTTTAGTAAAATTTAAAATCGCAAAATTATGTTGACGCGTACCATCTTCATTGGCATCGGCCATAAAACCTGGAGCATTAATTACGGTCCACTCTGGAGTAAAGTCTTTTAGTACTTTATCCGTTGGACGTAGAAACATATTGTAGGCAAACATGTTACTCCAAGGATACTCATTAATAACCCGAATATTCAATTTGTAATTTTCATCTGCACAAGCGTAACAATCACGCACAAAAACCTCTTTTTCTGACAGATAATCAACAACCTTATCATATAATGAATCAAACTTAACAGCTTCAAATGGAATGTTGATATCACCCCACCAAATGAGGTCTTTAGTAATATCATCTTTAACAATAAATCGGTCTTTAGGAGAGCGTCCTGTAAATTCGCCCGTGTTAACAGCTAAAGCACCCGATGAAGCCTCAACACCTTGGCCTTTTTCAATAGTAATATCGTGCAATTCCTCTGGTGATAATTGATAGTTTATTTTAGCATTATTGATACCGTATTGATTTAACGAAATCGTTTTCGCAACTCGACTGTAACTTTTCATAAAGTGATATAAAATTATTTATAGTGCAAAATTAAAACAATTATTTAAGGTATTATTAAATTAATATTAGTTTTTATATGAAAGTAATAAGAAATCAATAAACTTATAAAAAAACTTAACACAAAAAAATAATAATAAAAATAAAAAAATACCCATTCATTTGAATTATTAATACTAGTTTAATTACTTAACTAACTATTTTTTATTTGTAAAAAATTGATAAATATTAAAACCCAAGCCAAAATTAAAAGTAAACCTCCCATTGGTGTGATAAATCCAATAATTTTGAAATCGAAATTTGTAAGTGTATTTGTGGCTAATAAGTAAATCGATCCAGAAAAAAATACCAAACCTGATACCGTTAAATAATAAACGGTACGTTTTGTTTTTTCCCTTACCAATGAAGATCCTCCAACAAAAAGTAGTAATATGGCATGGTACATTTGATATCGAACGCCGGTTTCAAAAGTTTGCTGAGCTTCTATAGAAATTAATTCCTTTAAACCATGCGCTCCAAAAGCGCCTAAAATAACACTTGTTAATCCTATTATTGATGCTGTAAGTAATATTGATTTGCTCATATTATTTATAAATTATTCTCAGTAAATTGCTTTTTTATTTATTAAATTCGTAAAGTAAAAATTTTATTTCTCATTTTACAGCCTTAAACAAAATTACTTAACAAAACTCAGTATGCGAAAAATTTTAGTCATTGGTTCAGGGAAATCGACCTCGTATCTATTAAAATATTTATTAGATAAAGCTGTTTCTGAAAAACTACGTATTCTAGTTGGCGATTTGAACGTAGATCATGCAAAAAATATAATTGGTAATCGTCCAAACGCTGCAACTATGATATTAGATGTTTTTGATGAACCTACGCGGTTTAAAGCTATAAAAGATGCCGATATCGTAGTTTCTATGCTACCTGCGCGTTTTCATATTCAGGTAGCTAAAGATTGTATATTATATGGAAAACACATGGTTACGGCATCCTATGTAAGTGCTGAAATGCAGGCTTTAAATGATGACGCAATAAAAAAAGGTGTGGTTTTAATGAATGAAATTGGTGTAGACCCAGGTATAGATCATATGAGTGCGATGCAAGTTTTAGATCGTATAAGAGATGCGGGCGGAAATATTATTTTATTCGAATCATTTACTGGTGGTTTGGTTGCACCAGAAAACGACAATAATCTTTGGAATTACAAATTTACTTGGAACCCAAGAAATGTAGTCACTGCAGGACAAGGTGGGGCTGCAAAATTTTTACAGGAAGGGACCTATAAATATATTCCTTATAATCGTTTATTTAGACGAACTGAGTTTTTAGATATTGAAAATTTTGGTCGTTTTGAAGTTTACGCCAATCGTGATTCTTTGAAATATCAAAACATTTATAAATTAAATGACGTAAAAACTTTATACCGTGGCACCATACGCCGTATTGGATTCAGTCGCGCATGGAATATCTTTGTAACTCTAGGAATGACTGATGATAGCTATATTATTGATGATAGCGAAAATATGAGTTATCGCGATTTTGTTAATGCTTTTTTACCCTACAGTCCAACGGATTCTGTCGAGCTTAAACTGAGACATCAACTTAAAATAGATCAGGATGATATTGTTTGGGATAAACTTGTTGAACTCAATATTTTTAGTGCCGAAAAAAAGGTAGAACTTAAAAAAGCAACACCAGCTCAAGTACTTCAAAAAATATTAATGGATAGTTGGACACTTGCTGAAAACGATAAAGATATGATAGTAATGTACCACAAGTTTGGTTATGAGAAAAATGGTAAAACCTACCAAATTGATTCCAGTCTGGTCGTTTTAGGAAAAGACCAAACATATACGGCCATGGCAAAAACTGTTGGTCTACCTGTTGCTATAGCTACACTTGCTATTTTGAATGGTAAAATTAAAACTGCTGGGGTACAGATTCCTATTTCAAAAGAAATATATCAGCCCATTTTAGATAGCTTGAAAGATTTTGGCATCCTATTTAATGAAAAAGAGGTGCCTTATTTGGGTTATAATCCACTTAACAATTAATTTATAATTCTTTAGTTTAAATATTATCACAACAATACCAATACATCTATTCTTGTAAATTTTTAATATTTCTGAATTAAGAAATTGATTTTTACTTTCATATTAAAATCAAATAACTATTTTTACATTTCAAACCGAAACTATTTTTACATATAATTATGCCGAAAACCAAAACTATAACCATTGATGGTATCGACAAAAAAATACTAAGAGCGTTAATGGAAGACGCTAGAATTCCAATTTTAGAAATCGCAAGAAATATTGATATTTCTGGTGCTGCGATCCATCAACGCATTCGTAAATTAGAAAAATCTGGTCTTATTTCTGGATCTAAATTTGTAATTGACCCTAAAGTACTAGGATATAAAACCGTTGCCTTTATAGGGGTTTACTTAGATAAAGCCATTCAAAATCCTGAGGCCATTAGGGAACTTAAAAAAGTTCCTGAGGTATTAGAATGTCATTACACTACGGGTAGCTGGAATGTTTTACTTAAACTGTTATGTAAAGACAATGAGCACTTAATGCACTTACTAAATAATAATATTCAAACTATAGCTGGCGTTTCTAGAACAGAAACCTTTATTTCTTTAGATCAGCAAATAGAAAGACAAATAAAAATTTAGTTTTAACGCAACTTATTCTTAGTTATGGCATCTAATAGTATAACGATTGACAAAATTACCAAGAACTAAAAAAATTTTATGAATAAAAAACTATCATTATTTGTTATTACGGTTATTTTATCTTTTTCAATGGTTTCGCAAGAAAATCAAAAAGTAAACCAAGAAATTGCTTCAAATCAAAATTTTAATGAAATAAAACTAAATGGTTTATTTCTAATACTAGGAGCTTTTGAAGTTTCTTACGATCGCACATTAAGTGAGGAATCAGCTGTTGGTGTTTCTATTTTTTTACCATTTGATAATGATGTGAGTGACGAAATTAAATATACTATTTCACCTTACTACAGGTTTTATTTTGGAGAAAAATATGCAGCAGGATTTTTTGTTGAAGGTTTTGGAATATTAAATTCTACAAATCGAAACGTTGATTTTTTTACTGAGGAAAAAGACGATTTTAGAACAGATTTTGCATTAGGATTTTCTGTTGGAGGTAAGTGGATTACTAAAAAAGGATTTAGTATTGAATTATTTGGAGGTATAGGTAGAAACCTTTTTAATAACAAAGATGCCGATTATGAAATAATTGGAAGAGGTGGAATTAATCTGGGCTATAGATTTTAAGCCTATTTCAATAAACACAAAATCCCAAGCGATGGCATGGTATTTTGTGTTTATAAGATGCTGAAACTAATTCAGTATGATAAACTACGTTTATTACATCTTCATCAACCAGGAACGAACATCTACATCTTTCTTAATAATCTCTCTTAAATCCTCTATTTTAACGCGCTCTTGTGCCATAGAATCTCTGTGGCGAATAGTAACCGTATTGTCTTTTAAAGTATCATGATCTACGGTGATACAAAACGGTGTACCATTGGCATCTTGCCTTCTGTACCGTCTTCCAACCGCATCTTTCTCATCATAATCCACATTAAAATCCCATTTTAAGTCATCCACAATCTTGCGTGCTACTTCTGGTAAACCATCCTTTTTAACTAATGGCAAAATAGCCGCTTTAACTGGTGCTAGAATGCTTGGTAATTTTAAAACGGTTCTGGTTGTGCCGTTTTCTAATTCCTCTTCAACTAAAGCATTTGAAAATACAGCCAAAAACATTCTGTCTAAACCTATTGAAGTTTCTAAAACATAAGGGGTATAACTTGCATTTTCTTCATGATCGAAATATTGTAATTTCTTCCCTGAAAATTCTTCATGTGCTTTTAAATCAAAATCTGTACGCGAATGAATGCCTTCTAATTCTTTAAATCCAAATGGAAATTTAAATTCAATATCTGACGCAGCATCTGCATAATGCGCGAGTTTTTCATGGTCGTGAAAACGATAATTATCGGCTCCCATACCTAAGCTTAAATGCCATTTCATTCTATGTTCTTTCCAATACTCGTACCATTCTTTTTGAGTGCCTGGTTTTATAAAAAACTGCATTTCCATTTGTTCAAACTCGCGCATTCTAAAAATAAATTGTCTTGCTACAATTTCGTTTCTAAAGGCTTTACCAGTTTGCGCAATACCAAACGGAATTTTCATTCTACCTGTTTTCTGTACATTCAAAAAATTTACAAAAATACCTTGAGCAGTTTCTGGTCGTAAATATAAATCCATAGCAGATTCTGCACTCGCACCTAGTTTAGTGCCAAACATTAAATTAAATTGCTTAACCTCTGTCCAATTTCTACTTCCTGTTAATGGATCAGCAATTTCTAACTCTTCAATAAGAGCTTTAACATCAGCTAAATCTTCGTTTTCTAAAGATTTTGCCATCCGCGAAAGCGTTGCGTTTATTTTTTGTTGATAGCCTACAACACGTCCATTTGTAGAAACAAATTCTTCTTTATTAAAAGCATCACCAAAACGTTTTTCAGCTTTTGCGACTTCTTTATCAATTTTAGCTTCAATTTTAGCACAATAATCTTCAATTAAAACATCGGCTCTGTAACGTTTTTTTGAATCTTTATTATCAATTAATGGATCGTTAAACGCGTCAACGTGCCCTGAAGCTTTCCATGTGGTAGGATGCATAAATATGGCAGCATCAATACCTACAATATTATCATTCATTTGCACCATGGCTTTCCACCAGTAGTCACGTATATTTTTCTTTAATTCAGCGCCGTTTTGTGCATAGTCGTAAACAGCACTTAAGCCATCGTAGATTTCGCTACTTTGAAATACATAACCATATTCCTTAGCATGCGAAATTACTTTCTTAAATTGATCATCTTGATTTGCCATAAGTGCAAAAATAAAAAACCGCTTGAAACAAATAGCTTGTTTATCAAAAAATAAGTATTGAATTCTTTTCTTTTTTTGATTAAGTTTACAATACGCCATATTTGTATTAAATGATTAGAGCATTAGTGAATTTATTCTTTCCCAAAGTATGTTATGCTTGCCATAACCCGCTTGGTGATAATGAAGATGTAATTTGCGTAGAATGCCGAAACGATTTACCTGTTACCAACTATCATTTTAATGATGATGATTCGGTTAAAAAAGTACTTTATGGACGTGCAAGAATTGAAAACGGTACTGCCCTTTTTCGTTTTGAAAAAAAAGGATTGGTGCAGCAACTTATTCATGGTTTGAAATATAAAGGTTACGAAAATATAGGATTTGTTTTAGGCGATTGGTTGGGTGGCGAATTAAAAGACGTGAATACATATAGTAGTATTGACATTGTTATTCCCGTCCCTCTTCACGAAAAGAAATTAAAAATACGAGGTTATAACCAAGTTGCAAGATTTGGACAACAAATCGCAAAAGCCCTTGATGCAGATTATAAAGATGATGTGCTGGTAAAAATTACCAACACAAAATCCCAAACTACAAAAGGGCGTTTTACACGATGGAATAACAGTGATGAATTGTTTGCATTAAAAAATATGGAAATCATTGATAATAAACATATTTTATTAGTTGATGATATTATAACTACTGGCGCAACATTAGAAGCTTGTATAAACGTTTTAAATCAAGTAAAAAATATAAAAATTAGTATTGCTACCATGGCAATAGCGTAATTAGATTATCATTATATCTATAATCCAAATGGCGAATCGTACAACCTCTTACATTTTAAATGTAAAATATAAAATGATACTATTTTTCTTAGATTAACTGTAGTGATGCTATGCAAAACCTTATAAAAAATTATATTTTATTATAATTTTAATCCTCATGAAGGACTTCTAATGTGCAATTTGGAATAAAATTATGTAGGTTTGTACAAACGTTTAAATTGGTGATGCGGAAACTCCTTTCAAATTTTATATTAGCTACTTTTATTGGTCTCATCTTTATTAATTGTGCAAACCGTGGAAATCCAGAAGGTGGCCCAAAAGATGAAAAGCCGCCAGTTATTATAAAAGCTGAACCCGACAATTATTCAACAAATTTTAAAGGAAAAGAAATTAAAATTTATTTTGATGAGTACGTTAAAATCAAGGATTTAACAAAACAACTCATTATTTCACCACCAATGACTACCCAGCCTGAGATCACTCCTATTGGTACTGCAAGTAAATATATTAGTATTAAAATTAACGATACGCTTCAACCCCATACCACCTATGCGTTTAATTTTGGGAATAGTATTACAGATAATAACGAAGGAAATCCTTACCCATATTACAGATACGTGTTTTCTACTGGTGATTATATAGATTCTTTAAACGTTAAAGGAAAAATTGTTGATGCTTTAAAATTAAAACCTGAAACCTTCGTTTCTGTGGCTTTATACGAAGTAGATTCTACATTTAATGATTCAGTAGTTTATAAAAAAGCACCAAAATATATTACAAATACATTGGATAGTGTTACTACATTTTCTATTGAAAACATTAAAGCTGGCAAGTACATGCTCGTAGCTCTAAAAGATAATAATGGAGACAATAAATTTCAACAAAAAACAGATCAAATAGGATTTTACAAAAGTTTTATTGATGTACCCACCGATTCCCTTTACACCCTTAAACTGTTCTCAGAAGAATTAGATTTTAATGCTATTAGACCAAAGTTAATTTCGGGTGAAAAAATTGCTTTTGGTTTTGAAGGCGACTATAAAAATATGCAAATAGCCATTGTATCTGATACTCCAGAAGATTTTGTTTCGAGAATAACTAAGGATGAAAAGACAGATACTTTATATTATTGGTACAAACCCAGAATGAAGGTTGACTCCTTACTTTTTAAAGTTTCAAAAGGTAATTTTGAAAAAGATTTTACCGTTAGAATTAGTGAGCAGAAAAGAGACACATTAGTTATTAAAGCATCCCCATCGGGTTCAATAGACTATGACGAACCATTTAAAATTACTGGAAGCACTCCTCTTTTTACTTTTGATAATTCTAAGATCAGCATTTTAGATAAAGATTCTACCGAAGTAGATTTCACTACAAAGTTTGATATGATTGCCAACACTTATGAAATTAATTTTGACAAAACAGAAGATAATTCATATAAACTTCAAATACTTCCAGAGGCATTTATTGATTTTTTTGATGATAAAAATGACACTTTAAATTATGCTTTAAAAACTCGAAAAAAATCTGAATTTGGCTATATTCGATTTGTTCTAAATAACGCTAATTACCCCGTAATTATTCAGTTAACTGATGACAAAGGTGCTGTTAAATATGAAAAATATTCAACCAAACCAGAACCATTGGATTTCTTCAACTTAAATTCTGGAACATATTTTATTCGTGTTATTTTTGATACAAATGGCAATAAAAAATACGATACTGGAAGTTATCTTAAAAAGATAGAACCCGAACGTGTGATTTATTTTGAAATGGAGGATCCTATAAGAGCAGATTGGGGCTTCATTCAAACATTGAATTTTACTGAATAATAAAACTATCTCTGTCATTTAAAAACTTTAGTTTATTCCTATAGGCTTCAATGTGTCTTTTTTCAAGTGTAACTATTTCTGTTTGTTCTTTGTCAGGCTCAAAAGAAGTCATTTTTTCTCCCAAAACATTGTAACACGCTGAATGTCCAGAATATTCGGAATTAACACCATCAATTCCTACTCTATTTAAGCCAATACAATAGCTCATATTTTCAATAGCGCGGGCTTTTAACAAGGTATCCCAAGCAGATATTCTGGGCTTTGGCCAATTGGCAACGTATAATAAAACATCATAATCGTCATTATTTCTAGCCCAAACTGGAAAACGCAAATCATAACAAATTAAAGCGTGTATTTTCCAGCCTTTGTAGTTAACAATTAGTTTTTCTGTTCCAGCAGTATAAACTTTATCTTCACCTACCAAAGTAAAGGTGTGCCGTTTATTATACGTTGAAATATAACCAGAAGGTTCAACAAACACAAGCCGGTTATAGTGTTTATCATTTTCTTTAATAACCAAACTACCAACAACAGCTGCGTTATTAGTTTTTGCCATAGTTTGCATCCAACTTACCGTATCTCCATCCATAGATTCGGCAACTTTTTTTGCATTCATAGTAAAACCCGTTGAAAACATTTCAGGAAGTACAATTAAATCGACCTCTTCAAACATATTTTCAATTTTATGAGTAAAATGTTCTCTGTTTGCTTTGGGGTTTTCCCAAACGAGGTGCGATTGTAAAAGCGCTATTTTAAATTGATTTTGCATATTAGCAAATTACTTATAATTTTCTCTTTGCTTTAACTTGAGTTTCTTTTAGTTTTTCAATTTTTTCAAGCCATTTTTTTTCATCAACAGGCGATAGTTTTCCTTTCTTTTTTAGCTTTTCATATTTATTTAAAGCTTCAATATATTTTTTTTCAGATTTCTCATACTTTGACTGAGCATTTTCTTTTCGTTTTAATTCTTTTTCTGCCTTTTTTTGCTTCTTTTCTGCCTTTTTTTGACTTTTCTCAGCTCTTTTAAGGGCTTTTTCTAATTTTTCAGCATCACGCAAACTGGCCTCCTTTTCCAAAAAAACCGTTGTAATATTCTGTTTTTGTTCTGGTGTTAAGGAGTCGCTTACATCTATGCCATCTCTTAATATCTTTTCTCCTTTAACAACATAATTTACACCATCAACTAAAACATCCTGAGCATTCATAAAATACCCGAACGTTAAAAACAATAATAGCATCCAATATTTCATAATTCTATATATTTTAAACTTTAATTTGTAAAGAAAATTATCTATTGATTCTGATCTCCGCTTCTTTTAATTTTCGTTCTAATTTTACAAGTCGTTTTTGCCATTTAGCATCATCTTTTGGAGATAATTCGCCTTTATCTTTTAATAGCTGATAATCCTGTTTAACATCATTTAAATTTTCTCTTATTTTAAAAAAATCGTCTCTTGCTTCTTTCCTATTATTTTCGGTATTATCCAACTGATTTTGCTTTTCTTTAAGCTCTTTTTCTTTTTGCTTTAATTCTTTTAAAGATTCTGAAATTTGATCTTGTTTTTTAGCTAATGCTTCTTCTGATTTTAGACGGTTTTCTAAAGTAGTTTGTATACGCTTTTTCTCTATTTCAGTAAGGGTATTTGTAACATCTTCACCTTTAGTGTAAAAATTGTTTCCTTTAACTTCATACACCTTTCCATCATCAGTAATAACGCGCTCGCTACTACCACAAGATACTATTGCTATTAACATAATTACTACAATTAACTTTCTCATTGTTATTTTTTTTTAGTTTTATGTATAATACAAAATATAACTAACAGAATACACTCTTTTTTAAAGAATTTTACAAACTATATATGGCATAAAATAATAGATGCTTTTTAAAGTATCATCTTATACAGTAAGACGAGGCCGAAAAAGTTATTATTCAAATTATTTTTATGAAATACATTTAGAAGTTTACTGCATGAATTTAAATAGCTTTCTAAAAAAATCACACCCCTAATTTCGCCATTAATTTCTGTTTATAAGTGCGCCCAATGGGGATTTTATTAGATTTAATAAATAAAATATTTCCTGAGATTTTATCTACAAACCTGGTGTTTATAATGTAAGATTTATGCACTTGAATAAACTGATTTTTTGGTAACCTTTCTGTCCAGTTTCTAAGCGAATCGATATAAGATAGCTTTTGGTTTTTAGTAACAACTGTGATATAATTTCTATCCGACTCAATAAAAAGAATGGTATTTAAAACCAACTTATAATGAGTTTTATCTACGTTTAAATATATGGTTTCCCCATGTTCTTCAGTTATCTTTTTGGGTGGGTCTAGCCTGTCTTTAGCTTTATTCACCGCTTTTAAAAATCGATCAAACGAAAATGGCTTTACTAAATAGTCTACAATGGTATCCAACTCAAAACTATCAACAGCATAATCTGGATAAGCTGTTGTCATGATAATGGCTGGTGGATTTTTTATAGTTTTTATAAAATCAATTCCAGATATATCGGGCAGATTAATATCTAAAAATATAACATCAACGGTATTGTTTTTAAAGAAAGAATTCGCTTCAATTGCTGCTTTAAACGTTTCTAATAATTGTAAACTTGGAATTTTTGAAATGAAATTCTTCAAAATTTTTTGCGCTGGAATTTCGTCTTCTATAATTACACAATTCATTTCAAATCTATTTTTAAAGTCACTTTAAATCTTTCTTTTTTATCAATAGTAAACGTGTAACCATCTTTATAGATAAGTTGTAACCTTTTTTCTAAATTTTGAATTCCGATTTTAAAATCTTTTGAACTCGCCTTTTCTGCGTTAAAATCATTGTCACAACTAAAATGCAAAACCCCTTTTTTAACTATGATGTTTACAACAATATTGCTATTTAAAGTGCTATGCTTAAAAGCATTTTCAATTACCGTAATTAAGAGTAAAGGCGCAATTTGGCACTGGTAAGAATCTATCGATTTTTTATACTGAATTTGCTTAACTTATTCAGTTCTGATTTTTTGAAATTTTATATAATTATCAATAAAATGAATTTCTTTTTCTAGAGGAATAGTAGCTTCGTTACTTTCATACAACACATGTTTTAGGTTTTCTGAAAGCATTAAAATAAGCTCAGGTGTTTCCTTAGGTTTTTCAATAGAATAAGAATAGATGGTATTTAAATTATTAAACAAAACATGCGGGTTTATTTGCGATTTCAAAAACTTCAACTCTATTTCTGCATGTTCCTTTCTAACAATATCTACTTCTTCTTGTTTGTCAATAAATCTAAATAAAATCCATATGAAAGAAAAGAAAATAAGGGGCACTAAACTTTGCCATAAATAATCACCTAAACATTTAATAATACTACAGCCGCATTGTGCAAAAGCATAACAATACAATTGAGTAGCCAAAAATGAGATAGCTGCAAACACAAAAACATAAAGCGCATAAAATTTCTTTCTAACAAAAAACGGTAATAAGAAAGAGTTATTCACGTATACAATGACTACCAAAAGCGACATGTATTGTAAAAACGGATTTTCCCTCCAGTAATAATCAGAAAACAAAAAAAGTGACACAAATACAAAGAGCATCCAAAACAGGATATGCACTAAAACTTGGGATATATATTTGTTTACAACAATCATTTCAGTTTTAAAAGTAACTAGAAAAGGTAAAACTATCAAAGAATGTGTATAAAAACACATTTTGCAGTTACCAACGTTAAAAAATGCTGTTTGTATGCCCAATTCCTGTGTTGGTAAAGTTATACTCGTCTTCTATCCATAAGATTTGATTTTATACTAGTGTCGTTGTATTTTTGACGAAATAAATCATCAATCATGAAACGTACAGTCTCTTTTTTAATCCTTCTTCTTCTTAGCCTACAATTTGCGAATACTCAAACATTAAATTCCTTATCGAAAGATGAAAAGGGAAATGACTTATTACTTGGAGAAATTAATAAATCAGGGTTAAAGCAAAATAGTTTTAATAGTTGGTTTAGCACGAATTATGATGATTATTTACTGAATAAAAATGTCGTGAAAATCTTGAAGGATTCTTTAAAAGCCTACGAAATTAAAGTCTTTTTAGGAACTTGGTGTGGCGATAGCCAACGTGAAGTACCCAATTTTTATAAAATTTTAGATGCTGCTAAATTTCCAGAAAATCAGTTGCAAGTTATTGCGGTTAACAGCACTGAGGATGCATACAAACAGAGCCCAAGCCATGAAGAAAAAGGCTTGAATATTCATAGGGTGCCAACTTTTATTTTTTATAAAAATGGTAAAGAAGTAAACCGTATTGTAGAATATCCAAAAGAAACTTTAGAGCGTGACATGTATAAAATTGTTACGGATAACAAATACACATCAAACTACATGGCAGCCAATTATGTGAATTATTTGCTGAACTTAAATTCTGTTGATAGTCTAAAATTGGATGAATCAAATCTGGTTTCTAGACTTGCAGAATTTGTAAAAGGAAGCCGGGAATTAAACACATATGGATATTCGCTTTTACGATCAAATCAATTAGAAAAAGCCTTATATGTTTTTGATTTAAATACAAAAATATTTCCATATAAATATAATGTTTATGATAGTTTGGGTGAAGCTTATTTGAAGCAGAAGAATTATACCGAAGCTTTGAAAAATTATTACAAGGTACTAAGTTTAAAACCTGATGAAACTAATGCTAAAGACATGATTGAGAAAATTAAAAAAGCGATTTAGCTAAACAATCTCCATTTTTTTCAAAAGAAAAGATGCATTCATATTTTGGCAAATACCTTCTTTTAACCTGTAATCAAAATGAAGTTCATCATCAATAATTTCAGCATCAAAATAATAGTTTTTCACATCGTCAAGTTCCTTTTCAATTTCACATAAACTTAAATCGTGTGTTGCAATAATTCCTGTGGCATTTGAAGCCACTAACTTTTCAACAAACTTTCTAGATCCAATTGCCTTATCGGTGCTATTCGTACCTTTTAAAATTTCATCTAGAATAATAAAATAAGGTTCCCTCTGAATCGCGTCCACAATAACTTTTAACCGTTTTAATTCTGAAAAGAAATACGAACTATCATCGGTTAACGAATCGGTAGTCCGCATGCTTGTAATTAATTTTACAGGACTATATTTTGAGTTTGAAGCGCAAACTGGCAATCCAACATTGGCCATAACAATATGTAACGAAACGGTTCGTAAAAATGTACTTTTCCCAGCCATATTTGCTCCAGTAACTATGAAAAATTGCTCGTTTTTTATAATTAAATTGCTATCAACCCGTTTATCTTTATTTAATAGTGGGTGTCCTAAATTTACGGCATTAATGATTGAACCTTTCTCAATTATTTCAGGAAATACAAACTGCGGATGATTAAAAGTATAGCCTCCTAAGGAATTGTAAGCATCAAAAAACGACACTACGTCAAACCAATCAGACACTTTATTTCCATGCTGTTTAATCCATTGCTCAATCTTATAACTGTTTTTTATATCGGTTAGAAAATACCCATTTCCAAAAATGGCACCAATCAAATTATTTCTATTATCTAAAGCGTCCAAGGTTTTAGAAAACTCTCTAAAAATAGTAGATGCTTTTTTGTTTTCAGATTGAATTTGTTTTTGCCTCTGTTTTAATAACTCCGAAGAAAACGTTTCATGTTCAATTAAATCTAAAAGTGATGCATATTGACGGAACGTATCTCGAACTTTATCTGTATTTGAAGAAAGTACATTGATCTTTTTTAAATACAATCCCGATATACCTAAACCGACAAACAGCCAATACCCAACTAGGGCAGTACTCATTACATTAAACGCCGCCAAACCAATTAAAACACCGGTAAATAATGTAAAAATAAGCGGTAGCCATTGCATGATTTTCGGCAAAAAAATCTTATGATTTTGAAGCCAATTAATAATTTGTTTTGCGGGAGTTTCTACTGACACTAAACTTGAGGTTGCCGAATAAAATTGTCGCCATTGTGGTTTTTCACTCAATTCTTTTATGGCTTCTTGTCTTAAAACTATATAATCTGTATTATTGGCTTTTAAAGCTTCTGCAAGTTTTTTAGTGCCCTCACTAATAGTTGTTCTATTTAAAAATTGAAAAAAAGACCCACGACCAAACAAATCGATATCTAAACTATAATAATGACTGGAATCTTGAAATTTTGAACCTGTATTCCTTTTATAAAAATCACCTGAAGCTATGTTAATTTCATCTTCATTAATAGCTAATAATGCTTTATTAAAGTCACGTAAACGTTTTACACCCATATATTTTGAAAGTAAAACCAGAAAAATAACAACCCCGATTACGCCAAATAAAAGTGCGACTTGCCATTGTCCGAAAGTTATATAAATACCAAATACTGTAATTAAAAATACGGCAAGCCTGAACATGCTAAAAACAGTCATTTTTCTATTCAATCTTTTGGATTCAGACTGATATTTTTCTAAATGTTCTTGATAATATTTTAAAGGATCTATCATACTCTAATGTTGAAAACGTAAAGAAACAAAAAAGCTCTGAATTGATGTTCAGAGCTTTCATATTAAGTTTTAATTAAGATTAGTCTCTAGACATAAAAATGCTAAGAACATACCAAAATAATAGCATTAACGACGCAAATAAGCCTAAAGCAGCTGGAATGTAATCATCATCTGTATATTTATGTACCAAATTTGAGGTTTGATATATAATAGACCCGGCAGCCAATAAGCACATACCAACCGAGAACCATAAGCCTAAATTAAAACCGAATAAACTTCCTGCAATAATTAAACCTATAGCTATAAAAAAACCAACGGTTAATCCTGTTTTTAAAAATGAAAAATCTTTTTTTGTTACAAAAACTACTGCCGATAATCCTGTAAATAAAGCCAAAGTAACAATGGCGGCTTGATTTAATATTTCAGGACCAGAGTCCATATAAAAAGCTGCAATATAAATAAGCGGAACAAAAATTAAGGCTTCGGCAAGAATATAAATGCCAAAAGCCAAGTACTGCATATTTTTATCTGGTGTTTTTAACGTCATTTTTTCGGCGTAATTAGTCACAAACATAAAACCTCCAAGCATGATCAACCAACGCCAACCATCCGTCATAGACAACATAAAATTAACAACCGTTTCACTTTGAAGTAATATATATTCAAAAAGAATAAATACTAAAACACCACCCGCAACATGCGCATACGTCTTTTTATAAAAAGCAACTCTGTCAACTTGAGACAACTGACCAACCATCAATTTATCTTGAATAGAATCTTCCATAATGTATAATTTAGTTTTTGGTTCGAAATATAAAAGTACTAAAAAAAAGAAACCGAATTCTTAGGTATCACATAAAAATTCGGTTTAATTTATTTTCTAAACTATGTCTTAATCACGTCCTCCAAATACTTGAAGTGCCCAATATAAAAGTGAGGCTAAAGCACCAATAGCAGCAACTAAATAGGTTCTTGCGGCCCATTTAAGTGCGTCTTCAGAACCTGCATACTCCTCTGGCGTTACCATATTTTTATTTTTTAACCATGCCAAAGCTCTATTACTTGCATCATACTCCACAGGTAATGTGATAAAACTGAATAAAGTAGCAAAACCCATAAATGCAACACCAGCCGCTGCAACCCACCAGCCTAAGCCCATGCCAGCTGCACCACCTAAAACAAGGCCTCCAATGATTAACCATTGCGACATGCCAGAAGTTACACTCACTACAGGCACTAATGTTGAACGCATTTGTAACCAACTGTAGGCTGTTGCATGTTGAACTGCATGCCCGCACTCGTGTGCTGCAACAGCTGCCGCCGCCGCATTACGTTGATTATAAACTGATTCACTCAAATTAACCGTTTTATTTTTCGGATTGTAGTGATCTGTTAAACGCCCTGGCGTAGAAATAACTTCTACATCTCTAATACCGTGGTCTGCTAACATTTTTTCAGCAATTTCAGCACCACTCATGCCATTTCTTAATTGTACTTTCGAGTACTTTGCAAACTTTCGTTTTAACGTACTACTTACCAACCAACTAACAAGCGCTATGGCTCCAATTAATATATAATATCCTATCATTTTTATAATTTTTTAAAATTGTATGTCTTCACCAAATATATCAAAAATAACGCCAATTATATAACCTGCAAGTCTGTCAGTTTTTTGAGATTTATAATTTCAAACCACATCGTAATCGTATATGTATTCATAGTTCATTTTAAAACGCGCTGTTGAGAGTATTACGATATTACTTTCGTTATTCTTAAATTATATAAATTGAAAACGAGTAAAAATTACTGTAAACCATGAAATTTATAAAAATCAGTAAAAGTTAAATTTTATGGTATTTTATTTTTAAAATCACAATGAAAAGAATGAGCATAGAAGTGATACTGTTGGCTATAAGCATCGAAAAGCTATTGATATAAATACCGTAAATAAGCCATAAAATTACGCCCGTAAACATCACTAAATACATAGTTAAAGATATCGCTTTAACATCTTTTGTTTTCCATGTTTTATATACCTGCGGAATAAATGCTGATGTTGTTAATATCGCAGCCATTAAGCCAATAATTTCAATAGAATCTATTTCAAACATCATATTTCACTTTTTCATTCAAACTCAGCATAAGGATCATACCGTATACCTGTAATCTCTAATAAATCTTCATCGCCATCTTCATCATAATCAACCTCAACTTGATATGTGAATTCTAAATCGGTAACTTCAATAATAGTATAAATAAGAACAAGTTGCTCTCCAAAATAAAGATTTATCTTATTACCCTTTAATTCCCATTCCAATCCCGTTTGGGAAATAGCACAGTCGGCACAATTTGAACAATTCAATACGACTCTTTCCTCAAAATCAAATTCTTTACCCTCAGAATTATAAAACTGAAAAAGATCTCTTTCACAATTTTCAGTGTGTTGATATAAAAACGTTTCGCCATTTATCTTGACGGTATCATAGGACCAAGATCCAACAATATTCTCGAGAAAATAAGACTCGAGGGGATCTGGAGATTCATCATCGCCCTTTGAGCATGAGATGAAAATAATTAGAATACCAAACAAAAAAGACCTTTTCATATTTAGTTTTTACCCAACAATATTTACAATTTTACCAGGAACCACAATCACTTTTTTAGGGGTTCTACCAGCTAATTGTTCTTGCGTTTTCTCGTGAGCCATAACGGCTTCTTCAATAGCATCCTTACTCAAATCCAAAGGTAATTCCATAGTGAAACGCATTTTACCATTAAATGAAATCGGGTAATTCTTACTGCTCTCTACCAAATGACTTGCATCAAACTCTGGGAAAGGCGCCGTTGAAATCGAACCACTATTTCCTAACTGATTCCATAATTCTTCGGCAATATGGGGTGCATAGGGTGAAATTAAAATCAATAAAGGTTCTAATATTTCCTTACTTGTACATTTTTGAGCTGTTAACTCATTAGCAGCAATCATAAACGTGGATACCGATGTATTAAACGAAAAGTTCTCAATATCTTCTTGTACCTTTTTAATAGTTTTATGTAACGTTTTTAATGCGTCTTTAGTTGGTGTAGCATCTGAAACTTTCAGTCCGTTATCATCAACATATAATTTCCAAAGTTTTTTAAGAAATGAATGCACACCTGTAATACCTGCGGTATTCCAAGGCTTGTATTGTTCTAAAGGACCTAAAAACATTTCGTATAAACGTAAACTGTCAGCACCATAATCTGAAACAATGTTATCAGGATTGACAACGTTGTATTTTGATTTGGACATTTTTTCTACTTCTCTACGCACTTTAAAAATATCATTATTTCCATTAACTACAGTTCCATTTTCTCCTATAAAGATTCCGTTACTATTGCCATATTTCGAATTCTTAAAAGTCTCGATATCCAATTCATCTGAAGCATTAACCAAAGAAACATCTACATGAATTCCATTTAATACAAAAAGACTCATATCCTCAATACTAAATTCTTCATTAGTATATTCAGAAACTTCTTTCTTAACATCTTCATATAATTCAATAAATGTTGGCTTAAGAAGTCTATCTAAATCAGCGTTTATACTTTTTCTGTTTTCAATACTGTAATATTTCGAAGAAAGATATATTGTTGGCAATCTATCGTTAAAAACACTAGTAAAAAAATCTAACTTCTTAATTTCTAGTGCAAATAATTTAATGACAAAAGCACTAGTTCCCAAAATCATCCCTTGGTTAATCAGTTTTTTAGCATACTCATCAACAGGCACAACACCTTTATCAAACAAGAATTTTTGCCAAAAACGAGAGTATAGTAAATGCCCTGTGGCATGTTCGCTTCCGCCTATATATAAATCTACATCTTGCCAATAGTCCATTGCTTCTTTTGATGCGATTTCATTTTGGTTATCAGGATCCATATAACGCATAAAGTAGAATGAACTTCCTGCCCACCCTGGCATGGTATTTAACTCTAATGGATGAATCGTTTTGTTATCAATCAAGTCGTTTGAAACCACTTTATTTTTATTGGTATCCCAAGCCCAAACTATTGCATTTCCTAATGGTGGCTCACCTGTTTCGGTTGGTAAATATTTTTCAACTTCTGGAAGTTTTATTGGCAAATGTGCGGCATCAATCATTTGTGGCATCCCATTTACATAGTATACCGGAAATGGTTCGCCCCAATAACGCTGACGACTAAAAACCGCATCACGCAAACGGTAATTGGTTTTTCCTTTGCCTTGTCCAATTTGCTCCAACTCGTAAATAGCACGTTTGGTCGCTTTTTTATAATTCATTCCGTTTAGGAAATCACTATTTCCAATTACGGTATTTGCTTTATCTGAAAACGCTTCTTCTGAAATATCAACACCATCAAAAATATTAGGTATCGGAATATTAAAATGTTTTGCAAACGCATAATCACGTTCATCTCCACATGGAACAGACATCACTGCTCCTGTTCCGTAACCAGCCAAAACATAATCACCAATCCAAACTGGAATGGGCTCTTTTGTAAACGGATGTTCTGCATAAGCGCCTGTAAATGCTCCTGAAATGGTTTTTACATCTGCCATTCTATCACGCTCACTTCGCTTTGCGGTTGCTAAAATATAAGCTTCAACCTCAGCTTTTTGTTCTGGCGTTGTAATTTGAGAAACGAGTTCGTGTTCTGGTGCCAATGTCATAAAACTAACACCAAAAATAGTATCTGGTCTTGTGGTAAATACATCAATAACCGCATTATGGTCTTTCACGTTAAAAGTAACAGACGCACCAACTGATTTTCCAATCCAATTTCGCTGACTTTCCTTTAAAGAGTCTGTCCAATCTATTTTATCTAATCCTTGAAGTAAACGTTCTGCATAAGCAGAAATTCGCATGCTCCATTGGGTCATTTTCTTTCTGATAACAGGATGCCCACCACGTTCTGAAACACCATTTACTATTTCATCATTTGCTAAAACGGTTCCTAAAGCTGGACACCAGTTTACTTCGGTTTCAGCTAAATAAGTTAATCTATATTGTAGTAATATTTGTTGTTGTTTTGTTGAATCAAAAGCATTCCATTCTTCCGCAGAAAATAATTCAATGTTATCATCACAAATCGCATTTACAGTTGCGTTTCCTTCAGCAGAAAAAATAGTTTCTAATGTAGAAATATCTTCCGCTTTATCACTTTCATTATTATACCACGAATTGAATAATTGAATAAAAATCCACTGTGTCCATTTGTAATAACTGGGGTCGGACGTTCTAACTTCACGAGACCAATCAAAAGAAAATCCAATTTGATCTAATTGACGACGGTATGTTTTTATGTTCTCAGCGGTTGTAACCGCAGGATGTTGCCCAGTTTGAATCGCATATTGTTCCGCAGGTAATCCAAAACTATCATAACCTTGGGGATGCAACACATTAAAACCTTGATGGCGCTTATAGCGTGCATAAATATCAGAGGCTATATAACCTAGAGGATGCCCAACATGTAAACCGGCACCGCTTGGATAAGGAAACATATCCAAAACATAATATTTTGGTTTATCGCTATTATTTACAGCTTTAAAGGTTTGGTTTTCTGCCCAATACTTTTGCCATTTGGCTTCTATGTTGTTGAAATTATATGTCATTTGATGAATTCCGCTTGATAAGGCGCAAATTTACGTTTTATAAATAAACTTAAAAACCTTTTACATAATGAACTCGTCTTGACTTTTCCTGTTTCCTGATAAATAGCTAAAACCAGTGCGTATTTCAACTATTTTCTTACTCGTAGCGATGCTATGACTTTCAAAAACAGTTTCATCTGAACCAATTTTATCTCATTTTCGGTTAAAAATTAATAGTCAAGATAAGTTCAATAGTTTATTGAGTAAAAAACTATGCTGTTTTCATAATATAAATTTACTTTTGATGCCTTAAAATAAAGGCATTGATTTCAAATATTTATAAAGCTCATTTTGCTCTATTAGGCGCTAACTTAATTTACGGTGCCAACTACATAATTGCAAAAGGTATTATGCCCGAAAAAATTAGTCCAAATGCTTTTGTTTTTATTCGTTTAGCTTGTTGTGTCGTTCTATTTTGGAGTATTAAATTTTTATTTGTAAAAGAAAAAGTTGAACGAAAAGATTTTTTAAGATTAGCAGGTTGTGGCTTACTTGGTGCCGCAGCAAATATGTTGTTTTTCTTTCATGGCATTAATTTAACATCACCTGTTGATGCTTCAATTATTATGACGGCAACACCCATAATTGTTCTCATCTATAGCTTTTTCCTTTTGAAAGAACCCTTAACCAAAAACAAATTAACAGGAATTATTATCGCAAGTATTGGTGCTATATTTCTTATTCTTTATGGGAACAAAGCCACTGGAACAAGTTCATTTCTTGGTAATTTATTCGTATTTTTAAATGCCTCAAGCTATGGACTATATTTAGTAATTGCCAAAACCTTAATGAAAAAGTATCATGCCATAACGGTAATTAGTTGGATGTTTTTATTTGGTTTAATTTTTGTTTTTCCAATAGCAATACATGATTTTACCAATACAAATTTCGAAACGTTTACCATAAACACATATTTAACCATAGGCTATGTTGTATTTTTTACGACCTTTTTTGCCTATTTATTTAATGTGTATGCTCTAAAATTTGTAACGCCCTCTGTAACGAGTAGTTATATTTATTTACAACCTGTTATTAGCTTTTTAATGGTAAGTCTATACGCCTATGTTTTATTAAAAAATGAATATGCACAAGACATTAGCGTTGTAAAAATAATTAGTTGTTTAATGGTTGTTATTGGGGTATATATTATAAGTAAACGTCCTAAAAAATTAGCCAAATAAAACTTGAGCACAACAATGTTAATATGTTTTAGTTATAATATTATTTGAAGAGACTCCGGATGTCTAGCGAATAACAATTTTAAATGACGTTAAAAGACTCTTCGTCTTTTGAAGTTTTATACAAATACTTTATTATTTTTACGTTTTAATCCTATAACTACATGAGTTCATCATTTGAAAAACACCAAAAACGCAAACTTATCTCCTCCTATTTTTCTGTGGTGCTTAGTATTGCTTTGGTACTGTTTTTATTAGGTCTTTTAGGCATGTTGGTGTTGAATGCTAAAAAAGTTTCCGATCATTTTAAGGAGCAAGTTGTAGTTACTATCTATTTAAAAGATTCCGCAAAGGAAGTTGAAACCAAACAACTTGAAAAAAGTTTAGCGATGGCAGATTATGTAAAATCTACCGAATATGTTTCAAAAGAACAAGCTGCCGAATTTATGAAAGCCGACAATGGTGAAGATTTTAT
The DNA here is from genome assembly GCA_963815305.1 of uncultured Flavobacteriaceae bacterium. Taxonomy (GTDB): domain Bacteria; phylum Bacteroidota; class Bacteroidia; order Flavobacteriales; family Flavobacteriaceae; genus CAXBID01. Next base: position 2,471,155 of record CAWFFW010000001.1, read on the forward strand.
GGATTTTTTAGGCTATAATCCATTGCAGAATTCTATTGATGTCCATTTAAAAGCCGATTTTGTAACCTCCGAGCATCTTGAAAAAATTTCCGCGGAAGCATTAAATAAAAACTTTGTAGAAGAAGTAACTTACGATAATGATTTGGTGAACCTCATGAACGATAACGTTAAAAAAATTAGTTTTTGGGTACTCGTTATCAGTGCTATTTTCACATTAATAGCCGTTTTACTCATAAATAGTTCTATCAGATTAGCCGTTTATTCCAAACGATTCACCATCAAAACCATGCAAATGGTAGGTGCAACAAAACAATTTATTCGTCGCCCTTTTGTTTGGAAAAGTGTGCGTTTAGGCATAATTGGTGCATCTTTAGCACTTATAGGTATGGCCATTGTGTTGTATTATTTAAACGAAACGTTCACCGAACTTAATTTATTAAGCAACCCTGTTTTAATAAGCCTTCTATTTGTTTTCATATTTGCTCTGGGCATCATTATTACTTGGGTTAGTACGCATTTTGCAACGCAGCGTTTCTTAAATTTAAGAACAGACGAGTTGTATTATTAATTCCTGATTTTGGGCGTTACCACAAGGGTCGAGCTTTACGTTGCAATCTTTTTAAAACTGTTTTGTAGTCCGTCATTACGAGGGGTTTGCGACGTGGTCATCTTTTTATCGATGTAACAGATTGCCAAAACAATTTCCAAATGTTTCGCAATGGGGAGAGGGTTTTAAAAAGGATTTCCACTTCAATCCCTAACGCAAATAAAATTTTAAAACCATCTTAACACATCCTTTTTAAATAATTCCGTTAATTTGTACCAACAGTTTATAAAAATCATGGGAGAGAAAAAACGAGAAGACAATGCAAAACCAGTTTTTGTGTTTGGTAAAAAAAACTATAAATTTATGTTTATAGGTTTAGCTTGTATTGCCCTTGGTTTTATATTAATGGCTGGTGGCGGAAGTGACGACCCAAATGTCTTTAATCCTGAAATTTTTAATTTCCGTCGTATTCGTTTAGCACCAATGGTAATTCTTATAGGTTTTGGTATTCAGGTTTATGCTATTCTTTTAAATCCAGATAAGAAGTAAGTTTAAATGTTTTTTGCAAATGCTATAGCCATTTCTTTAACATAATTATACCCATTTTTCATAGCATCATCAAAATCTTTAGTATAATTTAAAACGGCATCAGCATAATTAATACCTAAAGATTCTAGTTCTTTTTTATCCAATTCAATTTTTCCACAAAAGGCAGCGACTTTAATATTTTTAGCTTTGGCTGAAGTAATTACGCCCTGAATAGTTTTACCCAATAAGGTTTGGTTATCAAGTTTACCTTCACCAGTAATAATCCAATCTGCCCCTATAATTTGTCCATCAAAATCCACAAGATTTTTTATCAGCTGAATACCTGGTTTTAAGTCGCCATTCAAAAATACTTTTGATGCAATTCCCATGCCTCCAGCAGCTCCTCCACCTTTTATTAATTGTGAATTTATTTGAAAGGCATTATCTAAAACTTTAGAAAAATCTTTTAACCCTTTATCCAGCATTTCAATGTCTCTCTGCGATGCGCCTTTTTGTTTAGCATAAATAAAAGCAGCGCCGTTTTCACCATAAAGCGGATTTGTAACATCGCAAGCCATTTCAAACTCAACGTCTTTTAATCTAGGATAAACGTTATCAAAATCAATAGAAACAATTTTAGATAAGTTAATTCCAATAGGCTTTACTCCCTTTTTATTCTTATCTAAAAATCGATAACCTAAAGCCATTGCCATACCCATTCCACAATCGTTGGTTGCACTTCCTCCAATTCCTAAAATAACTTTTTTTGCGCCTTTATTAATGGCATTTAAAATCAATTCACCTGTTCCTAAAGTGGTAGCATTTTTACAATCAAATTGCTCAGGTCTTAAAAGTTTTAATCCTGAGGCTTCCGCCATTTCTATAAATGCCGTTTTACAATCTTCAGCATACAAGTAAGTCGCCTCAACAAGTTCAAAAAAAGGATTATTCACGGCAACTTTCACAACATGGCCTTTTAAGTAATAATTAACTACCGCAATAGTACCATCACCACCATCTGCCAAGGGAAATTTAATAACTTCGGCATACGGTAACATCTTTTTTAATCCTATTTCAACAGCATTACAAAACGCTAAACCCGTTAAAGAGTTTTTAAATTTATCAGGGGCAATTACTATTTTCATTCATTTAGTCTAGGTGATTTTCAAATTAACAATTTTATAATTTAAAGTTTAGTAAATAAGCTGCAAATTGTATCACTATTTTAATATTTTTGCGCCATGGATATAATAGACTCAATTATTCTTGGTATTATTCAAGGGCTTACCGAATTTTTACCCGTTTCATCAAGCGGTCATTTAGAATTAGGGAAAGCCATTCTTGGCGATAAATCGATACCCGAGGAGAGTTTATTATTTACCGTAGTTTTGCATTTTGCAACGGCTTTAAGTACCATAGTTGTTTTTAGAAAAGATATTTTAGACCTGATAAAAGGGGCTTTAAAATTTAAATGGAATGACGATTTACAATTTATCTCGAAAATTGCTGTTTCGATGCTTCCTGCCGCTATTATCGGATATACTTACGAATCACAATTTGCAGAATTATTTGGCGGAAACATTAAGCTTGTAGGATTTATGCTCATAATTACGGCCTTGTTACTCTACTTAGCAGATCAAGCTAAAAACACTAACAAGAAAGTATCCTTTAAAGACGCCTTTATTATTGGTGTTTCTCAAGCTATTGCTATGCTTCCAGGAATTTCTCGTTCGGGAGCAACCATTTCAACCTCTGTTTTATTGGGTAACGACAAAACAAAAGCAGCCCGTTTTTCATTTTTAATGGTGGTACCGCTAATTTTTGCCAAAATTGCTAAAGATATTTTAAGTGGTGATTTAACCTATGAAAGTCATAACTTCACGTCACTTTCTGCTGGTTTTATTGCAGCCTTTGTAGCAGGATTATTTGCCTGTACTTGGATGATTTCACTAGTTAAAAAAAGTAAGTTATCTTATTTTGCAATCTACTGCGTTATTGTTGGGTTAATAGCGATTGGTTTTTCTTCAATAAACGGTTAATATGCTTAATAAAGAAGATTATCTTTCTGGACAGGTTTTACGTATTGATAAACCACTAAACTGGACGTCTTTTCAGGTGGTTAATAAATTACGTTGGGAAATTCGGCAAGCTTTCAACATTAAAAAAATTAAAGTAGGGCATGCTGGCACTTTAGATCCTCTAGCCACAGGATTACTCATAATTTGTACAGGTAAAATGACCAAGCAAATTGATTCGTTTCAAGCGCAAATAAAAGAATATACGGGCTCACTGGTTTTAGGCAGTACAACTCCTTCTTTTGATTTGGAAACAACAATTAATGAAACGTTTTCAACAAAACATATTACTGAAAATTTGATTCATCATACTACAGAACAATTTATGGGTGAAATTCAACAATATCCTCCTATATTTTCAGCGATTAAAAAGGACGGCAAACGTTTATATGAATTTGCTCGTGCTGGTGAAACGGTTGAAATAAAATCAAGGAATGTAACCATTTCAGAATTCGAAATCACCAAAATTGATGGTTCTAATATTGATTTCAGAGTGGTATGCAGCAAAGGTACTTACATACGTTCTTTAGCTAACGATTTTGGAAAAGCTTTAAATTCAGGAGCCCATTTATCAGCGCTTCGCAGAACAAAAATAGGTGATTTTAATGTGGCTAATGCCGTTTCTATTGAGGCCTTTACAAACACGTTAAAAGACTAAATTGTTCTATTTTACGTATATTTATTGAACAATGATTATAAATAATTCGATTTGCACCTAACAGATCAACATAAAGCCCTACTTATTACGTTTCTAATTACTGGAACCGTAATACTTTCTGTTTTTAATTTAAGTCTTCAAAAACAAAGTGAATTTGCATCTGAAAGTTATTACGAACTAGAACCAGAAGAAAGACATCACAGAAGAAGAAGTTAAAATACTTGAAGCTTTAGACAAACTAAATGCCAGTAAAGCAGAAACCAATAGCGCTTTCAATGAAACGGAAAAGAGTAAGCAATTTGCACAAGCTTATAAAACTATAGCTCCTCCAGAAGATTATGTGCCAAAGCAATTAAATTCTGGAGAAAATGAAAAAACTTATGAGAAAGCATATAAATTAGAAGACGAATCTCGTTTAAATACAGACGAATTATCTTCTTTCGATAAAGTAAACGACCTTCTTAAAAAGCAAAAAGATGAAGGAAACAATAATAAAAGCACGATTAGTTTTTCTTTAAAAAACAGAAAAAAAATCTACATACCAATTCCCATTTATTTATGTGAGGTAAATGGAAAAATTGTGGTGAATATTACAGTAAATGCTCAAGGAAAGGTAACAGATGCTTATGCAAATACCTCCTCAACATCTTCAAATGCTTGTTTAATAGAACATGCTATTGAATATGCCAAAGATGCACAATTTAATACTGATGCTTCACAACCATCTCAAATAGGATCAATTACTTTTAATTTTATAGGCAAACATTAGGTTCTAACCTACAAAGTATCTCAGTGATGTCTTCAATAATATTCTGGCCTTTGTTAGTATTATACCAATGTTGCAAATCTTCTTTAAAATCAGCCGTTAATAAACCGTGCTTAGCTTTAAATGTGTTTACATAGTTTGTTGCTTCACTGGGCCGAGGCCCATAAGTTCCTAAAATTTCACCTGTTTCCCTATCCATCATAATCACTTTTGGTATAGCCCTATTTTCGTTAGTTAAAAAAGCATCCATTAATTCAGGATTTTCGTCACGCAATACAATTTTCATTTCAATAAACTCACTTTCTTTAGCTATTTTGTTAAGCACAGGCAAAACATGCGCCGCATCACCACACCAGCTTTCAGTAATGGTTAACCAAGTCATAGGCCTACTAAACGTATTTATTATTTTTCTTGAATCCTCTGAAATTTTTACGGTTTTACCCCAGCGTTTCATTCTTTTATCATTAAGCTTTGTGTAATTTAACAAAGCCTTTGTTTTCTCATTTCCTGTACTAGAATGTTCTAAAACCAAATTTTGAACTAAGTCTGTATAAGCTTGATAGGACATGCTGTGTTTTAAACTATTGTTAATTAATTTATTCATGGGACATCTGATTCATGATACAAAATTAGTTTCTGCATATTTTAATTAAGATGATATTTGTCATACTTTTACGTTGTAACTTACACAATCATTTTGAATAAAAAATACAGATGTGGTTGGTGCGAAGGAGACGCACTTTACGAAGCTTATCATGATAACGAATGGGGAGTTCCCGTTTATGATGATGATACCTTATTTGAGTTTTTAACTTTAGAAACCTTTCAAGCTGGTTTAAGTTGGATTACCGTGTTACGCAAACGAGAAAATTTTAGAAATGCTTTTGATAATTTTGATTACAAAAAAATAGTAAATTACAAGCAAGATAAAATTGATTTGCTTTTGCAAGATGCTGGTATTATCAGAAATAAATTAAAGATAAATGCTACTATTACCAACGCACAAAATTTTATAAAAATTCAAGAAGAATTTGGTAGTTTCAGCAAGTATGTATGGGACTTTATTGATGGTAAGCCTATTAAAAATAGAATTAAAACTTATAAAAATGCGCCTGCAAATACTGCATTAAGCGATACCATAAGTAAAAATTTAAAAAAACGTGGATTTAAGTTTGTTGGCTCTACCGTAATTTATGCCCACATGCAAGCCACGGGAATGGTGAACGATCACGAAATACGTTGTTTTAGATATGACCAAGTTTAGCTTACTCGTTTTTATGTGTTTCTCTACCTTAACATTTTCGCAAAGTAAAAAGGAAAAGGAAAAACGAATTGATGCATCAGATTTTCCACAAACTGCACGACATTATTTTAATGATATATCACAAAAAGTAAAACACCTGAGGTTTTATAAAGAAACTGATGGCGATAAGCATAGTTTTGAAGTTAAATTTAAGATTAATAAATTACATTATAGCGTTGAGTTTGATACTTTAGGAAAACTTGAAGATATTGAATTAATTATAAAAGAAAAGCACATTCCCAAAGCACTATTAAAAACCATACGCGATTATTTTAAATTGAATTTTGATAAAATTGAGTTTATTAAAATTCAAAAACAATATGTGAATAATACCCAACTAAACGACAAGCAATTCCTATTTTCTATTATTAATCATCCTGAACAAGCAACAAACGCTTTTGAAATTATCGCCGAAATTAAAAAAAATGGAAATCGTCAAATTAAGGAGTTCACTTTTAAGAATAATGGAGAATTTGAAAAATCAAGAGTAGTGAAATCCGAAGATTATCAATATGCTTTGTATTAAAAATCTCTTTTTTTTGCTGCTTTTATGTTGTTTTGACATTGTAGCTCAAAATGATTTTGAGGCATTGGGAGAGTCGTCTTTTGCCGTAAATCATAAAGTATCTCAAAATTATGGTATTAATATAGCGCTTAGATCTCGTTATTATTTATACAAAAATGATGAACTAACCATCACACAAAGACAACTTGATTTAGTGCATTTTTCGAATTTCAAATTAAATTACAAATATGATTTAAGTTTAGGCTTGCAATACAGAAATAGAGATTTATTTAGTAATAGTCTTAACGAGCTAAGATTAACCGAGCAATTCAATTATAAAAAACGAAGTTTTGGATTACGTTATGGACACAGGTTTAGAACTGAACAACGCATTTTAAAAACTGACATCATTTTTAGACAACGTTACCGTTTTGCTGTAGATTTCCCGTTAAACGGTGAAAAATTAGATTCAGGAGAAACCTACTTTGTGGGCTCCATTGAAGGTTTATTAAGTTTAAGTAAACATGATGCTCCTGAAATTGATTATAGAACAACAGCTCAAATTGGTTGGCAACTCACAGAAGATTTAAAATTGCAAACAGGTTTAGAATACCGATTGGAAGCCTTTAATATTAAAGCTGAAAACAGCATTTTTATTTTAACTTCTGCTATATTAAGAATTTAGAAAAAAAGAGATAAAAAATATCTCAGAGCTTTATAAAGCTGTGAGATATTTACGCTGAAACCTACACCGTTTCAATAACTTTTTCAATAGCCATTCTAGATTTAGGTTTTTTACTGGGTTGATTAAAATCATCTTCATCTCTATACCCTATGGCAACTGCAACTAACGATGCATAATCTTTCTGATTTAATATTTTATCATAATTTTCAGGTTCAATACCTTCCATTGGGGTGGCGTCAATACCCATTTCGGCACATGCACTTAAAAAAACACCAATAGACAGATATACCTGTTTATCAAACCAAGCTTTAGTTTGTGCCTCGGGATTTGGTTTTATGAATTCTTTATAATAATCAACAGCACCTTTTGGGAGTTCTTCTTTAATTTGTTTTTCGAATAAAGTTAAGTTATTTATTCTACTAAACACAACCAGCGTATCACAGTCTAAAACTTTTTGGGTATTAATCCATGAAACCTCTGATAGTTTTTGTTTAGTCTCTTTATCTGATACGAAAGTAAATTTCCAAGGTTGGCTATTTATAGATGATGGTGTTAATCTTAATATTTCCTGTAATTTATCAATATTCTCTTTTTCAATTGTTTTAGAACTATTATAATTTTTAGTAGTATAACGTTTCTGCATGGACTGTATAAAACTCATATCTTGTTTTTTAATCTATAATTATTGTGGTTGCAAAATTAAGTATAGCATTTTACATGTGCAATAACGGTTAAAAGGATAGTCAAATATTATACTCAATAATTTATTTATTCATTTAATGGCAAAGAGTATCCGTGTTACTCTAGTCTCACTATAGACGTGTTAAGTGGTAAGTGAAAATCCATTACTTAATAGTATTTAAAAGATAGCGCTTTATGTAATAATAAATTACGGAAAAAGATGCGCACTTTTATCGAACAGAATTTGAGTTTGTAATAAAAAAATTAGAAGAATATAATCTTATAAAACGAAACGTTTAAATCAGTAAACCTCCTTTAGCATTTGACTATTAGTTAACTTCACTTGGTAAAACTTTAATCGCTCTCGTGAGATGGGACTCTAAGGTTTCTAGTTATTCTAAGAACAGTGGATGGGATTTGTTATGGAAATTTAAGATGCACTAGGTGTTTTGCATGATCTAACAAAGACAAAAAGAAAGAATAAGCAAAATATCCAATCATTTATTCCATAAATGGAGTAAAATAAACCCGCCATAACATCGTCTTCATAAACATCTGAAATATTATTTTCTAACATCCATGTTATCCAAACGTAACCATAAATAAATTTTTCAATTACAAAAACACCTACAAGCCATTTTACTGCGTGATAATTTTTAGCAATAGACATATACGCTAAACCCCAAACTACAATCATTATAAGGCCAAAGTTTGACATGACAATAGGATCGAATTTTGGAATAATTGGATTAGTAAATAGCCTAGAAAAAACTAAGACTGATAAATTCATCAAACCTGAAATAATAAAGCCGTAGGTAAGTGTTTTATTTTTAATTGTCATTTTAGCTTTAAATATTGAAAAATTATTATTGAAAAAACTGTTTGGAAAATTGAATTATAACTATGACGAAGTTCGACATTATTTATGATAAATCAAGTTTTTAATCCTTTAAATACTTAAAAAACAAATCTCTAGAAATTCTCTCTGCACCTAAGCTTTCTAAGTGATTGGTGTAAACTTGGCAATCAATAAGTTTATAATTTGTGTTTTGTATAAAGCTAATAAACCCTAATTTACTAGCATTACTTTCTTTAGCAAACATACTTTCTCCGCAAAACACACCGTTACCTAAATCAATCCCATATAGCCCACCTACAAGTTTTTTTTCTTTCCAAACCTCAACTGATTTTACATAACCTAACTCGTAAAGTTTTACATAAGCTTCAATCATGTTTTCGGTGATCCAAGTTCCTGATTGACCTTCACGCTTAGCATTTGAACATTCAGAAATAACATTTTTAAAATCTTTATTTACTGTTACAGTGTAATTAGAATTCCGAAGCAGTTGTTTCATGCTTTTTGAAACTTTCAATTTATCTGGAAACAATACAAAACGAGGATTTGGTGACCACCACATAATAGGTTGATTATTTTCAAACCAAGGAAAAATTCCAGATTTGTAAGCGAGTATTAAACGCTCAACAGATAAATCACCTCCAAAGGCTAACAAACCATCTTCAGTAGCTTCAATGACGTCTGGAAACCATATTTTATTAGTTAAGTAGCGCATCTTTTAAAATTAAAAAACCTCAACATTATATAAATATTGAGGTTGTATTTATGATCTTGTCCTGAAACAAGTTTAGGGTGCGATGATGTTTAAAATGGTAAATCGTCGTGATCGTCTTCATTTAAATCACCTGCAGGTTCAAAAGCGTCTGCTGGTGGCACTGGTGGCATGCTTTTTCCACCTGCTTCATTTTCTAAAGCTTCAATACGCCAGCCTTGAATAGAGTTGAAATACTTAGTTTCTCCTTGAGGATTAACCCATTCTCTTCCGCGTAAATTAATACTAATTTTCACCTGTTGTCCTTCTTTATAACTGTTTAATAAATCGGTTTTATCCTGAACAAACTCCACCATAATATGCTGAGGGTATTGCTCTTCAGTGGTTACTACAACTTCTCTTTTTCTAAACCCATTACTACCAAAAGTTTGAGTTTCTCCAACCATTTTTATTCTTCCTTGTACTTCCATTTAATCTATTTTATATTCTTATTAACTTTAAAATTTAAGACAACAATATTTTCCATGCACTTCCTATGTCACCAAAACTTAAATAATTACGTGCCAATTTATGTTTTTGTCTATGCGTTTTTGTTTTTATATCAGGATAGCGTTCTGCTACATTTTCAATAAAAGCTTTCACCTCTTTATCCGTAGGTAAAACTTCTATATTGGCTAACATACCCAAATCATTTCCAGTTAAAACCATACTGTTTTTAACAAAACCTGGAAAACTATCCACCCCAATACCTTTGCTAGAAATAGGTTTAGGTATTTCAAAAAAACCTTTTTTTGCACGTGTATATAAGCTACCACCTGCTCTAGCTACCAAATCTAGTTTTTGTTGATTTATAGTTTCGTCTTCATTTAAAACATCATCATCAATATGTAGTTTTACAACCTCACAAATCACTAAATTTCCTGCGCCTCCTTCTGCCCCTAATCTTATAATTTCATTTACTTTACACTCAAATTGCACTGGCGATTCAGCAACTCTAAAGGGCTTTACAATATCTGATTTCAGCATGGTTAGACCTGCTTTTTCAAATTCATTCACTCCTTTATCATACTCTGTACTACTTAATGACATTTGATGAACCATATCAAAATTAACGACGTTAATAACGACTTCTTTAATAATTTCTACATTTTCTAATGTGTGTTTTTCTGTATTATCTCTAACACGGCGTGCAGGAGAAAAAATAAGTATCGGCGGGTTGGCACTAAACACATTAAAAAAGCTAAACGGTGACAAATTTGGGTTTCCTTCAGCATCTAAAGTACTCGCAAAAGCTATAGGCCTTGGTGCCACAGCACTTAACAAATAACTGTGCAATTTACTGGTTGATAAGGTCTTTGGATCTATCGACGTCATTAAACTTTTATAAGGTCACACAAAACTAATCAAAAAAAACATTAAAACTTAAACTAGTTTTCAACATTAGAGCCACTCTATTAACAATTATGTTGCTACGGACTCGATAAGAAATGTAGCGGACACATAGTTTCACTAAAAACTCATTTCCTAACCCATAGAACAATAAAATTAACAGATTTGCATTATATTACTTGATTAATTGATTGAACCATGATTTTGACCAAAAATAGCAATGTATTTCGTTGGATAATAATAACAGCATCTTTTATTCTCGTTTCATTAATATTGTGGAAAACCTATGAATTTTTTCAACATTTTAAAGAAGAGGAGCGTTCAAAAATGCGAAATTGGTCTTTTGCTCAAAAGGAATTATCTAAAAGTACTGACTTAAATGCCAACATTGGAGAGCTTCCTATGCTCATCATTCAAAGCAATAATACAACCCCTATGATTCTTGTTAATAAAGACGGTAGCTATAGTTATAATAATATAAATGAAGAAAAAGTAAAAGATTCCATTTATATTCAAAAACTTATTTCAAAATTTAAAAAAGAAAATGAGCCTCATGAAATTGGATATGACGGGCAGGTTTTACAAACTTTGTATTACGGAAACTCGCCTTTACTTAATAAATTAAAATACTATCCGCTTGCTTTATTACTTATTGTATTTCTTTTTGTAACTGTTATTTTTCTATTTTATAGTAGTACTAAAAATGCGACTCAAAACAAACTATGGTCTGGAATGGCAAAAGAAACCGCTCACCAAATTGGCACACCCCTATCTTCCCTAATTGGCTGGACTGAAATTTTAAAAAGTGAAAACATAAACCCCGATTATATTGTTGAAATTGAAAAAGATATCGATCGATTACAAACCATAACAGAGCGTTTTAGTAAAATAGGATCATTACCTACATTAGAGGTTGCCGACATTATAAAAGAGACCATTGAATCTTACGATTATTTAAAATCTAGATCGTCTAAACTTATTGATTTTGAACTTATAACACCCCATCAAAATCAATATATTCCAGTAAACTTAAACAAACAACTTTATAGTTGGACGATTGAAAATTTGGTAAAAAACGCTATTGATGCTATGAAGGGTAGAGGAAAGCTTATTGTTGAAATTTCACAGTTGGAAAACAATGTAAAAATTAGTGTTTCAGATTCTGGGAAAGGTATTGCAAAAAAAGACTTTGCTAAAATATTTGAACCCGGATATACAACTAAAAAAAGGGGTTGGGGTTTGGGATTATCATTAACAAAACGTATTATTGAAGATTTCCATAACGGGAAAATAAAAGTATTACAATCAGAAAAAGGAAAAGGTACCACAATACAAATAGCCTTAAAACGTGCAAATCATCATGCTTGATAAATATATTACCATAAAAAAAGTTTCTTTAAAGAATAATTGTCCTGAATGTTACAATAATGAGAGACTAAGATTAACGTTTAAGCAACGTTTTGTTGAATCTAATTTTTACAAATCTATTACTCCAGAAATTAAGCACGAGGTAATTTGTGAAAATTGTAATAGTACTATCTATCCAGAACAATGGACCGAAGATATTGAACTGGTTTTCAAATATCATCGAAAGGCTTTGGCACCTAAAAAAGGATCTACGTATTTGAAAAAAATAACTTGGATTATTATTGTCACTGTAATTTTTATTTTAATAGCAATTATTATAATTGCACTAACTTATTCCAATTTATAATTGTGCCTTAATAGCTTTTGCAATTTCTTGAAATTCTTGCTCAGATAAATTTACTTTTTTAATAAATTGAGCGTCTTCCATAGAATGTAAAGGAATTAAATGTACATGTGCGTGCGGCACTTCTAATCCAATTACCGTAATTCCAACGCGTTTACATGGAATTGCGTTTTTAATGGCTATAGCTACTTTTCGAGAAAAAGCCATTAATCCATTATAAGTTGCTTCGTCTAAATCAAAAATCTTATCAACCTCTTTTTTTGGTATGCATAATGTGTGCCCTTTACTATTAGGATTCACATCTAAAAACGCTAAAAAGTCCTCAGTTTCAGCTATTTTGTAACAAGGAATTTCTCCATTAATAATTTTTGTAAAAATAGACGCCATAATTTTTGAAAGTATATGTATTTAAAAAAAAAATCTGGTTTACTTATTAATTTATATGAATAAAATTGTATTCGTAAATCTTTGATTTCACATAAATGAAAAATATTAATTTTCTATCTTGATATTTCAATAATATCAAATTTCATAACACCGTTTGGCACCTGAATCTCAGCAACATCGCCCACTGTTTTTCCTAATAAACCCTTACCAATTGGTGAGTTTACAGAAATTTTTCCTGAAGCTAAATCCGCTTCCCCATCAGCAACCAACGTATAGTTCATTTCCATACCATTGGTTTGATTTTTTATTTTAACTTTAGATAACACCAATATTTTAGAATTATCCATTTGAGATTCATCAATAACACGTGCTCCAGCTAACGCATCTTCTAATTTAGCTATACGCATTTCAAGCATGCCTTGAGCTTCTTTTGCAGCATCATATTCTGCATTTTCACTCAAATCACCTTTATCTCTAGCTTCTGCAATAGCTCTAGATGCCTTTACGCGCTCAACATCTTTTAATTGCTTTAATTCTCCTCTTAATTTTTTTAATCCTTCAGGTGTATAGTATGATACTTTACTCATAACTTCATCGTTTATTTAATAAAATATGCTGAACAAATTCAGCGTATAAAAAAAATCCCGCATACACGAGATCGTTAAACAAAAGTACAAAAATTTTAGTTACAGATGTAAAATGCTATGCAAGTACTTTATGTTATAGATTTAAATAAAACGAAGAACGGATAGATCAAATATTCAAAAATTTTAAACGCCTTTGCTTTTTATTGTAAATTGCAAATCAAAATTTTAGCACTATGAAGTTGAGTTTAAGCGTGATTATTTTATCCATCATTCTATTGTCTTGTAGCAATAATAACAATGAAGATGAAAATTGCAGATTTCTATTGGATATAGGTGTGAGTGAAGTGATAAATCTAAATCTTCCACAATATAGTCAGTTAAAGTTTGCTGGAAATTCAGTTTACATTCCAAATGCTGGCAATGGTGGTATTTTAGTAGCTAGTACGGGTGCCGATTTTTTTGCTTGGGATGCTGCAGACCCTAACCATATACCCAGTGTTTGTTCCATATTGGTTAATTCTGGACTTAATGCAACTTGCGGTTGCGCAGATAAAAATGAATATAGTTTGGTAAATGGTCTTCCTTTAAATAATAATACATTACGTTGTGGTTTAAGAAACTATCGTGTGCAACAAAGTGGTAATACACTTCTAATTTCTAACTAAAAGCCTCCCCCAACCCCTCCAAAGGAGGGGAATAGAAAAGACTATAATAGGCTAAAATTTTAAAGTAGCACCAACTAGAAAATTTGTTGTTGCTTGCGGATAATAGCCTGCAAAATACCCTGTAGTTGTTCCTGTTGGGCTAGTTGAATCATCAAAATCAAAAGAACCAAAATACCCGTTAGACACATATTCTTTATTAAATATATTATTGACTAAAGCCGATAAGATAATTGATTTGAATAGTTTATTTGGTTTAATTTCATAGTTGATATTAAAATCGTTGACAAAATAACTCTCCAAAATAGATTCTTCATTATCTGTATTACCCATAAACTGCTCTCCAACATATTTACTTAAAAATGATAATTGTAAACTTTCGATTGGATAAAAATTTAAAGCATTACCAATAACAATTTCTGGTGAGAATGAAATATTTGTATTTCCTAAATCTACCAATGCTCCATTAATGGAAGTATTGAAATTTCTATTTTTATTTCTGCTCAAAGCAATATTTGTTGATGTGTTGAACTTGTTACTAAATTTAATATTAGCATCAACTTCTAATCCTAATCGGTAACTTTCTCCACTTGTTGCTCGAATAGGACTACCAACATCATCAAGTTCACCAGTTAAAACTAACTGATTTTTGTAAAACATATAGTAAATATTTGTACTTAAATTTACTTGATTCGTGTTATATCGCCAGCCTAATTCAATGTCATTTAACGTCTCATTTTCGGTTATTCCAGCTTGAAAATCATCTCTATTCGGTTCTCTATTTGCCACTGCGAAAGATGCGTAAAAACTATTTACATCATTATACTTATAAGTTAAACCCACTTTAGGGTTGAAAAAATTAAAATTAGCATCGGTGACGAAATTAACTAAATCTGAACTTACCCCATCCGTTTTATATTTAACAAATCGCCCTTGCAAATCAACAAATCCAGTAATCTTTTCCGCAAGTTTAAATGTCGCCTTAGAGAAAACACTGAAATCATTTTTAGTAGCATCACCTTCATAATAACGGTCTCTAATATCAGTATTTGGGGCTAAAACGCTTCCCCAAATAACCTCTCCAAAATGGTCACCTGTATAAGTATTATAAGACACACCAGATATAATTTCTAATGTATTTTTCTTGTAAGTCACATTAGCATTTATAACATAAAAATTGTTGTCTAACCATCTACGCACTATAACATCGGAATCATCTTCAATTAAGTTGGCAAAATCTTCTGCTGACTCTTCTGGTTTGTACTGCTCAAAATAACCTTTTCCTTTAGTATAGTTTAAACCTAAAGTTGTAGACCAATTATTATCTAAACGCTCATTCCAATGCAATTGATAATGATCTTGCCAATAATTATCAGTTTCATTTTCATAAGTATATGGGTTTTGACGGCGGTTTTCTTGTAATTCATCAGCGGTTAAACCAAACCAAGATTGGTAAGTTTGCTCTTTATTCCCAAAAGTTAACGCCTTAATTAATGTGTTACCATCTTTATAAATACCTTGAATAAAATATGATTTTAAATCGGTAAAGGCTCTATCAACATATCCATCAGAAGCTATTTTAGAAAAACGTCCAGAAATTTCAAAATGATCATTTATTAACCCCGTGCTCATTTTTACAGTATGTTTACGCGTATTGAAGCTCCCAAAACTATTAGAAATTTCCGCATTGGCCTCTTTGGATGATGCATCCGTAAGCAAGTTTAAACTTGCTCCAAAAGCTCCTGAACCGTTTGTTGAAGTACCAACACCACGTTGCAATTGTAAACTCTCAGTAGAAGACGCAAAGTCACCTAAATTCACCCAAAACGTTCCCTGACTTTCAGGGTCGTTATAAGGAATTCCGTTAATAGTAACATTAACGCGTGTAGCATCCGTACCACGCACTCGAATACCAGTATAGCCAACTCCTGCACCGGCATCACTTGTTGTAACCACTGATGGTAAATAGTTGAGTAAAATTGGAATATCCTGCCCTAAATTACGTTTTGCAAGCTCCTCCTTTGAAACATTTGAATGCGTAATTGGAGAATCGGCATCAACTCGCACTGCTTTCACCAAAACTTCGTCTAGTTTTTCTGTTTTTGTTGAATCTTGTTGAATCTGATTTTGCTGCGCATTGGCACTGACTGATAACACTAATAGTGTTAAAAAAAGAAATAAATTTTTCATACGATTATGTTTATAATCGAATAAAAAGAGGTAATTATTCTTTATTGTTAATAATTGGTTTTGTCATTACGAAAATTTTTTAAGACGTGGTAATCTTTTCATTTTTAACAGATTGTCACAGTAATTAAAAAATTATTTCACAATAACGTTATAAATTTAATTTCCTAAACAGCATTACCTGTTCTAGGTTCAATGGGTATGATCTCAGCCGATAATAGGCACCCCTTTTTTGAGAACGGTGCAAATGTAATAACGAATTATCAATTATCGATTACTAATTGATAATTTTTTTATTCTAAATCTGGTTTTTTCCTGTTTGCCTTTTTATCTGAAAGGTTTCGTTTGTTTCTTAACCGTTTTCTGATAACCGATTTTGGAATTTTTGTACGAATTCGTTTTTTAGGTATTATTAATGCCGCATCAATAATACTAAAAAACCGTTTTATGATAATCTCTTTGTTTTTATGCTGACTTCTACTTTCTCCGCATTGTAAAATAAGTACAGCTTCTTTGGTTAGTCTACTTTGAAGTTTTGTTAGAAGTCTCTCTTTTTGATATTCTGAAAAGGCTAAAGAATTAGCCACATCAAAACTCAACTCAATTTTTGATGAAACTTTATTTACATGTTGCCCTCCACTACCCGAACTTCTAATCGCTTTAGAGTTAAGTTCGTTTAATAAAATTACTTTATCATACATTATGAGACTTGATGCGGTGGTCTTAATAAATCATTTACGGTTTTAACTGGGTTAAAAGTTTCTAAAGGCACTTCAACAAAAATAGAATTCCAGTAAGCCATACTTCCATTCCATAAACCAGGAAGTTCTAAGGCTTGTATCTCAATGCCATTTTGTGTTTTCATGGTTATAAAAGCCGCTTCAGCATCTACAAAATCCATAAGATTAAACTTTTCACCTTTAAAGTTTTTAACGCCGCAAACTAAATCGGTTGGATTAAAATGCGTGGCGTTTTTAACAATACTTGATTGCGATTCATCATCAATATCTATCTGTGCAAATTCAACAATTTGTAATGAAATATTACCATCTTCATCTTTTACCCAAAATGGCCCACCGCCTAGTTCACCTTCATTTTTAACCATACCACAAACACGAATTGGGCGGTTAAATTTACCTTTTAAATAAGCTACTTTTTTATTAAAATTCAAACCATTAAAATCATCATCAAAAACTAAATTCATTTTATTTGATGCAAAATCTACCATCGCTTTTAAATCGTTTTCTGTAACAGATGTACTATCCAATAGGTTTAAAAACCTAAAAGCTTGTTCTTGAACTTTTAAGAGTACTCCTGCCAATAACTCTTTATACTCAGAAACTTCAATATTCATTTCTGCAACCACGATATTATCAATATTTTTTATAAAGATAATATCGTTATTTAGGTCATTCAAATTTTCTAATAATGCACCATGACCTGCTGGCCTGAACAAAATAGAGTCATCATCTTTTCTAAAAATCGTATTATCAGTAGTTAGAGCTAAAACCTCAGTAGCTTCTTTTTGATATGAGAATGAGATATTGAACGTTGTATTCAATTGCTCTTCAAGCGCGGTCTTAACGGTTTTTAATTCAGCATTAAAATACTCGTGGTGTTTTTCTGAAACTGTAAAATGAAGATTTGCATTGCCATTTGAAGAAGCATACAAAGTAGATTCAAATAAATGCTCTTGAAAAGCCGTTTTTGAAACATCTTCATATCTGTGAAATGGCAACAATCCCTTTGGGAAAAAACTATAATTTAAGGCCTCTTCATTCAACATGATTTTAACAAATTCCATATACATTTCATCTTCTGACAAACTATCAAAATTTGGATTTGTTTCCTTAAGTTTTAATAAAACAGGCTCATAGAAAGGGAACTTATTTAAATTTGAAATAAAGGTTTTCATTAAACCTTTATTAGTTTTTTGAATATAGTCACTAATATCCTCGTTAGATGCATTAAAGTTATTAAGAAACTGAAATAAAAATTTAAACATTCTTGATGCTGCACCAGAAGCGGGAACAAATTTTATGATGTCTAAGCTTTCTTTTTTAGTTTGATAAAATGCAATCAACGCCTTAGTTTCCGCATCATTGTATTTTTCAATACCCTCTCCAATAGTTGCAGCAGCAATTAAATTTGAATAGGACATCCCATTTTTAATACGTGATATTTGAGAATTAACTTGATCAATAGTTATTCCTTTATTTTCAATTTGTTGAATATCGTTTTTTGTAAACATTAGTTTTTGGGGTTTAATAGTTTGTCAATATGCTTTATTGCTATTTTAAGACGTTCTTTTTTATCACCTCTTAAAATAACGTACGGTCTGTTATTTTTTATTAATTCGTTTTCAAAAGCCTTAAACATTTGTAATCTTTCTTCCGGTTTATCGCGCAAATCATCAGCTTCCCAAGGGGTATCAATATACGTTAAAAAATACATGTCATATTTATTTTCTAAAGCAAATTTCTCTAAAACAGGATCACAACTCCCTAAGTAATAGGCTTCTGAATATACTTTAGTTTCTAATAAATCGGTATCACAAATTAATACAGAATTTGTTTTTTTGGCTAATTCATTTTCAAATTTCATCTGCCCTTCGGCGATAGATAATAAATCTTTTGGCTCACAGGTTTTACGTTCGTTATTCCATTTATTTTGAAGATATTCGCGGGCGTATTCTGGTACCCAAACCGAATTATAGTGACGCGCTAACTGACGAGATAGTGTTGTTTTTCCCGTAGATTCGGGTCCAAACAGAACTACTTTTATGCAATTTGCTGGTTGTTGTTTATATTTTTCTTCCATGCTAGATAACCAAAAATGGCGATAAATGTAAATATGAGATATTGAAAACTCGTAAAAGTGAATCCTTTATAAAAATATAATGGCACAGAAATAACATCTCCAACTATCCAAAAAATCCAATTTTCAAGTTTTCGTTTTGCCATTAGCCACATGCCTACAAAAAATATGCCTGTTGTTATTGTATCAACATAAGCGACCCAACTTATCCATTTTCCAAAACTTTTGTAAACTAAATAAACAAATAGAAGCGTTGCTAAAAATATAGCTATACTCGTTTTTTTTTCGTTGAAAGTCATTCTTTCTATAGGCGTAACATGTTTATCATCATTTTTTCTAGTCCAAATGTACCACCCATAAACACTCATTATAAAATAATATGCATTTATCATCATATCGCCTAAAAGCTCCCATTTTAGAAGTAAGTAGACAAAAATAACGGTGCTTATCATGCCTGTTGGAAACACCAAAATATTATTTTCCTTTGAGAACCAAACGGATAAAAACCCGAAAATCACAGCAATAATTTCTAAAACAATATCTAAAGTTTCGTAATCTGAATATTGCCCAAAGAAAAACTCAAAAATGGGGTTCATAATCTTGTCTGTCAGATTTTACGATTTTCATGTATAGCAAACCACGATCAATAAGCTCAAAAGCTTCTTTTATTTCATTTTGAAGTATGCGCATAACTTCATCATAATCTCCATAAACTTGTGTGCTTAGTGGATTTTCAAGAACTTTTAAATTTGAAGCTCTTAATTTTTTTATGAAATGAATAATTGCAGGTTCAAAATCGTCCTGCAATGGCGTTAAGGTTAATTCTACTGATATTTTCATTCTCTCTTAAATCTCTCCGAAGGAGAAAAACTGTTATGGGTTAAACTTAATTTAAACTTTCACACCCTCATTTTCGTTTTTTCCCTTTGGGAAAATGTCCAACGAACCATGGGGATTTTAATGTATCAAAAAACAATTCATCTTTCTCAAATGCTGTACCAATAACTACAAGATCTGCACCAGAATGATAGGCGTTTTCTAACTGTTTTTTATTTCTAATGCCTCCACCAACAATTAGCGGAATGTTTATTTCTTCCTTTACTGCTGTAATTATTTCAGCATTTAAATATGTTTTCGCACCGCTTCCAGCTTCCAAATATATAAGTTTCATCCCTAATAACTCTCCTGCTATAGCTGTATCAACTATATTTTGAATATTATTTCTAGATATTGGTTTTGTTTGAGTCACTTTTTCAACCGCGGTTTCATGTCCGCTTTCAATCAATAAATAGCCCGTTGAGATAATTTCTAAACTGGTTTTTTTAATCTTAGATATGGCTTGAACATGCTTCCCTATTAAATACTCGGCATTTCTACCAGATAGCAAGGATAAAAACAAAAGCGCGTTGGCTTTATCTGAAATCTGACAAACATCACCAGGAAATAAAACAATTGGTAAATTGGTAAATTTTTGAATATGATTGACTAAAACATCTGTTTTATGTTCTTCAACAGTGCTGCCACCAACAAATATATGTGTAACTATTGATGCATTTGTTTTTTCAATAAAAACCTTGGTATGTTTTAAACTAAATTTATCAGGATCTATTAAAACAGCAAGTAGCTTTTCTCCCTTTAAAATTGAAGCTTGTATGTTTGTATAAATACTCATTAACAAATAGCATAAGCACAAATAAATCCCTCAAATTCTAAATATTGAATGTGGTATCTGTATTTTTTATTCTCATAATCAATCCATGCTATAGTTTTGTTATCAATCAATTCAAAAGGAATTACCAAACAATGTTTTTTAAAACTCAACCCAGGGGCTGCAAATAATTTATATAAAGATTCTTTCACACACCAAATAGTTGTAAGCTTTTTAATATAATTTGCATCACCTTCTTTTAAATAGTCAAACTCATAATCAATAAATTTATGAGCTATAACGGCAATTTTATCACGTTGTTTTTCAATGTCAATACCAATTTTAAAATCACTTACAATAATTGCTGAAAAATTAAATGAATGCGTAATAGAAATTTTTTTACCATCGTTTAAATGAGGTTTTCCATTTTCATCATAGTATAAATCTTCATCAAAATAATCAAATTCAGCCAATAGCTTACGTACACTTAAAAACCCGCGTTGGTGTAATTCACTTTTCATGCTTAAAACACGTTCTAGACTTTGAGGTTTGAGTTTAAGGTTATTCATCAAATCCTCATACGATTCTGAAATTTTCCAGATTTTAACAGTAGTTTGTGAATTTGGAATAATAGTTTTATAAAGTGGCATTTAATTTTCTGAAAGTTATTAGTTATCTTTGCAAAGCCTGAATAAATGAATATTTTAGAAGACGAATTTAGCCATTTTTTGGGTACTAACCATTATTCATTATAGGTTTTAAAACAAAAAATAAAATTAATTATGAGCACAAAAACATTGCCTTACGTTGCTAACAAAGTAAAAGATATTGCACTTGCTGATTGGGGACGAAAAGAAATAGAATTAGCTGAAGCAGAGATGCCTGGACTTATGAGTTTACGTGAAGAATACGGAAATTCTCAACCGCTTAAAGGCGCAAGAATTGCTGGATGTTTACACATGACCATACAAACCGCTGTGTTAATTGAAACCTTGCAAGCTTTAGGTGCTGAAGTAACTTGGAGTTCTTGTAATATTTTCTCAACACAAGATCAAGCTGCTGCTGCCATTGCTGCTGCTGGAACTGCTGTTTACGCTTGGAAAGATATGACGGAAGAGGAATTTGATTGGTGTATCGAGCAAACTTTATTTTTTGGTGAAGACAGAAAACCACTTAATATGATTTTAGATGATGGTGGCGATTTAACCAATATGGTTTTAGATAGATACCCTGAATTAGCTGCAGGAATTAAAGGTTTATCTGAAGAAACCACAACAGGAGTTCACAGACTTTACGAGCGCGTTAAAAAAGGAACGTTACCAATGCCTGCTATTAATGTGAACGATTCTGTAACTAAATCGAAATTTGATAATAAATACGGATGTAAAGAAAGTGCCGTTGATGCTGTGCGTCGTGCTACTGATCTTATGCTAGCTGGAAAACGAGTAACTGTTTGTGGCTATGGCGATGTTGGTAAAGGTACTGCAGCCTCTTTCAAAGGCGCTGGAAGTATTGTAACAGTTACGGAAATTGATCCTATTTGTGCGCTTCAAGCCGCCATGGATGGTTTCGAAGTTAAAAAACTAGAAACTGTTATTGGTAACACAGATATTGTTATTACGTCTACGGGTAATAAAGATATCGTACAATCGCGTCACTTTGAAGCCTTGAAAGACAAAGCTATTGTTTGTAATATTGGGCATTTTGATAATGAAATTGATATGGCTTGGTTAAACAAAAATCACGGTCATACAAAAAATACAATTAAGCCACAAGTTGATAAATACACCGTTAATGGAAAAGATATAATTATTCTAGCTGAAGGTCGTTTAGTAAATTTAGGCTGTGCTACGGGTCATCCTAGTTTTGTAATGAGCAACTCGTTTACAAACCAAACTTTGGCTCAAATAGAACTTTGGAAAAATAGCGATAAATATAAAAATGATGTGTATATGCTGCCAAAATATTTAGATGAAAAAGTAGCAAAACTACACTTAGAAAAAATTGGTGTTGAGCTAACCGAACTTCGTAAAGAACAAGCAGATTATATTGGTGTAAAACAAGAAGGCCCTTTTAAGCCTGAGTATTATAGATACTAAGAATTTTTTATTTTTATATAATTTTAAACCCGAGCATTAAATGCTTGGGTTTTTTATTGAAATCAGTTAATTATAAATTGATATATGGCACAACTAAACATTTGATATTCTTAAATTTGTTAATATGCAATTTTTAAATCTTGAAAATTAAAGAATCACAACATAAAAAAACGATAATTAAGAAAAAACTTTATCATGTTCTCAAGGTAATTAGTAAAATTGCTTTAGGTATCCTGATATTTTTTGTACTAGTTGTTTTATTTATAAGAAGTACATGGGGACAAAATATAATTAAGAATAATTTAGTATCGTACATAAGCGACAAAATAAATACAGAAATAACAATTGATAAGCTGTATCTTACTTTTGATGGTGACATTCAAGTAGATGGAATGTATTTAGAAGACACTAAAGGAGATACGTTAATCTATTCAAAATCGTTAGAAGCAAATATCGCTTTGTGGCCCGTTATAACCGGAAAAGGCTTTGGAATTGATGATATAGAATGGCATGGTGTTCGTGCCAACGTCTTTAGAAAGGATACCATTTCTGGCTATAACTTTGAGTTTTTAATGGATGCTTTTACATCCTCAAGTACCACTACCCAGCCAGCAGATACTACCGCAGCATCTATGCAATTTTCTTTAGGAAAACTAAACCTAGAGGATTTCAATGTCGTTTATAAAGATGATATTTTAGGTATTGATAGCCATTTTATAGTTGGAAAACTGTTTGCAAGTATGGAAACTACCAATATAGAAACCATGGATTTTCGAGCCGAAAGCTTGAAACTTTCCGATGCCAACATCATATTTCATCAAAAACCAGAGATTCAAGTAACCACAGACGATGCTGTACCTCTACCTACACTTTCAGCAGAAACTTTAGAACTTAAAAATGTAATTGCAGAATATCAATCAGAAATAGATTTAATTAAAATTGAGGCTGATATAAACAAACTTTATGCTGAAATTCCAAACGCTGCATTATCTAGCTATACTTTTAATATTGATGCTCTTAAATTAGAGAACTCAACCATAAAAATTCACACGGAAACAGAAACGAATTCAATAACTGAAAAAACGGGCGAAATCATTGATAAAATGGAACGTGATACTAAGCTATTTGAATGGCCTAATTTCAGGATGTCTGTCAATAATGTTACTTTTTCAAATAATGACTTAGGTTATTATGCTGGCCAGCCAAAACCCAAAACAGACGTTTTTAACCCGAATAATTTAACAATCAATAATTTAAATTTAAAAGCTAATTCTTTATACATAAAAAATAATACCGCTGGCGCAGATATTCAATCGGCCTCTTTTACAGAGAGCTCTGGATATCATCTTAAACAATTAAAACTTAAAACAACTGTTACTGATAAAAATTTAAATGTTTCGGAAGTAATTGCTGCTATAAATGAAAGTGAAATTCGAGGTAATCTCTCAATGTCTTACCCATCACTTCCATCGCTTTTAGAGACACCAGAAAATTCAAAAATTAATTTAGATTTTCCAAAAATTCAGATAAATACTAACGATATTTCCAATTTTCAACCCCAACTCAATGAGAATGAATATTTTTCAATTTTAAGTAGAAAAAATTTCAGTGGAAACCTAAAAGCATCTGGGTATTTGGCAGATATTCAACTGCAAGATATAAACGTATTTTGGGGGAATTCAACTCAAATCTCAGCGCATGGAAACCTTCAAAATATTAC
This sequence comes from uncultured Flavobacteriaceae bacterium, assembly GCA_963815305.1. GTDB lineage: Bacteria > Bacteroidota > Bacteroidia > Flavobacteriales > Flavobacteriaceae > CAXBID01. The sequence continues at coordinate 2,495,678 of CAWFFW010000001.1, forward strand.
TGTCACTGATAAAATTCAATATAATATTCCAGAATTTTCAATACATACTACTCAAAAAGACCTTTTACAATTTATTGATGAAAAGAAACTGAATGTATCACTACCTAAAAATATAGAATTATCGGGTAACCTAGAAGGTGGTATTTCTTCTTTTAAAACCAATTTAAAATTATCAACAACGCAAGGTATAGCCACCATTAAAGCCGAATTAGAGAATAAAAGAGACATTGCTTTTAAAGGAAAAATGACTGTAGAAAATTACCAATTAAATGAATTGTTGAATAACCCAAAACTTGGAACCCTTACAGCCACCGTTGAAACTAGTGGACATGGGAAGAACATCAACGTATTGGATGCTGATGTAAAAGCGACTATAAACGCTTTTAATTTTAATAATTACGCTATAAAGAATTTAGAGATACAGGGAGAAATTAAAAACGGTACAGGTAATCTGGCCTCTAAATACAAAGATGAAAATCTTAATTTAGATTTGAATTCTAGCATAGTTTTAGATTCCATAGCACCCGAAATAACTTTAGAATTAGATGTTATTGGTGCAGATTTAGAAGCTCTTGGTTTGTTTAATAGAAATATTAAAACAGGATTTAAAATTTATGCAGATTTTAGTGGTAATACCACTGATTATAATTTGGCTGCTATTATAGATGAAGGCGTTGTGGTTTACGATGATAAAACCTATTTATTAGGTGATGTTAATGCTCTGGCCTATGTGCGAAAAGACACCACTTCCATTTCAGTACAAAATAAATTATTAGATTTCAATCTTCAATCCAACACAGATCCACAAACATTTAGCAAAGCATTAACTCGCCATATATTTAGTTATTTTTATCGAGATACCAAAATACCCGATACTTTAAAAAAACCTACAAACTTAAAATTTAAAGGACATATTGCTCAAGCACCCATTTTAAACGAAGTTTTTTTAGTTAATGTTAAAGATTTAGACACTATTGATTTAGCCGTAGATTTTAACGAAATTGAGCGTAAACTTACCGCAAAAATATACGCGCCACATATTAATTACAGTGGTTACGAAGTAGATAGTTTAGCTTTTTATATGAATACTGATAAAGAAAAGTTTAGCTTCAATTTAGGTTTCAATGAAATCAATGCGGGACCGTTGTTAATACCAAAATCTGAAATTAAAGGTAATCAAGAAAATAACGAATTGGCTTTGTCTTTTCTAGCGAGTCATAATGCAAAAGAAATGATGAATATTGAGGGTGAAATTACGGGAAATCGTGAACGTTTGCGATTTCATGTAGAGCCAGAAAACTTAACTTTAAATAAAGAAATTTGGTCGATACCTCAAGATAATGAAATAATTATTACAGATGAAAAATTAACATTCAATAACTTTAAAATTAATAAGAACACACAATCTATAGAAATTACTGATAAGTTAACATCATCAACCAAAAACCACATAGGCTTAGATTTCAATAATTTTAAGCTACAAGAGGTTTTTAACTATTTAAATCCTGAGCAAAATCTAGCAAAAGGAAATCTTTCTGGTGAGTTTATTATAGAAGAACCTTTTAATGATATGGGTTTTATTGCAGATTTAAGTATTTCAAAACTATCTGTTTTGGATGTTGATATGGGTAAATTAACCTTAAATGGAAAATCAATTGGTGGTGAAAGCTACAATTTAAACGCAAATATGAAAGGCGGTGATATTGATTTTGATATGACGGGAAATTACATTGCAAATACTAATGACACCAAATTAGATTTAGATTTTGATATCAATACATTTAAAATGAGCGCATTATCTGGATTTTCCCAAGGCGAAATAATAGGTGGGAATGGATATATTTCTGGAGATTTTAATATTAAAGGATCCACTAGTAATCCTAAGTATGATGGTCGATTAAACTTTAATAATGCTGATTTTGAAATAGCTATGTTTAATAGTAATTTTAGATTAAAAAACGAAAGCCTATCCTTTAATAATGAAGGTGTACAAATGACTAATTTTACCATACTAGATGAGAGCAAAAATACATTTGTTATGTCTGGTAAGATTGGTACAGAAACATTCATAAATCCAACGTTTGATTTAAAAATTAAAGCAGAAAAATTTCAAATGTTAAATGCCACGTCTGAAGACAATAACTTACTGTACGGTAAAGCCATAGTTGATGCAACGGCGATAATTACTGGTGATTTACAAATCCCAATAATAGATGTAACCTCCACTATTAACTCAGAAACCAATATTACGTATGTTATGCCCACAGCAACTGTAAATATTGAAAAACGTGATGGCGTTGTTGTTTTTGTAAACCGCGAAAATCCTGATGCCATACTTACTAAAACTGAAGAAAAAAAATCAACAGTAACTGGCTTTGATATTAAAGCTTCGGTGCTTGTAAAAAAAGGAGCTACCGTTACTGTAATAATTGATCAAGAAACGGGTGATAACTTTGAAGTAACAGGTACTGGAGAATTTAAGTTTAATATGAATCCGAATGGCAGAATGAATTTGGTTGGAAATTATAATATCTCAGATGGGCATTATGAAATGAACCTTTATAATCTAGTTAATAAACGCTTTAAAATAGCACCTGAAAGTAAAGTAAATTGGTTTGGTGACCCGTTTGATGCCAAATTAGATATTAAAGCCATTTATAATGTTGAAACTTCGGCTACTAGTTTAATGGCTCCAACATTTTCTAGTATTGATGCCTCTGCAAAAGGAAAATACCGTCAAGTTTTACCATTTTTAGTGTATTTAAATATTGATGGTGAACTTATGGCTCCAAAAATTTCTTTCAATTTAGATATGCCAGAAGATGAACAAGGTGCCATTGGAGGGCAAGTATTTGGTAGGGTACAGCAAATTAACCAACAGGAAAGCGAGTTAAATAAACAAGTGTTTTCATTATTAGTACTAAATAGATTTTATCCAGACTCTGGAAGTGATGGAAGTTCAGGAGGCGTAGCATCCATAGCGAGAGATAATTTAAATGATGCGCTTTCAGATCAATTGAATATTTTTTCAGACAAAATATTCGGTGAAACTGGTTTTGAAGTTGATTTTGGTTTGGATAGTTATACAGATTACCAAGGAAATACGCCTCAAGATAGAACTCAATTAAATATTGCTGCACAAAAAAAATTGTTTGATGATAGGTTAATTGCCCGTGTGGGAAGCGATGTCGATTTGCAAGGAAGTAGTTCTAGTAATGAAGCAACACCGTTAATTGGAAACGTGAGTTTGGAGTATCTGTTAACGGAAAATGGACGCTATCGCTTAAAAGGATTTAGGCGTAATGAATTTGAAAATGTTATAGACGGACAAACAATATCAACAGGTGTTGCACTTATATTTACACGTGAGTTTAACAAGTTTAATGAACTTTGGGATGCTATGTTTAAAGCTGAAACCCAAAAAGAAAAAAATAAAAAAGAAGATCTTGAGAAAGCAGAAAAAGCTCAAGAAAAAAAGGCAAAATCTGTAGATGAAAGCATGGAAAATAAAAAACTAAATTAATTATTTGAAACCTTTAACTAAATACATGGTCGTAGTATTTCTAATATTTGGTGTATTACATTCTTGTAGTATTAGAAAATACATACCCGATGATGAACATCTTTATACGGGAGCAACTGTAACCATAAAAAAAGATTCATTAGTAAAAAGCAAAAATCTTCTTAAAGATGAGTTAGAAGGTGTATTGTTACCAGAACCTAATAGTAAGTTTTTGGGCATGTATTTAGGAGTTTATTATCATTTCAAAAGTCAAAAAGAAAAGTCAGGTTTTATCATTCGTTGGCTAAATAAAAAATTTGGAGAAAAGCCTATATACGAAAGTGATATTGAACCTTTTGAAGTAGAAAAAATATTGATTAATAGACTTGAAAACAGAGGGTTTTTCTATAGTACAGCAAGGTCAAATATTAAAGAAACAGAATATCAGGCATCTGTAGATTATTCTGTTCAAGTAAACACTCCTTACACTATGGCCTCATATAAATTAGATAGCCTTCCATCACCAATACATGACGCCATAAAAAAAAGTATAAATACTACAAAATTCAAAAATGGGATGCGCTTTGATTTGTCTAATTTAAAACTCGAGCGCGAGCGTATTAATTCAAATCTTAAGAAACAGGGCTATTATAATTTTAATGAAAATTTCATCATTTTTGAAGCGGATACTAATCAGTATCAAAATAAAAAATTCGATTTATTTTTAAAATTAAAAAAAGAAGTACCCACACGAGGTAAAGTACCTTATAAATTATCTAAAATCAATATTTATCCTAATTATAGTATTGAAACAGATTCTGCAAATATCCAATCAGAAGAATTTAACGATAAAAATTTCCTTCAAAATGAATTATTTTTCAAACCTAAGTATCTGGATCCTTTTATTACTTTGGAAGAAGGCCAATATTATGATGCCTTAAATTCTAAAAATACCGCAAGACGTCTCTCATCCATTGGTGCCTATAAATTTATAAATATTCAATATAAAGAAATAGATTCTTTACTCACTGATACCTTAGGCATATTAGAAACCAATATTTATTTATCGCCACTAAATAAAAGAGCCATTCGTGCTGAATTACAAGCGGTAACTAAATCTAATAATTTTGCAGGACCCGGATTAGGTTTAACATTTAGTAATCGAAATTTATTTCATGGAGGTGAAACTTTAAATATTAGTACCAAATTAAGTTATGAAACCCAAGTGGCTGGTGGAAGCAACGCTGGTTTAAGTAGTACTGAATTAAGTTTGAAAGGAGAATTGATTTTTCCACGAGTTATAACACCAATTAAAATAAATTCAGATTTTTTTGATTATAGCATCCCAAAAACAAAAACGTCTTTAAGTTTAAGCTATTTAAGCCGCAGTAAGCTATATACATTACTTTCTGGAACCGCTTTATTTGGTTATACATGGGATGCTAATAGATATGTAACCCATGAAATTAATCCTATTTCGGTAAATTATACCAATCTATCAAATACAACACAAGATTTTGAGGATATACTAAATGATAATCCTTTTTTAAGACGAAGTTTTGAACAACAGTTTATAACTGGGCTCACCTATTCATTTACTTACAATGGCATGGTAGACACCCAGAAAACACATCAATTTTATTTAAATACAACCTTAGATGTAGCCGGAAATAGTATAAATTTATTTGGTAAAAAACAAGTGGCAGACGAGCCTAAAACATTTTTAGGTTTAGAATATGCACAATATGCCAAAGCAGACGTAGATATTCGTTATCATTTTAATTTTGCTAAAGAGCAGATTATTGCCACACGCCTATTTGCAGGTTACGGTTTAGCTTATGGCAATTCTGATGTTATTCCATTTGTAAAACAGTATTATTCTGGAGGACCCTACAGTGTTAGAGCCTTTAGAATTAGATCATTGGGCCCAGGCACTTATAATGAGACTACCAATAATAATGGTGGTTTTTTCGACCAAACCGGGAATATTAGATTAGAAGCTAATATAGAATATAGGTTTCCACTATTCTCTTTCTTTAAAGGTGCCATATTTGCTGATGCAGGTAATATTTGGAACTCCAAGGAAAATATATCCTTACCAGGGGGCAAATTTTCAGGTGATTTTCTAAGTGAACTAGGTATGGGAACTGGTTTTGGAGTACGTGTAGATGTGCAGGGTTTTGTAATTCGATTTGATTTGGCAGCCCCTTTTCACGATCCCGCATTACCAAAAGGACAACGCTTTAACTTTGATGTAGATTCGCCTGTTCTAAATTTTGCTATTGGTTATCCGTTTTAAAATCCGAAATATTAGAATTACCGTAACTAGCTTTTAGATTTTTTATTTAGGCAATAAAGACGTTTATCATTCATCCACAAAATCCTCTTCAAAATACCACCACAAACTAGAATCGATAGACTGTTTCATTTTAGCGATATCAACACCATCATTTAAAAATATAGTAAGATTTTCTGTAGACTCAGATTGCTCAACGCTTTCTCTAATTTCTATCTCTTCTATTTCTTTAAAATGCTCTAAATGTTTCTTAATTCTGGAGTCTAAAGACTCATCACTTAAAAAAATTTTAATCGTAGGCTGCGAGGGGGAATTTCTAATTTCAGATCTAAAAGGAAGCATACATCTATAACTTTAAATTGAACAATTAATAATCACTAACTCAATTTCTTAAAGTTAAGCATTTTATTAATATCTTTTACATTCAAATTTTACTGATGTTAAATAACCGTATTGAAATTTTAAAGCAACTTCTATTTGAAATTGAAGCTCATATTCCGAATAAGGATATAGAAAATATTTCCATTTCAAAATCTACAATAGGTTGGCAATTAGATCATGCTTTAAAAGTTTTTACAAAAGTTATTGAATGGACTGCAACTTCAAATCCTCAAGATTATAAAAGAAAATTTAGTTTTTGGCGTAGTGTTTTGTTTCCTTTAGGCTACTTTCCGAGAGGTAAAGTTAAAGCACCAAAATACGTTTTACCACCAGAAATTATTACTACTGAAGATTTAAATAATCAATTACAAACCGCTAAAAAACAAATTTCCATATTAAACGATTTGCCTAAAGGTGTTTATTTTAAACATCCTATTTTTAAAATGCTTACCAAAAAGCAAACCCTTCGCTTTCTAGAAATGCACACTAAGCACCATTTAAAAATTATAAGCGATATTTTGAAAAAAAATGAATGAATTAAAATTGTTAATTCTTTATTCGAAAGTGAGAGTAATGTATTTATTTTTGTTTTAAATTTAAGCTATGAAAACGCCCCAAGCACATTTAATAAAAAAATCAAAAAAAAGCTATAGAGTTGAACGTCCTAGACAAACAGGGTTTTCCAGTCCTGCTACACATTATAACGAACCCAGAATAGATTTAAACGACGTACTGATAGAAAACGCTTCAGCAAGCTTTTATGTTCGGGTTATTGACGATGCCTTCTCAGATTTTGAAGTTTATAAAAATGATATACTTATTGTTGATAAAGCGCTAACGCCAAAAAATAATCAGTTGGCAGTTGCTATCCAAGACGAGGCTTTCAAAATTGTTCGTATTGGAGAAAACATAGACACTGAATTTCAAATTTGGGGTGTTATTACTTATGTCATAAAATCGGTTTTATAAATGATTGCACTTGTAGATTGCAATAGTTTTTATGCGTCTTGCGAACAGGTTTTTAGACCCGATTTGCAACATAAACCTGTGGTCGTATTAAGTAATAACGACGGGTGTATTATTGCCGCTAATAAGCAAGCAAAGGCATTGGTTCACATCCCTATGTTTCAACCTGTTTTTAAAATTAAAAAAATATTAGAAGAGAATCATGTGACTTGTTTTTCTTCAAACTATACCCTTTACAGCGATATGTCACGTAGGGTGATGGATACTCTAAAATATTTTTCACCCATTGTTGAAGAATATAGTATTGATGAAAGTTTTGTAGACCTCTCATTTTATAATGAAAACGACATAGAGGAAATTGCTCAAAAAATACGAGATACTGTATATAAAAACACTGGTATTCCTGTAGGTGTTGGTGTTGCAAAAACAAAATCACTCGCAAAAATGGCTAATAAATTTGCGAAAAAAATCCCTGAAAACGATAATGTTTATGTCTTAGATTCAGAAGAGAAAAGGAGGCATTTACTGCTAAATTCTAAAATTAAAGACATTTGGGGCATTGGAAAAAAACACAGCATTCGTATTGAAAATAAGGGAAAAAAAACAGCTTGGGATTTCGCAGCTATGGAAGTGGCTTGGGTTAGAAAAGAAATGACAGTTATAGGCGAAAGGCTGTGGAGAGAACTCAACAATATTCCATGCTTAGAAATGGTTACTTTACCTAATGCTAAAAAAGGAATTGGTACTGCAAAGTCCTTTGGAAAAAAACTTAAAGATTACGGCCTAATTGAAGAAGCTTGCAGTTATTACGTAGCCGAAGTTGCCGATTTATTACGTCAACAAAAAAGTGCAGCAACCCAAATAGAAGTTTTCTTAACAACTAATTACCACAGTGATTTTGATAAGCAATACCGCAACAAAATAATTATAACTTTAGACAGCCCTACCAATAGCACTATAAAATTAACAAAAGAAGCATTAAAGGGTTTAAAAAAAATATACAAAAATGGGTTTCGTTATAAAAAAGTGGGCGTAAACTTATTGCATCTTGTACCAGAAGATCAAATTCAATTGAGTTTATTTACGTCAACCCATAAAATTGAAAACAAGAAACTTACAAATACTATAGACGCTCTAAACAGTAAATTTGGTAAAAACAAAGTTAAACTCGCTACCGTTGGTAACCGTGAGAAAGACTGGGCTTTAATTAAAGAACATCGTAGCCCTAGATACACATCGCAATGGGGAGAATTACTAACTATTGGTGGGGGAAAGTAAAACATGAAAAAACCCTTTCTGTAAACAGAAAGAGTTAATAATATATAAAACTAAAAATTTCTATTCTAGCAATTTAAGCTTAGCCAAATCATAAAAAAAGAAATTCATTTTGTCATTCATTGATACAAACAATCCGTTTGGAAATTTATCTCCTAAAGCAGCTGTTGTAACATCGCATCCATCAGTTTCAAGTGTTCCTAAATTAAGTTCCTTAATAAAAGTATTTGTCCTTAAATCAAAAATATTAAAAGTACCCGCTTGCTGATTTGAAACTATTAAAAACGATTTATTCGAATAATGCGCAATGGCAATTCCTTCTATATCTGATTTAAAATATTCCCCACCAAAACACGAGATTTCCTCATCCCCTTTTAACGGTTCTGCATAATACTTTCGTATACAATGCCCTTCATCAGAATAATACACAATACCGTTTTTATCATCAACAACAATAGCTTCAATTTCCTTTTTTCCACTAAACTTTCCAAACTTTCTAACAAGCTTAGATTGAATTCCTAAACTATCTGGAATTAGTTTATATTGATATAAATATCCTGTTTTTGGTCCTGTTTTTCTCCCAACAATAGCATAAACCATATTTGTTATTGGCGATTTATATAACCCGATTCCCATTGGTGAATTATGGAACGGCTCTGTTACATCTTCAAAAACTTTAAATCCTCCATGATCTAATGGTTTCATATCGGGTACTGAAAATAAACGTATTTGCTGGCGCTCTCTTTCGGTAAATGCAATAACATCAACTTTAGTAGAATCGTTAAGTTGAAAACCATATTCTAAATCCACATTATTAGGTCGTTTTAAACCTCTAATGGTTTTTTCTTCAATAATTTTCCCATCTAAATCAAAGGCGTAAATAGCTCCTTCAGTCTCCTTATCTGTGCCAAAAACGATGCTCATTGAGGCATCGTTTGGGTTTATCCATATTGCAGGATCATCGGTGTCATGTAAAGTCTTTTCTGTAACAACACTTGCCTCAATTACAGGTAACTTTTTTCCGCATGAAACTGCCAACAATCCAACTATAACATAAATGTATTTCATTTAGTTTTTTCTTTTAAATAAATCATACTTTACACCAAAAGTAATACGTCTTCCGTAAAACTCTACCTGCTGAGTTCTTTGCTTAACGCCTTGGAAATAACGTAACGGTTGGTCTGTAATATTATTCAAATCGAAATAAACACGCAACACATCACTTAATGCATAAGACGCATTAAAATCTAAAAAGAATTGCTCATCGTAATATCTATCTTCAAAAGGATTACCTCCTATTTCATCAATATAAGCATCAGAGAAATTGGCCGATAAACGTAAATTAAGTTTTTTACCTCCATAGGCTAAAGACCCATTAAACGTGTGTGGTGCCGTACCAGGTAAATCTAAATCTGTGCGCTCATCACCATCTTCATTTCTAATCCCATCGGCACTAGATGTTAAATATGTATAATTTAAAAATACACTCAAGTTTTTAGCAAAACCTGGTAAGAAATCTAACTGACGTTGAAAAGACGCCTCTGCTCCAAAAATGGTAGCATCATCCCCATTTTGCGGTTGAAAGGCATCAAATCCTGTAGTCGGGTCTTGAAACTGAAATGTATAAATGAAATTTTTAATATTTTTGTTGAAAATACCAACAGATATAATACCAACACTTTTAAAATAATGTTCAGCCATCAAATCAAAACCCATAGATTCTGTAGCGCTTAACTCTGGATTACCAAAGCTCACTTCTTCATCTTCGTTAACTACATTTCTAAACGGCACTAAGTCAATATAGTTTGGCCTTGCCAGAGTGTTTGTCCATGCAAAACGTAATACAGTATTATCATTAAAATTATATTTAAGGTGAACCCCAGGCAAAATATTTACATAAGAGTTATTGTCGTTTACTTCGCCAGAGGCGTTTGCATCAAAATCACCATCATCATCAAAAACTACTAAATTACCTGTTGTTTCTATTTGAGTATTTTCGATACGAATACCAGCAAGCACAGATAATTTATCTGATAATTGTTGGTTTATCATAGCATAACCAGCATAAACATCTTCTTTTACATCATAATTTCCAGATAAAAATTCACCAACTAGTAATTCGCTTTCAAATTGAGATTCGTTAAACAAATCTAAAGTTCCTAAATATTCTGGATCTACATAAGCTCCAGCAACATATTTACTACCAGCTAAATAATCTTCATCTGTTTTATCAACTAAAGGTAAATTAATCATACTATCGAAAAAGCTATTTGTAGGTTCAAACTCAAAAAAGTTATTATCTCTGTCTTTTTCTTTAAATCTTAAACGAGCACCAAACTTAAGAAACCCTTCTCTTTCATTTATTAAACTTAAGGGCAATTTAAAGTTAACGAAAAAGTTAAAATCTTTTTCTTCTGTAAATTGATTCTCTTCAGTGATTTCTTTTAAACTATAACGACTTAAAATCACATCGCTCGAATTTGCAGGAACAATGAGTGGAAATCTTTCGTTTTCAAAATCAGTAGTAAAAGGAACTGGATCCCCGTCAGCTGTTTCTTCTAATTCATACTCTATATAACGTTCATTTAAACGCTCTTCTGAGGCACTTGCATAAGATGTTAACCAATCAAACTGTACATTACCAATTAAATGCTCACCACCTAAACTATAATTTTGCATGCGTTGATCTTCCAAACGTGTGTTTTGGCTTCTATTGTTATCAATACCACCTTTGGTTTCTCTTCTTATTTCCCCTTGATAACCTGTAATGTTTTCAGTACCATCTTCAAAAATGGGTTCAATAGAACGGTAACGAACTCTAAAACGGTTTTCACGGTCGTCTCTCCAGTTATACATCGTTTTTAAGAATACTTTATTATTTGCATTAAATGCATAATCTAAATTAGCAGAGAAACTACGTCTTATTCGTTGTACTAAATAGGTTCTAATATCAGACTCCTCAACAAACGGATTCACATCAATATCATCTCCAGAAATAGGACTTTCAGCTTCGTTTACCCATTCTGCTTCTAAGTTATCCGACCCGAAATCGGTATCATTTATCGAGGCTCCTATCATCCAACCAAACTTATTGTTCTTAGTTCGGTCTCCCATTAAAAAAGACCCATTAACAATTCGTCTATCAGTGATTAAATTCAGACCCGAACCTATAGTGGTAGAAACCCTAAAACCATCTGGTGAAGTTCTGGTCACTAAGTTTACTGAACCACCCAAAGCATCAGCATCCATATCAGGAGTTACCGCTTTATTTACTTCAATAAGCTGAATCATATCTGCCGGAATTAAATCCATTTGTACATTTCGGTTATCGCCTTCAGCAGAAGGAATTCTACTTCCGTTTAAGGTTACCGAGTTTAATTGTGGTGCTAAACCACGAATGATAATATTTCGTGCTTCACCTTGATCAACTTGCATCGTAATACCAGGAATACGCTTAATAGCATCGCCAATATTAGCATCAGGAAATTTACCTATTTGATCTGTTGATACCACATTGGTTATATTTTGCTTATTTTTTTGTGCATTTAAAGCTTTCGCTTGTCCACTATTATATCCATTTATTACTACATCTTCTAACTCTAAGGCTTCAGGTAAAATAATTATTTTAACAGTTACAGTTTTATCAGCTTCAACGACAACCTCCTTTTGTGTACTGGCATATCCTAAGTAATTAATTGTTAGGGTTTGATTACCAGCAGGAACATCGACAAATAAAAAGTTCCCGTCTGCATCAGAAATAGCACCCTTGTTTAAAGACTCAATTATAATATTGCTAAAAGGCACTTTAAGTCCGTTATCATCTATTACTACACCTTGAATGTTACCTTCTTGAGATAGTGCTAAAAGGGAAATAAGTAATGTAAAAATTACAGTAAATACGTAGTTTTTCTTCATAATTTTTGTTAGTTAATTAATACATTGAAATAACAAAAAAGAAGACTGAAGTAGTTTAAGTATCTTTTAAATTAATGTTATCTATGTGTAAGAAAAAATATCTGTTTTATGTTTAGTTAACATTAAATAAAAGTTTACAAAATATAGAATTATGGAAAACAAAAACCCTTTCTGTTTCCAGAAAGGGTTTAATATTTAAAGAAAAAACGTTTTTTCTAAACCTCAAAAGGCTCAATAGAAACATAAGATTTATTATCTTTTTTCTTTGTAAATTTTACAACACCATCAACATAAGCGTGTAGTGTGTGATCTTTTGAAGAATATACATTCTCACCTGGGTGATGCGTATTTCCTCTTTGTCTAACGATAATGTTTCCAGCTATTGCAGCTTGACCACCAAATATCTTAACACCTAAGCGTTTCGATTCTGATTCCCTACCGTTTTTCGAACTTCCGACTCCTTTTTTATGTGCCATTTTATTTCGATTTTATATTATTAAACTTAGATAGAATTATTTTTCAATTCCACCATCTAATCTATCTTGTAATTCTTTAAGCTCATCCCACTTTCCATCAGCGGCTAATTTAGCTTGCTTTGGCCAAGTATCTGTAACAATATGTGATAATCTTGAGCTTGCTTCAGATAAAACAGTACTTAGTTCTTCTGGTTTAGCTTTTGCTACTTTAGCAAAAGTTTCGTATCCAGCATTAATTAAAGCTTCAGCAGCTTTTGGTCCAGCACCTTCAATTTTCTTTAAATCATCAGCTTTTGCAGTCGATTTTTTAGGTGTAGCCTTTTCGGCTTTAGGAGCAGCAGCTTTCTCTTCTACTTTGGGCTCAGCTTTTTCAACTTCTTTTTTTGATGCAGCTTTCTCAGATTTCTTAGCTCCTGAAGAAGCAATACTTTCAATTACAATCTCGGTTAAGGACTGACGGTGACCATTTTTTACACGGTAACCTTTACGTCTTTTCTTTTTGAAAACTATAACTTTATCACCTTTAAGGTGCTTTAAGACTTTTGCTCCAACAAGAGCTCCGTCTATAGCCGGGGCGCCTAAAGTAATGTTATCACCGTCACCAACTAAAAGAACTCTATCGAAATTTACTTTCTTACCTTCTTCAGTTTGTAAACGGTTAACAAAAACTCTTTGGTCTTTTTCAACTTTAAATTGATGCCCTGCTATCTCTACAATTGCGTACATAGCGTAACGTTTTTATTAATTTATTTGTATTAAACTACGCCTTAATTTACTTAAGGCGGGTGCAAATATACTTCTAATTAATTAATTCACAAACCTTTTATTTATTTTCAGGTATATTTCTGCTTTTTTTAAATAATTGCATTACCGTTAGTGTTGAAACCAAAGTGGTTGCAAACCCCATAACGGCAACAATAAAAGTTATTAAACCTTCATTAATATTAAAACCTCCATTCATAGATTTTAATAATTTTGGAAGAAAATCTGGGTTGATTTCTGTTGAATAAACAAGAAAAAAAATAGTAAATAAGATAGTAGCTATACTACCTGTAATCATTCCTGCTTTAAAACCTTCGCTATATGAGAATTCGTCAGGCTTTTGAAGTTTATACAATCGTGTAGCTTCATAAATACCAAATGCAGTTATTACGGCATTAAAAAAACTAAATACAGGGTTAGTATGCCAACCGAATAACGCCAAAAGTAAGAAATAAGCAATTAATACAGCGGTGGTAACTAGCCCAAATCTTACGGCAAGTGATATGTTTTTCATAATATTAAATTTTTTATTGGTTAGTATATGGCATCTTCAAATTCTTTTATCAAAATAAGAAATAACTTCTTAAAGCATTGTAAAAAAATGATAAATTTTAGTTATCTAACTATACATAACCCTAATATTTCGTAATTTCGTTATTATAATATTTAAAATATTTCTGAATGAAAACTATAAAGCATATCCTGATTTTACTTGCAATAACAGCTGTTCTTGCAAGTTGTAAAAATGAGATGAAACCCGAAGTTAAAACTGTTGAGATTGAAACAGTAAATAAATTATATCCCAATGCAACCTATGCAAAAGCAGAGTTTACTATTGATGGTATGACTTGTGCTGTAGGTTGTGCCGCAACTATACAAAAGAAAATCGCAAAAATGGATGGTGTAAAATCCTCAGTGGTAGATTTTGATAAAAAAATAGCTATGGTTGAATATGACGAAGCCAAAGTAACGCCTACTTTATTAACTGAAACAGTATCTAGCGTTTCTGATATTTATTTGGTAAAAGATATGAAAACTGTTACTGATTTTTCGGAGAATACCACAGTAGAGTAATTTAAATGTTAAAAAGATTTTGAGCTTCGCTATTTATTAGGAAAGCTTTTTTATTTCCATTTTATACTCTCCATAATACGTTTGATATCTTTTTGAAGATAATTGGCAGCAGGTAATATAGAATCATAATTAGGCTTCACGTTAAAATATAGTGATCCTGTTAAAAAGTGATTAACACTATCTGTAACGTAAAACTGAACTGGTGAAGCCACATTGCCTTTAACTTCAGATAGCATGCCGTACACCTTACTTTGAACATTTTCATAAGGATACTTAGGAATTTCATCTGCCTTTTTGGTGTGCTCTAAGGTCATTTTTTGTGCATCCCTTACTAAGGCTTTTAAATTGTTATTATCTTCCTCAACAGCCTTGTAAGTTATATATATAGTGCCTTTTAATGTTGGGTATGAAATATTTATACCGTAACTTTCACTTGAAGCTTTTAAGGGTTTAGCGCTAATTGTCTTTGCTAATACATTGCTTTCAAAGGTAAACGGTAAATCTAAATTGGTATTTATATATTTAGCTTCTGGGTAATCTAATCTTAAAAACGCTTTTGGTTTTGGAACATAATCTTCACTACAAGACAGTGCCATAAATGCTATAGATAAAAAAAGCCCATTTAAATAATATGTGTAAAGTGTTTTTACCTTCATCAAGTTTTCAGTTTTCCATCGTAATTTTAAAATTACATGATGGTGAATTTTACAAGTTTTATTCTTTTTCTATCTAACGCTTCAATGGTAAAAACGTAATTTTCGAAATTTATTTTACTGTTTAACTTTGGAAAACTCTTTGAAATCTCTAATACAAAACCAGCAACAGTTTCTGCTTCACCTTTTTTATTCTCAAAAAGAGTATCATCTTCAAGTTTTATTATTTTATAAAAATCCTTTAATGCTGTTTTTCCTTCAAAAACAAAATTATTGTCATCAAGTTTAGAGTATGTTAAATCTTCATCATCAAATTCATCACTTATGTCACCTACAATTTCTTCAATAATATCTTCAAGAGAAATTAATCCTGAAGTACCTCCATATTCATCTACCACAACGGCTAAATGCACTTTTTTCTCTTGAAATTCTGACATTAAATCATCTAACTTCTTATTCTTCTGGTACAAAAAATGGTTCTCGTATTAAGCTTGTCCAATCAAACTGTTTTCTATCAATGTATGGTAATAAGTCTTTAACGTAAAGAATGCCTTTTACCTTATCAATATTATCCTCATAAACTGGAATTCTTGAGTATCCGTTTGAAACAATTTCGGGCATTATTTCAGCATATTTCTGATCAATATTTAAAGCAAAAATATCAATTCGAGGTCTCATTACTTGTTTGGTATCTGTATTGCCGAATGATACAATACCCTGTAAAATTTTATGTTCTTCTCGGGTTGTGTCTTCTTCACTAGTAAGCTCTAAGGCTTGCGAGAGTTGATCTACACTTAAATTTGATTTTTGCTTCCCTAACTTATTATGAATGGCTAATGTAACGCTGCGCATAGGCAAACTTATGGGTGATAAAAGAAAATCTAAAACCTTTAAAGGATATGCCATAAAACTAGCAAACTTTAAGTTATTTCTACTAGCGTAAATTTTTGGTAAAATTTCGCCAAAAAGCAATATTAAAAACGTAACAATTATCACCTCTAAAGCAAACTGAAGGATAGGATTAGTTATAGCTTTAAACATATCACTGCTTAAATATGCAAACAGAATAACGATGGCTATATTTATAAAATTATTAGCAACCAAAATGGTCGCTAGCAGTTTTTTAGGGCGCTCTAGTAACCTTGATATAATTTCGATAGGTTTAGATTTCTGTTCTAAACCCTCCTCTATATTAGTTTTTGAAAGTGAAAAAAGAGCGACTTCAGCACCAGAAATAAGTGCAGAAAACAATAATAGAATAAATAACAATATATAACCTGCAGCAAATGAAAAATCAATTGCTAATAATAAGGTTTTAAAACTGGAAGGGTCAGGATCCAAATACTATGGTTTTAGTTAAACTTAGCATTTTTAATACTACAGAGACTAGCATTAAAATGGAAGGTCATCATTTTCTTCTTTCATCAATTCAGTAGCATCCGTCTTTTTTGCGATTTGCTTTTGTGTATCTTGATTGCTAGAAGCATTATTTTCACTTTCTTTTTTAGTTGATAAAAAGGTAAATTCGGTACATTGTATTTCTGTAGAATATCTATCATTCCCACTATCATCTTGCCATTTTCTAGTTTTCAATCGACCTTCAACATAAATTTTATCGCCCTTAGTTAAATACTTTTCACAAATTTCAGCACCCTTATTTCTCACTACAATATTATGCCATTCTGTATTTGTAACTCGCTCGTTTGTTGCTTTATTAGTGTATGTTTCATTTGTAGCTAGTGGAAATCTACCTACACAACCGCCACCTTCAAAATAATGCATTTTTACTTCATCACCCAAATGCCCAATTAGCATCACTTTATTTAATGTTCCAGACATAACTATAAATTTTAAAGAGAACAAAAGTAAAGAAATATTTGTTCATTTCTTTACTTTTAGTTTCCTGATATTATGAGAATGGCTATTTCATACAAAACTCTATTTTTAATACCAACTCACCTTTCAAATAATCAGATAAGACTCTATTATTTTAAAATTAGTAAAAAAATATGATTGCGTAAACTAATCCTATAGAAAATATAGAAATTTTAGTTTAGAAAGTAAAAGATACAAAGAAAACTCAAATACTAATTTGTTCAAAAGTTAAATGCTTCAATAAAATCGCTAATTAAAACAGGCACTGCATAATCATAAATTTCTCTCTTTGTTATGCCCGCAACCTTTAGGTTTTCAACATTAATAATCCAAAACTTTGTATACAAATGCTGATGCGATAATTTGTGGACAATGTTATCCTTATTATATAAGGATATTTCGTAGGACTGGTTTTTTAATACATAATGCTCTTTTATTAAAGATTCTAAAACTTGAGAAATTACATTTTTTTCTGTTTCAATTAAAGGAAATTGATATAGGTTTTGCCATATCCCTCTCTTTTCTCGTTTTTCTAAAATAGTTTTATTGTCCTTAGAAAGGAAAACTAAAAAATTGAAATACCTTTTTTTTGCTTTCGCAGACTTTATTTTTACAGGTAATTCAGTAATTCTTTTTTTATTTAAAGCGATGCACCCTTTACTAAAAGGACACATAATACAATCAGGATTTTTAGGTTTACATTGTATTGCACCAAGCTCCATAATCGCTTGATTAAACTCATCAGGCTTTTTTTTATCAATGAGTTCTTGGGCTAATAATTTAAACTCTTTAATGCCTTTTGTTGAATTTATTGGAGTATCTATTCCAAAATACCTCGATAATACCCGGTAAACGTTCCCATCAACTACAGCTGTAACTTCATTAAAACAGATAGAAGCAATCGCACTAGCGGTATAATCGCCAACACCTTTCAATTTAACTAAATCTTCATATTTATTTGGAAATTCACCATTCAGCTCTCTCACAATATATTTAGCAGTAGCATGTAAATTTCTAGCACGAGAGTAGTATCCTAACCCCTGCCATAATTTTAACACTTTACTTTCTTCGGCGTTAGCTAAATGAAAAACCGATGGGAATTCACGAGTAAATACGCCATAATATGGCAACCCCTGCTTAACTTGTGTTTGCTGTAAAATAATTTCGGACAACCAAATAAAATAAGGGTCTTTAGTTTCGCGCCAAGGCAAATTTCTCTTATTAATTGAATACCAATGTATTAGTGTTTTTGAAAATACCATTTACAAATAAAATAGGGAATGCTAAAATAAAGGTTTATAATCTTAAATTTTAATGAATTAGGTTTGAAATATTGAATATTTAATTCCTATATTTGCATCCCTTAAAATTTATAATAGTAACCCAAAAAATAAAATATTTAAAATGACGAAGGCTGATTTAGTAGCAAAGATTTCTGATAAATTAGGAATTGAAAAAGGTGATGTACAAGCAACTGTTGAAACTTTTATGGAAGAAGTAAAAACATCTTTAGAAAGTGGAGATAATGTTTATTTAAGAGGTTTTGGAAGCTTTATAATTAAAACTAGAGCAGAAAAAACTGGTAGAAATATTTCTAAAAACACAACTATAAAAATTCCTGCACATAATATTCCTGCATTTAAGCCTGCAAAAGTTTTTGTTGAAGGCGTTAAAACAAATGTAGGCGTTAAGTAAAAACATTAAAATAATTATTAATTTAAAAAGACACTATTTATGCCAAGTGGTAAAAAACGAAAGAGACATAAGGTAGCGACGCACAAACGTAAAAAACGTAGACGCGCTAACCGTCACAAAAAGAAAAAATAAATCAAAAAAGTAGTTAGATTAGCTACTTTTTTTGGTTTTACAAACAAAACGTTCTTTGAAATGAGTTCACAAAAATTTCACACTTTTTAAGTGCTTTTTGAACTCCACGGATTTAAAAAAATCCTGTGAATCTACTAATTGAAAATTAATTGGTAGATAAATAATGTATAATCCATCTGTATAATTTAGTTGCTGGTTATTTGTTATTGGTTATTAGTTGTTATTTAAAAATTTCAGCTATTAACTATTAACTGCTAACTATTAATTAGAGTGTATGGATAAAAATTAACCAAATGGAGAAAGAATTAATCATTAGATCTAGTTCCGAAGAAGTTGATTTTGCCTTATTAAAAGATGGAAAACTTATTGAATTACAGAAAGATGAAGGTGGTAACAAATTTTCAGTTGGCGATGTGTTTATTGCCAAAATACGAAAAGCTGTTCCAGGTTTAAATGCTGCATTTGTTAATGTTGGTTATGAAAAAGATGCATTTTTGCATTATCATGATTTAGGCCCAAAACTTCCTTCTCTTTTAAAATTCACAAAACTTGTAAGCACAGGTAAACTAAAAGATTTTACTTTAAAAAATTTCCCATTCGAAAAAGACATTGATAAAAATGGTAAAATTGCCGATGTCTTAAAATCAAATCAATCGCTATTAGTACAAGTAGTAAAAGAACCGATATCAACCAAAGGCCCTAGAATAAGCTCTGAGCTTTCTATTGCTGGAAGATATATTGTTTTAGTTCCTTTTTCCAATCGTGTTTCTATTTCACAAAAAATAGAAGACCGGGAAGAAAAAGATCGATTAAAACGATTGGTTAAAAGTATCACACCTTCTGGGTTTGGTATTATTGTACGTACTGTAGCACAAGGCAAAAAAGTAGCAGAACTAGATAAAGATTTACAAAATTTGCTTAGTCGTTGGACGGCAATGTGTAAAAAGCTACACAAAGCGCATCACCCCAGTAAAGTTTTAGGAGAAATGAATAAAGCATCGTCAATTTTACGAGATATATTCAATGATACTTTTACAGGAATTACTGTTGATGATGAAGAGCTTTATTATCAAATTAAAGATTATTTGCAAGAAATTGCACCAAAAAAAGAATCAATAGTTAAATTGTATCAGTCTAACATTCCAATTTTTGAAAAATTTGGAATTGAAAGACAGATTAAAACCTCATTTGGCAAAACCGTTTCTATGGCAAAAGGTGCTTATCTTGTGGTAGAACACACTGAAGCACTACATGTTATAGATGTAAATAGCGGTAACAGGTCTAATAAGGCTAATAATCAGGAAGATACAGCATTAGAGGTTAATTTAATAGCTGCAACTGAAATGGCACGCCAGTTACGATTACGTGATATGGGCGGCATCATCGTAGTAGATTTTATTGATATGACCAATGCTGAAAACAGGCAAAAATTGTTCAACCACCTTCGTGATGAAATGAAGGATGATAGAGCAAAACACAAAATATTGCCTCCAAGTAAATTTGGGTTGATACAAATAACAAGACAACGTACACGCCCAGAAATGAATATTAAAACACGGGAAGAAAATCCTGATGTTATTATTAATGGTTCTGAGGTTGAAGCACCCATAGGTTTGGTGCAAAAAGTAACACACGATCTTGAACAACTATTTAAAAAAGACTATAAAAAGCTGACTTTAAACACACATCCTTTTATAGCAGCCTTTTTAACAAAGGGCTTTCCATCTGTACGTTCAAAATGGTTTTTTGAACACAAAAAATGGGTTAAAATTTTACCAAGAGATGCTTACACATATTTAGAATACCACTTTTTTGATAAAGACGGTAAACAAATTAAATAACAAAAAAAAACCCGCTACTTTTAAGTTAGCGGGTTTTTTGTTTTTTATGTTAATTTTTAAGAAACTGCCTTCAGTTTTTTCAACGTTGTTTTGGTTAATTTATCTTCAGCGTAAAGCTTTGTCACATTAAGTTTTTTCTCATCACTACTGGGCAATTCAAACATGGCGTCTGTTAAAATTTCCTCGCACAGCGAGCGTAAACCTCTAGCTCCTAATTTATACTCAATGGCTTTACCCACAATAAATTCTAGAGCACCATCTGTTATTGTAAATTCAATATCATCCATAGAAAACAGTTTTTTATACTGTTTAATAATGGCATTTTTAGGCTCAGTAAGAATGGCTCTTAACGTTTTAGAATCTAAAGGATCCATATAAGTAAGTACAGGAAGTCTTCCAATGATTTCTGGAATTAAACCGAAATCTTTTAAATCCTTAGGAATGATATATTGCAATAAATTATCTTGATCTACAACATCATCAGACATGGATGCACTATAGCCAACAGCCTGCATATTCAAGCGTTTAGAAATAACACGATCGATTCCATCAAAAGCACCTCCAGCTATAAATAAAATATTCTCTGTGTTAACTTCAATAAATTTTTGATCTGGATGTTTACGCCCTCCTTTAGGTGGCACATTAACAACAGTACCTTCCAAAAGTTTTAATAAAGCTTGTTGAACACCTTCACCTGAAACATCTCTTGTAATAGATGGATTATCACTTTTTCTAGCAATTTTATCTATTTCATCTATAAAAACAATGCCCTTTTCTGCTTTTTCTAAATTATAATCGGCAGCTTGTAAAAGTCGTGTTAAAATACTTTCTACATCTTCACCTACATAACCAGCTTCTGTTAAAACGGTAGCATCAACAATTGCTAAAGGCACATTTAGCATTCTTGCAATAGTTTTTGCCATTAATGTTTTACCTGTTCCTGTTTGCCCCACCATAATGATATTACTTTTTTGAATATCAATATCATCATTTGAAGGTGGCTGAAGTAAACGCTTGTAATGATTATAAACAGCTACAGACATTACTTTTTTTGTCATGTCCTGACCTATAATATATTCATCGAGAAATCCTTTAATTTTCTGGGGTTTACGCAGCTTTAATTCCGCAGATAAATCGCTGCTATCGCTTTGTTTAGATTCTTCTAAAACAATACCATGCGCCTGCTCAATGCACCTGTCGCATATATGCGCATCTAATCCAGCTATTAATAAATTCGTTTCCGGTTTTTTTCTACCACAAAACGAACAGTCTAGTTCTTCTTTTGCCATTAATCTTATCTGTTTTGGGCTTATATTATTACAAATCCCTCTATAACAATGCTATAAAAGTACAAATTTTTATTTACTTACGAGCTAAAATCTCGTCAATCATACCGTAATCTTTAGCTTTATCGGCTTTCATCCAATAGTCTCGATCACTATCCTCATAAACTTTGTCATAGTCTTGCCCTGTATGCTTACTAATTATTTTGTATAATTCTTCTTTCAAAATTAAAATCTCTCTAGCTGTAATTTCAATATCACTTGCTTGCCCTTGCGCGCCACCAAGTGGTTGATGAATCATTACCCGAGAATGTGTTAACCCACTACGCTTACCTTTAGCTCCAGCACATAATAAAACAGCACCCATTGATGCGGCCATACCTGTGCAAATAGTAGCTACATCTGGTTTTATAAATTGCATCGTATCGTAAATACCCAAACCTGCATAAACACTTCCTCCAGGAGAGTTGATATAGATTTGGATATCTTTATTTGCATCCGTACTTTCTAAAAATAATAATTGTGCCTGAACAATATTTGCAACTTGATCATTAATTCCTGTTCCAAGAAAAATAATTCGATCCATCATTAAACGAGAAAACACATCGAAAACCGCTATATTCATTTGGCGTTCTTCAATAATATTTGGAGTCAAACTTGTTGGATACATACTACTAATAATTTTATTGTAGTAGGTACTGCTAATGCCTTGATCTTTTATCGCGAATTTTTCGAATTCCTTTGCGTAATCCATAGTATTTTAATAATTATTTTGATTAAAATCCTGACCTTCATCAAGATGTGTTAAAAATCCATTAACAAGATTTTTTTGAATAAAAAGGCGTTTAAATCTTAAGATTCAAACGCCTAAATATAATGAATTATTATTTATTTATTTGTCGCCATAAACTTCTTTAACAAAGTTTTCATAGCTCAACTCTTTTGCTTTAAGATTTGCCTTTTCCTTATAAACTTTAAGTAATTTTTGACTTACTAACTGTTCAGAAATACGACGCGCCTCATCTTGGTTTGAAAGTACACGAGATGCAATATCATCTAATTCTTTATCTGAAGGATTCATTTGACCAAACTGAGCCATTTGAGTTCTATTCATTTCTCTAGAATGATTTTTAATATCATCCATAGTAACCTTAATATTATGATCCTCAATTAATTTACCTTCAATTAGTTGGTAACGTAAACTTTTTTCTGATTTTTCATATTCATCTTTAGCTTGATCTAAATCCATTTCTTGCTCACCTGCTGTTT
The DNA here is from genome assembly GCA_963815305.1 of uncultured Flavobacteriaceae bacterium. Classification (GTDB taxonomy): domain Bacteria; phylum Bacteroidota; class Bacteroidia; order Flavobacteriales; family Flavobacteriaceae; genus CAXBID01. Next base: position 2,519,073 of record CAWFFW010000001.1, read on the forward strand.
GCATCCATTTTGTAAGAAACTCTGCTGGTAAATCAAATTTTGTATTATCAACTAAATGCTCAGTCACATCATTTAAAAGTTTTTGATCCGATTGCTGAACAAATTGTTTTTCAGCGTCTTCTTTTATTTTAGCTTTTAATTCAGTTACTGTTTTTACAGCATCTTTTCCGAATAATTTATCAAATAAATCTTGATCTAAATCGGCCAATTCTCTTTTATTGATTTCAGAAATAGTAAAAGACACTTCAATATCTAAATCGTGTATCGCATCGTGCTCTAATTTTAAGGCATGCATCAATTCATGGTCATCCTCATACAAACCTTTTGATTTTAAAACAATAACATCACCAACTTTAGCACCAATAAATTGTTTAGCCGTAGCCTTCCCTTTAAATTTATCTAGAGTTAAAGTAACTTTATTGTCTATCTCTTTTTCCTCATTAACAAATGTTCCTGTAATTTCACTGTCTTTTTCAACCCTATCTTGAGACACTAATTTCCCGTATTGTTTTTGAATACGTTCAATTTGCTCATCAATCATTTTTTTATCTGCAACAATATTGTATTGCGTGATGGCTTTTTTGCTTTTTAAGTCTACCTCAAATTCTGGGGCTAAACCTAATTCAAATTCAAAAGTAAATTTATCAGCATCCCAATCAATTTCATCTTGTGTTTTTGGCAATGGTTGCCCTAAAACATCTAACTTTTCTTCTGTTAAATACTTGTTTAAAGCGTCTTGTAAAAGTTTATTTACTTCATCTACTAAAACCGCTTTTCCATATTGTTTTTTTACCATACCCATAGGTACGTGTCCTTTTCTAAACCCAGGAATATTTGCTGTTTTACGATAATCTGTTAATATTTTTTCAACTTTATCGCTATAATCTTCTTTAGCAATATCTACTTTCACTACAGCATTTAATGCATCAACGTTTTCTCTTGTAATATTCATTTTAAATGATATAAAACCCTTTAGGGCTATTTAACAAACGGTTTTTTTATGTGACTAAAATTGGGATGCAAAAATAATATATTTTTACATCCCAACAAAGTTTTAAATGCTTGATTTTTAAGCTATTTTTTGTCTTCTTTAAAAATAGAAAGGAGTATAGATTGAAGTATAGAAAGTAATACGCTAAAAAGCAATGCCCACCAAAAATTAGCTACTGAAAAACCATCAATTAATTTATCAGCTAACAAAATGATTACAGCATTAATGATTAATAGAAACAAGCCCAGCGTTAAAATAGTGGCAGGCAAAGTTAAAATAACCAAAATGGGTTTTACAAATAGATTTAAAATAGATAAAACTACTGCTACTATTATGGCAGACACGTAGCCATCTACATTTACCCCTGTTAAAACGTAAGCTAAAATAAATACGGCTAGCGCGTTAATTAGTACTCTTAATATGATATTCATGATTTTATATTTTATTTATGGATTTACAAAATTAATGACAACATCAAAAAAATCTTCTGGGTTTTCAGCGTGCAGCCAATGCCCTGCATTCGAAATGGTTTCTATTTTTGCTTTTGGAAAATGATTGGAAATTATGGATTCATCTCCAACACCAATATATTCGGAGCGGTCTCCCCGAATAAACAACGTATCCTTTTTAAAAATAGAGTAAGACGGAAGCGCTTCACCAACTTCTGCGACTTCATTTTTTAAAACTTCTAAATTCATGCGCAACCCCAATTGCCCCTTTTCAACCCAATACAGGTTTTTAAGTAAAAATTGACGTGTTCCAAAATCAGACACATAATTACTTAAAACTTTATCAGCTTCACCTCTACTTTTTAATTCATCAAAATTTAAAGCGTTTAATCCTTCTAAAATACCATCATGATGAACTGGATAAAAGCGCGGAGAAATATCTGCAACAATTAATTTTGAAACCAATTCTGGATATTCAGCAGCAAATAACATAGCCGTTTTCCCACCCATAGAATGACCAAGCAAAATTATATCTTGTAATTGATGGGCTTCACAATAGTTTTTTAAATCTTCCGCAAGAGCTTCATAATTAAAAGTTTCATTCCAAAAACTATGTCCGTGATTTCGTTGGTCGACCAAATGCACTTGTAAACCATGTTCACTAAATTGATTCCCTAAAGTTTTCCAGTTATCATTCATTCCTAAAAACCCATGCAGAATAATAAATGGCTTTCCTTGGCCTAATATATTTGAATGTAATATCATGATTCTTACTCCCTAAATCCCTCCGAAGGAGGAAAACTGTTATGTGATTATTTACTATTTTTCATTTAAATCGTATCCTTTCGGTAAAGTTACCTTTACTCTGGGAAAGTTTAAGATTAAGCCTTCAGTTTATGTAAATACATTTGAATAACATTTTCTACACCTAAATATAAACTTTCAGATATTAATGCATGCCCAATTGAAACTTCTAGTAAACCTGAGATATTATCTTTAAAAAACTTAATATTATCAAGCGATAAATCGTGTCCGGCGTTGATACCCAAACCCAATTCATTTGCAAGTTCAGCACTTTCTGCGTAAGGCTTAATAGCATTTTTATTTCCTAAATTAAATTGATAAGCAAAGGCTTCTGTATATAATTCAATCCTATCCGTGCCAGTGGCTTTTGCACCTTCTATTTGTTTTAAAACAGGATCAACAAAAATCGAGGTTCTAATACCATTATTTTGAAACTCCTTAATAACATCAACTAAAAAGTATTTATGTTTAATGGTATCCCAACCTGCATTACTTGTAATAGCATCAACAGCATCGGGTACCAAAGTAACTTGTGTTGGTTTTACATCAAGTACCAATTTTAAAAAAGACTCAATGGGGTTGCCTTCTATATTGTATTCTGTATAAACTTCGGGTTTTAAATCTCGCGCATCTTGGTAACGAATGTGTCTTTCGTCGGGCCTTGGATGTATTGTTACACCCTCTGCACCAAAACGTTGTACGTCTTTTGCAAACTGCACCACACTTGGCAAATCGCCTCCTCTAGAATTTCTTAATGTTGCAATCTTATTAATATTTACGCTTAACTTCGTCATGTGTTAATTTTAAAACACAAAAATACAAAGTAGTAAAGGCTTATTTACTATTTTTTTGATTAATTTGCATACGTATTAAAACAACATAATGAAGCTTTTAGAATACATTATTAACGATGTAAAACCTTTAGAGAATAATAGTAAAATAAGTGATTTACAATCATTATTTAATCAATTAACCTACTCTCATATTCCTTTGCAAAATCATGAGGGAGTGTTTTTAGGTTCCTTCTCTGAAACCGATGCGCATAGTTTTGAAAGTGAGAAACCTTTAAGTGAATACCTTTACGCTCTGGAAGCTTTTTTTGTTCGCGACAATACCTTATGGCTTGATGTTTTAGAAGCATTTGCTGTAAATTCTACCAATATTATGCCTGTTTTGGATGCTGAAAATAAATATTTAGGTTATTTTGAACTTAACGATATTATTGGCTTGTTTAGTGAATCACCATTTTTCTCTGAAGCTGGTGGGATTTTGGTTGTAGAAAAAGGTATAAATGATTATTCCTTTAGTGAAATTAGCCAAATAGTAGAATCTAACGACGGTAAACTTCTTGGCGCCTTTGTCTCAAAAATGAACACAGATTTAGTTCAAATCACTCTTAAAATAGGAAATACTGGACTTAACGAAATCATACAAACCTTTCGCAGGTATAGTTATAGTATTGTTTCTGGACATGAGGATGATAGCTACCTTGAGAGTTTAAAGGAACGTTCAGATTATTTGAATAAATACCTAAATATGTAAATCATGAAGATTGCTGTTTTTGGACGATTTTATAATAAAACCACTACGATTTCTGTTGAAAGACTTTTTAATTATCTATTAAAAAAAAACATTGAAGCTTATATAGAAACCGAATTTTATAACTTGATTAAAAGTGAATCACAAAATCAAAATGACTATGCTTCATTTAAAACCTTTGATATTTTAGATGATTCTTTCAATTTATTGGTTAGTGTTGGTGGTGATGGTACCATTTTAAGAGCCATTACTTTTGTTAAAGATTTTGATATTCCTATAATAGGAATTAATACAGGTCGATTAGGTTTTCTAGCAACCATTCAAGTTGATGAAATTGAAAAAGCTATACAAAATATTATAGATGGTAAATATAGAATTTCAGAACGTAGTTTACTTTCAGTTGAAACTTTACCTGAAAACGACGATATAACGTCGTTAAATTTTGCTTTAAATGAAATTGCGGTAAGCAGAAAAAATACCACGTCTATGATTACCGTGGAAACTTATCTAAATGGAGAATATCTAACATCCTATTGGAGTGACGGATTAATTGTTTCAACACCCACAGGATCAACAGGTTATTCGTTAAGTTGTGGCGGTCCAGTAATTACTCCTGGAGCTAAAAATTTTGTTTTAACACCTATTGCTCCTCATAATTTAAGCGCACGACCATTAGTAATTCCAGATTCTACTGAAATACAATTAAAAGTTGATGGCCGTGAAGAGCAGCATCTGGTTTCCTTAGATTCAAGAATTGCTACCCTTACCAATGGTACAATAATCAAAATTAAAAAAGCTGATTTTAAAATTAAAATGATAGATCTTTTAAATGAAAGCTTTTTGGTTACACTTCGAAAAAAACTACTTTGGGGAGAGGATAAGCGCAATTAAACAATATTTTAATAGAAATTCTGTTTTAAACTCATACTATTTTGCTCAAATTATAATGGGCTAATCTTATTTATTATATTTGCAAACTTTTGAATATTTATGAGGCATTTAACCATATTGACATTAAGCATTTTAGCGTTCCAATTAAACCATTCTCAAATTCATGAAATTGGTGTTTTTGGTGGTGGAAGCAATTTTATTGGAGATGTTGGAGCCAGTGATTATATTTCTCCTAAACAACCTGCATTAGGATTAATTTATAAATGGAATGCAAGTTCTAGGCACTCTTGGAGAGCCTCCGTAATATACTCCGATTTAAGAGCGGATGACAAAGAATCAGACGACCCAAGACGCGCTCAAAGAGGGTATTTTTTAGATTCGAACTTATTAGAAATTTCAGCAGGTATGGAATTTACATTCCTAGATTTTGATTTACATTCTGGAGAAAAAATAGGAACGCCATACTTATATACAGGAATTAGTGTTGCAAAACACGACAATTATTATTTTTTAAATGGTGTACAAACCCCAGAAAACAACAATAGTTGGGCTTACGCTATACCTATGGCCTTGGGTTTTAAAACAAATGTTTTAGGGAATTTAATTTTAGGTATTGAAGTGGGCGCACGATACACGTTCTCTGATGAAATAGATGGAAGCGTACCAGATACAGCTTCTTTACAACAATATGAATTTGGTAATATTAATAATAATGACTGGTATGTTTTTTCAGGGCTCACATTAACCTATACCTTTGGAGAAAACCCGTGCTATTGTGTAAATTAAAATGGATTTAAAAGAAAATATTGTAACAACAAAACTACCAGAACACATAGCTATCATTATGGATGGCAACGGCCGTTGGGCTAAAAAACAAGGGATGTTACGTGCTTTCGGTCATGAAAATGGCACAAAATCGGTTCGTCAAGTTGTAGAAGCTTGCGCAGAACTTGGTATTAAAAATTTAACCCTATATGCTTTTTCTACTGAAAACTGGAATAGACCAAAGTTAGAAGTACAAACACTCATGAGACTTTTGGTGTCTTCATTAAAAAAAGAAATAAAAACACTTCAAGACAATAATATAAAGCTTTCCTCTATAGGTAATTTAAAAACCTTACCTGAAAAGGTTCATAAAGAACTGCAAGATGTTATTGAAAACACAAAAAATAACCGTAAAATGACTTTAACCTTAGCTTTAAGTTATGGTTCGAGAGAAGAAATCATAAACACTGTTAAAGAAATTAGTATTAAAGTTAAAAATAATATAATTTCGCCCGAAAAAATTGATGAATCGATTATTAATGAGCATCTTTACACGCAAAATTTACCAGATGTAGATTTACTTATTAGAACAAGTGGAGAACAACGAATAAGTAACTTTTTACTCTGGCAAATCGCATATGCCGAATTATATTTTACAAGTGTATTATGGCCAGATTTTACAAAGCAACATTTGTATGAAGCTATTATTGAATATCAAAAAAGAGAACGACGATTTGGGAAAACAAGTGATCAACTTAACTAATACTTTGTATTTAAAATATATAAAACACTTCATAGTAGTCTTACTTTTAGCTGTTAGTTTTAATATTCAAGCACAAGATTTACAGTACAGTAATGGTAAAAAATATACGCTTGGGGAAATTGCTGTTTCTGGAAACACAAGTTTTAGTGAACAAACCATAGTCGCTTATTCTGGTTTAAGTAAGGGAAAAGAAATGACAATTCCTGGAGAAGATATAAGTGATGCGATTAAAAAATTATGGAAATCAAATCTATTTAGCGATATTGAAATTTACATTACTAAAATAGAAGGTGATGTGGCTTATTTAGAACTTCGCCTTTCCGACTTACCGCAATTAAATGAATTAAAAATTAATGGCGTAAAAAAGTCTAAAAAAGAAAGTATCATCGATGATACTAAGTTAAAAAAAGGAACTAAAGTAACCGAAAACCTACTTACAACTTCCAAAAACTTTCTAGAAAAAAAATACAAAAAACAAGGTTTTTTAAACACTAAAGTTTACATAAATACCATCGATGTAAAAGACTCTATAGAAACTGCGAGAGTTAATATGGTCTTAAATATTGATAAAGGTGAAAAAGTAAAAATTAAAGATATTCTTTTTGATGGTAATGATGTTTTAAGCGATAAAAAGCTTAGAAAAAGCATGAAGAGTACCAAAAAGATAAACCGTCTAAGGATTTTAAAACGCTCAAAATTTATTGACTCCGCTTATCAAGCCGATTTAGGTCATATTATAGACACGTACAAAGAAAATGGCTATAGAGATGCACGTATATTATCAGATAGCATTATATATAATGATGATAAAACTATTTCATTAAATATAGATGTTTATGAGGGGGAGAAATATACATTTGGTAATATCAATTTTATTGGTAATACCGTTTACACGGATCAGCAGTTAAACAGACTTTTAAGAATCAATAAAGGGGATACCTATAATGGGATATTACTTCAAAAACGTATACAAGACGATAGTAAACCTGACGCACAAGATATTGCCAATCAATATCAAAACTATGGCTATTTATTTTCTAGTATTAATCCTGTTGAAGTAAGTGCAGATGGCAACGTCATAGATATGGAAATTAGAATATCTGAAGGAAAACCAGCATATTTTAATAGTGTTACCGTAGTTGGTAATGATAAAACTAACGACCACGTGGTTTATCGAGAAATACGTACCAGACCTGGACAATTATATAGCAAAGCTAATGTAGTTCGTACCGTTAGAGAACTTGGGCAATTGGGCTTTTTTGATGCCCAAGAAATAGCACCAAACTTTAATAATCCTAATCCCGTTGAAGGAACTATCGATATGGAATACTCCGTTAAAGAAACGGGGTCTAGCCAAATCGAATTGCAAGGGGGATACGGTGGCGGTGGCTTTATTGGTACCTTAGGTTTATCATTTAATAACTTTTCAATAAAAGACATCTTTAAAAAAGAAGCTTATAAACCCATTCCTATGGGTGACGGACAAAAATTATCATTGCGTTTGCAGGCTAGTCGTTTCTTTCAAACCTATAGCTTTTCATTTTCTGAGCCCTGGCTAGGTGGTAAACGTCCTGTACAATTTTCAACGTCTATATCGCATACGAAACAATTTCAATTCAACCCTCAAACCCGAGATGCCGATAAAAGTAGAAGTTTTAATATTACGGGTATTACTTTTGGTTTAGCTAAACGTTTAACTGTTCCAGATGATTTCTTCGTTTTATCACAAGCCATTAGTTATCAACGCTATGATTTAAATAATTACGATATTGGTTTATTTAACTTTGGAGACGGGTATGCAAATAATTTATCTTATACTGTGGGTTTAACCAGAAATAATACCAGTGTAGATCCTATTTATCCAACAGGAGGCTCTAATTTTAATATTAGTGCTAAATTCTCTCCACCTTATTCGTTATTTAATAATGTTGATTACAAATCATTAAGAGAGGTAAGTGATAGATTGAGCGCCATACCAAGAGGAGCACGAACAACAGACCAAAGAACTGAACTAGCAGAAGTTGACCAAGAGCGTTACAAATGGCTAGAGTTTTATAAAGTAAAATTTGCTGGTGAATGGTACACACAAGTGACTAAGGATTTAGTATTACGACCTAAAGTTGAGTTTGGTTTTTTAGGAGCTTATAACAATGATAGAGGCGTTATTCCTTTTGAGCGTTTCTTTGTAGGTGGTAGTGGTTTAGGAAACTTTTCATTAGATGGAAGAGAAGTTGTTCAATTAAGAGGATATCCTGATAATTCTTTATCTGATCAGGATGGTGGTTCTATTTATAATAAATTTTCATTAGAACTTCGTTATCCAATAACATTAAAAGCATCTGCAAAAATTTATGCTTTAGGCTTTTTAGAGGGCGGTTCTTCAACCAATAATTTTAGAGATTTTAATCCATTTAATATTAAACGTTCTGCAGGATTAGGGATACGTATTTTTATGCCAGCCTTTGGATTATTAGGTATAGATTTTGGTCATGGTTTTGACCCATTACCTGGGCAAAATGTTAAACACGGTTGGGAAACGCATTTCATAATTGGACAACAGTTTTAATTTTGGCACGATATTTTCTATTAACATTTTGATGATTTGAATGTTGAATAAAATTTTTAAGATTAAATTTCGTTAATTTTGAAGATACAATTCAAAGAGGAGGCAGACATGCAAATAAAATCATCTGTCGTTTTTAGAATTTGTTAGTTAATGAATTTAAAAATATTAAACACAGATGAAAAATAACGTTCTTTTTTTACTGACATTAGTTTTTATGTTTAGCATTTCGTTAAATGCGCAGCGTGGGGTAAGTATAGCCTACATTGATACTGAATATATTTTAGAGAATGTTCCTGAATACCAAGAAGCAATAACACAACTAAATGCAAAGGCAGATAAATGGAAAAATGAAATTGCTACACAACTTGACGCCATTGCACAAAAAAGAAAAGATTTAAGTAACGAAAAGGCCCTTTTAACTAAAGAACTTATAGATGAACGTGAAGAAGATATAAGTTTTGAAGAAAAAGAAATTTTAGATTATCAGCAAAAGCGTTTTGGACCTAATGGCGATTTGTTTATACAACAGAAACAATTAATGCAGCCTATACAAGATCAAATTTTTGCAGCAGTTCAAACCATAGTAGCTAGCAGAAAATATGATTTGGTTTTAGATAAATCTGATGGAGGTATGCTTTATGTTAACAATAGGCTTGATATAAGCGAACAAATTATTAGGAGTATAACAAGAACGGCAAAACGAACTCAGGCACAATCTAAAGCAGAAAGAAGAGCTGCCGAAGATGAAGATATTGTGCCCGAAGTAAATTTGGATCTAGAAGCGCGTGAAAAAGCATTAGAGGAGAAGAAAACCGAACGTGAAAGCGCCATTGAAAAAGCAAGACAAGAAAAGCTGGCAGCTAGAGCCGAGAGAGTTAAAGCTGCTGACGAAAAACGTCAGAAAATAATTGATGATAGAGAAAAAGCTAAGCAGGATAAATTGGGTGATAGAACTCAAGATACTGAAAGTAATGATACGAATTTAGTTGAAACTGAAAAACCAGAAGAAAAACCAGAAGTAACTGAAACAAAAACTAGAGCACAATTAATAGAAGAAAATCGACAAAAAAAACTGGCAGCTAGAGCCGCAAGAATAAAAGAATTAGAAGATAGAAAAAAGAAAATTATAGAAGAACGCCAAAAGGCAAACGACAGTTTAAATAACAAAAATTAATAATTTATAACACACTAATACTATTTAAAAATGAAACAATTTAAAACACTTTTATTAGCAACTGCATTATGTATTGGAACAGTAAGTTTCACTCAAGCACAAAGTAAGGTTGCCCATATAAATACGCAAGAATTAATTTCTGGAATGCCAGAAATGAAAGCTGCTCAAAAAGAACTTGAGGCTTTAAGCAAAACGTATCAAACAGATTTTCAGTCTATGGGCACAGAATATCAAAATACAGTAAAACAATATGAAGCTGAAGTAAATACTAAAACTGCAGAAGAAAATCAAAAAAGAGCAGTTGAACTACAAGAAAAACAACAACGTATTCAACAATTTCAATCTGATGCGCAACAAGATTTACAAAAGAAGCAAGAGGAATTAATTAAGCCTATTTCAGAAAAAGCTAAAACTGCTATTTTGAAAGTATCTAGAGCGCAAGGTTTTGATTATGTTTTAGATTCTTCTTTAGGTGTAACCATTTTAGCTGATGGCAAAAACTTGCTTGACGACGTTAAAAAAGAATTAGGTATTTAATTACCATTTTCTAAAAATATTTTAAAGCTGCTTACTTATAAGCAGCTTTTTTTATTTATTTAAGTTTACAAAAAAAGCACTATATATAATTCCAGTTGAATTGTATATTTTTATAATCTATTATTTTTATTGTAGATTCCTGCCTACGCAGGAATGACAAATTTACTTTTATAGTTTATGAGTAATAAACCCATAGGTGTTTTTGATTCGGGTGTTGGAGGCACTTCTATTTGGAAGGAGATACACCATCTGTTACCAAATGAAAATACATTGTATTTAGCCGATAGTAAAAATGCGCCTTATGGCCCAAAAGGGAATGATGCTATTATTGCATTAAGTATTAAAAATACAGATTATCTAATTAATAAAGGTTGTAAACTTATTGTAGTAGCCTGCAATACGGCAACAACAAATGCGATAGATTATTTAAGGCAAACTTACCCGATTCCCTTTATTGGTATTGAGCCTGCTATAAAAACTGCAGCGTTACAAACTAAAACGAATACGGTTGGTATTTTGGCAACTAAAGGCACTTTAAGTAGTGCTTTATTTTCTAAAACTTCGGGGTTATTTGCAAGCCAAATAAAAGTGGTTGAACAAAATGGCGAAGGTATTGTGGAGCTTATAGAAAGCGGGCAGTTATATTCTGATCATATGAAAGCGCTTTTAAGACTATATTTAAAACCTATGATGGATGCCCAAATTGATTATTTGGTTTTAGGGTGTACCCATTACCCATATTTGATGCCTTTACTTATTGAATTATTGCCTAATAATGTTAAAATTATAGATTCTGGTGAAGCAGTAGCGCGACAAACAAAAACTGTTTTAGAAAAACATAATTTATTAAATGATGAACTTAAGCTGTCAAAGCATAAATTTTATACCAATAGCAATGCAGAGGTGATGAAGTCTCTTTTAGGTGAAACGTTTGATGTTGAATATTTTGATTTTTAAATGAAATTCTGATTTGCGTTAGGGATTGCAGTGGAAATCCTTTTAAAAAAAGGAATAATATATAAATTGAGCCAAACATTAACGGATAACCACTTCGCTAACTCCTCGGTATAACGTTTAAAAAGATTGAAACGAAAAGCCCGACCCTTGTGGTAACGCCCTACTCTTTAAACCAACTTGAATATTTAATATAGTTATTCGCAATTCTGTTTATTTCACCTGAGATGAGTTCTTCACTTATATCTTTTACTTTTTTAGCAGGCACACCGGCATAAATACTACCAGACTCAACATGGGTATTTTTTGTAACCACAGCTCCAGCCGCAATAATGCTGTTGCTTTCTATCACGCAATCGTCCATAATAATACTACCCATACCAACCAAAACATTATTGTGTATAGTACACCCATGAACAATGGCATTGTGACCAATAGAGACGTTATTACCAATACTGGTGGGCGATTTTTGATAGGTGGCATGAATAACCGCGCCGTCTTGCACATTCACTTTATTACCCATTTTGATGTAATGGACATCGCCACGAATTACAGCACTAAACCAAACACTGCAATGATTTCCCATAGTTACATCCCCAAGTACTACTGCATTTTCTGCTACATAACAATCTTCTGGTATTTGGGGTGATTTTCCGTTTACTGGTTTTATAATTGGCATATTTTATGTTTTTTATTGATTATTGTTATTCTCCATTGCGAATAAAATGAAGCAATCTGTTTTTTATTTACTTAAAATCTATTTTGAAACTTAATTTAAATGATTAACACATCGCTGCACTACTCATAAACTATTTAAAATACGACAATAACTCTGACTTTCTAGAGGCTGAAACCATAATTTCTTTTCCGCTACTTAGTACAACGCTTCCTCCTTTTCCTTTTTGGTATTTTACGACTTCGTTTACATTTACAAGATATGATTTATGCACTCGTGCAAAACCAGAATCGGTAAGTGCTTCTTCAAAATACTTTAAGGTTTTACTAACCAATTTCTTCTTATTGTTATTTAAATAGATTTCGGTGTAATTATCATCAGCCTTACAATACAAAATGCTAGCTGTTTCAATAACTTCAAAGCCCGATTGTTGCGGGATCGTAATTTTTCCGTTTACGCTATTGGTTTTAGCCATCAAAACCTCATCTTGTAAAGCGTCTTCTTTTGTTTTAATTTCGGTAACATAATCCACGGCTTTTATTAACTCATCTATAGAAATAGGTTTCATCAAATAATAACTAGCATGTGCGTTTAGTGCCTCAATAGCATAATGATTATAAGCGGTTACAAAAATAGTTTCGAAGTTTATGTCGCCTACCTTTTCCAACAAATCGAAGGCGTTACCATAAGGCATTTCTACATCAAGAAACACCAAGTCTAAATTGGTATTTCGTATTAAAACTAAGGCCTCTTCAATGTTTGCCGCTTCACCCAAAACAGTGACATTTGGACAATATTTTTTGAGATAATTTTTTAAAATCTCTCTGCTGGTTTCTTCGTCTTCGACGATTATAGAGGTTAGTTTCATTTCTGTATTCCTTATTTTTTATTTATGTTGCTTATAACTCACTCAAATCTTAAAACCTAAAAACCGAGTATGAGTTCCTTCTTTCAGAGGGTAAGGGAGGATCAATCCTTTTTAAGGGTTACCACAACCTTGGTACCTGTATCTTCTTCACTTTGAAAATCATCAACCAAAACATCAACCTTATCTTTATACATCGCATTTAAAATAGACACGCGTTTTTTAATATTACCCATACCTTTTGAGTTTTGCTTTTTCTGATTTTTTGTTTTTAAGGCTTTAGATTTTTCACGCCCAATACCATCATCAGTTATAGTAATGCTTATTTCATTTTGTTTTGATTGCTCTATCTTTATGTCCAAATGGCCTTTTGTTTTCTTGTATCTGAGACCGTGCCATACTGCATTTTCAATATAAGGTTGTAATAGCATGGGAGGAATTACAAAATCATCAACTTTGATATGTTCATCTACATGAATGTTATAATCAAACTTATCTTGAAATCTGAAATGTTCTAATTTAGCATACAATTGTAAGAGTTCAATTTCCTTTTCTAATGGAATAAAATCTTCTTCACTGTTTTCTAAAACCGCTCGCATAAGTAATGAAAAATCAGTTAAATATTTATTTGCTGTTCGCTCATCATTTGAAGCTATAAAACTATTTACAGAGTTTAACGCATTGAAAATAAAATGCGGGTTCATTTGACTTCTCAAACTTTTTAATGCCAATAAATTATTTGCTAAACGCTGTTGCTTTATATACTTAAACATCAAAAATGCAGTAAGTAATAATAATATTAAGCCTCCAATTAGCGAATAAATAATTAGTTTTTGACGCTTAGCTTGTTCTGTGGTTAATTCATATTTACTTTCAGATAATTCTCTATCGGTTTCCAAGCTTAAAATCCTATTTTGCTTTGAAGTGAGTTCTCGTCTAAAACGGGCTGCTTGCGATATTTCTTGCTCTCTTTTGGTATAAACTTGGTCTACCAAATCAACATAATCTTGATAAATACTATAAGCCTTTTTGTAATCTTCGGCATCTCTGTAAACCTCCGAGAGTTTTCTAGTGGCATCTTTTTTAACTGTTAAATCTTCTTTACTTTCGGCGACTTTAATACTCTTTTCTAAATATGGAATGGCCTTATTAAAATTCCCTTGAGAGGCATAGGCATTACCAATTTTATAGTTTTGTTTTTGAAGTGTTAAAGGACTTTCGTTACTTATTACCGAGTCGTTTTCTATGTCACTTATATCATCCAGAGCTTCTTTTCGTAACGATATTTCACTAGAATAATTGTTAATATTATTTTGAAAATCTGCTATTTTCAATTTTTCTTCAACAACGCGTTTTTTATTTTGTGTATTTGCTGATTTTAAAGATTGATTAAAATAATCTCCCGCTTGTTTATTATCACCTTTCGCATTATAAACCTCGGCAATTTTAGAATTTAGATCGGTTATTTTGGGTGTAATTAAATGTGTTTTTGCTTCATTTAATCCAGTTTTATAGGCTTTTATTGAAGCATCAAAGGCTTTTATTAAAAGATAAACATCGCCAAGTCCCTCATATAAACTTACCAATTGCGAATAGGAAAGCTCTTTCTTATTTATGCCATTATAAGTTTGTATACTTTCTTGATAACTATTGTTTAATTTATAAGCTTTAGCCAACTTTAACGTGGTTTCGTTTGTTTTAACACTTTGAATACTAATTCTGTAATTGGAAACAGCTAAATCATATTGTTTCCAATACAGGTTAATATCGCCTAAAACTTCATAAGCTTCGCTATTTTCTTTTTTGGAACTACTTTCTGATATGGCATCTGTTATAAATTGAATACTCTTTTGTGCATCGGTTTTTAAATATGTTTCAGCAGAATCAATAAGTGATTTAAAAGATGGTAGGCTTTTTCTAGAAAAGGCTTTATTTTTAGAATATGCTTTATCCTCATCATTAGGTTCTACCCTAACCTCAATACGCTCATTATCTTTTATGGTATAATAAACGGTTTCAAAATTTTTATGTCTAATAGTAAGTTCGTCTCCTACAATCACTTCAATTCTAAAATTTCCTGAAAAATCTGTAGTGGTATATCCACCACCTCTCACTTCAATGTTCACATCGCTTATGGGATTTCTGGTATCACTTTCAATCACAGAACCTCGAACAGTAAACCTAGGCTTGTTTCCAAGCACATCATTGTTTTGTGCCACCGTATTAAAGGCGCAAAGCATTGCGCTGAAAAATAATATATGTTTTAAAACGGATTTCATCTACAAATTTATAGTGATAAACTTACGTACTTTACTTGGTATATTAAAATGAAGATTTCATATAATAAGCCTCATTTTAGTTAAAAAAGATTGGTTTAAACATTAAAAAGTTTGTTTTACTAATTGAATTAACACGCACACTCATTCTAAGTTTTTTATAAAAAAGTTTGGTATTAGATTTACAACGTTAATCAAAAATCTCATATCATGAAAACACCATTTAAAACATTCTTATTTTGTATCGCCTTATTCGGTTTTATTTCTTGCAACGCAAAAAATAAACAAAAAACTCAGGATTTAGCTGAATTAAAAAATGATAATCATAACCCCGAAAAACAATTCATTAAAGTTGCCCTTCTATTAGACACTAGTAATAGTATGGACGGTTTAATAGACCAAGCAAAAGCACAACTTTGGGATATTGTAAACGAATTATCTTATGCTAAATGCCATAATGAAAAACCTAATTTACAAATTGCATTATACGAATACGGAAACGATAGATTAAATGGAAGTGAAGGCTACATTAGGCAAGTATTGGCTTTTAGTGAAGACTTAGACGACATCTCAAAAGAACTGTTTTCTTTAACCACAAATGGAGGTGAAGAATATTGCGGACAAGTAATACAAACTTCATTAAATCAATTAAACTGGGGTAAAAATCCAGATGATTTAAAGCTTATTTTTATTGCTGGAAACGAACCTTTTACCCAAGGTAAAGTGAATTATAAAGACGCTTCTAGCCATGCTAGAGAAAAAAATGTTACTATAAATACTATTTTTTGTGGCGATTATAACCAAGGTGTCTCTAGCTCTTGGAATGATGGCGCGCAATTAACAAACGGCAATTATATGGCCATAAATCAAAATAATAAAACGATATATATAGCGTCTCCTTATGATGATGAAATTCTTATATTGAATCAAAAACTAAATAAAACTTATGTTATTTATGGTTCAAGAGGAAGAGAAAAAATAGCATTACAAGCGGAGCAAGACACAAACGCTAGATATTTAAGTAAAGCTAATGCAGTAAGTAGAACCGTGAGTAAAAGTTCGCATTTATATAAAAATAAAAATTGGGATCTGGTTGATGCTGTTGATTTAAAAGAAATTTCTATTGAAGCTATTGAAGATGATGCTTTACCAACTGAACTAAAAGGAAAATCATCAGAAGACATTAAAAAATATGTTTCAGAAAAAAAGAAAGCACGACAAGAAATTCAGGATAAAATTCACGAATTAAACACAAAGCGTAAAGTTTATATTTCTGAACAAAAAAATGAAACTAAAAATGGTTTAGAAAATGCTATGACTAAGGCCATCAAAGAGCAAGCAAAAAAGAAAAAATATTCTTGGGAATAAAACAATATTTATAGTCGTTACGAACGATGTATGACAGAAATAATCTTATAAATTAGAACTTAATATACTATGAATTACTAAAAATAAACAGATGGACACATATTAACGTCTCGTAATGATCAATTGATTTTTTTTAGTTAACCGCAGGACATTTACAATCATAAGGTTCTCGTCTACAATTAAAGTTATACCCTAAAGTAAACTGATGAAATCCTCCATTAGTAAACACTAAAGAATTGGATTGATAGGTATAATTATAAGCAATCATAAAATTATCATAATTAACTCCAATAATAGGTGTTATTTGTTGTAATTTTTGGCTACTTACTGCTCCTGAAGCGGTTAAAAATTCAGCACCATCCAAACTGGTTCTGTAAGATAACCCGCCCCAAAGTCTACCAAAATCTGTTTCCATATAAGCCTTCCCGTTAAAATCAATTGCAGATTCTTGAGTTCCGTCTTTATATTGAAACATCAGGGAGGGCTCAAAACTCCAAGGACTTCCAAGCTTACCAAAAACAGCACCTATAGAAAGTAAATAACGTCTTAAATTACTAGTAATTTCAATATCATTATTAACTCCCGCATTGTTAAGCACATTTTTTATAGTACCATGAGCATAATAATCTAAGAAATGGTATGAGAATCCAAAATCAATATTAAAATTCGTTGCACTTTGTACAATACCATCAATAATGGGGTCTGGTCCATCAAACAGAAAAGTAGTTTCATCTAATTTATATTGAATAAATCCCGCACTTAATCCAAAAGAAAGCATATTTAAATCTACTTCTGTTCTGGAAAACATCAAATGGTGTGCATAAGTAAGGTAAGCACCTGATTGAGAGTGATAGCCATTTTTATCGGTAAACATTATTCCGCCTATTGCTGACGGTGAATCGCCAATTCTACCATTTCCACTTACTGTTAAAAGCTTCGGAGCGTCATCCTGTCCAAACCAATTTTGTCTTGCAGTTAATCTAATTTTGGCGCAATTTGCAGCACCTGCCATTGATGGATGAATTAAATAATAGTTATCGGTAAGATAATCCGTATATATGGGCAACCCTTCTTGAGAGGTAGCTATGAACGAAGACAACACAGCAGAAAAAACCAAAAGAATATTTTTAAATTTCATAGACATATTCGTAATATAGGTTTTGCTTTATGTAAACGTTTATTTTTATAAAAAATTACACATAAAAAAGATAACCTAAAACCTCTATCTTTATCAACCTTTTAAATCAAATATATGGATATCTAAAGTTTTCTTTTAGTATTTTTGCTAAAAATTAGTTGAAATGAACACTTTCAAGGTTTCCGTGAAGGAAACAACAAATAATAGTATTGTAAAATTTGAATTAAACCAGTTTATAACGCAACATCAAAGTTTTGAGTTTAACAACATTGATGAGGCAAAAACATCGCCTTTAGCGCAACAATTATTCTATTTGCCATTTGTGAAAAAGGTTTATATCTCTGGAAATTTTATTGCCGTAGAACGTTTTGATATTGTCTCGTGGAATGATGTAAAAGATGAAGTTGCCGAACAAATTGAAGCTTACTTAAATGACGGAGGAATTATCATTGAAGCGTCTGCGCATACCGTAAAAAAAGTTCCTGTTACCGTATATGCTGAAAGCACACCCAACCCATCGGTAATGAAATTTGTTGCTAATAAAAAAATAGTTACAGCACTTTTTGAATTCACTTCAATTGATGAAGCAAAATTATCGCCCTTAGCGACTGAATTATTTCACTTTCCTTTTGTACAACGCGTTTTTATTGAAGAAAACTATGTATCTATCACTAAATACGATATGGCTGAATGGCAGGATATTACAATAGAACTTCGTGAGTTTATTAAAAACTATATTGAAAATGGAAAAGATATTGTTTTGCCAGAAGCCGCTGAAAAATTAAATAAGTCTTCTAAACAATTAGATTCACATTATGACACTTTAGATGATACTTCAAAGGAAATCATAAATATTTTAGAAGAATATGTAAAACCCGCAGTTGCTAGTGATGGTGGAAATATTCAATTTATAGCTTATGATGAAAAAACCAAAAATGTAAGTGTAATGCTTCAAGGTGCTTGTAGTGGTTGCCCGTCATCTACCTATACCTTAAAAAGTGGTATTGAAAACATGTTGAAAGAAATGTTAAATGGAAAAGTAGAAACTGTTGAAGCTATAAATGGATAAAAATCTTTATCATTTGAGTTAAAAAGAACCTCTATAATATTGTACTTTGATTGAAACTAAAAAAGTAAATATTATGGCAGTATTAAAAGTTATTGAAGTATTATCAAATTCTGATAAAAGTTGGGAAGATGCCACTAAAAAAGCAGTAAAACACGCTGCAAAAAGTGTAAAAAACATTCGTTCAGTTTATGTAAAAGAACAAACCGCAATCGTTAAAAATGATGAAGTAACAGAATTCAGAGTTAACGTAAAAATCACATTTGAAGTCAACTAATTATATGTTAGTTAAAAACATAAGCGTTCATTAAAATGAACGCTTTTTTTATACCCAAATTTCGCTAACTTTGAAAGATGAAGTATGCCCCATTACTGATATTAATTTTCCTGCTAAGCTGTAAAGGTCAGAATGCAAAATCTATGGAACACGAACATACAAATCAACTTATTAATGAAACCAGTCCGTATTTATTACAACACGCTCACAATCCTGTAAATTGGAATCCTTGGAATGGAGAAACTTTAGCCGAAGCAAAATCTGAAAATAAATTGATGCTCATTAGTATTGGTTATGCGGCATGCCATTGGTGCCACGTTATGGAACACGAAAGTTTTGAGGATAGTTTAGTAGCACAAGTGATGAATAAACACTTTATAAATATAAAAGTTGATAGAGAAGAAAGACCTGATGTAGATCAAGTTTATATGAATGCTGTTCAACTCATGACGGGTAGTGGTGGTTGGCCCCTAAATGTTATAGCATTACCAGATGGTAGACCCGTTTGGGGAGGCACATACTTTAAAAAAGAACAATGGATAAATGCTTTAGAACAAATTTCTAAGCTCTACATAGAAAAAGCAGAAAAACTTCATGAATATGCTGACAAACTAGAGCAGGGTATTAAAGCTTTAGATGTAATTGCCTTAAACAATGACGAACCCGTTTTTGAAAAAAGTTTTATTGAAAAAGCTTTAGAAAACTGGACTACTCAATTTGACAATACTCAAGGTGGTATGAATAGAGCTCCTAAGTTTATGATGCCCAATAATTATCATTTTTTACTCAGGGAAGCCTATCAAAATAATAATAAAGAATTACAAGAATTTGTCAATTTAACCCTTACAAAAATGGCCTATGGCGGTGTTTTTGATCAAATTGGGGGCGGTTTTTCTAGGTATTCTGTTGATGCTAAATGGCATGTGCCACATTTTGAAAAAATGCTTTACGATAATGGTCAATTGGTTAGTTTATATGCCGATGCTTACCTTATCACAAAAAATGAATTATATAAAAATGTAGTTACTGAAACATTAGACTATATTAAACGCGATATGACTACTGAAAATGGAGCATTTTTATCCTCACTTGATGCTGATAGTAATACTGCCGAAGGAAAACTTGAGGAAGGCGCTTTCTATGTTTGGACGAAAAAAGAACTCAAATCACTTTTAAATGAAGATTTTGACTTATTTTCTGATTATTATAATGTGAACAATTACGGTTTTTGGGAACATGATAATTATGTGCTGATTAGAAAAGATGATGATGAAAAAATTATTACAAAACATAATATTTCTCAAAACATCCTAAACGAAAAGAAAAGAGAATGGAAAAAAATTCTTTTAAAAGCAAGAAATAAAAGAGCTAAACCTAGACTAGATGACAAAACATTAACGTCTTGGAATGCCATTATGCTTAAAGGTTATGTTGATGCCTATCGTGTTTTTGGCGATATTGATTATCTTGCTTCCGCGGAAAAAAATGCCAATTTCATTATCCATAATCAACTTAGAGAAGATGGTGGTTTATACCATAATTACAAAAACGGAAAAAGCACTATAAATGGGTATCTTGAGGACTATGCAGCAACTATTGATGCGTTTATAACGCTTTACGAAAATACTTTAGATGAAAAATGGTTAAATACCGCAAGAAATTTAGCAAATTACTCGTTTGATCATTTTTATGATGATACGAGCAATATGTTTTACTTTACTTCAAATGAAGATAAAGCTTTAGTCTCTAGAAGTATTGAGTATCGTGATAATGTGATTCCTGCAAGTAATTCTATTATGGCGAAAAATCTATTTAAACTATCTCATTATTTTGATAATTCCCATTTTAGTGAAACAGCCATTGGTATGTTAAATAATGTAAAACCCGAAATGCAGGAATATCCATCGGGATATTCTAACTGGTTTGATTTCATGTTGAATTATACCAATCCTTTTTATGAAGTGGCTATAGTTGGCAAAGATGCAAAGCAGAAACTTTCTGAATTAAATAAATCATACCTTCCAAATAAATTAATTGCGGGAAGCACATCAGAAAATAATATGGCTTTATTGGAAAACAGATATAATCCAAACCATACACGCATCTATGTTTGTGTAAACCAAGCTTGTAAATTACCTGTAAGTGAAGTAGACCAGGCTATTAAACTCTTAAAAGAATGACTTTACCAACCATTATTTTAATTTCTTTTGTTGCTATAGAACACCTTTATTTTTTAATTTTAGAAATGTTTTTTTGGACCAAACCCAAAGGCATCAAAGCATTTGGGTTAAAATCAAAAGAATTTGCTGAAGAAACTAAAGTTTTAGCTGCAAACCAAGGATTATACAATGGTTTTTTAGCAGCAGGTTTAGCGTTTTCAATCATTTATAAAGACACAAATGTTGCTATTTTCTTTTTAATTTGTGTGACTATAGCTGGTATTTACGGGTCTTATTCAACAAAGCAAATAAAACTATTTTATGTACAAGGCATTCCAGCAATTATAGCTTTAATAATAACTTTAACTTAATAATATTTTAAAATTTTATGGATTTAGAAAACATTGACACAGAAAAATGGCTTGAACTGGCATTAAATTATGGACTAAAAATACTGGGAGCCATAGTGATATGGATTGTAGGCTCTTGGATAATTAAAACTCTTTTAAAAGGCTTTAGAAAAATTATGTCTAAAGGCGATTATGACGTGAGTCTTCAAAAGTTTTTAACCAATTTAATAAAATGGGTTTTAAAAATCGTTTTAATTATTGTGGTTTTAGGCACCATGGGTATAGAAACCACCTCGCTTGCTGCCATTATAGCCGCAGCAGGTTTAGCTATTGGTTTAGCATTACAAGGCTCTTTAGGAAACTTTGCTGGTGGGGTTTTAATTATGCTTTTTAAGCCTTTTAAAATTGGTGATTTGATTGAAGCCCAAGGTGAAATGGGAGTTGTTAAACAAATTGAAATTTTTACAACTAAAATTACAGGACTTTCTAATAAAGAAATTATTATTCCAAATGGGTCGCTCTCTAATGGGAATATTATTAATTATACCACTGAAGGCACGCGTCGTGTTGACCTAGTTATTGGTGTTGGTTACGATTCTGATATTAAAAAGACGAAAGAGGTTTTAATGGAAGTTTTAACATCGCACCCTAAAGTATTAAAAGAGCCAGCTCCAAGTGTAAATGTAATAGAATTAGCAGATAGCTCGATAAACTTTGCGGTAAGACCGTGGAGTAATGCTGAAGATTATTGGGCTGTTTATTTTGGTATTACTGAACATGTGAAGGAAGCTCTAGATGCAGCAGGAATCGACATTCCTTACCCACATCAAGTTGAAATACGTAAAAACGTGTAACACTTCTAACGAAGTGAAAGTGATCTTTAAAACTTAAATCAGACCTATCGGGTTTTAAAAAACCTGACAGGTCTTTTTATTTATACATGCTTTTTTAAAGCCAGAAAATCTTTTAAATAATAGGGTTCAAAATAGGCTACATCTTCGGTATCTTTTTTTTCATATTTGCTATAAGCTAACACGCCCATTTCTTTTGCCGAAGGTAATTTGTCTTCTATAAAAATAGCATTGGGATGATGAATGAGTGTCTTCGTTTTTTCAACACCATTCCCTATAAAATAGACGTTCTCCTTTTCTAAATATTCCGCGAAAGAATTTTTATCTAAAATCTGCGCTTGGGTTTCCCTTATTTGGTTATAATCCGAATCAAAAACAGCAGAATATACTTCCATGCGTCTGGCATCAAGCATTGGCACAATACTACCATTATTAACCTTAACTTGATGCGCTAGAGCATCTAACGTTGGTATAGAAATTAAAGGTTTATCTAAAGCAAAACACAACCCTTTAGCTGCCGAAACACCAATACGTAATCCTGTGTAAGAACCTGGCCCTTTACTAACAGCAATCGCATCAATATCACTTTGATTGATTTTAGCCTCTTTTAAAACCGCATCAATATAAACATGTAAACGTTCGGCATGTGAATAGCTTTTATCGTAATCTTCCTTTAAAACAATAATTTTACCGTTCCGCGAAAGCGATACAGAACAATTGGTAGTGGCGGTTTCTATGTTAAGTATATAAGACAAACGTAAATTTAATTTATTATAGGAATCCCAAAATAAAACTCTAAAACTTTTACACTAAATATAAAGTTAAATTTAGTCCGAATAACATCAGATTGCGCATTATCAAACTGGGTTTGAGATTGATTTAAATCAAACGCATTCGATAAGCCAACTTCATAGCGTTCTTTAGCATAATTAAACGCTAAGCGTCTTGCTTCCTCAGCTTTTAGAGCGGCTTCATAAGATTTTTTTGCGTTTAAAGCATCATTATAAGCTTGATAAACTGTGGATTCTAAATCTAATAGCGCTTGCTTTTCCTGATTTTGTAAACGTTCAACATTTATTTTTCTTTGTTTAACGTTGTTGCGTGTATTAAATTGATTAAAAATAGGAACATTTAAACGCAAACCAATGGATGTACCATCAAATAAGTATAATTGATCTACAAACGTTATATCTTCCCCTGTAAATGGATTAGTTTGTGAACTGGACCACCTAGCGTTATAACTTACAAAACCAGAAAGTGTTGGAAAATAATTAGACTTAGCTATTTCAACATCTTTTTTAGCCAATTCTAAATTTAATGTCGCAATTTTTACATCATTAACGACATCTTTAGCTTTTTCAATAATTTCTTTTGGATTATTAAGTAAGATATCTTCAGAAATTAAATCATAATCCATATCTACAATATCAAAAGTTTGATAATTCTCTAATTGAAGCGTTTGCGCCAAACCTAGTTTTGAAATAAACAAATCATTTTCTGCTTGAATAATTTGTTGAAGTTGCGTTGCATTTGTTGCCTTAAGCTCTAACAAATCACCCTGAGGCAATACACCAGAATCTACTAATTCTGAAGTGTTTTCTATATTTTGTTTGGTGACTTCGTTTTGCGACAACAATACTTTTAATCGTTCTTTATTAGCTAAAATCTGTAAAAAAGCATTGGCTACAAAAAGTGAGATATCGTCTTTCATTTTTTCTAGCTGATAGCTTGTAGCTATCTTATTTAACTTGGCACGTTGCAAGTTTTTCCAATTTTGGAGTCCAGAAAATATATTAATACCAGAACTTATTCCTCCTGAAGCAGAACGGAACGTCGCGTTTTCAAACTGGTTGGTAGCAGGATTTATATTTGCCCCTGTATTTATATTGTATGAAGAATTTGCATTTAAATTAGGCAAAAAATTACTCAAAGCTTGACTTTTATCAATATCAGCCACGTTTTGGTCTAAAACCGATTGTTGTATAGAAATATTGTTTTCTAAAGCATAGTTTACACATTCTTGAAGTGTCCATTCTTTTTCTTGTGCTAATGATATAAAGGACACAACCAATAACACGAGCACTAAACTGTCTTTTATTTTCTTCATATTTAAACTAACCATAAGCTATAGTCTTAATCTTCTTTTGATACTTTATTCCAAACTTTAATGTTATCCCCTTCCTTAATACCATCAACTATTTCAACATTAATACCATCAGACAAACCCAACTTAATATCTTGTTTTTTGAATGTACCATCTTCTTGTTTAATTTCAACATAGGGTTTTTCTGAAATTCTATCAAAACGAACTAAGGATTCTTTGATACTAAAAATACTGTCTTTACTTGCTATATCAATTTCAGCATTGGCACTATAACCTGCTCTAATGTTTTCTTTAACCTCAACTTCAACATCTGCCTTTATAGTAAATTGAACAGCTCCTGCATTATCTGAAATCCCTTTGGGAGCAATAAAAGTTAATTTTGCTGGCAACTTTTTTTCTTCAAGGGCTCCTATAATAACTGAAATTGACTCACCTTCTTTTAGTTTTCCGACTTCAGATTCATCAACAGTACCTTCAAAAATCATATTACTCATATTCGCTATAGTGGCTATACTTGTTCCTGCATTAAAATTATTACTTTGAATCACTTGGTCTCCTACCCTTACTGGAATTTCTAAAACGGTTCCTGCTATTTGAGCAATAATGTTTGTATTTGCTGAACTACCACCCGAAATAGATCCCTTTTTTATAATTTGATAGTCGTTTTGAGCTTGTCTTAAAGATTCTTTAGCTTGATTGAAAGTTAATTCACTATTCTCAAAATCCTGTTTAGAAATAACGCCTTTATCGAATAACACTTTGTTTCTTTTGTAAAGTGTATTGGCATTATCGTATGATAATTTGGAGCTATTTAATCGACTATTTGCACTTACTAATGATTGCTCGTTGGGCACCACTCTAATTTTAGCAATTAAATCACCTTTTTCAACCATATCACCTTCTTCGACCAAAATAGCATCCACTATGCCTGTTATTTGAGGTTTTAACTCAATCTCTTCTTCAGGGTTAAGACTTCCTGTAGCTACTATTTTTGTACTAATGGATGTATAAAAAGGTGTTTCTGTACTAAATAGTTCAGGAGCTCTATTATTAGCATCGTAAAAATATTTTAACACCCAAAAAAACAATAATACTGCAATTACGATAAAACTAATTTTTAAAATTTTTTTCATTTTATATATTCAATTTATTCTTCTCTTAATGCATCAATCGGTTTGATACTTGTAGCTTTAAAAGCGGGAATTAAGCCAATTAAAGTACCTAGTACAGTAACTATTAATAACGCAAAAAACACCATGCTAATAGACACTGATGGATTTCGCATAAAAGCATCTTCGCCTTGCGCGACCAACTTATTAACTAATATTAATATCACACCACCACTTATAATACCTAAAAAACCAGAAATTAATGAGATGGCCACAGCTTCAACAATTATTTGTCTTTTAACAATATATGGTGTTGCTCCCAAAGCGCGTCTTATCCCAATTTCTTTCGTTCGTTCTTTTACCGATATTAATAAAATACCTCCAATAGCAAATACCCCAGCTATTAAAGTTGCAATACCTACAAACCAAGTTAAGAATTGCATACCAATTATAAACCCTGTAAACTGCTCAAAACGATCTCCTAAATTAAAACCATTAAGTGCTCTATTGTCGTCTGGATGTATTTCGTGTACATTTTTAAGCAATAACTTAACATCGGCATCGAGTTGATTTATATCGAAATTTGAATCACCAGTGATGGTTAAAACATCAATATCGTTCCCACGATTATAAACTTTCTGAAAGGTTGTAAACGGTATATCGGTCTCAATAGGTGGTCCTCCCAACTGTACGACTTCAAAAACGCCAATAACTTTAAAGTTTAAGTCATCCACTTTTATTATTTCTCCTATCGGGTATTCCCCTTTTTCAAATAATTGTTTGTATACGTCTTCTGATATTACAATAACTTTTTTACTAGCATTTATATCGTTTTGATTTATATACCTGCCCCATAGAAGGTTTTTTTTGGCCAACCTATCTCGAAATGGAAATTCTCCATTAACACCAAAGTTTCCCGACAAAGTCTTTCTACTTATTATTGATTGTCCTCGAAGACTTGGTAATACGTACTCTACGCCTTTTACATTATTCTTTATTTTTTCTACATCTTCAAGATTCAATTTAATACGTCGGCCTTCTTGATAGCCTTTAAAAGGCATGGTCGTTGTTCCACTAAAAATAAACAAACTATTAGTCGCGTAGTTTTGAAATCTTGTGTTAAAATTGTTTTCGACACCTTTTGCAGAGCCTAGTAAACCTATTAATAACAATATACCCCACCAAACACCTACCATAGTTAAAATAGACCGCAGTTTATTTTTACTAAGGCTATCAAACACTTCTTGCCAGGTATCTTTTTCTAATAAAAACTTTATCATTTAACCGTTTCTTAAAGCTATAATGGGTTTTATTTTTGATGCTTTTTTAGCCGGCACAAATCCCGCAATAGCTCCGGCTATTATCAACACCACAGTAGCGCTAAATAAAATAGAGGAATCTACGCTTGGGTTAGTAATAAAATAACGCTCTAAGTTAGTACCTATAGCTTCTAAAACACCAACACCTATTAATAATCCTATATAACCCGTAATCGTTGTTATTAAAATAGATTCTAATAATATGATAGACACTATAGATCTTGGTGAAGCACCCAATGCTTTTCGAATTCCGATCTCTTTGGTTCGTTCTTTTACAATGAAAATCATAATATTACTAATTCCTAAAATTCCAGCGATTAGCGTACCAAAACCAATAATGGGAATAAGAGCTCCCAAACCATTTGAAATACTATCAAGCCGTTTTTTTGCATTAAGCACACCATCTCCAATTCTTACTCCACGTTGATCGTTTGGTGCTACATCAAATTTGTTTTTCAATTTAGTAGTCATTTCTTGTACTAAAATTAAAGCCTGATTTACATTTAAATTGGGATTGTAGGTAAGCGATATGTCTCCAATATCATGATCACCTAAATAAAGCCTTTGGACGGTTGTATATGGCGCATATATAACACGTTCCTGACTATCACCACCACCATCTGAATATACACCCACTACTTTATATTGAACTCCTTCTAAATCTAAATATTTTCCAATTGCTGATTCATTTAAAAATAAGTCTTCTTCAACAAGACGGCCTATAACACAAATTTTGTCTTTTGATTTTATATCTTTTAAACTAATAAATCGACCTTCTTTAATGTCTGCTTTTTCTATATATTGGTAGTCGGGTGATACACCAATTATTGTATAACCGCCTTTTTGTTTTTTATATTTAACCTGGTAACTTTTCGATATTTTTGGAGACATGTATTGAATATCTTCCCCAAATTCTTTTTTTAAATAGGCTAAATCTTTATTAGACGGTTTAATTTGTCTTCCAATTTTAAGGCCTTTATAAGGTTTTGAGGTCGTTCCAAATCTAATAGTTATCGCATTTTCTGCTGTTCTAATAAAAAATTTTTCGAATGTGTTTTCTAAACCGTTAGCAATACCAAAAAGAATAGTAAATAACATAATAGCAAACGCCACGGTAAACCCAGAGAGTAACGCTCTTGTTTTATTTTTATTAATACTTTGAAATATTTCACGCCAAAGGTCTAAATCAAACATATTGTGCTGCGCGTACTTGAGTTACTTTTGCATCCTCTATAATTACGCCATCGCGAAGTCTTACAATTCGCTTACACATATTCGCAATATCTTCTTCGTGAGTTACCATTAATATGGTTTTACCTTCATCATTTAATTGCTGGATAAAGGCCATAATTTCGTGGGATGTT
Source organism: uncultured Flavobacteriaceae bacterium (assembly GCA_963815305.1). Lineage (GTDB taxonomy): Bacteria > Bacteroidota > Bacteroidia > Flavobacteriales > Flavobacteriaceae > CAXBID01. The sequence continues at coordinate 2,547,428 of CAWFFW010000001.1, forward strand.
TTAGTATCTAAAGCGCCTGTGGGTTCGTCTGCTAATAAAAGTTTTGGATTTGCTGCCAATGCTCTAGCTATAGCAACACGTTGATTTTGTCCACCTGAAAGTTCTTTAGGTAAATGTTTTGCCCAAGCCGCTAATCCTACTTTTTCTAAATGAAATAATGCTAATTCTTGCCTTTCTGTACGTTTCATCCCTTGGTAATATAATGGAAGTGCTACATTTTCAAGAGCGGTTTTATAATTGATTAAATTAAAAGATTGAAAAATAAAACCTAAAAACTTATTTCTATACACTGCTGCTTTCTTTTCAGTTAAATCTTTTATGGGTAAACCATCTAAGATATAATCACCTTCATCAGCCTCATCAAGCATCCCTATAATATTAAGCAGAGTAGATTTTCCAGAACCAGAAGACCCCATGATGGCTACCATTTCACCATCTTTTACAGATAAATCAATACCTTTTAGAACATGTAAACTTGAATCTCCTATAGGATAGGATTTGTGTAATTGACGAATTTCTAACATCTTGATGAAAGTTATTAAAGCACTAAAGCTTTATGATTAGACTAATAATACAAAGGAATGTTACTAAAAGAGTTTAAAAAACTTTTTATTACTTTTTTAACTTACTGTAGTTTTTATAAATTAAATATCCTATGCCTCCAACTAGAATATAAGGAATTGCCATTAAATAAACAATACCGTCATTTATACCTTCAGCTGCTGTTTGGCCATCTTCACTTTCTAAAACAGCTCTACACATAGCGCATTGCGCATTACTCTTTAAAAAAAAGAGACAAGAAAAGAGAAAAAAGATTATTTTTTGCTTCATTTAAACATATTCTTGCGCTTCACTCACAATGCGGTTAGATATAATAAGGCGAAATCATGATATAAACAACAACACCTGTAATGGAAACGTATAACCATAATGGAAACGCTATTTTAGCTATTTTTTTATGTTTTTCTATATTATTAGTTATTGCCCTAACATAAGTGATTAACACAAACGGGATAACGATAATAGATAGTAATATGTGTGTAAGTAAAATAAAATAATAAACATATTTTACGGCACTATCATCACCAAACTTGGTAGAATCACTAGTCATATGATACGCTACGTACATAACTAAAAAAGTAACAGATAACAGAATCGCAAACTTCATTAACCGTTCATGAAGTTTTATTTTTTTATTTCTAATAGCCATAAAAGCAAGTACGAGAACCAAGGCTGTAGCTGCGTTAATACTCGCGTAAATTGGTGGTAAAAACACAGGTAATTCTACATCAATTTTAACGCCAAACAGTACAGCAACTACTACTGGAATTGCAATAGATAAAACAACGATGAGTTTATTATATTTTTTTTCGTTCAATATCTTCTTATCTTCAATCATAATTCTATCTAATTAAATTCTTTGACTACGCTCAGAATGACAAAAGCATTATTCATTTAGTAATTTTTTTATATCTGTTTTTAAAGCACTAATTTCCTCTGGTGTTCCATCATCATCTACTTTTTCTTCCTCAGACGTAATGCCTCTATAGTAAATTATAGGGTTTCCAAAATCATCTTTTCTTGATCGTATAAATCCGTTTTTATCTATTAATGCAAAATTTCCTGAATGCTCAAAACCACCAACAACATCAGTTCCTTCGGCGGTATATAAATTAAAGCCTTCATTAGCTAATTTGTAGATAGCCTCTTTATTCCCCGTCATTAAATGCCAATTTGGGTTAGTTACACCATATTGTTCGGCATAATTTTTTAAAACTACTGGCGTATCATAATCTGGATTTATAGTGAATGATGCCACTCCAAAATCTTCAAAACCATCAAATGTATTTTGTATTTGAATAAGATTTCTATTCATTTTAGGGCAAATAGTAGGACAGGTTGTAAAGAAAAATTCTAAAACATATACCTTCCCTAAATAATCTTCATCAGTAATGGTTTCTCCATTTTGATTTGTAAATGCAAATGAGGGTACTTTTTTTAGCTCATCGTTAATTTCAATAAAAGCTAAATCTGAAATATTAGTTTTTTCCATCTTTTGGTCACTTCTACCTTCTTGCCTTGAAACGTCTCCGCTAGTAATTCTATCTACGATTTTAGGAATAAAAATGATTCCAAAAACTAAGATCACAAATGCAATACCTATGTATGAATAATTTGTTTTTTTCATTAATAGTCGTTTTTTATTTCATTGAAAAGGAAAATCTTAAATTTTATTATCCGCATTTATGTTTTCAGTTCTTGAAGGATCTGAATTAAATTCGCCTTTTCGCTTCTGTCTGTATTCTGTAAATAAAATACGCAAATCGTCACTCATTTTATTTTTTATTTCGGCAACTTCAACGCAATTGTAGGCGAACAAACCATAAATAGATTTATTTTTTTCTAATTCTTTATCGGTTCGATCATCCAATCGTCCACGTTGATTTAAATCCTTATCAATTACAAAAACCTGATTTGATGATAAATCGTCATTTAAATCAGATTTACTTTTCAAACTAAAAAATATGCGTTGAATAGCATTTGGTTCGCTAAAAGCAAAATGCCAAAAGCGCAAATCTTCATACGAGCTTATGTCATTTTTAAGAGTTTCAGCTGCAGCTTCAGTTCCTTTAGGCATTAAAATAATAATTTGAAATTTTTTAAAGCCTTTAAATTTATCGTAAACCAATTCTTTTAGATTTAAAGCTACCGTGCTGTTTTTTTTAGGGTCATTTCCTAAAAACCCCAATACCGTAATATGCCCTTTTAATTGAATGGGTACATCAGAATTTGAGGAAAATGACTCTAAATCTAAAACTGAATCATTTACAACATCTAATGGTGAGTAATTGTGAGTTGCGGGATATAAAAACAATAAAAACGTTACTGGAAGAAAAAATAAAACCCCTAAAACTACGTACCGACTTACTTTTTTATAATCCATTAAAAATACTTATATTTTATTTTACAAAAATAAAAAAAGGCGGTTTAAAAACCGCCTTTATATTTCTATTTAACTATTTAACGTTGTTAAAAGTCTCTTTTTATATAACCGTTATCATATACATCAAAAACGTATCCGCCTTCTTGCAATAAAATAAACAATAAATATATGATCAAAAAAATAGTTGTCCAAACTACCATACGTTGTAATGCTTTAGTTTCATCACGCATGTGCATAAAATCCCAGGTAATATAATAGGCTTTAACTATGGTTAAAATGATGAATATCCAGTTTAGTATTTTCATCCCTAAAAACTTAGCCATTAAGGCTTCAGGTTTTACTATACCTAATACCACCTCAATTACAGTAACTATAGTTAGGAAAATTAAAACTCCCCAAATTTTATGAGTATTAGATTTAAATTTTACTAATCCTCTAAATATTGCTAAATTATGTTCGTGTGCCATTTCTTAAATTTTTTTATATAGATTCCCATTTTCATAGGAACAAAAAGATTTTAATTCCATTAAACGAGATAGAAGAAAGTAAATACAAATACCCATACTAAATCTACAAAGTGCCAGTATAAACCCACTTTTTCAACCATCTCATAATTTTTACGTTTTTCATAAGTTCCTAAAACTACATTGAAGAAAATGATGATATTAATTATCACTCCTGAAAACACGTGAAATCCGTGAAATCCTGTTATAAAGAAAAAGAAGTCTGCAAATAGTGGGGAACCATATTCGTTAACATGAAGATTAGCGCCTTCAACAACTAGTTTTCCATTATCTTTTAATTGTTTTAAAGACTCCTCTCTAGACAAAACCGTCTTTTCACCAGCTTCGTTAATAATTTGAGTTCTAACTAACACGTTTTCATTAGCCTCTAAACCGCTTATCACTTGTTCAACCGAATACGTTGATAAGCTACCTTCTGAAACAAACCATAATCCGTTTTTACTTTCATGTTGTACTCTATCTGCATGAGCATCGGTGACAACAAAATCTCTTAAAGCTACCCGGTGCCCATCAGTATCAACAAATTGTAAAATATTACCACCCCTAGTTTGAACAGCACCATAATCGCCTTTTATAAAGGTATTCCATTCCCAAGCTTGAGAGCCCACAAAAATCAAACCGCCTATAATCGTTAAAAACATATAAATGGTTACTTTACCTTTATCTAAATGATGACCTGCATCAACAGCTAACACCATCGTTACAGAAGACATAATAAGAACAAACGTCATAAAAGCCACATAGTACATGGGTGCATCTACACCATGTAAAAACGGAAAGTGAGTAAACACTTCATCGGCAATTGGCCATGCGTCAATAAATTTAAATCTTGAAAATCCATAGGCTGCTAAAAACCCTGAAAATGTTAATGCATCGGAAACAATGAAAAACCACATCATCATTTTACCATAACTTGCTTTTAGCGGTTGGTTGCCTCCACCCCAAGCTTTACCTTCTGTTCCAGCATTTACAACTGTAGTACTCATATGTAATGGTTATTTTTTAAAGTTGCACAAAAATAATCAATTTATTCATCTAATAAAACATCCCGCTTTAAAAATTAAAAACTTGAAATTAATCTAAGCTAAAAATTATTTGGGCGTTCCCTTTTACTCATACCTGCCAGGTTTTTAAAACCTTGCAGGATCGCAAAAAGTCGGGCTTTCGGCAGTCGCTTCCTCCTATGTCGGCGAGCTCCAACAAGGCCTCAATCCCTAACGCACCTATCCGCCAAAACCCTAATAAAACAGTCCATTAAAAGCTTACTTGCTAAAAAACTATCTTACAAAATATAAAAACAAAAACAAATACACCCAAAGTATATCGATAAAATGCCAAAAGGTTGCAGCAAGATCAAAACCGAGTCTATTGGTGGCATCATACTTTTGTTTAAAATGATTATAAATTACTACTAATAAGCAAATCAATCCAACAACAACGTGTAAAATATGCACTACAGCTATTAAATATATGTAAGACATGGTTACATTACTCGTTGGTCCTGTAAAATTGTAGCCCAAATCGATAATTTGCTGAAACCCTGAAAATTGATAAAAAATAAAAATAATGCCTAAAATAAAGGTGGTTAATAAGCCTATGGTAGTGAGCTGTCTATTATTATTTTTTAAAGCATTTTTCGCCATTAAAAATGTTAAACTACTTATTACAATAATCACTGTGCTGATTATAAAAGCATTGGGCAACTGAAAATCTTTCAACCAATCTGGTCTTGAGCTACTTACTACAAAAGCACTCGTCCAGCCAGCAAAAGACATGATAAGCGAAATAATACCAAACCACAGCATCATTTTTTTAGCCCTATTATTTTTTTCTTCCTGAGTTCCTTGAGTTAAATCCATGGTTATCTTATAAATTTATCTATAACGTATACTATTTGTACCAGCGAAATATATGATACACTAACCAACATCAATTGTCGCGCTGCTTTTTCTGTCATTAATTTAAATAATCGAATGGCATAAAACAACATCCATAATCCCAAAATAAAAACGATTCCCGCTGATATGATTGATAATTCTAAACGTCCTGTAAAACCAAAAACGGGTATTATTGAAACTATAACCGTCCAAATGGTATACATGATGGTTTGTACTGCAGTACCTTTATCTTGTTTCCCTGTTGGTAACATAAAAAATCCACCTTTTTTATAATCTTCAAACAAAAACCAACCAATAGCCCAAAAATGTGGAAATTGCCAAAAAAACTGAAGCGCAAACAAGGTCCCTGGTTCAATACCAAAATCATCGGTGGCCGCAACCCAACCCAACATAAATGGAATAGCGCCAGGAATAGCACCAACAAATACAGCTAGTGGCGTTTTAGTTTTTAAAGGCGTGTAAACACAGGTATATAAAAATATAGAAATAGCACCAAACATAGCCGTTTGCTTGTTAATGGTGTACAAAATAATAATACCAGCGAGTGTGAACACCGTAGCAATTATAAAAGCCGTTTTAACAGACATACGTCCCGCAGGAATCGGTCTGTTTTTGGTACGATTCATCAACGCATCCAAATCTTTTTCTATAATTTGATTGAATGCATTGGATGCTCCTACCATAAAATAGCCACCTAAAGCTAATAAAATGAGCGTTTTAAAATCTACGGTTTCAACGCCCAATAAATAACCAGCAACTGATGAAAAAACCACACTTAATGCCAAACGCATTTTAGTGATTTCTTTAAAATCGTGAATTAAAGAAGGATTTTCTATGGCTATGTTTTTTCTACCCAAAATCTTGTTTTACAACATCTTTATATTGCGAGTGCAAAGATACTCCATAAAAGCATTTTGAGCAATGCTAAGGCTGTTTTTAATATCTTTATAAAAGTTCTAATCTATTTTATTTAAATTTTATTAAACTGTTTCGCTCTTTTTTAATTATCACTTGTTTTTTTATTGGATTCTCAAACCATGCACAACGTAATTTTGATAATGTAAATATTGAAACCATAAAATTAACTGATAACACGTTTATACTAATTGGTTCTGGTGGAAACATTGGAATTTCCATTGGCGATGACGGTGTTTTTATTATCGATAGCCAATTTGCACCTTTAACACCTAAAATTCTGGCTGCAATAAAACAGTTGAGCGAAAAGGATATTAAATTTTCAGCAAATACACATCAACATGGCGACCATAGTGGAGGGAATGAAAATATTTCAAAATTAGGGACCCATATTATTGCCCATGACAATGTTTATAGCAGAATTAAATCTAATAGCCAACAATCTGATGCGGCGCTTCCTAATATTACTTTTAATGATAAATTAAGTCTTTACATAAACGCAGAGCAAATACTTATTTTTCATGTTGATGCCGCGCATACCGATGGTGATTCAATGTTATATTTTACAGAAAGTAATGTATTACATACAGGTGATACTTATTTTAACGGACGTTACCCGTATATAGATATGAATACTGGGGAAGTGTTAATGGTTACATTGATGCCGTAAAAACTGGCTTAATGGTTATAGATAAAAATACAAAAATAATTCCAAGGCACGAAAATTTATCAAACAAGGCTAAATATGAAATATTTTTAAAGATGTTGGAAACTACTAAAGCGACTGTTTTAACTGAAATTGAAAAAGGCAAAACTGAGGAAGAAGTTGCTTCAAATACCAGTTTAACAAAAAAGTATGACGATTTAGATTATGGTTGTTGCTTTATTAATAGCGAAAAAATACGTCGTACATTTTATAAGAGTTTGAAAGCGTAATTGTTATTTAATTTGGGCGTTACCACTTCCTATAGCTATTGGAAAGTTGGGCTTGGTGTTTATCCTGAGCACATTCGAATTTTAAAAACTTTTTAAAACTGTATTACAGTTCGTCATTACGAGGAGTTTACGACGTGGTAATATTTTTATCAATTTAACCACATGGCCACAATATTTTCCAAATGTTTTGCAATGACGCAATCGTCTTAAAAGGATGGCTACAAGATTCCTAAAGCGGATAAATCTCTTGTAAACAGTCTTCTTTTTTTATTAATATAGTATCCCCTTAAATTCACAGATTAAAATACAGGCCAATAAAAATTAACTTATTTTTATTTGTTATATATGTATGTTAGCTACTCGCTTTATTTGATTTCTTTACAATTTTTCCATATGTTATTTGCATTGACATAACTCTGTCAAAAAGCTAATTATCAAAATACCAATTAAATAAATCGGTTCTTAAACCAAAATTAAACCAAGTGGTACTATTTTTAAAGGTGTTAGCCGTGGTTGCTTCTGGGTTAAAATTTCTAACTGTAATATCAGTAAATAGTTTTAAATTTGAAGCAGGATTTATCATATAACCTGCTTGAAGATTTCCATTAAACACCTTTGCCTTATTACCTTGCCCAATTTCAACACCATTATCAAAAGGTCTGTCATTATAATTTCTATAAATATCACCACCATAGCTAAAATTATCAGTACCATCATTAAAATCTAAACCACGAACTCCAAAAATCAACTTAGCATCGGCATACCATCTTTTATACTTATATCGACCAATTAATATAGCTTCACTAAAATTAGCACCCCATAAATGTGCCATAGGCTGGTTAAAATTCCCGAAGTTTAAAACAATGGTATTGTGCGAGTAGGTATATGGGCGCACTCTATTATATTCAAACTGAAGTAGCAAATTATCAACCTTAAACGTATTAAAACACTTAACACCTATTTGATACCCAAACTTATTTTTCCAACTTTTCTCACCTGCTTTTACATCTGCTAATGAAAATTCATCCAAAACAAACTGACTGTAAATATTAATATCATCATTCCACTTATACTTTGCCGAAGCACCTAAAATAGCATTTCCTGATGCTTGTCCTGTTTGAAATTCAATCGCTCTATAAAAAATAACAGGATTCAAATAATTAATATCAAAACCTCTATCATTAGTATCTCGCCACATTACTGATTCAAACAAGCCTAAATTAAAACGTTTTGACACATTCCAACTTAAATAATGATTTGCGATGTATTTAGTTAAAAACGCCCCATCTTCGGTAACTTCTGGTCGTACGTCTCTTAACCACATCCAAGTATTGGTGTATTTTATTTTCCAAAATTTGGTATTTAATTTTAAATACGGATGTGGACTCGTTACATCACTTAATAATAACGACCGATAGCCATCACCAATAAAATTCTTGCCATGTCCAAATTGGACATTTATAAATTTTGCTGGTGCATAAGACAAATAACCTTCTGCCACGGGATAATCATAAGAATTGGTTTTAAAACGCTTAGCGATACCGCGCCCTGGCACAATAGCCGGATCTGGACCAAACGCTTTTAAGCTTTCAGAATAACGGTTTACGTAATCTGCAAAACGCCCTTGGCTTTCAAAAACGGATGCAAAAAAATTAAATTTTTCCCCTAAACCACCTTGAACTACGAATCCCCTAGTATTGTTATAGGTTGAACTAAAATCAGCCTCGGTATCTTTTCCTACTTGTAAATCGAAAACAGGATCGACCGTAAACCAATAGTCTTTACCTTGTAATTGCACCAAATGTTCATTCCAAAGTTTTCTTCCTACCCAGGTTTCCGTGTCCTTATATAATCGTTTTTTTTCGGCATCAAAATCATAATAGTTAGCTACATCTTCATAAACAAATGGTTTGGAAGCGGTATGACTATTAGTACCAACAAAATTCATATTTCTATCAAACCGTGAATAGTCACTATGTGTAAATTGAATATTTAACTGACTTGAAAAACGTTTGTTTTTAAAAGTTTCCAAATCCTTATTTAGCTTATCATATTCTTTTTTTGACGCCTCTTCTAATTTAGAAATCTCCTTAATTTTAGTTATTTCTTTCGTCGTTTCCCCTTGATTCCCTAAAGGTATTTTAATAGCTGTAGAATACTGTTTGTATGTGGCTTTTCCGTTGTAGGTTGCCGGTTTTATTTTTGGTAATATTGAAAATACACGCTTTACTTCAACGTTTAAATCGTCGTACATCGCGTCTACGTAAATCACTTTAAATTGTCCTGTAGTATCTACTTCAAAAAGTACCGTAGCTTCACCCCTGTATTTATCATCAATCGCTTTTTGAGGCACCTTAAAATGCTCATAAATATGGTTGTATATATTTCTATCAAAACACGTTTGTAATGAATCTATATCTACCGTTTCACAATTTGGAAAAACGGGTGGTTTTTCATTATAAAAATTATTTTGAGCATAATTATGGTATTGAACTAGAAGTAGGCATAGTACAATGAATTGCTTCATGATGTTATTGTGAATTGATTGAAAGCTGAAAGATACTATATTTTTTAGATTAGTAAATGAATAAAATAATTTCTTGAAACCAACTATCTTCGAGTCTGATCCATAGCGGTATTCGGCTTGTTTCGTTTTGAAAAAAGTTCAAAAATAAAAATTCTTTTATTTAGATCTCCGTTTTCACGGGAATGATAATTTCAACGGAAACCTCGAGGCAGAGCCTCGAGAAATTCTTTTCGATTAAAACGTTTAGTTACATGGAGCTAAAATGATTTATTAATGTGAATATGAAATAAATTCAGGTCAATAAAAAACCGCTATCACTCATTATGATAACGGTTTTAATTATATAAAATAATATGTTCTTTTAATTTTGCACTTGAAATATAATAGGTAAATAGTAAATAACACCAACATTTTTATTTTGCTGTTTGCCTGGTGTCATTTCTGGTATAATATTAATAACACGTTCTGCTTCTTTTTCTAATTCAGGATGTGCTCCATCTACCCTTATATCCGTAACAAGACCTGTTTTGTCAATTTTAAACTGCGTCCGAATGGTTTGTCTTCCTGAAAGCCCTAACGTGCTTCCTAAATTAGTGTCAAACTTTCTTTGAACCAGCTTAGTAATTTTATCAGACATACATTTACGCTTATCATCGTTTGTTTTTTCATTTTCGCAACCTGGGTAGATGGGAACTACTTCAACAAAATTAACTGGTATATCAACTATTGTTTCTATTTTATCCACTACTATATCTTTTGGATTTATGGGACTGTCTGAAGTTGTATTTTGCTCACTTGTAATTAATTCAACAATCTCTTTCATTTCAAAATCATTATCAACTTCCTTAATTTTATTAGTCAATAAGACCTTTTTATTGACTTTGGGTTTAATCTCAGCTTTTGGCTCTTCATAAATTTTAAAATTTTCAATAGGTACTTCAATCACTGGATCATAAATTACAAAATCATCATCAAAATGATTTGCTGAAGTTTCAAATGTCATTTCAAAAAGACCAAATACAGCCAATAAACAAACAATTAACCCAACCTGAAAGTAGAGGGTTGAGTTTTTTTGTAAATTTACATCATGCTTTTGCGATTTTTTCACGATTTCCTCATTTTGCCGAATGGGTTCGTGAGCTTTTTTAAGATTGCTCATAATTATTATAGTTAAAATGTTAATATTATGATAAAGTCGCAATAAGCATACCAAAAAAGAAATCCCGTTACATGGATGTAACGGGATTTTATGCGCTTCTCCCAAAACTGCTAAAACAGGTTCGGTAGCTTCGAAGTAGAACAAATAAAAATCCCCGATAACTATGAGTTATCGGGGATTTTTATTTGTGAATAGTCATTATCTTTTTAATCTTGCACTTGAAAAATAATAGGTAACGAATAGGGCACTGTTACTGCTTTTCCTCTTTGTTTTCCTGGTTTCATTTTAGGCAACATATTAATAACTCTAGTGGCTTCTTTTTCTAAACCTGGGTGAGGTGCTCTGGCACGTACACCAATAATACTTCCTGTTTTATCAATTTTAAATATGACGTTAATACGTTGTCTTCCTGATAAACCTAAATCTGAAGCTAACTCTGTATTAAATTTTCTGTTAACAAATTGTGATATTTTCTCAGACATACATGCTTTTTTAGCATTATTATCTCCGCCTTCACATCCTGGAAAAACTGGTACATTTTCAATAACTGCAAATGGTACCTCAATATCTTCTTCAACCTCATCAACCACAACTTGTTCTACTTCAACAATTTCAGTTTCTTGATCTGCTTCTGTAGATTCTATAACCGTTTCTTCAACTTCCACTTCGTCTTCAACAATTTCAATAACTTCTGGTGCTGCTGGCGGTGGCGGTGGTGGTGGTGGTGTTAATTCTTGTTGAGTAATTGGAATTTCCTCTTCTAACTCATCATCTAAATTCAACATTCCGATATCAATATCCGACTTATCATACGTTTTGTAATTGATTGCATAATTTGTTAAAAACAACATTAATGCTAAACCAATTGCGAAAAAAAGTGAACTATTACGTCCAACATTTGCTTTTGGGTTTTTTTTAGGCTCCATAATCTTATTGTCTTATTGTTTTACTCAGGACTGCTAAAATAACTATTTATTTGTCAAAAAAGCAAGCCTTTATATTTTTTTAATACCAATGTTATCTTTTGATACTATAATTATAACAGCAATTAACGCTCCAGATGTGTTTGCTATAACATCATAAACATCTAACGCCCGATAGTCTGTTAACATACCCTGCAATACTTCAATAATTATACCAAAAATAACGGAACCTATTGATGCATAGAGTATTGCTTTTATTTTTGTGAAATTAAAGCTGTAAACACATGTAACAAACCACAATAGGGTTAACAGAAAATAGGCTAAAAAATGAAATATTTTATCTGCAAAACTTACATCAACCTCTGGAATATATTCAGTCTGAATAAAGCTTGCATAAATTAAGACTCCAGAATAAATTAATGCTGCAAATAATGCTAATTTTTTAAGCACCTATTAAGGCTTTATAATCATCGGGAGATATCAAATTATCTACTTGAGATAAATCGGAACACTTTACTTTTATCATCCATCCTTCTCCATAAGGATCATTATTGACCTTTTCTGGCTCATCTTCTAAAGCTTCGTTAAACTCGGTAATTTCACCTGATACTGGTAAAAATAAATCAGACACCGTTTTAACAGCTTCAACAGTTCCAAAAATTTCATCGGCTTCTAAGGTTTCATCAAGGGTTTCAACTTCAACATAAACAATATCACCCAATTCGCTTTGCGCAAAATCTGTAATACCAATGGTTGCCATATGACCTTCTATCTTAACCCATTCGTGGTCTTTAGTGTATTTTAATTCTGATGGTATATTCATCTTTGATTTATAAGTTAATTTTTAACAAATGTATTTATTCAAAAGTAAAAATCAAATAGTTATTTACTAATTCCCAAAATTATATCGAATCGTAATTCCTGATCTAATTGTAGTTAATGGGAACGCCGTAGAAATAGCATATTCTGAGAATGAATAATCAAAATAAAATATGCCCGTTAGGTTTTTACTAAACGCATAATCAGCAGAATATTTTAAACCCCAAATGGTTTGTCCAGAGGTTACTTGATTGTTTTCTAAATCTAAATATCTAATAATGGTTTTATTGTCTCTAACCGAGATATCAGCTTTCATATTTAAGTCGCTTACTATACGCTTGCTTGGTCCTGCTAGGTTAGAACGAATGCGTAAATCTTTAATGCGGTAACCCAAACCAATAATATATTCATTTCCTAAAACTTCAGTCATCAAATTATTATCAAAACTCAACGAAAGCATTCTATCTTTTCTAATCTCAGTTAAAATTTTTACAGAGTTTTTCATTTCGAACTCAATTCTAACTAGTGGACTAAAAACCTCAGTTAAGTTAATGTTACTATATAGTCGTTCGTTTTTAAAATCGCCTCCCTGATTTAGAGCTTGCAGATTATTTGCATCATAATCCAAATTTGTTTGAAATTGATTAATGGTATAGGTTGAACGGTATCCATGAGTTAATGAAAAACGTTTGAAACGCTTTTTAAACCAATCGAATTTCATAAAACCAGAATACTTTAAGTCCCAGTTTGGAATAGGCACATCTCTAAAAGCACTCGTTTTTACTTTCCCTGCATCTTGCCCTGAATAGGCTGCTAAAAATGCTGGTAATAATACTGCTTGATTTTTTTTACTAAAGCCAACTGGATAACCCTCAGCATCGGTAGGATACGTAGTAGACCCATAAAACTTCTCTGCTAGCCTATTTGCAACCACTAGCCTATTAAATCTAAAATCATTAAAAGCATCGGATTTGTTTTCGTCACTTTTACTAAATGCTGTTTTTATTAAAAGTGTTGAAATACTAAAGTTACCAAACGTATTTGCTGTTAACGAATTGTATTGAAGCGTGTTTGGATCTACCCTGTAGTTTTCATTGTAATTTTCAAAATAAGCCCTATTACCAACAACATCAATCTTCAAATCTTTAAAGGGTTCTAAATTTGCCGAATAATCAAATTGTTTTGTGTTTGTAGCGGTGTATTGTTGATTAAATTCTGGAAAAAGTGTTAACCAACCACGTCTGGCTGCTAAGTATCTTATATCACTTTGACTTCCAAACGTATAGCCAAAACTTGGTTTTAAAGTGCCTATAAAACCAGGGGTTTGCAAATAGCCGGGTAAAAATGTACCATTATTTTCAGAGTAATTAAGCTGTATTCTTTTTATGGTTGTTAAAATATCAACCCCAGCATTTAATAACTTGGTAGCCGATTTATTTTTGGCTTTTGGTGGTTTTGAATCCTTAGGCTTTGGCGCTCCTGGAGGTCCAGCTGTAGTTGTTCTAGTCCTAACGGTTCTAATCGGTTTTTTCACCAAACCTATGTATTTATAAAACCTATTCATATCTAAAGACGCATTGATATTATGCGTATTTGCATTTTGAATAGTGTGCCCTAAATCATAAGTTTCACCATCTAACTCTAAATCCCCATATAAATCTGAGCCTTTTTGCCATTGAAAATTACCCGAGTAAGCATATGTAGCATTTATAAAACTGAATGTTGGTATTTTATTTATTGGCAATTGATAGGTAATTCCTAAATCTTGGTTTTGCCTGTTAGGGTCGCCAAAATCAAAAAGGCCATCCCAAACACCTAACGAAGGATCTTGCTCGCCATTAATAATATTATCTTTAAAATAATTACGGACTATATTATTATTTGATGCTGAAAAATTGAACTGTAAAGCATCTGTTAAATTATAGTTAATATTATATTGAAAATCGAACGTGTAATTTCTTCTAAACAATTCATCAATACCAATGTTACCACCTCCCAAATCTATTTCTCTAAACTTTTGCTTATTAAATTGTCTATTCAAATTCGAACTCACCGTAAAACTTGCTGGCATTAAATTAAGGTTGAAATCTTTTAAGATTTTCCAATACTTACCAGTAAATAATGAGTCGTTCTTTTTAAAAGGTTCAATTTTTTTAGGTTCAAAATTAAAAGCATAGTTAGCACCCAACCGTAACGTTTTGTTTACTGAATTTTCAATTTCAAAGTCTCTATGTTCAACTTTATTATAGGAATAATTCAGTGTTAAATTTTCAACATCGTACATACGAGGTTTAGCGTCTGTCGTCCTATTTTTTCTAACCCCAATAAAATTGATACTTTGGCGTCTTGTATAATCTTCTGATTGTTCTTTTATTAATTCCCGTTCAGCATTATCATTGGCAGCATCCAGTCTGGATTCTAACGTTAAATCTTTATAAAACTGGTCGTATTTAGGTGTAATGAGCGCTTCACTTTGTCCGTAATTAAATGGCACTTGAATACCCCATTTTTTAGGTAATAACTGCCCTACATTTATATTGGTAACAACATCGTATTGTTTTACATCTTCTAAACTACGCTGACTTGGACCTTGCTCTATAGACCCAAAACCAGAAGTGCTTTGCCTACCCGTTGCACTTATATTTGCAAAATCGGCAATATTAGAGTCTAAACTTACTACTGCTCCCCAACCACCTTCATTATTCATATCCGATAAACGGAGCTCGTTAAACCATACTTGAGTACAAATATTAGAAGTATGTGCATTTTTAACACCTACCATAAGTGATCTAACATCTCCAAAATTAGGATTTCCTTTAATGGCTACTCTATGTTGATCTGTTGTATAAGGAGAAAACTCAGATACTTCTGTAATATCTCCATTAATAACATCGTAAAATCTTGCAGAATTATCAGGCAAAGGGCCGTCCATAATTGCTTGAGCTTTAATTTTTCCTAAAATGTCTAACGATAAATTAATTTCATTTTCATCAGGCCAAACCTCATCAACATTACTAGTGTTTTTTGATGACTTCAATAAAGGAATTTCAATTTGATAATAATTGTCATTAAGGTCATTCCCAATTCTTAAAAAGCCAATTAGCCTCTCACTATCAGGAAATCCTACACCATCCTCCTGGGCATGAATAAACATTCTTAAACTTTTATATTGACGCATGTCTATGCTAATATTTTTAAACGCACCACGAGAATCATTTGGCTCTAAATTACAAATATTAGCGACTAACGATTGTTCGTTTTGACGAACTACCGTATTGTTATTAAATAGCTCTTCTGGTACAACACTAGGTGGACTAACATAAGTACCATCATCTCCATTGTCAATAGTTCCTATAATTCCCAAAGAAAAATCAGTATTCTCGTCATTAGTATTTAGAGGATTTCCGTCAAGGGTTTTGGTATAACGTCTCCAATCACTTCTTACTAAATCTAATGTTCCAAAACGAAATACTACAGGTTCAACAAACTCTTTTAAATACATTCTTGTAAAACGGATTGACCGAAAATCTGAAATACCTCCTACACTATCTGTAGCTTTATTAACTGGAATTCTAAATAAATACCACTTTGGGTCAACGGTTTCACCGTTAGGTAAAATTCTTCTGTTCTGACCTGTTACTTCTTCAACATTTTTTGTGTCTACAATAAATTCATTATCTATATTTAATGTTGAAGGCGTAATTTCAAGTTCATATTCAAAATAGCTATCTATCGTGTTCATCGTGTTATCACGATTAATATCTTCTACATCGGGTTGCGTATTAGCACCACGTTGCGTATCGGTAAAGGTGTCTGGAGTGTTACCTTCTACACCATTATATTTTTTATAACGTTCAAAAATATTACCATCAGCATTTAAGAAAAATTGGTAATTATCATTTGCGGGGTCGTCTAAACCTCTATAATTATCATAAATAGTATTTAGAAATAATTTGTCAGGATCACTAAATGTAGGTGTTTCTTCGCTATCATCATAACCATCATAACCCACATCTTGATTGGTTCGTTCTTGTCCCGTAGTATCAAAAGCATAAATTAAGGATTGGTTTTGCGGCACAACGGTTCCCCAATCTGTGGTTGGTAATAAACTAACATTTCCATCCTCAGGCAAGCCATTTTCATATAATTTTCTACCGTCTTTAATAATATCTTCTGAAATATTACCTAAATTAAAAACCAGTTTACCTCCCAAGCTTGCCGGATTTTCTTGAAAAGGATCTTGTAACCAAAACTCAATATATTCTACGTTTTGTTGTTCAAAATCTGTAGAAGTTAATTGGCGTGTGATACCTGCCCAACTATTACTAGCTTCTACCTGATTAATACCATCTGCTGCATCTGGGTTAAAATTATAAGGTCCTCGTTCTTGAGGATAATATGCTAAATCTAAAGTAAACAATACAGAGTTTTGCCCTTGTACTATATCTCTGTCTGGAAATAATTCGTTTATAAAAACGCGACTGGTATATAGACTGGATAAGTCTTCATCAGAGATTCCATTAGGTCTTTGACTGCTATAAAAAATAGGATCAATGGAATACCAGTTTAATAGCGCTCTATCATAACCGTTTTGAATAGCATTATCATCTTCTGGACCTTCTGAGTAGTTTATACCTAATCCCAAAGGCCTGCTTGATAAAAACCATGATTGTTGCGAGCGTAAATCGATACCGTTTTGCGAGCCTTCAAAATCATCAATATACGATGTTGCTTCTCCATTAAAATTCGTGCCTTTTGGCGAACCTGGGGCTAGATAGGCAAACTCACCTCGTAATGATACATTAGATTCTACATCCGTATCAATATTAGGTAGCTTGTTTGCTAAACGTGTTAGAAAAGGCACTTTAGCGGAATAATTACCGTTAAAACCAAAAATAGTATTGTTTATAGGCTCTGTACCAAAGTTGGCTTTTTGGGTTATAGGCCGTTCGTTTAAATTTAACAGCGTCCCTCCCAAAACAAAATTATCGTTAAATTTATGTTCTACATTAATTCCTGTGAAACGACGTGTTTGTTGTCCAAAAACGGCATTATTTTCGGTAGATACCTCAATAGGGATATTGGATGCTGCTAAGGCTTCATCTAAAATTTGAACTGTTCCTGCCGTATAATTCACCGTATAGTCAACCCCTTCTACTAAAACACGACCTCCAGCTGTTACTCTAACCGATCCACGAGGCACATTGAAACCACCTATAGGAATACCCCCGCTTCCTCCTGAAGATTTATAACGCCCTTTTAATTTAAACTTATTTTTATCAGCATCTTCCAAAGCTGCTGTTTTGGTACTCTTATAAAGAATATCGTAAACATATTTTGCTTGATTCTGGTTATAGGTGTCTGATTCTGTATAATCCTCAGTGGAGTTAAGTGATAATTTTTCAAATAAAAATTTACCAAAAGGCTCTACAATAGGAAATATAATTTTTCCAGATTGTGGAATCACTGTCATCCCAGGAACAAAATCGAAAAACCCATCACCTTTTAACTGCGGATCATTGTTAAAGTTTAATCTATCTAAATTAAAAACACGCAATAAAGGGGTTTCTTTTAAAGGGTCTTCATTGGGTCCAGGATCTGGAAAAGGAGTGGTTCCAACTGGATTAATAAAGTTTAATGGCGACGCTTCATTATAAAATATATTAAGTTTAAAATCATCTTGACTTAGATTATAAGCACCCGTATCATAGATGTTTTTCATCATTAAATCCCAAACGGGTTGATTGACATTGGTAATACTACTTTTAAGTAATTTTACAATTAAATTCTGATTAATAACTACCCCCGTATTAGCATTTACATTGGTTGCATCAACGCCATCGTTAGCAAATTCTCCAACTTGATAAACTTGACCTCCAACCGTAAATTGAAAAGCCACTGCCAGAACCTCATCATTATTAAGTCTTTGATTAAGAGAAATATATCCTAAATCTCTGTTGACTGTAAATTCTTGTCCTTCTGTTAATTTTCTTGCGTTTTCTATTTTAGCATAGTCTGACCCTTCATTTACTACAGGTGATAAACTACCAAATCCTTGCTGTGCTGTTGCTATATCTCTAATTAAATCTGTTAAAACAGACCCAGAATTAATAGCTGCGGGATTATAATCGTTATTTCTATTATCAGGAAAAGGTCCTGGATTATTGATAAATCCATTCGGTAGAGGATCTAATAAAAAATTATCATTATTAGGATCCGCAGGATTATATCCTACTTCACCTAAATCTTGAAGGGCTACTATATTTCTAACATTATCTGTTCGGTTACTCCTGTTGGTCATCCAAACTTCAATCCTAGTAATTTGTAATCCTTTATTATTTATAAAAGGGTATTTTTCTAAAGATGTATTATAACTATCTCTAAAATATTGCGCTAAAAAGAAGTGCCTATTTTCATCATAATCTCTAATGAATAAATCAAACTCTTCTAAAGTACCACCACCCTGTGACACCACCGTATTGGCTTGTGATTTTTGTTCAGAAAAAACACCCGTAACCGTAGTTTTACCAAATTGCAATTGTGCTTTTACCCCAAATAAACTTTGTGCGCCAGTAATTAACGAACTGTTTAAGGGCATATTCACATTACCTACTTCAATTTTTTGAATAATATCATCTTCTGTTGGTGTGTACTCTAACTTAATGAGATTTTGAAAATCGAAAGTAGATTGTGTGTCGTAGTTTGCCGTTACTTGAAGTCGGGTACCCACTTTCCCCAATAAGCTTAAACTAATCCGTTGATCGAAATCAAAGGTAAAATTACTCCTATTTCTTGGTGAGAATGATGGATTATCTTGTTTTGAAAATAGTATACCTAAGTCCATTTCAACAGAACCTTGCGGTACCATTTCAATGGTATTGCTACCAAAAATAGCTTCAAAGAAATCTGAATTCACATAAAATTCTGGCAACAGATTTTTTTGTGCATCGTCTGCACCATCTTTTTTCCCATCAAAAGCATCAATTTTTTCTTTGTAATAGGATTTTAAATTTTGCTTAGCTACTAAATCAAAATACTCTTTAGGTGTTAATATGATAGGATAATTAATATCAAAACCACCTATTTTTTCTGTATATATGTATCTATTTGTTGTAGGATCAAAAGTATATTTAGATTCTATACTATTAGGGTAAGGTGCTTTAATTTCGCCTAAACTGAAACCTGTTTTAACAGAATCTTGCGCTTGAATTGTCTGTTGAGACCACGCTAACGATGTCAATAAAAACAAAAGGATAAAAAATACGTTCCGACTGTAATTAACGTAAAATTTCTCCAATAATTTATATAATTTGAGGTTAGTTATATTCAAAATTGATTATAAATTTTTTAAGGCTTGCTTGATAATAGTTTCTACCGTGGCATCTGGTTGTTGAACCATAATTTTATCAACAACACGTTCAGCCTGTTTTTTCATAAAACCAAGTACTTCTAAAGCAGATAACGCTTCATTTTTATTGGTATTGTCTTTAGAAACAGAAACTTCATCAATATCATAAATCTTTAAAATTTTATCTTTTAAATCTATAATAACTCGTTGCGCCGTTTTAGCTCCTATCCCTTTTATAGACTGAATTAAAACGACATCGCCAGTAGCAATACCTTCTCTTACTTGTTTTGGAGTTAATGACGATAACATGGTGCGGGCAATACTAGCCCCTATGCCACTTACCGATATTAGTAATCTGAAAATTTCACGTTCAGCAACAGATGAAAATCCATAAAGGGTGTGCGAATCTTCTTTAACTTGAAGATGTGTAAATAATTTTAAATTTTCAGTATCAGGAATTTGAGAAAAAGTATGTAGCGAGATGTTTAGCATATAACCCACCCCATTACAATCTATAACAACATGTGTTGGATTTTTTTCAGTAAGTTTTCCTTGTATATGTGTTATCATGAATAATAGCCCTTAACCGACCAAATGTAATAAAATTATTTGCACTAAATTATTTCTTGCTGGCATTTTCCAATTCCCACTTCTCTTTCTGTTGTGCATCAATTACGGCAATAGCTGCCATATTTACAATTTCATCAACACTAGCACCCAATTGAAGAATGTGTACAGGCTTTCGCATACCCATCATGATGGGCCCTATAGAATCGGCCTCATGTAATTCTTTTAACAATTTATAAGTGATATTTGCAGCATCTAAGTTGGGGAATATTAAGGCATTAACTTTTTTACCTACCAATTTTGAGAATGGGAATTTTTCGCGAAGCATCTCATCATTTAAAGCAAAATCGGTTTGCAATTCGCCATCTACATCCATATCTGGAAAATGATGATGTAAATACGATACCGCTTCACGAACTTTAGAAGCTCTTTCATTATCTGAAGAACCAAAGTTAGAATAAGATACCATAGCAAGTACTGGTTTTAAACCAAACATTTTAATAACTTTCGATGTCATTTGCGCTATTGTTGCTAAATCTCTCGCACTTGGGTCTATATTAATTGATGTATCGCTTACAAAAAGTGGCCCTCTTTTGGTCATCATTAAATTTGTTGTGGCTATTCTTGAAGCGCCTTTTGCCATACCAATAAGTTCCATCATAGGTTTTACAACCGATGGATAATTTCTTGAATACCCCGAAATAAGTGCATCAGCATCACCTTCGTTTACCATCATGGCAGCAAAATAGTTTCGCTCTCGCATCAAACGTTGTGATGAATAATAAGTTACCCCTCTACGCTTGCGCTGCTCCCAGTATACTTTAGCGTATTTGTTTTTACGCTCATTTTCCTCTTCAGTTTTTGGGTCAATTATAGCAATATCAGCATCAAATTCTATCTCTTCCATTAAAGATTCAATGGTTTCTTTTCGTCCTAAAAGAATAGGTATAGCTATACCTTCTTCATAAACTATTTGAGCAGCTTTTAAAACATCCAACTGATCTGCTTCGGCAAAAACTACACGTTTTGGGTTTAACTTTGCGCGATTAAGTAATAATCTTACCAGTTTATTATCAGATCCTAATCGTTCTAATAATGAATCTGTGTATTTTTCCCAATCTGTAATAGGGTGTTTTGCCACACCACTTTCCATAGCAGCTTTTGCAACCGCTGGCGGCACTTCGGCAATTAAGCGCGGATCGAAGGGTTTTGGTATAATATAATCTTTCCCAAAAGTTAATCTGGTTTCACCATAGGCCACATTAACCTGTTCCGGCACTGGCTCTTTGGCTAATCTAGCTAAAGCTTTTACGGCAGCCATTTTCATAGCTTCGTTAATTTTAGTAGCTCTAACATCTAAAGCGCCTCTAAATATAAATGGAAAACCTAACACATTATTTACTTGGTTAGGATGATCGCTACGGCCCGTAGCCATAATAATATCTTTACGGGTGGCAACAGCTATATCGTATTTAATTTCTGGATTTGGATTTGCCATAGCAAACACAATGGGATTTTTTGCCATGGCCAATAGCATGTCTGGCGATACAATATTTGCCATCGATAAACCTATAAAAACGTCGGCATCTTTCATAGCCTCATCAAGCGTATCTATCCTTCTATGGGTAGCAAATTCGGCTTTTTCTGGAGATAGATTTTCTCTGTCATCTCTAATAACTCCTTTACTATCCAGCATCACCATATTTTCTCTTTTTGCACCAAAAGCTTGGTACAATCGTGAACACGAAATGGCAGCTGCACCAGCTCCACTAATTACAATTTTAACCTTGTCTAGTTTCTTTTTAGCTAATTCTACAGCGTTTAATAATGCGGCGGCAGAAATGATGGCCGTTCCATGTTGGTCGTCATGCATCACTGGAATGTCCAATTCTGCCTTTAATCGTCTTTCAATTTCAAAAGCCTCAGGTGCTTTAATATCTTCAAGGTTAATACCTCCAAAAGTAGGCGCAATCATTTTAACCGTTTGAATAAATTCCTCAACATTTTCAGTATCTACCTCAATATCGAACACATCGATATCTGCAAAAATCTTGAATAAAAGTCCTTTACCCTCCATAACAGGTTTAGAGGCTTCTGGACCAATATTTCCCAAACCTAAAACGGCAGTACCGTTAGATATTACAGCCACTAAATTACCTTTAGCCGTGTATTTATAAACATGCTCTTTGTTTTTCTCTATCTCTAAACATGGCGCAGCTACACCCGGGGAATAGGCTAAAGATAAATCTCTTTGACTCGCGTATTTTTTTGTGGGTACAACTTTTATTTTACCTGGCGTTGGTTTTGCGTGATATATAAGGGCCTCTCTTCGTTTACTTTCTTCGCTCATAGGGATAATTAATTAACTAAACCAACAAAGATAATAATCCTTTCAATCGATACACCTAAACTTTAAAAAAATTGATACTTCTTTTCAGACTGAAGAATATACAAGATTTATATATTGTTGACCCTAATAATTTATACTCTTAATAATTTTAATTAAGGATTAATAAATGTATCAATTTCTGAACGTAGTATTATAGGATTTGCACCTTTACTTTGGGCAACTAAAGCACCAACTGCACAAGCAAAATTGATAGCTTCTTGAGGGTTTACTTTATTTAATAATTGACTTATTAATGATCCTAAAAAAGAATCGCCAGCACCAACAGTATCTTTAACCTTTACAAGATAGCCGCTATTGTAATAAAATTTATCATCGTATAATAAAACTGCCCCGTGGCTTCCTTTTGTAACACATATATGTTTAGCATTTGTTTTATTGGCTATGTAACGTATATTTTGTTCCATAGCGTTGTATTTAGAATCTAAGTGTTTACTCACTTCATACAACTCATCGTCATTAAATTTTATAAAATCGGCTTGATTCATTAAATGAATTAAAACTTCTTTTGAATAATGCGGTGGACGTAAGTTTAAATCGAAAATCTTATAGTTAGCATGCTCTAAAAGTTCAAATAATGTTTTTTTAGAAACATCATATCGTGCTACCAAACTACCAAATACAAATGCATCAGCCTGTTTAACTATATCTATAGCCTTTTTTTCAATAAGAATATGATCCCAAGCTCTCGGAAAATTAATATCATAGGATGCTGAACCCTTTTCGTCTAGCATCACTTTTACTTTCCCCGTTTTAAATTTATTATTTATTTGAACATCATTGGTATTTAATCCATTTTCAACCATATATTCTAAAAGCATTTTACCTTGTTTATCATTTCCAACGCTACTAATCATAGTAACGTCGTTGTTAAACGACTTCAAGCGTAAAGCTACATTTAATGGTGCTCCCCCAATTTTTTTATGGGTTGGGAACACATCCCATAATACTTCTCCAAAGCAAACTATTTTTTTCATAGCTTAAATTTAAAACAAATCCAGAAGAAACTTCTATAATTTCTTCCGGATTTTAATTAACCGTCTTGCTAAAAAGCACTTATATTCTCTTAAAAAATTGATGCTTTTAATTTCTACACTAAAATAATTTAAAAGGAAAACACTTTATTTACACCCTCTTTGGTGTAATTAATTGTGAATTTACATGTTTTTAGATTTGCTTTAAGATGTGCCATATCATTTTGGTTTATCCACTTAATATCAATTTCTTTATCTGAAGTTTCGTTAATTTTAATGGTTCCTGAAAATGCTTTTGAGGTATTTCTTAGTTTAATTAATTCAAGCTGATTAAGCACCACATCTCTTTTTAAGCCGTTTTCAATATCCTGCATTGTAAGTGTTGTTCTATTTATTTCTTTATGTCCTGCGCTTCCTCCTTTATCGGCTGCTTCATAATCATTTTTTCCAGCAAAAACATCTAAATACCATACTTGAGGTATCCCAGGCATAAATAGTTGCAGAGCTCTAGCTAATAGTAGTTTTTGTTCATCTTCCCCTAAAGCACTAAAGAATGTGGCATTCACTTGATAATAAGAAATTTTATTACCTGCTGGATCGTATAGATTTTTTACCCGACCGCCACGTTCCATTATATTACTCATAATAGCTTCTATCTCATCGTCTTCAAGTAAACCCTTATTATAAAAACCGTTAACGGTTTTACCTTTCAAATCGAGTACAGGAATACCGTCATGACATCCCAGCATATTAACTGTTTTATAACCTTTGTTAATTATTTCCTTCGCCCAAGCTATTAAAGCTTTACCATTTCCAGTTTCAAGCGTATGAATAGTTAATCCTGGTAAGAAAAAATCATATATTTGATACCCTTTTTTAGCAACTTCATCATGTAAATGCAACCCGTATTCGGCATGAATTTCGGGTAAAAGCGTTAAATGTTTATTATCTGCAATTTGTTTAATACGGTCTAAATATTCCCAAGTTCCTGGTCTATTAAAAAAGTTTGATTGTCCAACTTCTTTATGCAAGTATGCGAAAGCATCTAACCTGAGTATTTTACATCCGTAGTGGCTTACCTTTTCTAAAGTTTCTTCATAAAAATCCCAGACCAATTGAGATTTGGCGTTGACGTCCATCTGACCTAAAAAATTTTTATTGACATCCACTTTCTGATAAAAGGTGTTCCAATACGGTTTTTCAGTACCATCAGGAAAAGGAACTTTTAAAATTGGTAAACCAGATTTTCTCATAAATAATTTATCGAGAAATTCTTTTTTAGGAATCATAACGCTTTCTTGGTTTAACGTTCCGTTTCCTTCCCAAAAGCTATTCCAATTAATAAAGAAATCTTTATATTCCGATTGATCACCTTTTTTTAATAAGTCTTTAAACTGAGGGGATGCGACAGATAAATGATTTAAAACAATATCAAACTTTAATTGTATATTAAGGGTTTCTAATACTTTTAAATCAGACTTTGAAACTAAATCTTCATTTATGTTATAATCGATTATTGAAAAACCTCTATCTAAATCACTATTAAAAAATGTTGGCAATACATAAAATAAAGAAAAAACATCCTTAAACTCTGGCATTTGTAGCATTTTTATGGTATCGCTTAGTTTCTTACCAATACTATCTGGATATGCATTGAGCATAACACCATTATTAATCATAGAATTTTTTGACATCTTTTTAAAAATTATAAAAGCTCTGATAATATATTAATATTGTCTGGTAGCCTACCTACGTTTTGAAGCTTTAAAGCGGCTAATTGTAAAGCAACTTGCAAACATTTTTCAATAGGCTTTTCTTTAATGTAGGCAAATAAAAACCCAGACCAAAATGCATCGCCAGCACCTGTAGCGTCTTGTACCACATCTATTTGTATGGCGGGTATTTCGATAATTTCTTTATCTTTTTGAGATAGCTTAACACCTTTATTTCCTAAGGTTAAACACACGGTATCAACTCCTTCTGAATGGAAAAAATTAAAGATATCTTCGTGTGGTATTTTTTGCTCAAAAAGCCTAAGCATATCATCTTCACTAATTTTCACTAAAGGATTAAATTTACAATACGCCTTAATAACCTCGAGAGCTTCCTCTTGACTGTTCCATAATTTTTTAGCATAATTAACATCGATACTTAATTTACATCCTAAATTAAATGCTTCCTTGGCTTTATCTAAAATAGCCGATTGGGCAGGTTGTTTACTTAACGCAAAGCAAGTCGTATGAAAAATATTAGTTTCTAATAATAATGTTTTAGAAATTTGATCTTCTGTAATAAAATAATCTGCTTCTCTAAATGGAATAAAATCTGGTGTATTTTCTGTTCTAGACACAAAAATGACGCTTGTTGGCTTATTGTCAAGTTGTTTAATAAAGCTTGTAATAACTCCTACGCCTTCTAATCTTTCAAAAATATAATCTCCAAAACCATCTTTCCCAACAGTAGCCACCATAACAGATTTTAATCCTAATCGTGCTGAATTCATGGCTACATTTGCAGGCGAACCGCCTAAATATCTATGATAGTCTCTTGTGTTGTTGATAAGCACTTCGGTTTGATGGCCTATAAAATCAACTAGTACCTCTCCAACACAAAGTATATCTATATCTTTTTTATTATTTTTCAAAACTACTTTTATTAATTAAAAAAATTAATGCCTGCCACCAGACATGGCAACATCGTCATCATCTTCATTCAATTTTGGCTGTTTAAGGCGTAGTGCTAATACACCTGCAATGATAAAAAATACACCACCAAACAGTATGGCATTAACGGCACTGTTATTCAATAGGTTTTTTACAATAGGCCCAAATGTTAAGGTTTGAATTCCCATAGGAATTACAATCATCATGTTTAATATTCCCATGTAAACCCCACGTCGTTCTTGAGGTACTATTTTAGATACCATAGAATATGGAATACCCATCATAGCTGCCCAACCTATTCCAAATAAAATCATGGGTAAAATAACCAAAAGTGGATCTTGTATATATGGAATGGAAAGCATGGCGATTCCAGTTAAAAACAAACTGAATACATACACCTTTTTACCACCAAATTTTAAAGCTAATGGCACCAATGCTAAAGCAAAAACAATGGTGGAAAGATTATATGTGGTATTCATTTTTGCTGCTTGACTTAATGCTTGAGATTTATCAAAATTCATACTTTCTTCAAACATGGGAGAAATAAATTGCCAATACACAAACAGCGCATACCATTGAAAAAGATAAACAGCCGATAATTTCCACATGAATTTGGGCATTTTTTTTATAGCATCAACAATTTCTTTAAAAGGTGTTTTTATTCTTTCTAAAAGAGGCAACGCATTATGTTTTTTAATGGCATCAAATTCTTCTTCGGAAGGCGGTATCTCTGGAGTTTTTAAAACTGACCATAAAATGGTAGAAACCGATAAAACAGCACCAATAAAAAAGGAATAGTACAACCACTTAGGAATACCTATAACTGCTTCAACAACTTCTGAAGCACCAAACCAATCTTGAAAAAGAAAGATAGATGCATTAGCCAACACAATACCAGCACCAACAAATAAACTTTGCATTTGGTACCCAAAACTTAACTGCTTATTAGGTAATTTATCGCCTACAAAAGCACGATAAGGCTCCATGGCCATGTTATTACCAACATCTAGAATCCACAACAACCCAACGGCGAACCAAAGCGTTGGACTAAACGGAAACGCAAATAAACATAAACTACCTATTATGGCTCCAATTAAAAAGAATGGCTTACGCCTTCCCCACTGGGGCGACCAAGTTTTATCTGAAATAGCTCCAATTATGGGTTGAATAATTAAGCCTGTAACTGGGCCTGCAAGATTTAACAGAGGTAGATCTTCATGATGTGCCCCTAAAAATGAAAATATAGGGTTAACAGCAGTTTGCTGTAAACCAAAGCTAAATTGAATTCCTAAAAATCCCACATTCATATTAAAAATTTGCCAAAAGGACAAACTCGGTTTTTTAATTTTCATTTTAGATTAGTTTTTAGAGCTAACTAGTGTTTTAAGAAAGGCCTCAAAATCATCACCATGCATTACAAGTTTACCGTATAAATCTACAACAGGTAAAGACAAATTATCGACTGCTATTCCAGCATTTTGTAATTTTATAAGCATTTCTCTCTGTTTTATAAGGTTTACATCTACATCATAATATATAAATTTTATCTCTTTTTCTTTCAGAAATACTTTTGTGTCTATACAATAGTGGCAAGTATCACTACCGTATACAATTATTTTTTTTAAGTCTTTTTTAGAAATTAAGTCTGTATTCGAACTTGATTGTTGTA
This sequence comes from uncultured Flavobacteriaceae bacterium, assembly GCA_963815305.1. Classification (GTDB taxonomy): domain Bacteria; phylum Bacteroidota; class Bacteroidia; order Flavobacteriales; family Flavobacteriaceae; genus CAXBID01. The sequence goes on from CAWFFW010000001.1 coordinate 2,575,701, forward strand.
CTTGTCCAAAACTATATTGTCCTAAAATAATAATAAATAGTATTGAAAAAATAAAAGCTTTCATCTGTTTAAATTTTATTGTTTTCACATTGGTCAGATGCAATTCGCCATTAAATATCTAGATTGGTATCAAGACTTATTATGGCTAAATTCATGATATAAGATATTTAATTTAAAAGAGTTGGGCCTTAATACAAAACTCCAACTCTTTTATTAACTAACTCCAATCAAACTAAAATTATTTTTAAAACTTGTATTGTAAAGATATTGTAGAAGAACGCCCACTTATTGATCTAGCTCTTACTAAACGATTTCCACCAAAAGCACCATCGCCATTACCTTCCACTTCTGTAATACCAACGGTATCGAAAATATTGTTTACGCTTAATACTAAAGAAAGTCCTTCTGTTAATCCTGCTCTTCCTATTAGATTAAAGTATGCGTAAGCTGGCATTACTAATACGTTATCATCTTGAGCGTAAGATTTAGAAGTTCCCAATACACTTAGAGCTAAACCATGCTGACTGTTTTTACCAAAGTTATAAGATGGTGATACGTTGTAAACTAAATCCGCTTGTCTTCTTGGGGTATTTCCTTTATTGTCACCACCATCAATCTCAGCTTTAGTCCAAGTAAAAGAGCCATTAAAAGAAAAGTTGTCTCCAAAAGCTAAAGCTGTTTCTGCTTCTAAACCTAAAGCTTTAAACGGATTACCTACGGTTCTATTCAACTCGTTACTTAAGCCTTCATCCGTATTACTCATAAACCCTGTTAAATTAAGGACACCATTATTTAGTCTCTTCTTGAAACCAACTTCAAGTTGAGATACTTCATCATATTGAACATCAGCTTTACCGTCTGTACCATAAGAATTTCTATCTGCAGCTCTTCCTGATGCACCTGAACTATATCTTCCAAAAACAGCGGCTCCTTCATTTAATTTATAGTTAAGTCCTGCCGAATACGAAACAAAGTTGTAATCATCATTTACAATTTGTCCATCTGCACCAGTAATAATTGGTACAACTTGCTCAATACCTTGTATTGTTCCGTCACCATTGTAATCAAAATTATCTTGACTAGTTGGACCTCCTGCTATGTTTCCAGTTACCTTAACGTTTTCAAAACGCACACTACCGTCAAAATTTAATTTATCATTGATATCAGCATCTACACCAACATATGGCGAGTTTACATTATGCACTGTATTATATTTACGTTGGCAACAGTTTCCCCAAACTGGAGTTCCATATGAGTACTGGCCATTTCTTGAAAAACCATCAAAATCTGCTAATCTTGCTTGTCCTCCGCCTTTAACTTCTGAAAGGAAAGAACCCCACTGCCATCCAATTTTAGTGTTTTGAGTGGCTATAAATAAACCTGCAGTAACTCCAATATTATTATTAATTTTCTTACTTATTTTTACATCACCAAAAAAGTTACTCAAATCTTCTATTGAAACATCAAACATATGTATTATTTGGGCTAGACCATTTGATGGATTGAAAGCTTCTCTATCCCCATCTGCATAAACTAAAGGCTCAATACCCGCCCCAGCTGCAGCTCTAGCTGTTGCATCTATTTCGGCAACGGTTCCCACAGCAGCAGTAAATGGTGCAACCCATTCTCCGCTATTATTAGAGTATCTAGCCTTACCTGTTACTTTCCAATCTTTTGGTAAGCTAAAGGAAAACTCAGCACCTAAAGATTTTGAGAGAGGATTATTTCCATTTCTAACATCATTTACATGTCTCTCTCCTGTAAAGGGAGAAGTTCCTGCGCTTTGTTGTAAGTAAGCCGATTGTAAGGCGTCATTTGTAATATCAAAACCTGGAAGATTAGAATATGTTGGATTAGCGTTATCGCCTTCTAATAGCATGGGCATTGGTAAATACATGACAGATCTGTCATTTAAAAACTTAGAGTAAACACGAATGTATCCGTTTTCAAATCTTTTAGTCAGGTTCGCTTTAAACTGTCCGCCTTTGTTCCCTTGGTAACCTATTTCTCTTGGTCCTTCACCTGTTCTCATGAAGCCTCCCATATGATAAGAAAAGCCATTACCTAACGGTGTACCATATTCAAAATCTAATCTACTGGTTTGGTAATCTAAACCAAAAGTTGTTCCTAATGAACCGCCTTCAGTAGCACCTGTTTTGCTAATCATGTTAATGATACCTGCTGGACCATTAGACGTTTGAGTGGAAGCTGAACCGCCTCTGATGGCTTCAACTCTACCTATATTAGAGTCAATCCTCAAGAAGTTATCGGCATTTCCAAAAGATGTGTCACCAAATAAATTTAATGGTAAGCCATCTTCTTGAATTTGGAAATATCTAGACCCTCCAGAAGAAATTGGCACACCACGTACGTTAAAATTGGCATTCCCTTCTCCTCCTGAAGATTCAGCCCGAATACCCGGTATGTTTCTAAAAAGCTCACCTGCACTTCTTGGGGCTGCTTGCTCAATAAGTTCGACATCCATAGTAGAAACAGATACACTCGATTCTAATTTAGACTTTGGGTTAACAACTCCAGTGACAATAATCTCGTTTAAAGATTGAGCATCTTCCGCCATTGTAAAATTTAATGTTACATCTGCACCCGCCACAGTAACACTTTGAGATGATTTAGCATAACCTAAAAAAGTTGCAGACACTGTGTACGTGCCATTTTCTACATTATTAATTACGTAATTACCATCAAAATCTGTAACCGATCCTTTAGATGTGCCATCTAAAATTACATTAACCCCTGGTAAAGGTATGCCTGTTTGATCTTTAACATTTCCTGATATTGATTGTGCTACAAGTGTACTAACCGAAAGCAGCATCATAACCAATAAAATTCCATTCTGTTTAATTGAATTCATTTTGTCTTAATTTTAATTATTCAATAAATTATTTAGTTAATTTTTATCAAATCTATATTTATGAATGGCAAAAAATTTTAATTTCATTATCGAAAACGTTTTCGATTTTAACGAAAACGTTTTCGATTTTACTTTTTATCATTATATTTAGCCTTAAATTAATTTTTATGAAACCTGTCACCTTAAAAGACATTGCTGAACAACTAAATATTTCTATTACTACAGTTTCAAAAGCTTTAAAGGATTATCCCGATGTTAGTAAAAAAACTAAAGGATTGGTTAAAGAGTTAGCGAAAACATTAAATTATAAACCTAATACATTTGCTGTTAATTTAAGAACTAAAGAGTCTAAAACCATTGGTTTAATCATTCCTGTTATTGTTCATCATTTTTTCTCAAATGTTATTAAAGGTATTATTTCGCAAGCAGAAAAAAAAGGATACTTGGTTATCATTCTCCAATCAAATGAATCTTATGATCTTGAAAAAAAACAAATCGACTTACTACTAAGTCAGCGTGTTGATGGTATATTGATATCCTTAGCAAATGGTACAGCCAACTTTAATCATTTAAACGAAGTTTTAGCACAAAATAAGCCATTAGTGATGTTTGATAAAATTGCTAAAATTGTAAAATGCTCAAAAATTATTATTGATGATAGAAAAGCTGCTTACCTAGCTACCCAGCATTTAATAGATATTGGCTGTAAACGAATTGCACATTTTAGAGGGGCACTTTTACCACAAAATTCTATTGACAGATTTCTTGGTTATAAAAAAGCGTTACTAGATAATAATTTACCTTACGATCCCGCTTTGGTATATATATGCGAGTGCGGAGATATGAGTTTTAAAGAAGGCAAAAAAAATGCAAAACAATTATTAGAAGACCACAAAGACGTGGATGGTATTTTTATAAATACCGATTTAGTAGCCATTGGTGCTATGACAGAATTCAATAAACAGGGTATTAAAATCCCTGAAGACATCAGTATTGTTGGCTTTAGCAACTGGTTTATGTCTTCGGTAATTTCTCCAACTTTAACAACCATTGACCAGCCTGGTTACCAAATGGGAAAAACTGCTTTTAAACAACTTTATAAAGAAATTAAAGCCCTTAAAAATAAGAAACCCAAAGCACCAAAAATTATTACATTAGAGACTGCTTTGATAAAAAGAGAATCTACAAAAAATAGTCTTTCTTAAAAAATTGATGTTACTTTTAAATTTTTAAAGACTATAGCTCACCACTGCTGAATTTTAAATACATCTTCTCACAATGTCTATTCAGATGTTTTGGTCATCGTTAGTAATTCTTGCTTTGAATTGAATACTAATTTATTTTTTATCTTAAAAGAACATATCTTAACTTACCAGACAACAAAATACAAAATAGATTTTAACGAAATTTTTGACTATATAACGAGTTTAGAATTCTCCAAAAACATATTAACATACATTGTTTATTAAATAGCTTTAAAGATGACGGAACCTTTCATTCTTAAAAAGAAAAATAAAACTCAGAATTTAATTATTCAAGTCTTTAAATTAATAAGAGTTCATCATTGGATCAAAAATATTGCAGTTTTTCTTCCCGTTTTTTTTGCTGGTGAAGCTTTAGAAATAATCTCAGATTATAGAATTTATAAATTATTTATACTTTTCTTTTCTTTTTGCATTACCAGTTCTATCATATATGTTATTAATGACATGGTTGATGAAAAAAAAGACAGATTGCACCCATTAAAAAATAAGCGTCCGATAGCGAGTGGGTTTTTTTCAAAAAAAGATGCATTTTTAATTATTACGCTTTTAGTTGTTACTGATTTTTTTCTAGTAATACATTTAGGCAACTCTATCTGGTTTGTTTTAGGCTATTTTTTATTGAATCTAGCCTACTCTTTTAAATTAAAAAATATTGCTTTAGTTGATGTTACTTGTATTAGTTTAGGTTTTTTATTGAGAATTTTAGCCGGAGGTGTTTCAGGCGAAATTGTTGTAAGTTATTGGATGATTATAATTACATTTCTTTTGAGTATATCTGTAGCGTTTGCTAAAAGACGTGATGATTTATTAATAAAAAAAGATGGAGAAATTTTAAGAGATTCTCAATTTGGCTATAACGTAGTCTTTATTGATATTGCAAAAAGTATAAGCTTTTCGGTTACTTTAGTTTGCTATATTATGTATTCTGTGTCTCAAGAGGTTATTGAAAATATTGGATCCGAATATGTTTATACCACATCATTTTTTGTGTTTTTAGGTATTATGCGGTATTTGCAGATTTCTATAGTAAAACAAAACTCGGGCTCTCCTATAAAAGTTTTAACTAAAGACTTATTTATGCAATTAATATTAGCGTCTTGGGTCATTTTGTTTTCAATTCTAATTTATTTATGAAAATTCTAAATTATTTATTAAATGCTAAAGCAATAACATTTGCTTTCTTAGTATTTATATACCTATGGATAGGATATAAACTTTATTTTATCGATGCTTCTGGTGACGGTTTTATTTTTGGTGATTGGTTAATAAATTATCAAGATGGAGGGTTTAAAAGACGTGGACTATCTGGAAGTTTACTTTTTTTGATTCAAGATATCACTGGCGTTAAGTTACTGTACCTAGTTTACTTTACTCAGATGTTTTTGTATTCTACATTTTTTCTATTAATTATTAAAATTTTAATAAAAAAGCGAGTAAATTTATTATACTTTTCTTTAATGCTATCCCCTTTAGTATTCTCAAATTATTTTAACCAAAACGATTTTGCTGGTAGAAAAGAAATTATTTTATTTAATATTTTTGCGCTATACATTTATCTAATATATAAAAATAAACTACCTTTATACAGAGAATATCTCATTTGTATTCTGCTATTTATTGCCACTTTCCTACATGAAATTACCATATTTTACGTACCATACTTTATTTTAGCACATTTTCTTCTTTATAAGAATCCTAATATTAAAAAATATCTTTTATTTTTTCTTTCATGTTTTATTCCAGCGCTCTTAATATTCGTTTTTGGAGCCAAAATCAATGAAGGTGAATCTTTATCCATACTTGCTTTAAGAGGAGTTACTTTAGAGTCGCACAGTATTTTTAGTCCTATGGGTGGTTTACTTCAAGACGTCGTACATTACACAGAAAACCCTATTGGCTACCTTCTTTACCTTCCTACCTTATTATTAGGCACTACTCATTTTGCTTTCTACATGAAAAGAGAGACTCATTTAAACTATAAAAAAGTACTAGTATATTTTAGTTTAATATTTGCTTATTCAACTCCGCTATTCATATTAGCATGTGATTGGGGTAGATGGTTGCAGTTTCATTTTGTACTATTGCTTTTAATATTAACATTTAAATTACCAAGTATAGTAAATGAAGGTGATTGGGAAGGATCCAAATTAATTTTAAATCGAAAAAACCTAACTTATGCAATGTTTTTGCCTTTTTTAGTGATGTGGCAAGTTTATCTTTTAGAATGGGGTTTTTGGCTTAGAGGTATTAATTGGTTTATAGATGTATTAAGTTAATTAAATATGAGTGAAGAAACCTCTACAATTGCAGTTTTTGATTTAGACGGAACCATTACTTATAACGATACGTTTCTGGAATTTATAAAGTATTTTAAGGGTAGTATAAGATTTTATTTAGGGATTGTTCTAATGTCTCCATATATCTTATTATTTTACCTTAAACTATACACGAATACTCAGCTAAAAGAACTTTTTTTTTCTCATTACTTTAGAGAACAAACAGCTACAGATATCCAACAAAAAGGAATTGAATTTTCAGTAAATATAATTCCTAAACTTTGTAGAGAAAGTGCCATTAACGTATTAAATTGGCATATTAATCAAAAACATGATATTCTAATTCTGTCAGCATCATCGGATATTTGGCTAAAGAGTTGGTGTCTTTTAAATAATTTCGAATTGATAGCTACCACATTTGAAGTCGAAGGAAACCAATATACAGGAAAAATAAAAGGCAGAAATTGTTATGGGATTCAGAAAAAAAAACTACTAGCAGAGTTCTTAGCAAAAAACAACTATAATTACAGCTATGGCTATGGAGATAGTAAAGCAGACCAATACTTTTTAGATCTAATTAACCAAGCTTATTTAATGAAATTGAATCAAAAAAACGTAGATAAATATTGGTCTCCAGCATCTAAAATTTAAAAAGTTTCTAATGAATTCAACAAAGGGTAAATCAGTTACAATTCTGCTTATTTTATTTTTAATCTCTAGTATTTTTAGACCTAAATAATTTCATTTTAAAGAAAATAGCTTTTCTATATTTTTAAAAACCAAAATTTAAAAAATCTGTTTTATCAAAAAATCATTTCAAAAAATTGATATTTCTGCGTAAACCTGAAAACTTCGTGCGCTTTACTGCTGAATTTTTAAATACTTTTTTGAAGGTGTCTTCGGTTATTTCTTCCCAATCTTTTTTAGTCATGGAAAGTAATTCCGGATGTGGGTTAAAAAGAGGTTCACGATGTGATTTTGAGAATTTATTCCATGGACATACATCTTGACAAACATCACAACCAAATACCCAATCATCCAATTGCCCTTTAAAATCAGTTGGAATATTTTCTTTTAATTCTATAGTAAAATAAGAAATACATTTACTTCCATCTACCACATAAGGTTCTGTAATGGCTTGCGTTGGGCATGCATCAATACAGGCCGTACAAGTTCCACAATGGTCGGTAACAGGTGTGTCATAATCTAATTCTAGATCGATGATGAGTTCTGCAATAAAATAAAAAGATCCGACTTGTTGAGTTAATAAATTACTGTGTTTTCCTATCCAACCTAAACCCGATTTAGCAGCCCAAGCTTTATCTAAAACTGGAGCTGAATCTACAAAAGCTCTACCGCTTACTTCTCCTATTTCTTCTTGAATGACATTTAAAAGTGATTTTAATTTATCTTTAATGACAATGTGATAATCGTTACCATAAGCGTATTTTGAAATCTTAAAGGTGTTTTGATTTTGGGTTTCTTGCGGAAAGTAATTTAATAATAAGGATATAACACTTTTTGAATCTTCTACTAATAAAGTTGGATTTAAACGCTTATCAAAATGGTTTTCCATATACTGCATTTTACCGTGCATATTTTTATTTAACCATTTTTCTAATCGGGGTGCTTCTTCTTCTAAAAATTGGGCCTTACTTATGCCACAAGATAAAAAACCGAGGCGTTTGGCTTCGGTTTTGATGAGTTCTGTATGTTTCGTTTTATTATTTATCAAAATAATCCGCCTTGAACAGATCCTTTTATTTTACCTAAATGCTTATAGGCCTGCTCGGTTACTTCTCGACCACGTGGTGTTCGCATAATAAAGCCTTGTTGTATTAAAAAGGGTTCATAAACCTCTTCAATCGTTTCAGGACTTTCGCTTACTGCTGTTGCAATAGTTGAAATTCCAACGGGACCACCTTTAAATTTTTCGATGATGGTCGATAAAATTTTATTATCCATTTCATCCAAACCATGTGCATCTACATTTAAAGCTTCTAAGGCATATTTTGCTATTTTAATATCTATACTTCCATTGCCTTTTATTTGAGCAAAATCGCGAACACGACGCAATAAAGCATTCGCAATTCTAGGAGTGCCTCGGCTTCTACCAGCAATTTCAATAGCCGCTTCCATTGAAATAGGAACATCTAAAATCTCAGCACTGCGTTGTACGATAGTAGTCAATAAATCAGTTTTGTAATATTGAAGTCTGCTTTGAATACCAAAACGTGCACGCATGGGTGCCGTTAATAGACCTGAACGTGTTGTGGCTCCAACTAAAGTAAAAGGATTTAAATTAATTTGAACCGAACGCGCATTTGGTCCCGATTCAATCATGATATCGATTTTATAGTCTTCCATTGCTGAGTATAAATACTCTTCTACAATAGGACTTAATCGATGAATTTCATCGATAAACAAAACATCGCGGTCTTCCAGATTGGTAAGTAACCCAGCTAAATCGCCTGGTTTATCTAAAACAGGACCTGATGTTACTTTTATTCCAACACTTAATTCATTTGCTAAAATATGGGCCAATGTTGTTTTGCCTAAACCTGGAGGGCCGTGAAACAATGTGTGATCTAAAGCTTCCGTTCTTAAATTAGCCGCTTGTACAAAAATTTTAAGATTTTCTAGTACTTGATCCTGACCTGTAAAATCATCAAAAGATAAGGGTCTTAATTTTCTTTCTACATCAAATTCTTCAGGTGAAAAATTATCGTCTGTTGGATCTAGGTTTTCGTTCATAATAATTTCCTGCGAAAGCAGAAATCTCTTTTTTTATTGCTTAAAAGATTTTGACAAAAGTAGATTCCTGCCTTCGCAGGAATGACAAATTAGTTTTAAGTATTAAATAGGTAAAACATTTGAGGCTTTTAGAATATATACAACGACTAGGACAATTACAGCACTTAAACCAAGAACACCCTCCCAGTGATAGATACTCCAAAGTTCTCTCCTATTTGGTGTTCTACCTTTTAATTTTTTAAACTTTTTATACGCTAATTTATGGATTATAAAACCCACTGTGAAAAACAAAACTATTGCAGCTATAAAATAAGCCATATTCTTATCAATTTAATATGATAAAAATACGTAAAAAAATGACTTACTTGGAAATTAATAAATGATAAAAGCAAATGTAAAAAAGCCTTTCCGAAATGGAAAGGCTTTACCAAATAATTTTGGTTGGTTAAGGTTGGTTATTTAGGGTTTGGTTAATTTAAAATTGTGAATTCACAACGTCTATTAATATCATATTGCTCGTCATCACAAATACCTTCCTTTACGCAATCGTTAAGTGGTTGCATTTCGCCATAGCCAATACTTTTTAATCGGTTTCTTTCAATACCTTGACTTACTACATATTCAAGTGTTGAAGCTGCACGTCGTTTAGATAAATCTAGATTATATTGATCTGTACCTCTAGCATCAGTATGTGCTGAAACTTCAACTTCCATGGATGGATATTTTTTCATTAAATCAACTAAAATGTTTAACGTGACCGCTGCATCTTTTCGAATGTTTGATTTATCAAAATCAAAGAAAATCTTGTCTAAATTTACTTGTACATCTCCTTTTTCATTTTCTTTCACGCGTTCTTCAGCATCTGCAAAAGACTCTAAGTTTAGATAAATATTATGCTGCACTTTTCCTTTACTATCTGTTGAGAACTCAACATCTTGAGGAATATATGCTTTTCGCGTTCCGCGGACTTTATACTTTTTATTCGGTTCTATTTTGAAAATATAGTGTGCATTGTCTCCAACTATAGTATCTTGAATTACAGTATCAGATTCATCAAACAACGTTACTAAAGAGCCTCCTAATAATGCATTACTATTTAAATCCTGAACGATACCTTCTACTTGATAAATTGTTAGAGGGTTTATTGCTCTAGAGAAACCAAATAGCCTATCGAAACCCGTTCTGTTTGAAGACACATAACCCATATTGTTTTTCTCACGAACCACATAAGCAAAGTCATCTAAATTACTATTTATAGTGCTTCCTAAATTTACGGGTTTATCAAAACCATCATTTACCATATTACTTCTAAACACATCTAAACCGCCATAACCTTGATGACCAATAGATGAAAAATACAGTACATTAAATTCGCTAACAAAAGGGAATTGTTCACGGTGCTTTGTATTGATACTATCTCCTAAATTTTCTGGTTCTCCATAAGTTCCGTCCTCGTTAATAGCTACTCTATAAATATCAAAACTTCCTAAAGTTCCTGGCATATCACTAGCAAAATAAAGTATTTTTTCATCTTTACTCAGTGCTGGATGTTCCGTGCTGTAATTATCAGACGTAAAAGGTAACGCCGTAACATCTGTCCAAATACCATCAACTAACTCTGCTTTGTAAATTTTAATATGTGCAATACGCTCTTTGTCTAGCTTTTTTTGTTCTGTATTCGTTCTATTAAAATACATAGTTTTGCCATCTTTTGTAAATATGGCATTACTTTCATGCGTGTTAGTATTAATCATTTCAGAAAAAGGCGTGATGTCTTTTAAAACTAGATCATCACTCAAAGTAGCAGTATATAAGTCCAAATATGGCAAATCGTTCCAAGAATATAATGGACTTTCTGTATTTCTTGCTGAGGCAAAAACAACTTTGTTATCATTATAGAATGATAGACCAAAATCGCTACTTGTTTTTCCGCTACTAATTTGTTTTAAATCAAAACTATGAGGTGTTGTATTTTTAATAGTTTCAATAAAAGCACTCGTATTAATAGGTGTATTGTAATATCTACTTAAGTATCTGTCGGCTTCCTTATAGTTTTCAATTCCTTTTAAAGCTTGACCAAACCTGAAATGGTATTCAATATCAATAGAATCGCCATATTCTACAAACAGCTCTCTGTAAGTTTTAATGGCTTTTTGAAGGCTTGTATTATAATAATAACTATCAGCCAAATTTTGCAATACTTCTTGCGTACGTTTTTGATTTTCGTAAGTTTCGGCTGCTTGAGTATAAGCGCGCATTTCAAAAAGCTTATCAGCTCTTTTTAAACTTCCTTTTTGAGCTAATGCAATTCCACTAATTAATAAAAGGGTTGCGAGTATGTATATTTGTTTTTTCATCTGGATATTTTTATTGTTCTTTAACTGTCAGATGTAACGTCCATTTGGTTGTTAATTTATGTAACCAAGTTTTTACCAATGGATGTTTCATGTTTTCCTATTATTATATTTTAGAAGAATCTTGGTGAGCGGTCGTAACCTCCTTTAAATCCGAATAAATCAATATCGAATAAAATGAATATTTCATGAGAACCAGAATTAAAACTTCCTAAGTTACTGGTTGTATAATCATAAGCATAACCTACTCTTAATTGTGGTGTGATTCTGAAATTAACCAATGCGCTAACCGCATCGCCTAAACGGTATCCTAAACCTGCTTCCAATCGTTCATTTATTAAAACATTTGCGGTAACATCTACAGCTACTGGCGCTCCAGATACAGCTCGTGCCATGAATGCCGGTTTGAATTTTAAATCTCTATTGATATCAAAAACATAACCACCCGTAAAGAAGTAGTGCACATTTTGTGCTCCTGTTGCTATTACTCCGTTTTCATCTTCTAAATGTTTTGTTGTTAACATATTTGGTGCCGATAATCCTAAATAATAATTATCGGTAAAAAAGAAAGCACCAATACCTAAATTAGGAAATGTTTTATTTATGTTTTCATTAAATGCAGCATCGGTAGTTGTATTGCCCGATTGCAAAACGAATCCATCAAAATTGGCATCGAAAAAAGTAAAACCGGCTTTTATACCTAAAGATAGTTTACTTTCTATACCAACTGGCAATACATAAGCGAAGTCTGCAAAAATGTTGTTTTCACTAACAACATCACCAATTTCATCATTGGTAAAAGAAATTCCCATTTCAATTTTATCGTTTATTGGGGTGTGGGCAAAAAAGCTTGCTGTTTTTGGTGCACCTTCTAAACCTACCCATTGGGTTCTGTAATGTCCGCCTAAATTAACTATACCCTCATCGGCAGTAGCGTAAGCGGGGTTAATAATACTCATGTTATACATATATTGTGTAAACTGAGGGTCTTGTTGCGCGTAGCTTTGAAAGGACAAAATTATGATACTTAACAAAGCAGCTATTTTATGATATATATTTAAATGTTTCATCTGTTCTTATTTATTTGTTTTTCATCGGTCAGATGCAATTCGCCATTAAACTTTTCAATTAATAAAAAGGAATTTTATTATGGCTCATTTCATTGTTTCAAATTTTTCTGTATATATAAATTATCTGCTTAAGTATAAGCGTCCTTGTTCCGTTTTGTTTTCTCCATCGTTATAACTGAAAACATAGAAGTATACACCTACGGGTAAATCACCATTATCTATGGTACCAGACTGATTTGATTTACCGTCAAACCTTGGTGTATTTGCATTTCCTTTGTAAACCATATTTCCGTTACGATTATAAATTTCTATTTCAAAATTTGGATGTATAATGCTTAAATTATCCATGTCAAATGTATCGTTTACACCATCTCCGTTGGGCGAAAATCCGTCAGGAATTGCCAGTTTACCGCATGATGTTAAATCTGGAGTCACTTCCAAACGAACACTACTTTCACATCCTGTTGCTAAATCAAATAAAACAGCATAATACGATGCTCCGTTGGAAAGCGTAGTGCTCTCCGAAATTACTGTTCCTCCACCGTCTTCTGCATCATACCAAACAACACTATACATAGAAGCATCATAATTAATATTTGATGTTAATTCACTAATGGTTGGGCTATCATTAATACACAATTCTTGATTTGAAGTAATTAATGTTGCCGTTGGTGTATCATTAACTGTTGCCGTAACTTGAACATTAGTTGAAGATTCGCAACCTGAACTATTTGTCTGTGTTGCATAATAATCCTCACTATCAATTAAACTATCTGATGAATTTGCCACTATTGTTAAACCAGCATCCTCATACCAAGTTACAATTCCTGATAAGGTTAAAGCATTATCCAAATCTGAAACCGTTGGATTATCAACAGCACAAAATTCTGGATTTGAGTTAACTACAACTGGTGCTGTACTATCATCAACCGTAACTGTAATACTTGCGCTTGAATCTGTTGCGCAAGGCGATACTGCGGCTACCGTGTAAGTGTAAACTCCTGGCGCATCACTATTTGGATTAAATTCTCCGGTACCGCTTGGTAAAGCTGGCGACCATATTCCTCCTGATTGCGCTGATGTTCCTAACAGTGGAAATAAATCGGTGACCCCATCGATAACACAAATTAAAACAGAATCATCTGTTCCTGCATTTGGTGCTTGAGTTACTGAAACTATTACATCACTCGAATCTGTACCACACGCATTTGTTAAAGTATATGTATATGTTCCTTGAGCGTCAATTAACGGATCGAAAACTCCGGTACCACTATCTAATGTTGGTGACCATATTCCTCCAATATCTGCACCTCCAAGAAGTGTAACCAAATCGGTAGTCCCGCTGCTACTGCAAACGTCTAATGTATTATCTGTTCCTGCATTTAAAGGTTCATCAATAGTTACTGTTATTAGTGTACTATCATCAACGCATGGTGCCGAAGCTGTAACATAATATGTAAATTGATATGTTCCTGCGACAAATCCAGTTGCATCAAAAATATTTCCTGTTAATGCGCCTGTTGCATCAGTATCTTGCCAAACCCCACCAGCATCTTGTGTACCATCTAAACCAGTATCTAAATCAACACTACTATTATCATTACATGCTGCAATAGGAATGTTATTCGGACTTCCTGCATTTGGAGATACGTAAATTGTTGCGATAACTTCTGTCCTTATTGAAGATTCACAACCTGTTGTTACATCTATTTGAGTTGCGTAGTAAGTTTCACCATTAACTAAAGCAGTGGTTCCTGCTAGTGCAGTTCCTCCTGTTGCATCATCATACCATTGTATTGAATTTCCAGTTACAATCAAATCAGAGATTGTTGCTGTATCACAAAATTCTTGAGGTGTTGCTGCTGTAGGTGCTGGTGTATCATTAATTATAATAGTCACGGTTACATCGACATCGTCACAAGCTCCAATAGCATCTACATCAAAAGTAAAATTATAGGTGCCTTGGGGTAATCCGTCAAGTGCTACTGTGTTTCCAATTAAAGCACCCGTAGTATCATCATCATTCCAAGTACCCGTTTGGTCTTCGTCTGATAATAAATCAAATAAATTATAAGTTTGACTTGTTGTGATATCTGCTAAACAAAATTCTACTGGAGGATTTGCTGTTCCTGATTCAGGAGCATCTTCAATAGTTACAACCACCGTTGAACTATTTGTACATCCATTGGTATCTGTAATGCTATATGTAAAATTATATGACCCTATGGTTAGTAAAGTTATAGTAACATCACTTCCTGTTAAAGCTCCTGTTGTATCATCATCTGCCCATGTTCCACCTGTATCTTCTCCAGTTAATTGTCCGAATAAGTCTAATGGCGAATTGGCAACTAAATCATTCTCACAGAAAACTGCCGTTGTTGGGGTTCCTGTTTCTGGTGTAGGGAATACTATAATTTGAACAGTGACATCTACATCCGAACATGTGCCAATGTCTGGAACTGAATAGGTATAATCATAAGTACCATCTGTTAACGCTGAAATATCAGTCGAACTAGTTGTTACTGTCCCAGATGTATCTGGACCAATATACCACGTTCCGTTTGTATCTTGTGTACCATCTAAAAGTGAAAATAAATCGAACGGAGAATTTGCTCCTAAACTTTCTTCACAAACCTCAAAAGGCACAAATGCGTTTCCTGATTCAGGAGCATCTTCAATAGTTACAACCACCGTTGAACTATTTGTACATCCATTGGTATCTGTAATACTATATGTAAAATTATATGATCCTATGTTTAGTAAGGTTATAGTAACATCACTTCCTGTTAAAGCTCCTGTTGTATCATCATCTGCCCATGTTCCACCTGTATCTTCTCCAGTTAATTCTCCGAATAAGTCTAATGGCGAATTAGCAACTAAATCATTCTCACAGAAAACTGCCGTTGTTGGGGTTCCTGTTTCTGGTGTAGGGAATACTATAATTTGAACAGTGACATCTACATCCGAACATGTGCCAATGTCTGGAACTGAATACGTATAATCATAAGTACCATCTGTTAACGCTGAAATATCAGTCGAACTAGTTGTTACTGTCCCAGATGTATCTGGACCAATATACCACGTTCCGTTTGTATCTTGTGTACCATCTAAAAGTGAAAATAAATCGAACGGAGAATTTGCTCCTAAACTTTCTTCACAAACCTCAAAAGGCACTAATGCGTTTCCTGATTCAGGAGCATCTTCAATAGTTACAACCACCGTTGAACTATTTGTACATCCATTGGTATCTGTAATACTATATGTAAAATTATATGACCCTATGGTTAGTAAGGTTATAGTTACATCACTTCCTGTTAAAGCTCCTGTTGTATCATCATCTGCCCATGTTCCACCTGTATCTTCTCCAGTTAATTGTCCGAATAAGTCTAATGGCGAATTGGCAACTAAATCATTCTCACAGAAAACTGCCGTTGTTGGGGTTCCTGTTTCTGGTGTAGGGAATACTATAATTTGAACCGTTGTAGATTCTTCCGGACATGGATTTGGTAATATATTTTGAGTGTAAGTAAAATTATAGGTTCCAGATGCGAAACCCGTTAAATCTATTGGCGAACCAACCACGGGGTCTGTACTTGATGTCCCCTGTGTCCATTGCCCTCCTGGATCTTCATTATCTAACAACGTAGATAAATCAAATGCTGTTGGTAAATCTTGCTCACAATATGTAGCAGGACTTGTAGCAGTTCCAGAAGTGAAAGTTTCGTTTATAGTAATTGTAACATTAGCTGAGTTTTCTGGACAGGCTCCATTTGCAGGAACTGTATAGGTAAACGTATAAATTCCTGGCGTGGTTAATGTTGATATATTAACAGTTCCTAAGTTTCCGTTAGTAGTTGTTAATGATGCATCATTAGACCAAATTCCGTTAGTGTCTTTTGGGGAACCCAATTCATCAAATAGATCAAAATCTGAGGTTGGAAGGTTATCATTACAATATTCTAAGCTACCTGGTGTTCCAGGATCAAAAGGATCATTAATATTAACAGCAACTGGAATTGCATTACTATCGCAAAGCGGTTCGTCTATTTGTACGTAATAGGTTGATCCATTAACTAAAGAGTTTGAAGAAGATAACGCTGGTGGAACTGGGTTTCCAAACCCATCAACATTATTATACCATATAAAAGTAGCAGTGGTTCCTGGATTTAAATCTCCTATCGTTGGGTTAGAATCTGAACAAAATTCCTGTAAACTAGGTGGCGTAGGATCAGCAGGAGAAATTGATTCTATTGTCTTCCCTAACTTAATTTGACTTGTACATAATGTATTATCAAATATTATATAATAATTTATTATCCCATTGGCAACTGCATCAGTTAAATTAGCTTGATTAGTTAATGCAAAGTCGTAATAAACAGTAGCTGATCCTCCTAATGGAATATATGAGGCTAAAGCATCATCAATGTAATCTTGAATCGTTGCATTTTCATTACTACAATAAAATTTATCCAAAGATCCTCCCGGAGGAACTGGATTGACTTGAAAACTTATAGTTATAGATTCTCTTGTTCCACAGGCTCCAGAGTTATCATCTACATAATAAACACCTTGCTGTACTAATTGATTAGGATCTAATCCGCTACCACCTGTGGCGCCAGTATACCAAACGATACCATTTCCATTATCTGTTGCATAGTCTGAACTCAAGTCTGAAAGGGTATAACCTGCCCCATTACAAATGGGTGGGGGTGCTGAATCTGTGATTGTAGGACACTGAGCCTTTAGCGAAACTGTAGCCCAAAGAAAAACCATGAGAGAGGTTACAAATACTTTTGTATACCTTAAAAGGTAGTTAGCTTTCATAAAATTGATTAATTATATTAATTATTTAATAGCTTCTGTTATACTAGAAATCGTTTAAAAAAATCTCTACTAGAATTATTTAATGGCGCAATATAACGGATTTATTTGTATTTTATCGATTTATTGTTTATTATTTTGTATTTCATCGTAAAAAAAAGTGTTTAAACGGAAAAACCCGCTTTTAATAAAGCGGGTTTGGAAAGTATAAAAAATGTTTTATTTGCTAATGCTGAAGTTCTTCTTCTCCTTCTTTTAAAGGAATATTCTGAGGAACAAAGTCTACGTCATATCCTGGTTTACTATAATCATAAGGCCAACGATATACGTGTGGAATCTCACCAGGCCAGTTACCGTGAATATGTTCAACAGGTGTTGTCCACTCAAGAGTAGTAGATTTCCAGGGGTTTTGAACTGATTTCTTTCCGTAAAAAATACTACTAAAGAAATTATATAAGTAAATAATTTGTACAATCCCTCCAAATAATGCAAACATAGTGATAATTACATTTACGTTGGCTAAATCATCAAATAATGGAAAGTTAGAGTTTGTATAATAACGTCTAGGTAATCCTGCCATACCTATAAAGTGCATCGGAAAAAATACACCATAAGCACAAATGGCTGTAATCCAAAAGTGTATATATCCTAAATTTTTATTTAACATTCTACCAAACATTTTTGGATACCAATGATAAATTCCTGCAAACATACCATATAATGCAGATATACCCATTACCAAGTGGAAGTGAGCTACAACAAAATAAGTATCGTGTACATTAATATCCAAAGCACTATCACCCAAAATAATTCCTGTCAAACCTCCAGTTATAAAAGTTGATACAAAACCAATAGAAAATAACATGGCAGGATTCATTTGTAAATTTCCCTTCCAAAGTGTAGTTATCCAATTGAATGCTTTAACTGCAGAAGGAATTGCTATTAATAGCGTTGTAAATGTAAATACAGAACCTAAAAACGGATTCATACCTGAAATAAACATATGGTGACCCCATACGATTGTAGAGAGAAAAGCAATTGCCAAAATTGAAGCAATCATAGCTCGATAACCAAATACTGGCTTACGAGAGTTTGATGCTAAAATTTCAGAAACTAATCCCATTGCTGGTAGTATTACAATATATACTTCTGGATGCCCTAAGAACCAAAATAAGTGTTCGAATAATACAGGTGACCCGCCTTGGTAATGTAATACTTCACCTTGTATGAATATATCTGATAAGAAAAAAGATGTTCCGAAACTACGATCCATTATTAATAACAAAGCGGCTGATAATAAGACTGGGAATGAAATTACACCAATCACAGCAGTAATAAAAAAGGTCCAAATTGTTAATGGAAGCCTTGTCATAGACATCCCTTTAGTACGTAAGTTAATAACGGTTACGATGTAGTTTAATGATCCTAATAATGAAGACGCAATAAATATAGCCATAGATACCAACCATAAAGTCATACCCATACCTGATCCACCTTGTGCCATTGGTAATGCACTTAATGGCGGGTATATTGTCCAACCAGCAGCGGCAGGTCCAGCCTCAACAAATAGTGAGATCACCATAATTACGCTCGATAAAAAGAATAACCAATACGAAACCATATTTAAAAAACCAGAAGCCATATCTCGTGCACCAATTTGCAACGGAATCAAAAGATTACTGAATGTACCACTCAATCCTGCTGTTAATACAAAGAATACCATAATAGTACCATGTATGGTTACTAAGGCTAAATAAATATCAGCATCCATAACACCGTCTGGAGCCCATTTTCCTAATAATGCTTCAAATATAACGTTTGGCTCTTCTGGCCATGCAATTTGCATACGCATCATCATAGACATCATAACTCCAATAACACCCATAATCGTACCCGTAATCAGGTACTGTTTAGCTATCATTTTATGGTCTTGACTAAAAATATATTTAGTCACAAAAGTTTCCTTATGATGATGTCCGTGGTCGTCTTCGTGAGCGTGAGTATCTGCGTGTGCTGACATAATCTTATATCGTTTTTATCTTTTTAAATTAGTTAAGTAAAGCGTTTTTAAATTCTTTTTGCTCTGCTATCCAAGCATCATATTCTTCCTGAGTTTCAACTATAATTTTCATTTGCATATTATAATGAGATTTACCACAAATCTTATTACATAATAATAGATAATCGAATTCATAACGCTCTAGTGCGGATTCACCCTTAGCAATCAACAATTTACTTTTTTCAATTCTAATTTCGTTAATCCTTTTAATTTTTTGTTGAATTTCTGGTGTTTCTCTCATATCAGTAGTAGTCACCGTTGGAGTAAACCCAAATTGCGTGATCATACCGGGAACACAATTCATTTGAGCTCTAAAATGAGGCATGTAAGCAGAGTGTAAAACATCTTGAGAACGCATTTTAAACAATACTGCTCTACCTACGGGTAGATGTAATTCTGTCGTAATTATATCGTCCTGTGCGTTAGGATCAGCCTCATCCAAACCTAAAATATTTGCACGGTCTATATCAATTAAACGCACATTAGCTTTACCTAAGGTGTTATCTGCACCGCCGTATCTAGCTTTCCAGTTAAATTGTTGAGCATATAACTCTACTATTAATGGATCATCACTTTCATCAACACCCATAATGGTAATCCAAGCGTTTAAACCATAAATTATTAAGCCTGCTAAAACAATAACTGGTATAATGGTCCAGATGGCTTCTAGCTTATTATTGTCTGCGAAAAATAACGCTTTCTTACCTTTTTCTCCTTTGTATTTAAAAGCAAAATAATGCAATAAAAATTGAGTCACTGTTTGCACGAAAAAGATAACTATCATGGTAGTTATCATAAGGTTATCGATGGTTGGCCCGTGAGCCGACGCAGAGTTCGACATTAATGGCAAATCTCCATATTTAACAAAACATACAATGGTAATGATATAAATGAAAGCTAAAAAACCCATCATTAAATATCCATTCATGGTATTATCTTTGTCAGTGGCTACACCAGCAATATCAGTTCCATTTTTGGCCTGTGCCAAATCGAAAATCTTGACCATCTGCCAGATGGCAACTAAAATAAATACTAAAACTATAATTGTTAATAAAGCAGTCATTGTTGTCGTTCGTCTTTATTTATATCTTAATTAATAATGAAAATCTTCACTTTCTTTTCTAAAAGGATACCCTTTTACAAGTAAAGGTGCTTTTGTTAAAGCGGTAAATACTATAAATATGAATAATCCTGCAAAAAGTAGTATAGAACTTATTTCTGGAATTCCTATAAACCATCTATCGCCTACGGTTGCTGGCATAATCATATTAAAAATATCAATGTAATGTCCAAATAAAATAACTAAACCTGCCATAACTACAAACCATGGTATACGTTTATAATCGGCATTCATTAACATTAATATTGGGAACACGAAGTTCATAACTACCATACCTAAAAATGGTAATTTGTAGTCTTGAAAACGTGTTACGAAATAGGTTACTTCTTCTGGAATATTTGAATACCAAATTAACATAAATTGTGAAAACCATAAATAAGTCCAGAAAATACTAAATGCAAACATAAATTTTGCCACATCATGTAAGTGATTTTCATTTACAAATTCTAAATAATTTCTAGATTTTAAGTATATAGTAATTAAAGCAATTACTGTAATACCACTAACAAACATACTCGCAAATACGTACCATCCAAATAATGTTGAGAACCAATGAGGATCTACACTCATTATCCAATCCCAAGACATCATAGATTCAGTATAAATAAAAAACACTAAGAAACCTGCTGAAATACGGAATGACTTTTTAAAATTACTTTTATCTTCTGCAGTATCTTGAGCTATTGAAAATTTTCTTGAAAAATGACGGTATAAGCTCCATCCAGCAATAAATATTAAACCTCTAATAATAAAACCCCAGAGATTTAACCAAGCTGTTTTTCCTTCAATTAACTTGTCTTCAGCTACCACTTCTGGATCCATCCATATAAATAAATTGTAATGTCCAATAGTTCCAGAGGCCACGGCTATAGCTAATACAATTAATGCTCCAGGCAATAAGTACGCTGTCATGCCTTCCATGACTCTAAATAATACTGGGGACCACCCCGCTTGCGATGCTATTTGAATAGCATAAAATGCTAATACCCCTAAAGCAATCATCATAAAGAAAAATGCTGCAACATATAGCGCTGACCAAGGTCTGTTTGCTATTTGATGTTGCACATGTTCTGCATGTGCATCCCCATGATGAGCTTCTGCAAGATCAACATCGGTAGTTCCATAGCCACTAACTATATCAGACTCAATTTCTGCATCGTCATTAAGTACTGTGTCATTTGTATGAGAATTTGATTCAGCATGTACGTCATTAGAACCTTCAACGTTATGTGATGCCTCTTCATGATGTTCCATATTAGCAAGTGCATCGTGCGCGTTGTTATCATGTGCATTATCTGAATGGTCTTCTCCACCAGCAACAACATGTGCTTTTGTAGTGGCTTCATGTCCGCCTCCATGGCTAGCTGATTCTTCAGCAAGCATCGTCTTTACTTCTTCTAAAGATTTATGAGATGTCATAAAACCATAAACAACACCTAATGCTCCTAAAATCATTAGAATGAAAGAAAATGTCTTTAATTTATTTGAAAATGTATACATATCTATCTTATATAATCTTACTTTTCTAAATCAGCTTTTAACTTTAATACGAACGAAACTACTTGCCAACGCTCTTCTTCGTTTAATTGGTTAGCGTAACTACCCATAGCATTTTTCCCGTAGTATATGGTGTGGTATATACTGCCTTCGTTGATTGCTCTACCAGCATCGTCATAGCTTGGTATCCCAAGAATTTTTCCACGTTGCACTAGTTTCCCGTTTCCGTCACCTTTTACACCATGGCAAATGGCACAATAAATGGAGTACAATGGGCTACCTTTTTCATAATCTACCTGTGTAGAATCTAAAGGGCTTTTCAAGGTCGCTTTTGCTAAATCATACCCTGCGGTTGAATTTTCAATATCGAAAGGCACATAACCTCTAGGTATTGAGCCTGCTGCTGGTATTTGAGCCTCCATTTGATTTGGAAATGGCGCATCAGCGTACGTCTCGTATCCAACAGATTCGTACATATTAGGCATATACTGATAATTTGGAGCAGAACTTTTATTACAAGATACTGCTACAAAAATAACTGCTATTACTACTATTTTAATTAAGCTTTTCATATGTATATTAATGGGCTTTATCAACTAAATTAATTTCAACTGCTCCAGTTTCCTTTAGTAAGTTTTCCAGCTCACTTTCATTTCCATGAACAGCTATTTCCATTAAAAAATGGTCATCTGTAGTTCTAGGATCTGGATTTTCAGCTTTTTTAAACGGCCACATTCTACTTCTCAAATAAAACGTGATTACCATTAAATGTGCCGCAAAAAACACCGTTAGCTCAAACATAATTGGCACGAATGCTGGCATGTTTTCTATATAGCTAAAGCTTGGTTTTCCTCCAATGTCCATCGGCCAGTCTTCAATCATGATGAAATTCATCATAAGAATAGCCACTGATAAACCAACCAAACCATACATAAATGCTGTTATAGCAATACGTGTTGGTTCTAATCCCATGGCTTTGTCAAGTCCATGAACAGGGAAAGGCGTATATATCTCTTCAATGTGATACTTTTCTGCCTTAACCTTTTTAACAGCCGACATTAATACATCATCATCTGTATAAATAGCGTGAATTACTTTTGAAGCTTCCATATGCTACTTTTAATTTTTTATTTCTTTATTATTTCCACCAGAAGTCCTGTCATCTGCTCCAGTTCCTACTAAACTATCTCCTCTTTCTCTGATATTTTTATAACGTTCACCCGATGATTTCAAAATTGTTTTAACTTCTGCTTGTGCTATTACTGGAAATGTTCTTGAGTATAATAAGAATAACACAAAAAAGAATCCAATAGTTCCAATGAAAATTCCAATATCTACAAAAGTTGGAGAGAACATCGTCCATGAAGATGGTAAGTAATCTCTATGTAACGAGGTTACAATAATTACAAAACGTTCAAACCACATACCAACATTTACCACAATTGAGATAAAGAATGAGAACATAATACTTGTTCTTAATTTCTTGAACCACATAAACTGTGGAGAAAACACATTACAGCTCATCATTAATAAATAAGCCCACCAGTAAGGACCGGTTGCTCTGTTTAAAAATGCATATTGTTCATATTCTACACCAGAGTACCAAGCAATGAATAGCTCCGTTATGTAAGCTACACCAACTATAGACCCTGTAATCATGATGACTATGTTCATTAATTCAATATGTTGTACGGTAATATAATCTTCAAGATTACACACTTTTCTCATAATAATAAGGAGCGTATTTACCATAGCAAACCCTGAGAATACTGCACCAGCAACGAAGTATGGTGGAAATATGGTGGTATGCCAACCAGGAATTACCGATGTTGCGAAATCAAAGGATACAATAGTGTGTACAGAAAGTACAAGTGGTGTTGCTAAACCTGCAAGTACCAATGAAACTTCTTCAAAACGTTGCCAATCTTTTGCACGGCCAGACCATCCGAAACTTAATAATGAATATATTTTCTTTTGAAATGGCTTAATTGCTCTGTCTCTAAGCATCGCAAAATCCGGTAATAAACCTGTCCACCAAAATACTAATGATACTGATAAATACGTAGAAATTGCAAATACATCCCAAAGTAATGGGGAGTTAAAGTTTACCCATAATGAACCGAATTGATTTGGAATAGGTAATACCCAATAGGCTAGCCACGGACGACCCATGTGGATTATTGGAAATAAACCAGCTTGTACTACCGAGAAAATAGTCATCGCTTCCGCAGAGCGGTTAATGGCCATTCTCCATTTTTGACGGAAAAGTAATAGTACCGCCGAAATAAGAGTTCCTGCGTGACCAATACCAACCCACCAAACAAAGTTAGTAATATCCCAAGCCCAACCTACGGTTTTATTTAAACCCCAAGTTCCAATGCCTGTAGATATAGTATAAATGATACATCCAATACCCCAAAGAAAAGCGATAAGTGCAATACCAAAAACTATCCACCATTGTTTATTCGCTTTTCCTTCAACAGGCGCTGCTACATCCACAGTAACATCGTGGTATGATTTTTCGCCTGTAACTAAAGGTCTTCTAATAGGTGCTTCGTAATGAGACGCCATAATTATATAATTGATTCTTTAATTAAATTTATGCTTCTGTTGTATTTCTCACTTTTGTATGATACTGCACATTAGGCTTTGTACCAACACTTTCTAATAAGTGATACATACGGTCATCTTTTAAAAGTTTTGCAACTTTACTGTTTTTATCGTTTATATCTCCAAAAGACATTGCTCCGTTATTACACGCTGCGGAACAAGCAGTTTGGAATTCGCCATCTTTAATTTCACGTCCGTCACGTTTAGCATCCAAAATTGTTTTTTGTGTTTTTTGAATACACATGGAACATTTTTCCATTACACCACGAGAGCGCACTGTTACGTCTGGGTTTATTACCATACGCCCCAAATCATCATTCATGTGATAATCGAACTCATCATTTCCGTTATATAAGAACCAGTTGAAACGACGTACTTTGTAAGGACAGTTGTTTGCACAATATCGAGTACCCACACAACGGTTATACGCCATATGATTCTGACCTTGACGGCTATGTGTTGTTGCAGCCACAGGGCAAACAGTTTCACAAGGTGCATGATTACAATGCTGACACATTACAGGTTGGAATGCTACTTGAGGATTGTAAGCAGGAGATTCCATGTCTTCTAAAGCACCAATAATATTTAAGCCTTTGGTCTCTTCTTTTTTCTCATTATCACCGTCAAACGTTTCTTCAGATGAATAATATCTATCAATACGTAACCAATGCATATCACGGCTACGACGTACTTCAGTTTTACCTACAACTGGTACATTATTTTCTGCGTGACATGCGATAACACAAGCCCCACATCCTGTACACGCATTTAAATCGATTGACAAATTGAAATGATGCCCAATTGAACGATCAAATGAATCCCATAAATCAACCTCTGGGGATGTTACTGATACTTCTTCATGATTTAAAGATACTTTAGGAACTTGGTTCCATCCATGTTCGTGATCTTCTCTATCATAGGTGTTAAAAATCTCTAAAGTCGTTTCCTTAATAATATCGCCACGCCCCATCAAAGTATTATGTAATTGTACTGAAGCAAATTCATGCATACCAGCAGCGGCTTCAATAGTTACATTCTGTACGTTATTAAACCCTTGATAAAAAACATAAGCATTAACTCCTGTCTGCATTTCAGGTTTTAATCCAGCTGTTCTTCCATAACCCAATGCTAATCCAACAGTACCTTTTGCCTGACCAGGTTGAATCATAACAGGAACTTTTAATGTGGTTCCATTTACGGTAACATTGGCATAACTACCATTTAATGCGCCAGTAGCGACGTGCGTATTTGTTAAACCTTTTGCATCAGCATCTACTTTTGAAATGGTTAAATAGTTGTCCCAAGATGTTCTTGTTAAGGGATCTGGAAATTCCTGTAACCATGGGTTGCTGGCTTGCTGCCCATCGCCCATACCAACTTTGGTATATAGTGATAATTCAAAACCTTCATTTGATTTTGCAGAATCCGCCAAAGCTCTTGCCGCATTTCCTGAAAGCGCTTCAGTTATTTCTTCAACTTCGGTAATAGCTTCAATTTCTGCATTAATAGATCCAATATATACGCCATCATGTAATGCCTTATTGAAAGAACTTCCACCTAATATAGTGGTTCCCCAAGTGTCTTTTATATAATCATGATAGGACATATCATTTCCAATCCACTTTAATAAAACTTCTTGAAATTGTTTGGTATCAAATAAAGGACGAATAGTTGGTTGTGTTAAACCATAATGTCCTTTTTTCAATTCTACATCACCCCAAGACTCTAAATAGTGAGGTGCCGCAGCAATATATTGAGCTTCTGATGATGTTTCATCTACTTTCATAGAAAACGCAACAGATAGTTCTGTTTTTTTCAATCCCTCAAGAAAATCAGCAGCATTTGCTAATGTGTAAACAGGATTCACCCCACTTATAATAATAGCACCAACTTTACCAGCTTTCATATCAGAAACTAATTGAGTTACAGCTTTATCGCTACCTTGTCTTGTTTTTATAGGTGTATTTGGGTCAAATCCTTTACTTGACAATGCTTCATTTATTTCTAAAGCAACGGTTTGCGCATTAACATCTTGAATGCCAGTAACCACTAAACCTTTGCTTCCTGCTTTTTTAAGTTGGGATGCTACACTTTTTACAGCCGCTTCAATATGTTCTGGTAAGTTTCCCGAAACAGAACCACCAACCACATAACTATACAACTTAGCTAAAACTAATTTTTGTTGTGTAGGTGTTAAAGGTATGCGCTTATCAGCATTAGCACCAGATAATGTCATATTAGATTCAAATTGAATATGACGAGACATTTTACCATTTTGCGGAATTCTATTTTTAGAATATCCAGAATCAAATCCTCCACCTTGCCAATCGCTTAAGAAATCTGCTCCAACAGAAACGATAGTCATAACTTTTGAAAAATCATAATTTGCTAACGCACGCTCACCATATTTTGCTTGATAAGCATCTAATGCAGCTGATTCTGAAACAGAATCATAAACCACATGACGAACATTAGCATATTTTTCAGAAAATTCTGAAATTAATTTACTTGTAGACGGACTAGCATAAGTTTGTGTTAGTAACACAATATCTTTATTAGACGCCGCTATAGTTTTTAATTTAGAGGTTACTTCTGTATTAAAAGTATCCCATGAAATAGATTCGCCATCTTTTCTTTTAGGACCTTGAACTCTCAAACTGTCATACAAACCTAAAACCGAAGCATTTACTCTAGCATTAGCACCACCTTTAGTGGGAGCCATTGTATTATTTTCAATTTTAATTGGACGACCTTCACGCGTTTTGACTAAAACACTAGCAAAATCAAAACCATTAGCAATTGTTGTTGCATAGTAATTTGCAACTCCAGGAATAATCTCTGTTGGTTGCACTATATATGGAATTGATTTTTTTACAGGTCCTTCACAAGCAGCCAAAGATGCAGCCGCTGTACTAAACCCAACATATTTTAAGAAATCGCGTCGCGTTGTAGAAGTTTGCTGTAATGTATTTTTATCACCTAAAAATTCATCAGTAGGAATCTCTGCTACAAACTCATTTTGTTTTAGCGTCTCAACAATAGAGCTATTTTCGTTTAGCTCTTCAACACTTTTCCAGTATTTCTTGTTTGATGACATATTATATAATTGAATTACTTCGTATTAAATTTATTAATAATGGCATTTGCCACACTCTAAACCACCCATTTGAGCAGCTGTTAATTCTTCAACACCATACTTCTTAGATAATTCTTCATGAATTTTATCATAATAAGCATTGTCTTTTACATTAACGTTTGTTTCTCTATGGCAATTGATACACCAGCCCATAGTTAATGGTGCGTGTTGATACATAATTTCCATCTCCTCAACAGGACCATGACATGTTTGACATTCAACTCCTGCAACCGTAACGTGTTGTGAGTGGTTGAAGTAAACAAAATCTGGTAAATTATGAATACGAATCCATTTCACTGGTTGTGTTTCTCCAGTATATTTTTGTTCCGCATCATCCCATCCAACAGCTTTGTAAAGCTTTTTAATTTCACCATCGTAAAATTCTTTTGAGTATTCTTCTGTAGCTGTTTCTGGTGATACTTCGTAGATTGATTTGTGACAATTCATACAAATATTTAAAGACGGTATGCCAGAGTGCTTACTTACTCTTGCCGAGGAGTGACAGTATTTACAATCAATACCATTATCTCCAGCATGAATTCTATGTGAGTAATGAATAGGCTGTATAGGCTCGTAACCTTGATCTATTCCTATTTGAGACAAATAACCATATACAAAATACGCACTTGATAGTAAAAAGAATATCGCTACAACAATCATTAAAAATTGATTTTGAACAAAAGCCTTCCAAAGCGGTGTTCTTTTTGAATGTTGTGGCAATTCAATATTTTGAGCCGTTGCAAAACGACGTAATGTTTTATTTACTAAAAACAATCCTATTGCTAAAAACGCAAATAAAATAGCTAGAGCCCCTAAAATAATTTCATTTGAGATGCCACCAGAAGATTCTGAGGACTTATCACTTACTACCGGAGCATTAACTCCAACAGTAGGAGTCGGTTTGTCTTCAGCGGTATAGGCTAAAATATTATCAATATCTTCATTTGATAATTGAGGAAACGCCGTCATTGCTGCACCGCCGTACTCATTATAAATTTTATTAGCATAGGCATCACCAGACTTAATAAGTCCTGCACTATTTTTTATCCAAGCATAAATCCATTCTCTATCTAGCCCCTGTTCTTCTGCTAAACGCGACTCTACTTTGTACAAAGCAGGACCCGTCATTTTCTTATCTAATTTATGACAAGCAGCACAATTGGCATTAAATAATGATTTTCCTTTTGCTGGATCTCCATCTTGAGCAGAAAGAGATGTAGTAAATGCTAATAAAATAATTAAGCCAACACGAAGCATGCTATTACTTAATATACGGTGAATCACCTGTTTCATCTGTAAATATCTATTTTTATTAGTTGTCAGATGTAATTCGCAATATGTATTATATCTCTTATTAAATATACTACTGTTGCTCATTTCATATTGTTAGTTAAATTAACTTCTAAACTTTGGTATGATTTTTTCATATAATACGTTGAAAAAATACACTTAAAAAATCTCTCGCAAAAGTAATACTTAAAGTCGATTTGCGAAATGGTAAAGAAGTCTTAATTGATAATTTAGAGGGATTCTAAATAATAAAAAAGACTACAATTAAGTTTATAACGTATACATTTGTATAAATAACGAAAAAATGAAAAAATTGAGTTTAAAAATTAGCACTTTAGTTGTTTTAGGTTTTTTTATGTCTACAACTTTAAGTTTTTCGCAAGAAGGTACTGTCACTATTAATCAGGATAAAAAAATTACGGAATTGTTGAATCTTAAAAAGGAGATGAACAAAAATGAGGAAGATCCCAATCGATATAAAATTCAAATTTACAACGGAGATCGTTCGGGTGCTTATGCTGCTGAAAAGGATTTTAATCAGTCTTTTTCCGATTGGGGATTAAAAGTGGTTTATGAACCACCCAATTTTAAAACATGGGTAGGCACCTTTAGAACTCGCTTAGAAGCCGATAGAGCCTTGAAACGCATTAAAAAGAAATTTTCTAGTGCCTTTATTTTTAAACCAAAAAAATAATAAAATTCAAACTTCATATTATTAGCAAAACAAAAAAAGCGATCCATAGATCGCTTTTTTTTATAAGAAATAAATAATTACTTTAATTTCTTTTTAACTTCAACTTCGTGGAAGGCTTCAATAATATCACCTTCTTTAATATCATTGTAGTTTTTAATTTGCATACCACAGTCGTAACCTTTCGTTACTTCTTTAGCATCATCTTTAAATCGTTTTAGAGAAGCTAACTCTCCAGTATAAACAACAACTCCATCACGAATTAATCGAATGCCTGCGTTTCTTGTTATCTTGCCATTAGTTACCATACAACCTGCAATACTTCCTATTTTGGTAACTTTAAATATTTCTCTTATTTCGGCTGTACCTAAAATTTCTTCTTTCAGCTCTGGAGATAACATACCTTCCATGGCATCTTTAAGATCATTTATAGCATCATAAATAATGGAATATGTTCTAATATCGATTTCTTCTTTATCAGCAATCATTCTAGCATTTCCAACTGGTCGCACATTAAAACCAACAATAATTGCATCAGATGCTGAGGCTAATAATACATCACTTTCGGTGATAGCGCCTACGCCTTTATGCAAAATATTCACCTGAATTTCTTCCGTTGATAATTTTTGGAATGAATCGGTCAACGCTTCCACGGAACCATCAACATCACCTTTAAGAATAATATTAAACTCTTGGAAATCTCCTAATGCAATACGACGTCCTATTTCATCAAGTGTTATATGACGTTGCGTTCTAACAGATTGCTCTCGCTGTAACTGCGCACGTTTGGAAGCTATTTGTTTGGCTTCGCGTTCATCTGCAAACACGTTGAATTTATCGCCTGCTTGTGGTGCGCCATCTAAACCAAGTATAGAAACTGGTGTTGAAGGTCCAGCTGCAACTATATCATTTCCGCGCTCATCATGCATCGCTTTAACTTTCCCACTGTTTCTTCCAGCTAAAACATAATCTCCAATGCGAAGTGTTCCTGCTTGCACAAGAATAGTTGATACATAGCCACGACCTTTATCTAAAAAGGCTTCTACTACCGTGCCAATGGCCGGTTTATTAGGGTTTGCTTTGAGCTCAAGTAATTCAGCTTCAAGTAATACCTTTTCTAATAACTCTTTAACACCAGTACCTACTTTTGCTGAAATATCGTGCGATTGAATTTTACCACCCCAATCTTCAACTAGTAAATTCATTTGTGCTAAACCGTCTTTAATCTTTTCAGGATTTGCATCTGGTTTATCTATCTTGTTAATAGCAAAAACAATAGGAACTCCTGCCGCTTGAGCATGCGAGATAGCTTCTTTTGTTTGAGGCATAATATCATCATCTGCTGCTGCAACAATAATAGCTATATCAGTTACTTGAGCACCACGAGCACGCATTGCTGTAAAGGCTTCGTGACCTGGTGTATCTAAGAACGCAATTTTTTGACCACCTTCTAGCTCTACACCATAAGCACCAATATGCTGTGTAATTCCACCTGATTCTCCTGCAATTACATTTTCTTGACGAATGTAATCTAACAAAGATGTTTTACCGTGATCTACGTGACCCATTACCGTAACAATTGGTGCACGTGGTTTTAAATCTTCTGGTTTATCTTTAACCTCTTCAATAGAATCTTCAATATCTGCAGTAATAAATTCTACTTGATAGCCGAATTCTTCAGCAACAATAGATAATGTTTCAGCATCTAAACGCTGATTCATAGTAACCATCATTCCAAGTGACATACATGCGGAAATAATTTGAGTTACACCAACATCCATCATGGTAGCTACTTCACTTGCTGTTACAAACTCTGTAACTTTAAGTATTTTACTTTCTGCTGCTTCTATTTGTTCATCAATCTCAGACTGCTCTCTATGCTGATCTCTTTTATCTCTTCTATATTTTGCACCTTTACCTCTATTAGACTTCC
Organism: uncultured Flavobacteriaceae bacterium; assembly: GCA_963815305.1. Taxonomy (GTDB): domain Bacteria; phylum Bacteroidota; class Bacteroidia; order Flavobacteriales; family Flavobacteriaceae; genus CAXBID01. Next base: position 2,607,449 of record CAWFFW010000001.1, read on the forward strand.
CTTGAAGTTTTTCAAGCGTTTCGCGTACTTGTTTTTTAACATCTTCTTCGCTAGGTTCTTCTTTTACGATATTACGACGACCTTGTCCTGGTTTACCTTTAAATCGATCATTTCCACCAGTTCTAGGAGTTGATGTTCTATTACTATTTGGTTGCGTACCACCGGCTTTACTTATACGACGACGCTTTTTCTTGTTAGCATCACCCGTTTTAACTGCAGGCTTTTTCTCTTCTTTTTTCTTTTTTGGTTTTTTAAATTGTGATAAATCAATTTTATCTCCAGCAATTTTTGGACCCGTTAGTTTTTTATACTGTGTCGTAACTTTTTCATCTGGAATAACAAGTTCGCCGTCAATAATAATTGCCCTTGGATCTTCAATATCCTCTGTCTTTAATTCAGATTTTGTTTGAGATTTTGTTTGAGACTTATCAGATATATTTTCTGTTTTTTTTGAATCAGCAATAGGCTTTTCTGGCTTTTCAATTTCTTTTTCTGGCTTAGCAACAACTTCTTTTGGCTTTTCTTGCTCAATTTCTTTTGTTTCTTCCTTGACTTCAGGTTTTGCAGCTTCAACAGTTTTAGATTTTTTAGGATCTAAATCTATTTTACCAACCTGTTTTGGTCCAGATAGTGCTTTGGTTGCCTTTATTACTTCTTCTCTACTAGCCGTTACTTTTTGTCTTTCTTCAAGTTCACGCTCTCGTTGTTCACGCAACAAATCTTTTTCTTTTTGTTTTGCTTCACTAACTTCTTGAGATGCTACTTTTTTATTAGCATCCGTTTCAAATTCATCTGAAAGAATTTTATATGTTTTCTCAGAAATTTTTGTAGTGGGACGCTTCTCTATATCAACACCCTTAGAATCCAAAAATTCCACAGCGCGATCAAGAGAGATATTAAGCTCACGTAATACTTTATTTAATCTAATTGTTTCAGCCATAAATCGCCTTTAAAATACTCAAAAAAAAAATATTATACCCATTAAGGCATAAAATAATGCACATTTACATTTATTATTTACTACTCTTCAAATTCTTCTTTTAGAATTCTAATCACATCTAAAATAGTTTCTTCTTCTAAATCTGTTCTTTTTACTAAATCTTCAACTTCTTGTTCTAAGATACTTTTAGCAGTGTCTAATCCAGCTTTGGCAAACTCATCAATAACCCATTTTTCAATTTCATCAGAGAATTCACGTAATTCTACATCTTCCTCGGCACCTTCTCTAAATACATCAATTTCATATCCTGTTAGTTGACCAGCTAAACGAATGTTATGCCCACCTCTACCAATAGCTTTACTTACCTCTTCTGGCTTTAAAACAACCTCGGCGCGCTTTGTTTCTTCATCAATTTTTATTGATGTCACTCGTGCAGGACTTAAAGCACGGGTAATATAAAGTGGTAAATTATTTGTGTAATTAATAACATCAATATTTTCGTTACCTAACTCACGAACAATGCCATGAATTCTTGAACCTTTCATACCAACACAAGCCCCTACAGGATCTATTCTATCATCATAAGAATCTACTGCTACTTTTGCCTTTTCACCGGGGATTCTCACTACATTTTTAACGGTAATTAAACCATCAAAAACCTCTGGGATTTCTTGTTCAAATAACTTTTCTAAAAAAGCTGGGGAACTTCTCGACATGATAATGGTAGGTTTAGCCCCTTTAAGCTCTACACTATCAATTACACCTCTAACATTATCTCCTTTTCTAAAGAAATCAGATGGAATCTGCCTGTCCTTTGGCAATACTATTTCGTTTCCTTCATCATCTAACAAAATAACTGCTCTGTGACGAATATGATGCACTTCAGCCGTATAAATTTCACCTATTAAATCTTTAAATTGTTTGTAGATGATGGTATTATCGTGCTCGTGTATTTTCGAAATTAAGTTTTGACGTAATGCTAAAATAGCACGTCTTCCTAAATTAATAAGCTTCACTTCTTCTGACACGTCTTCACCTACTTCAAAATCTGGCTCAATTTTTCTAGCCTCAGTTAAAGATATTTCTTGATTTGGCTCTTCAACTTCACCATCGGCAACCACAATTCTGTTTCTCCATATTTCTAAATCACCTTTATCTGGGTTTACAATAATATCAAAATTATCGTCATCGCCATATTTCTTTTTTAAGGCACTTCTAAATACATCTTCTAAAATGGCCATTAACGTTACTCTGTCAATTAACTTATCGTCTTTGAATTCTGAAAAAGATTCAATTAACGCGACATTTTCCATATCTCTTATTGAATTAAAATTTAATCATCACTTTTGCTTCTACAATATCTTGATAAGCAATTTTTGCTTGCTTTTTCAAAGTTACTTTGCCTTTACCAACAGGTTTAGGTTCTCTAACTTTCCATTCTAATATAATATTATCATCGCCTGCTTCGGTAATTATTCCTTCTAGCTCTTCAGAAGTCGTTTTCACTTTAAGCGTACGCTTTATATTCTTTTTATATTGTCTTTTATTTAATAATGGTGCTGTGGCACCTGCCGACATAACTTCTAAAGAAAAATCTTGTTCTTCTCTATCTAAATTATGCTCAATGGCCCTACTTATAAACATGCAATCTTCAACCAAAACGCCATTATCACCATCAATAATTACCTTAATTTGATTATCGCCTTGAATTGAAAAATCGATTAGAAATAAATCTGAACGCTCAGCCAGTGCGGTGTCAAGTAATTCGATTACGGTCTTTTTAAACATTTTTTAGTATAAAAAGAGGGGACTTTCTGTCCCCTCATTTTCTTAATTCGCCTTTCAACGGTGCAAATATATGATATTTTATTGATTTATAAAGTAAAATTTCATAAATTTAGTTACACCATCAACTAAACTAATTATGAAAAAAATTCTTGTTCCAACTGATTTTTCCATACCAGCCGAAAATGCTTTAATGGTAGCTGCCCAACTCGCAAAAAAACACAATGGTGAAATCCATTTGCTTCATGTTTTAGAAATTCCACTTCACGAAGTCGATGCACTTAGTACGTACAACAATTTACCTGAGGCCGTTTATTTTATGAAGTTGGCTCATAAACAATTTGAAGAGCTCAAAGAAAAACCCTATTTAAAAGATTTAGTTTTACACGAACATGTGGAGTTTCACGAAATATTTAAAGGCGTGTTTCAAGTTTGTAAAAAACAAAATATTGATTTAGTTATTATGGGCTCTAATGGCGCTACGGGCTTTAAAGAAATGCTGGTGGGCTCTAACACTGAAAAAGTGGTAAGAACTTCTAAAATACCGGTTTTAGTTATTAAAAATGAACATAAAAAGTTTAAAGTGAACGATTTTGTATTTGCTTCCGATTTTAAAGATGAAAGCAAAAAACCCTTTAAAAAAGCCTTAAAATTCGCTGAAGTTTTAGGCGCTAAAATACACCTACTTATGGTTAACACACCTAATAAATTTGTTACTTCTGCAAAAGCAAATAGTAGAATGGAAAGATTTGTTGATGATTTTGAATCTCATAAAAATACCTTAAATATTTATAATGACACGAGCATTGAAAAAGGGGTTATGAATTTTTCTGAAAGTATTAAAGCTGATTTAATTGGCATGAGCACTCATGGCAGGCAGGGCATCTCACATTTTTTTAACGGCAGTATTAGTGAAGATTTGGTAAATCACGCAAAGCGACCAGTGATTACATTTAAGATTTAGCGTTTATCACTAAAACACGTAAAAGTACAAAGTAGATGGGTTTCAGATGTATTAAAACAAAAAAGCTCTTACTTTAAAAGTAAGAGCTTTTTTTAATTTTGTTGGCCCACTAGGGCTCGAACCTAGACTCTTTGGTACCAAAAACCAACGTGTTGCCAGTTACACCATGGGCCAATATTTAATTTAGCGATTACCCCTCGCTAAAGCAGGTGCAAATTTAGTATAAAGTTTTATTTGCGCAAGGGTTTTTTTAAAAATAATCGGTACCTCTCTGCCTTTTTTTACTTTAGCTATTATATTTCATGAAAAATATTCTCTTGAATTGACTAGATATGTTAAGACTAACTAAATAGTTACACATCATTTCATAATTATTATTAAATTCGCCAAAGCAAACAAACACAAACATACATGGCAAATTTTAACTATAAAAAATGGAATACTATTTTAGGTTGGTTCTCTTTTTTGATAGCTTTTATAACATATAGTTTAACTGTTGAACCTACTGTAAGCTTTTGGGATGCAGGTGAATATATACTAACTTCATCCAAACTACAAGTAGGACATCCACCAGGAGCACCACTTTTTCAAATGATAGGTGCTTTTTTCTCAATTTTTGCTTTAGAGCCTTCTCAAATAGGGTGGGTAATGAATATGATGAGTGCCGTATCTAGTGCATTTACTATTTTGTTTATGTTTTGGACCATTACTATTCTACTTAAAAAACTAATTGCGGATAAAGAATCCGTTGATAAAAACCAAGCTCTTGCTATTCTCGGTAGCGGTTTAGTGGGTAGTTTAGCTTTTACTTTTACCGATTCGTTTTGGTTTAATGCTGTAGAAACAGAAGTTTACGCTATGGCAACATTAATCATGTCTGTTTTATTCTGGCTAGGCTTACGTTGGGAACAAGATATGGATAAACCGCGCGGTAACCGTTGGCTTATTTTAATTGCCTTTGTTATTGGGCTCTCTTTTGGAGTTCACTTCATGGGTTTACTAACTATTCCTGCAATTGGGCTTATCTACTATTTTAAAAATTATAAAGAGGTTACTATTAAAAACTTCATTATTGCCAACATTGTTTCCGTTGGCGTTTTATTATTTGTTTTTAAACTTTTAGCACCTAACATTCTTAAAATATTTAGTGTTTTCGAAATCTTTTTTGTAAACACTATTGGCTTACCATTTAACTCAGGCTCAATAATTGCTGGTTTACTTTTAGTTGGTGTTATTTACTATGGCTTAAATTATACTAGAAAAAAAGACTACACACATTTAAATACCGGAATTCTTTGTCTAACTTTTGTTATTATTGGGTTTTCAACGTGGTTAATGTTGCCCATTCGTGCTAACGCTGATGTGGTTATTAATGAAAATAATCCATCTAGTGCACGAGAGCTTTTGGCGTATTATAACCTAGAACAGTATCCAGAAACTCATTTGTTCTATGGCCCTCAGTTTACTGACCAATATGCCTATTTAGATGATAACGACCCCTATATTGATGACAAACCTAAATACGAAAAAGACGAAGAAAAAGGGAAATACGTAATTGTTAACGATTATAAGAACGCAAAACAAAACTACAATTCTAATCATGCTTCAATTTTGCCTCGTATGTGGAGTACAGAACATGCTGAAAACTATATGCTGTTTTCGGGTTTTTTAGATTTTAAGGTAAAACCTAGCGCTCAAAACACCTTTTACAGACAAGCAATAAATTCAGGATATCCAGAGGAGCAAGCCACAGCTTATGCTCTAAACAGGATCACACAATATAAGTCTGAGATAAATGAGTTTAAAAATCAAGTCGCTAAAGGCGCTGTTGATTATGAAGATTATAACAACTTCCTAAAAAAAGAAAAAAGTTTAATTGAAATTGAAAAACCTTCATTGGCAAGTAACATCGTTTATATGTTTGAGTACCAATTAGGGTACATGTATTGGCGTTATTTTATGTGGAATTTTTCTGGAAGACAGGACGATATTCAAGGGCGTTATGATAATCATGGAAACTGGCTTACCGGTATAAAATTTATTGACGAATGGCATTTAGGCTACTCGCAGGATAATTTACCAAGCGATATTAAAAATAACAAAGCTAGAAACACCTATTATTTATTACCGCTTATTTTAGGTCTTATTGGTTTTTTCTTCTTATTTAATAAAGATAAAAAACTATTTTGGGTGATGCTTGTTTTTTTCCTTTTTACAGGAATAGCCATCCAAGTTTATACTAACGTGCGTCCTTTTGAACCTCGCGAACGTGATTACTCGGTTGTAGGCTCTTACTACGTATTTGCACTTTGGATTGGTTTTGGTGTTTACGCTATTTATGATGCTCTAAATAAATACTTGCCAAAAAAGCTAGCAGCACCAATTATTACTATAGCCTGCTTAATTTTGGTTCCAGGAATTTTAGCCGCAAACAATTGGGACGACCATGACCGATCTGGAAAATATACTGCCAATGCCATGGCTAAAAAATACTTAGATTCCTGCGATGAAAATGCCATACTTTTCACCATTGGTGATAACGATACTTTTGCACTTTGGTACGCTCAAGAAATTGAAGGATATAGAACCGATGTGCGTGTTGTAAATACCAGTTTATTTCAAACCGATTGGTATATCGATCAAATGAAACGTAAAGCTTATGATAGCGATCCTGTACCATCTCAACTCACACACAATTTATATAAATACGGCACAAACGATTATATAGTTATTGAGAATGTTATTCCAGATACTTTGGAAGTAAAGCAATTTTTGAATTTTATTGACAGTGATAACCCTAAAACAAAGTATAAATATGTTTTACAACAACAAGGAGTTGATTTGTCTCAGGTTAGGAGTCAGGATTTAAATGCAAGTTACTTACCAACCCCTTATTTACGAATTCCTGTAAATAAAGAAAATGCTTTAAATTCTGGGATTGTGAAACCAAAAAATGCCGATGAGATTGTACCCTATATTGATATAAAAGTTACTGGTGGTGCACTTTATAAAAACAGGCTTTTAATGTTGGATATTGTAGCCAATAACGAATGGAAACGCCCCATTTATTTTACAGGCGGGAGCTTCGGAGATGATGACTATTTGTGGATGAAAGACTTTTTGCAACTAGACGGTATGTGCTACAAATTGGTACCGATAAAAACTGAGATAGACCGATCAAACCCTTTTGACATGGGACGCGTGGACACTGATTTAATGTATGAAAAAGTAAAAAAATGGGATTGGGGTAATAGTGGTAGTCCAAATATTTATCATGATGTTGAAACACGTAAAAACTCAATAACTTATCGCGGAAATTTGGCACGTTTGATGGAGCAACTTATTAATGAAGATAAGCTAGATAAAGCAGAAGAAATAGCAGATATCGCTATGGAAAATATGCCTGTTGAATATTTTGGTTACTACACCCTATTAGAGCCTTATATTAGCGGCTATTATGAAGTAGGAAATAAAGAAAAAGCACGTCAGCTTTTTAAAGATGTTTCTAAAAAATATCAAGAAAATTTAGCATATTACGGCAGTTTAAAAACCGATAGTCAAGAAAAGCTTTTTGAAGATATATACACCGATATTCAGCGCTATAAAGGTTTGGTTGATGTTCTTATTAAATATGATATTGACTTTGCTGAAACCGAGGGTGAAACATTTAATAATTATCTAAAACTATTCAAACATTTTTATGGTGGCGAAACAGAAGAAGATGAGTATACACCACCTATTGATAAGGATATTCCTGTAGATAGTGGTTTACAAATTGAAGGCGACAGCTCTAATTAAACAATCCTTAAGGCGTGACCTTAACACCTGTAAAAACTCCAACAGTTGTAAAAAAGATATTCCCTAACTATGTTTGGGACATCCCCTCAACAGAAAAAATAGTGTATCTTACTTTTGATGATGGTCCTACGCCAGAAATAACGCATTGGACTTTAAAAACCCTGAAACAGTTTGATGCTAAAGCGACATTTTTCTGTATTGGAAAAAATGTCGAAAAATACCCAAGCATCTTTAAAGACATTTTAAAAGAAAACCATGCGATAGGAAATCACACTCAAAACCATATCAAAGGCTGGAAAACGAATAGCGAAAATTATATTAAGAATATAGAATTATGCAAATCTGTTTTAAAATCACAGTTTAAAGATTCTAATTTTAAAATTCCAAAATCTTCAATTGTTAATTTGTTTAGACCACCCTATGGACAAATTACTCCAAAACAAGGCAGAAAACTAATAGCTTTAAATTATAAAATAGTGATGTGGGACGTGTTATCTTTTGATTGGGATAAAAATGTTTCGCCAGAAACATGCTTAAACAATGTAATTTCTACAGCTAAAAGCGGCAGTATTATTGTGTTTCACGATAGCTTAAAAGCAGAAAAAAATATGAAATATGCTTTACGTAAAGTGTTGGAATATTTTAGTGAAAAAGGTTTTGGCTTTAAGGCTTTAAGTTTATAACTACCTGATATTTAAACCGAAACATCATGATGAATCCACGCCTACATTTAAAAGGGGGAGAATGAATATCTTAAGTAAGAACTCCTTGCTTTAAAAAGGGAAGGGATAAATAAATATTCACTTCAACTATGATTAAAAAATAAATTAAAAATTTTAAACGCTAAATATGATTTGCGTTAGCGATTGCAGTGGAAATCCTTTTGGTGAGGAACGAACAGAAAGATTGTAACAGAAAGCCCCTACCATTGTGGTAACGGCCAAATATTTTAATTTTTAGATATATTCTTGAATAATACCTATAAGTGTATTGGCATCTTGCTCGCCACTTTGGCGCCATTTCATTTCACCATCTTTATAAACAATTAGTGTTGGCAGACCTTTAACGCGTAAAGCCTCAGCTAATTCTTGATTTTTTTCAACATCAATTTTAATCACTTTAGCTTTATCACCAAGTGCTGCAGCAACATCACGAAGTACAGCATGCATAGCGGTTGATTGCTCATTCCACTCTGTAAAAAAATCTAACAGAACGGGTACTTGAACATCGATAAGTTCCCCAAATTTTGACATATCATAAAGTTTTAAGTCAACTTATAGTTTAACAAACCTACAATTTTTTTTCGGTTTAAAAACCAATGCTTAATATTGGTTGATGATTTCAATCTAATAAATATAAGCAAAATAGCCGTAAACCCAACCATAGTAACCGCTTAAGCCTCTTTTACTCCTTTTTTAAGTTCAATAACTGTAATTTCTGGCCAAATCCCTACCCGACCTGGATAGCCTAAATAGCCAAAACCTCTGTTTACATTAATGTATTGGCCCATTTCTTTATATACTCCAGCCCAATATTTGTAACGCCATTTTACGGGGCTCCACTTTATCCATCCTGGGATTTCAATACCAAATTGCATGCCGTGGGTATGCCCACTTAGTGTTAAGTGATAGTGGTAATCATCTTGAATAACTTGTTCTTCCCAATGCGACGGATCGTGACTCATTAATATTTTAAAATCTTTAGCATCAACGTTTTGAGCGGCTTTTTTTAAGTCTCCTGCTTTTTTAAAACCACCTTTACCCCAATTTTCAACACCTACAATAGCAATACGTTGTCCGTTTCGTTGAATAAATCTGCTCTCATTTAAAAGTAAATCATAACCCATTTCTCGTTGTAAATCTGCCAAATCTGCCAAGTTTTGAGCTTTAGCAGCTGGAGTAGGCCAATCTACATAATCTCCATAATCATGATTTCCTAAAACTGAAAACACACCATCCTTTGCTTTTAGGCTACCAAATAATACTTTCCAATCTTTCATTTCAGAAGATTTGTTATTCACCATATCGCCAGTAAATAAAATAACATCCGATTTTTGCTCTTTAATTAAATTTACACCGTATTCAATTTTTTCTTTATTATCAAAACTTCCTGAATGAATATCGCTAATTTGAGTAATTCTGTACCCGTCAAAAGCTTCTGGTAAATCTTCAAAATGTAAGGTATAGTTTAAAACTCTAAATCTATATTTCCCTCGATACATGCCGTATAATAATGATGTAAAAGGAATGGCTGCCAAACCTAAGGCTACTTGACTTATAAATTTGCGTCTTGATGGGAGATAAAAAGATTCCTTTGTGGTTACCAATTTATCGTACAGACCTAAAATGAATCTAATAATATCTTCACCTAATAAAATGGGAATAATGACCAAACCAAAAGACATAAATGCCAATAAAAAACCAAAAGCATAACTTTTTGAGGGGTCTAGTACGCGTCCTTCTGAAGATGATAAAAACTGAAATAAAAAATTACCTACAACTATTAAGGCTATTGCAAAAAACAAGTAATAAACCCAATAACTTTTAGTTACTGTTTTTATACCTTGAAAACCATAAATAGTAATAAGTATGTAAACTATAATAAAAATAACCCAACGTAGCATGTATTCTTTTTTTCGGTAAATTTAGTGATTATCTTTACCTTGTATCTTATAGAATTGTTAAAGCTGAACTATTGAGTTTCGGGAAAAAGCAATTCTCCTTTAGATTCTTTCTCTTTAAATTCTTCAACCAACTTTAAGGCATCTGGTATCACATCGCTACACAACACAATCAGCGAGCCCTTTACCGCATTTTTAACGGCATGTGTAATAGCTTGTTTTTCGGACGGAATAACGGTTGTTTTTTTATTGGGATCTTTCATTTTAATACCATCATCCAACATTTTAATGAGTTCTTCTTCGCTTTTACCTCGTAATTGTTTGTCTTGACGGATGATAATTTCATCAAACATTTCAGCTGCAATACTTCCCATTTCGTTATTGTCTTCAACACGCCTATCACCAATACCAGCAATAATTCCTACTTTTACTGTGGCCTCTAATTGGTTAGTGAATTTTTGAAGTGCCCGCATTCCTGCTGGGTTATGTGCATAATCTAAAAGAATAGTGAAATTTTTAAATTCAAATAAATTTAATCGCCCAGGGGTTTGTGTTGCCGAAGGAATAAAAGTTTCCAAGCCAGCTTTCATATCTTCAATACTAATACCTTGAACATGGGCAGCAAGAATTCCAGCTAATACATTCTGAATCATAAATTTTGCTTTACCTCCGTAAGTTAATGGAATATTTTCGACCTTCATGATGCGCATTTTCCACTCCCCTCTGCAAATGGTTACGTAGCCATTTTCAAAAATAGCGGTTATTCCATTTAGACGTTGTAAGGCTTTGATTCTAGGATTATTTTCGTCCATAGAAAATAAAGCTATATTACAGCTAACGCTTCTTCGCATATCGTAAACTAAATCGTCATCGGCGTTTAAAATGGCGTATCCTTTAGGTAAAACCGTTTCAGGAATAACCCCTTTTACTTTTGCCAGTTGTTCTATAGTATGAATTCCTTTTAAACCTAAATGATCAGCTGCTACATTCGTTACAATACCAACATCACAGTTTTTAAAACCCAAACCGGCACGAAGTAACCCACCTCTTGCGCATTCTAAAACCGCAAAGTTTACCGTAGGATCTTTTAAAACAAATTCAGCACTTGACGGCCCTGTGCAATCACCAGACATAAGTAATCTATTTTGAATATAAACCCCATCACTAGTGGTATAGCCTACACGGTATCCATTCATTTTTGCAATGTGAGCGATTAAACGTGATGTGGTTGTTTTTCCATTGGTTCCTGTTATGGCTATAATTGGAATTCGTCCTGTATCACTTTGCTTTGGAAATAGTTTGTCTATAACTGGAGCTGCTACATTACGTGGTAATCCTGACGTGGGTGCTAAATGCATTCTAAAGCCTGGTCCCGCATTAACTTCTAAAACAGCTCCTCCTGTTTCAGATAAGGGTTTAGAAATATCAGTAGTCATGATATCAATACCACAAATATCTAAATCTATAATTTTAGAAATCCGTTCTACCATAGAAACGTTTGCAGGATGTACAATATCTGTTACATCTTCTGCAGTTCCTCCTGTACTTAGGTTTGCAGTATCTTTTAAAACTAGGCGTTCACCTTCATTTAATACCGAATCTAACGTATAACCTGAATCTTTAATAATAGTTTTGGTTAAATCGTTGATAGTAATTTGCGTTAAAACATTTTCATGACCATAACCGCGCCTTGGGTCTAAATTTACTTTAGCAATAAGCTGATCGACGGTCGATTTTCCATCACCTATAACGTGTGCTGGTGTTCTAATAGCAGCAGCCACTAACTTATTATTTATAACTAATAATCTATAATCGTCTCCAGTAATAAATTTTTCGACAATAATTATTCCATTACGAGAACTATCTTTTGCCTGCCTGAAAGCTTCAAGGGCATCATCATAATTTTGTACATCTACAGTAATGCCTCGACCATGATTTCCGTCTACAGGTTTAATCACTAATGGATAACCCACGTATCTACAGGCATCTTCCAAACTGCTTTCACGACGGATAATATCGCCACGAGGTACAGCTATTTCTGCTTGTTCCAGCAGGTATTTGGTATCTTCTTTATCGCAAGCCAATTCCACCCCAATACTACTCGTTTCACTCGTTATTGTGGCCTGAATTCGTTTTTGATTTGCGCCATATCCTAATTGACATAACGAGTATTTATTTAATCGAATCCATGGAATTCCTCGGGCTTCAGCTTCTTCAACTATAGATCCTGTGCTTGGTCCTAAACGTTCTTTTTCACGAAGCTCTCGCATATGCTGAATATCATCGTCCATATCATAATCTTTAGCAGCTATGAGTGCCTCACAAATATCAACCGCAACTTTTGCCGCATAGCGTCCAACTGATTCTTCAATATATGAAAAAACCACATTATAAACACCCTCTTCGCCATAACCTCTAGTTCTTCCAAAACCAGTATCCATACCTGCAAGTGTTTGAATTTCTAATGCGATGTGCTCAATAACATGACCCATCCATGTGCCTTCATCAACCCGCATAAAAAAACCGCCTTCGCACCCTTCAGAACAGCGATGTGAATACATACTAGGAAACATTTGTTTTAAGCGTTCGCTAAAACCTGGAATTTTATGAGAAGGATATTCCTCCATCTTTTCAAGGTCTAAAACCATAACAATTAATTTATGTCGTCTCACAGACCAGTAATTTGGGCCTCGCATTGCATTTATACTTCTTATATTCATTAAGCTATTTTTTTAGTGTAAGATATAAATATAAGCGTTTTTCAATAAAAAAATTAGTTTATTTTTTTACTATATTTGATCTACAAGAAAGATTTACATGCAGCAGATTAAAGGAACGCTTATTCCTATTGGAGGAAATGAAGATAAAGGTATTGAAGACAGTGAATTATACACGCTTGAGTTTATTGATGAGGGTATATTATTTCATGTGGTTCGGGAAGCTGGTGGGAAAGATGCTAAAATAGTGGTCATACCAACAGCCTCTAGTATCCCGTTAGAAGTTGGGAAAAATTATATAACTGCTTTTACAAAATTAGGCTGTAAAGATGTTCATATTCTTGATATTAGAAGTAAGCAGGATGCTGAGAAAAAAAAGTCTATAGATTTAATCAAATCTGCAAATGGCATCATGTTTTCAGGAGGGAATCAATCCAAAATCACAAATTTTATAGGTGGTACTGAGATACATAATATTCTAATGAACCGCTATAAAAACGAAGTCGGCTTTGTAATTGCTGGAACTAGTGCGGGTGCTATGGCAATGACCAATGAAATGATTTCTGGCGGTAGCCCAAAAGAAGGTTTTATTAAAGGCGCAGTAAGTATGTATAAAGGTTTAGGGTTAATTCCTGAATTAATTATAGATACTCATTTTATTAAACGTGGCCGATTTGGAAGACAGAGTGAAGCAGTAGCTAAGTTTCCCAATCTTATTGGAATCGGTCTTGCGGAGGACACAGGGATGATTATTAAAAACGCCAATAATTGTACCGTTATTGGATCTGGAATGGTTATTATTTTTGATGGCAGCACACTTACCCATAATAATGAAAAAGTATTAGAAGAAGGCACGCCTATGACCATGGCTAATATGACAATTCATGTACTTTCTAATAGCGACCAATATAATATTGAAGAAAGAAAAGTAACTGTTTTACCCATTGAAGCACCTTTTATTTAGTTCGTCATTACGAGGAACTGAGTGACGTGGTAATCTTTTAAAAACAATTCGAATTAATTATATTGATTACCTCATTCCAGAAAACGGAATTCGCAATATTGATTTATTTATAAATAGAGATGTCTTCTACTCCTTTAGAGGTTTTACTGGCGCGATACATTCCTTCCGTATTAAAAGGCATAGCCACATTACCTTGATTATCTACTGCAATTAAACCACCATCACCGTTTATTTCAAGTATGCGATTATTAATAACTTCGTTTGAAGCATCCTGCAACGTCATACCTTTATGCTCTATTAAACAAGCTACATCATAAGCTACCACACCTCGAATAAAAAACTCACCGCTTCCTGTACAACTAATAGCACAGGTTTTATTATTTGCATAATTTCCAGCGCCAATCATAGGGCTATCGCCTACACGTCCCCATTTTTTATTAGTCATTCCTCCAGTTGATGTTGCTGCTGCAATATTGCCTTCTTGGTCACAAGCCACAGCACCTACTGTACCAAACTTTGAGTCCTTTTTAGTAGCATGATCTAACTGAAAACTATCCGTATCCTTTATGTCTAACCATTGTTTATGGCGAAATTTGTCGTAAAAATACGAGGTATCCTCAATTTTATAATGCAACTCTTTTGCAAATTGCATCGCACCTTCACCTGCTAAAAACACATGGCCACTTTTTTCCATGACATCTCTAGCTAAAGAAACCGGATTTTTTATTCCTGAAATCAAACTAACGGCACCTGCCATTAAAGTTTTACCATCCATAATAGAAGCATCCATCTCATGAGTTTCGTTTGCTGTAAACACACTACCTTTTCCAGCGTTAAATAGCGGAGAGTTTTCTAATATTTTCACAGCTTCTTCTACGGCATCAACAGCTGAACCACCTTTTTCTAAAATCCCATATCCTTTTTCCAAAGCAATTTTTAAAGCCTGTTTATATTGCGTTTCTAACGCTGGTGTCATCATCCCTTTTACCAAAGTTCCTGCGCCGCCATGTATGGCTATTGAGAATATATTCATATATCATAAAATTAACATTGGAAAATTACGAATTGCATTTCAATGCCACAATTAAGTTTTGTAGTTTTATGGTCTTCAACAAAACACAAATATGACTCAACAAAAACGCCTTTTTCTCGTCGATGCCTACGCTTTAATATTTCGTGGTTATTATGCCTTCATAAAAAACCCGCGAATAAATTCTAAAGGGGAAGACACCTCAGCTATTATGGGGTTTATGAACTCATTATTGGATGTTATAAAACGAGAACGCCCAGACCATTTAGCCGTTTGTTTTGATAAAGGTGGGAGTGCAGACCGTGTTGAAATGTACGAAGAATACAAAGCCAACAGAGATGAAACACCCGAAGGTATTCGTACCGCCATACCTCATATTTGCAATATTCTAAAAGCCATGCATATCCCAATCATGGTAAAAGAAGGCTATGAAGCCGATGATGTTATTGGCACTCTATCGCGTCAAGCAGAAAAGGAAGGATACAAAACCTTTATGGTAACACCAGATAAAGATTTTGCTCAATTAGTAACCGAAAATATTTTCATGTATCGCCCCGTTTTTGGTGGTGGTTATGAAACTTGGGGCATTCCTGAAGTTCAGAAAAAATTTGAAGTTACTGATCCCATGCAAGTAATAGATTTTTTAGGCATGATGGGCGATTCTAGTGATAATATTCCAGGACTACCTGGTGTTGGCGAAAAAACAGCAAAGAAATTTATTGCAGAATTTGGAAGTATGGAAGGCTTATTGGCCAATACTAATAAATTGAAGGGCAAAATGAAAGAGAAGGTCGAAGCCAACGGCGATTTAGGTTTACTCTCGAAAAAGTTGGCTACTATCATGTTAGATGTGCCAGTAACTTTTAATGCTAAAGATTTTGAACTTGACCATCCAGATGTTGACAAAGTAAAAGAAATTTTTCAGGAATTAGAATTTAGACGTTTAACGGATAATTTCGTAAAAACATTTTCAGTGGAAACGACTGAAAATTTGGATACTAAAAAAGCATCAGAAGCTAATGAAACAAAAGCGACACCAATGGAAGTAAAATCTGCTGGTGCAGGTCAATTCTCTTTATTTGGAGCAGATACAAATTCCGCGGAAGCAAAAACTGAAAACCCATTACAACGTAAAACTGCCGAAACCTTATCACATTTTTATCAAAGTGTGGCCTCTGGAATGGCAACAAAATTATTTATAAAAAATTTAATGAATCAAACCTCGGTTTGTTTTGATACCGAAACAACAGGTTTAAACCCAATAACTGCAGAATTAGTTGGTATTGCTTTTTCTTGGGAAATTGGTAAAGGCTTTTATTTACCGTTTCCTGACAATCGTGATGAAGCTCAAGAACTTATTGAACAATTACGTCCGTTTTTTGAGAGTGAAATCATTCAGAAAATTGGTCAGAATTTAAAATACGATATTAAAGTTTTAGCAAAATATAATATTGACGTTAAAGGAAAACTGTTTGATACCATGTTAGCTCATTACTTAATTAATCCTGATATGCGCCATAATATGGATGTTTTGGCTGAAACTTATTTAAATTACACACCAATTTCTATAACCGAATTGATTGGTAAAAAAGGAAAAAATCAACTATCAATGCGCGATGTTTCTTTAGAAAAACAAACAGAATATGCCGTTGAAGATGCTGATATCACTTTACAATTAAAAGAACATTTTCAAAAAGAATTGGGAGAAGCTAATACTCAGAAATTGTTTGACGATATTGAAATTCCGTTACTTCGCGTGCTGGCTGCCATGGAATTAGAAGGTATTAATTTGGATGAAGGGTTTTTAAATTCTTTAGCAGAACAATTGAATACTGATATTATTAATCTTGAAAAGTCAATTTATAAAGCTGCTGGCGAAGAGTTTAATATTGCATCTCCAAAACAATTAGGTGAAGTTTTATTTGACAAAATGAAGTTGGTTGATAAGCCTAAAAAAACCAAAACAGGACAATATGCCACTGGCGAAGATATTCTAAGTTATTTAGCTAAAGACCATGAAATTATTCAGCAAATATTAGATTTCAGAGGATTATCAAAACTTAAAAGCACTTATGTAGACGCATTACCATTACAGGTTGAACCATCTACAGGCAGAGTTCATACCGATTATATGCAAACTGTTGCAGCGACTGGAAGATTAAGTAGTAATAATCCAAATCTTCAAAATATTCCTATAAGAACCGAACGTGGTCGACAGGTACGAAAAGCGTTTATACCTAAAAACGACGATTATACACTTTTGGCTGCCGACTACTCGCAAATAGAACTCCGTATTATTGCAGCTTTAAGTAAAGAAGAAACGATGATTGAAGCTTTTAAAAATGGAGAAGATATTCACGCGTCCACGGCTTCAAAAGTATTTAATGTGCCTTTAGATGAGGTGACTCGCGAACAACGTAGTAATGCAAAAACGGTAAATTTTGGCATTATTTATGGCGTTTCTGCTTTTGGTTTAAGCAATCAAACTGATTTATCTCGAAGTGAATCCAAAGAGCTTATTGACACTTATTATAAAACCTACCCGAAATTGCGTGCTTACATGAGTGAGCAAGTCGATTTTGCCCGCGATCATGGTTATGTACAAACTGTTTTAGGACGTCGTCGCTATTTAAAAGATATTAATTCACGTAATGCTGTGGTTCGAGGTGCTGCCGAACGTAACGCCGTAAACGCCCCAATACAAGGAAGTGCAGCTGATATTATCAAAATTGCCATGATTAAAATTTACGACAAACTTCAAAGTGGTAATTACAAAACTAAAATGCTTTTACAAGTACATGATGAGTTGGTTTTTGATGTTTATAAACCAGAACTAGAAAAGATGAAAACTTTAATTAAAACTGAAATGGAAGGCGCTTTTAAAATGGATGTGCCTTTAGATGTTGATTTGGATATTGGTGATAATTGGTTGGAGGCGCATTAAGTTTGAAGTTTTAAAAATACGATAGTATTAAATAGTATAAATGGAATTTAGAAGAACTGTAAAAATTAATAGTTATTTAATACTTGCTAGTATTTTAATTGTTTTTGAAATACTTTACCTTATAAAAGGGCATTGGACTGATGATTTTTTTGAACATTCTGCGGTTGTAAACGAATTATCAAAAAATTTAATTCATCCTAATAATCCAATAATAAAGTCAAACATACCTCATGCTTTTTTTTCACCGTATTCAATATTGGTAGCGATTTTTTCAAAAATTACAGGACTTAACTCTATACATTCTTTAACCTATTTTGCTTTTTTTAATCTCATTTTTTTTCTGTATAGTTTCTATTATTTCTGTAAAAATATATTTGAAAAGAATTATATAGTAATTGCTTCGATTGCGTTAATATTTACTATGATTTTTTGGGGAAAAGCACCGTTTATTTGGAGTGGTTTTTTTCATATTTTAACTTTACATTACGTATTGCCATACCCTTCTACTTTTGCTATGGCCTTAGTATTGTTAATTTTAGCTATGCTATCAAAACATAATGCTTTTGATAATTTTTTAATTTATATTTCTATCATTATTTCTAGCGCTATTGTATTAATTACGCATCCTACAACAGCCATTACGCTATACATTGGGATTATAGTATTGAGCTTTACTTTTAATAATTATTCAATAAAACAATGCATTAAAAAATCAATTATTTTAATACTACCAAGTCTATTATTAGGAGTCCTCTGGCCCTATTATAATTTATTGGAATTATTCAATGAAACTAATTCAGATTTCCATTCAGATTCTTTAAAACTTTACTCCAATATATTTTGGAAGAATTGGCCACTTTTATTTATAATACCTGGTTTCGTTTTTTTAAAAAAAAATTCAATAATTATATTTTTTGTTTTAGTTATTGTATGTCTTCTATTAATTTATGTTGGAGGTTATGTATTTAATATATATGGTGTATCTAGAGTAATTTCAACCACTGTTATGTTTTCTCATTTTTTGATGGCATATTATATGGTTATATTAATTAGCGAACGAAAATTAGTTTATAAGATATATCTATCATCATTATTCGTAGCTATTATAATTTCACTAGGCTTAAATTTCAGAAATTTAGGAAGTGTTGTATTGGGGCCTTTTAAACAAAAAAATATTGAATATTATAATAAATTTTCTTTTTTAAAAGAGCTTGTAAAATTTGATGATGTTATTCTATCAAATAATAGTTCAAATTGGATTATTCCTTCTTTTCAAGGTAAAGTTGTCGCTTCGGAGCAACCACTTTATTGGATTAAAGATCAAAATGAAAGGAGGTTAGCAGTAAACTCTTTTTTTTCCAAAACAAATCCTGATTCCATAAGACAGACCATAATTAACAAGTACCACCCCAATTATCTTTTAATTGATTATGAAAAAGTTAACTTTGAATCTTCAACCTTACAATGGATAAAAATAATAGGACAAACTATTTACAAAAAAAACCAGATAGAATTACTTAAAATTGAATGATTTTAAGGCTATTTTATTTAAGGATAAAAATATAAATAACAATAATTTCTTTTCAAACATAATGATTAACAACAAAAAAATCATAGTTGTATTACCTGCATTTAATGCTGAAAAAACAATCAAAAAAACATACGAAGAAATTCCTTTTGATATTGTTGATGATATTATACTAGTTGACGATTATAGCAATGACGCTACTATCGAAATTGCTAAAAATCTAAAAATAAAACACATTATCCAACATGACACTAATTCTGGCTACGGAGCTAATCAAAAAACATGTTATAATAAAGCTTTAGAGTTAAATGGGGATATTATTATCATGTTACATCCTGATTATCAATACACGCCCAAATTGATACATTCTATGAGCTATTTGATTGCTAATGATTTATACGAAGTTGTTTTGGGTTCTAGAATTTTAGGTAGGGGTGCTTTAAAAGGTGGGATGCCCGTATACAAGTATTTTTTCAATCGGTGTCTTACACTAGTTCAAAACATATTAATGGGACAAAAACTATCTGAATATCATACTGGTTATAGAGCCTTTTCTGCAAAAATTTTAAAACAAATATCTTTTAATAAAAATTCAAATGATTTTATTTTCGACAATCAAATGTTAGCTCAAATATGCTTTGAAGGCCATGAAATTGCAGAAATAACATGTCCTACAAAATATTTTGAAGAGGCTTCTTCAATAAACTTTAAAAGAAGTTGCATTTACGGCATTGGAGTTTTAAAAACCACATTACTGTACTTTATCGCTAAAAATTTAGGGGTTAAAATAGAGCTATTCAAAAAAAATTAAACCCTTCGAAAAAACACTTAAAATCATATAAATCTAGCTCTAATTGGTTAAAGGCGCATTGATCTCATCATATAAGTTAATGATTAATTCTATTACGTTAATTAATCTCATCATTCACATCTAAATTAGTAGTGAAATTAAAATTAATTACATAATGGAGAAAAATTCAAATACACAGAAAAAAATAGATAAGAACGATGTAAGCATATCAGAACATGCCATCAATAAAAAAGAAGTCGATGGTCGTGATATTAACCAACAGCAAATAGACAAGGGAAATATACACCAACCTAGAGATAATGCTTAAGCAAATAAATTTAATTTAATAAAACATACTAATGATCATTACAAAAATACTAGGCCTATCAACTGTTCTTACTAAAAGTAAGAAAGCAAAAATTGCTATTTTAGCAATAGAAATAGCCATTTTAGCCTACGCTATATTTCAGCAAAGTGAAGAAAAGAAGAACCACAAAAGATTAAAAAAATAATTTATATAATTTGTATTATGTAAGATCTATTTATATTAAGAAACCACAGCTGTTAAGATTTACCGCCCCTTTTTGCTCCTAAACTTAGCCTTATTTTTCCTTTTATTAAATGGAATTGCATCATCATAAGTATTTTTAGCTTCGCCTTTTGGTTTATTTTTACGCCATTTCTCCGTTTTTTCTGGAAGCAATACATTTAGTAAATCTTGCCGCCCAAGTTTGTTGAGTGTCTTTTTAATCCAAGCTTTATTTTCATCCTTATACCAAAAGAAAAAGCGATGTTGTTCATCTTTTTCCTTACGAGTTATTGGTGTTTTTACTTTTTTAAGTGTGTATGGATGATATCCACTGTAATAGATAACAGTAGCGACTGTCATCGGCGTTGGCGTAAACCCTTGAACTTGTTCTAATTGGAAACCCATATCTTTAGTCTCGGCAGCAAGATTTGCCATATCTTCAACCTCACAAGCCGGATGATTCGAAATAAAATAAGGGATCAACTGAAGCTTTAACCCTTTAGCTATATTAATCTTATCAAAACGCTCCTTAAACTTGTGAAAATAACTAAACGATGGTTTCCGCATCAATTTCAAAACAGGATCACTGGTATGTTCTGGAGCTACTTTTAATCGCCCAGAAACATGCTTGGTCATTACTTCTTCGGTATAGTCATCAAGCTCTTTCGGGTCTGCATTTTTATTAAATTCAGGAACCAACATATCATGACGAATACCACTTCCAATAAAGGATTTCTTTACTTTTGGATGACTATCAACAGCTTTATACAAATCGGTTAAAGGCTTATGAGATGTATCTAAATTACTGCAAATAACTGGTGAAATACAAGAAGGTGCTACACATTTATCGCATATAGATTGCACCTTGCCTTTCATTTTGTACATATTTGCACTTGGGCCCCCAATATCAGACAGATACCCTTTAAAATCTGGCATATTAGCTACCGTATCCACCTCTCTTAGTACAGATTCCTGACTTCGAGACGCAATAAATTTGCCTTGATGTGCCGATATAGTACAAAAACTGCAACCACCAAAACACCCACGGTGGATGTTAATTGAAAACTTAATCATTTCATAAGCAGGAATAGGACCTCGCTTATTATACTTTGGGTGAGGCATTCTGGTGTAAGGCAATTCAAATGAAGCATCAATTTCATCCTCAGTCATGGTTGGATAAGGCGGATTAATCATTAAAGTCTTTTCACCAACTTTCTGAAAAATTCGACGTGCAGCCAACTTATTACTCTCTTGTTCTATAACTTTAAAGTTCGAAGCGTATTTTTTCTTGTCCCTTAAACAAATTTCGTGTGAAGCAATTTCAATATCTTCCCAATTACTGTTTTTTGGAATCTTTTCATCTTTATCAACAAGAATTGCAGTTTGATTTACCGTATTAATACTAGAAAAAGGTACACCTTTTTGTAACAAACGCACAACTTCCCGCAAAGGCTGCTCACCCATGCCGTAAACCAACATATCAGCTTTTGATGATTCTAAAATACTAGGCATTAACCTATCACTCCAATAATCATAATGCGTTACACGACGCAGCGACGCTTCAATACCACCTATTAAAATAGGAACATTAGGCCACTTTTCTTTTAAAATATTCGAATATACCGTTGTTGCGTAATCAGGTCTAAATCCAATATCGCCATTTGGTGTGTAGGCATCTTTATCTCTACGCTTTTTATTCGCATTGTAATTGCTAAGCATCGGGTCCATACACCCACCAGTAACGCCAAAAAACAATTTTGGAGCACCCAATTTTACAAAATCCTGAAGATTATCATTCACATTAGGTTGCGGAACTATCGCAACTCGCAAACCATAACTCTCTAAAATACGACCAATTACCGCAGGCCCAAACGATGGGTGATCTACATAGGCATCACCACTAAACAGGATAACATCTAACGCATCCCATCCGCGTATTTTCACCTCTTTATTTGTGGTAGGCAACCAATCTGAAAGTTGTAATTCTCGCATAGCGCTGCAAAAATAAACAAAATTCGGGGCTTAAACATGATAACTTAATTATTTTGAGCGTTCCCCAAGAGTCGGGCTTTCGCTACTCGCTTCCTCCTGCGTCGGCGAGCTCAAACACGCCGCTCAATCCCTAACGCTTACAAACCAGTATAAAATTTAAAATCAGTAAGTTATTACTAAAACTAATTAGAAAATCAAGACCCATATCTGGATAAGATCCCAATCATCAATCTGAAGAAATTATAAGTCATGAAATGAAGTTGCAATCCGCAGCCTCAAGCGTGTCATTTAGAAAACGAATGGTGCTTTATCAGTTCCCTAAATTTGATGTGTTTTTTGTTTTTTTGCAGATTTAAATATCAAGTTCAACTTTAAATCTAAATAGTGCATCAAGGCAAAATGAAAATAATGGATTTATATATATTTTAACTAATTTTGCAACCTGATTAACAAAAATGAGTATCATTTCAAAAGACATACAAAAGGCAATTACTCTTTTAAAGGCAGATAAACTCGTAGCCATTCCTACCGAAACTGTCTATGGGCTTGCAGGAAACATATTCAGCGAAAAGGCCATTAATAGTATTTTTGAAACTAAAAAGCGTCCGTTTTTCAATCCGCTCATTGTTCATATGTCATCCATCGAAGCACTAGATAATATGGTAAGTTATATACCAGAAAAAGCAAAATTATTAGCTGATGCTTTTTGGCCAGGTTCCATGACTTTGGTTCTTAAAAAACAATCCGTAATTCCCGATTTAATAACCGCTGGAAAGGATACCGTTGCAGTGAGAATTCCAAATCACCCAATAACTTTGTCGCTTTTAAAACAATTACCATTTCCTTTAGCTGCACCAAGTGCAAATCCTTTTGGGAGTATTAGCCCCACAAAACCAGAACATGTAGAACGTTATTTTAAAAACGAAATAGATATGGTTTTAGATGGTGGCGCATGCTCCAATGGTATAGAATCTACTATAATTGGTTTTGAAAACGAGGAGCCTATTATTTACCGTTTGGGCGCATTAGCTTTAGAAGATATTGAAGCGGTAGTTGGCAGAGTCATTATAAAAAATAGAAAAGAAGTGAGTCCAGACGCTCCCGGAATGTTAGAACGTCATTACGCACCTTTAACACGAACCGTACTAACCGATTTTATTCAGGAAGAAATTAAAAACTATAAAAACAAACGCATTGGCGTTCTTGTTTTTAAATCAAATTTGAAAAATGATTCCATTACTAAGCAAGTCATTTTATCTAAAAAAGGCAATATGGCAGAAGCCGCATCAAAATTATACGACGCTATGCATCATCTGGATCATCAAAATTTGGATGTGATCATTACAGAACGTTTTCCTGATTTTGGCCTAGGAAAATCTATCAATGATAGGTTACAGCGTGCTACTTTTAGCCGTTAATTTTCATGGCGCTAAGCCATCTGATTTTCAGTGATAAAAAAACCTTTAACTAGGTTTGGTAATCAAATATATAATCGTAAATTTGCAAACTCTTTTTGAGAGAGGAATGTTTAATAAATAAAAATAATTAGTGTGGACACATTAAGCTACAAAACGATTTCAGCAAACAAAGCTACTGTAAATAAGCAGTGGGTTTTAGTTGATGCTGAAGGTCAGGCGCTTGGTCGTTTATCTTCAAAGGTTGCAAAACTTTTAAGAGGTAAGCACAAGCCAAACTTCACACCTCACGTTGATTGCGGCGATAACGTAATTGTTATCAATGCTGAAAAAATCACTTTATCTGGTAACAAATGGAACGATAAAACTTACATTCGTCACACAGGTTACCCGGGAGGTCAAAAAAGTTTAACTGCTACAGAATTGTATGGAAAAGATCCTTCAAGAGTAGTAGAAAAATCAGTTAAAGGAATGTTACCTAAAAATAAATTAGGTGCAAATTTATTCCGTAATCTAACAGTTGTTGTTGGTTCAGAGCACGCTCACGCAGCACAAAAGCCAAAAACAATTAATTTAAACGAATTCAAATAAATGGATGTAATTCACAAAATTGGCCGTAGAAAAACGGCTGTTGCGCGCGCTTATGTTGCCCCAGGAAAAGGTAACATTACAATCAATAAAAAAGACTTAGCTAATTATTTTACTACTGCTACTTTACAGTACAAAGTAAAACAACCTTTAGTTTTGACTAACAATGACGCCAACTTTGATATTACAGTTAATGTATATGGAGGTGGTATTACTGGACAAGCAGAGGCTGTTCGTTTAGCGCTTTCTCGCGTAATGTGTGAGATCGATGCTGAAAACAGATTAATATTGAAACCAGAAGGTTTATTAACTAGAGACCCAAGAATGGTGGAGCGTAAAAAATTCGGACAGAAAAAAGCGCGTAAGAAATTCCAATTCTCTAAACGTTAATGGAATTCTGAACTTGTTTCAGTATCTATTGTTTATCAGTTACTCCAAACAAATTCAAAAAAAATTTAAAAGTTCCTGAAACGAGTTCAGGACAAAAGTTTAGCATCTAAATGAAGCCAAGTGCCAAAGCCAAAAGCTGAAAGCCAAATGGAACATTGCTAATTCAACAGAACGTAAACTATTACAAAAATGGCAGTAGAAGTAAAAGAATTACTTGAAGCAGGTGTACACTTCGGACACCTTACACGTAAGTGGGACCCTAATATGGCACCTTACGTTTATATGGAGCGTAACGGCATTCATATAATAAACCTTTACAAAACAGCAGCTAAGATTGACGAAGCTGGAGCAGCACTTGCAAAAATTGCAGCTTCTGGACGTAAAATTTTATTTGTTGCAACAAAAAAACAAGCGAAAGATATTGTAGCTGAAAAAGCAGCTGGTATCAATATGCCTTACATCACTGAAAGATGGCCAGGTGGTATGCTAACTAACTTTGTTACTATTAGAAAAGCAGTTAAAAAAATGGCTTCTATTGATAGAATGAAGAAAGATGGTACATTTTTAACGTTATCTAAAAAAGAGCGTTTACAAGTAGATCGTTTAAGAGCTAAGCTGGAAAAAAACTTAGGTTCAATCGTTGACATGACTCGTTTACCCGGAGCCTTGTTCGTGGTAGATATTAAACGTGAGCATATTGCAATTAAAGAAGCTCAAAAATTAAACATTCCAATTTTTGCAATGGTTGATACCAATTCAGACCCACGTCAAGTGGATTATGTAATACCAGCAAATGATGACGCTTCTAAATCGATTGATAAAATTTTAACAGCTGTAACAGCAGCAGTTTCTGAAGGGTTAGCAGAACGTAAAGCTGAAAAAGATGCATCAGAAAACAGTGGTGATGCCGCTAAACCAAAAAAAGCAGCTAAAAAAGCTGTTACAACTGACGAAGAAGAATAACATTAATAAAACATAATTAAGTCGTTTAGTTCTTTCTTTTATGAAACAAATTAAACGACTTTTTTAAAATTATAAATTACTATGAGTACTACAGTAAAAGTTACAGCAGCTGAAGTAAATAAATTAAGACAAGCTACTGGCGCAGGCATGATGGATTGCAAAAAAGCTCTTGTTGAAGCTGAAGGCAATTTCGATAAAGCTATCGAAGTGTTGCGTAAAAAAGGACAGAAAGTAGCAGAAAAAAGAGCTGACCGAGATTCATCTGAAGGTGCTGCTATTTCTAAATTGAACGCAGAATTAACGGAAGGTGTTGCTATTGTGTTAGGTTGCGAAACTGATTTTGTTGGAAAAAATGAAAACTTTTTAGCCTTAGCGAATGATTTAGCTGAAACTGCTTTAAACTACGATTCTAAAGAATCATTTTTAGAGGCAGATTTTGGAGGTATGACAGTTGCTGAAAAATTAATTGAACAAACGGGGGTAATTGGTGAAAAGTTAGACATTACTGCTTTTGAAAAATTACAAGCACCCTATGTTGGGACCTACGTTCACATTAACAAAATTGCTGCTTTAGTAGGTTTATCTTCGAAAGTTGATAATGCTGAAACTTTAGTTAAAGACGTTGCTATGCAAGTTGCTTCAATGGGAGCAACTACATTATCCTACAAAGATTTTGATCCTGCATTCGTAGCTTCAGAAACTGAAGCAAGAATTGCAGTAATAGAAAAAGATAATGAAGAATTAGGGCGTTTAGGTAAAACGCTTAAAAATGTACCTCAATATATTTCTATGGCACAATTAACTCCAGAAGTTTTAGCGAAAGCTGAAGAAGCTGCTAAAGCAGAGTTAAAAGCTGAGGGGAAACCAGAGCAAATTTGGGATAGAATTTTACCTGGAAAAATGGAACGTTTTATTTCTGATAACACTACGCTTGATCAAGAGAAATGTTTATTAGATCAAAACTTCATTAAAGATGATAAAATAAACGTTGCAAAATATGTTTCTTCTTATGGAGATGTTGAAATTACAGATTTCAAACGTGTTACTGTAGGTTAAAACCTTTTGCTTTCACATAAATATTAAACCACTATTTAAGTTAAATAGTGGTTTTTTTATTGATAAAATTCTGTTTTCTATAAATGATTTCATCAAGTTGTGACCTACGAGAAAATACAGGTTTTTTGAGAAACCTAGATATGGGTCAAACAGATTTTAATGGAGGATTTATTGAAACAAGGGCAACGTAAAACAAAGTAATCTTTAATTCATTCAGCAAATATTTTCATACTATAAAATAAAAATTAGATATTGTTACTCTAAAAAGTCATTAAAAACAAAAGGCTATCCACTTATGGACAGCCTATTATTTTTTAAATTATATTATTGAGATACTCTTATTTAACAACAATCTTTGAGCTTGCATTGCCTTTTCGGCTAGTAAATTTCAATACATACATGCCACTAACTAATTGAGAGATATCTATAGAGTTCTCTATATTATTCAGTATTTCTTTCTTCACTAATCTTCCTGAAACATCATACATGCCAAATTGTTTTAAAAGCTTCTTTAAATAAAATATTTAATACGTTATTCGCTGGACTAGGATATAAATTGATATTAGAAATACCAAATTCTTCCACACTCAAAGCTGTTGTAGGTAATTCGACTAAAGTACCACCAGTTGGCAAGGTAGCCCATAAACCTAATGCGGGTCCGTCACTGTTTTATGATGGATCTAAAAAACTGCGCAAGTACCGTAATTGCAATAACGTCTAGTAAAAGCTTGCTTAAAGGAGCGGTATATTCCTGTACTACCGTAACGCCATCTGCTGTATATACGTTTATAGTGTAATCTGCTGTGGGAAATTCTAAGTAACCAGCTAAGAAATAAAAAAATTCCGAAAAATATTAAACAAAATTAAATTGAAGGGTTTTTTTAAAATCAATCGTAAAAACAAGTTGATCAATCACAGGACTCTTAAAGCATTATTTTTAAGGTTTTGTACATTTATAAAATCATCTGTTTTAAAAGTTTATTATAATCTTTCCCTATTATCATTTTCAATACATTGCAATAAAAAATTGGCCAATTAAAAAAATAACACTTGACGCGATTAAATAATTATTCGTAAATAGAATTATAAATAAACTTGCAACTCATCTATAAAAAATGACATAAACTGACCTGAGTTTTAAATCTCTACGTATAAATAATAATTAAAAGACTCTCAAATATTTATTTTTAAAAATTCAAGTACCAACCATATTTTTTTAAACATTAATATTTTGATAAATCGATTGTTCAAAAACCACAAAAATTTATGTAATTTTGCTCAACTTCAGTAAATAACAAATGAAATATAAAAGAATACTCCTCAAATTATCTGGCGAAGCTTTAATGGGAGACCGCCAATACGGTATAGACCCCAAACGTTTAGCCGAATACGCTCAAGACATAAAAATTATTACTGATAAAGGCGTAGAAGTTGCTATAGTTATTGGAGGTGGTAATATTTTTAGAGGTGTAGCAGGTGCTAGCAAAGGTATGGATCGTGTGCAGGGAGATTATATGGGCATGTTAGCCACTGTTATTAATGGTTTGGCATTACAAGGCGCATTGGAAGATGCTGATATACCTACAAGACTTCAAACCGCCATTAAAATAAACGAAGTTGCAGAACCCTTTATAAGAAGAAGAGCCATGCGACATTTAGAAAAAGGTCGGGTTGTAATTTTTGGAGGTGGTACAGGAAATCCATATTTTACAACAGATTCGGCTGCAGTTTTGAGAGCTATTGAAATTGAAGCCGATGTGATTTTAAAAGGTACGCGGGTTGATGGTATTTATAACACAGATCCAGAAAAAGATTCTAAAGCAATAAAGTTTAATACCATATCCTTTGAAGAGGTTTTGAAAAAAGGGTTGAAAGTTATGGATACCACGGCATTTACGCTAAGTCAAGAAAACGAATTACCTATTATTGTTTTTGATATGAATAAAAAAGGTAATTTACTAAAAGTTGTTTCAGGCGAAAAAATTGGAACGGAAGTAAACGTATAAAATCTGGCGTAATTTTTGGATATTTATTAAAACTATTAAAGTTTAAAACAATGAATGAAGAAATAAAATTTATATTAGACACAACAAAAGAAGCCATGGACAATGCTATTAAGCATTTAGAGAAGCAGTTTATAAATATTAGAGCTGGCAAAGCAAGTCCAGCAATGCTTGGCAGTGTTATGGTAGACTATTATGGGTCTCAAACGCCATTAAGTCAAGTCGCTAATGTTAATACCCCAGACGGCAGAACGATAACAGTTCAGCCTTGGGAGAAAAACATGCTTCAAGAAATTGAGCGCGGTATAACCTATGCAAATCTGGGTTTTAATCCTATGAATAATGGTGATATTATAATAATAAACGTACCACCGTTAACCGAAGAACGTAGACGAGATTTAGCAAAACAAGCTAAAGCTGAGGCTGAAGATGCAAAAATAAGTATTAGAACAGCGCGAAAAGATGCTAACAACGATATTAAAAAAAATGATGATGTTTCAGAAGATTTAAAAGCTAATGCTGAAATTGACGTACAACAAATGACAGATAAGTACGTTAAAAAGGTTGATGATCTTTTCGACCATAAAGAGAAAGAAATCATGACCGTATAAATAAAAAGCGACATTTTAGTCGCTTTTTTTTATTAACCTATTACATATAAAAAATGCCTAAATATTGCCTTCTATTTATTATTATGTGTTGTTATGCTTTAACACAAGGGCAATCTATTTCAATAGATAACATTGAATATCAACAAGATTCCATTAAAAAAAACACTTTAGTTAAAAGTATTGGTAACGGCTACTTTCCAACAAAATATTTCAATTTTGACTTACGATATCTGATAAAATATAATCAATATGAAGGCGTAAGAACAGGACTTGGTGGCATTACAAACAATACATTTTCTAAAAAGTACAGAATAAATGGATATGCTGTTTATGGCTTTAGAGACCATCGGTTTAAATACAGTATTGGTGGTGGTTTTAGGGTAGTAGAAAAATCAAATACTTGGGTAAACCTCTCTTACACCGATGATTTACAAGAAACTGGAAGCACCAATTTTTTGACTGATACTCGCTTTTTTCAATTTTTTGAACCTCGTTTATTAAATATAGATTTATTTCACAAACACATTACAAAAGCTATATCTATTGAGCATCAAATAAGTGATAGACTTTCAAATAAAACTGAGTTTTCTGTTAGTAAAATAGATCCTACATACAGTTATGGCTATTTATTAAATAATAATGTGTTTAATAACTTTAATTTAAGCACTGCTAAAATTGCTTTTCAGTGGAATCCTTTTGATTATTTTGAAATGTCTAAAACCAATGTTAAAGAAATTAAGGAGGGCTTTCCTAAATTTTCAATACAATACACTAAAAGTTTTAATGATATTTTAAAAGGTGATTTTAATTTTTCAAAAATAGATTTCAGAACCATTCATAGAATTGGTAGAGAAGACAATCATTTTTCTGAAATCACATTAGTTTCTGGATTGGCTTTGGGTGATATACCATTAACACATTTATACCATGCCTACCCTAATAATATTAGAAAAGAAACTATACTACAACGCTTTTCTGTTGCTGGGTTAAATAGTTTTGAAACGATGTATTTTAATGAATTTTTTTCTGATCAATTTGCCACTATTCAACTAAAGCATTACTTAAAGCCCTTTAAAATTTCAGATCGTTATGAACCCTATATGGTTTTAATATCTCGTTTTGCAATTGGCGATATTTCAAATCCTGAAAGACATCAAAACACAAGCTTTGGTTCCCTAAAAAAAGGATATACGGAATCTGGTTTTGAAATAAATAAATTGTTATTTGGTTTCGGATTAAGTTTCACTTACCGATATGGTGCCTATCACTTACCCGAATTTGCCGATAATGTTGCTTTTAAGTTTACATTTAACGTCACATTATGAAGTAATACACCCCTTTTTTCTAACTTTGAACATCTTTTACACCATATATGTTTAAACTTTTCACCAAAAACTTTTGGGATATTACAGCAAGACTGATTTTACGAAATAAGATCATCATACTGATTGGTATACTTCTGGCTACCTTTTTCTTTAGTTTGAATTGGAAAAACATGCGTTTAGCCTATAGTGAAGCTAATATGTTACCCGACGATCATGAAGTAAACATTAATTATAATAATTTTTTAAAAATATTTGGTGAAGAAGGAAATCTTATAGTTTTAGGAGTAAAAGATAGCTCGCTTTTTACTATTGAAAAATTAAATGCTTGGAATAAACTTTCAGAAGGTTTTAAAAAGTATAACCAAGTGGAAACAGTTATTTCAATTAAAGATCTTCAAAAGCTTATAAAGGATAATGAAAATGAAAATTTTAAATTAGAACCTTTTATAAAAGATTCTATATCTTCAATTAAAGAAATTGAAATACTTCAAGATGAGCTTTTTAAAAAATATCCTTTTTATGATAATTTCTTATTCAACAAAAACACAAAAACCATAAGAAGTGCTATTTATTTAGATAAAGATATCGTAAACACATCAGCCAGAAAAGACTTTATAATTGATATTTTAGCCCCTAGTATTGATGCCTTTGAGGAAGCAAACAATTTAGATGTTAGAATTTCTGGTATGCCCTACATCCGTACCCTAAATTCTAAAAATATTGTTGATGAAATAAATTTATTTGTTATTGCGGCATTACTAGTAACTTCTATTATTTTCTTTTTCTTTTTTAGATCGTTTAGAGCAACTTTTATATCGCTTATTGTAGTATGTATTGGTGTAGCATGGACATTAGGAATTATTGGCTTGTTTGAATATGAAATAACCGTTTTAACAGCTTTAATCCCGCCACTAATTATTGTAATTGGTATTCCTAACTGCATTTTTTTAATTAATAAATATCAGCACGAAGTAAAACTACATGGTAACAAAGTAAAATCATTACAACGCGTTATTACCAAAATTGGTAATGCTACTTTAATGACTAATATAACAACCGCCTCAGGTTTTGCAACGTTTATATTAACCGAGAGTAAACTTTTAAAAGAATTTGGTGTGGTTGCATCACTAAGTATTATTGCTATTTTTATTTTATGTATTCTTATAATTCCTATAATCTATTCCTTTCTACCCTCACCAAAAGATCGGCATTTAGAACATTTAAATAAACGTTGGATTGGTGGTTTTGTTAATTGGATGGAGCGTATGGTAAGGCACAAACGTATAGCCATTTATTGCACCTCTTTAATTTTACTTATTGCGAGTATCATTGGTATATATCAAATAAAAATTTCGGGTAGTTTAATTGAGGATATGCCTCAAGATTCTCAATTTGTAAACGACATACGTTTTTTTGAAGATGAATTTAATGGCATTATGCCTTTAGAAATACTGGTGGACACTAAGCGTAAAAAAGGCGTTATGAAACTATCTACTTTAAAGCGCATGAATGAGTTAGAAGAATTGATTATTGAAACGTCCGAATTATCTAAACCAATCTCGGTTGTAAATTTAGTTAAATATTCTAAACAAGCTTACTACAACGGCAATCCTAAATACTACCAATTGCCCACATCACAAGAAAATAGTTTTATTCTTTCCTATGCTAAAAATTCGTCTTCAAATGTCGATTTACTTAAAAATTTTATAGATAGCACAGGACAATATGCTCGTATTACCACTTTTATGAAAGATATTGGCACCGATAAAATGGAACGTATAGAAGAGAATCTTCAAAATAAAATTAATAAAGTTTTTCCTAAAGAAAAATATGATGTTACAATAACGGGAAAAGCCCTTGTTTTTCAAAAAGGGACTAAATATTTGGTTAAAAATTTAGCTATTTCGTTATCCTTGGCCATTTTGTTAATCTCCATTTTTATGGCCTATATGTTTAGGTCTGC
Organism: uncultured Flavobacteriaceae bacterium; assembly: GCA_963815305.1. Lineage (GTDB taxonomy): Bacteria > Bacteroidota > Bacteroidia > Flavobacteriales > Flavobacteriaceae > CAXBID01. The sequence continues at coordinate 2,640,364 of CAWFFW010000001.1, forward strand.
ACGAATGATTATTGTATCACTCATCCCCAATTTATTGCCACTTATAGTTACTGCCGGTTTAATGGGGTATTTAGGCGTCCCTATAAAACCCTCAACCATATTAGTATTTAGTATTGCTTTTGGTATCTCGGTTGATGATACTATACATTTTTTAGCTAAATACAGACAAGAATTACAAGCTAATCATTGGAAAATTAAAGTGTCTGTTTATGGTGCTTTACGTGAAACTGGCGTTAGTATGTTTTACACATCCATAGTCTTATTTTTTGGGTTTTCAGTATTCACAATTTCTAGTTTTGGTGGCACTGTTGCCTTAGGCGCACTAGTATCGGCCACTTTGTTATTTGCTATGTTGTCTAATTTATTACTTCTACCATCACTATTACTATCTTTAGAACGTAGTATTGCCAATAAAGAAGTTTTAAGAAAACCTTCAATAAATATAATTCCTGAAGAAGATGAAGATGAATCCTTAAAAATTAAAGACTAATATTTTAATTTACTGGACAAAATTACAGATTTCAGTATAAATATAGAAAATGAAGCAAATTTGTTGTTAATTTTCAATTTTATTATTTCAATTTTAATGATTGAAAACTTTATATTTACGTTTTAAAAAAATAATTTTATATGACCTCTCGTACCGTTTCGGAATTACTATCACAAGACATTATTTTACCAGAAGTAGAAATAAAAGGTTGGGTGAGAACATTTCGAGCAAAGCGTTTTATTGCTTTAAATGATGGTTCAACTATTAACAATATTCAATGTGTTATTGATTTTGAAACGTTTGATGAAGCACTTTTAAAACGAATAACAACTGGTGCTGCCATTTATGTAAAAGGAGAATTGGTTAAAAGCCAAGGAAAAGGTCAAAAAGTAGAAATACAAGTCAATCAATTAGAAATTCTAGGAGATTCAGATCCTGAAACTTATCCTATTCAACCTAAAAAACATTCGTTCGAGTTTTTAAGAGAAAATGCTCACTTACGCACACGTACCAATACATTTAGTGCCGTAATGCGATTAAGATCTTCATTATCATTTGCCATTCATAAGTATTTTAATGATAACGGATTTTATTATATGCACACACCCATAATTACTGGCAGTGATGCAGAAGGCGCTGGCGAAATGTTTAAGGTAACCACTTTAGATTCAAAAACACCTCCATTAAATAAGGAGGGTCTTATAGATTATTCTCAAGATTTTTTCGGAAAAGAAGCAAATCTAACAGTTTCGGGCCAACTTGAAGCTGAAACTTATGCCATGTCTCTAGGTAAAGTATATACTTTTGGACCAACTTTTAGAGCTGAAAACTCAAATACATCACGCCATTTAGCCGAATTTTGGATGATTGAACCAGAAGTGGCTTTTATGGATTTAGCTGGAAATATGGATCTGGCTGAAGATTTTTTGAAGTTTGTAATTTCATATGTTTTAGAAAATAACATAGAAGATTTAGAATTTCTAGATAAACGCTTGCAAGACGAGGATAAAGCAAAACCTCAAACAGAACGAAATGATATGACATTAATTGAAAAATTAAACTTCATTACTGAAAATAACTTTAAGCGTGTTAGTTATACAGAAGCTATAGATATTTTGCGCAATAGTAAACCTAATAAGAAAAAGAAGTTTAAATATATTATTGATGAATGGGGAACCGACTTACAGAGTGAGCATGAACGCTTTTTAGTTGAAAAGCATTTTAAATGCCCTGTTATTTTATTTGATTATCCAGCAAATATAAAAGCATTTTATATGCGCTTAAATGAAGATGGTAAAACCGTTAGGGCTATGGATATACTTTTTCCTGGTATAGGCGAAATTGTTGGTGGCGCTCAACGTGAAGAACGTTTAGAGGTCTTAAAACAAAAGATGGCGGCTATAAATATTCCTGAAGAAGACCTTTGGTGGTATTTAGATTTACGTAAATATGGTACTGCAGTACACTCTGGTTTTGGACTTGGTTTTGAACGTTTAGTTATGTTTGCCACGGGCATGAGTAATATTAGAGACGTTATTCCTTACCCTAGAACACCGCAAAATGCTGAGTTTTAATCAAAATTTAAAGGAATTATGATACGACTTTGCTAAGCGCATTCCTTTTCATATCTTTGATTAACAACCTTAAATCGCAATATGCTTAAGCAACATTTACAATTTAAATTATCACAAAAGCTATCGCCGCAACAAATTCAATTAATGAAATTGATACAGTTGCCTACGCAAGCTTTTGAACAGCGTTTAAAACAAGAGTTAGAGGAAAACCCAGCTCTAGAAGGCGGTAAAGAGGAAAAAGATAGTGATTACGATTCTGACTTAGATAATACTGATGATTTTAATGATAATGAATCCATCAATGCTGAAGATATAAATGTTGATGAGTATTTAAGTGACGATGAAATTCCAGATTATCGCACACAAGCCAATAATTACAGCAGTGATGATGAAGAAAAGACGATGCCTTATGCTGCAGGCACTTCATTTACACAACATTTAATCAATCAATTAAATACCTATAGGCTTAGCGATGACGAACGCGATATTGCTGAGTTTTTAGTAGGTAGTGTTGATGAAAGTGGATATATACGCCGATCATTATCTGATATTACGGATGATTTAGCATTTACTCAAAACGTCTATACTACAGAAGAAAATATTTATAAAGTTTTAAAAATTGTTCATCAATTAGATCCCGCAGGCGTTGGAGCCAGAAACTTGCAGGAGTGTTTAAGCATCCAATTACATCGTAAAGAAAAAACACAAGACACCGAATTAGCTTTAAATATAATTGATAATGCTTTTGAGCAATTTACTAAAAAACACTACAAAAAATTACTTCAAAAATTTGATATTTCTGAAATGCAATTAAAAAATGCTATTTCTGAAATTGAGCATCTCAATCCAAAACCAGGTGGTTCATATGCTGGAAATAATAGGATCGTTGAACATATCGTGCCCGATTTTGCGATTAAAATTGTTGATGGCGAATTAGAATTAACGCTTAATGGACGGAATGCTCCAGAACTTCACGTATCTCGGGAATATAATAATATGTTAAATGGCTACAAAGAGGCTAAAGATAAATCGAAATCACAAAAAGACGCAGTTGTTTTTATTAAACAGAAATTAGATGCTGCCAAATGGTTTATTGAAGCTATTAAACAACGCCAGCAAACATTATTTGTAACGATGAGTGCTATTATGCATTACCAAAGTGAATATTTTTTATCTGGGGATGAGCGGAATTTAAAACCTATGATTTTAAAAGATATTGCTGATGAAATTTCGATGGATGTCTCAACAGTATCTCGAGTTGCAAATAGTAAATACGTGGATACCCCGTATGGAACAAAATTAATTAAGGAATTCTTTTCCGAATCCATGAAAAATGATCAAGGTGAAGATGTTTCAACCAGAGAAATAAAGAAAATTCTTGAAACAGTTATTGAAGAAGAAAACAAAAAAAAGCCATTAACTGATGAAACTCTTGCTAAAATTTTAAAAGAAAAAGGCTATCCCATAGCAAGACGTACTGTTGCCAAATATAGAGAACAACTAGATATTCCTGTGGCAAGATTACGTAAAAAAATATAATGGATCGTTTTTTAAAAAGTATATCATACATTTTTCATCCTTTAATAATGCCTGTTTTAGGAGTGCTTTTTTATTTTGAAGTATCTTCAAGATTTATCTCACCAGAAATAAAACAAGCCAAATTAGTTTCTCTTGTTATTTTAACTGTAGCACTACCCGTACTCCTTTATTTTTTGTTAAAAACCTTAGGTAAGGTAAAATCAATTCACTTAGAAAACACCAATGAACGCATCATACCTTTAGTTCTAAATGGTATAGTAACTCTACTTGTTATACAGCGCATCTTTACGCCTACTCAAATTATAGAACTATACTATTTTTTTGTTGGTATTCTATTTTCAACAATGACATGCTTAATCTTAGCTATAGCTAAATTTAAAGCAAGTATTCATATGATTGCTATTTCTGGTGTATTTATGTTTTTTGTGGCTGTAAGTATTCATTTTAGCATTAATATAAATAGCTTTTTGGCTTTAACGATCATCATTATTGGGGCTATAGCTACCTCTAGATTGCACTTAAAAGCACATACCTACATCGAATTAATTATGGGTGTTTTTATTGGCATAATTCCACAACTTATACTACTACAATATTGGTTATAAAATATAAAATATCAAACCAAGTTTAAAGGTATTTGTTTCTAAATTGGTTCCATTAAGGGTAGCATTATCAGAAAAAATTGGGTTTAGTCCGTAATACATAAATATATTCCAAGTATTATAACCAGCGCTAAAAGTTAATCCGTATTGCAACTTATTAAATGCATCAGTATCTGTAAATTTTACAGTTCCTAAATCTCCTTGATATTTAGTGGTATGGGTTAGCATATATCCCATTTTAAAACCAGTATATATACGCCAAAAATTATAGCTTTCTGGTGTTGAAGTTCGCCATCTAAACTCAAAAGGTAATTCAAGTAGATGACTAGAGAATTTATTTTTAGAAAAAGTACGCCCACTTAAAATAGTATAGGTAAAAGTTCCGAACTCATCTTTATTGATAAGTAGGTTTTGATTAAAAGAATTTGCTGAATATCCTAGCCCCAAACCAATGGCTAAATTTCTTCTTTTATTGATAGGCATATCTCTAATAAATCCTAAATGAAATCCTAATGAAAACCCTGTTTGCGAAAGATTCACAGGTTGATTCATGAGTAAATTATAAGTAACACCTACATAAAACTGATCTTCCCTGTAGAGTGAATCAATATCTTTATTTATACTTTCCTGAGCGTTTGCTACAACAATTAAAAAGAGAGCACTTATCAAAAATAATTTTTGTTTCATTATTATAATTTATTCTAAAACGTAAATAATCATATACAATGTTTCATTTAAAGCAAAAAAGGGCATTCTTTTAGAACACCCTTTGCTTTTTTAAATAATATTTAATTAAAATATTTATTTCATATTGGTCAAAGCATCGCCACTTCCTGTAGTATAGTTAATTTTTAATGCATTAGCTTTTCTAAGTTCTTGTTTCACATCTCCAACAATTCCCATATTAGCTTTTTTATCTACTTTTAAAGATACCGTTAAAAAAGGAATTAATTCTTCTCTTAAAGCTGTTCTTTCAGTAGCTATAAATGCCGCTACATCTTTTACATCAGCAAAATTATCATTTAACTGTATTCTTGCCTCTGTACCAAACTGCTTGTAGTTATCACTTGGTTTCCCAATATAAATGTAACTAACAGGATTTTTCTTGTCTAACTTTTCAATCTGATCAGCTACTGGTAACGTATTTTGAATTTTTAATGTATCTTCTCTCATTACGGTAGCCACCATAAAAAAGAATAATAGCATAAATACGATATCTGGTAAAGAAGCTGTATTAATTGGAGCTAAACCACCATCTTTTTTCTTTTTAAATTTAGACATAATTTTTTTATTTGATTCTAAATTATTCTACTACCTCTGATAATTTTTGAGGTATTTCTAACTTTATTTGTTCTATAACGGCTTTAAGCTTATCCTTATTTCCATTCCATCTTACATCTTGATAGGTCTCTTCCATTTTTACAAAATCCATACCAGGAAACCCTTTATTAGGGCCAACCTCTAATGCCCTTCTGTTTCTTAAGAAATTATACGCTGCAACCAATTCATTTTGAACCGAAATATAAGCTGCATAAGATGTTTCTCTATCATTAGCTAAAGATATAATAGCTTTATCTGGATTGTCAGAAGATGCTGGATCTTTGTCTCCCTTACAAAAACTACAAGTACCATCTCCACCATTATCTAAAAACTCAATAGCTGCTTTTCGCAAATTTTTAAGTTCCATGTTATCATCTTCAACAAGTAATTGATTATTTTTGTTAAGATTGACAGTGAAAATATTCTTTTGTTTAATTATTGGTGGTTCAACCTCAGTATCGTCAATTGGAGGAAGTTTCCGCGTTATACCAGAATCTTTTTCAATAGTAGTCGTTACTAAGAAAAATATTAATAGTAAGAAAGCAATGTCGGCCATAGAGCCTGCATTAACTTCTGGTGCTGCTCGTTTTGCCATATTATTTTATCATTTTTTTAATTCCGAAAAACAACATTGATCCTCCTGCAATTGCTAATAGGAAATAAAATAAATACAAACCAGCTCCTAATAATTTTGAACCTCCAGCAGTAAATATTTCCCCATCTTTTAATACAGTTTCTTCTCCTCTAGCAAAACCGAAATAACAAATGGCAGCTATTAGAGCAAATATACCAACGCTTTTTAACGTACTTTTAAGTTTATCTGAATCACTAAATATATTCTTTAAACTAAATATAACAACAAGTGCTAAAGTTAAAAACAAAATTAAATAAGCAACATACATAAATATGTTCACTGCACCGCTACCCTCACCAAGTTTTATAGCCTCGTCGCCTGTTGATATTATCATAGCAAGAAACACTATTGAGAGTATTCCTACTATAGCTAATATTATGGTTAATACTTTTTTCATAATAGTTTACAATTTTAATTATTACTTCTTGTGTCTTATTAGCAAATCCATTAAGGTTATAGAAGCGTCTTCCATATCGTTAACGATGCTATCAATTTTAGCAATAATATAATTGTAGAAAATTTGAAGTATAATGGCCACTACTAAACCAAATACTGTAGTTAAAAGTGCTACTTTAATACCACCTGCTACTAATGAAGGATTCATATCTCCTGCAGCTTCAATCTTATCGAAGGCTTGAATCATACCAATTACAGTACCCATGAAACCAAGCATTGGTGCCAGTGCAATAAATAATGAAATCCAAGATACGTTTTTCTCTAACTGTCCCATTTGAACTCCGCCATAAGCTACAACAGCTTTTTCAACAGCTTCAATACCTTCGTCGGTTCTATCTAAACCTTGATAATATATGGAAGCTATAGGTCCCTTTGTATTTCTACAAACTTCTTTTGCTGCTTCAACACCACCAGATTGTAAAGCATCTTCAACATCTTGAGTTAATTTTTTTGTATTTGTAGTAGAAAGATTTAAATAGATGATTCTCTCAATTGCAATTGCTAAACCTAAAATTAAACATAATAGTACGATCCCCATAAACCCAGGGCCACCTTCAATAAAACGTTTCTTTAATTCTTGATGAAACCCAACAGATTCTTCTGCAACTTCTTCTGCTGCTTCTTCTTGAGTTGTAGTTGTAACCGTTGTTACTGCTGTACTTGTGTTTGCAATTGTAGTTGCATTAACAGTTCCGAATGCCATTGTACCAGCAATAGCAAGGATAGAAAATAATCTTTTCATGTTCTCGATCTTAATTTTATTAGTTAAAGTGTTAAAGATATAAAAAAAAAGTAATTAAAAAATAAAAATTACAGCAGAGAGGAAGGGATTCGAACCCTCGATACCCTTTTGAGGTATACACGCTTTCCAAGCGTGCGCCTTAAGCCACTCGGCCACCTCTCTGTTTTTAATTTTACTAAATTACAGGGGTTCAAATAACAAAAAAAACTTTGAATGATAAAACTTTAGTCGTTAAATTTAAGACATTTCTCCTCTTAGGGATGTTTCAAATACGGTTTTAAACAGTTTAGGTGAAACTTTTTGCCCCAACATAAACATGAGTTTCGTTATAGCGGCCTCCGTTGTAATATCCTTTCCAGAAATAACACCAATCGCTTTAAGCTGATTACTAGTCTCATAGTGTCCCATCATCACACTTCCCCCAGAACATTGCGTAACATTGATGATATAAATACCTTTCAAAATGGCATCCTGTAATATTTTAATAAACCATTTTTCTGTTGTACAGTTTCCTGAGCCATAAGTTTCAATAATTATAGCTTTTAGGTTTGATGAATTGATAATACTCTTTATTACATCTTCTGAAATTCCTGGAAATAGTTTAATTATAGCAATATGCTCATCAAGATTTTTATGAACTTTTAGGGTGTTTTTTAAATTAAATTTAAATAAATGTTCTTCATTTATTTTTAAATGCACACCAGATTCTGCTAAATCTGGATAATTAAATGAAGCAAAAGCCTGAAAATGTTCTGCATTAATTTTTGTTGTTCTATTGGCTCTGTATAATTTATATTCAAAATACAAACAAACTTCTTGAATTATAGGCTGGTTTTCATGCTTTAAAGATGCGACTTGTATTGAAGTGATTAAATTCTCCTTAGCATCAGTTCGCAAATCACCTATTGGTAATTGAGCTCCAGTAAAAATTACTGGTTTTGCTAAATTTTCTAACATAAAACTTAACGCCGAAGATGTATAGCTCATCGTATCGCTACCATGTAATACTACAAAACCATCAAACTCTTCATAATTAATTTCAATTAATTCAACTATTTGTACCCAATACTCAGGTTTCATATTACTTGAATCAATGGGTTTATCAAAAGAAACGGTATCAATATTACAATCTAACAATTGCAGTTCTGGTATTTTTTGTAAAAGTGTTTTAAAATCAAATGTACCCAATGTGCCAGTTTCAAAATCTTTAATCATTCCTATGGTACCACCCGTATATATAAGTAATATGTTTGCTTTTGAATTATTCATATTTTCTAAACTTTAAATATATTTTTAGAATTTTCAGTGGTAATTTTTGCGATATCGCTAGGAGACCTATTATATAGGAGAGACAATTTTTCTAAAATCTTTAATATATATACACTTTCATTTCGCTTGCCTCTATAAGGTACTGGTGATAAGTATGGTGAATCGGTTTCTAAAACAATATGTTTCAAATCAATTTGATTTAAAAACTGATCAATCTTTCCATTTTTAAAAGTAGCGACACCACCAATTCCTAGTGCCATGTTATAAGAAATAGCTTGATGAGCCTGTTCTAATGTTCCAGTAAAACAATGAAATATGCCAAATAAATCATCATCCATTTCACTTTCTAAAATCTCAAAAATGTCATCAAAAGCTTCTCTGCAATGTATAACAATTGGTAATTTATAGTGTTTTGCTAATTGTATTTGATGTTTGAAGGCTTTCTTTTGAGTGCTTAAAGTCGATTTATCCCAATGCAAATCAATACCTATTTCTCCAACCGCATAAAAAGGTCGTTTTGCGAGCATCTCTTCAACGTGATTTAATTCTTCTTTATAATTTTCTTTTACATGTGTTGGGTGTAAACCCATCATTAAAAAAACATTATTTGGAAAATCTTTTTCAAGCTGAAGCATCGATTTGGTATAAGCAGAATCAATGGCTGGAATAAAAAATCTGGTAACACCCTGTGTTATGGCTCGATTTATCATTTCATTTCTATCTTCATCAAATGCTTCACTATATAAATGGGTGTGCGTATCTGTTATAATCAATATATTCGTTTTAATTTTTAAATCAATCCTAATTTCTGTAAAAATAATTGTTTTTACATGATTATATTTGTTTAAAACTAATTTATGGGTAGCCTTCAAGAATTTCTTATTGAAAAAGGATATATCAAAATAAAACTTCACCTTACCAAAACAAATCATTTCGAAATAAATGCCACGATAAATGGACGTAAAGGGTTGTTTATTTTAGATACTGGCGCATCAAATTCCTGTGTTGGTTTTGAAGGTATTGAAACCTTTAAGTTAAAGGCTAAAAACTCCGAAATTAAAGCTGCTGGTGCTGGCGCATTAAATATGGAGACAAAAACATCTGAAAAAAATAAAGTTAAGATTGGAAAATGGAAGACTAACAAAGTCGTATTAGTTTTGTTCAATCTTAGCCATGTAAATACTGCTTTATTAAATCATAATTCCAAATCTGTTGATGGTATAATTGGTGCTGATATTTTAAATAAAGGTAAAGCCATTATAGATTACGAAAAGAAATATTTATATTTAAAATATTAAAAGCATTTTATTTAATCCCCTAAGATTAATGAATACCACTATTGTAATTGCTGATGACCATCCGCTTATGCTGCGAGGTTTAACTGATTTTTTAAAGGCTAAAAGCTTTAATATTATTGGAAGCGCTTCAGACGGAAATACTGCATACAATCTGATTGTTAAACTAAAACCAGAAATTGCTATTTTAGACATTAGAATGCCTCATAAAACAGGATTAGAAATAGCTGAAGCTTGTAAGAAAAACAATTTAAAAACAAAAATTATCCTGATTACCTTTGATAAAGAAGAAGAACTTTTTGACAAAGCTAAAGAATTTGGCGTTTATGGATATATTTTAAAAGAATTTGCTATTGAAGAAATTGAAACTTGCATTGATCATGTTATAAACGATGAACCCTATTTTAGTGAAGAAATTGCATCTTATTTAGACCATAATAATCTTAATAAAAAACCAAAATACCTTGAACTGCTTACAAAATCTGAATTAAAAATAGTTAAACTTATTTCTGAAAATAAAACTAGTCAAGATATCGCTGAGGAATTAACTATTTCCGTTAGAACCGTAGATAAACATAGAAGTAATATGGTTTCAAAACTAGGCTTGGATAATAAACCAACATCGCTTTCTATTTGGGCAAACGTAAATAAATCTTATTTGTAAAAATACGTAGAAGTGCGTATTTTTTATTACGTTAATATACAATACATTTACAGGGCTATTAATTAGTTCTTAGGGAGAATTAAAGAAAACTCTGAATTGTAATGATTCAGAGTTTTCGCTTTTTATAAACTTCTTGTTAAAAATACGTACAAGTGCGTATTTTATTTTTCAATTACGCAACTTACCTTTGTAATGCTATTAATTAGGGTATTATAATAAAACCAAACTACTAAAAACACCTACATGGAAAAAAATAACAATTCACTAGAGAAATACGTTGTTGTATCATTAATATTAATAGTTGTTATTATAATTTCAATCAACGTTATAGTCAACATTTTATAATAATTAGTAAAAAAAAAGGAGCTTCCGAAAACTGGTAGCTCCTTTTTAATTTAAATCACTTTTTATTTTTAAAGCTCTAAAGCTTTTTTAACGTCATTATGCATCAATAGTTCTACAGGATTTTCTAAAGCTTCTTTTATTGCAACTAAAAACCCTACGCTTTCCTTACCATCAATAATTCTATGGTCATAAGATAAAGCAACATACATTATAGGTCTAATTTCAACTTTGCCTTCAATAGCTACAGGACGTTCTACAATATTGTGCATACCTAAAATACCACTTTGAGGTGGGTTTATTATTGGAGTAGATAGCATACTACCAAAAACACCTCCATTAGATATGGTAAAAGTACCACCCGTCATTTCATCTACGGTAATTTGTCCGTCGCGTGCGCGAATTGCTAGCCGTTTTACTTCAGATTCAACGCCTCTAAAACTTAAATTTTCAACATTGCGCATAACGGGCACCATCAAACCTTTTGGGCCTGATACCGCTATACTAATATCATAAAAATCATAAGTAATCATTTCTTTTTCATCAATCATTGAGTTTACTGCTGGATACATTTTTAGTGCACGAACAACAGCTAAAGTAAAGAAACTCATAAACCCTAATCCAACACCATGTTTTGTTTTAAAGGTTTCTTTGTATTCTGAACGTAGAGCAAAAATTGGTGACATATCAACTTCATTGAATGTCGTTAACATAGCCGTAGTATTTTTAGCCTCCACTAAACGCTCTGCAACTTTACGACGAAGCATTGACATTTTACTTCTTGTAGAACCTCTACTTCCGCCCGTTGGTGTACCCATGGATGGTGTAGCGTTTATAGCATCATCTTTAGTAATTCTACCATCTTTTCCTGTTCCAGTGATTGTACTGGCATCCATATCTTTTTCGGCTAAAATCTTTTTTGCAGCAGGACTTGCAGAACCTGTTGCATAAGTTTTAGCTTCAGATTTACTTTCTTTTGGCGCTTCTGGTTTTGGAGTTTCTTCTTTTTTCTCTTTTTTGGGTGTATCATCACCTTCTGGTTTTTCAGCACTTGTATCAATTAAGCATACAATGGCACCAACTTCAACGGCATCGCCTTCTTCAGCTTTTAGTGTAATTATTCCGCTTGCCTCGGCAGGAAGTTCTAGTGTTGCTTTATCACTATCTACCTCTGCAATTGCTTGATCCTTCTCAACATAATCTCCATCTTCAACTAACCATGTTGCTATTTCTACTTCAGTAATAGACTCCCCTGGAGAAGGTACTTTCATTTCTAAAATCATTCCTTATAATTTTAATTGTATTCTGAATTAATTTCTAAACTTAATATAATTTACTTTTTAATTTCACTAAAAATAGCATCAATAACACGCCTTTGTCTGCGTTTATCTCTTGTGCTAGATCCAGGTGCTGGAACAGAACTAAACGCTCTTGCATAAACATTTAACTTTACTAATTTCATGCGTTGCAACATATAACTCCAAGCGCCCATATTTTCTGGTTCTTCCTGCCCCCAAGCATATTCTTCAACGTTTGGATAACGATTTATTACCTCTTGAATTTTCTCTAAATGTAATGGAAATATCTGCTCAATTCTTACTAAAGCAATGTCTTCTCTTTTTAATTCTTCTCTTTCCGCTAGTAAATCATAGTAAAACTTACCAGTACAAAACACAAGTTTATTTACGTTTTTGGGTTCAATATAATCATCTATTACTTCTTCAAATTTACCTGTAGCTAAGTCGTTTAGAGATGATACCGCTTTTGGATAACGCAATAAACTTTTTGGTGTGAGAACGATTAATGGTTTTCTAAAGTTGCGTTTCATTTGACGACGTAACAAGTGAAAGAAGTTACCAGGTGTGGTACAATTTGCAACCGTCATATTATCTTTGCCACATAATTGTAAAAAACGTTCCATTCTTGCCGATGAGTGCTCAGAACCTTGCCCTTCGTATCCATGTGGAAGTAACACTACAATACCATTTTGAGATTTCCATTTATCCTCGGCTGCTGATAAATATTGATCGAAAATGATTTGAGCACCATTACTAAAATCACCAAATTGTGCCTCCCAAATAGTAAGCGTGTTTGGATTAGCCATGGCGTATCCGTAATCAAAACCTAATACGCCATACTCTGATAAAAGAGAATTATAAATATCCATTTTACCCTTATTAAAAGGGTTGATATTTAACAGGTTAATCCGCTCTTCAGATTTTTCATCTCGAAGAATAGCATGTCTATGACTAAAAGTACCACGCTCAACATCTTGTCCAGAAATACGAACATTGAATCCTTCTTCCATCAAACTTCCGTAAGCCAGAGTTTCAGCCATTCCCCAATCAAGATTATCAGTTTCGAAGATCATTTTAGCTCTACCTTCCAAAATACGTTCAGCTTTTCGTAAAAATTTGGCACCCGCTGGAACTGTTGACACTACTTTAGAGATATTCTCCAATTTACTTTTTGGATAATTTGTCTCGACCGTTTTTAACATAGACTCTAAACCTTGACGTTCAAAATTCGTCCAACGTTCTTGCATGAACTCCCTAACTTTAGAGTTGTCTGCTTTTTTAGATTTATCGTATTCTTTTTCAAGCGTATCTTTAAAATCGGATACTATCTTGTCAACATAAGCTTGGTCAATGGTGTTTTCAGCAATTAATTTATCAGCATATATTTTAAATGGATTTGCATGTTTTGCAATGTTTTTGTAAAGTTTAGGCTGTGTAAAACGGGGCTCATCACCCTCATTATGCCCATACTTTCTATAACCCAACAAATCAATGTAAACATCTTTTTTGTAACGCATTCTGTATTCCAGAGCCATTTCCACAGCATGTACCACGGCTTCAGCGTCATCAGCATTTACATGTAATACTGGAGACAACGTTACTTTTGCAACATCAGTACAATAGGTACTAGATCGTGCATCTAAATAATTTGTGGTAAAGCCAATTTGGTTGTTAACCACAATATGCATAGTTCCTCCGGTTTTATAACCGTTTAAGGTACTCATTTGAGCTACTTCGTAAACAATACCTTGTCCTGCTATTGCTGCATCACCATGTACAATTATAGGTAAAATTTTAGAATCATCTCCGTTATAATCTGTATCAATTTTGGCACGCGTAATACCCTCTGCTACAGGAGCAACTGTTTCTAAATGTGATGGATTTGGAACCAAATTCATCTTTATATTTTTTCCGTTTTGATACGTTTTATCTAGTGTTAAACCTAAGTGATATTTTACGTCACCATCAATGCCTTCATCTTCAAAATCTTTACCATCAAATTCCCTGAAAAGTTCATTCACGGGTTTTCTAAAAATATTAATTAGTGTACTTAAACGTCCACGGTGTGCCATTCCTAAAACACATTCTTTCACACCGTATTTTTCAACCGAATAAAAAAGCGCATTACTTATAGCTGGTATTAATGATTCTCCACCTTCTAAAGAGAATCGTTTTTGACCCACATATTTGGTTTGCAAGAAATTTTCAAAAGTTACCGCTTGATTTAATTTAGAAAGAATATATTTTTTTGTTTCAGCTGGAAAATCGGGCTGATTATCATTTTTATTTAATTGTTCTTGCCACCATTTAATAACCTCAGGGTTTCGCAAATACATATACTCCACACCAATAGATCTGCAATAAATACGATCTAAGTGTGAAACTATTTCGCGTAATGTTTTTGCACCAATACCTAATATTTCACCGGCGTTAAATACCGTATCTAAATCACTTTTAGATAAATTAAAATTTTCTAACTCTAGACTTGGCGTGTAGCTTCTTCGCTCTCTTACTGGGTTTGTGTTGGTAAACAAGTGACCGCGCATGCGATAGCCATCAATTAATCTTATAACATGAAATTCCTTCTGAACATGTTCTGGTATTTGAGTAGAAACGCCTTCTACAATTTCCCCGCTCAATCCATAATTTTCGCTGCCAAAATCATAGCCTTGAAAAAAAGCTCTCCAACTTGGCTCAACAGCATCTGGGTTTTGTAGATATTGATCGTATAAATCGGCAAAATAAGCCGTATGTGCAGCATTTAAAAATGAAAATTTATCCATTGCAATTTTTTGTACCGTAAAGTTTAGTCAAAATATTCTTCAAAAATACAACTTTTACTAAAATTAGATGTTTCTTTTAGTATATTTATGGGTCAAAATTTCTTATTTCATGAATAAGTTATTTTTTAATGTTAAATTTTCAACAATTCCATTTTTTATGCTGTCAACTTTACAAAATAAAAAAACATTTATCCTATGCATTTTATGCGGTTTTTCTTTTCTAAATAATCTATCAGGTCAAGAAGTTAAAAGTAATTTCTGGAATCATGTTCGTTTTGGGGGCGGTTTAGGGTTAAATTTTGGTAATGGCTTTTTTAGTGCTACCGTTGCACCTAGCGGTATTTATGAGTTTAATAATACCCTTGCTCTTGGTATTGGTTTAAATGCTACATTTAACAATCAGAAAAGTGTTTATAAATCTACTATTTTAGGAGGTAGCATTATTGGACTTTTTAATGTGATTAGGGAATTACAAATTTCGGCTGAGTTTGAACAACTTAATGTAGATAGAAATTATAATGTTAATTTAAATATTGAAGATGGTAATTATTGGGTGCCTGCTTTATTTATTGGTGCAGGTTATAGAAACGGCAATGTCACTATTGGTGTTAGGTACGATGTTTTGTATGATGAACAACGAAGTATTTATATAGACCCTTGGATGCCTTTTGTACGTTTTTATTTTTAAGAGTATGTATTCCTAAACCACACTTTTTGCCACTCTCGTTTTAAAATTAAAAACGAAACAGCTTCCGATAATACCAAAATATCGCTACCATCCAATGCTTTTATGTTTTTTTCGGGCACATCAATAATATAGAGTAGATTGAGATATTCTGAGAATTTTTCTTGAATAAGTTTATAAACCATTTCATGAAGTAAAAGCTTTAAACTTGATGGCAAAATATCTTCATGAAAATCTAAATCAACATTAGCCAGTAGTAAATCTTTGTTGAGTTGAAGAATTAGTTTTTCGTATAAATTTAAAGTATTGGCTTCTTCTATCAAAGCTTCAAAAGTAGCTGGTAACTGCATAAAATAAATTTCCGTTTTTACGAGAATGAAAAAAATTAATTATTTAAACTATTCTGTTCATTAAATTTTCGCCAAATGCTTTTAAAAGCTGTTTTTTATCTTCAGATATATTTAAAGATTCTAATATTTTAAAGGCTTCTTTTGTATAGTTTTCAATTGCCTGTTTAGTAGTATTTGCAGAACCTGATGATATAAAAAACTGTTTTGCGGTTTCTATTTTGGTTGAAATATCTTCGGGGTTTGATGAAAACAGATAACTTAATTCAACCTTATCTGTGTCGTTGGAAAATTCTAAAGCCTTTAAATACAAATATGTTTTTTTATTTTCAATAATATCGCCTCCAACTTGTTTTCCAAAAGTTTCAGGGTCACCAAAAGCATCTAAATAATCATCTTGGAGCTGAAATGCAATTCCTAAATTTTTACCAAACTCGTAAATACTATTTTGATCTTTTTTAGAGGCATGAGCTACAATAGCTCCCATTTTCATAGCAGCACCAACCAAAACAGCCGTTTTATATTCAATCATTTTTAAATACTCGGGTATAGTTACATCATGTCGTGTTTCAAAATCAACATCATATTGCTGTCCTTCACAAACTTCCAAAGCCGTTTTACTAAATAATTTTGCTAAGGATTGAAAAATAGAAGCTCCATAATTCTCAAATAGTTGATATGCCATAATCAACATGGCATCGCCAGAAAGAATACCTGTATTTATATCCCACTTCTCATGAACTGTTTCTTGCCCTCTGCGTAATGGGGCATCATCCATAATATCATCGTGTACGAGAGAAAAATTATGAAAAACCTCAACACTTAAAGCAGCGTTTAAGGCGGTTTTATAATCCCCTTCAAAAATCTCTGCAGTCATTAATGTAAGTACGGGCCGTAAACGCTTACCTCCTAACTTCAGGATATATTTAACAGGTTCATAAAGATTTTTAGGTTCTTTTGTTACTGCATATTTTTCTAAATATGTAATAAAATGGTGTTGATATTCTTCTATTGAAAGCATAGTGCAAAAATAAATTAAAAACCTTAAAGAAAATATTCTAATGTTAAATAATTGTAAAACTAAGGAAACTTTTTTTGTTTTTAAAGTTTCCTGTTGTACATTTGCACCTTAATTATGAGAGAAAAAATTATACATAAGTCAGCAGAATTGTTTTTAAATCTTGGTTTTAAAAGCGTAACAATGGACGATATAGCTCAAGAAATGGGCATATCAAAAAAAACCATTTACGTTCATTTTCCTAATAAAACCAAACTAGTTGAAGCTGTTACTTTTAATTTATTTGACACCATTTGTGGTGGTATTGATGATATTTGCGAAAAGACTAGCAATCCTATTGAAGAGTTATATTCAATTAAGATGTTCGTTATGCATCATCTCAAAAACGAAAAATCGTCCCCTCAATATCAACTCAAAAAGTACTATCCAAAAATTTATACCGAACTTAAGTTTAAACAGTTTGAAAAAATGCACCAATCGGTTCAAGAAAGTTTAGAACATGGTGTGTCAACCGGTGTATTTAGAAATACCATAGATGTAGACTTTATTTCAAGAATGTATTTTACAGGAATGACAGGTATTAAGGACAATATGTTTTTTCCACCAGAACATTACGAAATGAATTATTTAATGGAAAGCTATTTAGAGTACCATTTGAGAGCAATAGTAACGGAAAAAGGGTTACAAATACTAAACCAATTTATCATATCAAATCAATCAGAAAAATGAAGCCAATATGAATAAAATAATATTTAAATATACATTTCAAAAATTATTTTATTCATTAAAGGTTACATGTGACATCTTTAAAACAATAAAAACAAACACATGAAAAGGAAACTCATTTTAATTTTTAGTTTAATAATTTCTTTTGCAGCGTTTCCTCAAGAAAATGCCCAAAGTTTCTCTTTACAGGAAGCTATAGATTTCGCATTAGAAAATAACAGAACCGCAAAAAATGCCTCACGAGATATTGAAGCGGCATATAAACAAAAATGGGAAACTATTGCTACTGGTTTACCTCAAATTAATGGAGCAGTAGATTATCAAGATTTTATCAAACAGCAGGTACAAGTTATTCCTGCCGATGCTTTTGGAGGGCCAGAAGGAGAATTTAGTGCCGTAGAATTTGGTTTAAAACAAAACGTAAATGCATCAGCCACCCTAAACCAATTAATTTTTGATGGTTCGTATTTAGTGGGACTTCAATCAGCAAAAGTATTTTTAGAAATTTCAAAAAATGCTAAAGTTAAAACAGATTTAGAAGTTAGAAAATCCGTAATAAATGCTTACGGCAATGTGTTACTAGCAGAGGAAAGCGTACAAATTTTAGAACGCAACAAAACAGCCCTTGAAAAAAACCTAAACGAAATAACCAAAATATTTGAAAATGGTTTGGAAGAAGAAGAAAGTGTGGAACAACTAAAAATAACTTTATCAGGAATTAATAGTACGCTAAGCAATACTAAACGGCTTAAGAAAGTGGCACATCAAATGTTAAACATGATGATGGGAAGAGAGATAGACGCAAACACAATTTTAACTAATAACTTAGAAACCTTAACAGCTAATCATATTAATCTAAGTTTAATTGATAATTCTTTTTCTATCGAAAATACTATTGATTATAAAATCTCGAACAACGATAAAATATCAAAAGAACTCATGGTTAAACTTGAAAAAAGCAAAGCTTTACCCACTTTAAGCACTTTTTTATCGGGGGGATATTTATCGTATAGCGACAATTTCGATTTTTTAGATACAGACCAAAAATATTATGGTTACGGATTATTTGGTTTAAATTTAAGAATTCCAATTCTAAGTTCAGGGTTAAGAAGTGCTTCAACTCAACGTGCAAAAATAAATTTAGAAAAAGCTAAAAGCGACTTGACTGAAACCGAGCAGCGCATAAAATTACAAATTGCGTCAGCAAAAAGTGATTATCAGTTTTCTATTGAAGATTATACAAATAAAAAAGAAAACTTAAACCTTGCTGAGCGTATTGAAGAAAAAAATCAAACTAAATTTTTCGAAGGTATCTCATCAAGTTTTGAACTTAGACAAGCACAAATTCAATTATATACAGCACAGCAAGAATTTTTACAAGCTATGCTCGATGTTATAAGTAATAAAGCTGCTTTAGAAACTATTGTAAATGAAGTTGATTAGTTTAAAGTTTAAAAAGGAAAACATGAAACGTTTCTCATTTGAAAAATTAACCGTTTGGCAGAAGTCTAGAAAACGATCTGTTTTTATATATGAAGTAACAAAATCTTTTCCTGATGATGAGCGTTTTGGCTTAATAAGTCAAATGAGGCAATGTGCTATTTCTATCTCATCAAATATTGCAGAAGGTAGCGGCAGACATTCTGGAAAAGATAAAGCAAGATATAAAGAGATAGCATTTAGTTCAGCTTTAGAACTTTTAAATCAAATTATTATAGCTAACGATTTACAATTTATTTCAAACAAAAACCATGATGTTTTAAGAGATAATATTTCGAAAATAACTAGCAATGCTAAACAGCTTGCACAAATCTCAATTAAAATAAGCTCATAAACATATATAAACCTATAAACTCAATAACTAATGAACAATATATATACCCTTTTACTCATCTCTTTACTAATTTCGTCTTGCGGCGGTGACAAAAATAAATCTGTTGAAGATATTATTGCTACGGATAATTTAGAATTAATCCGTGAAAAGAAATCAGAATTAGATGCATCTGCACAAGAAATTTCTAATCAGTTAAAACAAATTGAAGCTAAAATTAAAATTTTAGATCCACTAGAAAAAATTCCCTTAATAACTACCGTTCAAGCTAAAGATACTGTTTTTACACACTATGTAGAATTACAAGGAAGCGTTAGTACCAAACAAAATATCGTAATATATCCTGAATTTTCAGGTGTTTTGAGTCATGTTTATGTTGAAGATGGACAACGCGTTAGTAAAGGACAAGTACTGGCAAGAATAGATGATGGAGGTTTAAGTCAACAATTATCTCAGTTAAAAATTCAAGCTGCTTTAGCAAAAACGACTTTTGAACGTCAAGAGCGCTTATGGAATCAAAAAATAGGAAGTGAAATTCAATATTTACAAGCAAAAGCTACTTATGAAGCTCAAGAACAAGCTGTAAGTCAATTACAAAATCAAATTGGGAAAACAGTTGTTCGCGCACCTTTTTCGGGTACTATTGATGATGTTATTACCGAACAAGGTACCGTTGTAGCACCTGGGCAATCCGCACTATTTAGAATTGTAAATCTTCAAGATATGTATCTTGAAACAGACGTCCCAGAACGCTATATTTCAGAAGTTGTTCCTGGTAAAGATGTACAAATTGATTTTCCTGTACTAAATAAACAAATAACTGCAAAAGTGCGACAAGCTGGAAACTTTATCAATCCTGCAAACCGAACTTTTAAAATAGAAGTTGGTGTTGATAATAAAGACCGATTAATTAAACCAAATTTAACAGCCAAAATAAAAATTAACGATTATACAAATAATAATGCCATTTTAATTCCACAAAGCATCATTTCAGAAAATGCTGATGGGGAGCAGTATGTATATGTTGTATTTGACAAAACTGAAAATAAAGGAAAAGCAAAACGTGTGATTATTGAAACAGGTAAAACTCAAGGCGACAATATTGAGGTGCTTTCAGGCTTAGAAAATGGCAATGAAATTGTTGATGAAGGTGCGCGAAGTGTAAAAGATGGGCAAGACGTAAAAATTCTTGTTCAATAAAGTTGAAAAGTTTAATGTTAGTGCGTTTGGGAATAACAGACCGCGAAATAAATAATTTATAAATAATGACTTTATTTTCCTTTGAAAAGTTAGTGGTTTGGCAAGAGTCTAGACAATTGGCTGTTAGTATTTATAAAACAACAAAGTCCTTAACAAAACATGAAAGGTTTGGATTGGTTAGCCAAATGCGCCCTTATTCCGTTTCCATATTATCTAAAATAGCAGAAGAAGCCGGAAGACATTCAAGTAAAGATAAAGCGAGGTTTACAAAAACCCTATACAGTTTAGAGCTATTGAATCGAGCTATTTTATGTCATAATCTTGAATTTATTTCAGAAAGCAATTATCAACTTATAAGAGAAAAACTAAGCAAAACTACAGCAATGCTAGATGGCTTATATAAATCACTATTAAAAAATTGAGGTTTAATATTTATAGTTTAGAAACATACCTAGACTTCTAAACCCATAAACATTAAACTTATAAATATTACAACCAATGACAAAAAATCTTAAAAAGAAAAATGTAGATAAAGAGTTTCCGCTATCATCATGGGCTATTAATAACAAAACAACCATGTATGTGCTTATTGCACTGATTCTTATCTTGGGAACTGGTGCTTACTTTAGTATGCCACGTGAAAGCTTTCCAGAAATTAAGGAAACTAAAATTTATATCAGTTCTATTTATCCAGGAAATACTGCCGAGGATATTGAAAAATTGATTACCGATCCTATTGAAGATAAACTAAAAACGGTTAGTAATGTTGTTGAGATTACATCAACGTCTCAAGAAGATTATTCAATAATTATTGTTGAATTTGATGAAGATATTAGTGTTGAAGCTGCTTTACAAAAAGTAAAAGATGAGGTAGACACAGAAACTTCGGGCGAAGACTGGCCCACATTTAACGGTGCTAAAGTAGAGCCTAATATTTTCGATTTAAGCATGTCTGAAGAAATCCCCATTCTCAACATTAATATTTCTGGTAATTATCCTATTGATAAGTTGAAAGAATATGGAGAATATCTAGAAGATGAAATTGAAAGCCTGCAAGAAATTAAGCAAGTAGATATACGTGGTGCACAAGAAAAAGAAGTTGAAGTCGCTGTAGATATTTATAAAATGATGGCTGCTCAGGTTAGCTTTGATGATATAATTAATACCATTAGTAGAGAAAATATGACGATGTCTGCGGGTAACTTAATTGCTAGTGGACAACGAAGAACTATTAGAATATTAGGCGAAATTGAAGACCCCTCAGAACTCGAAAATTTTGTTGTTAAATCTGAAAACAATAATGCCATTTATCTAAAAGATGTTGCAAAAGTGAACTTTAAAGATGAAGATAAAACCACTTATGCCAGAGAATTTGGAGAACCTGTGGTGATGCTTGATGTAAAAAAACGGGCAGGTAAAAATATGGTAGCTGCAGCTGAACAAATTGATGTTATAGTTAAAAATGCTATTGATAATGTATTTCCGCAGGATTTAAAAGTTAGTATCGCCAACGACCAATCATCAAAAACCATAGGGCAAGTTGATGATTTAGTGAATAATATCATATTTGGTATCATTCTCGTGGTAACGGTTTTAATGTTTTTCTTGGGTTTTAAAAATGCCTTATTTGTTGGTTTTGCCATCCCTATGTCTATGTTTATGTCGCTCATGATATTAGATTTATTGGGTTACACGATGAATACCATGATTTTATTTGGTCTCATTATGGGGTTAGGGATGTTAGTAGATAATGGTATTGTAGTTGTAGAAAATGTATACCGCCTTATGGAGGACGAGGGTATGAGTCGTGTTGAAGCGGCCAAAAAAGGCATTGGTGAAATTGCTTTTCCTATTATTATATCAACATTAACCACGGTTGCTGCCTTTGTTCCATTAGGCTTATGGCCTGGAGTTATGGGGCAGTTTATGATTTATTTTCCCATTACACTTTCAGTAGTATTAGGCTCGTCATTGTTTGTCGCTATCTTTTTTAATTCTGTATTAGTCTCCCAATTTATGACTACTGAGGATAAAGAGATGCCTATGAAACAAATTATTAAAATCTCTTTAATTATTGGAATTATAGGCTTATTGATTTTAATATTTGGTGGTACTTTTCGTGGTTTAGGTACGTTAATGATTTTTACCGTTATCTTACTTTGGATGTATAGATTATTCCTAAGAAATTGGGCAAATGGCTTTCAAAATAATACGTTACCTCGTTTAGAAAATTTTTATGAAAACACACTTCGGAAAGCTTTAAAAGGAAAAATGCCAGCTATTATCACCATAGGAACTGTCATTTTACTTTTTGTAGCATTTATGGGCTTTGGCGCTTCTATTGAAAGCCAGCGTACTAAAGTGGAGTTTTTTCCTGATAATACACCCAATCAAATTATTGTATATATAGAATATCCTGAGGGAACCGATATTAAAAAAACCAATGCGATAACTAAAGATATTGAACAACGTGTGTACAAAATTATAAACGATGATATTTATATGCATGGCGATTTCAATTTCTTAACAGAAAGTGCTGTTTCTCAAGTTGGTGAAGGTGCTGGCAACCCACAAACGGATGGTGGTTCTGCTGCTGAAATGCCACATCGTGGTAAAATTACAGCAACCATGAGGGAATACAAATTTAGAGAGGGTGCAGATAGTAATGAACTCCTTAAAAAAGTACAAGAAGATTTGAAGGGAATTTATCCGGGTGTTGCTATTTCTGTTGAAAAGGATGCTGTGGGTCCTCCTGTTGGATATCCAATAAACATTGAACTTGAAGGAGAAGATTATTCTGAGCTTATTGCCACTGCAGAAAGTATGCGCAGTTTTATTAATTCAAAAAATATTCAAGGTATTGATGAATTAAAAATTGATGTAAACAAATCAAAACCTTCAATGCAGGTTATAGTAGATAGGAAAAAGGCAGGTGAATTGGGCGTAACTTCAGGACAAGTTGGACAGCAACTTCGTAACGCGGTTTTTGGTGCCAAAGCAGGTATTTACAAAAAAGATGGTGAAGATTATGATATTTATGTGCGTTTTAATGAAGAAAATAGATATAATACCAGCGCTATTTTCAACCAGAAAATTACTTTTAGAGATATGGCATCTGGCCAAATAAAAGAAATTCCTGTTTCCACCGTAGCTAAACAAAATAACAACTCGGGCTTTAGTGCTATAAAACACCGTGATGTTGAACGGGTGGTAACACTTTATTCTGCTTTAGCACCAGGATTTACAGATGCCGCTGCCATTGTAGGTAAAATTGAGAATGAAATGAAAAGCTTTTCGGATAAACCCGATCATGTAAAAATTAATTATACAGGACAAATAGAAGAACAGAACAAACAAATGGCATTTTTAATGGGTGCATTTTTTACAGGTTTAGGACTCATATTTTTCATACTAATTTTCCAATTTAATTCGATTTCAAAACCGGGCATTATAATGTTAGCCATTTTCTTAAGTTTAATTGGTGTTTTTGGAGGTATTGTGGCAACTGGAAGTGCTTTTGTAATTATGATGACTATGATGGGAATTATTTCATTAGCGGGAATCGTGGTAAATAATGGTGTGGTATTGCTAGATTATACGCAACTTTTAGTAGACAGAAAAAAAGTTGAACATGACTTGGAAGAT
This sequence comes from uncultured Flavobacteriaceae bacterium, assembly GCA_963815305.1. Taxonomy (GTDB): domain Bacteria; phylum Bacteroidota; class Bacteroidia; order Flavobacteriales; family Flavobacteriaceae; genus CAXBID01. The sequence goes on from CAWFFW010000001.1 coordinate 2,664,824, forward strand.
GACCAATATCTTGAAACGCCCGATTTATTAGAAGCTATTGTAAAAGGTGGAAAAGCGCGTTTGCGGCCCGTATTATTAACTGCTATTACGACTATTTTAGGATTAATTCCATTAGCTACAGGCTTAAATATTAACTTTTTTACATTATTTAATGAATTTGATGCTAATATTTACGTAGGTGGTGATAACGTAATATTTTGGGGTCCTTTGGCTTGGACCGTTATTTATGGTTTATTTATAGCAACCTTTTTAACTTTAATTGTTGTACCCATCTTGTTTTATTTAGCTACTAAATTTAAAATGTGGCTTTATAGTAAAAGAGCCGCAAAATATTCGGCAGTAAATCAAATTGGAGACACTACAGAATAATTTATTTAATTGTGTGACTAACTCGATTAATAATAGAAAAGCCTCAACGTATGTTGAGGCTTTTCATTTTAAAATATATCTATTTTTTTATTTTAATTTAAAACTTAATCTAGCAAAAAGAAAACGTCCACCAATTCCAAATTGTTGTGAGCGTCTAGACCAATCAAAACGTCCATCACTTCTATTCGCTTCAATTGCTCTATCTGGATAAACATCTAACAAGTTATTAGCACCTACTGTAAGTGTTAAACTCTCGGAAGCTTTATAACCAAAAGACAAATCGGTTACTAATTTAGACCCATACGTTTGTTGATTAGCGACACTATTAGTAGCTTCTGAAACTTCACCAAACCAAGCATTTCTTAAAAACACATTCCAATTGCCTGTAGTCAAGTTGTTAGATAAAATCACTTTTGAACGGGGTACAGCTTCTTCTAAATAAATTCTACTGTCCTCAGGAAAATATGTTCCAACTTTACCTGCTCTTTCTAATAAGTCTGATGCTTTTACCGCGCCAACCTGTCTTGTTTTAGAGAACGTTCCTGCTAAATCTGATTTCAACCTCGTATTCGTTCCAATATCCGTTTTATGTGTTAATACAAGATCTACTCCTTTCGATTCCGTATCTATAGCATTAGCAAAAAATGAAGCTGCTGATGCATTGGCCTGAGAAAGTAAATTAAATAATTCTAATTGTGCTCCAGAATAAGCTGGTGGCACACCTCCAGTACCTGTTCCAGCATCTGGTGTAGGAGCAAATTGTCCAGTGTAAATGACTCTATCATCAATAGCCACAAAATATCCATCAACAGTTAACGTTAAATTTGCATCTGGTATTTTTGCTGTAAAGCCTAAACTTATACTTTTTGAAGTTTCTTGCGTAAGTTCTGGAATTCCTAACAATTTCGCAGCTCGACTATCATTTGAAAATGTTCCAACCTCAACGGGGATACCATCTTGAAATATAGTAGATGTTGAATTAAAATTTAATTGATGTAATGAGGGTGCTCTAAATCCTGTATTCAGCGCACCTCTAATATTCAAATTTTCACTCGCTTTGAATCGCGATGCTAATTTAAAGTTGATTGTTGATCCAAAATCAGAATAGTTTTCAAAACGCGTTGCAAAACTCATTAAAAATGCTTCAGAAAAATCAGCTTCTAAATCAACATAACCAGCGATACTACTTCTGTCTCTAGATAATTCATTTGCTGGACTAAACCCAGGAAACACTTGAGAACCACCTGGTCTTCCTGCTCCAAAAAAATCTCTTGCAGGGCTTTGAGTTGGTAATGTAATTAACTCGCCTTGTTGTGTATATTGACCATAAGAAGCTTCCTCACCCGCAACAATTTGATAATTCTCTAATCGATATTCTGCTCCAAAAGCTACATTTAATCCACTAAACGTATCATCGAAAAATTGATTCACATCTAGATTTACAGTATTTTGACTAAAATTGAAACCACCCGCATCAAACGTAGTTGGCGATGCATTTTGGCGCGATGCGTTAAATGTATTTCCTATAGTGTATAAAAATCCATTTTTACCCCAGGAATTACTTAAATCAATATTCCAATCACTTATCTTTCCTCTTATACCAACAGCAAGTGATTTATCTGTAATGGTTGAATTAATTTCAGGCAAAAACCCATTAAAGTAAGCTGGTGTGTAGGTTCTACTTTGATTTGGTAATCTATAAAATCCAGCCGAATTTCCTTTTCTAGAACTCATTCCAGCAAAAGAATACAACTCTGTTCCTACATCATCTAAAGGCAAAGCCATATTTGCGAAAAAGCGTCCACCTCTAACTTGAGATTGACCAACACGCATATTAAAATCACTTCTTTCTAATCCTCTAGCAGCTAATTCTGCTGTTGTATTATCAGGACTCAAAATTGTTCTTAATTCTGGCTTAGTTAAATTACTACCAACAGGAATAATTCCTGCTTGACCTGCATAAAAATTAACATCGGTAACATCATCGTCTAATAAATTTGCTAAATTACCATTAGGATCTGCATCTGCAAATCGTTCTACGGTATTATATAGGTTATAAACACTCCCTTCCCATTCTTTCATTCTACTATAATCTTCACGATAATCGAAATCACCTGTAAAATTGATAAAGCCACCATTGTCTCCTAAAGGCACTCCGTAATTAGCACTAATGTTTACGGTTTCACCGTCTACTCCTCCAGTTTGCTCGTTAGCATTTTTGGAAAAATTAGCACCTGTTGTCATGTTTAAAGTCAACTCATTTACGCTAGTATTTAAAACGATATTAATAACTCCAGCAATAGCATCCGATCCGTATTGTGCTGCTGCACCATCTCGCATTACCTCTAATCTTTGGATTGCTCCAGATGGTATCGCGTTTAAATCTGTACCAACACTACCTCTACCAAATGTTCCATTTACATTAACTAAAGATGAATTGTGTCGCCTTTTTCCGTTAATTAAAACCAATACTTGATCTGGACCTAAACCTCTTAAAGATGCGGGATCAATATGATCTGTTCCATCCGAAATAGTTTGTGTGTTTGAGGTAAATGATGGTGCTACAAAATTTAAAATTTGATTTAAATTTACTTGAGGCCCAGCGGAGGTAAGCTCAGAAATATCAATAACATCAACGGGTACTGGTGTATCAACAGCTGTTCTACTTGGATTTCTTGACCCCACTAATACAACCTCATCTAAGGCTACACCAGATTTTAATGAAACATTCATGATAGCCCCAGTAACTGCTTTTTCTAATGTATCGTAACCCACATAAGAAAATACGAGAACATCTCCCTTATTTGCATTGATTAGATAGTTTCCGTCAAAATCTGTTGTGGTTCCGGTTGTAGTTCCTTTAATAATTACTGATACGCCAGGTAAAGGTCCAGACTCATCAGTCACAGTCCCAGAAATCTCCTGTGCATTCATTGATGTTAATGATCCGAAAAACATCAAAATCACAAAAATTTTAGTAAATAATAGTTTGTACATAATAAATAAATATTTTGAGTTAGTTAATGCTAAGATATACATATTATCTTCAAGTATTATGCGTACATAGTAATAATTTTTCAATAAAATAATTTTATTGTTATTAATTTCTTGAAAAAAATGTTAAAAAATTCAAAATGTATTAAAGAGATATTCTTTTAAATTTTAAATAATATATATTAACAAATTAGGCAGAAATTATAATGATGTGCAATAATTTAAATCAGCAAAAACCAAAATGCTCTTTCATTTTTTATAAAGATCAAAACTGAGTAAAAAAGACACTAAATAATTTTAACTCCATTCTATTTCACTAAATTTGCACATCAATTTTACAACCATGTACAGAAGTCATAATTGCGGTGAATTAAGAGCATCGCACATAAATACAGAAGTAACCTTAGCCGGTTGGGTTCAAAAATCTAGAGATAAAGGATTTATAGTTTGGGTAGATTTACGAGACCGTTATGGCATTACACAATTGGTTTTTGATGAAGAGCGCACATCTAAAGATTTAATTGAACAAGCACAAAACTTGGGTCGAGAATTCGTTATTCAAGTTAAAGGAATAGTTATTGAACGCGCTTCAAAAAACCCTAATATTGTAACAGGTGATATTGAAATTTTAGTTTCAGAATTGACTATTTTAAATGAATCCTTACTTCCTCCTTTTACGATTGAGGATAAAACGGATGGTGGTGAAGATATCAGAATGAAATATCGTTATTTAGATATTCGTCGTAATCCTGTAAAAAACAATTTGATATTTAGGCATAAAGTAACTCAGGAAGTTAGAAACTATTTATCAAAAGAAGGTTTTATAGAAGTTGAAACACCATATTTAATAAAATCAACTCCAGAAGGTGCTCGTGATTTTGTTGTGCCTTCTCGCATGAATGCTGGACAATTTTATGCCTTACCACAATCGCCTCAAACTTTTAAGCAATTGCTTATGGTTGGTGGTATGGATAAATACTTCCAGATTGTAAAATGCTTTAGAGATGAAGATTTACGTGCTGATAGACAACCAGAATTTACACAAATAGATTGTGAAATGGCATTTATTGAGCAAGAAGATATTTTAAATGCTTTTGAAGGATTAACGCGTCATTTACTTAAAGAAATTAATAGTGTTGACATTGAAAAATTTCCGAGAATGCTTTACGACGATGCCATGCGTTTATACGGAAACGATAAACCAGATATTCGTTTTGCTATGGAATTTGGCGAACTAAATGATGTCACACAACATAAAGATTTTGGCGTTTTTAATAATGCTGAATTGGTTGTTGGAATAGCTGTTCCTACTGGTAACAGCTACACACGAAAAGAGATTGACCAGTTAATTGATTGGGTTAAGCGACCACAAGTTGGTGCTTTGGGGATGGTTTATTGCCGATGTAATGAAGATGGAAGCTACAAATCTTCTGTTGATAAATTCTACAATCAATATGATTTAGCAAAATGGGCAGAAATTACAGGTGCTAAAACAGGTGATTTAATTTGTGTGCTTTCGGGTGACAAAAACAAAGTACGCGGCCAATTAAGTGCATTGCGGATGGAATTAGCAGAACGCTTAGGCCTTCGTAAACCAAATGAATTTGCGCCGCTTTGGGTCATGGATTTTCCGCTTTTAGAATGGGATGAAGATACAGAGCGTTACCACGCCATGCATCATCCATTTACCTCGCCAAAACCTGGACAATTGGAATTATTGAAAACCAATCCTGGCGATGTGAAAGCTAATGCTTACGATTTAGTTCTTAACGGAAATGAAATAGGTGGTGGTTCTATCAGAATTCATGATAAAGAAACCCAAGCCTTAATGTTTGATTATTTAGGGTTTACACCCGAAGAAGCTAAAGCACAATTTGGTTTTTTAATGGATGCTTTTCAATACGGAGCGCCACCACACGGCGGTTTGGCCTTTGGTCTGGATAGATTAGTTGCTATTTTAGGAGGGCAAGAAACGATTCGAGATTTTATTGCGTTCCCAAAAAATAATAATGGTAGAGATGTAATGATTGATGCACCAGCTCCAATTGATGATAAACAATTAACCGAATTAAATTTAAAACTTAATTTAAAATCATAAAATTTAAAATCCTGCTTCATGCAGGATTTTTTAATACTTTTAAGCATGTCTTCATACGGTAAAAAACTTTTAAGAAGATTTTTAATTTGGAAATATAAACATATTTCTGAGCGCCAGTTTATATATGCTTTAAGTATTTTAGTTGGGTTTTTGGCGGGTTTAGGTACTGTAACTTTAAAAAATCTAACACACTATATAAGACTTCTTTTCGAGCTAGATTTTTTCAACCATTATAAAAATTCTCTTTATTTTATATTCCCCATAATTGGACTAATTTTAGTTTATGTCATAAAACAAACTTGGTTAAAGAGGCATATTGGCCATGGTATATCATCAACGCTCTACGCAATTTCTAAACTTGGAGGAATAATTCCCAGATATAATATTTATGCATCCCTTATTACCGCCCCCTTAACAGCAGGTTTTGGTGGATCGGTAGGTTTACAAGGGCCTGCAGTTAGTGTAGGTGCTGCTTTGGGTTCTAATGCAGCGCGGTTGTTTCATATGAACCAAAAAACCAGAATGCTATTAATTGGTTGTGCTGCGGCTGGCGCCATGGCATCTATGTTTAAAGCACCTATTGCAGCCATTATTTTTGCTATAGAAATATTTAGTTTAGACATTGCTTTCACATCTCTAGTGCCACTTTTATTAGCTTCGGTTTCAGCCGTAGTAACCTCGTACATGTTTTTAGGAACCGATGTGTTATTACGCTTCAAATTAACAGATAAATTTGAAGTCAATGATATACTCTTCTATATTCTTTTAGCCATAGCTACAGGTTTAGCATCGGTATATTTTTCAAAAGTGTTTTTCGCCATCACCAACTTTTTTAAACAATTTGAAAGTCGTGCTTTGAGATTATTAATTGGTGGTTTAGCTATTGGTACTATGCTTTATTTTATTCCACCCTTGTATGGTGAGGGTTATGGGATTATGAATAATTTACTAAAAGGCGACCATTTAGCGGCTATTGGTCTAACACCTTTTAATTTAGATTTATCAAACATTTGGGTTATTATCGCTTTATTGCTTGGTATCGCTATTTTTAAAGCTATTGCCATGACCACAACATTTGGAGCAGGTGGTGTTGGGGGGGTGTTTATTCCAACGCTAGTTATGGGTAGCGCATTAGGAAATGCATTTGCTAAAATTATTAATAATATGGGTTTAGACTTTCAAGTTTCTGAATCTAACTTTACTTTAATAGGCATGACGGGTTTAATGGCTGGTGTTTTACATGCACCTTTAACAGCCATTTTCTTAATTGCTGAAATTACAGGTGGCTACGAACTTTTTGTACCGCTTATGCTTGTATCTGCAATTTCTTTCTCTATTACAAAATACTATATCTCACATTCTATTTACACTCTAAAATTAGCTGAACGTGGTGAGCTTATGACCCATGATAAAGATAAAAATGTGTTAATGGTTTTAGATATAGACAAAGTAGTTGAAACTAATTTTATAGTTTTAAATCCTGAAATGAAACTTCGGGAAATTTTAAAAAGTGCTGTAGCAAAATCGTCTCGAAATCATTTTCCTGTTGTAGATGTCAATCATAAGTTTTTAGGGGTGATACGATTAGATGATATTAGGCATATTATGTTTGATACAGAACTTTACGACAAGGTAGATGCCGCAAGTTTAATGCATGCCGATGCTGGTATTATTGATTACGATGAAGATTCTATGCAAGATATTATGGATAAATTTAAAAGTAGTGGCGCTTGGAATTTACCAGTTATAAAAGGCGGAAAATATTTTGGCTATATTTCAAAATCTAAACTATTAACAGCCTACAGGCAACAATTAATTAATTTTACATAATAGCTTTTTTAATAAATCTCAATCATTTAAATGACTCTAATAAAATATATCACTCTAATTCTATTCATTGCCTCATTCGGAAGCATTCTAACTGGCTATTTTGGTGACACACAATATTCTGAAAAATTTATTGGTTTTGGCGTTGCAACACTTTTTTTAATTGTGTTTCCATTATTCTCCTATTACCATTGGAAAGATAAAAACCTTAAAGATTACATGCTTACCAAAGAAAATTTAGATAAAATGCGAGAGATTCAAAAGCGAAAAAAGTATTAATTCAAATTCCGCTTTTCAATAAAAAATCGCTTTAAAATCGCTGAAGCTTCTTTTTCTAAAACCCCTCCTTTAATAATCGTTTTTGGATGTAGTTTTGTTTTCAAATTAATACAACCACGATCTTCGTCTCTAGCACCATAAACGATATTAGAAATCTGACTCCAATACAAGGCTCCTGCGCACATTTGGCAAGGTTCTAAAGTAACGTACAACGTGCATTGTTGCAAATACTTACCTCCTAAAAAATTAGCCGCAGCTGTTATCGCTTGCATTTCAGCATGAGCAGTAACATCAGTTAAGGTTTCGGTGAGATTGTGACCACGAGCAATCACTTTATTATCAATAACAATAACAGCTCCTACAGGAATTTCACCTTTTTCGTAAGCCACTTCAGCTTCTTGGAGTGCCTTCTTCATAAAATAGATATCATCAAAAGGTTCTATCATAAAAACAAAAATAAAATTCAATCCTTAAAAAATGAATTATTCTATAAAAATTTTGTCATTCGTATTAATATACGCTCCTCTAATTCTTAAAATATACATACCACTTTGAAGCCTACTCGTATTCAGTTCAACGTCCTGAGATAATATGGTTGATTTAGAAAGCACTTTTCTACCATTAATATCGAATAAATCAATAACAACATCTCCAATAACTTTGTAGGGTTTAATAGTTAGTTTTGTTTTCGCTGGATTTGGATATATTTTAAAATCTTTTGAATTAAAATCGGATAAGTTAAGAGTTTTACAGGCCGCCAAAGAAGGGTCGTTTAAATCTGGCATATCAAAATTTTCAGTTTGATCCGTTCTTAATAAGGCACTGCCTTGAGAAGCATTTACACCTAAACCTCTTGCTGCAAATATGTCCCAAATCATACATTGATTTTCACCTCCTGTTATTGCCCAATCTGCTGCCAAAATAGCATCTCTAGCATCAATAAATCCCGGTTGGCATGGTTGCAGTTTCATTCCGTCCATAATAACTTGCATCACTTTATTATTACCCCCAGTTCCATTATGAAGGTCTGCATCAAAACCATATTTATCAATATATGCCCAACTTAAATCCCAAAGCATTGTGCACCAAACAGAGCCAACTCCGTGAGGTGCAGAAATGGAGACTGTATTATTTGTATCATTATAAGTTAACGGATTTATTCCCCTATCTATACTATAACGAAATGGCCTAATACCAGGGCCATTGGTAGGTTGTTCAGTGTCAAAAGTAGCTATCCCACGACCCGTAGTTGCTATATCTGAAGCTTTCATGGTAAGCATTAAAGCAAACCAATCAGACCATCCTTCACCCATTTGTTCGGTGTTTGTTGCTGGAATACAGTCACCTTTTTCATCTCTTTCTGTACAAGCTTCTAAACAATCCGCATTATTTGCGCCACCTGTTAACCTATTTGAAATACCATGTCCGAACTCATGAATAATGACTCCGTTATCATAATTACCATCTATTCTAGGTGGCAATGTTAAAGATCCATTTATAACCTCTGTATTATTGATTGCTGCAATTATAGCATCGCCATCTGCTCTATTTATCATAATACTAGGTATAGTAACAGCGGCTCCATTTGCACCTTCACCCATAACACCAATAGGTCTATTATCTGTAATAACAATAGCGCCCACTGCGCCTGCATTTTGTACTGCCAATAATTTATCTCCAAACTCACAAGTTCCTCGATTTATTACAGCTATTTTACCAACTAAATCAGTACCGTTAGTAATCATATCACAAGCGTCATAAACATCTTCAGATACACCAGAATCATCATCTAAACTTAACACCAAATAAGAAGTTAACGGGGTTTCTGAAAGCTCACCACCAAATCCCGCAGGAATTCCAACATATCCACCCTGAAGTGAACCGCCGTTTATGGTTAGTGCATCTCCCGCTGAAGATTCCCATAAAAACATTTGCATTCTTGGACTAAAACCATCAGGAGGCGTTCCAAAATTAGCATTGTTAATTCCATCACCATCTAAGCCGTCAGCAATTACAGGGTCTTGAGTTCCTGCAACATTACTGGAGACATAATGTGTTTCTTGAAAATTACCTGAATCTTCATCAAAACCATAATGATATGTGATATCATGTACCACATTATTTATATAAAAAAGATTGGTTAAAGAGGCATCTAAAGAAGCTAATGGCTGCCCTTCTAAATCAAGTGGGAAATCGAAGTTTAAGCTTAGACCACCTTCGGCTTTGCTACCTCCTGAATTATTCCCATCAGCGTCATCTTGAGCACTAACATTATTTCCTTGAGTAGTTGTATATTCTCCACCTGCAACACCATTATCATCGTGCCATCCAAAAGGGGAAGCCACAACATCGGCTGGCTCTGTTAATAAAGTTCTAGATCCATGATTAGGACTTTCAGTTGGCAAAGCAAATACCCTATAGGTAGAGCCATCTACCTTATTACTTGTTGAATTTTTGAAAAAATCAAAACTTGTTTCAAATGTATTATTATGCCTATGGTTTAAATGGTTTGAATCCCCAAAATTACAAGTCAAAATCCAATCATTTAAATCTAAAATTGCTCCTGATATGGCATCAACTCTGGCGCTCCACCAATGCTTACCATCAAGCGTAAGTATATTTAAATCCCATGCTAATTTTAACGTTCCGTCATGGTGTTTAAAATAAACTTTCTCAACAGAAATAGTCTCTAAAGCTATATTTCCCTTTGAAAAAACAATTTTATGGTCTGATCTTTCTAATATTTGAAGTTTTTCAATGTAGCCTAGATTAAAATTATTCACTAATTTAATAACAGCTTCTAAAGGAGTTATTATTGAAATTTCTGAATTGATTTTATCAGAAATATTCGTTTCAAATACATCATTAAAATAGAATACTATATTATTTTTTATCCCAATACTAGAAACGGCATTAAAAATTTCAATGCCTTTATATCTCTGATTTAAATATATGTTCGTAATATCTGTGGTTTTGGAGTAAATCTCCTTGCTAACATATAAATCATCAAAATCAGGAGATGTTATTGAAGCTTTTTTATTCAATTTTAGATAGTCCGAAATTACCGTACTGTATTTGGAGTCAACTAATTTACTTTGTGCTAGAGTTATTTGAATTACAAAAAGGGATAATGTAAATACTAACCAATAATGGTGATTTCTTTTCATTTTTCTTTTTAAATAGCATCTCAAAGATAATAATAATCTTTCTGTTAATCTTAAACCGATAAAATCCATACAATTAAAATAAAAAATTACATTCTATTATTCAATCTCTTGTATGTAGCCAAATTAAATCTATTACTTTTGTTTTGTGCAAAAAACTATGTTGAACCATATAAACTCACCCATAGAACTCCGTCTTTTAAAACAAAAAGACTTACCTCAACTTGCACAAGAATTAAGGAGGTTTATCATCAATATTATTGCTACAAAAGAAGGCCATTTAGGGGCAAGTTTAGGTGTTGTAGAACTAACTATTGCTCTCCATTATGTTTTTAATACACCATATGATCAACTTATTTGGGATGTTGGCCACCAAGCTTATGGTCATAAAATTTTAACAGGTAGAAGAGATAATTTCCATACCAATCGCCAACTTGGAGGAATAAGCGGATTTCCAAAACGTAGTGAAAGTGACTATGACACTTTTGGGGTTGGACACGCATCAACCTCTATTTCGGCAGCATTAGGAATGGCAATTGCTTCTAATCTAAAGGGGGACGCTGATAAACATCATATCGCCGTAATTGGTGATGCTAGTATTGCAGGAGGCATGGCTTTTGAAGGCCTAAACCATGCAGGAGTAACAGATGCTAATTTATTAGTCATTTTAAATGATAACGCTATTGGTATCGACCCAAGTGTTGGAGCTTTAAAGCAATACTTAACCAATGTAAAAAAAGGTACTCAAAAGCGAAATAATATCATAAAAGCTTTGAATTTTGATTATTCTGGACCCATTGATGGCCATGATTTAGATAAAATCATTTCAGAATTGAACCGATTAAAAGACATAAAAGGACCAAAATTTTTACACATCATTACCACTAAAGGAAAAGGTTTAAAACAAGCCGAAAAAGATCAAGTAAAATATCATGCTCCTGGAAAATTTGATGCTAAAACGGGAGATTTACATATTAAATCAACGGAAGTTCAAGCCCCCAAGTACCAAGATGTTTTTGGATATACTCTAGTTGAATTAGCCAAACAAAATAAAAATATTGTTGGTATTACACCAGCGATGCCTACTGGCAGCTCATTGAAATATATGATGGATGAGATGCCAGAACGCGCTTTTGATGTGGGTATTGCTGAACAACATGCCGTAACCTTAGCTGCAGGTATGGCAACACAAGGATTAATTCCGTTTTGCAATATTTACTCTACTTTTTTACAACGGGCTTACGATCAAATAATACACGATGTGGCGCTTCAAAAACTACCCGTTATTTTTTGTTTAGACCGCGCTGGTTTGGTTGGAGAAGACGGTGCAACACACCATGGTGTTTTTGATTTATCGTTTTTACGATGTATCCCAAACCTTATTGTTTTTGCTCCTAGAAATGAAATGGAGTTGCGTAACATTATGTACACTGCACAATTGGGTTTAGAATTCCCAATCGCTATTAGGTATCCGCGTGGGCGTGGTATTATTTTAGATTGGAAACAATCATTTTCTAAAATTGAGATAGGCGAAGGTGTTCAACTTCAAGAAGGCACTCGTTTAGCTGTTTTAAGTATTGGAGCTAGTGCTAAAAACATCTCGAAAGCTATTGTAGATTTAAATGTGTCGCATTACGATATGCGTTTTGTAAAGCCTTTGGATGAAACATTATTGCATACTATTTTTAAACAATATAATACCATTATTACTGTTGAAGACAACGCCATTAAAGGTGGTTTTGGAAGTGCTATTTTAGAATTCGCTTCTGAAAATGGTTATAAAAATGACATTAACCTTTTAGGAATTTCTGATCATTTTATTGAGCATGGTACTGTTGATGAATTGCAAAAGTTCGTTGGTTTGGATGTTGAGGGCTTATCGAATTATATAAAGAACATTTTAAAGTTATAGTTTTTTGTTAAAGATTGCAACGGTATCCTTATTAAAACTTAGAAGAATAAAATTTTTGAGGTATATAATTTGACAGATTAGCACGCCATTCGAGCTCGCAATGACGACTTTAAAAATATATAGTGGAAAGCCCAAACCTTTTTGGTAACGCCCAACCTCTAAATAGAATTCTAGAAACTAATCCCTTTAATTTTCTTATACTCCAAAATCGCTTTGCTATCGGAAAGTAGCGATATATAATAACACACACTAGCCAAACGATTATACAAGCTATCATCCTGAGTTTTTATTGTTTTTGGCAATCCTTTTAAAATAAGCTTATCATAATTTGATGCCGTGTTATTAAACGCATTATTCACCGCAGTTGTATAGGTATTTAATAAGGTATTTAAAACCCCATATCCTGCAATTTCTTTATCGACAACTTCGGTTGATTGATAAATGTTTTCGACGCTTATTTTAATAATATCTTTTATTTGCGCTTCATATTTACTTTTATCTAACAAAGCACAATCAAAATCTCCTTTTAAAATTTCCTCCTCATATTTCATAAAGATTTCTACAGATTCATTAATAAGAGAGCCAATTGCTAAAGCACGTAAATACCCTATGCGATCTTCTTTAGTAGAAAGAGCATAATAGTTTTCGGGCTTTATATTATTTCTAATTATTTTAGATAAATATTCAAGGGCAAATTCTTCTTGAATGAGCCCTAAATTAATGCCATCTTCAAAATCAATGATGGTGTAGCAAATATCGTCAGCCGCTTCTACTAAATATGCTAAGGGATGTCGTGAAAAACTTAAATCTTTTTGACTTCTTTTTAACAATCCTAATTCATACGCTACATCTATAAAAGCTTCTTTCTCGCTCTGAAAAAAACCATATTTCTTATCTGCAATATGAGTGGTTGGTTTTTTTGGTAACGATTCTTTTGGATATTTCATAAAAGCACCTAAAGTAGCATAACTTAAACGCAATCCCCCTTGTCGCCCTGCTCTACTTTCCGTTAAAATTTTAAATCCATTTGCATTGCCTTCAAAATCACATAAATCTTGAAATTCTTTAGGTAATAAATCTTTTTTATACTTCAGTCCATTTCCGGTTTTAAAAAACTCACCAATAGCTTTCTCTCCTGAATGTCCAAAAGGTGGATTGCCAATATCATGAGCTAAAGCTGCGGCAGCCACAATAGCACCAAAATCATTTGCTTTATACCCATGTATATTTTGTAAGTGTGGATATTTTTCTAATATTCTTTTTCCTGCAAGTCGCCCTAAAGAACGCCCCACAACACTAACTTCCAAACTATGTGTTAAACGGGTGTGTACAAAATCGGTTTGAGATAATGGAATGACTTGGGTTTTATCTTGAAGACTTCTAAATTCTGATGAAAAAATGACACGATCATAATCTACTTCAAAACCCAAACGGGTTTCGTCTTGTTCTTTTCTTATGCGTTTATTAGTATCGCCAAAGCGTTTTAAGGATAGCAGTTGTTCCCAGTTCATTTTTAAAATTTAAGAACAAGCAAGATAACTAAATTTAGTAAAATCAAAGGTCTAATTTGTTAACACTAACGTAACACAATAATCACTTTTGTTTAATGATTAGATAACATTGAAATAAACGTAATACTAGTTATTTGCATAATTATATTTCAGCTATATATGAAACAACTTTTAACTTTAGTTTTACTTGTATTCTCAACATTAACCTTTGCCCAAGGAACAGGGTTTGTAATTGGCACTATATTAGATAAGGAATTGGAAAACAATCCCTTAGCTTTTGCTAATGTGCAAGTTAAAGGCACTGATATTCTTTCTACAACCGATTTATCTGGACTTTTTCTTATTGAAAACCTTGAAGCTGGTGATTACACGTTAACTTGTAATTTCGTTGGATATGAAACTAAAGAAATTAAAATCACTGTTTCTCCTGAAAAACCTGTAGAAGTAAAATTAGCTTTGGGTGCTAAAACTTTTTCTTTGATTGGTTTAGCTTTAAATGAAAACATTCAAACTAAAAATGAGAATGTTTCTGAAATCAATAAAGTTCAAACTACCCAGCTTTAAATAAGATTTTTCATTCTAATTGCTCTCCCTACTCTTGTATTAAAAACAATCTGTAAAATAAATATATTACATGTATTCTAAGTTTTATTAAAACATCATTCCATTAGGTATTATTTTTTTACATTTTTAATGTTAAGAAATTGTTTTCAATGCATGTCAATAATATCTTTCACATAACAATATAATAACCCTCATGTTACTGTTCTTTAATCTTTGCATAACATCATATTTATAAAGTCTCCCTTTCTTTGCAGAAATAATAACAACTAAAAATTACGAAAAAAATTATCTAAAAATTATTCTCATGAAAAAATTACTTTTAACACTTTTAATTTCATCTTCTTTAGTTTTTACTGGATGTTTTAAAGATGATGACACACCCATAGTTATTGAAGAAATTACAATAATCAATGGAGGCGGCGGAGGCGGCGGAAACACACCTTCGGGAGCCGAAATTGTAGTAAAAGCTGGTGGTATTGCACTTGATGAAACTTGGACAAACGATAAAATTTACGAATTAGACAGAAGGGTAGTTGTACAAGATGGTGTTACATTAACCATTGAAGCAGGTACAATTATAAAAGGTAGAGCTGGTACTAGTTCTTTAGCGTCTGCTTTAATTGTTGCCAGAGGTGGAAAGCTTAATGCAGTAGGTACAGCGGCGAATCCTATTATATTTACTTCAACAAGTGATAATATTGACGTTGGTGAGACTGCTGGAACTAACCTAAACTCCAATAATAGAGGGCTTTGGGGAGGACTAATTGTATTAGGTAAAGCGCCTTGTTCTTTGAGAGGTGATTTAGTGGAAACTCAAATTGAAGGAATTCCTGCTGATGATACGTTCGGTTTATATGGTGGAACAGTTGCTGATGATAATTCAGGTACAATGCGATACATTTCTATACGCCATGGTGGTACTTTAATAGGTGAAGGAAACGAAATAAATGGTTTAACTCTTGGTGGTGTTGGTTCTGGTACTACTATCGACAATATTGAAGTTGTTGCAAATGTTGATGATGGTATTGAGTTTTTTGGTGGAACTGTAAATGCTACAAATTTATTAGTTTGGGCTGTTGGAGATGATGGTTTAGATATTGATCAAGCTTATTCTGGAACTATTGATAACGCTGTTGTTGTCTTGGGTGCCGCATCTGACCATGCTTTAGAAATTGACGGTAGAGAAGGAACAGCTCCTGGAGCTTTTACCATGCAAAATATCACTCTTTTAGGAAACTTAGAAACTTCAAATGGTGAGTATGCCGACTTTAGAAGTAGAGCTACAGGAACGGTACAAAATGTTTTTGCGAAAGGCTTTAAAAATAATTCTGATGTTGAGTTAGATAACAATTCGGTTTCTCAAAACTACCTAGACGGCTTAATTACATTTGCTAAATGGGAAATAGTTGGATTTAACAATAGTGTATTTGTTGAAAAAGTAGGTTGTGCGCAAAACTGTGATGATACAGATGAAACAAACGATATTCCAGAAAATAAAATCATTTTAGCACCAACATTTACAGAGAGGGCTGCTGCTTGGACTACTCAAGTTACAGATGGTGCACAAACTGTAGGAGCTAATACAGCTAATCTTAGCTGGACTTATGCTAATGCAGCTGGAGGTTTAGGCTTCTAAAAAAGATTTTTTTTAATAAATTAATACTACTGCTTATCTTATAAGCAGTAGTATTTAAATAATATATATGAAAAATATTTATATATTCTTTTTACTGTTTTTTGGTTCTTATTTAGCTGGATTTTCTCAATCAGGCACGCTTGCAGGTAATATAATTGACGGCGAATACAATAATGAGCCAATGGCTTTTGCCAACGTAATAGTTAAAGGTACTACAATTGGTACAACATCAGATTTTGATGGTAAATACCAATTAAATTTAGACCCAGGGACTTACATAATTATATTCTCTTATGTAGGATATGAAACAAAGGAAATTAGTGATGTTGTCATTAAATCTGGACAGGTTTTTGATTTGGACGTTACGTTAACGGCAAATTCTTTAGATGAAGTAGTTATAACCACTAGTGTAAAAAGGAATACTGAAAATGCTGTTCTGAATATTCAGAAAAAATCGGTTACTCTTTTAGATGGTTTATCCGCACAAAGTATTAAATCAAGTGGCGCTGGCAATTTGGCAAGTGCTATAAAAAGTGTACCTGGTGTATCAATAGAAGGTGGTAAATATGTATATGTAAGAGGTCTTGGAGATCGTTACACAAAATCTACTTTAAACGGCGTAGATATTCCTGGATTAGATCCAGATAGGAATACTATTCAAATGGATATTTTCCCAACTAGTATTTTAGATAACATTATTGTTATTAAATCTGCAGCAGCTGAATATCCTGCTGATTTTACTGGTGGTGTTGTTGACATTGTTACTAAAGATTTTCCAACGAAATTTGAAGCATCAATTTCATTAGGGACAGGTTTTAATCCAGATATGCACTATAACGACAATTACCTCAACGGTTCTGGAAGTCCTACAGATTTTTGGGGATATGATGATGGTACAAGAAATTTACAAATAAATAGATATCAACCTATACCTGGTACATTTGAGAATAGAGGCTTATTAACCTCATTAACTAGTCGATTCGATAGCGAGTTAAGAGCTGAGCAAAGTACTAGTAATCCTAATTTCGATTTTGGACTTACAGTTGGAGATCAATTCTCAGTTGGCGATAATAAAAAACTTGGATACCTAGCATCTTTCTCTTATAAGAATAGTACAACGTTTTATGACAATAGGGTTGATGGTGCATTTGCTTTAAATGCTAACGATTTATCTGAAACTGAACTTGTAATTGATAGAATCTCTGAAGGTAGTGAAGGTATTAATAATATACTTTTAAACGGTCTTGTTGGGTTAACCTTTAAAACTCAAAGATCAAAATATAAAGTTAATGTATTGCATATTCAAAATGGTGAATCTTCAGGAGGTTTCTTCAATCAAAATATAGCACAAGCTGGTTCTGGTACTGGTGGAGGAGTTGAGCCTCTTACAAAAGATGCCATAACTTATACAGAGCGTTCTATAACAAACCTTTTAATAAATGGTGATCATTCGTTTGGTGCTAAAAATGATTGGGATTTCGAATGGAAATTATCTCCAACTTTTGCTAAGGTTTATGATAAAGACCACAGGGTTACTCCTTTACAAGAAAGTGATAATGGCGAGTTTTTTGTTTCTCCATCAGCAGCTACTTTTCCAATTCGTATTTGGAGATGGCTAAATGAGGAGAGTTGGGCGTCAAAATTCGATTTTAGTAAAAAATATGAATTGGGTGGAAGGCCAGCTAAAGTAAAATTTGGAGGAGGTTACACTTACAAGTTTAGAGATTTCAGTATTGACGATTATACGTTTAATAATAACGGTGCTGAAGTAGTAGATGGAAACCCAAACAATTTACTTGCTCCCGAAAATATATGGAGTAGAGATAATAGTGTTGATGGTACGTTCTTAATCTCTGGAGATATTTTTAATGCGGGTGATGCTTATGAAGGTGAGCAAAATATTGCTGCAACATACGTTTCTAATGAGTTTAATGTAAGTGAAAAACTAAAAGCAATTTTAGGTTTAAGAGCCGAAATTTTCACGTCTTACTACACAGGAAGAAATAATACCACTGGTGATGATTTTCTTAGATTAAAAGTAATTGATAAACAGGATTTATTCCCATCTGCTAACCTTATTTATGCTGTGGGTGAAGAGTCTAATATTAGAACATCTTATTATAAAACTACAGCTCGTCCTTCATTTAAAGAAGCTTCATTTGTGCAAATTTTTGATCCTATTACAGATAGGTTATTCATTGGTAATATTAATCTAAAACCAACCTATGTTGATAACTTCGATTTAAGGTTTGAGCGTTTTGGTGATGCTGGACAAATGTTTGCCATAAGTGGTTTTTACAAAAAGTTTGAAGACCCTATTGAAAAATCATTCTTTGCTTCTGCACCAACACAATTAACCGTTGCCAATTTAGGTAGTGCTGATGTTTATGGCGGTGAAATTGAGTTTAGACAAAACTTAGGTTTTATTTTAGAGAGTTTGAAAAACTTAAAATTTACACTTAACGCCTCTGTAACAGAATCTGAGTTAACTATGTCTGATGGTGAGTTTAATTCAAGACTTGGTAGCGCCAGGGTTGGTCAAACTATTGATAGAAAAAGACAATTACAAGGTCAATCCCCATTTTTAATAAACGCAAGTTTAAATTACACTAATGATGAAAAAGGTTTACAAACTGGTTTATTTTTCAACATGCAAGGTGAAACTTTAGAGGTGGTTGGATTAGGTGGTGTTCCAGATGTATTTACATTACCTTTTGAAAGTTTAAATTTTACATTTAATAAAGCATTTGGTGAAAACAAGAAATCTTCAATAGATGTTAAAGTCTCAAACATTTTAGGAGCTGAAAGAGAAAGTGTTTTTCAATCTTTTCAAGCAGAAGACCGAGTTTTTTCTTTAAGACAACCAGGAACTGAGTTCTCAATAGGCTATAGTTACAAGTTCTAATTTCAATTTTTGATATAAAAAAAGCTCCTAAAAATAGGAGCTTTTTTTATTAATTATTTTTCTATAATTTAAATACCACTTTTAGTATCATTAATTTCTGCAATATTAGTTATCTTAGAATCAATATAACTTACTTCATTAGCTGTTCCATTAGCCCAAAAAGTCCATTTACCAATTTTTTTGCCATTTTCATAACTACCAATAGCAAGTTTATTTCCTTTTATATCGTAACTAGTCCAAGTTCCATGTAATTTTCCTTCTTTATTAAAAGTACCTACCTGTTGCACACTCCCATCTGCATAATAATAAGTAGCCTCAACTAAATCTTTCTTTTGTACGTGCTTAACCTTTTGAGTATTCTCTTGTGCCAAAACTGAACTACCAATAAACACAAATACTAGTATTAAGATATATTTTTTCATTTTATGTGGGGTTTTAATTAATAATAACTTTACAAATATATTATTTATTTTACATTATCGCAACATTTACATAACATTAATTTAACATTAAGGATTTAAAGTACTTAATTTCAATAGTTTGTATAAAATAAAAAGCTCGAAAACGGTATTGAGTATCAATAAATTTAGGTCGTTAAAGCATACATTATTAGCATAAATTGAAAAGAACATAACATTTCCGTAACATTGTGTTCGATTTAAAATTCGACATTTGTTTTTAATATTTTTTGACATTATTTAAATGGACGATATTTATATCTATATGTTGGTGGCATTAGCTTTTTTAGCCATTGCCGATCTTGTAGTTGGTGTTAGTAACGACGCCGTAAATTTTTTAAATTCTGCCATAGGTTCTAAAGCGGTATCGTTTAAAACTATCATGATTGTTGCTAGTTTAGGTGTTGCACTAGGTGCACTTACATCAAGTGGCATGATGGAAGTCGCTCGTAAAGGTATTTTCAATCCTGGCGAGTTCATGTTTGATGAAATTATGATCATTTTCATGGCGGTCATGATTACCGATATATTACTTCTAGATTTTTTTAACACACTAGGCTTGCCAACCTCAACCACTGTATCTATTGTTTTTGAACTTTTAGGAGCTTCTGTCTGTATAGCGATACTTAAAATCACTAATGATAATAGTAAGAGTTTACTAGACATTGGTCATTATATAAACAATGAAAAAGCGATTGAAATTATACTTGGTATTTTACTTTCCGTTGTTGTTGCCTTTTCTATTGGTGCTGTAATTCAATTTGTGTCCAGACTACTACTCTCTTTTAATTTTGATGAAAAACCTAATTTATTTGGAGCTATTTTCAGTGGTTTTGCCATTACATCAATTATGTATTTCATATTAATTAAGGGTATTAAAAATGCCTCTTTTATGAATGATGGTGCGAAGGATTTAATTGCAACAAACCCCGCTACACTTTTAGGAATAAGCTTCATAATGTGCACGGTCGCTTCATTTCTTTTAATGACTTTTTTTAAAACTAATATTTACAAAATTATTATTGTTGTTGGTACATTTGCTTTAGCTGTTGCTTTTGCTGGAAACGATTTAGTGAATTTTATTGGCGTTCCAATTGCCGCTTATAACTCTTACGAAGCTTGGTCTGTGAGTAATATACTTCCCCAAAATTTTCCTATGGTGGCTTTAGGTCAGCCTGTACAAACGCAACCTATTTTATTACTTATTGCTGGTTTAATAATGGTCTTAACACTTTGGTTTTCTAGTAAGGCCATAGCTGTAGTTAAAACATCGGTTGATTTATCAAGACAGGATAATGTGAAGGAACGCTTTGAACCTAACTTCTTATCTAGAAACATCGTAAGATTTAGCATGGCTACGTCTGATGCTTTTAATAATTTACTACCTTCTTCAGCTAAAGAAACCATTGAAAAACAATTTATTAAACCAAAAGTATTATCGTCTGTTAAATCTGAAGATTTACCTGCGTTCGACTTAGTTCGAGCCGCAGTAAATTTAATGGTAGCTAGTGTTCTTATTTCTATTGCAACTTCAATGAAATTACCATTATCTACTACGTATGTAACCTTTATGGTTGCCATGGGAACATCACTTGCCGATAGAGCCTGGGGTAGTGAAAGTGCCGTTTACAGGGTTGCTGGAGTACTCAATGTTATTGGGGGTTGGTTCTTTACTGCACTTAGTGCCTTTGTTGCGGCAGCTGTAATGGCTTTAATATTATTTTATGGTGGTGGTTATGCATTAACCGCTTTGTTGATTTTTGCTATAGTGCTTCTTGGCAGAAACTATATAAGCCACAGAAAGCAATCTAGAGAACTCAAAGAAGAAGATACACTTAAAAAAGCTGAAAGCAGCTCAATACAGGGTGTTATTATTGAAAGTGCTAATAATATTGCCAATGTTGTAAAACGTGGTAATAAAATATATACAAGTGCCATCAATGGTTTAGCAACACACAATTTAAAACTGCTCAAAAAGAATAAAAAGAATATTGAAAAGCTTTCAAACGAAATAGATGATTTGCGTGATAATATATTTTATTTTATTAAAAATTTAGAGGAGCCTAGCCTTTCAGCAAGTAACTTTCATATTAATATTTTGGGCTATTTACAAGATATAACTCAATCTTTAGAATACATTTCTAATGTGAGTTTTAAGCATGTAAACAACAATCACAAAAAACTAAAATTTAGTCAAATTAAAGAGCTTAAAGAAATTGATGATGTTTTAGAAACGCTTTTTAGTGATACAAGAAAAGCTTTTACTTCAGGTTCATTTGAAGAAATTGGCTCTGTATTAAATAAAAAACAAGATATATTAAACTTAGTTACTGAAAAAATACAAAAGCAAGTTGAACGTACGCGTACTGAAGAATCTAGTCCAAAAAACACAACCCTTTATTTTGGTGTTTTGTTAGAAACTAAAGATTTATTAACGGCTACTATGAACCTTTTACAAGAATATTATAATTCTCATGATGCTTCAGTTGAGCCAGCAAAAATTTCAAACGCTAGTGAGGAAGAAGAATAATTAAACGTCTTGGGAAATACCAATTTGGTCTAATTCACTATGAGCTTTCTTTTTTGCTTCAAATCTTGCAATATCAACAACATACGTGTTTGAAATTGAATCGTGCCAACCGCGCCCTTCTGAGCCTAAAAAAGAGAAAGCTTCAAAGGGTATAATTCTTGAAAAACTCCGTTTTAAATAATCAATGGTACTCGGGTTAGAGCCGTCTTCTAAAACTACTTTTGTTTTAGTAATATATTTAGCAATTGTTCTTCCTTTTAAAACTGTTTCTGTTGTAAAATATAAAAGCGCCACTATAATACTGGTAATCAACCTATCAAGTAACGGATTTATGGTTTCTAATTCATAAATAAAATCATCTACAACAGATACATCATCAAAAAAAGTATAGAAAAAATACGATGCAACCATTATAAACCCCAAAAAAAGAGCGATAAATATGATAACGTCTACAATATAATTTACAAATCGATTTCCCTTACTAGCATATAAATCTGATGTCACTCTAAAATCTTGATTATTCATTCTTAAATTTTAATGATTAGTGCGGTTAAATTTATTATTTAATTATAAAAAAGCACCCCTTTCGAGATGCTTTTGAAACACTTAAATTTGAAATCCCTCTCAAATTTTTTGAGGTAAGAACTGAGAGAAACACTTTAAGTGAAATAATTTTTAAGATCCGCACATTAAACAATCATCTCCTTCACCCGCTTTAGCTTGTGCTATAAGTGCTTTCATTTCTTCTGCGCTCATCGGTTCTACTTCTGCTTGTTGTGAAGCGTTTTGTTTTGCAAATTTGGCAGCATTTTGAGCTGCTAATTTATTTTTTTTGGCATCCTCTTGCTGTACAACAACGGTTTTAACTTCAACAACTTCAGCAGCTGGTTCCTCTCGTTTTGTAGTTTGCAATGTAAATTTAATAGCATCAACAGCACTCTTGGTACGTAAATAATACATACCCGTTTTTAAGCCACTTTTCCATGCATAAAAATGCATTGATGTTAACTTAGCCATAGTGGCGCCTTCCAAAAATAAATTAAGTGATTGCGACTGATCTATAAAATAGCCTCTTTGACGAGACATATCTATAATATCCTTCATACTTAATTCCCAAACTGTTTTATAAAGATCTTTAATTTCTTGAGGAACATCAATATGCTGCACAGAACCATTAGCACGCATAATATCTTGCTTTAAGTTTTCGTTCCAAAGTCCTAATTCAACCAAATCCTCTAATAAATGTTTATTTACTACAATAAATTCCCCAGACAATACACGACGCGTATAAATGTTAGAGGTGTAAGGCTCAAAGCATTCATTATTCCCTAAGATTTGAGAGGTTGATGCGGTAGGCATTGGGGCTACTAATAATGAGTTACGTACGCCATGTTTAAGGACCTGCTTTCGTAGCTTATACCAGTCCCACATGCCACTTAATTCTTCGTCTTTAATATTCCAAAGATTATGTTGAAATTGACCTTTACTAATTGGAGAACCCTCATAACTTTGGTAAGGACCATCAGCTTTAGCTTCTTCCATACTAGCCGTTACTGCAGCAAAATATAGTGTTTCAAATATTTCTTGATTTAATTTTTTTGCCTCATCACTTGTAAAAGGCATACGTAATTGAATAAATGCATCTGCCAAACCTTGTACCCCTAAACCAATCGGTCTGTGACGCATATTAGAATTTTCAGCTTCTTTTACTGGATAGTAATTTCTATCAATAACTCTATTTAAGTTTTTTGTAACACGTTTTGTAATACGGAATAATTCTTTATGATCAAATTCACCATTTTTAATAAACATAGGTAAAGCAATGGACGCCAAATTACAAACCGCAACTTCATCTGGTGAGGTATATTCTAAAATCTCTGTACATAAATTTGAAGAACGAATGGTTCCTAAGTTTTGTTGATTTGATTTTCGGTTAGCCGCATCTTTATACAACATATAAGGCGTACCCGTTTCAATTTGAGATTCTAATATTTTTTCCCAAAGTTCGCGTGCTTTTATAGTTTTTCGTCCTTTTCCTTCAGCTTCATATTTTAAATATAAGGCTTCAAACTCTTCGCTATGTATTTCTGGCAATCCAGGACATTCGTTGGGGCACATTAATGTCCAATCGCCGTTTTCCTGAACACGTCTCATAAATAAATCTGAAATCCACATTGCATAAAATAAATCGCGTGCTCGCATTTCTTCTTTACCATGATTTTTTTTCAAATCTAAAAAGTCAAAAATATCAGCATGCCAAGTTTCAATATAAATGGCAAAACTCCCTTTTCGTTTTCCACCACCTTGATCTACGTAACGCGCCGTATCATTAAATACTTGTAGCATGGGTACAATGCCGTTGCTTGTACCATTAGTTCCAGAAATGTAACTTCCAGTGGCACGTACGTTGTGTATTGCTAATCCAATTCCTCCTGCAGATTGTGAAATTTTAGCCGTTTGTTTAAGTGTGTCATAAATTCCTTCAATGCTATCATCTTTCATAGTTAAAAGAAAACATGATGACATTTGCGGTTTTGGTGTACCGGCATTAAATAATGTGGGTGTAGCGTGTGTAAAATATTTTTTAGACATGAGCTCATACGTCTCAATGGCAGCATCTAAATCATTTAAATGAATCCCTATAGAGACACGCATTAGCATGTGTTGCGGACGTTCGGCAATTTGTCCGTTTAATTTTAAAAGGTACGAACGCTCTAGCGTTTTAAAGCCAAAATAATCATAACCAAAATCGCGATTGTAGATAATGGTAGAATCCAAACGTTCTTTATTCGCCATGATAACCTCATATACATCATCTGCTAAAAGTGGTGCATCTTTACCTGTTCTTGGATTTACATATTTGTGCAAATCTTCCATAACATCACTAAACGTCTTTTTAGTGTTTTTATGTAAGTTAGATACCGATATGCGCGCCGCTAAGCGTGCGTAATCTGGGTGAGACGTTGTCATGGTTGCCGCAATTTCTGCCGCTAAATTATCAAGTTCGCTAGTGGTTACACCATCGTATAAACCTTCAATAACGCGCATGGTTACTTTTAATGGATCGACCAATTCGTTTAATCCGTAACATAATTTACGTACTCGCGCCGTAATTTTATCGAACATGATTAGTTCTTTTCTTCCGTCTCTTTTTACTACATACATATTTACTACACTTTTTAGGTTTTCTGATACACCTTCAGAAAATTGGTTAGTTTGTTATTCTAAATTTGGTTTTAAGGGCCAAATTCAGTTGGTTTAATTAATTTAATAAGTAATATTTAGTTTCGTTTTCCTTTAAAAGGATATTTTTTGATTCCAGATTTCGAGGGAATGACCATTTTTAACAGAAACCTCAAAGCATGCTTTGATTAAACTATTTTCTATTAAAAATCGGCGTCAAAACTGAATTTATCTTTTTCTTCCTCTTTATTAAGAACTCCTGCTTTTTGATACTCAGACACCCGTTTTTCAAAGAAGTTGGTTTTCCCTTGAAGTGAAATCATATCCATAAAATCAAATGGATTCGCTGTATTGTATTCTTTATCGCAACCTAATTCAAACAACAGTCTATCTGTTACAAATTCTAAGTATTGCGACATTAAAACAGCATTCATGCCAATTAAACTGGCAGGTAAAGATTCTGTAATAAATTCACGTTCTATATCTAACGCTTCCACTAATATGTCTCTAATTCGAGACTTTGGAACTTTGTTTATTAAATGTTCATTATGCAAGTGTACTGCAAAGTCGCAATGTACACCTTCATCACGAGAAATTAATTCGTTCGAGAATGTTAATCCTGGCATTAAACCCCTTTTCTTTAACCAGAAAATTGAACAAAATGCACCCGAGAAAAATATACCTTCAACAGCAGCAAATGCAATTAAACGCTCTGCAAAGCTTGGAGATTCAATCCATTTTAAAGCCCAATCTGCTTTTTTCTTAATCGCAGGAAAATTATCTAAGGCATTAAATAATAAATCTTTTTCTTTTTCGTCTTTTACGTAAGTATCTATTAAAAGGGAATAGGTTTCGCTATGAATGTTTTCCATCATAATCTGAAAGCCATAGAAAAATTTGGCTTCACTATACTGTACTTCGTTTACAAAGTTTTCTGCTAAATTTTCATTTACAATGCCATCACTAGCAGCAAAAAATGCTAATATGTGTTTTATAAAATAACGCTCATCATCATTTAATTTTGTAGACCAATCTGAAAGATCTTGGTGTAAATCAATTTCTTCTGCGGTCCAAAAACTTGCCTCAGATTTTTTATACCATTCCCAAATATCATGATGTTGAATTGGAAAAATTACAAAACGACCTTTATTTTCTTGAAGAATTGGTTCTACAGCTGCTTGCGACATGTTTTTTTGATTTTATTAAAATTTAACAGTTTTTTTGATTTTTGGGAACAACAAAGATTGCAAAAAGACCTTTACAATGAAAGGTATAGTTATAAACATTGTCAACAAGTTTTTAACAATGGAAAAACTAATAGAAAAAAAAAGGTTTCAAAATAAATATATTTAATTAACTGTATTTCAATATATTAAAAACAAAATATTGAGTTCACAGAGGTTTGCCTGATTATGATTTTAATTTAAAAAAAATCCTTAATTTATAGGATTTTTAAGGTTATTTTTAAGTTTGTTAACCCCTTTTTCAAATGCCATATACCAATCTTTACCAAATTTTTTGGTTAAAACTTATTTTGGATATTTATAGGTTGTTTTAATTAAAATAAAAAAAATCAGATTATTTTTAATCTGATTTTTTAAAACCACTCTAGTAAAATGCATGAATTGATACTTACTATTTTGTTTTAACGAAGAACCACCATTTTATTTATAATTCCTTTTTCTGAGTACATTTTAATAATATAAGTTCCTTTTTGATATTTAGTCATATCAATTACAGGGATCCCTGTAGATGTTTTTACTTTTTTACCTAACATTGAAAACAACTCAATTTTATCTATTTTATAATTAGATTTTACGTTTATAATACCCTTGGTGGGGTTTGGGTAAACTATTACTCTGTTTTGAGTTATAGAGTTGCTATTTACAGATAGGGCATTGCTATCCTGAACTGTAAAAGTAAAGATTCCATTAGAATTTTGAGTATTAACTTGTTTACTAGCGTTATTTGATTCAACCCAAGTTTTTAAAAAGTACATGGTATTGGGTTCTAACCCAGACGCATTTATAGTCGTGCCACAACTAATCTCGTTAGTGGATTCACATAATTCAATTAAACTGAATTTTAATACGCCAGAGGCAGCACTTCCTTCTATGGTTACCGTTCCGCCTGTTGGAGCAAAAAAAGAAAACCAAATATCTGAATTAATAGTGTCATTGGCACAAAGTGCATTATTTATTGATGTTGCTTGAGTTGTATTTCCAGTAATTATTTGTGCTAAAATTACTGGGATGGCACTTGAACAATCATCGTTAGACAGCGTACAGCTTTCACTAAAATTAGTAGTATCATCAATATTAGTCCAATTTGTTTCGCTATAGATAACGTTATCAACTTGAACACAACTTAAATCAGGATTGTCGCTTATAAAAAATGAGCCAGTATCCATATTTTCATTATTTTCATTTTTAATATTTAAATCTTTAAGCCCATTAGAACTTGCAGATAGAAAACTAATCAATGGGTTTTGGGAGAGGTCTAATGCTGATATTTGGTTCTGGCTACAAATAACAACTCGAAGGTCTGGATTTGAATACAGATTTAATTGAGAAATATTGTTATTATTACAACTAAGTGTTCGTAGTTTTGGGTTGTTTACTATCGAGGTTTCTGTCAATTGATTTTGAGCACAAAATAACAGTTCTAAGTTTGGTGAAAAAGAAAGATCTAGATTAGTGAGGCTATTAAAAACCACCGATAGGCTAGTTAATTTTGTGTTTGAAGATACATCTATATTTGTAAGGTTGTTGTTGTTACAATTTAAAGTTTCCAAATCTATATTCCCTGTTACGTTTAAGTTGCTTATGTTATTGTTTTCACAATTTAATTCAACTAAATTTATATTTGACGATAAATCTAAGCTTGTCAAATCATTACCTGAGCAATCCAAGTTTATCAAACCAGTAAAGCCTTCTATACCCGTGAAATCTGATATATTTTGATCTCGGATAAACAAGGACTCACGTTCACTAATTTTCACAGAATCTACCAGACCATCTCCATAGATCCCGTTTCCTAAACCTAATGCTTCAATATAATTTTCAAAATTACGATCTGGAACACTTGCTAACTGAGCGTTTAGCGCATTCATTATCAATAAAAATAATCCTACTATTAGTTTTGATTTCATATACTTTTTGTTTTTAAATTCCTGAGATATTGAACTATTACATCTATTGATGATAGATTATTTAAAAAGTAAACATTGAAAAGCTATTTTTTATTTTTAATTGAAAGACAACTAAAAATGAAAAGATTATATGCTTATAATTGAGCTCAATAATGTTTTAAAAGATCCTGTGAAAGAATAGCATTATCAAAGGATTTTTAAATGAATTTTTGGGATAATGACCTGTTTATAGTACTTAATTAAATCACTTTAACATCTTTATTAAGGAAGATTCCGTTTTTTTAAGAAAAAATGGAGATCAATTTTAACATTGAATAGGTTTAAAATTTAATCTGCTATTTTTGATATTTAAGAGCTACTTTTTCCAATTCCATATACCAATCTTCTCCAAACTTTCTAATGAGTGCTTCTTTTACAAATTTATATACAGGAACACCCAATTCTTCACCAAGTGTACATGCATCATCACAAATTTGCCATTTATGATAATTTACAGCCGAAAATTCGCTGTAATCGCTAACTCTAACCGGATATAAATGACAAGATACTGGCTTTTTCCAAGAAATTTCGCCTTGATTGTAAGCTTCTTCAATAGCACAAAGTGCTACATTTTTTTCATCAAACATCACATAGGCACAATCGGCTCCATTAATTAAAGGTGTTTCAAACTCACCATCTTCAGAAGTTGTATAAACTCCTTGAGATTCAATAGCATCAATGCCTTCTTGCCTTAAAAAAGGTTTTACTTTTGGATAAATATCTTGAAGTATTTTAGTTTCATCTAATTCCAAAGGCGCTCCTGCATCTCCATCAACACAACAAGCACCTTTACATGCTGATAAATTACATAAAAAATCTTTTTTTATAACATCTTCAGATACAATGGTTTTACCTAATTGAAACATAAAATTTAATTAACTTGTAGCCAACAAAAATAGTTAAACTTTAGCTGAATTTAATTAAGAGAATAAACTACTTTTGCCGAAAAATACAGAATTCGCTAAAATCGCAATTCTATATTTCAGATTCCCGTTTTCACGAGAATGAAAAATCAATATAATCGCAGCACGCTGCGGGCATTTTTTCAATTTAGAAATTATAAAAACTCAAGGTCATGCAACTTAATTTTAAAGAAATTTTTACTGCTTTTATGGTATTATTTGCTGTGATAGATATTGTTGGAAATATTCCAATTATTATAGATTTACGTAAAAAAGTAGGCCATATACAAAGTGAGAAAGCATCTATTATTGCTGGCGTAATTCTGGTCGTCTTTTTGTTTTTGGGAAAAAGTATTTTAAATCTTATTGGTATTGATGTTAATTCATTTGCAGTAGCTGGTGCATTTATTTTATTTTTCATTGCCTTAGAAATGATTTTGGGTATTACACTTTACAAACAGGAAGAACACGATGCCATGACCACCGCTGTATTTCCTTTGGCGTTTCCGCTTATAGCTGGCCCTGGAAGCTTAACAACATTGCTGTCATTACGCGCGGAATTTAGAACTGAAAATATTATTGTAGCGGTTATACTGAATGTTATTGTTATTTTTATAGTTTTAAAAACATCAGGGAGAATTGAACGCTTTTTAGGCGCAAATGGTATTAATATTGTTAGAAAAGTATTTGGAGTTGTTTTATTAGCTATTGCTGTTAAATTATTTGCGCATAACATAAAAGCCCTTTTTGATGTTGTTTAACATTTTAAAATAGCCATTTGTTAAATAAAATTATCTAAAAGTAAATCTGTGAATAAAATTTAAAAAAATGAAAATATTAACTCTCATAATTAGTATTCTTGCCTTAGCACTCATTATTTTTAACTTTACACAGTTAGATTTTAATGCGCCTTTTAAAGGACAAAGTATGATTGCGGTTATTACCATTGTAGCCTCATTTTGTGTTATTTTAATGATGCTCATTTTGAGGATTTCAAAAAAAATTGAAGAGAAAAGTAAAAAGTGAATAATAGCTTAAGCCTTTATGTGGTTTGAGACTAATTCAACTATAAAAGACTTAAGCTTTTTTATTTTACTACAAATCTGAATAAACAATTTTAAAGCTACCTTCGGTTATATTCCAACTATTTCCAGAATTACTTGCTGGTTTGGTGTTAAAGTTAAAAGTTCCTTCTATAGTTTTTGAAGCAAGCTCATGTTTTGTAATTACTAAGCTCCCTTGGTCTGCTAACCCATCATCTCCAGCCTCTTGTGAGGTTGGAGGTGCATAGTAGGCTTGTAAGAAAGGTGAAACTGTTGCATCGTAAAAAGTGGTATAAGTCCCTGGCGCAATATCTGCCGGAATAGAAATCTGAATCTGCTCCTCGTTACTACCCGTAGCTCCTGATAGCAAAATGTTATTTATACTTGTCATTCTAAATCCAGTAACAAATGGTGGATTATAGTTATTCCCGTCAATTTTGGCAAAAAAAGAGTTTTTTTGTGCTGCAGCGGCTTCGGGTTGCGACTCGTCGTCTTTATTACAAGAGATGTTAGTTAAAATGGATAATGATAAAATTAGAATAGTACTTAATGTTTTCATTTTAGTAAATGTTTAAATTGATTAAAATATTTTTACCATTAATGCATCTTATTATAAAAAGTAAACACACTATTATGATTATTTTATTATTACCCATTTTATAAAATGTTTTTCTATTTTTGAGTTTACTTTTTAGCCACAAATACATTAATGAATAAAGAACCTTCAATTGCTGATTTATTGCAGAGCAAAAACAATAGCTTTGAGGTGTTGTATAAAAATTATAAGGATGAATTTGTAGGGTTTGCCAGAAAATTTTCACTCAAGGATGATGAGATTATAGACATCTACCAAGACACCTTTTTAAGTTTTTATGAAAATTTATTAAATGGAAAACTTACCGAATTTACCAGCAGTATAAAAACCTATTTGTTTAGTATTGGTAAGTTTAAGATTTATGAATATTTAAGGGCAAACTCAAAACTTAAAATTATTGATGCACCTATTAATGCCGAAATTACATTAGAAGATTTAAGTTTAGAAAATGA
Source organism: uncultured Flavobacteriaceae bacterium (assembly GCA_963815305.1). GTDB lineage: Bacteria > Bacteroidota > Bacteroidia > Flavobacteriales > Flavobacteriaceae > CAXBID01. The sequence goes on from CAWFFW010000001.1 coordinate 2,696,436, forward strand.
GTTATTAAGTGAGCGTGAAGCGCTTGTAAAGCTGAATTTTAAAAAACTTGGTAAACAATGTCAACTTATCTTAGAGCTGTTTTATTTAAAAGGTAAAACACTTGAAGATATTAAAGGTGAGGAAAATTATGAAAACACCGATGTGGTAAAAAGTTTAAAATCGAGATGTTTAAAAAAATTAAAACAACTCGTAAATGCATAATATGAAATACGACGAATTCATAGCACTATATTTCAAAAACAACCTCAATGCGAGGCAAAAAGCACAATTTGATGATTTAATGCTGAATAATGCCGAATTTAAAGCCCAAGTTATTTTTGAAGAGCAGATAAAAAAAGCCGTTATTTCTACAAAAAAAGATGAACTACTTAACAAACTAAAACAACTCGAAAAACCCAAAAAGAGGTTTAATTTTTATGCGATTGCCATTGCTGCTTCTTTAATAATTGCATTAGGTATTTTTAGTTTGCTTCAGCATACCGAAACCTTTTCTAACGAACAATTATTTGCTGAGTATTTTGAGCCATACAGTAATATTATAGCACCTGCCTCTCGTGGAGACGAAACACCAGACGAGAAATCTGAAGCTTTTAGATATTATGACGCAAAAAACTACGAAACGGCCTCAAATAAATTTGATAAGCTCTATGCTACAACTAAAGCGTCTTATTATTTATTTTACCTAGGTGTTTGCGAATTACAACTTGGTAATACCGAAAACGCCATTACCTTATTTAAATTACATCAAAAGCATACCGATAAATTATCTAACCAAACACATTGGTATTTGGCATTAGCACATCTAAAGGCTAGTAACATTAAAGATGCTAAAGCTTTACTACAAACTATTATTACCAAAAAGTCTTTTAAATACAAGGCGGCAGAAGACATTCTTAAAAAACTGAAATAAGGGGACTTCTTTTAGACGCTAATGGTCGCTTTTACATGCCAGTAATCATTGCCAATATTGTTTTGTATTATAAACTTTCAACCAAAAGGTATATGAAATAAAAGAGCCTGTCTAAAAAGTGGATTAAACTTTACTTGTCAGTTTGAGCTTGTCGAAAATGATATTGATTATCAATAAGTTAAAATATTTTTCAATAGGCGCAACATGACATAAGACCACACTTTTTAGACAGGCTCATTTAAGTCAAAATTTTCAAGAAAATTAAGAATGTAATGCCATTTACTTTATTACAAAGTCAAAAAGAATACCTTCATCAAAATTTTCTATCTCACTGAACTTCGCTTCATTTTTAAAGAATTCCGAATGATTTAAACCCTGTACATCTCTATAAGAAACTAGAGAAAACACACTTTCATCAACAGCTATAATATTATAGGCTTGCACACTAGAATTGCTTGTGACCAAGCTCTTTTGAAATACGTCCCCTATATAGTAATCTACTGTTTTTAAATTGGATCCATCAAGTTTCTGTGCTGAGGATAAACTGTAAACCATACCGTCCTTCACGCTAATGGTTTTTAAAATATGAGATACCTGTGGTGTTGATATGGCAATTAATTGTAGTCCGTTTTTCCATACTTTACCAACAAATTTACCATTTACGGTTTCATAGCCTGCCGCATATATATCAGTATTATCTACAAATACATCTTCGATTATGGCATTTTCACTTCCAGTTGTGAGCTCTTTAAGCACACCGTTCTCCCAAACCACAGCAATAGAAGCACCACCATTTGGGTTAAGAATTCTACCGCCAACAACAATAGCAGTATTAGAGACTGAAATGGCATTGGCGAAAGAATTGTAACCAGATGGCGTTTGCAAGGTCTCTTCTACACCATCAACCCATAGTTTTGCTTTGATAGTACCACCTTCAATTGTTCTTCCAGAAATATAGGATTTACCGTTAAAAACACTATTATCAGTAGTGTAAGTCGTATTAACGGAAGCAGGGACTGTTTGCGCCACTCCATCAACCCAATAAGTTGCATTCCAAACATTACCATTTCTATAATAACCAGAAACGTGGACATCACCATTCTCAACGGCTATAGATGTTGAGGTGTATTTGTTTTGTTGTTGTAATTGGCGCTCTTCATTATTTATAACTACGGTGTATTCTTCAACACCATTAACCTCGTTGTACTTTAGAAAATAAAAGTTTTTCTCTTGATTTTGAGTTGAGTTAGCGTCATCCCTAGAACACGATGCTAACAGCATTAAGAATGTGAGTGCTAAAATGAATTTTTTTTGAATAAATAAGTGTTTCATAATCTAATTGCGTTTTAATGATTTTTAGTTAAAATGAGTAATTCTCAGTTTACTGCTATTATCTATTGATGCTATTATCTTAAAAAAGTAAACATCAAAAACCTGTATTTAACTTTAAAAAAAAATTGAAATTGAAGCTATAGTAAACGACCTTCTGAAAAAACTAAAATAAATACGTTTACTTTTTTATAAAGCTGTCATTAATAAGAAAACAATCTATTGATGAAAACACAAATCATGAAAACACAATTATTCGTTATAACATTTACAATTATATCAATTTTTTCATTTTCACAAAACTTAATATTTAAAGAAAAACTCTTAGCACCAGATGGTGAGCTTAATGACCGTTTTGGATGGGCCGTTGACGTACAAGGAGACGTACTTGTTGGCGGTGACATCTTTGATAATACTGATCCTTTGTTAAGTACTGGTGCTGCTTACATTTTTAGAAAAGATAGTAACGGCAATTTTAATTTTGAACAAAAACTTAAAGCACCTTTTCTAAGTGCGAGTGACAATTATGCAAGAGAAGTTAAAATTAACGGAGATTTTATTGCCATTGGTGCAACGAGATATAAATTTGCCAATAGTTCAAATGGCTTTCCAATTGTAGATAGTGCAGGTGCTGTATTTCTGTACAAACATAATCCTAGCACTAATCTATGGGATTTGGTCAACCAAATTTTTGCACCAACACGTGTATCTAATCGTTTATTTGGTCAACGAATAATTATTACAAATACGCAATTATTTATTACAGAAATAGAGCACAGATATACTAGTTTTAATGCTTCAAGAGCTGGGAAAATTCATGTTTATGACTATGACAGTAATGGGAATGTTACCTACAACCAAGGAATTGATAATCCTGAACCTACCACTAATGATTTTTTTGGGGCTGAAATAGCATTATCTGGAAATACTTTGGCCGCAGGTACCTATGGTGAGCGATTAGATGAAAATGGAACTAATCCACTTAACTCCGCTGGAGCAGTTTATGTTTTTGAAAAAGATGGAACTGGCATATATAATTTTCAACAAAAAATAGTTCCAAATACAAGAGTAATGTTTTCAAGTTTTGGAGGTGGGTTAGACTTAAATAATGACACCTTGGTTGTTGGCGCTGTTAATGAAAATAGGGTACAACCAGGCACAACAAACACAGCAGACTGTGGCATAGCTTATGTATTTAAGAAAAACGGCACAACGTGGTCTCAAACCACATTTATAGAACCACCTAGTATTGAGTTTAATGCTGAGTATGGGAGTTCTATAAATTTAGATGGGAACACCGTGTTTATTAGTTATGAAGGAGGTAAAGTAACATTTAATAGTACAACAGGACTATCAGGGCTTGTAGACCAAATTACCTTAGACAATACTGGCCAAGTAACCGATAGGTTTGTTATAGCACCCCCTTTTCCAGACAGTACAAGTGAGTTTGGTTATATGACGTCTTGGGATGGTAATCAATTAGCCGTTGGTGCTTATGCTGACAGTGGAGATATTGATGGTAACAGTCTTAATGAAAGTCCTGGTGCTGTCTACGTCTATAACTTTGATACTAATTTATCGACCAATGCTTTTTCTTCAGCGGCGCTTAAAATTAGTAATCCAGTAGAAGAGAAAATTACCGTTTTTAGCTTAAAAAAAGATTCTAACTACCACATTTACGATTTAAATGGACAATTAATAATGCAGGGTAAATTAGCACTATCAAACCCAACAATCGATATTTCCTGGGTTACAAACGGAGTCTATATTTTGAGCATTAACATTGGTGATAGCTATCAAAATTTTAAGATTATAAAAACATAAAACACCTATGATGCTGCAGGCAAAATGCACTGTAAAACAGTTAAAACTATAAGATGTCTAGTTTTAAAGGCGATTATGACTTTAGTTTTAATCGTCTTTTTGCAACTATAAAAAAAATTAAAATTAGAGCAACACTCACTATAGCATAAAGCCAATAATTGGTTGGCGAGACGATGGCAGAAGTATCACCAGTTAATATAAATCCTGCCCAATAATAGGGGTGTTTAAGGTTGGGATCGTCTGTTGTGTTTAGGTAATCTAGTTTTGCATTTTTTAAAGCTGTATTTTTTGTTTCCCCTTTTTTAAGATTTTTATAAAATAAGGTCATAATTTTTTGAGTAGCTTCATCTGGAGCACTCCATAAACTTGACAGAACAGAAGGCACACCTGCCGCTGTAAAAGCTGTGTTCATCGATACAACGCCTTGTCCTGTTTTGAGCTCTCCAACACCTGTATTGCAAGCACTTAATACGGCCATATCTGCATTTAGGTTTAGTCCGTATAATTCTGAAATGTAAAGTTCATAATCCTTGTCCTTATCAGAAAACACCAAACTGCTTAATTCTGAGTCTTGGTCATTTATAAACGAATGCATGGATAGATGTAAAATAGAATAATTATTTGATAAGTTTTTGAAGGACTCTTTAGAGGCTTTGTCATTAATGTACAAATCACTATTGCTAAATAGTTTTGAAATAAGGTTCACTTCTTTTAAAGTTCCTTCTAAATAATAAGGTTCACCTCTTACTGCCAATTGCAGGTCTGATGGTGCAAACGCTTTGTATGAAGGTGCAAATAAGGCAATTCTTGGCTCTTGCAATATTTCCTGCTTACTGAGATTATTATTAATAAAACTTAAAGCTGTGGCATAACTTACTGTGGCTTGTTCTAAAAGATATTTATTATTGGTAGTTAAAAATTCAAAAGGTAAATAGTGCAATACATCATCTGGAATGATATAAACCTCGTTAGATAAATTTAAAACTTGAGTATCTTTTAAAAGTTTATTAAATAAATAATCTGTGCTTTTAGTTATAGATCCTAATGTTGAGCCGGGTGTCTTTAAAAATCTTAGCGTTTCTATTATTCTGTTTTTTACGGTAGTAAAATCCTCAATTTCATTGATTACAATACCATTTCCTTTATTAAATTCTATCCGAAATAAATGGTTGTTAACATTTTTATATTTAATAACATAGCTAGACTTTATTTGTTCTAACGTATGGTCCGTATTTACCAATGCAGCAATACTGTTTGCGCTTAACTTAAGTTGTGCGTCAATTTTTTCTAGCCTTAGATTATCTTCAAAAATAAGTTGATTGATGCTATCTGAAACCTTTACAATATTTTGCTTTTTAAGAAAAGTTAAATTCGCCCTAATAGCCTGTTCTCGCTTAATCAGGCCATCTAGTTTTGTCGTTTTTGATTCGGTGCGATTATTAACAAATGTATTTAAGAGGTGCTTGGATTCTATGTTTCCGGTAAAAGCTAAAAATTGATTTAGTTTGTGTTTATCCATTGCTCCTTTTGATGCTTTTATATAGAAAAAGAGGCATATGTCTGAGTAAAGCGTATTGATTCTATCATTTAAAATCTCTTGTCTTAAATTAGATTCAAACTGTTTTAACGCGAGCCAATATAGTGTTTCCGTTATTTGGTCTTTAGATGTCCTTTCAAATGCTTGTGCTAAATTCAAAAAACGTTGAGTATCACTAAGAACTGTTCCAGGTTTGAAACCCTTATATGTAAGTGTTCTTATATTAACATCACTATCTGCATCAAAATATCGCTCTAGTATAGTGTTGATACCAGCATAAGCCTCGTCAAATCTTTCTAATGCTGCATTTATAACAATACGCTTTTCGAGTGACGATTTTGCAATAAATAGGGGCAATCCCTTTTTCTTACTTAAATCATTTAAAATGATTTCTGCTTTATCATATTCGTTTTTATTAATGAATATAGCTGCATAATGCATATCATATTCTTCTCGAATATTATACAAGTCTTTAGTTGGAAAAAATTTACTTCCTTCATTTAAATGGGCAAGTGCTTTATCATCATTTTCATTTTCGTAATATTCCGCTAAATAGAGATGGCTTAAAGAAATTAAATCCTTTGCATTATCATTTAGCAGTTTTGGAGTTGCGAACTGAAGCATTTCGTTTAGATGGTATAGCATAAGTTTTTCATTACCTACGATGCGATATTTTTCAATAAAATAGTTATGAAACTTCAACTCTTTTTGGAAATCCTTTTTATCTACCCCTAATTTTTTGTTTTCTTCCACATCGGCATTATAGACTTCAAATGCTTTTTTTAAATAATTGATGGATTGTTTGAATTTACCTCCATTGCTCATAAAATCTGATAAGCCAAAGTAAACCCGTATCATTTCATCTACCGCATTAGCCTGTTCATATACAAGCTGAGCTTTTTGTAAATATTTAATAAACTTTTTAGGATCGTCGAGATATCTATACCTATAAAGTTCTGAGAGACTCATGTAATTTAACCCCAATACATAAGCATCTTTTATTTTTAAATTTTTACAAATTTTTTCAGCGGTCTTAAACATAATTACAGCTTTATCAAGCTTACCTATTTGCCTATAGGTTGTTCCAGCATTTTGTAATGTTTCCAGTAATAATAACGAATCTATAGATTTACTCTTGTATTGGAATTCTAGGGATTTTGTAATAAAGTAGTCACTGTTTTTTATATCATTATTTTGACTTGAAATTTTATATAAGCGATTGCAAATGCTGTAAACCCGTTCTGGTTTACTATTGAATTTCTCTAGTTCTTTGATTTGACCATGTAACTTTTTATAAGCCTCGTCGCTTTTGTCTTTATCTTTAATAATAGCTTCATTTTGAGAAATATCTTTTAATAACTCTAAAAACGGAATGGTATCTTTCTGAGTACTTTTTGCTATGTCAACAGCCTTATTTCTATACCGTAATGCCTCGATAAATTCAGAATTTAACTGAAGAGAATCTGCTATTTTAGTTTGGTCTTGCCATGAATTCTGAGCAAAGCTCGATGAGAAATAAGCAGTAAAAATGATTAGATTATATATACGTGTCATTGACTGTTGAAAAAAGTTCAGTTAAATTTAACAATTTTAGATATCATTTTACATTTATACAAATCAATTTATTGATTCTTGAAATAGAAATTTAACTTTGTACCATCAAATTAAAATTATGTTAGATACTTTAATTATAGGAGGTGGGGCTGCAGGCTTATCTTGCGCCTTAGTTTTGGGGTCTGCAAAAAATAAGCCTTTTGCAAAAGACAAACTTATTGGTATTATCACGCACCAAAAAGCATCACATTTACAAACGGCACTATTTAATAATGTTTTAGGGTTAAAACCCGGAACAACTGGCACTTCACTTTTAGAAAGCGGAAAAAAGCAATTAACCGATTTATACCCACATATCAATCAAATTGAAAAAGAAAAAGTTTTAGAAATTTCTAAATCTGGAAATGATTTTCTTGTTAGAACAAACAAAGGAAATTATACCGCCAAAATAGTTGTAATTGCAGTTGGCTATACTAATTTAATGACGATTAAAGGTTTAGAAAATTATATTGAACCACATCCAAAATCAGCTATTGAAAAAGACCGTATTTGGTTAAAAAATACAGACCATTTAATTGAAGAAAACCTTTATGTTGCTGGTACTTTGGCAGGATGGCGTAGCCAATTTGCCATAGCTTCTGGAAGTGGTGCCCATGTGGCTACCGATATTTTAACGCTTTGGAATGGTGGGAAGGACGTTAAGGTGCATGATAAGATTGAGGTTTAGAACTGTTTAGATATGTCTTTACTTCCGTGAAGCACTCTTACTATTCTAATATGCTTATCCCTAATTCTATAGAAAATAGAGTGTTCTTGTTCTGTAATACTATACAAACCTAATTTCAATTCATTTCGTTTTCTGCCTATTTGAGGATTTGACACTAACTGCTCGAAAACAGCATCTAAATCATTAAGATATTTTACGGCTTGATTAAAACCGTGGCGTTTTTCTGTGTAGTCAAATATTTCTCCAATATCAAAATCTGCTTCTTCAGATAATTTGTAGCCTTTTGTGTTTTTAGACATTTAGCCAGTTTTATTTTGGCGCTTGCTTTCTATGATGTCTTTTACGTTTCGGCTACTTGTTGCCCCAGACCATCCTTTTTCAATTTCCGCTCTTAAATCCATAATTACTCGATGTCTGTAAATTTCGTGCAATCGCAATGCGTCTCTAACCAATTCGCTGGCATTCTGAAAATCTCCAGATTCAATCTGATTAGCAATATATTCTTGCTGTTTTTTTGTTAAGCTTACGTTCATCTTTTATGTTTTGAATACATCAAATATAATAAAATATCTATATTTGCTAAATATAGATATAAATAATTCACCATAGTGTTTGGAAGTGGGCGCGTTTAGCGACTGATATTTTAACACTTTGGAACGGTGGGAAGGACGTTAAGGTACATGATAAGATAGAAGGCTTTTAATCACTACTCTCCATCACTCAACTTAATTACCTCATCAATCATGATATCGCGCTGATTAAAAACTTCATCAAAAGCACCATCACCATAAAGTTGATCTGCCAAAGCCGCTTTAATATACTGTTTTACTTCTTCGTGGTAAGCCACAAAAGTAATTTTAGAATCTGTACGTACATTTAAATAATCTTGAAAAGCAAAAACTAAATCGTTTCCTACGTCGAAAGAGTCAATAAAATCTCGGCGAGAAATAGTATTGTAAATACTTCTATCTTTTTCCAATTCTTCAAAAACAAAATAGCTAATAAACCCACGACGTTGTAAATAATTTAAGGTTTCATTATGCATACTATTATCAAGGGGTACAAACACATCGGGAATAATGCCACCACCACCGTAAACTACCTTTCCTTTTGGAGTTGTGAATTTCAAAGAATCAGCAACTTCAATTTTTTCTGGGTCTAAAAGTTCGCCACTATCTAAACGCTCAAAATACTCATCGTAATAATCTTTATTTCCATTTTTATACGGGCGTTGAATAGAGCGACCTGTTGGTGTGTAATAACGTGATACGGTTAAACGTACTGCGCTACCATCACCCAAATCCATTTCGCGCTGCACAAGTCCTTTTCCGTAAGATCGGCGTCCAATAATCGTGCCTTTATCATTATCTTGTAATGCACCTGCAACAATCTCACTAGCCGAAGCAGAGTTCTCGTTAATTAAAATATAAATCTTTCCTTCCTCAAAATCACCTTTGTCAGTAGCATAACTATTTTCAATATTTCCGCGTTTATTTTTAGTAAACAATATCAGTTTATCATCTTCTAAAAACTCATCAACTATTTGTTCTGCAATACCTAAAAAACCCCCTGGGTTATCGCGTAAATCAAGAGCAATTTCGGTAGCTCCTAATTGCTGTAATTTATCTAAACCTTTTTTGAATTCTTTATAAGTAGATTCTGCAAAACGATTCACTTTTATATAGCCCAATTTCTCAGTGAGCATATAAGCAGCATCAACACTTTTTATAGGAATATTGGCACGTTTTACAGTAAATTCTAAAAGTTTGGGTTCGCCTTTTCTATAGACCTTTAATTTAACCTTTGAGTTTATAGCACCTTTAAGTTTTTTAACCAAATCATCGTCTTGTAAATTATTACCATAAAGCGTATCACCATCGGCCATAATAATACGGTCACCACCTTTAATTCCTACTTTTTCGCTCGGGCCTCCTTCTAAAGGCCTTATAACCGCAATAGAATCTTTATACGGATAAAAACTAACCCCAATCCCCACAAAATCGCCTTTCATTTCTTCGGCTACACGTTCCATATCCTCTTTAGGAATATATACCGAATGCGGATCGAGATTTTCTAAAATACCATTTACTGTAACATCAACAATACTATCGGTATTTATATCATCCACATAATCATAATCTATATAATCTATAAGTCTGTTTAACTTATCCTTTTTACTACTATTGGAAAATAAACGATCTGGCGTATCACTAAAATTTAATTTTCCACCAATAAAAACACCGGCAGCAATAGCTACACCTAAAATTAATGGTAAATATTTTTTTTGATATGCCATGCTATGCTTTTAAATTTTCAATTACATCTAATTTTATACCAGCTTTTTTTAAAAATTTTAATCCAGAATCATCTTTATATGCCTCATGATATACTACGCGTACAAATCCCGCCTGATGCACCAATTTGCTACACTCTTTACAAGGTGACATGGTGATATAGAGCGTAGCGCCTTTACAAGATTGGGTGGAAGCAGCTACCTTTAAAATGGCATTAGCCTCAGCATGCAATACGTACCATTTGGTATAACCTTCATCATCTTCACAAAAGTTTTCAAATCCTGACGGCGTTCCGTTGTAGCCATCAGAAATTATCATTCTATCTTTTACAATAATGGCACCAACCTGTCGGCGTTTACAATACGATAATTTACCCCATTCTTTCGCTATTCTTAAATAGGCTTTGTCGTATTTTAATTGTTTGTTTTCTGGCATTAATTTTTTTTAATTATAGCGTGTGTTCTTCCATTCCATTTCAGTACACCGGGCTTTCCACTATATCTTTTTAAGGTGTTAAATTTCCATTTCATTCCATTCAACATCTTAAAAAGGATGCCGTATCAATCCCTCTCGCAGAACCTAATAACGAATATAGTCGCTTCGTATTTTAATAACAACACAAGTGCGTTAAAGTTTTATGAAAATTTTAGGATAAAAAAGCACTATTCAGTATCATGGGAATGACCAAACCAACTACGATTGCAGAAATCACCATAATCCAATCACGCTTGGTAAACCTGAATATAGTTTGCACCACATAGCCTAAAAATAGCACCATAAATACAATGATTACTTGTGCTAATTCAATACCTAAAGCAAACTCTAATAGTAACAAAAGTTTACTATCATTATCATCTAAAAGCATCTGAAATTCGCGAGCAAAACCCAAACCGTGAATTAACCCAAAAAATAGCGTCGATAAAAATAATACCCCAACCTTTTCTTTTTGAGCACCTTTTCCTGATGTAAATACATTAAAAAGCGCAACCACTAAAATAGTAATAGGTATTAAAAACTCAACAACGGAAGCATTTACGCTCACCACATTATAGGCTGCTAATACAAGAGACAATGTGTGCCCAAGTGTAAACATAGATACTAAAAGCAACACACGCTTCCAGTCTTTAAACATATAAGGTACCGTTAAAACAATAAGAAATAAAACATGATCGTAGGCATTGATATCAAGTACATGATTGATGCCGTATTGTATATTAAACCAAATATTTTCGAGCATAATAATTAAGATTTAGGGAAAATCAAATATACAATTAATTTGATTTCTTTGAAACCTCGTTATACGTCTTGTTTAGTTGAAAAAGCATTTCTTCGGTAATCGCTTCTAAAGAAAATTTATGCTTCCATTTCCAGTCTTGTCTAGCAAAAGAATCGTTAATACTTTTTGGCCAACTGTCAGCAATATCTTGCCTGTAATCAGGATTGTAAATTATTTGAAAATCTGGAATGTGTTTTTTTATAGATGTTGCAATTTCTTTTGGCGTAAAACTAATAGCAGCTAAGTTATAAGATGATCTTATTTTTACGACCTTTGCTTTGGCTTGCATGATATCAACCGTCGCCTTTATAGCATCATCCATAAACATCATCGGTAGTTCTGTGTCTTCTTTTAAAAAACACTCATAATAATTATCTTTAACAGCTTTATGATAAATTTCTACGGCATAATCGGTAGTACCGCCACCGGGAGGTGTTTTCCAACTTATAATCCCGGGGTAACGTAAACTTCTAACATCTACGTTGTATTTATTATAATAATATTCACACCAACGCTCGCCCACTTGCTTGGTAATACCATAAACGGTTGAAGGCTCTGTGGTTGTGTATTGGGGTGTATATTCGCTTGGTGTTGTTGGCCCAAAAACCGCAATACTTGAGGGCCAAAATACTTTATTTATAAACTTAGCTCGTGCTAAATTAAGAACATGAAATAACGAATTCATGTTTAAATTCCATGCTTTCATTGGATATTTTTCACCAGTAGCACTTAACATGGCAGCCAACAAATAAACCGTATTTATATTATGCTTTTCTATACAGGTTTTTACGCTGGCATAATCTTGAGCATCAACAATTTCAAAATTACCAGAATTTGCAATATCCAAATTACTGTAACTTATATCGCTTGCTATTACGTTTTCATCACCATACAGGCTACGTAGTTTATATGTTAATTCTGAACCAATTTGCCCGCAGGCCCCAATAATCAATATTTTTTCGTTCATTTAAAATGAAATTTGCAAAAGAATGTTCAAAAATAGTGACAATTTAATGATAATAACATATTTTAATATTCAAAATTTTCTGTTTCATTAACATTTCGTTAATTAAAAAAATCAAGTTTTAGTATATCTTTGTACTCTACGGTTTAATCGCTTTTTTAAATGAAAATTAAAATTTTAGTATTGGTTTTGATTATGTTAATGTCTTGTAAAAATACACGAGATGAATCGTCTTTAGAAAAAAAGAACGAAAATTTAAACGAAGAAGTTACAAAAAAAGAGCTTTCAAAACTCAAATTTATAGATTTCACTTTAGACGTTAGAACAGAAAAAGTTGTTGAAAATTGGAAAGCTTATTATGAGTTACAGGATATGACAATAAATATTAAAAAAGGTGATTTAAGTTTTTTCAAAAATAATAAAGAAGGTATAAAAACATTGTTTAAAGATTTATTAAAAAACATTCCTGCTGAGGTAAATAATGATGCCACTTTGGCCAGAATAGTAGCTTTAGAAACTAAACTGTACAAATTAGAAAGCCTATCCAATTTATCTACAACTAGTAAAGAAGAACTTGGTAAGGGTATTCAAGAATTTTTAGAATCCTTTTCTAACCTAAACTTTCAAATGAATAAGAAAATAGAAAAAGACCATCAAATAATAGAAAAACCTTAAACGACCTACAGGAAAACCTCAAACTACTAAAATTCCAAAAAAAAAAAGCTATTTCTAATTTTAGAAATAGCCTTTTTTTAATTTAATAAATTCTATTAATTCTTTGGTTGTGCTGCTTGTGTGGCCTGCGCTTGTATCGCCTGCTTTTGTCTTAACAACTCAGTTTTTGTTAACTGAATTAAATTAAAATTAGGTGCCGTCTTTAAAGTGGCATCTAGAATATCTACCGCAGCATCAATATTTGCTTTTGGAGCTTTATTATAAGTCGACAACGCATTTAAATACATAAAAGCCGATTTTAATGGCACTTCATAAGGTGTTTGTGTTTCATAAAATGCTTTTTTCATATCCTCTTTAGAATTTTCCAAACCATAATTGATATGTTTTAAGGCTTCATCAAATTTTTGAGTTTGTAAGTTAAGTTCAGCCAATTCATATGCCACTAATGGATTTGGATCTCTCTTAAACAATTCTTCAAAATGCCCTATAGCCAATTTTGGTTGTTTAACGGCTTTTAAAGACACTGCTTTAACCTCAACCGCAATATCCGAATCATCAATTTTTCTATCAATACCAATGGTATTTAAAGCTTGAACATAATTTCCTTCAGACATATATATGTATGCTAAGGTGTCTTTTCTTGCCTCAGAAGGTGCTAAAATATTTAAATGTGTCATACCATTTATTATTCCTTGCATATCTCCCTGAGTCTTCATTTGCGAATAATAAGACTCAAAATGTTTTAATAAAGCTGTGTTTTCTTGTGCACCTATTTGTAAGCCATACGCTAATAATACTAGTGCTAATAATTGTTTCATATCTTGTTTCATTTTATAAGGGTTAAAACTATAAAAAATTAACATTTAATCTCTTAAAAGTTTACTAATTATTTACAATAAATAAATTAAAGCAAATTGTATGCCCTTATTAAGCAAAAGTTAGAATCATATTCATTCCGTTATTTAGAATTTCAATGTATGTTGTTCAGGACTCACTTTAATGATTTGTAATTAACTCGGAATTAAGTTTTTAGGAAAATTGAAATATAATAGCTATATTTAAAATTACTAAATTTATAAGATTATGGGAATAAAGAGTTTTCAAGGCGCCAGAAGAAAACAGGCTAATGTAACAGACAGTACACCTTTAAAGGTGAGTGATTATATGACGACTAAGTTGATTACGTTTACTCCAGATCAGACCATAGAGAGTGTTATGCAAGCTATTATTAAGCATAGAATTTCGGGAGGACCCGTTGTGAATGAAAGAAATGAATTAATAGGTATAATTTCTGAGGGCGATTGTATAAAACAAATTAGCGAAAGTAGATACTACAACATGCCGATGCAAGATCAAACTATTGAAAAACACATGGCTTCTAATGTAGAAACCATTGATGGCAATATGAATATTTTTGATGCTGCTAATAAATTTTTAGAGGCAAAAAGGCGTCGTTTTCCAATTATTGAAAATGGTAAACTCGTGGGGCAAATAAGTCAGAAAGATGTTCTTAAGGCAGCCATGAAATTAAAGGGGCACAACTGGAAATAAAATCTAATGAAAACGACACCTAATTATATTTTTTAATTGGGCTGTTGTTTTTAACACTAAGCCACCATTTTAGAATAATCTTTCTTGTAATCTTTTGGGTTACAATTATATTTGGATTTGAAAATTTTAGAGAAATAACTTCTGCTTGTAAAACCTACCGTATAAACTACTTCAGAAATTGTTAAATCAGTGGTTTTTAATAAGCGCTCAGCTTTTTCTAATCTTACATTTCTTATATATTCAGTTACCGTTTGACTATGCATGGCTTTAAAACCTTCTTGAAGTTTGTTAGCTGATAACCATATTTTTTTACTTAAATAATCAATACTGAAATTGAATTCAACTTGATTATTTATGATTTCAGTAGCCTCAGCTATCTTTTGCATTTCGCTTTTAGTTAAGGTACATATAAAGTCGTAATTATTTTCTAGATCGTCAATTAGTTGTTGATACTCCATAGCTATAATTATTCTAACCCTACCTGCAATGAGTAAATCTTGAACAATTTGGCTACCTTTTAAAGTATCTAATTCATTTAATTCTGATAATATTTTTAAATTTTTACTACATAAATAATTTACTCTATTATTCTCTCCTTTAGTAATTAAATGAATTAAGCTATTGGTGACTTCATTATAATCATCTGATGATTTTTCATTTCTATTTACAGAGATTATTGTAAAATCGGATACTTCCTCAGAGTTTGCATACAGTGTTACATGCTCGTTATCACTACCAGAAATTATAGCAGTTTGGAACTTTCGCAAGCTTTTTTCGGTTCCGTCATTAGAAAAGTATATAGTTCCCTCTCCATTTTTACAATAAATAAAACTTAGAGGCTGGTTACTCCCTTTTGAAAGTTTGAATGCTTTGGTTCCTAACTTTGATAGTTTTATGCTAAATAAACTTATTTTATCTGAAATTTTGTGATAATCTTCAACGGTTGAAGTTATGTCATATTTATTTTTACTTATCAATGAAGTATTAAATTCATTGTTTAAAAAAATTGAGGGATTTATGTAATTCATGATAAAAATTAATTTAAATATTAGTAAAAAAATTATGTGTTACTCGGAAGCCGTTGCATCAGATTTGTTTAATATGAATCTCGTAAATAAAGTTTCTGATGCTCTTTCTGATGTTCTTGCAAATTGATAGTTGTACTTAGATAAATTTTTAGATTTATAAAGACCTACTCTTAAAAATTCCTTCAACATGATAAGATACGATTTTCGTTTATACAAAGATGATTATGATATGAGGATTTTACATTATATAATTATTGTAAAACATTACATAATTTGAATCCAGAAAAAACCAGCATATATCCGCTGTTTTTAGTTTCTAATGCGCTAAATAATCGACTACAACATAACTTCTCAACTTTTGAGACTTATTTAAGCTTTCCTGTAGAATTTTTTCTGCATCAGAAGCTAACATTTTAAATTTTGAATCTTTTGATGTTGCTTTAAGTTGCTTAAGGGCTTCTAATTGATAATCAATTTTTGTTGAAATCTCGTTTACTGCTTCCCTTAAAGATAAGCTGTCTTTATACGCTTTAATATCTTTAGTTTTTGGGATAGAAATAACATTTTCGTTGGCGGATTGTTTGTAAATATCAAATACTTTTAATTGATCTTTTTCAAGTTTATAAACAATGTCTTTTATGGCAGGGTCTGTCACGGTTTCTTTTACAACATCTATTAACTCTACAACATCCAAGTTCACCTGTGTTGCTTTTACTAAAAGTTTAGCATCATCTTTATAAGATTCAATAATTTCTGTACGCTGTTTACCAGATGCTTTATTGTTTTTTTCAAAAACAAAGTCGCAACTAATAAGAGTAAAGAAAACGAATGCTAGTAGGAATACATGTGCGTTATTTTTGCTATAATTGTGCATAATTTCTTTTCTAGCAAAAATAAATATCAATAGTAAAATAAATTTTACAAAATTTTATTTATGTGTTATATAATCTACACATATTTTTGTACAATTAAATTATTAATGTGTTCTAATTAATCAGGGAATATAAATAACGAAAGTTGCTCTTTTATCAGGTTCTCCTTCAGCTAGAATAAATCCTTTATGATTTTCAACTATTTTTTTACAAATAGCTAGCCCTATTCCCGTTCCCGAATACTCATTTTTATTGTGAAGTCTATTAAATAATACAAAGATTTTTTCTTTATAAACGTTATCGAAACCTATACCGTTGTCTGTAAACGTGATTTTATGATAACTTTCGTTTAAATTGGTATGATTATGTTCTACATTAGGAATGTCATCTACGCTTACTTTGGCATATTCTATTTTTATAATAGGGTTTCTGCTAGCATGTTTATATTTTAATGAATTGCTTATAAAATTTGAAAAAAGTTGCTGAATTTGAAATGGAATAACTTTAATAGTAGGTAAATTATCATTAGTAATAATTGCGGAGTTATCTTCTATATCATCGGCCATTTGTAATTTGGCATCGCCTAAAAGTTTATTCAAATCAGCAAATTCCAATACTTTATCAGATTTATTGGTTCTTGAGTATTGTAATAAATCATCAATTAAAAGTCGCATTCTAGTTGCGGCATCATTAATTTTATCAATATATAACTTACTAGAGTCTGAAAATTTATCCTTGTCGTTTTCTCCCAGTCGAGACAGAAACGTTTGTATTTTTCTAAGTGGTTCCTGTAAATCGTGACTCGCTACATAATTAAATGCTAGAAGCTCATCGTTATTTCGTTTTAATTCAAAATTTCGTTCTTCTATTTCTATAACGTTTTTAATTTCATCAGTAATATCAATGGTTGTTCCTAAAATACGTTTTAATCCATCATTATTAACAAAAATTTTTCCGTGAGCCTTTAAATGTCTTATTTCACCGTTTTTTTTAATTATTCTATAATATAGGTATGGTACGTTTTCATGAGCCACCATATCGTTTACCTGCTTTTCAAGGCTTTCAACATCATCTTTATGTACATAACTCATAAAATTAGCGAGTGTGGGTTTAAAAGATTGGGGCCTTTCCCCCAACATTCGATATAGATTATCAGAGTATTGTAAAGTATCTTGATCTAAATCCCATATCCAACTACCGTGTTGACTTATGACTTCGGATTGACGTGTGGATTCTTCAAAAACTTGAAGTCTTTCATTATTTTGCTTTAATCTTTTTAAGTTGGCATCAATTCTAGCGTAGGTAAAAAACATTAAAATGAGCGTTATAATTAAAGTTAAAAATAGAAATTTTGGTGTTAAGCTTAAATTATTTTGCTGATGTTTTAAACTTTCGTTTAAACGATTATTTTCGAATTGAATCATGCTTTTAATTTTCACTCGAATAGAATCCATTACCATTTTATTCTGTTGTAACAGTTCTATGGAAACATCATTTGTAGCGCCGTCTAGCTTGTCGTATTCTAAAGATGATTGAAAACCTTTCATTTTTACATCTATCAAGCTATTTAATTCTTTTAAGTTTTTTTGTTGGGTGGCGCTATTTTTGGTAAGTTGTTTTAACTGCGCAAAACTATTGTTAATGTTTTCTCTACCAGAAAAATAGGGCTCTAAAAATAACGGATCTTTAGTTAGCAAGTAACCTCTATGGCCCGTTTCGGCATCTTTTAAATAAGATAAAATTTGCTCAATTTGAACGTTTGATTCATAAGTATCTGATACTAATTTAGCTGAATCACCTAAGTCTTGAGTATTTTGATAGGCCACTGTTGCCACAGCTAATATGGCAACAGTGCATAAATAAATGGTAGTTTTTATTGACCAATATTTTCTGAAAAATTTAATCATACCATCTAAATTCTTAACAAAAAGTTGTCTTTATTTAGTCCGTTGGTATGGTATTGCCATTTCATAGTAACCACATCGGAAAGTGCCTTTTTTAAGGTTTTAAAATTATCTGGTTTTTTTATGTATATGTTGGCTCCAAGAATAAATGTTTTTTCAATGTCTTCTTCGGAAGCTGAAGTTGAATATATAGCTATTGAAACATCATTAAATTTCGAGTTCTTTTTTATCTCCTGTAAGCATTCAATACCTGATTTACGTGGCATATTTAAATCTAAAAATAAAATATTGGGCAAAATGGTGCTGCTGTTGTTTAAGTGAAACATTAAATCTTCACCATCTTCAAAAGTTTCAACTTTTGTTTTTAACTTTAAATTTGCAAAAGCATCAACAAAAAACATTCTATCATCTTCATCGTCATCAGCTAAAAAAACGCTTAAATAATTATTGTCCATAATTAAAATATTATACTATTAATTCTTTTCTCTTCGAAATAATACGTTGAAATACAGACGGTGTAATACCTGTTGTTTTTTTAAACTGACTGCTTAAATGTGCTACACTAGAATAATTAAGTTTATATGCAATTTCAGTTAAACTTAAATTTTCTTTTATGATGAGATGTTTTGTTCGTTCTATTTTTTGAATAATCGTGAAATTTTCAATAGAAGTATGGGTTACCTCTGTAAATAAATTAGATAAATACCCATAACTGTTCCCTAACTTTTCTGAAAGATATACTGAACTGTTAACATGTATTTCTAAATCGTCACTATAAACAAGTTCTATAATGGCGTCTTTAATTTTTTGTGCAAGGATACTTTTTTGACTTTCTACAATTGATATATTGTATTTTTTTAACTCTTGAATAAAATCAAGATAGGTTTTAGAAGGAATGTTTTCTAGAATCTCAACCTCTCCAAAACCTAATATTTTGTGCGGAATTTTAAATTCAATAAGTTTTTCTTCCAACAAAGTTTTACAAACTGAACTAAAATCGAATTTTACATTTAATACCATCTAACACATCTCATAAAAACTGTAAAATTAGTTTAAAGTTTTTATAAATGTTATCTCAAAAACTAAATAAAGTATAAATTTTTAATTTTCTGATATTTTAGATATTTTTTTAATTAATCCGTAATTGTCATTTTTCACCCATGTAATTTTAAAGACCTCGCCTATATCGTCTCCTTCAATAAGTTTATAGTCGTCAATTATTGTGCTATCTTCAACGTACAAAACCAATGCCTTTTTTGTGCTAACATCCGTAAAGAAAAATATATCATTTTCATAAGCATCAAATATTACAGTGGTTTCAACGCTGTTTTCAGGGTTATCTTTTTTAAGAATTAGATTAAGATTTAAAAAGATAAAAATGGAACATATGATTATATACTTCATAACTTTAAAATTTAATTAAATGTTTAATACACTATTTTGATTATCCTTTTATCCTACTAATTGAGGTTCATTACTTTTATATTCTAATATATTTTGAAATCTTCTGTAATGTTTCCAAAACAAGGGTTTTGTTTTTAGTTTCGGAACATTATTATTAATTGCATTATTTAGTAAACTATGAAAACTTTCATCAATTTTGGCTGATGCTTTCTCTATTAAAAAATCATTATCAAGCATATCAACGGTATTAAAATCTAAATCATTACATAACTTTTCATTATTAAACATGCCTCTTACCGAATATATATCTTCAATAAGATTTAGAACTGTCATAATAAAATCTGTTACCAATTCTTGCTTTTTTTCTATCAGAAAAAATACGTATTGATTATCAGCCTTATATTTCAGTTTTTCATAGGCAGATTCTATATGCATGCCTTTAGAAATAATATTTTTAAGTACTGAAATATCTGTGTTCATCTTATTAGAATTCATAATTTTACATGTTTAAATTTTGATGAAAAATCTTTTTATTAGAATAAATAGAAACCAACCTAGCGGTATGCCAATTGCTATACTCATCATAATCTTAGTTCAATTAATGGATTAAATTGTTAAGACAAATTTAGATTATGATGCTACTTTATAATTTACATTTTTTTATATAATTATTATATAATTATAATTTATGAAGTATTTTATTAGGTATAAATGATAAAAAAAATGTAATACAGGATTTTTGAAACGTAAATTATTTATGCTAAATATTAACTTTCTCTTTTTACGAGCGCGTAAAAGTCGTTCTCTAAAGGCAAGTAGCCTTGGTCGTAAACAAAATAATATATGGTTCCTGCCTTTGTGGTGTAAGTACTCGTGTAGTAATTAAAATCGAAACCAGCCTCTATAAGTTTTGCTCTGGATGTTTTCGTTTTTTGGTCTGGATTTAAAGTTTCTAAAATCCTGTAATTTTTACGCAATCTATTATTAGTATTTCGTATTAAATTTTTGCTATCCTTATTAACTCGGTTATTATATGCATTTCTGCAACCATCGCTACAGAATTTTTTATCAATTCTACCAATAATTTTATCACCGCACTCTAAACATTCTTTACTCATAATCTAATTTGGTTATTTCGATTCTAAATATTGTTTTAAAACTTCTATATTAATCTTCGATAATTGCTTTATATAAATACAAGATACTCCTGTTTTAAATTTACTTAAACAGATAATAAATCTGAATAATTATTAACTCCCGCAACTCTATAAATACTTATATAATTTTTATTTGATGAAAATCCTTTTAAAAACCAATTACCTTCTCTACCAGATTCATATTTGTAATGATAAATACCAAAACCAATTAGTTTTGATGGCCATACCCTTGGTTCCTCATGTGTGCTGGCTTTTATCACATGGTACATCGTAAAACAATCTCTTTATCTTTCTGGATTTTCGATGACATTAAGTATGGTCTAAAGAATTCATTTAAAAGTATATAGATGCTCAAATATAGGCATCTATATACATTGAGGGACAACACCTAAAAATAAGTAAATATTAATAATATAAATTTAAGAAAATGAGAAAAGAGATTTTAAAAGCAATAGAGAATTTTGAACAATCAAACAAAGACATGGATAAGCTTAAAAAAATATTTGATACAATAGAGAAAGACAAAGACTTGTTAAGTAAGTATAATATTAAAATTACAATAGGCAGTAAAGCTATTTTTTAAAAGATTTTTCAATAGTGTTTTTAAAACTATCGCAACAAGTGTCTTTAACTTTAAAGGTAAGGTTGTTTTGAGGGTTATTTGCGCTTATTATGATTTTGCCTTTTGTATCTGATTTATGATTTTCACATTCGATATTTTTAAACACTTCATCTAACTCACTCTTAACAGCTTTCAATGTAATTTCAAATGTCTCTTTAGCTAAATCATTTATAATACCGTATTTCTTTACGTTCCTGTATTTTTCGACTTCTATTTTAACTTTCATTTTATAAATGTACAAAAAACAATAAATATCCTACAAAAATAAATACTTATAAAGCTCATACAATCCTAAACAAGCTCCAATTACCAAAGCACTAAACAAGCCTAACTTAAACAAGTCTTTATACTTATTCGTGTAGTTGTCTATGTGGTTGTTATATCTCTTGTCTTTTTTATTGAATTTCATTTAATGTCAAAAACAATACAATCAATTGATTTTATTAAAATTAATAAAATCTAAACCAAGGTTTTTGATAATATGAACAATAGTTTTTAAATTTGTTAATAAGTTTGTTTGCGCAATCTTATAAACATTTTTTTTTATTATAAAAATAAACATGAAATTTTTTAACAATAATATATTGAAAACCAGTAATTTAAGTATTTATATTTTGTTTGTTTTACTTTGTTTTACCATTAATACTTCTATGTGTTCTATGTTTGGTAGATTCAAAATAATTACTATCTTTGTGAAGTACAAAAACAAAAAAAACCTCCGAGCGACTAAACTGAAGGCTTTTTGATTTTTACATTGTATAACAAAAAAAGTTAAGGGGCTGTCTGGCGATGTTACGGACTTGTCATTCTTAAACAGAGGGTTCAATCCCCTCCAGCTCCACTTTTTTGTTATAACAAATATAGTTATAATCTTGTAGAAATACAAATAAATTTTGTTATTATGAGCTTTATTGAAGAACTTAAAAAAGAGAAAACAGCTTTAATTAAAAGGCTTGAAGCTGTTGATTTGCTATTGCAAAGTTACGGAGGAAATCAGTCGTCCAATACTGAAAAACCTAAAAAAGAAGTAGTTGTTGATTTCGATTTAGGTAGAGAATTAAAAAAATCATCCACCCCTCAAAAGTTTTTGCTTGTTCTTAAAGAAAATCAAAGATTTATGAAAATACGAGAAATGGCTAAATTTCTTGAAGCCCAAATTGGAGGAAGCGAAGATGAATGGGTAATTAAGCTATCAAGAACTACTGGTAAATTAAAGAAAATGGATAAAATTGTATCTCATAAGATTGGTAAATCTAATACAAATGTTTTCTGGGGTAGCCCTAATTGGATTGAAAATGATAAAATAAAAACTGGGCATGAGTACGTTCAAGATGCAATTGATAAAAGTCAAGGTAGTTTGTTAATTGATTTGTAAATAAAAAAGCACCTAAATTAGGTGCTTAAATTATATAAAGGCTTCCTCATCGGAAGTATCAGACTAGCTGTTAAATGTGTGCCGTCTCTCATTAGGATAGGGCTTTTAACTTAAAGTCGAGAGAGGGAGTTGTTTTGACCGACGCTCCCTTTTTTCATTTACAAATTTACAAAAGTTTTTGCAAATAGATTTTTTTGTCACTATTATTCTGATATTGAATAAATTTTGTATTCTTAAACTGCCTGTAATAATAGTCGTAATTTCTACTGCTACTATCAAAATCATTTAACTTTTCTACAAACGATTTTAGATTTGTATCAAAAATTACAACCTTATTTTCTACAATAACAGTATAAAGGCTTTTTAAATCTCTTATCATATTACAAATATATAATAAACTACAAAATAATACGTAATTAATTGCATAAATATTTGTTATTGCAAATTAATACGTATATATTTGTATAAATAATTAAAGAAACCATGAATTTTAAATCACTACCACAGCTTTTAGACTACTTCAAAGAAGAAAAAACTTGTATTGAATATTATGAGCAGATCCGTTGGGATAATAAGCCAGTATGTCCTCATTGTGGTAGTGAGAGAACATATAAGACTACTAGAGGTTATAAATGTGCTAATAACGAGTGTTACAAAAAATTTACTGTTACAGTTGGCACAATATTTCATGGTTCTAAAATATCTTTAAGAATATGGTTTGCAGCTATCTTTTTAGCTACTACTCATAAAAAAGGTATTAGTTCAGTTCAATTAGGTTTAGATTTAGGAATTACACAGAAAACTGCATGGTTTGTTTTACATAGAATTAGAGAAATGCTAAAGGACAAAGCACCGCAAATGTTAGGAGAGAATAATATGGTAGAAGTTGACGAAACTTACATAGGTGGTAATAACAAAAATAGACATTACGGTAAAAAACGTTCGCAAAAGGATAACACTTTAACCAATAGCGGTGAAGTGTACCAACCTAAAAAAATGGTAGTTGGTATTATTGAGCGTAACGGTAAAGTAGCTTTAAAACATGTGCCAAGTGCTGATTTAAACAATATCGGCGCATTGATCACTAAACACGTGCCTAAAGGTTCTACAATCTATTCAGATGAAGCACCAGTTTATACGCATTTAAAAAAGTATTATACGCATGACAACGTTAAGCATTCATTAAATGTTTATGTTGAAAACGGTGTGCATACTAATACGATAGAGAACTTTTGGAGTGTTTTAAAACGTGGTTTATATGGTGTTTATCATCAAGTAAGCGCAAAACATTTAGAACGTTATTTAGATGAATATAGCGCACGTTTTAATACTAGAGACTTAACAAGTCAACAACGTTTTGAAAAGTTTTTAGTGGATAGTGAAAGCATGTTGAGTTATAAGAGGTTGACTAATTAATATATAGACACTTCAAAAAACAAGTATTTTTTAACATAATCATTGAATTATTAACATAAAATGTATAATCTTTTGTTAATATCAATAATTTTTGTATTGCCATTTTGTTTAGTTGGCACAATAATTGTATTTTTGCATGTATAACGCATCGCCTTATCGTTAGGTAGGGTTCGGCTGTCTCTCGAGACAGCCTTTTTTATTTATATTTATGAGAACAATTTTTTATGTAGATGGATTTAACTTTTACTATGGGCTAAAAAATCAAACTAGGTTAAATCCTGTTTGGAGATCTGGATATTGGATTGATTTTGTAGCTTTATTTAATCAGTTTCTAGGCAATGATGATACTTTAGAAAAAGTTAAATATTTCACCGCATCACCTCTAAGTTCTGGAAAAAATTCAAGACAGAGTGCTTTATTTAAGGCAAATGATTTAATTAATGGTGACAGGTTCAAGATAATAAGAGGTAAATATATTGAGAAAGATATTTTATGTGCCAACTGTGGAACTCATTTTACAAAGCCAGAGGAAAAAAGAACTGATGTAAATATAGCGACTCATTTAATTGGTGATTGCGCTTTAGGAATAGTAGATAAGATTGTATTAGTTACAGCGGACAGTGATTTAGTCCCTCCCATAGAATTTATTAAAGCAAATTTTCCTCAAATTAAAATTAAAGTATATTTTCCTCCAACTAACTTTAGTAATGATTTGGCTCATGTTAATCCAAATAAACGTGTGGTACTTTTAAAAGATAATTTGAAGAAGTTTCAAAATGCCCATATGGATAATACGGTATATAAATCTGATGGTTCAGATAGTGCTTTAATTCCTGCTAATTGGATATAATTTCATAAATTCATATTATGAACAAAGAAAAAAATAAACCTAAAGAGCGTTCAAAAGAGTACGAAAAGAAACTCAAAATAAACACTTCTTTAGACGACGTATTAAAGGCTTCCGTTCCTGAGCCAAAGAAAAAGGAATAGCACCGATTTTGGTCGTATGTTAAGACTATAATGTATTAACAAGTGCAACACGTTATTTGAGATAAAACAACCTTTGATTTGAATTATTCGGCAAGATGCTCATTTTTGATACTCTGAATTAGCGGAATTTCAAAAATGGATTAAAGGACTTCACACTCAAAAAAAATAGCCGTTCTAGGCTAGATTAAATCACTATTTTTATTTGTCCCTCAATGTATATAGATGCCCAAATATACAAAATATATCCATGTACAAACGACTACAAACATTTACAAACGATTTTAATTAAGTAATTACCGAATATAATTTTGTTGGCGTTACATCTTTGCAGTGTCGAAACATTAGAACTCGATAGTATTAACTGTTTAACGAATAAAATTTAAAATTATGAACACACTTAGAAACAAAGTACAGTTGATTGGTAACTTAGGAAACGATCCAGAAATCATCAATCTTGAATCAGGTAAGACATTGGCAAAATTTAATATCGCTACCAACGAAAGCTACACAAATAATAAAGGTGAAAAAATTACAGATACGCAATGGCATAATGTGGTGGCTTGGGGCAAAACTGCTCAAATCATTGAAAAGTTTGTAACCAAAGGTAAAGAGGTAGCTATTGAAGGTAAATTAACATCAAGAAGTTACGATGATAAAGAGGGTAATAAACGATATATTACAGAGGTTGTTTGTAGTGAATTATTAATGTTAGGTAAATAAAACATGACAAAAAAGGGTGATTTAAATATCACCCTTTTTAATTATATCGATAAAATACAATTTTTAAGTCCAAATATAATTTTCATCGTCAAAAAGTAAAATCTTGAAATTAATTATTTAAGTTGAAGGCGTTTAATGCCCCAAACATGAAACAAGTTTTACTTTTAATCTTCCTTTTTAGCATAACTTCTTATGCGCAAAACCAAGTATACAATATTCAAAAAAGTAAAGGTAACTTATATGAATATGCTGAGTTTGCTAATGCAGGACATTTAGATTTAAGTATTTCTGAAATTATTAAAAATAAAACGCTTAATTATAGAAGCTTAAAATCTGACAACTATAGCGTAGGTTTTACTTCTGATAATTATTGGGTACGATTTAAACTAAAAAATACTAATTCTAAACCTGAGACGTATTACTTAGAAACAGCAAGACCAATAACAGATGTTGCTGAATTATACCAAATTAGCAATATTGAAACCAAGCATTTTAAAAGTGGTGATAATATTCCATTCAAAAATAAACAAGTAAAGCACAGATCTACCATTTTTAAAATAACATTACCTCCAAATAAAATTCAACAGATATACATAAACTTAAAAAGTGATGGTGAAACTATAAATATCCCATTAAATCTGTATAACGAATCTTCGTTTTGGATGGTAAATTATAATCAGCAATTATTCTTAGGATTATTCTACGGATTATTATTTTTAGCGGGCATTATTTACCTCTTCTTTTATAGTAGTTTAAAAGAAAAAGCATTTCTTTATTATAGTGTATATGTATTTTCAATTTGTTTTATGCAAGCCGCTCTTGATGGTTTAATGCATGAATATTTTTTCTCATCTGCCAGTTATCTTAATAGCAGACTCGTTCTTATTACTGCACTTTTTTCAAACTTCTTTTTACTAAAATATTGCGAGCATTTTTTACAAGTTAGTAAATATTCAAAAAAATATAAAAAACTGTATCATATTGCTTATTGTATTATAGGTGTTTTGTTCTCTTTGCTTTTTATAAATACTAAAACCTTGGAAATAGCTTACCCAATAAGTAATTTAAATGGGCTATTTAGTTTAATACTTATTTTAACCACTATTTTCATGATGCGTTTTAAGGGTATAAAAATTGATCCTTATTTTTCTTTTGGTATTCTGTTTTTAGTTATTGGCCTTTTAGGTTTTGTTATGAACAACCTAAGTTTGCTTCCAAACAATTTTTATACTTTGAATAGTGCAAAATTCGGGTCTGGTTTTGAGGTGATTTTTCTATCACTATCTATGACGAATTTAATTCGAAAATTACGAATTGATAAAGAAAAATCTCAAGAAGAAGCTTTAGCAAAATCTGAAGAAATAAGTGAGTTGAAAACTTATTTCATGTCTAACATGAGCCACGAACTCAGAACGCCAATTAATGCCATTATGGGAATTGCTGAAGATGAATTGGAAAAACAAAACAACAAGGAGGCTAACGAGGCTTTTGAAATTATAAAAAATGCATCACTTAGCTTATTAAGTAATGTAAACGATATTATCGATTTTGAAAAAATTGAAAATAATAAACTAAGTTTAAGCTTCGAAGAATTTAATCCAGCTTTAAAGCTTAAACAAATAAGTGATAATTGGGACGTTGAAGCTAAGAAAAAAGGACTTCATTATAAGCTAGATTTAGACAACAAAATTCCAGAAACTATTTTGGCTGATGGTAAAAGGTTTACTCAAATAATAAATAATGTGTTGGCTAATGCTGTGAAATTTACTGAAAAAGGCAGTATTCATTTTAAAGTTTTATGCACTGATCAACCCAACGATATATGTCGTTTTTCCTTAATAATTACGGATACTGGTGTTGGTATGAATGAGCGTTCTAAAAACAATGTTTTTGATAGTTTTAATCAAATGCGTCTTAATCACAAAAGAACACATGGTGGCATAGGGCTAGGGCTTACTATTGTGAATCATATTGTGAATCTTTTCAACGGTGAAATAAAAATTGAAAGCAAATGTAATGAAGGGACAAGCGTTTATATTGATTTAAATTTGAAGGTTGTTTCATCTGAAAAAAAGTCCATAAAGCACATGTTAAAAACTAATGATGACCCTATACATGTTTTAGTCGTTGAAGACAATAAAATGAACCAACTTGTTTTATGTAAAATTTTAAAAACTAAAAATAATATTTCATATTCAATTGCTAATAACGGTCAAGAAGCCATTGATGCATTACAAGTTAAAGCGTTTAATATCATTTTAATGGATTTACAAATGCCTATCATGGATGGTTACGAAGCTACTGAAATTATAAAAAGTGGCTCCCTAGGCGAGGTTATAGAAAACACACCTATAATTGCGGTAACTGCCGATGCTACAAACGAGACTAAGCAACGTGTATTAAACATGGGTATGATTGATTACATAACTAAACCCGTAAGCAAAAATTTACTACTTGAAAAAATATTCAATTATAGTAGCGCCAACAGCGATATTTTAAAAACTGGTTAAAACAATACCTGTAAATTACTTTACTTATTATTAAATAGCCATGTTTTGATAAGTAACATGCTAATTAAAAAAACTTAAGATTACTGCTTTATTTTTTAATTATTCTTAATGAGAATTAATCAATCTATCAATATCAATAAAACTTTGTTGTAAGTACGCTCCTTAGTTAAAGCTTTAGTATTTTTATATTTAATTTCACTAAAGCCAAATTATGTCAGTAGAACCAAAGTTAACGAGATTTAATCAAACCGTGTTGTCAAAGTATCAAATATACAACAGTATATTTATGACATTACCCTTTGATGCTGTTACAAAAACAGGCGTTTTACTTCCGTTATTTCACGAAACTTGCAAAAAAGGATTCAAGCAAGGAGATAACCCAACTACGATTGTTGAGACCTTTTTTAAAAAATATCAAGGACGAAGAAATAAAGAAAGTCAGATAAATTTATTGTTTAGGTTTATTCAATATATTGAAAGACAAGTGGTTTTGTTTGACGCTATTGAAGACGCCGCATTTTCTACAGTAAATAATATGGAAGGTGTGGGTACTTTAAGAAACCTAAAAGGTTCTGCCGTTTCAGAAGGAAATATAGAAGAGCTAAAAAACTATTTGGACGAATTTAAAGTTCGTATCGTTTTAACGGCACATCCTACGCAATTTTATCCTGGTTCTGTTTTAGGAATTATTACAGATTTAACCAAAGCCATAGAAGAAAATGATCTTTCTGAAATTAATAATTTATTTGGACAATTAGGTAAAACACCATTTTTTAAACACAAAAAACCAACACCTTATGATGAAGCCAAAAGCTTAATTTGGTACTTAGATAATGTGTTTTATAAAACCTTTGGAGAAATTTATAACTATATCCAAACTAATATTTATGCTGATGGTAAAAAACATAATAATGTTATAAACGTTGGTTTTTGGCCAGGTGGAGATAGGGATGGAAATCCATTTGTAAAACCTAAAACCACTTTAAAAGTTGCCAATAAACTAAAACAATCCATCCTTAAAAAATATTATGAAGATCTTAAAGATTTAAGACGAAAATTGACATTTAGAGGTGTAGAAGAGCGCATTGTAAAACTTGAAACTATTATTTACAATTATAGTATAGACTTAAATACGAAGAAAAAAATATCTGATAAGGAACTCATTTCAGAATTACTTAGTATTAGAAATCTTGTAGTTGAAGAGCATCAATCACTTTATGTAACAGAGTTAAATAACTTAATAAACCGAGTTCACCTTTTTGGTTACAGATTTGCAACATTAGATATAAGACAAGATAGTCGAATTCATCATACGGTTTTTACAACAGTAATTAATCATTTAATAGCCAAAGGAAATTCTTCATTTCCAGGAAACTACCATGACTTATCCGAAAGCGAGCAAATTAATATATTATCTAAAGCCAATGATGATATTGAAGACTTAGATGCTTTTGAAGATGAAATGGTTAGAAACACTTTAAAAACTATTGCGATCATTAAAAAAATTCAAAAAAGCAATGGCGAACGCGGC
Source organism: uncultured Flavobacteriaceae bacterium (assembly GCA_963815305.1). Taxonomy (GTDB): domain Bacteria; phylum Bacteroidota; class Bacteroidia; order Flavobacteriales; family Flavobacteriaceae; genus CAXBID01. The sequence continues at coordinate 2,726,607 of CAWFFW010000001.1, forward strand.
GCTAATAGATATATTATAAGTAATAACCAAACAGCTCTTAACGTTATGCAGCTTTTTGCTATGCTTAAAATTGTTTCATTTAAAGATAAACTTACTGTAGATGTTGCACCATTATTCGAAACCATTCCAGATTTAGAAAATGCTCCAGGAGTTATGGAACAATTGTACCAAAACCCAGAATATATGGCACATTTAAAATCTAGAGGAAGTAAACAAACTATTATGCTTGGTTTTTCTGACGGTACAAAAGATGGTGGGTATTTAATGGCAAATTGGGGTATATATAAAGCTAAAGAATTGCTAACAGAAATGTCCAGAAAATATGATATTACAGCTATATTTTTTGATGGCCGCGGCGGACCCCCTGCACGTGGTGGTGGTAAAACACATAACTTTTATTCTTCATTAGGACCAACTATTGAAGACAAAGAAGTACAAATAACAATTCAAGGACAAACCGTTAGTTCAAATTTCGGAACTCCAGATTCATCACAATATAACCTAGAACAACTCATAAGTTCAGGCATTAAAAACAGAATTGATGGTGAGAAAAATAAACTGTCTGATAAGGACAGGTTGGTTATAACCGATCTTGCTGAAACCAGTTACGAAACTTATAAAGATTTTAAAAGCCACCCTATGTTCATTCCTTATTTAGAGCGTATGAGTACTTTAAAATATTATGCAAAAACAAATATTGGTAGTCGTCCTTCAAAAAGAGGAACTTCAGATAAATTGGTGTTTTCTGACTTAAGAGCCATTCCTTTTGTAGGCTCTTGGAGCCAATTAAAACAAAATGTTCCTGGCTTTTATGGGGTTGGTACGGCATTAAAAAAATACGAGGATAAGGGTGAATTTGAAAAAGTAGAACAGTTATATAATAACTCCAAATTCTTTAAAACTTTACTAGAAAACAGTATGATGTCGTTAACCAAATCATTCTTTGATTTAACAAAATACATGGCGGAAGATGAAGAATTTGGTGAATTTTGGAACATTATTTATACCGAATATCTTACCACTAAAAGATTGTTATTAAAACTTACAGGATACGAGGAGTTGATGGAAAACGAACCTTCAGGGAAAGCGTCCATTGAAGTTAGAGAATCTATCGTTTTACCATTGCTTACCATACAACAGTATGCTTTAAAGAAAATTCAGGAACTTGAAAAATCTGGTGTTCCGACTGACGACCCAGAAAAACTAATTTTTGAAAAAATTGTTACCCGTTCATTATTTGGTAATATTAATGCGAGTAGAAATTCGGCTTAGAATTCTGAACGACATTAAAACTAAAAAAAGCATTCACAAATTGTGAATGCTTTTTTTAGTATGCTTAAATTCCTCTTCTTTTTAAAAAAAAGGACGCCTTACGTTTAAGCAAGGCATCCTTTTAACACTAACTAAACTAATTATTTATATTTTAATGTTCATTTAATCTAAAATCTGAATAAGCATCCATACCATGCTCATGTACATCCAATCCTTCAAGTTCTTCTTTTTCAGGAACTCTAATACCCATAGTTTCCTTCAAAGTAAATATGATTATAAATGCGGATACGATACAAAATACCGCATAAGAGCCTACACCAATTAATTGACTTATAAATTGATCCATACCTGCCAATTCACCAAATATACCTACAGCCAAAGTTCCCCAAATACCACATATTAAATGAACAGCGATTGCCCCTACTGGATCGTCTAATTTTAATTTATCAATAAAAGCAACAGCGAATACGATAATAGCACCAGCAATGGCACCAATTAAAATAGCATCAGTAGGACTCATTTGATCAGCACCTGCTGTGATACCAACTAATCCTCCTAAAATACCATTTAAAAACATCGTTAAATCTAAGTTTTTATACATAGCTGTTGATACTAACATGGCGACAACACCACCAGCTGCAGCTGCTAAACATGTTGTTACTAATGTTAATGACGTTAAAGCTGGATCTGCAGAAAGTACTGAACCTCCATTAAACCCAAACCATCCTAACCATAATATTAATACCCCAGCAGTTGCTAAAGGAATGTTATGACCTGGTATAGCTTGTGGTTTTCCGTCTTTACCAAATTTGCCAATTCTAGACCCTAATAACCAAACGGCTACTAAAGCTGCCCAACCACCTACCGAGTGAACTAAAGTTGAACCTGCAAAGTCGTAGAAAGGCGTTTCTAAGGTTTGTAAAAAACCACCACCCCATTTCCATGAACCAGCAATAGGATACACTAAACCAACATACAACAAGGTAAAAATCATAAATGGTACAATTTTCATACGCTCAGCTACAGCTCCAGATACAATAGTTGCAGCTGTTGCAGCAAACATCCCTTGGAATAAAAAATCTGTCCAATAAGTGTAGCCCTCGTTATAAGTTAAATCGGCAGCAGCGGCAGCATCCAAACCAAATCCTGCAAAACCAAAAAATCCTGAAGAGCCTTCAGCAAAACCTGGGTACATTAAGTTAAAACCTACTAAGCAATATAAAAGTAATCCTACGGTAATGATAAAAATGTTTTTAAATAATATGTTTATTGTATTTTTTTGTCTAGTTAGTCCGATTTCTAAAAATGCAAAACCAGTGTGCATAAAGAAAACCAGTGCTGTACAGATCATCATCCATACATTATTTGTTGTTAATAATTCCATAATTAAATTTTTGTGTTTTAGATGATTATTATTTTAAGGTCTCGCCACCTTTTTCTCCCGTTCGTATTCTATAGCATTCTTGTATATCAGATACAAAAATTTTACCATCACCTACTTCTCCAGTTCCTGCAGCACTTATAATAGTTTGTACTGTGGTTTCAGCAAAATCATCATTTACTACAATAGAAAGATATCTTCGTTGTATATCGCTAGTGCTGTAAGAAACACCTCTATAAACATGTCCTTCCTTTTCATTGCCCAAACCAGTAACATCCCAGTAAGAGAAAAAGTTTACGCCTACATCATGTAACGCTTCTTTAACTACGCGATACTTTGATTTTCTAATAATTGCTTCAATTTTCTTCATAATAATATTCTGTTTTCGTTTAGTTCGTATAAAAATTGAAAAATTAGGTTACCGTTTAATCTAAAAAACTAACCTATTTAATCATATTGAAAAAAAATGCCTTATTTACATAAGGCATTTTTAAATGTTTATTCAAAATGTATAAAAAATTAATCTTCATCCATTTCTCTTTGTCTCTTACCTGGGTAAGCAATAGATCCGTGTTCAGAAATATCTAGACCTAAAATTTCTTCTTCTTCAGTAACGCGCAATCCAAATGTAGCTTTAAGAATACCTAAAACTATAAATGATAATCCAACAGCCCAAACTGCGTATGCTAAAACACCAATGGCTTGAGCTCCTAATTGTGCAGCACCACCACCGTTGAATAAACCAATTCCAGTATCACCATCTACGCCCCAAAGACCAATAACTAAAGTACCCCATGCACCCGCAACACCGTGTACAGAAGCAGCTCCAATAGCATCATCAATTTTAAGTTTTTTCTCGATAAATTCAATAGCAAATACCACAATAATACCACCTATAAGTCCTGCAACAATAGCTCCTGTAGCCGTCATGTTACCACAACCCGCAGTAATACTCACTAAACCGGCTAAAGTACCATTTAATGTTTGTCCTAAATTAGGTTTTCCGTACCAAATCCAAGTTGTGAATAGAGCTCCTAAACCACCTGCCGCAGCAGCTAAATTAGTAATTAAAACAACTGTTGAAGCTGCAGTAGCATCATCACCACCCCAAGCTAATTGAGAACCACCGTTAAAACCAAACCATCCTAACCAAAGGATAAATACTCCTAAAGTTGCTAATATTTGGTTGTGGCCTGGTATAGGCATTACTTTTCCATTTACGTACTTACCAATTCTAGGTCCTACCATAAATGCAGCTACAAGTGCAGCCCATCCACCTACAGAGTGAACAATTGAAGAACCTGCAAAATCAATAAATTCAGCAGGCATAATACCATCTGTATCATTTAACCATCCTCCATTCCATTCCCATCCACCTGCAATTGGGTAAATAATGGCCGTCATAATTAATGAAAAGATAGCATACGTTGTATATTTTGTTCTTCCTGCTATGGCACCAGATACAATGGTTGCCGCTGTTGCAGCAAACATGGTTTGAAAGAATAAATCAGCACCTTCACCTTGCATGAAACCACTCCAGAAAAACCATCCGTTTGAAGATTCACCATACATAAGCGAGTAACCAACAAACCAAAAGGAAAGTGATCCAACGCAAATATCAAGAAAATTTTTCATGGCGATGTTTACGGCATTTTTTGCTCTTGTCATTCCAGATTCAACTAATGTAAATCCAGCTTGCATAAAGAATACGAGAATACCAGATAATAGCATCCAAAGCATTCCCATATCGCCTTTTACAGATTCAGCTAAAGCTTCAACTGCTGAGGCATCTTGAATTATAAGGGGCATGTTTAATAAAGACATATTTTATAATTTTTGAGGGTTAGTATTAAGAGAACTTAAGCTATTGTTCATGAGAACAATAGCTTTTTGATTCTCTTTTAGTTATAATAATTTTAAGTTTTTAATTCCTTAGAATGAATAAATAGCAGCTAAAACAAATGAACCTAAGCTCTTAGATCCAGCCAAATCATTGTCGATAAATGCTTCTTCTGAAGCGCTATCTAATCTAATTTCTGGCTTAATAGTTAAGTTATCTATTGCAAAGCTACCTGTTAATGTTACAGCAAATACTGAAGCATCACCATCGGCATCACTAGCACCTATGGCACCAAAAAAATCAGTTTCCGTGAAATATTCAGCTCTTAATCCAACAGTAAAGCTATCTGAAGTTGCGATTTGTGGATATAAAGCAGCACCTGCAAAAGAACCACCATCATCTTCAACAGTTAAGTAAGCAGCATTGATTCCTAAAAAGAAAGAATCAGATAAATCAAATCCACCTGTAAAATCTATTTCAGTGAAAGAAGGATCCAATAAAAAGTTTAAGAATTGTCCTGAATAGCCTAATTGTGCACCAAATGCATAGTCACCAGTCGGGTTAAACTCAGTTAGATCAGTATCATTCATAACACCCAACATTAAGCTAAAATCTTCAGATAAAGCAATATCCGCTTTAATACCTGTATGACTGAAAGGACCATAAGAGAATAAATAAGATGTACTGTAGTTAAAGTTAGCCGTTGGAGAAATAACCTCATAACCTAAAAAGGTATTAAAGTTACCCATTGTTAAGGTTACAGACTCACTAACGTTCCAGTATGCATACAACTGATTAACGATATTAGCAGTGCTAGAAATCACCTCATCAGAAGAAGAATACATTGGAGAGGCAAAAATCGCATCAGTACCTCTTGGTCCGAAAACTAAATCGGCAACAAAACCAGCTTTTTCGCCTTCATAACCTAATACTACATTAGCCATACCTAGAGCAAAACCAGGTAATTGTGCGAAAGATGATCCTGGCGCAATGGCATTCTCATCGTTTGGCGCAGTAAAGTTAGCTCTATAATACGCATCTACACTACCACTAACAGTAAATGATGGCTTAGTCTCCTCTTCTTGTGCAAATAAGGCTGTTGCCATAAAAAGCATTGAAAGTGTAATAATTTTTTTCATAATGTTTAATTTTAGTTATTAATTTTCTTGGTTAATTTCCTTAAGAATGGGTTAAAACTATGTTAAAAACTTTTAACCCCCATAAAAAACAGGGTCAATTGATTCATTTTTATTGATATTTTAATTTTTACCCCATTTTTTTAGAGGTATTCTGTTTATTTTTTGATTTATTGATTTTTTAACAACCATATAATTTGAATTATTATCAGTCTTTTGGAATTTTTAATGCCTATTTTATGATTAATCTAAGCTTTCATTATGGTTAATTAACAAAACCCTATTTATTGTTAAATATTTAACGATTGAATATTTATTAAAAAATTAAAGTATTATTGATATATGCTTACAATTAGCTTCTGTTCACTTCTAAAATCGAAATAATGAAATACCCTTTATTGTATTTCAAAATCTTGTCCATATATTTACGTTTCTACTCAATTTTTAAAAAAATTTGTTGAATATGCTGAAGAAACAAGGACTTTATTTACCTGAATTTGAACACGAAAACTGTGGCGCTGGTTTTATTTGTAATCTTAAAGGAGAAAAAACAAATCAAATCATTCATGATGCGTTAGAAATTCTTGTAAAACTAGAACACCGTGGTGGTGTAAGTGCTGATGGAAAAACAGGTGATGGTGCTGGTTTATTAATTGACATTCCTCACGATTACTTTAAACGCGTTTGTGGTTTTAATATTCCTGAACAAAGAGAGTACGCCGTAGGTATGGTGTTTTTACCTAAAGTAAGAAACCAATATCAGTTTTGTAAAGCTACTTTTGAAAAGGAAATTGCGGCTCAAGGACTTTCCGTTTTAGGATGGCGATTAGTACCCGTAGACTCTACACAATTAGGCGCCATAGCCAAAGCTTCTGAACCCAATATCGAGCAGATATTTATTGGAAAAACAGAGCCTATTGATAAAGCTACTTTTAAAGCTAAATTGTACGCTGCTCGTAAAATTACTGAGCACGAAATTAGAAAATCTAAAATATCTGAAAGCTCTTATTTCTATCTTCCAAGTTTATCTACAACCACATTAATATACAAAGGTATTATCATGCCCGAAGATATTGGTCCATATTATACCGATTTACAACAAATAGATTTAGTAACGCGCTTAGCATTAGTACATCAACGTTTTTCAACCAATACCATGCCTACTTGGGAATTGGCGCAACCTTTCCGTTTTATGTGTCAGAACGGAGAAATTAATACACTTCGTGGTAACGTAAGTAGAATGCGTGTTCGTGAAGAAATCATGAAGAGCGAAGTTTTTGGGGCTCAAATTGAAAAATTATTTCCTATAATTCTTCCAGGAAAATCCGATTCAGCATCTATGGATATGGTGGTTGAATTATTAACGCATACAGGACGTTCTTTACCTGAAATTATGATGATGATGATTCCTGAAGCTTGGGAAAAACACCAAACCATGTCTGAGGAAAGAAAAGCTTTTTACGAGTATAACTCTTGTATTATGGAGCCTTGGGATGGACCCGCTTCTGTACCTTTTACAGATGGTGATTATATTGGAGCACTTTTAGATAGAAATGGTTTAAGACCTTCAAGATATACCGTTACCAAAAGTGGTAAGTTAATTATGTCTTCAGAAATTGGCGTGGTTGATATAGACCCCGCTGATGTAGAAAGTCATGGCAGATTGAAGCCCGGAAAAATGTTCTTGGTAGATATGAATAAAGGTCGCATTATTGAAGATGAAGAAATTAAAGATAAAATAGTTTCAGAAAGACCGTATAAGGAATGGTTAGATAAAACAAGGTTACATTTAAAAGATGTGCCTTATACCAACGAAACCTGTCCTATTGAAACCATTGATATTAAAACAAGGCAACGTTTGTTTAACTATACTTTTGAAGATATTCAAGAAGTTATAACGCCAATGGCATTAGTTGGTAAAGAAGCTTTAGGATCTATGGGAATAGATACACCGCTAGCTGTTTTATCAGATAGACCTCAGTTAATTTCAAATTATTTCAAACAATTATTTGCTCAAGTAACCAATCCGCCATTGGATGGTATACGTGAAGAAATTGTTACAGATATTAGTCTAAATCTGGGTAAAGATCGAAATATTTTCAGTATTACCGAAAGACAATGCAGAAAATTGAGAATACAAAACCCGGTTATCTCTAATGCTGATTTGGAGAAAATTAGAAGTATTTCCATAGAATCGTTTAAAGCTGAAACTATTGAAATATTGTATCCAAAGTCCGAAGGGCTTAATGGTCTTGAAGATGCCTTAGAAGATATTATTATCCAAATTACAAAAGCCTTAGACCGAGGAACAAATATTATTATTTTATCAGATAGAGGCGTTAATCAAGAATTTGCTCCAATACCAGCATTGTTAGCCTGCTCGTATGTAAACCATCAAATGAATCGTTTACGTAAGCGTTCTTCTTTTGATATTATTATTGAATCTGCAGAGCCACGTGAACCACATCATTTTGCTACTTTATTTGGTTATGGTGCTAGTGCCATTAACCCTTATATGGTTAACGAAATTATAAGAATGCAAGTTAAGGAAGGTTTCATAACTGGAATGACTGAAGAAGAAGCCGTTAATAATTTCAATAAAGCTATTGGTAAGGGTATTTTAAAAATAATGAATAAAATTGGAATCTCTACTTTAAGATCATACAGAGGTTCTCAAATTTTCGAAATTGTAGGTTTTAGTTCTCAATTTGTTGAAAAATACTTTCCTTATACCGCTTCAAGAATTGAAGGTATTGGTTTATATGAAATTGAAAAAGAAATCAATGAGCGTTATAAGTATGCCTATCCAGATAATTTAATTGACAAACGTTTAGGATTAAATATTGGTGGGGATTACAGATGGAGACGAAATGGTGAGCGCCATTTATTCAATCCTACTACGGTTTCAAAATTACAACAAGCAGTTCGATTAAGTGATCAATCTGCTTACGATGTGTATTCAAAAGCCATAAATGAACAGGCTGAAAATTTAATGACCATACGTGGTTTATTTGAGTTTGATAATTTAGATCCTATTCCTATTGAAGAAGTTGAACCTTGGACAGAGATCGTGAAAAAGTTTAAAACTGGTGCCATGTCTTATGGCTCAATTTCTCGTGAAGCACATGAAAATTTAGCCATTGCCATGAACCGTATTGGTGGAAAATCTAATTCTGGCGAAGGCGGTGAAGATAGAAACCGTTTTCACCCCGATGTAAATGGTGATAGCCGTAATTCGGCAATAAAACAAGTAGCTTCAGGTCGTTTTGGCGTGACTTCGCATTATTTAACCAATGCTAGAGAAATTCAAATTAAAATGGCACAGGGTGCTAAACCTGGAGAAGGTGGGCAGTTACCAGGATATAAAGTATTGCCGTGGATTGCTGCGGCTAGAAATTCCACCCCGTTTGTGGGCTTAATTTCACCTCCACCACATCACGATATTTATTCCATTGAAGATTTAGCACAATTAATTTTTGATTTAAAAAATGCCAATCGTGAAGCTAGAATTAATGTGAAATTAGTATCAGAAGTTGGGGTTGGTACTATCGCAGCTGGTGTTGCAAAGGCAAAAGCCGATGTTGTTTTAATTTCAGGATATGATGGTGGTACTGGAGCATCACCTTTAACATCACTAAAACATGCCGGATTACCTTGGGAACTTGGTTTAGCAGAAGCACAACAAACGCTTGTTTTAAATAACCTCAGAAGTCGAATTGTTGTAGAATGCGACGGCCAATTAAAAACAGGACGTGATGTGGCCATTGCAGCATTATTGGGCGCTGAGGAATTTGGTTTTGCAACCGCTCCTCTGGTAGCTTCAGGTTGTATTATGATGCGTAAATGTCACTTAAACACTTGTCCAGTTGGTATTGCCACCCAAGATAAAGAATTACGTAAAAACTTTAAAGGAACACCAGAACATGTTATTAATTTCTTCTTTTATATCGCTGAAGAATTAAGAGCTATAATGGCGCAATTAGGGTTTAGAACACTGGGTGAAATGGTTGGACAAACGCATAAAATAAACGCCAATAATGCGATTAAACACTACAAAGCTAAAGGACTTGATTTATCAAGTATTTTATACAGACCCGCTGCTTACAGACAAATGATTGTTAAAAATACTGAAAAGCAAGATCATAACTTAGATAATGTTCTCGATTTCACTATTCTAAAAGACTCACATAGAGCCTTGTATAGAAAAGAAAAGATGACTTTAGCTTACCCTATAAGAAACATAAATCGTGCTGTTGGTGCTATTGTTAGTAATGAGATTTCTAAAATCTACGGTCACTTAGGATTGCCAGAAGATACACTAAACATCAACTTTACAGGATCGGCAGGACAAAGTTTTGGAGCTTTTGGCGCTCATGGTTTAACTTTTAAACTTGAAGGTAATACAAACGATTATTTAGGTAAAGGTTTATCAGGAGCTAAACTTATTGTTAAAAAGCCTGTTAATGCTGATTTTGTAGCTGAAGATAATATCATTATTGGAAATGTGTGTCTGTTTGGAGCTGTTCAAGGTGAGGCCTATATAAATGGTATTGCTGGCGAGCGTTTTGGGGTTAGAAACTCAGGAGCTACTGCAGTCGTAGAAGGTGTAGGCGATCACTGTTGTGAGTATATGACAGGCGGTAAAATTATTGTTCTAGGGAGCACAGGTAGGAATTTTGCTGCAGGTATGAGTGGCGGTATAGCATATGTTTATGATCCAGAAAACAAGTTTGTAAACGGTTTATGTAATACAGAAACTATCGAATTTGAAGCTATTTCTGATGAGAATGCTACAGAACTAAAAGCATTAATAGAAAAACATAAATTGTATACTGATAGTAAATTAGCTACAAGATTATTAAAAAATTGGGATACAAGTTTAGGCAATTTTGTAAAAGTAATGCCAACAGAATATAAGCGTGCATTAAAACGTATTGAGACAGAGGAACCAATGGTAGAAGAATTAACAACAGCATAATGTCATGGGAAAAGTAACAGGATTTAAGGAATTTGAAAGACAAGATGAAAACTACACGCCAGTTGAAGAACGTGTTAAACATTACAAGGAATTCACAGTTCCTTTAAAAGAAGAAGAAATAAAAAAACAAGGGTCTCGTTGTATGGATTGCGGGATTCCGTTTTGCCATAGTGGTTGCCCGCTTGGAAATCTAATTCCAGATTTTAATCACATGGTTCATCAAGGTGAATGGCAAAAAGCATCATGGATATTACATTCAACAAATAATTTTCCAGAATTTACAGGGCGTTTATGTCCAGCTCCATGTGAGCAATCCTGTGTGTTAGGGATTATTGAGGATCCTGTATCTATAGAAAATATAGAAAAGATGATTGTTGAGCGTGCTTTTAAAGAAGGTTGGATTAAACCTCAACCCCCAAAAACGAGAACTGGCAAAACAATTGCTGTTATAGGCTCTGGACCTGCTGGTTTAGCAGCTGCACAACAATTGAACAGAGCCGGACATACCGTGACTGTTTTTGAGCGTGATGATGAGATTGGTGGATTATTGCGTTACGGTATTCCAAATTTTAAAATGGAAAAGGGAATTATAGACCGCAGAATAGCTATTTTAGAATTAGAGGGCATCATATTTAAAACCAATATAAATGTTGGTGTTAATTATAAAGTAAAAGAATTAAAAGCTTTTGATGTGATTGTGTTATGTGGTGGCGCAACAGAAAGAAGAAGCTTACCGACTCCAGGCATTGATGCTGATGGTGTGGTTCAGGCTATGGATTTTTTAACGCAACAAACTAAGGTTTTGTTTGGTAAAAAAGTTGAAAATCAAATTATGGCAACTGATAAAAACGTAATTGTTATTGGTGGTGGAGATACCGGATCAGATTGTATTGGAACTTCAAATCGTCACGGGGCAAAATCAGTAGTAAATTTTGAAATTATGCCCAAACCTCCAGGGCATCGTTCTCCGCAAACACCATGGCCTTATTGGCCTTTACAGCTCAAAACGTCATCTTCTCATAAAGAGGGGGTTAAACGTAACTGGCTAATAAATACCAAAGAATTTATAACTGATGAAAACGGAAAACTAACCGCTTTAAAAACAGTGAATGTAGAGTGGAAAATGGTACCCGGTGAACGTCCTCAGCTTGTGGAAATTGATGGCACTGAAAAAACATGGCCTTGTGATTTGGCTTTATTGGCTTTAGGTTTTACAGGACCAGAATCTACGCTTGCTAGCAAATTAGGAATAAAAACTGACATGCGTTCTAACTACAAGGCAGATTACGGAAAATATCAAACTAACATACCTAATGTTTTTACTGCTGGCGATATGCGTCGTGGTCAATCCTTAATTGTTTGGGCCATATCTGAAGGGAGAGAAGCCGCCAGACAAGTAGATTTATATTTAATGGGAAAATCAGATTTGCCATCAAAAGATATTGCTGGCGATTTAGTGGCTATGTAATTTTAAGTAAACATTTAAGTAATAAAAAATGCGAACTTTTCAGTTCGCATTTTTTGTTTTATTATTTAAAATCAAACTATTTATACGAGCTTAAGTATTAAAATATGGACTAACACTCCTTATCCCAAAAAAACTATTAAATATGATATAGCTTTTTATAGAATTTTAAAAGATTATGATTGTTTAATCTCTGGCGTAAAGACAAATATCATTAAGTCTTGCGAATACAATGTTGATAACACATTAACTGTAAATAATTCTATATTCCTATTTATGAAAAGACCTTTGGACTATCGTTTTACCAATACTACTAATGTTTTTATAACTTACCAAATAGATTAATCAGATCTAGAAATGCTGATACCGTAACTTTCACCACTAATTTAGAAGATGCAAATCCCTCTTGATTTTAGATTTTTATAAAAAATTAATAGTGGTAAACGACAATGTAGATAAGCTGCACTTCCAGAATCTTCTAATTATGATATTGGTGCTGATGAGTATTCTACATCACTGGTTTAAGGTGATGTTAACGAACAAAAAATAATAGCTTACCATACACCTGCTAATAAAGAGATCACAATAAAACCTGAATTAGTAATCTTTCAGATTTAGTTATCTAAAATACTTTGAGACGAGAAATGAGCAGATTTAAAGATCTTAATTGAATCAATGGTTTTAATGTTGATGTAAGTAATTGTTCAAAAGGCATATATTATTGAGATGTTACAACTTTTAGCCTTGAAGAAGCTTTAAAAATCATAGTTAGCAAGTCTGCTACAATAACCAAATAATATTGCTATTAAAATCTTATTAAATAAATATCACCTTAATTTGTGAATTAAATAGTTTTTTTATTCTTTTAATAACTGCAACTTAATAGCCTTTTTAATAATCCCAACACTATTTTTCGCTCCAAATTTACTCATTAAATTCATACGATGCGTTTCTACTGTTTTCGGACTAATACATAATTTATTGGCACTTTCTTGAGTGGTTAATTCTTCATAAATACATTGAAGCACTTCCTTTTCTCTCTGAGTAAGTTTAATATTTAAACTCGTTTTTTTCTGCTGACCTATATAACGATTAAACAATTTTTTATGAATGTCATTCTGTATGAACTGCTCTCCTTTTAAAACAGTTTCAATGGCTTCTACTAATTCTATCGAGTTTGTGTTCTTTAATAAATACCCATGAGCCCCATTTTTTAAAATACGCTTTACAAAAGAAGTTTCATCAAAATTACTCAGTGCAATTATTTTTAAATATGGATAGGATTTTAATAACATCTTACATAAATCAATCCCATTGATATCTGGCAAGTTAATATCTAATAGCAAGACTTCTGGTTGGGAATTTTTTAATGCTAAAATGGTGTCTTCTGCATTTTTATACTTTCCAATAATTAGAATATCAGGATAGTTCTCGAGAAGAGAATCAATCCCATTTCTAATCATTTCATGATCATCGGTTATGGCTATTTTAGTTATCATTTATTTTATTTAAATCAATTTCTATGGTATTGGAAGTTCCGCTGTCATTAGACACAATATCTAAACTGGCGTTTAAATACTCTACACGAGATTTAATATTATTTAAACCAATACCTCTTGAATTTTCGGTCTTATCGTTATCTCCAATGGTATATCCTTTACCATTATCTTCAACAGTAACGAATAACGTACTATTACGATTACTAATTTGTACGTCTATTATTTTTGCTTTGGAATGTTTTATAGCGTTAGTCACCAATTCTTGGATGATCCTAAAAATATTGACCTCTATTTTCTTGTTTAGCTCTATAGTTTCTCCAATATGCTGAAAGCTTATCTCTGGTGCATGCGTACTATTCATGTTCTCACAATAATTACTCACAGCTTCAATTAAATTAAAATCCTTGAGCGATGGTGGTACCAAATTATGGGAAATAGCACGAACGTGTTTACACGATTTATCAATCATAGTTATAGCATCATTAATAACTTCGTTATTCATTTTTAATAAAGAGGATAACTTATATTTTATGGCAGATAAATCGCCATTAACGCCATCGTGTAATTCTTTGGCTATACGCAAACGCTCTTTTTCTTCGCCTGCGATAAGGGATTCTAATGTACGCACTTCTTGCTCTTTTTTTATGGCAACGAGTTGTTGTGAAATTCTTTTTTGACGTTGTTGAAATACAAACCAGAGTAAGATGGATGCTAATAATAGGGATATAATTAGTATGGTCATTAATTGGGTTTTAGCCTGAGATTTCTCTAAAGTTAGTTGGTTTTCTAGAATAGTTTTGTCTTTTTTTTCCGTTTGGTATTTAACATCTATATCATTTAATTTTGCTTGCAACTCTATGTTTTCTAAACTGTCCCTTGTGATATAATGTCTATCTAAATATTCTACAGCCTTTTCACTATTACCACGTTTTGCTTCTAACGCACTGTAGTAGTAATACATAGTGTTTTCTCCAGATATATTTTTTGATTCTTTAAAAATAGAAGTCGCTTCATCTAAATAATCTTCCGCTTCATTTAACCTATTAGTTTCAATATATACATTAGCTATATCTGATAATGAACCAGCTATTGTTTGTTTATTTCCAATTTGCTTTCGAATTAGAAGTGCTTTTTTTAAATAAGTTTCTGCAGTTTTATAATCTTTATTCAATACATTAATAATTCCTATATTACGATATTGATAACCCATAACACGTAAATTATTGGTTCGCTCTCCAATATCAAGAGAATTTTTAAAGTAGTTCAATGCTTTTTTTGTGCTATCTTGATTTTTTAAGGTTACCCCTATGCCATTGTATATTATAGCTAATGATGAAGAGTCATTGGCTTTTATAGCCATATTGATAGCTTTTAAATAATACTCTTTGGCTTTCTCATATTGCGAAGTTTGATTATAAATAATACCAATACCGTTTAAAATTTTAGCTTTTTGCTTGTTGTTTTGAGAAAATTCAAGATAATTTAGAGCTTCTAAATAATTAGAAAGAGATGTCTCTTTTTTATCTAAATATATTTGTAAAGATCCTAATTGATAATATGTTTTGCTCAAGATAATACTATCGTTTATTGTTTTCGCATAATCTAAATAAGTGGTCATAAACGATTCACCTGTTTTATAATCACCCTTCATTCTGGCAATAACACCATTATTAAAAACGGATTTCATCTCCATTTTCTTATTATTTAGAGATTGGCTCGCTGTTTTTAGAGTATCATTATAGGCATTTGCATTATCAATATCTACATTGATATTTGCTTTTATTAAAGCATCATAAATACTTAGTTTTTCTGCTGGGTTTTTAATTTTTTTTAAATGTACTTGTAAACTATCAATCTCCCGAGTCTGCGAAAACCCAGAAAAACAAACAAAAACAATAAGAGATAAAAGGATTATTTTCTTCAAAACAACTGGTTTTTAGTTAATTAAATATAGGGATAAAATAATAACAGCTTTGGCTTAATTATCTTAAGGGTTTAAACCAAAGCTGGTTTGCTGTTACTCTTGAGTGATTTTGCGGATTTTGTGGTTGCTTGCGTCTGCAACGTAAATATTAAAATCTTTATCAATTATTAAGCCTATTGGTCTATTAAATTGTGCGTTGACTCCTATTCCGTCTTGAAAACCTTCATTAGTTCCAGAAATGGTAGATACTAGCCCATTACTATCTATTTTTCTTATTTTGTCATTAAAAGTATCTGACACATAAACAATACCTAAAATATCTACTGCAACCCTCACAGGTCGATTAAACCGTGCATTTTCTCCTATACCATCGGCAAAGCCTTGTTCACTTCCAGCAATAGTAATTACGTCTCCATTAGTATTTATTTTTCGAATTCTATGATTTCCAAAGTCTGCAACGTAAATATTGCCTGAGGTATCTAGCTCGAGACCACCTATTGAAGAAAATTGCGCATTATTACTGGATCCATCTGCAAAACCAGGAGTGCTACCAGCTATTGTTGTTACAGTACCGTCTGGTGTAATTTTTCTTATTTTGGTATTACCTGTATCAGCAACATATATATTATTTGATACATCAACTGCTACATCATAGGGTGTATTAAACTGTGCATTACTACCATTGCCATCTGCAAAACCAGCAGTACTTCCTGCTAAAGTACTTACGATACCATCTGGTGTAATCTTTCTAATTTTATGATTAACTGTATCAGCAACATAAATATTGCCTGCGCTATCTATTGCTAGCCCAAATGGAAAGTTAAATGATGCATTTACCCCATTTCCGTCTGAAAATCCAGCGGTTCCAGTTCCTGCTATAGTTGTAACTGTGCCATCCATACTTATTTTACGTATTTTATGATTACCAGCATCTGCGATATAAATATTACCAGAAGCATCAAAAGCCACACCATATGGTGTAGAGAATTGCGCATTAGTACCAGAACCATCCGCATCTCCTTGAGTACTTCCTGCTAATGTGCTTACGTTAATATCTACAATAACATACTCAAAAGTAAAGCCTGTAAATTCTGTACCGTTAATTATAATTTTTACAACTCCTGCAAAAGCACGTGGTGGTACTGTAGTTACAATTTGAGTTTCTGTTACAATTTGCACTGTGGCTTCAATGTCATCAAAAAATACTTGTACGGCATTTATATCTGTACTAAAATTAGTACCTGTAAAGGTGACCACTGTTGTTTTTGGCCCACTTAATGGGCTCATTGCAGTAACTGTTGCATCTGGTATTACGGGAGTGTCTGTACTATCGTCTTTGCTGCAACTAAATGTAATTAGTAGAAGAGCTATTAGTGTTGTTTTTAGTAGTGTTTTCATGTTTTTTTGTTTTAATAGTTTAAATCGAATCTTCTTATTTATATCTTTACAAAATACCATTGGCTAGAAATTGCAGTGTTATCATCTAAAACAATTCTACCATTATTTGTGGCTCTTAACATAAAACGTCTGTTTTTCATATTTTTAATATGAAATCTACCATTATTAAGTCTTTTAATTTCCCATTCTTGGTGTGTACGCACAGGTATGGCGCTAGACCACCTATCCCATGTTTGTACTCTACTATTTTGTTCGCCAACATCCCCAAATTTTGCTTCAATGACTTTATCTACTATTTTGCTAGTTATAACATAACCACCTAATGGGCTTTGAGGTATGTTTGTAATTCTCCATTTAAAACGATTACTGGATCCATGTGGACCTATGCGAATAGATTTTCCATTACCTGCAAAATCATTCGACTTTAAGTTTAAATAAAGACCTGTTTTGTAATTTATGATATAATAGGTTCCAGCTTCCATATCCTGGTGAATACCAAGAAAAGATTGTAAAAAGTTGCCATTGCCTTCTGCTAGTTGTTGATCTAGAGGAGTACAGCCTTGAGTGGGCATACTTGGCGCATCTGGTACTTTATTATTGTACTCAGGGTTTTTATCTAGTAATTCGAAAAACGCTGCTCTGGCATACCATTGAGGATGATGATGGCACACAAATGGCCCAGGATATTTTGGTTCAGTTTTATAATTATATTCATAATTTTTACTGCCTTGTTCACTACTGTAATAATTGAGTTGTCCTGCTCTAGCATAATCTTGCATTCCTGAAAGTATTGATGCCGGAACTCTAGGAACAGGATCATAAATATATATAAAACGCTGCAATTTAGAACCAGGAACTGCGGCCTCAATAGCATTACAAAAGCGTTGATCTCCAACTCCTGGAGCTGCATAACCATACACAGCAAATGGTTGAATGTTATGTTGTTCTTTTAGATACAATGCAGATAGTTGCGCATGTGCACCACCTAAACTATGGCCTGTAATCCATAATTTTTTAGTATTCACATCGAGTTCAACCAATCTATTGGCAATTCTATTAATTAATCCATTATAATTTATGCTTGAGTTAAACCCACGATGCACTCGTCCTGGAATTCCTGAAGGAGCACTAACTAATGGAAAATCGAAATCTGTTTGAAACCATTCACCAGCCTCAAAGATAGCTTTACCCATTAATGTATTGTCAGATGAAACTCTATCTGTGCCTCTCCATGCTAAAATAATATAGTCGTCTGTAGAGATAAGCATTACCTCAGGATCGTAACCTGCTCCATTACTCTCGTGTAGAAACTCTATAACAGGTTTCGAGGTTGTTGTGATATTTAGGGGTTGTTGTACTTTTTTAAGCACATTTTTGTCGCCAGTACCTCTAATACTTACAGTAGTACCCAAAGTTTGTGTTTTTAATTTATCCGTTAAGAACCAAGGTTCCATTTTGTTTTTAAAAGCATTTAAAAAAGCAGTATTATTTTGAGATAAATCGTTAGAAGTTTCTGTATCATATTCTACACCAAGTAAATTTTGAGGGTACATATTGTAGTTAAGCATTGCCAAGAGGTAGGCATTAATTCTGCTTTTACCTGAGTTATCGTATTCAAAATTGTCAAAGCATTTTAATTCTTTTTTTCTTTGCCCGAATACCGTTATGGTATAAAGAAATACTATACAGGTGAGTGTTAAAAGTTTTATATTTTTCATGAGTTCTATGTTTTTGAAAGTTGAATTAATTGCAATAGATATTCGCTGTACGTTTATAAAGTTCGCCACTAGGTAATGACACAAAATCGTAACCATATTTTGGAACAATCCATGGCTGAAATCCATTAGGGAAATCCTCTAATACATTTGGATGTTGACTATAAAATAAAATAACAAACAAGTCATTTGGCAGTGCGGCAACTTCCCAGTAACCAAGAACATAAGTTGCACCAGAACTCATGCCACTTGTGCCGTCTGCGTCTACTATAACTTCGCTATAAAGCGTTTCGACATAAGTGCCATCTGCGCACAACTGAATTTTCCCTGAGCCACTTACGCGGTGATATTTATCATAGGCACTATCGCTATTGTAAGAAATAATTTCTAGCAGCGAATTCGTTAAATAGATTCTAAAATCCTTTGCAGCTTGCGTATCAAATTCCATTTGCCCAATATCATTTGCTAGTAGTCTGCGAATTTCTTTGTGCCCAATCGGTAAGGTTTGGATTGTTTTATTCATAGTTGAATTACTTCCAGTATCGCTAGATTCCATAGTTTCTAAAGTGTTTTGCTGCGTATTATTATAGTCTTCTTGCTGCGTCTGTGCGGTTCCATAACACCCTACAAGTGCAATAGCGAGTATGATTTGGAATTTTGTTTGTAAACTATTTTCAATGGTCATAATGTTTAAATCTTTAATGATAACAAGTGCAAGTTGTAGATAAAGTGAGAGAAAAAATTCAGGTAAAAACCTGAATTTTAAAACTCAGGGTTTTCCCTGAGTTTTTTAGATTGAACTTCTCTTGATTTTTAGTCTTTATCCGAAAATGAGAGGAAATTTGTTCAGATGAAACTATTTTTGAATGGTATAGCCTCGCCACACATGATAAAATAGCTTAAATATGAAGGAATTTAATTCGTATTTTAGGGAATAGAAATGTCAAGAAGAGTTCATTGGCTATTAATCAACTACCTCCCATAAATAAAAATAGCTTAAATCAACTCCTGCTATAATTAATGGATACCTGATTTCTTTTAAAAAAATTCACGCGCTTTAATGCTTAATTAGCTTAAAGGTTTTAATGGTTTGTTGTGGTGTTTTTATGGTAAGCAGATAAATTCCACTTTTAAATTGAGAAGTATCAAAGCGCAAAGTACCTATATTTATTTCTTTGCAAGAAAACATGGTCTGCCCAAGCAGGTTGACTATTGACATTGAGAAATCTGTCGTACGCTCTGAAATTGCGACCCTTATCGTTTCCTTAAAAGGGTTTGGGTAAACCGTAATAGGATCTAAATCATTATCTGCAACTGATAGTGATGCGCAACTATTTTCAACCGCTTCCCTTGTATTGCAGCCTCCAGCATTATTGATGATTGTGGCATTTTTATCTGGTAATGACAGATAGCTACAGACCCAAGAAATATTACAGACCGAAAGCATTGGATTATTTCGAAATTGTAGGTTATCTACTTTTTCTACATCTAAAGCGTTGAGGTGGTCAATATCTGCCAACACAGGATTATCGAGTAGGTAGATAATTTTGTTGCCATGGTTCATATCACTAAAATTATTTAGTCCAGACAAGCTTTGTAAGGCATTATTATTTTGTATTACAAGTGCTCTGTTGATAAAAGTGATATTTTCCAATCCATTAAGATTGGTAAGGGCATCATTATCATTTATTGATAAAAATCCAAATAAGGTACGGCCAGATAAACCTATTGTAGTTAGTTGGGATAGACCGTTCAGACTTGTTAAAGCATCATTGTTAACTATTACCACATCCCTTTCCGTCTGTTGTAAATTTTCTAAGCCAGTTAAGCTTGTCAGAAGCAGAATTGTTGAGTATCCATAAGCTATATGGTAAACCAGATCCTAGATAAGTCACACTATTTAAACCAGAGATATCAACTAAATTAACATTATTCAATATATGGATACTTCTGGCAACAGACGCATTATTTAGACCGTTAAGGTTGGTTAAGTTAGTGTTATTATCAATTATTAAACTACCATCAATATTGGTAACACCCGATAATGCTGTTAAATCTCTTAAAGTAGGGTTATCTCTTATATTTATGCCTCTGTTGCCAACAGACCTAATATTATCCAATCCAGAAATAGTTTCTAAAATAGAGTTGTTAATAACAAAAATACCAGAAACGTTCCTTAGGGTTTCTATACCTGTAAAATCCATCAAAAGGTCATTATTGCTGACAGTTATTCCACCTTGAGTAAAACTCCCAATGGAATTTATATTGAACAAGCCACTAAGATTAGTCAAGGCGTCATTATCGTCAATTATTAAAAAGTTAGATACAGTCGTTAAATTTCCTATGCCATTAAGGCTGGTTAGTAATGGATTCTCTTCAATTCGAAAATTTTGACCAACTGTTGTTAAACCATCAAGTCCTAAAACGTTGGTAAGCTGAGGATTTCCTAATATAGTGACATTAAAACAAGTGTTTAAACCACCCAAACCACTTAAAGTATTTAGGCTTAAGTTGTTCGAAACATTGAAAAAATCATTTATCGAATTTAAACCACCTAATCCAGAAAGACTAGAAAGTAAATCATTTGAGGCTATTGAAACCTGATTCGATGTGGCAATACCTTCAAGACCATTAAGACTTGCTAACTTCATATTGTCAGCAATAGTTAATTTTTCAGAAGCACCATTAAATCCTGATAGTCCATTTAAAGTTTGTAAGTTATCGTTTCTTTCTATAATTAAAGCTTTGCTAATTGTGGTTACTGAATTTAGGCCCTGAAAATTAGATAGTGCATTATTTTCCTTAATTATTAAACTAGAAGCGATGTTGTTTAACCCATTAAGACCAGCAAGTGAATTAAGACTTATATTTTTTTCAATGATTAGTGATCCTGGATTTGGCACTAAATACCCCACACTTATAAGGCTATTTAGACCCTCCAGATTGAATAAGGTATCGTTATCACTTATGCCTAAGTTACCACCAACTTCTGCTAGACGATTAAGACCAGTTAAACTGGTTAAACCTTCGTTATTCCAGATGTTTAAACCATCTCCAATAAAAAGCAAATTCTCTAAACCCGCTAAATCTACTAAGCCCTTATTTTCTCTTATATATAGACTACCAATAACCGTTGTCAAATTACTGAGTTCACTTAAACTAGTAAGTAGTGGGCTATTGTAAATACTCAAGGAATTAATAGTTGTTAAAGCATTTATACCGTCAAGTGATAAGAGTGCTGGATTATCGCGAATGTGAAGTTGATTTAATGTTGAAGGCAAACCTGACAACCCAGAAATACTAATCAATGCTTCGTTTGCTGTTATAAATGTATTGTTAGGACTTGTTAGGTTTTCTAAACCATTGAGATTTTGTAAAGCGTCATTATTACTTATTTCTAGTGAAAACACAGACGTTAAATTATTTAAACCCGTCACATCTGTTAATAATGGATTGCATGTAACAGTTAATCTATTACTAATAGATATAATATTGGATAAACCATTGAGGTTTGTAATATCTGAGTTCAATTTAATGTTTGAGTTTGATTTAATTCCACCACCAAATTCACATTTTCCAACAATTATGCTCCCTTCTATTTCTGTGCAGTTAGGAAACATCATTTTGAAAGCGTTTACCTCAGATTGGTTTAACAGCACAATATCTGTAGTAGTGCATTGAGCGTTTATACGCGTAATAGCTAAAAATGTGAATATTAAGTAAACCTGTTTCATGATTTTAAATGTTTAAATTAATTAATGTTGCTAGTTGTTGATTATCTAATTTTTAAAATTCAGATAAAACCTGAAATAAAAAACTCAGGGTATTACCTGAGTTTTTCTTTTTATAATCAGTAGCACTAACTAGTCCTTTTCCTTAGATAATTTAAAATTTCAGATTATTAAACTCAATTTCAAAAAGTGATCTTAGGTCTTTAATAATTCTATTAATGTAATAAGCAATAATAAGGCACAACTCAATACCTATTAGCCACCAAATACTTATACTTTCAAGGAGCTTTGTAAGAGGTGCTGATACTAGTGCTGATGTATTTATTAAAATAAGTACAGCGATTAAAAGTGAAGTTTTCATGTATTTAATAATTATATGATTAATAACAATTGCAAGTTGCCTTAAAATCAGATAAAAATATTCAGGTAAAAACCTGAAATATTAAATTCAGGGAAAACCCTGACTTATAAAATATGTATATATAAAATGATAACTATTTAGATCTTTAAAAGATTGAAAAGACAAAAATAAAGGTATTTATACTAGACTATAGCTTCGAATCATGACTAAACAAACTTTATATCATAAAAAAATGCGAACTTTTCAGTTCGCATTTTTTGTTTTATAAGTTTAATAGGATGGTGTTACTTAGCGTTCCTAATAAACTCCTCACATTTCTCAACCATATTTTTGCTTCCGCAAATAAACGGTACGCGTTGATGAAGTTCGGTAGGTTCAATATCCATAATTCTGGTAAACCCATCATTAGCTTTACCATTGGCTTGTTCAGCCAAATACGCCATAGGATTACATTCATATAGTAAACGCAACTTACCGTTAGGATTTTTTGAGCCTCTTGGATATAAATAAATACCTCCTTTTATCATATTTCTATGAAAATCGGATACTAAAGATCCAATGTACCTTGAAGTATAAGGTCTATCACCTTCTTCCTGCTGGCAATATTTAATATAGTTTTTAATGCCTTGTGGAAAATCAAAATAGTTACCTTCATTAACAGAGTAAATATTACCATCTTCAGGAAACTCCATATCTGGATGCGATAAATAAAACGAACCAATTGCTGGATTTAATGTAAACCCGTTAACCCCATCGCCAGTAGTATAAACCAGCATCGTAGACGTGCCGTAAACTACATAACCCGCAGCAACTTGTTGATTTCCTTTTTGTAAAAAATCTTTCAACGTAACAGGGGTTCCTACAGGTGTAATACGCCTGTAAATTGAAAAAATGGTACCAACAGAAACATTAACATCAATATTTGATGATCCATCTAATGGATCAATAAGCACGATATATTTGTTTTGATGATTTTCATCCTGACTGTTTATTGAAATAAAATTATCTTCTTCCTCACTGGCAATACCACAAACAATATTTCTATTTGTTAGTGTTTGAATAAATTTACTATTGGCATAAACATCCAATTTTTGTTGATCTTCACCTTGTATATTTGTGTCACCAGCAGCACCAATAATATCGACCAAACCGGCCTTATTAACTTCGTGATTTACAACTTTTGCAGCCAACCTAATAGAGTTTATAAGACTTGATAATTCTCCAGATGAATACTTAAACGATGCTTGGTTTTCAATAATAAATTCTCCTAATGTTTGTTTTTTATGAGCCATAAAGTAAGTAATTGTATGATACAAATATCCATTATTTTTTAATGAACTACAACGTTTTCGATAAAGAATACGTTCTTAAATATTCAACTTTAAACTATATTTGAAATATTATTAAAATAATTATGAATCTCACAATTAGAAAGGCCAACAAGGAAGATATGCCACAGGTATATCTTTTAATTAAAGAATTGGCACATTTTGAAAAAGAGGCTAATGCTGTTGAAATAACAGTTGAAGACTTACAAAACGATGGGTTTAGTAAAAATCCTGCCTTTCAATGCTTTATTGCCGAGGTGAACTCAAAAATTGAAGGTATTGCTTTAGTATATAACAGGTACTCCACTTGGAAAGGAAAAGCTTTACATTTAGAAGATTTAATTGTTAGTAAAGCTATGCGTGGTTTTGGAATTGGTACAGCGCTTTTAGATGAAGTTGTTAAATACGGGTGTCTTTTAGGTGTAAAACGTATTAATTGGGAGGTTTTAGATTGGAACGAACCTGCAATCACTTTTTATGAAAAAAAAGGTGCACAAGTTAAACGCGATTGGGATGTGGTACATTTAAACGAACAAGGTATAAAAGATTATATATCAAAAATATAATATGCAGGTATTTAAATTTGGAGGTGCATCAATAAAAGATGCTAATGGCGTAAAAAATCTAGCTGCTGTTTTACAAAAAATAGGCCATAAAAATACACTTATTGTAGTTTCAGCTATGGGTAAAACTACTAACGCGCTTGAATTAGTGGTTAAAAATTACTTCGAAAATAAAGGAGAGTTACAAACCGCCATTCAAGAGCTTAAAAACTATCATAACGAAATTCTTTTAGATTTGTTTGAAAACGAAAAACATTCTATTTTTAAAAGCGTTTCAAATTTATTTAATGATTTATATACGTTATTAAAAGCGAATAAATCACCTGACTACAATTTTGTTTACGACCAAACTATTGGCTTTGGTGAGCTAGTTTCAACTACCATCATTAGCGTCTATTTAAACTTTATAGGAATAAAAAATAAATGGTTGGACGTAAGAGAATACATTAAAACTGACAGTTATTACAGGCGTGCCAATGTAAATTGGAATAAAACCCAAAGCTTAATATCATCAAACTTCAACACATCTATTTTAAATGTAACTCAAGGTTTTTTGGGCAGTGATGCAAATAACTTTACAACCACTTTGGGTAGAGAGGGAAGCGATTATACCGCAGCTATTTTTGCATATTGCCTCAATGCTGAACGCGTAACCATTTGGAAAGATGTTCCTGGAGTTTTAAATGCAGATCCCCGTTATTTTAAAAATGCTCAGTTACTAAATAAAATTTCATACAGAGAAGCTATTGAATTGGCTTTCTATGGGGCCTCGGTTATACATCCTAAAACACTACAACCATTACAAGGTAAGGAAATTCCGCTTTACGTAAAGTCGTTTTTGAACCCAGAAAAACCAGGCACTAGAATAGGTAAAAATACCGTTTTAGAGCCTATGATTCCGTGTTTTATTGTAAAGAAAAAACAAGTACTTATTTCGTTATCATCCTTAGATTTTTCATATATCGTTGAAGAAAATATCAGCAATATATTTACACTTTTGCATACCTATAAAATGAAAGTTGATCTGATTCAAAATTCAGCTATTAGTTTTTCAGTATGTGTAGAAGATATCTATAACAACCTTGAAAAATTATTACATCATTTAAAGGCAGAATTCAAAATAGAAAGTTATGAAAACGTCTCGCTTTACACCATAAGACATTATAACCAAAAAAACATAACTCAAATTGAAGCTGATAAAACCGTGTTATTAAAACAATTAACCCAAGAAACCTTTCAAATAGTAACTAAATAAACAATTTAGTACATTTACACTCATGACCAAACCACAAGATACCGGACTTGTAACAGCAAAAGAAATAGCCAAAGTAATCCATTTGGATAAATATGGATTTATTGGCACTTTTATGGGTTGGCTGCTCATGAAGTTGCTTAAAATATCTACCCTAAATAAATTTTATAAAAAACATAAGCATTTAGAAGGTATAGATTTTCTAGACAGTATTTTAGATGAATTTAAAATTAAATTCGAAATCCCAGAAGAAGATTTAAATCGACTACCAAAAGATGGTGCTTATATTACGGTTTCAAACCATCCGCTTGGAGGTATTGATGGTATTTTGTTATTAAAATTAATGCTAGAAGAACGTGATGATTTTAAAATTATAGCCAACTTTTTATTACATCGTATTGAGCCGATGAAACCTTATATAATGCCTGTAAACCCTTTTGAGGATAGAAAAGATGCCAAATCGAGTGTCGCAGGTTTTAAAAATGCTATTTTACATTTAAGAAATGGACATCCTTTAGGTATTTTTCCTGCTGGCGAAGTTTCAACCTACAGAGATGGAAAGCTAGTGGTAGATAAACCTTGGGAAGAAGCTGCGATGAAGCTTATACAGAAAGCTGAAGTGCCTATTGTTCCTATCTATTTTCATGCTAAAAATAGTCGCCTTTTTTATAAACTTTCAAAGCTAAGTGACACCTTTAGAACCGCAAAATTACCCTCTGAAGTTCTTACTCAAAAACGCCGCGTCATAAAAGTTAGAATAGGAAAGCCAATTGCTATTGCAGACCAAAAAGAACACACAACACTTGAGGATTTTTCGGAATTTTTAAGACGGAAAACCTATATGTTATCAAATTCATTTGAATATAAATCGAAAATTTTAGAAAATATATCTTCAACCCTTAAAACGCCAAAAATACCTAAGCGTATAGTAACCCCTATTGCTACAGCCGTTATGCAAAAAGAAGTGTCGGCATTAGAAAAAGGCGATTTCAGACTTTTACAAAGTAAAAATTACGAAGTGTATTTAGCACCTGCCGATAAAATTCCTAACATCATTAGAGAAATAGGTAGACTGCGAGAAATTACGTTTAGAGAAGTTGGCGAAGGCACTAACGAGGCGATAGATTTGGATACTTTTGACACCTATTATCATCATATGTTTTTATGGGATAGCGAAAATAAATTAATTGCTGGAGCGTATAGAATGGGGTTAGGTTCCAAGATATTTGAACGTTATGGTATCGATGGTTTTTATCTTCAAGATTTATTTCGTTTTGAACCTGAACTTTACAAAATGATGAGTGAATCTATTGAAATGGGTCGTGCTTTCATTATTAAAGATTACCAATTAAAACCGATGCCTTTATTTCTGCTTTGGAAAGGTATTGTACATACAACACTCCGTTATCCAGAACATAAATTTTTAATTGGTGGGGTAAGCATTAGTAATCAGTTTTCAAATTTCTCAAAATCGCTGATGATTGAATTTATGAAATCGCATTATTACGACCCTTATATTGCACAATATGTACATCCTAAAAAAGAGTTTAAAGTAAAACTTAAAGATGCCGATAAAGATTTTGTTTTTGATGAAACCGAAGCCGATTTAAATAAGTTTGATAAATTTATTGATGAAATTGAACCAGGAGCATTACGCTTGCCTGTGCTACTTAAAAAATACATCAAACAAAACGCAAGATTGGTTGCTTTTAACGTAGACCCTCTTTTTAATAATGCTGTTGATGGTTTGATGTATATTAAAATTGCCGACTTACCAGAAAGTACTGTGCGCCCAGTTATGGAAGAATTTCAAGCGGAATTAGAACGTAAGTTTATGGAGAGTAATGGGCAATAACTTATTATACTTTTTTAGTTTCTTTATAAGTATTTTTTAGCACAATCGCAAACCATTTCAGGTACTGTGGTTGACTATAAAACTCAAGAACCCATTGAAACAGTTTCAATTTATTTTGATAATTCAACTATTGGAACCATTACAAATTCCAGTGGTAAATTTTCACTTTCCTATAACGATGCCATTCAATCCCCACTTATTATCTCTTTTATGGGGTATCAAAAAGAAATCATTTTAGACTATCGATCCAGAAAAAATATTATAATTCAATTAAAAGAATCTATTAATAATTTAAATGAAATAGTTGTTAATGCTGATGATGGATTAACTAGAAAACAAAAGTTAAAAATATTTAGAAAGCAATTTTTGGGGTTTTCAAATGCAGCAAAGTCTTGTAAAATATTAAATGAAGACGATTTGATTTTACGTTATGATAAAAAAATAAGCAGATTAACAGCTAATGGAAAATCGCCTATAATATTTAAAAACAGAAAATTACAATACACTGTTACTTACGATATAAATGAGTTTGAAATAGATTTTAATTATGTTGAAGAAAAAAACAACATTTTTACTGTAAGAAGCGTATTAATGCAAGGGACTACTTTTTATGAAAACCTTGAAAATTTTAATGAAAAAGCTGCTAAAAAAAATCGAGATAAAGCTTATAATGGTTCTATTCTTGAGTTTATGAGGGCCTTATATAATCGTGATTTAGCCTCTAAAGGTTATCGTATTTTTCAATGTGGATTTCAAGTATCACCTTGGGAGTTTATTAAAATTGAACCTGTTGAAAATTCCAATTTAAAACAACTGTGCTTGGAAAAATCCATTACAATCCTTTATGAAAAAGATAAGCAATCTGAAATGCAACTTCTTATTCCTGAAATACTTATTGATTATTATGGAAACTTCTCTAACCCATCCCAAGTTTTCTTTTCTGGTTTTATGGGAAATCAAAGAATGGGCGATTTACTTCCAATGGATTATAAGTTATAAAACTAAACACTCTAGTTTTAAATTAAATGATATTTATCAACAAAATTCTTAAAGTATCCTTTAATCTCTTCCCTAGCTTTTAAAAAAGCAGCGTGTTTTTCTTGGTCATTTCCCACTAATTTTGATGGGTCGTAAAAATTATGATGCAGCCTCAAAGCATTTTTACTTGGAATATATGGGCAATTTTCATTCGCATGATCGCACACAGTAATGATGTAATCAAAATCAACATCCGCATATTCATCAATATGGTTTGATGTATGATTTGAAATATCAATCCCATCCTCTTTCATAATGGCAGCTGCACCAGGATTGATACCGTGCGTTTCAATGCCTGCGCTGTAAACGTTTACTTTTTTGTTGTCTAAAAAATGGTTTAAATAGCCGTGTGCCATTTGGCTCCTACAGGAATTTCCTGTGCATAATACTAAAATGTTTGTCATATTAAGTCCCTCTTAATCTCCCCCGTTGGGGAGAAACTCAAATTGGGTATTTAAGTACTTTGTTTGATTTTTGCTCAAAATTAGCTGATATTGTTAGCCCTGATTGATGCGGCATCCTTTTGGTTTTCTCAAAAAACCAAAAGATATAGCGGAAAGCAGGAAATAGCTTCAAATGAGTTTTAAAAAATTACGTTTTATAGTGGATTTTGATTTTGCTAAAATTGAAAGACGAAGTGGTTAATAACCCTTCCGTCCTTCGGACACCTTCCCTTTAAAGGGAAGGAATTTACTATTCATATTTTGAACTAACAACAATTACCATTGGGTGAACAACAAGGTTCGTTGCTTTCTAAAACAGGTTCTAAAGCTTCAGAAATACCACAAATTTCTTTTGCTTTACAATCTGTTTTTTCAATGGCCAATTTAATAATTAGGTTATCATTTTGTATTTCAAAATCGTTAACAAATAATTGTGCCGTGTGAAACGTTGCGCTACTATATTCAAATTTAACTTCAGCATCTAAAACATAAGGTTTTATGGTACCCACTTTTTTAAGAATAGCTAATGCTTTATAAGCAATCATATAGTCCCTTTTATCCATTTCAGAAGGGCTTTCCCAAAGTTGGATAATAGTTTCTTTCCAAGCATCGGTTTGTGAACCACAATCAACAGAATCAATAGTTAAATGTTTTACTTCGGTAATATGATAGTTTGCTCCAATTAATTTATTAGGTGCATACTTGAATACTAACGATTTACCTTGGTGCTCATCTAATATCTTAAAAAATTCTTGTGTTTTCATAATTTATTTTTTTGAGTTATTGCTGTTTTGATCTATTGCCATACTATATAAATAGTTAACAGCAATTAGACTTTGTACTGTTAAAAAAGCTATTCAAAGCTTCCTGAAATTCTTGTAAACGCTCTATATTGATACAGTAGCAAAGGCTTTTACCTTTAAAATTCCCTTTAAGTAAGCCTGCTTTATTTATAACTTGTAGATGTTGTGAAATTGTGGGTTGAGAAAGTCCAATTTCATCAACAATATCATTACAAATACAATTATCCTGTTTACTTATATAATTCAAAATGGCTACTCTCGCAGGATGCGAAAACACCTTAGCAAATGCCGCTAGTTTATTAATATCGGTTGAATAAATATCTAATTTAGATGCACCCATTTTTTAGCATTAAATGTAATATTGCAATATTACGATAAAATATACAAAACAAAAAATAAAAATATATTTTAGGGCTTAGATGGTTTTATAAAGAAAAATTAAAACCAAGGTTTTTTACCAACCTGATAGGTGTTATAAAATTCTTCATCAGATTTGGTTAAGTATATAATGCCTTCTATTAAGCCTATAATTCCAGCAATACTTGCACCAATACCACAAGTAATAGTACCTAAAACTAGGGTTATTATCAATAGAATAATACCTTCTTTATTATAACCTAATATAAATTTATGGATTCCTAAACACCCTAGTAAAATGGCTAAAACTCCTGCTAATACTTTTTTGTTTTCATGAGATGCAAACGTTTCTTTAGCGTTATTAGAGAATTCAGATGCACTTTTTTTAGCTTCGTCGGCAAACTCTCTGGCTTTTTCTTTAGCTTCTCCGGCAAATTCTTCAGCTTTATCAGCAGCTTTTTTTGCCCCTTCTTTGGCATCACCTAACATATCATTTAGGTCGTCGTTAAAATTTTGATTATCATCAGACATTGTAATTAAATTATGGTTAGAGTATAAATTTAGTGAAAAATTAAATGCACTATCTCTATATGTGTTTCAAATGGTTTGAACGTTACAAAACAAAAAAGATATATTATCTGAATAATAAAACTACTCCGCCTATCGCCGTTACAATTAATATAAAACGTCTATAATTTACATTAGAAATTAACTTTACAATAGAAACACCTATAAAAAACCCCAATATAACTGCTGGGATTAAAACCGAATTCAAAATAAGTGACTCTACGGTAACTGTTTCCCAAACAAAAAAATGAAATGGAAATTTAAATACATTTATTATAAAAAATAACCAAGCTGCTGTACCAATAAATTCATTTTTTGGAAATCGCATGGCGAGAAAATAAATATTAGAAATGGGGCCAGCTAAATTTCCTATCATTGTTGTAAATCCTGCCAAAAAACCCATGATGCTTGCAAAAAATTTATTTTTAGGAATCGCATTTGTTTTCCGCTGTTCCAAATAAAACATAATGAGTACTGACACTATGATTATAATAGCCATGATTCTTTTAAATAGGACCTCTGAAATATCGTTACCAACCCAAACGCCCACTAAAACGCCAACAATCATAAATGGTAGTAGCTTAAAAATATATTTCCATTGGGCGTGCCTATTATAATAAATTACTGCAAAAATGTCCGCAGCTATTAACATGGGAAGCAATACCCCTGTTGAGGCTTTTTCGCCAAAAACAAAAGCGAGTATAACAACAATAATAATACCAATACCTTTGATTCCCGCTTTGGATAAACCCAATAAAAAAACGGCAAAACCAATAGCTACCCATTGTAATACCGTTAAATTATATGATTGAAGAATTTCTAAGTAAGTCAAAAGCTGTTTTTTGAAAAAACGAAAATACAGAATTTTAACAAATTCTGTTTTAAGATTCCCGATTTCTCGAGAATCATAATTTTAATATGGACGCCTCGAAGATAAACTTCGAA
Source organism: uncultured Flavobacteriaceae bacterium (assembly GCA_963815305.1). GTDB lineage: Bacteria > Bacteroidota > Bacteroidia > Flavobacteriales > Flavobacteriaceae > CAXBID01. Next base: position 2,758,458 of record CAWFFW010000001.1, read on the forward strand.
GTAATATATTCGATTTACAAAAAAATCTTATTATTAGGGTTCCAAAGCTCCGTTTTATTGCCGACGTTATCTAAAATCCAACCTAACTTTTCATAGTTGTATTCTTCCACCTCACCAATAATAGTAACACCTCCTTACCTTTAAAACTTTTATACGCTCGTGTGTAAATTTTCTGCTCGGTAATTAAACATAAATCTTTTTTTGAAGCGTCGTAATATTTAGTGCCCTCTGGAAACGGGCTCCATGGTGTTGAAAAATCGTGTCCTTCTTTATCTTTCCAGATAAAAGTACAAGCGTAGTCATCGGTATTAAATCCTAAATGTTTTTTATATCAATCCTTTGTTGTTTTGGAATTTTTAGTTTTAAAAAAATCCGCATATTCCTATTACTCTATTTTAATTTCTTTTACTTATCCTCTCCAAAAGGAGGACGATTTTTTTAAAATAAATTTTACTTTTTAATTGCGGTTTCATAAAGATCTATCCACTCTTCTGATGTTATTTTTCTAGTTAACTCACCAATAAGTTCAAAGGGGATATCATCCATCTTTTTAAACCGAATACAACTTTTGCCCATATCCATTTTATATTTATAGCGTTTGGCATATTCTGAAGTAAACCAATCGTAAAGTTCTTTTTTAGCATATAGCGCCATGCTATAAACGGCTATAAAATTCTTTTGTGAAGCTAAATTCATAAAAGGTAATGGTTGTTTAGGGTTGCAATGATAACCATCTGGATAAACCGAATGCGGAATAACATAACCAAGCATACCATAATTCATTTGTTCTTCAACGCCTTTAGGAAGATTGTCTAAAATTTGTTGCCTTAATTTTTGAATGGGCTCTTTTCTGTCCTCTGGCAATTCATCTAAATATTGCTGTGGTGTGGTTGCTTTTGATTGCATAGTTTAATTATTTCCGTTGAAGTATAAGACCTGAAATTAAAGATATAATAAAACCTATAATTACCACATTAAAGAACATAAATAAAGCCATAGCTATGGGGTTATCCCACATTTTAACCTCTTCTAACAAAATAGCTTTTTCAGTCTCAAACTCAGATTCACTCAGGGATTCTTTCATGCCTTTTAGTTCATGATTGACATATTCTGACATGAAATCTGGATTTAAAAAAGATGTATAAATATAATCTGACACCGCTATACCTACAGCAACAAAAACAGATACCAACAACCCTATGATAAGCGTTTTTTTAAATGAAACTAATCCATGGTTTACTTTATCTCTGTAATGTTTTATGGCAAAATAAATAAACGATAAAGACAAGATTATAGATACGTAACCCACAACTTCTTGGGTAGAATAATTTAAATTTTTACCAAACAAAAATGATAGTGCGAAGAAAACTAAGCCAGCAATAAATCCATAAATGCCATACTTTAAAATAGTTGATTTCATTATAATTGATTTTAAAAATTGAGACTTAAAACTAGTAAGTTATTGGAAAAACCAAGTCATACTAAAGTACCAATTTTATATAATATGGTTGAATTTTGCAATTTTTAGTGCTTGAGTTCTACTCTTAACATTCAATTTTGATAGCAAATTAGAAACATGGGTTTTTATAGTGCTTTCTGAAAGAAATAATTTATGGGCGATTTCTTTGTTTGAAAGTCCTTCAGAAATATATTGAAGGACTTCATATTCGCGCGGTGTAATTTCTAATTCTTTTATTTTATTTTGATCAATTTCTAAAGATGGAGTAATTGGTTTATTTAAACTTTTTTTATTGATGTATATGCCAACAAAAAAGAACACTATAGCGATGATGGCTATTACAATTTCTGTTTTTAAGTTGCTGGTAATTAAAGCATATCTACTTAACTGAAACAGAAGAAGCAGTGCTAAAATGAGTAATGCAAAAACAAGAATGGTTTTTTTCATATCCCATCAAAAGTTTTCCTTTGTGAGGATTTTTGAATTTTTATATCTTCTAAAAATAATAATTCTTTTAAAAATTAAACAATTAATAAAATTTAGCTTTAATTTTATCTACAATAGTTTGTGCTAATTTTTCTTTACTTTCTAGAGTCCAACCAGCAACGTGTGGTGTTAATAAAACATTTTCTGATTCTATTAAATATCGAAATGCTTCTGGCATCTCGACTGTGCTAGATGTAACATTACTTTTAAAAAGATTTTCAAAAGAGGCTTTTTCGTATTCTAAAACATCCAATCCCCCGCCTAAAATTTTACCTGTTTTTAAAGCGGAAACCAAATCTTGAGTCACCACACTTTTACCTCGCGCGGTATTTAAAAACCAAAATGGTTTTGCAAACTGATTAATAAATTCTGAATTAATCATATTTAAAGTTAATGGAGTTTGTGGTGTGTGTAAACTTACTACATCAACGTTTTCTTGAAAGTCTTTTAGAGATACCTGCTTTGCATTTTCATCGCCAGCATGGTCTTTAATATCGTAACACAAAACAGTAACATCGAAACCGCGAAGTTTTTTTGCAAATGCCTTACCCATGTTTCCATAACCTATAAGTCCAACCGTTTTTCCATCAAGTTCGATGCCTCTATTGTCTTCGCGAAGCCACTTACCTATTCTAACCTCAGCATCAGCTTTATTGAGTTTATTAAATAAAGACAATAACATACCTAAAGCATGCTCACCAACAGCATTTCGATTACCTTCAGGTGCTGCAAGAAGTATAATACCTTTTTTTTCGGCATAATCACAATCTATATTTTCCAAACCTGCGCCTACACGACCTATAAATTTTAAGTTTTTTGCAGCATCTAAAAATTGTTTATCAATAGTGAAACGGCTTCTTAAAATAATACCTTCATAATCTTGAATTTTGGATTCAATTTGTTCTTTTGAAGAGGTATAGTCTTCATGGTTTGTAAAGCCTAGATTATTTAATTGATTTATTAGTAGTTCGTGGTTTGTATCTAGGTGAAGAATATTCATATGGTAATACACGTTTAATGCGCTAAGTGTGACATTTTAGTTATTTACCAAAAGTAAAAAGAATGGGATACTGAAACAAATTCAACATGACAAATTATGGTTTGCGTTAGGGATTGTAGTGGAAATCCTTTTGCTTTTGCAAAAGATTGAAACGGAAAGCCCGACCCTTGCGGTAACGCCCAAATTAAACATAATTTTTCTTAGATTGCAGCTTTCTCGAAAATGACAATTTCAAAGATTTCTGATTTACTACGAGCTTTTTTTATCAAATACCTAAAATCATTTTTGCGATCCAAAAATAGAGTAGAATACCCAATATATCGTTGCTTGTTGTAATGAACGGCCCTGTGGCTATAGCAGGATCTATACCGCGTTTATGCAAAAATAATGGTACAAATGTGCCGATGAGTCCTGCAATGATAATAACGGCGACTAGTGAAACTGATATGGCTAAAGCTTTATCTATTTCACCTTTGTATATCCAAACAAAAAGAAATAGAAAAACAGCAAGGATAAAACCGTTTAATGCTGCCAGTAGCATTTCTTTAATTAAACGGCTATTGACGCTTCCTTTTACATCGTCATTAGCTAAACCTTGCACGATAATGGCGCTAGATTGCACACCAACATTGCCTGCCATAGCGGCTATAAGGGGTGTAAAAAAGAATAATACGGCGTATTTATTAAAAGCTTCTTGAAAGCCTTCCATAATGATGAAGGCTCCTATTCCACCAATTAATCCTAAAAATAGCCATGGTAAACGTGCTTTTGTAAGCTCTAAAATACTATCATCTGCTTCAACGTCTCCTGTTAAACCAGCAGCCATTTGGTAATCTTTTTCGGCTTCTTCTTTTAAAACGTCAACAATATCATCAATGGTAATTCGACCTAAAAGTATTTTATTATCATCACTTTGGATTACTGGAATAGCTTCCAAATCGTACTTTGCCATGATTTTGGCAATTTCTTCGGCATTTTCATTAACATTTACATAATCTACATTTGAAATATAAATATCTGAAATTTTTTGATCACTTTTAGCTACAATTAAATCTTTTAATGATAGTCGTCCAACGAGTTTTTCTTCTTTATTTACCACGTAAATTGAATGTACTCGGGTTACCTCTTTGGCCTGTCCTCTTATACGACGTAAACATCCAGCCACCGTCCAAGTTTCATAAACTTTAACAAGCTCTTTTGCCATGAGTCCACCAGCGGTGTTTTCATCATAAGCGAGAAGTTCTGTTATTTCAGCTTTATGGTCTTGATCTTCGATTTGAGCTATAACTTCGATTTGGCGTTTTTCAGATAATTCTGAAATAATATCAGCAGCATCATCGGTATCTAATTCTCCAATTTCCTCCGCAATCTCTTTAGCTGAAAGATTTTTTAAAACTTTTTCCCGATTGTCTTCATCCATTTCCATCAGAATATCGGAAGTGGTTTCTGAATCTAGAAGTTTAATAACATACATAGCCTGTTCTAGATTTAATTCGTCTAAAATTTCGGCTATATCAGCATAATGAAAATCGTCTAGTAGCTTGTGGAGCTGCTTATTATTTTGTGCCTCAATAAGCTGCTCTACTTGCTTTAAAAGTTCATCTGTAAGTTGAAATTGTATGTTTTCGTTGTCTTCCAATATCCTAATAATAAACACATCGACTATACGAAGTGTGGTACTAAGTTTTTTATTCTAAATCTTTTTGTATTAATTGAGTGAGCTCTATAAACTCTTTAACGCTTAATTGTTCCGGACGTTTGCCAAATATACTATTTGCTTTTAAATTATCAGATAAATTGAATGTTTTTAAACTATTGCGAATGGTTTTGCGACGTTGTTGAAAGGCTGTTTTTACTGTTTTAAAGAATAATTTTTCATCACAAGGTAATGAATAATCTGCTTTTCGTGTTAGTCTTAAAACACCCGAATCTACTTTTGGAGGCGGATTAAAAACATTTGGAGGTACCGTAAATAAATATTCTGCCACATAAAATGCTTGCGTTAAAACTGATAAAATTCCATAAACTTTACTACCTTCTTTTGAGCAAATACGTTGTGCAACTTCTTTTTGAAACATGCCAGAAAATTCAGGAATTTGATCTCGCATTTCTAAAGTTTTAAAAACAATTTGAGTTGAAATATTATAAGGAAAATTACCAATAATGGCAAAAGGTTCATCTCTAAAAATTTCATTTAAATCGAACTTTAAAAAATCTTTCTCTATTATTCTTGGGGCTAGACTTAAGTAGTTAGCTTGTAAGTATTCAACCGATTCTGTATCAATTTCAATCACATAGGTGGTTATCTTTTTTTTAAGTAAGTATTTTGTGAGAACGCCCATACCAGGACCTATTTCTAAAACATTTTCATAACCTGTTAAGGTTAATGAATCGGCTATTTTTTCCGCAACAGATTCATCGTTCAAAAAATGCTGCCCTAAATATTTTTTTGCTTTTACTTGATGTTGATTGGGTTTGTATGCCACGAATTCAAGATTGTTTAATGAGAAATACGAAGATATGAAACTTAAATGGGCATTGTAAAGTCTAAGCTAATTTTAGTTGGTTAAATTAAGTTTAATTGAAATGCAGTTTCATGCCTTCGTGCGTTGATTTAAATCCTAAATCTTCATAAAACTTAATAGCAGATGGCCTCTTTTTATCAGAAGTTAACTGCAATACATGAGCTTTCTTTTCTTTTGATCTTTCAATAGCCCACTTAAACATTTTCTTTCCAAGTCCTTTACTTCTTTGGTCTTTTCTTATTCTTACAGCTTCAATCTGAGCTCTAATCCCACCACGATAGGTTAAATATTGTATAAAAGTGAGTTGTAAAGTTCCAATTATTTCTAAGTTTTCATTTTCTAATACTATGAGTTCTTGATTTTCATCTGAATTTATTTTATTAAAGGCAGAAATATATTCAATTGGTAATGGGATTCGAAAATTCTCTCTTGTTTTACCGAGTTCGTCATCCACTATCATTTCAACTATTTTTACAATATCGCTTTCTGTTGCTCTTCTAAAAACCATATTTTTTAGTTACTTAAAGTTCACTGTGTACTCATCTATAATTTTAAGCTCGGTTCTAAAAGTTAACATGTTATCAGCAAACTTTTTTAAGCCTTCTTGTCTTAATCTATCAGCATCTTCTCTATAATAAGCATCTAAAGCTTCGCGAGAATAAGAACGGTATTGAATAGAATAAGTAAGACCGCCCATATCTTCTTCAACTAACACTTGGGTTAAAGTTGCTTTATCAAATTTTCCAGTTCCTAAAACTTTTGGAATGTGCTCTTTAATCCAAGTTAGCCATTCCTCATGGATGCTCTCGTTAATATTTGCTGTAACGTTGTATATAATCATAATTATTTAGTTGTGGACTCCTGCTTTCGCAGGAATGACAAATTTAGTTAATCGCATCTCCACGTAAAGCACGATATCTTTTTCTGGCTTCTACAAAATAAATACTATCCGCATAATTAAAGATGATTTGCTCGTATAAATCTTTAGCTTTTTCAGGTTGTTTTAAATAGTTTTCATAAATATTAGCCGACTTAAAAGACGCATCGTCAATTAAAATACCATCGCGATAATTTTCAATAATAGCTTCGTAATTTGCTAATGATTTTTCGATTTGATTTTGTATTTCAAACAATTCGGCTTGTTTATACAAAGCTTGAGCTACAATAGGTTCAGTTTTATGGTCAGTAATGATTTTATCCAGCACATTAATTGCTTCATCGTTTCTGTTTTGAAATGCCAATAAATCAGCTTTGGCATAAAGCTTTAATGCGGTTTGTAATGAGTCTTCATATTTATTATCAGAAATTAATAATTTTAAATCTAAAGCATCATTGGCGATAAGCTGCGATGTTGATGCTTTTAAAATTTTAAGTTGCGACTCTGCCCATTTAAAATCACCTTTATAATAACTCGCTTTGGCTACCTTGTATCTAGCTTCTTGAGAAATGGTGCTGTTTTTCAAGTTTCGTTGAATTTGAGTATAATAAATTAACGCTTGATTAAATTTTTCTTGTAAAACTAGAATATCTCCCAACTCTAATTTTACTTCCGCTTTTTGTAATTCAGTTAAAGGCAATTTTAGAGTATCTTCTAAAAAAGAAGTGGCTTTATTGGTTTCATTCATAAAAAAAGCCAAAAAATGTGCATAAGAAATTTGAAGCTTTAATGTTTGTGAAAATGTACCAAACTCCTCAAATAAAGCTAAGTATTTTGAATTTATACGACTGTAATTCTCCTTTACCCCTTCTCTAATTTCTATTTGTAGCACATGGTAATTTGCATTTAATAGGGTGTCTAAATCTTGTGCTGTATCTATTATAAAGGTGTAAATAGCTTTGGCGGTTTCGTTATCATTTTCATTTAAAGCAATGCCTGCTAAATCTTCAATTCTACTTAAACTTTCTGGCTGCCTTTTAAAAATGGCTTTTTCTTGAATAAATGCCTTTTTGAAATCTTTTTGTTGAATGAATAACCAACTCAACATATCGTTCCAAAGCAGATTAGGTTCTTGTTGAATTTTTTTTAATAAAATTTTTCTGAATAATATATTATTCTCACTTAAGCTATTTTCACTTATAAAATCGTTTATATAACGCTTAATGGTACTTAACGTTAGAGGATTAGATTCAGCAAAATCAATGTAACCAATTAGCATCTTTTCAATATCTCCTTGCTCCCCGTATAATTGTGCTAATTGTAAATTAAAATTATAATCGGGTTTGAGTTGCATTGATTTTTCATAAGCTATAATGGCTTTATCTAGAAGTGAGTGATTTTGAAAACTTTTTGCTACTATGGATGCATTAACAGGATTTGCATCTATACTAGCCATAGCCTTTTCATAATAAACATTTGCATTTTCAATATCCTTTTTTAGTTGATAATTGTAACCAAGTTCAACAAAAAAAACTGGATATTTATAACGCTCTAAGAGTTTCAATAAAAACATTTCAGCTTCATCATATTGCTCTAATTGCTGATGAGTTTCTATAATGTGCGTAATGTAGTTAGGGTTTGATGGCGATTTAGCAAATAACGTTTTATACTCAAATAATGCCTTTTCAAAATCGCCATTTATAAAATACTCTTTTGCAAGAATATCATCTTGTGCAAAACAATTTGTAGCTATTAAAAACGATAAAATGAAAAAGATTCTCATAGCGTAAATATAACCAATGTGGCTTTGAGATATGGTATTAATAAGAATTTTTTAGATGAAAAAAGAACGTTTTCATCTCAATCAGTCAACTTTCAATTTTAAAATAATTTCTAAAAAAAATGCCCGAATAAAATTCGGGCACTAACCAACCAAAATAAATTTCTATTAACTTAACTGTTAATTAAAAAACTGTGTAATACTCGATTGGGGACAATCTTTAGTTTTTCGCATTTGCGAAACAAACTCTTTCTTATCTTCAATATTACTTATCTTGGAATTTTGTTAAATAAAATTAATCTTTATTTGCTTACAATAGCTGTAGTTTGATTTTCAGATTTGGAAATTTCAAAATCGGAAAATAAAACTTTACTAGCGAAGAAAATTAGAGCAATTAAAAGCAAAAGGCGTTTAATATTTTTCATGGTAGGTTAAGTTTACTAGAATTGGTTATGCTAATTTTAAAAATAGTTTTCAAAAAACAAAATAAAGCTAGCCAAAATCGTTAAACAACGATTTTAAAATGCATTTAATCGATTATTAAATACAAATATGATTTAAAATGTAGGATTTTAAATTAATATTAAGAATTTCTACTTTCTAGTTGATGATACTAAAACCTGTATAGGGTTGAAGCACTTTTGGTATTAAAACACCCTCTTTAGTTTGATAGTTTTCTAAAATACCAGCTAACACTCTTGGCAGTGCTAAAGCGCTTCCATTTAAAGTATGAGCGAATTCGTTTTTACCATCGCTATTTTTAAATCTCAATTTTAGACGATTTGCTTGAAACGTTTCAAAATTTGAAACCGAAGAAATTTCTAACCATCTATCTTGTGCTGTAGAAAATACCTCAAAATCGTAAGTTAATGCAGATGCAAATGAGGTATCGCCCCCGCACAATCTTAAAATTCTGTAGGGTAATTTCAGTTCTTTTAAAATACCTTTTATATGCTCTACCATACCGTCTAAAGCTTTATAAGATGTATTAGGATGCTCTACTCTAATAATTTCAACTTTATCAAATTGGTGTAATCGATTCAACCCTCTTACATGCGCGCCGTAGCTTCCTGCTTCCCGACGAAAACAAGGTGTGTAACCTGTAATACCAATTGGTAAATCGGTTTCATTTAGCAACATATCTCTAAAAATATTAGTCCCAGGTACTTCTGCCGTTGGGATTAAATATAAATTATCTTCGGTTACATGATACATTTGCCCTTCTTTATCTGGTAATTGACCAGTGCCTCTTGCAGAAGCTTCGTTTACCATAAGTGGTAATTGGTATTCGGTATAACCCGCGTCCGTGTTTTTATCCAAAAAATAAGCAATTAAAGCCCGTTGTAACCGCGCTCCTTTGCCTTTATAAACTGGAAAACCGGCACCTGTAATTTTGTTTCCCAACTCAAAATCTATAATATCAAACTTTTTTGCTAATTCCCAATGTGGTAAAGCCCCATCGTGTAAAACAGGAATGTCGCCTTCTTTAAAAACCTCTTCGTTATCCAACTCTGAATTCCCTTTTGGCACCAATTCATGCGGAATATTTGGAATTTTAAGAAGCAACTCGGTTAATGTCTCGGTGGTATGATTAAGATTTTCATTTAATACTTTTGATGCCTCTTTTAATTCGCTAGTTTTTTCTTTTAAAATGTTTGCCTTTTGAACTTGTCCAGATTTAAATAAGTCTCCTATTTCTTTTGATAAAGCATTAGATTCTGCTAATGTATTGTCAAGCTCGGTTTGAATACTTCTACGGTTTTCATCTAGAGTTATAACTTCATCAATCATGGCCGTTGCATCAATATGTCTTTTTTTTAATCGTGCAATGACTAAATCTTTGTTTTCTCTAATAAAAGGTACTTGTAACATCTGTTTGAAATTTAAGGAACAAATTTAGGGAATTAGGAAGATAGTAAAGCACTATTTTGATGGTAAAATCCAATCATTATGTTTAAAATATTGCCACGCTATACCTGCTAGATCTACTTCTGGATTTATTAAGGTTTTAAAGGGCTTTCCATTTACATGAACCTTACAATCAACAAATACAGAAACATCCTCTCCTTTTGCTTTAAAATCTTTTTTTAAATATTGTGAAAATTGCCAAATTACATCGGGCTTTGCTTGTGCTAAACTCTGCTGTTTTTTGGTTAAAAAATCGTCTAATTTTATATTAATGCTTTTTCCTGTTTGCTTGTTTTCAACCCTGTAAGTGGCATATCCGCCTTTCATTCTCAACATCATCCGCCACGATAGGCGATGTCCCTCTTCGGTCCAAAGCACATCATCTTCAATAAAATGATGACGCAAAGGCAAACCTATTTGAAATAAAAAATAAATCGTAAAAACAGTGATTAAAGAGGTTTTGTAGGTAGGTATGATAACTTCATCTAAATCATACAAAGGTTTCTTTTTTAAGACTATATTTTTAATAGTTTTTGGTTCAAAAAAGAACAAAGTAAAGGCTAATGATAAGTAGGGAAAAATGCCTATTTGAAAAACAAAGGAATTGAATAAATGAAAAACTATAGATATTAAAAAAATATACTTTCGTGTTGGTTTAAATAATAGTAGCGGAATTACTAAACCGTCAAACAAAATGCCCCCATAGGCTAATATGTAATGTACCCATTTTTGTTGCAATACATTCCCAACTAAAAAATAGTCTTTTTTGCTTTTCATTAATAACTCCATAACTGAAGTATCCAACCAATCAGGATATAATTTTGCTACGGATGCATACGTGTAAACGATAAAGAGCTGGATTACAAAAACCCATTTACACCATTTTGGCATAGATATACTCTTTATTTTAGGGTTTAATTTAGCATCAATTGAAGCATATTTATGTGCTGGAAGAAAAATCATGATGCTACACAATAGCATTAGTAAATAGTAATGGTTATTATACGATGCTTTTTGCATTAAATAGGTTGCAGACCACATAATAGTGAAGCAAAACATGCTAAATCTATATTTATAGCCTACCATAATAAATAACCCAAAAAGGCCCATTACAACATAATAAAAGTACATCCCATGCCTTGGAAGTGGTTGCAAAAAATCTAAGCCTATAAAATTAAAAGTAAACTTTGGCTCTACTAAGGTTCTTTTTAACCAACCTGTGTAAATAGCACCTACAGATTCTAAAAAACAAAGTAGCCCAAAAATAATTCGGAAAACAATTAACGAAGAATTATCAATATGTTTAAATAACCACCTATTAAGCATGATGGGTTTTTATATAACGCAGCGCAGTTTCTTTATCTTTTTCTAATTGTTTTTTTAAATCTTCTATAGACTCAAATTTTTGTTCATCACGAATACGTTCTAATAAACTAATTTGTATGTTTTGGTTATACATATCCCTTTTTAATTCGAAAAAATGAACTTCAATAGTTTCCTTTTCACCATTTACCGTTGGGTTTACACCAATATTCATCATTCCAAAAAAGAGTTCATTCTCAATTAGAGCGTTTACAATATATGATCCTCGTTTTGGAATTAATTTATAGTTTTCTTCAATAAGAATATTAGCTGTTGGGTATTCTAATTGCTTGCCCAAACCTTTACCCTTTACCACAATGCCGCTTAACATAAAGTTATAACCCAAAAAACTATTGGCTTTGGCAATATCGCCATCTTTTAAAGCCTTTCTTATTTTGGTAGAACTTACTGCTACATCATCAATATCTTCTACTGAAATTTCTTCAACATCAAAACCATAAATTTCTCCAAACCTTTTTAAATCATTTATATCTGCATTTCTATTTCTGCCAAATCTATGATCGTAACCAATTATTACTTTTTTGGCGTGCAGTTTATCAACTAAAATTTGTTTCACAAAATCTTGTGCCGAAAGTCTTGAAAATTCTTTGGTGAATTTTTTAATAAGTAAATAGTCTAACCCTATATTATCTAAAATATCGCTACGTTCATCAATAGTATTTATTAATTTAATATTAGAGTCTTTTTGAAGTACCATTCGTGGATGTGGAAAAAAAGTAAGGACTACTGATTTTAAGTTTAACAATTTACCCGTATTTATTAAACGATCAATTATTTTTTTATGCCCAATATGCACACCATCAAAAGTGCCAATGGTTACAACAGTGGGTTCGGTATATTTGTAATTTTCAATATTTTTAACCTTACTCATAAAAGCATTAAATTGTTAGTTTAATGAAAAAAAACTAGATTTGTTATTGACACTTAATAAAATTGCCCTAAAAATATTTTATGAAAGCAAAACTACATTATGTTTTATCAACTACCATATTTTTAATTGTATTTTCAACCTTCGGACAAAATAGTTTTTTTACTCAAATACAGAGTAGCATTGATCATAAAATCAGTAATAGTCAAAAAAATATTGATAATCCGGTAATGTTTGAGTTTAATTATGAACAATTACGTCGTGCATTAACTAATGAATCTAAAAATACGGGTTCTAAAATAATTATAAGCTTCCCGAAAATTAATGGTGAATTTGAAAAATATCGTATTGAAGAAGCTTCTGTTATGTCTCCTGATTTACAGGCAAAGTACCCCGAAATAAGATCCTATATTGGCTATGGTATCCATTCACCTCACACCTATTTGCGTTTTAGTTTATCGCCTTACAAAGGGTTAACAGGAATTATTTTAGGGAATAATGAGACTTTACTTTTTCAACCAAACCCCAAGAAAAAAAACCAAATAACCGTTTTAAATAAATCGAGTTTAGATACGAATGAAAACTTTAGGTGTTTAACAGAAAGTAAAACTTTAGAACATACTTTTAAGTCTAACTTAAATTTAAAAGATGCAGACGATAGCTTGAAAAGAACTTACAAAATAGCCCTGTCTGTAACAGGAGAATATTCTGCTTATCACGGCGGCACATTAACGCTTGTAAATGCAGCCCTTGTTAATACCTTAACCAGTATAAATGCTGTTTTTGAAAATGATTTTAACATGTCGTTACAATTAGTTGCTAATAATGATGATGTTATTTATTTAGATGAAAATGCTGATCCTTATTCTGTTTTATCAAATTATAGTTCAGAGCTACAGAGTACTTTAGACACTGAAATTCTGGCTTCTAATTACGATATTGGTCATTTATTAGCATCATCTGGTTTTGACGGAAATGCTGGATGCGTTGGTTGTGTATGTATTGACAACTTAAAAGGAAGAGGTTATAGTTCTGATAGTATTCCTGATGGTTTTGCTTTTGATATTGATGTAGTAGCCCACGAAATAGGGCATCAATTTGGAGCAAACCACACTTGGACCCACGACGGTAATGAAGGGACAAATGTTCAAATGGAAACTGGAAGCGGATCTACTATTATGGGTTATGCAGGAATAGCTGGATCACAAAATGTACAAGCAAATAGCGATCCTTACTTTCATGCTATTTCAATCGAGCAAATTACCACATATATTAAAAGTACATCTTGTGCATCAGTTATAAATACTGGAAACACAACACCAACTGCAAATGCAGGTAGTAATTTAATATTGCCTATTAGTACGCCCTTTAAATTAGTTGGTTCTGGGAGCGATACTGATGTAGACATTATAACATTTTGTTGGGAACAAATAGATGAAAATAATGCCGCAACATCATATCCTAATCCTAATTCTACAGATTCTAATGCTGTTCTTTTTAGATCATATCCACCAACAATAAATAATACAAGATATTTTCCCAATTTACTGGATTTAAAATTTGGTGTAAACGCAACACAGTGGGAAAAAATCCCAAACACAAACAGAACTGCAGATTTTAGATTAACCGTTAGAGATAATAAATTTGGTGGAGCAAATAACACACATGATGACATACAAGTTACTTTTAATGACGCCTATGGTCCTTTTGAAATAACGTCTCAAAATATTTCAGATATATTATGGACTAGTGGAACTAATGAAACTATTACATGGGATGTAAATAACACAAATAGCTTATCGGGAGCATCAAATGTAAACATTTTATTATCTATTGACGGAGGAGAAACTTATAATACCATTGTAAATAATATTCCAAATAATGGAAATTACATTCTTAACGTTCCTAATATATCTGCTCCATATTGTAGACTAATGATTGAACCTACTAACCATAATTTCTTTGCTATAAATTCAGAAAACTTCGCCATTAACTATAATATTAACACCACTTGCACACTATATAATTCAACGTCAAGTTTGGGAATTAATATTACTGATAATGGCGGAAGTTTAACACAAAGCCATACCATTAATATACAAGACGTTTGGGCTATATCTGATATTAACATCGGTGTAGATATTACTCACACCTATATTGGCGATTTAGGTTTAGCTATTTTAAGTCCGAGCGGGACTGAAGTAGTTTTAAAAACACCAAATGATTGTAGTGATGAAGAAAATATGATTGGACTTTTTGATGATAATGCCATTGACTATAAGTGTTCTGAATCGGCATCAAATATAGCTTCTCAATCATTAAGAGAATCACTAGCGCATTTTGATGGCGAAAATTTATCTGGTAATTGGACCATTAAATTAGGTGATTTTGAAGCCGACGACACAGGAACTTTAAATTCTTGGTTTATTGAAATTTGCGAAACAACAACGACACCTATTATACTTGCAGAGACAGATTTTGTTGAATTCCCAAACTTTTTACTTTTTCCTAATCCAAGTAATGGTGAATTTAAAATCCAATTATCAACAGAGTCAACGACTATTACTTTAGAACTTTTTGATATAAGAGGTCGCCTTATTCACAGCAGCACTTTAAACCATCTGAAAGGTGATTTTGATGAAGACATAAATTTAAATTTCATACCATCGGGTATGTACATTTTAAGGATTACTGATGGTGTTAAAAAATCTGTCAAAAAAATTATTATTAAATAACTAAAAAATTAAAACTTATTATTTACCATTATATGAATTCATGGTGTTATTAACACCTGACAATCCAAATGATTTAATAACTTCAATAGCTTTTGACAAGCGCTCTTTAAGCGTTTTATTTTCTTCTTCAGTCCATTCTCCCAAGACATAATCAATTTGTTTGCCTTTACTAAAAGCATCGCTAATGCCAAATCTAAAGCGATTATAATTGGTTGTATTTAATTTCTCTTGAATATCTTTTAAACCATTGTGGCCACCATCACTTCCTTTGGTTTTTATGCGAATATTACCAAAAGGTAAGTTTAAATCATCTGTAATAACTAATAGATTTTCTAGTGGAATTTTTTCTTTGGTTAGCCAATACAATACGGCTTTACCACTTAAATTCATATAGGTATTGGGCTTCAAGAAAATAAATGTTCGCCCTTTTAGTTTATACGTTGCTATATCTCCAAGTTTTTGCGTTTCAAAAACCACCTCCTCTTCAGAAACAAAATAATCTAAAACCTTAAAACCAATATTATGGCGTGTATTAGCATATTTTTCGCCAATATTTCCAAGACCAACAATTAGATATTTTTTCATGAAATCTTTTTCTTTTTTCTGGTTTTTACTCCTAAATAAGTTGATTAAAAATTGACACATAACACATTAACTTTTTTTTGTAAAAATAAAAAAGCATCCTGAATAACGCAGGATGCATTTTTATATTTAATAAAGTAAAAAATATGCTATTCTTGTCCTTCTGCATCAGTAGTCGCTTCTGCTCCACCTTCAGCGGTTGCTTCTGCACCTTCTTCTCCTTCAATTTCTTCTTCATCTTCATCATCAATAATAGCTGTTCTTGCCGTTTTAATTTGGCAAACAACGGTATTATCAGAATGTAAAAATGTGTAGTTTTCACTTGGTAACTCGCTAACAGCCACTTTATCACCAATTTTTAACGGTGCGATATCTATTTCAATAAAATCCGGTAAATTTTTTGGAAGTGCTTTAACACGTAGTTTTCTGTTGTTTTTTCTTAAAACACCACCATTTTTAACACCTCTAGAGTTTCCAACTAAGTGTACTGGAATATCTAAAGCTATTTCTTTGTCTTCAAATAATTGATAAAAATCTACATGCAAGATTCTGTCGGTAACAGGGTGAAATTGAATGTCTTGAAGTACTGCGTTTAAAGTTTCTCCATTTTCTAAATTAATCACAACAGTATGCGCATTAGGCGTGTATACAAGTTTAGAGAATGCTAATTCAGGTGATGAGAAATGAACTGGCTTATCTCCTCCGTATAATACGCAAGGAACCTGACCAGCATTACGTAAGGCTTTTGTTGCTTTTTTGCCCACGCTTTCTCTTTGAGATCCGTCGATTGTAATTGATTTCATTTTTGTTTATATATTTATTTAATTAATACTCTATTTTCTTTCGCTTTACTCGTGGATTTAATATCACATGATTGAAATCGTGAGTCTTTGGTTTTGCGGAAGTGTTACATTACAAATTTTGAACTAATAGATTGATTGTTGTGTACTTTCTCCATAACCTCAGCAAATAAATCTGCACAACTCAATACTCTAATTTTATCGCTTAATGGTTTTACAGGTATTGAATCTGTAACTATTAATTCTTCTAGTTTTGATTTATTTAAATTATCGTAAGCTTTTCCAGATAAAATAGGATGCGTACAAATAGCTCTAACGCTTAATGCACCGCGTTCAATCATCAAATCGGCAGCTTTTGTTAACGTTCCTGCGGTATCTACCATATCATCAACTAAAACCACATTTTTACCTTCTACATTACCAATAAGTTCCATGTGAGAAATTATATTGGCTTTTTCTCTTTGTTTATAACAAATAACAACATCGCTTTGTAAAGCTTTAGAATAGGCATAAGCTCTTTTAGAACCTCCCATATCTGGCGAAGCAATAGTTAAATCATCTAATTTTAAACTTTTTAAATAAGGTAGAAAAATAGTTGATGCAAATAAATGATCAACAGGTTTTTCAAAAAATCCTTGAATTTGATCTGCATGCAAATCCATGGTTATAATTCTTGTAGCACCAGCAGCTTCTAACATTTTAGCAACCAATTTGGCTGCTATAGGCACTCTTGGTTTATCTTTTCTATCTTGTCTTGCCCATCCAAAATAAGGTAAAACAGCTGTTACGTGTCTAGCTGACGCACGTTTTGCTGCATCAATCATTAACAACATTTCCATCAAATTTTCAGGACCAGGATTAGTTGAACCGATGATGAAAATTCGAGTTCCTCTAATCGATTCTTCGTAAGATGGTTGAAATTCACCGTCGCTGTACGTTGATGTAATGACATTACCTAGCTCTGCACCAAATGCTTTGGCTATTTTTTCACCAAGAACCTTACTTTGTGTACACGCAAAAATTTTAGCTTCCGTAATTACAATGGGCATAGTTAACTCGTTGTTTTATAGCGCAAAACAGCACCTTTTTTTTAAGCGAGGTGCAAATTTATACATTTATTTTAACCTAAAAAGTATATTGCCCATTATTTTTGCTCTTCATATCGAAAAAATATATATTTTTGCTATCCGAAACTTGCTCAAGTGGCGGAATTGGTAGACGCGCTGGATTCAAAATCCAGTAACTTCGGTTGTGTGGGTTCGATTCCCACCTTGAGTACTTTACAAGTATCAAACTGATACAAAAAACCTGTAAATATATGATTTACAGGTTTTTAAATTTTTATTGATATCAAAACATACCATATGATATCATATAAAAAGGGGCTAATTCGGTGTCAGTAAGAAATAGCAAATCCACTGACACCGAATTGATTTTTTTTGATACATAATGAACTGATTTGCAATTAACTAAAATAATTTTCCATTAGGTTCATTTGTTATTTTTTTTGTAAATTCAATCAAAATTAACAACAAATCGGTGTCACTTTCAGTCTCAATTCTATTATACATTAAAAAAACCAAATTGGATTTCTTAGGAAAAGCAAATATTTATCTAAGGATTACGGTGGATGGTCGAAGAGCAGAGTTCAGTATCCATCGCAAAATTGAACCAAGTCGTTGGAGTAGCGAAACTGGCTTAGCCAAAGGGAGTTCTAAAGAAATTCAGGAACTCAATAGGTATATTGCTTCTATAAAGAGTAAAATATTTTCATTGCATCAGCTATTTATTGATCAGGGTGAAATGATAACAGCCATTAAATTACGTGACCGTTATTTAGGTAAAGATGAAGAATGTAGAATGTTGCTAGAAATATTTCAAAATCACAATGACCAACTCGAAAAACTAATTGGAATAGACTTCGCCGCGAATACATTAATTCGATATAAAACAACTAAAAATCATATCACAAATTTTATTCAAAAAGAGTATAAAGTAAAAGATATCCCTCTTAGAAAAGTTGATATCAAATTTATTAATAACCTTGAATATTTTTTAAAGACCAAAGAAAAATGTAGCCACAATACATCTTTTAAATACGTTTCCAACTTAAAAAAAATTATCCGAATTGCCTATACAAACGGATGGATAGCCGCAGATCCTTTTTTACATTATAAGACAAAATTTAAAATTGTTGATCGAGAGTTTCTCCTAGAACATGAAATTGAATCGATTATTGAAAAGAAGACCTCAATTGAAAGGCTTAATCTGGTGAAAGACATTTTTATTTTTTGTTGTTTTACAGGTCTGGCGTACATTGATGTCAAAAAGCTGTCTAAAGAGAATATTCTTCTTGGAATTGACGGTGAATATTGGGTTAAAACAAAAAGAACAAAAACTGATAGCAGAAGTAATATTCCTATATTACCAATTGCTCAATCTATATTGAACAAATATGCTTACCATCCTGATATTTTGAACTCTGATAAAGTTTTACCTGTACTAAGCAACCAAAAAATGAATACTTATTTAAAAGAAATAGCAGATATCTGTGGTATCCAAAAAAACCTGACTTTCCATTTAGCTAGGCATACCTTTGCCACAACCGTAACTTTAAATAATGGTGTACCCATCGAATCTGTAAGCAAAATGCTTGGTCATAAATCTTTAAGAGCCACTCAACATTATGCGAAAATATTAGATAAAAAAGTAAGTCATGACATGAAAGCTTTACGTGATAAATTTACCGTAAGTAAAGATCTTTATAATACTATATAAATCCTAATTCTAAACAAAGCATTTTTATTATTCTGTCTTTTAAAAGAAAGAGATATGAATTACTTATTAAGTAATTTTTCTAAATATTCATTTTTATCCTTTTCTGCCTGCACGAGACGTTCATATAGCTCAACTATTTTTTCAATCGGGTTTATAGTACACAAATAATTATTGTTATTCGAGCTGTTATCTTGGAAAGTGTTATTAATGATATTGAAAACATTTTCCTCAGAAAAACTTTCAATACCTTCTTTAGTTACTCCAAGAATTTTAGCGATTTCTTCCAGTTTATCATCATCAACTACTGGCGACTGTTCAATTTTCGATACAGCCTGCTGGCTAATACCCAAAGCATCAGCAAGAGCCTCCTGCTTCATACCCCTAAGTTCACGAATCCGACTTATTTTGCGTCCTATATGATTTGGTTTTGTAGCTGTTTCCATATTCAAATATAGTAATTATTCCAATAAATGTACAAGTAAAAAACAAGTAAGAGGGTGTAAAATACAACTTACTGTGGTTCGGTACTTCATGCCTTTGTTGTTAGTTTATATCAAAGCAAATAATTATGGAAACTACAAATATCGAACACAAAACAGGAGAAACCCCAGAAGGGCTTAATGAAATCATAAGCAAAATATTAGAGGTCATCGAAGTTGAGCGTATTTATCTAAGCAAAGGAGCTTCCTACCATTCATTCATATTTAGGTTGAATATTATAATTAAACCTTCTCAAAAAGATAATATTGAAGATATAAGACCAGCTGTCAATCTTATTTTTAAACAATATCCCGACTTCAGTTATTGCGTTTTTGCTTTTAACTATGCATCCAACCAAATAGAACAAGGAAACCTATACTTTCTAAACAATTGCCACGAAAAGGATTTGGTATACAAAATAACCCATAACAATACAATTTGGAATTACCCTATTGGAGAGCCAACCCAACTCGTTGAAAAAATCAAGCAGGATTTCAAAAGGGATATGTCCCGAATGAAATCCTTTAAAAAGGGAGTTCACTATTTCAAAACAGAAAAAAACCTATCACAAAGTGCTTTTATGATGCACCAAACCTTTGAACAAGGCTATAGAATCTTAGAGGGATTTATATGTGGTAAGATTAAAATATGCCACAGTATTAAGAACCATCAAACCTATGTGTTGAAATCATTAAATGAATTGGAAAGTATGTTTTTGGTAGAATCAGATGCTGAAATCAGATTATTGGAATTACTGGAAGAAGCCTACTCATCAGCCAGATATACCCATAACTTTGAGATAACCGAAAAAGAACTGGAACAACTATCACAAAAGCTAGGGTTGTTAATTAAGGAAATCAAATTTTTGTTGAATGAAGAACTAATCGTATTTGAGGAAACTAAAATAAAAGATAAATCAGAACAAACTACCGAAAAATTAATCAACGATAATGAATTAGATTATCACGTACGTGAATTCAGATTTTATGATAGTTTCGAAATGCTATGCAAGGCTAGGTCTATGATGCTTTTAAGCGTTACCTGCCTACAAACGGATGTTCAACCACCTATGAATGTCAATTGTTTTCACGAAGAAATAAGAGAGGTTTTGGAATTTGCAATAGAACTTTTGCCACTCAAAGAAATAAGCTCTTAGAAATGATAAAAAATGAAGTAGATGAAATAAAACAACAATCCTTAGAAGAAACCCTATCAAAAATGGAAAAAAATTAAGGCATTGAGCAAAGAAAACTTTGTGCTATTATCTCCAATAGGAGATAAGCGTGAGGGCTACTATTTGAATTATGCACGAGTTTATGTTTATATGGAACTATTTAGTACGTTAAAATCAATACTCAATGTTAGTATCCTAGCCTTAGAAGAACAACAAGACTTAACACTACATATAAAGAATAAAGCATCCGATGTAAAAGCTGTTTTAGAATTTGCAAAAAATCTAATACCCTTAGAAGAAGCTATTTATTTGGATAAAATGAGAGCACTGATGCTGTCAGAAAAAGAAAATAAATAAGTATACATTATTATGAAAAAGAAAGCAAAAAAAATAAAAGCCATAAAAAAAATAGTAACAAACTTTTCTGGAATAAAAAGCGAAGCCTTTGGCAGAAAGACGCGGAAAACCATTCAATTAGAAGTATCAAGTCATGAAGATATTACCGATTATATTTCAACACTTTTAGAAGTTTGCTATTTCGCTTTAGACGGAAATGGTATATTCATATCACCAGCAAACAAACATTGTTTGCCAAGTTCTAGTGTTACAAAAGTCATAGAACTCATAATGGAACTCTTGCCACATGATCAAATGCACTGCATGGATAAGATAACGGATGTGCTACATCAAGAAGCGTAGAGCGGCAACTGAAAAGAAAAACACACCAAGTTCGACCAAGAGCGTATGGACGTTTCTATTTCATTTTATATTAAAATCTAAACTAACACATTACCATTAATTATGATTCAAGCTGAAATAATTGCTTGACTTCATAATGAATCCGCTCAAAATTCGCTTGTATCTCAGCGGCATTGTGACGATGAGTAGGCGGTGGCAATAATCTTTTAATCTTAGGTACTCCAAATTGGATTTTGCGCTCCTTACCGTCTGAAAAAGCAATAAACTCGCCAGGTTCTAATCGAAAAAACACATCAGAACGAATCTTACTGACTTCTTTTTCGCCCGTACTGATCCTAGAATCAAAATTTAAGCCATCGCTCTTGCTGATAGTCTTGGTTGGTCTTTTGACAATCTCAAAAAAGCGTTCGTAGTACTTGGCAGTATCTGGGTCATTGGCCTTGCCAAAAAACTGATAGGAGAGGTTACTCAGAATAGCACGACTAGCCTTGTCCCCGTACATCATATCATTTTGAATTTTGTCCTGCATCACATAGATGGTCGCAATATCATAACTTCGGAGTGTCGCAGGGATACGGTGCATATTTAAGAGTCTAATCGTGGGTGCTTCCTCGATGAGTATAAAGGACGATGCTTGGTTGCGGAGACTCATTTGTTTTGTGATGGTGTGAATAATGGTGGCAATCACAGGAGAATACGTAGTTTCAAATTTAGGATTATTGACAACGGACACCACACAAGGATTTTTGGGATTATTGATATCCAATGGCACGTCGTCTGCGGACAGGGTCATAAAAAGACGTTGGGTAGTGATCTTCTTTAGCGCATTGGCAAGCGTACTCAACACGGCTGCAGTTTGGCGCTCGGAGTCCCTACCAGAGATGAAGGCACTTGCCATAGCTTTTGATGTATAATCGGATGCCAGAAAATCAATCAGGCTATCGGTATCCAAATATTGAAAGGTCGCTATCAGATGAGGCAGGGTACAATAGTTTGGATAGGTGGTTTTAAGCTTCCAAATTAGCCCTCCCAATATCCCCTCAACAGCATCATTAAAGAACTTGGACGATCCCATGGCTATGGATTCCCGTTGTTCTAACAGATTTTCAAGTAAGACCCTTGACACCTCATTAACGCTTTCCTCATCTTCCATATATCTAGGTGCAATAGGATTAACCTTGGCATGAATCTCATCAAAGGAAATGATATGGAAGGGGATGTCCTCATTTTGAAATAAAGGATATGCCATTTCCGTAATCTCAAAATATTTGTAATCATGGATAATACCACAAAATTGGTGCTTTTGAAAATGCTTTAGAAAGTTATAGACTACGGATTGCGTTTTTCCACTACCTGCCGATCCAATTATGGATGCCCCTCTTCGAATGTTCTTTAGTTTTAAAGTACCATTTTTATGTCTGAGCCTAACGATATACTTCCGCTCTGTTTTCTGCTGGTCTTTTACAGAATCGATCAGAACAAATAGTAGCATATTGATAAGTACCATAGGTAATAGACCGTACATGAGTATCTGTAAAAAAAGGGTATGCTCATAGATCAGGTAAAGCAGGAAGCCTGTGAGTAGTATGATTAGCATGTGGGTACCAAAGGCAAATCGTATATAACGCATGCTGATGCTCATCCCTAAGATGGGAACGAGGTATATCCCGCATATTAAAAGTGTAGTGTTCATGGTTTCTGTTTATTTGTTTTTATAGTTTGTATTTATATATTCAAATTTGTTTTTAGATACCTATAGATCCTGCGTCTCTGGCTTTGTCCAAGGCTTTCCTGAACTGTTTGATGGTTTTAATTGCCAGTTGCACCTGATTGGTGGGGATATTTAACATGGGGAGTTTAACACCTGCCTTTCCCAATAGTTTGAAGGCGGCACTTCTTTCACTAGTGGGTAGTTTCATGAGGTGGGAAAAATACAGACGGGTATTTTTGTGGTACATTTTTCTGGCGGTATAACTTTCCACAAAATTTCGGTCATATTTAAATAATCTATCAAAGGTCTTTTCTGCATTTTCAAAAAAGGTATCCCTGTCAAATCCTCGCTTTACGGGCTTGCCGTTCAAGGTAGCTTCAGAGGCTTTGTGCGAACTCCCTGGGGATAAGCTCAAGGTGTTCGAGCTATCTTTTCGACTGACTATAATATGGATGTGGGTCTGTAAGCCCTTTTTTTTCATGCCCTGCTCGATCATCTTGCCGTCCATTTGATGAGGGGCTTGTGCTTTGAGTTTGTTTATCTGCCGTTCTATTGCTTTAGGATTGTCATGTAGTTCTCCATTGCTAATTTTTACCAGATCGTGTTCCAGCTTAGCGACTTTAGCTCTAAAGGGTTGATTCTCCTTAATAGCTTTATCATAGCCTTTGTAATGACGTTCGTATTCAATTTTGGCATAGTATTTTATGCTATCCACAGACACAGGGCTATCTCTATAAAAAGCATCTGCATAGTTTTTCATGGTTTCTCGAACGTATTGGCGCAGTCGTTCTGGGTCATTACCTATATGCTTCAGCTCACTTTGGCTAGGGTTAATGGTCAGGGAATAAAACTTAGGGTCTCTCTTTTTGAGTTTGGCGGTATTGCCGTCAATCTCCTTGATGACATGCTCTGGAGAAATTCGGTCGTTGTTTTGATCAAAGAAGTGCTCTTGGAGTTCAAGGACTTTGTCCTCATTTTCTTTTTCCAGATAACTTACAAAATCACCTGAGCTTTGTGAAAAGGTGGTGTCCAAATGTTGTTTGGTAATGGAGATGTACATGGTTTGAGTGTTTAGGTTTTTTTGATATTTTCTTTAAGAACTTTCAGTTCCTCAATGGACATGTCGAGCTGAATCTTGGGCTTACCAAAACTGGGTTTTATGATCTGAATCTTGGAAAATAAGATATCCTCGAATTGCTGTTTTGTTTCTTCTAATTCTCGCTTGAGCGAGTTTTTTTGTTTTTTGAGTTCGATGGCTTCCAGTGAGGTAGCAAAGGAGTCTTCTTTAAAAGGTTTGTCCTTGGGGTCGACCGCGACTAATCGAGGCTTTTTTTCTTTTGTCGTATCCTGTTCAAAGAGCAATTGCAACATCGCCGTGGTGGGTTGGGTCTGGTGCTTTTCGATATCCTTGATAATGGCAACCAGAGCATTGATCCGTTTTTTGATATTGGCTTCCAGAGTGCGTGCATTAGGTCCCAGAGTTTCCTTTGGGGAAATTTCATTGTAAAGGAAAAAATCCAGCATGGTGTCCAAAGCTTCCGTATGGGTCTTAAAGAACCGTTTGGAGAACTCTTGAAAACGTTCTACCGTTTTCTTTTTGAACCGTATGTTACTAAATGTTTTCACTATTATGTTGTCACTTTTCTTTGATTTGCCGCAAATTTTTGCCTGTTTTCGGGGCTTTTAAGGGCATTTGCCGCAAAAATCGATTTTCAGAACTGGCAAGTTGAAAATTAAACATCTTTAAATAACTGTTTTTCAGTTGTTTATATAAGTATCTAATAAAGCAACGTCGCGATAGCGCGTTGCCCTCTTGCTATTCCCCTTTTCGTCCAGCTCGCTGGACAAAAAAAAATACCATCACATCCAAAAATGTAATGGCTTTTTCTGTAATACGAGTTGAAATTCGATTTTTTAAGAGTGTTACTCTTGAAGTTTAAAAGTATCTTTAAGGAATGGCTCTTTTTATTGCAGAAAACAAAATGAGGTCATAAAAAAAACCTTCGGAATTTCCAAAGGTCTTTCGGTTAATTTTTGAATTTCAAATTTACTAAATGTTAAAAACAAAATTATAAGTATATAGGTTTTTAATCATTTCTTCCTCTATCAAACGCTCATACATTTGGTTATCTTCATCAACATATTTTTCATCAATATGCTTTCTAATAGACTCCCCAAATTTATGCTCCACATCTTCCCGAGAAACCTTTAAAAGTTCCTCTTGTCTTTCCGAACTTAAATCTTGAAATGTTATATAAATCATATCTCAAAAATTTAATATTCGCTTGGAAGCATCAGCGTATTATCTACAAAAAATAATCGCAATTCATCCAAAGGAAAATCGGTTACAATATATCGGTGCGTTTCAAAAATTTTATCATTTCCATCACTATAATTAATGATAGCTTCACATTGCTTTTCAAACTGTTCCTTTTCAGAAAGTCGCTTAAAATCAATGGTAATAAAAGAACTTCTATTTGATAAACTTTTTGCAATTACGGATGCATCTGTAATCAACCAAAAGCATTCCGCTTCGTTGGCTAAATATTTTAATCCGTCAGTAAAACGAGTTCCAATTAATGGAATCTTAAAGACCGTTTCTGTACCACAAAAATGTTGCAAATCGGCTTTTATTTTATTAACTTTATCATTCATTGTAATTCTATTTAATAAGATTAATAATGAAAAAGAGAGCGCAACTTTTCGACAGGAACGCTCTCTTTTAATTTTCAATTATTCAGTAGCGTTTTCGCCTTTAATTCCTAAAAGCAGAATTTCATCTACGACCACTTCGGTAACATATCTTTTTTCTCCCGCTGCAGTTTCATAAGAGCGTGATGTCAATTTGCCCTCCAAGGCAACTTCTTTTCCTTTGCCTACATATTTTTCAACGATTTCGGCAATTTTTCCCCAGGCTATAATACTGTGCCATTGGGTGTTTGTCACTTTTTCTCCTTTAGAATCTTTATAAGATTCATTGGTTGCGATTGAAAATTTTGCAACTTTCTTTCCGCTTTCAAGGTTTGTGATTTCTGGCGCGTTTCCTACGTTGCCAATTAACTGTACTTTGTTTCTTAGAGTACTCATAATTTAAAAATTTAAAGATTAATATTGAACTATCTGAACCATTCAGAAAGGCTTTATTATTGATTTACTTATTATATCCAGAGCGTTTTCCTTTTTTTGTTTTCCTGCCTGCCGGCAGGCAGGTTTAACTTTTGTTCCGCTTCCTTTTTATTGATTTTGTAAGATTTCATAAGATTTATTTTAGATTTACTTCCCATAGCGACGCTGTTACCTTCTTTTTGTTGCTTAGTGCTCTCCAATATTCAGCTTTGTTTAGACATATAAAAAGTGCGAGACACGAGCCTGGTTATGCTGTCGTTCAAAGCTGAATGTTGTTATTTTGCTGTCAAAAAAAGGTATGACGGTGATGGATTACGGAAGTGAACCTAAATTCTTTGCGAAATACAAAATCATAGGAAGTGGAACACAATGGCAAATACATTTTTCCTTATTTAGCGGACTTGATTCACGCTTTTTACTTAGGAATGACCTGATCCTTTCCAGAGCAACGGAAAGGAGTAACGGAATGAAAAGTCAAAAGTGGGAATTGTGTCCAAGACTTATCTTAATGAAGCGCTTTTTTCGAAATGTAGCTTTTCGCGAAATTTAGAGGAATGTGCTGAGTGAGCATTTCTTAAAACACCATTATTGAGTATATTGACTTATTATCTAATCAAATATTAGAATTATTTCAAAACTTGGTTTGAGGTAAATATGAAAACACTATTTTTCTTTTCTAATAACTAAAATTTCGTCATTTGAAAATTCCATCCAAGCAAAGTCATAAACATAATAATAGGTCTTACCCTTGCTATTTATATGCAAATGTGTATGGTACTTA
The DNA here is from genome assembly GCA_963815305.1 of uncultured Flavobacteriaceae bacterium. Taxonomy (GTDB): domain Bacteria; phylum Bacteroidota; class Bacteroidia; order Flavobacteriales; family Flavobacteriaceae; genus CAXBID01. The sequence continues at coordinate 2,785,610 of CAWFFW010000001.1, forward strand.
AAAGTAAATTTCTTTTTTTCAAGCACAACTCTATTCACTGTTATCTGTCCTTTTCGTTTACCTAAAACTTCTAAAAGAATACTTCTATTTCTATGTAGAATGGTATCTAATTCTTTTACATGGTTTTCTGTTACTTTTCTTAAATTAACGTGATAATAATTTTTACATGTTACAGAGCAAAATAATTTATCATTTCGTCCCACAAGAAGGTTACTACATTTTTTACATTCATTTTTAAAAAGACTCAATAAATTTCAATTAATATATTGATTTATAGCTATTTAAAATTATTCGTTTCTAACGGTTAGTATACTATTATTTACATCAAACCACCTAATTACTTCGCCTTTTTCAGTATTTTTAATCTGATAAACAAATCAGAAAAACAAAATGATGCAACCTATTATATATCAACCTTTTAAAGAAGCAAAACGAATAAAAATTTCTATTCCTTATGAAATGATTGTTATAAGAAATGCTATTAAAAAAATAGATAATAGCTTTTGGCATCCGCATCAAAAATTATGGTCAGTTATAAATACAGATAAAAATTTTGAGTCTTTAAAAAAAATATGTGATGGGAACTATAAAATTGAAAAAGACGTTCGTTTTACTCCTGTACCTAGTGTTAAGCTAACTCAGAATGCACTAGAATCACTTTTTGAGCTTGAGAAAGCATTAGTTTTAAAACAATATAGTGATTCAAGCATTCAAGTTTATAAAAAAATGTTTATTGTCTTTTTAGGGAAATTTATGCACCGAAATCTTAAAGAAGTTACAAAAGAAGATATTGAAGGTTTTGTATATGAACTTATTAAAAAGAGCAAGATTAGTGAAAGTTATCAAAATCAATTAATCAATGCCATTAAAGCTTATTATGAACACGCCCTTAAAATGCCCAGAAGAATATTATGATATTCAAAGACCAAAAAAATCTGTTTCTATACCAAATGTATTAAGCAAAAAAGAGGTACTCAATATTATTCAATCCCCTCAAAACATTAAGCATAAAGCTATTCTACATACCATTTATGGTAGTGGGTTGCGCATATCAGAACTTTTAAATTTAAGAATTGCTGATGTTCATTCGGATGATGGTTATCTATTCATTAAAGATAGTAAGGGTAAAAAAGATAGGAAAACTATTCTACCCGAACATCTATTAGTATTATTAAGAACATATTATAAAGCATATAAGCCATCATACTGGTTATTTGAAGGGCAAACAGGTTGCAAATACAGTACAGCTAGCATACGTTCTATATTTAGAAAAGCAATAAAAAATACAAATTCTAACCCATGGGCAACAGTACATACACTGCGCCACTCCTTTGCTACACATTGTATAGAAAACAATATAAACATTCGCCATTTACAGAATATGTTGGGTCATAGTTCGCCAAAAACAACTGAAATTTATACCAAAACCATTGAAATTAACAATAAGACTATTATAAGCCCTTTGGATTCTTTATTAAAAAATAATACATTGCAGGGATAAACGATATAACTACAATAGTATTGCTATTTATAGTAGTTATACGAGTGTTGTGTGCAAGTATTCAAGAATAAAAATCAGTCTCTAAAGTTTTGTAAAATAGTATTGTTGGTTTGGGCTTTTCTGCCAAGATTGAGCATATTTTTTTGGCGTACAAATTATAAAATTATAGCCATGTTGGTTTTCTGCTTGTATGGCACTACCCTTACGGATGAGCATTAGCCTGAATATTTTTTGTTTTAGCTTCTTTGCCATCATCTTACATAAATTTTATAATTTTACCAATGGCAATTGCACTTCTGCAAAGGTTTCCGAACAGAGCATTAGCCTGAATATTCTTTTGGTCTGTGATAGTTTGACGACAATAAAAAAATCTGCTCCGGCAAACTACAATAATGGTTTCATGTTTGGTTAAGTCATTGCTTGGAAAACCTGCACACAACAACGTGTAAAGTTTTATTGCAAGTAATCGCATCCCTTTTTAAATATGGGTTTTCCAAATGACAATCGATTTTTTGCTATATTGGTTGCTCAAAATCGCAACAAACCTTACACGCGGCACGTTACCACACATTTGAAAAAAACAGCATTCTACATATTGACAATCTTGCTTTTAGTAGCAACAAACGGATATTCTCAATCGGATTTTACGAAAATAGATGAATATGCGCGAAGTATAATTTATAATTCAGATAAACCATTAGCAAAAGAACTCACTAAAAACTTAAAGACGGATTTAGAGAAAGTGCGTTCAATTTTTGTTTGGATAACTGATAATATCAAATATGACGTTAAGCGTTTTAAAAATCCCGAACTTTATAGTAAATCGAAAGATTCAACAACTGACATTATTAAAAATACATTAGACACAAAAATGGCAGTTTGTGGCGGATATGCTAAACTTTTCAAAAGCCTTTGTGATGACGCTGGAATTGAATGTGTTTATATTGTTGGTCTGTCAAGACAATATTTAGAAAGCAATGAAGAAAAAACAGTTCCCGACCACGCTTGGAACGCTGTTAAGATTAATGGAAAATGGTTTTTGTTAGATACAACTTGGGCGAGTGGTACTGTATTCGGGAATCGATTTGAAAAGGCTTTTGACGAATATTGGTTTCTTACGAATCCCAAAGAATTCTTTTATTCCCACTATCCAACTGAACAAAAATGGACTTTGCTAAACGAAAAATATAATCGTGAAAAGTTTTATGATTTACCTGCGACAATTTCCCATAATCTCTTCACTCAAGGAATAACTGTGATAAATCCCGAGAATGGAACAATTAAAATTGGAACTGATAACAAATTTGTATTTGTAGTAAAAGTTGATAAAATCGAAACTGAAATTTCACTTTTGGGTTCGCCTTGGGAAACTTATGCTTCTCTAAATAATTTACCTAAACCAAGTAACGAAGAATATCTAAATGACATTGACAAATACAGTCTGTTAATTCCGTCAATTGAATTGACCAACAAAACAATAAAAGGAAATATTATAACTTTAGAATATAAAGTAATACATCGAACTTTAGAAAATATTTCATTATCTGTTAACGGAACACAGACAGCGGATTACAAAGTAGAATGGAAATAAAAACGTGTGGTAACACCGTGTATAATTAATTGCTTGGTCACTGCCGACTTACGAACATTCCTGCGGAATATTCTATCTGTGATTTATTTGCTAAATTAGTTGCTTAACCACGCAACTAATCATACACCAAACGTTGTGTCCAAGTTTTAACTTTAGCTAACTTCATTTGAATAAATCGCTTGATAGATAAAGGATTTACAACAGATACTGAAACATCTTTCTTATACAAAAATTGAGCAAATCGATAGTGATAATAACCCGTAGCCTCCATAACCACTAAACTATTTTTTGATAGTGTTTTATGAAACTTTTTAAAGCCTAATTCACTATTTTTAAATTGTAAATGACCTTGTTTACTACCATAACAATCAAAGACATCTTTGCTAATGTCTATTCCAAAAGTTTCATTATATTTATTCATAACAAAATGTTTTAGGAAAGAATACACTACTAACACTCACAACAACTTGAAAACGAGATCTAAAGTCTCACAGAACTGAACGTGGTTTTTAGTAGAAAAGAGAGAGGATTATCAATGTTGTCGAAGTTAAAACTTCACCGTGTATATTAACCTTAATTCTCTCTTTTATTCTTTCTGATTAATAATCTAATTTAATAAAAGTCAAACTTAAGCCGTGTATAATTAATTGCTTTGGCAAGTGCTTATTTGGAAAATTCCTTCGGAATTTTTTCGGGTTCGTCTTTGTTTACTAAATTAGGTGCTAGCCACGCACCTAATCATACACCAAACGTTGGCAGTAATGTAAGCAAAACGACCAAATCGATATTTAAAGACCATTGAAAGAGTGAAAAACGAATGAATTACATTGTCGAAAATGAAGAATTAACGCTTCAATATATCCCAGGAAATGGAGCGTGGACATATCAGTTAATAATCCCAAACACAAAAGATATTAAAGGAAAATGGGGCGCCTTAAAAGTATCTGGAACTATAGATGGTTATAAAATTAAAAATAAGAATTTAGGCCCAGTAAAAAATTCGGACAAAAAAATGTCCATAAATTCAGAAATTAGAAACGCAATAAATAAAGATGGCGGAGATACTGTAATTGTGACTTTATATCTCGAAAATCAAAACGAAAATAATGATGGTTCTGAAATTTTGGAATGTTTTAAAGATGCACACGTTTTGGGGATTTTTGAGCGGTTGGACAAAATAGAACAAAGTGACATTCTAAAAGAAATCTGGACTGTTGCTACGGACGACCAAAAAACAGAAAAAATAATCAAGGCAATTGAAAATCTTAAGAGTAAACGAAGATAAGCTAGCAAAAAACACTACTGCCAACAAAGAACTGAGTTAAAAAGCAACTCTTTTCTTCATTAATTTTGCGCAATATTATTCTAGGCTTAAACATTAGTTTAAGCTTTTTTCATACCCTTTTTTACCACTGACTATTTAGATACTAAAACAGAAACAAAGGCCGGATCATATGGACGTCCAGACTTTGCAATGGCAAAACATTGTTTGAGTAATTTATTGGAAACTGCTATTAATGCTAACTTTTTACTCTTTCCTTTATTGGTGATTCGTTCAAATATCGCCATACAAGATTTGTTGTGTTTATAAGCGCTCATCGAACATAAGAATAGTAAATTCCTTAATTTTCTGTTGCCAACTTTACTGATTCTGGATCTTCCTCTTACACTATTCCCAGATTCTCTTATCGTTGGAGTGATGCCAACATAGCTACACAATTGTGAAGCGGTTTCAAACTTATTAAATCCATCAGTAACTATAATTAAAAACAGTGCAGTTTTTATCCCTACTCCTGGAATACTTTGCAACAATGTGAGTTGTGCTTGTTGATCTTTTTTGACTAAAGACAACAACTTCTCTTCTATTCCTTTCAACTCTTTATCTAAGTATTTCTTAGTCCTTTTTAAAGATCGAAAAACATAAGATGATGGAATGCCTAACACTTCTTCACCATGAATCTTGTTCTTGGTAGCTGTTCTTGTTTTTAATAAATTATCCATTAATCGAAACAACTGTAAACACTCACTTTGAGTATCGGTAAGTGCATTGTACAATGGAACATCCTGTGTTAAACCATAATTACAGATTGCTTTTGCATCACTTTTATCTGTTTTAACTTTAGCTAACTTCATTTGAATAAATCGCTTGATAGATAAAGGATTTACAACAGATACTGAAACATCTTTCTTATACAAAAATTGAGCAAATCGATAGTGATAATAACCCGTAGCCTCCATAACCACTAAACTATTTTTTGATAGTGTTTTATGAAACTTTTTAAAGCCTAATTCACTATTTTTAAATTGTAAATGACCTTGTTTACTACCATAACAATCAAAGACATCTTTGCTAATATCTATTCCAAAAGTTTCATTATATTTATTCATAACAAAATGTTTTAGGAAAGAATACACTACTAACACTCACAACAACTTGAAAACGAGATCTAAAGTCTCACAGAACTGAACGTGGTTTTTAGTAGAAAAGAGAGAGGATTATCAATGTTGTCGAAGTTAAAACTTCACCGTGTATATTAACCTTAATTCTCTCTTTTATTCTTTCTGATTAATAATCTAATTTAATAAAAGTCAAACTTAAGCCGTGTATAATTAATTGCTTTGGCAAGTGCTTATTTGGAAAATTCCTTCGGAATTTTCTCGCGTTCGTTTTTGTTTACTAAATTAGTTGCTTAAACACGCAACTAACCATACACAAGACCGTTGGCAACAATTTGGAAACGATGCGTATTTGGTGTATATTTACACCAAATAATTAAATTATGGCAAGACAAAGTATATCATTCACAAAGCCGAACGATGAATGGCTAAAAACCCAAGTGGACCAAAACGAATATTCTAGCAAGAGTGAACTAGTAAATGATTTAATCAGACAAGCTAGAAAACAACAAGTTGAAGTTGATTGGATTCGTGCTAAATTGGTAAAAGCTGAAAACAGCGGATTTACAAGCGACAGTAAAAATGACATTTTAGCTCAATCAAAGTCTTTACTTAATGACTAAATACAGATTAAGTAACGAAGCAAAAAATGACTTGATAAGAATTCATCATTACGGAGTGAGAAAATTTGGAATTACCCAAGCGGATAAATACTTCGAATCATTTTTTGTGTATTTTGATATTATTGCTCAAAGACCATATTCTTTCGAATCCGTTGATTATATAAAAAAAGATTATAGACGCTGTGTTTGTGGAATTGATAGTATTTACTTCAAAGTAAATGAAAATACTGTTGAAATAATGGCAATTGTTGGAAGACAAGATTTGAATGACAAATTATAGAAAAAAAGAAACTGTTGCCAACACCGTGTATAATTAATGGCTAGTTTTCGCCTACTTACGAAAATACTCGCGAATTTTCTATTCAGTTTTTATTTGCTAAATTAGGTGCTTAAACACGCCACTAACCATACACAACAACGTTGGCAACACTATCAGGTAAAAACATTGGCGAAGATATTATTTCCTTTACACCATTCCACGCTTACGGAGCTGACAAAGGCACGAAAACTTGTCCAATTTGTAAATACGGTTGGTATCACGGAATTTTATATTTTGTAGGTAACAAACCAAATTGGAACGAAATCAAAGATTGGCTTAAATTTTTAGACACAGAAAGCCAGAAAAGAGAGAAGTATTTAAAAGTATATTTTGTTTATGGCAACGAAACGAATTACAATAAAAATAACAGAATGCAAGTATTGGAAAAACTTGGAATTGAACTTGACTTAAAAAAAGTTGCTCTAACTTTTGTACCTTCTTTTAAGGATAAAAGTTCAGAAGTGTATTTGAATAATATTAATCCGAACATGAACAATACTTTTTTTCTATACAAACGGAGCAATATTTTTGAAAAATACGTTAACCTTAAACCAAACCAAGAGAATTTTAAAAAAATTGCGGAAAGACTTGACAAATCTGCAAACGAATATTTTAAACTTTCAAGACCAAAGCAAGAATAAAGCCAGCCGTGTATAATTCATTGCTGGTTATAGCTTACTTACGAAAGTCCTCGCGGACTTTCTATCTGTGATTTATTTGCTAACTTTATTGCTTAAACCACACAACGAAATCATACACACGTTGTGAGCAATAGTGACCCGTCCTGAAATAAGGCTAGATAATTCAAAACAATTATGTGTAAAAATGATTTGTTTTACTTCAAATTGAGTATAATTTCGAATTAAATGTTAAAATTTTCATAAAAAGAGGCAAATTCGGTGTCAGTGAAATTTTCATCCTCTAAAAACACCTATAAATACTCATAATTTCAAATTTCAGCTAGTTCCACCTTGAGTACAAAGGCTTTAACAAAAATGTTAAAGCTTTTTTTAGTTTACAGGTACAGCATTTATATGTTGTTCAGATAATTAATAATGTTTGTATTAATTTGATGTAGAATGGAGAGTTACAGAAAAAGCACTCTTTTGAAGTTCAATTTTTATAGCCTGTATTAAGTTTATAAATAAGAAAAATTTATGACAACCAATCATGAACTCATTTTAAACCTTACAGGTTTTGCATAATATAAATATAACCTGATTTTTAAAGTGCTTTACAGATTAGATATCCAAATTGCAGACCTATAATTAAATTTTTAATTTTTTACGTTGCATGCATACTGAAACTACACATAATAGTCGTTTGTGTTTCATGACACTTTTTAGTGATTAATAATTTTTTCTTTTTACTTGTGCAATTGGTATTTCAAATAATAAATAAATTCTGAATTTAATCCTCAAAATTACCAGAGCTGTCTTCGGCGAAGAATCACATACCAGAAAGGCCCAGTTTGAAAAAATATATTCGTATGAATGCCAAATTTTTATTTCGAAGTAATCAATTGTTATTTTTCATTTGCCATAACTTCTAATGATTGGCTTGTGGCAACATAGAAGTATTCAAATATTACTTGAATGCTGTGACATACTTTCCTCAATCATAAAACTTAATTTAATAATATCAATCTATAATATTAACTGTCATTTTCAGTAGCTTTTTCTTGACCTTCTTCAATTTTATCATTGATCTCATCCTTTTCGTTCCCGCTTAAATTACCTTCTGTGTCGTTTTCTTCTTTACTTTTATGATATATTTCATAATATACTCCAAAGTGGTCGCTTCCAAAATGTGCTGTACGCTCCATTCTACCCACGTATAAATCCTTCTGTAATAAAAAGATGGTCTAAAGGAAATCGCATCAATCGGTAATCTGCATGATAGGTAGCAAAAAATCCTCTGCCCACTCGCGGATCAATCATTTTGGTCATTTTTTTAAATAAACGCGTCGTTCTGCTCCATACGACATCATTCATATCTCCACAAACAACACAGGGTTTGTCTAAACTACGAATATATTTACCAGTTAGCATAAGTTCGGCATCCTGTTCTTTAGAAGTTTCATTCTCGGTAGGACTTGGCGGTGCAGGGTGCAAACAAGCAAATAAAATAGAAACCTTACCGTTTATCGAATACTCAAAATATATGGAAGGGATATCATCCTCAACCTGAAATTGAGTACTTACATTCTTAAGTTTATGTTTTGAATATAAATGCATTCCGTAAAGATTTTCCATTGGCACCTTTACAGAAAAAGGATACACGTCTTCAATATCAATTAGCGCATTTTCCCAATCTTTATTGCTTTCCATTGTGAGTACAAGATCTGCATCATATTCCTTTATAATATGTATCAATTTATCAAATTGTGTATTTGTCTGTAAAACATTTACAGCAAGAATTGAAACCATCCCATCGCTTTCGCTCGATGTATCTCTTCGCTTTTTTAATTTAGTATAGGGAATTACCTTAATTAATTGGTAAACAAATGCCACTAAAAGCCCTAGTATCAATATATATTGAAACCAATTATAGTCTTCCTCAAAAATTAAAACTAGAATTAATAGGATTATTTCTATTGCTATGGACTGTAATCTTACAAAATCGGCAGTTCTAAAAAACCAATGTGTCAGTCCAGTAGCTGGTAAGAAAGGCGTAATTATGAATACGATGCTAAATATATAAATTGCAATCATGAGTGTAAAAGTAATTCATTTCTATTAGTTAGTAAATTGGTTAAAGACTATTAAATTTATTTGGGGAGGTAAATGTAAGACATCATTTTTTACTGTGTTAGGTAATGCTTTGGTAATTTCTGCATTTAAAAACAGTCACTTAGCACAACGGATAAGCTGTTAAAAAAACACCCCAAAAGGGCGTCTTAAAATCATTTAAATGAGGAGGATTTTAATTCAAATCTTCCAAAGTTTTAACTTTACTTAAGTCGCTTTCAATTTGCATTTTTTGCTTTCTCACTAAACTTGCAATTTCAGTAGGTAAATTTGTATCTTCTAAAACATCGTCATACTCTTCAACAGAAGCTTTTTCACCACGAATGGCTTCTTCTAGCATAGACTCATCGTCATCTGCAGAGAAAAACGCTTTTACATCCATCCAAGTTCTGTGTATAGTTCCAGCAAAGGTTCCATCGTCATCAATATCGTTATAGCTCGTCATCATTACCTTCTTTAATTCTGTATTAAATGTGTTACGCTCGCTCGCCTTCTTTTTAAAGTAAGATTTCAAATTAGAACTATCAGCATTTTCAGCGGCTTTAGTATAACCCTTTTCTGCATCTCTGTTTTTTTCTAAAATTTCTTCTAACTGGTCTGATAGTTTTTCGTGTCTTGTACTCATTTTTTGTTTTTTTAAATATTAATATGATTGACAATGTAGGTTACCGAAGAAGCATTTATTGCTTCTAAGAGATTTTTTTTTTGCCTTAAAAAAAAGGTTGTAATAGGATTGGTTTTTTTAAAACAAAGCTTGGAATTTTTATTCTAATTCAATTTTCATTAACATCCTTCAATAATTATGTTAGGGAGCTCAGGTTAGGCAGCTGGAAATAGACCTTAGGATTATGCCAACTGAAGGCATACAATAATATTAGGGAAGGTAAAATGTCAGGACATTATTTCTTTCATTTGAGTTTGTAAATCTGTAATGAATTCACGACTAAGTACAATCGTCATTATTCATAATTTTGCCAATTGGCTTTAGTACTTATTTTATGATTGATTCAAATAAGGATAAATATTATCTTCAACCCCCTTTGCTTTTGACTCTCGAAGCATAATCATAGCGTGACTGTATTAATATGATATAAACAATTATTGCCTTTCGCATCAATGATAAAGCCAATACAGCACTTATTATGGAAATGATGTGCATACTTTTGCTAAAACATAAAGCGTGTCATTAAATATGAATGCATGTTTATTTAAGGACAATAAAATCTTATGATAACTATTCCTTCAAGATAATACACAGAAAACTAAAAACTATGATTACAATTAAAAAAATGATTATTCCATTACTAGCATTTACCATGTTGGTAAGCTGTAATTTTAACAAAACCGAAGATGGTGTGCTGCCAGACCTTGATATTGACATTGATGCCAATGCAGGAGCTTTACCAGAATACGAAGTCAATTGGGCAGACGTTAAAGTAGGCACCAAAACTGAAACCGTTGAAGTACCTAAATTAGTGGTGGTTATGGAAGAGGAAGAAATTGAAGTCCCATATTTAGACGTAGATATGCCAGATGGTGGTGATAAAGAAGAACGGACATTGCTGGTAGAAGCGGAGGTTTCGGGCGAAGAACATCGAATGGAAATCAAGGAAATTTGGGCAACTGGCAAAAAATTGATTGTCATTTCCGAACTTAAATCCACAGGAAAAGATATTGGCGATAAAAAAATGCGTGTTTCAGATCAAGTGACCTTAAACGCAGCAGATCTTGATGTGAAATATTATGTTGTTGGTGAGAGACCAGACAGACTTTTTAATAGACAACATAAATATATCCAAAGTATTTCCGATTTAAAAAATACGTTAGATAATTATAAAGTTATCTATTCAAAATAGTTTTGGTTGGTTAGGAATAGTTTTGGAATTATTATGATTTCGGAGCCATTTTTTTTAACCTTAATTAAAAAACTAAATAACTTAAAATAACGAATTATGGCAGAAATTCAAATTGAAAAAAAGAAACCAATATGGCCTTGGATATTAGCGGGACTATTGGTCTTACTGGCAGTACTTTATTTTTTATTCTTCACGGGAGATGATGATATTTTAGATATTATAGATGACGAAGTAGAAATGGTAACGGATAACGTGGATGATATGATTGATGACCAGGCAGTAGTGTTCTCTGAAGCATCGATTTCTAAAATTATTGAATACCATACTTTTATTAGTAATGATGCCGATATGGGACTTGACCACGTCTATTCACACAACGCACTTACGAGGTTAATAGATGCAACTGAGGCTGTAGCTTACAATCTAGACGTAGATGTTAAGGCCGATTTGGACAGAGCTCGTTCTAATGCTGGATCTATTACAGATGACCCTTTGGAAGTAAGCCATGCTAACAAAATTAAAAATGCCGCAAATATTATTTTACAGGCTCTGAAAAAAATACAGATGCAAAAATTCCCTGCTTTGACTGATAGCTCTACCAAACTTCAAAATGCTGTTAATGCTATTGATACAGACGCTCAAACACTAGAACAAAAGGCAGCCATTAAAAATTTCTTTGAGAAGGCAGGAGATTTATTAACCAATATGAAAAACAAATAAGATATGGACACAGATAAAGAAAAAAACTTATGCTATCTCGAAGAATTATCAGATTATAAAGTAAAGAACGACGATAAGGACGTAAGAGGATGGGAAGTAAAGGACAAAGACGGAAGAATCATCGGTACGGTTGATAACTTATTGGTCAATAAAGCGACGGAACGTACTGTTTATTTGGATGTTGAAGTTAACGAATCCATTATCGAAGCCAATTACAAACCTTTTCAGCATAAAGCCAATGATGGCGTTCATGGGGTTCTGAATGAAGATGGCGAAAACCATTTGATTATTCCTATTGGTCTTGTACATCTAAACCTAGAAAGTGAACTCGTTTTTACAGAAAGTGTAAATCATAAAACCTTTGCTGAAGCCAAGCGCATCAAAAAAGGAACACAAATAGATAGAGACTATGAAGTTTTGGTTTTGACCAACTTGAATCCATATAAAGATGTTGTTGTGCATCCTAAAGGAAATGCATTTTATGATCGCGTAGAATTTTACTCAAATTCTTAAATTTATAATGCACCTGAATTGAAGAATTCGGGTTTTATCCTATTCTTATTAAAATTTAATGATATAAAGGATTGTTACGGCAATTTTATCCCAAATACAATCATAAATTATAAAACAAAGTATCATGGCTAAAAAATCAAAAAAACCCACATCAGAAAGCAAAAAAATAGAGCAACTTAAGAAACACATGACCGATTCAGAAGGTAAAGTGTTAAAAACGCGTCAAGGGTTAAAGGTTAATGACACAAATAATTCTTTAAAATCGGGAGAAAGGGGCGCGACCTTATTGGAGGATTTTCTGTTGCGAGAGAAAATAACGAGTTTTGATCACGAAAGAATACCAGAACGTATTGTTCACGCTCGTGGAAGCGGTGCTCACGGTATTTTTGAATTATATAAAAGTCAAAAAAAATATAGTAAAGCAGGCATTTTTAACGATACGGAAAGAACAACACCTGTCTTTGTTCGTTTTTCAACAGTTGCTGGTTCTAAAGGTTCACCAGATTTGGCAAGAGATGTGCGTGGCTTTGCGGTAAAAATGTACACAGAAGAAGGAACTTGGGATTTAATAGGTAACAATATGCCCATTTTCTTTATTCAGGATGCCATGAAGTTCCCAGATCTTATCCATGCAGTAAAACCAGAACCTAATAATGAAATTCCACAGGCGGCTTCTGCCCACGATACGTTCTATGATTTCGTATCTTTAACACCAGAAACGTTGCACAATCATATTTGGGCTATGAGTGATCGAGCCATTCCTAGGAGTCTTAGGATGATGGAAGGTTTTGGTATTCATACTTATAGACTAATTAATGACAAGGGCGAATCTCATTTCGTGAAATTTCATTGGAAACCAGTTCTTGGTGTGCATTCAGTAACTTGGGATGAAGCTGTAAAAATTAATGGTGCAGATGCTGATTTTCATAGAAGAGATCTTTGGGAAGCAATTGAAGCTGGTCAGTATCCTGAATGGGAACTTGGATTTCAGATCGTGCCAGAAGCCGACGAGCATAAATATGAGTTCGACTTATTGGATCCTACCAAATTAATTCCAGAAGAAATGGTGCCCGTAACTATTGTGGGGAAAATGACTTTAAACCGAAATCCTGAAAACTTCTTTGCTGAAACAGAGCAAGTAGCATTTTTGCCAGGAAATATTGTTCCAGGTATCGATTTTTCAAATGACCCTTTACTTCAGGGCAGAATATTCTCTTATAGAGATACTCAATTATCACGTTTGGGAAGTCCTAATTTTCATCAAATCCCAATAAATAGACCAGTGGGAGAAGTTCATAACAATCAACGTGATGGACAAATGCAAATGAATATTCCCAAAGGGAACACGGCTTATTTTCCAAATACTTTGGGAGGCGGCTGTCCTCATCTTGCAAAAATTTCAGAAGGTGCATTTCATTCTTATGAAGAACGAATCGATGCTAAAAAAATCCGAACACGTAGTGACAGTTTTATAGATTTTTTCTCTCAACCAGCACTGTTCTACCGAAGTTTGGAAACATGGGAAAAACAACACGTTATGGAGGCGTACTCTTTTGAATTAGGAAAATGTAAACATGATCATATTAAAGGAAGAATGCTTTGGATGATTAAGCAGATCAATACAGATTTGGCAAAACAAGTGGCCAAGAATTTGGGTATGGCTATTCCAAAAAGTATAGATAAACCAATTAATCAAGCCATTGGTGCAGATAGTAACGTTAATGATTTTCAACCTGGCAAGGCAAAAAACTATTTAGATCAATCACCTGCGTTGAGTCAGTCGAATACAAAGTTTAATAGTATTGCCACACGTCAGATTGCTGTACTCGTCGCGGATGGATTTTCGATGAAAGATTTTAAGGCGATGACTAAAAAGTTGAAAAATGAAAATGCGATAATTAATTTAATCGCACCACATGGAGGCAAAATAACTTGTGATACTGATATGAAACATAAAGTAGATGCTGCAATTGCAACTACGGAAAGCGTTCTTTTTGACGCTATCTATATTCCTGGAGGAAAAAAATCTATTAAGGCCTTAATGGAACATGGAAAAGTGATCAAATTTATAAACGAGGCCTTAAAACATTGTAAAGCAATTAGTGCAGATAATGAAGGTAAGGATTTATTGGAAAAAACCTATGTAACGGATTTTATGGATGACAAAGCGATTCTAATTAATGAAAAACCTGAAAAATTCATTAAAGCAATTGCCAATCATCGCAATTGGGAACGTATGGAAGCTACTGGTAAAATTCCTGTATAGTCTGGGTTTTCTTTAATTATAAAGTTGATGGGTTATTATGACATTCAGTCTAAATAACCCATCAACTTTATATAAATAAATAATTAAATCAATCTTTTTTAACGCCTTTCAACAGCCAATCTTTTAATTCCTGTTCAGCATCTGAAGTATGCAAAACCGCAATATCCCCAGTACTTTCGAACACAACAGCACGCACCTGATTTAAGTCCAATACGTTTGCTTCACGAAGTTTTGCCCGAAGGTCACCTTCAGTAACATGGGCTTTCTTTAAGTTGTCGTGCAAAATGTTTTCGCCTTCCATCAGTAACAGCGGATCATTGTCCACTAAATCTCGAAATTTTTTGAACCGTCGCAACCAAGCCACCATACTTTGAATGCCAAAAATACTCGCCAATCCAATAATAGCATGGGAAAGCGTCACACTTTTTGATAAAATGGCACTTGCAATGATGGAACCTATCGCAATGGTGGAAGCAAAGTCAAAACTCGACATTTTGCTAAAACTCCGCTTCCCTGAAATTCTGGTCAAAACTATAACCGTAATGAAAATTGCTATTGTTGAAATTATTATAGCCACAATGACACCTAATGATACTCCGAAATAATCTCCCATGATTTATAATTATTTTGTTCTAATTAAGTGAACATGTTTGTTTTCTAAAGGTACTCAAATCTACTAATTCATTAAAAAAACCGATGCCAAAGACATCGGTTTCCATTTGTTCTTCTACAATAACAAGTATGAGGGCAGTAGAAGACCAATCAGGGTTTTAAGCATTTTTATTTTTCAAGCGTTCTTCCCTCGATAATATGTATTCTGGCGAGCCAGTCGCACCTCCAAACATGGCAGCAGCAGCACCCAATAAAAAGACGAAAAACGCAATAATACTATATTTGGCAATGGCATGCGCCATTTTATCTGAATATACGATGGCCTTCTTTTTGGCAACAGCATAAGCGTCTTCGGCCTTGTTTACCGCTTTTTCAAGGTTTTGTTCCCATTTGGTAATAAGACCATTGATTTCGAGGTTGCTCAACTCTTGTGTTGTTACTCAAATAATTTTTCATAGCAGTCTTATCGAAAAAATCCTTATTTCCGGCAACATTAATATCCAAATCGCCATTGTTATCCAAATCAAATGAGACTTCATTAAAGAAACTTTCAATATCCTCCTCCAAATTCAGATTTTGGAATTCCTTTTTAGAGCTTTGAAGAAAATCACGGCTTTCTTCTGAAGCATCTTCAGGAAGCATATTGTACTTTTCACCTACATTGATAATCTTAAAGAGCTGTCCTTTTATTCTATCATAAGATAAGCCTGTATTTTGTTGCCCTTTTTTATTGGTTTCGTCCAATTGTACCTTTATATTTTTTGAGTCATTACCACTAAAAAGACTCGAAGCAGCACTTGCCATTCCATTAAAAATACTTCCTACCGTAGAGGTTATAAAATAAAATGATAATACTGCAAACAATGCCCAAGTAAGAAAACCATGTAATGCACCATCAATATTGGATGCATACCCAGACATGCGAGCCGCAATGAGTCCACCAATAAACAATGCCGCTAAGTTTGAGAGTATCCACCAAATGGTAGTTCCTGTTCCCAAGCCGTCAAGAGGGTTGGCTTCGGTCAATGGATCAATGGTCGAAAATCCAATACCCAGTCCCAAAATATTTAATAAAAAGGCAATAGCTACCGCCGCCAAGGTGCCTGCAAAAACCGCTGGCCAAGAAATCCTTGAAATCTTTTTTCCGTTTTCGTTAATTTGATTTACTACACGTTCCATACTTTATATTTTTTATTTGATTAGTTTTTGACGAATCGAAAAGATTCCGAATGTTTCGTCAAATAGCAATAAATGAAGATCATTCCATGCTCTAGCAACAAAATTAGAGAACACACAACTTTTGGTTTGAGTTTAAAGGCTTATTTTTTAACTCTAAAAGCAAGACTATGATGGATTTAGATTAGAATAATGAAATATCTCTTATTAATGATATCTAAAAATGCCTTTTTTTAGTATCTTTCCATGTTGTCTGTTGCAAATATTGTAGAGTTTAAGGCAATTATTGCGTTCATTGATTATTAAACCACCCAATAATGAAGATCTATGTAAACTTCGATATCAATGCCATTTGCTCTAAAGCATTGGAAGATTGCCTGAACGATCTGGACTTCAACTTTAAAATGTCCCGCATGGGTGAGGTCGAAATATTGGAGGAACTATCACTTGAAAAGCAACAACATCTCGGACTTTGCTTAGAGCAAGCCGGAATCTCTGTTGTGGACGACAGTCAATTTAAAATAGTGCATCGTATTAAAGGGGTTATTAATCAAATGATTTATGATGATGCTACTGCCCATCGTTTCAAAGTATCTACCTATCTAACCGAACATCTTAAGTACTCTTACACCTATCTTGCGGACGTTTTTTCGCAGACTACATTAAGTACCATTGAAAATTTCGTCATTCTCAAAAAGATTGACTATGCAAAAATACTTATGATTGAAGGGACCTTAACCCTTTCAGAAATTGCATTTAAGCTGAATTATAGTAGTTCGGCACATTTGTCTACTCAGTTCAAACGCACAACTGGGCTGACGCCCACCAATTTTCAGCATTTAATTAAAAAACGAAAAGAGCGTCGTCAAAACACAATATAACCATGGATTTGAACTCACATGAATAAAGAAAACCTACACATTGTGCTCGCGGATGACGATGAGGACGACCGTCTGCTTTTTAAAAAAGCCATGGAAAACTTAAAGGTAAACACAGATCTCACGCTTTTTAATGAGGGGCAGCAACTTATGGATTATTTGCATGCACTTGATACAAAACTTCCTGAAGTTATTTTTCTGGATCTAAACATGCCTGTAAAAAACGGAATGGATTGTTTGAAGGAAATCAGAAACAATAGTTGTTTCAATGATATTTCGGTCGCCATTTATTCTACCTCGTCTTCAGAGAGGGATATTGAAGAGACCTTTATCAATGGTGCCAACATTTATATTAACAAACCCAATAGTTTTGGTAAATTAAAAGAAGCTATTGCAAGGGTTATAGATATGAATTGGCAATATCATACCTCAAAACTTGTCAAAGATAATTTCCTGTTGCGCATTTAATCATAAAAAATGGTTGGACTTTAATACCATCTGTTTTAAGACTATTACTTTGTTATGGACATAAGTAAAAATACTACGACAATAAGGCCTTATAGCATTGGGTTAATCATTGCTGTTCTATTACTCTTGGCAACTGCTGCAATTTCCTTTATTCAGGTTAAAAATCTTCAAAAATTTGCAAATCTTGTCAATCATAGCATGATGGTGGATAAGGAAATCAACAGTATGTTTTCCAATTATTCAATGCTCAAGTCTTCCCAACTCGATTATGTGGTAAGTAAAAATGATATTTCTCTTTTTCTACTCAAAAACTACAAGAAAAAAAGTGATGACGCTCTTCAAAGATTGAAGCAACTGACTCTCAATGACCCACAACAACAACAAAACATTGAGCGGATGATA
Source organism: uncultured Flavobacteriaceae bacterium (assembly GCA_963815305.1). Taxonomy (GTDB): domain Bacteria; phylum Bacteroidota; class Bacteroidia; order Flavobacteriales; family Flavobacteriaceae; genus CAXBID01. Next base: position 2,803,682 of record CAWFFW010000001.1, read on the forward strand.
GTGCTCAAAACAGACTTTATAGGGCAGTTGGATGACGTCATCAAAACCCGTCAGGATAGTTCGAGCACCAATTCCAATTTATCCCTGAGCATGGTCAAAGTAACTGAATTAATGGAGCAGATAAGGGTATTGAAGGACGATATGATTTCAAGTGAAGAAATTACCTTAAAACGTAATAAGAACAAATACCATACCTCCACGTCTATTACACCTTTCACTATTGCTGGAATTGCTTTAGTATCGATTCTTATTTTTGGGATTGCTTTTTGGAAAATTATCAAGAATAAAAGGGAGATGTTTAAGACCAAATCCTTTTTAGACAATTTGCTACGAAGTACTGACAATATTATATGTCACTACAAACCAATTAGAGACAGTAACAACACTATAATAGATTTTACCGTTGCCTATAGTAATGACCCCATAACCCGAGCCACTGGAGAACTACCCGAGGATATTATTGGCAAACGTATAAGCCAACTTTATCCTTTTTTGTTTGAGAACGGTTTTTTCGAAATGTTGAAGGATTGTACTGAAAATGATAAAGTGTTGCAAATAGAACGTGAATATGATCTATTGGGCACAAAAAAAACATTTCGTACGTCTGCCATGAAATTTGATGATGGCGTCACCTTTACGTCCGTAGATCTCACCACCCTTAATTTGGCTATTAAAAGTTTGAAAGAGTCTAACCAACATTTAGCACAACGTAATTCTATTTTGAATAATGCCGAAGTCATGGCAAAACTGGGCAGTTATCGTTTGGATGTTGACAACGGATTGGCTCTTATATCTGTCAACTACTGTCGTTTGTTGGGCTTGGAAACCTACGATAATGAATTATCGTATGACCGCTATAAAACATTTGTACATCCAGATGATGTCGAGGTATTTGGAACCTTGACCAAGAAGATTATGGAAACTGGAGAAGAAAGCGATCAAACGTATAGAATCATTTCTAAAGATGGAATTGAAAGAACGTTAAAGTCAATTAGACATTATATTAAGGAGGACGGACAAAACATTTTGTCTGGCGTCGTACAAAATATATCACAAGAAGTACAGCAAAAATCACATCTGGAAGATCAAAATTTAGAACTCAAACGCAGAAATGAAGAGCTGGACTCGTTTAATCATGTGGTAAGCCACGACCTGCAAGAACCACTACGGAAGATACAAATGTTCATTTCGCTTATTGATGACAATTCAAACATGCACGTTGAAAATATTGCATATTTTAAAAAAATAGAAAAGGCAGCGCACCGTATGCAGACGTTGATAATACATTTGTTGACTTATTCGCGTATCGGCAAATCCGATCAAGATTTTAAATTGGTTGATCTCAATACTGTTTTTGAAAAAGTAAAAGAAGAACAGGGCGATCTTATTGAAGAAAAGCAGGTTAAATTGAGCATTAAACAAATGCCAACCGTGCGTGCCATTAGCTTTCAAATGGAACAGCTGTTCAATAATCTCATTTCAAACGCTCTGAAATACAGCAAGTCCGATGAGCTTTCTAAAATAGTCATCACTTCAGAAGTGGTCAATAGAAATCAGATCAAAGAAGAGTTCCGCAAAAAACATAAAACCTACCACAAAATTTCTGTCATCGATAATGGTACAGGTTTTAATCAAGAGCATTCCAAAAGAATTTTCGAGCTATTCCAACGCTTGCATCAATCCAACAAATATAATGGTACTGGCTTGGGCTTGGCCATTTGCAAAAAAATCATGCAGAATCATAGTGGCCATATAACAGCAATAGGTGAAGAGAATCAAGGAGCGACATTTATTGTATATCTTCCTGTGAAATAAGTGTAAGTAACTTATAGTTAAATATTAAATGTTTCAATTTCAAATCTCATCATTTTATATTCCATTCAATAAGATGTTACTAGTTAATATACTAATACCTAATAACGCATATCAAAACCTCTTTCCTCATTAAGTCAACAATTTAGCCTTTAACGGCAATACAGCGTTTTAAATTTTACGAATTTTGACATAGCACTAATATTTAAAAAAATAAGCACATGTCTATTTTAACAATTATACTTAATATTCTATTACCACCTTTGGCTGTTTTTATGAAACACGGTATTGGCGGTACATTTCTAATCAGTATTGTATTGACTTTAATTGGTTGGATACCCGGAGTAATACATGCGTTTATTGTGAACGATTAAAAAAGTAGTTATGACTACAAAGTCTTTCTCAAGTTATATTTTAGGGGATATAGACCGCTTTTAAGGCTTTAATTATCGGGAAACAAGGTTGTCTATTTATTTAGCTATTAATCTATTGATTACCTGAATGACTACTTATTATGGAACCGATGACTTTTGTCATTGGTTTTTTTGTTTAAGATGAAAATTCCGAAGGTTATGAAATACAAGTCGGTAATTGTGTAAGCCGTGAGGCAGGTAAAAATATTAACTTTGCATGAGATCGAACCGAGATTAGAATTTATTTAAACTGTTCTTAGGTTTTATTTCTAAAGGCCTAAAATGATGAAAATTACCATCCAAAAAAAAGCATTTCAAACAACGCTGCAGCAAATGGCACTTCAATTGGGGGGCACGGTCGTAACCGATGCTTCTGAATCTCAATTGAATATAGACAATGCCTTTGCCAAAGGAACCATCCGACAATATATTCTTAAAAACGGGATTTCCTATTTAGATTATGATATTCTTTTTAACGAAGATATTCTACTCTCAAATACAACGGAAGATCAGGGTATCTATGACTTTATCTACACTTCAGAATCCGATTTTTATCATAGTTTTTATGGGGAGGAAAAACAACACTTACTTAAATTTCAGCCGGCTATTTTTTTTAATGTTCCAAATAAGGATTACATGTATTATTTTTTAAAAGGTAAGGCCTATAGAGTTTCAATGATTCACGTTAGCGCAACATCAATCACGAATATGGATACTTCTTTTTTAATGCAGAAACTTCATGATATTTTTAAAGCTTCAGGAACTAAAAACAACTTTACATATTTGGGTGCTTTTAATTTAAAAATAGGAGATAAAATACAACAATTGAAAGAGATTGACCAAAAAGGTATTGTACGGAACTTAATTACAGAAGCCATAATTAAAACAATCCTCGCTTTTAATATAGAACAATATTTCATTGATCTAGAAAACCAGAATTCAAAAGTGGGAAGTTTAAAAAATGGTGAGATTGAACGCATCAAAAAGATGTCAGAATGCATTAGGATGAACCCTGAAAACCCTTATACGATATCTTCTATAAGCCAACAATCTGGTCTATCTAAAACAAAACTTCAAGAGGGATTTAGGCTCATGTATGGTTTTACCTTAAATAATTACATCAAGAACGTCAGGATTTTGGCTGCAGAGCATTTGATAAAGACCACAGACCTCAATATTTCCGAAATCGTTTATAGTATTGGGCTGAACAGCAGAAGTTATTTCTCAAAAATCTTCAGAGAAAAATACAATTGTAGCCCAAAAGATTATCAGGAGCATCAAGAACTAACCGCAATGAGTGCATAGTTAAAACTATTTAACATCATAAGAATTAAGTATTGTCCCTAGGTTGGTGCTTTTCTCTTTTACTTTCAACCTGAGGGTTAATTTTTTTTCCTCGGTTTTCTTTTTATTGATAGATTGTTCAGCTGTACTCTGTTCGTCTCTTGGGATGTAATTTTTATCTTCTGAAATCTTTCAAATTTTATAAAACTACTTCCCAAACCAACATACTCTAGAAAATAGAATACTAAATTAATCATTTTATGACTTTTCAATAGCCTTACGATTCAATCGACCTTCGGCCATATCGGTTAATTTTTCATCACAATTGTATTCCTCATTCAAGGTTTCTTGTAATTTTGTGACAATGGTATCGTGCCCCAATTCTTTGGCATATCTTACTGCAGTTCCATAGCCAGAGATTTCATAATGCTCAATACGTTGCGCTTCTGCAATAAGACCTACATCCTTAAGTTCATTATCAGTAACTTCCTTAATAAATCCTTCAGCTTCTTTTATTAAACCTTCCATGGCCTTACATTTTTCGCCAGAGGCAGAAGATGTTCAACGTATCGCATATATCTTTTAATCTTTTCTGATGGGTTTTAGTTTCTTTCAGATGATATTTAAAAGACTTTTTTAACTTATCGTCCTTTGCATTTTCTACCATCTTTGGTAAGGCCACAAGTAGCTGGCTTTCTGCGCTGTATAGGTCTTTCAATTGGTGCTCGAATAAATCTTTTAACGTTTTCATGATTCTTGTATCTATATAACACTTAATCGTATTATAAGGGCAAGGTAGCTCGTTTAATATCTATTGCTTGACCTTAAAAGCTTATTAAATGACTTCAAAGGGTATGAGAAGATTTATGACACATTGATTTATGAGATTTTTTTTTAAGAATTATAAAATATAACAGTTATAAGTTTTGAAACTTCTTAGTGCTACATTAATATCATAAATCATTTAAATACAGCAATTTAATGTCAATAGTGATGTTAAAGAATACAATTAAAAAAATTGAAAATGTATTTATATCAAGTAACCTTTAATTCGAAAACCAAAGTTCTATTTTAAGTAACTCTGTTGGATATGAGCAATGGTATTTTAAAAAAGTAACGACAAGTACTGAAATTCATTATGTTTAATAACCTTTAAAAGACAAGCCATTTGTAGGGATTTCAATGTAGGGGTTTAGATCAATGAAACGTAATTAATTGTTTGAAAAAGGATTTTATTCTTCTTCGTTAGTTCCCTCTTTATACTCCGTAACCTTTTTTTGTTTTTCTATATCTGAAGTTTCATCTTTTGCAATCCCTTTCGCATGAGGTACTGGATGTTTTCCGACCGTCTTGTCATAATTTGGCTTTTTCATATTATTCTATTTTAATTATTTTGAATTTAATTTACTCTGAAGCTTACCGTATTTTTTATTGAAGTAAACAATCAATTTTCTTAAAGTTACAAATTAATTAAACAAAATGCGCTGGAATTTGCATTATTTAACATGATAGTGGTAAAAAAATTTTAGTAAACTTTCAAGAAAAAGATTAATATACACTATGTGTTTTGTGAATTTACTACAATTGTATCTATCCGATTACATAAAAGAACGATTTTCATTTAAAAGCCACCCTTTCAATTGGGATAACCTTCTTATTACATAACAATTTATTTATCTATTTCAACTCGTTTCACCACTTCTCTTTCCATTCCGCTGCAAAAGCTGCATTCCATTAAAAGCACTTCACTCAAAAAACATTTTGAGCACAATACTAAAGTTGATAGGAAATTCTGTGTATCATCACAATGGGAATGAAATCTCGTCAAAATCACAAAAATTTCAACTTTGGAATTGCGTCCGCTTTACAAGCAAATCACTTCATCCTTTTTAAGCCACAAAGTTTAAAATTATGCCTGGGACTTACTGCTTAACCGTTCGCTCACCCACTTTTATAAGTTCTTTCTCGTTCATAATTTAAGTTCTTTCTCGTTCATAATTTTAGTACTGGTTCCCGAAAAGGTAGCAGCGATGCCTGCTATAGGAAGTAAGTGAATAAAATTGAATTGAACCCTATTCTATATCATTTTGTAATAAATAAACTTGGTAATTATATGTCAATATAGATTTCCACATCAAATGAAAAGGAAAACGCTTAAGATATAATAAGTATGTGATTTTAAAAGTAAAAAGAATATCAAATTACATCAAATAAAACCATCTAAAATGAATATGATAATTAGCTTATATAAAATTGTTTCTAGATAATTAACTTCACTTTATTACTAAAAAATTAACAATTAAAGAAACCCACTAACATATAAATAATCCCTAAATAAATCGTGTTTGTAAAACTAAGGGGGAGATAGCAAGAGGGGAACACGCTTCGCGATGTTACATATACTTGATTTTGCAATAAGCTTAGAGCTTCAAAGAGGTTTTATGGTTTATCAATTTTTGAAATTGAAAATTTGATGATACTTTTTACATAAAATATTTACAAACCTCCGTAAACAAGCAATTGTTTTACTAAAAACTATGGTTAAGGGATTTGAAAAAGAGGGTTTTGAGACTTTGAAAATTAAAAGTTCAGTAGCTAGTCAATTTAGAGATTTTGGTAAAATACTATTAAAATCTCAATCCATGATATTACTATTGATGATGGATTTTTACCTACCGAGACTTTAGGACCTCGTATGGAAACCCCGGAAAACAGAATCTCCATGATAATCAAAAAAACGAATGAACGGATTGATTGCCATTATTAAAGATATTGAAAAGTCTCAGACCAAACCGACCGTAGCGATAATTCAAGCTCTTCTTAAGGTAGCAGAGCCATCCAAAAAGAAATTGATTTTAGCAAAAGAAGTTAAAGTGGAAAAGAATGAATTGCGCTTTCGAGAAAAGAGATATTTGAATAATAATGATAATGACTAATGGAAATGGTAAACTATATTATTCAACTAAAAGCTTTTTTTAAATACTTCAATTAAGGATGCTCGATTTAAACAAGGTCATATAACATTGTATCTTGCATTCTTACAACATTGGTATTGTACTTCTTGATACTTATTTTAGTTTCGTCCCAATCCTTCAAATTAATATAATGACCTATATAGTGATATGTGGATTTCTGATTTTTTGTAATTCGTATCACCAGTGGGCATAATCCTTATTTTTAACTCTTTTTCTCACTAAACTTGCAATTTCAGTAGGTGCAACGAATTATAATTTTAGATGATCTTAATTAAGATTAAATAATTTTTAATCTATTATAAGTATCATTAGCCAAATTTAAAATAAAATACGCTAGATTCAAAATACAGTAATTTCGGTTGTGTAGGATGAATTACCACCTTGAGTATTTCGAAACCCATAACCTAAAGTAGGTTATGGATTATTTTACTTGATAAATTTGCAAACAGACTATAGAATGTATCATTGTTTGAGTCAATTTAGTAAAAGTTAATTATTTGTATCCAATCCCTTATCATGAATGAATTGACAAAAATAATACGGCCATCAAAATCTATGATGGCCGTCAAACTTCTTTATTTTAATATTTATAAGATAATTTAGACTAGTATCGTCTCATTAACTACATTTTTTTTAGCGTTAGTACTTAAGATTTTATTTGATACAGACATCCACTGTATTGATTTTTTATAACTAAAAATTTCATTGCTCTGTTTAGGATCCATAACCATCAGATAAATCCATTCATTGTCTAAAAGTGTCTTCAAGTTCCCATTTCTGGTAAGAATTTCTGATACTCGGGCAATTGGTGCTTGAATCATAACAGAAAGTCGAAGTGGCTTATGATACATCATATCATCCGATTGGAATACAGATTGTAATGGCAAGCCCATTTTAAGATCGCCTCCATTACCTTGAACCACACCAAATTTACCTGTAATATTATGTGTGATTTTAGAACCGCCACCATATGTGTTATTATCCACTGTTGAAAAATAGTAGTGATTATTAATCCATTGCGTTACAACCATTGGGCCTTGCATAATCCCTTCCAAAGCTTTGCCGTAGGTATCTAACTCCCAATCGTAAGAGTGAAGAAAGCAACTACTGTCTAAATTGGTATTTTTGGTCAAACTTCTAGGTCCTACAATAAAGCCTGCATTTTTTGCCAGCCCCCATTCTGGTCTGGTTTCTCCCCAATTATTAGCTTTTTTTTGCGCTGAAGAAATGCTATTACTATTTTCACCAAGTCTATCTTGAGTAGCGGTTTGCTGCGCTTTCATCAGATTTATTTTTAAATTTTTAACAAGTAGCTTGTGCGAATCAGTAACTTCGTAATCAAACAAAACAATATCGTCTGTAGTGGTATTGTGTTCTGCTCCCATAAAAATAGTGCTTTTTGGAATCATGACGCCATGTGTATCTGCTAATACTTTTCTGACTTCAGGTAAGTTAGCAAGTTTTGCTAGCATTCTGGCATTATGGCGTCCTGGGCTTGCTGCACATGCCCCACAATCTAAACTCGAACTGAACGGGTTGTTGGCAGAGTGGCTCCCATGACCTACAAAAAGTACCAAAGGTGCAAACTGTTTCCAGCCCATAAGATCGAATGCCGATTTTACTATTCCCACTTTTTCATCTAATGGAATTCCAAGTGAAGGATCACCTTCATTTATCACTTTGTTAATGTCGGGCTGACAAATATTTTCCATGTGTGAAGAATTTTTGTTCTTCCTCTTATACATCTTACCTGGCATCAAAGTTCTAGAAATTAAAGATAATCCGTAAAAAAAACCTGATCCTTCAACATATCCAAAAGCAGAGGGTAACATATTTTTCATACGTTTTAGAAAATAATCACCAAATTTTAGAGTTTCATTTTTCTTTTGGTATGTTAAGAATGTATTTTCCTTATTTGATTGTGACGTTTCTGATACTTTATAGGCAGAAGATACAATTGGAGGACAAGATTTTCTTGTAATACCATCATTTATATTTTCATAATCCATAGCAATTCCGAAAAACCCAGCGTAACCATAAGTTTCGTAATTACCCTTTGATTCTACATGTCTTCTAATCAGTTCTGATCGTGTGTCTATACAAAATACCATTTGCGCATCTGGGACATTGGTTTCACTAAACGGTTTTGTTTCAATAGCTTCCTTTTCTAAAGTTTTGACCAATTGACTTTGCCAACTTTGTTCCCATGCTTTTAACCAAATGTATTGAAGTTTTGGCACCATGCTATTTGAAGTTTCTTCAGTGCTTTCTGGTCGTATTGACATATTTAATTTTTGGGCTGTCCAAAGTCGTGCTGCCAAATAATCCATCAAACTTATGGGAAAATCTTGTTCCCAGTCCGAATTAGATTCTGCACGGTGGTTAATATAACCCGTCCATCCAGGAAGTGACGCTAAATGCGAAGTAAAGATATTAATATAGTCGGTTTCCGGGTAATCCTTTAATGCTAATTCCAAAGCCTTTTCACTTGTTTTTGGAATATCTTTTAAATATGTAATTCCCAATTCAGAATCGTAAATTACCAAATGTCTCCAGGCCGCATAAAACCCTTCACTTTTAAATGGCATATCCCACTCCGCAAGACCTTCATCCATAAAAGCCGCAAGCCACTTTGCCATAATTCGATCTACATCGTGGCTTTCGTTTATTACTTCCGAGTATTTTTGAGATTCTATCTGTTGTAAATAGTATTCTGGCGATTCTGATAATCCGTTTTCTTGCAATAGGGCTATCAATACATCCTTATTTATATCTCCATGCTCCCAAGCTTGACGGAACTGTTTTGCTGCTGGAAATGAATTCGCATTGAAGTGCTTTTCAGCAGAAGTTACAGCTTCCTGAAATGAAGAGTTTTCATAACCTGATAACGGGTTGGAAGCCACAAAGGTGTATAAAGGCCATGTTTTACCAATTACTTTTGATGCTTGGTCAATACTGTTTGTAATAGATTGGTTCATATCGATTTTGATTTGTACATTAAAACTGATTTTTTATGTGGTTGAGATATGTTCATTAATTTTACATAGAGCCAAGGAATCTTTCTGTAAACGCCTAATTTCATTACAAAAAACCCAATCAGAAATATGATTCCAAATATAATTTGTACCCAAGACAAAGGCAAAGGCTCTGCAATCATTGGCATATCAGACATAAGTATTGTAACACCGTTATACATGAAAGCGTAGATACCTATTCCTGTAACAAAAATTACGATTGGGACAATAATTTTTTGTAAAACAGATAAACTTTGCTCCTTTACAATATTATAAGTTGCCTGCCCAACGGTTATTGCAACTATCAGCGTTAAAAATACACTACTGTTCATGGCTATTCCCTTTCCCGTCCATAGTGCAAATAATACAGCGCCTAAACCTCCGAAAAGCAATACAACAATGGCTTGAAGTGGTTTAATTTTTAGTTGCTGATGTTTTTCTGGTTTTGTTTGCGCTATTTCTTCTCCGGAAGAAAGGAATAAGTAGGCCTTATAAAACCCATGAAGAATTAAATGAACTATTGCTGCATTAAAAAAGCCTAAACCACATTGCATAATCATAAAACCCATTTGAGCTATTGTAGAACATGCTAGTTTTTGTTTGACATTCACTTGAAGTAGCTTCGTAAATTGTGCAAGAATTGCTGTGAATCCCCCTATTATGAAAAGAATATTTAAGGTATCCGAAGCGAACAACATTGTAGCAAACAAAGCCAAAAGAATACCTGATCCATTAACAAAACCAGCATGCATGAGTGCTGAGGCTGGCGTTGGTGATGTCATTGCAGAAAGTAACCACCGATGAAATGGATAAATTGCCGATTGAACAATGGCCGCGGCAATAATACACAGTGCTGATATGATGGTAATAAAAGCTGGTAGCTCATTAACAGCTGATGAAAGTCCGCTCACGGTAAACTCTCTACTAATAAAAGCTGGTAATAGTAAACCTATACTTAAAAAAAATGTGCCGGTTAAAAAGTACTTTTGAGTAAATTTTAGAGCTTCCCTCGCTTCTCCCCAATTTTTATCGATACCAATCAATTGAGACATGAAAATACCCATAATTAGCCAGCTGAAAAGCAAAAGCATTATGTGATTAGACATGACTAAAAGCATCACAGATATTGTAAAAATCAAACAAAGTATCATAAATCTAGAGTGAAATCTGAAACCCTCAAGGTAGCTACTTGCATAACTACTTACAATGGCACTAAAAAAGGTAACCGTTGTCCAGATTAAAATAGTAAATCCATTAATGTGAAAGATGTTTCCTAAATACCAATTGGGCATATTGCCAAAGTTAACTATAAGATAAATTACATTACCAGCAAACATTAACCATAATACTATTGCTACTAGTCCAGTTATAACTAACTTTTGGACGCCTTTATGTTTAACAACGCCTTTTTGTGCCGTACTTAAATCTAAATTATTTTCAAGAGTCATTTTTAAATTTTTATTTTATGAAGCGTATTGATTTTATATTAAAATACACCTATTATTAAGTCAGGTCTGTATATTTATTGCCGTTTGAATTTGATTGATTTCCATTATGCTCTCCTCTTATTTTAGAGAACAAAACCAAACCTAAAATAGAACTACAAAGTATTATTTTGTCTAAGAAAACATGATTATTCAAATAGGCCATCGCTATGAAAAAGATTAGAGTCATTAGACCTAAAATTGATAAAAAAGTTGATTTTGAAAATTGCATAATTTATTTTTTTAAGGTTTGAGTTTTATATTATTTAGCGACACTAATTTCGAGAATACCATTAATTTTTAAATTCTGGCCAAGATCCCTGGTGCTGTTGATAAACTCTTTTGCAATAACTTTTTCTTTTTCAAGCTCTGCAATACGTCCATCTAATTGATCTGTTTTACATTTATGATCACCTTCCCAAATCTGTAGTCTTTGAATTTTATGGAAGTTTATTTTTTCATCAATCAAATTCATAATGATATGAGATGCTTCAGAAGGTGTAAACTCGCCTTTAACTAATTGAATTTTTTGAGATACTTTTTCGGTTTTCTTTAATTCGTTTGTTTCCATTTTAATCTATTTTATACGTGTTAGTAATTGATTATTCATTTGCTGTCACAAAGGTTATACATAATATTCATTTATTTTTATTTATATTTGTTATACAATACATAAAAATTATTTATGAATTACACACTTCATCAGCTTCATATTTTTCTAAAAATCGCTGAATTAAAGAGTATTACCAAGGCATCAGAAGCCATGTATTTAACGCAACCTGCTGTATCAATACAACTTAAAAATTTTCAAGATCAGTTTGCTATTCCTCTAACAGAAGTGGTGGGCCGGCAACTGTACGTTACCGATTTTGGAATGGAAATAGCTAATGCAGCAGAAAAAATTGTTAATCAAGTACATGCTATTAATTACAAAACATTAGCCTATAAAGGTCAGCTTTCGGGTCGCCTCAAAATATCGATAGTCTCAACTGCAAAATATGTAATGCCCTATTTTTTATCAGATTTTATGAAACAAAACGAAGGGATTGATCTCATTATGGATGTGACGAATAAATCTAGAGTTATTGAAAGTTTAGAGATGAATGAAGTGGATTTTGCATTGGTATCCGTTTTGCCAAAAAAACTAAAGGTGGATAAGGTTGAACTCATGCAGAATAAATTGTTCTTTGTTTCAAGTAGTGCATTAAAATTAAGTAAGAGTCTCTCAAAAAAGAATTTATTTGAAAAATTCCCTCTAATTTATAGAGAACAAGGGTCTGCTACAAGAAATGCTATGGAAACATTCATATCTAAAAATCGGTTTTCAGTGAAAAAAAAGATGGAGCTAACTTCAAATGAAGCAGTTAAACAAGCGGTTCTTTCAGGTTTGGGGTGTTCGGTTATGCCTCTTATAGGACTTAGAAACGAACTTAAAAATAAAGATTTGCAGATTGTTCCAGTTAAAGGGTTGCCTATAAATACCGTGTGGAATTTGATATGGTTAAAATCTAAAAATTTATCACCTGCGGCATTAGCCTATTTAGATTTTATAAATTTAGAAAAAGAACGAATTATAAATCAGAAATTTGCTTGGTGCAATGACTTTTAATTTTAGCAATTAGTCTAAAGCACTAAAATAACTTAAAGCTGATATAAAAATCAGCCTAACCTTATAAAATATTAAACATAAATATTGGGGTATTTTAATCATTTGCAGTCAGCATCTTCTGGGGTAGCAACAGTTCTAAACCCTATATGTTCCGCAGAAGAATCCATACTAGTTCCCATTCTTGCAGAAACTCTATAGCTTGCACAGTAAGAATCGCTACATAAGAAAGAACCTCCTTTTATAATTTTTTCTTGAATATACAGGTTGTTAGGATTGTAGGCTTTTTTAGCGCCTTGTGGATTAATTATTGTGGTTTTTGTGGCAGCTAATTCATTGTAATAATTAAGGTTATACCAATCGGCAGTCATTTCCCAAACATTACCAGCCATATCAAATAATCCAAAATCATTTGCTTGATAAGATTTTACAGGTGCCGTTCTTTCAAAACCATCTTCCAAGGTATTATTTACTGGAAATTCTCCTTCCCAACTATTGGCTCGTTTTGATAACTGAGATCCATCGTCTCCCCATAAATACATGGTATTTTTTTGATTACCTCTTGCTGCATATTCCCATTCTGCTTCAGTAGGTAAACGTTTTCCAGCCCATTTACAATATGCTAATGCATCTTCATAACAAACGTGAACCACGGGATGATTTTCCCTTCCGTCCAAATTACTTTCAGGACCGTTTGGATGTCTCCAATTAGCACCTATAGACCATCTCCACCATTGTGAAAAATCATACAAATTAGGAACCGATGATTTTGTTTTTTTAAACAACAAAGATCCTGGTTGCAAAATACTATCGTGCGGTTTTGGTGTGCCAGCAGGAAGTTGTTTTTTCATTTCTTCCCAGTCAATTTCACGTTCGGCCATAGTTACATAGTTTGTTTCTTCCACAAATTTAGAAAACTCAGCATTGGTAACTTCAGTGATGTCTATAAAAAATCCGTCAACGGTTACAGAATGTTGGGGTTTTTCATGGGTCATAGCCATGTTATCCTGAGATACAGCACCTTGCATAAAGGTGCCTGCAGGTATCCAAACCATACCCTCTGGTGGATTATTTATAATATCTTCACTTACAACTTTTTTAATGTCGTTCTGTTTAAGTTTTACTGTCTCTGTTACTTTTTTAGCTTTTTCATCTTTACATCCTAAAACCAATAGAACAATTAAAATTTTTATATATATGCTTATTTGTACTTTCATGTATTATATTTTAAAGTCTAAAACATAGCAAAAGTATTAATATTTAATCAAATAACTTCATGATATTTTTAGCCCATTGAATTCATCTTTATTTTGCTGTTTCTTATCGTTTTTGTTTTAATTACCTTTGTCACTTAACATTTAGTTTATGATATATTCAATGACAGGTTATGGGAAATCTGTTTTACAACTTCAAACAAAAAAAATTACTGTAGAGCTTAAGTCTCTTAACAGTAAAAATTTAGATTTAAACGCGAGAATGCCCTCTATATATAGAGAAAAAGAATTGGTTGTTAGAAAATTATTAGCCGATAAATTGGTTAGAGGTAAAATAGATTTTTCAATTTATGTAGAGGCTACAGCTGATGATACTTCAACACAAATTAATACTCCCGTTGTAAAGCAATATATCGAGCAACTTAGAAAAGTGGTTGATGGAGACGAACTAGAATTATTGAAGATGGCAGTACGTTTTCCTGATGCTTTAAATACAGTTCGTGAAGAAATTGATGAAACCGAGTGGCAAGCTATTGAAACCGAAATTAAAAAGGCTACTGATGCTTTGGTTGATTATAGATTGAATGAAGGCGAGGTTTTAGAAAAGGATTTTAATGATCGTATTATTGAAATAAGCACTATTCTTGACCAAATAATTGCTATGGATCCTGAACGCGTTGAGGGTGTTAGAGAACGACTTCTTAAAGGTGTTGAAGAATTAAAAGAGAAATATGATGAAAACCGTTTTGAACAAGAATTGGTTTACTACATTGAAAAATTTGATATTACTGAAGAAAAAGTACGCTTAAAAAATCATTTAAATTATTTTATTGAATCTATAAACTCCACAGATTCCAACGGAAAAAAATTGGGTTTTATAAGTCAGGAAATGGGTAGAGAAATTAATACGATTGGCTCAAAAAGTAATTATGCGCCTATGCAACAATTAGTAGTGCAAATGAAAGACGAATTGGAAAAAATCAAGGAACAATTGTTGAATGTGCTTTAAAAAGTATTCAGTTTTCAGTAAAAAAGTTAGTATTTGTGTTAGAAGAAAAAAATAAAGATAAACAAGGTAAACTCATTGTGTTTTCAGCGCCTTCAGGATCTGGAAAAACAACCATTGTTAGGCATTTACTTCATTTAGAAAAATTAAATTTAGAGTTTTCTATTTCGGCAACATCAAGAGAAAAACGAGGCACTGAAATAGATGGGAAAGACTATTATTTTCTTTCGGCTAAAGCATTTAAAAACAAAATTAAAAACGACGAATTCCTAGAATGGGAGGAAGTGTATCGTGATAATTTTTACGGTACTTTAAAAACTGAAGTGGAACGTATTTGGGCATTGGGTAAAGATGTAATTTTTGATATTGATGTTTCTGGAGGATTGAGAATTAAACGAAAATTTCCAGAGCAAACGTTATCCATTTTTGTAAAGCCACCTAGTATTGACGAACTAAAAATCCGACTTAAAAAACGTAAAACTGAAAGTGAAGACAAAATAAATATGCGTGTGGCCAAAGCATCAGCAGAATTAGCAACGGCGCCTTTGTTTGATACTATTATTGTAAATGACAACTTAGAAAAAGCGCTGAAAGACGCTGAAAGTTTGGTTACTAATTTTGTAAATTCTTAAATTATTATGAGGATCGGGCTTTATTTTGGTTCCTTTAACCCTATACATATCGGGCATTTAGTTATTGCAAATCATTTGGCAGAATACAGCGATTTAGATCAGGTTTGGTTTGTGGTTACCCCTCACAATCCTTTTAAAAAGAAAAGTAGTTTATTAGATAATTATCAACGCTTAGAAATGGTGTATCGTGCTACTAAAACGTATACTAAACTTAAACCAAGCGATATAGAATTTAACTTACCTCAACCCAGTTACACCATTAATACATTGGCTTATCTGCAAGAAAAATATCCCGAATATGAATTTGCTTTAATTATGGGTGAAGACAATTTAAAAAGTTTTCATAAGTGGAAAAACTACAACATTATTTTACAAAATCACCACATTTATGTATACCCCAGAATTTCTGATGAAAACAATGAAACTCAGGTTGATGGTCATAAAAATATTCATGTAGTTGATGCTCCCGTTATGGAAATATCTTCCACATTTATTAGAAATTCTATAAAAAAAGGCAAAAATGTAAAACCTATGCTTCCTGAATTTGTTTGGGACTATTTAGATGAAATGAATTTTTATAAGTAAAGAGCTTTTCATATGAGATAATAAATTTTTCTTTATTTATTTACATTTGATTTTTTATAATACCAAAGATGAAGAAGTTATGGAATAACTATAAAAACAGTCCTTTAAGGCGCTTTACAAAACGTCATGAAAAATATGCTCCTATTATATTCTTTATTGGGGGTTTTATTTTTGATACGCTAACTTTAGGGCGAATTGATAGACTTTACGACCTTATTGTTTTATGTTCTCACATGACTTTGTTAACTATCACCATATATCTTTTTAATGTTGTTGATGATGGTAAATTTAAAAGCACATTTTTAGAGCGCTACAAAGATTACTTCCCTTTGGTAATACAGTTCTTTTTTGGAGGGCTATCAAGTGCTTATGTTATTTATTTTTCAAGAAGTGTTTCACTTTCAAAAACGGCATCTTTTTTTGTGATTCTTTTGGTATTGCTTTTCGCCAATGAATTTTTAAAAAAAAGAATATCAAACAAGTACCTCCAATTTAGTGTATACTTTTTTATAAATTTTATATTTTTTACTTTTATGATTCCTGTTTTTATAAAAGAAATGAGCACTTATGTTTTTATGATTTCAGGTCTAATTAGTTTGGCCTGCGCGCTGACATTAATTATGATAACCTATTTTAAAAGTCCAAGTACCCGAAAAGAAATAAGCCTTCCTAAGCTTTTGGGCATTGTATTAAGTATTTACGTTTTAATCAACACTTTTTACATTTTAAAAATTATACCTCCTGTTCCCTTAGCATTACAGCACGGTATTGTAGCGCACGATATAAAATTAGATAATAACAAATATATCATTACTCACGAAAGGGATGATGGATTTATTTTCTGGAGAGATCATAGAATAGAATTTATTTATAAACCCAATGATAAAGTGTATGTTTTTACGTCCATATTCGCGCCCACAGATTTAAAAAAATCTATAATTCACAGATGGAAGTGGTATAACCCTGAAACTGAAGCGTGGGAAATTGTTCAAGATATTGGTTACGATATTACGGGAGGAAGAGACGAAGGATTTCGAGGCTACACTTACAAGAGCAATGTTAAAACGGGGGAATGGAAAGTTGATGTAATTACCGAAGATGAAGAATTAGTTTTAGGTGTTGTAGATTTTGAAATTATTTTAAACTCAAATTTGAAGCCCAAGAGATTAGTGCGAAGAAGGTTTTAAATAAATATTTAAAACCTTATGATTTAAAAATTTTATAACCCCTTAACGTAAACAAAAAATCAATTATTCTTTCGTATTCATTATCGGTTTCATTATTTGTATTTTCAAAAGGTAACCTTCATTAAAAAGCCGACTTAAAACATATAAGCCAGCTTATTTTTAGCATACTACGTTATAAATAAAACAACTGTTTAATCTAAATTAGGAATACGTAATACTTGACCAGGATAAATTTTATCTGGATCGGTTAGCATAGGTTTGTTCGCTTCAAAAATAACAGGATACTTCATGGCATTACCGTAAAATTTCTTTGCTATTTTCCCTAAAGTATCACCGCTTACTACGGTATGAAATTTAGCTTCAGGCTCAGGGTTTTCAACCGTCATTTGGTCATCAACCGTAGCAATACCATTTGAGTTACCTACCACTAAAACCACTTTTTCTTTGGTTGATTGATTGTAAGCAGCGCCTGTAATTGTAGCTTTATCGTCATCAATAAACACATTTAAATTTTCAACTTTTAGTTGTAAATCTGTAATAGTTTCTTCTAGTTTTTTAGCAGCAGCTTTCTCTAGTTTAAGTTCCTTCACATTAGCCTCTGAAGCGGCTTCTTTAGCCTCTTCGGCATCTGTTTTACCAATTCCGAATATTTTTGCTCCTGCGTTTTTAATAAATGAAAATAGTCCCATAATTTGTTTTCTTTTAATATTATTTAGTGAAAAATACTCTAATTACGTTAAACCGTTTAACTCATTTGACACAAATGGTAACACATAGTTAAAATAGTTGCTTTAACAAAAAGTTAAAAAAAAGAAACCGCTTAAAGCATCTGCCTTAAACGGTTTCTAAACTAAATAACCAACCAAAATTATTTTACTCTTGTATTTTCTCTAGGATTTACAACTTTATCTTTTTTGAATTTACGTTTTTTATCCGCTTTCAGATTTGTTGCTTTCCCTTTTGTATCTTCTGTTTTTAAGTATTGAATATATCCTTTACCAACAAACTCATATACGGTTTCAGAAGAAGGATGATATAACTCTATCTTTCCGTCATTTATAACGGTCAATTCAAAGTATTCATTGTCTAAGAAATCATAATCTAATGTTAAAGTTTTCAAGTACATATTATTATTAACATTTCCAACACCATAAAAGCCTGTATAATCCCAGTAAAGGTTATTTACATTTAATCCATTGCCGTCTTGCGAACTTTTAAATTCTGAGTCGTTTCCGCCTGCTAAAAACTGTAAATAATTTTCATTATCAAATTCATTCAAGGCTCCAAAATCACTAGTATATGTTTTTTCCCAAGCTTCATATTCTTGCAAGAAATAATGAATATTATCATAGAATACAAAATCGTAATCAAAATTACTACGTTGATAGCCTTCTAAAAAGTACGATGTATCATTGTTAGGATTATATAATTCTACCGTGTTACTATCAATTTGAAAAATATCAAAAGTTTCAAAACCATCAATATCATGATTTACGTCCAATATCATATCGTAAGCATCATATTCTCCAACATCTATCCCAAATCCGTTTCCGTTATCACCAAGTCCTACAATATTGTTATTAGCATAAATAACACCGTTTCTAAACGAAATTGTAAACGCCTTTTGTAAAAAAGGAGTTTCACCAAAACCTTGTGTAGCATTAATATCTACATACCAAAGTTCATGCGAACTTAATAATTGGTTTATATTTATTCCTGGTTCATTAAAATCATCAACAATAACCTCGGTGTAACAGGAGGTAAATAGTGTTGTTATTAATGCAAAGCTTAAAAGTAATTTTATAGTCTTCATAATCATTTATTTTAGGGTTTCTGTTTAAGTAATTCCAAAAGGCGTGCCAAAAACCAAATCTTAATATTTTGTTCGGTTATACATCATTAATATTTTGCTTATTTTTGAATTTCAAATCGATTTGTTTATTATGGATAAACCTCTAAAATATGCGGTTTTTGGCGCAGGAAGTTGGGCAACAGCAATTGTGAAAATGCTTTGTGAAAACTTAAATGAAGTAGGTTGGTATATGCGAAGTGTTTACACTAAAGAACATTTACTGCACGAACAACATAACCCGAATTATTTAAGTTCGGTTGAGTTTCATTTAGAGCAATTGAAGCTTAGTAATGATATAAATGACATTGCAGAATATGCCGATGTTTTAATTTTTGTTATTCCTTCAGCTTTTATACATGGCGAATTAGAGAAACTAAATGTTGATATCTCTAACAAAATTATAGTTTCTGCGGTAAAAGGTATTATGCCAGAAACAGGGCTTTTAGTAGGCGAGCATTTTCATGATGTTTATAATGTACCTGATGATAATATTGCTGTTATTGCTGGCCCGTGTCATGCGGAGGAAGTGGCTTTAGAGCGTTTATCTTATTTAACTATTGCATGTTTTGATGAGACCAAAGCTAAAGAAATTGCCAAAAATCTATCTAGCGATTATATTAAAACCAAAACTAGTGATGATATTATAGGGGTAGAATATGCTGTAATGTTAAAAAATATTTATGCTATTGCTGCAGGAATAGCACATGGCTTGGGTTATGGCGATAATTTTCAGAGTGTTTTAATGAGTAATTCTATTCGTGAAATGAAACGTTTTATAAAAAAGATGCATAAAATGAAACGTAATATTAATGATTCTGCTTACTTAGGTGATTTATTGGTAACAGGCTACTCTGTGTTTTCTAGAAACCGCATGTTTGGGAATATGATTGGTAAAGGCTACACCGTAAAATCTGCACAGATGGAAATGAGTATGGTTGCCGAAGGCTATTATGCTACCAAAAGCGCTCATTTACTAAACGAAAAGAACAAAAAGAAAACGCAACTACCTATTATTAATGCTGTTTACGAGATTTTATATGAAAACAAAAATCCTAAAAAGGTATTTAAACGTTTAACTGATAAGTTGGATTAAGGTTTCCAATAACTGCTTCAAAGTAGAAAAACACTCCATACGTTTTCTTTACTAAGAATTATCCAAAGCATAATGAGGCTTCATTTCATCAAAACTCCCTTCACATCCATTAATGGAATTGGTCGCAGAGCTTTTAAATTAATCGTATTTTTTCTAAACAAGTACGTTTTATCAAACATGGTGTTACCTTCAAAAAAAGAAACTTTAAAGGTGTTGTTTAAAGCAAATAATTCTTCTTGCAACAACTCAATTTTGGCATAACTTTTTTTGGGAAGCATCTCTATTTTCTTTCTAAATACAGATGTTGTTTTATGTTCAGAGTAACCACTTGTAACTATAATAACCATTTCTAAATCAACCTCTTTATTATTGATGATGTAGGCATTCCAATCTTGGGTTTTGTAAATAGCGTTATACTCGTTTACCACGGTAATATAAACGCTCTCAACTTTTGGAATTTGGATGTCTTTTTTCATTTCACAAATATATCATTTCTGAAAATTAAGAAACTTGACTTTGCCAGAAAAAAATGATAACTTCGTTTAACATGAGATTTAAAATATTAAAACGATTTTAAATTAGTAAAATTAGCCACTAGCAATACAATCCGAAATGGCAGAAGAAAAACCAAGACTAACAAGATTAACCGCAATCTTAACCCAATTACAATCGAAACGGATTATAACCGCAAAATATATTGCCGAAAAACATAATGTAAGTATCAGAACGGTTTATCGGGACATCCGAACTCTTGAGAAATCGGGGATTCCAATTGTGACGGAAGAAGGTAAAGGCTATTCCATTATGGAAGGTTACAAACTTCCGCCGGTAATGTTTACGCAAGACGAGGCGAACGCCTTGATAACAGCAGAACAACTAATCAGAAAAAACAAAGACCAATCTTTAACTGAACAATACGAAAGTGCAATAACAAAAATCAAATCGGTTTTAAAGTACAAACAAAAAGAAAAAACGGAATTGTTAACAAACAGAATACAAGTACGCAATAACCGTTATAACGAAAAAACAAGCAATTTTTTGATACAACTTCAATCTACTATATCAAATTATCAAACAATAAAAATTGATTACCTGTCATTGGAAAACAAGCAAAGTCAAAGAAAAATAGAACCGTTTGCACTTTACACTACACAGGACAATTGGATACTTATCGCCTTTTGTAAATTAAGAAATGACTTTAGAGCGTTTCGCCTTGATTGTATCCTAAAAACAGAAATCTTGGGTAGTCATTTTGAACCACATAAAATGACTTTGCAAGAATATCTTGAAAAATGTAGTAAAAAATATAAAGACACCCCTGACACACCTTTGGCACAAGGTCAATCTACTTTTGCATTAAATCATAAAATTTAAAAAAAATGCAAACCGTAAAAATTGAACCATTTAAAATTATTGGAATCTCGATTAGAACAACAAACGAGAACGGACAGTCAAGTAAAGAAATTGCAGAACTTTGGGGTAAGCTTATGTCAGAAGAATATTTTGAGAAAAATCCCTAATAAAGTTGATCATGATATTTGTTCACTTTATACCGACTATGAAAGCGACCATACTAAACCGTACACAGCAATATTGGGTTGCAAAGTTGAAAATTTAGACAACATTCCCAACGGAATGGTTGGTAAATCATTTAGTGGAGGAACATACACCAAGACAACTGCAAAAGGAGACTTAATGCAAAGATTGGTCGTTAACCAATGGTCTAAGATTTTTGAAATGGAATTAGATAGAACCTATGATGCCGATTTTGAGATTTTCGGGAAAAAAGCACAAAATCCTTCTGATGCGGAAGTAGATTTCTATGTAGGTATAAAACAAGAAATGAATGGGTAAACTATCCTTAAAGACAGACCCAAGAGTAAATGAAGTTTTTGCGAATTATCCCGACTTTGTTCGGGATAAATTGCAACATCTTCGGGAATTGGTAATAGAAACAGCAGAAGAAACCGAAGGTGTAACTGTTTTGGAAGAAACTTTGAAATGGGGAGAACCCAGTTTTGTTACCAAAAATGGAAGCACATTGCGTATGGATTGGAAAGAAAAAACACCTGACCAATATGCAATGTATTTCCAATGCACGAGTAGATTAGTTGATACTTTCAGATTAGTTTTTGCCCACAAATTTCAATACGAAGGAAAACGAGCAATCGTTTTTCAGTTAAACCAACAAATCCCTGAATTGGAACTAAAAGAATGTATAAAAGCATCTTTGATTTATCACAATGTAAAAGGACAAATTACGTTGGGAATTTGAAAATTGAATAAAAAAAGAGTGGCTAACAATGCATATAAAAATAGGCAAGACATTAGTAAAATCGAAGCTTTTAGATGATGTCAAACTTCATGTTTAACTGATAATTTGGTGCTTCAAATCGCTTACATTTCAACGTATACTTCCATTAAACAAACATCAAAAAAAATCTACAAAGCAGACTTAAATTGTTCTAAAAACCGTACATCATTTTCACTTAACAAACGAATATCACTAATTTGATGCAATAGCATCGCAATACGGTCTATACCAACGCCAAAAGCAAATCCAGAATAGATTTTAGCATCTATGTTACAATTTTCTAAAACATTTGGATCTACCATACCACATCCGCCAATTTCTAGCCATCCCGTACCTTTGGTAATTTTATAATCGGTTTCGGTTTCTAAGCCCCAATACACATCAATCTCTGCGCTTGGTTCGGTAAATGGAAAATATGATGGGCGTAAACGTATTTTACTTTTCCCAAACATTTCGGTTGTAAAATGTTGCAATGTTTGTTTTAAATCGGCAAAACTCACATCTTTATCAATATACAAGCCTTCTACTTGATGGAAAAAACAATGTGAACGTGCAGATATAGCTTCGTTTCTGTAAACACGACCTGGAGATATAGTTCGGATTGGTGGTTTATTATTTTCCATATAACGCACTTGCACAGAACTGGTGTGTGTACGTAATAAAATATCAGGATTGGTTTGAATAAAAAACGTGTCCTGCATATCGCGTGCGGGATGATATTCTGGCAAGTTTAATGCTGTAAAATTATGCCAATCATCTTCAATTTCTGGGCCCTCACTAACATTAAAACCTATGCGTGAAAAGATATCGATAATTTGATTTTTTACTATAGAAATTGGGTGGCGTGCGCCAATTTCAATAGGAGTTCCTGGGCGTGATAAATCGCCGTAAATACCTTTTACTTCTTCTTTGCTTTCAAGTTCTTCTTTTAAAGCATTTACTTTATTTTCAGCTGCTTTTTTTAGGGTGTTTATAGTTTGACCAAATTCCTTTTTTTGATCGTTAGCTACATTTTTAAATTCCGCAAAAAACTCATTAAGAAGTCCTTTTTTGCCTAAATATTTTATACGGAATGCTTCTACCTCTTCTTTTGATTGGGCTTTGAAAGCATCGGCTTCAGCAATTAATTCTTTTATCTTATCTATCATAACATCCTAAAATGATGGCAAATTTACTATTTTTTACGTGAATTGCGTTAGGGATTGCAGAGGAAATCCTTTTTGTGCTTATCTATAATGTTTGGTTGTAAACTCTTTATAATATTTAAAAATTATTTGATGAGATAATGAAACAAGTTTAGCACAAGAAAAATTGTAACAAAAAGCCCAACCCTTGGGTAACGCCCAAAAACTAATTAATATACTCGGTTTCTACAAAATAATTTACAATGGCTTCTTTCATTAAAACACTTTGCTCACCTGCTTTTAAATGTGGTAGTGCCTCTAAAGCTTTGTAATGTGGCCAACCCTCATTATCTACAAAATCGAGTTCG
This sequence comes from uncultured Flavobacteriaceae bacterium, assembly GCA_963815305.1. GTDB lineage: Bacteria > Bacteroidota > Bacteroidia > Flavobacteriales > Flavobacteriaceae > CAXBID01. Next base: position 2,827,645 of record CAWFFW010000001.1, read on the forward strand.
TAATACCCATAAGGCATTAACAATTTACATATGGCAATATGCATGAGATCTAATTTTTGGTCTTTTTTAAAAGTTTTATTCAACTGCCCGAGTTCTTGAACGCCAATTAAATAAATAATAGCATCAAGATCTAAACTATCTCCATCAGCGAATTGATTGGATAGTTTTTGTACTACCAAATCCCAGCGTTCCTTTAATTGTTCGTCTCTTGCCATAATAATTTTAAAGAAGCAAAGTTAATAAACCAAAGTGTGACTATTATTTTATATTTGTTTAAATAATTTATTTATGGGCGTTATTGATATTGTTTTAGGTGCTATAATTTTATTTGGATTGGTGCGTGGTTTTATGAAAGGGCTTTTTGTTGAGGTAGCATCATTAGTGGCTCTTATTGCTGGTGTTTATGGCGCTATACATTTTAGCAATTTTGCTGCTGAATTTTTACAAACTAAAACCGAGTGGAATGAGAAAACTATAAACATTACCGCCTTTGCTATAACATTTGTAGTTATTGTTTTGGCCATTGGGCTGGCAGGAAAAGCACTAACAAAATTAGCTGATTTTGCTGCTCTTGGTATTATAAATAAATTGCTTGGCGGTGTTTTTGGTGCTCTAAAAATGGCTCTTGTTTTAAGTGTGGTTTTGAATATTTTTGACAAAATGAACAATACAATTGCTTTTATAGATAAAAAAAACATGGAAGATTCGGTACTTTACAAACCCGTAAAAGAATTGGTACCAATGATTTTTCCGAGTATTACAACGATTAATGAAGATGTTGATGCTTTTGATAATGAAGCATAAAAAGACTTGTTTAATACTATTTTTAAAAACTAATTTTATTTAAACACGATAGCATTAATAATTGTTATCATTAACGTTTTCTCTTATCCAGTTTAAGCAGTGTTTAAAATCTTTAAATATATGCTCATTAGGTATTAAATCTGGAATAATATCAATACGTTCCATCATGTATTTTGGTTGTTTTAATAAACCAACAAATAAAACTTCAATGCCTTTTTTGCTTAAATCTTGTAGCATATCTTCCATAGCATATAAACCAGATTGATCCATATATTGCATACGACCTAATCTTAACACAACCGTACTTGCTGTATCTGGAATTTGTGTGGTAAGATGTTGAAAATCACTTGTGGAGCCAAAAAACAATGGTCCTTTTACGTGTTTTATAAATACTTCTTCTTTTAAATGAGTTGGAAAATTTGATTCATCTGCCCAAGCCTCTTCTTTTAATGGTTTAACATCACTGCGTTCGGCGGTTAAATCACCTATTTTTTTCATAAACATTAAAGATGCAATTATTAAACCTATACCTACCGCATAAACTAAATTCCAAAAGGTAGAAAGCACCAAAACAACAAGCATGATTAAAACCTCTGAACTCATTTTTAATGGTCCAATTTTAATGTCTTTTGGAAGTGCAGGTATAGCTTTTAAGCCTTTATAATCCATCACCCCAATACCAACAGTAATTAAGATTCCAGCTAATACAGCAGCAGGAATTTGGGATGCTATTGGGCCTAATCCTAAAAGGATAATTAATAACATGATACCAGCTATCATTCCTGATAATTTTGTTTTCCCTCCAGATGTAATATTTACCACTGTTCTAATAGTGGCACCAGCCCCTGGAATTCCCCCAAAAATAGCAGCTATACTATTGCCTATACCTTGACCTACTAATTCTTTATTAGGCTTATGTTTGGTTTTAGTCATATTATCTGCAACTACGCTTGTAAGCAAAGAATCTATCGCACCTAAAAGAGCTAATGTTAGGGCTGTAAAAATATAAGGCGTTATATTATCAAGTTTAAAACTTGTGAAAATTTCTAAATTTGGAATTGGCAAGCCACTAGGAATTTCTTCAATAGGTCTATAATTTAATCCAAAGCCAACCGCAATTCCAGACATGACAACTAATGCTACTAAAGTACTAGGTACTGTTTTTGTGATTCGCTTAAAGCCGTAAATAATACCTATGGTTCCCAATGCTAATATTAATTCTAGCCAATTGATGTTATTTAGTGCTCTTGGAAATGCCTTTATAGCGCCTAATGCTCCAGAAGCTTCTTTAGCGGCAAGCGTTTGAGATTCTTTTAAAATATCTTCTTGCGTAATTTCTTGTGCTCTATTTATTGTTTCCTTAAAATTTTCTAAAACTAAAATTCCTTCTCCAGCTTCTTCCTTTAAAATATTTTCTAAAATAACTTCTTCGGCTTGTGGTTTAAATGTGGCAACAAATTCAATATCTTCTTTTGGATAATAGCCTAAAGATGGCAAAATTTGAGTAAGCAAAATAATCACTCCAATGGCCGTCATAAAACCCGATACTACGGGATATGGAATGTATCTAATATATTTTCCTAACCCTAAAATACCTAAACCTACTTGCATTAAGCCCGCTAATAAAAATACAGTAAGAATTACTGGTAACGCTTTATTTACATCGCCATCATTAGTCGCAATGATACCCGCTATAACAATCATGCTTACTGCTGTCATTGGCGCTGTTGGCCCAGAGATTTGTGTACTAGTTCCTCCAAAAAGAGCTGCAAAAAAACTAATAAAAATAGCTCCATAAAGTCCCGCTGTAGGACCTAAACCAGAAGACACGCCAAATGCTAAAGCTAAAGGCAATGCAACGATTCCTGCGGTAATACCCCCAAAGGCATCTCCTTTTATGTTTGAAAAAAGGTTTTTCATATTTTGAAATAAAATTAGTACAACCAATATAATTCATCTAAGTTCAAAAAAAAAACCAATACCATAAAGTATTAGTTTTTAACCTTAGTTTAATTTAGACTTATAACTATTTAAAAATATTATTCTGTTTAATTAATTGCTATTGGCAACTCTAAAAAGGTTTTTATCGCTAATTAGAACTCCATAATTTTGTACTTCTATAGAAACTAAATTAAAAATTTCAGGCTCGATTAAATTTCATTTTATACTCTAGATTCTATTCCGCTTTATCATTAATAAAAATCTACCGCACCTGTATTAATATCATACATAGCTCCGATAATTTTTATTTCACCATGCTCTTCCATCTCTGAAAGAATTGGGCTTTCGTTATGTATTCTAGCAATAGTTAGCTCTACATTTTTTTTTGATACTATATCAACAAAATCTAAGTTTTTAGAATTTCTTAAACTTTTATCTTTAGGTTCAGAAACTGCATTTACCGCTGGTGTAATTTTTTCTATAAGTTTCGTTAAGTTTCCCATTTTAGCGTCGTCGCATGCGCCTTTTATAGCGCCACAGCTGGTGTGTCCTAAAACAACTATGAGCTTTGTTCCTGCAAGTTTAGAAGCAAATTCCATACTGCCTAAAATATCTTCATTAACAAAATTTCCTGCAATTCTAACACTAAAAATATCACCTAAACCTTGGTCAAAAACTAATTCTGCTGATACTCTAGAATCTATACAACTTAAGATAGTAGCAAACGGAAATTGACCATCACTCGTATCGTTTACCTGTTCTAATAAATTCCTATTGGCTTTTAAGTTTTGTTGAAATCTTTCATTTCCTTCTTTCAAAAATTGTAACGCCTTTTCAGGTGTCATTGTTGATTGTGTTTCTCTTGTATGTGCTTTCATGATGCTTTATTTTACTATTATAATAAATAGATTATTAACATTACTATTTAGGATTTGTTGTTAATAACATGGAAACATTAAGTTTACTTATAATATTATTAACATCAGATTTTATTGAATACTTTGCGTTCGATTTCTTTTCTCTATTTATGCACAATAAGTTAATTTTACTTTTTGTTAAATAATTTGAAAGGTTAGTAATAGCACTATTATTATCTTCAAAAACATATTCTAATACGTCACTATTTTTAAGATCGTTTATAATTTTAGAAGGGTTAGAATGATTAACAATCTTGAATGATTTTAACGGTTTTTGAGTGTGCTTCATTAAATCGTTTGAAAACACAAATGAGTCTTCCAAATCATTTAACAAACCTACCACAATTTTTCTATCTGGCTCTATAGTACTGTCATCAGCAGATACCAGAATAACCCCAGAATGCTTTTTAAATACAAAATTCGTTATATTATCTCCCATTAAATTAAGCATTTTAGGTTTTCTTTTACCCATTACAATGATATCGGGATTGTATTCTTTAATATAATGACCTATTTCGCTTTTTACGTTTCCATATGATAATTTATGATTTATGTTAACATCATATTTATTACAAATTGGAGTGATTAAATTTACCATTTCCTTTTTGATTACAAAATACTCTTGGTTGATATTACGAATTGCTGATAATTGATTTTCTTTCTCGACAATATCAGTGGGCTTTTTCACACACAAAAACTCAATACTCCCATCAACCATTTTAGCGAGACTTATAGCACTTTTTAGTAGACTAGTTGTAGTTTCGTTCAAGTCTGACAAAACTAAAATTTTACGTTTATTAATTTCCATAACCTTTTAGCTTAAACTTATTTTAGATTTTGGTCTATCTTCGAAAAAATCAACAAAACTATCTGGGTTTTCAACAACACCACGTTTAGAAACTAACTTAATATCAATATTTCTCTCTTTTGCCTTGTATGCAAAATCCTCCAAAATTTCAATAATATCATAATCTAAATACCTTGTCTTTAAAATATCGATTTCTAAATAAGTGTCTCTTGGTAAACTATCTAGTTCTTTTAAAATGGCACCTTTATTAAAAAATGTGACTTCTTCAGCAAGGGTCATTTTAATTTTATGCTTGCCATTGCTTTTATCTTCAATGTGCAAAAAGTGTGAATTTTGGTAACTTTTTAATAGAATTACAATTATACCAACGGCTAAACCTAAACCTATACCATATAAAAGGTCTATAAATACTATACCTAAAACCGTTACTACAAATGGAATCCATTGCTTCCAGCCTAATTCGTACATTTTTTTAAATAGTTTTGGTTTTGCTAGCTTGTAGCCAACAACTAATAATATAGCTGCTAACACGGATAGAGGAATCATATTTAATAATTTTGGAATTAATATGACTGAAATCAATAATAAAAATCCATGAATTATAGCCGACATTTTAGAGACGCCACCTGATTGTATATTAGCAGAACTACGAACAATTACTTGGGTTACGGGCAATCCTCCAATTAAGCCTGAAAGTATATTTCCTACACCTTGTGCTAGCAACTCTCTATTGGTAGGCGTAACATTTTTATGTGGATCTAATTTATCTGTAGCTTCAACACACAACAATGTTTCTAAACTTGCTACTAATGCAATGGTAAATGCAACAATCCAAACCTCTGGACTCGTTATAATTGCAAAATTAGGAAAGCTAAATTGAGCTAAAAATGAACTTGCATCTTCTGGAACTGGTACGCTTACCAAATGCGTTTTAGAAATAGCCAAAGTTTCATTCGATTTGGTTACTAAATAAAAAATAATACCCAAAACTACGGCTACCAATGGCCCTTGAATGATTTGAAATATTTTTCCTTTTTTTGATAATATCGCATCCCAAATCAATAATATTGATAGTGCAATTATACCGATAATCATGGAGCCTAAAGTAATATTATCAACAACATGCAAAATTGCTGAAAATGTATTTTCTCCAGATATTTCTAAAAAACTATCTGCGCCTTCTGGTTCAGAGTCGTATCCAAAAAAATGTGGTATTTGCTTTAGTATGATAATTATACCAATGCCCGTAAGCATTCCTTTAATAACTGAAGACGGGAAATAATATCCAATTATACCTGCTTTTAAAAATCCAAAAATCAATTGAATAACACCGCCTAGAACAACAGCCACTAGAAAATTTTCATAACCGCCCAAAGTGCCAATTGCTGTTAAAACAATGGCCGCCAATCCTGCAGCAGGACCACTAACACCTACCTTAGAACCACTTAAGGCTCCAACGACAATGCCTCCAATAATTCCAGCAATGACTCCTGAAAAAAGTGGTGCGCCACTGGCTAAAGCAATACCTAAACACAATGGTAATGCTACAAAAAATACAACGATACTCGCTGGGAAGTCATTCTTAATACTCTTAAACATAAATACAATAAAATTTTGCTTTTAATATGAATACAAAAGCAGTTAAAAAAAAATTAGACGTAAGCATCTAACAAAAGCTTAAAATTAGATTATGTAATTATGTCTGGAGGTGGAGAGATAAGATTTAAATGAGGTTTAGAATATTTTTTGTTATAATAAATAATGTCATTAACTTTATTGTTAGAAACAAAAGCAAGTAGGAATGTATGACAATCTGTGAATAAAACCTCAATATCCTTGTTTTTTTCAATACAATTATCTTCTTCCTCTGAAACGGCATAAAATAAAGACACATCAACAGAGTCATCAACCATAACAATAATTGTTGGTGCGACTAAAAACACCAAAAAAAATATTGATAAAATTAAAGAAACTATTTTTCTATACATATAATCTATAAACATTATAAATGTAAATATACTGTTTTGATTATGGCAATCAAAAGTCATTTAACATTTTTACATCTTTTGATAAAATCCATCCTGTTTTGCCATCAGATAATTTAATTTTTTTCCATTCGCCTATCGTATCAAGCACTTGTACTTTTGTGCCTTCGTGAAGTCTAAAAGATTCTTCGCTTCTTAAATTTGGTTCACTTTTAATTTTACTTTCTTGAGCAAAAATAATAGCGGGATTATCCTTCTTATCTAAATTGTATTTATAGAAAGCCAATACTACTGTTGCACAACATAGCAATAGAGCGGTTAAGCTGCCTATAAATGTCAATCTTTTTTTAAAGGATGAAAAAGCGAAATAATAAATAAGGAACAGAACAACAAAGCAGAAAACTAGTGCAATTGATATTTTAGCCCATACATCAAAACTAAACGTGTTGGTTATACTTTTTACTAGTTTAGAAAATCCAGATTCCGGAACAACGTCTATGGCATCAATAGTCATATTTCTAGCAAAAGCGATATTGTTTTTTATATCCTTATCACTAGGTGTTAGTTTTAGTGCCTTTTCATAATAATAAATACTATGAGCTATATTATTTAGCTTATAATTTGCATTGCCTAGGTTGAAATATAATTCTGCAGAATGCTTACCACTTTTTAAAATAGTGGTGTATTTATCTATAGCTTCAGCATATTTACCTTCATTGTAAAGCGTGTTGGCTTGATTGAAAATAGTCTCGTTTTGAGGCCATAGTAGAGAACTGAATAAAAACGATACTATAAATAAAATGTTTCTCATTTTATTGTGCTTGTTTATCAATTAAAGAAATTGTTTTTGCCGCCTTATCATAGTCTTCTTGCATCGTTACAATATCAATTGGTGTATAGCGCGCAAGCTCACAACTTTCTAAAATGCTAATAAAGTCTTTAATTACTTGATCATCAACTTTTTTTTCTTTTAGTAAACTATTGATTTTATCTTTACTTAAATCGCTAGTTTCAATATGTAATTTTGCTTTTAAATAATTATGCAATGCTTTTTCCAACGCAATATAAAATGCTTCTTTTTGTCCTAAAGATTTTTTAGCACCCTTCAAATACTTTTTAGCTAATCTATCTGCTTTTCTAATTCGATTTCCATAAACATCAGCGTCCCTTGTTGCTTTTTTATTTCTTATGATTATAGCTAATGGTATTGCTAAGAAAGGCAATAGTAATAGACTCCAAAACAACTTTGTTTTAAAAAAATACGATGCATTTAAACTGGTAAAATTAGGTGTTGTTTTTATAAATGCAAATTGGTCATTATTTAATATTACGGGCTGTTTTCCAGTACCTGAAACAGACGTATTCTCATTAGCATTTGCATTACTTAGTGGTCCGTTAGATACGTCAATAATTATTTCTTCAGAAGATAAGCGCTTATAGCTTTTAGTCTCTAAATCGAAATAAGAAAACGATATGCTGGGTATCGGGTATTTACCCTTATATTGTGGTACTACGGTATAACTATCAGATATACTTCCTTGCATCCCTGATAAATTAGCCTGCACATTTTCATCATGTTCGGGTTCATAAACTTCTAGCGAACTTGGTAATGATACTTTTGGTAAATTGAATAGTTTTAAGTTACCATTTCCTTTAACCTCAACTTTTAGTTGTAAAGATTCTGAAGCGTCTAATACTCGTTTTGACGCAAACACGTTAAAATCAAAATTCCCAACAGCACCCGTAAAATCAGAAGGCTTACCTTGCTCTGGTAAAGGAATTACATTAATGGTCTTCCTTCCTGCAGAAATTTTCCTGTTAACCCGTGTCATTAATCTACTGCCAAAAATATCTCTTCGGTTTGATGGGACACGCATAGAAACATCCAAAGTTAAAGGCTCTAAATCTAATTTGCCTGTTTTTTGAGGATATAGCACAACCTTTTTATAAACCACATAACGGTAATCTTCTCCATTGTAAGTGCCATTTTGCGCTTGTAAGTTTTGCATTTTTATATTCTGACTCCAAAAATCATTAAACCTAGGGCTATCAATTTCGTTCCAATTATCAACGGCTATTGAAGGTGAAACATAAAGCTTATAAACCACTGTAATTGATTCATTTAAGTAAGGATTTGTTTTAGAAATTTCTGCGACTAAATGAATACTTTCTGAAGCAATGTAATTAGGATCGTTTGGGTCTTTTGGCTGTTCAACCGCAGCAGTTATTTCAACTTTTATGGGTACCGTTTTATACGTTTCGCCATCAATAGTAATGGATGCTTGCTCGATAGTAAAGTTTCCCCTTTGCTTTGGCGATAAAAAATAACTATAAGTTTTCTTATAGGTTCTAACACCATTTATCCAAGAATTACTAACCGACTGATTTGGGCCACCAATAACTGTGAAATTTGCAAAACTTGGAGGAATAAAATTATCGCCGTCTTGGTTCATCTCAAAATCAACTCGTAAACGTTCGTTTATCCCTAACTTTTGCTTACTAGCTTTAGCTATAAATTCTACTTGAGCTGAAGTGATACTAGTAATTAGTATGAAAAATAATATGTTTATAGATTTTACTATTTTCATTATTGCTTTTTATGCCTAAAAGGTTTTTTGAAACCTTGAAGTAAACTGTTACTAAATTTTACCAGTCTTTTTCGGTTTTAATTTTAATACCTTTTTGTTTTTCTTCATTCATTTTCTCCTGAACCTTTTGTTCTTGATTATTCATAGCTTCAAGCAAATTCTTTATTTGCTGTGGCGATAATTGTCCAGGTTGGGGCTTTGGTTTAGGTTGCTCTTTCTTTTCTTCATCACCTTTACCTTTATCTTCTTTTTCGTCTTTAGGCTTACCTTCGTCATCTTTTTCGTCCTCACCCCCTTTTTTATCTTCTTGATTTTGGTCGTCCTTATCTTTATTCTCGTCGTCCTTATCGCCGTCTTTATCTTTGTTATCTTTTTGGTCTTGGTTGTCCTTATTGTCCTCGTTCTTATCTTTATTCTCGTCGTCTTTGTTTTCGTCTTGCTGATCTTGTTTCTGTTGTTCAGCACATTCTTTTGCTAAAGCGAAATTATAACGTGTTTCATCATCCGCGGGGTTATTTCTTAAAGCACTTTTAAAAGCTTCAACAGCTTCTTTACACTTTTTACTTTTCATTAATATGTTTCCAATATTATGAAAAGCTTTGTGTTTCTCTTCTTTTGAAGTTGCTGTTTTAGCTGCTTGCTGATGACGATACAATGCTTCTTCAAAATTTCCTTTTTCGTAATATGAATTCCCTAAGTTATATACACCAGCAACGGTTGTAGGATTTTTTGAAATAGCCTTTCGGTATTCCATTTCCGCAGAAACAAAGTCATCGTTTCCAACTAATGCGTTACCTTCATAAACATAATTATTCGATTTTTTTAAAGCCAATAATGCCTCCTTCTCTTGCGAAAAAGAAATTGAAGTAAACAACGTCATTACAATTAATACTACCTTTTTCATCTTTAATAAATTATACTATTTAATATAGAAAACCTTATACTTATATTTCGTTAAATATTTTATAAATCTTCATTAAACAAATTCAATTTTTTTAACCATGATGTTCTTCGTTCTAAAAGGAAAATATCTAAAAACAAAAAGAAAATACCGAAACCTAAAAACCATTGAAATTGATCTTTAAAATCTGAAAACTGTTTTGCTTCAAACTCGGTTTTATCCATTTTGTTTAAAATTTCACGAATATTTTCAACAACATTATTCGTATTTTTTCCATTTATGTAAACACCATTAGCTTCTGCAGCTATATTTTTGAGTGTTTCTTCGTTTAAACGCGTAATAACCGTTTCTCCTTGATTGTCCTTTTTATAATTTAAAACAATCCCGTTACGTTTTTCAGGAATTGGACCTCCTTTTAAATCGCCGACTCCAATAGTAAAAATCCTTATACCCGCTTCACTAGCTTCTTCAGCAACTGCAACAGCCTCTTCACTGTGGTCTTCACCATCAGAAATTATAATAAGTACTCTGTTGGTTTGTTCTTCATCATCAAAATATGTTTTTGCTAATTTTATGGCCTCGTTAATTGCCGTTCCTTGGGACGACAACATATCGGTATTCATACTTTGCAAAAACATTTTAGCCGATGCATAATCTGTGGTAATAGGTAACTGAGGAAACGCTTTTCCTGCGTAAGCAATGATTCCTACACGGTCGCTCGCTAAATTATTTATGATTTGCGTAACGAGCTGTTTCGATTTTTCCAATCGGTTTGGAGCAATATCTTCGGCCAGCATGCTTTTTGATACATCGACTGCAAAAACAATATCAACACCCTCGCGTTTAACAGTTTCAAGTTTTGTGCCAATTTTTGGATTTACCAATGCTATAGCAAAACATGCAAAAGCTAAACTTAAAATGGTAACTTTTAAAAATGATTTGAATAAAGATTTATTAGGGCTTAACTTTTTTAATAATGAGGCATCAGCAAACTTTTTTTGTGCTCTATGTTTCCAAAATTGTAGCATCAAAAAAAATAGCCATAGCATTGGAATTATCAATAAAAACCAAAACCATATTTTTTCTTCTAATTGATACATTTTCTCAGTTTTCAGTCGCAGTAATCATGTAGCAGTAAAGCCATGAATTTAAGCTTGTGTTTTTAATTATTATTTTTTCTTGGTTCTCTGGTCTTATTTGTTTTTAAACAAAACTTCTAAAAACCGTGTAACGCAATAGCCATTCTAAGAGCAGAAATAATCCTGCCAAAAGCACTAAAGGCCTATACTTTTCTTCATAATTGTAAAACTTGAATTCTTCAATTTCTGTCTTTTCAAGTTTGTTTATTTCATTATAAATCTCTTCAAGTTTTTTATTATCGGTTGCTCTAAAATATTTACCGCCAGTAACATCGGCTATTTCTTTAAGTAAACCTTCATCAATTTCTACTTGCACTCTTCCGTATTGAAACTGACCGTTAGGCAAAATTCCAATGGGCGATAATGCCATTCCATTTGTCCCTAACCCAATAGTGTATGTTTTTATGCCATATTCAACAGCCAATTCGCTTGCAATTTTAGGGTCTATAAATCCTGAATTGTTCACACCATCGGTTAATAAAATAATAACTTTACTGCTCGCTTTACTGTCTTTTAAACGATTAACGGAAGTTGCTAAGCCCATACCAATGGCAGTTCCACCTTCAATTATTGTATTGTATTTTATACTTTCTAATGAGCGTATTACAATAGATTTATCGCTAGTAATTGGTGTTTTTGTGTAGCTCTCACCAGCATATTCTACTAACCCAATTCTGTCATTTGGTCTGCCTTTAATAAATTCGGCAGCAACTTCTTTTAAAGCTTCTAAACGGTTTGGTAATAAATCTTTTGCCAACATACTTGCCGATACATCAATAGCCATAACAATATCAATACCGCGCGTTGTTTTTGTTTTTGATGATACATCAACCGTTTGAGGTCTAGCCATTGCTATAATTAATAATACAAGTGCGAATAAACGTAATACGAATAACGCATGTTTTAGTTTTGGCAACCAGGTATTGGTGGATTTAAAGCCTTTTAAACTCGATATTTTTAATTCTGCTGTTTGGTTTTTATACTTTAAAACATACCATAGAATAGCAAGTGGTAGTAAAAGAAATAACCAGAACCATTGTTTATTTAAAAATTCAAAACCTTCAAACATCATTCTTCTGCTTCTTTTAGTTCAACTGAATTTAAAACGCGTTCCATAATATCATCAGCGTAAACGTCATCTTTTCTCCATGTTAAAATAACTTGTTGAATGATTTTACCACTGCTTGTAAAACTTAATGATGTGTATTTTCCATTAATGAATTTATCTGAATTATTTAAAGGATAATCTAAAGTCCCATAAGTTTTAATACCCTCGGCGCCATTTGGTGTTGTAAACTTTTCGTTTTTAGTTAAAATATTACGTGCGCCTCTGCTTTCTAAAGTTTTTAAATTGCCTTCAATCGCTTTAGTAATATCTAAGCTATCTTGCGCCTGCGCGAGTACTGTATTTGAAACAACAATAGTGATAAGCTCTTTTTGTTCAAACCCAAATGTGCTTATTTTCATCTGTCCTTGAAGCTCGTTGGGAATTGGTGTTTCTATACGTTTTAAAACCTTTGGCGTTGATATTTTTACTGGTGGAAAACCGTATTCGCTTCTTACCCAATCACCTTCCAAAAGTGCTATACTATCATGCCCAATTAGTGTGTCTTTTACATAATCAAAACCATATTTAATTGAAAAACCAACAAAGGTAGCTATCAATAAAAATAGACTTATAACAACTGTTAAAATTATTTTATTTCGCTTCTTTTTTTGCGCTTGTTCTTCTTTATATTTTTCGTCTAAAAGTTTTTCTTCTTCAGTAGGTTCCGGCAGCGCCTCTTTTACATGGTCTATTTCAACATCAATGGTGTTTCTGTCAAATTTTGCCAACTCAATATCTGGTGCTGATTTTGCAAATTTCACTAAATCGGCACGTTTCAGAATACGCTCTAAATTCTTAATATCCTCTTTACTGATGTCTATTTGATTTCCATCCTTTAACAAATTTAGTCTATTAATCAATTCGTCTGTTGTACTTTCTAAAGCACGATCATAAACTTTTTCATCAAGATATTTTCTAATAATAAACGTAAGGTCTGAATAATAATCTTTTAAATTTTCATTTTCCAGATATGTACTTTCATCTAATTTTTTGAGTGCTAATTTGGCCCTATCGTAAGGTGGTAATAAAGCAATCTCTTCTTCTTCGGTTAGTGGCTTTTTTCGCCAAATAAACCAATACAACAAAAACCCAACCACACCTATTATTAAAAGTGCTACTAATACGTATTTCCACCAATTACTCGATGATTTTTTAACCTCAATGATGGGTTTTATATCATAAAGGCCTTGCTTAGTAGTGTCAACTACAATGTAATTAACCTCAACTTTTAAAGAATCTGTGTAAAACGTTTTGTCACCTATACTAATTTTTTGTCTTGGGATAGTATATTTGCCCGAATCGAACTGCGTTAAGCCGTATTTTTTTACAAGGTTATATTTGCCCTTATTTTTAAGGGTATCCGTTTTATAGGATTCAATCATTTCTAAAGGTGAAAATGATTGCCCTTCAGGAAAAACAACTAAGCTTGTAGTATCTGTTTCGACTTGAATACGATACGTAATTTGTTCTCCTATTTTTATAGAAGTAGAATCAATGGAAGATGTGACTTGCGAAAATGAGAACAAAGAGAGAAGAAAAAAGAAAAGCAAGTTTGAAGCTTGAAGCCTGAAGCTTGAAGTCTTCTTACTCATACCTATAATTCCTATCTTAATTTCTTCTTTCATATTTATTCTCATGCTTCTAACTTCGCACTTCGTGCTCATTAACCTCTTCTTTTAAAATAGCCCAATAATTTTTTTACATAACCTTCGTCTACACGACAATCAATAGCACCTGCACCTGATTTTGTAAAACTTTCCCTGTAATAATCTGCTTTTTCCTTATAAAACTTACTATAATTTTGTCTCACTTTTTTTGAAGACGTGTTTACCAACATCAACTCGCCAGTTTCTTCATCTTGCATTTGAACCATGCCTAAGTTGGGTATGTCTTGTTCACGTTTATCATAAACTCTTATACCAGTTACATCGTGTTTCTTAGCGACTATTTTAATGGTTTGTTGATAATCGTCTGCTATAAAATCTGATAACACAAACACAATGGCTTTTTTCTTCATAACACTTTGCATGAATTTTAGCGCTTCAGAGATGTTAGTATGTTTACTTTCAGGTTTAAATTCAATTAATTCTCTAATAATTCTCAAAACATGAGAACGTCCTTTTTTAGGTGGAATATAAAGTTCTACTTTATCTGAAAATAAAATAAGACCAATTTTATCATTATTCTGAGTTGCTGAAAATGCTAAGGTTGCTGCTATTTCAGTAACTACTTCGTTTTTAAATTGTTCTTGAGTCCCAAACAATTCAGAACCCGAAATATCTACCATAAGCATCATAGTGAGTTCGCGTTCTTCTTCAAAAACTTTTACGTAAGGTTCACTATAACGCGCTGTAACATTCCAATCAATACTTCTTACATCATCACCAAATTGATATTGGCGTACTTCACTAAACGTCATACCACGCCCCTTAAAGGTAGAGTGATATTCTCCTCCAAAAATATGATCAGACAATCGGCGTGTCTTAATCTCTATTTTACGTACTTTTTTTAGTAATTCTTTAGTATCCATAAGCCCCCTATCCCCCAAAGGGGGAATTGATTGCGGTTAAGTTTTAATTTTAAATTGATGTTTTGAACATACTTTATTTGTTTCGCCTCCAATAATTGCAATTGAGTGAGTGTTCCCCCTCATGGGGGTTAGGGGGCTTTTTTATGGTACTTCAATCTCGTTTACAATTTTATTGATGATGTCTACCGAAGTTACATTTTCGGCCTCTGCTTCGTAAGTAATACCAATTCTATGTCTTAAAACATCATAAACAACAGCGCGAACATCTTCTGGAATTACATATCCGCGACGTTTAATAAAAGCGTAACATTTGGCTGCTGTGGCTAAATTGATACTTCCACGGGGTGATGCCCCGAACGAAATTAATGGTTTTAAATCGGCAAGTTTATATTTCTCTGGATATCGTGTAGCAAAAATAATATCCAATATATATTTCTCTATTTTTTCATCCATGTAAACCTCACGAACTACTTCTTGTGCTTTTAGTATTTGAGATACTGAAACTACAGGATTTACTTTTTCCCAAGCGCCTTTCATGTTGGCTCTCATAATCAATTGCTCTTCAGCAATTTTCGGATAATCTATTACCGTTTTAAGCATAAAACGGTCAACTTGCGCTTCTGGTAAAGTATATGTTCCTTCCTGTTCCACGGGGTTTTGAGTTGCCATTACTAAAAATGGCTTATCAAGTATAAAAGTTTCATCACCAATAGTAACTTGTTTTTCTTGCATCGCTTCAAGTAATGCTGATTGCACTTTTGCTGGCGCTCTGTTAATCTCATCTGCAAGTACAAAATTTGCGAAAATAGGTCCTTTTTTTATAGAAAAATCATTTAATTTCATGTTATAAATTAATGTCCCTGTAACATCAGCAGGTAATAAATCTGGCGTAAACTGAATTCTACTAAAACTACCATCAACAGCCTGAGCCAACGTATTAATAGCAAGTGTTTTTGCCAAACCAGGAACACCTTCTAAAAGAATATGTCCTTGTCCTAATAAGCCGATAAGTAACCGTTCGACCATATGCCTTTGTCCGACGATAACTTTATTCATTTCTAGCATCAGTAAATCAACAAAAGCACTTTCCTTTTCAATTTTCTCGTTAATGGTCTTAATATCAATTGTACCTGTTTCTTCCATCATTTTTTATTTTATTAAAAGCCCGAATATACTGCCCTTATTTGAGCATTGCAAATTGTTAAAATTTTTCATTAATCCTTGTTAAAAAATGGTTAAAAAAATAGGAGTATCTCTTTTATTTAGAGCTTTAACGAATAATTATGATAAGGAAATCTTAAATGAAATTTTCAAGCAAATAATAAAGCGCATTATCTTTTGATAATACGCTTTATTATTTAAAATATGTGATTTTTTTTAAATGGCTAAAGTGGCATTTATAACTTCTGTTTCGGCAGGTTCTAAACTAATTATGAATTCTTGCGAAACATAGCCTTCAGCACTTATTGTAACTTTATAATCTCCTGGCATAACCTTTTCAAATATATACACCCCGTCAATATTGGTTTCCACGCTTGTTGATACATCATTGTTAATTGATATAGTAGCTACTACGCCCTCAGCTAAGCCAGATATGGTTCCGCTTATTGACCCCGTTTTAAGCATCAATGTAATAGGATCAGTTATTTTGATAACTTCTCCTTTAGTAACCACAACATCAATAACATTTCCATAAGAATAATCAGATGTATCATCAATTGGAGTTGCTATAACTTCATAAGTTCCTGCTGGAACACCCCATAAAGAAAAAGCCCCAGTTACCACATTTGTGTAAGCTGTAATAACAAAATCGTCATCCGTTTGAGGGGTTCCATTATCATCAACTAATACAGAAACCATACTTGGAACATTATTTGGCGAAACTAGGCCTTCTATAATTCCTGAGCTGGCTTCAGCACTTACATATAGTACTGGCTTTAAAATTATATTTCCTGAATTACCTGCTTTAACAATTGATTTTTCTACATCAAAATCTAATATAAAATCATAGGTAAAACCTTCTTCAATTGTTGTGTTCACTTTAAGCTTTAAACCTGATTGTTGGGCACTTGGTGTTTTTAAATCAAACGTTTCGTTTTCGTCATTCTCACCTTTGATAACAATGGTGTTACCGTCTCCTAAAATCAAACGCATTTGACTTAAAGTACCTGCTGGTATTGGAAATCTTTCAACCAAAACTTTACTAAACCCTCCTGTAAAATCTAATAAGTTTACTATTTCACTATTAGCTTCGAGCGATATCCATCCGTTGTCATCATCATTATCGTTATTCATCTTAATCATAACGTCAACAATCTGTACGTTAACAGCTTCATAATTACCAGGAGCATCAACAAGTCTCACCGATATGGTTGGTTGATTTACAGCAATATCACTAGACTTATTGTCATCACAAGAAAACAAAACCCCTAATAAGAATATGGGAATAATTAATTTTTTTAAAAAACTCATAATACTATTCTTTTTTAAAGTTTATATAAATGATATACGTGAAGTGATTACGTTTTAGATTATGAAAATTACTTCTCCAATAAAAACAGAAATCACCATTTGTTTAAAAGGTTTGTAATCAGTACTTCACATAATTCATTTTCAATAATACGATTTTAAACTAGTTTTAAGTATTTTTATACATGAATAGCAAAAATATATATGCAAAATGTACTATTAATTTAAATTTTTAAGAATAATGACAAAAACTGCCCTAATTACAGGAGCTACAAGCGGTATTGGTGAAGCTACCGCCTATGAATTTGCTAAACATGGTATTAAATTAATACTTTGTGGAAGACGTTTAGAACGTTTGAAAACTATACAAAATGCTTTAGAAAAGTTAACCGATGTTCATATTTTAAATTTTGATGTACGTAGTAAAAAAGACGCTTTTCAGGCTATTAATTCGTTACCTGCTAATTTTGAAACCATTGATATTTTAATTAACAATGCAGGAAACGCCCATGGTTTAGATCCTATAGATGAAGGCAGTATTGACGATTGGGATGCTATGATGGATATTAATGTAAAAGGGCTTTTATATGTTAGTAAAGCTATTATTCCGAAAATGACCGAAAGGAAATCAGGGCATATTATAAATATTGGTTCGTCGGCAGGAAAAGAAGTATATCCAAAGGGTAATGTGTATTGCGCAAGTAAACATGCTGTATTAGCTATTACTGAAGGTATGCGTATTGATTTAAATCCATACGGTATTAAAGTGGGTGCCATAAACCCTGGTTTGGTTGAAACCGAATTTTCTCAAGTACGTTTTAAAGGCGACCCCATTGCAGATTCTGTTTATAAAGGCTTTAAAGCATTACAAGCCAAAGATGTAGCCGAGGTGATTTATTTTGCTGTTTCAAGACCGCCACACGTAAATATTGCTGATGTTTTAATGTTTTGTACTGCCCAAGCCAGTTCTACTATTGTAAAAAAAGAGGTTTAAAATAAACAAGATTTCTGCCTTCGCAGGAATAACAACTATGATTAACAAACGCCTACTTATAAAACACCTCTTGGCTCATAATGATGAGAACAGTTTTTATGATAAAAAGCGAAAAATCGATATTAGCCATAAAGAAGGAAAAGCTAAGTTTTTAAAACATATTTGTGCGTTATCAAACAGCAATCCAAAAAACAATTCCTATATAGTTATTGGGGTTGAAGATGAAGATAACAATATTGTTGGAGTAGATTTTTTTGATGATAGTAAAATTCAAAACCTGATTAACGCCTATTTAAACAACCCACCAATTGTTCAATATGAAAATATTCCATTTCCTCATCTCCCCGATGATAAAGTTGTTGGATTAGTTACTATCAGACCCATTGATGGCTTAACCTCTTTACGTAAAAATATTTGGAAATATTATGGCGGTTCTGTCTTTTTTAGAGATGGTAGCATGAGTATGCCAAAAGTATTTGATATTAAAATCAAAGATATCAACTCTAAAATTGTTGATTCAATTGAAAAAAACGCTCAAAATAATATTGAGCATACTCTAAATGGTGTTTTCGCTTTTATGAACAAACGAAAAGACTATGGCGCACAGTACAAAGTGTTTAAGGAGTATTTTGTGGTTTGTTGGGCAGGTCAAAAAAAAGTAGTTAAAGATGAAGTATTTTTCTCTAGAGTAGATATTGAACTGATAAATGAACAAGTGCGATTATTCTTTTCAGCTTTAGATGAGGTTTCAATTTCACTTGACGACGATAGTTTTAAAATTATTGAATACGTAAAATTAGGGTTTCAAAATTCTCACACGTATTATAAGTTAGAAGAAACTATTATAAAATTTGAAAATAATGCAAGTTATAATATTGAAACTACGCTTTTATTTGAAGCGCCGCAATATGATAAAAAAATACTTCATCACATATATAATGCTAATAATGCCCTTTTAGAAAAACTGAAAAAAGGGCTTTCTTTTACTAGAAGTGAAGAAGCAGATTTGAGAAATTTACCATCTACTTATTTAATTTGTTATCTAAATTTATTTCACGAAGCCATTGATAAATTAAACGAAGCCAAACCTTACTTAAGAAAAAAAAATCCAGAATTGTATCTGCTTTATAAAGAGTCTATTAGGGTATTGCGGAAAATGAAATATAGCTAGTTAAACGTATTTAATCGTAAATCGGCATTAAAATTTTAAAATTACGAATAATCTTATTATGTTTGCAATGCTATTAATTAAATCAAACCTTGCTCCAAATCGATGTAAAAGTCTGAGTCAAGGTTTTTTTATGCCCATATTTTAAATAAAATCTAATTGTTTAAATGTTTTATTTAATACTTTTTCATCACTTATTTCAAGCCATTTATTTAAAACTGTGGCGTAAATAGTTCTAAAGTCTATTTCAAATTTTAAATCACCGTTGTCATCTAAATTATTCAAATCGGGTAAATTATTGTAAATCCCTTGTTTCTTAAGTTGATCGCCAATAATAAACACATTATTTGCGGTACCATGGTCGGTACCTACATTAGCATTTTGTTTTACACGACGTCCAAATTCTGAAAAAGTTAAAATAAGGGTGTCTTTAAACGAGTCATTTTGTTTTAAATCTTCTACAAACGTTTCTATACTTTCAGCATATACTTTTAAAAGTCGTTTTTGAGTATTTAACTGATTAACGTGTGTATCAAACCCTCCCAAAGAGGCATAAAATACTTTTGTTTCCAATCCCGAATTAATAAATTGTGCCGTAGTTTTTAATTGCTTCCCAAACTTATTATTTGGGTACTCTTTTTTTGCAGAAACGGTTTTACTCGTTTCATAAATGTATTTTGCTGATGATTGAGCAGCAATCATTGATTTGTACAAATAGCCCAAATTATGCTCGCTTAAATGCGCATCATTTTGATGTTTTTTTAAATTTTTAAAATAAGGGTCTCTAGATAAATTGAATAATGCTCCAGGGTTTTGTGTAGCAATACCATTCATGTTTTCACCTTTTAAAACCAACGATAAACTATCATCAATTTCAATAGCTGAATAGGGTTGTTTTCCATAATTATCCAAATAACGCCCTAACCAACCTGTTTGAGAAAACGTATCAGAATCTGTTGCGGTTTGCCAAATATCCATCGACCTAAAATGTGAACGGACCGGATTTGGATATCCTACATTATTAAGTATTGATAAATGCCCGTTATCATATAATCGTTTCAGCGGAGTTAAACTACTGTGCAGCCCTAATTCATCATTCAGTTTAATAACATCATTTTTTGCAATCCCTAAAGTTGGGCGTTCTTTATAATATAAATCATTTCTAAAGGGTATCACGGTATTTAAACCATCGTTTCCACCTGATAATTGAATAATTACCAAACGTTTATATCCTAAGCTATTACTTGCGACATGCTCAAAAGCTTTCACAAAACTTGGAACAAAAAATAGACTACTTGCTAAGGATGACTGTCTTAAAAATTTTCTTCTATCCATAATTAACACATTTGATATTCGGGTATCGACATAAGTTGAATGCAATATTCCTGTTTAGATACTTTTTCTAAATCGTTCAAAAATTCACGAGCTTCTGGGTTCAAATCCCCTAACAAAATATAATCTTGCAAATCGTTTAAATTAACCTTTGCAAAATTTTTATTGAAAGTTTCCCAGTTACGATCTGTTTTAAACTTTTTACCATATGACTTTTTAAATGCCGTTTTTTTAACAGCCATCATCGTATCCGTTTCACCCATTTCTGCTTTTGAAATATAGGCGTCATTTAGTAAAATTGAAGGCAGTTTTAAACGAAGTACAATCGTATTGCTATCTATCCAGCTTCTTCCACCTTTCCAACCCGCTACATTCGGTGGATTTAAAAGGACTTGTCCCAATTGTTTCTGAATATATAGCAGTTGTTTAGCATTATTAAACTGAACAGGAACTACTTGTTTTAATCCAACCAAAAACTCAATGGGTGATTTTATTTTCGTACCAATATTTTCTTGGTTATAAAACCAATCTGAATTAAAAACAAAACGCATTAATTTTTCAATATCATAATCGGCATAAAACACATTAACCATATCGTTAACATGGTTTTCATTTAAGGTATCATTTACAAAATAACGGTATACTTTTTCGCAAATAAACTTAGCACATTGTTTTTCTTCTAAGATAAGAGCAATAATATCTTCGCCACTAAAATTACCTGTTTTGCCGAAAAAAGTTTTATTGGTATTATCATGCTGAAAACGTCTTAATACAAATTCGCCTTTTAAATCATGGCTGTAACCTGTAAAGGCTCTAGCGCTTTCTTTAATATCATCCTCAGTATAATGTCCTTCACCTAAAGTGAATAATTCCATAAGCTCCCGAGCAAAATTTTCGTTAGGCTTCTGCTTTCTATTCTGCTTGGTATTTAAGTATTTAGTCATGGCAGCTTCTTTTGAAACAGCATTTACAAAATCTTTTAAATTACCTAAAGCATGCTTACGTAGTGTATTGTTGTAATGTTGAATATAAACCACATTATTATCTTCGCAAACAAAAATATTTGCCCAAAAAAGCGTCATTTTTTCTCTTAAAATTTCCTCGGAATCTGTTAATCTATCAACCCAAGCCACATTTAAACCCATGGTTTTTTTACGGCTTAAATCTTGAATTTTTTTACGGTCAACCGAAGACATTCTAGTTTCTTCATTTAGTATATTATCAATCTCAGAAGTATCAACTTTTAAGGGCGTCATTTTTTTTGAAGCACTAAATAAATTATCAATAATCTCCTTTTTGTTCTTTTTTGATAATGCGTGTAATGGATTGGGAAGAATTCCGAAACCTGCTCGCCAATATAAATGTTGGATATGTTTGAGTTTCATAATAAAGAACTAGATGTTTTGTAAACCTTTAGACTTTACCTTTTTAAAAAGGTTTAATTGTAGGTTAAAGATAAAAAAAAGAAGTTTGAATACTTAAGATGCTAACTCTTTGGCGACCAATCGTATTTCACTATACGTGAATTTATCATCAATTTGATTCTTAAGTTCGGTCAAGTTTTCAAAGGTTTTTGATTTGATAATTTTTTTTAACTCTGCATATTTTTCCGCTGATATAATATCAGTTATTTTTACTTCTCCTGTAGGAATAAAATGTGCTAAATGACCTTCAATAGTGGTACTTACAAATCCTCTTTCTTTAGCAATTTCAAGAATAGAAAGTCCGCTTTCAAATAATTTGAGTGAGATTTCTTTAGTGTTTTCCTTTTTTATTTTAGGTATTTCAGGTTTGTCTTCTTTTAATTCAATCGAATTATCACCAGTATACTCCTTTATAATATCAAGAATATCTTCACCATATTTTTTTACTCTTATTTTACCCATGCCGTTCACTTTAAGAAGTTGCTTTGTAGTAACTGGCAGGGTTTCACACATTTCGTATAATGACTTTTGGGTAAAAATTTGAAAATGAAGCACATCTTCTACATCAGCTCTAAACGCTCGTAACTCTCTTAATTTAGTAAATAATATAGGATGCTCAGTGGTATCATTATAATCTTTTTTAACGGTTACCTTTTTTGTTTCCTGTAACGCCGCTTTTGCACGAAGTTCTATATATTTGGAAGCGGTATAATGTTCTTTTAAACCCTTTAAACAATATAGTTTTTGAGATAGTTTTTCTTCAATTGAGTCTAATTGCTTTTTAATATCTTTATTAATATCCTTGTTTTCTGTAGCATAAGTAAAAGTTTCTAAAGGTGCTTTTATAAAATCTTCCGTTTGTTTCTCAAAATAGGTCAAAGCTTTTTTAATCCGATCTTGAATAGCTACATCATTTTCCAATAAAAGAACATCAGTACTTAAACTTTTTAACTGAGTAATAAAACTGGTTTTAACTTTTAATAATTTGGTGACACCTTCGTCTTTAATTGTCGTTAAAGGGCTTACTGTATTTCCTTTTATGCTTGCTTCATTTTTGTAAAAAATATCAAATAAACGATTAATGGGATATAAAAATGCATAATAATTAAACAACTCATCTATAAGATTTAGCTGATAATTCTTCTGTGATTCATTTAAAACAGTCGTGTCCGGTAAGTTGTCTTCTACTTCTTTATTAAATGTTGTAACCCTATTATCATTAATAATATTATTTTCATATATAGGGCTTTTTAATACAATACCTTCTAGAGTCCTGCATCGACTTAACGCTACATAAGTTTGACCGTGAGCAAAAGATGCTTGAGCATCAATAATAGCTTTTTCAAAAGTTAAACCCTGACTTTTATGTATGGTTATGGCCCAAGCCAATCGCAGCGGAATTTGCGAAAAAGAACCTGCAACATGTTCTGAAATTTCTTTAGTTTCTGGGTTTATTGAGTAGCTTATATTCTCCCAAATTTCTGGGGCTACCACAATATCTTCATCATCGCCTTTACATCTTACTACAATTTCACTTTTATCCAAATGGATTATTTCTCCTATTTTTCCATTAAAATAACGTTTTTCAAGTGCACTATCATTTTTCACAAACATCACTTGAGCGCCTTTTTTTAATTCAAGTTTCTCATGTGTTGGATACGCATATTCTGGAAATTTTCCCTCTATCTCGGCGGTATAGAAAAAACTTTTGCTTTTTAGTTTATCCAGCTCCAAAGTATTCATGACATTGGCTCTGTTATTATGCGTTGTTAAGGTTATAAAACCATCTTCTTTCTTGGGAAGAAATTCAGGTAAATATTGTTTATTTAAAGCATCAGCAGACTGACTTGTAAGTTGATTGTTTCTAATTTCATTTAAAATTTGAATAAAGGCTTCATTGTCTTGTCTGTAAATATGTTTTAGCTCAATACTAACTGCATCACAACTTTGAAACACTTTACTACTAAAAAAATAAGGGGTATTGTAATAGGGTTTCAACAAAGCCCATTCATTGTCCTTAACCACTGGGGAAAGCTGTTGTAAATCACCAATCATCAACACTTGAACTCCCCCAAAAACTTTATTTCTGCTTTTATAACGTCGGAGAACTTGGTCGATACCATCTAACAAATCGGCGCGTACCATACTTATTTCATCAATAATCAATAAGTCTAAAGATTTGATGATGTCTATTTTGTTTTTATTGAATTTTCTCTGAAATCTAGAATCAGTATTTTGGGTTTGAACGCCATCTGGTAAAATAGGCCCAAAAGCCATCTGAAAAAACGAATGAATCGTAACCCCTTTTGCATTAATAGCTGCAACTCCAGTAGGCGCTACAACAATTAATCTTTTAAATGACTTCGCAACTAAATCATGTAAGAAAGTCGTTTTACCAGTACCTGCTTTACCTGTTAGAAAAATATTTCTATCGGTTTTCTCAACAAAACTATGAGCTAATTCAAGTTCGGGGTTGCTGATCATTGGGTTTTATTAATCCATAATTCTGATTAGAAACAAATATAGGAAAATGAAGGATAAATAAAATGCTAGCTAATGTAAACCTTAAATATATTTAGCCTTTAATAATGAATAACTTAGTAGTTCTTGTAATTGTAATTGAATCATTCAAGGTTATTTAGATTTTGAGAAAATTAAAGATGCTAAAAACTAGATTCCAGAAACCACATCTTTATTTCCAAAATACAACTTAACACCTATACTTACTGTATGAAAATTAGCGTTTTCAAAAAGATTTTGAATTTCTGGAGGTGTTTGAATATCCATCTTATCATTTCGGTAAGCGTAATTTAAATAAACTGCAAATTCATCATTTATCATGTAATCAAAATAAAACTCATAACTTCTAACATGAGCATCGTCATTTTGAAATGCCTCACGTGTATTCGTCATACTTTTATTTTCAAAATTTGATTCGCCAAAAAGAGAGATACTAAGCCCTAATCTTGTATTTGGTAAAGGCAAAAGCTCGTATCCAACATTTAAATATTGATGACTAACTGTTGTTTTGTTATAATTCCCAACAATGGTTTTATCCCTTACACTAAAATAGTTACTCCCAACTGTTCCAGCAAGAAAAAAATGTTTGTAGATAAAAAATTGAGCCTTAATATTAAAACCGCTCTTTCCTTCCATTCCAAGACCTACAAAATTAACTCCAGTATGAATAGCTTGAGCATATTCTATTGATCCATAACCTAGTTTTTGAAAATCTTTTTTTGATATCTTTTCAGACGTTTCTTTATTTTTGTTTTCTAAATTATCTTGACCAAAAGCAAAACAACTTATCATAAAGAAGCAGTAAAAGAAATAGCTTTTAATATGAAAACTTAAACTCATAGTTTTCTTTATCAATAGTAAGTGTTTCTGTGATTTCAGGTTCGTCGTTTTTAGAATATTTAAATTCCACAATTGAACCCAGTAAAGTTGTAAAGCCACTTGAAACTTCTGGGTTATTTTGATTAAGAAGTCTATTAAGATGAACTTCCTTTAAACAATTAGATGTAATGATATCTAAAATACCTTTATCGAAAAACTCAAAACAGTTTGTGTTTTTAAACTGAAATGAATATTCAAAAATTGTTTCTTTTGTACTTATTCTTGTAATATTAAAATTTACGTTTGAGATTCTATTGAGGGCAACTGTTTTTAAATCGAATACCAAGTCCTCTGGAATGTAATTTTTTGTATTTGTCAAGTAATAGTAAGTGGAATATGTGTCCTTCCCATTTACTACTATTTGAAACTCATCATCACTATCAAAAAGTGACGTAATTGAAAAAGTGCCATCTTGCTTACTTAAGCCAGAACCTAATAAATAATCTGATGATCGACCAGTGAAGATATTTATTTCGATGTTTGGAATAGGATTATTATTCTCATCAACGATATTTCCTTTTATTAAAACTCTAGTATTTTTTTTAAATTCTGGAGGACCACAACTAACAAATAAAAGTAGTATTGAAAATATAGATAAATAGTGTTTCATTAAAATGAGTTATATATACACTAAGATGCAAATTTTTATAATTGGTTGCGTGAATTGTATTAAAAAAACTACAAATCAAACTTTATGCCTTGTGCTAAAGGTAATTCAGTAGTATAATTAATCGTATTCGTTTGTCTGCGCATATAAACTTTCCAAGCATCAGAACCTGATTCGCGACCGCCACCTGTATCTTTTTCACCTCCAAAAGCACCACCAATCTCGGCTCCAGAGGTTCCAATATTTACGTTTGCAATACCACAATCAGAGCCTTGAACAGATAAAAACCGTTCAGCATCTCGTAAATTATTAGTCATAATTGCTGACGATAATCCTTGTGCTACTTCATTTTGAATGGCAAAGGCATTTTCAACGTCACCAGAATATTTTAACAAATATAAAACAGGTGCAAAGGTTTCATGTTGCACAATTTTAAACGCTGGTTTTGCTTCTGCAATAGCTGGTTTCACATAACATCCGCTTTCATAATCTTTACCAGAAAGCACTTTGCCTTCAACAATAATATGTCCACCTTCTTCAACTACTTTTTCTAATGCATTTTTATACATTTCAACAGCATCGGTATCAATTAATGGGCCAACGTGATTATTTTCATCTAACGGGTTTCCTATTCGTAATTGCTTGTATGCATCAACAACAGCATTTTTAACTTTATCATAAACAGATTCGTGAATAATTAAACGCCTTGTAGACGTGCAACGTTGTCCAGCGGTTCCAACTGCGCCAAAAACGGCACCAATAACTGTCATTTTTATATCGGCATCTGGCGTAACAATGATGGCGTTGTTTCCACCCAATTCTAATAAACTTTTACCTAATCGTCCCGCAACTTCTTTGGCTACAATTTTACCCATTCTGGTAGATCCTGTGGCAGAAATAAGCGGAATTCTAGAATCTTTCGTCATAAATTCTCCCACTTCATAATCGCCATTTATTAAGCAAGAAATACCTTCTGGTAAATTGTTTTCTGCAAAAACTTCAGCCGCAATATTTTGACAAGCAATACTGCAAAGTGGTGTTTTTTCACTAGGTTTCCAAACACATACGTCACCACAAATCCAAGCTAAAGCGGTGTTCCAAGCCCAAACAGCCACTGGGAAATTAAAGGCAGAAATAATCCCAACCACGCCTAGTGGATGATATTGCTCATACATACGGTGTCCTGGCCTTTCAGAATGCATCGTTAATCCGTGAAGCTGTCGCGATAACCCCACTGCAAAATCGCAGATATCAATCATTTCTTGAACTTCACCCAAACCTTCTTGATAGCTTTTACCCATTTCATAGGATACCAACTTTCCTAAACTTTCCTTCTTTTCTCTTAATTTATCACCAAACTGGCGTACAATTTCTCCACGCTGTGGTGCAGGCATTATTCGCCATGTTTTAAATGCATTAGTAGCAGCTACCATTACCTTTTCATAATCGTCTTTTGTTGTGGTTTTTATTTTACCAATTAATTGCCCATCTACAGGAGAAAAAGATTCGATACTATCTCCGTTTGAAAAATTATTAGACCCTGTTGAAGTGCCATTATTTATATCTGAAACCCCTAAGGTTTTTAATGCTTTCTCTATACCAAAATCAGTTGCCATTGCTTGCCTGTTTTATTGATTTGTTGTTTATATTCGATTTATTTACGAATATACTAATAAAAAGTCGTTTTTATTAAAATTCACCAATTGGAAAAATATTAACTTTAGAGCATTCAAAACATATATATTAATTATGAAAAATAGTATTTACTTTCTTGTCTTTTTGTTTCTTTTTATGACTTGTAAAAAACAGGTTGAAATCGAAACAAAAAAAACACCAATCGAACAAAAAACCGTTGAATTTTCAATCGTTATACATGGTGGTGCCGGTACTATTAAAAAAGAAAATATGTCATCTGAAAAAGAAAAAGAATATAACCAAAAACTAGAAGAAGCTATTCGTGTTGGTTATGACATTTTAAAAAATGGCGGAACGAGTTTAGATGCTGTTCAAAACACCATAAATGTTTTAGAAGATTCACCACTTTTTAACGCGGGTAAAGGTTCTGTTTTTACTCACGAGGGTAATAACGAGCATGATGCCTCAATTATGGATGGAAGTGATTTAAATGCAGGTGCTTCATCTGGCACAAAAACTGTAAAAAATCCCATTAATCTTGCTCGAGCGGTTATGTAAAAATCGCCTCATGTGATGCTGTCAGGAATTGGCGCAGAAATTTTCGCTGCTGAAAATGGCTTAGAAATTGTTGAACCTAATTATTTTTTTACCGAAAAAGCGATGAAATCATTAGAGTACGTTAAAGCCTCTGAAGAAAATAAAGTCGCGTCTTTTTATAATGAAGACATCAAAGATTCTAAATTTGGAACAGTTGGATGTGCTGCTTTGGATAAATTTGGCAACTTAGCTGCTGGAACTTCAACAGGGGGAATGACTAACAAGCGTTGGGGACGTATTGGTGATGCGCCTATAATTGGCGCAGGTACTTATGCAAATAATACTACTTGTGCAGTATCGAGCACAGGTTGGGGCGAATATTTTATTCGCGGTATGGTGGCACACGATATTTCAGCACTTATAGAATATAAAGGGCTCACACTAAAAGAAGCTGCCAAAACCGTTATTCAAACAAAATTACCTGTAATTGGTGATGGCGCAGGTGTTGGTGGCATTATAGCTATCGATAAAAATGGCAATATAGTTATGGAATTCAATACCTCGGGTATGTTCCGAGCTACGATGAATGATCAAGGTGAATTGTATGTTGGAATGTATAAAAACTAAAGAAAAACTTTAATAGGGCGTTTTGAATATTGAGTGAATATACCAATATTCAAAACGCTTTTTTTATAACTATATTTTGAAGAAAAGTTGTGTGAAATAATAAACACCAGCATCATTTTTGATGGCACTTATACCAATGTGTACAAAGTCACCTTCTAAATTCTTACGGTGCCCATCACTATTTATCCAAGCATCCATAACTTCTTCCGCTGTTTTATATTTAAAAGCCACATTTTCACCAACCTTCACAGCATTTTCTTCATTAATTAATCGTCTACCTCTTTGATCGAAATTATCATGACTAATTTCATTCTGATCAATCATAAACAGCGTATGTTCTTCAGCTAATTCAGTTGCTAAGTTATTAGCAATTAAAGCTGATTTTCCAACACTAGCTCTATACGTGTTAACTAATTGAAGTATTTCGTTGGTAATGGTTTTCGCCTCTTGTTTTTCAATGTCTTCTTGAGAATCATCTTTTGAGCAAGACACAGTGCAAGTTAATACTGTGAAACATGCTAAAACAAGCCATGTTTTAAAATAATACTTATTCATATTTTTTCGATTTAGGGTGGTCAAATATAAAATTATTATTGATTTTTAGGCTTTTAGAACCTGAAATTTGAGTCTTACTATATGAAAAACAACCGTTTATCGAGATTTTTAGCAACCAACTATTAATATATTAATGTTTATTTAACGTTTTCGAAAAGACTAACTATCAAATTTTGACCGTACATTTATAAAGGAAAATTTCCTACGCTTTCATTTTATCAGTTCATTTTCATTTAAATTCATCATTCCATGTCATTAAAAAAGTTCTGTGTTTTCTTATTGATAATCACGTTAGCCGCATCTTGTAAAAAGAAAGTTGTAGGAAACGATAACCTTTTCAAGTTCAGAGATTATATCAGTTATACAAGATCTGGTTTAACCTCGGTTGCAGAACCTATTCAAATTAATTTGGCAAATGACGTTGAAGGTTGGGAAATAGGTGATGAAATTACAGATGATTTAGTAACTGTAAAACCACATGTTGAGGGGAAATTAACCTTTACAAATAAACACACGCTACTTTTTACACCCGATGAACATTTAGAACCTAATACTGAATATACCGTTGTGGTTAAGTTATCAGAGTTCTATAAAAACATTCCCACTGATTATAAAGATTATACCTTTCAGTTTAAAACCATTACTCCCAATTTTAATGTTGTTACCAATAATTTACAATCTTATAGTAAACAATGGCAATATATAGAAGCCGTTATAAAATCAGCAGATGTAATCTCAATTGATGATGCTAAATCTTTGGTTGAAGCCTCCCAAAGTGGAAAAAAGTTGAATCTTGTTTTTAATGAAGCGAACGCAAATTCTAAATATTTTGAATTTAAAATTGATAGCATTAAACGTCATATTGAAGATAGGGAGGTTCTCGTAAAATGGAATGGAAAGCCTATAAATGCTTCAAATAAAGGCGAAAATATTATTGCTATTCCGGGTATAAATAACTTTACAATTGTAGATGTTAATGTAATTCAATCGCCCGAACAATGTCTAACTATCAATTTTTCAGACCCTTTAAAAAAGCAACAAAATTTTGATGGTTTAGTCACTATTCAAAATATAAAAAACTCAAAATATGTGGTTAATGGCAACGTTTTAAAAGTGTATCCGGACTCCAAATTGGTTGGCAATATCCAGATCGATGTATTTCAAGGCATTAAAAATGAAGGAGGTTATAAACTTAAAAAATCATTTTCTGAAACCATTACTTTTGAAGAATTAAAACCTCAAGTAAGATTAATAAGTAACGGCACTATTCTGCCAAATTCTAAAGAATTAAAATTCAATTTCGAAGCTGTTAATTTAAGCGCTGTTGATGTTCGCATCATTAAAATTTATGAAGATAACATACTTCAATTTCTACAAGATAATAACTTTAATAGCAACAATGAATATGGCATAAAAAAGATTGGTCGTCGTATTGCAAAACAAACTATTCAGCTTCAAACTGCTGATGAAAATACTGGGAAATGGAAAGCTTATAGCATTGATTTATCTCGCTTTTTTAAAGCGGATGCTGGTGCCATTTATCGTGTTGAAGTGAGTTTCAATAAAAGTTATTCGCTTTATAATTGTACTGGAAATACAACCACTTCAAATGATGATTATGACGACTATTATGAAGATGAATACTACGAAGGCGATTATACGGATATGGATACCGAAGATGAAAATTTATTGGAAGAGGCATATTGGGACAACTTAACCTACCGTTATAAAAACTACATCTATAATTGGAACGAAGAACAAAATCCGTGTCATAACGCATATTATAACGAACGTAAAATAGTGTCGCAAAATTTGCTAGCTTCTAATCTTGGTGTTATTGCAAAACAGGGGGCGAATTACTCGTATTATTTTGCAGTTACCAATATTTTAAACACCAATCCAGAGGCTAACGCAACCGTTTCACTTTATAATTTTCAGCAACAAGAGTTAGCTAGTAGACCAACCGACGAACATGGTTTAATACTTATAGATTCTGATAAAAGAGCGGCATTCGCCATCATTTCAAAAGGTAAAAATAAAACGTACGTAAAGCTTCACGATGCCACTTCTTTATCGTTAAGTAAGTTTGATGTTTCAGGAAATAGATTGCAACGTGGATTGAAAGGTTACCTTTATGGTGAGCGCGGCGTTTGGCGACCAGGAGACACTTTGCACTTAACTTTTATATTAAACGACAACGCCAACAAACTACCGAAAGGACATCCTGTAAAACTTGAAATTACAGACCCAAACGGAAAATTGGTTTACAAAAATGTAACCTCAGACAACTTAAATAACTTCTTCAATTTTACGGTTACCACTTCAACTGAAGATAAAACAGGACTTTATAATGCCAAAGTTTCAGTTGGCGGTGCTACATTTTATAAAGGTTTAAAAATTGAAATGGTTAAGCCAAATCGATTAAAAATTAAAGTCGATTTTGAAAATGACATCCTAACTAGTAACGATCCTTTAAAAGGCACACTGGATGTAAAATGGTTACACGGTGCGCCTGGGAAAAACCTGAAAGCAGAAATTAAAGCAAAATTTAGTAGTGCGTATACCGCTTTTAAAAACTATAAAGATTATACTTTTAACGACCCAACGCGAAACTTTCAAACTGAAGAAACCATTATTTTTGAAGGTAACGTAGATGAAAACGGTTTAGCTAACGTAAGCAACAAACTAAATGTTGGGAAAAATGCACCTGGAATGCTTAATGTTCAGTTTTTAGTGCGTGCTTTTGAAAACGGTGGCGATTTTTCTATGGATGCATTCACTAAACAATATGCACCTTATGAATCGTTTGTTGGCTTAAATTCTCCTAAAGGAAATGCTTACGGCTCTTATTTTACGGATGAAAATCAAACCTTTAATGTAGTTACGGTTGATGCAGAAGGTAAACCTATAAAACGCAATAACCTTGAAGTAAAAGTGTATAAAGTAGAGTGGCGCTGGTGGTGGAATTCATCTTACGATGATTTATCTAGTTACGTGTCTAGTAGTTATCACCGACCTTATTTTAGTTCGAAAATTAATACCGATTCTAACGGAAAAGCTAATTTTAAAATTAACATCCCAGATAACGAACGTGGACGTTACTTAATTAGGGTGGTTGATCCTGTTAGTGGTCATGCCACTGGACGCACACATTATTTCTATAAAAACTGGTGGCAAAAAGCACCATCAAAAGATAAAGAAGCTGCAAAAATGTTAGTGTTTTCTGCAGATAAAGAACATTATAATGTTGGGGAAATTGCGAAAGTAACATTTGCTTCGGGTAGCGAAGGTCGCGCTTTAGTCAGCATTGAAAATGGTACTGAAGTTTTAGATTACCGTTGGGTAAAAACTGCACAAGGCGAAACAACAGTTGATATTCCAATCACCTCAGAAATGGCACCAAATGTATTTGTTAATATTTCGCTATTGCAACCACATGCTATTTCAGCCAACGATTTACCTATTCGTTTATATGGCATTATTCCTATGATGGTTGAAGATCCAAACACCAAGCTTGAACCTCAACTAAACATGCCTGATGTGTTGCGCCCCAAACAAAATTTTGAAGTTGAAATCTCAGAAAAAAATAATAAAGCGATGACTTATACCATTGCTATTGTTGAGGAAGGGTTACTAGATTTAACACGTTTTAAAACGCCAAATGCGTGGAATGAGTTTTACAAACGTGAAGCTTTAGGTGTTAAAACTTGGGATATTTTTGATGATGTTATTGGCGCGTATTCAGGAAGTATAGACCAAGTATTTGCTATTGGCGGTGATGGCAATGCAGCAGCTGGAAAAAACAAAAAAGCTAACCGATTTAAACCTGTGGTTACTTATTTAGGGCCATTTAAATTGGATGCTGGCAAAACCAAAATACACTCTGTGAAACTACCCAATTATATCGGTTCAGTAAGAACTATGGTTGTGGCTGGAGATAATAAAAATGAAGCTTATGGAAGCACCGATAAATCTGTTGAAGTTAAAAAACCGCTTATGGTTTTAGCTACGCTTCCGCGGAAGTTAAGCCCTGGTGAAAAAGTAACCTTACCTGTTACCGTTTTTGCCATGGAAAATAAAGTAAAAAACGTAACTATCAGTTTGAAACTAAGTGACGGAATTTCAGTGGTTGGAGATACCTCAAAAAGTCTCTCTTTTTCAAAACCAGATGAAAAAATGATTTATTTTCAGTTGGATGTAAGTAAAGCGAAAGGCATCAACGCGGTTGAAGTTATGGCTTCGGGTAATGGTGAAAAATCGACTTATAAAGTAGAACTTGATGTTGTAAATCCAAATCCTTTTACTTCAAAATCAATCGATAAAACCTTGGAAGCAAATGCGAGCCAAACAATAACTTTTGAAACCTTTGGTGTTGTTGGAACTAATAATGCAACAGTTGAGTTTTCAACCTTACCCCCTATGGATTTCACACGCCGATTAGAATATTTAATTCGGTATCCACATGGTTGTGTAGAACAAACAACTTCAAGTGTATTTCCGCAGTTATTTTTAAATGATATTTTCGATTTAACCTACGAGAAAAAGCAGAAAATTCAGAAAAATATTGAAAACGGCATTAAACGTTTAGGTCATTTCCAAAAACCAAACGGTGGCATGAGCTATTGGATAGGAGAAAATAACGCCAACGATTGGGGAACCAGTTATGCAGGTCATTTTATGATTGAAGCCGAAAAGAAAGGTTTTGTATTACCATTAACTTTTAAAAATGATTGGATGACATACCAAAAAGAAACCGCTAGAAATTGGCGACCAAGCTACAGAACCTATAATTCTGATTTAGCGCAAGCCTATAGATTGTACACTTTAGCATTAGCTGGAAATCCAGATTTGAGTAGTATGAACCGTTTACGCGAGTTTAGTGAAATTTCTAATGAAGCCAAATGGCGATTAGCCGCGGCTTATGCTTTAGCGGGTCAAAAAGAAGCGAGCGAACAGATTTCACTATCGGCTAATATCAACTTTAAACCTGTTCGTTATAATTATTATACGTATGGTTCGGTGTATAGAAATCGTGCTATGGCTTTAGAAACTATGGTGTTGACTAAAAATTCTAAAATGCGTGAATTGGCAGAATATATTGCCAAAGATTTATCTAGTAACCGTTGGATGAGCACGCAAACCACCGCTTATAGTTTACTGGCTATGGCAAAAATGGTTAATGCTAATGGCGGCAAAGCGTTACAAGTGACTTATTTAATGAATGGGAAATCTGTAAATATTGATACTAAAAGCGCCATCGCCCAACGCGAATTGAATATACGCGATGGATCAAATACTTTATCATTTACAAACCAGAAAGATAATATAGTTTATGTACGTATTTTAAATTCGGGGAAATTGCCTTTAGGGTAAGAGTTAACCGAACAACGTGGATTAAGCGTCTCAGTTCAATACAAAGATTTAAAAGGAAATAAAATTAATATTTCAAAATTACAACAAGGTCAAGATTTTGTAGCAACCGTTAGCGTAAGTAATTTGAGAAATGAACATGTAAACGATGTGGCGTTAACTCAAATTTTTCCATCGGGTTGGGACATTGTAAATACGCGTTTTACTGATTTTGGAAGCGCAACGACAAGTCAAGCACGATTTACAGACATTCGAGATGACCGTGTAAATTTCTATTTTGATTTACCTGAAAAAGGTAAGCGTAGTACCAAAACTTTTAATGTGATGTTGAATGCTTCGTATTTAGGAACTTATTATTTATCTGGAATTCAAGCGGAAGCGATGTATGATAATGAATATATGGTTAGAACGAAAGGGAAATGGGTGACTGTTGAGAAATAGAAAAATAACCACCTCGTCTCCATCCCGAAACATCGGGACGAATCCACTCCTCCTTCAAAAGGAGGAGAATTAAAAAGGAATATATTAATATTTTGAACTATAATCTAAATTGAACCTTTATATAATTTCTTCCCTTTAAAAGGGAAGGTATCCAAAGGACGGAAGGGTTAAACCGTTTTAAAACTATACTATGATAAATAAAATTCACAATCATAAATATCTTGAAGAACGTAGAAAAGAATTACGAAAAATTTAACTTCAGCGGAAGCGACATTATGGAAACACATTCAAAGAAAACAACATAGTATTCAAAACTATATTGTTGATTTTTATTGTGCATCAGAAAAACTAATCATAGAATTAGATGGCTCATATCATTTTGATTTTGCACTACAAAATTATGATAATGAAAGAACTCAAATATTGGAGGCTTTAGGCTTTAAAGTTATTCGTTTTGAAAATAAATTAGTTTTTGAAAACATAATAGGTGTATTAGATGAAATTAGTAATCATCTTAAAAATTAAAACCACCTCGTCTTCTATTTCAATGTGTTGAAATAGAATCCACTCCTCCTTTTAAAGGAGGGGAATTTCATCCAAACTAGCAATATTTATTGAGAACTGCTTATCGTTTAAAATGAAAAAAATAAACATTAATAATTTGAACTATAACATAAATTGAAGTTACAAACAAGACTCCTTCCTTTTTTAAGGGAAGGTGGATTTATTCCGATATTTCGGGATAAAGACGGAAGGGTAAATATTTGATGTGATTCGCTTATCGTTTAAGCGTAAAATGTCCTGTAAACTTTTGATTATCTATGACAATAACATACCAATAATCATCAGAAGGTAAACGCTGGCCAGCAAAAGTACCATCCCATGAAAATGGTACGTTTCTGGAACTTTTTAAAAGTTTTCCGTAACGATTAAAAATTGAAACAAATGAAGTAGAAAAAAACTCGATACCTTTTAAATCAAATGCATCATTTTTACCATCATTATTTGGTGTAAAATACTTCGGAATATAAAAATGTAAATATGTTGTCGTGATAATTTCATCGCAACTACGCTCTTTGACATAAACTGTATATAAACCCCCGTCTATATTAAAAAAGATGTTGTTTGGCTGGTATATATTTCCATCAATAGAGTATAAAAAATCTCCTAAATTAGATAGATTCACAACGATATTATTCCTTTCAGATTCTATACTTTCAATAATTGGATTATCAATTTGATTAAGCGTAATAGTTTTAGTTATTGTACAACCTCCATTAATCACATCAACCGTGTAAATACCTGGTATGGTTACTATTATTTGCTCAGTTGTTTCACTAGTACTCCATAAAAAATTTGCGGTTGGAATATTGGTATCTGCACGAAGTGTAATATTAGTATTTTCACAGAAATCTAACGTTTCATCTGTAACTTTCGGGATTTCAAAATAAATCATCTGAAGTGCCGTTCTAGATAGTGATAAGCAATTACCAATAGTTGTTTCCGCTTCCGCATAATAGGTTCCCGCTACCCCATTTGGATTGTAGGTTAAACTATTTGCTTGAAGTAAATTACCGCCCGTTGGCGCATCATACCAATTTACCGTAACGCCAGAAATTACATTTACTGAAAGTGGAATAGAATCGTTTTCACAAATCATTAAATCACCATTACTCATGGGGGCGATTGGAAATAAAACAACTTGTATTTCAAATATTTCAGATGAAGAATTACATGATGAATTGGTTAAGTTAATAATATCTTCAGCCACCAAAACTCTATAATATGTTGTACTATTTAGGTTTGGTATGGTATAATTTTGATTGGTTTCGCCAGCAATATCAACCCAAATAAGTGCATCTGTACTTTCTTGCCATTGATAAAAATGTGATGCAAAGATTGAAAAATCTGGAACTGCTGTTAATTCGGTTGAAAAAGGAATTTCATTTTCGCATAAATAAATAGTGTTATTACTTGCTGAGTCTTCAATAGTTATAGCATCTCCACAAGTTTTAAAAACGATATCATCTAAAGCTAAATCGTTTCCACAACCACCAATACCGTTATTTAACATTTTCAAAATAACTGAAGTTTGTGCAGGCAAAGTTTGAAAAATCAATGCATATTGCTGCCAATTTGGGCTTGAAGTGCTACTAATATTCCCTGTATCACCACTTGCTAATAAATTAGTGTTTGTATTATCCCAAATTTCGAACTTAACGTTAATAGGGATTCCTATTCCCCCACATCTAGACGTTGGCAACAAGTTAATCATCCAAGATGAAAACTCATATGACGTGTTTTCACAAAGTCCGTTAATTGTTGTTCTATAAAATTCGCCTGCAGTAAAATCGGCATTCAAAACTAGCATTCTGCCATCAGTGTCATTAGGTGTATGGTCAACAATATCATGCCAACCAAACCAATTGGTATTATTGGAAACATTATAAAACCCATCATTAGGTTGCATATTTGCGAAAACATAAGATGTTGTTCCTGCTGGTAATTGGGCAGTTGTTCCTGTTCCAAAAGTTTCAGTAAAAATAGGGTCACCAGAATTACCACCACAAAACCCTAATTGGGCTTGTGATTTTAAAACCGATAATAGAATGATTATAAAAAATAAATTTTTTAGCAATTTTAACGACTTTGGGTTTAATACGTTTATTTCAAAATTAAGGTAATAAGCTATATTAGTAAAAATTAAATGAATAAAATAAAAAGCTACATAAAACACCATAAAATTAGGACTATACTGTTTGTAATAGTTTTAACAGCTTATTATTTCTGTTTACCAAAACAATTATTTAGAGAACCTACAGCAACGGTTATTACAAGTAAAAACAATGAATTGTTAGGTGCGCAAATTGCAAAAGATGGGCAATGGCGATTTCCGCATAATGATAGCATTCCTGAAAAATTTAAAACCTGTATTGTTCAGTTTGAAGACGCATATTTTTATAAGCACCCAGGTTTTAATCCGATTTCAAT
Source organism: uncultured Flavobacteriaceae bacterium (assembly GCA_963815305.1). Taxonomy (GTDB): domain Bacteria; phylum Bacteroidota; class Bacteroidia; order Flavobacteriales; family Flavobacteriaceae; genus CAXBID01. The sequence continues at coordinate 2,865,915 of CAWFFW010000001.1, forward strand.
TTTTAAAGCGCTTCGTGATAATTTTAAGTCTGGAAAAGTAAAACGAGGAGGGAGTACATTAACACAGCAAGTTATTAGATTGTCTCGTAAAGGACAAAATCGAACTTATATTGAAAAAATTAAAGAATTAATTTTAGCTACGCGATTAGAATTTAGAACTTCGAAAGAAAACATATTAGCATACTATTCAAGTAATGCTCCTTTCGGGGGAAATGTTGTCGGACTCGATGCTGCGTCATGGCGTTATTTTAATAGAAATGCTCATGAACTATCTTGGGCTGAAAGTGCCACCTTAGCCGTTTTACCTAATGCGCCAAGTTTGATTTACCCAGGGAAAAATCAAGAAAAACTTCTAAATAAACGTAACCAATTATTAAAAAAACTTCTAGAAAAAAAATATATTGATTCATTAACTTATCAACTATCTATTGCAGAAGGTTTACCTCAAAAACCTTATCCATTACCACAAATGGCACCGCATCTGTTACAAAAAATTACAGAAACACATGCTGGTAAGCGCATACAAACAACCATTAATATAAAACTTCAAAACCAAGTTAATAGTATCGTTAAGAATCATTACAATCAATTAAGTCAGAATGAAATTCATAACGCCGCTGTTTTAGTTTTAGATGTGAAAACACGAAAAGTTTTAGTCTATGTTGGAAATACCCCAACCGATAAAGCACATCAAAAAGATGTTGATATTATTGATAAACCTAGAAGTACTGGCAGCATTTTAAAGCCCTTTTTGTATGCCGCGATGTTGGACGCTGGTGATTTATTACCTAATACTTTGGTGGCCGATATACCAACCCAATTTGGGGGTTATAACCCAGAAAATTTCAATAAAACCTATGACGGTGCAGTTCCTGCGAGTAAAGCGTTATCTCGCTCTTTAAATGTACCTGCGGTTAGAATGCTACAAGAATTTGGTTTAGACAGGTTTCATCATTATCTAAAACAACTTCATCTTAAAGATTTAAAATATAATGCCAATCATTATGGTTTATCTTTAATTCTTGGAGGCGCAGAAAGTAATTTATGGGATTTGTGTAAAAGCTATGCAGCATTATCTTCAACCTTAAATCATTTTTCTGAGTTTTCAAGTGAATATGTTTCAAACGAATTTTGTGAACCCACTTTTTTAGCTTCAGAAAGCATCAATTTTGGAAATAAAACAACTAGTAAAACACTTTTTGATGCGGCATCAATCTATTTAACTTATGAGAGTTTAAAAGAAGTTAACCGACCTGAAAGTGATGAAAGCTGGGAGTTTTTTGATAGCTCAAAACAAATAGCTTGGAAAACGGGTACTAGTTTTGGTTTTCGTGATGCTTGGGCTATTGGCACAACAAAAAACTATGTGGTTGGTGTTTGGGTTGGAAATGCTGATGGTGAAGGACGGCCAGGTTTGGTGGGTGTACAAACGGCAGCCCCAATATTATTTGATGTTTTTGATTTGTTACCAAATAGTGATTGGTTTTCAAAACCTTTTGATGAAATGCAGCAAATATCTATTTGTAAACAAAGCGGACACAGAGCGTCTCAAAATTGCGATGATGTTGAAGAAAAACACATTCAAATAATCGGACTGAAAACAAAACCTTGTCCGTATCATATTTTAATTCATTTGGATAAAAATGAGAATTTTCAAGTAAATACTTCTTGTGAAGATTTAGATAATATAAATCACAAATCATGGTTTGTTTTACCTCCATTGATGGCGTATTATTACAAAACTAAAAATCCGTTTTACAAGCCTTTTCCAAAGTTTAGAAGTGATTGTTTGGGTAGTAATGACATTGCCATAGACTTTATTTATCCAAAAGAAAATAACAGTATTTTTCTGCCTAAAGATTTTGACGGACAAACTAACGACCTCATTTTGAAAATTGCACATTCAAAACCAGAAAGCACCGTTTTTTGGTATATTGATGACATCTATGTTGGAATAACAAAAGATATTCATGAATTGGCTGTAATACCGAAATATGGAAAACACAGTATTACGGTTGTTGATAAATTTGGAAATGAGGCTAAAAGATGGATTGAGATTTCTAAATAAAAGGTTACTTTCAACGCAGTATATAAAGGAAATGAGCATCTATAAAATAAAAATCATTAAATGTTTTATTGCATTATTATACATACTATTACTACAATCTTGTAAAACAAATGATGATATAATTTGTGGGGACCCCATTCAGTTTGGAAATGCTTTCATTAATATAGTTGATAATAATGGTAATAATTTAATTGAAAATGGAACCTTTAATTCCGACGATATTAAAGTTACTTTTAACGGCTATACGCATACTAGACCTTTTTTTGAAAACAGTTTAAAATTTGAAAATCTTATTTTTGTAACTGTTGTAGGTGAGGAGGGAGATAATGAATTTAAAGTTCAATTATCAGATTCTATTTCAGATAATTTATTCTTAAATTTAAACAAAGAAGGTTTTTATGGACCTTGTGGAAGTGCTTTTTTTACTTTAGATTCTGCAACTTACAATGGCGTTTTACAAACAATAGAAGACTTTGATGGTGATTATTTAATCACAGTTAAAAAATAAAAAGTAGAAAAAATTAACGTTTCAACGTAAAATGACCTGTAAATTTCTGATCTTCAATAATAATAACATACCAATAGTCATCTGATGGTGAAAGTTGCCCTGCAGCAGTACCATCCCATGTAAATCGAGTATTTCTTGAAGTCTTTAAAAGTTTTCCATATCTATTAAAAATCGAAACTTGTGAAGTACTGTAAAACTCTATTCCAGTTAAACTAAACGTATCATTCACACCATCATTATTTGGAGTGAAAAATTTTGGGATATAAAAATGTAAATATGGACTCATTACTATATTACTGCAATTTACTTGTTTAACGTAAATTGTATAAAAACCTCCATCTACATCATAAAATATATTGTTCGGTTGGAAAAAACTTCCATCTATGGAATATAAAAAATCTCCTGAATTTGAGGGTGAAATGATAATATCGTTTCCATTAGAAATAATATTATCAATTATGGGTAAATCTAGTAGGGTCACATTGAAAATTATCGTTTCAAAAGCGCAAACCCCTCCAGAAATATCAACAATATATGTGCCACTAGCATCAATTATAATGTCTTTAGTCGTATTACCTGTACTCCAAATGAAGGTTGGATTAGTAATATTCGTTTGAGCTATTAATGTCAAAAATTCATTTTCACATAATTCTAAGTTTTCCTCATAAACATTCCCTGGCTGCATTCCAGAAACCTCCCATAAACACGTGGTTGTGTTAAAGTTTGTGGTTTCCCAACACTCTAAAACAGGCTGAACAGGTTGTATACCTATAACTTCCCACGAACATACCGTGTTATTAAACATTGCGGTTTCCCAACATTCTAAAGTTGGCTCAATAGCTTGTGAACCAGCAACTTCCCATATACAATTAGATGTATTAAAAGTAGTAGTTTGCCAACATGCTATAGTTGGTTGAACAGGTTGACTTCCTGTTATTTCCCATAAGCAAGTTATATTATTAAAGACAGCTATTTCCCAGCATTGTAATCCAACAGGCATAACTGGTTGTTCGCCTGTAATATCCCACGAACACTCATTAATATTAATAGTAGCTGTTTCCCAACATGCTAGCGTAGGCATTGGTGGTAATTGATTAACAGTAACTCGATATTCATTTGAAAATGACACACATTGTGGATTAGTTAAATTCACAGCGACTTCGGCTATTTTTGATCTATAATAAGTTGAACTCGATATGGAAATTGGAAGGGTTGGATTTGTTTGTCCTGTAATATCCGACCAAGTATTTCCTAAATCCGTACTTTCCTGCCATTGGTAAAAATGCGAACTATATACTGCGAAATCTGGAGAAGCTGTTAATGTTGATATAAAAGGAGTCTGAGTGCTACATAAACTCTGGACATTGTTGTTACTTGAATCACTAACTGTAACAGTGTCTCCACATGATTTAAATTCGATATCATCAATGGCTAAATCGTTACCACAACCACCTTGTCCATTATTAATCATTTTAAAATAACCGTATTTTGTCCTGATAGCGTTTGAAAAACCAAACCATATTCCTGCCAATTAACAGTTGTAGTTTCTACTATATTCCCTGTATTTCCACTTGCTAATACATTGATATTCGTACTATCCCAAATTTCAAAACGTACATTAACTGGTATTGTTCCACCAGGTTGTCTAGAACAAAAAGAGCCAGCTCTAACTAAATTAATTACCCAAGCCGAAAACTCATAAGTGGTTGTCTCGCAAAGTCCTGAAACGGTGGTTCTATAAAACTCCCCAGCAGAAGCTGCAGCATTAACAATGAGGCATTTGCCGTTGGTATCGCCTAGGGTATGGTCTTGAGTTTGATGCCAATCGAAAGCGTTGCCAAATGTTCCGTTTGATAGGGTGTAAAAACCATCCCCTGGATAACCAGAAGCGTATGGATAGGTTGTTGTTCCTACAGGTAAAGAATTATTAGTAATTCCTGTTCCAAAATTTTCAGTAAAAATTGGATCGCCTGAGTTTCCTGAACAAAAGCCTAATTGCGCTGATACTGGTAAAACAAACAAACCTAATATTATTGATATTACGCTATTCTTTTTGATGATATAGTGGTGCTATATTTAATTGGAAAATTATTAAGCCGAAATATAAATTAATTAAATTAATCACTTAAAATAGACACCCATACAAAAACTATACACACTTAAAGAATAATATGTATTCATAGGTATTTTTACCTATACAAAAACCAACATAGGTATTAAAAATAACGCAATATTAAAAAATTATCTTAAAGGAAAACCTTTTGCTGCCCACCATGGATGGATTTCGATTTCTAGTCGTCCTGCTTTTACCATAGGGTCTGAGTTGGCCAAACTATCTGCCATTTTTAGTGTTGGAACATTGTAAATAGTAACACCCCTAATGTCACCATCATCAGCAAAAGGCCCTGAAATATCAGCATAACCTAGCTCGTACATTTTTGCTAAATGTGCAAGATGCTCTTCTTGTAATTCGGCAGATTCTTCTTCATTTTGACCTCGGATAGGTCCTGTTTTTAAAAATGCCATAAAATACTGTTGCATTAAAACGGTATCTTGTGTTTTTTCATCAACATAATCAAAAGTTTTAAATCCTCCAGCTGTTAATTCTTCCTTCAATTGTTTTGCCGTTTTTTTGATAGGTTCAACAATAGCTTCTTCAAAAATAGTGTCTCTATCTTCTTTGGACAAATCTAATAGATTGTCTTCTTCAGAATCAGAAATAATAGTTTTTTTCTCATCATTACATGACGTTAAAAAGGATAAAAGAACGAGTACTAATAGAATTGATTTTTTCATAATAACTAATATTTATTTCCAAGTATTAAATGGTTTTATGCTTAACTGAGAATTGTAGTATTTAATATCGCCTGTTACTTCTTTTCCTAACCAATCAGGAATTTCAAAATTTTCATTTTCATATTTTAATTCTATCTCAGCAATGGTTAGTCCATCATTTTCACCAAAAAAAATGTCTACCTCAAAAATATGGTTTCCTACTTCAATTTCATAACGTATTTTATCAATTATGGTTGGTTCGCAAAGTTCTAAAAGAGATTGAGCTTCATGTTGAGTAATTTCTTTTTCCCATTCAAATCGTGATAATCCATTATTTTTTGAAATTCCTTTAACAGTAATGAATCCTATATCATCTTTTAATCTAACCCGCACGGTTCTTTCTTTATCCGTATTCAAAAACCCTTGGCTAATTCTAGTTTTTTTGAAAGCTTCACTTTTAAAAGCATCAGAATTTACTAAAAATTTACGTTCTATCTCTATCACTATATAATAATTTTAAGGCATTTAATCCCTAAATTTACAGTATGTCTAGCAATTTACCTATTAGAAAAATTATTCATGTAGATATGGATGCCTTTTACGCTTCTGTTGAGCAATTGGATAATCCTGATTTAAAAGGCAAACCCATTGCCGTTGGCGGAGGTGGCAAACGTGGCGTGGTAAGTGCTGCAAGTTATGAAGCTCGAAAATTTGGCGTAAAAAGTGCTATGGCAGGAGCACTGGCCGCTAAACTTTGCCCTGACCTTGTTTTTGTAAGAACAAATTTTGACAGGTACAGAGAAATTTCAGAAACGATTAGAAAAATATTTTATGATTATACAGATAAGGTCGAACCCTTGTCTCTTGATGAAGCTTATCTTGATGTTACCGAAAACAAAAAAGGAAACCCAAGTGCATCTTTAATTGCCGAAGAAATTAGAACTCGGATTTTTAATGAAGTTGGTTTAACAGCATCCGCAGGAATTTCTATTAATAAATTTATAGCGAAAGTAGCTAGCGATTACAACAAACCCAACGGACAAAAAACGGTAAATCCGGAAGAAGTTCTTAAGTTTTTAGAAAATTTAGATATCAGAAAATTTTATGGTGTTGGTAAAGTTACTGCTGAAAAAATGTATCAAAAAGGCATTTTTACTGGACTAGATTTAAAACAAAAATCGTTAGCGTATTTAGATGAAAACTTTGGTAAATCTGGACGGTATTACTATCAGGTAGTTAGAGGCGTTCATAATAGTGAAGTAAAACCGAATAGAATTCGGAAAAGTTTAGCTGCCGAACGTACATTTAGTGAGAATTTATCGAGTGAAATTTTTATGCTTGAAAAATTAGATCATATTGCTGATGAAGTTTCCAGACGATTAAATAAAAATAAAGTGGCTGGGAAAACGGTAACCTTAAAAATAAAATATAGTGATTTTACCCTGCAAACTCGAAGTAAAACATTGCCCTATTATATTGGAGATAAAGACGTGATTTTAGAAACTGCTAAAGATTTATTGTATCAGGAAAAGTTGAGTAATTCGGTTAGATTATTAGGAATTTCGATGTCTAATTTAAACACTGAAAAAAAGAAAAAACCCGAACAAAAAAGTGTAAGTGTGCAGTTGAAGTTTGAGTTTTAAGTTAAGAATCGCATAAACTTATCGGAGAAAAATTATACATTCGTCTAACTTCTGATGTAAATTATTAAAACGAATCATTTTGAGAATAACCTATCATAAAAAAACAATACTGAACTGAATAATATAGTATATGGATAAAATTAATTTATCACTTTTCGCAAGTATACTCATCACATTTATTTCCTTATTCCTAGCGTTTTTTTTAATGAGTGTTAAAACAAAACATACGTTAAGTAATCGGCTTTTTGCTGTATTTTTAATTTTAACGGCGATAGATGTTAGCGGTGTTCTATTTACTGTTTTTGAGAAGACTCCTTCAAACTTTGGGATGTTTAGAACTTTAATGACGTTCTTACAAATGCCTACTTTTTACTTATATATACTATCTGTTTCCTATTCAGACTTTAGGTTGAAACCAAAACATACAATTCATATTATCCCTTTTGTAATAGCAAACTTAATATTCTTACCACGCTTTTATTCTGTAAATCTTAATTCTAAAATTACTTTTCTACAAAATAGTAGAAGTATGTTCGAAATACAATTCAATCATATTTTTATTCATATTCAAATTATCATATACATTATTGCCATTTTTATATTCTTAAGAAAAACAAAAAAATTATACCTTGAAAATTATACGGGTGAAAGCCTTAAAATTTATAGTTGGTTATTTCAATTTACATTAGCACTATCCTGTTTCTATTCTATTGCTCTTTTTAAAAATATTTTTAAATTTTCTGAATACCCAAATATTTCAGAATGGTTAAAAATTGGACTTTTTTTATTTCAGTTATTTATAATATGTTGGTATTTATTTAAAGCTTTGAATAATCCTGATTTATTTAGAAAACTTGATTCTAAATTAAAATTGATAAAAGATATGGTTTCAAAAGATAAAAGAGCAGATATTTTGCTGGTTGATGATACTAGTAAATATCATGAAGATTTAATGACATTGAAAAAATATATGGCTGAAGAAAAACCATTTCTTAATCCGTCATTAACTATTCAAAATATCTCAGATCATATTGACATTCCAACAAGAGATTTGTCCGTTTTAATTAACCATAAATTAAACCAACATTTTTACGATTTCGTAAACAACTATCGCATCGAAGAGGCTAAAATACTTTTAGAAGATGACACGAAAAGTAAACTTACTATTCTTGAAATTTTATATGACGTTGGTTTTAATTCTAAATCTTCTTTTAATACTGCTTTTAAAAAACAAACGGGTACAACACCAACTAACTACCGTAAATTGCTATAAATCATAGCTTTGTAATTACTCGTACGTTCTATTTTAATTATTCGTACTTATTTTTTAAAACTAATGCGTTCGACTACTTTTATTCGGTCGCACAGGCTTGATATCTTCCACATATTTGTATCGAAATAATATTTAACATAAAAACGATACCATGAAAACACCATTAAAATTTTTAGCAGCACTAGTATTAATAAGCACCTTTTCATTTGGGCAGGACTTATCTAAACAAATTGATTCCATAATAAAAGATAGTTATCAAAATAATCCAGATGTTGGTATTAGCGTTGGTTTTATTCATAATAACCAAGAGTTTTATACGGCTTATGGAAAAATGAGCAAAGAAAGTGAAATAGATATTAATAAAAATTCTGTATTCGAAATTACTTCTATAACTAAACTTTTAACTTCTAATTTAATCGCACAAGCAGTTATTGATAACAAAATAAAATTAGATGATTTTATGGACAGTTACCTTCCTAAGGGATACGTATTAAATAAAAACCTAAAAAATAAAATAAAAATATCTGATCTAGCATCACATCAATCTGGTTTAGCAGATTTAGATTTTAGAGCTTTGATCTCCCTAAATTCACAACAGCCTATGGATGGTGTAACTCAAGAAACATTATCTCATATTATAAATAATTCTACTGAATTGATTGATTATGGACAATACCGCTATTCTACAATTGGTCATGTGTTACTTGGGCAAATATTAGAAAAGGCACATAGTAAAAGTTATGATGAAATTATTAGAGAAAACATTTTAGATCCTTTACAAATGACTAACACACTAACTAAAGATTTTAATGTGAAGAATATTACAACAGGTTCTAACCCTGAAGGTGGAACTCAAGAATTTATGAAATGGGATATAACAGCACCTGCAGGTTTAGTAAAATCTAGTGCATCAGATATGATTACATTTTTAAAAGCCGTTTTAAACAATGACAATGCCATATCTGAAGCTGCAAAATTATCTGAAAATATATACTATAAAAAAGAGAAAAGAGAAATAGGACTGGGAACGAATATAATCACAGATGATAAGAATACCTTTTATTTGAAAACAGGCGATTCTATGGGACAAACCTCAATTATATGCTACAATAGAATTGAAAACTGGGGAATCATTATCCTTATGAATAAACGTGAGACAAAAATGAAACTAGAATTATTTAATACCATTTATGAAACTGTATTGAAATAAAAGAAGTATAAGTATCTATTGAAGCTTTATTTTTAGAGATAAACTATTAACTATTATTGATCAATTAATAGTTTTGCGTAAAAAAATTGTTGAGAAAGTTTGAAAAAACTGTTATTGAAAGACTTCTTGTTAAGAATTCTGAAACAAAATTATTACAGTTATTCACTATAATATAACTCACAACTAATTTGGGCCTTTAAAATTATCAATTCAATTACACTTAAACGAATCTCAGCATTACAGAGAACTAAAAGCCACTAGCGGAACATCTACTGCTATATTGATTCAATCTATTCGATTGCAAAAAGTCAAAGAATTAATGGAAACTACAAATAAATTAATTTCTGAAGATACTTATGGTGTTCGCTTCAACTATCCTTGCTATTCCCACAATAAAAACACAATGATCTTTCATAATATTTCGAAACAGTGCTAAGTTTTGAAGAAATAGTACAAGACATGTTTTGACAAATTATAGAATTTTGTACTGTAATCGAAAAAACTTTTTTAAACCTTTAAATTTTATATTATGAAATCAAGATCAACATTTGCAAGTATTATTTTTTTAGTATTTTTTGTAACAAGCGGCACCTCTCAAGTAGATACTAATTCTATAGACCTCATTAATGATGAATTTCCTGGGGCGCAACAAGAAGTTATGAAAACTTTTGCAGCGATTGCTCAAAGTATAAAAGATGGAGATGTAGATAAGCTTATTTCTTTTCATGCTTACGGACCAAAATTTACAGAGTTTAAAAATGGAGAACCACGCAATGGCAGTGCAGCTAATGAGGCGCACGAACGAAACGTATTTGGTTCTGTAACCAAAGTCGTGAAATTTGATGCAAAAGATTTAAAAATTGCTGTTTATGGTGATGTAGCTAACCTCACTTTTCATTCCGATTTTCAATTGATTTTTGGAGAAGAACTTATAGTGGTAAACAATCAAATTACACTACTATTTGTTAAAACAAAAGAAGGGTGGAAAATAGTTCATGAACATCATTCTCCATTAAATAAAGAATAAGTAGTATCAAACTCCTAGTTGTGATAAAAAAAAGACAGAGCGGGTTGTGTATATCTTGTTTACAACGTTGTTAAACCGACCCATCTAAAAAGTAAATGGTTTTTAATTGAAAAATTCAACTAGAAAACACCTGCGTTAGCGATTGCAATAACATCCTTTTAAATAGAAAAACTGCCCCAAAAGTAGTTTTTCTATTTAAAAAATATAATGTAAAGCGCGACCCTTGTGGTAAAGCCCAAATATTTTAAATCATTAAGCGATTAAAAGTTACATGTGGTAATTTCGGTAACTCTTAATGTGTTTACCATACCTTTATCTTGAATTGGCATGGCGGCTAAACTAATAAGCATATCGCCCTCTTCTAAATAGCCCATTTTGCAGGCTATAGCGTTTACATCTTCAATAGTTTCATCGGTGCTTACATACTTATCGTAATAAAACGCACGAACACCCCAAAGTAAGCTTAAGCGTGTTAAAATACGCTTGTTTGATGTAAATACTAAAATATGACATGATGGTCTCCAAGCCGAAATTTGAAACGCCGTATAACCACTATTTGTTAAGGTTGAAATGGCTTTTGCATTAATTTCATTAGCCATATTAGCAGCATGATAACATATAGATTTTGTGATATAACGATTGGTACGAATATGTGGCGGCATTTGTGGTACTTTAATTAGTGATGAATCTTCAACACTCTTTAAAATATTACTCATTTGCCTTATAACTTGTACTGGATATTTACCTACTGATGTTTCACCTGAAAGCATTACAGCATCTGCACCATCCATAACCGAGTTTGCCACATCGTTAACTTCCGCTCTTGTTGGTGTTAAACTATCAATCATAGTTTCCATCATTTGGGTAGCTATAATCACAGGAATTCTAGCTTTTTTAGCACGTAATACTAATTGTTTTTGAATTAATGGTACTTCTTCAGCTGGAACTTCCACACCTAAATCGCCACGTGCCACCATGATACCATCACAATGTGTTACGATTTTATCTATATTTTCAACCGCTTCTGGTTTTTCAATTTTTGCTATGATGGGAATTTTATGATCGCAATGTTTAGCAATTAAGTCTCGCAGTTGCATTAAATCTTCTGCATGACGCACAAATGATAATGCAATCCAATCTACATTCTGACTGATAGCAAAAATAGCATCTTCTATATCTTTTTCAGTTAATGCTGGTTGAGAAATATTGGTGTTTGGTAAGTTTACGCCTTTTTTAGATTTTAAAGGCCCGCCTTGAATAACCTTGGCTTTTACCTCGGTTTTCTTATCGGTTGAAACCACTTCAAAAAGTAGTTTTCCATCGTCTAAAAGTATACGTTCTCCTGGTTTTGCATCTTGTGGAAACCTATCATAAGTCATGTAAACACGCTCTTTGGTGCCCTCAAAGCGCTTACCTGTTGCAAAAATAATTTCATCACCAGGATTTACTACAACATCTTCTTTCATGACGCCTACACGTAATTTTGGACCTTGTAAATCGCCAAGAATTGCAGCGGTAAAACCGAATTCTTCGTTTAATTCGCGTATCATTTTAATACGTTCTTCAACATCTTTATAATCGGCATGAGAGAAGTTAATTCTAAATACGTTCACACCCTCTTCAAGCATTCCTTTTAAAACTTCTTTTGTACTTGTAGCTGGACCTAAAGTTGCTACTATTTTGGTTTTCTTTCTTGTCGGCATTAGCTAAAAATTAAATTGTCTTTAGATTTTAATTGATTCGTATCAATACTATAAGCGGTTACAATTTGCGGTATTTTTAGTATACTATCTAAAATATACTTTTCTTTACTGTAATTGAACTGGTAATCAATTTTTAAAAAATAATTTACCCGCTTATATTCTGGTATTAAATGCGTTGTTTTAGTTACTTTTTCTTGGTTTTCAAATAATGATTCGTAATTTATTTTCTGATAACTTTCCGTTTTACAAATATTAGATACCAAACTCCAAGTTGTTAATTGTTTATGGTCTTCCCATTCAAAAATAGAATAGGTTGATTTACTGTTATTATAATCTAAATCTGATGCTTTTCGGATTAGGGTTATCCCTAAATATTTATTGAGAAGATATGCTAACCGATAATCTTCAAGAGTGCAATGTATTGCAATTAAAGTGTATAACACTTTATCAAAAACATCATCAAGAATAAGTTTGTGAACAGCCATAACTTATATTAATATGGTAAATATAATGTATAAAAAACTGAGTTATATTAAGTTTATGCTAATGTTAATGATAAATACAACTAAAACGTTGTAGTAAATTCTTTTTAAGAAAGGTATGTTTAAAGCATTTTAGAGATTCTGCTTTGAAAAGCAAAAAAGGCCCGTTTTGAAGCTTTTTCTTCGGCTTTTTTCTTTGAAGTCGCTCTAGCTTTAGCTACAACTTTTTTATCTATGGATAGCTTCACTGAAAAATGCCTAACCTCATCGTTACCGGTGTCTTCATAAACATGATATCCAAAAGTTTTCTTTTCTTTTTGGCACCATTCAATAAGTAAGCTTTTGTAACTGATAACTTTTCCTTCTAAGGTTTCAATATCTACATACGGAATAATGACGCGTTTGAAGATGAATTTTTCACAATATTTATAACCTCTATCTAAAAAAATAGCGCCTACTAAAGCTTCAAATAAGTTACCATGAATATTATCGCCAAATTGCCCAGGTGGTATTTTACTTTGTACTGAATTTATTAATTTTAAGTCTTTACCCAACTCATTTAAATGCTCTCTGCTTACAATTTTAGAACGCATTTTAGTTAAATAGCCTTCGTCTCCGCTTGGTACTTCTATATATAAATGAGATGCAATTACTGAACTTAACATGGCATCACCTAAAAATTCCAAACGTTCATAATTAATAGCATTCCCTTTACTATCTTTTATGTTCATGGAACGATGTGTGAATGCTTTGTGATAGAATTTTATTTCCTTTGGTTTAAATCCGAGTATTTTAGTTAACTCCATAAAAAAATTCCCGTTGCGTTTAGAACGGGAATTAAATATGTTGCGAATGTTTTTCATCTGATAAAAAATATCTTATTTTAATGACAGATGTAATAAACCAAGTTGCATTTTCATGTAAAATTTAATTTATCTTATGGTTTATTTCATTCGGGATTTAATCTATTTTTTTGAATATTATACAGGCATTATGACCGCCAAATCCAAAGGTATTACTCATAGCTACTTTAACGTCGCGCTTTTGAGCTTTGTTTAACGTTAAATTTAATTCAGGATCAATGTTTTCATCTACTGTAGTATGGTTTATTGTTGGCGGTACAATACCGTGTTCCATAGCCAATATCACCGAAATAGCTTCAATAGCACCTGCTGCACCTAGTAGGTGACCAGTCATTGATTTAGTTGAATTAATATTTATATTCTTAGCGTGAGCTCCAAATACTTCTGAAATTGCTTTAAGCTCAGCAACATCTCCTAAAGGTGTTGATGTGCCATGAGTGTTAATATGATCAACATCTTCTGGCCTGAGGCCTGCATTTTCTAGACAATTCTTCATAACTGCTATAACACCTAAACCATCTGGATGTGGCGCCGTCATATGATAAGCATCAGAAGATAAACCTCCTCCAATACATTCAGCATATATTTTAGCACCTCTTGCTTTTGCATGTTCATATTCTTCTAAAACTAGTGCTCCTGCACCTTCTCCCAAAACAAAACCATCTCTTGTTGCGTCAAATGGACGCGAGGCTGTTTCTGGGCTTTCATTTCTAGTAGATAGGGCATGCATAGCATTAAAACCACCCATGCCAGCAATAGTTACTGCAGCTTCACTTCCACCAGTAACAACCACATCTGTATGTCCTAAACGTATAGAGTTTAGAGCATCAAACATTGCGTTAGCGGAAGATGCACATGCAGAAACTGTTGTGTAATTTGGCCCCATAAAACCATGTTTTATAGAGATGTTTCCTGGCGCAATATCTGCAATCATTTTAGGAATAAAGAATGGGTTAAATCTTGGTGTTCCATCACCTGCGGCAAAGTTTAAAACTTCTTCTTGAAAGGTTTCTAAACCACCAATGCCTGCTCCCCATATAACACCAACCCGTAATTTATTAACGGTTTCTAAATCTAGTTTAGAATCTAAAATAGCTTCATCTGCTGCCACCATGGCGTATTGTGCAAACTTATCCATTCGTCGAGCTTCTTTTCTATCAATAAAATCGGTAACCTCAAAACCCTTTAATTCGCAAGCGAACTTGGTTTTAAACTTTTCGGTATCATAATATGTTATAGGCGCAGCACCACTTTTACCACTAATTAAACCTTCCCAAAATTCATCTTTGGTATTGCCAATTGGTGTTAAAGCCCCTAATCCTGTGACTACAACTCGCTTTAATTCCATAAAGTATTTTGCTTATTTTGCAGCTTCTATGTATGATATAGCTTGACCTACTGTTGCAATATTTTCAGCTTGGTCGTCTGGAATTTGGATATCAAATTCTTTTTCGAATTCCATGATTAATTCTACAGTATCTAAAGAGTCTGCTCCTAAATCGTTTGTGAAGCTAGCTTCTGTTACAACTTCGTTTTCATCTACTCCTAATTTATCAACGATAATCGCTTTTACTCTTGATGCAATGTCTGACATAATTTTTTAATTTAAATGTTTTAATTAGTTGGCAAAAATAAAAAACTTTATTTTTAAAACACATCTTTACTTTAAAAATGTGATGGTAATTTACTAAAATAACTTTTAAGTATTTATAATTTACCTTCTAATTGTTAATAATTATTCTTTTTTTTGTTTGAAAATATGAACATTGATAGACTGTGTATGAAATGAGCTTGAAAAATTTTGCTGAACATTCTTTGAGTTCAATCTACAAATTACACCTGACATTAATTTAAAATATAAATCAACAGATGAAACGTATTGTAATTTTTGCGTCTGGAAGTGGGACTAATGCTGAAAATTTAATTAAGTTTTTTCACAACAGCGATAATGTGTCTGTTATTCAAGTGTTGACTAACAATCCTCATGCCAAAGTTTTAGAACGTGCTAAAAATCTTAAAGTTAGCGCGTTATCATTCAATAAAATAGCATTTACTGAAACTGATGATGTTCTTAATATTTTAAAAGCTTCCAAACCAGATGTCATTGTTTTAGCGGGGTTTTTATGGAAATTCCCTCAGCATATTTTAAACGAATTCCCAAACAAAGTCATTAATGTGCATCCTGCTTTATTACCAAAGTATGGAGGTAAAGGCATGTACGGGATGCATGTACACACAGCTGTTGTGGAAAATAATGAAACCGAAACGGGTATTACTATTCATTATGTTAATGAGCATTATGATGAAGGCGCTATTATTTTTCAGGCAAAGTGTGATGTTAATAGTAATGATTCAGCTGAAGATGTTGCTGGTAAAATTCATGAATTAGAAATGGAGCACTTTCCTAAAGTTGTTGATAAAATTTTAAACCCCACCCCTTAATCCCCTCCCCAAAGGAAAGGGGAAACCAGAATCGTGTTATTTAATCTGTGAAACTTGTGTCAAAAAAGAAAAAAAAATATTACACTGTATGGAAAGGTCACAAAACAGGCGTTTTTGAATCTTGGAATGATTGCAAAGCGCAAATAAAAAACTTTGATGGCGCTCAATATAAATCTTTTGAAACTTTTGAAGCTGCTAAAAGTGCCTTAAAGGGAAATTATTTTGATTACGTTGGAAAAAATAAGGGCTTTAAAAGTGAATTATCACCAGAGCAACTAAAAAAAATAGGGCAACCAAATTATCATTCTATTTCAGTGGATGCGGCTTCTTCTGGCAATCCAGGGAAAATGGAATATCGCGGCGTTGATACAAGAACAAAAAAACAGCTTTTTATTCAAGGCCCATTTGAGGAAGGCACTAATAATATTGGTGAATTTTTGGCATTGGTACATGGTTTAGCGCTTCTTAAAAAAAATAAAAGTGATCGAATTCTTTATACAGATTCTAGAACGGCTATCAGTTGGGTAAAAAAGAAAAACTGCAACACAAAACTAGAATGTAACGATAAAAATAAACCTGTTTTCGATTTAGTTGAACGTGCTATAGATTGGTTAAAAAATAACACTTATAAAACCGTAATAGTAAAATGGGAGACCAAAGCTTGGGGAGAAATTCCTGCTGATTTTGGTAGGAAGTGATAGCATCTAAATATGAAGATAACTTCATCCTATCAGAATTATATATATTATAAAATCCTGCTTCCTTTACTTAAAAAAAAAGCCACTTTCCAGATATTATGAAAACTGGCCTTTAATTTATACTAATTAATTATAATCTTTTTAGCTAATCGTCCTTTATCAAAATTAAGTTCTATAATATAAATACCTCTAGATATTGCCTCTACGGCTATATTGCTTTCAGTACCTTTTTTTATTTTAGCACCAGAAACATTATAAATAGTGTAATTCTCTAATCTAAGGTTATTAGATGAAACTACTTTTATTTCATCTTCAGTTGTTATTACTTTAATATTATTGGCTAACTCAAAATCAGATGTACTTAATCCAGCATCTTCTGTTACAGGATTAAAATCTGACCAATCAGCATTAGGACTTGGGTTTGTAACGTATGCATCTAAAGTACCAGGTGGTATATGTAAATGGCAATTTGCACGAATAGTAGCATTGGTAAAAGTATCATTAATTCCAGTAATTATGGTTGGTGGTGTTGTGCTTTCAGAAAAAACGTCTACTAAAGATATATTATCACCAAAAGCAACGAAACCTATATTTGTAACACTAGCTGGTATAGTAATACTAGTCAAATCATCATATCGAAAAGCAGCATCACCTATATTAGTAACGCTATTACCAATTACAACATCATTTAGATTAACATTTGATGCGAAAGCACCAATACCTATAGTAAGAGCACTGTCTGGAATTGTAAGAGTCTGTAAATCATTAGACTGAAAAGAAGTATCACCAATACTCGTAACATTACTTGGAAGAGTAAAAGTAACACTAGTTAAATTATTACTTTGAAATGCACTATTACCAATACCAACAATACTATATTCCCTACAACCACTATTTACAGTTGCTGGTATATTGACAATAGTACCACCTACAGTATTATAATCTGTAATAGTTACTTCACTATTTGGAGTAGGATTTATTTCATAGGTAATATTATTAACTATAAAAGTACCAGTAAGTCCTACTGCTACACTTTTAAAACCAGTCCATCCTGCTGCTGCATAAGCACTTCCTGTTCCAGATGGAATGGATAAATGGATATTGCTGCGATATGAAGCACCAAAAGAATCATTTCCACCTCCTGTAAAAATTACAGGTGGTGTTGTTGCTTCAGAAATAACACAAGTTAACTGGATATTGGCAAGAAAAGCATTTTCACCAATAGAGTTAACACTGTCTGGAATGGTAACACTAGTTAAATTATTATTTTGAAAAGCAAAGTTTCCAATAGTAGTAACACTATATGTTACATTTGGAGTTTCTGAAGTATTTGTAACTGAATTAAAAATAGTTACATCTGTACCACCTGCCATATCATAATCTATAGCTTCAACTGTATCAGGAGCTAATGAAGTAACTTTATAGGTTATAAAGTTTTCAACAAAGGTATATCCAACTGTTTGGGAATACCCTATTACAGTAGTAAATATGGTCATTAAAATAAGTAGATTTTTTTTCATGATTTTGGGTTTTAAAATTGTTATTGATTTTAATTAGTGACAAATATATTTTTGAAATTTATAAATCATGGTATAGAAATAAGATTGTGATGAACACCGTATAAAAAAGTGATAAGAATCTTATCAACTTTATTTATTTCAAAAACCAGTTTAAAAACACTCTAAACCATTGATATAAATAACTTAGTGATGAATACCTATAAAATAGTGATGAACACAAAACCACCTTTACCCAAGCTGTTTTAAATAATATTACATTTGTTTAAAACCAAACCATTGAAGTTACAGAACTGTATATTTATTCTATTTTTCAGTATTCAAGTTAGTTATTCGCAAACGCATATTTATAAACATTTTGGTGTAGATCAAGGTTTGCCAAGTTCTGAAGTCTATGATGTTTATCAAGACAAACAGGGTAATATTTGGTTTGCTACAGATAAAGGACTCTCTCGTTTTAATGGTTATGAATTTAAAAACTTCACCACAAAAGATGGCTTACCAGATAATACCATACTAGATTTTTACCCGCAAGACAATGGCCAAGTTTGGTTTTATGGATACCATAGTCAAAGTCTTTTTTATTTTGATGATGTGTTTGATGGATTTAAAGCGTACACATATAATGACAGGCTAAAAAAACAAATTGGATCTGCCGGCATCATAAAAAGTCTAGTTATTGATAATAATGGCACAATAAATATAGGAGGCTATAATATTATTGGACTTATAGAAATAAACAAAGAGGGAGATGTCTCAGTACGTTATGAAAAAGATACACGACCTGATGAAGACTATGAAAATCAAGAGATTTATTTAGGTTTTGATACAAAAAAAAATATTTTCTTTTCTGCATGCCATAATTATAAATCTGAAGAAAATGTACTCATTTTTACTCCTGAAAGTCACCCAACTTCTAGACTTGATTTTGCGTTTTTAAACAATGAACACGCTGTTTTTATTGATAAAAGATTAGGCGTCGTCTCAAAAAATGGGGAAATTGAATATTCTGAAACAGAACAAAACCCTATAGGAATTAAAAGAATTAGTAATCATTCCTTTTTTGTTGGGTACTATAGCAATGGTGCAGAAATTAGAGATGTATCTGGAGGCGTTATTGAAAATTTCTTACCCAAAAAGTCGGTTTCAAGTTTTTTAATAGATGCTGAAGGTAGCTATTGGTTTACTACTGTAAATGATGGCGTGTTTTATTTAAAAAATCCTAATATAAAAGTATTTACTGATAATCATATTTCCTCTTTAGTAAAAGATGATGCCAATAATTTATACGCAGGATTTAATAATGGCAACATCGCACGTATTTCCAAAAATAAAATGGATATACTCTATAAAGGACAAAATACTGATGATGCTTTAGTAGAATTCGATACCAAAAACAAAGCATTATACAGTTGGAGCGATTATGTTCTTAAAAATTATTCAAACCCAAAAAAAACATTTAAAATAGGAGCTGGTAAGCTTCCCGAGCATATTGGTGAATCTTTATTAGGGTCCATATCTAAATATTTTTATAAAATAAGAAATGATAGTATCGAGGCATACAATTTACAAGAAAGAGTACAAGATATATGCGACTATAAGCGCTCTACTTTAATAGGAACATCCTCAGGTTTATTTATTCAAAAAGATGAAACTATAGAAAAGTACCAGCCAATAGACATTCTAAAATTTAGAATAGACGATATAGACCTCAATAAAAAAACAAATACGGTTTACATGGCAACTCAAGGTGCTGGTGTTATTGTGTATAATGATAGTATTTATAATATTACTAAAGACAGCGGACTTACAAACAACATCATAAGCGAAATGCATATTGAAAATGACTCTACCGTTTGGGGGTGCTCCAATACAGGGTTAAATAGAATTATTTTTAAAGCAAACAATACATACAGCATTACGACTATTACTAAAAACGATGGTTTATTAAGTAATGATATAGATGATATTGAGATTATCAAAGATACAGTTTGGGTGGCAACAAAAAAAGGCTTGTGCTTTTTCAAAAAAAGTTTTTTAAAAGAAAAAGATACCTCAAAAATTCTATCACTTACACTAAAAGAGATTGCTGTAAACAACAATTCTGTTACAGAAAAAAAATTAAAGCTAAAATACAATGAGAATAATATAGACTTTAAACTTCAAGCCATATCACATAGAAATACCGATAAAATCAATTACCTGTATCGCCTAAAAGAAGTAGATACGAATTGGACAAAAACAACAAACCGAAACATCAATTTCCCATCTTTATCTCCAGGAAAATACACCTTTCAATCCAAAGCATCTGTTTCTGATAATATTAGTGATGACTTAGTTTCATATGCCTTCACGATACGACCACCATTTTGGAAAAGTTGGTGGTTTTATAGTATTTGTATACTATTATTTTCTGGACTTGTGTATTTGTTTTTTAAAATTCGTGTACTAACCTATAACCAAGATATTATTAGAGAGTTAATTCGATTGACCATAAAACGCTTAAAACGAAAAGAACAATTCTATAATTTTAGATCTAATGGCGAAGACTTCAAAATTCCTTGCCATAATATTCAATACATTAAATCTCAAGGTAATTATTTAGACATTACAACTCATAAAAAAACCTTCACGATTCGTTGTAAAATTGGAGACTTTATTACCACCGCTCCAGATACCTTAGAATATTTAAGAGTTCATCGCTCTTATATTATTAGAATAGACCAAGTTTCTAGTAAAGGGAAAAATTGGGTCGTTATTAAAGATCAAAAAATACCAGTCGGAGAAACTTTTTTAGATGAATTAGATAAAATTATTTTTTAATTATAGAGCTTAGCTTTATAGAATTAGATTGAGAATTCATCCAATTCACAACATTTTTATTTCCTAAACAAATTTCACTTGTAAAACCTACTTGAATTAACGTAGCTTTATTAAAACTTACCAAGTATTACTATGCTTATTTTAAAAAGACGAACCCATTTTTTATTAAAAAAATATAGCCGTAGTAATCTATAAAAAGGCTTATATTTGCACCTAAATTTCACATCTCATTTATGGGTAAATTAGTTATAGTAGGTACGGTTGCATTTGATGCTATTGAAACACCTTTTGGTAAAACCGATAAAATATTAGGTGGTGCTGCAACTTTTATTGGTCTTGCTGCTTCTCATTTTAATATAGATGCTGCTGCAATTTCAGTTGTTGGCGGCGATTTCCCTCAAGACTACTTAGATTTATTATCAAATAAAAATATTGATATTTCAGGTATTGAAATTATTAAAGAAGGGAAAACTTTTTTTTGGAGCGGAAAGTATCATAATGATATGAATTCTAGAGATACTTTGGTAACCGAATTAAATACGCTTGCAGATTTTAATCCTGTTGTTCCAGAAAATTATAAAGATGCCGATGTTGTTATGTTAGGTAATTTACACCCATTAGTTCAAGCGAGTGTGCTAGATCAAATGACTGTAAAACCAAAACTAGTGGTTTTAGATACCATGAATTTTTGGATGGATTGTGCTTTAGATGATTTGTTGAATGTTATCAAACGTATAGATGTTATCACTATAAATGATGAGGAGGCTAGACAACTTACTGGAGAATACTCTTTAGTAGTTGCAGCAAGAAAGATACATGACATGGGGCCAAAATATGTAGTGATTAAAAAAGGAGAACATGGCGCATTGTTGTTTCATAATGAAAATGTGTTTTATGCACCCGCATTACCTTTAGAGGAAGTTTTTGATCCCACAGGAGCAGGCGATACCTTTGCAGGAGGTTTTGCTGGTTATATAGCAAAAACAGGAGACGTCTCTTTTGAAAACATGAAGAATGCTGTAATTTATGGCTCTACACTAGCATCATTCTGTGTAGAAAAATTTGGAACTGAACGCATGATTAATTTAACCAATGATGAAGTGCAAAAACGCCTTTTACAGTTTAAGCAATTAACACAATTTGAAATAGAATTAACATAAACCAACGTGCTCTAATTAGAGCGCGTTTTTTGATTACAACAACAATTAAAAATCCAGCAAAATCAAAGATTCGTAAAAATAAATTTTTTATGTGAATTAATGAATATAGCGAAACCCTTTACTGATGAGTGATGTATTAAAGCATGAATGCGGAATAGCCATGATAAGGCTGTTAAAACCTCTTGAATTCTATAAGGAAAAATATGGTAGTGCATTTTATGGAGTAAATAAAATGTACCTCATGATGGAAAAGCAGCATAACCGTGGACAAGATGGTGCTGGTTTTGCCAGTATAAAACTAGATACTAAGCCAGGGGAACGTTACATAAGCCGGGTCCGCTCTGTAGCACAACAGCCCATTCAAGATATTTTTGCTCAAATTAACGAACGTGTTAATAATGAGTTTATAGCGCATCCTGAATACATGGAAGATGTAGCTGCACAGAAAAAACATATTCCTTACATAGGTGAGGTTTTATTGGGACATGTTCGTTACGGTACTTTCGGTAAGAATAGCGTAGAAAGCGTACATCCATTTTTGAGACAGAACAACTGGATGCACAGAAACTTGATAATGGCTGGAAATTTTAACATGACCAATGTTAAAGAACTGTTTTCGAATTTAATTGAATTAGGACAACACCCAAAAGAATATACCGATACCATTACTATCATGGAAAAAATTGGTCATTTTCTTGATGATGCAGTAAGTAAAATATATAAAGATTTAAAAAAAGAAGGGTATAACAAGCAACAAGCATCACCGCTCATAGCAGCACGTTTAAATGTGGCTAAAATTTTGCGTCGAGCTGCCAAAAACTGGGATGGCGGTTATGTTATGGCAGGACTCATAGGACATGGCGACTCTTTCGTCTTAAGAGATCCCGCTGGGATAAGACCAGCGTACTATTATAAAGATGATGAAATTGTTGTTATTGCTTCAGAACGCCCCGTAATTCAAACCGTTTTTAATGTGAAATTTGAAGACGTCAAGGAATTAGAGCCTGGGTATGCCATTATCACTAAAAATTCAGGAAGTGTATCCATAAAGAAAATTCTACAACCCTTAGAAAGAAAATCATGTTCGTTTGAGCGTATCTATTTTTCACGCGGTAGCGATGCTGAAATTTATCAAGAACGTAAAATGTTAGGGAAACTATTAATGCCCAAGGTTTTGGAGGCTATTAATAACGATACGAAAAATACAGTGTTTTCGTATATCCCTAACACAGCCGAAACATCATTTTTTGGAATGGTAGAAACTGCCGAAGCTGAATTAAATAAAACCAAAACAAATACGCTTTTAAAAGGTAAACGCAATATTTCAGCTCAAAAAGTAACAGATATTTTATCTGAAAGAATTCGTGTTGAAAAAATTGCCATTAAAGATGTAAAACTTAGAACATTTATTACCGAAGATAGTAGTAGAAATGATTTGGTTGCTCATGTTTATGATATTACTTACGGAGTTGTAAAACCCACCGATAACTTAGTTATTATTGATGATAGTATTGTAAGAGGCACTACGTTAAAAATGAGTATTTTAAAAATGCTTGATCGCTTAAATCCTAAGAAAATCATCGTTGTGTCCTCTGCACCACAAATACGCTATCCCGATTGTTATGGTATAGATATGGCAAACCTTGAAAGTTTGGTAGCTTTTAGAGCTGCTTTGGCTTTATTAAAAGATCAAGGTAAATACCAAATTATTGAAGATGTGTATAAAAAATGCATTGAACAAACCGATTTAGCTGACAAACACGTTCAAAATTTTGTAAAAGAGGTATATGATCCTTTTACAGATGAAGACATTTCTAATAAAATATCAGAAGCTCCTTAGCGATGAAAGTATCAATGCCGAAGTGAAAATTATTTTCCAACCTGTTGAAAATCTTCATAAAGCTTGCCCTAATCATTTAGGTGATTGGTATTTTACAGGAAACTACCCAACAGTGGGTGGTAATAGGGTTGTAAATCGTGCTTTTATTAATTTTTATGAAGGCAATAAAGAACGTGCCTACTAATCATTAATTTTTTAATTTTTAACTATTACTTATGTATTTTGCATTTCGTCTTATAAATATGCTATTCATCTAAAAAATAGTCAGGTTAAACAAAATCAATATAAATTAGTCTCACCATAACATAAGTAGGTTAAGTTCATGGTAGATTTGGGGCAAAAAAAGGTGAACATCTGTTCGCCTTTTTTTATGAATTTATTTTAACCAAAAAGAGTTTACTGGAAGAAAAAATACTACTTAGTATTTCTATTAATAAAAAATACGACCACTTTCGTAGCCGTATTTATCAAAATCTTTTTACCAATTATGGCTTAAATTTTATTTGACTTTTTGTCATTTAATTTTTTAACTCCAAATGCAGCAGCCCCTAACAATAAAACACTTAAACCACCATCTAAAGGAACAGAATCATGACTATCTTTGTTTCCATTGTTTCCATTGTTTCCGTTGTTTCCGTTGTTTCCGTTGTTTCCGTTGTTAATTTTAGAATTCTCAACTTTATGTCCATTAAATTTTTTCTTATTGAATAAACCTTCTAACCATTCCCAGAAGCTACTTTTTGCAGTAATTACAAGTACCGTTGGCGCAGCATTTAATTGAGGACTTTTGTCTATGGTATTAGTTACTGCATTAGCGGTGCTTGAAAAAGTTAAAAGCAATGTTAGGCAAATAATAGTTGCATAAATTGATAAAGGATGTTTTTCATTTTTCATGATAATAATTTATTAATGATTAATAGCACTACAAAGTTAACGCTTTTACTTAACGCAAAATATCTTAATAAATTCTAATTTTAACCCAATTACAAACCATTAATTTTATTATCGGACAAATTGTAACTTTTTAATGTTTAACCACAGATTTTATAATTTTATGAATTAAATTTTTAATTGTCACTAATTTTAATTTCATAAAACATATCAAAATAATGGATAGATTTATCAAACCTAAAAATTTCAAAGCTTTAAAAATTCAGATTATCCAAAGCATACTAACCACAAACTCTTTTAAGCCAATATATAAGTCGTTCAACTAAAATATTTTAGTAAACTGTTTTACCAATATATATTTGAACCACCATAACATAAGTAGGTTAAGTTCATGGTAGATTTGGGGCAAAAAGGTGAACATCTGTTCACCTTTTTCATTTTATATAATCTCCGTTAAAATGAGAAATTCTTTCTAATATTTTTTTCATTCATTTAATCTTTACTTTTATAGAATTACTATTTTGCGTTAGGGATAGAAACGGCATCCTTTTGTTTTTTTAATTGTTGAGAAAGAAACTTTTAAAGAAGCAAAACATTTACAAGTAGATTCCTAGCTTCGCAGGAATTACAAAAACAAAAGATATAGTGGATAGACCGACCCTCTTGGGTAACGCTATAAAAAAAATCGCCTAGAATAAAATTCCAGACGATTTCGTATTAAGTGCTTCTTAAAACTAATTACTTAGCTTCTGCGTAACGTTTTTCAACTTCATTCCAATTGATTACACTAAAAAATGCTTTGATGTAATCTGGACGACGATTTTGATAGTTTAAGTAGTATGCGTGCTCCCAAACGTCAATTCCTAAAATAGGCATACCTCCACAACCTACTCCTGGCATTAGTGGATTGTCTTGGTTTGGTGATGAGCATATTTCAACTTTTCCGCCTTTATGAACACATAACCAAGCCCAACCTGAGCCAAAACGTGTTGCAGCAGCTTTAGAAAAAGCGTCCATAAAATCTTCTTTAGAGCCGTAAGCTGCTTCTATAGCATCTTTTAATTCTCCTGATAAATACCCTTTATCTTTAGGGCTCATAACGCTCCAAAATAATGAATGATTGAAATAGCCACCTCCATTATTTCTAACGGCTGCATTATTCATGTCCAAGTTAGTAAGAATATCTTTAATCGATTTTCCTTCTAAATTGGTTCCTTCAATTGCATTGTTTAAATTGTTTGTATATCCTTGGTGATGCTTAGAATGGTGTATTTCCATTGTACGCGCATCTATGTGAGGTTCTAAAGCATCGTAAGCATATCCCAAATCTGGTAATTTAAAAGCCATAATTTCTATATTTTAAATATTAATAATTAATTTCTTTCAAATTTACGTATAAAACAGGTTAATTAAAAATAATAACTTATTATCGATTGCCTTTAAAAAGAAAATTAATAACATTTTAACATTTGTTATTACCTCTTGTTTTGAGAAATGACTGGTGATACCTGAAAAATTTGTTTAATTGATAGAAAAACAAACCTTTTAAGCGCATAAAATCATCGATAGTTTTTATCTTGTATGCAAATTCTTTTTAATGCAAAAAAATAGTGCTTTTACCATCTATAATGCTTCAGCTGGCAGCGGAAAAACCTTTACGCTTGTAAAAGAATATTTAAAAATTTTATTCGCTTCTGATAGTCCTTATTTATTCAAAAATATTTTAGCTATTACTTTTACTAATAAAGCGGTTGCCGAAATGAAAGACCGTATTATAAATACTTTAAAGCAATTTTCTGACGAAATTGTTTTAAAAGATTCAAATCCTATGTTTGAGGCTATTTGTAATGACTTAAATATGGAGCCAAAAATGCTTCATGATAAGGCTAAAAAATTGCTAAATACAATCATACACAATTATGCCGCCTTTGATATTTCGACTATTGATGGATTTACTCATAAATTGATTAGGACCTTTGCGCATGATTTAAAACTACCTTTAAATTTTGAAGTTGAACTCGACCAAGATGCCCTGCTAAATGAAGCTGTTGACAGTTTAATTAATAAAGCAGGGAGCGACATAGCGTTAACAAATATTTTAGTAGATTTTGCTATTGAAAAAGCGGATGATGACAAAAGTTGGGATGTGGCTTTTGATTTTAATAAAATAGCTAAACTTTTAGTGAATGAAAACGACATGCCGTTTATTGAAACACTAAAAGATAAAACGCTAGAAGATTTTAAAGTGCTTAAAACACTGTTAAAAAAAGAAATTGACCAGTTAGAATCTGTCATTGTAAAAAAAGCGCAAGGTGTTTTAACTTCAATTGAAGAAGCTGGTTTGCAGTTTGGTGATTTTTCAGGACGTTATTTACCTAAGCATTTTCAGAAATTATCAGAAAAAAATTATCCTGTAAATTTTGAAGCCAAATGGCAAGAAGCTATTGATACTAAAACCTTGTATCCTAAACGGGTTACTGATGATATTGCTTCTATAATTGAACACATACAACCACAAATTGCTTTGGCCTTTAATGAAACTAAACTCGCTTATTTTAATCTTAATTTTGCTAAAGCATTTTATAAAAATATTACCCCCTTATCTGTTTTAAATGAAATAAATACTGAACTTCAAGCCTTAAAGCTAGAACAAAACAAAATGCTGATTTCGGAATTTAATGCCATTATTAGCAAAGAAATTAGAAACCAACCTACACCGTTTATTTACGAACGCATTGGGGAAAAATTCAATCATTATTTTATTGATGAATTTCAAGACACTTCCATAAAACAATGGGAAAATTTAATTCCGTTATTAGATAATTCACTCTCAAAAGAAGGTGGGAAAACCATACTGGTTGGCGACGCTAAACAGGCCATTTACCGTTGGCGAGGTGGAAAGGCAGAACAGTTTATTGATTTATTTAATGATGGGAACCCGTTTTTTATTCAGAAACATATTGAAAACCTACCGAATAATTATAGAAGTTTAAAGGACATTGTACATTTTAATAATGGTTTTTTTAAGTTTCTCTCAAGCCAAGTGTTTAGTAAACAAACACATAAAACGCTTTATGAAAATGCACATCAAAATATTACTAAAAATGAAAATGGCTATGTTGAACTTTCTTTTTTAAATATAGAAAGAGATGACGATAGAGATGGGTTGTTTTCTGAACATGTTTTAAACACTATTAACCAGTGTTTAGAACATAATTTTACTTTAAAAGACATTTGTATTCTTGTTAGAAAGAAAAAAGAGGGTGTTGCGATTGCAAATTATTTAAGTAAAAATAAAATACCTATAGTGTCTTCTGAAACCCTATTGATAAATAATTCCCCCGAGGTTAATTTTATAAACAACATATTGGCTTTATTGGTTCAACCGGATAACAATGAACTAAAAATTTCTATTTTAAATCACTTAACCGCGCTGTTTAATATTGAAAATAAGCACGATTATTTTATAAATCATATCCAGTTATCTATTTCAGAACTTTTCAAAAGCTTTGAGACTTTTGGTGTTTTTATAAATAACCATCTTTTAGTTCAACTCCCGCTCTATGATTTAGCTGAAACTATTGTACGTAGTTTTAATTTAGTACAAAATTCAGACGCTTACATTCAGTTTTATTTAGATTTTGTCTTAGATTTTTCACAAAAAAAGGGTTCAGATATTTTAGGGTTTCTAACCTATTTTGAAAAGAAAAAAGAGAGTTTGAGTATTGTGTCTCCCCTAGGGTTAAATGCCGTTCAAATCATGACCATTCATAAATCTAAAGGGTTAGAATTTCCTGTGGTTATTTTACCTTATGCTGATTTAGATATTTACAAGGAATTAGAGCCTAAAGAATGGTTTAAATTGGATAATGAAAAATATAACGGGTTTTCACATACGTTATTAAATTTCAATAAAAATTTTGAGTTTTATGGCGAAGAGGGGCAGAATATTTATATAAAACATCAATCTGAATTAGAGTTAGATAACATTAACTTACTTTATGTGTCGCTTACTCGTGCCGTAGAACAATTATATGTTATATCAACAAAAGATATTTCAGAAGAAAGGCGCTATTAATGAAAAGAAATATTCGGGTTTATTTATTAAATATTTACAGCATTTAAATCTTTGGGATACGTCTAAATCAAAATACAGCTTTGGTAATTCAAAAAGAATTATCAAAAATTTGCCAGTTTCAAATGAAACAATCATTCAACATCAATTTATTTCAACTTCTAAAGAGGAACATCATATCAACGTT
This sequence comes from uncultured Flavobacteriaceae bacterium, assembly GCA_963815305.1. GTDB lineage: Bacteria > Bacteroidota > Bacteroidia > Flavobacteriales > Flavobacteriaceae > CAXBID01. The sequence continues at coordinate 2,895,100 of CAWFFW010000001.1, forward strand.
GTTACCAAATCAGGATATCTTTGGGATACAAACCAAGAAGATGCTATTGAAAAAGGAAATTTGATTCATGATATCATGTCGCACATAGAAACAAAAAACGATATTGATGCTGTGATTGTTGATTTTTTAAATACTGGCATAATAAATCCAGAGCAAGCATTAAATTTAAAGAAAATAGTCGCTCAAATTGTTGAGCATCCTCAGCTTCAGGATTACTACACTTCAAAAAATACCATCTATAATGAGCGTGATATTATTACTAAGGAAGGTTTAATATTACGCCCCGATAGAGTCGTTGTAAACGCTACATTTGAAGCTATTATAATTGACTATAAAACAGGCACTGAAGACAAAAAACACGTCCAACAATTACAATTATATCAAGATGTTTTGGAAGATATGGATTTGATTGTAAAAAAGAAGATTCTTGTTTATATAAATGATGATATTAAGGTAAAAGATGTTTAAATTTGCTAAAAATTCATCAAAATGTACGGAAAACTGAAAAATCACTTACAAGAAGAACTGCAAGAGATAAAAGATAACGGACTTTATAAAGAGGAACGAATAATCACATCTGCCCAAGGTGCCGAAATTACTTTAAATACGGGTGAAACGGTTTTAAACTTTTGCGCAAACAACTATTTAGGGCTTTCATCGCATCCCGAAGTTATTCAAGCGGCAAAAGATGTTATGGATACACATGGTTTTGGTATGAGTTCTGTACGTTTTATATGTGGAACCCAAGATATTCATAAAGAACTAGAACAAAAAATAGCCGATTTTTATCAAACTGAAGACACCATATTATATGCTGCTGCTTTTGATGCTAATGGAGGAGTTTTTGAACCTTTACTTGGAAAAGCAGATGCTATAATTTCAGATTCTTTAAATCACGCCTCTATCATTGATGGTGTGCGCTTATGTAAAGCAGCACGTTATCGTTATGAAAATAGCGACATGGCTGATTTAGAAAAACAACTAATTTCTGCCAACGAAAATGGAGCACGCTTTAAAATTATAGTTACAGATGGTGTATTCTCCATGGACGGATTAGTTGCTCCACTTGACAACATTTGTGATTTAGCCGATAAATATGATGCTTTAGTAATGATTGATGAATGCCATGCTGCTGGTTTTATAGGAAAAACAGGACGTGGAACCCTTGAAGAAAAAGGCGTTTTAAATAGAATTGATATTATTACAGGTACTTTAGGTAAAGCCTTTGGAGGTGCCATGGGTGGTTATACCACAGGTAAAAAAGAAATTATTGATATACTAAGGCAGCGATCAAGACCATATTTATTCTCAAACTCTCTAGCGCCCGCAATTGTTGGCGCTTCGATTAAGGTTTTTGACATGTTGGCAAACAATACTGAATTAAGAGATACCTTAGAAAAAAACACCAACTATTTCAAAAAAGGCATCAAAGAAGCTGGATTTGATATTGTTGATGGAGATTCTGCCATTGTTCCAGTAATGTTATATGATGCAAAATTATCTCAAACTATGGCAAATATGTTACTAAAAGAAGGTATTTACGTTATTGGATTCTTTTTTCCTGTAGTTCCAAAAGAAAAAGCTAGAATACGGGTTCAACTATCAGCAGCACATTCTAAAACCCAATTAGACAAGGCTATACAAGCCTTCACGAAAGTTGGTAAACACTTAGAAATTATATAAATCTGCTTCCATACTATTGAACGAGTTAATATTATTAATCATATAAGTTAAATATATATCTAATATTTTATACATTTGTCTTTGTTAATAACATTTAACAACTTACTTTTGTTTACAATTAACACTTAAAAATTAAACTTTTGAATATGAAAAATCTTAGCAGATTATTGTTCGCTATGTTGCTTATACTTGGTTACAGCAACGCTGACGCACAAGACAAGAACAACCCATGGCAAATTAACATTGGGGTAAACGCAGTTGATGCTTATCCATCTGGAGACGGTGCTCCTTTTAGTGAGACTATTTTCTCTGAATACTTTAACGTAGGTGACCACTGGAATATTTTACCATCTTTATCTACCATTACAGTATCTAAATATGTTGGTAATGGCTTTTCTTTTGGAGTAGGTGGTTCATTAAACAAAATTGACAAATGGGGAGATGCTTCAGTTGATGATCTTTCTTACTATGCTGTTGATGGTACAATTAAATACAACTTCTTAGAAGGTACAACTATCGATCCTTATTTAGGAGTTGGTGGTGGTTACACTTGGGTAGATGAAATTGGTGCTGGTACTTTAAACGGAACTGTAGGTTTTAACTTATGGTTTAGCGATAATATTGGTTTAACCGTTCAAAGTTCATACAAGCACGCTTTCGAAGATTATTTACAAACACACTTCCAACATACTGCTGGTATCTCTATCAAATTTGGTGGTGCTGATACTGATGGTGATGGTATATATGATAAAGATGATGCTTGTCCAGATGTTGCTGGTTTAGAAGCTTTCAACGGTTGTCCTGATACAGATGGTGATGGTATTGAAGATAGCAAAGATGATTGTCCAAATGAAGCTGGTTTAGCTGAATTGAATGGTTGTCCTGATACTGACGGTGATGGTGTTGCTGATAAAGATGATAAATGTCCTACTGTTGCTGGTTTAAAAGCATTAGCTGGTTGCCCAGATGCTGATGGCGATGGTGTAACTGATGCTGATGATAAGTGTCCAGATGTTGCAGGTCCTGCAGCAAACAAAGGTTGCCCTTGGCCAGATACTGATGGTGATGGTGTATTAGACAAAGATGATAAATGTCCAGATGTTAAAGGAACAGTTGCAAATGCAGGTTGTCCTGAAGTTAGTGCTGAAGTTCAAAAAACTTTGAACGAATACGCTAAGACTATCTTGTTTGATTTAGGTAAATCAACTATTAAATCGCAATCAGAAAAAGTTTTAGGTGATATTATTGGTATACTTAACGAGTATCCAACATCTAAATTCACAGTTGAAGGACATACTGATAGTACTGGTAGTGATAAATTAAACCAATCATTATCTGAAGCTAGAGCACTTTCAGTTAAAGAATATTTAGTTGAAAATGGTATTGACGAATTTAGACTTTCTGCATTAGGATATGGAGAAGCTAAACCAATTGATACGAATAACACTAAAGCTGGTAGAGCTAACAACAGACGTGTAGAAATTAACTTAGTAAAATAATAACTAGGTAATATTTTAATAAAATAAGTTTTACAAAAAACGCTTCGGATATCCGAAGCGTTTTTTATTTTTATAAAACCAATTAAACTTCAAAATGACACATGTAAACGGTTTCTTTTTCACTTTTTTTTCATCTAAAAACAGAATATTAACTAAAGTTATACTTCTATTTTTGAACTTAAATAATCAAAAAAAAATTCCATTTACTAAAACACAATTTTAAAATTAAATTGGTATGAAAACTTTTATTTATGATGTCTTAAAAGATTTAGAAAACAAGAATATAAATCTTTCTGAAATAACCTTTATACTGCCCAGTAAAAGAGCAGGATTATTTTTAAAACATCAACTATCAACAATTATTAAAAAAACTCTTTTTTCACCTGAAATTATAAGTATTGAAGATTTTGTAGAAAATTTATCAAAATTAAAAACTATTTCTAACACTGAACTTCTTTTTGAATTTTATAACACTTATAAGACCCTTACTAAAAAAGAAAACCAAGACGCCTTCGAAGTCTTTTCAAAATGGTCTCAGGTACTTATTCAAGATTTTAATGAAATTGATAGATATTTAATTCCTCAAAATAAAATATTCAATTATTTAAGTGCCATAAAGGAAATTGAAAATCATCATTGGTCTATAGAAGAAAATCAAACTGAATTCATCAAAAACTATTTGTCTTTTTGGAATAAACTATATGATTATTACAATCATTTTTCAATAGCATTACTTAAAAAAAATACGGGCTATCAAGGTTTGATATATAGAGAGGCTCTAAATAATTTAGAAGTTTATATTCAAAATAATTCAACTAAACAACATGTTTTTTTAGGTTTTAATGCACTTAATACTGCAGAAGAAAAAATAATACAAAAATTACTTCAAAGTAATTTAGCAAGAACTTATTGGGATATTGACAAAATATTTATTGAAAACCCTAAGCACGATGCCGCTTTATTTATAAGACATCACAGAAACATTTGGAAACACTTTGAAAACAATCCTTTTAATTGGATTACAAATAACTATTTAAAACCAAAAAACATTTCTATTTACGGAGTGCCAAAAAATATAGGACAAGCAAAGTACATTGGCTCCCTTTTAAAAGACTTAAAAAGCACCAATAATTCTTTACAAAATACAGCCATAGTTTTGGGCGATGAAAATTTGTTAATACCAGTTTTAAATTCCATTCCAAAAGAGGTTGAGAGTTTAAATATTACTATGGGATTTCCTTTAAAAGCTATCCCGCTATCAAATCTATTTGAAACTTTATTTCGGGTACACAAACATGCATCACAAACTTATTATTATAAAGATGTTATTAATGTTTTATCAAATCAATTTATTCGACCTCTTTTCCAATTAAATAATATTGATTATGCCTCACAAATTATTCAAACTATAGATTCAAACAATTTAGTATACCTATCAACAGAACGACTAAAACAAATAACCAACACCCACGATGATTTAATTGAATTACTTTTTAAAAACTGGAATTCTTCAATAGAAATTGCTCTTAAAAAGTGCTTCACGATTATTATAAAAATCAAAGAACATCTTAATGAAAATAAATCAAATAATTTATTAGCATTAGAATATTTATTTCGTTTTAATGAATTATTTAATGAATTATCCCGATTAAATCTAGAATACAATCACATTAAAGATATATCAAGTTTATTCAACGTATATAAAGAATTATTAAGTACTGAAACTTTAGATTTTCAAGGAGAACCTTTGCAGGGTTTACAAGTTATGGGTATGTTAGAGTCTCGAGTTTTAGATTTTGAAACCGTTATCATATCATCAGTTAACGAAGGTGTTTTACCATCAGGCAAGACCAATAATTCCTTCATTCCATTTGATATTAAATTAGAAAATAACTTACCTACCTATAAAGAAAAAGATGCTGTATATACCTATCATTTTTACCGGCTTTTACAACGTGCCAAAAACGTTTATATTCTTTATAACACAGAAGCAGATGTTTTAACTGGTGGAGAAAAAAGCAGATTCATTACACAGTTGGAATTGGAGGACATTCATGATATAAAACATCAAATTATAGCCCCTAAAGTTCCCGTATTATCAAATACTTTAAATTGCATAAAAAAAAATAACGCTTTATTACTAAAACTTAAAGAAGTTGCTCAAAATGGTTTTTCACCATCCTCATTAACAAGTTATATTAGAAACCCTATAGATTTTTACTATAAGAAAATTTTAAAAATTAAAGAGCATAATGAAGTTGAAGAAACTGTAGCTGCAAATACACTTGGAACTGTTGTACATAATACCTTAGAAGATTTCTACAGACCTTTGGTTGGTAGCTTCCTATCAGAAGATATTATTGAAAACTTAAAATCTCAAATTGAAGAGAAGGTCCAGTTTCATTTTAAAAATGAGTTTAAAGAAGGAGATATTACGAAAGGTAAAAATCTTATTATTTTTGAAATAGCAAAACGTTATGTTTCTAATTTTTTAAATTTAGAAATGAAAGACGTAAAAGCTGGAAACAAAATTAAAATTCTTAATATTGAAGCTAATAATTCAATTTCTATTGAAATTCCAGAACTTAATTTTCCAGTAAAACTCACAGGAAAAGTAGATAGAGTAGACGAATACAATGGCACTATTAGAATTATTGACTACAAAACTGGGAGAGTGGAACTAAATAAAGTTGAGGTTGTTAACTGGGAAGATATACTAACTGATTATGATAAGTACAGCAAGAGTTTTCAAATTTTGTGTTATGCTTATATGATGATTGAATCAAACAAAATGACACTTCCTGTTGAAGCTGGAATTATGTCTTTCAAAAATTTAAATGAAGGATTTTTAAAGTTTTCAAAAAAAGATAAAACGGGTAGTTATGCCAAAAAAGACACTTTAATTACACAAAAAACACTTGAAAACTTTAGCGAACAACTCAAAAAGCTTATTATAGAAATTTGTGATATATCCATTCCGTTCACCGAAAAAGAAGTATAATGATTTTAAAAAACAGTTATATAATTAGTGGTAAACACCAAAAATCTATTTTAATTGATACAACACAAAAATTGGATGGAGAAAATATACCATTAATCATTTTTTGTCATGGCTATAAAGGCTTTAAAGATTGGGGCGCATGGAACGAAATGGCAAACGCTTTTGCAGAAACTGGATTTCTATTTCTGAAATTCAATTTTTCCCATAATGGAGGAACGATGGCGCAGCCTATTGACTTTCCAGATCTAGAAGCGTTTGGAAATAATAATTACATCAAAGAGTTAGACGATTTAGAATCTGTAATTGATTGGGTTTTTAAAATTAATTCGCTAAAATATGTAAACCTAAATAACATTACTTTAATTGGCCATAGTAGAGGCGGTGGCATTGTATGTATTAAAGCTGAAGAAGATTCAAGAATAACACGTGTAATAAGTTTGGCAGGCGTTTCAAGCTATGGTAACCGAACTTCAACAACAGGCGATTTGGAACAGTGGAAAAAAGATGGGGTAAAATATGTTTTAAACGGACGTACAAAACAACACATGCCTCATTATTATCAATTTTATAAAAATTTTACCAAAAATCAAGATCGTTTAACGATACAAAGAGCTGTTTCAAACTTAAAAATTCCTTTTTTAATTATTCACGGTAATAAGGATACGAGTATATCTATTGAAGAAGCTGAAAATTTACATAAATGGAACCCCAAAAGTAACCTGAAAATTATCGAGGGTGCAGACCATGTTTTTAACACAAAGCATCCTTGGGTTGAAAATAAACTAACAAAAGAACTTAGAGAAGTTGTTTCTATTTGTGATGCTTTTATAAAAAAATTAATTATTTGATGTAATCATGAACAAAAAAAGATTAATTACAGCAGATTATTACTTCCCTGAAAAAAAACTTTACGTTGCTACAGACTGTATTATTTTCGGTTTTGATAAGGGCATTTTAAAATTACTACTTTTTGAAAGACGGGTTGAACCATTTAAAGGTGCTTTATCACTTATTGGGAGTTTTGTAAAACCCAATGAAAACACAAATGATGCTGCACGAAGAGTTTTAAGAGAATTTACAGGTTTAGATGATATTTTTATGGAAGAATTAAAAACCTACTCGGAGGTTGAAAGAGATCCAGGAGCTAGATGTATTTCCATAGCCAACTATGCACTTATAAGAATTGGAGAATTTGACAAAGCTTTAGTTGAAAAACATGGTGCAAATTGGCACAACGTAAATAAATTACCTGATTTGGTTTTAGATCATAATACCATGGTAAAAGACGCCATTATCAGGCTTCAAAAAAAAGCTAAATTCTATCCCATAGGCTTTGAGTTATTAACGAAAAAGTTTACTGTTCCAGACATCCAAAAATTATATGAAACTATATTTCAGAGACATTTAGATTCTAGAAATTTCAGAAAAAAATTATTATCGCTAAAGCTTCTCATTCCTTTAAACGAAAAAGATAAATCAAACTCTAAAAAAGGTGCTTTTTTGTATAAATTTGATCATAAAAAATATAAAAAATTAGAGGAAAAAGGGTTTAATTTTTCTCTTTTCAAAACATAGTTAAAAATAATTAGTCATCTTAATCACCTTTAAATTTTTTCTTTCTTTGCTTACTTCCAAAAATTCTTTTAAATAGGTTATCCCTTTTTTCAGGATTACAATCTAAATCATCTAATACTTCCTGAGATATAGGCTCAAAAGTACTTTTTGTAATATGATTATAACGAGAATCCGCATTCAATTTCTGATAAAACTTAGCGAAAATTGGAAGTGCAGAATTGGCACCTTGACCAATGCTTGTAGATTTAAATCCGATACTATGGTTATCATTTCCCACCCAAGTTACAGTAACAAGTTTGGGCGTAATCCCAACAAACCATCCGTCTTTATTATTTTGAGTTGTTCCTGTTTTTCCAGCTATCTCGTTTTTCAAATTATACGTCGTTCTTAATCTTGATGCGGTACCACTGTTTATAGTCGCTTGCATCATTTTAAGTAATACTTGTCTCGTATAATCACTATAGGCTAAAACCTCTGCAACTTCTGGTTTAAAAGATGCAATAATGTTACCATATTTATCTTCTATCTTGGTAATAAAATATGGTTTTACTGTTTTACTTTTATTAACATAACTTGCATAAGCGCCTGTTAATTCTTTTAAATTGATTTCTGCTGTGCCTAAAGCTAAAGATGGTTTTAAAGGTAAATCTTTTGTAATCCCTAATTTTTGAGCCTGTTGAACAACATTTTCAATCCCTACTTCATTTAAAACTTTTACGACTATGGTATTTACAGAATTACTCAAAGCCATTTCTAGGTTATAATTTAGGTGAGGGTCTTCTTCATTTCCATCAGAATTAGTCGGTGTCCAGTTATCAAAATTAGTATAGGTAACAGCTTGTAATGAAAAATAAGTACACGGGTTCATCCCATTTTCTATAGCCGTCGTATATACAAAGGGTTTAAAGGTTGAACCAACTTGCCGTTCACTTTGTGATACATGGTCGTATTTAAAATACCTATAATCTATTCCTCCAATATAAGTTCTAACGGCGCCTGTATGAGGTTCTATGGTAAGCATTCCTGTGTTTAAAAATTTCAAATAATGTTTTAAACTGTCTATGGCTGTTATGTTTTTTATGGTGTCGCCTTGCCAACTAAAAAGTTCTGTCTCTTTTTTTATAGATAAAGAATCCTGAATTTGTTGGTCTGTTAACCCTTTTTCTTTATAGAATTTATATTGAGGCAATTTCTTTATGACTGCTTCTAGTATACGTTTATTAGACATCCAAGGGCCGTTTTTTCCGTAGGACGTTTCAAAATCATTTTGTAATTGAGAAAGATGTTCTTTTACTGAAGCTTCAGCAAAAGTTTGCATTGTTGAGTCTAAAGTGGTGTGAACAACTAATCCATCACGGTACAAATCATAGGAGTCACCATTAGGCTTTTTTACACTATCTAATACCTTTGATAGTTGTTTTTTTACTTCTTCTCTAAAATATGGTGCTAAACCTAAATCATGACTAAAAGATTTATAGTTTAAAACTATATTTTGTTTGGATAGTGAATCGACCACATGTTGAGTTATATAACCGTATTTAAGCATTTGATTAAATACTAAATTTCTTCGCATTTGGCTATTTTCTGGTCTGAGTCTAGGATTGTAATACGTTGTAGCCTTTAATGAACCCACTAAAGTTGCTGCTTCAGAGTATAACAAATCTGATGCTGGTTTATTGAAAAATTTTCGTGAAGCACTTTCTATACCATATGTGTTATCCGAGAAAGAAACAGTATTAAGATATAATGTGAGAATCTCTTTTTTAGAATAAATTTCCTCAACACGTTTTGCAATTATTGATTCTCTAAATTTATTAATCAACATACTAAATAGCACATACTCTTTTCTTCCAAATAAATTTTTACTTAATTGAAGTGTAATGGTGCTTCCTCCACCAGCAGATTTATCCTGAAGTATAATATTTTTAAAGAATACACGTAATAAGCTTACATTATCAATACCATCGTGTTCATAAAACCTAGTGTCTTCTGTAGCAATAAGTGCATCTATTAGGTGCTGCGGAAAATCATCAAAAGTTAATGGCTGCCTATCGTAAATATAATATTTACCAATTAGTTTTCCATCTTTATCTAAAACTTCTGTAGCTTGTTCTTGCTGTATAGAACTTAGTTCCTTTACTGTGGGTATTTTACCAAATACTCCTAAATAGATACTAACATATAAAACAAAGAAAAATACAAATATGGCAGCTAGTGAGATTAGAGACCATTTTACCCATTGTTTCTTTATTATATTTAATACCCAAATAACAAAGGGTGAGTCTTTAACTTGATACATATCTTTTATTAATCGTCCTCTTCTGTATAATCAGGATAAAGAAAATTATTATACGGGAAACGCGAGACATGAATCTCACGAACCTCATCATAAATACGTTTTTTAAAGTCTTCTAAATTTTTCTTATTTAATGCAGAAATAAAGAGCGCATTGTTACCCACCTTACTCATCCAAGTGCTTTTCCATTCCTCTAAAGTATAATGTCTTTCAGTGCGTTCGGTTTCTAAATCGTCATCGTCTAATGGCTCTGCTTCGTAAGCATCTATTTTATTAAAAACCATAATAGTAGGTTTGTCTCCACTTTTAATTTCACCCAAAACTTTTTCTACGGAAGCAATATGCTCCTCAAAATTTGGGTGCGAAATATCTACCACGTGAAGCAATAAATCGGCTTCTCTTACCTCATCGAGTGTGCTTTTAAAACTATCTACCAATTGTGTTGGCAACTTGCGTATAAAACCAACGGTATCACTTAATAAAAATGGTAAATTTTGAATTACTACTTTTCTAACCGTTGTATCTAAAGTTGCAAACAATTTGTTTTCAGCAAAAACGTCGCTTTTACTAATGACATTCATCAATGTAGATTTCCCCACATTAGTATAACCAACTAACGCTACACGCACCATCTTTCCACGATTACCACGTTGTACTGCCATTTGCTTATCAATGGTTTTAATCCGCTCCTTTAATAGCGCAATTTTATCGCGTACAATTCGTCTATCTGTTTCAATTTCCGTTTCACCAGGTCCACGCATACCAATACCTCCTTTTTGCCGTTCGAGGTGTGTCCACATACCACGTAATCTGGGTAGTAAGTATTCGCATTGCGCCAATTCAACTTGGGTTCTTGCATAACTGGTTTGTGCACGTTGTGCAAAAATATCAAGAATCAAATTGGTTCTATCTAATACTTTAACGTTAAGTATTTTACTAATATTACGTTCCTGCGCGGCTGATAATTCGTCATCAAAAATAGCCGTACTCACATCGTTATCTTCAATAAAATGTCGTACTTCATCGATTTTACCCGTTCCTATAAATGTTTTAGGATTAGGCATATCCATTTTTTGGGTAAAACGTTTTACCGCATACCCGCCAGCTGTAAACGTTAAAAACTCCAACTCATCTAAATATTCTTTAGATTTTTCTTCACCTTGTTCCTTCGTTATAACTCCTATTAAAACGGCTTTTTCTAAACTAACATCCTTCTTCTCAATCATAAAAAATAACTATTGTGTGAATTAAAACTAATTTTCTGTTTCTAATGGTTTTAATCCATAAAATTTATAACTCATTTAGCCCAAATTTAAGCTTTAACAAAAATACTAGTAACATTAGCAAAGTTACATAATTGAAGTGATTGTTATTTCATATTTTTGATTTATGAATAATGCCTTTGATGATATACCAATTCGCTACCATATGCAAACTGTGGCATTTTACAATCTTGAAAATTTATTTGATTTGGTTGACAATAAGCGCACCAACGATAACGATTTTTTGCCTTTTTCAACTAAAAAATGGACACCAAAACGTTATAAAAACAAACTTAGAAAATTAGGTTATGCCATTTCTAATATTGGACGACGAGAAACTGGTAAACATCCAGCAATTGTTGGTTTAGCTGAGGTTGAAAATGCAAAGGTTATTGAAGATTTAATGGCCTCTAAACATCTTGAAGATTGCCATTATAGTTACGTACATTACGATTCTTTAGACGAACGTGGTATTGATGTTGCATTAATTTACGATAAAATGTCTTTTGAAGTTTCTCATTCAGAAACGTTTACCGTTGAATTATTTAACAATAAAGGGCTGCCTGATTATACCAGAGATATTCTTTTGGTTTCAGGATTTCTTGATGGTGAAAAGATTCATGTGATTGTAAATCACTGGTCGTCTAGACGTGAAGGTAAAAAGGAAACCGAGCACAAACGCATCGCTTCTTCTGATAAAGTAGGTGAAATTATTTCATCTTTAAAATTAGAAAATGAAGCTGCAAAAATTATTATAATTGGCGATTTTAATGACGATCCACATAGTAACAGTATAAAAGGCTTGGTTGAAAGTTTTCATTTATTTAATCCTATGGAAAAACTAAAATCTTTTAATAGAGGCACTACTAAACATAATTGGCAATGGAATTTATTCGATCAAATTTTAATTTCAACCAACTTTTTTAAAACTTCAGATAACTTGTTTGAGTATAGTTCTGCTAATATTTTTGATGAAGATTTTTTAAAACTTTTTAACGGCAAGTTCAAAGGCTCGCCGTTTAGAACGTATATTGGCAAGCGTTATCAAGGTGGATATAGCGACCATTTTCCAGTATATGCTGTTTTTAAAAAGTAATCAAATTGCCTGAAATATCACATAGGTTAAACCCAAAATAGCAACTGGTAGTAACCACAATAAGTATATATTATATGTGCTTTTAGATCTTTTTTTATTCATTTTTGCCTGAATCGTCATGCGCCTTTTTCCTGTGTATTGCATCCAATTTTTAAAATAAATAAAAATGGCTATTAAAGTGAATAATGTCCATGCTTTTGATGACGACATCGTATCCATATTCATTTGCCTAAAAAACCCAGCGAAGAATACACCTAAAAGTAATAATAATGACACTTGTAAAAGTGTAATATAGGTTACTGCAATACTATTCGCTTTTTGCTTCAGTTTTGGTTTATAGTAAGAGAAGATGTTATAGAATAAAGTGTCGGATAGGGTCATTTTGGATTATTTTCTGAGTGGGCTTATAAAAAATAAACCATATAGTTTATAAATATTAACGATTCATTAATGTCAAATAATGCAATGCAACAACTAATCTATAATTCAAATCTGATAGATTCATTTCTTGAACATTTTCTGCAAAAAAAATAATCGCCGTCGGGGTTAAGTCATTAGCCTTATCAAAACTATCGATATATTTTTCGATAAAACCAGAATTTTTTGATATACTTTCTAAATAATCAAAGTATTGACTTTTAGGATAAAAATTGATACTATAATCTTCAAACTCATTGCCAGGAAATCTTTTCCAAATTTTATCAAAAACTTTAAATTTAGTTATGTCTATATCCAAGCCATTTGGGGCAATAAATGCACCTTTAATTTTAATGCTAACAACAAAAGCTCGTGAAAAACTAATATAAGCTTCTTTTTCATCTGAAGTTAAGTAAGCTGCTGTTAATACAGCATCATATATTTCTACAATGTGGTTTAATTCATTTATGTCTTCATCACTCCAATAATTTCCATCGTTATTGAAACTTTTTTTTTCAGCACAAGAAAAAGTAAAAATAAGAATTCCTATTAATATTATTTTTATCAATGAATCTAAATTTTAGTTAACTCATTATACATCAAATGAAAGTAAACATTATCCATTAATAATTTTAGCTAATAGTTTTAAAATAATCCATTAAGGCACATAATCAACACTAATCTCGTCCAATTCATAGATACCATCAAAACCATCTATACCGCCACCTGTGTATTTAAATGCAATATGCATCGTGCCATTAGCACATGATAAATTCACGTTACCAGAATTAAACCACTGCACAAACGAATCAGAATCTTTTACCACATAAGCCGCAGATAAAACGCCCCAGGTTGCAGAAGTTACATTGGCTTCCGTTCCATCCCAATCTAACGAATACAACACTTCCATAAAACTACTATTGGCTAAACTGTTAGAGGTTTTGAATCTGAGCGTTACATCATTATATGTGTCTAATTCAATGGCTGGTGTGATGAGCCAGGTGATATTGCTTAAATCGCCAGAACTTGCAGGTTGCACTCGTGCAGAACGCCCTAACGAAGCATTTGTTGATGTTGACGAATACCCTTCCCAACCCTCAGTACCTGCCTGTATATAATTTGTCCATCCATCAATGGCTATAACTCTATTATTAGATTGCGATTCAAAATCTTCAAAAAATAAATTTTCAGGTCCTAAAGTTTCTGCTAAACCGCAATCCAATTCCATCGGGTCGCAGCGTTCAGCATTGGTGAAATTCACATCAACAGCGCTATTTGGAATTATTACGTTAAAATCATCTCCAAAATCTCTACTAAAAATGCCTGTTATATCACCCTGACCTTGCGGTACTATAATGGATTTAAAATCGGAAAACGTACTGGTTTGCATAATGATAGAGACTCCTGAATCACAACTCTCTAACGTACGTAAGCCATCAAATTGATCGATAGATTCACTAGCAAATGTTGCGCCCAACTCAAATCTATTCAATTGCATATTTATAAGTTTGACAAGCGTGTTTCTATCGGCTTCAGTTAAATTTACTAACGTCGTACTTTTTGGAATAATGGTAGCCAATTCTTCTGTTCTAATAACCACATCACGATATTCAAACTCTTGTATTTGCTCCAAACGTTGGCCTTCGCCTTTTGCAATCGTTATAATGCCGTTGGATTTCCCAATGGTTAATCCGCTCAACTTTATATATACTTTTCTACCAAACTCGAAGGTGTCAGATAAGCTACTCACATTAATATCGATTTTAACCCCAAGTCTTGGGTCGTTATCAGGGTTGCTGTCATCTGTTTTATTTTGAAGAATAAGCTCTTCAAAAAAGTTACCAGCAGCATCACTGGAAACAACATAGCCTTCTAGATATATATCTTCATCGGCATCAATCGTAGCTATTAAATTACCATTATTAATGGCTTGCTCATACCTTTGATGAATAGCTCTAAATGTTGTAATTTTATTAGCAGGAATCATTATAATTTCTGGATCACCCGGACTCGGAATACCATAGTCATCATCATTTACGCAAGACCACGTAACAATTAGCATCAAAAATAAACTAAATGCTATTTTATTTATCTTATTCATCATTCATATATGTTTTAGTTTCCCTCCTTCGAGGGAATGACAGTTTCAATTGAAACATCGACTATAAAGTCGATGAGTTACTTTGCGATTAAAATTTAACGTACAGATTTAAGAAATAGGTTGCGCCTCTTCCGTACCAATATTTAGAACCAAAAACAGGTCTATCTAAAGCTTTATCGTTTCTTAGCTGTCTATAATTAGCATTTCTACCTTGTTCAAAACCACCCGTTTTATACTCGGCATCTAAAAGATTATTGATACTCGCAAAAAAACCGATATAGTATTGATCGATTTTCCATGATTTTCCTCCAATTAAATTTACCGACATATAATCATCAAATCGTTCTTGTTTCAATAGATCTCTCGCCAAGGTTTCATCATAATCATTAAAAGTAAAACCATCAATATCCTTAAAGAAGTTATCTGTTCTTGTTAACGGACTTATGTCAATGTAAGTGTTTCTGAAAAAATTAGCCGTTGCTCCAAACCACCAAAAATCAGGATCGCGATAATCAAACCCAACAGAAAAAGCTTGATGTGGGCCTGCGGCAACCTTATAGTTTTTTAGTTTTGAAGTACCTAAATAGACGTTCTCAAATCTATCGGAAGACAAATACAAATCGGGGTTATTTGCATATATAAATTGCCCCACCGAAGCTACTCCTTTTAGTTTTATAGTTGATGTTACTTGTGCTTCAAGACCTAATTCTACTCCCAAATGTTCTTTTTCAATCCTTGTAAGTATTTCTTGAATAAACTCGGTGTCATCATTACCAGATTGTTGTGTGCCAGAACCCGCAATAACATTACCTATACCATCTGCGAAGAAAAACGAGATTTCGTTGGCATCTTTTAAACTGGTATAATAGCCTGTAAGTTTTGCGTTTATTATAGAGGTTCTAAAAATATAACTAGCATCAACAGTCATTATTTTTTCCTCAGTAATATTAGGAATAACATTATGATTCGACCTTGAATTTGTATAACTATTTCTTATAGATGGCGCTTTGGTAATATAACCCGCGTTAACATCAAACAAATGTGCACCCGATAATTTATAAGTTAATCCGCCCTTAAAACCTAAACCCATAAAGGATAGTTGTTCGCCTTTCCCAAAGGAATTATTTTCAAAGTTTTCATTTTGAAACAAACCTTCTCTTTGATATTGCGTGTTTGTTAAACTAGTTGATGCATAAAAATCAATCTTTTTATATTTAAACGTGGTTTGGGCAAAACTGGAAAAGACATTGGCAAACACATTATAGTTATAGCTATAGATGTCGCCTTCCTGCAAAATCTGATTAGGGTTTCTTAAATCAAATTGAATACCATCAAAAGCATCTACATTTAAAAAGCCTTTTCCACCCAATATATCTTGAACTTCCCCAAAATTTTCAGATTTTAAGTTTTTATAATTTAGTGCTGCGCTAAATAATATATTATCGTTTATTTCACTGGTTAAAATAGTATTTGCAGTAAATTGAGAATCATCAACCACATCTTCATAAACCATATACGTGGCATTTTTACCTTGTGCTGTATTTGATAAATTCGCTTGGTACAGACTTTCCCAATTTAATTGTCCATAGTTTAAAAAGACTTGTTGTGCTCCGTAAGCAAACTCTAAATCGTCTGGGAAATTACGCTCAAGATAACTTGGTAGTTTTTGATAATAAGTAGGGCTTGGGTTCCGTCCTCCACCTTCAAAAGTTTCTTGTCCGTCAGCGGTAACCACTCTATTGGTCCCTGTAAATGCAATACGGCTATTTCCTGTAATGCCAAACTGATATCCTAAATTGGTGTTTAATTTTGTTTTTCTATTTATGTCCCAATAATGGTTTAGCATAAAAATAGGTTCTTCAACTTCTTTTATACGTGAGTTTCGTTTTTCACCATCTTGATAGCCCCAATATTCATTATATTTTATCCCCTTTAAATCAAATACTTCTTGGGTATTTGGTGAAGATTTCCCTCTGCGATTAGGCGCATAAATACCTGTGAAATTTAAACTGTGTTTATCATTAATCTTTTTTTCTGCGGAAACAAAAATTGAATTAGATTCGTATAACGTCGCATCTTGATAACCTTCGTTTCCCCAACGCCTTCCTAAAGATAAAGTGTATGCCCAATTATTTTTTAACAACCCTGATGCATAAGAAAACATAAGGCGATTTGTGTAACTTCTATTGGATGACGAATAAGTTAATCGACCTCCTTCACTCATTTCTGAAGCTCGTGTGTTTATATTCGTAGTTCCTAAAATGCCTCCGAAACTAACGTTAGATGGCGTTAATCCAGCAGACAATTCTTGACTCCGCATCACATCATTCAATCCGCCCCAATTACTCCATTGAGGTCTGCCGTTATAAAGTTTATTCATTTCAATACCGTTAATTAAAATGATTCCGTTATCAGAATCTAAACCTCTTAATCTGTAAAAAGAGGAGCTAAACTCAAACGCGGCAGTCCGTTGAAATAAATCTAGTGATGATGATAAAAGTCCGGAAATATTATCAGACCCTATAAAATCATTATCCAATTCATCATCAGAAAGTGTGATGGTAAATAAATCTTGACTTTTAGAAATATCTCGTTCCAAAGTCATATCATATATGTTCACCGTTTCATTTTCATTAACAACAATAGGATATCGCTTTGTAATAAAACCTGTTTTTGAAATTTTTAATACCTCTTCGCCTAAAGGCACTTTTTCAGAAAAAATAAATTCACCTAAGGCATCGGTTGTAGTCGTTTGATTGGTTTCTTCAATAGTAACTAAAACTCCAGAAATTAGCTGATAAGACACATCATCTCTAACGCTACCTTTAATAAATGTTTCTTGGGCGAGGGATGTGAAAATTGGTAAAATTGTAACTAAAAGTATTAGTGACCTTTTATTCATTCTTTTATATAGAATTACCTTACAAAAATTTAAATTTAATTCATTTATATTAAATATCTACTTTTGACTTAAGTTTTGTGTTTAAAAAAATTATTAGTTTGTTATAATGAAGCCTATTAGCCTTTTTATTTTATCCTTTTCTTGTTGTTTATTTTTGAATGGACAAGAAAAAAAAACATATAAAATTCATACCGTTGCTTTTTATAATCTTGAAAACTTATTTGATACTATTAACGACCCTACTAAGTTTGATGAGGCTAGCCCCATGATGGAACTAAAAATAGATCGTGAATCTATTTACAAAAAGAAGGTTCGAAATATGGCTCGTGTTATATCAGAAATTGGTTTGGATGTCACCAACAATTCGCCAGCTATAATTGGTGTTTCCGAAGTTGAGAATCGAGCTGTTCTTGAAGATTTGGTTAATGATTCTTTATTGATTAAAAAAAATTACGGTATTGTTCATTATTCTTCACCCGATGCAAGAGGTATTGATGTGGCGCTATTATACCAAAAGGAACTATTCTCACCTATGTCTTCAAGTAGTCATGAATTAAAGCTTTATGATGATGAGTCTCAAAAACGCGTTTATACCAGAGACCAACTGCTGGTTAGTGGGAATTTAGATGGAGAACTTATTCATGTTATTGTAAACCATTGGCCATCTAGAAGTGGTGGGCAAGCAAGAAGTAACTCGAAACGTATTGCTGCAGCAAAACTTACTAAACGTTTAGTTGATTCTGTTCAAAGTATAGATCCGTATGCTAAAATGTTTATTACGGGTGATTTAAACGATAATCCTACAGATGCCAGTGTAAAAACCATCTTAAAAGCGGAAAAAAACCAAAATCGAGTGGGTTTGAAAGGTATTTATAATCCTTACGAGAGTTTCTTTAAAAATGGTATAGGTACAACAGCATATCGAGATAATTGGAGCTTGTTTGACCAAATATTACTTACTAAACCTTTATTAGAAAAAGATTATTCATCTTTTCAATTTTATAAAGCAGGCATTTTCAATAGACAATATTTGATAACCAAAACTGGGACATACAAAGGATATCCATTTAGAAGTTGGTCTAATGGTGGTTTTAGCGATGGTTTTAGCGATCATTTTCCTGTTTATGTGTATGTTATTAAGGAAGTACCTTAAATTCCTCTCTGTCCTTTCGGACATCTCCCAGAAGGGAAGAGGAAAAAAACATCATGATTTTCGTTTAATTAGAAAATGTGATTTATAAGATATAACGACCTCACAGATCTTAAAAACTCATGAGGTCTAACTAAGTGTACGTATTAATACGTCGTTATTTTATTGTTTAAATTATGCTAACCAAGTACTCCAAGGAATTCTTGACAAGATGAGCACCAAAGCAATGGTATAAAAAATGGCAATCATTTTTAATTTGTTACTAGACGTTAATTTCTTTTTATGTTTGGAATACCCTATTGTTATTAAAGCTACTGCTATAATATTAATGGTTGGATGTTCTACCAAATACAATCTATTTATAGCATTTTTCATGACGCCTCCCATACCCAATTCACTCCATAATTGTAACCTTGGAGAAACAAAATAAAGCAGTAATCCTATAAGTAATTGAATGTGTGAAACAATGAGCGTGAATAATGAAATTCTAAAATCTTTAGCGCTATATTCCTTTACTGCTAATGCTTTAAATAAGGCATTAACAGTAGCAATTATTAATATTAAAAGCACTAAATACGCCCAATAGGAATGAAGAAATTGAATAGTTCCGTACATAATAATATCTTTATTTTTGTTTTACAAATGTAATGATAAAATTTTATTCAAAATTTTATCTAGATTCCCGATTTACTTGGAATGACAACTTTTATATAGACCTAGAATTAAAATTCGAGAACTATTTTGAATTAAAAAAAAACCGCTCCTGTTGAAGCGGTTTTGAGATTGTATAATTTGAAAGGTTATTAGTCCCATTTATTTTCTGCATCTGCTCCACCCCAAATTAAAGTAGCTAAATAAGGATTATCTATAAATGGATTTCTATTACCCTGAGCAGCGTAAATAACTTCATTACGTTGCTCTTCAAATGCAGAAACTGGGTCTTCTACATTCCACCTTAAAAATAATTCTGCTGTACCCACTTTTTCGATTTTTTCACGATATCTAACATTTAAATATAAAATCATTCTCGCCACATCACCTTTCCATTCATCTCCAGGATACCAACCGTCTCCAATTCGTTTATAGGTACCAGTACCATCAATAAACGGCAAGTTACTTCTATCACTATTTACATCTTCATCAGCAGATCTTAAATGGTGTAAGTCTGTTACAGCATCTGCCATTCGCAATAATGACTGTGGATAAACATGCTCGGTGTTAAATGTTTGAGGCACGTAACTATTATTACCAGAAGTATACTCTTCCCAATATCTACTTTCCCCTGTGTACATTAGTGTTACGTTATCTGGATTCGATAAATCTGCATCTGCATTATATAGAAAATTATGTCTTCTACCATAAGATAAAATAGTGGTATGATTATCAACAGTGTGCTTTCTTAAAGCATCGTAATTAGCTTCACCATCCTCAGTTAATGTCACTGTAGCGTAATAAAGTTCTAAGTCTGCAGGTACATCTAAACCAAGACCTATTTCTGGAGTAATTGTATCATCGTCGCTTAAGCAACTAACAAAAGCTATCGAAACAAATAATAATAATATTTTTTTCATTTTTTACGTATTTAATTTTACAAGAGCGCCTTTAAAAGGTACTTTCTATTATATGATTATTAAAACTATTGATAAACCCAAACGCCATCATCTCCTTTAATAACAGCTACAGTCTCAGGACCTACACTACCAGTAAATACTTGAAAAGTGACTGAATATTTCTGACCTATTTCAGCACTTGGATTTAATCTATCTAGTACAGCGCCAACAGCCTCTAAAAGCATAGCATTAGTCCAAATATTACCACCTGATGCACGTCTATCAAAACTTGAAAAGTTACCTAAATTTGACGCTGGATTTGGATATATCGTAGCAAATGTTGTAGATACAAAACCATAATCACTTGGAACGAATGTATATTTTAGTGTGTTATCTGGAACCCATGTATTACCATCATGACCAAATTGCAATTGTGTTTGGCGTGGTGTCCAAACGCCATCAATAAAGCTATAAGAGTTACCTCTTAATACCGTGCTACCGTTAAAAAATTTATAAATTACAAATAGCTCATCTTCTTCTTGAGCAAAATTATATGGTGGTGTTGTAGCTAAGAATCTTGGCAAATAGTTTTCAGGGTCAACAGAACTACTAAAGTTATTAAATCGACCTGGTCTTCCTGAAACTTCTCCCATAGCATCGTAATCTGAAGAACTCAAATAAAGTACATCTTCAGCTTCTTCCCATCTTGAACCATCATATGTATAGAAAGCACCTTTATTATCTACGGCTCCTTCAACTCCAATCGTTTTTATTGCGAAAGACTCCACTCTCCAACGTGCCGATGTGGTATCATCCGAAGTATATTTAAAAGCAACATGAATGGTTTGTCCATCATACGCAGAAAAATCAAAATCTTCAGAAAGCGTTAAACTACCAAATGCCGTTTTATCAAAATTTAAAGCGGTCCAAGTGGCAGCCATGGGATCAGTACCTGTTGTGTAATTTGTAGATACTATAATATCGAATGATTCTACCGGAGCTCCAAACAAATCAATTTCTTGATTAATTTGAAATTTTAAATCTGTTTGACCCGTTAAATCAATTTCTGGAGAAATTAACCAATCTTCATTAGGAAATACCCCACTTTGAAAACCTGAACCTTGAACATTGGCAGAGCCAACTGACCAACCTTGATCACCCAATACATCTATATTTTCAAAATCATCATAATTAGTTGGAAAAGAAGCTTGATATATATTAGCTAAACCAACTTCTGGTGTTTCAAAAAACTGATCATATCTAGCTAAAACAATATCACCATTTTCTGGCATGTCGATTTCTCCATTTAAAATTTGAGGAATAAAATCATCTGGAGCTGCTCCAGGATAAAATGCTGAACCTTGTTCTCCCGCAGTTGCATAATCATCTAGTCCAAGTTGATAAACTGTAGCGTCTGCAAAAGCGACTACTTCTTCTAAATCAGTTCCAAACTCTAGATCATAATTCACGGTAACTGAAGATCCTTTGCCCCAAACTGGATATCGATTAGTCAGAAAATCTGGAAGTAGTTCTCTGGCATCTTCAATAGTTTCAAAAAAAGTAGTTTGTATTCCTACTTCCTCATAATCATCATCTGATAATGTAATTGTAGCGTCACCAACTACGGTATTATCTAGTTCCAGTTCATCAAAAGTATCTTCTAATGAGCTTTCACAAGAGACTAAACTAATTGCTAGTGTCAATACTATATATATGAATTTTTTCATTTTTTATCTCTTTTTAAATTAGAAATTAATTCTTGTACTTATACTAAATGTTCGGCCTTGTCCAAAAAACACTAAAGCATCGGTTGCCGAACTTGTATTACCATCATTTGCTCTATTAATAAATTCTTCATCAAATAAATTATAGATACGACCTACTATACTAGCATCAAAGCTTCCAAATTTAAATTCATGTTTTAAAATAGCATCTGATAAAAAATAACTTGGTACTTTCCAAGGTTTAGTTTCCAATGTGGCTTCTGAATTTCTACTTTGTAAATTAAAATCAGAATAATATCTATCGTAGTAATTACAATCAAAAGAAAAGGATGTTTTGCTAGATAGATCTAATTTAATACCAAATGCTGATGTAGTCTGAGCAGAACGCCCAACTGGAATCCCTTTAAGATATATATCAGTAGTTCTAGTTGTACCATCGTTATTTAATACAATATTTCTGTCTATATCAAAGAAAGGTACACCAGTTACATTGTTGTTCCATGTCCAATCCCCAAAAGAAAGCATACCGGTAATGGTTAAATAATCTAAAGGACGATATTCGAAATCGAATTCAACACCTTGATGTAAAGCTTCTAACCCGTTTATATTAGCTGTAATTAAATCTTCACCAGTACCTTGATCTGCAGTTTCTGTTCTGTTTTTCCAAATAGTATGATACACATTTAAATTAGCTGATAATTTTTCTGAACGTAATCCATAACCAAGTTCAAAACTTGTTATTTTCTGATTTTTAACAGCTTCATTTAAATCATCATTACTAAAATTTAACCAAACATCATCTAAAAATGGTACTCTTTCAAAATAACCTGCATTAAAAAATACATTGTGTATATTATCTAAGCGATAGTTACCACCCAATTTAGCTCCATAACCGTTGAAACTTTGTACATCAGTTAATTGATTAGAATCACTATCTAATTTTTGAAAGAAATCTTCTCTTTGGTAACTACTATTATTTACATTTAAGGCTACAAAAGCAGAAATATCATCCTTATCATATTCAGCTTGTCCAAAACCACCAATATATTGATGATACCCTTTATCATGATAATCAATTTTATCTCCTACTCGAGTGGCTCTTACTGGGTTATTTATATCATCGTCACTAAAATAATATTGCCCTCCCATTAAATCTGTGACTTCTCTAAAATGCTCTCCAACGTAGTAACGGTAATCGGCCCCTACGTTTAAATCAATATAATCTGAAAGTTTTGTATTAAAAACACTTAAAGCACCCACCCAAACATGATCATTTCTACTAGCTCTTAAAAAAGCTGTTGAACCATTTGCACCATTGGCTATATTTTCATCTACAATTTTATCAAGATCTACAGGTCCAAAATTTCCTAATTTATAATTTGGATCAGAAAATTTACTACTTTCTTCTCCGGCGATTCCACCACCACCACCAGTGCCTGTAGAGCCATAAAATGAGGTAGAAAGCGTACTATTATCATTTATCCTCCAATAGTGGTTTAGTGATGCAAGTGGCTTATGGTAAAAATTATCTTCAATATTTACAACTTGTCCGTTTTTATAGCCCCAATCTGGATTATAACGTATACCTCTATCACTTAATCTGTAATCATTTATTGGAGACAAATTTTGACGCTGTCCATGGCGTTGTTTTGCTCCGAATACATTAAATGCTAATTTATGTGCGTCATTTAATTTGTACGATACGTTTAAAAAATATGAAATTGCCGTAAAATTAGTTCCGTCTGCATAAGTAGCATCTCCTACTGTTCTATCAGCGTAAGCAGTTACTGCAAAACCATTGTCTTGAAGCCCTGTTGAAACTTTAGCGCCATATCTTGTATAACCATCGTTACCCACATCGAATCCTACAAAACCACCTTTTTCTGCATCTGTAGATTCTGTAATGGTATTTATTGTACCACCAATAGATGGCACAGCAATTTTAGCAGCTCCAAGACCTCTTTGAGTTTGAACCGTTGATGTTACAGTACCTAAACTAGCCCAGTTACTCCAAAATATACGTCCATTTTCCATATCATTAACAGGAATACCATTAATTAAAACAGCAACGTTTTCAGAATTAAAACCTCTCATGGTAATTTCGCCATCTCCAAAACCACCACCATTACGTGTTACAAAAACACCAGGTGTAGATTTTAAAATTTCAGGAAATTCTTGATTTCCTAATTTAAGCTGTATTGCTTCCTTTCTAATTGTTGATACTGCAACTGGTGTTTTTCTATCTACAGCAACAGATGCAATAATTTGAATTTCATCGAGTCCTTCTTGGCTAGGTTCTAAGCTTATTTTCCCTAAGGAAGCATCACCCGAAAAAGAAATTGTTTTAGAATTGTAGCCAATATAGGTAATAACTATCTCACCAGTAATTGACTGTGTTTTTAGTGAAAAGTTTCCGTCAAAATCGGTTGTTACACCATTGGTCGTTCCTTTTTCAATAACATTAGCACCCGGTAACGCAATACTAGTACCAACTTCCATTACAGTACCTGTTATAGTACTTTGTGCCGTTAAAACTGAAGTAAATAACAATACTACAGACATCAATAAAAATTGAGTTGTTTTTTTCATAATTAATTATTTGAATTAGTCATGGCAAAAATACATATTAATAGGTATTAAATGTTATGCATTTGTTAACAAATATTAACAATAATTATAGCTAAAAAAGGGATAAATATTAAAATATTTATCCCTTTTTTGCGATTTTACTAATAAAGTGTTATTTAATTAAGACAAGTTCTTATAGTAATTTAACAAATTAGCAGTTGAAGAGTCATGTTTGTTATTACTTGTACTGTTAATTTCTTGTAAAATTTTAGTGGCTAGTTGTTTACCTAATTCCACACCAAATTGATCGTAACTGAAAATATTCCATATAATTCCTTGTACAAATATTTTATGCTCATACATCGCAATTAATTTACCTAAGCTTTCTGGTGACAGCTTATTTATAAAAATGGTATTTGTTGGTTTGTTTCCTTTGAAGACTTTAAATGAAATAACGTTTGATTTTGTACTTTCTGCTATAACCTCCTTTTCTGTTTTGCCATTTAGAAGAGCCTCTGTTTGTGCCAAAAAGTTGGAAATTAATTTATCTTGATGATTTTGATTACCGTGCAAAGACTTTGTAAAACCAATAAAATCAGTAGGAATTAACTTTGTGCCTTGGTGGATTAATTGAAAAAACGCATGTTGCGCATTAGTTCCTGGTTCTCCCCAAATGATGGTTCCAGTTTGGTAATCTATGGGATTTCCATTTCTATCCACACTTTTACCATTACTTTCCATAATACCTTGTTGCAAATATGTTGCAAACTGATTGAGGTATTGAGAATATGGAATAATAGCTTCACTTTCTGCCTTAAAAAAATTGTTGTACCATACACTTATCAAAGCTAAAACAACGGGGATGTTAGTCGCAAAATCTTCATTTTTAAAGTGTTCATCCATTTTATTAGCCCCTTGTAATAAACTATCAAAATTCTTAAAGCCCACAGCTAAACTAATACTTAAACCAACGGCACTCCAAAGTGAAAAACGACCACCAACCCAATCCCACATCGGGAAAATATTGTTTTCATCTATTCCAAAAGCTTTTACGTTAGTAATGTTTGTTGATACGGCTACAAAGTGTTTTGCGATGGCATCTTCTTTTGCCGTTTGTAAAAACCATTCTTTTATGGTGTTTGCATTTGAAAGGGTTTCTTGAGTTGTAAATGTTTTTGATACGATTACAAAAAGAGTTGTTTCTGGATCAAGTTTTTTTATAATTTGGTTAACGTGGTCGCCATCAATATTACTTACAAAATGTGTTGTTAAATGGTTTTTATAGTATTGTAAAGCATCCACAACCATGGCAGGTCCTAAATCTGAACCACCAATACCTATATTAACTATGTCTGTAAACACTTTTCCTGTATGGCCTTTCCTATAACCGTTTACTACTTCATTAGTAAAGCTCTCCATTTTTTGTTTTACCTGATAAACTTCTGGCATGACATTAACGCCGTCAACTTTAAAATTAGCCTCTTTTGGTGCGCGTAATGCAGTGTGTAAAACAGCTCTAGCTTCGGTTTCATTTATAATTTCGCCAGAAAACTGACTTTTTATAGCGTCTTTTAGTTTTACCTCATCCGCTAATTCTAATAAGTGTTTAAATGTTTCTTCGTTAATTCTGTTTTTTGAAAAATCTACATAAAAATCATCCCATTTAATAGTAAACTTATTTGCTCTTTCTTCATCTTGAAAAAACAAATCTTTCATATGGACATCCTTTATAGATTGAAAATGTTCTTGAAGTTTTTTCCAAGACTTTGTTGCTTTTGGATTTATTTTTGGTAATGACATATTATGAGTTTGCTTGTTTAATTATTGGCACTTCAGGTTGTTCGTTTTCCAAAATTTGGGGTTGAAATTGAATATTATCCAATTGGTATTTTATAGGTTCTATGTATTCTAAATATTTATATTTTAGCGAATCTGAGATTGGTTTAGCTTCGGGTAATTTTTGTTTGAATGGATCAACTTGTTTACCATTTACCCAAAAGCGATAACATACATGTGGCCCGCCAGTATTGCCCGTCATTCCAACCCATCCAATAACATCACCTTGTTTTACAAATTGTCCAGCTTTTACCTTTCGTTTACTCATATGTAAATATTGCGTTTCGTAGGTTGCATTATGCCGTATTTTTACATAGTTACCGTTACCACCCGTGTAACTGGATTTTGTTACAGTACCATTGGCTGTCGCCATAATTGGTGTACCAATATCTGCGGCAAAATCAGTACCCTTATGTGGCCGTACTTTAAAGCCGTAAACCGCTATTCTGCGCTTTAAATTATATCTTGAAGAAATGCGCTTAAATTTTACAGGTGCTTTCAGAAACGCACGACGCAAATTTTTTGCATCTTCATTAAAGTAATCTATAATACTCTTAACCGAATCTGTTTCAAATTCAAAAGCGTAAAAAGGTTCATTATTGTGTTCAAAATATGCAGCTTTAATATTATGAACGCCTGAATAAATAGTATCATCAATATACTTATCGGTATAAATGACTTTAAAACGATCCCCTTTTTGAAGTCGCCTAAAATCTATGGTCCAGGCATAAATTTCATCTGCCATTTTATAAGCCAGTCTTGGACTTAAACCTTGTTCATCTAGGGTTTCAGATATGTTATTTACAATAACACCCGTAGCTATTTTTTCAACATATTTAATTGGTTTTCTACTCCGGTAAGCATGAATAGAATCTTGGAAGTTCAAAACCACATAATCTTCTAAATTAGGCTGATAAATAAAACACTTTGCTGTTTCTAAGGAATCTTTGGCACACAATAACGTATAAGGTTTTCCTACTTGCAAACCCCTAGAAATATCGAAAGTATCTTTCGCTTTTTCTGCAATATGAAAAATTTTAGGATAACCTACTGAGTGACGCTCTAAAATTAAGCCAAAGGTATCACCCTTTCTTATGGTATCGCGTTTTACAATATAATCTTCTAATTTAAAACCAAACTCAAAGGTTTCAACTGGTTCTTCAACAACAGCTATTTCTTCTTTTATTTCCTCAGGTTTTGGGTCGTCTTTACATCCAATAAAAATAACCGCCAATATTAGTAATACTATATATTTGTTCCCCACGTTTTTAGCTCTTTCTCTGTCCATAAATCTGGAAAAAATATTCTTTTTTGATATTTTGGATGCATATACTTTACCCATTCACTTCCTCCTGTTGCCTCGGCTGTTTTGCCATTAATATTTAGGTAATGATTTGCTGTATTATAATGTGCCATAACCCATTTTATATTTACAGTATAATCGTAATGACGCATGGCATTCACTAACTTTTTTTCTTTTTGGTCTTCTTTGGGCAAAGCCTTAAATTTAGACCATAAATTGTTTTTCTGATAAAATTTTGTAAATCTAATAAATTCGTCTTTATATCGCTCTTCGAAAGCCGTTAAAGTGTAGGTTTTTTTTCCTGTTTTATAATCTTTCCCTGCAGCTTGCCAATATAAATGTTCAAAAGCATTTTCGTAAGACGAATTTCTATCAATAGTTTCTCTAAATCTATTATCAATAAGATTAATAAGCTCGGTTGATGAAAACTCTATTTTTCTATATTGTGCGCTTTGAAAGCCACTAGCTGGTGTTAAAGTGGTTCTAAATTTATTATATTGTTCTAAATCCATGCCATCTTTCATAATACTAAAAGATGAAGTGAGTACATCAAAATATCGACTAATGCGCATTATTTTGTCTGTAAAAATCTCCGCATTTATATCGTCATATTTAGCTACTTGTTCTATTTCACTAAGAATCATTTTAAACAAAAGCTCCGAAATTTGATGATACATGATAAATACCTTCTCGTCTGGAAAAACAGTACGCTGTACTTGAAGATTTAAAAGTGCATCGGTTTGAATATAATCCCAATAATTTATGGGTTTACTATAAAGCAAGCCCTCTAAATGTGTTTCAACATCTTGGTTTAAGGTCTCGTATTTTTCTTTTAGTTGGTTGGTTATTTTTTTTGAATTCAATTTTTATTTTAATTTTTCACAACAATTTTAAATGGATGTTTTAAACCTTTAAAAGCCTCTAGGTCTGCTCTTAAAGAGCCAACTGCTAAATCTGCTTTGATACGTAAAGGTAATTTATTTTTGTCTTTTGAAACCCATAGCGTTAAACTTTCTTCTTCTTTAAAAACACGACCTGCCATAACGTAGGGCCTAAATTTTAAGGTTTCAACATCTCCAAAATCGGTATCAATAGTTTCTTCGCCTAAATACCTGAGTTTAAACCCATAATTTTCTTCATCAAAAAACATATCTACCTTAATTTCATCACCTATTTTAAGGTTTTTAGTATCTAAATTATTCCTTAAATAATAAAACGTAGATACCATATCTTGAATATCGGGTTTGGTATCAATTACCTTTTTAGTATTTCGTTTTTTATCGTTTATATGTGCTTTGTTATTTTTTTGATCAAATTCTATTTCTAAGTCTTTAGTATGTCCACCTTCGTCTATGTTTCTAACAAACTTATAAGGCATTATGGTTTTTTTATCAAAGTAACTCTCGTATCTGTCTTTAACCTTAAAAAACCATTTTATCATACCCGTGGTCCATCCTTTTCCAACAACATGGTAAACGTCTTTACCATTAAGTTTTTCATCTTTTACAGTAAGCGTCGCGTTACCAGCTTTTAAAAACCCGCTGTAACTCATTTTAAATTTAAACCACTCACCGTCACCAAACGCCGATTGCTGCTGCGAAAAAGACATTTGAATAGTTAATAAAAGGATTAATATAGGTAGTATTTTATTCATGTTTATGGGCGTTTCATATGTAATTTTTTAAACTTACATGTATTGTTATAAGTAAGAAATTACAATTACTATTCCAAAAATAAAAAAATAACTGTAACTACCTATTTTTATAAGAAGACCTTAACGTTAAATTGTTACAAATTAAAAATTTTTTGAGCGTTACCGCGAAGGTTGTGCTATGTCATTTTATTTTTTTTAAAACCTCGCTTCGCTATCTTAAACCAAAAATATTTTGGGTTTGATAGTCTCAAGTAAAGATGTCATTTTTATACCTAAAGCAAAAAAAAGCTCTTTTAGGTTTTAAAAACCTGAAGAGCCTAAGATTATATTCAAAATACCTACACAGTTTCTAAAACCTCATGGATATAATATTTTAAAGCGTGCCTCTATTAGCTTGCTCCCGTTCAATAGATTCAAACAACGCCTTAAAATTTCCTGCGCCAAAACCTCTAGCACCCATACGTTGTATGATTTCAAAAAATAATGTTGGTCTATCTTCTAGTGGTTTTGTAAAAATTTGCAATAAATAGCCTTCTTCATCGGCATCAATCATAATACCTAGTCCTTTTAAGGTTTCAATATCTTCTCTTAATTGATGGCTATGTTCGTCTAATCTGGCTGGTACAGCCTTGTAATAAGCTTCTGGTGGTGTTGATAAAAACTCAATACCTCGTTCTCTTAAACTTGATACCGTAGAAATAATGTCATCTGTAGCTACGGCAATATGCTGCACCCCTGCACCTTCATAAAAATCTAAATACTCTTCTATTTGTGAACGTTTTTTTCCTTTCGCTGGTTCATTAATCGGAAATTTTATGCGGCCGTTACCATTGCTCATTACTTTACTCATAAGTGCTGAGTATTCAGTATGGATTTGTTTATCATCAAAAGACAGAAAATTTTCAAAACCCATAACATCTTCATACCATTTTACCCAAGTATTCATTTGCCCCCAACCCACATTACCTACCATATGGTCTATATATTTTAAACCTACTGGCGTTGGGTTATAGTCACTTTTCCACTCACGAAAACCTGGTAAAAAAGTCCCATTGTAGTTTTTACGTTCTACAAACATATGTACGGTTTCTCCATAGGTATAAATACCTGCTCGAACCACTTCGCCATAATCATCTTTTTCAACACTAGGTTCCATGTACGATTTTGCTCCTCTGCTTGTTGTTTCTTGATATGCTTTTCTGGCATCTTCAACCCAAAGTGCCACCACTTTTACACCATCGCCATGTTTAACAATATGCTCGTTCATGGGTGACTTACTGTTTAAAGGTGTTGTTAAAACCAACCTTATTTTGTCTTGTTTTAACACATAGCTCACAGAATCTTTAGAACCTGTTTCTAAACCTTTATAAGCATGGGATTGAAACCCAAATGCTGTTTTGTAAAAGTGTGCTGCTTGTTTTGCATTGCCTACATAAAATTCTACATAGTCTGTTCCCAAAAGCGGCAAAAAGTCTTGTGCGCCTTCAAAAATTTTTTCTAAACCGTAGTTTACTGATTTATTATTTTTACTCATCATAAAAAGAAGCCCCTCTTAATCTCCCCAAAGAGGAGAAACTCAAATTGGGTATTTGAATATTTAATTGACACGATATATTTTATTCATTTTTTTCTCAATAAAAATAATATTTTTGAGATATCAGCTCCCCTCCTTTGGAGAGGTTAAGGGAGGCCTAAAGCCAAGATTTGTAATAACTTCCATCGGCAATTTTCATAGCCTCTTCGGTAACCATTAAAGGCTTAAATGTATCTACCATAACAGCCAGTTCATCTGTTTTGATTTTACCAATACTACGCTCTGTTGCTCCTGGGTGGGGCCCGTGTGGAATACCTGCTGGGTGCAATGAAATATGTCCTGCTTCAATGTCGTTTCTGCTCATAAAATCACCATCAACATAATACAATACCTCATCGCTATCAATATTGCTATGATTGTATGGCGCAGGAATAGATTGTGGATGATAATCGTAAAGGCGCGGTACAAAACTGCACACCACAAAAGCATCAGTTTCAAAAGTTTGATGTACTGGCGGTGGTTGATGAATACGACCAGTTATAGGTTCAAAATCATGTATAGAAAACGCATACGGATAATTATAACCATCATAACCCACCACATCGAACGGATGTGAGGCGTAAATCATTTCAATAATATCATCTTGCTTCTTTACTTTTATTAAAAAGTCGCCATTCTCATTATTAGTTTCCAATTCGTGAGGTCGTCTAATATCTCGCTCGCAAAATGGCGCGTGTTCTAATAGTTGTCCAAACCAATTTCGGTAGCGTTTTGGGGTATAGATGGGCCTTCGAGATTCAACAATAAATAAACGGTTATCTTCAGTGTCAAAATCAATTTTGTAAATAATCCCTCTCGGAATCAGGAGATAATCGCCATATTTAAAATCAAGATTACCTAAATGTGTTCGTAATTTCCCTGAGCCTTTATGGATAAAAATAAGTTCATCAGCATCTGTATTTTTATAAAAATAATCTGTTTTTAATTGTTTTGGCGCTGCTAAAATAATGGCACAATCGCTATTTATTAAAACCGTTTTTCTACTATCTAAATAATCTTGTTCAGGTTTTACTTGAAAGCCTTTTAAGCGGTACGATTTAATATTATTTGATATGGCTATTTTAGGTTTAACACTGTATTGTTTTTTTATATTCTTTACTTGGGTTGGACGCTGTTCGTGATAGCTATTGGTTGACATTCCATCAAAGCCAATAGTACCAAACAGCTGTTCGTAATACAAATTTCCATCTGGTTTTCTAAACTGCGTATGGCGTTTAGGCGGAATACTTCCTAATTTATGATAAAAAGGCATTTTCTTTTAAAATTAAATGTTAAAAATGAAAAGTTAAAAGTTAATCCTTAAAACTTTAATTATAAAGATACAATAAAAAAAGAGCTCCTATTCAGGATTTCTCTTGATAAGATCATGCAGAAATGATAATAAACCTTTGAATAAAAGCAATATGATATAACAAATATCGTAAAAATTATTGATAATTTATAAGGCAATAATATACATGAAATTCTAGCAAAAATTTATTTTGAATACTATTGCAAAAAAATAACTAAAAGTACCTAACCCAGCAAATATAAGTCGAAAATGGTATCTGTCATATTAAAACCAAAAGCCAACATTAAAAAACCAAAAACCTTTATTTTGTTCTGGCGAATACGTGTATTTTACTTGAATTGGACCTATTAATGTTTCAACAGCATAGCCTAAACCGTAGCCACGGTAATCTGGCAGCGTAAACCATTCGCCACTGTCAAAAATATTATCATCTATATTTGCCCAATTAGCTTCGACTGTTAAATGCTGCTTTTTAAAAACTTCATAATTTGCAATTGCTGATGCTTTAACATAGCTATTTCCTGTTAGTGAAATAAAATCATACCCAATAAATGGGATAAAATTATTGATTAGATTATTACCATAACCCCCAAGTGCAAAATCTAGTGTTTGGGTTGATTTATCGCCTAACTTAAACCCACCGCTACTCTGCAAATTAATAGATAATTTTTCTGCAATACAAAAAGCATATCCTACATCGGCTTTCACTATAGAAAAGTTATCAAACTCTTCATTAAATCTTGATGCATATAGATAAATATGCATATCTCCATTAAAATATATTCCTTTTTTTGGAAAGTATTTATTGTCGTAAGTATCTAATTTGAGATTTCCAAAAACACTAAAATAATCGGTATTCTCAAAAATGAAATCATCGTTAGAGTTTGTGTTTGATAGTGTTTCTGATTTAATTTCCAATCGTTTGTGCTCTGCTCCTAAACTTAATGCAAAATCTTTTCTAAATAAGGTTTGTAAATAAAATTGATTGGTTTGATCTTGTAATTCGGCATCAATTTTATTAATTCCAGTAGCGTCAATTTCATTTTCATTAAGAAGTAATTGTGCGCTAATATTTTTATTGAATGTATTAAAACGTGACCGTAAACCAACACTCCAATAAAATCCTTTATCAATTAAATATTCAAAATTATATCTCACATGATCGCCCAAAATAAAATCTAACGAAGCTATATCATTTTTAAAAATCAATTGTTTTTTAGTTAGATTTATTAGTGCTGCACTTTTATATAAATCGTCATAATGAATGCCAAATTTTAAAAACATCGTGTTTCTAGATTCTTGAAGTTTTCCATAAAAGTTATAACCCTCTTCATTTTTAGATGGCTCTAAACCATATTGAAAAGAGTAAAAATTATTTGTTGCTACTAAATTATTAACGCCTTTCTCTAAATCTGTATAACTAATTTTTTCTTTAGGTTTTAATCTTAATTTGCCTAACAAATATGCTCTAGTATAATTTTTTTCACCTTCGAAAATAAACTGATTAATTGTTAAACTATCTTGGTAGTTGGTGTGGGTAAGTTTTGGATTTGATTTAAATTTATGTTTTGGTAACTGATTTAAATGTTCTAAATTTTGAAGCGCTGCTTGCTTTCCATTATGTATAATTTTTGCACCGTCATCAAATGACACTACCGAATAATTTGTGATGTCTGGTTTTATGTAAATATCCGTTTTTTCCTTTTTGTTTTCCATTACCTTTATGGTTCTGAAGTTGTTTATTTGAATTAGCACATCTGGAGCAGATGAAAGTTCCTCTCTCTTCAATAAGCCGTCTTGCACATCTACCCCTATAATAATGTCCATTCCCTTTTTTCGCAATTCGTCTACAGGATAATTGTTTACCACCCCACCATCAATTAGCACGTCGCCATTAATAGTAACGGGCTGAAAAAGTGAAGGTAAAGCTCCGCTTGCTATTATTGATTGTGTTAAATTCCCTTTATCTAATACTACTTGTTCTCCTGTTTCTACATTCGTAGCTATACAAAAAAATGGTATGGGCAGCTTGTTAAAGTTATTAATATCACCCACGTGAAGTGTTAATCTGGAGAGTAAATTATAGGTGTTTTGACCACGGGATAAAGCAGATGGTAATTTAATTTTAAAATGATCAAATGGTAAAGTTACCGCATATTTTTCCGAATTATCACGTTCATAAAATGCTTTTGAAGCTCTGGGTAAATCATCATTTATAATTTTATCAAAATCAATATCTTGAAAAATAGAATCAAGCTGATTTCCCGAATAACCTGATGCATATAAAGCCCCTATAATAGCGCCCATACTGGTTCCTGCCACATAATCAATTTTAACACCAAGGCTATCAATAACTTTTAAAACACCAATATGTGCTAATCCTTTTGCGCCACCACCGCTTAATACCAAACCAGTTTTTGACGTAGACTTTTCCTGCATGTCTATTTGCGCTTTCGCGGAAAGTGACATAAAAAGTATTAGGAGTAATATGGTGGTTTTAATATTCAGATTATTATTTTTTGTTTGTGTAAAATCCTGTTTTGTTTGTGTCCAGATCTCTTATAATTAGATCGAAACCTAAAGAGAATAAAATTTTTGCTTTTCCTTGATAGGAATAAATTATTCTATCTTTAATTTCAGAATTAGTTTTATCTAACCAATCTCCAATATGAACTCCTTCAGAATATTTCCATTGTTGATTTCCGATAAAGAAATATGAATTCGCATAAGTAATTGGAATTACGAGTAGTACACCAATTATTAATAATATTTTATAAATTCTCTTTTTCATAATGTATCTTAAACCTACAAGCTTTTTAAAACCTCTCAGGCTATTTACTCCCCATGATAATAATTATAAACCTTTTCCGCTCTGGAAACACCAACAACAGCTTCTAACTCGTCTAATTTTGCATTGGCAACGCGTTTTGCCGATTTAAAATGTTTTAATAACTCAACAACTGTTTTGTCGCCAACGCCATTTATCGTTTCAAGCTCTGTATTTAGTGCTGTTTTACTGCGTTTGTTTCTGTGATGTTCAATACCATAACGGTGCGCTTCATTACGTAATTGCTGTACTATTTTTAGGGTTTCGCTTTTTTTATCTAAATATAGAGGAATAGGGTCGTCTGGGTAAAATAATTCTTCCAAACGTTTTGCAATACCAATAATGGCAATTTTTCCTCTTAAATTTAAAGCATCTAAACTTTTAAGTGCTGATGATAATTGTCCCTTGCCTCCATCTATGATGATTAATTGTGGTAAAGGTTGCGTCTCATCCAGCATTCTTTTATATCTGCGATACACCACTTCTTCCATTGAGGCAAAATCATCGGGCCCTTCAACAGTTTTTATGTTAAAATGCCGATAGTCTTTTTTACTTGGTTTCCCATTTTTAAAAACCACACAAGCTGCCACAGGATGCGTACCTTGTATGTTAGAATTATCGAAACACTCTATATGTCGAGGTTCTTCTGAAAGTCGTAAATCGGCTTTCATTTGTGCCATAATTCTATTGGCATGCCTATCGGGATCTACAATTTTCATTTGTTTAAAACGCTCCATTCTAAAGTATTTAGCATTTCTCAACGATAGATCTAAAATATGTTTTTTATCGCCTAATTGTGGCACGGTAACTTTAATATCCTCACCTATTTCTACCTTAAAAGGCACGTAAATTTCTTTTGATTCTGAATGAAACCGTTGTCTGATTTCAATAATGGCCAATTCTAATAATTCCTCATCAGTTTCGTCCAGTTTCTTTTTAATCTCTAAGGTATGGGAACGAATGATAGAACCGTATGATAATTGCAAAAAATTAACGTAACCATAAGTTTCGTCGCTCATGATTGAAAACACATCTACATTGCTTATTTTAGGATTCACAATAGTAGATTTGGATTGATAATTTTCTAAAACTTCAATTTTTTCCTTTATTTTTTGTGCCTCTTCAAATTGCATATTTTCTGCGTAATTATGCATTTGCTGCTTAAATTGATGCAACGAATCTTTAAAATTTCCTTTTAAAATTTCTTTTATGGCTTTAATATTTTCATTATATTCTTCCTCGGTTTCTAAACCTTCGCAGACGCCTTTACAGTTTCCTAAATGGTATTCTAAACAAACTTTATATTTTCCTGCTTCTATTTTTTCTTCGGCTAAGTCATAATTACACGTACGTAGAGAATATAAACCTTTAATAAGACTTAGTAACGTTGAAACGGTTTTCATGCTGGTATAAGGTCCAAAATATTCACCGCTACCTTTAAAAACTCTTCGAGTGGAAAATACTCTAGGGAATCGTTCTTTTTTTATACAAATCCACGGGTAAGACTTGTCGTCCTTCAACATAACGTTGTACCTTGGTTTGTGTTTTTTTATTAAATTATTTTCTAAGAGTAACGCGTCGGTTTCTGTTTCGACTACGATATGCTTAATGTTGGCTATTTTTTTTACGAGTACCCTAGTTTTACCATTATCATGGGTTTTCGTAAAATAGGAACTAACACGCTTTTTTAGGTTTTTTGCTTTACCCACGTAAATAATAGTACCTTCTTTATCATAATATTGATAAACTCCAGGTTGATTGGGGAGCGTTTTTAATTGTATATCTAAAGCTGGAATATCCATGTAAACCAAAGGTAATTATTTAAAGTTTCATAATTTATTTACTTATAATTAATCTTTTTAAAAATAAAAAAACAATCACTTATTTATTACCTTTCGGCTATTTTTAATAACCTTTGTGACTATTAAAGTTGTATTAATCATGGATTGAAAAGTTACCTTTGCAAATAATTGCGTTAGGGATTGAGGTATTTGTTGAAGCTCTCCCGATTTTTCATCGGGAAGCGACTGCCGAAAGCCCGACCCTCTTGGTAATGCCCAAAATAAAAATTGAAGATGAGTAAAAAAATTATTGGTCGTGTTGATAAAATTGACTTTCCAAATTTAGGATTATATAACATCGATGTTAAAATTGATACTGGTGCATATACATCGGCTATTCACTGCTGTGAAATTGTTCAAGTAGGCAATACTTTACGCTGCGTTTTTAATAGCGATGTACACCAAAATTTTGGAAAAACAGAAATTGTTTTTGACACCTTTACGCTTACTAACGTGAAAAGTAGTAATGGTTTTAAAGAAAAAAGATATAAAGTAAAATCTGAAATCATCTTTTTTGGTAAAACGTATAAGATTAATTTAACATTAAGTACGAGAGACGATATGCGGTTTCCTGTTTTAATTGGTAGGCAATTTTTAAGAAAAAAATTTATGGTTGATGTTGATTTGGAACATGTTTCTTATAGCTCTAAAAAATTATGAACATAGTCATACTATCTAGAAACGCCAATTTATATTCTACAGAACGCCTTATTGGCGAGGGCGAAAAGCGTGGTCATAAAATGGAAGTTATTGACCCGCTTAAATGCGACATCATTATTGAAAAGGAAAAACCTACCATATTCTATAAAGACCGGTATTTGGATTATGTAGATGCCATCATTCCGCGTATTGATGCTTCGGTGACCTTTTATGGTTGCGCTGTGGTGCGCCAATTTGAAATGATGGGAGTTTTTACTATGGTAACCTCAGACGCTATTCAACGCTCCAGAGATAAACTACGCAGTTTGCAACGCTTAAGTAAAGCGGGAATTGGAATGCCAAAAACAGTTTTTACCAATTACTCCCGAGATGTTAAAGAAGTGATTGAACATGTAGGCGGAACACCTGTTATTATTAAACTTTTGGAAGGTACTCAAGGTTTGGGAGTGGTTTTAGCTGAAACGAAAAATGCAGCAGAATCTGTTTTAGAAGCTTTTAATGGTTTGCAAGCGCGAGTTATTGTTCAAGAGTTTATTAAAGAAGCTAAAGGTGCTGATTTAAGGGCTTTAGTTGTGGATGGACAAGTAGTTGGTGCTATGAAACGTCAAGGAAAAGAAGGTGAATTCCGTTCTAACTTACACCGTGGTGGTTCAGCAGATATTATTAAATTAAGTCATGACGAATTAAAACTGGCTATGAATGCTTCAAAAGCCCTAAAGCTCCCTGTTTGCGGTGTGGATATGCTACAATCGGCAAGAGGGCCTTTGCTTTTAGAAGTTAACTCTACCCCAGGGCTAGAAGGTATTGAAGGGGCTACAGGTCGAAATATTGCAAAATCCATTATAAGTTTTATTGAAAAAAATAACAAATAAATGACTGAAAACAAAGTTGACATACTAACTATTCTTGATATTCAAATAAAACCTGGGGAAAGCAAGGAGGTTAATTTTAATGTTGCTAATTTACATACTTCGTCTTCGGTTAATGTTCCCATCATTATTGAGCGTTCAGAAAAACCAGGACCCACAGTTTTATTTACTGCAGGTATTCATGGCGATGAAGTTAATGGCGTTGAAATTGTAAGGCATCTTATTGAAAAAGGCATTAATAAACCCAAAATTGGTACTATTATATGTATGCCCGTTATTAATGTTTTTGGATTTATAAATTTAAAGCGTGAGTTCCCAGATGGGCGCGATTTAAACCGTGTATTTCCGGGTAGTCCAAGTGGCTCCTTAGCGGGAAGAGTCGCCCATAAATTGATGGAAGAAGTAATTCCTCATGTAGATATTATATTAGACTTTCATACAGGAGGTTCGGGCAGGTTTAATGCGCCACAACTTCGTTATTCTAAAGAGAATAAACAACTTAATGATTTGGCGAAAGTATTTAGTGCACCTTTTGTTTTATATTCTAAAAACCTATCCAAATCATTTAGAACATCGTGTTATAAATTAGGTAAACCCCTATTACTTTTTGAGGGTGGAAAATCATTTCATATTGACGACGTTGTAACTAATGTTGGCGTTAATGGTTCCAAACGCGTTTTAAAACATTTAGGCATGTTGAAAACAACTTTTAAATCGTCCAATCCAAAAAAAGAATGTGTTTTTATAAATGATAGTAAATGGATTCGCGCTAAATTATCTGGTATGTTTAAAGCCTCTATCGCGATAGGCTCGCTAGTTAAAAAAAATGATAATTTGGGTAACATTACCGATCCGTATGGTAAATTTAATTACTTTGTTAAAGCCACAAATTCTGGCTATATTATTAATGTAAATGAATCGCCCATTGTATATGAAGGAGACGCCTTGTTTCATATTACCACAAAACTGAAACGCTAGTTATGACTAAAGCTGAACTGCGTAAAACATATAAAACACGACGTAGCTATTTATCTGAAAATGCTATTGATGATTTTAGTTTAGCCATGGCAAATAATCTTTTAAAATTGCCCATTTGGGATTATTCGTTTTATCACATTTTCCTCTCAATTAAAGAAAAAAAAGAAGTAAATACTGATTATATTTTGAATATCCTTTCGGGGAAAGACAAAAATATTTTGATTTCAAGAAGTAACTTTAAAACGGGTAATATGACAAACTACTTGTTAACTGATAATACTGTCATTAAAAAAAACCAATACCATATTCCCGAACCAGTTGATGGTATAGAAATTACAAATGATAAAGTAGAGGTTGTATTTATTCCTCTATTGGCTTTTGATAACGTTGGAAATAGAGTGGGTTATGGGAAAGGTTTTTACGATAAATTTTTGGCCACATGTAAATCAAAAACTATTAAAGTAGGCCTATCTTTTTTTGAAGCTGAACCTAAAATTACTGATATTTTTGACAGTGATATCGCGTTAGATTATTGCGTAACGCCATTAAAAAATTACATGTTTTAATCATTACAGTTTTCACAATAGGCCTTTCGCAAATACTCATCTTGTAAGATTTGAAATGTTACCCCGCCTTTTTCTACTGAATTAAACAATTTGCAAAATCTTGGTTTATTCATGTTAATAGCGTTTAACATTACCGTTCTGTAGGTCTTAGAACTTGTTAATTCTTTATTTATAAGCGTAAAATTTAAATAATAAAATAATAGATTTTCATCAACATCAATACTTCTCACTTTCTTTTCCAACAAATCTATAGCCATATTTACATCACCAAAATCATTAAAAAACTGACCTAAATTTAAATAATCACTATTCAGCAAATCGAATTTTTTGATATTTTTATTTACATATTCTACAGATCTGTCTTTGCTAGAATAATCCCCTTGTTCTATAAATCTTCGTGTAATGACAATATGAAAATTCACCAGCATTTTTTCAATAAGCTGTTTTGGTATGTCATATTTTCTTAATGCATAAATTTCATTGTTCAAATTTGTTTCATCTACTACAATGGCATTATAGAACCATAACTTTAATTTAATGGCTGCTAAATTATATTTAATTTCGCCGTTATTTGGGTCCATTTTTTCCAAGTCGAGCAGTTCGTTATACACCATAGTGGCGTATTTGAAGTCTTCCATATACATAAAAGCGGCATTGTTTATCAATAATTGAATAAACCGTAATTGCCTAGGAACCGACATTTTCTTTAAAAAATCTAAAGCATCGTCTTTCCCTCTAAGTTTTTCAAAAATTGAATTTTGAATTTCTTTAGCCTCTTCATAAGTAATATCAGATTTTTCAAAATCCTTTTGGGTAATAAGCACATTAAACTTAGTTAGAAGATCGCTTATTGAATTTGCTGCAAACCTGTCTTTCTTTTCTAACTCAAGTTGTAAAACTGCTTTTCTATGGTCAACAAAAATAGGTTCCATATCTTTTCTCAGTGCACCCGCTATGGTTTTACGTACTTCATCTTTAGATAATGATTTAAGAAATTCATATTTAGTACCCTCGATATCGTTAAAAAACTCAACCCAATTTTCAGAGGATGAAACGGTTGTTTTAATAGTTGGTTTTTGAAATGATTGTAATGCTGCTAAAACGCCTCTGGCACGTTCTTCCTGCAATTCTTTATTTCTTTCTGATATGCCTTCAATAGATGCATAAGCATTTATCTTGATAGATTTTATATTGAAATCGGTTAAGCGTAAAGAGTCATAAATGGGCTTAATATCGGCTTGTGAATAAACAGATTTATTCTTCTTAAAAGGCACAATAAATTTTAGTGTTTTATTGAGAATAACGTCACCTTCCTCTCCTATAGGTTCAATTTGTTTCGTCTCAAAAGTTAATGTATTCATGTACATACCCATGTCTAATAAATCCCACGAATACGATTCTAAATCATAAATTACATAATATCTGCATAAATTCTTTTTACTTAAAAATAATATATTAAATTCAAGATTGTCATCACGCAACACATTTGGGATTTCACCAACTTTTACTTGATATACATCATTACTACCTTTTTTTAGTCCGTTTTTTAAATCTTTAGAATATATTGGTTTTAGTAAAAGACCTCTTATTTTATCGTTTGAAACTTTCTTTTGGTCACAATCATATTTTTCTTTTCTAACAACATCTATGGCGATACCATCACCCGGACTGTAAAATAACCGATTGAACCAATCTAAATTATTAACTTGAAAATAAATATTATTATTCTCTCTGACCATAGAAAACCAAACATCATCTGGCTTTAAATTAAAAATTTGAACACAGGTTTCGCACTTTTTTTCAGCATCTTTTCCGGGGAAAATAATGTCATAAGTATTTTGAGAGAATGCAATATTCATAAACAGAAACATGCATAAAATTGAGAAGATATATTTATCTTTCATTAATTGAGAGATTGAATTATGTTTAAACAATATCTAAAAATAGTAAATAAACTTGAAAAAGGTAGAAAACACTTACTAAAATCGCTTATTATTAAATACTCTTTTTTGAAAACGCTCTTTTATTAAAAATTATTAGCATTATAAATCCCGTACTTATAGCCATGTCCGCGATATTAAAAACAGGTTCGAAAAAGTTAAAACGTTTACCGCCATAAAAGGGAACCCATTCTGGTAAGTCTACTTCAAACAATGGAAAATAAAGCATATCAACCACACGCCCGTGTAGTAAAATGTCGTAACCACCAGCGTCGGGCATGAAATGCGCAACTTGATTATAACTATCATCAAACAAAACACCGTAGAAAACCGAATCGATAATATTACCCAAAGCACCTGCAAAAATTAAGGCTATAGCCAGTATTAAAATTTTAGAACTTTGCTTTTTAGTGGCATCATATAACCAATAACCAATTCCAAAAATAGCGACAATTCGAAATAAAGTAAGGACAACTTTTGCAGTTCTATCTGAAATAAAAGATACAAAATCACTAATTTTTGTACCCCAAGCCATACCATCGTTCTCAATAAAATATATTTTAAACCAAGTAAAAACCTCAACACTTTCATACAAAACAAAATGTGTTTTTATGTAAATTTTACTTATTTGATCGATAAGTAAAATAATGATAATTAATAATATAGATTTTTTTAAAGACATAAGTTTTTTTTAAGCCCTATAGATTTAAAATCAGGTTTTGGTTGTACAGGCGTTAAAATAAAAAAAACGCCTCAAATTTTGAGACGTTTCAAATATATAATTAGATTCTATTATTGCATGTTTTTTGCCTCAATACTTAATGTGGCATGCGGTACTAATTTCAATCGT
Source organism: uncultured Flavobacteriaceae bacterium (assembly GCA_963815305.1). Taxonomy (GTDB): domain Bacteria; phylum Bacteroidota; class Bacteroidia; order Flavobacteriales; family Flavobacteriaceae; genus CAXBID01. Next base: position 2,938,133 of record CAWFFW010000001.1, read on the forward strand.
TCTTTAGCAATTAATTTTCCTGTAACTCGGCAAACACCAAACGTTTTATTTTCAATTCTGATTAAGGCATTTTTTAAATCGCGAATAAACTTTTCTTGTCGAATAGCTAGCGCTGAATTAGATTCTTTACTCATCACTTCACTACCTTCGTCAAAGGCTTTAAAAGTAGGCGATGTATCATCTGTACCATTATTGTGATCGTTCATGTAAGCGCTTTTGATAAGCTCTAAATCGTGCTGTGCTTTAGCAATTTTTCCTTGTATTAGCACTTTAAATTCTGCTAAATCATTATCTGAGTATCTTGCTGTATTTTCAATAGCCATAATATTAATGTTTTTTGATAAATAATTTGGTATTTACATCATCAAAAGCAATTTCTATACCGTTGTTCAAATTATCTATAATTTCTAGTTCGTTTGTTAATGTTTCCGATTTTATATAAGCCATATTTGCATCCACTGCACTCAAAATATTTTCGTCTTTTTGCAGGGTTACATCAATTCTATCTGTGACTTCAAAACCAGAATCTTTACGTAAATTTTGAATACGGTTTACAAGTTCTCTTGCAATACCTTCTTGTCGTAAATCATCTGAAATGGTAACATCTAAAGCTACCGTAAGGGCACCTTCATTGGCCACCAACCATCCCGCAATATCTTGAGAGGTGATCTCTACATCTTCGCGTTCTAAAGTAATATTTTTTCCATTAATATCAACTTCTAAACGACCATTTTGTTCAATTTTGTTAATATCTTCTGCTGTAAAGTTAATTACTGTATTGGCGATGGCTTTCATATCTTTTCCAAAACGTGGTCCGAGTGCTTTAAAATTTGGTTTTATTTGTTTTACCAAAATATCTGAAGCATCATCTAAAAGTTCTATTTCTTTTACGTTTACCTCATGCCTTATTAAATCTGAAACCGCTAATATCTCTTCTCTTTGTTGCGCACTATCAACGGGAATCATAATTTTTTGAAGTGGTTGACGCACTTTTATCTTTTCTTTAGCTCTTAACGATAAAACTAACGATGATATTGTTTGTGCGCTTTCCATTTTACGCTCTAAACTTTTATCAACAAAACTTTTATCAAACACAGGAAAATTAGATAAATGAACACTTTCAAAAGTTTCCTTTTTGGTTACTGCATTTAAATCTAAATAAAGTTTGTCCATAAAGAAAGGCGCTATTGGCGCTCCTAACTTAGCAATCGTTACCATACAGGTATAAAGTGTTTGATATGCCGAAATTTTATCTTGCTGATAATCGCCTTTCCAAAAGCGTCTTCTACTTAAACGTACAAACCAGTTACTTACATAATCTTGTGTGAAATCTGAAATAGCACGAGCCGCTTTGGTAGGTTCATAATCTGTATAAAAATCATCTACTTTCTTGATTAAGGTGTATAATTCTGAGAGAATCCAGCGATCTAATTCTGGTCTTTCATTTAATGAAATATCTGCTTCAGCATAACTAAAATTATCCAGATTTGTGTATAACTGAAAGAATGAATACGTGTTATAAAGCGTTCCAAAAAACTTACGTTTTACTTCTTCAATCCCTTCTAAATCAAATTTTAAATTATCCCAAGGATTTGCGTTAGATATCATATACCAACGTGTCGCATCGGCTCCATAATTTCCTAACGTTTCAAATGGGTCAACAGCATTTCCTAAACGCTTCGACATTTTTTGCCCGTTTTTATCTAACACCAATCCGTTAGATACCACATTTTTATAAGCAACAGAATCAAAAACCATCGTTCCGATGGCATGAAGTGTATAGAACCAACCACGGGTTTGATCTACACCTTCAGCAATAAAATCTGCTGGAAATGCTTTTTTATCGTCAATCAATTCTTTATTTTCAAACGGATAATGCCATTGCGCATATGGCATAGAACCCGAATCAAACCAAACATCAATTAAATCGCTTTCGCGGAACATTTTTTGACCACTTGGAGATACTAAAATAATATCATCAACTATATTTTTATGCAAATCGATTTTCGCGTAGTTCTCTTCAGAATTATTTCCAACTTCAAAATCTTCGAAAATATCATTGATTAATACACCCGATAAAACAGCTTTTTGCATCTCAGATTTTAATTCTTCTACAGAACCTATACAAATTTCTTCTTTTCCATCTTCAGTTCGCCAGATTGGTAATGGGATACCCCAATAACGTGAACGTGATAAATTCCAATCGTTAGCATTTGCTAACCAATTTCCAAAACGACCCGTTCCTGTCGCTTTTGGCTTCCAGTTAATGGTTTCGTTCAATTCAAACATTTTATCTTTTACGTCGGTCACTTTAATAAACCAAGAATCTAATGGATAGTAAAGAATGGGCTTATCTGTACGCCAGCAATTTGGATAACTGTGTTTGTATTTTTCGACTTTAAAAGCCTTATTTTCTTCTTTTAATTTAATGGCAATCTCAACATCTATTGAACGTTCTGGTGCTTCACCATCATTATAATATTCATTTTTTACATACTTGCCAGCATATTCCCCCATTTCTGGACGAAAACGACCTTGTAAATCTACAAGAGGTACCAAGTTTCCGTTTTCATCTTTCACTAACAATGGTGGAATTTCTGGTGTGGCTTGTTTTGCAACCAATGCATCATCTGCTCCAAAAGTAGGTGCTGTGTGCACAATTCCTGTTCCATCTTCAGTAGTAACAAAATCTCCAGAAATAACTCTAAAGGCATCTTGAGGATTATCATTTGGGAGTGCATATTGTAATAATTGCTCGTATTTTATGCCTACTAAATCTTTTCCAATAAATTCTTTTACAACGTAGAATGGAATTTTTTTATCATCAGCTTTATAGGCTAATAATTCTGATTTATCTTCAACTTTATTAAACTTTCCAGAAAATTGATAATTCACTAATTTCTTAGCTAGAACAACGTTTATTGGCTCAAATGTATATTGATTGTATGTTTCGACTAAAACATAGTCAATTTTTGGTCCAACGGTTAAAGCAGTATTACTGGGTAGCGTCCAAGGTGTTGTTGTCCAAGCAAGAAAATAAATATCTCCTTCATTTTGTAAAAAATCTGGAAGTGAATTTTCAATCGCTTTAAACTGAGCAACAACCGTTGTATCCGTCACATCTTGATACGTTCCTGGTTGATTTAACTCATGCGAGCTTAATCCTGTACCCGCTTTAGGTGAATAAGGCTGTATGGTATAACCCTTATACATTAACTTTTTAGTGTAAATCTGTTTTAATAACCACCAAACAGACTCCATATATTTAGGATCATAAGTAATATATGGGTCGTCCATATCTACCCAATAGCCCATCTTTTGAGTCAGGTCATTCCAAACATCCGTATAGCGCATCACGGCTTTTCTACAAGCTGCGTTGTAATCTTCTACTGAAATTGTTTTTCCAATATCTTCTTTGGTGATGCCCAATTCTTTTTCTACGCCCAATTCTATAGGCAAACCATGTGTATCCCAACCTGCTTTTCGCTTAACTTGGTAACCTTTCATAGTTTTGTAGCGCGGAAAAATATCTTTAATAGCGCGTGCTAAAACGTGGTGTACTCCAGGCAAACCATTTGCAGAAGGTGGTCCCTCAAAAAATACAAAAGGTTTGTTTCCTTCTCGTGTAGAAACACTTTTCTCAAAAATGTTATTTTCTTGCCAATAGTTTAAGATATCATCTGCTACTTTTGGTAAGTCAAGTCCTTTATATTCAGGAAATTTCATCTGATAATATTTATTTTTTTTAAAATGGACAGATGTAAACTTTAATTTTAATAATTATAAATTATAATCATCTAATTATCAAAGTTTTCGCGCTCATTCACTCTACATTCTTATAAGTTCGCGAATTTAAGGAATTTTGATATAATAGCGGTGTTTTTAATATAAAAGCCCAAATATTTTGTTTGGGTCAATAACGTCTTTAATGCCGTTAACATATTCAATTAAAATTAAGTTTCTTGTAAAGCACTTTAATTTAAAAAATTTTTAAGATGAAAAATTTATCTCTATTAATAACTCTGATTTGTTTAATTTTTATATGTAGTTGTAATCAATCTGTTAATAGCCAAGCACCGGAAGCTGTAAAAAAAACATTTCAAGCAAAATATCCTGGAGAAGATGACCCTGATTGGGAGAAAGATTCTCATGGGAATTATGAATCGCATTTTAAAATAGATGGCGTAAAATATAGAGCGGATTTTAAACCTAATGGTCGTTGGATTGAAACAGAAACTAGTATTGATAAAAAAGACTTACCAGAAGCTATTAGGCATAAAATTGAAAATGATTTTGATGGAGAAATTACTGAAATAGAAAAGGTTGATCACCACTCCAAAGGTATATTTTATGATGTGGAATTTAAACAAAAAGGTAAAAATAAAGATATAGAATTTAAGGCTGATGGCACTGTTATAAATTAAAATTTGTGTGGTTGATTTGAGGTTATATAAAAAAAGCCAAAACAATGGATTGTTTTGGCTTTTTTTTTAGAGCTATTATAAAACTAATTAACTATAATCTTTTTTGTTATTACTCTATTGGTATCTGTTCTTAAGTATACAACATAGGCACCACTTGCTAAATTTGAAACACTTAATCCGTTATTTAATTCTTCTTGAGACACGTTATTAAATTCTAAAGTGGTTTGCCCTAACATATTTACAACGGCTATTCGGCTTACTGAAGTATTTAATTTTTTTCCAAACAATTTGTGTTCACTATTCTGGTAGTAAATAAAATTTTCAGTAGCTAGAGATTCTTCAATACCTAATGTTTGAGCTTGGCTTCGGAACACAATTTTAAATCTTTCATTAAACTTTCCTTGATCTGAAGTAAACTGATACGCCGTATGTTCTCTTAAATTGAAGTATGTATCTGTAAAATTATCTTTCAAATAAATAGCCTGAGATTCATCAATATTTTCCATTTCAGTAATCCTTATTTCAAATGTATTTTTCCCAGACGATTTAAAATTTAAAGGTATAATTTTATCCGAAGTTATATCAGCATAAGCTTGTATATTCATGTCTTTTCCTTCTAAACTCAAATGTAAATCATTATTATTTACATCTACATTTTCTGCATCATAACCATAATCATAAGCATCACTTGTATGTGAACTGAAACCCAATAGTAATTCCCTTCTCGTAGCAGGCCCTGAAACAGAATTAAATTCTAAACGAAATTTCTTCATCAAATTAACACCTTTCTCTTCAGAAGAACTTTTACCAGATTTACTACTGTTTTTTGAAAACACCGAACCGTTATTATAGCTACCATTTGCATTAGCCTCTTTAACAAAAACACGTTGTGTATTATTAAATTTTATAGTGCCATTGGCAATGATTTCTGTAATAAAACCTTGCCCTACAGGAAGATATCTTGATGGTGATATCGTACCATTTTGAGCGCCTGTATCAACACCACCTTTAATACCTACAAATTGATATGCTCTGATGGATCCCATTTTATTTACCTGCGCATAACCTCCATTATAATCCTTAAGGTTATGTGACGTCCCGCTCCATTGTTGCCATAATTGTATAACGCCATCAATAACTCCTTCATTATCATCTATAAATTTGTGGATATCTAATGCTGAAGGATATGGGTTTCCTAACAAGTAACTTGTTTCTGAAACAGAAGGGACTGAACCTGGACCACCTACATCTATAGCGTCTATCAAAATAGTTCCGTTGTTAGGTTTGCCTTCAAAAATATATTGTTGTTCCGAGGCTGGAATTCCTGTACCTTTTTGTGTGTAACCTACTCCTGGTTTTATATTTTTACTGGTAGTTAATTTCACCCAATCCCAATATGTTACACCGTTCATAAAGGTATATAACCAATATGTACTAATGTTTCCATTTCCTGTGTAACCTGTTGTAAATTGCGTGTTAAACCCATTACCATCTTTTAATAAATTTAAACTAAAAGGTGAATTATTTGGGTTATTTGTAGCTGTATTATTATTTATCAACGCTGTAGCTCCTTTTGCGCCTACTGGCGACGCCCAATAGTTATACCAATAAGGACTTGCTGTTCCTTCTTGTCGTCTTAGAATTTTTCCGTCTGACGATGTTACTAAATCACTGTCTTTTGTTTGAATTAATTGAGAATCATCTTTTAAATCTAATGTTCCATTTAATTCTAAATACCAACTATTTTCAACTAAATTATCACCTTCAATGGTTAACGTTTTGTTAGCATCAATAATAAGTGCCGACGTCATAATGGGTTGATTAGTTGTAATATTATTTGAAATTTTTACAATTCGAAAATCATCATTATCGCTCTCATTTTCAATATTCCAAATATCTCCATGCATCCATATAGACTCTGTTCCCCATGCACCATCAGCTGTTGTTGTATAAGGTATTGGAGCTGTCTGTTCTTGTACAGTGGCATCAGATAAAAAAACATCTCGATTATTACCTGAATTATCTACAATTTTCATGTTTTTAATATCTTTCATAGGATAATAAGCAATAAGGTTAGACCATAGTACTTTATTATTCGTGTTTATATCTTTAATATCTTTAGGAACGATACTGCCTTTCAGGTTGCCTGAATTGTCTTCAATCTCTTGATAAACCATTTGCTGTATTTGATTTTGAGAAAGGAAGGTGTTAAATACTCTTACTTCATCAATATCACCTTTAAAATACTGTTTATCGACAAGGTTTCGAGATAGTCTTCCTATTTCAAATTTTCCATTAGAACTTGCTGAATTTTTAATCACTGCACCAGTACTACCTGCGTTTCCAGAATCTACAAGCTGTCCATCAACATATAATTTTAATTCTCCAGTTGTACTCGTATATGTGCCTGTTAAATGATGCCATTCATTTAAATTAATAGACGTAGCATTACTCCCTATTGTTTCTTGTCCGTTTTCAGCAGAATTTATAGTAAAGCGTGGTTTATTTCCATTTCTCAACCACAATTTGACACCAATATCTTCGCCTGCAATAACCATATCTGTTGAGTTACCTGTATCAGATTTTACCCAAGCCATAATAACAACTTCATCCAATCCATTAATAAAAGACGTTCTATGTAAATAATCATTTATTCCATCAAAATTTATAGATGCTTCTGCTGGTGGATCTACACTAAATAAATCTCTATAATCTAAATCGCCACCCGAACTTAAATCACCATCAACATCTGGTAAAATTGATAAATCTGTTGGGTCTTCAATACCTTCATTTACATCCCAGGATGTATCATTAACACCATTAGTTTCAAAAGCATCAAGTAATCCATCATTATCCGTATCAATAGTTGAATTACTTTGAGGCATTCCATTTTCCTCGCTATCTGAAGTTCCATCATTATCCGAATCTGTATCTAAATAATCTGGTGTACCATCACCATCAGTATCTTCAGGAGTTATTAACCCAGATTGGTAGTTATCATCCAAACCATCACCGTTAACATCTATCATTGATAAACCACTTCCGCTTGGAGCGATATAAGAATTAGTAGCTTGTGCTTCAATGTTATCTGGTATTCCATCGTTATCTGAATCTATATCTAAATAGTCTGGATAACTATCATTATCAGTATCTTTTCTACATCTTGTATAACCATAAAAATTACCATTTATGAACGTTGTTCCGTCTAGTTCTTGACCAAGTATAATATTATTATCAGTTGATTTCCAAGTAAACGTATTTAATGTTAATCCGTTTGTAAAAACCATAGGCTCTGGCGGACCGTTTAAAACTTTTGAACCGTAAACATCCACAGTACCATCTGGTTTTACAATAAACCTTATCAATGGAGTTTCTGCATTTGATGGTGTAGACCATGTAATTTGCCAAACCTCCTTAATGGTACCATCTCCATAAAAAGTACCGTCTACAAATTCTAGATTTCTTCGCCTACTGAAGAGATTAATTTCTTGGTTTGTTAGTTGAACCCCATTTATACTTAAATTAAAACTATTATCTAACCTAGTTACGTCGGTTACGAATCCATCAGCTTCATTATTTACGGTGAATGATACAGTTTCTCCATTTCTTTTAGCAAAAGAAAGCTGGTCTAAAGTAGGAGTAATTTTACATCCTTCATCTGTATCTAAAATACCATCGTTATCATCATCCAAATCCACTGAATCCAATACTCCATCTCCATCTGTATCTCTTGAAGACTCAGGTACTTCATCAGAAACATAATTAATATTATAATCTTCAATTTCTCCTGATGCATAATTAAAATCACATGATGTAAAACTATTTTTGTGAACAGCCCTAAAACCAATTCTTATCCTTGAAGGTCCTAATTCAGCTGAATTAGGTATGGGAATACTAATGGGTATATTTATTGTCTTATTGCCAGCTACATTGTTATCACTTTTTGCAGTAAACAGAAAGCGCTCACCACTATCTTCAAAATCATCATCAGAACTTTCATTAAAGTTCATCCAAACAATTACTGTATTGGCATCAGTATTCCAACCGTTTAAAGTTACACTTACATTACCTGTAATTGTTTGACCGATTATAACATCTGTTGCCGAAAGCGCTGAATAATTTGTGTAATTTCCAGTAGACCCAGAAGTTGTATTATTAATATTTCCTATTGAAACATTAGATATAAAATTAGTGTTGTAGCTATTTACATTAATAGGACTACAATACTGAGCATGTAAATTATCAATATTAATGAATTGAAAAATTAAGAGACTTAAAATCCAATAATAGATTTTATTATGATATTGTTTCATAGGTTAAATTATAATAGTTTGAGAGTAAAAATTAATTTTAATACCTGATAAAACGCTACTTAAGTAAAATGGATTATAATAATGAGGGAAGTTTGCTAGTTAATAAAATTGAATTCTAATAATTAACAATGCAATATTAAAGATTTCTGCCGAAACACACTATGAAAAAGTAGTTTTTTTTCGATTAAGTGATTAAAAATTCCGATTAAATGCGTATCAATTGTCATGAAATACAAATAACACAGGTCAAAAAACACCTGTATTTTGTAATATATGTATTACAAATAATTTAAATAAACTATTGTTTTTCAGATATCTAATAATTCTAAAGAAAAATAATACTTAGACTATAATATCAACTAAATCTTCAATTTTAGAAATAAGCTGAATTTTAATAACCGTATTTTTAAGTGAAATTTTATTGTATTTAGAAACAAAGATGGTTGAAAAACCTAATTTTTCAGCTTCTAAAATGCGTTGTTCTACGCGTTGAACAGGTCTAATTTCGCCAGATAATCCTACTTCTGCAGCAAAACAAAAATCTTTTTGAAGCGACACATCTTCATTTGAAGATAAAATGGATGCTACAACGGCTAAATCAATTGCAGGATCATCAACACTGATACCTCCCGTAATATTTAAAAAAACATCTTTAGCACCCAAACGAAAACCTGCTCTTTTTTCTAAAACCGCTAATAACATGTTTAGTCGTTTTGCATTAAAGCCCGTTGCACTGCGTTGCGGTGTACCGTAAACGGCTGTACTAACTAAGGCTTGAACCTCAATCATCAGCGGGCGCATTCCTTCTAATGTTGCTGCTACGGCATTCCCAGATAATTCTTCATCTTTTTTAGAAATTAAAATCTCAGATGGATTTGAGACTTCACGCAAACCAGAACCTTGCATTTCATAAATACCCAATTCATTGGTTGATCCAAAACGGTTTTTATGCGCTCTTAAAATTCGAAAAACATGATTACGGTCACCTTCAAATTGTAAAACAGTATCTACCATATGTTCTAATATCTTAGGACCAGCAATATTTCCGTCTTTAGTAATATGGCCAATTAACAAAACGGGGGTTGCAGTTTCTTTCGCAAATTTTATAAGCTCTGTGGTACATTCTTTAATTTGTGAAATACTACCAGAAGACGACTCAATATAATCACTATGTAGCGTTTGAATAGAATCGATGATGACAATATCAGGTTCTAAACCTTCAATCTGCTTGAATATATTTTGAGTTTTTGTTTCAGTAAGAATATAACAATTATTGTTATTCGGATTAATACGTTCTGCTCGCATTTTAATCTGTTTCTGGCTTTCCTCACCTGAAACATAAAGTGTTTTATATGGTAATTTTAAGGATATTTGAAGGAGCAGTGTACTTTTTCCAATGCCTGGTTCTCCTCCTAAAAGGGTTAACGAACCGGGAACAATTCCACCACCTAAAACACGATTAAATTCACCGTCAAAAGTGTCTAAACGCGCTTCTTTAGTATTGTCTATTTCATTAATTCGTAATGGAATGGAAGCCTTTTTAGTTTTCGTTGTTGGGGTTTTCCAATCACTTTTTTCTGGCTTTTGAATAACTTCTTCTACAATCGTATTCCACTCTTTACAGGCCGTGCATTGTCCTTGCCATTTAGCAAATTGGGTACCACAGTTTTGACAAAAAAATGTCGTTTTAACTTTTGCCATAAGCCTCTCCCTAACCTCTCCAAAGGAGAGGAATTAATTCAGTTTTTAAATTTAAGCTAGTACCCAAAATCTTCTTTTATTAAATCGGCTTTCTCAAGTACTTCATCTTTAGTAATGCCCGCTATTTCTTTTAAGGTATAAGCAGATTGATACGTACGCATCGCTTTTTTCGACTCTCCAGTTTCTTCATAAAATCGACCTAAATAGTAGGTGCCTAATAGCGTTTCTGGGTACTGCTTTCTCGCCATTTTGCTTAATTCTTCATAATCCCCAAAAGTTTCATTTTTTTCTATAGCTGCAGAAATAGCTTTAAAATCATTGACTAATATTTGCTTATCAATTCCAAATAAGTCATTAATAGTTTCATATTTTTCTTGAAGATAACGCACTGGAGATGTTTCTAATTTAAGAATGGTTTCTAAATATTCTTTTTTTGAAATAGGCTGAAATACTTTAAAAATATTTTCTATGGCGTTCGGAATAGCATGTGTTGGTGATGAATAATGTGACGGCCCTTCGAAACTATTAAAACTATAAAACAAGTTATCATTATCTATTGCTGATATATCTTTATTCAGCGCACTTGTCATTTCTTTTATGGACGAAGAATCATTATTTGTATTTGCCAAATAATAAAACAATTTAGAATCTACTTTACTTAAAACCTCTGGTATGTAATTGAGCATGTTTGGTGCCAATTCCGGACTAACGGATACATAAGCTTTAAATACAGGTTGTGGCTTTAATAAAAAATAATTTATGAAGTTTGCAGTTTCATCGTGACCAACGGCCACTCTAAATCCTGCAGTTCTATAAGTTTTCTCTATATACGGAATCAATTCCATACCAATAAACTCAAAAAATGCAGCTCCGGTTTCAATAGGCAATCCGTTTTGTTCAGAATACATACAATCATCATATCGTTTTCCAATTTGATTTATACCTACCACGATAGATTCTGGCATATCTTCCCAATACGAGTAATAATCTACATTTCCAGCAACGGCTTCAAATAAATAATCGCCATCAAAAACTATAAATAGCGGGTAACTTTTATTTTCATTATTACCATAACCTCGTGGTAATTGAATTTTCAATTGGCGTTCTTCTCCAAGTTTTGAAGATTGAAACGTTTCATATTTAACCTGTGCTTCAATACCATTTAAAGCATACAGAAGAAATAAAAAGAAAATAAATGGTTTTTTCATTTTTAAAATGATTTGAGATTTAATAGCAGCAAGGTAACAAATAAAGCGAAACTATAAAATGTGAATATTCTACTTTTTTCTATTAAAAATAGGTAAATAAACGAGAGATAATCCACCAAGTATAATAATCATAAGAGTTTGTGATGCCCACATTATCCAACCAAAAGCACGACTTGGATCCTCTGGTAAATTAAAAAGTGTAAACGCTAAAACCACAGCTTCTGGGTAAGACCCAATACCGCCATTGGTAGCGGCTATACTGAAACTAGCTGCAATAAAACCTATTAAAATGGCTGCAAAAGGAATGTTTTGAGTTTGCTCTAATGAAAAAGAAGTCACGTAAAACATAAGCACATACATCGTCCAGATAAATAACGTATGACCTATAAAGGCCCATTTCTTTTTCATTTTAAATATACTAAGTGCACCCTCTATTAATCCATTTACGAATGTTTTAATTTTTAAAGCTAATTTTGATCTTCCCTTTTTTATAAATCTAATCCCAAAAATGATTAACACAAATACTATTGATACCGCTATCAATAATTTTATTGGGTTAAATTTTTCTATTAAAAATCCATAAATAAAATCGAATTTAAGAAAAAGAGTCACTGCCATAATACCTAACATTACAATCAAATCAGCAATACGCTCAGCTACAATGGTACCAAAACCTTTTTCGAAAGGTACACCTTCATAATTTGTAAGTATGGAAGCTCTGGCAACTTCGCCTGCTCTGGGAATGGTGTAATTTATTAAATAGGTAGCAAAAACAGCCATTACGCTATTACCAAATTTAATATTATAACCCATCGGTTCTAATTGAAAACGCCAACGGTAGGCACGAGACAAATGGCTTAAAAGGCCTAAAAACATGCCAAGAATTATCCAAGAATAATCGGCTTTTCTAAAATATTGAACCAACTCATCAATAGAAATTTGAGACAATGAATACCAGACCAAAAAAACTCCCAGTAATAGCGGGAGTGAAATTTTTAATATATTTTTTATATTTATATTCAAAAGGTTATTTTAATAAATTTGTAACTTCATCAGGAAAAACTAATGAAGGTTTAAAAACTTTAGCTACTTCAATATCCATAAATGCATAGGTAATTAAAATAAGAGTATCACCCACTGAAACTTTTCTAGCGGCGGCTCCGTTTAAAGTTATTTCGCCACTTTCACGTGGCCCAGGAATACAATAGGTTTCTAAACGCTCGCCATTGTCATTGTTAACAATTTGAACTTTTTCACCTTGTATAATGTTGGCGGCGTCCATTAAATTTTCGTCAATGGTAATACTGCCTATATAATTGAGTTCTGCACCAGTGCATTTTACTCTATGAATTTTAGATTTTACGACTTGAATTTGCATGCGGCAAAGATAATTAATTTAGCGCGATATTATCAATTAGCCTTATATCATCTGCATATACGGCAATAAACGCTCTGTATGATTTTTTGTTTGATTTACGTGTAATTGGTTTTAGAGTTTCAGTATCTGCCATTATAAAATATTCTAGTTTTAATAAATCATGTTTAGCAAATTGGTTTTCAACCCATTCCGTTACTTTATTAGCACTTTTTGTGCCAAAATTTTTTTTGGCAGCTTTTAAGGTTTTATAAATAAAAGAGGATGCTTTTTTATACTCTGGTTTTAATCTTGTATTTCTAGAACTCATAGCTAAACCACTGGTTTCACGATGAATTTTACACCCTACAATAGTGACTGGGATGTGATATTTTTCAACTAGTTTTTTAATAATTACTAACTGTTGAAAATCCTTTTCACCAAAGTAAGCTTTATGTGGCTTTACAATGTCGAAAAAATATTTAACAATGGTACCTACGCCATCAAAATGGCCGTTACGAAATTTGCCTTCCATTTCAAATTCTAAACCATCAAAATTAAATTTTTCTGCTTTAGTTTCATCTCCGTAAACATCATCTATGGTAGGCGCATAAACTAAAATGTTTTTATCGCTTATTGTTTTTAATAAAATGATATCTTGATTTAAAGTTCTAGGATATTTTTTTAAGTCAAGTTTATTGTCAAACTGGGTTGGATTTACAAAAATACTCACCACAACATATTCATTATCGTTAAGGGCTTTTTTAACCAACTCTAAATGACCTTGGTGTAACGCACCCATAGTAGGGACTAACCCAATAGTGATTTCTTTAGTTTTTAAAGTATCAATTGCAGCTTTAAGGTGTTCTTTTTCTGTATAGACTTCCACTTTTTAATAAAAAATTAACGCGTGCAAACTTAAGATTTTACAGTGAAACTGCATAAAATTTTGTACTTTTGCGTGTTTTTTATTTTCATTTTTCAAATGAAGCACTATTTATAGTAACGATAGAGTAGCATTTATTTTTTTAAGAAATAAATTATTATCAGTTGCATAAACATCAATAACGAGTCAACAAAAACAAACATATGAAAGATAAGAGGATATTATACGTATCATCTGAAGTAGTACCTTATTTGCCAGAAACAGAGATTTCATCTATGTCGTTTGAAGCTCCAAGACTAGTAAATCAACAAGGCGGGCAAATAAGAATCTTCATGCCTCGATACGGGAATATTAATGAAAGAAGACATCAACTACACGAAGTAATAAGGTTATCAGGAATAAATTTAGTGATAAATGATTTGGATATGCCACTTATTATCAAAGTAGCCTCTATACCAAAAGAGCGGATTCAAGTTTATTTTATTGATAATGACGAGTATTTTAAAAGAAAAGCCACTTTAACTGATGAAGATGGTGAATTGTTTTCTGACAACGATGAGCGCGCTATATTCTTTGCCAAAGGCGTCATAGAGACCGTTAAGAAATTAAACTGGTCGCCTGATATTATACATGTGCATGGTTGGTTGGCTGCTTTACTACCTGTATATTTAAAAGAATACTATAAAGATGAACCTTTATTTAATGAAAGTAAAATTGTCACTTCTATTTACAATCAAAGTTTTAACAATACGTTGAATAAAGATATGATAAATAAAGTTAAATTTGACAACATTGATGAAGACGCTATTAGTGCGCTAAAAGAACCAACTTATAATAACTTGATGAAAGTTGCTATTCAATATTCCGATGCCTTGATAGTGGGTTCTGAGAACATAACCGAAGAATTAGGATCCTACATTAAAGCGTCAAACAAACCTGTTTTAGAGTATAAAAACAAAGAAGAATTTGGTGAAGCCTATACAGAATTTTTTAACAATGACGTTTTAAGCTAAAAACTAATTATTCATTTGATTTGCATATGAAAAAGACAATTAAAGCCCTTAAATTACCTGGTATTTTTATATTAATTATGGTTGCTTTTATCGCTTGCGATAAAGATTACAGTGTTATAGAAAGTGATGTTTTAGGTAAAGAAAATTCTAATTTTTCAACAGACACATCCATTGTTCCTATTGTAGCCTACAATAAAAAACTAGACTCCTTACAAATTAATGGTTTGGCATCAAACTTACTTGGTGTATATAATGATCCTGCTTTTGGGCAAACCACTGCAAGTATTGTTACCCAAGTAACACCATCTGTGTATAATCCAGATTTTGGTGAGAATCCAGTTATTGAATCTGTAATTTTAAATATTCCATATTACAGTAAAATAATTAATAACGATGATGAAGGCAATCCCATTTACAGTATACAAGATTCTTTGTATGGGGATTCTCCCGTAAGATTACTAATTTATCAGAACAACTATTTTTTAAGAGATTTTGATCCTAATTCGGAACTTAATCAGCCTCAAAATTATTATTCTAAAGCCGATGGTTCCATCAATTCTACTGATAATTTTGCTTTAAATGGTAGTTCAATTATAAATTTTGATACTCAAAAAGGAACTATATTAAAAGATACCACCTTTGTCCCTGTAAGCGACGCTATAGTCATAAAAAGTGGAGAGGGTGATGCTGAAGTTATTGAAAGAAGAGCACCTGCACTTAGATTTAAACTAGATAATGCTTTTTGGACATCTGCAATAATAGAAAAAGAAGGGAGTGCCGTTTTAAGTAATCCTAATAATTTCAAGAATTATTTTAGGGGTTTGTATTTAAAAGCTGAAGCAGTTAATGGTGACGGAAGTATGGTGCTACTTAATATGGCATCACCAGGAGCAAATATTATTATAAATTACTCAAAAGATTCGACTGTTGAGGGAGAAAGAACACAAGCATTTTATGTTTTAAATTTTACTGGAAATCGACTTAACACCTTTACCACTAATTATGACCAAGTAATGTTGCAGAATGGTGATAAAGATTTAGGTGATGAAAAGCTTTACCTAAAAGGAGCTGCAGGCTCAATGGCCGTTGTAAACCTGTTTGAAGATGAAGTTGCTTTAGAAAATTTTATAAATGAATATAGAATACCTGACGGAAATGGTAGTTATTTAAGAGAAAATAATACTGGTGATTTTGTTCTTAAAAAACTTGTAAACGAAGCACAGTTAATAGTGTATGAAGACACTTCAACACTAAATAATGCAGATTCTGATTTTCATAAATACGATAGAATTTATGCTTACGATGTAAAAAATAACATTCCCACTATTGACTATCTTATTGATCCAACAGAGAATTCTCAACAGGCTCTTAACTCTAAAGTCATAAGCTTAGGCCAGCGCTTTGAAGATGAAAATGATGGTTATAAGTACAAAATCCGTTTGACAGAGCATATAAAAAATATATTGCTAAAAGATTCAACCAACACAAAAATTGGATTAGTTTTATCTACAAATGTAAACTACACTAACATTTCGCAAATTTTAAAAAGCGATGATGCTGTTACTGGAATTCCATCTGCTGCATTGCTTAGCCCAAAAGGAACCATTATTTACGGCACAAATACTTCTGTTGACAAAAAAAGAATGAAGTTCAAAGTATTTTTTACAGAACCTAAATAACTAAAAGAAAAAAGTAATGTGTGGTATTGTAGGATATATTGGTTATAGAGAAGCTTATCCCATTATAATTGAAGGTTTAAAAAGACTGGAGTATAGGGGCTATGATAGCGCAGGTATTGCATTATTTGATGGAAAAGATCTGAAGGTATCAAAAACAAAAGGTAAAGTAGTTGATTTAGAAACCTTAGTTGAACGTGAAATCACCAAACATGGCAATACAGGTATAGGCCATACCCGATGGGCCACTCATGGCGTTCCAAACAAAGTTAACTCCCATCCGCACGTCTCAAATTCTGGTGAATTAGTAATTATCCATAATGGCATTATTGAAAATTATGAATCTCTTAAACAAGAATTGATATCAAGAGGATATGTATTTTATTCAGATACCGATACTGAAGTCCTCATCAACTTGATTGAAGATGTAAAAAAGAAAGAAAATGTAAAACTGGGCAAAGCAGTGCAAATTGCATTAAACCAAGTTGTTGGAGCATACGCTATCGCTGTTTTTGATAAAAAAAGACCAGAAGAAATTGTTGTCGCCCGATTAGGAAGTCCATTAGCTATTGGCATTGGCGAAAATGAAAATGAATTTTTTATTGCTAGTGATGCCTCTCCTTTTTTAGAATATACTAAAAATGCCGTGTATTTAGAAGACGAAGAAATTGCTGTTATTAACCCTAATAAAGGAATAAAAATTAGAAAAATAAAAGATGACTCATTAGTAGACACTTATGTTCAAGAACTAAAAATTAACTTAGAAGAAATTGAAAAAGGTGGTTACGAGCACTTTATGCTTAAAGAAATTTATGAGCAACCAAAAGCCATTAGAGATACGTATAGAGGTAGGCTATTACGACAAGAAGCTATTATAAAAATGGCTGGTGTTGAAGATAACATGAAAAGGTTTATCAATGCCAATCGTATTATTATTGTGGCTTGTGGCACGTCGTGGCACGCTGGCTTAGTTGCCGAATATGTTTTTGAGGACTTAGCGAGAATACCCGTTGAAGTAGAATATGCTTCAGAATTTAGATATCGTAATCCTGTTATTACAGAACATGATATTGTTATTGCCATTTCACAATCTGGAGAAACGGCTGATACACTTGCAGCAATTAAACTAGCAAAATCTAAAGGTGCATTTGTGTTTGGAGTTTGCAATGTAGTTGGGTCTTCTATCGCAAGACTATCTGACGCTGGTGCTTATACCCACGCTGGCCCTGAAATTGGTGTAGCTTCAACCAAAGCTTTTACAACTCAAATTACGGTTTTAACACTAATAGCTTTACGCCTAGCTAGAGCTAAAGGTACCATTAGCAGTTCAGACTTCCGCCAACATCTTCTCGAATTAGAAATGATTCCAAATAAAATAGAAAAAGCTTTAGAGTCTGATGCTCATATTAAAATGATTTCCAATATCTATAAAGATGTAAAAAATTTCCTTTATTTAGGACGAGGTTACAACTTTCCTGTGGCTTTAGAAGGTGCCTTAAAATTAAAAGAAATTTCATATATCCATGCTGAAGGATATCCCGCTGCAGAAATGAAGCATGGACCTATAGCTTTAATTGATGAAAATATGCCTATTGTTGTGATTGCAACAAAAAAAGGACACTATGAAAAAGTAGTGAGCAACATTCAAGAAATTAAATCTAGAAAAGGCAAAATCATTGGAATAGTGACCGAAGGGGATACACAGGTTAGAGATTTAGCAGACCATGTTATTGAAGTTCCTGAAAGCCTAGAGTCTTTATCTCCATTATTAACAACTATTCCACTTCAATTATTATCGTATCACATTGCTGTATTGTTGAATAGAAATGTAGATCAACCTAGAAATTTAGCAAAATCTGTAACCGTGGAATAGGATGCACTTACACTTATAAGATATTATTAATACTAAAAAATATCAAAATCTCATATTTCAACACTTTTTTTACCAAAAATATAATAAAACACGCTTATTTTTGTTAAAAAATACTATGCGTGCATAATTTTTTTATATTTTTACATGCTAGTAATATTTTATATACATATATTACCTCCCTAAAATTAACTAATTTAAATAGATGAAAACAATTCTCCCCTTTTTATTATTGCTGTTTTGCGGTTATTCTTACGCACAAACAACAATTACAGGTTCAGTTGTGGACGACAGTAGTCAACCCATTCCTGGTGCAAACATTATTATTTCAGGAACAAGTACTGGTACAGTTACAGATTTTGATGGTAACTTCGCAATTACTTACAACCAAAACCCTCCATTTTCTGTTCAAGCAAGTAGCGTCGGATTTGAATCCATGACCATTCAAGTAACGAGCAACAACCAAGTCTTAAACTTTATCCTTAAAGAAGGAACTTCTTTAGACGAAGTGGTTATTTCTGCTTCAAGAACACCAGAACGTGTTTTCGAATCACCAGTAACCATTGAACGTTTTGGATTAAAAGACGTAAAAAACACGGCTTCCGCAGAATTTTATGATGGTTTAGAAAATTTAAAAGGTGTTGATATCAATACCAACAGTTTAACATTTAAATCTATTAATACTCGAGGCTTTGCAACATTCGCTAACACACGTTTTATGCAACGCGTTGATGGTATGGATAATGCGGCACCTGCACTTAATTTCCCGCTTGGAAATTTATTAGGAATGGTAGAAACCGATGTACAAAGTGTAGAATTATTGCCTGGAGCTGCATCAGCACTTTATGGAGCTAATGCTTTTAACGGTGTTCTTTTTATGACGAGTAAAAGCCCTTTTGATCATACAGGTATAAGCGCATATTATAAACAAGGCATAACATCACAAGAAGCTTCAGGTGATAATGACTATAAAGATTATGGTATTAGAGCTGCACATAAATTCAGTGATAAATTTGCTGCAAAAGTAAACTTTAGTTATTTACAAGGTACCGATTGGGCTGCGAATGACACAAGAGGAAAAGATAGAAGTAGCACATTTGTTAAACCGGGTAGCACAAGGGCAAATGATATTGACTATGATGGTATAAATGTTTATGGAGATTTAGTTTCCACGAACCTGAGTAATGTTAAAAGTAGTCCTACTTTTTTGGCTCAATTACCAAATCCTGCGCTTGCTAATTTAATACCTGATGTAGCTGTAAGTAGAACAGGATATGACGAAGCAGACTTAACAAATTATGATGCTAAAAGTATCAAAGCAGATTGGGGTTTATTTTTTCGTCCATGGGAAAATGATTTCGAAATTCAATACGTAGGTAAAATAGGCTCTGGATCTACAATTTACCAAGGTTCAAATAGATACTCTATCAAAAACTTCTTTCTACAACAACATAAAATAGAAATAAAAAACGACAATTTTTTCTTGAGAGGCTATGTTACTGCAGATAATGCAGGAGACTCTTATGATATGGTATTTACTGGTGTTAATATTAACAGACAATGGAAATCAGATAACCAATGGTTTGGAGAATATGCAGGAGCTTTTTTAAGAAACACCTTGGCTGGAGCAACAGGAGATCAAGCACACACTAACGCAAGAGCTTTTGCAGATACGGGACGATTTGAACCCAGAACACCAGAGTTTCAAGCTGCATTTGATAAAGTAACCAACGATCCAGACATCCTAACAGGTAGTCAACTAAAAGATGAGTCTAAAATTTATCATTCCGATGGTAATTACAACTTTAGCCATTTAATTGATTTTGCTGAAATTCAAGTTGGTGGATCTTATAGAAAATATGTATTAAACTCTTTTGGTTCTATTTACACCGATAGAAATGGTGAAATCCCTTATTCAGAACTTGGTTTATATACACAGATTCAAAAGAAATTTTTAGAAGAAGATCGTCTTAAGTTAACAGCTTCATTACGCTATGATAAGTCCGAACTTTTTGATGCATTTCTATCTCCAAGACTATCTGTGGGTTATAACATAGGAGACAACAATAATCATAATATTAGAGCATCGTTTCAAACAGGATTTAGAAATCCTGATACGCAAGCGTTATATATTGGTTTTAATGTGGGACCAATTATCTTAATAGGTAGTGCTCCAGATAATCCAGAAAGAGATTCCAGAACCGCAAGTGGTACAGATATATCGCCAACTGGTCAAGCCATTCTAGGTTCAAATACGTATACTTATAACGCATCGGGCGCTTATAATAATTCATTCACAAGAAGTTCTGTAGTTGCTTTTGGGCAATCGAGAAACCCTGGAGATTTAAATATTGCTAACCCCGGAATTGTAAAACCCGAACAAGTAAGTTCTTTTGAGTTAGGTTACAGAGGCAAAGTGGAAAGAATTGTTATGGATTTTAGCGCTTATTATAACCAATACAAAGACTTCATTACCACAGTAGATGTTGTTAATCCTTTTTATGGCGATGTAGAATTATCACAAACGTTTCCAGTAAATGGAAATCCTACTCCTTTATCTATAATAGCATTAGCAAATGAAGACTTTCAAGCCTATCGTGCGTATACGAACACGTCTGAAGATGTAAGCTCTTACGGTGCTTCTTTAGGTGTTTCTACAAAGGTTTTTGGTGGTTTTGATTTGGGTATGAATTATACGTATGCAAAACTGGAATTTGATCGTCAAGCAAATTCAGATTTTCAAACCAATTTTAATACCCCACAACATAAAGTTAAGGCTACTTTTGGAAATACTGATTTATTTGAAAATTTTGGATTTAATATAGCATGGAGATGGAGTGATGACTATGTATGGGAAGCTTCTTTCCTTACTGCCGATGTACCTTCTTTTCATGTTTTAGATGCTCAAATTAATTTTAGAGTTCCTAGTTTTAAATCTTCATTTAAAGTTGGCGCAAGTAACCTTTTAGGCGATGAGTATTTCACAGCCGCTGGAACTGGATTTATCGGTTCTCAATACTATGTATCTTGGACCATCAATAACCTATAAAAAATAAAATTATGAAATTTAAATATATATGGCTTTTCACGCTTTTAGTTGGTTTTTTATCATGTGAAGAAATTGAAAGTCCAATCCCAGAAGCAATCGTTCTTCCAGAATTAACTTCTGGTACAGCAGATTTTTCAAATTATGTTGCGGTAGGAGCTTCATTTACGGCTGGTTTTACTGATGGCGCCTTGTTTATCGCAGGTCAAGAAAATTCATTTCCCAATATTTTATCACAACAATTCATGAAAGCGGGACTAGAAAGCTTTTCTCAGCCTTTAATGAATGACAACTTTGGCGGTTTAGCTTTTGGTGGTAATAGATTACCTGGCTTTAATCCAAGACTAGTTTTTGGTGGAGCAGGACCAGTTTCCTTAGAGAATGCTATTGGGCCAGTAACGGTTACTACAGATTTAACATCAAACCCAACAGGCCCATTTAATAACCTAGGCGTTCCTGGAGCTAAAAGTTTTCATTTACTTTTTAACGGTTATGGAAATCCTGCTGGTTTACAAACGGTTCCTGCAACTGCAAATCCCTATTTTGTTAGAATGGCTTCTAGTCCCTCAGCGACAATTTTAGGAGACGCAATGGCTCAAAACCCAACATTTTTTACGTTATCAGAAATTGGAGGCAACGATGTTTTAGGGTATGCTACTTCTGGTGGTGATGGCTCAAACCCTTTAACACCTGTAAATGGCCCTATTGGGATTGGTTTTAATTCAACATTTGCAGCTCTCGTCACCACTTTAACATCTGGTGGGGCAAAAGGTGTAGTAACAAACGTTCCTTATATTACAGATTTACCGCATTTTACAACAGTCCCTCATAATCCTATCCCGTTAGATGCTCCTACTGCTGGTTTTTTAAATAGTGCTGCCGCTTATGGAGCCTACAATGCTGGCATTGTTCAAGCTTTTGCGTTTTTAGTTGCAAACACACCTTTAACACAAGCCATGGCAGATGAAGAAATAGCTAAAAGAACCATCACGTTTTCCGCTTCCCTAAATAATGCTGTTGTGATTATGGATGAAAGCTTAACTAACTTGACTGCCATAAATGCTAATTTGATTAGTATGAGACAAGCTACGTCTAAAGATTTATTAGTTTTACCCGCTTCGTCTTTCATTGGTACTTTGGCTGTTCCAGGAAATCCGCAAACGGTTAATGGTGTTGCTATTCCTTTAGGAGATAAATGGGTTTTAACTCCTGAAGAGCAAGAAGAAATAAAAACGGCTACAGATGCCTATAATATAACTATTGCTGGAGTTGCAAGTTCAAATGAAAATATAGCTTTAGTAGATCTTAACGCTATTCTTACCGAATTAGCAAGTACTGGTGTTGATTTTGATGGCTTTAATTTAAAGTCAAGTTTAGTTACAGGTGGTGCTGTTAGTTTAGATGGTATTCACCTTAACGCTAGAGGTTATGCATTTATGGCTAATAAATTTTTAGAAGCTATAGATGCTTCTTTTGGATCAAATTTTATGGCTTCTGGCAACGTTGCTAGAGCAAGTAATTATGGCACGATTTATTCCCCCCAACTCCAATAAAATAATTTCAAATAAAAATATTAAAAACACCTTCAACTTGAGGGTGTTTTTTTGTTCTAAAAAAGCTAAAAAACAACTTTCATTTTAAATTAAAAAATATATCTTTGCACGCGAAAACTTGATGTGTTTTCTTAGAATTAAAACGCATATAATTAAACAAATAGGTAATGGCTAAAGTTACAGGTAAAGTTGCACAAATAGTAGGTCCGGTTATTGATGTTGCATTCAGTGCAGGTTCAGAACTTCCAAAAATTTACGATTCGTTAGAAATAAAAAAGGCAGATGGTTCGCTTTTAGTATTAGAAGTTCAATCTCATATTGGTGAAGATACGGTTCGAACTATTGCTATGGATTCTTCAGATGGTTTAAGTAGAGGGACAGAGGTTATTGCAACGGGAGCTCCCATCCAAATGCCTATTGGAGATGATGTTTACGGACGTTTATTTAATGTGATTGGTGATGCTATTGATGGTCTTGGAGATTTGCCTAAAGCTGGTGATGCTGGGTTACCAATTCACCGTCAAGCACCTAAATTTGAAGACTTATCAACGTCTACTGAAGTTTTATTTACAGGTATTAAAGTCATCGACCTTATTGAGCCTTACGCAAAAGGTGGTAAAATTGGTTTATTTGGCGGTGCTGGTGTAGGTAAAACGGTATTAATTCAAGAGTTGATTAACAATATAGCAAAAGGTCACGGTGGTTTATCCGTATTTGCTGGCGTAGGAGAACGTACTCGTGAGGGAAATGACCTTTTAAGAGAAATGTTAGAATCTGGAATTATCCGTTATGGTGATGATTTTATGCATTCTATGGAAGATGGTGGATGGGATTTATCTAAAGTTGATAAAAAGAAAATGAAAGAATCAAAGGCAACGTTCGTTTTCGGACAAATGAACGAGCCTCCAGGAGCACGCGCACGTGTGGCCTTATCTGGTTTAACAATTGCTGAATATTTCCGTGATGGTGCTGGTGAAGGCCAAGGAAAAGATGTACTTTTCTTCGTAGATAACATTTTCCGTTTTACACAAGCGGGTTCTGAGGTATCGGCATTATTAGGCCGTATGCCTTCTGCGGTAGGCTACCAACCAACATTAGCAACAGAGATGGGTGCGATGCAAGAGCGTATTACGTCAACTAAAAGAGGTTCTATTACATCAGTACAAGCAGTTTACGTACCTGCGGATGATTTAACCGATCCTGCTCCTGCTACAACATTTGCTCACTTAGATGCAACAACCGTATTATCTCGTAAAATTGCTGAATTAGGTATTTATCCAGCTGTAGACCCTTTAGATTCTACGTCAAGAATTTTAACCGCTGATATTTTAGGACAAGAACACTATGCTTGTGCGCAACGCGTAAAAGAGTTATTACAACGTTATAAAGAATTACAAGATATTATTGCCATATTAGGTATGGAAGAACTATCTGAAGAAGATAAGTTAGCTGTAGGTAGAGCAAGACGTGTACAACGTTTCTTATCTCAACCTTTTCACGTGGCAGAGCAATTTACTGGTATTCCTGGTGTATTAGTTGATATAAAAGAAACTATTAAAGGTTTTAATATGATTATGGATGGTGAATTAGATCGCTTACCAGAGGCTGCTTTTAACCTTAAAGGAACTATTGAAGAAGCTATTGAGGCTGGAGACAAAATGCTTGCTGAAGCTTAATAATTGGTTAATAGTTTATAGTTGTTGGTTAATAGTTTTTCCAATAACCATAAACTAATAACAAACAACTATAAAGATATGTATTTAGAGATTGTGTCACCAGAAGCCACTTTATTTAGTGGAGAAGTAACAAGCGTTTATGTTCCTGGAGTTAACGGTGATTTTGAAATGTTAAATAATCACGCCCCTATTGTTTCTTTATTAAAAGAAGGTGTTGTTAAAATTTCAGGTAATATTGAATTGGAAAAAGACGTTCAAGATAAATTCACTAAAGGAGAGCAAGGAAAAACTTTATTAAATATTAATTCTGGAACTTTAGAAATGAAAGATAATAGAGTTATCATTTTAGCGGACTAAATTTCTTTTTAAAATATATTAAAAACGCGAAGCCTATGCTTCGCGTTTTTTATGCAATTTTTTTCCAATTCTTAATGAGCAATACACAGCAAATAGTTGTTAACCCTATTAGCCCAAAAGCCAGCATTGTTTTTCCATAGATGAAATATCCTGTGGCAAACAATACACTGTAGGTGCCGATAATTCCTAAGAAGAAAGCAAGAATTTTATATCCAAAATTTTTAAATTTGCTCTCATTACCATAAACCAAAGTTTCAAATTTAGTTATCGTTTCTTTATCCGATTCTTGAGTTAGAAGCGTTACAACAATCCACCCAACTGTGGTTATAACAACACCACTTACTAGTTGCCAATGTCCTGCCATTTCAAACCAAGGGGTATCTAATTTTCCATTGATAAAAAACACGACAGCAATAATAAAAGAAATAAGCATCGCTGCAATTTCACTATACGGATTGATTCGATTCCAGAACCAACGCATAATAAATAACAAACCTGTTCCTGCCCCTATTTGTAATAACAAATCAAAAACATCTTTAGCCGATTTTATATAAAATGAAAACAATGCAGCACAAACCATAAGTAACACTGTTGAAATTCTACCAATTGAAACCTTTTGTTTTTCTGAGGCTTCTTTATTTATAAAACGTCCGTAAAAATCATTAACAATATATGAGCTTCCCCAGTTTAGTTGCGTAGAAATGGTACTCATAAAAGCCGCAATTAAGGAGGTTAAAACAATTCCTATCAATCCTGCTGGTAAATACGTCATCATAGCAGCATAAGCTACATCATGGCCCTGCATTTCAGGATTTAAATTGGGGAACGCTGTATTTATACTTTCTAAAGTTGGAAATATAATTAATGATGCTAATCCCACCACAATCCATGGCCACGGACGTAATGCATAATGTGCAAAATTAAAAAACAGGGTTGCCCAAGTAGCGTTTTTTTCATCTTTAGCTGCCAGCATACGCTGTGCTATATAACCACCCCCTCCAGGTTCAGCACCGGGATACCAGGTACTCCACCATTGCACTGCAAAAGGGATAATAAATAAAGTTATTAGCGCTTCAGAATTTGAGAAATCAGGTAGAATATTCAATTTGTTACTTACATTTTCATGCGTTAGTAATGTGGACATGCCTCCTATTTCTGGAAGATTTACAATATAAATAGTGGCCCATACAGAGCCTACCATAGCGATAATAAACTGAAGGAAATCGGTAATTAAAACCCCTTTTAATCCACCTAAAGAGGAATAGATTACAACTATTATTGAAGAATAGATTAAAGTCTCTACTTGAGAAATTCCTAGTAGGATATTGGCAATTTTAGCACCCGCTAAACAAACTCCAGCCATTGTAATCACATTAAAAATAACGCCTAAATAAATAGCACGAAATCCTCTTAAAAAACTCGCTGATTTACCAGAATATCGTAATTCATAAAATTCTAGATCGGTAGAAATACCAGATTTTCGCCAAAGTTTGGCATAAAAAAACACGGTTAACATCCCTGTAAGTAACATAGCCCACCAAACCCAATTTCCTGAAACTCCGTTTTTTCTAACCAATTCGGTTACTAAACCCGGTGTATCCGCTGCAAAGGTTGTTGCCACCATCGAAACACCTAATAGCCACCAAGGCATATTTCTGCCAGAAAGGAAAAATTCTGTACTATTTTTTCCTGCTTGTTTCGATACCCAAATGCCAATAAAAAGAGTGATTATAAAAAAAACAATAATTATAGCAATATCTAATCCCGATAAATTAACCATGAAAATTATTTTATGAATTAATTACTAATATACTTTTTTAATCACATTAGTAACTATACCCCAAATGATAAAATCGTTATCATCAGTGATTTTTATAATAGGATAATTTGGATTTTCGGGTTGCAGCCAAACTTCATTCTTATCTACTTTTAAACGCTTTACTGTAAATTCGCCATCTAAAAAACAAACCGCTATTTTATTGTTTTCTGGTTCTAGACTTCTATCAATAACTAACAAATCGTTATCATCAAGTCCAGCACCAATCATAGACTGTCCACTAACGCGTGCATAAAAAGTGGCCTCCTTATTTTTAACAAGTTCTCTATCTAAAGAGAGTCTATCTTCTTTAAAATCTTCGGCTGGCTCAGGAAATCCTGCGGAAATACCTGTGTCTAAAAAAATAGCTCCTAAACCATTTGAGGGTTTTGGCGTGAAAAAGGTTAGATTTTCAGATTTGTGTAATATCATTTATATGTACGTATTAGTTTTTTGCGTTAGGGATTGATGCGGCATCCTTTTTATTATGGATTCCTGCCTGCGCAGGAATCCATAATAAAAAGATATAGCGGAAAGCCCTACCCTTGTGGTAACGCCCAAATAAAATTATTTATGCTAAATATACTATTTTAAAAGATTTCTGCCTAAGCAAGCATATTATTTTACAACTATAACTATTTTAATATTGGCTGTATCTGTTTGATAATCGTTTTTGCGAGATTTTGTAGATGCGTTTTAAATCTTAATTACCTAATTTAATTTTAGGATTGCCATACTTAAAATTTAAATTATTTATAGTGTGCCGTAGGGCTTTTGTATTTAAAATCTTCGGTTTAACAAAGTATCATTTATGGAGGTTTACGGGAACTAAGCGCATGATATTACTTAAAACAGCAATGGGTTGGTTGTGTAAATTAGGGTTAAAATCGCAATCGCAAGTCGCATAAATGCTGTTACAATGTATTATGGATAAGTGTACGTATTTTGTTTCTAATACTTGTTAAATTTTAAACCCTGAGGGGTCTATTTATTGACACTAAACTTTCTTTAAAAAAACTTTCCTTTTTCAATAATAGAATTACCAACACGTTTATAACTTACTTCTTTACCATTAGCGCAAAAATCGTATACCCCATTCGATTTTTTTTCTGAAACAGATAGTAGCACCACTTCTTCAACTGTACAATCGTAATCTTTGGCTACTTTCTTTTTTATATGACTAATTGTGGCACGTCCTCTTTTTAATTGATTTTGAATTTTGTTGTCCAATTTTGGTTCTTCAAAATCATCTGCTAGTTTACAACCATTATTTTGAAGAGACTCTGATATTTCTTTTACCTGAGCAATCTCTACTTTATCCGTATTTGTTTTTGAATTCTCCAAATCAATATACTCCCAAGTAAAATCGGCTTTCAATAAAACACGACGTCCCTCTTCGGTTTTTACAATATGATTGTTTTGTGAGAAACTAAGACTTGACATAATAAATAAAATAATAAAAAAAGACGTTTTCATAGCAAGAATGTATTTAATTGAATTTCAAAAATACACTTTTTTAAGACTAAATTAATCTTCTACATACTCTAAAATATCAGCAGGTTGACAGTCTAACGCTTTACAAATAGCTTCTAAAGTAGAAAAGCGTACCGCCTTAGCTTTACCTGATTTTAAAATAGACAAATTTGCAGGCGTTATATTAATGATTTCTGCCAACTCGTTACTTCGCATCTTCCGTTTTGCGAGCATGATATCTAAGTTTACGATTATTGGCATATTATTTCGATTTAATTATAAACGTATACTCATCATATTTTAAAATGTCAGTGAAACCAAATTTTGTGTTTGTATTATGAACCTCTTTTTCTTGTGTTTTTTTTGTCTTATTCAACATTAAATAACACAATTCATTTTCATAATAATATAAGTCTCCTTTAAGTATATTTTCATTTAAATCCATAGGGGAATCAATATCTATGATGTTTAAATTGGCTTTAATATTATTTGCCAAACGAGAAAAAGCTTCTTCTTTTTTATGAGGGGCATATAATTTTAAAATTATATTAATTTCATTGATGGTGTCCTTTTCTTTTCCGTAGAGATTATATGCAATTGTATTTTTACAACCATTATTTATTAATGAATATACTCCAAACTCTTCGTATTGGGTTGGTGTTTTCCATCTGTCATAACCATTTTTTATAGAATATTTTTCGGTTCTTTCAAACGCAATATTTGCTGTTCTGTTATTTCTTACTTGATATTTTACCAATCGAGGTTTACTTTTAGTAATTTCAAAACCACTTTTCCCTTCAATTGCTGCTTTTAATAGTTTTACATTACTAAAGGCTTTTATTTTTGGGACACTACTATATGCCATTAAAGTTGCATTCTCAATTTGGCGTGTAACAGTCTTATCGTTACAACTCACTATTATAATGAATAAGATAAAGAAAATTATTTTTTTCATGAACGCTTCATTTCTAATTCTTAAATCGTTAAATCGTTTTCTTGTTTCAAGCCTTTAGAAATTTTAAATATTTCACTCAATACTTGACAAAATAATCCAATTCCAATAAGCATGACCCAAGCGGTACTTATAATATCAATTCTATAATGTAAAATATCTGTGTTTGTTATTGTATAATCAGTAACAGTACTACTCAAATAAGTATACGTTATAGGAATATAAGAAAAAGGGAAAGACGCAATACCTAGCACAATTAAGTGCTTCTCTATTTGGTTAAGTAACTTAATAACGTCTTTATGAAAAACCTCTAATTCCATAAACAAAACAATAATTTTTCTAAAAAGAAATAGACAATATAGAAAACCTAAGGAGATCAGGTATTTAAAAATACCCCATAAAAAAGTTTTAAACCCAATATGAGTGATTTTCTTATCGCCTAAAACAATACCCTCATTGTTTATAATAACCAAGAATATAATTACAGCTATTGGAACTATAATCATTGCTGCACAATAAAAATAGAAAATTACGTCTGTAATCCATTTTAGAAATTTTGTTTTTTTCATAATTAAATGGTTAAATCGTTTTCTTCTTGTACACTTTTTCCCTTTTTCAGAATATCTAAATACAGATATATTAAAAACGCTATTACTAAATGGGCTAACACTATAAAATAATCATCGTGAAGTCTCAAATCAGCTCCTCTTAATAAAAATGATGCTGTAAATACTATAATATAAATCAAAGGGATAAGGTTTAGTTTTAAGAAAAAATGTAATCGTTTTAAAGACTTAGTTTCAAATATCTTTTTTTCAATAAATACTTTAAGAAATTCTTTAAATGCATAAAAATAAATAGCATAATATAACATTGCAGACCACATCATAAGAATAGCATAACTGTATGGAACATTTATACGTAAACCCAATAAAGGAACATTGATTTTTGAATGTTTTTCAAAAACTTCTACAAACGGAATTTGTATACCAAATTTATATTCAAAATAGGAAAGTATTGAAAACACCACTATAAAAAGAAATAGAATTGAAAAGAAATAAAAAAGTACTTTTGATGAAATATAAGCCAATTGTTTCATTTTATTATTGTTTAACAATAACAAATGTATATTAAATTATCGAAAAACAATAATTTTTATAAAAAAAACATATTTTTAAAATCTTCAGAAGTTCTTTCTACATTTGTAGCTATGATTGAGACCTTTAAAACTATAGCTAGATTTCAATATTCTACAGAAGCCCAAATTATAAAAGGTCGTTTGGAGGCCGATGGGATACAGGTTTTTTTATTTGATAACTTTACGATAGATACAGACCCCTTGGTGAGTAATGCTATTGGTGGTGTAAAATTGAAAGTATTATCTCATCAAGCTTTAGAAGCAGAAAACATCTTAGAATCTATTAGAAAATATTCTGTTGATGATGAGGGCGATGCTATAAATTGTCCGAATTGTAACAGTGAAAAAATAGAGCTATTTTCAACTATAAACGATCTTAAATCATTAATAGCTGTTATTTTTGCATTTGTGACTACTCTTTTTGTTTCAACACTACCCCTTTACACAAAACATAAATATAGGTGTGAAGATTGCAAAACGGAGTTTGATTTAGAAAAGTAATAAACTGAGTTTTACAAGTCGTCTATCGTAAAAATCGGATTTATTCTTCAATATTATCTAAAGTCACCAAATCGTATGCATTTTTTAATTTTTTAACGACGTCCTCTATTTCTTCTTCATTTAAATCTCCAAATCCAAAACGAATACAACAGGTATTTTTATCTTGATAAAGAATGGTTTTTGGAAGAAATAAGTCATGCTTCTGAGCGTGTTCAGACAACTTAACTAAGGATATTTGTGGTTCAAAACGTAACCATAGCGCTAAACCTCCCGATGGTTTTTCCCAAAACACGAGTTGCTTAAAATGTTTTGAGAGGCTTTCAGATAAAAAATCGCGCCGTTGTTTATAAATGACGATGTTTTTCTTGATTAACCGGTGTATTTCGCCTTCATAAATAAGTTCAGACAGCATCTGTTCTTGAATTAAATCACCTTGTCTATCTAATATTCTTAAATAGTTTTTAGCTTCAGAAATTAAATTTTCTGGTGCTATTACAAACCCTGTTTGAAAACTTGGGAATAAAGATTGCCCTAGTTTACCTAAATAAATAATAACACCTTTAGCATCTGAACTCGCCATAGGTAACATGGCAGAACCATCAAACTGAAAATCATAATCAAAATCATCTTCAATGATAGCAAACTGATAATCTTTAGCAAGTTGCATTAATTGTAACCTCCGTTCAGCACTAAGCGCTCTGGTGGTTGGGTAATGCCGATGCGCACATACATAAACACAGCGAATGGATTTTTTTATAAAGTGTTTTCTAATATAGTCAACATTTATACCATCATCGTCTATTGGAATGGTTCTAATACTGGCACCGGCCTGCTGAAAAATCATATTGGCAGCATAATTACTCAAGCTCCCAACTAAAACAGTATCGCTGGGTTTCAATAATAACTGCGAAACAATATACAAGCTCATTTCAATACTTCTTGTACTCATTAAGTTATGCGACTTAATATGAAATCCGCGCGTGGCATTTAAATAATTACATAATTGAATTTCGAAAGCCGAATGCGACGATAGCGCCGTTTGATTCCATTTTGAAATTAAAGATTTTCGCTTCATGGAAGCACTATACCATTTTGAAAATTGATGCGTTGGGTGCAATCTCAAATCTGGCTGACCGTCATTAATACTGTATTTCTTTTGATTCTGCTCATCTGTAGAAGCCAAATTTAAAGACGGTTGAAAAGGGAAACCTGTTGTTGTTGCATAATCATTTACCTGATCAATATGTTGTGTAGTTCCCTTAATAGCGACCGTTTTTTGTTCCGGAACCAAAATACACGTGCCTTTATTCGGTATAATATCAACCCACCCTTGGGAAGCAAGTTCATCATAAATGGCCACAACCGTATTTCTATTAATATTAAATAATTGGCCAAAAGTACGCGTCCCCGGCAACCATGTACCCTCTGTTAAATACCCACGTTGAATGGCATTAATAATTTGTTGTGCTACTTGAATGTAAATGGGCGTTGCACTCGATTTTTCAAAAGAAATTAATTGCTTTAAAAGTATATTAACCGGACTATTCATTATTTTAAAACTGGACTACTTAACTAGTCCAGAAAGTTACGAATTTTGCACCGTCAAAAAAGACTCAATGAATTAATTATGAAAAAAAACTACTTTTTAGGCCTATTCATATTGGTATCAGCTATCATAAGTGCTCAAAACGAGAAAATAAAACAACAAGACACCACAGCACTTGGTGAAGTTGTAATAAACTCTACACGGATAGATTTGCCTTTTAAAGAAAATTCACGAACCATTGATATCATTACTTCAGAAGCTATTAAAAATAGTGCTGCCAATAATGTTGCCGATTTATTACAACAAGTAGCAGGCGTAGATATCAGACGTCGTGGTACTGCGGGAAGTCAAGCCGATTTATATATTAGAGGCGGTAGTTTTGATCAAACTCTTTTACTTATTGACGGTATAAAAATGGACGATGCCCAAACCGGACATCATACTATGAATGCTGCTTTACCTATTGAGGTTATTGAGCGCATTGAAATTATAAAAGGACCTGCAGCACGCGTTTTTGGTCAAAATGCATTTACGGGTGCTATCAACATAGTAACAAAAAAAACATTGAAAAATTCTATTTCTGCAAATATTGAAACCGGTTCATTTGGGCAATTAAATGGCGGTGTAACGGTGGGTTCTGAATTAGAAAATTCTTCGCATATTATACATGTGGGTAAATTAACCTCCGCAGGTTATAGAAATAACTCAGATTATGACAATTCTAATTATTTCATAAAAAGTGTATTCAATAAAAAAGAGCAACCCATAGAAATGATTGCTACCTATTTTGATCGTAAATTTGGTGCAGAAAACTTCTATACCACTAATCCCACATTCAACGAATACGAGGAAACACAAAATAGCTTAATGGCTTTTACTACCGAATTTAGTAATGATAAATTCAAAATAAAACCTAGAGTATATTGGAAACGTAATCAAGATCTATTTTTACTAAGGCGTAACAATCCTGGTTTTTACAGAAATCTCCATATTACAGATAAAATGGGTGCTGAAGTTAATACTTCATATACATCAAAAGCGGGTATAACTGGCTTTGGGATTGATATTTCCAAAATATATATCAGAAGTAATAATTTGGGAAACAGAAACCGCTTTATGGCTAATCTTTTTTTAGAACATCGGTTTAAATTACTAGATGACAAACTAGATGTTACACCTGGTGTTGCTGTTAACTATTTCTCCGATTTTAAATTTCATGCCTTCCCTGGCATTGATGTTGGCTACAGGTTAACTGATGCCTTTAAATTATATGGAAATGCGGGTTATACCTATCGTATTCCAACCTATACCGATTTGTATTATAGCGATCCTGCCACTGTTGGAAATGCCAATTTAAAACCAGAAAAAGCTTTATCAGGAGAACTGGGAGGTAAATATATGACCCCTAAATTTACAGGGTCTTTCGCCTTTTTCTATAAAGACGCTAGTAAATTAATTGATTATGTAAAAGATGTAGATACCGAGCCTTTTATTGCAACAAACTTAAGAGATTTATACAGTAAAGGTTTTGAGGTTAATACAAGTTATAATTTTAAAATTAATAATTTGAATCACAACTTCTCATTAGGTTATGTATTTTTAGAAGATGAAGTTGCCGATTTAAATCTCAACTTTTCTAGATATAGCATCAACTCTTTAAAGCATCATTTTACGTCAAGACTTAATACAAAATTGACGAAAAATATAAATTTTAATATTATATACAAACATGCCCAACGTACCACAGGAGATAGTTATAATGTTTGGGATGCTTCATTAGTTTTAACATCAAAACAATTTGAATTCACGGCTATAGTTAGTAATATATTTGATGCTGATTATTTAGAAACAGGTTTTGTACCCATGCCTCCAAGTAATGTGCTATTTGGTTTGCGTTATAATTTTAAGTAGGTAAAGGCAATACACAGACCTAAAACATCCATTTAAAAAATATTAAAAGCTACTATTTAGTAGTTATTTTATACATTTAACCCAGCTTCTTTTTGTCAAATGTAAACCGTATTAACTTTATGAAATTTTTTATACTGCTAATTGTTCTCTTTACTCTGAGCTGTAATAACAAAAATGAAAATCCCATTTTAGAAGTTCTTTCATCTGAAAACCCCAAAATTAAAACGATAGTTAATCGTATTGATGACCACGAAGTACAAATTCTATTTACAGAAATTAAAAAAAATGGAGATGCTGTTTCGTTTCAAGACTATAGTTTTCAAGTCAATGATAGTGTTTATTTTTATCCAGCAAGCACCGTAAAACTACCTATTGCTATTCTTGCTCTAGAAAAAATGAACGCTAATAAATTAATCAATAAAAACACCACATTTAATATTGAAGGTGATAGTATAACAACCACATTTGCTCATGAAATAAAAAAAATATTTGCAGTAAGTGATAACAATGCTTACAACAGATTATTTGAATATTTAGGACAAGATTACATCAATTTAAAACTTTCTGAAAGAGGTATAAGTGCTCGAATATCACATAGGCTATCGGTTGTAAATTCTGGGGTTACCATCACAAAACCTTTAATTTTTTATAATGATGAAACTGTTATTTTCAAAACAGAGAGTATGGTAAACCAACCTACGCAATCCTTAAAACTACATCACACTATAAAAGGGAAAGGCTATATAGTTAACGATAGTTTGGTTGAAAAACCAATGGACTTTTCTAAGAAAAATTATCTACCAGTAACTGCGTTACATAACATCATGAAACAATTGATGTTTCCTGAATTGTATTCAAAGAAAAAGCAGTTTAATTTGTCCGAAGAGGACAGAGACTTTCTTATTAAAACCATGACTATTTTACCTAAAGAAGTAGGCTATACATCAAACGAATATTACGAAAGCTATGTTAAATTTTTAGTGTTTGGTGATTCCAAAAAACCCATTCCAAATCATATAAAAATATATAATAAAGTTGGTGACGCTTACGGTTACTTAACAGATTGTGCTTATATTATTAATGAAAAAACAAAAAAGGAATACATCATTACTGCCACAATTCATGTTAATAACAATCAGATTTTTAATGATAATAATTATGAATATGATGCTATTGGATTTCCTTTTTTAGCAGAATTGGGAAGGCAATTAATTAAATATTAAAGCCCAACCCAAAACACAATGCCGTTTTACTAATTTCTAAGTTCGTAAGGTTTTCTTAACTTTGAATTACTAAACTCAAATAATTTTGGCTCTAAACCTTCAAGATATCCCGCGCGTAAAAACGATTACAAAGTCGGATTTTTTAAAGCATTATTTTAAACCACAAAAGCCTGTAGTTCTTGAACGTTTTATTGACGATTGGCCTGCATACACCAAATGGAATTTAGATTATATGAAAACCCTTGGTGGCGATTTAACCATTCCGCTTTATGATGACAGACCTGTAGACTATAAAGATGGTTTTAACCAACCGCATGCTAAAATGAAATTGGGAGATTACGTCGATTTGTTGAAGTGTAAACCTACCAAATACCGTATTTTTTTATGGAATGCTTTAAAGCAAATACCGCAGCTTCAACATGATTTTACATTTCCAGATTTTGGTTTAAAACTTATGAAAAGCATCCCAATGTTGTTTTTTGGTGGTCGAGATTCCCACACCTTTATGCATTATGATATTGATTTGGCCAATATTTTTCATTTCCATTTTGAAGGGAAAAAACAAATTATTTTGTTTGATCAGAAGCAAAACCCTTATTTATATAAAGTTCCACACGCACTAATCACCAGAGAAGATATTGATTTTAATAATCCGGATTTTGAAAAATGGCCCATGCTTAAAAAAGCTAAAGGTTTTAAAACCGAATTAAATCATGGCGAAATCCTTTATATGCCAGAAGGGTATTGGCATTATATGCGGTACATTACACCCGGGTTCTCTATGAGTTTAAGAGCTATTGCTAGACATCCAAAAAACTTAGGAAAAGCCGTTTACAATGTACTCATTATGCGGAATTATGATAATTTAATGAGACGCTTAAAAGGCCAAAAATGGATAGATTGGAAAAATGAACAAGCTATTATTAGAACACACAAAGCTTTGTAAATAAAAGCTGTTTTGT
Source organism: uncultured Flavobacteriaceae bacterium (assembly GCA_963815305.1). GTDB lineage: Bacteria > Bacteroidota > Bacteroidia > Flavobacteriales > Flavobacteriaceae > CAXBID01. The sequence continues at coordinate 2,974,732 of CAWFFW010000001.1, forward strand.
ATTGAAATTGTAATATATTTGCGCTCTTTAAATTTGATAAATTATGAAAAAATTAATCTTTATTACCGCTATGTTTTGCGTGTCATTAGTTAACTCACAAGCTTTTATTGGAAAGAATGACAATAAGTTTCAAGTTGGTGCAAATTTTCAGAATAATGGCACAGGACTTAATATAAGTTACGATTATGGTATAGGTCAAAACATTTCTATTGGTTTATCATCTACCTATTTATTAGGTGTTGATGATGCTTTAAAAAATAATGCTATAGATGATTTGAATGCTACTTTTGATAACCGCTTTGATGTTAGAGCACGTTTTAATGCCAACCTAGGAAATGTTATAAACGTTGACGAAAATTTTGATGTTTATCCAGGTTTAAGTCTTGGACTTAAAAATTTTGGTGGACATTTGGGCGCGCGTTACTTTTTTACAGAAGGTTTTGGTATTTATACCGAATTAAATGTACCATTTGCTAAATACAAAACGGAAAATTTAACCGCTGCTGAAACATTGCATAACCAATTTACACTTAACTTTGGTGCTTCTTTTAATTTATAGAAAGCCAAACTATTTATATAAAAAGGGAAACTAAAATTAATTTTGGCTTCCCTTTTTTAGCTAATTACTTAATAAGCTCGTTTGCTTTTTCGTACACCAAATGCGATTCCCATCCTCTATAAATTAGATAGTCTATTAATTTTTTCTTTTTTTTAAATGTATTACTTTCCTTAATGCTTTGTAGTCTTTTTTCGGCTAACGTATTAAAAACCTCGTTATACTCCGTACTTTCTATTTCTGTAAGTGCCTGATTTATATTAACTTTGCTAATGTCTTTTTTTTTGAGTTCATAAATTAAACGGCGTCGCCCCCATTTCTTAATTCTAAACTTACCGCTTACAAATGTTTTGGCAAAACGTTCTTCGTTAAGAAAGTTATGTTCCAAAAGATGAACTATTATCATATCGATAGCCTCGGGTATCATGTACATAGTTTCTAACTTTTGTCTTACTTCTTGATGACAACGTTCTTGGTACGCACAATAATGCTCTAGTTTTTTAGTAGCCTCTTGTAGTGTGTATGTTTTTTTTGAATGCATAAGTGTTCAAAAATAACAATTGAAATGATATAACGTGCAAAAAATATAAAAACCCATTCTACAAACTGAGTATAATGACGCTTAGATTTTAAGATTTATCAATTATGAAAAAAATAACTTATGCAAAATCCTTCTTTTTTTTAGCAACCTTTTTAGCGGTGGTGTCTTTTGGGTTTGGGCAGATAATAACTTTTGATTTTAATGGAAATTTGGGTAATGAAACTTCCGTAACATCAAATTATAATGTTCCAAATTTAACATCGTCATCTATAAGTAGAGGTGCAGGATTAAATGCCTTTAATAATGTTAACAGGTTTAATTCAAGATCTTGGGCTAGTACTAGCATTGCAAATGCAATTACTGGAAATGATTATGTGCAATTCACAATTACTCCCATTTCTGGTTATCAATTTAATATGTCAACAATTATTTTTAATATTCAACGCTCAGATGTTGGTCTTAGAGGTATTGCTTTAAGGAGTTCTATAGATGGATATACAAACAATATTGATGGGGAAAAAAATATAGCTGATAATACAAATATTACTGAAGTAGTAACCTTTACTGTTAATCAATCTAATATAACAACTTCTGTTATATATAGAGTTTATGGATGGGCCGAATTTGGAACTGGAGCTGGAGGTTTTGAAGGAGTTGGGAATGATATTATTGTAAATGGTTCGGTATATGCTATTCCAGTGTGTTCTGAACCAACTGTAACGTGGACTTCAAGTGGATGGTCACCTGTTGGAGGCCCAACAATTGATACGCCTGTAATTATTAACGAAAGTTATAATACAGCAATAAATGGTGGAAGTTTTAGTGCATGTAGTTTGACTGTAAATAGTGGTGCAACACTAAATATTACTGATGGTTATTTTATTAAAGTTGAAAATGATGTAACAGTAGATAGAGGAATAATTTCTGTTAGCACGAAAGGTGCTTTTGTACAAAATAGTGATTTAGGAACATTTTCATTAATTAATTTGGGCTCTGCAACAGTAAATAAAACAACTCGAAATTATTTTGATTCTGAATTACATTATGTGTATTGGAGTTCTCCTGTAAAAAATGCTAATGTAATTAGTGTTTTTGGAGACCCTTACCTCAATAGACGTTTTTATTTTAATGCATCATTATATTTAGATGAACATACTAATGGTACTACCAACGGTATTTCTGATGATATAGATGATAATGGCAATGATTGGCAGGTAGCCAGTGGAATAATGGATGTTGGGCGTGGCTATGTAATTTCAACAACCTTTCCTTTTTTAGGAACACCATACAGCAATGATCATCAATTTTCGGGTGCTTTTAATACAGGAAATATTGATGTGCCTATCTACAGAAATGATTCTTCAACTAGTGATACTAATTGGAATTTAATTGGTAATCCATATCCGTCCGCAATAAATGTAGAAGACTTTTTGTTACAGAATTATTATGATGTTTCAAATCCGGCAGGGACTTTAGGTGGTGTTATATATCTTTGGACACATAATAGTGTAGCTTCTGTTGCAAACTCTGGAAACCAAACTTATAATTTTAGTCAAGATGATTATGCAACTATGAATCTGGCAGGTGGCGTTCTTGGAGCTCCATTAGCAGCGGATAGCGGCGGAGAAATACCTAATGGGTATATTCCATCTGGTCAAGGGTTTTTTGTTACTTATTCAAATAACGGTACTACAACTTCCTCTAGCGGAAATATTACTGAGGGTAATGTTAATTTTAATAATGCTATGCGAATGGCAGATGGCACTAGTAATAGCCAGTTTTTCAAAAGCGGTAATTCAAAAAAGAATTCACATTCAAACGCCAATAAGTTATGGCTCAATTTAACTTCTAATAATGGCGTATTTAATCAATCTTTAATAGCGTACCTAACTTCTGCAAGTAATAATTATGATGGTGAAGCTTTTGATGCACCTAAAAATTTATCTTCAGATGTATCTACTATTTTATATACAACCATTGAAGATTCGGATAAAAAGTTTGCTATTCAAGCAAGATCTTCTGAAAGCTTAAACAAAGATGAAATCATCAGTCTCGGTTTTAGTACTAAAATAAATGTTGCTACCCTTTATACCTTATCTATTGCACAAATACAAGGCGACTTTTTAACCAACAATCCTGTTTATATAAAAGACCAGCTATTAAATACAACCCACAACTTAACAGTAAGTGATTACACCTTTACTTCAGACGTTGGTGAGTTTAATACCCGTTTTCAAATTGTTTTTAGTGCCAATGCCCTTTCTACTGAAAATGCTGTTTTTAATTCTAAAGTATTAAAAATTATTGATTTAGGGAGTAACCGTGTTCAATTTAATGTGTCGGATAACCTAAGTATTAAAACAGTTACCATTTTTGATGTTTTAGGCAGACCACTTTATAATTTAAAAGGACATAGTAACTCTGAAACATATAGCTTATCCAAATTAAATGATGCTATTTATGTGGCAAAAGTTGAATTATCAAACGGAGCTATAATTACTAAAAAGGCTGTTAAAAGATAGTCAGTTATAGTGAGGAGTTTCGAGAATTATCTGATAACGTAATAATCTTTCTGTTTTAAGTAGTCTGCCAATAAAAACAAACAGATTGCCACAACCTTTTTATGAAAAAGTTTTGCAATAACCATTCGTTTTGAGTTAATTGAAAATCAGAAATTAAAATTAAAAAGATTGCTTCGTCATTTGTTCCTCTTTTCTCCCAATAACGCTACAAACTATATTTTAAAGCTAAAATAAAATTACGTCCCGCTGCCGCTATACCAGAGGAATACGTTTTGTAACGCTGGTTGCTCATATTTTCTAAACTTGCCGTTAGCATCATTTCTTTATTTATTTGATATTGTGTTCTAAAATTAACGGTGTACCAAGATGGTGCATATGGATTGCCATTAGCATCCAACGCGTAGATGTCGTATTTTTCAATTTCAGAAGGTGCTAGTTGATTAAACGCAAATTCGTTATTATAAACTGCAAAAAAATCAAACTTTAAATTTTTATAGTTCCAAATGAGGTGCGAATTTCCAAAATAAGGTGCTACATGACGAATAGGGACTTCAATACCTTCTTCCTCTTCAGTACCCCCAATAATACTATATTGAGAAGTTAGTTTTAATTGATTCGAAATAGCCCATTTTAACCCCACTTCAAAACCATAAATCCATGCTTTTGATGCGTTTTGTATGGCTTGAACATTACTTAATTCGCCATCATAAAGAATCTCTGTTTCACCATTTAAATTATAATCGCGTCGTACCAAAGCATTATCTAAATAGGTATAATACGTACTCATATCTAATATAAACTTCTGATTAAAATTTAACTTTAACCCTAACTCTCCACCATAAGCATATTCTGGCCTTAGCATTTCGTTTGGTACGACTACAGAGCCTGGTTCGGAATCAAAAACTTTACCAATATCATCAATATTTGGTGCTCTAAAAGCCGATGAAGCATTTAACTTCCATTGCATTATTGTATTTGGTGACCAACTTATGCCTGCGGTTCCAGTAACCGCACTCGCTTCATTTTTTGAAGACCTAAATGGTAAATTTAAATAAGTATTATTTGCTGTGAAATCTGCATGTGAAACTACATGATTAAAACGTAAACCCGACTGAAAAACAAACTTCGTATTTGGTTTATATTTTATACTTGAATACAATGCTGCCGACTGCCAACTTGCTCCATTAGGATACCTTGAAACTGTTGGGATGATACTGTTTGTTTTAATATTTTCTTCATCGCCATCAGACATCACTTTGTTAAACACATATTCCAAGCCGTAAAAGAATTGCGTTTTAATGTTTAGGGTCTTCTCTAAATCCAAATTGAAAGAATAAGCATCAACAGCTTCTTCTCGAATATGTCTAATATCTGATTGAAAATCGCGATCCAATCTACTTTCTTTAAAATTTTGGTACGCTAAAGTTGCCTTCATCTTATCATAAAGATTGGAGTTACTGCTTAATTTTGTAATCTGCAAATTAGACATAAACCACTGTTGAGGTCCATAATTCCATTCTGCTGAGCGTAACGCATTACCCCGGTATCTAATTAATCTGTCATATCTTGGAATATTGGACGTTGAAGTATAGAATAACCCCAAATCAAAGCTTAAATTTTCTAAAGGTTCATAGCGTATCTTTTGCATTACATTAAGCTGGTTATAACCGGTTTCCCTTTGAACCAATGGATCATTATTTTTTAAAATAATATCTCCTGTTGGTGCCGCTAAAACAAACTTTGGTCTTAAATATTCTTCAGGACCATATTTTCCCATTTTTAAATCTCCAAAACTTGTATAGCTCACATTTGATACAAAAGCCCATTTTTTATAGCCTAAATTTAAATCGAAATGACCTGTTTTTTCATCGCTTGCGGTAGCATATCGTCCTATAATATTTGCCTTAACCAATAAAGAATCCATGTAAGATAACTGTGGTTTCTGCGTATAAAAACTCATAACACCACCAACGGCATCACTACCATAAATAACAGAACCTGAACCTAAAGTAACTTCGACATTTTGAATTGAAAAGGGATCAATAGCAATAACGTTTTGCAAGTTGCCGCCTCTAAAAATGGCATTGTTCATTCGCACACCATCTATTGTAATTAGCAATCTATTTGTAGAAAAACCCCTAATCATTGGGCTTCCGCCACCTAATTGGCTTTTTTGAATATATACATTTCCTGAGGTTTCTAAAACATCCGCACTTGTTTGAGGGTTGGTAAACTGAATGCTTTCAGCGTTTATACTTTCTATTTTTTGTGGTATATCTTTTTTGCTTTGCTCAAACTTAGACGCTGAAATTACTATTTCCTGTAACCCTTCAGTATTTGATTCCAAATATACCCTATTGGAGTTTCCGAGTTCTAACTTGGTTACCTTCTTAATAAGATGCGACAAATGCTTTAGGTATATAGTTTCAGTATCTGAAAACTCATCTAAATTTGCCTCTCCAATAAAGTTGGTAACTTCACTTTTTGATCTATCAATATTATAAATTGCAACTCCAAAAATAGGTTCATTCGTAATTTTATTAAGAACTCTAATATTTTGAGCATTTATAAATACGACTGTAAAAAAGAAAAAAACAGTAAAAAGAAATTTCATGTTTTATCTAAAAACTTGATTAAATATCTGAAGAGATTTTGGTGTTTTAAAGCTCCCCAAATGTAATTCAAAATAAAGCAAAATCATACTTAAAAAAGATTGTCTTTGTTTAGCATTAATTTTAACCAATGATAAAGCATCAAATGTTGTGCCTAAAAGCTGTTTTAAGCGTGTTAAATTTTCACCTGAGATGGAGTACTTATCAAGCTTTTTGTCTTCAAATTTACCGTCACTTAAATTAAAATAATTAGTATCCATATTTGCTACTTGAGGATAAAACCCTAAATATTTGGTTAAGTTTAATAAAAAAAGCAAATGAAAATTTGAATACTCTGAGTTAGTATCAAACCATTGCAATGTGGTTTCTAAATAACTAAAAAGCGTTTCATTTTGTTCTTCTTCTCTTAATGTATTGGATAATACTTCAGCTAAAAACATAACGATCGCGCTTTTTAATACATTAGAATGTAAACTGGTATATAAATAACTTAGTTTGGTATCTTTAATTGTATGAAGTGTTCGGTTATTTTTATAATCTACAACCAATTGTAATTGAGAGAGCAACTGAAAATAGGCCGTTTTAGAATGACCCCTTTTATTTTTTAAAACGCCCCTTAGGATAATACTAATAACACCTAATTGTTCTGTATAACATGTTACAATAAGGTCATTATCTTTATATTTTAATTTTGATAATACAATGGCATTTGTGGTTATTAACATTACCTAACAACCATTAGTTTTATAACCCGAGTTTCAAAAGTGTCTAAATCTGAAAGCATCACTAAGTAAACTCCAGAAGCCACAATATTGTTTACTAAGTTTTTACCGTTCCAAAATGCTGTTCCCCCATCAATTTCAAGATTAAAACCACTGTACCTTTGGTTTGTTCTTGATTGTGCTTCAGCAACTAAATTACCTTCAATATCCGTAATTTTAATATTTATATTTTCTGAAATATCTTTTATTTTAACTTTTTGCTCTACGATATCAAAACCTGGTCGAACTGGATTTGGATACGCAAATGCCTTTTGTAAATCGTCTAATGGGCTAGAGCCCCCCGAACGAAATGACACTAAACCGTTACTTGTAGCAATGTAAACAATACCATTATTCTCATCTAAAGAAACATCATTTATAATATTGGAAGGTAATGGCGAATTATCGGTAGTAAAATGAAAAATGGTTTCTTGTCCGTCTGATGAAAAATAAAATAAACCCGAGCTGGCAGTTCCTATCCATTTATTATTAGCACCATCAACTTCTATATCTGTGATGAATTGTTGGAATAATAACTCCTTAGCAACACCTTCTTCTTCTATAATAATCTCTTCTACACGAATATTTTCATCCGTAAAAAACCCAGATGTATTATAAAGAACTCTCAACCCTCTAAAAGTTCCAATCCATAATTGATTCCGATTATCTACAGCCAATGCTGTTGTAAAATCTGTTGGCATATTTTCATCTTCTTTATAAATTTTCTTTTTTAATACACTACCACCACTCTCTTTAAACCCAATAAATCCATGTTCATAACTGGCTATCCATTTTGTTCCATCATCTCCAATAACCATATCGCCAAAACCTAAATTTCTATCTTGGATAATGTCTGTAAAATCATACGATTTCCATTGACTGTTAGTTGGGTTGTAAGACTTTAAGGGTTTGTCAATTCTACTCGTCAATGTCCATAATAATCCGTTGTCATCAAAATTTAAGGGACCTACTCTAATATCTTCATAATTTGGATCATTTGCAAGAATAAGCGACTCTAACTCGCTATTATTTTGATTGTATAATGCGGTTGGAACATTTTCGTTTAGTTCTAATAATCCACTAAAAAAAGAACTAATAAATACCTGATTGTTATTAAATGGATTTACTGCAATAGTGTTTAAATTTTTAGCATCAAAAACATCATTATAAGGTATGTTATACCATGAATCGTCATTTAAGTAACTAACGCCCCCGCTATTTAAAGGATATGGATTGTAAAATAAATCATACTCCCCAAAAGTAACCCAAACACCATTTGATTCTGCTTGAATAGAAAAAGGAGTGTTTAATAACGGCCCCTCTGGACGAACTTCTTCAAATAAAATGGGGTTATTAATTGCTGTTTTTAATACTCCAAAATCCCTAGTACCAATATAAATATCTTCACCATCTATGGATGCCGAATTAAATTGTGTGCTATAATCTCCTCCTGTTAAAACTTGAGATATTAGATTAAAACTTGAATCATAAATATAAACGTTGGTGTTTGTTGTAACTAATAAATTGCCATCAAAAGATTGCATTTCAACAGGCAGGGTATCGTATAAAAAACGTTCGCTTAAAACGTCATTTATAACCTCATAAATTCTTCTGGCTGTTGTTAAAGTGTATAATTTATCTTGATTAACTTCAACCGCCATAAAATCTCCTGTTGAAATAGTTTGCCAATTTTGAAAATCGATTAAATTAGGATTTGAAACCGAAGCTTTCTTAAGTCCATTGCCATTTAAGCATGCCGCATAAATATGATTATTAAAAACAGTGGATTGTTTTACTGGAATTTGCGTTCCTCCATTCCCTATAAAATAAGTATCTTCAAATTCTAAACGTTCTAAATTAAAAACCGAAATGCCATAATTTGTAGAAATATATATTACGCTTTCATAGGCATTAAAATGATTTATTCTTTTAGTTGTTGGTGGTATGGTTGTTTTATCAATAATGTCTACAATGGTTAAAATATCATCATCATTATCAAAAGCAATTTCAATAAGTCCGTTTTCATATCCTACAATCAGTAATTCATAAAACTCACTGTAATAAATAGTTGAAATCAGTTCGCCAGAGAGTCCATTAATAGTGGTTAATTCCTCTATCGCGTTGGTTTGAATATCAAAGCTAAAAATAGCATTCTCAGAAGCTGCGTATATTTTATTGTTTCCTTTTACAACATCTTTAATATTATTATATGAAAAATGGCCTTTCCAAAGTGCCGAAAAATCTTGAGCAAAAGGAAATAGAGGAAATAGGCAAAAAAGTAAAATTGATATTCTTCTAATCATAGATATTTTAATATTCAAATATATTCATATCTAACGAGTTTTAGTTCAAAATCATATTTCTAAAACCAAAAAGAATGGAATTCCGTTGCTTTTTGTATAGAAAATTGCATTCAAGATAACCTTATGTTTTTAGAAAACCATAAAAAACTTAATAACATAACTCCCTTACCATGCCATGGTATCAATAAAATACTTTACTTAGATATTTGACGATATAATGATTATCAAATTTTAAAACTAAACTATGATTGAGTACAAATAAAAAAGGCTTCAAAGATTTTATCTTTAAAGCCTTAATGTACTACTGTGGAGAAGATGGGATTCGAACCCACGACCTCTTGACTGCCAGAGTTGCGAACTGGGTGTCAACAGCAACCAAATAACAACATATAATATTGATTATTACATAATTAATATTTTTAAGTTTTAATTGATATCATATAAAATCAATGAGTTGCGTGCAAATTGCGTGCAAATTTTTTTTATCTTTGAGTACCATGAGAACAACTATAAAACTCTCTTTAGATACTCGAAGGAAGAAAAATGACAATTCATTTCCAATTATTTTAAGATTAAGCCATTTTCGTAAAACCACGTCTATAAGGCTCGGAGAGTCTGTGCCGCTAAATTTTTGGGATGAAAGAAGTGAAAAAATAAAAAAATCTTATAGCGATACTCTAACAGTAAGGAAATTAAATAACAAGCTATTAAAAGCAAAAGTGCGTGCAAATAATATTATCGAAAAATTAAATGAAAAAGAAGAACTTAATTATTTATCCATATCACAATTAAAAAATAAGATTACTAAAAAAGTTACTGTCAATTCATTTTTTGAATATAGTAACAGCATTATAGAAGACCTTAAAAAGGTTGAGCGGTATGGAAATGCCAATTCCTATTATGCAATCACTAAAATTTTAAAAAAATTTAATAATGGAAATGATTTAAAATTTAACGAAGTTAATTACGAGTTTCTTAAAAAGTTTGAGCAATTTCATTATTCTAGAGGAAATTCCACTAATGGATTAGCTGTATATATGAAGACCATAAGGGCTATATATAATAAAGCCATCAAATCTGGGATTATTGCAAAAGAAGCTTATCCCTTTGTAAATTATAAGATAAAAACAACACCTACCGAAAAAAGAGCTCTTGATATTAATAGTATAAAATCAATCATGCTATTACAATTAGATAAATCGGACAAACTTTTTCATTTCCGAAATTACTTTTTAGCGTCCTACATGCTTTATGGTGTTTCATTTATCGATATGGCTTTTTTGAAACTTGAAAATATTATAGATAATCGCATAAAATTTTTTAGAAGTAAAACATCTAAACCGTATGATATTAAAATAACAACTCAATTAAAAGAGATACTTGATTTTTACACGATAGACAAAAAAAAACCGATTTTATCTTTCCAATTATAAAAAGAGATACATACGAACTTCAATACAAAGATGTATTATGGGCTCGTAAAGTTTATAATAAGGGTCTCAAGCAAATTGCAGAAAAATGTAATATTGAACAACGATTGACATCTTATGTGTCTCGTCATAGTTTTGCAACTCAAGCTATGCTTCAAGATGTCCCTTTACTGGCTATTTCTGCCATGCTAGGGCATAACCGACTTACAACCACTCAAATATATCTTAAATCGTTGCCTAGTCAAGTATTAGATGATTATAATAAAAAGTTGGTTCAACTTTAACCCCTCCAGAAATTATCCTATTAATTCTCTAAAATTATCAGCATTAATCACTTTTATCTGTGAATCATAAGCCTCAATAAAACTTTTATGGATTTTTATTTTTGCTTTAGGATTCCAATTAAACTCGTAACCAAAAATCTTCCCTGATTCTTCTTCAACATAATCTATTTCCTGTTGCTGTTTTATACGCCAAAAATATTGGCTTATTCTTAACTTTCCGTAACTTAATTTTTTTAATCTTTCAATTATTAAAAAATTCTCCCATATATCACCTGTATCTGCTCTTGAGGTTAATGGTGTAAAGTTTCCTATAATCGCATTCCTAACACTTGTATCGTAAAAACAAATTTTTTGATTTGTTTTAATTTCATTTCAATTCCTTTATGGGACGATTAAAAGTTCAAGCAAATTAATGAGAGCAATAACTTATGTTAGATTTCAATTCCTTTAAGTGACGATTAAAAGGTTTCCTGACATTGTTAAATTTCTATTAGGTTGCGAATTTCAATTCCTTTATGGGACGATTAAAAGCTGAAATCTATCAGTGTCTTTAATAATGATTCACTTATTTCAATTCCTTTATGGGACGATTAAAAGCTCGCATGGTAGGTGTAGCAAAGCATACTAATTTCTATTTCAATTCCTTTATGGGACGATTAAAAGAGTGATTAGTTCAACTGGTAGCAATATGTTAAATTTATTTCAATTCCTTTATGGGACGATTAAAAGTGAAAAATCTCCACTTAGTTTAAGAACACATTGGTTATTTCAATTCCTTTATGGGACGATTAAAAGGGTATTGACCGAATGACAGGGAAAACCGATTTCGATATTTCAATTCCTTTATGGGACGATTAAAAGGAAGCAATTACCAGAAGATTAAAAATATATGTAAAATTTCAATTCCTTTATGGGACGATTAAAAGTCTTCAAAATATTTCGTAGAGGGTAGTTTAAACGCAATTTCAATTCCTTTATGGGACGATTAAAAGTGTATGACGGTAATGGTAACGGTATTCCTGAATGGAATTTCAATTCCTTTATGGGACGATTAAAAGAATATCATAATCTAAAAATGAGGTTCCGCTCACCAATTTCAATTCCTTTATGGGACGATTAAAAGAATACCGGATATATTTATTCGCAACCAGAAAAAGACATTTCAATTCCTTTATGGGACGATTAAAAGTTTCGTTTAGATACTAAAACAACTACTTCTTTATTTATTTCAATTCCTTTATGGGACGATTAAAAGGGACTAGCAACAGTAAATGGCGACCCTATTAGTATAATTTCAATTCCTTTATGGGACGATTAAAAGCCGAGCGCAAAGCAAAAGACGACGGATTTAATTACAATTTCAATTCCTTTATGGGACGATTAAAAGATATTGAAGATGCTCATGAGAGAGAACTATCTAGTAATTTCAATTCCTTTATGGGACGATTAAAAGATAAATGTAATAAGAAGTACCTAACGTAGTACTTGATTTCAATTCCTTTATGGGACGATTAAAAGAAATCATAAACGCCCAAAACGCTACTGTTCCTCTTGATTTCAATTCCTTTATGGGACGATTAAAAGTTGTAAAACAAAATCAGATGATTTACCTAAAGCAACATTTCAATTCCTTTATGGGACGATTAAAAGTGTTGTCGGGCTTACATTCCAAATAATAACATCATTATTTCAATTCCTTTATGGGACGATTAAAAGACCGTTAGCAGATAATTTACTTGTCATATCAGCATTATTTCAATTCCTTTATGGGACGATTAAAAGATCTCTACTATCTATGTATGCTACACAAGTTGCTTGATTTCAATTCCTTTATGGGACGATTAAAAGTATACTAATGATAATTTAATAAAAGGAAACTTCTCTATTTCAATTCCTTTATGGGACGATTAAAAGTATTCATTAAACTATCAACCACATGGGTGTAAACCAATTTCAATTCCTTTATGGGACGATTAAAAGATTAACCTCGTGGAGAACAGGCTCTTGAACTAGTTTATTTCAATTCCTTTATGGGACGATTAAAAGCTAAAAGGTTTAAACTCGCCCTATCCATATAACCTTATTTCAATTCCTTTATGGGACGATTAAAAGTATAAAGAAGTCAACGGCACATCAAGGGTCGGTGATATTTCAATTCCTTTATGGGACGATTAAAAGCGCAAGCGCGGGTAGTATTGAAGGCGCTTTGGACAATTTCAATTCCTTTATGGGACGATTAAAAGGAACCTTTACGCATAACCTTAACGGTTAACGGTATCATTTCAATTCCTTTATGGGACGATTAAAAGAGCAATCAAATAATTTTAACGTGTCCTTAATTTTTTATTTCAATTCCTTTATGGGACGATTAAAAGTTGACTAAAACAAGTGCAATGAAGGCTTATAACGGTATTTCAATTCCTTTATGGGACGATTAAAAGGATTATAAATGTAAATAGTATAATGGCAACAATTAAATTTCAATTCCTTTATGGGACGATTAAAAGCCATGCCTGCGGATTCATTGGTAGGAGTTACAGAAAATTTCAATTCCTTTATGGGACGATTAAAAGTATATTTAAAAACTTTATCACCATGAAAGTCAAATGAATTTCAATTCCTTTATGGGACGATTAAAAGTTATAAAAGCATAAACATCATCACCAACAATATTAAATTTCAATTCCTTTATGGGACGATTAAAAGTGCAACAAACGATATGCGTTTAAATCAAAGAACTATTATTTCAATTCCTTTATGGGACGATTAAAAGTTGCCTTTAAATTTAATAATCTTAAGGTATAACTCAATTTCAATTCCTTTATGGGACGATTAAAAGTATTTGAAGCTGTTTTGTTTGAAAACTTATGTCTTTATTTCAATTCCTTTATGGGACGATTAAAAGTTAGTGTTTTATGAAATATAAAAGCTGTTTTACTTGATTTCAATTCCTTTATGGGACGATTAAAAGTAATTTGTAATCTTTTAATTGTTGTTTAGATATTTTATTTCAATTCCTTTATGGGACGATTAAAAGTGTTTAAATCATCAATCAACTCAAGTTGTTCTCCAAATTTCAATTCCTTTATGGGACGATTAAAAGGATTCTTCGTTTACATTGATAACAGTTAATAAGGCAATTTCAATTCCTTTATGGGACGATTAAAAGCTTGTTATACTTTACATTATACTTAACATCAACCAAATTTCAATTCCTTTATGGGACGATTAAAAGGCCATTTGGTGCTCCTATTGCTACATTAGCCGCTATATTTCAATTCCTTTATGGGACGATTAAAAGCAATTTCAGCCAGCGCTAGAACTTTTAACTATGGGCATTTCAATTCCTTTATGGGACGATTAAAAGTTTCATTTATACTGTAAACAACAGATGATACACTACTATTTCAATTCCTTTATGGGACGATTAAAAGGTACCGCAAAACCTGCTTTATCGGCTATCGATATTATTTCAATTCCTTTATGGGACGATTAAAAGAACATTATTTGGTAATTGCCCAGTAGTTAAAATGCCATTTCAATTCCTTTATGGGACGATTAAAAGGCATACCCTCAACATCTAACCCATCAATTAAGACGGATTTCAATTCCTTTATGGGACGATTAAAAGGCGGCTAAATTAGAAGCAGATATTGATAAATTAATATTTCAATTCCTTTATGGGACGATTAAAAGAATAACATTGTAGAAGTTATCGAAGCTGTTGCCTAATTTCAATTCCTTTATGGGACGATTAAAAGTAAGCTTATTAATAAAAAAAACCGAAGCGCGAACTTATTTCAATTCCTTTATGGGACGATTAAAAGTCATCATCTAATTCTTCAGGAAATGGAATATTGAAAATTTCAATTCCTTTATGGGACGATTAAAAGATTATATCCAGACACTAATTGCATGGTTTTAGCTTGATTTCAATTCCTTTATGGGACGATTAAAAGAATTTTTTGTTATATGGATAATAATTTAATTTATCAATTTCAATTCCTTTATGGGACGATTAAAAGTTTTTTAGTATCTGGCATTAATCATGAGTATGCGTTATTTCAATTCCTTTATGGGACGATTAAAAGTTACCACCATTAGATTTAACCCAAGCTACACACGTATTTCAATTCCTTTATGGGACGATTAAAAGATCAAGTTCAAAAATACGTTTAGCGTTTGATGCTAATTTCAATTCCTTTATGGGACGATTAAAAGCCGTTATTTTAAGAAAAACAACAGCTTGATAATGAGTTTCTTAACTTTTTCAAAGATATAAAAGTATGTTAAAAAAATCGTCGTTAGCTAATAATAAGATTTACCCTTAGGTTCGACAACTCTTTAAAACACTCGTTTCTAAATACTTAAATATTATATGTCAAAGAACTTTAATCCTTTTGGAAAAATTTAATACATCGACGCTTACAGCAGATTATCTAAATCGTTTTTTTCTTTTCCGACAACTTCCTTTTCTAACCAGCTCTGTTGTCTGTTTTTAAATATAATCAAGCTATCGGTATCTTCATCCATAATCTGTTTAGCATGTCCTAAAAATTCCTTTAATTTAACTTCGGTAATGGCTCCTTCAAAAACACTATTTTGAATCCAATTAAGATATCGCCTGCATAACTTCAGCATTTTGCCCACACGTTTTGAGTCCATATCATAAACCAAAATTACATACATTTACCACCAGGTTTTAAAAGGTTTATAATCCTGTATATCCATAACGTGCTTCACTAATTTGTAACATTCCAATCGGATCAGTCGTTTATAGCTTATGCTCTGGTCCAAGGTTCTATGCTTAATGGTTTCATTTAACTTTTCATCCCAAGCTCGCATCACAATTTTCCGTCCAGACTCTTTGAGCAAACAGCTATTTACTTTATTGTCAAAATGTTCTGACTGAATCATCTTTTTGTTCAACAATGAAAAAATAAGGCGGTCTGCCAATAAGGGCTTAAAAACTTCGGCCAAATCCAGTGCTAAAGAATACCTTCTAAACCCGGGTTCATGCAAAAAACTAATAGTAGGGTTGAGCTGTGTATGATATATCTGATCTAGACATGCTGTATAACATATCATATTTACGAAAGATATCATGGCGTTCACCTCATTATTAGGCGGTTGTTTTGTGCGATTGTTCATTTCAAAATCATTAATAATTTCACTAAACGTACTGTAATAAACGATTCGAATATTCCCCTCAATGCCCATAAGCTCGTCTATAGCGTTGGTGTTTGCAATAGCTAAAACCAAGGTTTCTATTTTGGTTATTTGAACCGCTGTATCTTTTCCCCTTTTTGAGTAATATTTTAAGTTCTTCAGCATGTTGAACGCCGCGCCCTGTATAAACTGCTGCGCTATTACCAATCGCTTTTGATGCGAGCTGTAATGTTCTACTTGATTTACTATTACTTTGCCACTAAGCAAATAATCCTTGGGCATAAAACTACCCGTATAATGCTCATAATAATCAAAAAAATGAACGCCTATGTGGTGTTTTCCCAAGAAATTGTACAAAGCACTGTTAGCATCCAAACTACCAAAACAAAAAAGATTCTTAACGCCTTCCACGGGCAAATATTTAGGCCTGCCTTCTAAACCTTCTTCGTTTACGGGTACAAATTTCAGCGTGTTTTCTTTACGTGACAATCTGCCCGGATTAAATAAGTAATAGGATTTCTTCATAGTTCGTCAATATAACAGAGTTGATAGTAAGAACATTTTTTACAGATTTTTGAATTTATGGTTTCAGGGCATTTTTTTTGATGAATGAGTTTATTGACACCATGAATGGTTTCTTCCAAAAAGGCAATATCCGTTTGAGATAATAACACCTCAGTAGTTTTCCTAAGTTTTGGATATTCTATGCGCCCCGTTACACCATCAATGCCATTGAGTTCAAAAAGCCAGATATAGAATTTCACTTGCAGTGTATGCGCTTGTTCTATGGATTTACCTCGTTTTGTTTCATGGATAATTTTATGTTTATGATCGTAAAAATCTACCTTCCCATTAAGCGTTAAGCCATTGCATTGCGCAGTAAGTTCCATTTCGCTATGTTTTTCAGCACGTTGCGAATAACTGGTTTCATGCAAGAGTTTGCCGTCATAAACAGCATCTGAAGTGTGCTCCATTTGAATGGCATGGGCAAATAACCATAATTTTCTGTGACAGATGGTGTAATAATTAATATGTGTAGCTATAATATCCATAGATTATTAATACAAAAATCCAAATAACCAAAGGGGCAATTTAGTTATAGGAAATTCCAAATTATCAGCAACCACAAAACCATTTTTTACTGAATCTATCTGTTTGCTGGTTTTATCTTTACCTCCAACTTCAAAGGTATAACCATCGTCAACCAAAAAATCACCTTGTTTAGGGTATGCCATTTTATGTCGCACAGAAACTTGTGAAATAAAATAAGTTTCCCTTAAATTTCCTGTATTTGGGTTTGAAGTAGTAAATGCAAACGCAAGGTTGGGGTTATCTAAATACACTTTTTCTGGCTTTTGAAGTGTTGCTAAACTAATTCCCGACGCATATAATAGTTTTATTAACTGCGCTTGTTCCAAAAAATGAAGATATGTAACTACTGAATTTCTATGGATATCGCTTTTTGTAGCAATGTTGGTTATATTGGGCTGAAAGGGTACATTGGCGGCAACCACATTAAGCAATTGCAACATTTTTTTTGCATTGCGGATATCAAACCCCTTCAGTTCTGCCATATCGTATTCTACGATTAAGCGCACCAACTGTTGTAAGCGCGTGGCATAACCTTCTTTATCTTCCATTGAAAATGGATAATAACCGTATTGTAAATAGTTCTGAAAATGTTCTAATGGCCGAAACCCTGAAGGAAACAATGTTGCCCATTTACGATCTTTTGAAAGTATGTCTTCCAAGGTAATCGATTCAAAATTATACAAATCATTAAACGCCAAATATTCACGATACGAAAGTCCAGGCAACTTGTACATCAACATCCGCCTGCTTAAATCGCCTTCCTCTCTAGAAATATCGATTATTGACGACCCAGTGAATACTATTTTTAGATCTGGATAAAAATCATACAGGTTTTTTATATGAATAGACCAATTTTTGTATTTGTGTACCTCATCTAAAAAAAGATATTGCCCACCTTTTTTAAAGAATGCTTCGGCAGTTTCTACCAAAGAATGGGTTGTGAAATAAAAATCGTCTAAAGACCAATACGTTCCTTGTGTGGGCAACAACTGCAACTCTTTTAATTTTTGCAATAAGAGCGTTGTTTTGCCTGTGCCACGAGCGCCTTTTATCCCTATCAATCTATTGTTCCAATTGATTTCATTAAACAAGTACCGCTTTTTTTCGGTGCTTACCCGTTGTACCAATGTTGCTGACTTTTCTAATAATTGTTCCATATTGCATATTTACATGTGCAATTTAATGATTTTATTGCATTTTTGGGTGTGCGTAAGGTGTTTTTATTCAAAATTAAATTATAAAAAATTATTCGATATACTCTGTATCAAAAGCCCTTTCTCAAATTCGTAAACACCTTCATGCGTTCGCCAAACCTCCATTTCCTCATCTTTTAAATAAATTTTGGATTGATAGATTGCATGTAATGTTTTGCCTTTTTGAATAAGATAAATGGGTAAATCTACCGAGTTTTCATTTTTAAAAGACTGCCATTCTATATAATTAATGAAATACGGATTTTTAGGAAAAGCCGTTAAAACTGTCACATTATTATCAATATCTCGACTTTTCCAAAAGGTAGTTTCTGTATCATCAATTTCACTATTAGCTTTTGGCCCTACTAGCCAATGATATGCAAATTGTTCTTTTAATAATTTAGCATTTTGTTTAGCACGAATACTAAAATCTTCCAATTTTTCATAAACCACATTAATGAGTTCAACAAAACTCTGAGCAGAATAATGTTGTAATTCCAAAAGGTCTATTGTTTTTTTCAAAGCAGGATTCATAACCCACTTTTTGCTTTTTCTATCAAAACTACCATAAGGAGCAGGATAAATATTTCGTTCTTCATTTTTCGTTTGATGAGGAACAGCGACATGTAGATCACCAATCTTTCCTTTGTCAAATCGGCATAAACGACCAGCACGTTGAACCAATCTATCAATCGGACAAATATCACTAATCATAATATCCGCACTAATATTGATACTCATTTCACCTATTTGAGTTAGAATAGCAACACCATTTGCTGTACCTTTTTCCCATGCCTTATTTCCTAAATTTTCAATTAACACAGCTTCTTTTTGCAATTTATCAGGTTCGGTAAATCGGCTATGATAAAGCATTGGCTCTATATTTGTATTTGTTATGAACCAATCATAATATTCAACTGCTTTTGCTACTGTATTAGCATAAATTATTGCAGGTTGGGTAGTACATTTTATTAATAATCCTGACAATTCATCTACTCCTTCATAATTTTTAATACTCTTTACTTCACAACGGTATCTTTCATTATCTGAAATATCTTCTTTGATTTCTTGAATTTGATAACCAGTTGATTGATACATTTTCAAAGAAGATGCAGGTAAAGAAGCACTCATCACCATTACAGGAACTTTCCATTCGTTCAACGCTTCTAATAAAACCAAAATATTAGCTTGTGTAAAATCATCATAAAAATCTGCTTCGTCAATAACAACACAGCTGTGTGCTAAGTTAAACGCAATAGAATGGTGGTCTTCCCTTGAAAGTGTTAAACACATCAACAGATGGTCAATAGTACAAACCGTAACAGGCGTCAATAATTTTCGAGCAAATTCATGTGTTACATCAGCTTTGTGTTTTGATATTTTATTTTTTTTTATTTTTGTTTGAAATTTCTTAAACCAAGCACTTGAATGATATAAGCCAGTATCTGACAAATCTCCTTCAATATTTACCGACAAAGCATTTGAAGTAAATCTTGTCGGCATCGCAATTATCAATCGATCAGCTCTCTTATTTCTAATTTGCTGATTTGCCCAAAGCAAACACGCAGCCGTTTTTCCTGCTCCAGTTGGCGCACGAATTAATAATAAATCGTCTTTCCAGTATTCTTCTGCAATTTGCTGAACAGGTCGCTTTTCCCAGCTTTTAGGAAAATCATATTTAAAAGGAATAAAAGGCGGAATAAAACCGCCATTTTCAGTTATACTTGCACGAACATCTGCCAATTGTAATAATCCTCGAACACCAGCAAATTCATAATGACGCTGTAAAACTTCTCGAAACCGAAAAGCAGCCCTTAAAGTATAATTATTACCTAAAGTTGCAAATCTCTCCCAAGCTTCTTTGCTTCCGTTTAATTTCCACTTATCATCTAACCATTTATTTTCGTGGTACTTTGATAACTTTCCATGGTGAGCACCAATTGCTACTAAGATTGGTTCAGGTAATTTTGGACATTGAATAATCGATGAAATCTCATGCCGAATATTAGCACACATCAGATTTTTACCCGTATTTCTTATAGCTCTTTGAAAATCGCTAAAAGTTCCGCCATTTACTTTTTGCCAATCTAAAAAGATTTGGTGATCCTTTTGAACTGCTCCTTGCCACCTTGAATGCCCTTTTCCAATGTCATGAAATTTACAAGCACCTTCTAACCTATTTATTAAGTCCCGTTTTGTCATGGACTTATACTTTTCCATGACAAACGGATAACTTTTAGCAATTTTCTTACCCTTTGAAATTACATGCTCAGTATGTTCTTCTAATGTAAGTCCAGAGGGCTTTGCTAGGATTTTCATTTTATTCTTCTATATTATCTTCCGTTTGATGAGTATTTTTGTTTTCTTATGATTCAAAAACTTCAGCAAATGTTCTGATATTTTCATCTCCTCCATTAAGATCATATAAAGATGATTCGTTTAAAAAATCAAATGCTTTTGAGTAAGCATCAAAAACACTTATTTTACCTTGAGTATCATCACCTAAAAAGTATTTAGCATCTCTTGCATCTAATTCTTTCAAAAGATTAGCTTTTTCTGTATCGTTTCCTGTAAAATATCTTGATGCTTTTCTGCTTAATTTTGCATCAAATACTATTAATACCTTTTGAGGTTCTCCACTTACAGCATTTCTTGCTTGATTAGCATAATCGTGCATAGAACGAGTTGCTTCCATAAACAAATTTACTCGTCTGCGTCTTTCAGTTTCATTTGTATGTTTGATAAATGTAGTATTGATGTGAAAATTATTTTCGTATTCAAATACTTTGGAACAGCCAAGAGAACTCACATCTAAAAAGAAATTCATGTGCATTAAATCAAATTCACTAAACTCTTTTGTTGCCAAAGCTTGTTTTTTAGGGTCGGCTGCATCAGCATCATTTTCATCAATACGATTTATATATCCGTCAGAATATACTTTATCTCCTTTTACATTTTTTTGTAATCGAATTAATAAATCACGCCCAACTTCACTTTGAGAAAGTGCAACAGCAGGAGTAACTGTAAGCGGTGCAGTTCTACGACCAGAGTAATCACCTTTTGATGGGTGCATAAATCCGCCTAAATCTGCACGAATATCATTTTCAATTTGATTACTTACACCATCTCCGTTAGAAACAAATGAGCTTCCCTTATTTACATCTTCTCTATTTAAACGGTCAATTGCACTAAACAAAACATGACGTTGCATTTGACCAGAAACATAAACTTTTCCGTCGGGTCTTCTTTTAATTGAAGAAGCATTACCTAATAATTTTTCGCCACCGTTAGCGATATGATTTTCAAAAACGGCTACACTTGTTACTAATATTCCTTTAATATTCATGATATGGTATATTTTATAATTGTTTAAAACTGGTTATTCTTCGTATGCAGAGGTATCAATTGTATTATTATCTTCTGTTTCATTCTCAACTTGTTCAGGTTTTTCGTATTTATTTCTTAATCGAGAAAACGCCATAATTAAATTTTTAGCGCTATCCAATGGCAATTCACCAGAACAAGTTTTTTCAATATAAGTATCTGCTTCAGGCGGAGCATCCATTTGAGAAAGTCGTCCTGCTCTTGTAACTACTTGTGCAATCAAAGCATCTCCCGTTTTTGCAGAAAAAGCAGAACTTTCAATTTCTACTAAAACTTTTGCTTTTGTCTTTCTAAACTCCTCGCTTTTTGTATTTGAGTGTTCTCCCTTAGCAGCAAGGTAAGCCACATAATTCAACCATCGACCTAGCTCCTTTGCGGATTTAACGATTTCAATATCAATTTTTTCCATCTTTGTAAAATATGTTATAAATAAAATTTTAAGTTCATTTGGATATTCGGCACGGGAAACTAAAAAATCTTTAAGTGCCGGTTTGTTGAATAATTGTAAGAAGCGACTTGAAAATAAGTCGAAGCTTTGATATTCATTCTTGTTTTGACTTCTACTTTCTGCATTAAATAATTTGGTGCGATATATTGCATTAACGATTTCATTTAGCCTGCTTTCTTTTGCTAATTCAATTATATAGTGATTGTAGGTAAATGTTTTAGCATGACCATAACTCACCATATAAATAGGCACATCAACTAAACTCTCTAAAACATCTTGACCTTCTTTCCAAAGTTTTGCCTTTTTAGACCATTCTCCAATCGCACCTAAAAGTGCAATACTACCTAATGCACTACTTAGTGGTGGATTAGGGAAATTTCCATTAAAAATTTTAGGTCGCCAAGGTGTATAAATAGTCTTTTCCTTATCTCCTTTACCTGTAACCTTTGAAGATACTTTGCCAACCATTAAGTCATTATTAACATCTGATTGCATACTTTTAAATAAAGCAATAAACTTTATCATTTTATCCAACGGTAAATCAGGAATAATTGTCATGTTACTTCTTTCTGTTTTTCCACTTGTAAATACTCGATAAGTTAAGCATGGCTTGTAAGGAGTCGTATTAGTAATAGCTGCACATGCAACTTCTGTCAATAAAGCTTTAGGCGTACTTTGACTTTTTTTACCATTATTAAATTTTCCAGACATAGGAAAAACGCTCATAGTCAAATTTTCATTCTTATCTTTTTGACCATTCAATTTTTTAATAAGTGCATTCGTTCCTAGCCATGTTTTTCCTGCTTGAAAATCAGAAGACGTAATATTGGGAGATAAAAAGATGCCTTGATTAGGCAAACCCTTACTCTGAAAAACTTTATTAGAAGCAATAAAATCAAAAGTCATATGATTAAATTTAACTTGTTCTACTCCTTCAAAGTTTTCAACAGGTTTTATTCTAAATCGATTTAAACCTCTTACTAATTCATTTCGTAATTGTTCGTGATTCACTTCTTCTATGGTTTTCAATCCATTTTCTTCCATGACTAAAGCCAAACCATATCGACTGTAAGGATGTAAAAATTCCATAGGGTTATATTTGTTTAATTGATAAATTGACCCAGCCTTCATTCGTACCGAGATAGGCAATATTATTTTCTTCTAATGATTTTTGCAAACCTTCAAATAGGTATGAACTCATTAATAATTTAATTTGATAATTTCCTTCGAGTACAATGAATTCACGAGGTTTAGGTGAAGTGTAATACATTGGGTAATTTGAGTTGTTTTCCTTTAAAAAAGCAGTATAAGTCTTATCACTTATTTTGCCTTTGTCATCAGAAGGCAAATTCCTTTTTTTCTTTATTAATTGATAACTTAAATTTGCAGTCCCCTTCAAATGCCTTGCATCATCATGTTTTAATTGTTGAGTCCAGTAATCATCATATCTGGCTATAATTGCAGGAATAATTGGTAATTCAACTTCAAAAAGATGCCCAATTAAAGACGTATAACCAACCGCAGAAGTTTCTACTTCAAAATCTGTTATCTTATATGATTTTTTATATACTTGTTTCATTTTCTTGAAAATTGCAATTCGGTCTTTATTCCCAATATGCCAGCCCATTGCATTTTCAAACATCCCACACAAATTTGCTTTTGTTGGCTTATCTAAACTTTTGTAATATGAACCAGGAAGTGAACTCACTATTGACAAAGGAGCAAGTGGCTCAATTGTCAATATCACCTGCTTGTCTCTTTCAGGTTCTTGAAATAATATTGATAAATCTGTTTTCATCTTATGAATAATTCGATTACTTATGTTTTTTTATTCTCCTGACAACCCCCAAACACCCCATCCCCAACGCATTATACAATCCTGCACCTGCATTATAAATAACCTGCAACTGCTCTTGGTTTCCTGTAAGCTCCATTTCAAAATTCAAGTAGCCTTTTATTCGCGTTTGTTGTTCAGTGAACGCTTTAATAGTCATTAATCGCGACTTGGGTTTGGTGTTCTTTAGGTTTACGGCAACTTTTAATTCGTTTTCATCAAACGGAATTTTTAAGGCTTTTAATTTTTGTTCCCAATTATACTTTATGCAAAATGCAAAGCGCGCATCGGTTGGTGGTACAAAGTCATAGTCGTCTTTGTCATTTTTAATACCAGCCACGCATGGCGACATGGGGCGAACAGATAGTGTTGTATTAACTTCTTTCCCAATGTCGGTAAAAGGATCGGGCAAGGCTTCAACACTATTAACCTTAAAAGTGGCTTTACTTTTCTTGTCTGCTATATCGATATCTTGTGAAAGAAATAAGCCTTTTACGAAATGTTGGGCTGCCTCGGGCAAATGGAAGGAAACTATGAGTTCCATAATGGAGTTAATATGCAACCTGTCGTTATTTCCTTTGCACCGACCCTTCAAATCCGAAAACGTAAATAGCTTAAAATGTTTTAGGCCACCATCAACGGTATAGCCATCTTCATGTAAAAATGAAGCATAATCAGAATCTGCCTTGTCTAATATTTTATATATCGCAGCACTTAAAGGGTATTGATAATTTATAGGAATAGTTGGATTTCTGTTTTTTGAATCCAGTTGTAATTTAAACCGCATATACGTTCTCTTAAAAAATGTAGTGAATAGGTTAATAGTTGCATAAACTTACAAAAACATTAAGATTAAATTACAAATTATTGTATATAAATTCTGAAAATAAATAGAGGTATTGTGATCGCTTTGAAACAAAGGAATATGAACCATTCCAACTTATCATTTACATATTACACTAAAAAAACGTATAAGACTAAAATGACACCTAACAAAACACTAACAAAGAACACAACCACCGCCCAAGTAGGATAAATTTTAGCTTGGTTTATTTTGTTATTAAAACGATTTTCAAAACCTTCCAATGTTTCTTTATGAAATGCCATTTGTTGTTGATGTGATTCAATCATAGATTTATATTCCTTTAAATCCATCTTAATTTTTGTGTCCTTTAAATACTTATTAATTTTCTCTAGTTTATCTATGCCATTTTTAAAATCGCTGATTTCATTTACTAGTAACGCTGTTAATTCTTCAAGTTTTGTCATGATTGTTATGTTTAATTTAATATCCTATTCCCATTCCCTTATCGATAGCTCTTTTAATAATGAACTTGGTGATCTTTAAGGCTAAGTTTGGTGTCAAGTCAACTACTTTTCCAGCTAGTTTTACACTTATGCTATTTCCTTTTAATATGCTTGCTCCATTTATGCCTGACATTTGTTTTCCAATATTTCCAAGAGACATATTACGATGCACTTCACTGCCTTTTAGATTGTGCCCATCAAATTCAAATCGAAAACCTTGTAATTTGTTTTGGTTGTTTATCGTTGGAATCACTTTAACACCATTAGCTTCCATCGCTTTTAAATAAGCATCAAAGGATTTGGGTTTAAATTGTTTCAAGGTCAGATCATGTCTTCTTTTAATTTCTGTTCGTATTTCCCTTAAATTGAATTCCCTTTCAAATTGTACTTGCTTTACGGTTGTGAGCCCCATACTTTTAGCCACTTTTTCTGCTGCTAGCTGACTTTGCTTGCCTATAAAGCTATCATTATAGGCTACACCTTTAAAATCAATCCGATTAACATATAAATGAATGTGCTTATGGTCTTTATCCTGATGTACAAAAGCGATGGCTTGCCGTTCTCCAAGCTTCATCTCATGCATAAAACGTTTTGTTATGGCTTGCAGCTCGTTTTTATCTAATCGTTTTCCATCTTCTATCGTTGGGCTAATCACAAATGATAAAGTGTTTTTTGTGCAATGGTAATTTTGATCCTGGAGCATTTTGAATTCTTGTGTGATTTCAGTTGGTGAATCTCCATGTAGAAATTCTTTTAATACAATTTCTGCATCCTTTTCCTGGTTCCATCCATAGGACATGGAAGCTCTGGTATGTGATATGCTTTTTCCCTTACCGATCATTCTTGAAATTTTTTAAGATGTCTTTTGATTTCATTGGCTAAGTCATATACTTCTTGGGTAAGTTGTGGATTTCGTTTTTTGTACATGTTACCAATGGACTTAAAATTATTATGGTATTTAATAAGCATTTTATAAAGTTCGATATGTTCATCCGTAAGACGTTCTGTAATCTCTTTTTCAAATAGACTACGCCGTATATATTCACTCAGGGTTAAACCACTCCTTTTTGCTTTAACTTTTAGAAGCTTCTTTTCATAAACAGAACATCGAAACTTAACGAGATCACCCTTCCCCTTAAACACTTTTTTTTCTTTGCGACCAAGGGGAGCAAACAAGAATGTGTCCACAGACACACATCTTGAATTCCTACCCAAGAGTGTTTTTGTTTTAGATGAAGTGTCGCTAAAATCCAATTTCACACTATCCGAATGATTTATTACATCGTTAGGAATCTCTACATACTGCTCCTTTTTATCTTTTGATTTAAAATTAAATAGCTGCTCTTTTTTCATGTCTCAGTAAATCGTTTAAATCTTTATAATTCTTATAGCTTGAACTTTTGTCAATGACATGTTTGTTCTTATTAATTAAATATTGAGCTGCCTTTTGTCCAGAGGTATCATTATCTAAATACAGATGCACTAAGGCGTATTTGGAAATGTATTTTTCAATAACATTTATAAAACTGATGGAGTTTAAAACAAGGATATCTGAAGTTTTTAATAGATTACCATCTAATGTTGCAAGCGATAACAAATCAAACATCCCTTCCAAAATGATTACTTGCTTGTTATTATTTTGGATGTAGGTATAAGATTTAGGACTGCTGCTATTTTTAAAAATCTTATTCCGTAGTTCCCAACCGTTTTTGTGGTTCTTTAATCCGATGGCAAAAAATTGAGTTTTCTTATGTTTATACCAAACTTCTTTACAAAAGGTCTTGGCAATAGTTATTGAAATTCCCCTGAACCCTAGATATTGAATTAAAGCAGGATGTGTTATTTCCTGAACTTTAATGATGTCAAGTCCTAGTTCGTTTTCATTAAAAGTCTGTTGCTGCTTTAAACCGTTTTTTGCTATACTATCATTCAAAAACTCTAACGTTTCTTTGATGGAATATTTTAAAACCTTGGAAACTAAATCAATCACATTACCACCAACGCCCATTCCATGGTCATACCATCGGTTCTTGGTTTTAGAGACTTTAAAAGAGGCTTGAGTTTCTGACCTGAAAGGACTCAGAAACCAAGCTTCTTTTTCCGTTGACTTTTTCGGAAAGTACCCTAATTTTTCCAGTGCCTTTAATACTGAAAAATTACGGGCTGTTTCATAATTTATTTTTCTTTTCATTAGCCAGTGTATTTTCTGTGAATTTTTGATGATTTGATGACAATACCCTCTAAAGTCAATATATCATTGGGTTTAACTCGTCATCGTTTTGTCATCACATCATCATTTATGTTTTTTTTAGTCTCTCTTCTGTCATCATTATTTTTTTTGATGACAAAATGATGACAGTTTGATGACAGCCTTAGCCCTTGTAAACATTAGGGTTCTACGATTCCGTCATCGCATCATCAAAATTTTTGGTCAAGAAATCCTTTTCGACCGTAAAATATCTGCCTTTTGCGTCTACCAAAGTCATATCGCCGTCCGTCCAGATCACAAACTTTTGGTATTTGTTTGAGTTCTCTTGGTTGTTCAGTTTCCAATCTGTTTTTAGTAGTTTACGGAGTTGTGTCAAATCTGTTTTCACCCGGGTTTTGTTAAGTGCCAATAAAGCATCCATGGGACAGAGGTCTACTGTCTCTAAATCGAATTTTTCAATCACACTCATTAGAATACTTGCCAGTTCCTTTTCAACCCGGTTGCGATTGTTTTGTACCAGTCTTACCAATGCTTTGGTTTTGATTTGGTGTGCCGTAAACCACATTCGGGTTAAGTGCTTGGAGCTTATTTTTCGCTTGACTAAAAAATGCATAAAAGCTGGAATCTCCTTGATTAGGTTTTCAAGGAAATTGGTTTGTTCTTTTTCAATGGTTGGGATTTTTATGACCCAAAATCTGGTTTCATTGGCATCTATCTTTATAAAGTTGTCTTCATTGTTGCTACATAGAATAAACTTTCCAAAGAATTCAACTTCTCGTTTGTCCTTGCCTTTAGCCTCTAATTTGTTGATATTGGTGGTACTCAGGTATTTGATGCGTTCGGTGAGTTCTTCTTTATTGAACAGGACTTCGTCAATACAGATTAAAAGTTTGTTCGCCCAATCGGCATTGAACTGACTGCTAAAGCTGTCATTGGTTAAGTAGGTCAAATTATTATCGAAGATTTCCTTGAGCCATTTTAAAAAGGTGCTTTTTCCTGTGGACCGTTCTTTGGAGACTAAGCAAAGTATTGGTAATACTTGGATGGGTTTTAAATACAATAATTGTAAATAATCCAGTCCGAGTTCAAAGTGTTTTCCAAAAATATGCTTTACAAATTTTAAAGATTTTGAAATATCTCCCTCTTTGGGTTGTTTCCCCAATGGGGAATAGATATTATAAAATCCCAGATATTCCTGTTTAAAATCTAGATGGCTGGGCATACAGGTAAAACCATCATATTTAGGGATTTTACTTAAATGATCTTTTCCATGGTCTTGTTTGATGGTTTCCATGTTCCAATGTACTAGGATGTCATTAAAATGACCAGCTATGGTAGGCGCCTTGACCTGCTTATAATAGGACGTGCCTACACGTATATAGGGTGTCTTTTTCATGAGAATTGTTTTTTAATGAAGATTGCCCTATTGTGTTTTATGGCGCATGTTGTAAGCCAAGGCTTCGGCTTCAATATCCTGTTGTGATTTTCGTTTGTTCTGAAGCAACCATTCCACAAGTTTTTTCTTCTCAAAAAAGAGCATTTTACCGTTCGGTTTTGAGTGTGGAATTCTTCCCGAAGCTGTCAGTTTATAAAGATAGCTTCTGGATATGCCTGTATAGTCGCTAGCTTCATCAAAGGTCAAGACCTCCTTGCTGCCTACTAGTAGTTTTTCCAGACGATCCAGTCGTTCAAGAATTAAAATAGTGTCCATTTTTATTGTTTTTAGGTTAATAAAATGAACAAAAGCGCTTTTGCTTTCCCTTATGGGATTATGGAAATAAAAGTATAAAATGTAGCTGGTGAAAGAAAAAATAAAATCAATTAGTTATTCACAAATAACTGATAATCAATATATTAATTCAAAAACAATCAAATTTTATGAAATATTGAATGTTATCATTTTATTAAACTTCATTTGGTATCAAATGACACTAATTAAATTTTAACCAAATAGTGTGTTTCGAAGAATATTCAGGGTTATTAACAATAAAAAAGAGGGTAGCTGGCTAATAAAGCAATTTAAAACGTCCGTTTTAAGGTTTCTAGATAAAAAGTTATAGGCTTCATCTAAAAACTCGCCTTCTTCAAAGGTTAGAAACTGGTTTACGAATTCTAAATTTCACGAATATCTAAGCTGGGTTCTTTAATATTGGTTGGGAATATTAATCCACCGAAAAGCTATAATAAAAATATTTTGAGTAAATTTAAATCCATTAATAATCTTTATTTTCATAAGTAACTATTTTGTACAAAAAGCACCTTATATATGTTCTTCTATTCTGCTACGGAATACATGCACAAACCGCTGTATCGGGTCGACTTAACTTAAAGGATAAGATTACTAAGGAGCACAAAGTATATCTGTACAAATTAAATCTTGAAGGGCTTAAGAATCCCAAAATTGCTAAGGAAGTTGCATGGTCACCTCTTGAGGCTGACGGATCATTTTCTTTCAAAAGTAAACTTCTCTCAAATCAGGATGCTTTTTATCAATTACATTTAAATCGCTTAGGAATAATACAAAACGATACCATTGCCAAAAGTAAACCCTTTATTCTTTCAAGTCGCGATAGTATTAATTTTAGACCGGGGATTCAGCTTTTCGCAAAATATAGCACCACTAATCTAGCTGATAAGGAGTGGAAACGTTTACGAAATTTTGAGCAAAGGCTTCAAAAAGCAGATAATGAGTTTGAGCATAATGATAAAGAAAGAAAATCTTATTTCAAAGACTCCCTGCGTATTTTAATTGTAAAACTGGTAGCCATTCAACAGTTAGAAGATAAAAATTTATTGAATCAGGACATTGCTAAAAACCCTGAATACTATTTGACTTTATTGGAAGAGCTTCAAGAAAGCAAACTACCATCTACACAATACCAATTTTTCGAAAAGAAACTGGCCTTTTTGACCAAGGAGGTCGTGGATCAAAAATATACTTGGAGCAAGGCCATAAATATTATTCTAGCAGTAATTATTTTCGGATTGATTTGTTTTACATTCTTTAATAGAAAGTATGCAGAAGCTGTACCAGAACTTAGCAAACAAGAACGAACTATCAAAAAATTGATTCTTGAGGGAAAATCCAATAAGGAAATTGCGAACGAACTTTTTATTAGCCTGAGTACAGTAAAAACACACATCACCAATATTTATGCTAAGTTAAAAATATCCAACCGGAAAGAACTTCTGCAAAAAATACATAATTAGTACCAGTACTAGTACTTAAATCCTACCCCTTTTTTCCTTTTTTCATATCGATAGCTCCGTATTTGCATCTCAAAAGAAACGATGCGAAATCTTATACGATTAAAACAATTGTTTTCTAGTCCTTCACAAAAATTTGAATTTTGGAATAAATTGTTGGGCTGGACTGCTTTTTTTATTGCCCTTTTCACCTTTTCTGTTACTGTTGAACCCACAGTAAGTTTTTGGGATTCAGGGGAATATATTGCTACATCGGCTAAGCTAGAAGTCGCTCATCCCCCAGGAGCACCTTTATTTCAGATAATAGGGGCTTTTTCTGCTCTATTTGCCCTCGAACCTGATAAAATAGCCTTTATGGTAAACTATGTTTCTTGTGTGTCTAGTGCATTTACCATTCTTTTCATGTTCTGGACAATAACTAATTTGACTAGAAAGCTCGGTTTCAAGGAAAGAAAGCTAACAAATGATATAGCCATTGCCGTGTTAGGAAGTGGACTCATCGGAGCCCTAACCTATACATTTTCAGATAGTTTTTGGTTCAATGCTGTAGAAACAGAGGTATATTCTATGGCCAGCTTAGTAATGGCATTATTGCTATGGCTTGGGTTAAAATGGACGGATAATTTGAATGAACCTCGAAGTGACAGATGGCTAATTCTCATAGCTTTTGTGGTTGGTTTGACGTTTGGTGTCCAGTTCATGGGTTTTTTGGCTATTCCTTCAATTATACTGCTCTATTATTTTAAAAGGCATAAGATTATTACGATAAGAAATTTTATTCTGGCCAATATAGCCGCAGTGACCATACTTATGCTAGTTTTTAAGTTTCCTTTAACTTATATGCTTAAGTTTTTTGGATGGGGTGAAGTGTTTTTTGTAAATAGCTTTGGACTCCCGTTTAATTCAGGGACTATTATAGTTGGCCTTGTTTTAATATTCATCTTCTTTTTTGCCTTGAGATATACTCATAGGTATCGGCATCGAATGGCAAATACATTGGTTCTCTCCATAATTTTTTTATGCTTGGGCTTTTCTTCCTGGCTTGTTTTACCAATAAGGGCTAACGCTCATGTTGGGATTAACGAGAATGATCCTTCGGATGCCAGGGCGCTTCTTGCTTATTATAACCGTGAACAATACCCAAGCACGGATAGCCCATTTTACGGAGCTTATTACTCTGATAGATTTGCTCCACCTGGAGAGGATAGAGATGATCATCCAAAGTATGAACGCAATAAGAAATTGAGTAACTACGAAATCGTAAATCTTTATAAAGACGCCTTACAAGGTCCAAATGAAAAGCATATTGGAATTTTGCCTCGTATGTGGAGCCAAATGAATGCTGAAAATTATATGAAATATTTCGGTGCTTTAGAATTCGAAGTTAAATCTGGACTTAGGTCGAATAAAGAACTTGTAAATACCGTAAATCAATTCAGAAAGAGGTATGCCGACGGTGAGATTGATGAAGTACAATACATAAAGTTCTTAAATGAGTTCAGCGAATTTATTGAAGTCAAGCCACCGACTGTCTGGAAAAACTTGGAATACATGTTTAAATTCCAATTTGGGTATATGTATTGGCGTTATTTTATGTGGAATTTTGTTGGAAGACAAGATGATATTCAAGGGCGCTATAACGGTCATGGGAATTGGATAAGCGGAATTGGCTTTATAGATCGTTTACACCACGGTAGTCAGAATAATTTACCAGATGAAATAGAGCATAATAAAGGTAGAAACACCTATTACTTTTTGCCTCTTCTATTAGGTATTATTGGTCTAGTATTTCAGATTTCGCGAAACCTCAAACAATTTTGGGTGCTTTTTGTATTCTTCATATTTACAGGTATCGCTATCCAGTTTTATACCAACCCTACAATATTTCAACCTCGTGAGCGAGACTATTCTTTAGTGGGTTCTTTTTATATTTTTGCGATTTGGATAGGGATAGGAGTTTATGGGATCTTTGATGCATTTAAAAAATTGATTCGACCAAAACTATTAGCACCAACTGTTTTAGTAATCTGCTTTTTGACTGTTCCTTGTGTGATGGCTTATCAGAATTGGGATGACCATGACAGATCTAATCGATATACCGCTCGCTCTTCTGCTAAATCCTATCTAGATTCTATTCAGGAAAACTCAGGGGCTATCATATTTACCATTGGAGACAACGATAATTTCCCCCTTTGGTATATCCAAGAAATTGAGGGTTACCGTACCGATGTTCGAATTCTTGTTACCAGCTATTTCGCAACAGATTGGTATATTGATCAGGCAAAACGAAAATCATACGAAAGCGACCCCATCCCATCCCAGCTTACGCATGATAAGTACAAATACGGTACAAGAGATGCTATTTATTATCAGGGGCTTCCCGGAATAGACGAAAAACGCTGGAATATTAAGGATTTTATGAAATGGGTAGGAAGTGATAACCCTCAAACAAAATTCAAATATATCTTAAAAAAACAGGGAGCTGACTTAAGCCAATATTCTGAGAGTACACTGAATCTTGTTTACTACCCTACCAACAAAATTCGCATAGATGTTAACAAAGACACCGTACTGAATAATGGTTTGGTAAAAGAAAAAGACTCTGCGCTCATCGTTGATTATATTGACATCGATCTACCAAAAACGGCATTGACAAAAAATAGACTTATGATGCTAGACGTAATTGCAAATAATGATTGGAAACGTCCTATCTACTTTTCAGGGGGTAGTTATGAAGATGAAGAATATATATGGATGAAAGACTACTTGCAACTAGATGGCATTGCTTACAAATTAGTGCCAATAAAAACTGAGTATGAAGGCGGATTATACATGGGAAGAGTGGATGAAGATCTAGGGTATAGCATAGTTAAGAATTTAGATTGGGGTAATTCGGGTAGTCCTCACATATATCATGACCCACAGACACGGAAACAGGGTGGAGTTACATTACGCACCGCTTTGGCCAAATTAATAGAAAAATTGATAGAGGAAGATAAAATAGATAAGGCCAAGGAGGTAATTAATATAGCTATGACAAACATTCCTGTAGACTATTTCGGTTATTATACATTTTTGGAGCCCTATGTTGATAGTTACTACCAAGTGGGAGAAACTACTAAGGCCAGAGGCCTATTTCAAAAATTGAAAAAAGTATATCAAGAAAGACTTAACTATTATGCTGGTATTCCGATAGATGAACAATATAATGGGATAGAAACGATTATGTCAAGCATGGAAGCTTATCGGAGGAACTTAGAAACTCTAATTAGGCACGATAGTGAGGATTTTGTCGAAAAGGAAACTTTATTATTTAATGAAGAAATAATAAAGTTTCAATATTTCTACAGCGATAGGACATTAGAAGAAGACAAATAATTATTGGATAAATATAACGGAAAAGCTCCCTTTCCCTAATTAGGGTTTTTGACTCTTAAACGTAAAAAATTAATACTTTTTACAACTAAATGGATTCAATTCATATCAAATGAATATAAATTTAATTAAATCAATTTTTGCGTGCAAATTGCGTGCAAATTAAAAAAACTTCAAAAGTTAAAAACCTCTGAAGCCTTGATATTACTGTGGAGAAGATCGGATTCGAACCGACGACCTCTTGACTGCCAGTCAAGCGCTCTAGCCAACTGAGCTACATCCCCATTTTTTATTTTAATCCTCGCAACACTAAAACGGGAATGGAACTTGAAAAATCTTTTTTCAAAATTACATTTTTTTCCCATTTTTTTGTAAAAAATCCTCTTTTGCGTCTCACCACACAAAGCATATCCGGTTTATGTGCTTCTAGATGCTGTAATACCCCTTGAAATGTAGTTGCATTTTCCGTTTTTGTGATATTAGAAACTATACGCGCTAAGTCTGCTTCAACATCAAAATCCCCTTCATTGTAATATGTTGTTTTAACAAGCAACAAATTTAAAACAGCTTCAAATTTATTTTTTATATCCATTAAAGGATTTAGCGCCGTCTTATTTTTAATAATGGCTGATTTAATAGCAAATAAAATATTTTTTATGGGACTATATGTATAGCCCTCAGGCACAATAAGTGCTGGAATTTGAGTTTGCTTAATAATTCTACCAGATGTTTTTCCTAAAAAAACTTCATCTTTAATGGAGTTTGTTCTGGGTTCAATTAAAATAAGGTTAACATCAGCAGCTTTACATGCTAATTCTAAAGTGTCTATAAGGCTACCTTTTAAAACTTTTACAATTATATCAACGGTTTTGGTATCTGCCTTAGAAACTAAATCATCCAAAAAAGCTTTACTTTCGCGTTCAATTATTTTATCAACCTTAATCATGGTTCCTGCCTTGGTAAACACATTGTATACTTGTACAACAAAAAGTTTTGCCCCAAATGTCTCCGCAAAATCTATGGCATATTGCAAATGACTTAAAGCATTTTTTGATGATCCAACAGGAACTAAAATATTCTTCATAACTACAAAGTTTGATAGCTAAAATTACAATAAATTTGCCGCAAAAGTAAACATTAAAAACGATAAAAACTTTTGGTAACAAACATAGGTTTTAAAAATATAAATAAATTAGCTATTCCAGCTTTAATTGCTGGAATTTCAGAACCTATTCTTTCAATTACTGATACTGCAATTATTGGTAATATCAACATAAACGCTACAGAATCTTTAGCTGCTGTGGGTATTGTTGGGGCTTTTATTTCGATGCTAGTTTGGGTGTTAGGACAAACACGAAGTGCCATTTCATCCATTGTATCGCAATATGTAGGGGCTAATCAACTAGATAGAATTAAAAACTTACCCGCTCAAGCTATTTTTATAATTACATCGTTAAGTATTTTAATCATATTAACAACATATCCTTTTGCTAAAAATATATTCGAACTATATAATGCATCAAATTTAATTTTAGATTATAGTGTAGATTATTATAAAATACGGGTTTTTGGTTTTCCGTTTACATTGTTCACTATAGGGGTTTTTGGCGCTTTTAGAGGTTTGCAAAACACATACTACCCTATGATTATTGCCATTATTGGTGCACTATTAAATATTATTTTAGATGTTATTCTGGTATTTGGTATTCAAGATTATATTCCTGCTATGCATATAAAAGGAGCCGCATATGCTAGTGTAGCTGCACAATGTTTAATGGCTATTTTATCCGCTTATTATTTGCTTAAAAAAACAGATATTCCTTTAAAAATAAACTTTCCTTTTAATAAAGAAATAAATAGGTTTATAGTGATGATATTAAATTTGTTTGTTCGAACTTTAGCTCTAAATGTGACGCTTTATTTTGCTACACGTTTTGCTACAGGGTATGGCGCGGCCTACATAGCAGCCTATACTATAGCCATAAATTTATGGTTTTTTGCTGCTTTTTTTGTGGATGGTTACGCAAGCGCTGGAAACATTCTATCAGGGAAACTATTGGGTGGGAAAGAATATCATTTGCTTATTAAACTAAGCAATAAACTTATAAAATACGGCGTAATAATAGGTGTTATTCTAGGTCTTATCGGTGGTGTTTTGTATTATCCGTTAGGGCGAGTTTTTTCTAACGACACTGAGGTTTTGGTTCTTTTTTATAATTCATTTTGGATTATGCTCATCATGCAACCATTTTGTGCCTTAGCATTTATTTTTGACGGTATGTTTAAAGGTTTAGGTAAAATGAAATTTTTAAGAAACGTATTATTATTTTCAACAGGGCTTGTTTTTATACCCATACTTTTTTTGCTAGATCACTTTGGATATCAATTAAACGCTATTTTTATAGCTATGGCATTTTGGATTGTGGCCAGAGGCATTCCTCTAATTATAAAATTTAGGCAGCTATTTTTACCACTAGCACAAAACCATTAAATTTGATATATACACGTTTAATTTTATATTTATGGATATCATGTCGTTTTTAAGCGGAAACGGATTGTTTCTTGTGCTTGCTTTAGTATTAATAATCGTTTACGCAGTAAATAGAAAAAAAAGAAAGTAATTATCTAGTTTTTAACCAGCCCGTTATACTTAATCGCTCAGTTTTTACAGGTTTTACTTCATGCTCAATACATTGACTTTCAAAAATAACGACTCTTCCTGAAAGTGGATAAATAATTTTTTCACCTTCGTTACAATATAAAACCAGTTCACCGCCGTTTTCTGGCAACCAATCGGCTTCATTTAAATAGCAAACAAAAGATAGTTTGCGTCTATCATCATTTTTAAACGTATCCACATGTTTTTTATAAAACGTTCCATTTGGATAAATAGCGTAATGAAACTCTTTATATAAAATACCTAAAAAACAAGTTTTGTTTAAGTAGCTAACCAAACTATTTATTTTATTAAAAAATAAAAGTTCGTTCGTATTAGCTTTTTTCTCATCCATCCACAAAATTAAATCACCTCTAATGGCTTCTATAATAGCTTCATTCAGTCTATTTCCTATAGCAGCTTTTTTAAAACCGTTTTCTGTATGCCTTTGTATAAGAGATTCTCTAAGTAAATTAACTTCATCAGATGAAAAAAAATCGTTTATTACACTATACTGCTGTTTTGTTATATCTGTAATGATGTTTTCATATAACGGATTCTCAACAAAATCAATAGACTCGAATAGATGACCCATAAACGCAAATAATTTTCATCTATCTTTTATAGATAAAAGTGTGCAAATGTAATCTAAAATCATATTCATAAAACAAAATGAATATATTTGTAACCTAAATTTTCAATTAAATGAGTGGCATTCGCATAACAAAACAGTTTTCTTTTGAAACCGGTCACGCCCTGTATGGATACGATGGTAAATGTAAAAATGTACATGGTCACAGCTATAAACTTTCAGTTACCGTTTTTGGCAAACCTATTTCAGATAGTACCCACGTAAAATATGGTATGGTTATCGATTTTAGTGATTTAAAAAAAATTGTAAAAGAGGAAATCGTTAATGTTTTCGATCACGCCACCGTTTTTAATAAAAACACACCACATGTAGAGCTAGCTAAAGAACTTGAAGACCGTGGGCACAATGTTTTACTTGTTGATTATCAGCCTACAAGCGAAATGATGGTTATTGATTTTTCTAAAAAAATAAAAAAACGTTTACCGCCTCACATTACATTATACGCCTTAAAATTGCAAGAAACCGAAAGCTCTTATGCCGAGTGGTATGCGTACGATAATATTTAGGGCGTTACCCCTTCGGGTCGGGCTTTTCGCTATATCTTTTGGTTTTTCCAAAAACCAAAAGGATGCCGCATCAATCCCTAACGCACTTGTCTGCCAAATTCAGTTTCAAATATGTAATCTTCAAGCTTGCCTCTTCAAACTTCTGACCAAAAAAATATTATATTTACCACATGCAAATTCCAAAAGGGAAAAAAATATATTTCGCCTCAGATAATCATCTCGGAGCTCCAACTATGGAAGCATCAAAACCTCGTGAAAAAAAGTTTGTAGCTTGGTTAGATGATATAAAACAGGATGCCGCAGCTATATTTTTATTGGGCGATTTGTTCGACTTTTGGTTTGAATATAAAACCGTAGTTCCTAGAGGTTTTACAAGAACCCTAGGGAAACTTGCCGAAATTTCAGATTCTGGAATTCCTATTCACTACTTTGTAGGCAACCACGATTTGTGGATGAATGGTTATTTTGAAGAAGAATTAAACATTCCTGTTTACCATAAACCCAAAGAATTTACATTTAATAATAAAACTTTTTTTATTGGCCATGGCGATGGTTTAGGCCCTGGCGATAAAGGCTATAAACGCATGAAAAAAGTATTTGTTAGTCCGTTTTTTAAATGGATTTTCAAATGGGGGCATCCCGATATAGGGATGCGTATCGCACAATATTTATCAGTAAAAAATAAATTGATTTCTGGAGATGACGACGCTAAATTTCTGGGTGAAGAAAACGAATGGTTAGCCATCTACAGCAGGCGAAAACTTGAAGAAAAACATCATGATTTTTTTGTGTTTGGTCATCGACATTTACCTCTAGAAATTAATCTTAATGCTACCTCAAAATACATCAATCTTGGCGATTGGATAAGCTATTATACTTATGGTGTTTTTGATGGAGAAACTTTTGAATTGAAAACTTTTTAGTCCTCATTTTCATGAGCTTCCAAATCTTTTGTTAAATCTAATTTTCTAAAAGAAGGCGAAACCAATCCGGTGGTTAATACGGTTATTAAAGTCATGGTGCCACCAAAAACCACTGCAGTAACCGTTCCCATTAGTTTAGCTGTTAAACCGCTTTCAAAAGCACCCAATTCGTTAGAAGACCCCACAAACATGGAGTTTACTGAAGATACACGACCACGCATATGATCTGGTGTTTTAATTTGTAAAATAGTTTGACGTATCACCATAGAAACACCATCGGTCATTCCGCTGAAGAAAAGTGCCATAAGCGAAATCCAAAATATAGAAGACAATCCAAAAACAATAATACAAACCCCAAAACCAAATACAGCTGCCAATAATTTCATGCCAGCATTCTTACTTATGGGTATATAAGCTGTAATTAACATGGTAATAAATGCACCAACAGCAGGAGCAGCACGTAAAACACCAAAACCTTCGCTACCAACTTCTAGGATATCTTGTGCAAAAACGGGTAAAAGCGCAATAGCACCTCCAAATAAAACGGCAATCATATCCAAGGTCATGGCCCCTAAAATCGCTTTTGTTTTAAATACAAAGCGGACACCTTCTTTTAAACTTTCTATTACAGGTTCACCTATTTTAGGATTTAAAATAGGCTTTCTTTTAATTTTAAAGAGAATGAAAAAAGATAAAAGTACCAAACCAAAAATAATACAAAGCGACCAATGTACGCCCATCCAACCAATTGAAAATCCGCCAAAAGCAGGTCCTAAAACACTTGCCATTTGCCATGTAGAGCTATTCCAAGTTGCAGCATTGGGGTATACTTTTTTAGGAACAATTAGTGCCACTAATGAGAAAATAGTAGGTCCAAAAAAGGAACGTAAAAAGCCGCCAAAAAATATTAATGCATAAATAGAATATAAAATAGTTTTTGTTGACCAATCTGCCACAACTTCATCCCAGGTTAATAAAAACAATCCTAAACTTATCAATGAAAATGCAGCAATACAAAGTGCTAGTAAATTTCGTTTTTCTTTTTGGTCTACTATATGCCCTGCAAATAAAGCCATCGTAAAAGCTGGAATAATCTCCATTAAACCAATAATTCCCAAAGATAATGGGTCTTTACTGATGCTGTAAACCTGCCATTCAATAACTATAAATTGCATAGACCAACCAAAAACCAAAACGAAACGCACCAATAAAAAAATATTAAATTCTTTTATTCTTAATGCAGCATATGGATCTGTTTTTGCCATAAACTAAGCTTTTATGTCTCTTAATTTAAGTTGTAAATTGGTGTTGCCTTGCCATTCATTTTCATCAATTGAATATAATGCGCAAAATGGTTTTTTGTCTGAAATTATACCCACTTTATCTCCCATATTAAATCCAATACCTACTAATTTTTGTGATGCACCAGGTTGTGTTGCCGTAATTCGCAAATGAGTTTTATCTTCGCCTACACATTTTCCATAACCCGTATCAATTAAATTTTCAGTCATAAAAATAGGCGTCATATTTCCCGGGCCATAAGGTGCAAGCTGTTTTAAAATTCTATAAAATTTGGGCGTGATATCATCCAAATCAATTTGCATATCAATCTTGATTTCTGGTTTTAATAAATTTCTATCTATCATTTTTGAAACCTCATCTTCAAACGCTTGTTTAAAGGCATCATAA
This sequence comes from uncultured Flavobacteriaceae bacterium, assembly GCA_963815305.1. GTDB lineage: Bacteria > Bacteroidota > Bacteroidia > Flavobacteriales > Flavobacteriaceae > CAXBID01. The sequence continues at coordinate 3,015,386 of CAWFFW010000001.1, forward strand.
TTGTCTTCGTGAAGTGTTAAACCTGCGGCATACTTGTGTCCTCCAAATTGTTCAATATGCTCGCTACATGCCTCCAAAGCATTGTAAACATCAAAACCGCTGACCGAACGCGCTGAAGCAGCCAATTTATCACCGCTTTTTGTAAAAACTAAAGTGGGTCTGTAATAGGTTTCGATTAACCTAGAAGCTACAATACCTATAACGCCTTTATGCCAGTCTTCATGGTAAACAACAGTAGTCATCCGTTCCTGTTCTTTTTTATCTTTAATTTGCTCAAGCGCTTCTTCTGTAATGCGTTTATCGGTTTCACGTCTATCCAAATTAAAAGTTTCTATTTCTGCAGCGTATTGTTCCGCTAATTTTATACTTTCTTCAGTTAAAAGTGTTACGGCGTAATTACCATGTTTCATGCGTCCTGCAGCATTAATACGGGGTGCTACGATAAAAACAACATCAATAATGGTAAGTTCTGTTTTTTTTATTTGGTTTAAAATAGCTTTTATGCCAGGTCTGGGATGCTGATTTATAACCTGCAAACCAAAATATGCTAAAACTCTATTTTCACCATTAATAGGTACAATATCTGCACCTATAGCTGTGGCTACCAAATCTAAATATTCGGTTAAATCTTCAACCGTTTTTCCTTCATTTTGTGCCAATGCTTGTATGAGTTTAAACCCAACTCCGCAGCCGCATAACTCTTTAAAGGGATAATTACAATCGTCTCGTTTTGGGTCTAAAACGGCAATAGCATCGGGTAATTTGTCAGATGGCCTGTGATGATCACAAATAATAAAATCAATCCCTTTTTCTTTAGCGTATGCTACCTTTTCAAATGCTTTTACGCCACAATCTAAAGCTATAATTAATGAAAAATCATTATCGTTTGCAAAATCTATCCCTTTGTATGAAATACCATAACCTTCGTCATATCGATCTGGGATATAGGTAGCCACAGCATCGTATCTTGTTTTTAAATAGGATGACATTAAAGCTACCGAGGTTGTTCCATCAACATCATAATCTCCATAAACTAAAATATTTTCATTTTGAAGAAGTGCAGTTTCAATGCGCGCAACCGCTTTATCCATATCTTTCATTAGAAATGGATTGTGCAAATCATCTAAACTTGGCCTGAAAAATGTTTTGGCTTCCTCAAAAGTTTCAATACCACGTTGCACTAATAATGTGGCAACATTAGCATCAATATCTAATGCTTTTTGTAAAGCTTTTACTTTCTCTGGTTGTGGTTTAGGTTTTAAAGTCCAGCGCATACATTCCTAATTTATAGTCTACTCAACGGGAAAGAAATCGACTTTAGTGTTATGAAAATGAGTTTCGATATTTAATTCGGAAAACTGACGAAACATTTCCATAACGCCACAGTATTTCTCTATAGATAAATCTACCGCTTTTTGAAGTTTTTTTTCATTTAAACTATCGCCATAAAAATGAAAATGCATATCCACTTTATCGTAATATTTTGGATGCTCCTCGGTTAAGTTTGCATCAATGTCAATTTTAAAATCATCAACCTCAAGTTTCATTTTTTTAATTAAAGAGGCCACATCTAAACCCGAGCAACCTGCTAAGCCAGATAGCATTAATGCTTTTGGGCGATACCCTTCGCTTTTACCACCGCTTTCTTCACCTGCATCAATAAATAAGTTATGTCCTGAAGGATTTGTGCTTTCAAAACGCATCTCGCCTAACCAAGTTGTTGTAATGTGATTTACCATTTTTTATGGATTATTTTTATTGCTTGTAGATTTCAAAAATACTATATAAAAACTTAAAACAATCATCTTGTTTATGATGATAGGAATAATTTTAATTACAATTTTATATTTAAGATTTATCTATTACTGGATTTTAATAATTATCTCGAAGCCATTCAAAAACAGATTGCATTCTTTTCTTAACCTCAACAGTGGGCTTTCTGTAATGGTTATTCATAAAACTAAAAATGAGTATTTCTCCTGAGTTTGTTTCTAAAAACCCACTTAAACAATAATTATTTCCAACAGTACCAGATTTTGCGTGAATATATGGCTTTTTAGCACCATGATAATAATTTTTTAAAGTACCTGATTTACCTCCAACTGCAAATAAATTAAATAAACGCTCTTGAGGAATTTCAGCATATAACTTTGTAAGTACTTGCACAAAAGATGTTGGTGTAAATAAATTATACCGACTTAATCCTGAGCCATCAACCCAGCGCGGTTTTTGGAGCAAGTCTTTCAGTTGATTCTCTAAAACAAAGTCTATTATTTTTTCTGAACTTAAGGTATCCGACAAGATTGAGGACGCCATGATTAGTATCTGCTCTGCTAAAAAATTATCACTCTCTAACATCATACGTTTGTATAAAGTATCTGATGGAAAACTATAAGCAATCTGTTCCATGGGCTTGCTTGAAAAATTAGATATTGATACTTTATTGGGTAGAATATTATTCCAAAGTTTAGAAATTAATACCGAATCAATAACCATAGGAACTTTTATAGTATCTTTCTCTTTTGGGTTGTAATAAAACTTATTGTCGTTATAACTTCTGCGTTTAGAGCCTTCTGAAAAATAAATGTTTCCTTTTAAAACATCCAGATTACTTTTTAAGCTGTCTTGATTAGTTATTGTCACAACATTCCCGTACATAGGAAAACTACTTCGCTCAGGACTAAAATATGAATCATAATCTTCCCAAGCCCAACCTGGTGCAAACTTATCATCCTTTAAATTATTGTAGACTACATTCACTTTTTTAAATTCACCCGCCATTTTTAAAGCAGTACTATCATTAAAAAATGGATGCAAAAACGCAGGATTACCGGTGCCTTGAATAGTAATAGTATCTCTTTCTATATTATATTTAAATGCAGGTATTTGATGTGATAAAAAATGCAGACCTATATATAGTGTAAAAATTTTTGTGTTACTTGCTGGAATAAAATACTTATTCGCATTATAACTAAATACTGTATCCTGTTTTTTTGGGTTATAAACTAAAAGTCCGGTAAATTGATTTTCTGAAAAAGGCGTTTCAATTTTTTTTGTAATATTCTTTGTAATATAAGGTGATTTACAGGCATAAAAGCAAGACACCAATACTATTGAAACGAGAGTTTTTCTATATAACGACATGCTCTAGAAATTAAATGATAGCTAAATCCATATATTTTTAATTATTAAAAATACCATATGTTTTTAAAAAGATACTATTAAATATATTTAGAATCGAACAATTGATTACTCAACTTATCAGATAACCTTTATTAAAAAGCATTAATTCCCTTAAATTATTTAATAAATTTTACATTTTAACATTCTATATTAGAAATATTTTACAAATCCATAAAAATTCAACATATTATGCAAAGAAAATGAATTAAATCGCAATTAATGATAATTTTGTTTAAATTTGGATAGCTACTAATTCAAATTAATCGTTATGAAAAAAAAAACTACCCTCTTTTTTCTTGTTTTTTTTACAACCACATTTAGTGTATTATTTTCGCAAAATATGTCTGTTAGCGGCACTGTTACCGACGCGTCAAGTATTCCTTTACCAGGTGTAAATATTCGGGTTAAATCAACGAACAACGGAACATCGACAGATTTTGATGGAAATTATAAAATTTCAGCAAAACAGGGCGATGTACTAATCTTTTCTTTTATCGGATTTCAGACTCAGGAAATGAAAGTAATCGGAACTACTTTAGACGTGAGTTTAGAAGAAGATGCTGGTAAACTAGACGAAATAGTAATTACTGCTTTTGGTATTGAAAGAAAAATTAGGGAACTGGGTTACTCGGTAACTGAGGTAAAAACCGAAGATCTCAACCTTTCTGGTCAAACAAATCCAATCGCTAGTTTACAAGGGCGTGTTGCAGGTTTGCAAATAAGTCAAACATCAGGTTCCTCTGGTGGTGGTTTCGATATTTTAATTAGAGGTGTAACTTCTATGAACCCAGACAGAAATAATCAACCCCTTTTTATAGTTGATGGTTTAGCTTTAAATAACGACACCTTTGCCGGAAATGTACTACCTAGTGCTGGTTCTAACTCTCCTAATAGTGCAGAACAATTCTCATTCACAAATAGAGCTGCAGATATTAATCCTGAGGATATTGAAAGTTTTAATGTGCTTAAAGGAGCAGCAGCAACAGCTTTATATGGGGTTAGAGCTGCGAACGGTGCAATTATAATTACTACCAAAAAAGGTAAAGCAGGTAAAGCGAAAGTAAGTATTGATGCTTCTACTTCTTTTAGAAATATCAACAAGACCCCAAACTTACAATCAACTTATCGTGAGGGATTTAGTGGTTTGCCAAGAGCTTTATATACTCCAGAAACAGAGACTGGATTTACCAGATTAGGCGGAACTGTTTTTTATGCATGGGGTCCAAGATTTTCAGACGATTCTGCAACTTTATCAGACGGAACTGTTGTTGATTTAACTGGAGATCAATTTTATAGCCCCTATGACTTATTTCAAACAGGTGTCAACACACAACTTAACTTTAATATAAGTGGAGCTGGTGAAAAATTAGATTATTTCTTTTCTATAGGTAATAACAGTGAGGAAGGTGTTTTACCAAATACAGATTATGACAAAACGACCTTAAGATTTAAAAGTGGTTACAAAGCCACTAAGAATTTTAACGTAAATACATCTGTTGCTTATACTAATGCAGGCGGAAAAAGAGCAAACGGCGGAGACAAATCGGTATTTAGTTCTTTGTCTTATTATGCAGGAACCTTTCCAATTAATGATTATCAAAATGCTGATGGGTCTCAACGTAACTATACTTTTGGTATTATTGATAACCCTAGATATTTCCTTGAAAAAAGTCCATTGCAAGATGATGTAAATCGTTGGGTTGGAAATATCACTTTGAATTGGGCTCCAAAAGATTGGATTAACATTACCTATGCTTCTCAAGTAGATAATTATACAGATAACAGAAGTCGTTTTGTTTCGCCAGATTTAGATACAGGAACACAAGTTGGAGGATTTATCGTAAACCAAAACATTAACTTTTTAGCCTTAGAGTCTAATTTATTAGTTGCTTTAACTAAAGAGTGGACTGATGACTTTAAAACAACCTTAACCTTAGGTAATCAAGTATCCGATTCAAAACGTAATTACTCGTTTATAAGAGGTGAAACTTTAAATGTTCCAGGTATTAACGATTTAGCCAACACGATTAACGTTTTTGCTGGTAACGATATCAACCAGTTAAGAAACGTAGGTGTTTTTGGAGAGTTAAAAATGGATTATAAAAACAAATTGTTTTTAACTGTAACAGGTAGAAATGACTGGATTTCTACTTTGCCACAAGAAAATCGTTCGTTTTTCTACCCTTCAGTAAGTTTAGCATACGATGTTCATGATTTATTCGATAAAGATAGTAACTTCTTTACATTTGGTAAATTAAGAGCTTCCTGGGCAGAGGTTGGGAAAGGACCATTATTTGGTCAAATAGGACAATATTATATTGTTGATGGCGACTTCCCTTTTTCAGGTTCTGGTGGCTATAGAGCAAGTACCTTACTTGGTGATACAAATATTTTGCCTGAAAGAAACCGTTCTACAGAAATTGGAGCAGATTTACGGTTCTTTAAAAACAGAGTACGTTTAGATTATGCGTATTATAAAACTAGAATTAAAAATCAAATATTTACCCAAGGTACGGCATATTCTTCTGGCTTATCTGGTATTGTTAGAAATGCTGGAGATTTTGAAACCTTTGGACATGAGATTTTACTATCGGCCGATATTCTTAAAACCAACGACTTTTCTTGGGAAACTATTTTAAACTGGTCTACAAACGAAGGTAAAGTATTATCACTTCCCGATGATATTGAAAGTTTAGTATTTGCCGATTCTGGATTCGCTGGTATTACATCAGAAATTAGAGATGGTGATAAAATGGGAAGCTTATACGGCTATAAGTGGACTTATGAAAACGGACAACGTTATATTGATTCTAATGGTTATCCAGTAATAGACCTAAGTGAAAGAGTAAAAGTAGGAAATGCTTTTCCTGATTTTATCGCATCAATAGCGAATAATTTAAGCTATAAAAACCTCAACTTTAATTTCCTTTTAGAATGGAAAAAAGGAGGTGATTTATATGATGCCGGAAGACGTAACTCTATTAGAAATGGTATTTTAAAATCTGTTGAATTTAGAGATGAAAACGTTGTTCTTAGTGGTGTTATGGACGACGGTAGTGGAGGATTTATTCCAAATACTACGGAAGCCTTAATAGATCAAAATTACTATAGAAATTCAAGTCGTTACAATAGAGCTGCGGAAATTTTAGTGCAAGATGCTTCTTGGGTGAAGCTTCGTAACATTGGGCTTACTTATAACTTTAAAGGATCACTAATAGAGAATTTACATTTAGATAATCTATCTGTTTCAGCAAGTGCACAAAACATTTTAATTTGGACACCATGGGATGGTTATGACCCTGAAGGCAACCAATACAGTGCGGGTAGCAACGTATATGGATTTACTGGTTTAAGTACACCAATAAGTGAAAGTTATTCATTCAGTGTCAAATTAGGATTTTAAAAACATAAAAATGATGAAAAAATATATAGCAAAAACAATAATTGTAACATTGCTTATCATTGGCGTTACTGGATGTAGTGAGAATTATTTTGATATAAACACACCTACAGGAACGGCCCAACCTGAGCAATTACGAATGGGCGATTTATTAGCGCCAGTAATATATAATACCATGTACGGACAGTTGTACTCTGCAGAACAGATTTTTGGTAATTATACCCAATATTTTGTAGGAGAAGGAGGTACTGCCTCTGGTGAAACAACTGCTAATGGCCTTTGGTCTAGCGTTTACCTATATGCCTTGCCTAACATAAAAACTATTAAAGAAAAAGCCGCTGTAGAAGGTTCTATACATTATGCCGCTGTAGCAGATATTTTAACCGCGATTAATCTGGGTATTGCCGCAGATACTTGGGATAATATTCCGTATTCTGAAGCGTCTTTTGGTCAAGAGAATCTGTTTCCAGTATTTGACGATCAGCAATCTATTTACACTGAAATATTTTCTTTATTAGATAATGCTATTTCTTCACTTCAGGTTACAGACACTTCTGATTTTCCGCTATCAACGGGAGATATAATTTATGGAGGTGATACCGGAAAATGGTTACGTGCCGCTTACACCATAAAAGCCCGTTATCAATTACATGTAATAAACAAAGGTGTAGTCTCTGCAAATGATGTCTTAACAACTATAGCTAATGGTTTTACTTCAAATAGTGATAATTTTGAAATGTTTTTTGAGGAAAGAAATATTAACCCTTGGTACTCCCAAGAAGTTTTAGCAAGAGAAACAGGAAACTTTCATAACGATTTAGCAAGTCAATTTGTTAGTTCTATGAATGGTGATTATTACCCGTTTGAAAGTGGTATAGTTGAAATAGATCCTAGATTACCCATTCTTGCTCAAAACGGAGATGCAGCAGAATGGAAAGGATATGTTAGTGGCGGTGGTGGTTTAGCACCCGATGGCACATCAGGAAATGCTCAGTTTTTGGGAGTTCCAGATGAAAATATTTTTGGTTATTATACAGCCTTAGACTCTCCTTTAATGCTCATAAGTTACGCTGAAGCTTCATTTATAAAAGCTGAAGCTGCCTTTTTAGCAAATGGAGGTACAGCAACAAGCACAGGTTCTACATCAGATGCATACTCAGCTTACATGGATGGAATCGCAGCAAGTATGGCGATGTTTGGAGCAGATGGCACTAATTATATGGCAGATACTGCTATTGATGTTGGAGAAGGATCTTTAATGCTACATCATATTATGAAAGAAAAATACATTCATAATTTCTTAAATCCTGAAACTTTTGTTGATTTTAGACGTTATAATTTTTCAGATGATGTATTTACTGGATTAACAGTTCGTGAAGAAGGTGATTCAACTGGTGAATTTATAGGAGAATGGTTTAGCAGAGCATCCTATCCTTCCTCTGAGTTAAACAGAAATAGTAGTGTTGTAGAAGCAAATCAAGAAACGCCTGTAACACCTGTTTGGTGGCAACAATAAAAAGAATTAATAACAAAGTTAAAACCCCAGAAGAAATTTTATTCTGGGGTTTTTATTGGTATTTAGTTTGTTAAAGCATACTTCAAGGTTATTAAATCCTCATGAGTATGATTTGCTGTAATAACAATTCTGCTCATAATTCCTTTGTAGTTTGGATATTTAAAGTTGGTAATCACAATATTTTTTTTATATAAATTATCATAAAAATTAGCTTCATTACAATAAATAACTGGATAGTTTTTACTGAATTTAAAGCTTGATTTTGGTTCAAATCTATCAAACAAAAAATCTAAGTTTTCTTTAAGTTTTATATGTTGTTCTTGTATTAAATTTTGAGATTTTAAATACGCTTCTAAGTATCCTGCATTAGCACAAGATGATGAAATAAATAAGGTTTCATTTTTTATAGCAGTAATAAAACTTTTATCTGATGCGATAATCCCTCCTGATAATCCTAAAGCTTTCCCGAGGGAAGACACCATTATTTTTCTAACTAGATTATTATTAGAAATACTACTGAAAACACCTTTGCCCTGTTTCCCAACAATTCCTATGCTATGGGATTCATCAACAATAAGGGTTATTTTTTTTTCTGGAGAAATCGCATTTAAAAATTCAAATGATGTTGGTTCTACTTCTAATGCTAAAACAGCATCAACAGTAATTACAACATCTTCAAAAGTTGTATTAAGTAAATTTGGATGTAGTTTACCATCGACAAATAAAGGTAAACTTTTACCATGTAAAATAGCCGGATGCGTCTTTGGATAGTGATAAAAAGTATATTCAGATTTTGATAAATACTCTAAAACCAATTTACCAGCTAATGTTCCAGATGATGTGGTTACAGTGTCTTCGGCACCTAACTGTTTGGCAAAAAATCCCTCAACTTCATCAAAGATTGATAATATAATATTTGAACTTCTCGAGCTTCCATAAAAAGAGCCCCATTTGCTAATACTTTCGGCAAGAATCTTTTGAAATTTAGCATTTGTTGGAAGTCCTAAATAAGCTGTTCCTCCAAAATATAAATAGTCTTTTCCTTCAACTTGTATCGTTCTATCAGGGAAGTTTGTAACAATCATTTACAATTAAATTAAAGAAACTCCAGTTCCGTTTAAAGAACTATATGTTATAATTCCGTTTTCAATTGTTACCCCAGTTGCGATATCTTCTGCTAATAATAATGCGCCATCCATATCTACATAGTTTAAAAGTGGAAGTAGGTGCGCAATTGCCGAAATTCCAACCGATGATTCCGTCATACAACCAACCATGGTTTTCATTCCTAAATCTTTAGCATGATTAAGCATCCGTATGGCCGACGTTAAGCCTCCACATTTAACGAGTTTAACATTAACACCATGAAAATGATTATGGCATTTTGCAACATCGGTCTCAACTTGGCAACTTTCATCAGCAATGACAGGCAGTACTGATTTTTTAAACACTTCTTTATGCCCATCCCAATCATCAGCTTTCATAGGTTGTTCTAAAAACTCTACACCAAGTTCTTTTAGTACCATCGCGTTTTTAATAGTTTCATCTACATTCCAGCCACAATTAGCATCAATTCTAAATATAGCATTAGTATGTTTACGCAATTCCGTAACTATTTTTATATCTTCTTTTGTTCCAAGTTTGATTTTATAAATAGGCCATGGTAACTCTTTCATTTTAGACACCATTTTATCAACCGTATCGATTCCTATGGTATAATCAGTTAAAGGATTGTTTGAAATATCATAATTCCAAAGTTCATAAAGTTTTTTGCCCTTTTTTTTTGCATTTAAGTCATTAAAAGCTAGATCCAAGGCGCACAAAGCAAACATGTTATCTTTTAAATATGGATACATAGCATCCCAAAATTCTTCAGGAGTACTATTTTGAAGGCCTACTATTATAGGTTTTAGTGGTGAAATAGAATCCATCATTTTTTGAACCGTAATTCCATAATACGGATTAGATGTTGCTTCTCCATATCCAGAAAATTTGCCATCCTTTAATTCAACAATTAAATTAGGTTGTATATTATAAGATTCTCTCGAAATAGTGAATGTATGCTTTAATTTTAAATTGTATGGCTTTAAAAGAACCTCCATAAAATAGCTTTAAATTATAGTTGAAAGTTAATAAAATTATACCTTTGATAATAAAGAAAACTTAAATTTATGGCACTAGTTACTCCGCTTTCAGCAGATCATGATTTAGAAACCAAAAAACTTGCAGAATTCTTTAACGAAACGTTGGGGTTTTGTCCAAATTCAATACTTACTATGCAACGCAGACCTGCAATAAGTAAAGCGTTTATCAATTTAAATAAAGCGGTAATGGCAAATGAAGGACGAGTGACTTCGGCTTTAAAACGGATGATTGCTTGGGTGTCTAGTAACTCAACAGGTTGTAGATATTGTCAAGCCCACGCCATTAGAGCTGCAGAGCGTTACGGGGCAGAACAAGAACAATTGGATAATATTTGGGAATATAAAACACATCCCGCTTTTAGTGAGGCAGAACGTGCTGCATTAGATTTTTCTTTACAGTCTTCACAGGTGCCAAATGGGGTTGATGAAGACATTAAAAAACGTTTGTACGAACATTGGAATGAGGGAGAAATTGTAGAAATGCTTGGCGTTATTTCACTTTTCGGCTATTTAAATCGTTGGAATGATAGTATGGGAACTTCTATTGAAGCGGGTGCTATTGAAAGTGGTGAACAGTATCTAGGAAAACATGGTTGGGAAAAGGGGAAGCATATTTAAATTATAACGCCAATGATATCACGAAAAGAATACAATATAGTATTTACATTTCTTTTAATTATTTTATTTTTTGGATGTAAAAATTCTGAAAAAAATAATATTTCTGATTTTAAACTAATTCCCAGAAATTCTTATTTCATTGATAATTATAATGGTATTTCTGTTTACAGGGATAACGAAACCAAAAAACCAATGGATGGGTATTTTGTAGTTGGTGATAAGTTTACAAAATGGGAGGAGCTTAACTTAAAAGAAGGTGTTTTAAATGGTGATTACATTGTATTTCATAATAATGGTCATATATTTTCGCATTCTATTTATATAAACGGAAAACTTCACGGAGAAGAAAAAACATATACACTTTCTGGCGCATTATCTAAAGTCAGTAATTATAATCATGGTAATAAAGTTGGAAAAAATTTGAGTTATTTTGAAAATGGTCAAATACAAAGTGAATCAAAAATAGAAAATGAGGAAGTTGTTGAATCTGTTACCTATAGTATAATAGGGGAAATAGAGTCACAAATGTTTATTGAGAACGGAAGAAAAATAACTCAACAGATTAAAGGAGGAAAAGTGATTACTGAACAAATATCCTCAACTTATGATAATTTTGAGGCTATGAAGCTTTATAATGAAGATGGTAGTTTAAAAGCATATTTACAAATGTTAGATGAAAATGATAAAAGCTATTTAATTGAACTGAATGAGAATGGAGAGCAGATAAAAAGAATAGATGTTAAAGCTAAACCCCAAGAAGCTATGAAGTATTTTCAGTTTATGAAAGAGTTTTAGACATTGTTTATTTAAAATATTATTCCCAAATGCCAATTTAAAAGATATTTGAAAATATGAAAGAAAATCAAAAAACAAGAACTCATTTTTTAATTTTTTAAACAAAATAATAAAAAACTAAACTACATCAAATCTTTCACTCCCTCCCTCAACACCTGCAACACCTCAATCTAAAACCAAGGATTCTTAATAAACCAAAACATTTAGAATAGCACAAAATAATTAAGTCTAAATTTTAATAAATATTGAACTATATTTGATATCTTTAAATGCGCTTTTTAAAGGTTGAAGCTAACCCCTTCTTAGTTTAAGTAAACCAACTTCTAGACTTAAACATTCAAAAGCATCTAAGTATTTCGTGTGATTTACTTTGTAATGATTCATTCCTAAAAATCACTAAAAGGGATGGACTAAAAATTAATTATGATAGCTCCAGAACTCCCTTTTAATGAAAAACAAAGACAAAAAGCTGTAGAAAAATATAAACTTTTAGATACTTTACCTGAAGAAAGTTATGATAATATTACGGCACTAATGTCCTACATTTGTAACACACCCATATCTCTTATAACACTTTTACACAAAGATCGAAATTTTCTGAAATCTCACTTTGGAGTTCCAATTAAGGAATCACCGCGTAGAATTTCTTTTTGTGGTCATGCCATTAATGCAGAACCCCTAATTACTGTTATTGAAGATACAAGGAAAGATGAGAGGTTTTTTAATAATCCCTTAGTAACCGAACAACAAGTTGTATTTTATGCAGGTGCTCCACTAGTAGATTCGAATGGTTTTAAATTAGGAACATTGTGTGTTTACGATCATCAGCCTAGGCAATTATCAGTTCAACAAATGGATGCTTTAGTTATACTATCGAAACAAGTTGTTAATTTATTTGAGCAACGATTACAGAACCATGAACTTATCAAGTACCAAACAAAACTAAAAAAAAGAAATGAAAATTTAAAGAATTTTGCTCGAGTGGTATCTCACGATTTAAAATCACCATTGTCTAATATTATTTCGCTATCAGAATTCTTAGAAGAAGAAAATAAAAGTATATTGAGTGAAGAATCTCTTCAATATATTGAGTATTTGAAAGCCTCTTCTAACACCTTAAAACAATACGTTGATGGTCTTTTAACATTTTATGATAATGATGATGTATTACTAAGAAAACAAGAGTACGTTAACACAAAATCTTTACTTCGAGAATTAGAAACAATTACGAATATCGATAGCAATACATCCATTAATTTAAATACAAAAGTAGAGACACTTTTTATTAACAAATCTGCTTTAATTCAAATATTAGTGAATCTTGTTACTAATGCTATTAAGTACAACTCAAAACCAAAATCAGTTATCAATATTAATTTGGTTGAAACTGAAACACGATATAAATTTGAAGTAGAAGATAATGGAAATGGGATACCAGAAGATTATAAAACGAAGGTATTCGAACTTTTTTCGGTAGTTGGGCGTCTAGATAAATACGGTAATATGGGTACAGGCATAGGCTTAGCTACTGTAAAAAAAATTATTACTGAACTTAATGGGCATATTACGTTAACTTCTGTTATTGATAAAGGAAGCGTTTTTACGTTTGTTTTACCTAAAAAATAAGTTTTAGTAATTATATAATTAATGGTCTTACAAAATTCCTCAACTCAGGCAACACCTTTGCTTCAAACCAAGGGTTTTTAGCTAACCAAACCCGATTTCTAGGTGATGGGTGTGGCAATGGTAAATATTTTGGTAAGTACTCTTGAAAATTCCTTACAGTTTCTGTTAACGTTTTCTTCGCATTTTTTTTTAAATAATACTTTTGGGCATACATCCCAATTAAAATAACAAGCTCAACATTAGGCAAATTTTGAAGTAATAAGTCGTGCCATTGCGGTGCACACTCTGTTCGTGGAGGTAAATCTCCTGTTTTTCCTTTTCCAGGATAACAAAAACCCATGGGGATTATAGCAAACTTTTTTTCATCATAAAAGTCTTCATCTGAAACATTTAGCCATGTTCTTAATTGTTTCCCGCTTGCATCATTCCAAGGTAGACCCGAAAGATGCACTTTAATCCCTGGGGCTTGACTAATAATTACAATTCTAGTATCTGGATGTGCAGAAACCACAGGTCGTGGCCCAAGTGGTAAATGGGTTTTACAGATAGTGCATTGTTTTATGTATTCAAGTAAGTTTTGCACTAGTTTTTTCCGCCAACAATAACAACAATCTCACCCTTTGGCGGTTTATTGGTATAATGTTCTAACACTTCTTTTACAGTTCCACGAACAGTTTCTTCGTATAATTTTGTTAATTCTCTGGAAACTGACACGGCTCTGTCTTCTCCAAAATACTCGCAAAAATGACCTAAGGTTTTAATGAGTTTATGCGGACTTTCATAAAAAATAATAGTTCGTGTTTCTTCGGCTAAAAGTAATAAACGCGTTTGTCGTCCTTTTTTAACAGGTAAAAAACCTTCAAAAACAAACTTATCGTTTGGTAAACCAGAATTCACCAAAGCGGGTACGAATGCTGTAGCCCCAGGTAAACAATCTACTTCAATATTGTGTTCAATACAAGCACGTGTGAGTAAAAAACCAGGGTCTGAAATCGCTGGTGTTCCAGCATCACTAATTAAAGCCACAGTGATTCCGCTTTTTAATTTTTGTGTAATTGTATCAATCGTTTTATGCTCATTATGCATGTGGTGCGATTGCATGTGTGTAGAAATTCCAAAATGTTTTAGAAGCTTTCCTGATGTTCTGGTGTCTTCAGCTAGTATTAAATCAGCTTCTTTTAAAACCTCAACAGCTCTAAATGTGATATCTTTTAAATTTCCTATGGGTGTGGGTACAATATAGAGTTTACTCATTGTTTTATTACTCAAACTTGCTTTCTATAATTTGTATAAAACGTTCTTCAAATTCTTCCTTTTCTGTCCAATTATTGTAGTCTGGTTTTACCATATCTTCAATAAATGTTTTAGCATCACTAAAAGAATTACTTGTATTTAATTGAGATATCACACGGTCATAATCTTCGTTTTTACCATCAAATAAATGCTTAATAAAAGCAATTTTATCATTGAGACCTATATTAAACTTACCTTTTTTAATTTTATCATTTAATGATTTCTTTTCATCTGAAACCCCATTAACTTTTGAAATAGGATCAAAAACTGGCATATCCTTAAAGCCTTCTGTAAGATCTTCAAGATGATATGTCTTAGTAATTTTTTTAGGAATAGCTTCTTCAAAAATTGCATCAACTTGTTGGGCTTCTTGAGGCATTTGTGCAACCATATCTTTAATGGTTTCTATACCAGGTTCCATAATATCATCTTCATCAGATTCATCAAGATTGATATAAATTTTATCATCAACTTCAATATTATCACTTATTTTGTTGTTAAATGCACTATCTAACATGCCAAAAAAAGACGAATCACTTCCTATAGTCGGAATATCGTCATCAAAATTATCATGAGCAAATTTTAGTACTGAGAGCTTTTCAAAAAGTATAGAAACTTCAACATGCATTTTTAAAACATCTTCCTTTCCTTTTAATTTTAGAATTCTATGAGCGACACTCATTAATTCAGACTCTAGCTTCTTTTTCATTTGTTTATAATTTTAAAATTAATGCTATTTAGACATTTGTTTTTTAATAAATTTACGTCACCTTTATAAAAACGAATAATAGCTTTATTTTAGTGTTAAAATTACGAAATGTTTCTTGAAAATACGGTAAATCAGAAAGAACAATTTGGATGGATTGAAGTCATCTGTGGCTCCATGTTTTCTGGAAAAACGGAAGAATTAATCCGCAGACTTAAACGCGCGCAATTTGCTAGACAAAAAGTGGAGATTTTTAAGCCTACTGTTGATGTGCGTTATAATGAAGAAATGGTGGTCTCCCACGATGCTAACGAAATACGTTCTACACCTGTACCAGCTGCAGCAAATATTCCCATTTTAGCCGATGGCTGTGATGTGGTAGGGATTGACGAAGCCCAATTTTTTGATGATGAAATTGTACGTGTTTGTAACGATTTAGCCAATAAAGGGGTTCGTGTTATTGTGGCTGGTTTAGATATGGACTTTAAAGGCAACCCCTTTGGGCCCATGCCTAACCTCATGGCTACTGCTGAATATGTAACTAAAGTACATGCCGTTTGCACACGAACGGGCAATTTGGCTCAATATAGCTACAGAAAAGGTAAAAATGATAATTTAGTCTTATTAGGCGAGGTTGAAGAATACGAACCATTAAGTAGAGCCGCATTTTACAAAGCTATGTTACGTGATAAAGTGCGACAAATGAAAGTGAATGATGCCGAAGAAATAAACTCAAAAAACAAAGACAATAATGCCTAAAGCACAAGAAACAGTGCTTGAAATAGACTTAAAGGCACTTAAACATAACTTCCATCATTTAAAGTCAAAATTAAATGGTGATACTAAATTTTTGGCTGTTGTTAAAGCCTTTGCTTATGGAAACGACGCTTGCCAAATTGCAAATTACCTACAACAATTACATGTTGATTATTTTGCCGTAGCCTATATAAATGAAGGAGTTGCACTAAGAGAAGCTGGAATTACCAAGCCTATTTTAATACTACATCCGCAGGCTATAAATTTTAAAACATTAATTGCCTATTGTTTAGAACCTAGCCTTTATAATGCAAAAATTTTAAACGAATTTATAACTGTCGCTTCCGCGGAAAAACAAACCGATTATCCTGTTCATATAAAATTTAATACGGGATTAAACCGATTAGGGTTTTTGGAAAATGATGTGAGTAATATCGTTTTAAAACTAAAAAATACTGAAGCCGTAAAAGCGAAATCAATCTTTTCACATTTGGCAGCTAGTGAAGATTTAGATGAGCGTGATTTTACCCTAAATCAAATAGAATCTTTTAAAGCAATTTCAAAAAATTTTATTGAGGCTATAGGCTATAAACCTATGCTCCATATCTGTAACACCTCAGGTATTTTAAATTATCCTGATGCACATCTTGATATGGTTCGAAGCGGTATTGGTTTATATGGTTTTGGAAATTCAGAAAAAGAAAATAAAAATTTAAAACCCATCGCAGCTTTAAAAACTATAATTTCTCAAATTCATAGTATTGAAAAAGGAGAATCCGTTGGTTATAATCGCGCTTATAAAAGTAATACGTCTTTAAAAACAGCCACACTGCCTATTGGTCATGCCGATGGTATTGGTAGACAATACGGTAATGGAAAAGGTTTTGTTACTATAAACGGAAAAAAAGCGCCTATAGTTGGAAACGTGTGTATGGATATGATCATGGTTAATGTAACCAACATTAATTGTAAGGAAGGTGATGAAGTTATAGTTTTTGATGCAAACGTAACCGCAGAGCAATTAGCTAAAAAAGCTTATACTATTTCTTATGAGATTATTACAGCTATTTCCCAGAGGGTTAAACGGTTGATTTTAAAGTAATCAAATAGAATTTTTATGTACATTGTGGATCAATAATCACTAACTAATAATTTATAATTATGTTTAAGGAATTTAAGAATTTTATAATGACCGGAAACGTCATTGATTTGGCAGTAGCTGTTTTACTGGCAGGTGCCGTTGGATTAGTAGTAAATGGTTTTGTAAACGACATTATGATGCCTATTGTGGGTTCTTTCACAGGTGGGGTTGACTTTTCAGTCTTAAAAATAGTGCTATCTGATGCTATTATTGCTGCAGACGGTACCATTACAAAACCAGAAAATGCCGTTATGTATGGAAAATGGATTAACTCCATCATTAACTTAATCATTGTTGGATTTGTGTTATTCATAATTGTGAAAGCATACAACAAAACGAAAACACCTCCAGCTCCAGCAGCCCCAAAAGGTCCAACTCAAGAAGAATTACTTGCTGAAATTAGAGATTTACTTAAAAAATAACAACTTGTTAAATAAGTAACATTGTGTTATTTTATGTTAAAAAGCCCTTGTTTTATAAAAATGAGGGCTTTTTTTAGATTCTCAAAAAAAATAATAGTTAGTTTTGCCTAGTAAAACTTATAAAAAAAAATAAAACAATAAATATGAAAATAGCTGTAGTTGGAGCCACAGGTATGGTTGGCGAAGTGATGCTAAAAGTATTGGAAGAACGTCATTTTCCTGTTACCGAATTATTAGTGGTAGCTTCTGAACGTTCTGTTGGAAAGCAATTAACCTTCAAAAATAAAGAATATACCGTTATTAGTTTAGCCGATGCTGTTGCAGCAAAACCACAAATTGCTATTTTTTCTGCGGGTGGAGATATCTCTGTAGAATGGGCTCCTAAATTTGCTGAAGCTGGCACAACAGTAGTTGATAATTCATCGGCTTGGAGAATGGATCCAACTAAAAAATTAATAGTTCCAGAAATAAATGCACACGAATTAACTAAAGACGATAAAATTATAGCAAACCCCAATTGTTCTACCATTCAATTGGTTATGGCATTGGCGCCGCTTCATAAAAAATATAAAATGAAACGCGTTGTAGTTTCAACTTATCAATCTGTTTCTGGAACTGGTGTAAAGGCTGTAAAACAATTAGAAAACGAAATAGCTGGTATTGAAGGCGAAATGGCGTACCCTTATCCTATTGGCAGAAATGCTTTACCACATTGCGATGTGTTTATGGAGAATGGGTACACCAAAGAAGAAATGAAATTGGCTAGAGAACCACAAAAAATATTTAACGATAAAACATTTTCTGTAACAGCTACTGCGGTTCGTATTCCAACTTCTGGTGGGCACTCAGAATCTGTTAATGTAGAATTTGAAAATGATTTTGATTTAGCTGCTGTTCGTAAAATGCTTCACGAAACTCCGGGTGTGATTGTTCAAGATAATACAGATACAAACACGTACCCAATGCCAATTTATGCGCATGATAAAGATGAGGTTTTTGTAGGACGAATTCGTAGAGATGAAACGCAACCTAACACGTTAAATATGTGGATAGTTGCAGATAACTTACGCAAAGGAGCAGCCACAAATACGATTCAAATTGCTGAATATTTAGTTGAAAATGATTTAGTTTAAATTAAAAACATTAAGATTATCATAAAGCTTCCGTTTAAAAAACAGAAGCTTTTTTGTTTATTTTTGAAAGATTCAGCTTTAAAAAATCATGAAAAAATTAACAGCAAGCCTAATTTTGATTGGGATTTTATGGTCTTGTGAAACAGAAAAAAAAGAAATTGTTGTGAATTACCCCGAAACAAAAACTATTGATAGTGTAGATACCTACTTTGGCGTTGAAGTTAAAGATCCATACAGATGGTTGGAAGATGATAGAAGTAAAGAAACTGGCGATTGGGTAGAAGCACAGAATAAAACAACGTCTACCTATTTAAATCAGATTCCTTACAGAAGTCAATTAAAAGATCGTTTATCTAGATTGTGGAATTATGAAAAAATTGGAGCGCCTTTCAAAGAAGGTGATTATATCTATTTTTCAAAAAATGACGGACTTCAAAATCAGAGTGTAATCTACAGAAAAAAAGATGATAGCAAGTCTGAAGTGTTTTTAGACCCAAATACATTTTCTGAGGATGGTACGGTATCGCTTGGCGGTTTAAGTTTTTCCAAAAACGGCAAAATTGTGGCTTATTCTATTTCAGAAGCCGGTAGTGATTGGCGAAAGATAATTACCATCAATATTGAAACTAAAAATATTATAGATGATACAATTAATAACGTAAAATTTAGTAGTATTTCATGGTATAAAAACGAAGGCTTTTATTATTCAAGTTACGATAAACCAAACGGGAGCGAACTCTCAGCGAAAACAGATCAACATAAAGTCTATTATCACAAACTCGGAACTCAGCAAAAAGAAGACGCTTTAATTTATGGTGGTATTCCCGAAGAAAAGCACCGTTATATTTATGCTTCAGTTACTGAAGACGATGCGTATTTAGTAATTACACCACGCACATCTACATCGGGTAATAAGCTTTTAATTAAAGATTTGTCTAATCCAAATAGTCACATAATTACTGTTTTAAATCATACGGATAGTGATACTTATATTATTGAAAACGAAAATAGCAAGCTGTTTCTTGTCACCAATTTAAATGCACCAAATAAAAAAATAGTTTCGGTTGATGTGTCAAACCCAACTCCAGAACATTGGGTAGATTTTATTGCAGAAACAGAACATGTTTTAACCGCTTCAACAAGTGGTGATTATTTCTTTATTCATTATATGATTGATGCTATTTCTAAAGTAAAGCAATATGATTATAAAGGAAATTTCATAAGAGATATTCAACTCCCTGGTTCAGGTTCAGCAAGCGGATTTGGTAGTAAAAAAGAAGAGAAAATAAATTATTTTTCGTTTACAAACTATAATACACCAACAAGTATTTATGAGTGTGATGTTAAAACCGGTAAAACAACACTATACTGGCAACCGCATATAGCATTCAATAGTGCTAATTTTGAAAGCCATCAAGTATTTTTTACATCAAAAGACGGCACTAAAATACCTATGCTAATAACCTATAGAAAGGGCTTAAAACTAAATGGTAAAAATCCAACCATTTTATATGGATATGGAGGTTTTAACATCAGTTTAACTCCAGCTTTTAGTATTGCAAATGCCGTTTGGATGGAGCTGGGAGGCATATTGGCAGTTCCTAATTTACGTGGTGGTGGCGAATACGGACGTAAGTGGCATGATGCCGGAACGAAACTGCAAAAGCAAAATGTATTTGATGATTTTATCGCTTCCGCGGAATATTTATTTGATAATCATTATACATCGTCTAATTATTTAGCTTTAAGAGGAGGTTCAAACGGTGGCTTATTGGTTGGTGCTGTTATGACACAGCGTCCAGACTTAGCAAAAGTAGTATTACCGGCAGTTGGAGTTTTAGATATGCTACGCTACCACACCTTTACGGCTGGTGCGGGTTGGGCTTATGATTATGGAACTGCGGAAGATAGTAAAGCCATGTTCGACTATTTAAAAGGATACTCACCGCTTCATAATGTTAAAAAAGGCGTTGAATATCCAGCAACTTTAATTACGACGGGAGATCATGACGACCGCGTAGTACCTGCTCATAGTTTTAAGTTTGCAGCAGAATTACAAAGCAAACAAACAGGAACAAATCCAACATTAATTAGAATTGAAACCGATGCGGGCCATGGCGCAGGAACTCCTGTGAACAAAACTATTGAGCAATATGCTGATGTTTATGGGTTTACACTTTATAATATGGGTTTTAAAACCCTTCCGAAATAAAAAATTAAACAATAAGTACATATTTATAGATATTAAAAATCTGCCAAAATTTTGAACAGATTTTTTATGCTATTTTTGAACTTTGTAAACTATATGCTTCAAGTAAAAAACATATCATTCAGCTATAAAAAACACCCTATTTTAACTAACATTAGTTTTGATGTGAAAGCTGGTGAACATGTTGCTATAATTGGTGAAAGTGGTTCTGGAAAAAGCACATTGATTAAACTTTTATACGGCACTTACGACTTAAATAAAGGCCAAATTTTTTGGAAAGAAAATGAAGTTTTAGGACCAAAATATAATCTTATCGTTGGTCCAGAATATATGAAATATGTGGCTCAAGAATTTGATTTAATGCCTTTTATTACTGTGGCGGAAAACATGGGTGCATTTCTTTCAAATTTCTACCCTGAAGAAAAAAAAGAACGTATTAAAGAACTTTTAGATGTAGTCGAGCTAAATGACTTTGCAGACACGAAAGTCAAGCTTTTAAGTGGCGGACAAAAGCAACGTGTAGCTTTAGCAAAAGCTATTGCAAAACAACCAGAAATTCTTTTACTAGATGAACCTTTTAGTCACATTGATAATTTTAAAAAACAATCATTACGACGAAGTTTATTTAAATATCTGAAAGAGAAAAATATTACTTGTATGGTCGCTACGCACGACAAAGCCGATGTGATGGGTTTTTCAGACCGTATATTATTATTAAATAATCAAAAAATTGAAGCTAACAACACACCAGAAAATTTATACCAAAACCCTAAAACAGCTTTGATTGCTTCATTTTTTGAAGAATTCAATATAATTGAAGGAAAGATTATATATGCACATCAATTAAAACTAGTTGAAAAATCGAACCTAAAAGCTACGGTGATAAAAAGTTATTTTAAAGGGCATTATTATTTGATTGAAGCCATTTTAAATGGTGAACATGTGTTTTTTGATAATAAAATTAAATTAGCAAAACAAACTATAGTTTCTCTTAAAACGTTTCAATAGTTTACTTGTCAAAACGTTTCAATAAGGCTGGCAAATAAAACATATCAGTTATTAAAGCGATTAATACGGTAACCGCGCAAAGCAAACCAAAATCTCTAACCGAAGGTACTGCACTAGAACTTATGATTAAAAACCCACCAACTAATGCGATAGTGGTTGATATTAATGCGCTCCCCGTATATTCCATGGCATTATTCATACGTTTTGCTGGAGTTCCTTTTATCGATTCACTTCGCCTGTATTTATAAACTAAATGGATAGTATCATCCATAGCTATTCCTAACATAATTGGCGTTATCATAGCTGTTGTTACATCTAATGGAATATCTAATAAGCTCATAAAAATAGCCAATATAGTTAGGGGTAATAAATTTGGAATTAGCACAAGTAACGTTGTTCTTAAACTTTTTATAAAAATCCAAAGACAAAGAAAAGCGACGAAGAAAGCTGCAAAAAAAGATTTAAACTGCGTCTCTAAAATAAAGTTATTTAACTGCGCAAAAACTACAGCAAAACCATTAATTTTAAGTTGATAAGAGGATGTATCAAATGATGCTTCAAAGTCTCGTTTTATATCATCAAGAACCCGCTCGAGTTCTGAAGTTCGCATTTCTTTTAAAGTTAAGGTGAAACCAGCAGCAGTTAAATCTTCAGAAAATAATTTAAAAAAACTATTATCATTAACGTCTAATCCTTCCAATGTGTTTTTTATTTTATCTTCTGAAATACTCGATTGGAATAAAACGGGTGTTCGTTTCTCTAAAAATGATTTTATAGTAATTACCGAAACTGGAGAGGCAATTAAAGGATTATCTTCAAGCTTCTTTTGAAAATTCTCTAGCTGTTTAATAGCTTCCCTATTAATAATTTTTTCATTATTTACTGTCGAAATATTTAGCTGTAATCTATTGCTTCCGCCCAATTCAACTTCAACGGTTCTTAAATCCTGTTTGGCTTTTCCTTCGGCCAAAAGATTACGCGAATTGGTATCTATATTGACTTGGAAAATAGAATAAACACCAAATAAAAGTACCGCTGTAAAAGAAACTATAATTGTAGTATTATATTTTGATGTAAAACGATTAAGCCATACTATAAATTTATGCTGAGAAAACGTTTTTATGCTTAAAACAGGTTTAGCTTGTTCAAAATTTAAGTTCATAAAACTGAAACCTATAATAGTTATCACATAAACCAAAATAAAGCTTAGTACTAAACCAATACATGTAAATACACCCATATTTTTAAATGCTGGTAACGGCGATAAATACAAAGCAAAATAGCCAACAAAAGTGGTAAGTGTTGTATAAAAACATGGTGTAAGACTTTTACGAATTACCAATGTTAAGAGTTGCACTTTAGACAATGATTTATTTACAAGGCCTTCCTTATGATAAATATTTATGATATGCACAGCATCACTTACACTATAAACCATAAGTATGGTTGGAATGAGCATAGAAATCATATTTAAAGCAAACCCTAAAGACGTTATAAGCCCAAACAATAAACTTACAGGTACGGCAACCGATAGAAGCGACACTATTAAATAACGTTTACTTGGTAACAAGAACAGCAGCAATAACGTAATAACAAGAACAGTTAAAACACCGAAGGTTAAACTTTCTTTATAAATACCTACGCTATAAGTTTCGTTTAGAACAGGCGGTCCCGTTAAATAATAATTAGAATATTGTTTTTCTATAATATTACGAATCTCACCGGCTATATCTTTCCGCTTCTCTTCTATGGTGGGTGTTGGATTTAGTTGGATATAAAAAAACTGATTTTTATAATCCGTAGTTACCAATTGCGATGTGATATTTGGTAATTTTGAAAACAGACTTTTTAAGCCTTTTTCACTTCTTTGATTATTGTATAAATCGTCAAAATTAATTTTATTATTAGCATAAATAGGATATTTAGCCTTAGCTAAACTAAAGGTTGTTTTTACATAAGGTAATGCTTCAATACGTTTATGTAAACTATCCAATTGGGTCATTTCTGCTTCCCCAATAGCATTTTGAACAGGAAGCATGGCAATAAAAATCTCATCTGATCCGAATTTTTCTTGAAAATCGATATAGGCTTTATAGCTAGGATCGTCTTCTAAAAACCAGATGGAAAGTGAATTATCTACGCGTAATTTTTGGAGGGTTTGATAGCCAGAAACACCCATTAAAATAGCAAGTATTATAATTATCGCTATTCTGAATTTAATGATGATTTCTATAATATACTCTAATCTTTTCATAATAATGAGATGGCATAAGAACCATAATGTCCATGATGACTAATAGAAATTTTAACACTCAGCTTTTTAGAATTATGAAATATTGACGGTACCCCAAATTCTGATTTTTTAATGTTCAATTCTGATTTTAATATTTTAAACCGTTTGGAAACAGATACAAGTAATGCCTCTTTTGTAGTTTGACTTTGGTTTTTGTAACTACTGCATGGTAATTTGAAGCATTTTGAAGATATTTCACAACGTGTTAAACAAGCTTCTGATACTATATATTGAGATGTGATTTTCGTGTTAACAAAGCAATTAAAATCTTTATAAATCACTTTAAAATGATGCTTGTGACGCTCACATTGAAATTGTTTTGGATTGTAAAATCGACTTGGATGTATTTGTGTATATAGTTTATAAGCAGCCTCTTTCATACTCCATAAGTGGCAAACCATAACCAATTTATTTTCTGAATCATGAATGAATTGTTGCTCATTAATTGTGAAAAGCTTTTCTAAAAAACGTGGGCGTTTCCAATTAAACGTTTTTTTAGCCTCGGCAATATCAACAATATCAGTACCAATCATTAACTGCCAGACTTTTCATTAACAATTTCCATAGCTGCTTTAACATTAAGCATTTTCTCCATGTCTTCGTTTTCCAATCTAATATCAAATTCATCTTCAATATCAAGAATGATATCTACTAAATTTGCTGAATTTATTTTCAAGTCTTTTACAAAATCGGTATGCTCTGAAAGATTTGAAAAAGCCTCTTCATCTTGAACGTAAGGCGCAACAATAGCTTTTAATTTTGTGATTAATTCCTCGTTTTTCATAGTTCATTTTTATACGTAAAGTTAATCTAAACGAAATAAATAGCAGTATCAGTTTTTAAACTTTTTAAATATTATACAGGCATTAACATCCCCAAAACCAAAGCTAGCTTTAGCTATTATATTAAAATTGAGATCTATTCTATCCGTTGGTATTTTTTCTGAATTAACTATGTCACTAATCTCTAAATGCAAATCTTCACAATTTATATTGGGTGCCACAAATTGTTCCTTTAATTGAATAACGCTTGCCACACACTCAATAGCTCCTGCTGCAGCCAAACAATGCCCAATCATAGACTTAGTGGAGTTGATATAAGGAAAATAGTTTCCTTTTCTATTCAAAGCTTCGCTCCAATTTGCTATCTCTAATCCATCTTTTGAAGTTGCCGTGAGATGTCCGTTAATCACTTCGATAGCATCAGGTTGTATGTTAGAATTTTTAATGGCCATTTTAATACACCGTTGCACTGCTTCTGGGTTTGGAGCTGTTAGTGTACCTCCTTGACGCTGGCCGCCAGAATTAACCTCACCTCCTAAAACCTCAGCATAAATGTTAACACCTCTTTTTAATGCACTTTCTAAAGACTCCAAAACCAAAGCTCCTGCACCGCTTCCTGGCACAAACCCAGATGCTGTTGCGCTCATAGGTCTTGAACCCGTTTCCGGATTATCATTATGCTTATAAGTTAAAACACGCATCGCATCAAAACCACCCCACACATAAGGGCCATGGTCACTACAACTGCCAACTAGCATACGTTTTGCTTTACCATTTTGAATACGATCAAAACCCATCAATAGCGCTTCTGTTCCCGTTGTGCATGCCGAAGAATTTGTAGAAACTTGATTTCCTAAACCCAACATACCACCTAAATATGCGCTCACACCACTCGCCATAGTTTGTAAAATTACGGTGCTTCCTAAACGCCGAACATCACCTTTATCTAAACTATAAATAGCCTCTCGGAATTTTTCGACGCCTGATGTTCCAGTACCAAAAATAAGTCCTGTATCGTAATCCAAACAACTTTCTTCATCAACATCAAAACCCGCGTCCTTCCAAGCATCAATGCCAGCAATACAGCCATATAAAATTCCTGAACTATTAAATCCTCTTAATTGTAAATCTGTAAAATATTTAGATTTTAGTTCCTCAGAAATTTGAGGAGTACCCGCTATTTGACAAGAAAAGTTTAAATTTTTTAATTCCTGATGAAATGTAATTCCTGATGTACCGTTTTTTAGTGCTTTTGTGAAATTAGACACGCCTACACCATTTGGTGCAACAACTCCTAAACCTGTTATAACAACGCGCTGTTTCATATTTTAATCATTCCAGAAATTTTTCCTCTCGCGATTAATTCATCTTTAGCATTCAATAATTTTACATGACATTTTAATTTATTAAACCGAAACACTTCTTTTTCAGAAACCACAGTTACCTTTTCATTTGGCAACACAGGTAGATAAAAATCAATTTGAATCGACGTTAAAGCAATTTGAGGTTTTGCTGTTTCATTTAATTCATTTCTGAGTAAATAAATACCAAGACAAACCAGACCAATTTGCGCCATACACTCCGTTAAAATAACACCAGGAGTTATGGGATTATTTTTAAAATGTCCTTTATAGAATGATTCTTCTTCTTTGAATGTGTAATGTCCAGTAACACCATTTTCCGAAATAGAATCGATACCATCTATAAACAAAAATGGTTTTTGGTATGGTAAAAGTTGTATGATTTCAGTATTTGTCATTTACTATTTTAACTTAAAATGAGACCTTTCGACAGCGCTTAAGGTGATAATTTGTTTCAAATTCGGCTTATGAAAGATGCTCCCCACCATCTACAGGAATTATCGTTCCTGTAATCCAAGAGGCTTCATCCTTACTTAATAAATAAACAACATTCGCCACATCTTCTGGTACAGTTAATCGCTTATTTGGATTTCGTTTTAAAGTATGTTCAATAATATTTTCACTACCAGGTATCAATCGCAAAGAAGCTGTATTAGTAACTCCTGCTTGGATACAATTGGCTTTAATTCCAGAGGGCGCAAATTCTAAAGCTATGTTTCTGGTAATAGCTTCTAAAGCGACTTTAGCTGCAGAAACAGCAGCGTAATTTCCCCAAGCTTTGGTGTTGCCTTCACTCGTAAAACTTACAATTCGTGCATCTTTTGCAAATAAATTGGCTTCAAAAATTGATTTCGTCCAATCGTATAAACTAATAGCCATAGCATTTATGGTTAATGCAAAATCATCATTTTTTAATACGGGTTTATCATCAGAAATCATGGGTTTCAAATTGCCTTTAGCCACACTATGTACAAGGGCTCTTATCATTCCTTTTTCACCTAAAAAAACTTTTAATTCTTCAATAACTATATTTCGTTTTTCAATATTAAAAGCATCTGTATTAAATGATTTGAATTGAATACCTTCTGCCTTTATAGTTTCAAATTCTCCATTTATTTCATTTTCTTGTATTCTTGGATTACGGTGAATAATACAAATATTCATACCATGTTTTGCCAATTTTTTTGCAGTTGCCAAACCTAAGCCGCTACTGCCACCTAAAATTATAGCCCAATAATTTTTATCTTTAAATTCTTTATTCATATCTCTTTATGTTGTGAGATGCTCAAACACGTTCAGCATGACAAAAACAATTTTTTCACCATTCTAATAAAATACGTTGTGCTGAAAAACCTGGCCCAAAACTTAACATAATCCCTTTATCGCCTTTGGGAATATCTCGGTTCATAAAGCGTTCTAAAACATATAACACTGTGGCGCTACTCATATTTCCATACAGTCTTAAAACTTCTTTGGTGTCTTCTATATTTTTACCTAACGCTCCAAATAAATCTTCAACCGTTTGCACAATTTTCTTGCCACCTGGATGAAAAACTAAATGATTAATATCTTCAATGGTTAAATTATTTTGTTCCAAAAATGGATGAATAATTTTAGGAAAATGGTCTGCAATAGTTTGTGGTACCGTTTGATCTAGCACCATTTGTAATCCAGAATTTCTGAGCTTAAAACCCATCATATGTGTGGCATCAAAAAAGTGATACATGGCTTCGTCTTTAATTTCTGGACCAACTTCATCATCATAAGACGATAAAATAACACTAGCACATCCATCTCCAAAAATAGCTGCACTCACTACATTTACCATGGAATAATCTTCTAATTGAAAGGTAGCGGTGGGCGATTCTACCGCAATAACAACAGCACGTTTATTAGGATTTGCCCTTAAAAAATTCTTTGCATATAAAATTCCTGACACACCTGCAGCGCAACCCATTTCGGTTACAGGCAAACGCACAATATCTTGTTTCATCTTCAAGCTATTAATAAGATAAGCATCTAAAGATGGAATCATAATACCCGTACAACTTACAGTAATAATATAATCTATATCTGTTGGTTTTAAGGTGGCTTTTTTTAAGACTTTGTGCAAGGATTTTTCAGAAAGTTCAATACACTCTCTTATATAAATATCATTTTTTTCTTCAAAAGATGTTTTAAGAAAAACCTCTTCAGGATTCATGATAGAATATCGTTTATCTACCGCTGCATTCTCAAAAATCTTGAGAACTTTTCGTTTAAAGCGTTCCTCTTGTTCGTTTAACCAAAGCTCAACGTAGGGTAAAATATCTTTAGTTTCTCTCGTATATTTTGGGAGTTGTTTTGCAACTGTTGTAATTCTTACTGCCATTTATTTTATAATTAACCATTGGTAGCGGAATGCCCATTTCCAGTGAATTTGTGATTTGAGGTTCAATTCTTTTGAAATCTTTACTAAATCTTCTTTTTTGAATGCACGTAATATAGAGGTTAATCCATCTTGTTTAATCATGTTATTAGATATTGTTAAACCCAATAATTTAAATAATCCATAGGCTATTTCGCTTCTTTGTAAATCGTTAACCACAATTCCTAAAGTAGCTTTTTTTGAAAATGTAGATAAAAGTCTTTTAATATCGTGATCTTTAAAATGGTGCAAAAAAAGCGTTGTTAAAACAATATCATATTCCAAATCTTGAAAAGCTTCTGAAAACACATCTTCATTTCTAAAAGATAATTCAGGATAATTTACAGATAATTCATCGGCATAATCAATGGCATCTTGATTAGCATCAATCCCGATACCTTTAAAATTATAATTATTTTTTCTTCCAAAATCTACGACTAATCTCAAAATATCTCCATGCCCACAACCCAAATCTAATATGGTATAGGTTTTATCTTTTGGTTGCTTTTTTAATAACTCTTTAATACCATTTATAGTAACCCGATTGCCACCAAGCCATTTATTAATATTACCTAATTTATCTAAAGTATCGCGTAGCAAATCGCCTTTCATGGAAAAATCATCCATAATCTCGGTGTTATTACTTCTCTGTTTGGTATTCAAAAACAAGCTCATTTCACTATCATAGGTTTGCCGTGAGTCATTTTAATAATCAGCGGAATTAAAAACGGAAAGCACCTTAAAAGCATCAATAATTTTGGGGCTAACCAATCTTTTCTGAACAAATAGGCAATAGCGTGACCTACTCTTAACCTAAAATTAAAGGTTTTTTTCCATTGTTTGGTGTATGCCCTTTCTAATGTCGCGCGTGATTCAATTTTTCCTTGAAGATACTCAATTATGAGTTCTGACGCTAATTGCGCACTTCTAATCGCCATACCCATTCCATTGCCGCATAAAGGGTGTATCATGCCTGCCGTATCGCCACACATGACGATATGGTTTTCTATAGGACTTTTAGTTTGAAATGAAATTTGACTAATCGTCAACGGTTTTTCAAATTGCGGTTGTGAGTTTTTAAAAATAGACTTTAACGCTTTGTTTTTAAATAGAACTTCTTTTTGAAACGTATCTATATCCCTGAAGGTTTTAAAAGCATCATAATTGGTAATGTAGCATAAATTAATATGATTATTTTCTATTTTTGAAACCCCACAATACCCGCCTTTAAAATTATGAAGTGCCACTTTATTATCTGGAAACTCGCCTGAAACGTGAATTTTAACGCCTAAATACGGTGATTTTTTCTCAATAAATTTTCGTTGCAATTTCATATCAATATTAGAACGTTTACCGTAAGCTCCAATAACAATCTTAGATTTTAAAATATGATTTAATTTGGTTTCTACTTGAAACGTATCAGCTTCAAATTCAATAGTATTCACAGTATCTTGAAGCACTTCAACACCATTTTTAATCGCTAATTGATAAAGTTGAAAATCAAATTCAAAACGACTTATTCCAAATCCGCCCAAAGGAAGTTCTGCTTCAATATTTTTATTGTTATGTGTTGTTAATTGAAATTTCGAAATGCGTTTTGCTCCAAACTCAAAGGGGTTAAATTCTAAAAATTCTAAATAAGGCAATACCTCGTTGGATACATACTCACCACAAACTTTGTGTTTTGGATATTTGTTTTTTTCAATAAGCAACACGTTATACTTTGATTTAGTTATGTGTATTGCACTGGTAAGTCCCGCTAATCCGCCGCCAATAATTATTACATCATAATGGTTCTTTGTCATTTATAAATTATGATGATAAATCACATTAATGTTCACCGTATTACTCATTACCAAGCTTCCGCCACCAACCCCAAAATCTCTT
This sequence comes from uncultured Flavobacteriaceae bacterium, assembly GCA_963815305.1. Taxonomy (GTDB): domain Bacteria; phylum Bacteroidota; class Bacteroidia; order Flavobacteriales; family Flavobacteriaceae; genus CAXBID01. Next base: position 3,046,066 of record CAWFFW010000001.1, read on the forward strand.
CGATTAAGCTCGAAATTTGATGTGATTTTATATGGATTATTCATTTTATCGTAGTTCACTTTAATACGTATTTCTTTCGTTTTTCCTTTGATGGTTAAATTTGAAATAACTTCATAAGTAGTATCCGATTTTTTATTTATTGTCTTACTTTTTAATATGATATACTCATTATTTTCAGCGTCAAAATAATCCGCTTTCAAAAGATGTTCATCTCTACTTTCAATACCTGTTTCAATAGAAGCAACTCCAATTTCTGCCTTTATACCTATGAGTTCTTGTTTGGTATTAAAATCAGTTTCTATATTAAAAGTATTGAAATGACCATCAACATTAATTCCAAAATTTCTAATTTCGAAGTTAATACTCGACTTGCTTTGAGAAAAACCGACTGATAAACAACAAAAGCAAATTACAAATAGCAGGATATGTTTCATTAACAATTTTTTTATTGTTAAGGTACATCACAATTTATAGTTTAAGAAATAAATTATCTTTTTTCTATATAATTTGCATAATTTTAATCTTAGCATTTTTAAACTCAATCTCATCGCCTACTGTTTTCGAAATTAATAATTGTGCTATGGGTGTTGCTGCTGAAATAGCATAAAACGATTCGGAATCTAAAACTAGTTCACCTGCACTTATGGCGATAAAGTAGTTGAATTGTGTGGTGTAAACTAAACTTCCTAAGCCAATGGTTTTTGAATATATTTCAATATCAATTTTAGAAAGATGCTCTTTTGTTTTTTGAATTTCTGCAAGTTGATGTCCTGCTTTTTCACGCTCTAATTGCAACATGGCGCGTCCTGTTTCATGTTTATCACCAGCGCTACTTTTAGTTTCATAAGTTAATGATTCTTGAATTTCATTAATGGAATTCTGAATGGTCTGAAAGCGATTGTCAACAAAATCTAAACACGCTTTGTATAACTTTTGCTTTGTCTCTTTAGTGTTTTTCATCTTTTATTTCAAAATCTAAGGGGCCAAAATATCCCATTTGGCGCACTATCCATTCTTTTCTTCCTTGTATGTATCCAGATGCTGGATTTGCTTTATATTTTAATGGTCTTGGTAAAATTGCGGCAATAGCCGCCGCCTCATACGTTGCTAATTTTGAAGCTGGTTTTTTAAACCAATATTGCGATGCTGCTTCAATACCGTAAATACCATTCCCCATTTCAATACTATTTAAATATACTTCCAGAATGCGCTCTTTAGACCAACATAATTCTATTAAAAACGTAAAATACGCTTCTACACCCTTGCGTAACCAACTTCGCTCTGGCCATAAAAATATATTTTTTGCTACTTGCTGACTTATGGTGCTTGCGCCTTTTATTCGTCTACTTTTTTGATGGTTGTCCATCGCTTTTTTTATAGCGTCAACATCAAAACCATTATGCTTTAAAAAATTCTGATCTTCGCTGCAAATAACGGCAAGTTGTATGTTTTTTGAGATGTTATCAATTGAAACCCAATCGTGTTTACAGACAACTTTTTTATCTTCTTTAGCTTGTTCAAAGCTTCGAATAACCATTAATGGCGTGAATGGCACAGGAACCCATTTGTAGATAACTACGAATGAAATTGATAGTATAAAAAACCAAAAACATAATTTTAAAATAAATTTGAATAGTTTTTTTATCATCTTAATCTAAAAGTTCTGCTAATTCCTGACCTATTAAACAGCCCATTGCTACACCCATTCCGCCAAGCCTGACACCGCAAAACACATGATTGTTCAATTGTTTTACAATGGCTTTCTTTTGGTTACCAACGCCCATTATGCCACTCCATCTGTAATCTATTTCAAATGTTGTATTTGGAAGAATAGTATTTTTTAGAAGTTCTTCAAGCTTGTTTTGAATGATTTCTGTTTCACCAAATTGTGAAGTTTCTTCAGTTTTAAAATCTAAATGCCGACCGCCCCCTAAAAGAATCCGATTATCAATATTTCTGAAATAGTAATAGCCTTGTTCTAAATGAAATGCACCCTTTATATGGAGATTTTCAATCGGTTTTGTAATAAGCACTTGGGCTCGGGCTGGTTTTACTGGCTGGTTCAAAAGTTGATGAGCAAAACCATTGGTTGCGATACATAACTTCGAAGAAGACAATTCAAATTGATTCGTTTTTATTTTGACTTCATTTTGGTCTTCTGAAAAACTTTCAACCAAAATATTATTTAAAATTTTAATGCCTTGTGACTGTACTTTTTGAAGCAATGCTTCCATCATATTTCCTGTATCAATTTGTCCTTCAAATTGATTGAAAACATAATTTTCTTTTATATTTTTAAAATTAAAAAAATTATTTTTTAAACTAAAAACATCCTCTCTAAAAATGGGTTTAAGAAGTTTATTTATAGTGTTTTTATTTGATAAGCAGTTTTCAAATAAGTCTTTATTTTCTTCTGAAAATAATTCATAACCGCCCAATTGTTGAAAATTAATAGTGCTGTCTCCTAAAGTTTGTCGCAATAATATTAATCCATCAAACCTTTTTTTAACAAGTTGAATAACTTCTTCTTCTGAGTGCGATTTTAAATCCTCTAATAGCTCACTTAAGCTCCCAAAACATGCAAAACCTGCATTTTTTGTGCTTGCTCCTTGGGGAAGCATCCCTTTTTCTAATATTAAAATTTTTGACTTTGGAAAGCGTTCTTTTAATTGTAATGCGCAATTAAGACCAACAATGCCACTTCCAACAATAGTAAAATCTATGTTAGTTAACCAACTTTTTATTTCCCAATATGATAAATGCATGATGCTAATTTACTATTTTACTTTGATGTGGAATGGATTTGCGTTAGGGATAGAAGCGGCATCCTTTTTTGTGCTTACCTCTAAAGTTTGTTTTAAAACTGATTTTTTAAATATACAGAAATAGATAATGAGATGCTGAAACAAGTTCAGCACAACAAAGATATAGCGGAAAGCCCGACCCTTGTGGTAACGCCATAAAAAATCCCGATTTACATCGGGACTTAATGTTCTTATTCTTCTGTTTTCTTGTCCATTACAAAATCTTCCATGAATTTAGTGGTGTAATTACCCGCTAAATAATCTGGATGATCCATAAGTTGTCTATGGAATGGAATAGTCGTTTTTATACCTTCAATAACAAATTCATCTAAGGCACGTTTCATTTTATTAATGGCCTCTTCTCTGGTTTGCGCTGTTGTAATTAACTTCGCAATCATGGAATCGTAATTTGGTGGAATCGCGTAACCTGCGTACACATGCGTGTCTAAACGAACGCCGTGTCCTCCAGGGGCATGCAATGTTGTGATGACGCCAGGTGACGGTCTGAACCCATTATACGGATCTTCCGCATTGATACGGCACTCTATAGAATGTAACTTTGGTGTATAATTTTTTCCTGAAATTGGCACACCTGCAGCGACTAATATTTGCTCACGAATTAAATCGAAATCGATAACTTGTTCTGTAATCGGGTGTTCTACTTGAATACGCGTATTCATTTCCATAAAATAGAAGTTGCGGTGTTTGTCCACCAAAAATTCTATAGTTCCTGCGCCTTCGTACTTTATATATTCTGATGCTTTTACAGCTGCTAATCCCATTTTATCTCGAAGTTTATCCGTCATAAAAGGCGACGGTGTTTCTTCGGTTAATTTTTGGTGACGACGCTGAATGGAACAATCTCTTTCTGACAAATGACATGCTTTCCCGCGAGAATCACCAACGACTTGAATTTCGATATGGCGAGGCTCTTCAATAAGCTTTTCCATATACATATCATCATTTCCGAATGCGGCTTTACTTTCTTGTCTTGCAGAATCCCAAGCATCTTTTAATTTTTCTTCTTTCCAAACAGCACGCATACCTTTTCCTCCACCACCGGCCGAGGCTTTAAGCATAACGGGGTAACCTGTTTGTTTCGCTACTTTTTTACATTCCTCAAAAGTTTCGATAATACCTTCACTTCCTGGAACACATGGTACGCCTGCAGCTTTCATAGTGGCCTTTGCGTTGGCTTTGTCCCCCATTCTGTCAATCATATCTGGGGAAGCGCCTATAAATTTTATACCGTGCTCTTCACAAATTTTTGAGAATTTTGCATTTTCTGATAAAAATCCATATCCTGGATGAATAGCGTCTGCATTAGTAATTTCAGCAGCAGCAATAATATTAGACATTTTTAAATAAGACTCACTACTTGCAGGAGGTCCTATACAAACGGCTTCATCGGCAAACTTTACGTGTAAACTTTCTGCATCAACAGTAGAGTAAACCGCTACCGTTTTAATGCCCATTTCTTTACAGGTTCTAATAACACGTAGTGCTATTTCACCTCTATTGGCTATTAATATTTTTTTAAACATACTTTTTTAGTTTAAGAGTTTATGGTTTAGTAGTTTATGTGTTTAAATAAATTGATTTTAAACGTTAAACTTTAAACTTCTAAACTTAAAATTATGATGGATCTACTAAAAATAAGGGTTGATCGAACTCAACAGGAGAGGAGTCATCAACTAAAATCTTGACTACTTTTCCTGAAACTTCTGATTCTATTTCATTGAAAAGTTTCATAGCTTCAATAACACAAAGCACATCGCCTTCAGCTATAGTTTGACCTACCTCAACAAATAAAGGTTTATCTGGTGAAGGTTTTCTATAGAATGTACCAATTATTGGTGATTTAATCGTTATGTATTTTGAATCTTCGCTAGCTGCTGGTATTGCAGAATCTGTTGTTGGCGTAGCTGGCGGTGACGTTATAGGTTGTTCTAGTGCTTGATTTTGAGGCATTTGAGCAGTAGGAACTTGAGGTATAATAGTTGTATCTGGGTCTGTTCCTGTTTTAATGGTGATTTTAATGTCATCCATTTCTAATTTAACTTCGCTTGCTCCTGATTTGGCAACAAACTTAATTAAGTTTTGAATCTCTTTTATATCCATAATTTTGCTAATTAGTTAGTGGTTAGTTTACTGAATTATATGCCCATTTTAAATAAATGGACCCCCAATTAAATCCGCCTCCAAAAGCGGCGAAAATTAAATTATCTCCTTTTTTGAGTTGCGACTCGTAATCATTTAAAAGTAAAGGTAAAGTAGCTGATGTTGTATTACCATACTTCTCTATATTCATCATGACTTTCTTATCCTCCAATTCTATACGTTTTGCAGTGGCATCAATAATACGTTTATTAGCTTGGTGCGCTACCAGCCAATCTACTGTGTCATTGGTTAAATTATTTCGTTCTAGAATTTTAACAGCGGCATCTGCCATATTGAAAACTGCATTTTTAAATACTGTTTTTCCCTCTTGAAAAGCATAATGCCCTCCTTTTTCTAAAACATCTGGAGTTAAAGCAAAAGATGATCCACCATAAGTGGCTTGTAAAAAATCTCTGCCTGTGCCATCGCTTCTAAGATATTCATCCTTCAATCCTAAATCTTCGTGTGTAGGTTCAAATAACACGGCACCAGCTCCATCTCCAAATATAATACAGGTGGCGCGATCTTTATAATTGATTAAAGAAGACATTTTATCTGCACCAATTAACAATACATTTTTATAGCTTCCAGATTCAATATACTTAGCAGCTACTGACATTCCGAATAAAAAACTTGAACAAGCAGCGTCTAAATCAAATGAAAAAGCATTAGTAGCACCAATACCAGATGCCGTAAAAGCTGCGGTTGAAGCGGCTTTCATATCTGGTGTTGCAGTAGCAACTATAACAAGTTCTATATCTTTTGGGTTAATGCCCTTTTTGTCAATTAAATCTTGAGCGGCTTTAATAGCTAGGTAAGAGGTTCCTTTGCCTTCATCTTTCAGAATACGACGTTCTTTTATACCTGTACGCGAGGTAATCCATTCATCGTTTGTATCAACCATCGTTTCAAGAATTTGGTTGGTTAACACATATTCTGGTACATAAGCACCTACAGCTGTAATGGCTGCTGAGATTTTACTCATATTTTTATAGTTAAATAGACTAAAAAACCTTCAAATTTGAACAAAAACGAACAAATTTCTCGGAAAACTACTAAATTTTGGCTTAAAAACACAAAAAATTAATGTTTTTGTGATATGAAATTCTACTTCATAAAAAAAACGCTCAACAAGTGAGCGTTTTACGTTATGCAAGCATAATTTTTATGCTACGTTTTCTATTTCCTCAGAGTTGTCAATTAATACTTGACCTCTGTAATATAACTTTCCTTCATGCCAATGTGCTCTGTGATATAAGTGAGCCTCCCCTGTAGTTGGACAAGTAGCAATCTGTGGCGCAGTTGCTTTGTAATGTGTTCTTCTCTTATCTCTTCTAGTTTTCGAGATTTTTCTTTTAGGATGTGCCATTTTTTATATTATTTATCCGTTAATAGTTTCTTTAATGTATTCCAACGAGGATCAATATCCTCTTCTTTTTCTTTATTTTTTTTAAGCCCTGGACTTAGTTCTTCTAATTTTTCAAGTATTTCTGAATCTAATGTTCCATCTTCAATTCCTGGATGTAAGCGCTTAATAGGCACAGCTAAAACAATCAACTCATATATATATTGTTGAATGTTAATTTCATATGTACCATGCGGTATGATTAGAATATCTATATTCTCGTCATTATATTCATCACCAAAATTCACTACCAAATCAAAATCATTTTCAATGATTTGATTATAGGGTTCATTTGTTAAATCGCAATTAACATTTACAAATCCTGAAATTTTAAAATGTAATTCAAGTAACGTGGCCTTCTTTTCTAAAACAACATCTACTTTAACGTTTACATCGTTAAAATCTTCATACTCAAAATATTCAAAGAACGCTTGCTTAATTTCATACTCAAAATGATGTTTCCCAATCTTTAACCCTACAAATGGAATTGTAAACTCTTTCAACGGCTTCATTATCACATCTATTTTGAGCCTGCAAATATATAAATTTTTATTTACGCCACATTACTTATAAACATTTTTTTGTTTATAATTTTCTGACGCCTTTTTTTAATGGGTTTGAGGTAAGTTCTTCGTAATCAAATCTATTCTTAAATATTTGTATACCAGTAAAAAGTGCTTCTTTAAAAGAGTTTTCATCAGCGGTTCCATGTCCTGCAATTTCGTAAGCGGTTCCATGGTCTGGAGATGTTCTAACTTTATTAAGGCCCGCGGTATAATTTACACCTTGCCCGAAGGAAAGCGTTTTAAAAGGAATCAATCCTTGGTCGTGATACGAAGCTATTATAGCATCAAAATTTTTGTAATTATTAGAGCCAAAAAAACTATCTGCAGCATATGGCCCATAAACTAGTTTTCCTTCATCCTTTATTTTTTGAAGTGTTGGTCTTAAAATAGCATCATCTTCACTACCTATAACACCGTGATCGCCAGTATGTGGATTAATACCTAAAACCGCTATTTTTGGTTTGTTTATCCTAAAATCCTTTTGAAGTGATTTATAAACCGTATTTATTTTACTTTCAATTAACGCTGGAGTAATATGGGTGGCCACATCTTTTACTGGCACATGGTCTGTTAGCAAGCCCACTCTTAAAGTATCAGTTACCATAAACATAAGGCTCTCGCCTTCTAATTCTTGCGCTAAATAATCGGTATGTCCTGGGAAATTAAAATTTTCAGATTGTATGTTATGTTTATTAATAGGTGCCGTTACTAAAACATCAATAGCTCCATCTTTTAATGCCTTGGTTGATGCGAACAAAGATTTAATGGCATATTCACCAATTTTAGTATCGGCTTTTCCAAAATCAATTTTTACAGTTTCTTTCCAGCAATTAAAAACATTAACCTTTGCAATTGCTATTTGATTCAAATCATTAATACTATTAAAGTCGATCTCTGATTTAAAATGAGTTTTTAAAAAACCCATGGTTTTAATAGATGCGAAAATAACAGGCGTACAAAAATCTAGAATTCTTTCGTCTTCAAATGTTTTTAAAATAATTTCGCCACCAATACCATTTAAGTCGCCAATTGATATTCCTACTACTATATTTTCAGTTTTACTCATTAAAAAAACAACTTTTGTTTGTAATTTTGATATTCATTAGGAGTCGCAAATTTAACTAAATAAACACATAATAATATGTTTACTGGAATTATTGAAGATATTGGAGTTATTTCGGATTTAAAAGAAGAGTTGGATAATCTGCATATCACTATAAAAAGTTCGATTACTGAAGCATTAAAAATTGATCAAAGTGTTGCACACAATGGTGTTTGCCTTACTGTAGTTCATATTAATGATGATATATATACGGTTACTGCCATAAAGGAAACTTTAGATAAAACTACCCTTGGAACTTTAAAAATAAATGATAAAGTAAACTTAGAACGTGCCATGAAACTTGGAGATAGACTTGACGGCCATATGGTACAAGGACATGTTGACCAAACCGCAATTTGTACTGATGTAAAAGAAGCGAACGGAAGTTGGATTTTTACGTTTAGCTACGATTCTGCATGGAATAATATAACTATAGAGAAAGGTTCTGTAACGGTAAACGGAACAAGTTTAACGGTTATTAATTCAAAAAAGGACTCGTTTAGTGTTGCTATCATACCATATACTTATGAGCATACAAACTTCAATACTTTTAAAAAAGGAACTGTTGTAAATTTAGAATTTGATGTTTTGGGGAAATATGTAAGCAGACTTCTAGAATTAAGAACTTAAAAGAATTTTACTTTTTGTTTGTCAGCATTTTTTTTGCACCATAAAGTATAGCAAATAAAGCCCCCATTAACACACCGCCATCAATTGGAAAACCAGGACCTACTGGAGGGCCTGAAGGTGGTGGGAGTTCTTGAGCCACACATACAAAACTTATTAATACAAATAAGATTGAGGCAAATATTCTTTTATTTTGTATTGTCATTTGGACGCAAATGTATAAAAAAAAGTGAGCGATTAAAATTATATTAAATTTTTTCAAGAAAAAACATCTACAAAGTGCTATAAATAATCGACTAACAACACTTAAAGCGGTGACTTTAACATGATATATGACGCTAACCGACAAAAGCAGTCGTAAATAAAATAATCTATCACTATTTCGTTATTACCCGCAAATATATGCGATAATTATATGATAAATATTTAATTTTAATATTAAGTTCGTTTCTTTTAAAACATGAATATGAGAGCCTGATTTATAATTAATTAGAAATTTAACCTCAATTATCTTTAAAACGCAAAAGAGTTAACATTTTTTTTATATCAAACAACACAAAATCACTTAGACTACTATATTGCTAACAAATATAAAAACATGTCATTACTCACAATACTATTAAATTTACTCTTACCTCCTGTTGCTGTAGCATTAAAACACGGACTGAGTACTACCCTATTAATCAGTATACTATTAACCTTACTTGGTTGGCTACCTGGGGTTATACATGCCTTTATTGTTAATAAATAAAACAGAAAATATAAGCTATGGAAAAAGAAAAAGGAAATTTTGAATTTGTAAAAGATGCAGATGATAAAAAAAATAATTACATCTTTCAAAAAGATGGCATTACAAAAAAAGTAGCCTACTTTGTAGGTGCTGTTTTAATATTATTAATATTAGCCGTTATATTTTCTGGGATGTTTATAGGAACCGAATAACCTAGTTCGAATGTTACTTTTTACTGGAAAATCTTAAAAAGCTTCAAAATACGTATTTGAAGCTTTTTTTGATAAAACATTAGTAAAAATACCTGTTAATATTAATTCAAAAACTTAGGCTTAATCACTAACATGGCCCAAGCCCAATTTTGAGTTGAAGATGCTGCGTCTTCAGCAGTGCCTTTTAACTCATACATCCCATCGCTTGCAAACATTTGAGAGTAACCTGCCACAAAAGCGTAACCTTTAAATGATTTTTTAAACACTAAATCTATTTCAGTTCCTAACGATTTTTCGCCACTTCCTAAAGGCTGCTCCCCGCTAAAATTTAAAACGGCTACCGATAAATTTGACGTTTCATTCAGCTTAAAATTAGCATTTAAATGTACATCAAATAAACCAATACTATTAGCATGATTTCCCACATAAAAATAATCCATTAAACCATTAAATTTATGGTTTGTTCCGTATAATGGGAAGAATGCACCTGTTTCGCCTGCACCTGCATCGTTACCACTAATTATTTCTAAACCTCCTGTTAAACTCACTTTTGGCGTTACTTTATAAGTGACGTCTAATCCTAAAAGGTAAGCACCTTTTACAGATACGTCATTTACACGTTCGCCAGTTTGTATAAAGGCATTGGCTGCAACTCCAAAAGCACCATCTTTATAATCAAGATGTGTACCTAAAGTTTGTAAACTGCTTACTCCTTGACCATTATAAACTCTAGCCGCAGGTGTTCCTGAAAAATTCTGAAACGTATTATTCATTAAAAGCAAGCTTCCTGAAAAATTTTCTCCAGAATGTTTTAAATAAGCATATTGCATGGCTTTATAACTAAAAAAGTTAGGGTCTTCGGTGTACTCGTTACCTCGATCTACAAATCCACTAATGTTCCCTGTAAGATTGTCAAAATCTTGGTTAAATGCTAAACCTACATCTAATAAAAATTTATCTTTTTTATATTGAATTAAAGCAGCGTCATGGTTTCTACCTTGTTGCGCCCAGTCTAAACCTCCTAAAATCCTTTGATCATCATAAGAAATTACTTGACGCCCTAATTTTGTTGAAAAACCAGACCCTAAGTTAATTTTTGCCCAAGCTTCAAATACTGCAAAAGAGTTATTTCTATCTTCAGGATCAATTTGTCTATTTTCTCCCCATGTTAACACATCTTGAAGGCTTAAATACATTTCGTAGCTATCCGTTTTAAAATCTGCATTTAAACGGGCTCTGGTGTTTATGGAAAAACCAGGTTCTATCGATTCTGGAATAATGCTTCCAAATCCGTGACGAAGTTCGGTACGTGGTCTAAACTCGCCATCTAAACTAAATTGTGCATTTGCAAATTGAATCGCTAACCCTAGTAATCCTAATAATACGTATTGTTTTTTCATTGTCTTTAATTTTAATTTGATTTCTTTTAAGTTGTTTAATGTTCAAGAAAGTCAATAAGATGCTTTCTATATTTATAATAATCATCGTGTTCTAAAACTGCTTTACGGGTTCTGGGGCGTTCAAAATCTATTTTTAAAACATCTCCTATTTTAGCTTTGGGACCACTCGTCATCATCACGACTCTATCTGCTAAAAAAATAGCTTCATCAACATCATGCGTAATCATAACGGCAGTAATTTTTTCTTTGTTCCATATTTCAATAAGAATATCTTGAAGTTCGCCGCGTGTTAAAGAATCTAACATCCCAAAAGGTTCATCAAGCAACAATACCTTTGGTTTTATAGCAAATGCACGAGCAATACCTACCCTTTGTTGCATCCCTTGCGATAGCTCTGAAGCTTTCTTATTGAAAGCATTTTCCAAGCCTACTTTTTGTAAATAGTGTTTTGCAATATCATTTCGTTGTGTTTTAGTAGCATGCGGAAACACTTTGTTAACACCTAAAAGTACATTTTGCAGCGAGGTCATCCACGGCATCAAACTGGGCGATTGAAAAATAACACCTCTATCTGGTCCTGGTCCTTTTATATGACTTCCTAATACCGATATATTGCCTCCAGAAATAGGATTTAAACCAGCAATCATAGAAAGCATCGTGGTTTTTCCACAACCAGAGTGCCCAATGATGGTCACAAACTCCTCCTTCATAATCTGAAGATTTAAATCTTCTAGCACCACGTAATCACCATTGGGCGTTGGATATACTTTCTTAAGGTTTTTTAAATCCAACATAATTCTGGAAGGTGGAAAAAGTCCATTTTCCGTAAGTGTTCCTATTTTATCATTTTGAATATCTGTGCTCATAATTTGTATAGCTTAAAAACGTCCAACAAAACTTTTTGGTTCTAAATCTGGCAAAGCAATAAGATCTTGCGATTCAGATTTACGCTCATTTCCAATATCCATTAAATACTCAATTATAGCATTTCTTGTTTTTTTGAAATTCGGATTATCGTTTAATTCGGTTTTATCTCTAGGGCGTTCAATATCAATTTTAAATTCTGGTCCTAATGTTGCATTAGGCCCTGGGCGTAACGGAATAATACGATCTGCCATATAAATACCCTCATCAACATCATTAGTAATTAACAAGGCAGTACGTTTATCCTTACCCCATATATTTAAAATTTCATCTTGAAGATTGCCACGTGTTAACGCATCCAATGCGCCAAGTGGTTCATCCATAATTATCATTTCGGGTTTCATGGCTAAGGCTCTCGCTACTGCCACACGCTGGCGCATACCTCCAGATAGCTCTTTTGGACGTTTACCAATCGCTGGTGTTAAACTCACCATTTCAACATAATTAGCTACAATAGTGTTTAACTCTTTTTTGCTTTTTTTCGGAAAGGCTTCTTTAACTGCCATATACACGTTTTGCCCAACAGTTAACCATGGTAATAAAGAGTAGTTTTGAAAAATAACACCGCGTTCATGGCTTGTTCCAACCACAGGTTTCTCTTTAAAAAGAACTTCACCTTTTGTGGGTTCAATTAAACCGTTAATTAAGTTTACTAAGGTTGTTTTTCCACTTCCAGTAAACCCTACAATAGCAACAAATTCGCCTTCTTCAATTGATAAATTAATGTTTGAAAGCACTTCCGTTTTATTATCGCCTTGTCCGTAAGTTTTACAGATATTATTTAATTCTAAGTATGCCATTTCTGTATGTTTATTTGTTTAGCAGCTATTTATATTAACACAAATCTGCTTTTATTTTGGGCGTTACCGCAAGGGTCGGGCTTTACGCTACAAGTCCTCGCTACCACCTATCGGGTGGTCACTGTGGGCTTTCCTCTGCAATCCCTAACGCGGGTTAATCCACAGTTTTCAGTCCCCAATAAACAGTCATCATCTTACCCGCAAACGTGATAAACTTCTGTCTTCAAGCTTCCGTCTTTTATCTTCACTAAATCCCATCATTTTTATCAAAACTTACCCAATTCTGAATTGTTAGCATTAATCGATCTAACAAGAACCCGATAATTCCAATAACAAACATGGCTACAATAATTTTTGAATTAGAATCGTTGGCTCCATTTTGAAATTCTTCCCAAACAAACAATCCTAAACCAGGACTTTGAGCCAATAATTCAATGGCAATTAACACCATCCACGCTACTGATAATGTGATTTTTAAACCTGTAAAAATTAAGGGTAAAGACGATGGTAAAACTACCTTGAATATTTTTTGAGCGGAGCCTAACTTCAATACTTTAGCTACATTTATATAATCTTTATCAACGGTTGATACACCCATAGCCGTATTTACTAAAGTTGCCCACATAGAACATAAACCAACACTTATAAACGAAATAGTAAACGAGCTATCCTCGTTGGAATCTATTAGTAAGGTTTTAACAATCATAAAAACCAACAGATACCAAACCACAGGCGAAACCGGTTTAAATATTTGAATAAACCAATTAAACGCGCTTCGTAAAGTTGGGCTTAGTCCTATAAAAACACCCAATGGAACCGCAATTAATAACGCTAATAAAAACCCTGCAAAAACCGTTTTTAAACTTCTAAATATTTGATCGACAAAAGATGGTCGACCCGTATAAGTAATAGCATTTTTACCTTCAGCAAGGCGCTTCTTATTTAATACAGCCGTTTTTTCTTTAAACTCCGCCTTATCTGCACTAATAATATTATGATCTCTTAATAACGAATGGTAAGACTCCCATACCTGTGCCGGTGAGGGCAATGAGTTGGGTTGACAACTAATATCGCCTGACGCAATACATGCTGCTACCAAATCGGCCTCAGCTTGTCCCTGCTCTTTTAAAGCTTTATTAATTTTATAATCTGCTTCAATATTATAAAGCGCTTTAGCGCCCATGTGCCATAATCCAATAAAAAGTAATATGGATGCTATAGGTACAATAACTTTACGTAAAAAGGTTTTAAAATCTTCTTTCTCTAGTTTTCCTGTAAACAAATCTTTTAGTGTGCCTAAAAAACCTAACCCTACAAATTTGGTTACCTTGCTTAGTGTTAAACTCTGCTTCATGATTTTAGATTTAATATTAGTGTTGTATGAGTTTATTTATCCTTGTTTCCAATTGAGAAACTGTTTATGTATCCTATAGGATCTTTAGCATCATACTTTGTGCCATCAATAAAATCAGTAGTTGCAGGCTTGTATCCATCAGTTTCTGGAATATCTTTCGCAGGAATGTTTCCTTCCTCAACTAAAAGCTTAGCAGCTTTTTCCCAAATATCAGGTCTGTAAATGTTTTTAATAGTTTCTGAATACCATTCTACTGGTTTACCCTCAGGAATTTGCCCCCATCGTCTCATTTGTGTTAAAAACCAGATACCATCAGAATAAAAGGGATAGGTGGCATTATATTTATAAAATACGTTAAAATCTGGCATCTCACGTTTATCTCCTTTTTCAAACTCAAAAGTTCCTGTCATAGAGTTTGCTAAAACCACTTCATCTGCACCAACGTATTGCGACATAGATAGTATTTTAACCGCCTCTTTTCTGTTTGTTGGCTCATCTAACCATTTACCTGCTCTAATTAATGCTTTAGTAATAGCAATGGCTGTATTTGGATTTTCATCAATAAATTTCTTTGTCATAACAAATACCTTTTCTGGATTGTTTTTCCAGATATCATAGTTTGTTACTACAGGCACACCAATGCCCTTAAAAACCGCTTGCTGATTCCAAGGTTCACCTACGCAATATCCATAAATAGTTCCAGCTTCAAGCGTTGCAGGCATTTGCGGTGGTGGTGTTACAGATAGTAAGACATCAGCATCAATTTGCCCCTGAACATTTTCTGCCGTATACATCCCTGGGTGAATCCCTGCTGCTGCCAACCAATATCTAATTTCGTAATTATGCGTAGATACAGGAAAAACCATACCCATTTTAAAAGGATTCCCAGCGTTTTTATATTCTGTGATAACAGGCTTTAAAGCATCTGCTTTTATGGGATGAACTGGCTTTCCTTCTGCATCTTTTGGTATATTTGGTTTCATTTTAGACCAAACTTCGTTTGATACTGTGATACCATTACCATTTAAATCCATTGAAAAAGGAGTTACCAATTCTGCTTGACGACCAAATCCTGCACCTGCAGCTATGGGCTGACCCGCTAACATGTGCGAACCATCTAATTGACCATCAATAACACGGTCTAAAACATTTTTCCAGTTGGATTGTGCTTCTACCGAAACAAATAAGCCCTCATCTTCAAAAAATCCTTTTTCTTTAGCAATAGCTAAAGGTGCCATATCTGTTAATTTTATAAAACCAAAGGTTAGCTGTGGTTTCTCTATATCTAATGTTTTTGTTTTTGAAGTTTCAGTGGCAACCTCCTCAATTGTCTCTTTTTTTGAACCTTTTCCCCCACAAGAAAATAGCAAAAGAGCTACTGGTAAAATTAAAGATGATTTAATAAATAATGATTTCATATTAAGTAGTGTTTTTAATTATACTAAGTATTTATACTTACTTTTTACAAATATATAAGTAGTATTGCTTTTAATACATGATAACACACATGTTATAACCTCTTTTTAGTCATAAAAAAACCTGCTAAATAGCAGGTTTTTTTTGTAATTAACTGTTTTTAAAGTGCTTGTTATATTATATATTAATACGTATAAATACTTATTATATTAAATTATAGCGTTTTTAAATTGGTCAGCTATCTAAATAATAGTTATGTTCACTAATTTCATTTTTCAATTTTTGTAGATTAAGGATTCCAATTTTTTTTCCTTTAGCAGAAATAAGATGCTCCTTTTTTAAAACAGAAAATATTCTAATAACCTGTTCCTCGGTGGTGCCTGCATAATCCGCGTATTCTTTTCTGCTGAGAGGGAGATTTAAAAAACCCTTAATGTCTCCAAACTTACGGTGAATGTATAAAAGTGTATCAATAACGCGCTCCCTAACGGTCATTTGAGAAATAGATTTTACTTTAGACTCACTCTTATTAAGTTCATTAGCGTAAAAAAGCATCATGTCGTAAGCAAACGTAGCGTTAGCAAATAAGGCATCTTGCAAACTATCCTTAGAAAAATAACACAATACAGTTTCTTGCAATGCTATAGCACCAATAGAATAATACTCCTCTGTGCCGAAACCACGATGTCCAATTATTTCTCCATTTTTTGCAAAACGAACAATCTGCTCCCGACCATTTATGCCTGTTCTAAAAACCTTAACCGTACCTTTAAATATAAAAAACAGACCATTAACAGGCGCTCCTTCCATTATAAATTGTTGGCCTTTTTTGCATTTGAGTGTTTTTTTTGTATCTGCAAAAGTTGTGTCCGAAAGTATTTTGAAATTACGCTTGATAAGACAATTTAGATTTTCACAAGTATTACATGAGTACATACTCGAAGCGCTGCTTGAAGTTTGAGTAGAAACAATATTCTTATTAAATTTTTGCAAAATGTATTTGATATTAATAAATATAAGTATTTATACTTACATTAAATAAAACAATACTTGTTTTTGTAGGTTCTTCTGAAATATTACACCTTAACTATTAATGTTTAAAAAATAGTGAGGATTTTTTACCAAAATAGCACCTATTTTATCATAGTTTTTTTTTGAAAATTACTTTTCGGTGCTTCACAAAGCGAACATTCATAAGTTTCTGGTAAGTCTTCAAACGTTGTGTTTATTGGAATATTTTGAGTGATATCGCCATAAACTTTATTATAAATAGTTAAACACGCTTTACATTGATGAACTTCTTCTTCAAAAACTTCTTTCTTTATTTCTAAAGACTCTTCACCTGTTCGTTCTGTGCCTAATTGCTCAAAATACAACTGGCTTAACTCCATTAATAAACCTGGTAATTCAACCTTATCAATATCTTGTACATGCATGATATACTCTCGCGTATTGGGGTCAAAATTTTTAGCATACAGTAAATTGTAAGTGTCTCTAATCACAAAATTACCCAGAGGTTCGGGTGGCTTATTTTTTTCAATAACTACGGATGTAAAATTATAAGTATCACTATTATAATTGGTAATTCCGAAAGTTAAGCCATACGTACTTATATCATTTTGGTCGAAATTGGTAACTAGATATTTTTTTAGGCTTAGTGCTTCTCTATCATTAACAGGTACATGCCAGTTCATTTCTAACATAGAATGGCGCACGTTAATACCAAACTTACCTAAAAATTTTTCCCATTGTAATTTCGATTGAATTGGAATTCCTTTAACTATAAAGGATTTCCATGGTGTAATTGATATTTTTCCTATTTTATTTTCTGAACATAACTCGCACATGGCTTTTAAAAATGAAATGTCGTAACGATTATTCCGCCAGTATAAACCCAACCAATATTTATCACCAAATCGGTTCATTCCTTCGTAATATGGAAACGGATAAAACGGCACTTCTAAAGGCTTATCTACGGTTCTATTATTACTATCGGTAGCGTCACTAACCAACTCAAAAAGAGTTTCAATAGTTTCAGGTTCTTCTTTCAACACCTTTTCAATAGCTAATTCTATTTTATCCATTTCCCAACTATAAATTAATGCGGGATACATTTGAGTTTTTTTCCAACCTGGTAGTCTTACATACAAATACCAATAATCTTCGTGTTTTGAAGCAATAAAATTAACATTGCCAGTAAATAATGGAACTAAGCGTTGTTCAGGATCTGTAATATTTATACGCAGTTTAGGCTTATGTTTAAATTGCTCTAAAATATATAAATATCTATCGCTGGTTAGCCACGCTGTGCTTGGTAAAATATCAGCAGAAACGTAAGATGATGCTATGTTTTCAACATAATCTTGTTTAGGTTTTACAAATTGAATTTTATCAAATCTATTAAACTTGGTTTCATCAATTTTCTCAGGAAAAATAACATCTTGTCTAGATCCAAAAGAAATCGTACTCAATCCTAAATTTTCAGCAGCCTCACAAATATATTTTAATTCTGCAGGAGACAATACACCTCCATGTATTCTCAATCTATAAAGCTCTTCTTTCATGCTAATACTTTTGTATTATTAAGTATTTCTCTAACCTCAGTTTTACAACTTCCGCAACCTAATCCTGCACCTGTTTCGTTACAAAGTTCTGTAAAATTGGTACACCCCTTTTGTATCGCTTCTTCAATATTTCCAGCACCAACCTGACTACAAGAACATACTAATTTGCCTAAAACCGGCTTATCGTTTGTACTACCTCGCAAAAGTTTATCACGTTTATCGGCCATTTCAATTTTACTTTCAATCATCGTTTTAAATTCGGCGAATTCATTTTTATCGCCCATTAAAACAGCACCAATTAAAAGATCGTCTTTAACAATACACTTTTTGTAGTAGCGCTTTTTTATATCTGTAAAAATAACTTCCTCATAACGATCATCATTTTCAGGTATACTAATATCACCAATGCTGCACAGATTTAAATCATTGAATTTTAGAATATTCATAAGTACCGAGCCATAATAAGCTACACTAATATCTCCAGCCAAAAAGTTGGCTAAAATATCTGCTTGTTCCTCTGCAGCAGAAGTAATTCCGAATAACTGATTATTAAATTCTGCAATTTCTCCAATGGCAAAAATATCTGGATTTGAGGATTGTAAATGTTGATTAACTTTAACACCCCGACCGCAAATAATTCCGTTTTCTCTAGCTATTTCAATGTTTGGTATGGTACCAATGGCATACACTATAGCATTAGCTGTAATGAATTTTCCGCTTTTTAATGTGATATTTAAATCACCAGTATCTTCATCATCAAAAACAGTGCTAACCTCATTATCAAAGTAAATTTGAATACCACGTTCTTGAACATCTAACGCTAATAGCTTACTAGAAACTTTGTCTAATTGACGTTCCATAAGCGCAGAAGCTCTTTGAATAATTGTGATTTTTACATTTTTATGTTTCATAGCAGCAGCCAATTCCAAACCTAATAATCCGCCACCAACAATAACCACATGTTGCTCTTCGGGCGGTAAATTTGTAGCTGCTAAATAAGACTTAAAAGCATCTGCATCACTTTTATTTCGCATAGTAAAACGCCCAGGTAAATCAATTT
Source organism: uncultured Flavobacteriaceae bacterium (assembly GCA_963815305.1). GTDB lineage: Bacteria > Bacteroidota > Bacteroidia > Flavobacteriales > Flavobacteriaceae > CAXBID01. The sequence continues at coordinate 3,065,190 of CAWFFW010000001.1, forward strand.
GAACGTCCTTAGGAATAAATGCCCGACTACCCGTGGCTAGAATTAGTTTATCAAAACTATATGTTTTATCGTTGCTATCGGTAACTACCTTATTCTCTTGATCAATTTGAACAATTAATATTTCAGGATGAAGTTTTACATTAAGTTTATTAAGCTCTAATTTTTTTATTTTGAGTAATTGCTCCCATGTTAATTCTTCGGTTATATATTCTGGTAATAATACACGATTATAAAATAAATGAGGTTCCTTTGAAAATACATGAATTTCATCAACGTCATTATACTCTCTATAGTTTTGAATAAACCGGAATGCTGCGGCACCTGCACCTGCAATAATTATTTTCTCAAAAGGTTTTTTATATTTTGAAACGGCAACTGTAGTATATTTAAAGTCTGGTTCTTTAGATTGCGGATCGACGTGCGTATTTGTTAAATTATTTGCGCGATTTAAATCGCTTTGCAATTGTTTCCCCCAATGCATAGCCAAAAATACGACGCCTTTTTTAATGGTGTCCGTAACTTTAGCGCGAACTCTAACGAGGCCGTTCACACTTTTTATTTCAGTAACATCATTATCTTTTATGTTGTATAAATAAGCATCAACTGGATTTATTTCTAAAACAGGTTTTGGATAATGCGTTTTCAAACGTGCCACTTTACCTGTTTTAGTCATCGTATGCCATTGATCGCGAACACGGCCTGTAGTTAAAATTAATGGAAACTCGTCATTGGGTTTAACAGCTGTGTTTTCAACACTTTTTGGTATATTAAAAATGGCTTTTTTTGATGGTGTGTAAAAGATTTTATCTTCAAATAATCGTGGTGTTCCTGTATGTCTGTATTTGTTAACAGGCCATTGAAAGGTGCCCTCATTCTTTAATCTGTCATAATTTAAGAATGATATATCCATATTTGTACCTTTGGTCATTGATGCATATTCATCATAAATTTCATCGGTATTGTTGTAGTTAAAACCTCGAAATCCCATTCGCTTTGCAAAATCACAGAATATTTCAACATCGGGTCTAGCTTCACCTGGAGGATTCACTTCTTTGGGTAAATATGAAATACGCCTTTCAGAATTCGTCATCGTTCCTTCTTTTTCCAACCAACCTGCAGCAGGTAACACCAAATCTGCAAAAGCTACGGTGTCTGATTTATGTGAAATGTCCTGAACCACAACAAACTTTGCGTTTTTCATGGCTTTTTCAATACGGTTAGTATTGGGTAAACTTACTAAAGGATTGGTACAAGCAATCCAAATAGCTTTAAGTTTTCCACTTTCTAAAGCATCAAACATTTCGGTAGCACTAAGCCCTGGTTTAGAATTTATTTTATCAACACCCCAAAATTGCGCAACTTCTCGTCGGTGATCTTCGTTTTGTAAATCTTTATGTACTGCTAAAAGATTAGCCATTCCACCAACTTCACGTCCTCCCATAGCATTTGGCTGGCCCGTAAGTGAAAATGGACCAGCGCCTGGTTTGCCAACTTGCCCCGTGATTAAAGATAGGTTTAAAAGCGCAAAATTCTTATCGGTTCCAACCACACTTTGATTGAGTCCCATGGCCCACATACTAATAAAACCTTTTGAAAGACCGATGTAATCTGCTGCTTTTCTAATATCTTTTTCTGGTACACCACATAATTGTGATGCCTTTTTCAACGTAGTTTGAAATATTTGTTTTTTATAGTCATCAAAACCTTGCGTATGATTATTTATGAAATGTTCATCGATTAATCCACGTTTATATAAACATCGTCCAATGGCATTGTAAAGAATAATATCTGTTCCAGGAAGTAATTGTAAATGTAAATCGGCAAAATTTGCAGAATCTGTTTTTCGCGGATCAATTACTATAATTTTAGTGTTTGGATTTTTTTCTTTGTGATGCTCAATACGTCTAAACAGAATAGGATGACACCAGGCAGGATTTGCGCCCGTTATTAAAAAACAATCTGCTAATTCAATATCATCATAAGAAATAGGTACACTATCTTCACCAAATGTTTTTTTGTAACCAACCACAGCAGAACTCATACATAAACGAGAATTAGTGTCTATATTGTTAGTTCCTAAAAACCCTTTAGTGAGTTTGTTGGCAATATAATATTCCTCGGTTAAACTCTGGCCAGATACATAAAACGCAACACTATCTGGACCATGCTTTTTTATGATCGATTTAAAAACGCTTGCCGCTCTCTCTAAAGCATCATCCCAACTTACACGTTCTCTGGGGTGTGAACGACTCCATCGCATTTCTGGATATAAAATTCTATCAGACGTATCATTTACAACATAATGCAAATTCATGCCTTTGGAACAGAGCATCCCTCTATTTACAGGATTATTTTTATCACCTTCAACAAAAACCTTATTATTAATGTCTTTTTTGATAACTATACCGCAACCAACACCACAATAAGAACATGTCGTTTTTATATCTTTATCAATCATTTACAATAGCGTTTATTACTAATTAAATCATTAAAATAACAAGAAACAAGTCTGGGTTTCATTATTCTGAATACCATAAAAAATGCCGTTCTAAATTTTGAAATTGGTATTTTTTAGGAATGAAAATTTCAGAATTGGAAGTGCTCTCGAATATTATTTTAATAAGTCAAAACTAAGTATAAATACTTAATTTAAAAAATTAAAATACGTATATTACGATAAATGCGACATTACTCGTTTTAGAGTAGGTATTTTGAAGATTTGTTAAAAGAAGAATCTCTAACCCATTAAGTTTAACGAATTTGATATAAAACACTTGCTTGAGTATTAAAGTTAAGCTAACCCAAACTCTTTCGCTTTATGACTCAACTCCATGAGATTCTTAACATCTAGCTTTTTCATCAAATTAAAGCGATGTACTTCAGCGGTACGTTTACTAATTTGTAGTTCGTCAGCAATATCCTTATTATTTTTTAATTCTAGCACCAAATTAAGAATTTGCTTTTCGCGTTTTGTAAGTCCAAAAGAATCTTCAACTGGTTTTTCAGCTTTAGCTTTTGTAAGCGTATTACCATTAACAAAATTTTTCATGATAATAGCCGATATATCACCAGTAAAATATTTACCTCCAGAAGCTACACTAATAACTGCTTTTAAAAATTCTTCCTTACTTGCCCCTTTTAATAAATAGCCATCGGCTCCAGCTTGTATCGCTTGAACCACATATTCTTCTGAATCGTGCATGGATAGAACTAAAGTTTTAACGCTTGAAGAAGATTTATTTAGTTCAGCAACCACGTCAATACCGTTCATTTCTGGCATTCTAATATCCACAATTAATACATCGGGATGCGTTTTGTTGACAACCTCTAAAGCTTCTCTTCCATTGGAGGCCTCATCAACAACAATAATGCCTATTTGGTCTTCCAACAGTGCTTTTATACCGTCTCTTACTAAAACATGATCGTCTGCCAAAACAACATTAATTGTATCCATTTTAAAAATTTAAGTATTTCATTTCAAAAATAAGAATTTTTAAGTAATACTACGTAATTCAAGATTTTAAAGCTGTAACCTGAATTTCAATTTTCATCTTATCATCAGCAAGTCCTGCAGAAAACATAGTAGCTGCTGGTTTTATCTCTCCAAAATATTTTTTTAGCACGTGCCAGCATTTTTCAAAATCTGAAGCATCGGGTAAAATATAAGTTACTCGCACCACATCACTTAAACTAGAATTCGCTTTTTCAAGGGTGTTTTTTATATTAATTAAGCATTGTTCCGTTTGTTCCTCAACAGCTTCGCTAATCGTCATTGTTACATAATTATATCCCGTAGTTCCAGATACAAACACCCAATTATCTTGAACTACAGCACGAGAATATCCAATTTTTTCTTCAAAAGTGGAGCCTGAACTTATTAACTTTTTACTCATAATGTCTTAACTAATTTTTTGATAAAGGAACATTTAGCGTTACTCGAGTGCCTTTGCCAAGTTCGGAATTCAAGAAAAGTCGTCCATCAATATAGGTAATACGTTCTCGCATAAAGGTCATTCCCATACCTCCATCACCGTTTTTTACTTTTTTCACTTTATTGGGGTCGAAACCTTTCCCATTATCATCAATAACAATACTAAGTATATTTTCGCTATGGGATAACGACACCAAAATATGTGAAGAATCGGCATATTTTATAGCGTTATTTATAGCTTCTTGGGTAATTCTATAGATATTAATTTCACTTAGCGAATCCATTCTTTGATTAAAATCGGTTTTATTAAATAGAACAATATTTTTACCTGTAAGTCTGGTCAACTCTTGGGTTAGTTTTGTAATGGCTGGTACAATACCATGATCAGATAATTCTGGAGGTGTTAAATTAAACGTAGCAGTACGTACTCCCTTTATAATATCGGCAGCCAATATCTTTAAATGCTCTATCTTAGTTGCTGTTTTTTCTATATCAGAAATATCAATACTTTCTAAATTATATTTTAAGCCTGTAAGCATTTGCCCAATACCATCGTGAACATCTTTCGCAATTCGATTTTGCTCTTTTTCTTGATTTTCAATAATTTTACTGGAAATTATTTTTTGCTGACTCATTTTTTCCTCAAAACTATCTTTTGTTAAACGTTCAATTTCCAATTGTGCTTCTTTTCGTTTTGAGATTTCAGAACCAATCAATAATAATTCTGATTTATCATTAGTGGGATTGAAAGGAATAATGGCTAATTCTAACCAAACATCAATACCGTCTTTGGTAGTTGCTTTTACTTCACCTTGCCAACCTGTTTTTTTATGTTTTGATACAATATCGTCAATGATGAGCCTTTCACTTTCAATAATAGATAATACCTCAGAAAAAATAGCATTATCATTAAACTTTGTAAATTTAAATAAGCGCGAAAACTTTTTACCCATGTGTACAATAACACCTCTTGGGGTAATACGGGCAAATAGTAATGTTTCGTCCATAGCCTGACTTAAGGCTCGTAATTCTTTAATAGATTTCTCTTTAGCAACACTTAACTCATCAGCATCAAAAGCCATTTTTTTAGCCGTTTTCTCAGCAATTAACAAATCTGCAAGCGTGCTTTTTACAGTTTTTGCTGTTGGCCAAAAAATAAACAAAAATTCACCTAACAAAATAAGTAATGTTAGTGCTGTTAAAAGTATCTCCAAATTACGTAACCAACTTACTTTTTCATTGGCTTCTAAATCATATTGATTAACAATTTTATCCATCATTAAAAGGAAATCGTTTTCTTTTTCCTTTATAATATTAATTTCTTCAATAAAAGAGCTTACTGGCAGTGGAGGAATATTTTCTAACTTTTCAATGATAGATTCGGAAGCGTTGCTTATAGTATCAAAAGATTTGTTTAAACTATTAAACATTTTTGAAATAATAACACTATTTTTTCCAGGTAAGCCTAGACTATCATTACCGTTTTGAAGTGAATAATGTGATAATTGCCATAACTTTAGCGTGGTTTTCACCTTGTTTTTAAGAACGATACGTTTATCTAAATTGGCTTCAGCTGAAAGCGATACAACATCCTTTGTTAATTTCTGACTCAACATCCGTTGCCTGCCGGCAACATTAATGACCGTAGAATCGCTTTGTTGAGATTTTAAATGATTTCGGATTAAAATTTGACTAACAATAACGGAAAGAGCAATAGTACTTAAGGCAATAATATATAAACGGCTTAATTTATCAAACGTACGCTGATCTAATGAATTACCGTTATTACTCATATACAGCTATTTAGGTAATGGCCTGTTTTACCAAAGTTAAACTTTTATCAGAAAAAGTTAATTTTAAAGCGGCTTCGTGCCCCTTATCAGACATTTTTACCCATGTTTTTTTTAAAATATCAACCACTTTCTCGTCTTCGTGTTTTTCAATAAAATCTTCAAAATAATAATCTAAAAAAACCAAACAAATGGTGTCTTCTAAAGTTTGAGTTTCTTCGTTTTTTTTAATTAATTTCTTATTTATTAAAAACGATACCCTATCAATAAAGTGTTGATCATAACTTACTTGCTCCAGAATTTCGGAAGTTAATTCTGCATGCATTTTTTTTAACGTTTCACGCCACTTTAAATACCCCACTCTATCCATAGGATAAGCATTTCTGGGGATTTTCCATCTGCAAATATGCTGTGCTCGTGCAGCAATTTGTAACGCTTTAGAAGCGTTAGGTTCAAACTGTAACAATTTTTGCGTCATGCGTTGCGAATACAATAATTCCTTTGGATAATCCAACCCTGGAACAGAATAAATATTTGTGTCTTTGGCATTTTCTTTATCAATTAATGCCATAGCTATTTCAAATTGTGTAGGCTTCATAAATATCTTTTAATCTGAAAAGCCAATATACACATTTCCGTTTTCAATTTTAACAGGATACGTTGCAATTTTTAAATTTTCCCCTCCTAAATTTGTCCCGTCTTCTAATGAAAAATTCTTTTTATGCATGGGACAAGCGACCTTTGGAATACCGCTTTTATCACCTATCATACCTAACGCTAGTACCATTTCCATTTTATGCGGACACAAGTTTTGCGTTGCATACCACTTTCCTGTTCGTGTAAAATTATATACCGCAATCTGTTTGGATTTATATTTTATACACCCGCCACTATTTTCAGGAAAATCGGAAGTTAAGCCTACTCTAAACCACGTTGTTGCTTCATGTTTAGCAACCGATTTGTACTGTTCTAATATATTTTCCATAATTCAATATTTAAAAAAACCTCCCCAAACTGCAAAGGCGGGGAATATTCACTCTTGCGGAAAGTGTAAATTATTATTTTATAGTTGTTTGTTTTATTTTTATGTTTTTAAACTTACTGACTTTGAACGGTGTATTGGCTATTAAAAATTTGCCTGCGTTAGGGATTGCAGCGGCATCCTTTTTTTTGAAAAAAGATATAGCGGAAAGCCCGACCCGATAGGGTAACGCCCAAATATCAACCCCTTAATTGCTTTGGCATTTTATATCCATTGCTTTGGCATTTTCTGCTCACGCATGGGCACAAATACCAAATTGTCATCTGTATCATCTGAATTGACGAAATGTTTAAAGCGTTTCATCATTTCAGGATTCTCAATAGCCTGTTTCCATTCGCACTCATATTTATTAACCAGTCCTTGCATTTCTCTTTCTAAATCTTCAGCAATTCCTAAAGAATCTTCAATTACTACTCTTTTTAAATAATCAATACCTCCCTCTAGTTTATCTAGCCATGGTGCCGTTCTTACTAAAGGTCCGGCAGTACGCAGGTAATACATTAGAAATCTATCCAAGTATTTTACAACCGTTTTATCATCTAATTGTTCTGCAAGCAAAACGGCGTGTTTTGGCGTAGCGCCTCCGTTTCCACAAACGTATAAATTCCAGCCACCATCAACAGCAATCAATCCAAAATCTTTACCTCTTGCCTCCGCACATTCGCGAATACAACCAGAAACGCCGCCTTTTAATTTATGTGGCGAGCGTAAGCCTCTATATCTATTTTCAATGTCAATAGCAAACGTTACACTTTCGTGCATCCCATATCTACACCATGTAGAACCAACACAACTTTTAACGGTTCGTAAAGATTTTCCATACGCGTGACCGCTTTCAAAACCAGCATCAATTAGTTCTTTCCAAATTAAAGGTAATTCATGTATTTGGGCACCAAACAAATCAATCCGTTGGCCTCCTGTTATTTTTGTGTATAAATCGTATTTTTTAGCAACGGCACCAATGGCCATTAATTGATCTGGAGTAATTTCGCCACCAGCAACTCTGGGTACTACAGAATAGGTTCCGTTTCGTTGAATATTAGCTAAAAAACGATCGTTAGTATCTTGTATGGTAGGTTGACGATTTGCTGTTTCCATTGTAATGGTAGCAAAAATTGAGGCCACTAAAGGTTTACATACTTCACAACCATGACCTTCTCCAAATAAATTGAGTGTTTTTTCATAATCGGGGACTTTATTTATTTTTATTAAATCATAAAGCTCCTGCCTGCTAAAATTGAAGTGCTCGCAAATGGTTTCTTTAACCTCTTTTCCTAAAGATTTTAAGGTTTCGTTTACCAAATCGACCACCATAGGCTTACAACCACCGCAACCTGTGGTTGCTTTAGTTTTGATAATCACATCGCCTAAATTATGCGATTCACCATCAGTAATTGAGCAACAAATATCGCCTTTTGAAACACTTTCACAAGAACAAACCTGAGCTGTATCTGGTAAATCTAAAACACTTCCAAAGGCCTTACCACCCTCAATGGCTGGCAAAATAAGTTGTGACGGATCTTCTGGAATCGCCATTCCGTTTAAATATACTTGATGTAACATGTTATAATCCGCTGCATCACCAACCAAAATACCTCCAAGTAAAGATTTTCCGTCCAAACTAACATTTATTCGTTTATATAAATGTTGTGTTTTATTTTCAAAAATGATAGAATGTCCTTTTGATGCTGGCATAAATGGTTCACCAAAACTCGCCACATCGACACCAATAAGTTTTAATTTGGTCGACATATCAATATCTGCTGGCATTACATAATCTGTTTTTCCAATAATTTGTTCGACCGCAACAGCAGCCATATCATATCCTGGAGCTACCAAACCATAAATCATTTGCTTATATAATGCAATCTCACCAATAGCATAAATATTGTTATCAGAAGTTTGCATTTTATCATTTACAACGATACCACCGCGAACACCAACCTCTAATCCACTTGCTCTACCCAACTCATCTCTTGGGCGTATTCCTGCCGACACGATAAGCATATCAACGTCTAACATATCGTCTTCACCAAACTCCATACCCGTAATGGAGCCGTTACCTAAAATTTGATTAGTTGCTTTACCCAAATGAATTTTTAAACCAATGGACTCTAATTTTAATTTTAAAACTTGACTACTTCTTGAATCTAATTGTCTTGGCATCAATTTCGTTGCAAACTCAACAATGTGAGGTTCTAAACCCATATCCATAACTGCTTTACCAGCCTCTAAACCCAATAATCCACCACCAAGAACGGCCGCTCTTGCGTTTGGTTTTTCTGCTTTAAGTTTAGCAGCGTATGCCAACATGCCTTCTAAATCTTCAATAGTACGATACACAAATACGCCATCTTTTTCAACACCTTTGATAGGTGGTACAAAAGGTGAAGAACCTGTTGCTAAAACCAAATAATCATAAGAAAACTCGCGGTCCTTGGCTGTCGTTATTTTTTTTGAAGACCGATGTATGTCAGCAACACGTTCACCTGTAATTAAATCAATATTATGATTAGCGTACCACTCTGCAGGAGCCATCTCTAATGCTTTAGCGTCTTGGTTTTCAAAAAACTCACTCAAATGAACTCTGTCATATGCAGGTCTAGGTTCTTCACCAAAAACGGTAATCTTAAATTGATTGGCATTAGTTTGCGACACAAATTTTTCGCAAAATTTATACCCCACCATGCCATTCCCAACAACAATAATATGCTTCATAACTACGTATTTAAAACAAAACTAAGTAAAAATACTTAATTTTTACTTAGTTTGCACTTAAATTTTACGTATTTGCTCCATTATTACTAATTTCACAAATTCAATTAAGAATAATTCGTTAGTTTATAAATTTATAGACCATAGTTCATAAAATATTAAACAATTATGATTCTTCATTTTTTAAAATTTCGAAAGCTAAAGTGGAAAAGTCATGTATTTGGTTATAAATTTCAATAAAAAAGCTTCAAAAAATATAAATTCTAAGAAGTTTTTTATTTTAGAAGTGGTCCCACTTGGGCTAGCTTATAGTACAGTAATTTTGAAAGCTGTGGGGTACTGCGGAGTTTTTAATTACTTTATTTGTTTTGAAAATAGATGTATAGAGTGTTATAGATGCATAAAGGTTTGAGCATCATTTGAATTTATTATAAATTACTAAATGGTTAAATATAGATTTTATTTAGTTCTCAAGCTTCCTATTGAATAAAGCTTTGCTTTGTTTAGCAAAGCTTTAATTAGCTAATTCCAATTCATTCGCTGGAACCTAACTGCATTTAATATTAAAAATAATACTACTCCTAAATCTCAAACGACTATTTCAACCTTGTTATTAATCCATTTACTCATAAAATCAAAAAAACACATTCCACTAAAAGGCACAGGACAAAAAAAGCAGGATTATTTTCTTTTTAACCAACAAAACACAAAATTTTGACTTGTATCAAAAGGTGTTTTGTGGTCTATTTCAATACACTTTACTTTGTCAAAATAAGTTTCAAATTGACTTACCATAGACCTTTCTGAATATTGCTTAATATCTAATCCACTACATTTTTTAGGACCATTTTTCGAAAAAGTACCAATAACTAAATTACCGTTCTTATTAAGATGCTTTTTAACCGTTTCAACATAATTTGTTATATGTTGTTCATCAGTTAAAAAATGAAATGCTGCTCTATCGTGCCAAAAATCATAATTTTCAGGTGGTGAAAAATCCGCTGCATCTGCCACTATCCATTTTATAGTCTTTGATTGTGCTTTTAAACGTTGCTTTGCTCTATCTAATGCAGCTTCAGATATATCTAAAACTGTGATATCTTTGTACCCCAACTTTAATAAATTATCTACCAAAAAACTATCGCCTCCACCAATATCTATGATTTTTGCAGATTTAGAAATATTAGATTCCTTAAAAAAGGATAGAGATGTTTCTGGCACGACTTCATACCAACTCACTTCATCTAAAGATTTTGTTTTAAAAACGTTTTCCCAATGTTCTTTTCTATTCATAATATTATACTTTAACTCCAGGTCATTCTTTGTAATCTAACCGCATTCAATATTGCTAATAACGCAACACCAACATCTGCAAAAACCGCTTCCCACATAGTTGCCAAACCACCAGCTCCTAAAATTAAAACAATCACTTTTACACCAAATGCCAAACCAATATTCTGCCAAACAATTTTTCGGGTAGAACGACTTATTTTAATAGCCTTTACCACTTTTGAAGGTTGATCGGTCTGAATAATAACATCTGCTGTCTCAATAGCGACATCACTTCCTAAACCACCCATGGCTATACCAACATCACTTGCAGCTAAAACAGGTGCATCATTAATGCCATCGCCAATAAAAGCAATTTTATTTTCAGGATTTTGTTTTAAAATTTCAACTTCATTCAATTTATCTTCTGGTAACAAACCGCCTTTAGCAATTTCGATATTTAATTCGGAAGCTATTTTTTGAGTGATGGAATCCTTATCGCCGGAAAGCATCATTATATTTTTGACACCTACTTTATGTAATGCTGTAATCGTTTCTTTTGCATCTTCTTTTAATTCATCTGCAATGACAACATAACCTGCAAATGCATCGTCTATAGATACTAATACTATAGATTCTACGATAGTTTCTGTTTCCTCTAAAACCTTTATATTATTAGCAATCATTAAAGCTTTGTTACCAACTAAAACAGTTTTACCATTTACGACACCTTTTAAACCTTTTCCTGCTATTTCCGATACGTCGGAAGCTTCATAATCTGTACCTTCTTCTTTATATTCCAAAATGGCTTTAGCGATTGGATGCGTGGATTGTTCTTCCATAGCCATCAGGTATTTCATAAATTCCTTTTCATCCCAATTAATGGCTTTAATCTCCTTAATTTTAAAAACACCTTTCGTTACCGTTCCTGTCTTGTCCATTACCAGCGTATTTATTTTGGTCATGGCATCTAAGAATGAAGCGCCTTTAAATAAGATTCCATTTTTTGAAGCTGCTCCCAATCCACCGAAATAACCCAATGGAATAGAAATAACCAACGCACAAGGGCAGGATATAACTAAAAATATTAAGGCACGATACAACCAATCTCTAAACACATAATCATCAACAAAAAAGTATGGTGCAACTGTAACTGCAATAGCCAAGAACACAACAATGGGTGTATAAATGCGTGCAAATTGTCTGATGAACAATTCGGTTTTAGATTTTCGCGCTGTGGCGTTCTGTACCATATCAAGAATTCGGGCAATGGAACTATCCTTAAATTCTTTTGTGGTTTCGATTTCTATAACACCATCCATATTAATACTGCCTGCAAACACTTTTTCGCCTTTTGCAATTGTGTCAGGTTTACTTTCGCCTGTTAATGCCGCGGTATTAAAAGAACCTTTTTCGGAAAGTAAAATACCATCCAGGGGAATTTTTTCTCCCGCACGAACTTGTACTTTTTCTCCAATTTCAACCGTTTCCGGACTTACAGAAATGTAATCATCATTGCGATAAACCAAAGCTTCATTTGGTCTTACATCCAACAATGCTTTTATGTTTGACTTTGCTCTATTGACTGCTGCGTTCTGGAACAATTCGCCAACAGCATAAAATAACATAACCGCAACACCTTCTGGATATTCGCCAATTATAAAAGCACCAATTGTGGCTATGGACATTAAAAAAAATTCTGTAAAAACATCTCCTTTTTTAATACTAGTCCAACCTTCTTTTACTACAGGAAGTCCAACCGGCAAATAAGCAATACCATACCAAACAATGCGCAGCCAGTCTTTGAAAAATACCACATCAAAATAATCGAACCCAATACCAATAATTAGCATTGTAAAACTAATTATAGCCGGTAAATAGGCTTTGAAATTATTTGGTTGTCCACCACTATGGTCGTGACCATCATCGTGACTATGTTCTGTTTCTGAATTTGGTTTTAAATCTTTTAAATTAAGTTTCTTTTTTTTCATCATTCAATTGTATTTTATTCAAAGATGCAATAAAACAGTATGCAACGGAAGTACATTTATAAGCCACTACATTTATCACAAACACCTTTTACTACCAAATTAACATCTTCTGAAACAAATCCATCTGGCACTTTAATTTGAGGAATTTTATGTTCTGTTAAACAAATAGTGTCATTACAATTGTTGCAATGAAAATGTAAGTGCAAATCGGTTTCAATGTCACAATTGCATCCTTTTTCGCACAACGCATATTTAGCAATCCCTGTACCATCGTCTATTTGATGAACGATTCCGTTTTCTTCGAACGTTTTTAACGTTCGATATAAGGTCGTCCTATCTGCTTTTTCAAAAGCATTTTCAATATCACTCAAGGTTACAGCCACCTGCCTTTCGGCAAGAAACTTATAAATAAGCAAACGCATTGCTGTAATACGTATGTCTTTTGATGCAAATAATTTTTCTATCTTTATCATATTAGATTTAATGTTCGTGACCACCTTCTTCTTCACTATTTTTTGCTTTTGCTAAAAGCGTAAAAGCTTCTTTTAAAACAATATTCATTGTGGAAATATCTTCAGAGGTATCTTCCATTTTGAATGCCACAAAATCACCTTCTTCATTTCCTCTACTGATTTCTACCATTTCAAAATCATTCATCATCTGTTCGCCTTCTTTTCGACTGCCTAAGGATTTAAAAATATAATGTTTGCCATCAAACCTAACGATAGCTTCTTCCGGAACAGCATTCTGCTCTAAAGCGTCAACTTCAATATTGGCATTGATAAACATACCTGGTAATAAGTTTTCGTTCTTTTCTTTTAAATGACCATGAATCGTAATAGATCTATCATCACGTACATTATTCCCTATTAGAAAAACTTCAGCTTCCATCCATTCTTTAGGTGCATTCGCCAATCTAAAACGAATACGCTGACCAATTCTAATGAGTGGAATATCATCCTCGTATACTTTTAGCTCTACATGCAAATCTGATGCATCTGTAATATCCATTAAAACATCTTGCGGATTAAAAAATTTCCCGGTATTGATGTACACTTCCCGGACGATACCATTAATTGGTGAATACACATTGACAACTGAAGATATTTTACCGTTTTTTACACTTGATGGATTTATACCAATTAAGCGTAACTTACTTTCCAAAGCTTGAATATTTGCCTTATTGGTCATATAATTACTCTTCGCTTTTTGGAACACTTTACTGGATGTCACTTCGGCATCGTTTAAAGTTTGTTGACGCTCAAAATCTGCTTTGAGGTATTCGTTATTGGCTAATGCTTCTAAATAATCTCTTTGGAAATCAATAAATTCAGGGTTTTCTACACTTGCAATTACTTGTCCTTTTTTTAACTTGGTACCAGGAAGCATCGTTGTCCGTTTTAAAAACCCACCATACGGAACTGTTACAGATATATTGCCTTGCGGTGGCACATCTATCATCCCGTTAACGGAAATTTCATGTCCTATTTTTCGTTTTTCAACTTTACCAATTACGATTTCAGTTTGTGCTAATTGAGCGTCAGTAAGTTCAACGATATTCTCATTTTCGGCTTCGTGAGTATCTTCAACAACAGTTGTTTTTTCTTTACATCCTATTGCTAAAATTAGCGTAATACATAGGATTATTTTATGTGCTATAGTTTTCATGTCTTTAATTATTAGCTGTCAATTTTTCAATGGTTATTAGTGTTTGATTATATTGATTGATATAATCCAAATATTTAGTTCGTATGCCTAAAGCTCTGTTTAGTCCTTGCACATATTCTATATATTGAATTTCTCCTTCCTGGAAACCTCGCTGTGAACTTTTTAGCAGTAAATCTCCTTGTGGCAAGGCATTGAGACGGTAAAAACTCATATTATCCTGGTCTTTTTTTAAGGTTTCCAATGCTGTTTGCAATTGAGATGTGGTGTAATTCGTAACCGCTTCCAGTTGTGATTCGATTTCTATTTTATGAATTTTAGCAGCTTCAATTTTTGAGCTGTGCGACTTAAAAAAGATAGGAATACTTAAACCCAATTGCACACCTGTAAAACGATCTCCAGAATCGAATACTGTTTGTATACCATTTGCTGTTTGGCCAGTACCAATAAAAGACTGATTAAAATAACCCAAGGTAATATCGGGTAACATTTTTGCCGATTGTACTGAACGTTCTTTATCTGCAACTTCTACTTTTGATTTATAAAATGCTACTAAAGGATTATTTGAAATCGATAAACTGTCTTGCAATGCTTCTGAAAACAATGTTGAAACCACTTCTAATGCTCCAACGTTAATATCAATAAGACTGTCTAATTGCATCAAATTTTGCAACAGCAATTGGTAGGTTTTGATTTCAGAAATATTATTTTTTAAACCAATTTTAATGTCTGCCAATTCTGCATTGGCAGTTGCTTGTTCTAAAGCATTACTTTCGCCTGTTTTAAAACGCAAATTTGCTGCGTATTGGAATTTTTCATAAATGGTATCCTGTTGCTGTAACAAATTTTGCTTATTCTTTAGATACCATAGTTGATAATACGCCGATTTTATTTGAGCTATCAATTCATTTTTAACAACCTCTTGATTAAGTTCGCTCGATGCTATCTTTGCTTTTGATAATTTATTTTGATTGCCATATAATGTTGGAAATGCAAAGGTTTGGCTTATACTAAAACGAGTATCATTATCTGCTATACTGTTGGTTTGACCATATTCTAAACCAAATTGCGTTTTCGGAATATCAAAACTCGCTCCTTTTAAAGCTTGTTCTTGTTCTGTTTGCAATTTAGATATTTTAATATTTGGATTGTTTTTTAATGCTATTTCAATAACTGCATCGAGATTATCAAATGCCATTACTTGCTGTGTTGTTTGTGCTTTTACAGAAATTACACTAGCAAAAAAGATAAAAAACAACATCAGAACTGTTTTATTTGTTTTCATTTTCAATTTTTTTTCTGAATAATAATATAGAATGGGTAATACGATAAGGGTTAGAAAAGTGGCAGTAATTAAACCACCAATAACAACTGTTGCCAAAGGACGTTGTACTTCTGCTCCTGAAGTTTGAGAAATTGCCATAGGCAAAAACCCTAAAGAAGCTACAGCTGCTGTCATTATTACCGGACGTAAACGCGTTTTTGTACCTTGATAAATACGTTCAAAAATATCTGAAACACCATCTTTTTTAAGTCGGTTGAATTCTGCTATTAAAACTATGCCGTTTAATACTGCTACCCCAAATAAGGCAATAAATCCAACGCCTGCTGAAATGCTAAAAGGTAAATCACGTAACCAAAGTGCAAAAACACCTCCAATAGCAGATAATGGAATGGCAGTAAAAATTAAAACACCTTGTTTAATAGATCCAAAAGTGAAATACAACAAAATGAAAATAAGTAATAACGCCATTGGTACAGCAATCGACAAACGCTGTCTTGCTTCTACCAAATTTTCAAACTGCCCACCGTAACTAATACTATAACCAGGTGCTAAACTAACTTGACTTTCTATTTTTTTACTGATTTCCTCAACCACACTTTCTACATCTCGATTACGCACATTAAAAGCTGTGATGATTCGTCTTCGTGTATCATCGCGTTGAATTTGATAAGGCCCATCAATGATTGAAACTTTCGCCACTTGCTGCAACGGTATTTGTTGACCCTGTGCTCCATTAATATATAAATTTTGGACATCAGAAAGGTGCGTTCTTTGGTCGCCTTCCAAACGCACAACCAAATCAAATTGCTTTTCTCCTTCGTAAACCAATCCTGTTGATGCACCTGCAAACGCTGCTTGAATGGTGTTGTTCACAGATTTTATATCCAAACCATATTTTGCCAATTGCGCTCGGTTATAATCAATCACAATTTGAGGTACACCAGTCACTTCTTCAATATAAACATCTACAGCGCCATCAACAGTACCAGCAATTTTACCAATTTGATTGGCATAAGTTGATAACAGTTCTAAATCTTCGCCATAAATTTTAACAGCAACATCTTGACGCACACCTGTCATTAACTCATTAAAACGCATTTGGATGGGTTGCTGAAATCCGAAAGTAACTCCTGGAATTACTTCAAGAGCTTCAGCCATTTTATTAGCCAACTCTTCTCTGTTGGAAGCTGAAGTCCATTCTGACTTGTCTTTTAGAATAATCATCATGTCGGCTGCTTCAACAGGCATTGGGTCTGTTGGGATTTCGCCTGAACCAATTTTAGATACCACTTGTTCAACCTCAGGAAAATTATCCAATAATATTTTTTCTGCCTTTGTTGTTGCTTTTACCGTATTGCTCAATGAGCTTCCTGTCATAACTCTTGTTTCAACTGCAAAATCGCCTTCTTCGAGTGTTGGAATAAATTCTCCACCTAAATTTCTAAACACCATAAAAGCGATTACGAATAATACTACGGTTATTCCAATAACAATAAGTCGCGTATGCATTGCTACTTTAAGAATAGGTTGGTAAATGCTATAAAAGAAATCCATTATTTTATCAGAGATATTCCTTTTGTGATTTGTGTTCTTGCTTAACACCAATGCAGACATCATAGGAATATAAGTCATGGATAAAATAAAAGCACCCAATATGGCAAAACTTACGGTTTGTGCCATAGGACCAAACATTTTGCCTTCAGTACCCACTAATGCTAATATGGGTAAGTACACGATAAGAATAATAATTTCTCCAAATGCTGCCGAGTTTCTAATTTTACTGGCAGATTGGTACACCTCTTCATCCATTTCTTTTTGCGAGAGTTTTCGTGTAAGCTTCATAGCTCCTAAATGGAATAAGGTGGCTTCAACTATGATAACAGCACCATCTACAATAAGACCGAAATCTATAGCTCCCAGGCTCATTAAGTTTGCTGAAACACCAAAAATGTGCATCATACTAAAGGCAAATAATAAAGCTAATGGAATTACTGAAGCAGTAATTAATCCTGCGCGCCAATTACCCAATAATAACAGTAAAATGAAAATAACGATTAATGCACCTTCAACAAGGTTTGTTGTTACCGTTCCAATAGCACTATTTACTAATTTGGTTCTATCCAAAAAAGGTTCAATAACAACACCTTCTGGCAATGTTTTACTTATAGTTTCAATTTTATCTTTAACATCTGATATAACTTGTGCTGAATTTGCACCTTTCAGCATCATTACAATAGCACTAACCACTTCGCCTTCGCCATTTCGAGTTGTTGCTCCATAACGGATTGCTGAACCTGTTTGTACCTTAGCAACATCGCTTATTAAAATAGGGATTCCATTTTCCGTTTGTTTGACTAGAATATTCTCAATATCGTTTATAGAACCAACTAAGCCTTCACTTCTAATGAATAGTGCTTTATCATTTTTTTCGATGTATGCACCTCCAGTATTTTGATTATTATTTTCTAAAGCATCAAAAATTTCTGAAATAGAAACCTGCATCGCATTTAAGCGCTCAGGACGAACGGCGATTTCATATTGCTTTAAATAGCCACCAAAACTGCTTACGTCGGCAATACCTTTAGTTCCTAAAAGTTGCCTTTTTACAACCCAATCTTGAATGGTTCGTAATTGGATAGCATCATATTTATCTTCGTAACCCGGTTTTGTGGTTACAACATATTGATAAATTTCTCCAAGACCAGTAGTTAAAGGTGCAATACCAGGTTTTCCTATGCCTTTTGGTATTTGGGATTGTGCCTCTGCCAGACGTTCGTTTACCTGTTGTCGTGCCCAATAGACATCAACATCTTCTTCAAAAACGATGGTAACTACAGATAATCCGAATCGTGAAAAGGAACGAATTTCCTCAATCTGAGGTATGGTTGCCATTGTAATTTCAATTGGGAACGTAATTAAACGCTCAACCTCTTGTGCTGCGAGTGTTGGCGAGTTGGTAATGACTTGTACTTGATTGTTGGTAATATCTGGCACCGCATCAACAGGAAGTTGCCTTAATGAATAGATTCCTGTAATAATTAACGTCAAAGTGAGTAGCCCTATAACCAATTTATGGGTTACAGAGTACTTAATAATTTTATTAAGCATATAGAATGATTTAAAAATATTTGAAAAACAGTTTTGCCTTATAGATGTTAAGGCTGTAATTCTTAATACTCTCAATTATTGTGAGAATATCTATTTTTAAACCCTAGGTGGTTGAAATAAAGTATCTAAATATGCCGAAGAAAAAAAGGCATTGTAATTATCGAATTTTAGAGTTTCTTTAAAATTAACAGGCTCTAAATTGAATTGAGATTGTTGCAAAATAAAGAATGTAATATGACAACATTGATGCGAATTTTGAATTGGCGCTTCATGATGATTTGAGTTTTCATGATGCTCTTTTGAGCTATCATCATCTAGAACAAAGTCTTCTATAATAAATTCAAAAAATGAATCCCCATCAAAATTTTTGTGTTCTTGATAATGTGAATAGACCGCTGCAATTTTTTGAAATTCACATCCCATGTCTATGCTAGGCATAACTGCCTGAAACATAAATACTATTGACAATGATATGGATGTGATTAATTTCATAACGAAAACAAAGATATACATTATTTAATGCAATGGTTGTGCAATTAAAATGATTCTATTTATTACACAAACCACAATGCAGCCTTTTCATTATCCCACACACCATTTTTAAAGCGTGATGCTATTTGTGCTACCTTTTAGGAAATTTTATAGTCAAATAATAATAACATTTAGGATATATTAGAAGCAATCTATCTCAAAAAAAACTAAATTAGTTTGAGCATATATTTAAGAAGTCAAAAAAAATAATTACAATACACTGATTAACAATTCTTTACAATGATTTAAGGTGGTCATTCACAGTATCTAAATCTGTTATTTTCGATATAACTCTTCTGTACTTTTCCATAACATGGGACTACCTCGGGGCTACTATAATTCTTATACTTACTCAAATATAGTTATTTATACAATTGCCGAAAATGGAAACCTCGGAAAGCTTTTTAGACAAAAGGAAATAATGATAATAAAGGTAAATCAACTTGTGTAAAAGTATAATTACATATTCACGAATATATATATTTGTAGAGATAAACCCATTCCTGCGACGTAAATGACAGCAAGGATTTCCAAAGAAGTTTGAACATATGCTTAATCTGCACAAAAAAAGCCTTAAAAATCGTCTGATTATCAAGGCTTTACAATCTCTTTAAAGTGGTCCCACTTGGGCTCGAACCAAGGACCACCTGATTATGAGTCAGGTGCTCTAACCAACTGAGCTATGGGACCTAAATTGGAGTGCAATATTACTATTATTTTTAATATACTGCAAACCTTTTTGTTCTAAATATTACGTGTTATTTAGCATCAATCTCTTGGCACAACTCAATTAACACGCCATTAGTAGTTTTAGGATGTAAAAAAACAACTAACTTATTATCTGCTCCTTTTTTAGGAATTTCATTTAAAATAATAAAACCCTCTGTTTTTAATCGTTTTACTTCATCTTCAATATCATCAACGTCAAAAGCAATATGATGAATGCCTTCACCTTTTTTATCAATAAATTTAGCTATTGGACTATCTGCTTTTGTAGCTTCAAGTAATTCAATTTTATTCATCCCAACCTTAAAAAAAGAAGTTTTTACACCTTCGCTTTCAACGGTCTCAGTTTTATAGTTAAGTTCACCAAATAGTTTGGTAAACAAATGGTTAGATTCATCAATATTTTTTACGGCAATACCTATATGTTCAATTCTATTCATGGGAAGTACTTTAAAGTAAGTTACAAAATTTGTAAATCAAAAGTAAGATAATCTTTAAATATCCGTTATTTTTGCATTCTAAACCTATAAATAGGTATTTATAAATGAGCAACGTAGAGGAAAGTCAAAGACAAAAGAAAATAGGATCTGTTTTACAACAAGATTTGGTTGAAGTGCTACAAAGCGCCGCAACGCAAGGGGGTATGCGTGGTGTATTAATATCTGTGAGTAAAGTAAAAGTAACCGTAGATTTATCGGTGGCTAAAGTGTATTTGAGTATTTTTCCTAATGATAAAGGCACTGAACTTTTAAAAGGCATAAAATCAAACACGCCTTTAATTCGTCATGAATTGGCGCAACGCACTAAAAATCAGCTCCGCAGAATGCCGAATTTAGAGTTTTTTATAGATGACTCTTTAGAATATATAGACAAGATTGAACGGTCTTTAAAAGGAAAAGAGAATCCGCTTGATAATCCAGATTTGCTGGACAAAAGAAAAAAATCATAGTTGAATTTCCCATTACATATAGCAAAACGTTATTTACGCTCTAAAAGTAGTAACAATGCTATTAATTTTATAACCTATATTGCTGTTATTGGCGTCATTCTGGGTGCTGCTTCTTTATTTATTGTACTTTCTGGTTTTGCAGGTTTAAAAGATTTTACGCTCCAATTTTCTAGTGTTGTTGATCCAGATTTAAAAGCTGAACCTGCTATTGGAAAATCATTTTTTTTAACCGAAGCACAAATAGACGAACTTAATCAGATTAACGATATTGCTATTTATTCAAAAATTATAGAAGAACGTGCCTTTATTTCTTTTGATGAAAAAACGTATTTAGCAAATATTAAGGGCGTTGATGAACATTTTCAAAAAGTAGTCGCTATTGATTCTGTTCTTGATTCCGGCAGTTGGTTAGACCAAAAATCTAATCAAATTGTCGTGGGTTGGGGCATTGCAAACCACCTATCTATGGGTTATTTGGATTTTTCTAAAACAGTAAATATTTATGTACCAAAACCAGGAAAAGGACAAATAACCTCCATAAAAGATGCTTTTAATTCAGTTAAAACACTTAATGTTGGTATTTTTTCTATCAACGAAAAATTTAATGATTCCTACGTTTTTACTTCATTAAATTTAGCTCAGAACTTGCTTAACTATAAACCCAACCAAACTAGTGCTATTGAGTTTAAACTAAAAGAAGGTACAGACGAAAATATTGTTAAACAACATATTCAAGAGGTTTTAGGCACTGATGTTGTTATTAAAAACAGAAGCACAATTAAACGATGCACTTTACAAAATGCTTAATACCGAAAACTTAGCCGTTTATTTAATATTTACACTGGTACTTATTATCGCATTTTTTAATATTATAGGCTCGCTAGTTATGATGATGCTCGACAAAAAGAAAAGTTTAAATACGCTGTTTAATATTGGAGCAACGGTAAAAGATATTCGAAAAATATTCTTTTTACAGGGTAGTTTAATGAGTGTTATCGGCGGTATTATTGGTTTAGTAGTTGCTATTATAATTGCATTCCTTCAAAAAGCATTTGATTTAGTTATGATAACACCTTCTTTAGCCTATCCAATAACTATAAAAATAGAAAACTTTTTTATCGTTTTTTTTACAATTTCTATTCTGGGAATAATCGCTTCAAAAATTGCTTCGGTAAGAATTACAAAATCGTTAGTACAAAATATTTAACTCGAGCAAGTTTACATATAAATTTCAATCTCTATTTTAAATTGAAGCCAAAGCTATAATCTCACTTAAAATCATCGAAGCTACTGAAGTTACAACGCAGTCGGAATTAATAATTTTCTAAAATAGCAAGCTACAATTTTTAATACAAAGCTCTTTTTCTGTTTAAAACTCTACAGTCTCAAAAAATAAATTCAACAATGTATTGTCGAGTGGTACACAGTAATTTCATTATAATTCATTTTTTATTAAAAAAAATGTTTAAAATCTACTCTGTAAACTGATAATCAGCAAACTTTTCAAGGACTTCATCAAAAGCAGCAAAAACATCTTCAGAATGGTCACTGGTTACCATTTTCATACGGTATTCTTTAAAATGCGGAATTCCTTTAAAGTAATTCGTGTAATGGCGTCGTGTTTCAAAAACACCTAAAACTTCACCTTTCCAATCAATAGCCATTTGTAAATGACGACGGGCAGCTTCAACACGCTCTTCTAAAGAAATTGGACCTAAATATTCACCTGTTTCAAAAAAGTGTTTTACTTGTTTAAAAAACCAAGGATTACCTATACTTGCACGACCAATCATAGCACCGTCTAAACCAAATTCATCACGCATTAAAGCCGCTTTTTCAGGAGAATCAATATCCCCATTTCCAAACACTGGAATATGCATTCTGGGATTATTCTTTACCGCAGCTATGGGTTTCCAATCGGCTTCACCTTTGTACATTTGCGCACGAGTACGCCCGTGAATAGCAATGGCTTTACATCCCACATCTTGCAAACGCTCAGCAACCTCAACTATTTTAATAGAATCATGATCCCAACCCAAACGGGTTTTTACTGTAATAGGTAAATTGGTACGCTTTACCATTTCTGCAGTCAATTTTTCCATCAAACAGATATCTTTTAAAATACCTGCACCAGCACCTTTACTGACCACTTTTTTTACGGGGCAACCAAAATTAATATCGATAATATCTGGTTTAGATTTTTCAACAATATCAATGGTTTGAAGCATACTATCTAAATTGGCTCCAAAAATTTGAATGCCTACTGGACGTTCTTTTTCGTAAATATCCAGCTTCATAACACTTTTGGCAGCATTGCGAATTAAACCTTCGCTAGAAACAAACTCGGTATAAACCACATCGGCACCTTGCTCCTTGCACAACGCTCGAAATGGTGGGTCGCTCACATCTTCCATAGGCGCTAAAAGCAATGGAAAATCTGGAAGCTCTATGTTGTCTATTTTTATCAAGTGTTTGATTTTTGAGCAAAATTAAGGTTTTTATTATACTTGGTCCATACCCAGAGGCCATAAAACCCTAAAAATAGTTCTGCAAAAGTTCCAAAAACATATCCAAATGTTGGCATACCGTCAACCGCTAAACTTAATAACCTCCCAAAACCTAACCCTAACATAAAAATTAAGTTTGTAATTAGCGCGAACTTTAAATAATTAGCTTTAAATATTCCAAAAACCCATAGCATTGAAAATCCAAGATATAAACCTATGATGGCTTTAAAAAAGTTGTGTTCATCTATGGTGTTTAAATGAATATCAAATTGCGATTCTGGAATAAACCCATAAATAAGAGCCACAGGCCCCACAATTAAAACAGAAATAATTAAATGAATTTTAACAATAAAGTGTTGTTTGGTTTTTAGCATAATATCTAAAAATAATTTTAATCAAAAATAGTAAAGAATCACTACAAGAAATAATTGAAAATCATTCACCTAAAAAATCTTAAGTCATAAAACTTAAAGGTTCATCCAATCTTTAATAGCGCCGTTATAACTTCTGCCAGACGTAAGGCTAGATTGCTTTTTATTGTTTAGAGTAATAATATATCGACTATTAAAATACTTCTGTACTTCTTTAATATGGTCGGTATTAATAATAACACCGCGATGTACTCTTAAAAAGTTTACTGGTAATTTGTTTTCTAAAGCAGATAAAGGTTCTTCCGATAAATAATTTCCGTCTTTTGAATGAACCAAAACATGCCGTTCATCTGCCTTAAAGTGGCTAATATTTTCTAGTTTTATGAAAATGAGTTTATCACCTTTTTTTACGGTAATAGAGGTCATTTTTTTGACTTCCTTTTGGCTAGATAATTCTTTTAAAAGTTCTAAAATATTTTGAGAGGTATTGTTTTTACTAAACAATTTTAATTTATTAACCGATTGCTGTAATCGCTCCATACTTACTGGTTTTAATAAGTAATCGATGCTATTAGTTTCAAAAGCTTGTAAGGAATACTGATCGTAAGCCGTACAAAATATAACAATAGGAATAGTTTTTAATTGCGCTAACATTTCAAAACCAGATAATTCAGGCATTTCTATATCTAAAAAAATAAGGTCTGGTTTCAAGGCTTCTATTTTCTCTTGCCCTTCTATCCCATCTTTTGCAACGGCTATAACTTGAAAAATGTCTGGGAAACTTTCTAATAGGTTTAACAAACGTGCTCTCGCAGGTGGCTCGTCGTCTATAATAATAGTTTTATGTATTTTAGTCATAACACTAAGTTTTAGGGATTAAAATCGAGATTTGTTTTACAGGCATGTTTTCCCATTTTAAGGATGCTTTATCGCCATAACTTAAGCGTAATAAATCGTAAACCGTTTGTAAACCGTGGCCACTTACTAAGCCGTTTGGAAAATCGGGACCGTTATCGGACACAAGAATTAATAGGTTGTCTAATTCTTTTTTAATCTCTAACATAATAAATCCTTCGCCTCTAATCTTAGAAATACCGTGTTTTATAGCATTCTCTACCAATGGCTGTAAAATGTACATCGGGATTTCCTCGTTTTTTAAAGCATCGTCTATGTGTAATCTGAATGTTAAACGGTCGCCAAAACGGATATTTTCAATTTCTAAATAGTTTTGCACCATTAAAACTTCCTCGTTTATAGTACTCATTTGTTGTCCTTTTTTGTTGATGGAATATCGAAACAAATTAGATAACGATAATGCCATTTTTTCTGATTTATTTGGGCTTTTATGGACTAAACCTGCTATCGAATTTAGGGCGTTATATAGAAAATGCGGATTGATGTGTGACTGTAATAGTTTTAATTCTGATTGTGCATTTATTTCTTTTAATCGACTTAATTCTACATCTTTTTGTTTTACTAAGGATTCTGAAACATGGTTAAGATACATTAGTACGCCTCTACCAAAAGTTAATATAATTGTAAAAATAAATACAGAAAAAAATGTGGTTAGTAGTCCATAAGGGATTGATATAAAAAGTAAAGCTGGGATATTAAGAATAATAAATGTAAAAACTATTTTAAAGATTAATCGATAGGAGAAACTTTCATGCTTGTTAATCCATTGTTTTTCAATAAACCATAATAATAATGCCATAACAATAGTGAGAGGCATTACTAAACTAATACATGTACTCCAATGTAGCCAAATATTTTCACCTATTAAATATGAGTAAATATAAAGAAGATTTATAAAGCTTAATACGATTACTGATAATGGTAATACATAATTTAAGCAAGCATATTTATAAACTCTTTTGTTAAAAACATTAAATATCAATACAAAAAAAATAAGCCCAATAATTAGCACGAAAAAGAAAATCTTTGTTTTTACAAAATCTTTGTCCAAAAACAATTTAGCATATCTCCATGGATAATTTGCATATAAATATTTTTTAAATTGATATAAAAAATCCTTAGAGTATAGCTTTTGTAATAAAAATTTATCTTTAGGCATTATTTCCCCATTAGACCCCCATGACGAGCCATAATCAATACCTGAAGAGCTATTTTTTACATCTTGAATAACACATAATGATAGCATTATCTGATATCTAATTTGTTCTTTCAAGTAACGTCTAGTAAAAATATCTTTTTTAAGTCTAAACTTAATATTTGCAGGTCCAAAATTACCTTTTCCTATTCCTGATGATCTTAATATAGAAGATCCTTGACTAAGGGGGAAATATCTTGAATCTAAAGAACTGCCGTAATCTTCTGATGAGTAAAAGCTTAATTCAATATCTTGTTCTATAAGCTCAGAATATTGATAGCCCCATAAAGAATCTGATGGTTTCAAATTCATTGCCCTCAATTGACGTTTAGTCTTCTCTGCAAAATTATAATAGTAATCAATTTTCTTATTAGGAATAATTTCATTTATCTCTTGCATAGACTCCTTAACCAACAAACTATCTTCTTTTGTTGCATTTTTAAGTATTAGTAGTATTGGTCCCTTTACTTTAAAAATCTCAGAAGTTTTTCCATCAAATAATTTATCTTTTACATATTCCCAGTTTTCGTCTCCAGCATATTTTGAATACTTCCTTTCAAACTTAAAATCCAAAGGTATAAAATCACTCGAGACAATAAATAACGATGTCAGAACTAAAATTAAAACAAGTGTAATTGTACTTTTCATCACAGTAAATTTAAATATTGATACCACAAATAAACTTTAAAAGGGCATCTGAAAAAACGCCTTTCGGTTAAACTGCAATACTGTTGTATGAGTTGCATTTAAATAGGAATAAATCACAAATCCATCCAATCTTTAATAATTTCGTTATAACTTCTGCCAGACGTGAGACTAGATTGCTTTTTATTATTTAGAGTAATAATATACCGACTATTAAAATACTTTTTAATGTTATTTACATACTCTTTATTTATAATTATACCTCTGTGAATACGTAAAAAATTGTCGGGTAATTTGTTTTCTAAAGCAGAAATGGGCTCAGTGCTTAAATAGTTTCCAGACTCACAATCTATAGTGGTGTAATTATTATTAGCTTCAAAAAAAGCGATGTCTTCTAATTTTATAAAAATAAGTTTGTCATTTTTTTTAACGGTTATCGACGTCATTTTCTTAACCGCTTTGTTATTCGAAATTTCCTTTAAAACATTGAGTATCTCTTCGGAGGATTTATTTTTACTAAACGTTTTTAGCTTTTCTACTGTTTTTTTAAGGCGTTCTAGCTTTACGGGTTTTATCAAATAATCGATACTATTGGTTTCGAAAGCTTCTAAGGCATATTGATCGTAAGCGGTACAAAACACCACGATAGGAATGGTTTTTAATTGTGCTAATAAATCGAAACCTGTTTGCCTTGGCATTTCTATATCTAAAAAAATAATGTCAGGGTTTTGCTGTTCTATTTTCGCCTTAGCTTCGGTTACATTTTGTGCGGAATCTATAACCTGAAAGGTTTCAGGGAATGCTTTAAGCAAGTTTTCTAAACCCAATCTGGCAGGGGCTTCATCGTCTATAATTATGGTGGTATATGCTTTATTCATTTTAAACGGTTTCGGGTATGGAAATGGTAATTGTTTTTTCAGGTGTGTTTGTCCAGTTTAAAGCGGCGCTGTCGCCGTAGCTTAAGCTTAATAAATCGTAAACGGTTTGCAAACCGTGACCACTGACTAAACCTTTTGGAAAATCGGGACCGTTATCGCTAACTGAAATACTAAGTTCGTTTTCTTTCTTATCAATTTTTAAACTAATTGTTCCTTCGCCTTCATTTTGAGAAATACCATGTTTTACAGCATTTTCAACTAATGGTTGAATTAAAAATAAAGGTATGTCATGATTTAAGAGGGTTTCATCAACTTCAATATCAAATTGTAAACGGTCTCCAAAACGTATTTTTTCAATATCTAAATACGATTTCACCATATCTATTTCATCTTTAACGGTACTAATTTCTTTGCCTTTTCGGTTTATAGAATACTTAAATAAATCGGATAACGAATGTGCCATTTTTTGGGTTTTGTTAGCATCTATTGGCGCTAAACTGGCAATGGAGTTTAATGAGTTGTATAAAAAGTGTGGGTTTATTTGGGATTGTAATAGTTTGGTTTCTGATTCAGCATTCACCTGTTTTAATTGACTTAATTCTAGGTCTTTTTCTCTTACTAAATTATCTGACATCTGTTTTAGATAAATTAACAGCCCCCTACCTAACGATAGAAAAACAGACAGCATTAGCCAAGGATAATAAAATTCTATAAAATTTAAATCGGTAAAGGACCAATTTTCGTTAGTAGTCAAATATAAAATAGCCAAAAAGGGTAAATTAAATGCAATAAAAGTAAACAAGATTTTTAAAAGCAAGCGAAAGGAAATGTTGAAGGCACTAATAACGATTAATTTTTCTGCCCCTAAAAGAACCAATGAAATAATGATTCCCATTACTGCACTAAATACTAAACCAAATTGCACATTTTCTTCCCAACCAATAAAGCTGTTGGAATCTGTTAAATAGCTGTATATCCAAGTCAGATTTGCGTAGTTAAGAGTTATAAGAAATATTGGAAACAAATAACTCAAATATGAATATTTAAACCTTCTGTTTTGAAAAAAGCTGAACATTAAAAGAAATACTAAAATTCCAATTGTGGCAAGAATAGTAATGGTTAAAAACTTCATTTTCTCTTTATTCAAAAAGGAATACGCATAACGCCAAGGGTAGTTATTATATAAATAATTGTTAAACTGACTTTCAAAATTTTCGGCATATAATTTTTTTAATAGAAACTCATCTTCGTTTCCAAAAAAACCATAATCAAGAGAATATCCGTCGTTATTAAATATGGTTTTAGGAAATAGATTGTTAAAAGACTTTGTAGTCGCTTTGGAAGAAAAAACAGCTATATAAAGTTCGTATTCTATATACATCTTTCTGAATTGGTCTGAAATGTTTTCAGGAAAATTGAAATCTCTAAACGAATGCTTATCTGCAACAGACGTTCTTATAAAACCATCTCTAGATCTATAAATTGTAGTTTGATCTGGTAAATCTCTTTTTATAAAAAACTGGTTTAAGGATCCAAAAGATTTCTTACTAAAACCAAGAGCAATATGATGAAATGGCGGGTTAATTCCTTTGTCTAATTCAAATCCAATTTTTATAGACGGTATTAAAACTTTCAGTTTTTCAATAAAGCTTTTAACGATTAAGCTATCTTTTAAAGTGTAGTTTTGGTTTAATTTAATTAAAACGGGTTTATTATAGCCTCTAGTTAAATTCCCAATGTCATCAAACGCTCTATCTTTTAAATATTCCCATTTTGAAGTTTCTGGTTTTTTAGAGTTTATCTCACTTATTTCTCTGGCCTGAATAGTTAAAGCCTTATC
Source organism: uncultured Flavobacteriaceae bacterium (assembly GCA_963815305.1). Lineage (GTDB taxonomy): Bacteria > Bacteroidota > Bacteroidia > Flavobacteriales > Flavobacteriaceae > CAXBID01. The sequence continues at coordinate 3,094,543 of CAWFFW010000001.1, forward strand.
AGAAACAATTAAGGACCATGAAACAACTAAAATAAGTACAAGAAGGATAATTTTTTTCATCTGTGGTAAATTTAAATATTTATAACACAAAAGAACCGCGATAAAAAAGTTTATAAAATCAAAATCTTGTAAACTGCATATATGGAATGCAAACTGCATAAATTTGATTATATAAGTTATTCCATACGCAAACATATTTAACTATCTTTGCATTCGCTGTTTAAACGGCGATTATTGACTATGAAGAACATCAGAAATTTTTGCATCATTGCACATATAGATCACGGTAAAAGTACACTTGCAGACCGTTTGCTGGATGCTACAGGCTCAGTAACCGTTAGAGAAAAACAAGCCCAATTACTAGATAGTATGGATTTGGAACGCGAACGTGGTATTACCATTAAGTCGCACGCCATTCAGATGGATTATGAGCTTGATGGAGAAAAATATATTTTAAATTTAATTGACACGCCTGGTCACGTTGATTTCTCTTATGAAGTGTCAAGGTCTATTGCAGCTTGTGAAGGTGCTTTATTAATTGTTGATGCTGCACAAAGTATACAAGCACAAACCATTTCTAATTTGTATTTAGCTTTGGAAAACGACTTGGAAATTATTCCTGTTTTAAATAAAGTTGATTTACCAAGTGCTAACCCAGAAGAAGTTACCGACGATATTGTAGATTTATTAGGCTGCGCCCCAGAGGAAGTCATTCATGCTAGTGGAAAAACAGGCTTTGGTGTCGAAAATATTTTAAAAGCGATTATAGAGCGTGTTCCTGCCCCAAAAGGTGACCCGAATGCCCCGCTACAAGCTTTAATTTTTGATTCGGTTTATAACACTTTTAGAGGTATTGAAACCTATTTTAGAGTATTTAACGGTGAAATTAAAAAAGGTCAGCATATAAAATTTGTTGCAACAGATAATGATTATTATGCCGATGAGGTTGGTACTTTAAAACTGACTCAAGTTGCAAAACAAAGTGTAAAAACAGGTGATGTTGGTTATTTAATTACAGGTATTAAAACGGCTAAAGAAGTAAAAGTTGGCGACACCATTACAGACTTTGCAAAACCAACTACAAATATTGTTGAAGGTTTTGAAGATGTAAAACCCATGGTTTTCGCAGGTATTTACCCCGTTGATACAGAAGATTACGAAGAACTTCGTAACTCTATGGAAAAATTGCAATTAAATGATGCTTCTCTAGTATTTCAAACAGAAAGTTCTGCGGCACTGGGTTTCGGTTTTCGTTGTGGTTTCTTGGGAATGCTTCACATGGAAATTATTCAAGAGCGCTTAGAACGTGAGTTTGATATGACCGTTATTACAACCGTTCCCAATGTTTCTTATCACGCCTTTACAAATAAAAATCCCGATGAAGCTTTTATAGTGAATAACCCATCAGATTTACCAGATCCTTCAACTGTTAATCGTGTTGAAGAACCTTATATTAAAGCAACTATCATTACAAAATCTGATTTTGTTGGTAATGTGATGTCACTTTGTATTGAAAAAAGAGGTCTTGTTTTAAACCAGACTTATTTAACTACAGAGCGTGTTGAGCTAACTTTTGAAATGCCATTAGCTGAAATTGTATTTGACTTTTATGACAGATTAAAAACCGTTTCAAAAGGTTATGCCTCTTTTGATTATCACCCAATAGGCATGAAAGCATCAAAACTTGTTCGTCTGGATATTTTACTTAATGCACAACCGGTTGATGCGCTTTCAGCTTTAATACATGCTGATAATGCTCAAAACATTGGTAAAAAAATGTGTGAAAAACTGAAGGAACTCATTCCGCGTCAGCAGTTCGATATCCCAATTCAAGCTGCTGTTGGAGCTAAAATTATTTCTCGTGAAACTATTAAAGCACTTCGTAAAGATGTAACAGCAAAATGTTACGGTGGTGATATTTCGCGAAAGCGTAAACTTCTTGAAAAGCAAAAAAAAGGTAAAAAACGTATGCGTCAAGTGGGTAATGTAGAAATACCTCAACAAGCATTTATGGCTGTTTTGAAGTTAAATGATTAACCATTTCTTTGATAAACGGAATCTTCAAGCGAAATTTTTAGCATAATTTTTTTAGCTTGCCTTATAACCTTCATATCTTCCTTAAAACAGCAGTATCGGTGAATCACAAGGCTCCAAAAAACATACTATTTGGCAAATAGGATTTGAAACATTCCAATAAGTGAATTATACCAGAAAACCAAAAATTCCTAAAACTCTCCAAAAACTTATTGCTCCAACCATTTTCTAAAATCTGACGTTGTAGAAGAACTCGTCATTACTTTTTCCTTTTTACTTATCATGGTTATGAGAAGTCGATTTTTAAAATGGCTCTCTATATTATCGATAAAATCGATATTTATAATTTCACTTCTGTTGATTTTAAAAAATTTGACGGGATGTAATTGTTGGTGAATCGAACCTAAGTTTTGAGAAATAGTGTGGCGTTTTCCTATATGATCTGTAGCTATACAAAAATCTCCAGAAGCTTCAATTATACTAATATCTGAAACATTTAGCAACTGAATGCCTTTTGTTTTTTTGATGACAAAACGTTTTTTATAAGTACTGCTTTCTTCTTTTAAAGCATGTTTTAACTCCGTAATGGTTTGGTGGTTTAGCGCATTGTAATGCCCTTGTTTGAACAGGGATTGGTATTTTTCAATGGCTTTTTTGAAATCTGATTGTGTATAAGGTTTTAAAATATAGGCAATGCCGTTGGTATTAAATGCTTGAAACAAAAACTCGTCGTGGGCAGAACAGAATATAATAGGCGTATCTATGGAAATTTGATTGAACAAATCGAACGACACGCCATCCAATAACTGTATATCGGATAATATAAAATCGTATGTGTTATTGGCAAGAAACTCTTTACCTTCTGAATTGGAACGTGCCCAATCATGCGGTACTTCTTCTTCAAAATAATCTCTTATAAAAGACACCAATTTTTGGTATGCTGGTATTTCGTCTTCTAAAATTAAAATGTTCATTGCTTTAGTTTTCGTCAATTAATTTAATAATTGGGATTGAAACACTGAATTCTTTTTCGGTATTAATGATTATAACCTCCTTATCGGACAACAATTTGTAACGTGCTTTTAAGTTTTCCAAACCTGTGCCAAACGATTCGTTTTTCGATTTAATACTAGATTTTGTATTGGTTATTTTTAATATATTTTCATCAATAAAAATAACTGTTTTTATAGTTGTGTTACTTAATGGTTTATTATGTTTCACAACATTTTCCAAAAGCGCTTGTATGGCGCCCGTGGGAATAAACTTGTTTTGAATGGAGGTGTTTATATCTATTTTAAAATCGTAGTCAGATTCAAAACGTGTTTTAATCAAGAACATATAATTTTCTGCCAATTGAATTTCATCGGAAAGCTCCATAACCTCAGCATCCTTAGTTTTAATCAAATAACGATATATTAAGGATAGCTTATTAACGTATTCTTTAGCTTTTTCAGTGTTACTATCTATTAAGGAATCTAAAGTGTTTAGGTTATTAAACAAAAAATGCGGATCTATTTGCGAACGCAATAATTTTAGTTCGTTTTCCTTTTGTTGTTTTTCAATTTTTAAAAATTGATTTTGCCCTTCGTAGAATTTTTTCATTAACAATAATGCAAACGGAAAAGCAACTTGGTCTGTACCTCTACTAATCATTCTTAAAATAAAATCCAATCCATTAGGAAATTTATTCCAATCATTATTTCCAGACCAAAACCCAATCGTATATTGAATTCCTGTGAATCCAATTAAAATTATCAATCCTAAAATAGCGAATAAAAAATATTTTTTTTCTTCAACAAATTTTGGCGTAAGCCAGAAAACAAAGAGATAAATGATGGCACAAATGGCTACTAAATCTGAAGGAAAATCTAAAAGGTATTCTCTTAAAAGTGCACCTCTTTCATAATAATTTATCCCCTGCAGAGTATAGGATACGATAAAATAAATCCCTAAAATTATAAAGTCTGATTTGTTGAGTTTAGTATTCATAATACCACAAACATATTAATTATTATCGTCAATTCTATTCTCCTCTTCTTCTGAGGCATTTCTGCGGTTTTTATTTTTACCAAATTTTGATCCAAAACTATAGGATAATCTTAATTGAATATTTTGTCTGGATTGGTTGCTTTCAACTTCTGCAAATAAATTATTATAATCGATAACGCCTACAAATCCTCTGTTTAGCATTTTACTAAAACTTAGGTTTACTTTTAGTTTTTCATCCAAAAACTTTTTACCGAAAGAAAAGTCTAATCCAGCAAACCAATCTGCATCAAGACCTCCTTGTAAAGCACCAGTGCCATAATTTCCACTAATTTCGGCATTAACTTGCCAAGGAAGTTCATAACTGGCTTGGGTAAACCACATGAGATTCCATTTTTGTAAATTTAAATTATTAGGAGTCGATTGGAATTTGTTAAAGTTTACAATAAAACCCGTATAGCCTTCTACGCCTTTTAGAAAACTTAACGGCCCGAACAATCTGAAATTCCAGTTTTTACTATCTGATAAATTTATAGTTGTTCGCATAATTTCGGCAGTATCGTTGTTTTGGGATACAAACTGAAACATATCGTCCTTGGTTTCGCTATAACCAACCGTGAAAAAGGGTTGCCCGCTATAGGTTAAATTAAATTGATAATTATTGGTAAAGGATGGTTTTAAATTTTCGTTTCCAACATCGGACGAAAGGGGATCATAATAGGTTACAAAGGAATTTAAGGTGTTGTAGTTTGGGCGACTAATACGATAACTATAAGCTAAGCTTGCACTCAAACTCTTATCTATTTTTCTGCTAATTGAAACACTTGGAAATAGTTTAGAAATTTGGCGTTCTCGGGTTTGATTATTAGTGGTTGATATGCCTTTTGTATTGCTATCTTCAAAACGCAATCCACTAGAAAAAGACCATTTTCCTTTATTCATTTCAAATTTTGAATAGAGTGCAAAAATAGCTTCTTCTACCAAAAATCGATTGCTGCCACCGTCATCAAAATCAAATCCACCACTATTATTGGCATTAAAAGATTGTAAATCGCTATCTGTATTTACATCTGAGTATTTACCACCAAAACTAAACTTAACATCTTCAGAAAATGTTCTTGCATAATCTACTTTATACGTTTTTATTTGATATTTACCATCTTGTAAATAACGCTGGTTTGTGTAAGGAATAGTGCTTTCTGGAAGTGAAGAAATGGTATTAATATTATCGTTAGAATAATCAATAAAACTAAAATCTGCGTTTAATTTATGAGCATCCGTTTTAAACTCATAATATGGATTAATATTAAATACCAACTGATCACGATTAAAACTATTTTGGGATATTAAAAAATCTGTAGATGATTCGCTGGTAATCATGTTTGTGCTTCTTGAAACTCGATCAGAATCGGTGGTATTTCTTCCCATTCCAAAACCTATCGAATGCTTATCATTAATATAGTAATCTATACTCCCGCCAACTCTAATACTTTTTGGGTTATAGGGCTCTATCGTAGCTTGATTGTAATTTGTGTTACCTACATTTCTGCTAATAAACAAATCTTCACGCCATGTAGGACTGGAATATCCTGCACTTGCTTGCCAATTTAATTTGTTTTTGTAACTGGCTATTGAAGCGCTTGTTCCGTACTCAAAACCTTCATCTTCACCAAACCAACTCGCTACGTTTCCATGTGTACCCAACTTTACATTTTTCTTTAAAATAATGTTGATTATAGGTCCAGAGCCTTCGGCGTCAAATTCCGCTCCAGGTTGTTCTACTAGTTCTACTCTGGCTATATTGTCGGCAGGCATATCTCGAAGTAAAGTATCCATATCCATATAATCGGTAGTTTTACCATCAATTAAAATTCTGATATTACTTTTTCCGGCATAACTAATACCGTTATTGGTTACAATAACTCCAGGAACACGTTTCATAACATCTTGCAAATTAGAGTTTAGCATTTCAGAATTTTCAATATCTACTATAAGCTTTTCAGCAGTTTGCCTAATTACAGGGCGTTTATTTTTAATTACAACTTCATCTAACATTTGATTTTCTTCTAGTAGAATAAAATCAATTACAATATCGCCATCCAATTTAAATATTTCAGATTTTTTTGTTTTAAAACCTAAAGTTGATACTTCTAAATAATAGTTGCCTTTAGATATATCTGAAAAAATATAAACACCACTTTCGTTAGAAATTACTCCAGTTACAACGTTTTGCGAATCACTATTAAATAACACAACATTTGCAAACTCTATTGGACGCTTATTTTCCTCTGTAATTTTACCTGTAATCGTTTGCGAAAAACTTAGAGTGCAACTCATAAAGAATAATAAAACGTGTAAAGATTTGAATTTCATAACTATTTGATTTAAGAATGATGAGCCAAAAGTGCGCCTTATAAACTCTATATTAAAACGGTTTCTGATGAATTGGGTTAAAAAAAGGTTGAATGATATGTTTTAATTGATGAACCAAAGTTAGAGGATGCAAAACATAGGATTTAAACTAATTGTGTAAAAAATCATGACATATATAGCAACATGGGTTGGAATATTTTGAAGAACAGATTAAATATGCAATATTTAAAAAATAAATATCTATTTTTTGTGTAATTCTCAAAAAAGACTTTTATTAACTGCTTATTCTCTATAAAAATATAGGCTTTTAAAGGTTTAATTATTGAAAAATATCTAAAAATAGAAAAACAGCATTTTTTCCTTAAAAATACATTTACCTAAAAATTGTTAATAATTATTTTGTAAGTTTATCATCTAAGAATTTAAACAGTAAATAAAACTGTGTAAATCTCTTATAAATCCTATGATTAGCTAATTTCAAATTTGTATTAATTTCATTTTAGCCCTTTAAATTTTTATTAACAACTTAGTGATTTTTGGCTCTTCTTTTATTTGATTTTCAATAAAGTAACCGACAAAAAATGGCTTTTATAATTATTTAAATTAAAAATACTTTTGGGCTATTTTATTTATGGAATTTCTTTTTTTTGATGTTACTAAAAAAACATTCTAATTTCTTATATGAAAGCACTTTTTTACACAAGAGAATTTCCGCCCTATGTTTATGGAGGCGCTGGGGTACATGTTGAATATTTGGCGACTGAATTAGCTAAGTTGATGGATGTTGATGTGAGAAGCTTTGGAGATCAAGATGAAAAATCTGGAAATTTAACCGTAAAGGGCTTTCCGTATAATAATCCTGTCTTTGATGTTACAGATAGTAAACTAAAAGCCGTTTTGCAAACTTTAAGTACCTGCATACAAATGAATGCAGACCCTATTGATGCTGATGTGGTGCATTGCCATACATGGTACGCACAGTTTGCAGGAATTATTGCAAAACTTTGTTACGGTATTCCTTTGGTAATCACAACACACTCTTTAGAGCCTTTAAGGCCTTGGAAAAGAGAACAGTTAGGTAGAGGCTATGATGCTTCTTCATGGGTTGAAAAAACAGCTATTGAAATGGCTGATGCCGTTATTGCCGTATCTAAAGAAACTAAGGTTGATGTTTTAAAACATTTTAATGTTGATGAAAAAAAGGTTAAAGTTATTTATAATGGTATTAATTTAGAGCAATATGTTGTGACCCAAACCACAACCACACTTGACGAATACGGTATTGATAGAACAAAACCTTACGTTTTATTTGTTGGAAGAATAACGAGGCAAAAAGGTATTATTCATTTAGTAAATGCTATAAAATATATAGATTCTGAAACTCAAATTATACTTTGTGCTGGTGCGCCAGATACTAAAGAGATTGGTAAAGAAATGGAAGATGCCGTTAATGAAGTAAAAAAAACCCGTAATAATGTTATTTGGATTGATAAAATGCTAGAAAAATATCAGGTTATAGAGCTTTATTCTCACGCTGATGTATTTTGTTGCCCATCTATTTATGAGCCTTTCGGAATTATCAATATAGAAGCCATGGCTTGTAAAACCCCGGTTGTAGCGAGTGCTGTTGGTGGTATAAAAGAAGTTGTTGTGCATGGCGACACAGGCATTCTTATTCCCTTAGAACAACAAAAGGAAGCGCCTTTTGAACCTGTTAACCCTGATAAATTTTCAAAAGACTTAGCATACGGTATAAATACATTAATTAACGATGATGCCTTAAGACACAAAATGTCTGAGAACAGCAGAAAACGCGTTGAAGATTACTTTGATTGGGTTGCCATTGCAAAACAAGTTGAAGCACTTTATAAATCATTGTTATAAAACAGAAAACTAACCTTAATATTAATTAAAAGTAACTAAAAATGATAAATGATAACGTTTTAGCCATTATACTTGGAGGTGGTCAGGGTTCTAGATTGTATCCATTAACAAAAGACAGATCTAAACCCGCAGTACCCATTGCAGGAAAATATAGGTTGGTAGATATCCCTATCTCTAATTGCATTAATGCTGATATTAAACGCATGTTTGTATTAACACAGTTTAATTCTGCATCCTTAAACCGTCATATAAAAAACACCTATCATTTTAGCTTTTTTAGTAGTGCTTTTGTGGATGTTTTAGCTGCCGAACAAACTCCAGAAAACAAAACCTGGTTTCAAGGTACTGCAGACGCTGTACGCCAAAGTATGCATCATTTTTTGCAACATGATTTTAAATATGCTTTGATACTTTCTGGTGACCAACTTTATCAAATGGATTACGATTTAATGATTGATGCACACGAAAAAAGTGGGGCAGAAATATCTATTGGAACAATTCCTGTAAATGCAAAAGATGCTACTGAATTTGGTATTTTGAAAGCTGATGACAACAATGTTGTTACGTCATTTATTGAAAAACCAGATGCTAGTTTATTGCAAGATTGGACCTCGGAGGTTAGTAATGATATGAAAAACCAAGAACGCAATTACTTAGCATCCATGGGTATCTACATTTTTAACAGAGACTTGCTTATCAATTTAATGAAAAACCCAAATACCAATGATTTTGGTAAAGAAATTATACCTCAAAGCATTCATAATCATAAAACTTTAAGTTATCAATATGAAGGTTATTGGACAGACATAGGAAATATTGATTCCTTTTTTGAAGCCAACTTAGGTTTAACCGACAACATTCCAAAATTTGATTTGTACGACAGGAAAAAGCGTATTTATACCAGAAGCGCGTATGCTGCCCACGACAAAAATAGCAGGAACTTTACTTGAAAAAGCGGTTATTGGTGAAGGGTGTATTATTGGTGCTGCAAAAATTGAAAAATCAGTCATTGGTATTCGTTCTAGGATTGGTGCAGGATCTACTGTAATAAATACTTACATGATGGGTTGCGATCAATATGAAAACCTCATTGAAATTAACAGAAGATAAAATTGAAATTTTATTAGGAATAGGTGAACGCTGCTTTATTAAAAATACTATCATCGATAAAAATTGTCGAATAGGTGATGATGTTAGAATTATTGGAGGAAAACATTTAGAAAATACAGAAACCGACACTTACCTTATTAAAGATGGTATCGTGGTGATTAAAAAAGGTTCGGTGCTTCCAAAAGGTTTTGTTATTGAATAACAAAATTCCAATAAATAATAAACTTATTATTATACCTCTAATATTTCCTGCATGATGCTAGACCAAAGAAGAGTTATAATTGACTATGTTTCACCAAGTGTAAATGATGGTCAATTTTATATAAAACGCGTTGTAAATGAGATTGTAAATGTTGATGCACATATTTTAGCCGATGGGCATGATGTGCTTGGAGCATCCGTTCTTTACAAACATGAAAATGAAAAAAAGTGGAAAGAAACCCGTATGCAACTTGTTGTAAACGACGAATGGCAAACGTCGTTTAAAGTAGAAAAACAAGGATTTTACACTTATAAAATTCAAGCTTGGGTAGATTATGCTTTAAATTGGCGCTACGGACTTAAACGAAAAATTGATGCTAAACAATATGTGTTTTCTGAACTTCTTGAAGGTGCAGAGTTTGTTAAAACGCTATCTAAAATGGTATCTTCAATTAATGACAAAGCCTATTTAGATCATTTATACAAAATTTTTAAAAATGAAAAAACTTATGATGAAGCTTTAAATGAAGCCGTATCAGATAGGCTATATCAACTTTTTTATCAAAATCCTACCAAAACTTTTCAAAATACATCTAAAGATTATCAAGTTTATGTAGATAGAAAAAAGGCAAGATTTAGTACTTGGTATGAGTTTTTCCCAAGATCTGCTTCACAAGAAAAAGGAGTTCATGGCACATTTAAAGACTGTGAGCGTTTGTTACCACGAATAAAAAACATGGGGTTTGATGTGGTGTATCTTCCTCCCATTCACCCTATTGGCGAAATAAATAGAAAAGGTAAAAATAACACCACTGAAGCTAAAGATGGTGATGTGGGTTCTACTTGGGGAGTTGGCTCTCCATATGGTGGACACAAAGCTATTCACCCTCAACTTGGTAATTTAGAGGATTTCAAAACGCTCATTCAAAAAGCAAAGGAGCAAAATCTTGAAATTGCTATGGATTATGCATTGCAAGCTGCGCCTGATCATCCTTGGGTAAAAGAACACCCAAAATGGTTTAAATGGCGACCTGATGGCACTGTGCAATACGCAGAAAATCCACCAAAAAAATATCAAGATATTTTACCCATTTATTGGGAGTCTGAAGATTATAAAGCACTTTGGCAAGAGTGTTTAGACATTCTGCTGTATTGGATAGATGCTGGTATTTATATTTTTAGAGTAGATAACCCACATACCAAACCATTTTATTTCTGGAACTGGATTATTTCTCAAGTAAAAGCAAAGCATCCCGCTGTTATTTTTTTAGCAGAAGCTTTTACGGCTCCTAAAGTTATGCAACAGCTTGCAAAACACGGCTATACACAATCATATACCTACTTTACATGGCGAAACAATAAACACGACATTATTGAATACGTTGAAGAGTTAACTAAATCTGAGTTAAAGGAATATATGCAGCCTAATTTTTGGCCAAACACTCCAGATATAAATCCTTACCATTTGCAAGGTTCTAACGATACAAAACATATTCAACGCTATGTTTTAGCCGGAACTTTAAGTTCTAGTATTGGTATTTACGGTCCTGTTTTTGAATATATGTTGTCTGATTCGCTTCTAGGTAAAGAAGAATATCTAAACTCGGAAAAATTTCAAATAACACATTACGATTGGACTATAGAAAATAAACTTACTACCATAATTGGTAAAATAAATTATATAAGAAATAACAACGAAGCATTACAGCAAACTAATAATATAAAGTTCTGCTATATTGAAAACGATAATCTCATTGCTTTTTATAAATGGAATAATTCTAAAACTAACGAATTATTAGTCATTATTAGTTTAGACTCTCATAACGCCCAACAAGGTTTTGTACAATTGCCTTTTCAGGAAATGGGTGTATCAGGAGGTCATCATATTCAAATGCAAGACTTAATTACTAACAGTAATTATAATTGGTCTAGCGAATGGAATTTTGTGGAATTACACCCCACATTACCATTTCATATTTTTAAGATAAACAAGTAAGCATATTAAATAAAACAATCAGTAATTAACCCTACTTTAGGCGTTCAGTTATAATAAATCGTTCATACATGGCACAAGTAAAACCTTATAGTTTATTTACAGACTTTGACATCAATCTCTTTAAAGCAGGAAAACACTACCGGCTTTATGAAAAAATGGGGTCGCATTTGGTTACTGTTGATGGTATCGATGGGACTTATTTTGCGGTTTGGGCACCCACAGCAAAACAAGTTTCTGTAGTGGGTGACTTTAATTACTGGATAGAAGGCGAACATCAACTTAATGTGAGATGGGATAGTAGTGGTATTTGGGAAGGTTTTATTCCACTTGTTGAAAAAGGCAGTACATACAAATATAAAATTCAGAGTAATAATAACGATATAAAAACTGAAAAAGCAGACCCTTATGCCAGACGTTGCGAACATAACCCCAATACAGCATCTATAGTTTGGGATGATACCTATAAATGGAAAGATAAAGATTGGATGAAAAAGCGTAAAAAACATAACGCTTTGGATGCGCCTTATTCTGTTTACGAGGTTCATTTAGGATCTTGGAAACGACATTTAGAAGAAGATCGTTTTTTATCTTATTATGAGTTAGCTGATGATTTAGTCAAGTATGTAAAAGATATGAATTTTACGCATGTTGAACTCATGCCGATTATGGAATTTCCTTACGATCCATCATGGGGCTACCAAGTAACAGGTTATTTTGCACCAACATCACGTTTTGGATACCCTGAAGAATTTAAATTTTTAGTTGATAAACTTCACCAAAACGATATAGGTATTATTTTAGATTGGGTACCCTCACATTTTCCTGAAGATGCACATGGTTTAGGCTTTTTTGATGGCTCGAATCTATACGAACACCCAGATCCAAGAAAAGGCTATCACCAAGATTGGAAAAGTTTAATTTTTAATTATAGCAGAAACGAAGTCAAATCTTTTTTGATAAGTAACGCTGTTTTTTGGATGGATCAATACCATGCTGATGGGTTGCGTGTTGATGCTGTAGCATCCATGTTATTTTTAGATTATTCTCGTGAAGATGGCGAATGGGAACCAAACGAATTTGGTGGTAGAGAAAATCTAGACGCCATTGTGTTTTTAAAAGAACTTAACGAAGAAATATATGCCTCATTTCCTGATGTACAAACTATTGCCGAAGAATCTACAGCATTTCCAGGTGTTTCAAAACCCGTATTTTTAGGCGGATTAGGATTTGGAATGAAATGGATGATGGGCTGGATGCATGATACTTTGGAGTATTTTGGCAAAGATCCTGTTTACAGAAAGTATCATCAAAACGATATTACTTTCAGTTTGGCCTATGCCTTTACTGAAAATTTTATGTTGCCGCTTTCACACGATGAAGTCGTTTATGGAAAAAACTCCATTTTAGGAAGAATGCCAGGTGATGAATGGCAACGTTTTGCCAATTTACGCTTGTTATTTGGTTATATGTTTACACATCCTGGTACCAAGCTTGCTTTTATGGGTACTGAATTTGGACAATATAACGAGTGGAATTTTCAAGAAAGTTTAGATTGGAATTTATTAGAATTTAAGCCCCATAATGACTTTCAAAATTACTACAAAAATCTAAATTCCTTTTATAAATCGACACCTGCGCTTTTTGAAAAAGCATTTTCTAGTGAAGGTTTTGAATGGATTAGTTATGACGATCATGAAAACTGTGTTATTTCCTATATCAGAAAAGGAAAAAATCCTGATAACGATGTTGTAATAGTCTGTAATTTAACACCTACTATAAGGGAAAACTACCGCATTGGGATTCCTAAAAAAGGAAAGCTTGAAGAAATTTTTAATAGTGATTCTTTGGCCTTTGGTGGTAGCGGTGTTTCAAACAAAAAAATCATAACCATAAAAAAGAACCCTTGGAATGGTAAAGATTACTCTGCCGAAGTTACATTGGCGCCTTTGGCAGTAACCGTTTTTCAATTCAAACTATAATACTAATATCTAGCTATTGTTTAAAGACCTTAAATGCTAGCTAGATGTTTCTATTAAACCGCTCTGTTTTTTAATTTCTTTACCTTAGGATACTCTCATAGTGAATATCATCTATCATTTTTAACTTAAAATTTCAAGCTTTAGTTTATTCAAAAAATCGTTTAAAGTATATAATAAGAGTTGATTTGTATGATATTAAGTATTCTATAATTATATTCCTTATTATTTGGGTTTTAAATAATATTCTCTTTGTTTTTTTAAGGAAAACAAGCAAGTAAGATGTCTATAATTTACTATTTTCGTTAATTAATATTGATACCTAATTATGATATTAAATACCGAATTAGAATATAAAGGGAATTTATTTCCATCAAATATAACCGATTACAAAAAAAATGTAGACGTCCTTCATTTTTCAACTTCAAACAATGTCATTCTTAAACTAACAGTTTTAAGAGACAGTGTACTTCGTTTTACTTACACTACAGTAGGTAAATTTGAAAGAGATTTTTCTTACGCTATAGATAAAGATGCCAGTAGAGGATATAATCACTTAGAGATATCTGATGATAAAGAAAAGTATATCGTTACCACATCAAAACTTATTTGCCATATTCATAAATCAGATTTAAGAGTCTCAATTTATGACGCACTCGATGATAAGATTATTTGTGAAGACGAACTTGGTTTTCATTGGGAAGAAAGTTATGAATTAGGTGGTGATATTGTTAAAATGAGTAAAGCAGCTCAAAGTGGGGAGAGCTATTACGGTCTTGGAGATAAGCCAGAGCATTTAAATTTAAAAGGTCGTCGATTTGAAAATTGGGCAACTGACTCCTATGCTTTTGGAAAAAACACAGATCCTATTTACAAAGCCATTCCTTTTTATACGGGTTTACATAATGGCAAATCTTACGGTATTTTCTTTGATAATACATTTAGAACGTTTTTCGATTTTTGTAGTGAGCGTAGAAATGTAACAAGCTTTTGGGCACAAGGTGGCGAAATGAATTATTATTTCATCTACGGTCCAAAAATGCAAGATGTAGTTACTAGTTATACCGATTTAACTGGAACTCCAGAATTGCCACCATTATGGGCCTTAGGATATCATCAATGTAAATGGAGCTATTATCCAGAATCTAACGTCAAAGAAGTAACGGCAAAGTTTAGAGAACTACAAATACCTTGTGATGCTATTTATTTAGATATTGATTACATGGAAGGTTTCCGTTGTTTTACGTGGAGCAAAGATTATTTTCCAGATCCTAAACGCATGGTAAAAGAACTGGCAGATGATGGTTTTAAAACTGTGGTTATTATAGATCCTGGAATTAAAATCGATAAAGAATATAGCGTTTTCAAGGAAGGCTTAGAAAAAGATTATTTCTGTAAACGTGCAGATGGTCCTTATATGAAAGGTAAAGTATGGCCTGGGGAATGTTATTTTCCAGATTTTACAAGACCCGAAGTGAGAGAATGGTGGGCTGGATTATTTAAAGAACTTATTGAAGATATAGGGGTAAAAGGGGTATGGAATGATATGAATGAACCTGCTGTAATGGATGTTCCAGGAAAAACATTTCCAGCAGATGTGCGTCATGATTACGACGGAAACCCATGCAGCCATAACAAAGCACACAACATATATGGGATGCAAATGGCGCGAGCAACCTACCACGGATTAAAACGTTTTAATTATCCTAAACGTCCGTTTGTAATTACGCGTTCTGCATATTCGGGTACACAACGCTATACCTCAACGTGGATGGGTGACAACGTAGCTAGTTGGGAGCACCTACAAATTGCAAACATACAAGCACAACGTTTGGCTTTATCTGGATTCTCTTTTGCAGGATCTGATATTGGCGGATTTGCTGAACAACCAAATGGCGAACTATATGCCCGTTGGATACAATTGGGTGTTTTCCATCCGTTTTGTAGAACTCACTCTTCTGGAGATCATGGTGAACAAGAACCATGGGCTTTCGATACCGAAATAGTTGATGTAGTTCGTAAGTTTATTGAACTCAGATATCAATTACTACCATATTTATACACCACATTTTATCAATATTCGCAAGATAATGTCCCTATGCTAAAATCTTTAGTGTTGTTCGATCAAGCTGATGCTCAAACACACTACAGAACAGATGAATTTATTTTTGGGAATCAAATATTGGTTTGTCCAATAAACGAACCGAACTCAAAAGGAAGGCGTATGTATATTCCAATGGGTGAATGGTACAACTACTGGACCAAAGAAGTTGTTCTTGGAGGAAGAGAAACATGGGTAGATGCAGATTTAGATAGTATGCCTTTATTTATAAAAGCAGGAGCAATTATTCCTAGATACCCTATACAGCAGTATGTTGGTGAAAAAAACATTGAACAGTTAACACTAGATGTTTATTATAAAAATGGTAAAGAGGATTCTGAGTTGTACGAAGACGCAGATGATGGTTACGATTATACCAAAGGACGCTACAGCTTAAAGAAATTCAATCTAGCTGGTAATGGTGATAAACTTATTATCCGAATTCATAAAAGAGGGCAATATATAACGCCATATAGTACTTTTAGAATAAATTTAATAGGCCTTCCTTTTACGGTAAAAACAATAAAAATTGATAATGAGGAAGTTAATTTAAAAGACGTTGAGTTTATTAGTAATACATTAGTACTTACTAAAGAATTTACAAACCTTCAAATTATAGGATAGACGTCTTATTTTAATAACATTTAAAAGCCTCAATTTTTTAATAAAATTGAGGCTTTTAAATGTTAAATAAGTTCGAGACCATTAAGCTTTAATCTTCTCTAGGTAAACGTGAATCCAACTGTGCAATTTGATAAACGAGTGCTGCAATTACAGTAGCATTAATCATCATATCACGTTCTGGAACATATTCTAAAGCATCTAAATTGGTATGATGCGTTACTGTACTATAATTTAGCTTATCTTGAATGATCTGAAAACCAGGTATTTTATAATAATCAAAAACATCATGATCTGTAAAATTGGTGTTTTGAATGGTTAAATTATTAACATCTAAATGCTCATAGGGTTTCAACATATCTTCAAAAATAGGTTTTACGGCTTCATTGCCTTGTAAATAAACACCTCGCATTTGGCCCGCGCCATTATCCATATTTATGTATGCTGAAATTTTTTCAACCTCTTTTTTTCTCATAGTTTCTTTTACTTTTCCATAATGATTTTCTGCATATGCCATAGAGCCTAAATACCCTTGTTCCTCGCCTCCCCAAAGCGCTATTCTAATCGTTCTTTTAGGTTTTAATCCAGATGCTTTAATAATACGCATCACTTCCATCATCACCGCAGAACCTGCGCCATTATCGGTTGCTCCAGATGCAGGATGCCATGAATCAAAATGTGCACCTATCATAACAACTTCATCTTTTAATTTTGAATCTGATCCTGTAATTTCTGCTATAATATTCACATTGTTTTCAGGTTTTAAATAAAGTTCAGAATCTAAATGGAATTTAATTTTTGGAATCATTTCTCTATCAACCAAACGTTTTAATTTTCCAAAACTTTCTGGAGAAATCGCAAAAAACGGAACTGGATTTACATGGCTCTCTTTAAAATTATAAGTACCACTTGGATGAATAATACCAGGAAATAGAGGTTTTGTTCCCAAAATACTTAAAACGCCTTCTGCTTTTAAGAATGCAAAAAAGGCATCGTCCTTCCTCATAAAGCTTTCGAAAATAACCTCTAAATCTTCAATTAAATCAATATCTCCTGCATTTTTTCCTAATGGACTGCTTGCTATAGGTTCAATTAATTTTTCAGCTTCCTCAATTTCTTCTTCTGTATATCGCGTAGAAAGTGGATCGAATAACATATTTTGTTCAGGAGCAGATCCTATTAGTATGGTTTTTCCTTGTAATTTACCACTCCATTGTTTTTTTACTTGTTCTAAATCCGAGTGATGTTCAATCCAAATCATATCAGCTATTTGCACACCGTTTGAGCTTTCCGTCCATGCATAAGGATAGGCTTGAATTTTCATATAAGCGGGCTCCGTCATTTCTACATTAAATGATGTTACTTCCCAACCCATACAATCATCACAATAATTTTCAAAATACACCTTATCAACTCCCCAATTCTCCATGGTTTTTTTTGCCCATTTTGCTGCTTCATAATATTGATTTGTTCCTGTTAATCGAGGACCATAAACATCTGATAAATCAGAAATCAGACTCATCACTTGTGATTTCTGAAAACCTTCTGTATTAATTTTAGAAAGCTTCTGTGATTCTGTTTGACTCGTAGCAAAAAATCCAACACAAAGAAATACTGCAATAAAAATTTTAGAATATATTTTCATAGTAATGAATGACGGTTTATTTAATTAAAAATTAAATATCTGAATTAAAAAAAACTTAAGATAAACTCTATAGATTTAGACGTTCTCAACATCAAAAGGTTTTCCTAAATATACCAACTGGTAGTCTTTTTCAATCTTTTCAACTTCTAAGTTATAAGAAGAAATAATATGAAGTTCACCTTCTAAATCTTTTATAAATAGAGGGATAATGTCTTGATCTTCATTTGTTATTTTAATCAAACTTTCATAATGCGCCTTATCTTCAAGGTCTATTTCTTGTATAGATGGGTGTCGTCTTGTTAGCGCCATTAATGAATTAAAATCATCTTTATGTGAAAACAATCCTTCTTTAGGGTTGTTATTAGAATCAAGCATTTCTTGAGTTGAAACCAACCTAAACGATCCATTTTCACCAAATTGTTCGCCAAATTTATTAATGGCATACTTATTAATATCTGAGTTTGCAGTTAAGGCCATAAGGTACCCAATATCGTTTAATTCAATATCATCTATTAATGTATCCGAATAAATATTAGTACTCATTGCTTCTAAGCCCAATTCTTTAGCTTTTCTAATATTAGTTTCATTACTATCAATAAGTACCACATGTCTTCCATTATTTTCAAGATAATGTCCTAATAGTCTTGAAATTTTAGATGCGCCGATAATAAGAATTCCTCCTGATTTATCGAGAAAAACACCGACTAACTTAGCAAATAATCTTGCTGTAGTTGCATTTAATAAAACGGTTCCTAAAACTATCATAAAAACTAAAGGCGTAATATATTCAGCACCTTCAACGCCCTTGTCGGCAAGCGTTAAACCAAATAATGAAGCAATTCCTGCTGCCACAATTCCTCTAGGGCCTACCCAACTAATAAAAAGTTTTTCATTTAATTTTAATTTAGAACCTTGAGTACTTAAAAAAACACCTATTGGTCTAATAATAAATACCACGAGTGCAAACAATATAACGGCGTTCCAATTGTAAATTAATAGCAAATCTTCGATATTAATATTTGCTGCTAGCAAAATGAATAAAATAGAAATCAATAAAACGCTTAAAGATTCTTTAAAATAAAGGAGCTCTTTTAAATATGGTGATTTGGAATTTCCTAAAACCATACCCATTACTACAACTGCCAATAAACCAGATTCATGTGCAAAAGTATCTGATAATACAAAAACTCCTAAAACTGCCGCTAATGCAAAAACGTTTAGTAAATAATGTGGAATCCATCTTTTATTTATTGAAAAATTGAGAGCGTGTGCAAAGGTGAACCCGAAAGTAGAACCGAATAAAACTATTTTTCCGAACTCTACTAATGCTGTTTTGGTAAACTCTTCTCCTCGGCCAACACTAATAAACTCAAAAACAAGTACGGCAACTAGTGCACCAATAGGGTCTATTAAAATACCTTCCCATTTTAAAACGGCTGAGATGTCTTTTTTTAGAGGTATATTTCTTAAAATAGGTGTTATAACCGTTGGGCCAGTAACAATTATTAATGCAGAAAATAAAAATGATATTTCCCAACTTAAATAAAATACAAAGTGCGCTGCTAAAGCTGCACCAAAAAACGTGACTATCACACCTACGGTAATCAGTTTAGTAATTATGGGACCAACATTTTTAATTTCGCCCATTCTTAACGTTAAACCGCCTTCAAAAAGAATGATACTAATGGCTAGTGATACAAAATAGAAGAGACTTTTATCAGGAAACAATCCTTTTTCCCCATTCCAAATAGGTTCAATCCATTTAGTTCCATCTTCGCTTAAAAATTCAGCTGCTATGGGGCCTACAAGAAGCCCAATTAAAATTAAAGGTAAAATAGCTGGAATTTTTAATTTCCAAGCCACCCACTGCGCCAATATGCCTAATATAATTATACCTGCTAATTCTAACATGATTTAAAAGTGTTTTTTAAAAAACACTAATTTAGGTAAAACAGATGATTTTATGTTTGAAGTTTTCTTTTAAAAAATGTTATATTACCCTTTCAACAAAAAACACAAACAAATAGTGGCTTTAAAACCCTTTAAAAGTATTGGTATAGGCGTTGCTTATTCGCCTAATTTAAAAGCAAACTTGTTTGAAGCAGCGAGATTGTCCGTGTTTTTTAACTGTAAACTATTTTTAATTCATGTTGGAAGTCCTTCAGAAGAAAAAGTTGACATGTTAAAAATAATTCTTAAAAGTTTTGAAAAAGATCAATTAGATTATGAGGTTGTGTTTAAATTAGGAAAACCTGTTGATGTTATATTATCAACCGTGGATGAAAAAAAAATAGACCTATTAATACTTGGGGCTGTTCAACGCGAACGTTTTCTAAAATACTACATAGGCTCTATTGCAAGAAAAATTACTCGACTGGCAAAATGCTCGATTTTATTGCTCATTAAACCTTCGGTTGAGCGCATACCCTGCGAACATATTGTTGTAAACGGTTTAAAAGACCCTAAAACAGAACAAACTATAACTACGGCTTTTTACATAGCAAATACATTAAAATCTCAAAAAATTACTATTGTTGAAGAAATTAAGGAAGACCAAATTGCTGTTAAGGTTGAAGATGATAAATCTTTAAGGCGTGTGAATATTGTTAAAGAGCGCATTAAATTGAGAGAACATTCTAGAATTAATGAAATTATTAGTCATATTCCTGAAAACAATATGAAAGATATAACCATAAAATTACAACCTATTTTTGGAAAAAAAGGATATTCTATAGGGCACTACGCTCAAGTATCTCGAGCCGATTTATTAGTAATGAATGCGCCTACAAAAATGACTTTTTGGGATCGTTTATTTCCACACGATATAGAACATATTTTAACAGAGCTGCCAACCGATGTTTTAATTTTACAATGAGGCAGAAAAAAAATAATATAAAAGACTTTTTTAAAGTATTACCTAAAAACATATTTTCTGGTTTTGTAGTCAGCCTTATTGCTTTACCGTTAGGTTTAGGTTTGGCCATGGCTAGTGATGCGCCTCCTATTGCTGGAATTATTACTGCCGTTGTAGGAGGGATTATGGTTTCACTTACTGGCGGAAGCCATGTTACCATAGTAGGCCCAGGAAACGGTTTGGTCGGTGTTTTACTAATAGCTATAACGGCATTAGGGGTAGAAAGTGCTTACCTTGCCATAATTTGTTCTGGTGTTTTTTTAATGATTCTTGGGTTTTTGAGAATGGGTGCGCTTGCTGATTTTTTTCCGTCTTCTGCTATACAAGGCATGTTGGCAGCCATTGGTCTTATTATTTTAGGAAAACAGTTTCACATTATGTTTGCCCATAAAATGAAACGGGAAGATACTTTCGATTATCTATATGAAATTCCTTTTACTATAAACGACGCTATACATTACGAAAAAATGGGCTTAATTTATGCGGCTTTAGCAGGTGTTATAAGTTTAGCAATTATGCTGTTTTATTCAAAAATTAGAAATAAATATTTGCAGCTTATCCCAGCGCCAATGTGGATTGTAATTCTATCTGTTGGGTTTAGTTATTATTTTGAATTAGGATTGCATGAACCAAACCCCATTGCACCAGAATACATGATTTCTGGAATTCCAACAATTCAAGATGTTATTTCAGATATTCCAACGCCTAACTTTAGCGCCATAGGAAGCTTTTCCTTTTGGGGAAGTGTTTTAGCACTTACCCTTATTGCAAGTATTGAGTCGCTTTTAAGTATTAAAGCTGTTGATAAACTAGATCCCGAAAAAAGACGTTCTAACGTAAATAAAGATTTAAAAGCGCTTGGGTTAGCAACTGTTGGTAGTGGTTTTTTAGGGGGTTTAAACGTCGTTACGGTTATTGCAAGAAGCTCGGTAAATGTTAATAATGGTGCCACTAATAAATCATCAAACTTTTTTCATGCTGTATTTTTATTGCTTTTTATAGGTTTATTTAGCACGCAATTAACCAGAATACCATTACCTGCTTTAATGGCTATTTTAGTTTACACGGGTTATAAATTAGCGTCTCCAAATGTTATTACCAAAATATTTTCAATTGGAAAGGAACAGCTTGTTATTTTCTTTACAACACTTATAGTAACTTTAAAAATTGGTTTAATTACAGGTATTATTGCGGGAGTAATAACCACGTTAATTATTCATATGATTATAAATAAAAGTGCCGGTTTATTTTTACGAAACGTTTTAAAACCGAATGTTTTAATGTATAAAGAATCTGGAAGTCAGCTCAACTTTTATGTAAGCGTTAAACATTTTTGTAGCTTTTTAAATTATTTTAGATTAAAAAAACACCTTGATGCAGTTCCTGAAAATCAGGATATTATTGTCGATTTTTCCTTGTGTGAGTTTGTTGATGATACTGTAATGGAGAACATTCACAGGTATCAAGAATTATTTGCTAAACGTGGAGGTCATTTTGATGTGATTGGTTTAGATATTTTAGATACCGACTCTAAACATCCATTTGCATTAAGGCGTATGCTTCCTGTACCAAAAGTTATAAAAAACAATCTCACGCGCCGTCAAACAAGTATGGAGGCTTTGGCTAAAGATTATGGCTTTAACTATAGTTCAAAAAAGAATAAATCTGTATCTTATTTAAATACCTTTTCTTTTTTCAATACAAAACATATCAATTATATTTATAACCAGTTAACTAACGAAGACGAAACGATAAGGCTCTTCGATATCGAGTTTTCTGAAGGTGAATTTATTACTAAAGAAGTCATTCGAAAAACCATGCTTCACATAAATTTAAAACATAGTATTCCAAAATTCACTTTAGATAAAGAAGGCTTTATAGAAAAACTATCTGCATTTGCTGGATTTAAAGATATTAATATTAAAAACCGTAACGATTTCTCTGATCGTTTCTATTTATTAGGTGATAATGAAGCTGAAATTATGAGATTTTTTGATGACGACATTGCACGTTTTTTTGAAAGTAATCCTTATTATCATGTAGAATCTAATGGCCATTCATTACTAATTTTTGGAAAAGAACGCAATGCTAGTATTAAAGAAATAAAAGCCCTTTTCGATTTTGGAAAACGACTAAAAGAAGTTGTTTAGTTCTATAATCTGCAATTCTTAATATATTCTTAACATTTCTTAGCATTACATCTAGATTCCTTAAATTTACGTCCCTATGAACTTATATCCAATTAACGCCGGTAATTTTAAGCTAGATGGTGGCGCCATGTTTGGCGTAGTGCCTAAATCTATTTGGCAACGCACTAACCCTGCAGACGCCAATAATATGATAGACTTAACGGCACGTTGTTTATTGATTGAAGATGGAAATCGATTAATTTTGATAGATAACGGTATGGGAAGTAAGCAATCAGATAAATTTTATGGTTATTACCATCCTTGGGGACATCACTCTTTAGATAGCTCATTACAAACTTACGGATTTCATCGCGATGATATTACAGATGTTTTTATGACACATTTACATTTTGACCATTGTGGAGGAAGTATCCAATGGAATAAAAATAAAACTGGCTACCAAACTGCTTTTAAAAACGCCGTTTTTTGGAGTAATAAAAATCATTGGCAATGGGCAACACAACCAAACAGGCGCGAAAAAGCTTCTTTTTTAAAGGAAAATATCATCCCAATGGAAGACAGTGGACAATTAAAATTCATAGCACTTCCTAATGAAGACTTACTTAAAAATTCCGAACTAGGTTTTGATATTTTTTTTGCGAACGGACACACCGATAAACAAATGATACCTATTATTAAATACAATGATAAAACTATTGTTTTTATGGCCGATTTATTACCAACTGTTGGTCATTTACCTTTGTCGTATATCATGGGTTATGATACCAGACCGCTTTTAACGCTTGACGAAAAAGAGAAATTCCTTAACCAAGCTGCCAATAATAAATTTTATCTTTTTTTAGAACATGATGCACACAACGAAATTATTACTGTTAAACATACTGAAAAAGGCGTTCGATTAGAAAATACATTTAAAACGGAAGACATATTCAATTAAAATAATGACTAATATTAATAAAAAAATGAAAACGATTAAGACATTAACATTATCTGTTTTTACAGCCATCCTTATTGTAAACTGTGGGGGTACATCATCGGTATTATCAACACCCGTTGAAAAAATTGATAATACGCCTTTAAAGGTTCTAGAATTAACGGAAGCTGAAGAAAAAAACTGGGGTCATTTAGATCTTCTAAAAGATACTATACCAGGCATGAGCGTTGATAAAGCTTACTCTGAAATTATAAAAAATAAAAAAGGAAATACGGTTATTGTAGCCGTAATTGATTCTGGAATTGATATTGACCATGAAGATCTAGATGGTGTAATTTGGACAAATCAAGATGAAATTCCAAACAACGGAAAAGATGATGACAAAAATGGCTATGTTGATGATGTACACGGTTGGAATTTTTTAGGTGATGGTTATTATGAGCAATTAGAATTTGTTAGGATATTAGCACGAGGAGATACCAATGATCCTGATTATAACAGAGCGCAAGCTGAATACGATAAAGAATATCAAAAATATACGAATTACAAGACGAACTACGAACAAATCTTACAACAAGTTACAGACGCAGATAATAAGGTGTCATCTTATTTGAATAAAAAGAATTATACTAAAGTAGATGTTAATACGATTAAAACTGAAGATCAAGCTTTACAGCAGGCGGTAAGTGTTATAAAATATATTTACAGTGTTGATATGGAATCTGTGGCAGAGTTTAAAAAAGAACTTAATGAAGCACTAAGTGATACCAATGATCGATTAAATTACAATCTCAATAAAACTTTTAAGGGGCGTCTTAATGGCGATAATCCAGATGATATGAGTACCAAATACTATGGTAATGGCAACGTAAAACCCATGATGAAAAGCGAGAGTCATGGCACCCATGTAGCTGGTATAATTGCTGCGGAACGCAACAACGGAAAAGGCGCAAATGGAGTGGCTAACAACGTTAAAATTATGACTATTAGATCGACTCCAAGAGGTGATGAATACGATAAAGATGTAGCACTAGCTATACGCTATGCTGTTGATAATGGAGCCTCTATTATAAACACCAGTTTTGGAAAATATTACTCACCGCATAGTGATTGGGTTCGTGAAGCCATTGCATATGCAGGAAAAAAAAATGTTTTAATTGTAAACGCTTCGGGGAATGACGCCCAAGATTTAGATAAAAAAATGGTGTATCCTAACGATGCTGTTGGTGTGGGACCCGAGGTATCTAACACATTTATTTCTGTGGGTGCTTTAGAGCCTAAATACGGCTCTGGAATGGTAGCTGGATTTTCAAATTATGGAAAGGTTAACGTGGATGTGTTTGCGCCTGGAGAAGAAATTTATTCTACCACTCCAGAAAACGAATATGATACTAAAGGAGGTACTTCTATGGCAGCTCCAGCTGTTGCAGGCGTTGCGGCTTTAATTCGTTCGTATTATCCTAAATTAAGTGCGGCTCAAGTAAAACAAATCCTTATGGATTCTGGTTTAGCTATAAAAACAAAAGTTGTAGTTGGTGGCAATACTGATAATGTTAAACCCTTTTCAGACATAGTGAAATCTGGAAAAATAGTTAACGCATACAACGCCTTAATTATGGCATCACAAATGAATTAATACGAGATCAAAGAAGCTATTAAATATTCTTTTTTTAAAAATAAAATCTATGAAACGTTTTTTTATTTCATCACTTTTTTTATCAATACTATTATCTTGTTCTGGTTCAAAACAAACCGTCTCAAAGTCACCTGAAACGCCAGCTGTTCCTTCAAATACAACGATTTCAGCGCACTCATCATATTGGCAGCAACATGTAGATTATAAAATGGATATCGATATGGATGTAAGCACATATCAATACAAAGGCAAACAAACCCTTATTTATACTAATAATTCTCCTGATATTTTAAATCGAGTGTATTATCATTTGTATTTTAATGCCTTTCAACCTGGCAGCGAAATGGATGTACGTTCGCGTACCATTGCAGATCCAGACCCAAGGGTTGGTGATAGAATAAGTCAATTAAAATCTAATGAAATTGGGTATATAAAAGTCCATTCATTAAAACAAAACAGTACAGTATTAAAACACGAAACTGTAGGTACTGTTTTAGAGGTTGATTTAGCAAAACCTATTAATCCTGGTGAAAGTGTCACTTTTGATATGCTTTTTGATGCGCAAGTGCCAGAACAAATTCGTCGTTCTGGAAGAAATAATAAAGAAGGCGTTGCTTTATCTATGACACAATGGTATCCAAAATTAGCAGAATATGATGTTGAAGGCTGGCATGCCGACCCCTATATTGGTCGAGAATTTCATGGCGTTTGGGGTGATTTTGATGTGACATTAACTATTGATAAAAATTATATTGTTGGCGGAACAGGATATTTGCAAAGTGAAAAAGAAACCAATAATAATAGGAAAATTTTACACTTTAAAGCACCAAATGTTCATGATTTTACTTGGGCTGCCGATCCTGAATATATTCACGATACGAAACAAGTGCCAAATGGACCACTTTTACATTTTTATTACAAAAGTACGTTGGATAAAGACAAATTAGAAAACTGGAAAAAAATGCAACCTAAAACGGTTGAGTTGATGCAGTATTTTAGCGAGCACATTGGCATGTATCCCTACAAACAGTATTCTGTAATTCAAGGAGGTGATGGCGGTATGGAGTATGCCATGTGTACTTTAATTACAGGGAATAGAAGTTATGGAAGTTTGGTTGGTGTTACAGCTCATGAAATGGCACATACATGGTTTCAATTTTTATTGGCTTCCAATGAAGCCAAACACGAATGGATGGACGAAGGTTTTACTAGTTACATCAGCGATTTGGCTATGAACGACATTATGAATGAAGGTAAAGAAAACCCAGTTTCTACTGCTTATAATAATTATATTTACCTAGCAACTTCTGGTAAAGAACAACCTTTAACTACGCATGCAGACCGATATCATTATAATCAAGCCTATGGAATTTCAGCTTACAGTAAAGGTGCTGTATTTTTGGCACAATTAGGATATATTATTGGTGAAGACAATTTAAAGAAAACTATAAAAAAATACTTTGCTGATTTTTCATTTAAGCACCCTAAACCCCTTGATATTATTCGTACCGCCGAAAAAATATCAGGCTTAGAATTGGATTGGTACTTAATGGATTTTGCCCAAACCACAAACACTATTGATTATGGTGTTAAAACCATTGAAGGAAATACAATAACTTTAGAGCGTCTTGGATTAATGCCGATGCCTATAGATTTAACAATTACATACTCTGATAATAGTACTGAAGATTTTTATATTCCATTACAAATGATGCGTGGTGAAAAGCCAACAGAAGCAACTATAATTAAAGATTGGGCTTGGGCATATCCTACCTATACTTTTCAAGCTTTAAAAGCTGTTAAATCAGTAGAAATAGATCCAAAAAATTCAATGGCTGATATAGATAAAGCGAATAACAAAAAGTAATCTTTTTTCTTAATTAAAATTTTTAAAAAAGACTCTTAGTAAAAGAGTCTATTTATTTTTTGGTATTTTGTATACTCATTTAAATAATGAGATTCACTAACAACTCGTAAGAAATATTAAAGAAAATGAAAAAATTAAATTTACTGTTTTCTGTTATAATAATTTCATGCTTTTTTTTATCATGTAGAACAGAATTGCGCAAAAAATCTGAACAAATTAAAGAATATATTCCAACAGATCAGAAATTATTTAATGAAATAATAACCATGGATAAAATATTTTTTGATGCCTATAATACGTGTGATATAAAAAAACAAGCCTCAATTTACTCTGACAAAATTGAATTTTTTCATGACAAAGCAGGTTTAATGACTTCTAAAAAAGATATTCTTGATGCCACAGAAAAGAATATTTGTGGAAAAGTAACCCGGGAATTAATAAAAGGGACTAGTGAAGTCTATCGCATACTTAACTATGGAGCAATTCAAATAGGATTCCATAAATTTCATAATAATCAAGAGCCAAATACTATATCAAATCCAAGTAAGTTTATAATGGTATGGAATAATGATAATGGGGAATGGAAAATCACAAAAGTTATAAGTTTGCATTAAATATTATACCGTATAAAAACTAAATAAGCCAATTTGGATAATTTAGGCTGCTGAGATTAATACCACCGTTCATTTTTATACATATGTGTTTTAGCTACCCGTTCTCTGTTATTAAGTCTTAAATGAGTTGCTGTGATTTGTTTATTTCTATAGCCCAATAAATGAAAAAATGATTTTGCGAAAAATTTAGCTACTTTTAGATTGACTTGTAGAATACCTTTGTTTTTGTCAACCCATGTTATTCCGGGTAAAAGTGCTAATACACTGTCGGTTTCAATACGCCTTAACAAAGTAGATAATTTCAAGAAAAAATTAGGTATAGGTTTTATAATGAAAAAGCCTTCAGCACCTTGTTTTTGATACAACGGCATAAACATAATGCCATTCTGTTTTGTTTTAATTATGTTTCCGTTACTTGTAGCAATAATTGTCTTCTTTTTAATTGACTGAAAACTTTTAAAACCAGCATGCATTTTAAAGTTTTCATTTACTTTTATTTTGTACAAATACGTTATTTCAAAAATGTTAACTAAACTTGCTGCTTGTGTTTGCAACTGACTATAATAATTGGAATAATTCAAAATATCTTTTACTTCCAAAGCCCCAGAATACACCAAAGTTAAATACACAAAAGCAACACTATTGTTTATGGCTTTTATATCATTGTGCTGACCAGATTCAAAACCCAAAGAAACGTAACCCTTTTCGTTAATATAGCTTAATAATGGACCATTTAAATACTCTTCAATACCTAACACGATAGGCACTGGAAATTGTTTAGAAAATTTTCGATTTATCAAAGCATCATTAATGGTAATAAAGGGTAAGGTTTTGCTTGAAGTGGTATGTAAATCTATAAAATAAAAAGGCGGTTGGCTAGTTTCTAAAATAGCATCTAAATTTTTTAATAGCTCTAATACTTCAGACTCTTCAGTGTTTAAATTTGTTTTGCTTTTAATAATTGCAATGCGCTCTTTAGTCCAAAGTCGGTTCAAATCGTCATCCACATATCGTTGTTGTAATGCTAATGCTTTTAAATTCCCTGCAATACCATAAATAGTTCCTTTAATGTGTTCTGAATTCACATGAGTTAAAACCTCATTAATTGCTAAAACGCCAGAGGTTTCGTTACCATGAATGCCTCCAAAAAAAACGACTGTTGGTCCTGTTTTTACACCTTCAAGCTTAGCTATTAATCGGTTTACCTTTATTTCGCTATCAATGGCTTCACTGTAAACACCTATCATGTTTTAATATCGTTTAACGTAATTAAACCTATTAATTTATTGTTTTTAATTACAGGAAGACTACCAATAGCTTTGTCTTCCATCAGTTGCTTTGCTTCACTAACAGAAGTATATTCATCAACCGTTATAATATTGGTTTTCATTAGTTTTCCAGTGTTGTCATTCTGACTTCCGGGTTTTTTTAAATACGCTTTTACATCTGTCCAACTTATCAATCCAACAAGTTCCCTGTCTTTATTTATAACAGGTATGTGGTGAATATTTTTCCATTTCATTATATTCAAAACTAGCTCAACACTATCTTTTTTGTCAACTGAAAAAATATCTGAACTCATAATGTGTTTTACCACATGGCTTTCTTTAAATGGAGATTCATCGGCATGACAAATCATCCCCCAAGTAGAAACAGGATAGCCTTTTTCTTGTTTCTTGTATAATTTGGAGGTAAGTATTTGCGTAGCCTCAAAACGTTTATGTGTTTTTAACAGGCTTCTATAATTTCTCACTAACCATTCTGAACCATTATGGGCTTGTACTCTATTTTTTATAACTTTTAAATAATGTTCTGCATCTTTTGGTAATACACCAGCACTGTATAAGCCTTTATAGGCCATAGGCAACAATTCATTTAAAATAAGGTCGTAACTGGACACATACTCGCCATTCCAATAAAATTGTGCTTCCATACCATAACGAGCCGCGTTAAAAAAATTGTTTTTTACATCTTTAAAATCCCATTGTTCATGTATATTATTATATTTTTTGGGTTTGCCTAACATAACACCAACCCAAAACACCATATTTGATATTTCATCAGTTGTGGTGGGGCCTGATGGCATATACCTATTTTCAATTCTTAAATTAGGTTTGCCATTTATTTCACCATAGCAAACCCTATTCCATGGGTAAACCGTACCGCTATGTAAGCGAAGTGCCATAAGTTTTGGTATTTCGCCACGTTCTATCATATCTACACTATCATCTATAAAATCTGTGGTTAAAAAGCTTCTAAATCTGGAGATACTATCTTTAAAAATATCAGTGATAGATCCTGTTTGCCATTTGCCTCCAAAACTTACTCTCGACTGATTTTCGTTTAATAGAAATGTGTTTTCTCGCGTATCAACGCTTTGAGTAAATAGCGCAATACGTGTTTCGCTCCAAAGCTCTTTTCCAAATAATATTGGGGAGTTGGTACAAATACTTAGAACAGGTCCTGCGATGGCTTGTGCCCAATTGTAATCATCTACAAAAGTTTTTGGGTTTAGTTGCAAATGCATCTGGAAACTGGTGTTGCAGCTTTCCAACATCACCGAATCGTGGCGAATGTTTATTTCATCTACACCCTTTATATGAATATCAAAGCTTTGCCTTCTACTTCTTTTTAAAGCTTCATTTAAAACGGAATAACGCGCAACATTAGTCATGCTTTGCTCATCTACATTATTTACAGATAATGACGGTAGAATGCCAGTTAAAATTATTTTAATGTCCTTTTTTGAAGCGGCGTTTTTAGCTTTTTCCAATAAAGTGTCCAGTTGCTTATGTAATTTAGAGAAACAATCTTTACCCAACGGCAGCGTATCTAAATTTACTTCTAGATTATAGTTTCCTATTTCGGTTGTAAAATGGTTGTCATTAATATCTTCTAAAAGCTCTAACGATTTACTTTCCGGTAAAAATTGATTATTTACTAAACAAAATTCCTGTTCTGCACCAACACGAAGTGGCCCTTCCTCAATCATGCCTTTTTCAATCATCATATCTAATGCTTTTATATCATTTAATAGATGATGAATATAATTTGCTCTATCTTTTTTTGTGCTTAGTTTACTTACATTTAAATCTCCCATTACTTAAATTTTAATACCGTTTTAAAATGTTAAGTTAATACACTTTATTAAGGTTTTATATGATTTTTATCATGTTACGATATTAAGATGTGGTTTTATAAAAAACTTGACTTTGTAAAAATTTTGGATAATTTTGTTTAGGATGTGGTATAAAACTACCTACCTTGTATTTGTTTTATTTTATATACAATTTTACTTAAACAAACCCACTCAAAACCCACTTTAAGCTCAAGTGGATTTTTTATTTTACTACCTTTGATTTATAAATAAAATATCTTGAAATTCTCTTACAATAAAAAAGAAAAGCTAAAGAGCAAAAAACTAATAGATCAGCTATTTACCGAGGGGCACTCGGTTTCTGCTTTTCCATTGCGTTTGGTATATCTTCAAACACCTTTTGAGGACGATGTTCCTGCAAAAACAGGCGTATCGGTTAGTAAGCGTCATTTTAAAACTGCCGTTGATAGAAACCGTATAAAGCGTTTGTTAAGAGAAGCTTATCGGTTAAACAAAGCCACTTATTTTAACAACATTACAACACAATATGCGTTTATGATTTTGTACATTGGCAAAGACAAACCCACGTTTACCGAGGTTGAAACTCGAATGAACCAATTATTTGAAAAATTTTTGAATAAAGTGTCTTAAAATAAAACTGAGCTTTTATGAAATTGCTTTCTTATTTATTAATAATAGTACTTCCTATAATGTGCTCTAAAGCGCCTTCTGAAAACTTATATTCAGATATGGGTGAAATGGATTCTGAGATGGTTTATGATCAATCTTCAACAATAAACGGTTTAATTTCTGTACCCTCTGAATCAGTTCCTCAAAAAATCATAAAGGAATCTTTTTTGCGTTTTGAAACTCAAGATTTAGACAAAACTTACCTACAGATTAAAAATACGATTCAGAAAAACAAAGGGTTTATTCAAGATGACAACTCTAACAAATCTTACGGAACCGTTACCCGCCATTTAATTGTTAGAATTCCAACGAATAATTTCCAAAATGCCATAGATTCTATTAGTCAAAACATTGAATATTTTGATAATAAGCGAATTTCTTCTAAAGATGTAACCGAAGAATTTATAGATTTAGAAGCGCGTTTAAAAGCGAAGCAAACCTTAGAAAAGCGTTATTTAGAACTACTTTCAAAAGCTAAAAATGTTAAAGAAATTCTTGAAATTGAACGGGAACTTTCAAATATAAGAGAAGAAATTGAAGCCAAACAAGGCCGTTTAAACTATTTACAAAATAGAGTATCATTAAGCACTTTAATTATTGAATTTTACAAAAACTCATCCGAAAGTAGTGTTACCATTTCTTATGGTTCAAAAATGTGGAAAGCTTTAAAATCTGGTTTTAATGGTTTGTCCATGTTCTTTCTTGGTTTATTACATATCTGGCCTTTTGTAATTATTTTAATCGTTTTAGGTTTCTTCATAAAAAGATGGATTAAAAAAAGAAAAAAATGAAAATACTATTAAAAAAGAAAGTTATAATTCCAATATTAGCACTAGCTGTTTTTTTCACAACAACAGCATTTAAAAACGACTTTTTCGAAATTGCGAAACAAATAGAGATCTTTACGACACTATTTAAGGAGCTCAATATGAATTATGTTGACGAAACCAACCCTGGCGACCTAATGGATACGGCTATTAAAAGTATGCTAACAGATTTAGATCCTTACACCAATTTTATGAATGAGCAGGATGTGGAAGCTGCCAGAATTAATAATACGGGAGATTATACAGGTATTGGTGCACGCGTAAAAACTTTGAAAGATAAGTTACTTATCGTTGAACCGTATAAAAATTATCCTGCGGATAATGCTGGCTTAAAGGCAGGTGATGAAATTATTAAGGTAGATAATGTTGTGGTTGAAAATTACAAAGATGGTGCAGGCGATTTACTTAAAGGTGCTCCAGATTCTTCGGTTGAAGTGACGTATAAACGACAAGGAAAAACCCAAACAGCCACCATAAAGCGTGCAGAAGTTGAAATTAATGCGGTACCACATTTTTCTCTAGTAAATGATAAAACGGGTTATATTGTTTTAAGCCAATTTAACAGTAAAGCATCTGCTGAAACAAACTACGCGCTTCGTGATTTAAAAGCCCAAGGTGCTGAACGTATCATACTCGATTTACGAGGAAACCCAGGAGGTTTACTTAATGAAGCGATTAACATTGTGAATTTATTTGTACCTAAAGGGCAATTGGTTGTTACTACAAAATCTAAAGTTAAAAAATACAACAAAACGTACTACACACAAAGCGAACCTATTGATACTGAAATACCTTTAGTCGTTTTAATTGATGGTGGTAGCGCATCAGCAAGTGAAATTGTTTCGGGTGCTTTACAGGATTTAGATCGTGCCGTTATTGTGGGTTCTAGAAGCTTTGGTAAAGGGTTGGTGCAGCGTCCAAAACAACTCACTTATGGCACGCAGGTTAAAATTACTATTTCGCGTTATTATACGCCTTCGGGTAGATGTATTCAAGCTTTAGATTATTGGAATAGAAACGAAGATGGTGAAGCTGTAAGAGTTAAACAAGAAAATTACAACGAATACAAAACGAAAAACGGACGCAAAGTTTTTGATGGTGGTGGCGTATTGCCAGATGTAATTATTGGCCCTTATAAAAAGTCGCCTATCACCAATGCTATTTTAAACAATGACCTTGTTTTTAATTATGCGACCAATTATTATTATAATCATAAGGTTAATGATGTAAACGGTTTTCAGTTAACCGATAATGATTTTAAAGATTTTAAATCTTATTTAAAAACCAATAATTTTTCATTTAAAACCGATACTGAAAAAGCGCTTTATGATGCTTTTAAAACCGCAACCGAAGAAAACTTAAATGATAATATAGAAAGTGATTTTAATACATTAATTTCAAATTTAGAAAGGTCTAAATCTGAAGTTATTGATGAGAATAAAGCATTTTTATTAGAGTCAATAACCGAAGAAATCGTAAAACGTTATGCTTATAGAGAAGGACTTTATGAATATTATAAAACACATGATGATCGTATTAAAAAAGCAACAGATATACTAAGTAATTCATCGGTATATTTTGGTTATTTAAGATAATTGTCGGTTTTTCAACCTATTATAGGCGTAATTAGTCCTAAAATCAACCACAACTAAGTGGTAATTCTCCAAAATTGGTATATTTATAACTTATTCAATTACCCCAACTATGAATAAATTAATATTAATAATATTATTTATATTAAACATTGGTGTTACTTTTTCTCAAGAAGAATTAACACAAGAGGTTTATTTTGATACAGACAAATACGAAGTACCTCCTACTGAAGAGAATCGATTACTTCTTTTTATATCTAAACTCACGGATATTGATATTGAATCTATTTCTATTTATGGTTTTTGTGATGATGTGGGTGCCGACTCTTACAATCTTAAACTTTCTCAACAAAGAGCAAATGCTATAAAAGCTATTTTTGCTAATAACGAAATGAACGAAGATATAATTACAAATGTTGATGGTAAAGGTGAAATACTACTAAAAATTATTAATGAAAAAAGCCTTCTAAAAATAAGAGGCTTAAACAGAAAGGTTGAAATTATAGTAAAACCTAAACCACCCAAAACAGAAAAAGAAAAAGAGCAAGAAGCTATAGTTGAAGCTAAAAAAGAAACGACTCAAGATAAGCTAAAAGGTGAACTTAAAGTTGGTGATAAAATTATTTTTGAAAATATATTGTTTAAAACAGGTTATAGTACAGTAACCCCTTCATCAAAAAAAATATTAGAATCTTTAGCAAAAATTCTTGTTGAACGTGATGATATTTATTTTACTATACAGGGGCATGTGTGTTGCACTCAATTTAGTAGAGATGCCGTTGATAGAAAAACTAAAAAACGTAATCTATCTGAAGCACGTGCCAAATATGTATATGATTATTTTGCACAAAAAGGTGTTGATAAAAGAAGAATGAGGCATTTGGGTATGCGTAGAAAATTTCCTCTTGGTGGTGAACCCGAGTTAGACAGACGTGTTGAAATTTTAATAACTTACGTAGGCAGTAATTAGTATCTCATCAAATGTATGTTCATTAAATTCAATTTAGTTGCATCTTATAAAACTACAATATTGTCTCTCGCTTATATTCATCTCCTTTACAGGTCTGTCTCAAAACACGGTTATTCCAGACCCGAATTTTGAGCAAGCATTAATTGATTTAGGCTATGATACATCTCCTGTTAATGGCTTTGTTCCAACATTAAATATTAGCGGATTAACAAATTTAAATATTGAAAACAAGAATATATCCAATCTTAGTGGTATTGAAGATTTTGTAGCTTTAACTATTTTTAATTGTTCACAAAATAAATTAACGAGTCTCAATGTTTCTCAAAACACAAATTTAATTGAACTTTATGTTTTTGATAATTTATTAACAAGCTTAAACACAACACCACTAATTGATTTAAAAATTTTTTGGTGTTATAATAACCAATTATCAAGCTTAGATGTAACTCAAAATACAAGCTTAATTTCTTTGGTTTGCTCCAATAACAACTTAACAGATTTAGATCCCTCAAAAAATACTCGTTTAAATGTTTTTCTGTGCAATCAGAATCAAATTAGCACACTTAACATGAGTAACAACTCAACATTAAATAGGTTTGAATGTGGGAATAATTTACTCTCTAATTTAGATATTAGCACGAATTTGAATCTATCATATCTGTCTTGTGAACAAAACCAAATTAGCGTTTTAAATACAAGTAATAATACGTTTTTAAATACATTAGTTTGTTTTGAGAATCAAATAACGGAACTGCATCTTAGTGAAAATAGGTCGTTAATTAATCTAAATTGTAGTAGCAATAACTTATGCCGTTTGAATATTAAAAATGGGAATAACAATAATATAGATTTGATGGACTTTAGCTTAAATTCTAATTTAAATTGTGTTGTTGTGGATAATCAAAATGGAAATCATGCTACTTGGGAACCCATGTCATTTTCAAACTATGTAAACAGAACAGATGATTGTAACAATTTTGTTCCAACAGATACTTTAAAGGATTTTATTGGTAGTAGTTATACCTTACCCATAATTAATAACGGTGACTATTATACCGAGTCTGGAGCTAATGGGGTTCAATTAAATTCAGGAAATCTTATTTTAACCTCTCAAACCATTTATATTTATAACGAAACCGCTTGCTATAATAATGAAACAAGTTTTAATATATACATTACTGATAAAACGTACCTTATACCTAAATACTTTACGCCTAATAATGATGGTAAGCACGATTTTTGGAAAATTTTAGACACTAATAATACGATAAAAAGTATTTCTATTTACAATAAATATGGTAAGCTTTTAAAATATATAGATCCGTATTCTGAAGGTTGGAATGGTATTTACAACGGACAATTAATGCCAACGGATGATTATTGGTTTACTATTACACTAATTTCTGGTAAAGTAGATATTGGGCATTTTGCTTTGAAAAGGTAATATGGTATTTAGTAAAGCGCAATCTAAAAAATTTGGAATATTTCTTTTACGCCTTTATCATCGCAATGTGTGGAATACCATCTTCAAGATACGCTTCGCCTACTTTTTTAAATCCTAAATTGGTGTAGAATATATTTAAATAACATTGTGCAGAAATTTTTATTTCGGAAGTATTAAAATACTGTTTTATAGCATCTATGGAAGCGTTCATAATATCATACCCATATTTGTATTGTCGCTCATTTTTAGCAACTACAACTCTACCAATACTAGCTTGAATAAAATAAAAACCTGGTTTAAAAATACGAGTGTAAGCGATAATTTTATTGTTTTTAAAACCTAAAACGTGTAACGCTTTCTCATCTTTTCCATCCAAATCTTGATATACACAGTTTTGTTCAACTACAAAAACCTCACTGCGTAATTGTAACACAGTATATAATTCGTGTGTTGTTAACTCTTTAAAACTTTTTACCTTTATTTTTAGCATTGTTTAATCTTGAACAATAACATCTTTAGCATCATCTTTCTTAAACTCAGGTTGAATATTTACATGGTTAATATCATAGTTTCCTAGAACTAAGTCTTCAATTTTATGTAAAATCGTGTCAAATTCTGATAAGGTAATATTCCTATTAAAATCGATATGAGCTTCTAAATGAATTTCGGCTTCATTTAATTGCCATACATGAACATGATGTACATTTTTTATACTTTCAAAGGCATTAATTTCTTCTACTATTTTTTTTATAGGAATGGTATCTGGTGTAAAAAGCATGAGAACTTTGGTAGAATCTTTCAACAAATCAAAACCCATCCAAATTAAATATAAAGCAATTATAAAAGTAAGAACACTATCTACCCAATATAATTGGTAATATTTCATTAATAAACCACCTATTAAAACCGCTACACTCGCCATCATGTCTGTTAATAGGTGTAAGTAAGCGCTTTTCATATTCATATTAGATTCAGAGTCTTTTTTTAATAAAAGAACACTAAAACCATTTCCAAAAACAGCTATTAAAGATAACCAAATAACTAAATCTGATTCAATCTCTTGTGGATTTTGAAAACGATCAATAGCTTCAATAATTAACAATACAGCAACAATAATTAAGGTAGCAGCATTAATAAAAGCAGCTAAGATTTCAGCACGTTTATAACCAAAAGTTTTTTGTAATGATGCCCTTTTTTTAGTTAGTTTATTAGCTATATAACTTACTACAAGTGAAATAACATCGCTAAAATTATGAAGGGCATCACTTAAAAGGGCTAAACTACCAGAAAGAATTCCACCGATTACCTGAGCTGTGGTAATACCTATATTGAGCAAAATAGAGATAAGAAGATTTCTTCCTCTTAAATCTGGATGTGTGTGAGAATGTGTGTGACTATGCGAATGGTTATGTCCCATTTAACAAGATAATGGTATTTTATCTATACGTGTTTTATGGCGCCCACCCTCAAAATCGGTATTTAAGAATACGTCAACCATTTCAATAACTTGATTTAATGCTGTAAATCGTGATGGAATACATAAAATATTAGCATTGTTATGGCTTCTAGTGAGATGTACAATTTCTTTATTCCAACATAAACCTGCGCGTATTTTTTGATGTTTATTAGCTGTTATCGCAACACCATTTCCGCTACCGCATATTAAAATTCCATATTCAGACTTTTTTTCTTCCACATCTTTAGCAACAGGATGTACAAAATCGGCATAGTCAACACTATCATTAGTATTGGTTCCGTAATTATTCACATTATAGCCCTTAGCTTCAAGGTGTTTTATAATAGCTAATTTGTAATCCGTCCCAGCGTGATCGTTCCCTATTGAAATATTCATTTTTTATTTTTTATCGTATCCTATTACAAAGGTAGTAATTATATAGAATGTGTATTAGTATATTCATTAGTTGTTAATAAGTGTTTATTGTTTTCTAAAAGAAAAATATTGGATATCCATTTAATTTTTCAATCAATAACATTCACATAACATGCAAATAAGTTAATGTAAAATTATAGTTAACTTATAAGTGCTAAAAGGTGGGTTATGAGTTTTGTTAAACCAAATACTTATTAAAAAAAATTGTTAATAGTACTTTATAACAATTGTTAATATAATTTTTGAATACCTTATATTTAATAAGTTAACTATTTAAATAGTGTTCATTTTATATCAACAAGATGTAATAAGAAATATATCAAAATAAAACCTAATAAAGTTATACCGCTATTAACACACTATAATAACCATCATTTAATTTTTAAATTTATAAAAGAAAAATAATTATATAATATATAATGTTGATAACTTCAATTTAACATAAATCAGCCAGTATTTAATATTAAAACCGTAGATTTGTAAAAAAATAAATAGCAACCTTCTCCTAAATTCTGCTATTTAATAACAGAATTTCCAATATCTTAGGAAATTAATATGATTACAATTAATAAATGACAAAAATGAAAAAAAGGAACTCCAAAAATAATGGGATTTCCAACCTTACAAATACTATCTTAAGTATTTTAAAAAAAGAGAGAAACGAAACTTTTAACTATAAACAAATAGCAGCTAAACTTGGCGTTAATGATGCTAGTAGTAGAAATCAAATCATAAAAACTTTAGCTAAACTTGCCACAAAACAAGAAATTGTACAAGTAGAACGTGGTAAATTTAAAGCTGTTGTAAATACTGAATATCACACAGGGAAACTAGATTTAGCAGCTAAAGGTAATGGGTATATTATATCAGATGATTTTGATGATGATGTATTTATTGCTTCAAATAATATCAATAAAGCATTACATGGCGATGAGGTAGAATTTTATGCTTATAAACGAAGAAAACGCGGAAAATTAGAAGGAGAAATTACTAATATTATCAAACGAGAAAAAAGTGACTATGTTGGTGTTATTCAAATTCACGAAAAAAAGAATTTTGCATTCGTTGTTGTAGATAGTAACAAAATGTATACTGATATTTTTGTACCTATCAATAAAATAAACAAAGCAGAAGATGGTGATAAAGTATTAGTATCTCTAGAAGATTGGCCAGAAAAAGCTGATTCTCCAAATGGAAAAGTAATTAAAGTACTTGGTAAACCTGGAGAACATAACACAGAAATTCATGCCATTTTAGCCGAATATGGTTTACCAATGGAATTTCCTCATGAAGTTGAGGATTATGCAAACCAATTAGATACCTCCATTACAGAATCAGAAATAGCCAAACGTCGCGATATGCGTAAAGATTTAACCTTTACTATAGATCCTAAAGATGCTAAAGATTTTGATGATGCCTTATCATTTGAAGTTTTAGATAATGGATTATACGAAATAGGGATTCATATTGCTGATGTATCGCATTATTTAGAGGAGGGTACTGTTTTAGATGATGAAGCTTACGAGCGTGCTACCTCTGTTTATTTAGTTGATAGGGTTGTACCCATGCTTCCAGAAGTATTATCTAATAATGCTTGTTCATTACGTCCTCACGAAGAAAAGTTAACCTTTTCTGCAGTTTTTCAAATGAATGATGCATGCGAAATTAAAAAAGAATGGTTTGGAAGAACAGTGACTTATAGTGATGCGCGTTTTGCTTATGAAGAGGCACAGGCGATTATAGAATCAAGAACGAACACGATTCCTGCTGAAGTGTCGCTAACAGGGAAGGTTTATAATACAAATCAAAAAATAGCTGATGCTATTTTAAAAATGGATGAACTTGCAAAAAAAATGCGATCAAAACGTATGAGTTCGGGTGCTATTTCATTCGATAAAGTAGAAGTAAAATTTGATTTAGACGAACAAGCAAATCCTGTAGGTGTATTTTTTAAAACGAGTAAAGATGCTAATAAGTTAATAGAAGAGTTTATGCTTTTAGCTAACCGAAAAGTATCAGAATTTGTTGGAAAAAAAGATCCAAAAAAGACATTTGTATACCGGGTACATGATGAACCTGATGATAGCAAATTGGCCAACTTGCAAGGTATTGTTTCTAAATTTGGATATAAACTTAATTTTAAAGATCGAAAAACAACGTCAGCTTCACTTAACTATTTGTTAAAAGAAGTTAATGGAAAAAAAGAGCAAAATTTAGTGGATACTTTAACTATTAGAACCATGAGTAAAGCTGAATATACTACTCATAATATTGGGCATTACGGTCTTGCGTTCGATTATTACAGTCACTTTACATCCCCTATTCGTCGTTATCCCGATGTTATTGCTCACCGTTTATTACAATTATACTTAGATGGAGGTAAATCAGCAAATGAAGATGTTTATGAAGAAAAATGCCAGCATTCTAGTAATATGGAATACTTAGCTACAAAAGCAGAGCGCGATTCTATAAAATATATGCAAATCAAATTTATGCAAGACCATAAAGATGAGGAGTTTGTGGGCGTTATTTCTGGTGTTACCGATTGGGGTATTTATGTAGAAATTATAGCCAATAAATGTGAAGGTATGGTAAGTGTACGTGATATGAAAGACGATCATTATTCTTTTGATCAAGATCAATATGCTATGGTTGGAAAAAAGAGCGGAATTGTTTACCAGCTTGGTGATGAGATTGTCGTAAAAGTTAAAAATACAGATTTAGTAAAAAAACATCTTGATTTTTTTCTAATTGGTAAATTAGAATAATTAATCTTTTTGTAACAAATAAGCTGGTTTATTTACATATAAAAAAAGTTATGATACTTACAACCACGCCTTCAATTGAAGGCCACGCTATACAGAATTATTTAGGCATCGTTACTGGTGTGTCTAGTAATATTAAAACGTCTTTTTCATTTAAAACTGAAAAAAACATGAACATAATTTCTGATGTAATTAACAAAGCAAAGGAAGAAGCTTTTCAGATATTAAAAACAAATGCTATTAATTTAAATGCCAATGCTGTTGTTGGTATAAGTTTAGATATGGAAACTGAAGCGGGTGCTTATTTTTTTGTTTCAGTAACCGGAACTGCTGTAAAAGTGATTTAAATGCTAATTTTTTGTTATTCTTTAAAACAACGGAATAATTCTTGATAATTTTGTATTTCATTCATAAACATAATCATATGAAAACTATAGTTAAAGTATTTATACTTCTTATAACAACAACACTTTTTGCACAAAATTCTATAGAAAAAGAAGTAGGTGAATTTTCAACGCTTAAAGTTTACGACTTAATAGACGTTGAACTTATAAAATCGAATATTAATAAAGCAGAAATTGTTGGTATTAATGCTAAAGATGTTATTATAAACAATAAAAATGGAACGCTTAAAATAAAGATGAGTATAGATGAAATTTTTGATGGAAATAATATAAAAATTAAACTTTACTATACGTCTTTTGATGTTATTGATGTCAACGAACGCTCTAAAGTTCATTCTAAAGATGATATTAAACAATTTGAAGTTGATTTAAAAGCTCAAGAAGGTGCGACTATAAATGTTCCTTTAAATGTTACTTATGCAAATGTTAAAACAGTAACTGGAGGTATTGTAACGTTATCTGGTATAGCAAAAAGTCAAGATATTTCAGTGTCTACAGGAGGTGAATATCATGGAGAAAATTTAAAAACCGATACCACAGATATTTCTATAAAAGCGGGAGGAAATGCACATATTAATGCTTCAAAACTAGCTGATATTAAAATTACAGCAGGAGGCGATGTATATGTTTACGGCAATCCAAAAACCGTTAACGAAACTAAAGCCCTTGGGGGTAGAGTAAAACTTATGAATTAAATAGGTCTTTATATCAAATGAATAGCCACTACCATTGTAGTGGTTTTTTATTGCTTTTAACTTTCTTGTTTTTACATACTAAAACCATACAAAATATTTTAGGAATGTTATTTTTAGTATATTAGTAGTACAACAATAACTGTTTTTTTGAGATATTCTTACTTTTTAATTTTCAGCGTAAGTTGCTTACTGTTTAGTTTTGTGCACGCACAAGAACTTCCACCTATTCAGGTTTACCAACCTGATACCTACGGCGCTGAGAACCAAAATTGGGGCATATCACAATCTAAAGATAAGTATATATATGTTGCTAATAATAGTGGTCTTTTAGAATTCAATGGTGCGAAATGGACACTTTACGAATCGCCAAATGGTATCGTGAGATCTGTTAAAGTTATTAAAGATTTGATTTATACTGGAAGCTACAGAGAGTTTGGGTATTGGAAAAAAAATGATTTCGGTAAACTTATTTATCATTCCTTATCTAAACAATTAAATATAGATTTTCTAGAAGATGAAGATTTTTGGAATATTATTTCCATAGATGATTATATATTATTTCAATCATTTAAAGGGATTTATATATACGATACAACCTCAAATTCATATGCTAAAATAACATCGGATAATATTATCTATAAAATATTTAAAGTGGATGAAAACATATATTATCAGAAAGAAAAAAAAGGGATTTATCTTATAGAAAACGGGGAATCAAAGCTTATTTCTAACCATCAAATTATTAAAGATAACTTACTTGTAAATATTTACAAATTAAACGAAACACTTTTAATTGAAACAGAAAATAATGGTTTTTATACATTAGAAAATGATGATTTAATTAAATGGAATATTCCAGCTAGTGAAACGCTTTCAAATCTAAGTGTTTATAGAAGTATTAAACTTAAAGATGGAAGTTTTGTGTTAGGAACTAGATCAAATGGTGTTGTTCATTTAACAGAATCAGGTGAAATTAGCAATATAATCAATACTGAATTAGGATTGAGTAATAACACCATTCATTATGTATTTGAGGATGTTGAATCTAATATTTGGTTTGCTTTAGATAATGGAATAAACTGTATTAATATTAAGTCACCATTCAGCATATTTAACGATAAGGAAGGTTTTCTAGGCACTATATATACCTCTATTATTTATGAAGATTATCTGTATTTGGGTACAAATCAAGGTTTATTTAGCAGGCCTTTAAATTCTAATTTAAAATTTAAATTTATAGAAAATACTCAAGGTCCTGTTTGGAATCTAAAATTGATAAATAATACCCTTTTTTGCTGCCATGATAATGGCACCTTTATTATAAAAAACAACAAAGCAGATTTGATTATAGATGAACGAGGAACTTGGGATATAAAACCTATTTTAAACGCCCCTAATTTACTATTGCAAGGGAATTATGGTGGGTTAAATATTGTTGAAAAAGTTGATAATAAATTTCAGATAAGAAATAAAATTAAGGATTTTTACATTTCGAGTCGTTTTTTTGAATTACAAAACAATACCATATTTGTAAGCCATGAAAATAGAGGTGTTTACAAAATAAGCATAGACGATAATTTTAACCAAGTTAACCAGATAGTTAAAGACACGACAGTAAAAAAAGGGTTAAAATCAAGTTTAGTAAACTATGAAAATAAAATCATTTATAGCTCCAAAGATGGTGTTTATAAGTATGATAACAATACAAAATCATTTGTTAAA
This sequence comes from uncultured Flavobacteriaceae bacterium, assembly GCA_963815305.1. Taxonomy (GTDB): domain Bacteria; phylum Bacteroidota; class Bacteroidia; order Flavobacteriales; family Flavobacteriaceae; genus CAXBID01. Next base: position 3,138,682 of record CAWFFW010000001.1, read on the forward strand.
GATACTGTTCTAAACAAACTTTATACTAAAGAAACATATATATCAGGTAAACTAACTGTAGATAGTACAAATACAATACTATGGAACTTTTCGAAAAACAACTTAAATTATGTAACAACAGCTAAGTTCATAAATAAACCCGAGATTAATAAAATATCTTATTCAAGCGTCCTTGCAAAAGGCTTAACAGGGTATGAAAATATATCACACATAAAAGACAATCAACATCTAATAGGAACCTCCAAAGGTTATATTATTTTAGATCTGGACAAAACAACAAATAAAAAACACAGAATAAATATAAGTACTATTACAAACAATTCTATTGAAAACGAAACCATTCTAGTTAACAAATCGATATTTGAAAATTTCGACTTTAAACACAACAACATAACTTTTTCATACAATGTTGCAGAGTTTAGTAAATATTTAGACATTCAATATCAATATAGGTTAGAGGGTTTATATTCTGAATGGAGTGAGTGGTCAGAAAATTCAACTAAAATATTTCAAAACCTACCACATGGCGACTACACTTTTAATGTTAGAGCTAAAATAGGAAATACATTATCCGAAAACATTACATCCTATTCTTTTGGTATTCAACGACCCTGGTACTTATCCAAATCAATGTTCTTTACATATGCCCTTCTAGTCTTATTGTTTTCTCTCTTTATGCATAATGTTTACAAACAATATTATAAAAAGCAAAGAGAAAGAATTTTACAAAGAACAACACGAGAGCTGGAACTTAAAGAGTTAGAAAATAAGCAACAACTTATGCGCTTTAATAATGAAAAGCTAAGACAGGATATAGAAAATAAAAATAGAGAGTTGGGTATTTCTACAATGAGCTTAATTAAAAGAAATGAGTTTCTAAATCAAATAAAAAAAGAGCTTGTTAGTGTAGATGATTCAAAGCAACTTAAGCGTGTTATAAAAATTATAGATCAGAATTTAAACAATAATGATGATTGGCATCTTTTTGAGGAAGCGTTTAATAGTGCTGATCAAGATTTTTTAAAGAAAGTAAAAACATTGCACCCTGAGTTAACATCAAACGATTTAAGACTTTGTGCATACTTGCGTTTAAATTTATCTTCAAAAGAAATAGCACCACTACTTAACATATCATCGCGGAGTGTAGAAGTGAAACGTTACCGATTAAGAAAAAAGATGAATTTAGCTCATGAATCAAGTCTTTCAGATTATATTTTGGAAATTTAAACTACAACAGTCACAAAATATACCTATACAATACCACAACATTTTAGATATGTTTAGATTTTAAAACTAACGCATCAATTTTTTTTTCCGCTAATTAAACCTGTAAATATTACTATTTTATTAAAAAAATACGTGTTTTTTAACAATGTATGATTTTTGTTGAGGTGTTTTTTGAGAAATTAGGAATTTAATGGTTTAAATTTAAATATATAAAAAAAGCGTCTTGGTTTAACTTCCTAAACTATGATACATTAGAAGTTATATTTTCAAACTAACTCGAAAATTAAATAAACTATGAAAAACAATGTTATAAGATTAGTACTTTTCTTATTTACAATTACTGCCTTTTCGCAGTCTAATAAAGTATCAGTTGTAAGTAATGAAGAAGGCATGAAATTGGTTGTTAACGGTGAAGATTTCATGATTAATGGTATGAATTGGGATTACATTCCTATTGGTACAAACACAGTAAATGCTGATTTTTGGAACAAATCCGATGACGTAATCAAAGCAGGACTTGATACTGAAATGTCTCTTTTAAAGAATATGAATGTTAACGCTGTACGAATGTATACAGGTGTTCCTGCGAGATGGATTAAGTATATCTATGAAAACTATGGTATTTACACGATGCTCAATCATTCTTTTGGACGTTATGGACTTACTTTAAATGGTGTTTGGACACCAGTTACTATTTATGACGATCCAGTAACAAGAGATTTTTTGATTTCTGAGATAAAAACCTTAGTAAATGAATATAAAAACACACCAGGTTTATTACTTTATTTATTAGGTAACGAAAACAATTATGGCTTGTTTTGGGCTGGTGCGGAAACTGAAGATTTTCCAGATGACGAAGGAAGGGTTCAATTTATAGGTGAAAGCCGCGGAAGACCTATGTATAAATTAATGAACGAGGTTTCTAAAATGATTAAAGAAATGGACACAACGCATCCCGTTGCTATCTGTAATGGAGATGTTTTGTTTATTGATATTATTGCTGAGGAATGTAAAGATGTTGACATTTATGGTGTGAACTCGTATCGAGGAGTTTCATTTGGAGATATTTTTCAAGTTGTAAAAGACAAACTAAATAAACCTATCATGTTTACAGAGTTTGGTGCTGATGCTTATAATGCTGTTGAAGATAAAGAGGATCAAAAAATGCAAGCTTATTATATGGTTAATAACTGGAAAGAGATTTACCAGAATGCTGCAGGGTTAGGAAAAGCAAATAACTCTGTAGGTGGTTTTACGTTTCAGTTTAGCGATGGTTGGTGGAAAGTAGGATTCAATGATAGAGAAGATGCTGATACACATCAAACTGACGCAACTTGGAATGGTGGAGGCTATACTTTAGATGTAGCTTATGAAGGTGCTAATAATATGAATGAAGAGTGGTTTGGGGTATGTGCTAAAGGACCAACTAGCCTCAGAGGACTCTACGATTTATACCCACGCGCTTCCTATTACGCCTTAAAAGAAGCACATCAATTAAACCCTTACAGAGAAGGTGTTGATGCTGAATTTGTAAAAAACCATTTTGATAATATTGAATTAATGGAAGCGGTTTTAAAAGCTCGAGGAGATAAAGCCGCATTAAAGGCTGATGGCTCGGATAAAATAAGGCTAAGTAACTTTAGAGCAGAATTCACAACATTTAATACTGGCGGAAGTTTAATTACAACTCCAAAAAATGATGATCCTGATACAGAGTCTTTTCCAAACAAATTAGGGTTTGATCATATGCAATCTTATTATGTAGGTGTTGAAGGAAACCCCACCTCAAATCTGCGTGCTGAAGTAAATTTTAATATTCTTGGTAACGTAGCGCAAAACCCAATTAATGAGATATTTTATGAGAATGTTGGACGTCCTATTACCGTTTTAAATTCAAATGGTGAGGATGTTATTATTAATGATAATAACCGAATAAGAGTTTATAACGCAGAGTTTGAATGGAATACCAAAACCGCAGATGTAAGAGGGTTTTATAGAACAGGACACTACCATTGGGGTTATGAGGGCGATTTTTTCGGTCTATATCCAGAGGCAAATTATGGACCAAACCTAGATATTTACAATGGTGAGATTTTGGGGATGGAGATTGATGGAAAAGGGTCATTAAAGGGTCTTAAGGCAGCATTTGGTCCACAATTATGGTGGGGTGCAAATCCAACAGTACTTTTAAAATATAGAACGAATGTAAGCCATTGGGATATTACAGGTATTTATCATAGGGATTTAGATACAGGCTTAGATTTTGACGATAATGGACGAAGAGTTCTAGACCCTAATCAGGTACGAAGTGGTGTTATACCGCCATGGCCAACTGAACGCGCTACTGTGGTTTTAGAAAGGGAATTTGGACCATTCGGTTTTTCTTTAGGAGGTATTTGGGGCGGCAGTCCATTAAATGCTAGTACGTTTCAAGACGTAACTGGGGAATCTGGAAACTATGTGGTTTATCAGGATAAGATTAATTCAGATGATAACTGGGGTGGAAAAGCTAAAATAACGTATGAAGGAGGAAGGTTTAACTGGTATGCTCAAGGTGCTTATATGGGTTTAGTAGCCAATGGCGGTGCTGATGCAACATTAACATATACAGGCTGGAAGCTTAAGGATTCGGGAAGCGGCAACCAAACACATTTACTTTCAGGCTTTACTTACACATTAGGGAATTGGCAAGTTGCACCAAATTTTCTTTGGCAGAAACCCTTAGTAGGCCCAATGCCTAATGACGTAAATGCACCAGGAAGATTAAGAAATGTTATAGACGATCCTTTCGCTGTAAGAGGCAATAGAGAAACAACAGCTGGGGAATTACTTTTAACTTTTGATCCAACACCAGGATCTTGGTTTTATGAGTGGGATAACGACCGTTCTGAGGATGCAAAAATCGCTTTTAATTTAGGGTTCGTTTACAGACACCACCCTACAGCACAAGATGCTGCCATTGGTTTTCAAGCTAATAGAACATTTTTTGCATTTCCACAATCAGCACCAGCGCAAGATTTATGGGAAATAAACTCCCGTATCGTTTCCAAAGTGGGTCCTGAGTTGGGCATAATTGGAAATATTTATGGAGGTAATGCTCAGGCCAATGGTGATAGCGATAGAACTATTGAGCGTTTGGGAGGAGACATCAGAATGATTTACAAAAAATGGAAAATTGAATATGGATTCAAAATTAATGATTGGGGGCCTTTTGATTATCATCGAGATTTTAACCTGACGTTCCCAGTTCAAAATATGATCGATATTTCTACATCAATAGCAAAACCAGATTGGTTTATACTACCTGACACTAAGATAGGTATTCGTGGCATATGGCGATCGTTGAATGAAAATTCACCTAGATATTCACCTAATGAAATTCCCCCGAATACATTTCCAGCAATACCCCCAACTAGCTCGGTAGGTTTTGACAATGGAAGCGAGTGGGAAATTAGAACATATGTACACATTAATATCGGTAAATAAAACAAGATTAAAATGAAAAATATAAAATTTACATATATAAAAATGACCTTCATATTGGGTTGTATTTTTACTCTAGTATTGAGTTGTGAAAGAGAACTATCGGATGAAGCTATATTTGCAACATTCTCAAACACCGCAGAAGTATTTTCCGATTCACCTGTAGGGTTGGGTTCAAATTTTTACTTTCCATTTCAAGGATCAAAAGCAACAGCGTGGACTGTTGATGATAACGAAAGTTACCAAGGAAAAACGTCTATGCGTTTTGATATTCCTAATGCAAACGATTTGGATGGAAATTATGCAGGTGCCATATTTAGAGTAGATGGTGCAGGCCGAAACTTAACAGGTTATGATGCTTTAACTTTTTGGGCCAAAGCCACACAAGGCGTTTCTATTGATGAAATGGGTTTTGGTCAAGATTTTGGTGAAAATAAATATCAAGTAGTAAGAACAAATATAAGCCTATCTACTAATTGGGTTAAGTACATTATTCCTATTCCAGATGCTTCCAAACTTATAAATGAAAGAGGTATGTTTTGGTATTCAGCAGGAACTCAAGCTACTGGTGGTTTGGGCTACACATTTTGGATTGATGAATTAAAGTTCGAAAAACTAGGTACTTTAGCACAACCTAAACCAACTATTTTTGGAGGTATTGATGGTGTTTCACAAAGCGTTGTTAACGGTACGTCTCAGGTTTCAGGATTAACACAAACTTTCAACTCGGGAAATGGCAGAAACATCACGGTTTCTGCAGCGCCTTCATATTTTGATTTTGAGTCCTCGAATACTAATGTTGCCATAGTGGATGAATTTGGAATAATTTCACTCATAAGTGATGGAGTTTCAAAAATTACAGCGACCATTGGTGGCGTTGCCGCCGCCGGTTCTTTAACATTAAGCGCTACCAGTCTCAATCCTGCTCCCACACCAACTCAACCCGCAGCAAATGTTATTTCGCTGTTTAGCAATGCCTATAATAATATAGCTGGCGTTGTAGTTAATGCAAATTATGGTGGGCAAACCACCCAGTCTTCACAGTTAAATATTTCTGGGGATGACGTTATAAGCTACACAAATTTAAATTATGTGGGATTTGAATTTCAAAATCCAACTGTAAACGCAACAGGCTTTAATTTTATTCATGTAGATGTCTATACAAATAGTGTTACTACTAATGCCTTTAATATTGAAATAAGAGATAGAGGCGCAAATGGTGCTATAAATACAAATGTTTTTACTGGAGCACCATCAGAAGATGATAAAAGACTAGTTTTTTCAATTCCTTCTAATCAAATAACACAAGGTGAGTGGATGTCTTTTGATATTCCCTTAACTGGAGATTTAGCAACACAGAAGGCTAATTTAGCTGCCATAATCTTTTCTGGAAACATCGATTTTCTTTTAGATAACGTCTATCTCTACAAATAATATTAATGAATAATAAAATTTAATAATAATGAAGATAAATATAAAAACAATAAAAGTCTCGATTTCTGCTGTTTTGGCTGTAATCAGTTCGTTTTTTATAGCAGTTAGTTGTACGACTGATGACACACAAACCGTTGCGAATTTTACCGAATTGGTGATGTCTGATGAATTTAATACTGATGGTGCCCCTAGCGCTGCCATGTGGAATTTTGATATTGGTACAGGGGTTAATGGTTGGGGTAATAATGAACTACAGTATTATACCAACCGCTCAGAGAATGTTACCGCACAAAATGGGGTATTGATAATAACCGCAAAAGAGGAAGATTTTAATGGATCCTCATACACATCAGCTAGACTTTTAACTAAAGGAAAGCTAGAACAAACCTATGGCCGTTTTGAGGCGCGCATTAAGTTACCTTATGGAAAAGGTATTTGGCCAGCATTCTGGTTATTAGGAGATGACAATAACGGTTCAGAGATTTGGCCACAAATAGGTGAAATTGATATTATGGAATACGTAGGCGATCAACCTACTAGAGTTTTTGGAACTGTTCACGGTCCTGGTTATTCAGGTGGAGAATCTATAAGTAAGTCTTATGTATTAAATAATAACAGGTTCGATACAGGATTTCACATTTTCGGTATAGAATGGGGACCTGATTATATAAATTATTACGTTGATGATGTATTATATAATCAAATAACACCAGAAGACGTGCCTGGAGAATGGGTTTTCAATCGCGGTCCATTTTACATCATTTTAAATTTAGCAATTGGCGGTTCATTACCTGGCTCACCAAATGCAGAAACAGTTTTTCCTCAAACCATGCTCGTAGATTATGTAAGAGTATATAAAAGCAATAACAACTAAAAAAAAAGACAATGAAAAAATTAATCAGAACATTCAAACAAATATTGATTTTAATCTTTGCTGTTACCTTTTTAGGTTGCGAAGAGGAAGATACTAATTTACCTAAAGTTCTTGCTGATTTTACTTATACTATAAATGCAGATACAGGTGTGGTAACTTTTATCAACCTTTCAACAAATGCCACCAATTATAAATGGGATTTTGGAGACGGAAGTAGTGCAACACTTATTAATCCAGTTAAGGCATATCAAAACGGAACTTACACCATTATTTTGAAGGCGTCAGTAGCCGCGGGAGCTTCAGATACATTTGAAGATGAAATAACAATTTTAATTCCAGAGGTAGCTTCCTTACCAATTACTTTTGATGGTGCAAATACTAAATACGACCCTACAGCTTTTGATGGCACCTCTTTTGAGGTGATTGATAATCCAGCACCAGGAGGAACTAATAATGTGGCATCTAAGGTGGGAGCAATAACAAATAGTGGTGCAACTTACGAAGGCATATTTTTTGAATTAGGATCATCTATAGATTTAGCTACCGATAAGACTATTAAAATGAATTTTTGGGCAAATGCTTCGGTAGATGTATTATTGAAACTTGAAGAAGGTTCCGCGTCCACACCTGATATTATTGTTAACCATACGGGTAGCGGATGGGAAGAGCTTTCATTTAATTTTACGGCTAATGGAAAATACTCAAAATTGGTATTATTTGTTGATGGTCCTGGCACAACAGCTGGCACGTTTTATTTGGATGACATCATTCAAACAGAAACACCTTCGCCACCATGTACTCCTGAAATAGCACAATCACTTAATGCTGCTGATTTTAATTTAACATTTCAAACAGATGATACCACCACAAATATTGTAGATGATGGAGCCACTATGGTAAGAATATTAAATCCTGATACTGATAATATGATGAATACGTCATGTTACGTGGGTGAAATTACTAGAGACGCGGCTTTACAGTATGCCAATAATCAAATAAATTTTTCTTCACCACTAGATTTTTCTAACAAGGCAGGTTTTAAAGTGAAAGTTTGGTCTCCTGCTACAGGAACTAAAGTTACAGTAAAGTTAGAGGGAGGAACTGTTGTAGAAGTAACAAAAACAACAACTACTGCCAATGCTTGGGAAGAATTAACTTTTGATTTTGATAGTAGTATTAGTGGTAACAATAAAATAGTACTTTTCTTTAATATTGATTCATTTACAACGGGTACATTTTATTTAGACGACTTTATGCTTTATGATCGAGTTGGAGGCGGTGTTGTATGCACACCAGAAACAACACAATCTCTAGCATCGGCAGATTTTAATTTAACATTTCAAACAAATCCATCAACAAGTATTGTTGAAGATGGAGGTGATTTTGAATGGATAGATAATCCTGATTTTAATAATACGGTAAATCCTTCTTGTAAAGTTGGTAAAGTGACCAGAGATGCTTCTTTACAATATGCCAATAATCAAATTAATTTCACGACACCATTAAATTTTACAAACAAAGCTGGCTTTAAAATAAAAGTATGGTCGCCGGCAGTTGGTAATAGGGTTACAGTAAAACTTGAAGGAGGCGTAGTTAATGAGGTTACAAAAACAACGACTGTTGCTAATGCTTGGGAAGAATTAACTTTTGATTTTAATGCTAGCGTTACCGGTAACAACAAAATTGTTTTATTCTTTAATTTGGACTCTTTCACTACAGGTGTCTTCTTTTTTGATGATTTCATGTTATATAATCGTGCTGGCGGAGGCGGAGGCGGTAGTGGCATCGGAACATGTCCAGCTCCACCAGCAGGACAGTTGCTTTCTAATGGCGGTTTTGAAGCCAATAACGGTGATGGTGCTTGCTGGCAGTTTAATCCAGTAGGCGGAACAGTTGCTGTAAGCACCACTGAGGCCAACACAGGAACGTATTCTGCGAAATTAACCACAGGTAAAGATCAAGCACCTAATTTAAAGATGGAACGTTTTGCACCATCTATTGCAGGAGGAGTAACGGTTCGTGTAACATTTAAGTACAAAATTACCACGGCTTTAGGAGTTGGTTCCATCTTTCAAGTTTTAGCATTTTCAGAAAAAGCTTCGGGTGCAGGCGCTACACAGTCTAATTTAGGTAATGCAGCTGATTCGCCTTTAAATACCTGGAATACTTTTACAAATACATTTGTAACAGACCCTCAAACCGCTGAAGGCATTTCATTACTAATTCAGTTAACGGGTAGTGGAAATGACGGTGCTGCTGGAGTTGTTTATGTAGATGACGTTCAGGTCACGCAATTATAAAATATAAATTTTAAAATAAAGCTGAGTTACAAAACTCAGCTTTATTTAATCAATAAAATTTGAATAGTGATTTTTTGTTTGATAGTTCTCTTTTCTCTTTTTTCTAGTCTTGGTTTAGATGATTTATTAAAAAAGACCGTTTCAAACTTTAATCAAATCGTTTTATTTATTTTTTCATGAGCATTGAACAAAATAAAAAAATAAACATATTATATGAATAAAACCATAGAGACAACTAAAAATAAAGTTTCAAACAAAATACATGGAGAACTGGTAAAGTTTAACAACGAAAGCTACTACAAGATTTCCAACAGTGACACTATGCGTCCGTTTTTTATGAGCATCGTTAGCGATTCAAATCATTGGATGTTTATATCTAGTAATGGAGGGCTTTCAGCAGGAAGAAAAAATGCAGAGTCTTCATTATTTCCATATTATACCGATGACAAGATTACAGAATCTGCGGATATAACGGGCGGTAAAACGATTTTTCAAATTCTTTTAAATAACAAAACTGTAATTTGGGAGCCTTTTTCTATTAGACAAATGGGGCTTTACAACACGCAAAGAAACTTATACAAAAATAGTTACGGCAATAAAGTTGTTTTCGAGGAAGTAAATTTAGATTTAGGTTTAACGTTTAGATATGAATGGAATTCTAGCAATGAATTTGGTTTTGTAAAAAAATCAACGTTGATAAATAATTCTGATTCCAAAATCAACATTACGCTTTTAGATGGACTACAGAATGTTTTACCAAGTGGAGTCACTGCCGATTTACAAAATAGCCGAAGTAATTTGGTAGATGCCTATAAAAAAAGTGAATTATGGGCAAATACAGGTTTGGGTATTTATGCATTAAGTTCAGTAATTGTTGATAAAGCAGAGCCTAGCGAAGCATTAAAAGCAAATATAGTTTGGTCCTCGGGTTTAAATAATCCAACATATTTATTGTCTTCCATTCAACTAGATAATTTTAGAAAGGCTAAATCGATATACCAAGAGGAAGATGTAAAAGCTGAAAAAGGGGCTTACTTTATATCTTCGAAAGTAGAATTAGAACCCAAATCATCTAAAAACTGGATGTTTGTAGCTAACGTAAATCAATCAATTTCAGGAGCAATTCAAGTCGCTGAAATGATTAAAAATGAAGAAGATTTAGAACAAACCGTTCAAATTGATATTGATAAGGGCACACATCGATTAGTTAACTTAACGACGGCTTCCGATGGTTTACAAATGACAGACGATCCGCTTGTTAATATGAGGCATTTTTCAAATACACTTTTTAATATTATGAGGGGTGGTATTTTTGATGATGGTTATGTTATCGAAAAATCTGATTTTACAGCGTATTTAAAAAAAGCGAACAAGTCCGTTTTTAAAAACGAAAAATCCACATTAAGTACTTTAGGAGAGCTTTTTACTTTAAAAGATATTCAGGAACTTGCAAAACAAAGTAATGATAGAAATTTCAAACGTCTTTGTTTTGAATACTTACCATTAAAATTTAGTAGACGCCATGGCGATCCAAGTAGGCCTTGGAATAAGTTCTCGATAAATACGAGAAGTGAAATTGATGGCTCAAAAATTTTGGATTATGAAGGTAACTGGCGCGATATTTTTCAAAATTGGGAAGCGCTTGCTCACTCCTATCCTGAGTTTATAGAGGGTATGATTCATAAATTTTTGAATGCTTCAACTTTTGAAGGTTACAACCCTTACCGTGTTACTAAAGATGGTTTTGATTGGGAAGTGATTGAAGAGCACGATCCGTGGTCATACATTGGTTATTGGGGTGATCATCAAATTATTTACCTTCTTAAATTTTTAGAATTTATTGAAAATCATTATCCAGGAAAATTAGAATCACGTTTTAATCAAGATCTTTTTGTTTATGCCAATGTACCTTACATTATTAAAAACTACCAAGACACTTTAAAAAACCCAAAGGATACGATTGATTTTGATTATAAATTAAATGAAAAAATAAACAAACAAAGAGCCAATGAAGGCGCTGATGGTGCTTTGTTAAAAGATGAAAATTCAGAGATATACCAAGTTAATTTAATTGAAAAATTATTAGCAACGGTACTTTCAAAACTCTCAAACTATATTCCAGAAGGTGGTATTTGGTTAAATACGCAACGCCCAGAATGGAATGACGCTAATAATGCATTGGTTGGTAATGGCGTATCTATGGTAACCCTAAATTATCTAGAGCGTTTTATAAACTTTTTTGAACATATTGTTGAGAAATCTAACTTGCAGAATGTGGAAATTTCAAGGGAACTCGACACATTTTTTAAACAAGTTCTTATCACACTTAATGCCAATAAAACGCTGTTAAATAATCAATTTTCTGATAAAGAAAGAAAAACGGTACTAGATGGCTTGGGTCAAGCAGGAAGCATTTATAGAGATACAATTTACAATAGGGGCTTCAGTAATAAAAAAATAAATATCAGCAAACAGAATCTTTTAGAATTTTTTAAAGTTATAAAGGCCTATTTAGAACATACGATTGTTGCCAATAAACGCACTGATAATATGTATCATGCATATAATTTGATGACTGTTGAAAACGAGAACGAAATTTCAATTTCCCATTTACCAGAAATGTTAGAAGGCCAAGTAGCAGTGTTAAGTTCAGGATACCTTTCACCGGCTGAAGCTTTGAAATTGTTAGATGGATTAAAAAACAGCTCGTTATTTAGAGAAGATCAATACAGTTATGTTTTATATCCAGACAAAGAATTACCTCGATTTGATAAAAAAAACAATATCTCTTCAGAAAAAGTAGAACAATCTGAGTTATTAAAAACACTTGTTGAAGATGGGAATGCGCAAATTATTGAAACCGATGTTTTAGGAAATTATCATTTTAATGGAAATTTTAATAATGCTGAAAGTTTAAAAAAGGCACTATCCAAATTAAGTAATAAGTACGAAGCATTAGTAAAAAAGGATACGAGTTTCTTACTTGAAGTTTTTGAAGATATTTTCGATCATAAATCATTTACTGGGCGCTCAGGTACATTTTTTGGTTATGAAGGTTTAGGTTCTATTTACTGGCATATGGTATCTAAACTGTTATTAGCTGTCCAAGAAAACTGCTTGTTGGCGGTAAATAATAACGAAAGTGACGTTGTAATTGGTAAATTATTTGAGCACTATTATGAAATAAACGCGGGCATCGGCGTACACAAGTCGCCAGAATTATACGGCGCTTTTCCAACAGATCCTTATTCTCACACACCAGCAACTAAAGGCGCTCAACAGCCAGGAATGACTGGGCAAGTTAAAGAGGATATACTAAGTAGGTTCGGGGAACTTGGGGTTTTTGTAAATGAAGGCAAAATTGTTTTCAATCCAAGTCTTCTTCAGAAAAAGGAGTTTTTACAAGAGTCAAAAACATTCAGTTTCACTAATGTAAATAAAGAAGAACAAAGCATTAAGCTTGAGGCTAATTCGCTTTGTTTTACCTATTGTCAAGTTCCAATTATATATAAATTATCAGATAAAAACGGAATGCAGGTAATAGCAAAAAATGGTAAACCTGAAGAATCAAATAACTTAAGTTTAAGTTTAGAAGTGTCTAAATCTATATTTGAACGAACAGGAGAGATTGCCCGCATTATAGTCTCGATTAAAAAATGAAAACATGGTAATTTTAAAAAACATTCTAGCATTTTCAATTTTTTTAATTATGCTAGGGTGCCATGAAAAACCAAAAGAAAAAAGAAAAATGAACGCAGCCGATATCTTAGGAAACCCAGAATACTTAGCAATCTCCTATGGAGGATACAGGCAAAAATCGCGAGATATACAACCCACGATACTCCAGCTAAAAGAGGATATGAAAATTTTAGCGGCTATGGGCATCAAAATACTACGAACGTATAATGTGCAGTTGCCACATGCCCCAAACTTATTAAAAGCCATTACAGAACTAAAAGAAGAAAACCCTAATTTTGAAATGTACGTCATGTTGGGTACCTGGATAGATTGCCAAAATGCATGGACAGGCTTAGAACCTAACCACGAGATTGAGAGTGAACAAAATGCTGGGGAAATTGATAGAGTTGTAGTTTTAGCAAAAGCATATCCAGATGTTGTGAAAGTTATAGCCGTTGGAAATGAAGCTATGGTACGTTGGGCAACCAGTTATTTTGTTCGCCCTAATGTTATTTTAAAGTGGGTGAATCATTTACAGGATTTAAAAAAATCAGGAGAACTTCCCGAAGAGTTGTGGATTACCAGTTCAGACGATTTTTCATCATGGGGTGGTGGAGATTTAAGTTATCGCACACCAGATTTAGAGAAATTAATAAAAGCTGTAGATTATATTTCTATGCATACTTATCCTATGCATAATTCGCACTATAACCCTGCCTTTTGGGTGGTTCCTGAAGATGAAATTGAATTATCAGATAAAGAAAAAGTTGAATCTGCGATGCAACGTGCTTTAAAATTTGCACAACAACAACACGATAGCGTTTCAAATTACGCAAAGAGTTTAGGCGTAAATATACCCGTTCATATTGGAGAAACAGGTTGGGCAACTATGTCAAACGAACATTACGGTAAGGAGGGATCTAGAGCTACTGACGAGTTTAAGTCTGGGCGTTATTATGAACTTTTAAGGAATTGGACAAAAAAAGAAAATATTTCCTGTTTTTATTTTGAAGCTTTTGATGAACAATGGAAAGACGCATCAAACAAACTTGGTTCGGAAAATCATTTTGGATTAATTAATCTTAATGCAGAAGCTAAATATGCGATTTGGGATTTAGTTGAAAAAGGAGTTTTTAAGGGCTTAACAAGAGATGGCAAGCCTATTACAAAAACCTACAAAGGTGATAAAGAAAAATTAATGCAGGATGTATTAGTGCCTCCAACGGCATTGGAGTTCAGTTTATCACATTAGCAAGTAACTTATGATATGAAACTAATAAATCTATATATCTGTAGTATTTTAATAATTACAATGAGCTGTAAGAATGTGGAACATAAATTAGAAGTTCAGATTTTTGAAACATCTGCTAAAGGAAATCAATTAGCTGAAATTACGGACTATAAAGCGTCTTACGAGAAAGTGAATTTAAAATTAATACCAGAAAAAACGTTTCAAACTATTTCTGGATTTGGAGGTGCTTTTACAGAATCATCAGCCTATTTATTAAATAAATTAAGCCAAAAAAACCGTGAAACTATCTTAAAGGCTTATTTCGCCAAAGATGGTGCAAGATATTCACTTACTAGGACACATATGAATTCTTGCGATTTTTCATTGAGCAACTATTCATATACACCCGTTGAAGGGGATAAGAATTTAGAGTATTTTACCATTGAGGAAGATATGGATGATTTAATTCCAATGATTAAAGACGCGATGGCAGTATCTGAAGATGGTTTTAAAATTTTTGCCTCTCCATGGTCCGCAGCACCTTGGATGAAGGACAATAATAGTTGGGTTGGTGGAAAATTACTTCCAGAATACTATGATACTTGGGCTTTGTTTTTCTCAAAATATTTAGACGCCTACAAAACAGAAGGGATAGACATTTGGGGTTTTACTGTTGAAAATGAACCCCATGGAAATGGTAATAATTGGGAAAGTATGCACTTTTCGCCTAAAGAAATGACAGATTTTGTACAATTTCATTTAGGTCCAAAACTGGAAGCTGATGGTTATGGAGATAAAATCATTTTAGGTTACGATCAAAATCGAGCGGGTTTAAAAGAATGGGTTGATGAAATGTATAGAGACTATGAATCTTCAAAATATTTTGACGGTACCGCAATACATTGGTATGAAAGTACCTATGAGGTATTTCCAGAAGCATTGCAATACGCACATAACAAAGCACCAAATAAATATTTAATTGAAACGGAAGGTTGTGTAGATTCAGAAGTACCTAAATGGAAGGACGACGCTTGGTACTGGAGTAAAGAAGCTACCGATTGGGGTTGGGACTGGGCCGCTGCGGATCAAAAATATTTACACCCAAAATATGCGCCTGTAAACCGTTACGCTAGAGATATTATAGGTTGCTTAAACAATTGGGTTGATGGGTGGGTAGATTGGAATATGGTGTTAGACAAACAAGGCGGACCAAATTGGTTTGAAAATTGGTGTGTGGCTCCTGTAATTGTTGACCCTGATGCAGATGAAGTTTACTTTACGCCACTTTATTATATTATGGCTCATTTTAGTAAATATATTAGACCAAATGCGAAAATTATAGCGGTAGATATTTCGGATGAAGAGCTTATGGCCACTGCAGCAATAAACCCAGACGGATCAACAACCGTTGTTATTTTTAACGAAACTGAAATACCAAAAAGTATTAACTTAATACTGCATAATAAAACTGTGGAATTTTCAATAGATGCTCAGGCTATTCAAACTATTGTAATTCTAAAAAACGAATTTTAATAAACTAAATTTTTTAAGATATGTCGAATGTAAAAACACCAGAAAGAGATAGAGTGCCTTTAGGGCAAAAGGCAGCATTTGGGGCTGGTCATTTTGTTCTTAACTTGCTACCAGGCGCATTAGGGTTTTTTATGTTCTTTTTGCTTACGGCTTTTGGGATGGATCCGCTTTACGCAGGAATACTTGGAGCTTTACCAAGGCTTTTTGATGCACTTTCAGATCCTATTATGGGTTTTATTTCTGATAACACAACATCTAGATGGGGAAGACGTCGCCCCTACATATTTATCGGTGCTATTTTAAGCGGGATATTATTCGCTTTAACGTGGCAAATGACTCCTGAGAATTCTCAAATGTATAATTTTTGGTATTTTCTTTCATTGTCAATTCTTTTTTTAGCGGGTAATACAATGTATGCCACACCATTAGTGGGTTTGGGCTATGAAATGACTTCAGATTATAATGAGCGCACTAGACTGATGGCTTTTTCAAATACCATGGGACAAATCGCATGGATGATTGTACCGTGGTTTTGGGTTATCATTGCAGACCCTCAAGTATACGAATCTCAAGCAGAAGGTGTTAGGCACTTATCGATTATCGTAGGCATCGTATGTATTGTTTTAGGCATACTACCTGCTATTTTTTGTAAGGGGATGGATTCTGCAAATATGGAAAACAGAAAAAAAATAAACATCAAAACGCTGGCTTCCAATCTAACAGACCTATGGGAAGGTATTAAACAAGTTTCAAAAAACAAACCATTTATGAAGCTTTGTGGTGCAACATTTTTAGTCTTTAACGGCTTTCAAATGGTAGCTGCCTTTAGTGTTTATATCATTGTATTTTACATGTATAATGGTAGTTACGCAAATGCGGGAACTTGGCCAGCTTGGTTTTCAACAATTACAGCAGTTATTACAGCTTTTATTGTTATTCCAATTATATCGGCCATGGCTAATAAATGGGGTAAAAGAAAAGCGTTTATTATTTCTACAGTAATATCCATCATTGGATATATCCTCAAATGGTGGGGATTTGATAATGAATTAAATAAAGAGTTTAATACTACGGGGTTAGGCGAATCATTAAATACTGGAGTTGCCTCCTTTTTTGAATCTATAGACCCCTTTTTAGAAAGTGTAGGCATGTCTTGGTTTAGTATCGATACAAGTCAAGGTTCTCCATGGCTTATGTTTCTTCCTATTCCATTCATTGCTTTTGGACTTGGAGGTCTTTTCACTTTAATGATGAGCATGACTGCGGATGTTTGCGATTTAGATGAATTGGAAAATGGAATGCCTCGTAAAGAAGGTACTTTTGGTGCTATTTATTGGTGGATGGTTAAAATCGGTCAGTCCATTGCTTTGTTCCTTGGAGGATTAGTTTTAAAATTAGTAGGATTTATTTCTGATGCTGATGTACAAACTGCTGAAACCATGAATAGTCTAAGAGTAGCAGATATTATAATTCCTTCTGCAACGGCTGCAATTGCCATTTGGATCATGTATAAATATAGTTTAAATGAAACAAGAGCACGTCAAATAAAAGAAGAATTGGTTAAACGTAGAGGAGAACTTTAGAAATTTATAGAATATTATGTCATACAGAGAAGATAAAATAAAATCGTTAGCAGGATTAAATCTTGATGATAAAACACCCAAAGGATTACATAACTTGTTTACACGGGTATTAAAAGGCGGTATGCATGGGCTTTGTTTTAGCCCTTATGAGGAAGGGCAAGAACCAGGTGAACAAATTACCGAAAAGCAGATTAGAAGACGAATGAAAATTATTAAACCTTACACCAAATGGATTCGATCTTTTTCGTGTACAGAAGGAAATGAAGCTATTCCGCGTATTGCTAAAGAATTTGGTATTAAAACTTTAGTGGGTGCATGGTTAGGAGACGATCCTGAAATCAATAAAAAAGAAATTGCAGGACTTATTAAATTAGCAAAAGAAGGTTATGTCGATATTGCTGCTGTTGGAAATGAAGTTATGTATAGAAAAGACCTAACTGAAGATGAGCTTATAGCCTTTATGTATCAGGTTAAAGAAGCCATTCCAGATATTCCTATGGGTTACGTAGACGCCTACTATGAATTTAGCCACAGACCAAGAATAACTGAGGCATGTGATGTTGTTTTAGCTAATTGCTATCCATATTGGGAAGGCTGCAGTCAAGAATATGCATTAGTTTACATGAGAGACATGTATAACCAAGCAAAGAATGCAGCAAAAGGAAAAAAAGTTATTATTACTGAAACAGGATGGCCTTCATTTGGGGCAGGTTTACAGGGTGCAATTCCTTCACATGAAAACGCCGTAAAGTATTTTATAAACTCGCAAGTATGGTCTGCAGCTGATGATATTGATATGTTTTATTTCTCATCATTTGATGAATCATGGAAAGTTGGTGCTGAAGGTGATGTAGGAGCCTATTGGGGACTTTGGGATAAGGATGAAAAACTGAAGTTTTGATACTTTGATTTAATACATAAAATAATGAATTTTTAAATCCTTGTAAATTTTTTTACAGGGATTTTTTCATTTATAGTACACGTGTAATGTTTTGTTTTTCAGCATATAATGTCTTTATAATCTTAAAAGCAGCTTTTAAATCAGTTTTAACGCACTAATTATTCGTGCTTATATATGGGAGTATCTATATATATTATACCACCACCACAACATTACCACAACATGAAGCCATAATTGAGTAATTAATCAATCACTACGAATTAGTTAAAACTCATTAAAGCATCGACAAAAACCGAATAATAACGCTGTATTGTCAAAAAATTAAAAATAAGCGACTTATTTTGATTTGTATGTTTTTTGTTGGGGTGTTCTTTGTGTTTTTCGTAAAATTTTATAGATAAATTTATAAAGATGGAAATTATGAAACAAGTTTTTAATGTTTATTTCCTTATTAATTAACTTAAATAATTATTATGATGAAAAAAATTACTTTATTATTTACTCTTTTGACTTTTTCTTTAGGGTTTTCCCAGGTCGAAATAGCTTTAAATCGAAGCTTTGAAACAGGCGATTTCACAAATTGGACAGAAAATGGTGGTGCTATTGTTACTACTAATCCTTCAGAGGGAATATATTGCGCTCAATTAAACAATACAACTCCTGCTTCTGCTAGGCTTTTAAAAAATGCCAACGTTGGAATAGGAACTGTATCCGCTAATCAAGAAGTTACAATAACATTTGATGCTCGAGGGACATTAGCTGATGGTGGTGTAGCATTTGCAGAATTTTTCTCAGAAATTAGTGGTGGTGGTGTATCTAAGAGTGGGATATTGGGAGGAGGTCCTTTAGCCTTAAATGCTGACCCTAACGTTTGGAAAAGTTTTTCTTTTACAACGACTACCGGTTCAGATGTAAGTGGAGGTGTAACGTTACAGTTAACCGCTACAACTGGAGGAGCAGCTACTTCGGTAGCAAATATGTTCTACGATAATATTTCAATTAAAGTAATTGAGGCAGCACCAAGTGCAAGAGTACAAGTTATTCATAATTCAGCTGATGCAGCAGCAAGTGAAGTTGATGTCTACATAGATGGTGTATTAGAACTCGATAACTTTGCTTTCAGAACAGCAACTCCTTTTATAGATGTGCCAGCAGAAACACCAATTAGTATAGCTGTTGCACCATCAACAAGTACTTCAGTAGCTGATGCTATTGCAACTTTTCCATATAACTTAACAGATGGTGAGACTTATGTTTTAGTAGCTGATGGAATTGTAAGCACAACAGGGTATAGTCCAGATGCGTCAACCGCAGCAGGGTTTGATATTAAAGTTTACGCAATGGGAAGAGAAACAGCTGGGGTTTCTGGAAATACGGATTTATTAGTACATCACGGATCAACGGATGCGCCAACAGTAGATGTTAATGAAGTGAGTGGTCCTTCTGTATTAGTAAATGATATTTCTTATGGTGAGTTTGATCCTAATGGCTATTTAGAGTTGCCAACAGCAGACTACACGATCAATATTTCAACTGCTGACGGAGTTACAGTTGTTGCAAGTTACGATGCTCCTTTAGCGACATTGAATTTAAATAATGCAGCTGCGGTAGTAGTAGCATCTGGATTTTTAGATCCAACGGTAAACAGCAATGGACCAGCATTTGGATTATGGGTAGCATTAGCATCTGGTGGTGCTTTAGTAGAATTACCTCCTGGAGGTTCAACACCAACAGTACCAACAGTTTCAGCTCCTGCCCCAACAATTCCTCAAGCGGAAGTACTATCGGTTTACAGTGATACTTATACAACAAATGTTACGAATTTAAATTTACTTGATTTTTCAAGAAATGCCGCTAATTTCTCTCAAGTTGATCTTTCGGGAAATTCAGTAATTCGATTAGAAAATTGGGGCTTTTACGGAGCCAAATGGGATGCAGTAGATGTTACTTCATATGATTTTATTCATTTAGATTATTATGCTCAATCTGCAGCATCATTTCAATTCTTCGCTCTAGATGCGTCATTAGGCACAACAGTATGTTGTGGTAATGCACAAGAGCCTAGATATTTTGTTGGCGGCAGTAACCCAGATGTGGCTTTAATTCAAGGTCAATGGGTTAGTTTAAATATCCCACTTACTACGTTTTCTAATTACGCAGCACTTGTAGATGGTACTTGGGATGGTACAGATGTTATACAATGGAAATTTGAGGGAGAAGGTATTTTATATTTTGATAACGTTTACTTTGGTTCAAATAGCTCTCTAGGAGTTAACAAAGATGAATTAATATCTTTTTCTACATACCCTAACCCAACTCAAGATAGCTGGACAATAAAAACTAAAAACATTAACATGTCTTCTATAAAAGTATATGATGTATTAGGTAAAACTGTATTATCAATATCACCCAATTCTAACGAGGCAGAAATTGATGGTTCAAGTTTAATAAGAGGCATGTATTTTGCTCAAATAAAAACAGCAAATGGAATAAGCAGCATCAAGCTTATCAAGAAGTAAGCATTTAATATTTTGATTTAAAAAAGGGCGCTTTTTAGAAGCGCCCTTTTTTTGTTTACGCTCGATATTTTATTTTAATTAAAAATATTCTTTACTTTGTGAAAACCCACACATATTTATGTTTGATGATGTTTTAGCAGCTATCCCATTCGGAATTATTTTAGCGTTTACAATAGGTCCCGTTTTCTTTGTTTTATTAGAAACAAGTGCTACCAAGGGCTTTAAAAGTGCTTTAATATTTGATAGTGGCGTTATGCTTGCTGATATTATTTTTATTATAGTAGCATTTTACAGCACTAATAAATTATTGGAAAAAATTAAAGACGATCCTAATTTTTTGGTTTTTGGCGGTTTTTTATTAGTGGCTTATGGGGTTATTTCATTTATAAAAACTTCAAAATCATTTAGAAATATTCTTAGAGAGTATCATAAAATCGAAATAAAAAAGGGCTACGGAAAATTGTTTTTAAAAGGGTTTTTACTCAATTTTATAAATATTGGTGTGCTATTTGGCTGGGTCGCTTTTATAGTATTAGCAAACTCTTTAACCGAATCAGAAAAGGGTGTTATCGTTTTTTTAAGCACTATTTTAGTCGTCTATTTTTTAGTAGACTTAATTAAAATTTTAATTGCTAAAAAATTAAGAAATAAGCTTACTCCGCGTCTTATTTTTAAAACAAAAAAAGTAATAGCTTTGGTCATTTTAGGTTTTGGAGTTATACTCTTAATTCAAGGTTTTTTCCCAAAAGAAAAAGAACTTATTAAAGAAAAGTTGGAAAAAACATGGACACTATAAAAAGAAAAACCCTCAAGAAAAACTTGAAGGTTCTTTTTGAGGCGTCGAGCGGATTCGAACCGCTGTAGAAGGTTTTGCAGACCTCTGCCTAGCCACTCGGCCACGACGCCATAATTATGGTGCAAATGTAAAAAAAAATAACATGTTCTCCTGCTTAAAATTACTTTTTACGCTTATCGGTCATTTTTATTGTTACTTTCGCTACATCTCCACCGATAGGTGGATTTAGTTTACTAACACAAACCGTTGCTTTTTTAACCAAAAGATCTTCGTTAAAAATTCTATTTAAAATACGTCTCGCCACAGTTTCAAGTAAATGAGATGGCTTATTCATTTCTTCCTTAATAATTCTATTCAAAAAAACATAATCAACAGTATCACTTAAGGAATCTGTTTTTGCTGAGGCTTGTAAATAGGCTTTAACCTTTAAATCTACGCGATAATTACTGCCAATTTTTGTTTCTTCTTTCAAACAACCATGATAAGCAAACATCCGTATATTTTCAACTTTTATAATTCCCATCTTAGCAATTTTAAGTCATCAAAATTACCTAATTTTACACAATATTTTTGTTATTTATTTTTAGTTTCTATCTATTTATAAATTTATTTGTTGAAAGTCTATGTCTGAAGAAAGAAAATCACTCAATTTTATTGAGCAAATTATAGAAGAAGATTTATCAAACGGATTGTCTAAAAACGATTTACGTTTTCGTTTTCCGCCAGAGCCAAATGGCTATTTACATATTGGGCACACCAAGGCCATAGGCATTAGTTTTGGATTAGGCGAATACTATAATGCGCCAGTAAACCTTCGTTTTGATGATACAAACCCCGCTAAAGAAGAGCAAGAATACGTTGATGCGATAAAGGAAGATATTATTTGGTTGGGATATAAGTGGGATAAAGAATTATTTTCCTCTGACTATTTTCAAAAATTATATGATTGGGCAGTAATGCTTATAAAAGATGAAAAAGCTTATGTAGATTCTCAATCTAGTGAAGCGATGGCAGAACAAAAAGGTACGCCTACGCAACCTGGAGTTGATGGACCTTATAGAAACCGAAGTGTATCTGAAAATTTAGATTTGTTTCATCGCATGAAAAAAGGGGAGTTTAATGAAGGCGAACATATTTTGCGAGCAAAAATAGATATGCAGCACTCCAATATGTTGATGCGCGACCCTATTATGTATCGTGTTTTAAAGAAAAATCATCATAGAACTGGAAACGATTGGTGTATTTACCCCATGTACGACTGGACGCACGGTGAGAGTGATTATATTGAACAAATTTCACACTCCTTATGTTCTTTAGAATTTAAACCCCATAGAGAGCTTTATAATTGGTTTTTAGACCAAGTCGTAGATCCAAATGAACTAAGACCAAAGCAACGTGAATTTGCGCGCTTAAACTTAAGTTACACTATTATGAGCAAGCGTAAGTTGTTGCAATTGGTAAATGATGGTGTAGTTAATGGTTGGGACGATCCGCGTATGCCTACAATATCAGGGTTACGTCGTCGCGGTTATACACCAAATTCGTTAAGAAAATTTGTTGAAACGGTTGGTGTTGCTAAACGCGATAATATTATAGATGTTTCGCTTTTAGAATTTTGTATTCGCGAAGACTTAAATAAAACAGCACCTCGCGTTATGGCGGTTTTAAATCCAGTAAAGTTGATTATCACTAATTATCCTGAAGGAAAAGAAGAATGGCTAGATGCTGAGAACAATCAAGAAGATGAAAGTGCTGGTTTTAGAAAAGTACCTTTTTCGCGCGAATTATATATTGAAAAAGAAGATTTTAAAGAAGAAGCGAGCACTAAATTTTTTAGACTAAAATTAGGTGGCGAAGTAAGACTTAAAAACGCCTATATTATTAAGGCAGAACGTGCAGTAAAAGATAGTGAAGGCGAAGTTACAGAAATACATTGCACATATTCTGAAGATACCGAAAGAAGAATTAAAGGAACACTACATTGGGTATCAATAAAACACGCTATAAAAGCTGAAGTAAGAGAATATGATAGATTATTTATGGATGAAACTCCAGACAGCCATCCAGATAAAGATTTTATGGCGTTTATTAACCCTAATTCATTAAAAATTATTGAAGCCTTTGTAGAGCCTAGTTTAAAAGATGCCGAAATAGGTGCTAGATTTCAGTTTCAACGTTTAGGGTATTTTAATGTTGATAATGATTCAAAATCAAAACATTTAGTATTTAATAAAACGGTTGGCTTAAGAGATTCTTGGGCTAAAGTTAAGCCACAACAAAACACGAATCAAAAACAACAAAAACAACAAAAACAACCACAACAAAATAAGCGTTCAGCTATCGAGCAAATAAAATCATACGGTAAAAAATATGATAGATTGCCTGAGGATAAACGCGCTTTAGCAAAAGCTGATATTCAACAACTGGGCGAACATGTAACCTACGATGAAGTTGAGCCGTTGTTTAATACATCGGTCAAAAAATATGGAACACGAATTATCACTATGATTACATTAGGTGTTTTGCTTAAAAACGGTTTAGAAAAAAATGAAGCTATTAATAATTTTATAGCTAAGGCACTAGAGGATAAGAATGATTTATTAGTGTCTGAGGCTCAGGCTATTTAATGAACAGATTTTGTTAAAAAATTAGAATCTATTAATATTTTATCTATATTTAGCTACTAACTAAAACCAAAATATTATGGATTTTTTAAATTTTCTTGCAATACTTGTTGCAGCAATTTCGGCATTAGTTGTTGGATTTATTTGGTATCACCCTAAAGTTTTTGGCAATGCTTGGATGCAAGCTGCGGGTATGACTGATGAACAAATACGAGGAGGAAATATGGCAAAGATTTTTATTTTAGCCTTTATTTTTGCAATATTGTTAGCAATGACGATGATGCAGATGACTATTCATCAAACAGGCGCTTTAAGCTTGGTGGGAGGTGATTCTACTGCTGCTTTACCATCATATACTGCGTTTATGGCAGACTATCAAGACGCCTTCAGAACATACCGACACGGAGCTTTTCATGGTATTTTTACTGGTATTTTTGTAGCCTTACCTATTATAGGAACCAATGCCTTGTTTGAACGTAAAAGCGCAAAGTATATTTTTATTAATACAGGCTATTGGATTGTTACACTTGGTATTATGGGTGCGATTATTTGTGGTTGGAAATAATAACTTTTTGTAAACTTTTAACATAAATAAAGACTGAAGTAATTAACTTCGGTCTTTTTCTTTTTGTATTGATACACTATAACATTTACAATTCATTTCATAGTCTTCCTAAAAATTGGGATACGTGTGTAATGCATGATGTTTTTTTACAAACACCCTATTTACAAGCTCTTGAAGATGCTTCACCACAAAACATTCAATTATTTTACGTTGGTGTTTTTAATAATGATGTTTTAGTTGGTGTAGCAATAATCCAACGTGTACAATTGTATTTAGAAAACATGTTTAGAAACACTAAAGTTTCTTGTCTAAGAACGTTCTTTAAAGATGGGATGTCTAAAGTGTTAAAAGGCAATATTTTAATTGTTGGAAACTTAACACATACGGGGCAACACGGTATATTTTTTAACAAAAACTTAGTTTCTCAACGTCAATTTTTTGAAACAATTAATTCTGCTTTAATTGCTTTAAAAGATAGTATTAAAATAAATCAGAAAAAAAATATTAGAGCTATTATGTTTAAGGATTATTTTAATAATGATCCAATACATGATGCTAAAGATATCTTTGATTCAAATAAATTACATCAAATTTCTGTTCAGCCTAATATGATATTATCAATTAAACCTGAATGGTTAAAATTTGATGATTATGTTGCAAGCTTAAATAAAAAATATCGGGATAGATATAAACGTGCAAGAAAAAAACTAAACGCTATAAAATCTGTTGAATTGAGCCTCGGTGATATTAAAACGCATACACCGGTATTGCATAAATTTTATATGAACGTATCTAATAATGCAAAGTTTAATACATTTTTACTACCAGAAAATCACTTTTACAGTTTAAAGTTACAATTACAGGAAAACTTTAAAGTTTACGGTTATTTTTTAAAAGGTAAGCTTATTGGTTTTTATACTTTAGTTTTGAATGATAATGCTTTAGAGACCTATTTTTTGGGTTATGACGAAACCCATCAATATCCGAATCAACTGTATTTGAATATGCTTTATGATATGTTGAAGTTTGGTATCGAAAATAAATTTAGTTGGGTGGTTTATGCCAGAACAGCTATGGAAATTAAAAGTTCAGTAGGTGCAGAAGCAAAACCTATGCTGGTATACTTAAAACATACAAATACATTTTTAAATGCTGTTTTAAAACCTATATTTAAATTAATGAATCCGTCGCAAGATTGGGTGGAGCGTCATCCTTTTAAATAAAAAAATCCCACAAAAATTAATTTTCATGGGATAGATGTTGTATTAGAAAATTTTATTCTTCTTTTTTCTTCTTTTGGTTTTTCATAGCCTCACCAATTTGGTTACTCGCGGTAAAACTAGCGACCATATCATTTAGCATATTACTTCCTGCTTGGGGTGAGTTAGGTAACAAAATTAAGTTGCTATTGGTCTCTTGTCCTATAGCTTGAAGCGTATCATAATGTTGGGTTACCACAATTAACGCTGAGGCTTCTTGACTGTTAATACCAACTCTATTTAATACATCTACAGATTCTTCTAAACCGCGAGCAATTTCACGACGTTGGTCGGCTATACCTTGCCCTTGTAAACGTTTACTCTCTGCTTCAGCTTTTGCTTTTTCTACTATTAAAATGCGCGCAGCATCACCTTCATATTGGGCAGCTGTTTTTTCTCTATCGGCAGCATTAATTCTATTCATTGCAATTTTTACTTGTGGATCTGGGTCAATATCGGTAACTAGGGTTCTAATAATATCATAGCCATATTCCATCATAGCATCGTTCAATTCCGTTTTAACAGCGATGGCGATATCATCTTTTTTTACAAAGACATCGTCTAATTTCATTTTAGGAACTTCAGCCCTAACAACATCAAACACATAGCTCGTAATTTGTTCATGCGGATAGTCTAACTTATAAAAAGCATCATATACTTTTTCAGGAAGTACTTTATATTGCACAGATACTTTAAGCTTCACAAAAACGTCGTCTAATGTTTTTGTCTCTACAATAACATCGAGTTGTTGGATTTTTAAACTTAATCGACCAGCAACTTTATCAATTAAAGGGATTTTAAATTGAGGACCAGAATTTCGAATACTAATAAATTTACCAAAACGCTCAATGATAGCTGCGGTTTGCTGTTTTACAGTAAAGAACGAAGAGATTAAAACAATTAATCCTAAAATAACAAAGGGAATAAGGTAAAAATTCATAATTCTATAATTTATAATGGTTAAAAAAGGGATTTAATTAAGTTATAAATCTCATTTCACCTTAAAGATACAATGAAAAAAATATAACTGATACCATTAGTAATAATATCATAGTGTTTTGTTACAAAAAGTTTTTAATAATTACCGCTACCATTACATTGCGTTTTTAAAATAAGCTATAGATTTCTGTCTGTAAAAAACAGACGTTATTGAAAATGAAGTAAAGAAAAAAATCAATTGATGCATCTAACGATACATTATTTTTTGTTATAGAAAATTCTCTTAAATCACTAAGTTAAAAAAAGAGTCAGCTTTTTATAACAAAATATAATTGCGTTTATTTTTTAGTTTAAAGGAATAGAAACAACAAATGTAACAGATCCTGAAAACTGTTCAATACTTGTCTAGAAATAGTATAAAATACTAATATCGATATTGTATTTAAGTCTTTTTGGAAAAATTATTAAAGTGAACCATATCACAGATAATTTTACTATCACAGGAAGGGACAATTTTATTGGATGAATAATTAATGGGACATATAAAAATAGTTAGCAGTTATGTGACTTAAGACATCGACCTATTTTAATATGACAATCCGCTTAGAAATTGAAGAAAAAGCCCAAAAAGGGTGTTTTATTAATAACAATCTTAATTTATCGACAGCCGATATTATTAACATAGTTTAATTTAAATGGGGCCATTGGTATTACTGCTGGTTTTAAGTTTTTAAAACTGGGAGTGTATTATATTTATAGTGAAACTAACACTAAAAAAGCTTAAAAGTGAAAACTTAGAAACTTATGGTCGCGATTCTCTTTTTAAAGACAATTTGATTATGTTGGTTTTTAGAGCACTGATTTCGTTTTAAGAGTATTAAAATAATTTCAAATATGAATAGATTATTCGCCTTTACTTATTTTCATATTTCTAAAAATAAAAGGGTTTTCACTTATTCTTAATGCTTTTTTACTATGGATAGTTACATTTTTTAGAGCTATTTCTTTAGTGATAACGTATGGAAATTTTTGAATATAAGTGTCATCAATCATGTTCTCATTAATTTCCGAAAAAAGAGTAGGACCTTGATAGTTTTCGGGATGATTTGAATCATTTACATCAAGGTTTTCAATTATAATGCGTTCTGGCATATAGCAAATATATCCGAAATCGTGCTGACCAGAATTAGTTCCGTTAATAAGGTTTAGAGATTTAGATTTATAGCGTGCGGGTGCAAAAGTGCAATTACGAATTATAATGTCTCCCTCCCATGTACTACCATAGTCGGATCTTAAGTTTATAAAGTTTATACCATGTACGGTGCTATTTTCTACAGTAAGGGTACCGCTCCCAATAGCGTTTATGCCATGCCCTAAGCTTGAATTACGTATTGTAGCATTAGCAACGCCCATATGAGCATCAAAACGGGATAATTTACAATGGTCGTAAATAATATTTTTACTGTAATTTGATGCCATAATACCCCAATATTTACCATCATTAATATCGTTTGTTTGGCTGCAGTTTTCGAAAGTTATATTGAGTGCGCGTTTAACAGTTATATCATAAGTACCCATAAGTACTGGCTTTCCGGCTGCTCCAATAGTTTCGTATTTTTTATGCCCTGTTAATAGTGTATTTTTAACGGTTACGTTTGCACAGTCTTGTATATCAATAAAGCCTTGGTAAGGCGCACCATGTTCTCCTTCTCCAATTATGTGGTGTTCTAAGCCATTAATAATCACATTGGATCGGGTTATGGCAATATTTCTTTTATGGTAATTGTATTTTGATTCAGCTTTATTCGCAATAGTTGTAAAGTGGCCTCCTGTAATGTTTAGTGTTGTTTCGTCAATAGGTAATGCTGTAATTTTGGTAATTTGAGTAAAGTCCCAAATAATGGGCGTATTAGAATCCACATTTCCGTTTTTGTCAACTATAAAAATATCGGTTTGATTAGCGCCATTATTTTGATTTAGTCCGAAACGGATATATCTTTTTTTGTTCGCATCTACAGCTGTAATTACAGAGGCAGTGTTTAATGTAATGTTTATTCTTTTTTGATTTTTTTGTAAAGTAGATATTGTTGTTATGTTACCCAGTTTATGGTTGGAGGTTACTATAAAAACGGATGCTTTATGATTTTCTAGCTTAGTATCGTCTATTATAAATTTTGCTGTACCAAAGTCCGTGTTTGTTTTTATGTCTGCTGTTTGCGCTTTTCCACCAATATAATAAGTTGCGCCTTTGTTAGCTTTAACGCTTAAATTATAACGGTTGGCTATGGAATGAGTTGCAGCTATGGCATTTATATCGTCGGTTTTACCATCCCCTTTCGCATTTAAATCACTATAATTAACAAAACCTCTTCCTTTAAATTTAGCGATATCTTTTTTAGATATGTCTATCTGAAGTTGCCCGTTTTTAAGACTTCTAATAGTCGTTTTTCCTTTTTTATTTGTAGTAATTATATGCTCTGCCGATGCTTTTGTTTGTCCTTTTGAAGTGTGGCATAAAGCAAGAACAAAGAAAATTGTTAAAAGTGTATTTTTCATTAGCAATGTATAGGCTTAATTCATGATATTATTTGATTTTTAAGTAATTGCAAAATCACATGAGTATGATGTTTAAATGAGATTTGCAACGAATTAGCGATTCCCTTTTTTTCTCTTTAGTTTGCTTTAGCCTTTTAGCATCAGCAATTATAAAGGTCTTTTTGGCTAGGCAACTTATTATTTTAATATGATCTATAAAAGAACTTTTATTGCCCAAAAATGCTAAAATCTTTTTTGGTGAGAGTTTTTTGAACATCATAAAAATAGGTCTTTCTATGTCATTTTCTCAGAAATGAAAACTTTAATTAATGTTCAGTTATATCATTGGAACATTTTTTATCGAAATGTAATTTTAGTTTAAAGGAAAAGAAATACCAAATGCAACAGCTCCTGAAAATTGTTGAACACTTGGCTGAAAATAGTATAAAAGACCAATATCGATATTGTGTTTAGGTCCTAATTCTAATCCGAGTGACACAGGAATATGCATAATTAAACCCTTTTTATCAATATTTGTTGAAGGAATAAAGGTTTCAAATGAGCCTATAGATGCACCAAGTCCAACCTCAAAATATGGAGCTACCCAAGGAATAGGTATAGTAATTCGTGTTTTTCCTCCAATTAAAATCGCGTTTGTAGTTGATTTATATAGGGTAGGGTTATTATTTAAATCTTTATCGCTTGATTTTGTTAATATAAGTCCAGCATACGGTCTTACATCAACCCAGTTATTAAGTTCAAACACATATTCACCTTGCAAATAAAAACCACTAGCATATACATCAATATCTTCGTAAGGGGCGCTTAACCCAAGTCCGATTGAAATATCGATAGATTTCTTTTTTAATAATTGAGCTTTAACCTGCATTGAAATTAAAACTGCAAACACAATTATAATGGTTCTTTCCATAAAGTAGATGGATTAGGATAAACACACAAATTTTCAGACATTTCCTATAAAAACAAGCCAGTTTAGGTAATATTTAAAACGATAATGACTGTATAAGTTTATCTATTCGTTTAACGGTTTCTACTTTACCAATCATAAACATAATATCAAAAACATCAGGACCTTGTAAAGTACTAACCAAAGCTAAACGTAGTGGCATCATCACTTTTCCGAAACCGATATTATTACTTGTAATCCAATTTTTTATATCATTTTGTAGCGCTGTTACTGTAAAATCGTCAATATGAACTATAACGTCTTTAAGCTTTTTCATCAAATCTAAGGTATCCTCTTTAAATGCTTTTTTAGAGGCTTTCTCATCATAAGAAGTCGGTGCTACAAAAAAGTAATGACTGAGCTCCCAAAAATCACTTACAAAAGTGGCACGTTCCTTAATTAAGCCAACAACCATAGCGATGTAGTTGATGTCTATGACATTACGAGACCCTTCGATTGCACTTAGGGTAACATTCGTGTTAACCATAGGCTTAAATAATTCAGCTAGTTCCTCATTACTCTGCTCTTGCATATAATAATGATTAAACCATTTGATTTTATCAGGATCAAATCGTGCTCCAGATTTATTAACTTTGTTCAAATCGAAATCTTCAATAAGTCCATCAAGAGTAAAAATTTCCTGTTCTGTACCAGGATTCCATCCTAAAAATGCTAAAAAATTAATCATAGCTTCAGGAAAATATCCATCTTCTTTATAACCGCGAGACACATCGCCAGTTTCAGGATCTTTCCATTGTAAAGGAAATACTGGAAATCCTAATTTATCACCATCGCGCTTGCTTAATTTGCCTTTTCCTGTCGGTTTTAGTATTAGTGGTAAATGTGCGAATTCTGGAATGTCCCAGCCAAAAGCGTTGTATAATTGATAGTGTAATGCCAAAGAGGGCAACCATTCTTCACCACGAATTACATGAGAGATGTCCATAAGATGATCATCCACAATATTGGCTAAGTGGTAGGTTGGCATACCATCACTTTTAAACAAAACTTTATCATCTAAAATGTTGGTATCAATTTTAATATCGCCACGGATAATATCTGTTAAATGAAGTGTTTCATCTTTTGGATTTTTAAAACGAATCACATAATCATTACCAGCATTTAATTTAGCTTTTACCTCTTCCGCGCTAAGCGATAAAGAGTTATTTAATTTTAAGCGATTATGCCAATTGTAAATAAATGTTTTGCCTTGAGCTTCATGATCTTTTCTATGTAAATCTAAAGCCTCAGCAGAATCAAAAGCATAATAAGCGTTACCAGAAGCAATCAATTCATCAGCATATTTTTTATATAAATGCTTACGTTCACTTTGTTTGTAAGGACCACATTTTTCGTTTTTATTATTCCCTTCATCAAAAGGAATCCCGCACCAATTTAAAGCCTCAACAATATAGTGTTCTGCACCTTCAACGTAACGGTTTTGGTCGGTATCTTCAATACGTAATACAAAAGTTCCATTATGCTTTTTAGCAAATAAATAGTTGAATAAAGCGGTTCTTACTCCGCCTATATGTAAAGGTCCAGTTGGGCTTGGTGCAAAACGCACGCGAACGTTCTTGGTCATGTTTTTTAAATTTGTGGCAAAGATATGTATTAAGACAGAAGACAAAAGACAGAAAACAGAAGTTTTTTCCTTTTTATCAAACCGAATATCTTAATTAACACTTAATTATAAATCTTGTAAAAAATAAAATTGTAGTTTAGTAAGTTAATAGATCAATATAGAAGTCTATTAGGCCCAAATTATGAGTAATTTTAAAAATATACAAAACAAATTACAGGCTTTTATTAGTCGTTATTATATTAATGAACTAATTAAAGGCGTTATTCTCTTTTTTGCCATTGGGCTATTATATTTTCTGTTTACATTATTTATTGAATACACACTTTGGCTAAATCCAGCCGCTAGGGCTATTTTGTTTTGGGTATTTATTGGAGTAGAATTAGCGCTTTTCGTAAAGTTTATAACGATACCATTAGCTAAATTATTTAAACTTCAAAAAGGGATTAATAACAAAGATGCTTCACGAATTATTGGGAGGCATTTTCCTGAAGTCAATGATAAACTTCTAAACGTACTTCAGCTAAATGATAATCAATTGAAATCTGAATTATTACTAGCCAGTATTGAGCAAAAATCTTTAGAATTAAACCCCATTCCATTTAAGTTAGCGATTAATTTTAAAAAGAATTTAGGGTATTTAAAATATGCTGCTATTCCTATTTTAATTCTTTTATTAACTTATTTCACAGGCAATTTTACTTGGTTTAATGATAGTTATGATCGCGTTATAAATTACAAAACAGCTTACCAACCACCAGCACCGTTTGAGTTTTTTGTGGTTAATGACGATTTAAATGCTATTGAAAACAAGGATTTTAGGTTGATTGTAAAAACAGCTGGTGATGTGGTGCCTGAAAGTGCTCAAATAGTTTATAATAACGAAACTTATTTTTTACAACAAAAAGGTGTGGGTGAGTTTGAATATCTGTTTTCTAAACCTAAAACAAATATCAATTTTCAATTAACTGCTAATAATGTAAGCTCAAAACCATACACTTTAAAAGTTGTTGAGATACCAACATTATTAAGTTTTGAAATGGTTTTAGAGTACCCAAAATACACTAAAAAGAAGGATGCTATTTTAAAGAGTACAGGAAATGCTACGGTACCCGAAGGGACAAAAATTACTTGGCAACTTAAAACTAAAGCTACCCAGTATGTTCGTTTATACGCAAGAGACACTGTGGGCTTTAGTTCTAATAAGGCTGGAGTTTTTGAAGCTTCATTACGGGTTTTTAGTAGTTTAGATTATAGTTTGAGTACAAGTAATTTTAACCTGAAAGACTATGAAAATTTAGCCTTTAGAATTAACGTGGTTAAAGATGAGTATCCAGAGCTTGAGCTAAAAACAGAAGTTGATAGTTTAGATGCACAGACCTTATATTTTTATGGACAAGTTACTGACGATTTCGGTTTTAGTAAATTACAATTGGTGTATTATCCGTCTGAAAATGTGAAGGATATTAAGGTTGAACGTCTAGAGGTTTCAAATTCAAATATCTCAGAATTTATAAGTGCTTTTCCTAATAATTTAGAAATTAAAGAAGGTATTTCTTACGAATTATATTTTCAAGTATTTGATAATGATGTTATTAACAGCTATAAAAGTGTTAAAAGTAAAATCTTTACTTATAGAAAGCGCACTCAAGAGGAAGAAACACAAAAGCAACTAAAGACTCAAAGTGAAACGATTAAAGATTTAAACAAATCTTTAGAACGTTTTGATGAGCAACAGAAGAAATTACAGGAGTTAACTAAAACTCAAAAGGAAAAGTCTAATCTGAATTTTAACGATAAGAAGAAATTAGAAGCATTTTTTAAACGTCAGAAACAACAAGACGAGATGATGAAAAATTTCAATAAAAAGTTGAAAGATAATGTAGAAGAATTTCAAAATGAAAAAGAAGACCCTTTTAAAGACGATTTAAAAGAACGTTTAAAAGAGAACGAAAAAAAGCTTGAGCACGACGAAAAGCTATTAGAAGATATTCAGAAACTTCAGGAAAAAATAAATAACGAGGAATTAACACAAAAACTAGAAGAACTTGCCAAGCAGAATAAAAATAAAAAGCGAAGTTTAGAGCAGCTTTTGGAGTTAACAAAACGCTTTTATGTGGAGAATAAACTTCAAAAATTAAAAGAAGACTTAGAAAAATTAGCTGATGAACAAGAAGAGCTTTCTAAAAAATCTGATAAAGAAAATACGGTAAAAAAGCAGGACAAATTAAACAAAGAATTTGAAGATTTTAAAAATGATATCGAACAATTAGAAAAGGATAGTAAAGCATTAAAAAAACCTATTGATATTCCTAGAGATCAATTAGATGAGAAAGAGGTTGAGCGAGAGCAACAAAAAGCATCTGAAGAATTGGAAAAAAGAGAATCAGAAAAAAACCAAGAAGAACAAAATCCTGAGAAACATAAAAATCAAAGTTCTCAAAAGGCTAAAAAAAGTCAAAGAAACGCAGCCAAAAAAATGAAGCAAATGAGTGCTAAAATGGAAAGCACTATGAATACTTCTGGTGGAGAGCAAATGCAAGAAGATGTTGAAATGCTTCGTCAGGTTTTAGACAATTTGGTTCTTTTTTCTTTCGATCAAGAAGCTTTAATGAATCAATTTAAAGCCATTGATGTTAACCATAATAAGTATGCTTCCTATTTACGTAAGCAAAACAATCTTAAGGAACATTTTCAACATGTTGATGATAGTTTGTTTGCTTTGTCATTGCGGCAACCAAAACTGTCTGAACAAGTAAACAAGGAAATTGAAGAGGTTTATTATAATATCGATAAAGCTTTAAATCAATTTTCGGAGGCTCAATTATACCAGGGTGTTTCAAATCAACAATCCGCTGTTACGGCAACTAATAATTTGGCTGATTTTTTAAGTGATGTATTAGATAACATGGAAGAAAACATGAGTATGTCTGCTGGAAAAGGTGGACAAGGCGATATGCAGTTACCGGATATCATTATGAGTCAGGAAGCTCTTAATAAAATGATGGAAGAAGGCATGAAAAAAGGAGAACAAGGAAAGCCTAAAGAAGGCAAAGGCAAAGAAGAAGGTGATGGCGAGAAGGAAGGTAAAACTGGTAAAGATGGCGAACAAGGGGACAAAAAGGGAGATGGAGAAAACGGAATACAAACTGGTGAGGGTGAAGGTAATAATGAAGATGTTAATGGACTACTTTACCAAATTTATCAGCAACAACAGCAATTACGTCAAGCATTACAAGATCAACTTTCTAAAGAATATAAAGGCAAAAGTGGTAATGGAGATGCGTTACTTAGGAAGATGGAAGAAATAGAGTTGGACTTATTAAACAAAGGATTTACTAATCAAACGCTTCAAAAAATGATGGCTTTAAAACATCAGTTGTTAAAGATGGAGAATGCGACTTTTGAACAAGGTGAAGATGAAAAGCGAGAATCTGAATCCAATAAAAATGAATACAACAATAACTCAAATAACCAAATACCTACAGCTAAACAATATTTTAATACAACGGAAATATTAAACCGACAAGCGTTACCTTTGCAAGAAGTTTACAAAAAAAAGGTTCAAGAATATTTCAAAAAAGAGAATGATTAGCTTTAATTATGAAACAGATTTTAAATTGGAAAATGAATCTGTTATTTCTAAATGGATTTCAGAAGTTATTTTGTATGAAGGCTTTAAAGAAGATGAAATAAATTACGTGTTTTGTAATGATGATTATTTGAATAAGTTGAATGTTGAATTTTTGAATCATGACACATTAACAGACATCATTAGCTTTGATTATTCGGTCGGAAAATTAATACAAGGCGATGTGTTTATATCTGTAGAGCGTGTACAAGATAATGCCAAAGACTTTAATGTAGCTTTCAATAAAGAATTGCAGCGGGTTCTTGTTCACGGTGTTTTACATTATTGTGGTTATAAAGATAAGACTGATGATGATGCTAAACAGATGCGCAAAATGGAAAATCACTATTTAACCAGATTAGGTTAATTTTCAGGAATCAATGTATATTTGCAAACTTAAATAAATTAATGTTCCACGTGGAACATTAAATTTTTTAAAACCACTAGTTATGTTTAATGAGGTTTATGATGTTATTGTTGTAGGAGCGGGTCATGCAGGAAGTGAAGCTGCTGCCGCTGCTGCGAATATGGGAAGCAAAACATTACTTGTTACCATGAATCTACAAAATATTGCTCAAATGTCTTGCAATCCTGCCATGGGTGGTATTGCTAAAGGACAAATTGTAAGAGAGATTGATGCACTTGGTGGTTATAGCGGTATAGTATCTGATACATCAGCTATTCAATTTAAAATGCTTAACAAATCTAAAGGTCCTGCTATGTGGAGTCCTAGAGTACAGAGTGATAGAATGCGTTTTGCTGAGGATTGGAGATTACTTTTAGAAGGCACACCAAACCTTGACTTTTACCAAGAAATGGTTTCGGGTTTACTGATTGAAGGTGATAAAATTGCTGGTGTAAAAACATCCTTGGGAATTGAAATAAAAGCGAAGTCTGTAGTACTTACAAATGGTACTTTTCTAAACGGTCTCATTCATATTGGTGATAAAAATTTTGGAGGTGGAAGAGCAGGTGAAAGGGCGGCGACAGGAATTACGGAACAATTAGTTAATTTGGGTTTTGAATCTGGTAGGATGAAAACAGGTACGCCTCCTAGAGTTGATGGAAGAAGTTTAGATTATTCCAAAATGACTGAACAGCCTGGAGATGTAAATCCTGAGAAATTCTCATATTTAGATATAACACAACCGCTAGCAAATCAACGTTCATGTCACATGACTTATACGAGTCTTGAAGTTCATGATTTGCTAAGAGAAGGTTTTGATAGATCACCGATGTTTAACGGTCGAATTAAAAGTGTTGGACCAAGATATTGTCCGTCTATTGAAGATAAAATAAATCGGTTTGCAGATAAGGATAGGCATCAATTATTTATTGAGCCAGAAGGTTGGAATACCTGCGAAGTTTATGTGAATGGTTTCTCGACATCACTACCAGAGGATGTTCAGTTTAAAGCATTACGGTCTGTAGTAGGGTTTGAGAAGGTGAAATTTTTTAGACCGGGTTATGCTATTGAATATGACTACTTCCCTCCTACGCAATTGAAACATACTTTAGAAACTAAGCTCGTAAGTGGCTTGTATTTTGCAGGGCAAATTAATGGTACAACAGGTTATGAAGAAGCGGCATCTCAAGGTTTAATGGCGGGTATAAATGCGGCATTAAAGGTTCAAGAAAAGGAGCCATTCACTTTAAAAAGAGATGAAGCTTATATTGGTGTTTTGGTTGATGACTTAATCACCAAAGGAACAGAGGAGCCATATCGTATGTTTACCTCTAGAGCTGAATATAGAACTTTATTGAGACAAGATAATGCAGATATTAGATTAACACCAAAAGGATTTAAACTCGGTTTAGCTTCAGAAAAGCGCTTAAAACGCATGGAAGAAAAACATGAGGCTGCTGAGAAATTTGTTATTTTTTTCGAAACTGAAAGTGTGAAACCGGAAGATATAAACCCCATTTTAGAACGTAAAAATTCTGCGCCAGTTAAACAGTCTGGAAAGCTCTTTAAAGTATTTTCTCGACCAAATATTGAGATGGATGACGTTAGAAAGATTGAATCGGTTGAGTCTTATATTCAAGAAAATAATTTGGACAGAGAGGTGATTGAACAGACCGAAATACAAGTTAAATATTCGGGATATATAGCGAAAGAGAAAAACAATGCTGATAAATTGACGCGCTTAGAATATGTAAAAATCCCAGAAAATTTTGACTATTCACAAATTAAATCTATGAGTTTTGAGGCACGGGAAAAACTAAAAAAGATTCAACCATCCACAGTATCTCAGGCGTCAAGAATAAGTGGTGTGTCTCCAAATGATATCTCAGTATTATTAGTTTATATGGGACGTTAAGTCTATAGTATAAAATTTGGTAATTTTAAATGTTCCACGTGGAACATGTTACTTGTGTATCATCTTAAAGCGCAGTCTAAATCTCTTTTAAAAGTAATTTTTATTTAATGTTGTGATTAAAGAAAGCTCAAATTTAATATATTTAAAAGTAAAAGACCACTCCGTTTCAGGAGAAGTTTTTGAACTCATTCAGAATTCAGAATTTGGTTTTTTAGAAACTTCACCTCTACCCGCTTCTGAAAAATTACCCGATTATTATAATAGTGAAGACTATATTTCGCATACCAATTCAAAACGAAATTTTTTTGAATATGCGTATCATTTAGTTCGAGGTATTTCTCTTAAAAATAAATTAAATCTTATTAATTCTTATTCAACAAAAGGCAAAAACTTATTAGATATTGGATGCGGTACGGGTGATTTTTTAAAAAAAGCGCAAAAAAACAATTGGAAAATTTCTGGAATTGAACCAAATGAAAAGGCCAGAACTATGGCCAATAAAAAAACAAACAATTCTGTTTTTGGAGTAGAAGCGCTTTTAAAGTTTGAAGCATATAGTTTTGATGTGATTACACTTTGGCATGTTTTAGAACATTTACCAAGTTTAGAAAATCAAATGACTATGTTTAAAAAACTATTAAAACCAAATGGTGTTTTAATTATTGCGGTTCCAAATTATAAAAGTTATGATGCCAAACATTATGCTGAATTTTGGGCAGCTTTTGATGTTCCAAGACATCTTTGGCATTTTAATAAAGTATCTGTTTCAAAATTAGTAGCAAAATTTCAAATGGAAGTGGTAAAAACTAAGCTCATGTGGTTTGATGCCTTTTATGTGAGTATGCTTTCAGAAAAATATAAAACAGGTAGAATGAATCCGATTAAAGGTTTTTGGATTGGATGGCTATCCAATTTAAAAGCAATCAGTACAAAAGAAGCCTCATCCTTAATTTATATCATTAAAAATAGGTAATATTAATTTATAATGGTCTATTTAAGCTTTTATATATTAAATGTAATCAATGTGTTTCTCGTTCATAAAACGGCTTTAAAACGCTTTAAATAGAGACACTTTCTATAAATAATAACTATTTTAAAGTTTATTTTTTATAAGATTTACTTATATGTTAAATTCAAAATAATTTTGCATAGATTTTTAACTTACTTTATTACATTTGTGCGAATTAAATTAAAATCAATCAAATAAATAAAATACACCATCTAATGAAAAACATAATTTGCATAGCGTTGGCATTATTAATTTTTGCTTCTTGTGAAAAACCAAAAAAAATAGGTTTTATTGATAATGAAACTGTTATTAATGATTACAAAGAAAAAATAGACTTAGAAGCGAAATTTCAATCTAAACAAGATGCTTACAGGATAAAGTTTGATAGTATAGACAAAGCATTTGATGTCGAGGTTCAAGCATTTCAAAGTGGAGCTAGAAAAATGGCGCAAACAATAGCACAGCAGAAATATCAAGAACTTGGTCAAAAACAACAAGTTTTAGATCAACAAAAACAAGTTGAAGCACAACAATTTCGTCAAGCGTTTCAAGCTGAACTAGATTCAATAATTAAGAAAGTAAAAGCTTATGAAAGTGATTATGGCAAAAGAAATGGTTATACGTATCTTTTAGGAACAAGTGACGCTACATCTACCGTTTTGTACGGTGCAAAAGAAAATGATTTAACGCAAACTATTTTAGACTCTTTAAACGCTAAGTACGAAAACAAAAAATAGAGTAAAACACTGATTGTCAATCATATAAATCCTGTTTAAATTAATTTAAACAGGATTTATATGATTGGTCTACTCCCCTTTTTTATGCAGTAACCGCGTCAATTTAATTGATAAATCAGTCAATATTATTTTCGAATTCCCATTACGCTCAATATGGTAAATGGCATCTTGTAATTCATTTGAAATATCCATAATATTATTTCCGTGCACAAAAGGCGCGAAATTCTCAAGTTTGAATTTTTCAGTTTTTGTTTCTAAAAAAACTAAATCATGTGCTTTATAGTTTAGTAATAAAGCCTGACGAAAAAAATCCAAACAAAAGTTTAAAAATTGCTTCTGAGTTTCTCGTCCTGTTTTTGCTATTTCTTCACTCCAAGAAATTAAATCATGAATAGCAGCTTTATTTCCTTTGGCTTTAAAAGCACTTCGTATCCAGAAAATAAACCAAGTTTCAAACTGGATATCTTCAGAATCCTGATAAACCAAATCGCAAGCTTTGTTATAATTTCCGTTGGCTTGATGTGCTATTTTTGTGGCAACCGATAATTCTAAACTGTAGTTTTTTACCAAAGCCTCTCTTATAACATCTTCGGCTAAAGGCGGAAAATGTAAAATTTGACAACGCGATCTTATCGTACTAATTATCTGCTCTTCATCTTCAGCAATTAAAATAAAAATAGTTTTATTCGGAGGCTCTTCAATGAGCTTTAAAAGCTTATTGGCACAAGCAGTATTCATTTTTTCTGCCATCCAGATTAACATCACTTTATAACCGCCTTCGTAAGATTTTAATACAAGTGATTTTACAATGTCTTGCGCCTCATCAACCCCAATTTGCCCCTGTTTATTGTCAACGCCAAGTAGTTTGTACCAATCAAATAAATTGCCATAAGGCTGTTCTTTTAAAAGTTGGCGCCACTCCTCCATATAATGGCTTGAAACTGGGTGACTCTTCGCTTTATCACTAGTAGTAACAGGAAATGCAAAATGTAAATCAGGGTGCGAAAGGTTATTAAACTTTAAGTTGCAAGCTTCATTCCCGGTACTATTTTCGCCATCAGTATTGGCACAAAGCAAATATTGTGCATAAGCAATGGCCATTGCTAATGTGCCACTACCCTCAGGTCCTATAAAAAGTTGAGCATGAGCAATACGGCCATGCTCAACACTTTTGGTTAAATGACTTTTAATATGCGCTTGCCCTA
Organism: uncultured Flavobacteriaceae bacterium; assembly: GCA_963815305.1. Taxonomy (GTDB): domain Bacteria; phylum Bacteroidota; class Bacteroidia; order Flavobacteriales; family Flavobacteriaceae; genus CAXBID01. The sequence goes on from CAWFFW010000001.1 coordinate 3,179,615, forward strand.
AAATTTCTGAAAATAACATCAAACAAACCTACAAAATTTTTAGCATCAGTAAATAATAAAATTAAACGGGTATCACATATCTTTTCGGGCGTTACCACAAGGGTCGCGCTTTACGCTGCAAGTCCTCGCTCCCAAAAGGTCGCTATGGGCTTTTCTCTGCAATCCCTAACGCACTTGCTTACTAGGTTAGGGCTTTAAATATAAGGGTGGTTTGTTTTTGGATAAGTTCTAGAAAACCAATCAATAAAAATATCATTCTTTAGTTTGGTAGAGTTAAAATTTCCCCATTCGTCTCAGTAAGAACCCAACTCTTTTATTTTTCTTTCTTTGAGAAGTTCAAATAAAAGCTCATGTTTTTGCCTTTTGTTTTGAGAGTAATGTAATTTTCTAAATCTACTTATGTTTCAATGATGTCTATTATCTATTTTATCTTTACTTATGTTATTTGGTAAGCTTCCAATCAATAGAAAACACAATTTCGGAAAAAACACAACTAGAGACAAACACAACTCTTGGACATTTTTTTGCTTTTTAAATCAATTAACTGCTCTTGAACTAAATTATCAATTTGATTAAAATGATAATTGTCAGTTTCTGAGCAACTCTCAATAAATACTTTTCGAATCGTTTTAATTAGTTTGGAAAACTGTCTTTTGAAATTATGTAATGTTGAGGAATCTTTAAAAGTAAAATATTCATCTTGTCCATAAAGTTGTTCATATAAATGGGTTAGCCAAATATCGACATCCTAATATCCTTTCATATTTGGAATTTCCTTCATAATTGTTAGTAATGTTTTGGAGGATATGAAATCGTTTTAATATTAAAACAAGTTCAGCACAGGTAGTTTTATATATAAAGTTAAAGAAATTTAGTTGATTTTTTTACAAAATCAAGTATTGAACTTAAGCTGTATTTCATTCTATTTAGTCAAACAATGTATTATAAGCGATAACATTTATAAATTCAACAAGTAGAAAAATAAGGTTGATTAATTTTTTAAACTGTGACAAAACGAAAACGAAATATTTCTTTAAAGCTACATCGTTTTCGTGAAAAAACAGATTTTAAATGGTTATTTAATTAGTTACATTTGTGAATCACATAGTTAAAAAACAAACTTATATATAAATGAAACATTTATAATTAACATTTTTATACTGAGTAAAATGATTATTTGAATGTTACATATGACCTTAAAAAAACAATAAATATAAACAGATGAAAACCTTAAACGATTTTAATTTCGAAAATAAAAAAGCACTAATCCGTGTAGATTTTAATGTACCTTTAAATGATGATTTTGAAGTTACAGATGCTACACGAATAGTGTCTGCAAAACCAACCATCATTAAAATTTTAGAAGATGGTGGAAGCTGTATTTTAATATCGCACCTTGGTCGTCCAGAAGGATTTCAAGATGAGTTTTCGCTAAAACACATCGCTGATAATGTTGAAGATATTTTAGGTGTTGAAGTTAAGTTTGTGCCAGATTGTATTGGTCCAGATGCTGAGGCAGCTGCAGCCAGTTTAGAACCAGGACAAGTTTTACTATTAGAAAACTTACGTTTTTATAAAGAAGAAACCGCGGGAGATAAAGACTTTGCAGAAAAACTCTCAAAATTGGGTGATATTTATGTGAATGACGCTTTTGGAACAGCTCATAGACCGCATGCTTCAACAACTATAGTGGCTCAGTTTTTTGAAGGCAAAAAATGCTTTGGTAACTTATTAGCCCAAGAAATAGAGAGTATTAAAAAAGTAATGGAAACAGGTGAAAAACCAGTTTTAGCTATTCTTGGTGGTGCAAAAGTGTCTTCAAAAATCACCATTATAGAAAATATTCTAGATAAGGTAGATCACTTGATTATAGGTGGAGGTATGGCATTTACCTTTGTAAAGGCAAAAGGTGGAAAAATTGGAAATTCTATTTGTGAAGATGATAAAATGGGATTAGCTTTAGAGATTTTGGATCAAGCTAAAGCCAAAAATGTACAAATTCATATACCTATAGATACTGTTGCTGCAGATGATTTTAGTAATGATGCCAACACACAAATAGTACCAATAAACGCCATTCCAGATGGATGGGAAGGTGTTGATGCAGGACCAAAATCTATTAAATTATTTCATAACGTTGTTATGGAATCAAAAACGATTCTTTGGAATGGACCTCTAGGTGTTTTTGAAATGGAAAGTTTTGCAAATGGAACGATAGAACTAGGAAATTCAATAGCAGAAGCAACCAAAAACGGAGCGTTTTCGTTAGTTGGTGGTGGTGATTCGGTTGCAGCAGTAAAACAGTTTGGTTTTGAAGATAAAGTAAGCTACGTAAGTACTGGCGGAGGCGCTATGCTGGAAAGTTTAGAAGGAAAAACATTACCAGGAATTGCTGCTATTTTAGAATAATAGCGATTTAGTTTTCATCATAAATGGGTATTCCCGTGTAATCGAATTTTCATGAATTGAATAACATCAATTTATCACCAGAGATTAAAACGGTAATCTTAATAAAAGGTTTCTTGAAGGCTATATGTTGGAAATTAAATATCAATCATTATGATAGTTTTCAAGAAATTTTTTATTTCAATTAAAAAATACGATTTTAGCCATACAAACGTTCAATATTGAATAGATTTTATGGCTTTTCGTTTTTCAATAGCTTTCTTTTTTTGTGCTATGTTTTGTTTTTCACAACAACAAGACACCTCCTTATTACATAAAGAACAAACAAATGATTCTTTAATAGATGGCAATATTGCTATAACAAAACCTATTCATGCCATTGTTGATAGTACATCCATGAAGTCTTTATTAGATAATGAATTTGCTTCAAAATTGGATGAGAAATGGCTAGAAGAACTTTATAATAATAATCTTTTTGATACTATTTACAAGTCGGTTACCGAACTCACTTTTGAAGATATTGACTATCCTGAATTGCCGACCGACACTTTAAAAAAACGATTAAAAGAACTTGATGCGCGCACACCGTTTAATGTAGAATATAATCCAGCACTTGAAAGCGTTATAAAATCGTATTTAAAGCATCGTCGTAAATCCATACAGAACCTAATAACATTAAGCTCTTTTTATTTTCCAATGTTTGAAAGGGAGTTAGATAATTATGATATTCCACTTGAAATAAAGTATTTGGCAATCGTAGAGTCTGCTTTAAAGCCGCGAGCAAAATCTAGAGTGGGTGCAACAGGTTTATGGCAATTTATGTTTGCAACAGGTAAGATGTACGGTTTAAACGTGAGCAGTTATGTTGATGAGCGAAGCGACCCTATTAAATCTACAGAAGCTGCCGCAAAATATTTATCAAAACTATATGAAATTTTTGGGGATTGGGATTTGGCGTTGGCGGCCTACAATTCGGGACCTGGAAATGTTTCCAAAGCCATTAGGCGCTCTGGAGGATATCAAAACTATTGGAATATTCGTCATAATTTACCTCGTGAAACCGCAGGCTATTTACCAGCTTTTTTAGCTAACATGTATATATTTGAATATGCAACAGAACATGGTTTTAAACAATATAAATCTGAAAACGCCTATTTTGAGACTGATACCGTAAGAGTTAAGCGCATGATTACTTTAGATCAGGTATCAGAAGTAACAGGCACCCCCATTGAAAAACTTCAATATTTAAATCCGTCTTATAAATTAGATATAATTCCATTCATAAAAGATGAAAAATATACCTTAAGATTACCAAATGAAGCCCTAGGTAAGTTTGTGAATAACGAAGATAGTATTTACGCTTTTGCTAAAGCTGAATTTGAAAAACGAGAAAAGCCATTACCTCAATTTTTTGATGCTAATGATAAAGTGACTTACCGGGTAAAATCAGGTGATTATTTGGGAAGAATTAGCAGGATTTATGGGGTTCGCGTAAGCGACATAAAACGTTGGAATGGTTTAAGAAGTAACGATTTAAGAATAGGACAGCGACTGACCATCTACCCTAAAAAACCCTATGTTTCGACAAACAAAACTATAACTACAAAACCCATATCAGGAAATGTGACGACTTATACGGTAAAATCTGGTGATTCGCTTTGGAGTATTTCTCAAAAGTTTTCTGGAGTTTCTGTTCAAAATATTAAAGATTGGAACGATATTAGTGGCAGTAACTTAAAACCAGGAATGAAACTTAAAATGTTTAAAGGGTAAATTCCAAAAATCTAACTATTATGCGATATATTCTTTTAGCAGCAGTATCATTATTATTGGTAATGTCTTGTGAAGATTCTGAAAAAAAAAGAACACTCTTAGATTCAAGTGGAAAATTAAATGATGTCTCGGTAGTCATTGATAATGATATGTGGGAAGGACGAGTTGGAGAAGCCATCAGAGATGCTTTAGCGGCTCCTATTTATGGTTTACCACAAGATGAACCTATTTTCAATATTAATCAAATACCACCAAGTGTTTTCACAGGGTTTATTAAAAAAAGCAGAACTATTTTAAAGATAGAAATGGGCAAAAATCCTACTATAAATTTTGAAAACAATGTTTATGCAAAACCACAAAAAGTAATTATTGTTTCAGGAAAAACAAAAGATGATATTGTTAAATTGGTTTCAGATAATTCAATTCGAATTATAGAAACCTTTAAGGGCATTGAGCTTCAAGAAAAACAGCGTCTTACAAAAAAATCGCTTTATAATGCGAAGGAAATCCAAGAAGGTCTAGGCCTAAGTATTAATTTTCCTACTGCTTTTAGGGTTTCAAAAACATTGGCTACGAAAGAAGATAAATTTTATTGGTTAAAACGTGATACTAGAACAGGATATGTTAACATTCTGTTATACGAGTTGCCATTAAATGCCATCGAAAAAGATTCTAGTTTAATAGGGCAGATTATTAAAATACGAGACTCTATTGGAAAAAAATATATTGAAGGGCCTATTGAAGGGTCTTATATGATAACGGAAGATGCCTACACACCGTTCCATGGAGAGACTATTTTAGATAATAAACCTACATTAGAAACCAAAGGGATATGGGAGGTAAAAAATGCAGTTATGGCAGGGCCTTACATCAATTATGCTATTGAAGATAAAATTAATAACCGTTGGATTATTGCCGAAGGATTTGTTTATGCACCTTCAGTTGAAAAGCGTAATTATATTTTTGAATTAGAATCTATTATTAAATCTATTAAGATAAATTAATAAATAGTGAAGCTAAAAAAAGCCAACACTAAATTTAGTGTTGGCTTTTACTTTTTAAAACGTATTTACTATTCTTTTTTATCGTCTTTTGGGTCTTCCTCTTTGCTAGCATCCTTAAATTCTTTAATACCGCTACCTAAACCACGCATTAATTCCGGTATTTTTTTTCCGCCAAACAATAATAATACAATCACGACAATTAATGCTATTTGCCAAGGGCCAACCATTCCTAAATATATACTAGATAATATCATAATTATTAATTTATGTTATGCAAAGTTAATAATTAAAGTTAAATAAAAGCGTTTTGTTGGTAACAATAGCATAATCAAAAATTAGGAAGTGGCATTATTTTATTTAATTTTGTTTTAAGATGGGTAAAAAGAAAAAAGACAAAAAAATAAAGAGTAAGTTATTAGATAAGTATAAGCTTGTTATACTTAATGAAGACACTTTTGAAGAAAGATTGTCTCTTAAGCTTACGCGGTTAAATGTTTTTGTAATCGTCTCATTATCTGCTATTTTTTTAATTACAGTAACTTATACCATAATTGCTTTTACGTCACTAAGAGAATATATTCCTGGGTATTCTTCTACAGCTTTAAAAAAGAAAGCCACTGAATTAAATTACAAAACAGATTCATTACATCGCGTCATAGCTATGAATGACAGATATTATACTTCAATAAAACAGGTTTTAAAAGGTGATGTAAGTGCTGTTGAATTTAATAGAGATTCTATTATTGAAGCAGTAAAGTTAGAAGTCAGCGAAGTTGATTTAGCACCTATTCCAGAGGATTCATTATTGCGTGAAAAAATTGATAAAGAAGATAAATACAACTTATTTGAATCTGCAACATCAACAACAAATTTTGTGTTATTTCCTCCCGTTAGTGGCACAATAAGTGAAGCTTATAATGCGAAAGAAAAGCATTATGCCGTAGATATTGTTGTAGCGAAAGACACTCCAATAAAAGCCACCTCAGATGGTATTGTTATTTTTGCTGAATGGACGGCAACTACGGGTTATGTAACAATAATAGAACACAGTTACGGACTTATATCGGTATATAAACATAGTGCTACGTTAACTAAAACTCAGGGTGATTTGGTAAAGGCTGGCGAAGTTATTGCTACCGCAGGAAATACAGGAGAGCTTTCAACAGGACCGCATTTACATTTTGAGCTTTGGAATGATGGATATCCAATTAATCCCACAAACTTTATAGATTTTAAATAAATGATGTCATTAAAATCTGCTTTAGCTAAGCCATTTGCAAAATATATAAATTATAAGACCCAAAAATGGGCCAATAAACCTATTGAAACTCAGCAAAGCGTATTTCATTATTTAATATCTGAGGCGGTCGAAACAGAATTTGGAAAAAACCATGATTTTGAAAGTATAAATACCTACGAAGACTTTGTAAAGCGTGTTCCAATTAGAGATTATGAGGCCTTAAAACCTTATGTTGAAAAGGTCGTTGCAGGACAAGAAAACATACTTTGGAAAGGAAAACCTATTTACTTTGCTAAAACTTCTGGCACTACATCGGGCTCAAAATATATTCCTATTACAAAAGACAGTATGCCTACACACGTTGAAGCTGCAAGAAACGCTATTTTACTATACATTCATGAAACTGGCAATGCAAAATTTGTGAATGGTAAAATGATTTTTTTACAAGGAAGCCCTGTTTTAAATGAACAAAATGGTGTTCAACTAGGTCGGCTCTCTGGCATTGTAGCGCATTACGTGCCTAAATATCTCCAAAGAAACCGATTACCTTCATGGAAAACGAATTGTATTGAAGATTGGGAAACCAAAGTTGATGCTATTGTTGAAGAAACGTTACATGAAGATTTGACTGTTATTTCTGGAATACCGTCATGGGTACAAATGTATTTTGAAAAAATTCAGCAAAAAACAGAAAAAAAAGTTGGCGATATTTTCAAGAATTTCAATTTGTTTATTTTTGGTGGCGTTAATTACGAACCTTACCGGGCCAAGTTTGAAAACTTAATTGGTCGTAAAGTTGATAGCATTGAATTATATCCAGCTAGTGAGGGTTTTTTTGCATTTCAAGATAAACAAGGTGAAAAAGGCATGTTACTTCAATTAAATTCAGGTATTTTCTACGAGTTTATTAAAGCGGATGAATTTTTTAATGAAAAACCTAAAAGAATAACCATTGCATCTGTTGAAACTGGCGTAAATTATGTGATGATTATCTCATCTAATGCTGGGTTATGGGCTTATAATATTGGAGATACGGTTCAGTTTACGTCAAAAAATCCCTATCGCGTTATAGTTTCAGGTAGAATTAAACACTTTATTTCTGCTTTTGGCGAGCATGTTATAGGAAAAGAAGTAGAACAAGCTATGCAGGAAGCAACCTTTAATACGGATATTAGAGTTTCCGAGTTTACTGTGGCTCCTCAAATAAATCCAAAAGAAGGGCTGCCTTATCATGAATGGTTTATTGAATTTGAAAATGAACCAGAAGATATTATCGCTCTAGCTAAAAACATTGATGAATCCCTTCAAAATCAAAACAGTTATTATCTCGATTTGATAGAAGGAAAAGTGCTGCAGCCACTTAAAATAACTAAAGTTAAGGAAGGAGGCTTTCAAAAATACATGAAATCTGTTGGTAAATTGGGAGGACAAAATAAGATTCCGAGATTATCAAACGACAGAAAAATTGTTGATACTTTTTCGCACAAAAATTAGCACAAATAATGCTATCTTTGGCGCAACCAAACGAAATTAATGAGTAGTAAAAAACACCTTGGAAGAACAAGAGCTCAAGAGAGTTCAAATGCCATCGAGCGGATGTATATTACTATGCGTCATTTGTTTAACCGCGGGTTTTACAAGCCTATGGGTATTTCTGGTGAAACCTTGCGTAACGCATTACTTTTATTACGTCCAGAAATTTATGGTTCTATAGGTGAAGAAAAGGCTGAATTAGAAGGTTTACTTTATGTTGTTGATAGACTACCTCAAGGTATTGAAGAATGTAGTTTTGTTAATTTAACAAGCGATGAAGGTTATTCAAATTCTCATTTCAAACCCATAATACCAGAAAAAAGACGCCGAAACTGTTACAGAATAGATGATGAGCAAATGAACATTGAGATTACGCGTGGGCGCTCAGAAATCTATGATATTTTAACGCACCTTACTTTTCTTTTTGTGGAGTCTCATAAAATAAGTAATCGGGTTATTATTAATGAAGAGGGAGTAACTACGCGAGATTGGTTAAAGCTCGAGAAATCCGTATTATCTAAAAAGAAACTAACTCAAGAGGAACGCGAAGTTGCTATAACGCATACAGCAAATATTTTAGGTAGAACATTTAATGAATTAACAAGTGTTTATGGCGCGTTTGCTACACCAACTCAGCCTGAGCGCCTTTTACATATTGTCTATTGGTTGGGCAAATTAGCTATTGAGGAACAATTAAATAATAACAAAAGAACAGTTACTTTTAGTCCAGTTTTAAGAGAACGGATTGGACACCACATTCATGGTGAGATTTGGGCAGACACTATTAAAGATACCCTTTATAAAAACGGTTTACTAGAAAGACCAATTCATATTATAAGTGCCAACATGCATAGTGTTATGAATACACTTTTTACACCCAATGCTTTAAAAAACATGGTATCTAAAAAGGATATTTTTGAAGTTTATTCGGCTTTAAGCAACAAGGATAATGTAGATCTTCGCAATAAAGTGACTAAAGAAGCGTTGCAAAAAGGCATGCTGTATGTCAAAGATACATCAGGCGCAAATATAGATATTCAAATTTTTGACACCAATAAAATAGATTTTTCAAAAGTTGACATTAAAGCCAATAAAACGGTTTTAGAAGAAAAAAAACCTGTTATTTTAGTAATGGATTATGCTTTTGGAGAACAGGCTTATGAAACCATAGATGAACTGTTGAAGCCTTATGGTGACAAGAAGAAGAAAATACATTTAAATGTAGAATCCATTTCGATAATGGGTAAAGCAGGTATTTTAGAAGGTGGTAAAGGCGATATTATGATCCCTTCAGCACATATTTTTGAAGGAACAGCCGATAATTATCCATTTGAAAACGAATTAAAAAGAGAGGATTTAGAAGGAAAGGGCGTTGCTGTTTATGAAGGTTCCATGATTACGGTTTTAGGAACTTCATTGCAAAATAAAGATATATTGAAATTCTTTTACAATTCAACTTGGCAAGTAATAGGTTTAGAAATGGAAGGTGCGCATTATCAAAAAGCTATACAAGCAGCTTCAAAAGTAAGAGGTAGTATAAGTAAAGATGTAAAAGTGAGATATGCGTATTACGCTAGTGACAACCCTCTTGAAACAGGAGCAACACTTGCTTCGGGAGGTTTAGGCACCTCGGGAGTAAGACCAACATATTTAATAACACGAACCATATTAGAACAAATATTAAATTAGAGTTATGAATAAAGATACACCACAAACTCAGCAATCGGAGGAAGTAGATTTAGGACAATTGTTTAAACTTATTGGAAATGCATTTGAAAGGTTCTTTAAATTCATAGGAAGTATTTTTAAAGGCATATTTCATGTTATTATTCTGTTTTTACTTTTCATTCAAGAACATATTATAAAACTAGCCATTGTTGGTATTATTGGTTTATCTGTGGGGTTTTATTTAGACTTAAAAAAAGAAGACAAATTTATTTCTACGATGGTGGTAGAACCTAACTTTAATAGTGTTCAACAATTATATAATAATATAAAGTTTTACGATGAATTAGCTAAGGCTAAAGATTCATCAGCATTATCTGAGGCTTTAGATATTTCAATAAAAGAGGCATTCTCTATAAAGGAGTTTACAGTGGAATCCTATTCTGATGAAAACCAAAAAGTTCAATTATTTGATAAATTTGTACGTTCTTTAGACACAACAACTCAAAAGGCCATAGATATGGAAGCTTATCTAGAAAATTTTAACTCTTTTGATGCGCGTTTTCACACTATTTCTGTTATAACGACAGATAATACTGTTGCTAAACAAATTCAACCAGCTATTATTAACTCTATTTCTCGAAATGAATATTTTAACCTTCAGAAAGATATTAATGATATCAATATAAAACTACAGGATAGTCTTTATAAGAAACAAATAACAGAAATAGACTCATTACAGGTGCTATATAAAAAAGTAATGCTTAAAGAGGCAGATCGCCCCATGGAAGGTACCAGCATTAGCCTAGGAGAAAATGGAGGTAAAGAAAACAAAGAACTATCTTTATTAAATAAAATAGATCAGTTAAAAACAAGTTTGGTTGAATTAAATGAAGAACGTGCTAACAAATCCAGTATTTTAAATGTTATTTCTGATTTTCCTAGAAAAGGAGTAGAAGTAAAAGGTTTTTTAAATAGTAATAAGTTCTTAATTCCATTTCTATTATTAAGTTTAACCGTATTGATTTTAGGCTTATTATCATTGAACACTTATCTCAAGAATTATAAAAAAGAATAGAGTTTTTAATCATCGGATCTACAAATAATTATGTTTTTATTAAAAAATTTCAAACGCAATTTCTTGCATATTTGAAAACACCTAAAAGATTCTTTATAACTCAGAATTTTTTAAACAATTACTTAATAATTTAAATGAAAAAAATTGCGATAATAGGTTTAGGTTATGTAGGGTTACCATTGGCCGTAGAATTTGCTAAGAAATATAACGTTCTAGGATTTGACATTAACGAAGATCGTATTAATGAATTATTATTAGGGAATGACTCGACTTTAGAAGTAAGTAACAATGATTTAAAAGAAACGCTTTCAATAAAGAATCATTATGGATTAAAACTTAGTTTTAATCAAAACGATCTAAATTCTTGTACTATATTTATAGTAACTGTTCCAACACCAATAGACAAGAACAATAGACCAGTTCTTGAGCCTTTATTAAAAGCTTCAAAAATGATTGGAAAGGTATTGAAAAATGGCGATATAGTTATTTATGAATCGACGGTATATCCTGGAGCTACGGAAGAAGTTTGTGTTCCTGTTCTTGAAAAAGAAAGTGGTTTAACATTCAATAAAGATTTTTATTGCGGCTATTCTCCAGAGCGTATTAATCCGGGAGATAAAAAACACACTGTTACTAAAATTAAAAAAGTGACTTCTGGTTCAACTAAAGAAATTGCAGAAGTTATTGATAATTTATATAAATCAGTGATAACCGCTGGCACCCATTTGGCGCCATCTATAAAAGTGGCCGAAGCAGCTAAAGTTATAGAGAATGCCCAAAGAGATATTAACATAGCCTTTGTAAACGAACTTGCTAAAATCTTTAATAAATTAGATATTGATACCCATGCCGTTTTAGAAGCCGCAGCTACAAAATGGAATTTTTTATCCTTTAAACCAGGTTTAGTGGGTGGACATTGTATAGGTGTAGATCCTTATTATTTAGCACAAAAAGCTCAAGAAGTAGGATACCATTCAGAAATAATTTTAGCTGGAAGACGATTAAATGATAGTATGGGAGAATATGTGGGCATTGAAGTTTTAAAACTTATGGTTAAAAACGGAATTCCTGTTAAAGATGCCAAAGTCTTAATGTTGGGGATAACCTTTAAAGAGAATTGCCCAGATATAAGAAATACTAAGGCTATTGAAGTATTCAAGACTTTGAAATCTTTTCAAATGGATGTTGAAATTTACGACCCATGGGCATCTAAAAAGGAAGTCAAAAAAGAGTATGGAATTGATACGTTAAATTCTTTAGAATCAAGACAGTATGATACTATTATTCACACGGTTGCTCATGACGAATTTAAAGACTTAGACTTAAAGAGTTTAAAAAATGAAAACGCCGTAGTATACGACGTTAAAGGAACTTTGAATCCTAAAGAAACTGACAAAAGATTATAATTTATGTATGAAAAAAAATATCATACAAAAGATTTGTCGCAATATACGTTTTTAGTTACAGGAGGTGCTGGCTTTATTGGATCTAATATTGTAGAGTATCTTCTTAAATATGATGCAAAAAAAGTAATTATTCTAGATAATTTTTCAAATGGCCACTTAAGTAATATTTCTTCTTTCTTGAATAACAATCGTTGTATTTTAATTGAAGGTGATATTAAGGATTTAGAAACATGTAAGAAAGCGACTTATGGAGTTGATTATATATTACACCAAGCAGCACTTGGTTCGGTTCCCAGGTCAATTAAAAACCCAATACTTACAAATGAGGTAAATACCTCTGGTTTTTTGAATATGCTAGTCGCAGCTAAAGAATCAAGTACCGTAAAGAGAATGGTTTATGCTGCATCATCTAGCACCTATGGTGATCACCCAGGATTACCAAAAGTTGAACACAAAATAGGCAACCCTTTGTCTCCTTATGCGGTAACAAAATATGTTAACGAATTATATGCTGATGTTTTTCACAAGACTTATGGTTTTGAGTCAATAGGATTAAGATACTTTAATGTTTTTGGTCCAAAGCAAGACCCAAACGGTGCTTACGCCGCAGTAATACCATTATTTTTTGATGGTGCAATAAATAATAAGTCAGTAAAAATCAATGGTGATGGCCAACAAACTAGAGATTTTACATTTATAGAAAATGTAGTTCAAGCCAATATAAAGGCTATATTTTCCAATTTAGATAAGCATGAGGTTTATAATGTAGCCTGTGGTGAAAGAATAAGCATAAAAGGCCTTTGGGAAACTATAAAAAAGTTAACTAATACAACTAATGAAGCTATATATAGTCCAAATAGGTTAGGGGATGTTAAAGATTCTTTAGCCAATATTGATAAAGCTAAAAAGGATTTAGGTTATGCGCCCCATTATAAATTGAAGGAAGGTTTAGAAGTGGCTTTAAGTTGGTATTTAAGTAATTAAGTTAGTAGTTTAACACTTTTTATAATTAAACACGGATTTATATATTCAACTCATCTTGACTTTTTTCTAAATCCTGAAAAACGGCTAAAATAAGTTCAGATGAGTTTATTAAAAAACATACAATTGTTAAGAATTAATATTATAACACATTTTTTTCTTTTTCTCTTCATTTTTAGTTGTAAAACAAGAGATTTCGAAGTTTATAATTCCTATTTGTATCCTCCAGATCATTTAGTCCTTAGGATGAAAGTAAAAGTATTGGTTAAAACAAAATTTGAGTTTTATTATAAAGCCGAAGGGCATAAAAATTTCACAAATAATAGATGTATTTTTTCAGAAGTAAAAAAAGAAACAAAATATCAAGATGTAGTATTTAAAATTAAAGATGACAATATCAAATCTGTTAAAATCGATTTGGGAATCAATGAACTGTTAAACAATTTAAGCATTTATTCTGTTGAGGTTTATTTAAATAATAAAGTATTTACTATTAGAGACATTGAAGAGTTTTTCGATCCTAACATCTTTATTAAAAAACAAAAGATTAACCAATATGAATTAAGAATATTAACGGATAAAATATATGATGTATATGACCCATACTTCACTTCAAATAAAAAGTTTATAAAATTACTGAAATACATGAGGGTTAATGACTAAATATGTAAACTACATACCGTTACTGTTTTTTTTTATTTTACTTTCATTTATGAATTTAAAATATAATTTACAGTCTATTGTGATTTTTATTTTGGCGGTTTCTAGTTTTATTATTCACAGAGACTCTATTTTAATAAGTACAAAAAGCCTAGGTTTAAAAAGCTATTTTTATTTAATATTATGGTTTTTAGTTTACGTATTAACAATTATTTATTCTAGCAATCCTGAAGGAGGTTTAAACAGAATAGTACAGCAAATTAGTTTTATTTTACTTCCTTTCATCGTTATTTATGCTTTACCAACACTAAACAAAAGAATGATTAAATGGTGTTATTTAGTGTTTATTTTGTCTAATATTATATTTAGTTTTTATCTCGATTTTCATTTATTAAATAATCTTAATAATGGTTATTTAAAAGGATTATCTAGTAGACCACTAACTCAGCAAGTATTTGATGTTTTTACTAGTTCAAAATCACAAATATTTTGGTATGGATTAAGAGATGGCGAGAGTTCATCTTTATTTATTCACAAAACTTATTTTTCATCTACCTTTTTATTTTCTTCTGTTCTATTAGTTTTTCTTTTTTTTAAAGAAAAGTCAATTTTATTAAAGAGTATTATTATTTTTTCTATATTTTATTTTGGTTGCCATATTTACTTTTACGGATCGATTCCAAATACTTTTCTATTCTTAATTCTAATTCCCATTACTTTTTTTGTTTTTAAAAAGACAAAAACAGGATTGATAATAGGTATTGTTTTAGGAGTTTTTTTAGTGTCAGGGTATATTTATATGCTAAATAAAAAAGCAACTAAGGATAATGATTTATTCACAAAAGTGATACTAAATAAATTAAATGTATTCACAAATCTTTTTAATAAAGAAACCATTCCTAATCTTGAATTGGATGACAGGACTATTATTTATGGATGCGCGTACAATCTTTTTTCAAAAAAACCTATAATTGGTTATGGCATCGAGAACTATCAAAATGAATTAAATGAATGCTATTTAACTTATAATCGTCTTCAGATGGCATTGAAAAACATTAACTCCCATAATCATTTTTTTGTTATGGTGCTTTCAGGCGGCTTATTATTGCTGTCTGCTTTTTTAGTTTCTTTGTCATATTTATTTTACTTGTGTATTAAGCATAAAGATTTTTTGTTTTTTACATTTCTCATTATTATAGTAACAAATTGCTTCATTGAAGCGTATTTGTCCAGAATAAACGGAATTTTATTTTTTACTTTATTTGTAGCAATATATCTTAAAAAATGCATATTAAAAAGGAATAATATCACTTTAGATCTTGGAAATATTTTATAAATTAATATCAATAGTTTTTAGCCTTCTTCTTTTATATAACGCTGTATATATTAGAAGGGTAGTAGGAACTTGGTTATTTCCTGGGTGTTTGTTTTCTCTTTTTTGGTTTTGTTATACATTTTTTCCTTTGGTAATTATGTTTGAGTTTCCTATAAACCCAATTTCTATACTTTTCATTACTATTTGTGTAATATTGTTTTCTTGGACTTTCATATTTTTTAATTGGAAGTCGGCTTTTAGAGAAAACCTAAAAAAGCCAAATGTTCATTACGTTTTCAATACTAGTTTTTTAAGAACAACATTAATTTTTTCTATTATAGTTTCAATTTATTTTTCCTTTCAACATGTTATTATTCAGGGTTTCACATTCAATGACATTATCACTAGAACAGTTTTTGTTGCTGAAAAATTTGCTTTATTGAGATATGCTGATAAACTAAAACCTTCTTTTTTTGGACCAATTAGTCTTATGTTTTGTTATATTTCTGTTTTAGTAGGAGGTCTTTTATTTGGTTCTACTTTAAAAAAAAGAAAAAAGAAATTTATTTTATTGTGTTTTTTTCCAGCATTAATAGTTATGCTTACACAATCTGCTAAAGGTTTATTTTTTGGATCTATATTTTATTTTTTGGGAGGTATAATGGTTATCTCCATTTTCAAAAATAAACTCCAATTACTAAAAGGAAAAAACTTAGCTATTGTTTCTAAGATAAGTATTTTTTCAGTAATATTAATTTCGTTATCTTTTTTATCACGAGGTTTAAGAGAAGTCAATCAGATGACAATAATCTTAGAACGGTTAAGATATCTTTTTGCTTCATATTTTTTTGGACATCTATATAATTTTTCAGATTGGTTTAATTCATATTTAGGTATCAGCCATAAAATGGATTTTGATACTAGCCATTATCATTATGGTTATTATACTTTTACTGGAATATTTAAATTTTTCGGAAGCAAGAAAGAAGCTGCGACAGGAACGTTTAGTGAGTTTAACAACCATTCTGGTGCTATGACCTCTAATGTTTATACAATTTTCAGAGGTTTTGTAATGGATTTTGGTATTATTGGTACTTTAGTTTTTATAATAATAAATGGCTTTTTACTTCATTTAATATTTTATATATTTTTAAAACAAAGAAAACCAGTACTAGCTTTAAATATAGTAATATTCATGCTAGTATATTTTTATATTTCTTTTGGGGTAAGTTTATTAACGTGGAATATTATTATAGTTGTCTTTACATTGATGTTTTTTATTTTATTAGTTAATAATTATAAGTTTGTTTATAAAAAGTCTATTTAAAAAAGAAAGCAGATATTTTATTTATCTGATGTCTGCTCAATTTGTATTTATAATTGCAAGTTTATTTGTGAATTATAAAGTTGAAAAACTCTGGGGAGTTGATGGTTTTGCTTCTTACAACATAATAAAAAAATTAGGAACATTTGTTGTTTTTATTCTTGTACTTGGAACTGGCATTGGTATACCTAGGTACATTAGTTTTATAAAAAATAAAAAAGAGAAAGGCGGTGTTGAGTACTTGTTGGCAGGTGTTCTACTCTATTTATCCACTTTCACGCTTTTTATTATTTTTTTATATTTTTTCCCTGAATTATTCACCACTGTATTAGAAAGTAATTTTAAAAAAGAAAGTTTATTATTTATTTTGGCTTTATATATTTTTAGTCAAGGTTTTTTTGTTCTCATAAGCTCTTATTTAAGAGGTGTTTTAAAATTTAGTACGTTATGTTTTTTGAACATTTTTATTCTTTCATTTATACCTGTAGTATTTCTTTTTTTCTCAAAAGATATCTTAAATTATTTTTGGTTTATATCTATAATCAATTCTGGATTGCTTACTTTTTTAATAGTTTCATCAATCTACAAGAATAGAAGCTATAGCATTAAAATTTTAAAATTTAAGTCTAAACAATTATTGAATTATGGTTCACCAAGGATAATTGCAGATATGTCATTATTTTCATTAGATTTTTTACCAATATATTTATTAAGTGCATTTGTTAGTTTGCCAGAGTCAGGATATCTATCTCTGTCATTGCTTTTTTTTAAACTAGCAACTATGCCATTTGAATTAATAGGATCCTTACTAATTCCAGTTCTAGGAAAAACCTTTAAAAATAGCTCGAAAATGGTTTTTGTAAAGAAAATAAATAATTTAATAGCCATTTCGTTACTGTTTTCTGTTTTGTTTTCAATAATACTTTGGTTTATATCTCCGTATTTAATTAGTAATTTCTTCCCAAGTATGCAGCAATCCATTATTGGCACGCAATTCATTATAATGTCCGTACCATTTTATGTAGTATTCCTTCTCGTAAAAAATATTTTGGATATTGTATCCGTTAAGGCTTATAATTCTTGGCTACTTACCGCTGGTATATTTATTTTATTGTTAGTTTTGTCTTACGGAATTTATAAAGAAGACTGGTTCTATTTTAGATCACTTCCAGTAATAGTAGCTTATGTTTTTCTTGGTATCAGTTCTAGTTTAGTTTGGATAAAAGTAAAAAATAAAATGTAGTTAATTTATATGAATAATGATAACAACTTTTTTTTTATAGCAGTAAATTTCAATAATTCAAAATATACAATAGCATATATTAATTCAGTATTGAGTTTAAATTATCAAAAATCATCTATCGTTATTATAGACAATAATTCAGAAAAGGAAGATTTAGAAGATTTAATTGCATTTTGTCAGAAAATAAACAAGGCAACTCTTATAGCTAGTGATGAGAATCTGGGTTATTTTAAGGCTCTTAATATTGGATTAAATACTATAGAAAGACAAAAGAATGATTATGTTATAATTGGTAATAACGATTTGATTTTTAACGTTGATTTTGTAGAAAAAGTTAAAGCTTATAATCATGACGACAATACTCTTGTAATTGCTCCAAATATTATTAGATTGGATGGGATTCATCAAAACCCACATTTTATTAATAAATATAATAAATGGCATAGGTTTTATAGAGCAATTTATTACCAAAACTATTACACATCCGTCATTATTCAGAAGCTGTACAATGTTGCTAAAAGTGTAATTTACCCACAAAGTAGAATACAACCTAAATCACCTATTGAGATATTTTCTGGTTATGGAGCTTGCTACATATTAACACCAAAATTTTTTAATTTTTTCGAGTTATTAGATGCTCCTTTATTTTTAATGTGGGAAGAAGCATTTTTAACAAATCAAGTATTAAGTGTTAATGGAAAAATAGTTTATTTACCAAGCGCTGTTGTTAATCACCATGATCATACATCTATCAGTAAAATATCTGGAAAAAAAATGTTTGAATATACTAAAGAAGGTTATGTTTATTTTAAAGAAAAATGTATTTATGCTAATAAATAAGAAAGTATATGAAAATTAGAAATAAGATATTATTAATAACAGGAGGAACAGGTTCTTTTGGAAATGCTGTACTAAATAGGTTTTTAGATACGGATCATTTTAGTGAAATACGGGTATTCTCTAGAGACGAAAAAAAGCAAGAAGATCAACGAAGAAGATTAGCACACCCAAAAGTAAAATTTTACATTGGAGATGTTCGTGATCCGCAATCTATAGAAAACGCAGTAAGAGGCGTAGATTACATCTTTCATGCTGCCGCACTAAAACAAGTGCCTTCCTGCGAATTTTTCCCTGTAGAAGCAGTTAAAACAAACGTATTAGGTACGGAAAATGTATTAGAAGCAGCTATTCGCAACAATGTAAAGAGCGTAGTGGTATTGAGTACAGACAAAGCTGTATATCCAATTAACGCGATGGGAATTTCCAAAGCAATGATGGAAAAAGTATTAGTGGCCAAATCAAGAAATGCAGGAAACACTGTAATTTCAGGAACACGCTACGGAAACGTAATGGCGTCAAGAGGTTCGGTAATTCCTTTATTTGTAGATCAAATCAAAGCGAAAGAAAACTTAACGTTGACTGATCCGAGCATGACACGTTTCATGATGACGTTGGAAGATGCTGTAGATTTAGTATTATTTGCGTTTGAACATGCAAATGCAGGCGATATGTTTGTGCAAAAAGCACCAGCTGCAACGGTAGAAACTCTAGCAAAAGCCCTATTGGGAATATATGGAAGTGCCAGTGAAATCAAAGTAATTGGAACACGTCATGGAGAAAAGCTATACGAATCATTATTGACGCGAGAAGAAAAAATAAAAGCAGAAGACATGGGTGATTATTACAGAATTCCAGCTGATAATAGAGACCTTAACTATGCAAACTATTTCTCAGAAGGAGAAGTTGATATGAGTACAGTGGAAGACTATCATTCGCACAACACAGAACGTTTAGACTTGGAAGGAATGAAAAAACTGCTTCTAAAACTTGATTTCATCTGCGAAGACATAAAGTAAGTATTGATGTGAGTAAACTTATACCAAATATTATTTCCGGTGGAAACTATAAAGATAATCGAGGACAGCTCGAATTCTTTAATGAATTTGATGTGTCCCCGATAAAACGAGTATACTTCACCACACATTTCGATACAGAAGTGGTTCGTGCTTGGCAAGGACATACTATTGAAAGTCGTTGGTTTCGATGTTTAAATGGTAGTTTTGCAGTAAAATTGGTTGAAATTGACAATTGGAAAAACCCATCTGATGATTTAAAAGTGTTTGAATATGAATTAACGGCAGACAAACAAGAAATACTATATATTCCTAACGGTTATGTAAATGGTTTAAAAGCCTTAAAGGCAGATTCAAAACTCATGATCATGTCCAATTACGGATTTAATGAAATAGAAAACGATCAAATACGATTTGATCAAAACAAATGGGTGAAATGGGACAACTAAAAAAAGTAGGAATTACAGGACAAAGTGGTTTTATGGGAAATCATTTGTACAACTTTCTAAGCACAAAATCAGAAGAGATAGAACGTATTAATTTTCAAAGAGATTACTTTGAAAACGATGCTAATCTTCAAAAATTTGTGAAATCTTGCGATGTTATTGTTCACATTGCCGCAATGAATCGGCATGAAGATCAACAAGTAATATACAATACTAATGTTGGTTTGGTTCAAAAATTAATCAATTCGTGTGAAGCAACAAATTCCAATCCGAAAATTATCTTTTCATCTTCCACACAAGAAGAAAAAGACAATCTTTATGGAAAATCAAAGCGTGATGGAAGGCAACTCATGGAAACATGGGCGAAAAAACATAGTGGAAGTATGGCTTCATTGATCATTCCAAATGTATTTGGTCCATTTGGAAAACCATTCTACAACTCGTTTATTGCAACTTTTTCGTATCAAATAGTACATGGAGAACAACCAACAGTTATCAATGATAGTGCGGTAAACTTAATTTACATCAATGAGCTTTCTCAAGCGTTTTACGATGAAATAGTAGCGGAAAGCACTGAAAATATAAAATCTTATATAGTTCCACATACCTCATCGCGCAAAGTATCTGAAATCTTAGGATTACTAAAAGAATTCAAAACACAATACGTAGACAACGGACAAGTTCCCAAAGTAGATTTAAACGCATTTGAATTAGATTTATTTAATACGTTTGCGAGTTTCATCCCGAAAGATTATTTTCCAAGAAAATTTACAAAACACAAAGACAATCGTGGTGCATTTGTAGAAATTATGCGTGCAGGAACCGCAGGACAATCATCATATTCAACCACAGTTCCAGGAATTACACGTGGAAATCATTACCACACTCGAAAAGTAGAACGTTTTGCTGTTATTAGTGGAAAAGCGTCCATTCAACTTCGTAAAATTGACTCTGATGAAGTTTTTGAATACATATTAGACGGAAATGAACCAGCTTATGTAGACATGCCAATTTGGTATACACACAACATTACCAACATTGGAAACACAGAATTAATAACACTATTTTGGATAAATGAACCATACGATCCAGAAGATGCAGACACTTATTTTGTTAAAGTATAAGTAACTATTATGAAAAAACTAAAAGTAGTAACGGTAGTAGGAACACGACCAGAAATTATACGATTATCGTGTACACTAATTGCATTAGATAAAAGCGATGCCATAGAACATATTTTGGTTCACACAGGACAAAACTATGACTATGAGCTTAACGAAATATTCTTTGAAGATTTAGGACTCAGAAGAGCCAGATTATTTTTTAGAAGCCGCAGGGAAAAACGCAACAGAAACGGTTGGAAACATTCTCATAAAAATTGATCCAATTTTAGAGCAAGAAAACCCAGACGCCTTTTTAGTATTAGGAGACACAAACTCATGTTTATGTGCAATTCCTGCCAAAAAACGCAAAATTCCTGTATTCCATATGGAAGCTGGGAACCGTTGTTTTGATCAGCGTGTGCCCGAAGAAACGAACCGTAAAATTGTAGATCACGTATCAGATATCAATCTTACGTATAGTAGTATTGCGCGTGAATACTTATTACGAGAAGGATTATCTCCAGATAGAGTTATTAAAACGGGAAGTCCAATGTATGAAGTATTACACAAATTCTTGCCTAAAATTGAAGCTTCGGTCGTTTTAGAAAAATTAGGATTGGAAAAAAATAAATTCTTTGTTGTATCATCACATAGAGAAGAAAACATTAGCAACCCTAAAAACTTTAAAGGACTCATTGATTCTTTAAATCAAATTGCGGAAACATACGATTATCCAATCATCGTTTCTACACATCCAAGAACGCGAAACATGTTGAATAGTAAAGACATAGAAACGCATAAAAACATTCAGTTTTTAAAACCACTTGGATTTTCAGACTACAATGCATTGCAAATGTATTCGTTTGCGGTATTATCAGACTCTGGAACTATTTCGGAAGAATCATCCATTTTAAATTTTCATGCGCTCAACATTCGTGATGCGCACGAACGTCCGGAAGCTATGGAAGAAGTGTCAGTAATGATGGTAGGATTAAATCCAGAACGCATCATGCAAGGGTTAGCAGCATTAAATGTACAACAAAGAAATCCAAAACGAAATTTTAGACCGGTATACGATTATTCGATGCCAAACGTGAGTGAGAAAATGGTGCGAATTATCCTTTCATATACAGATTATGTCAACAGAGTTGTTTGGAGTAAATACTAAAAAAGAAATATGGCTAGTGTCGGAATTATTCTATCCAGAAACCATTTCTACTGGATACATCATGACCGAAATAGCAACATCTTTAGCCAAAGAATATCAAGTTTCGGTAATCTGCGGTCCAGAATTCTATGAAGAAAAAGATGAAAAAGTAACTATAAAACCGTTGCCAAATATCAAAATTCATAGAATTCAATTCAAAGGGTACAACAAAAACAGTTTTATATCGCGCATTATAGGTCATCTTAAAGTAACCTATAAAATGTTGCAACTCATGAAGAAAAAAATTCCAAAAGGCGCAGAAGTATTGATGGTAACAAATCCAGTACTTTTGTTAGTATTAACCAGTTTTTTGGTAAAAAAACAAAACTGGAAAATGAAGGTATTAGTGCATGATGTTTTTCCAGAAAACCTTGTCATTTCAGGATTTTTAAAATCGAAAACGTCTTTTGTATTTGGGATTATGAAGCGCATATTCAACAATGCGTTTAAAAAAATGGAGGTTTTAATTGTTTTAGGACGAGATATGCAGCAACTCTTTCAACAGAAAAAAGGAAATTCAGAAGGAATTACCATAATTGAAAATTGGGCAAATATTGAAAATATAATTTCGCGACCAATTCCTAAAACTCCTAAAAAGAAATTCCTATTTGCAGGAAATATGGGACGTTTACAAGGATTAGAAATACTATTAGAAGCCTTAAAAAAGACAAAAAGCCATCCATATATATTTACATTTATTGGAAGTGGCGCCTTAGAAAATCATATAGAAACATTTATTGCAACTGAAAAAACAACTCACATTGAAAAATACGGTTGGATTCCACGAGAGGAACAAGACAAGTTCATGGCAGATGCTACCATTGGTGTTGTAACGCTCAAAAAAGATATGTATGGTTTGGGAGTTCCATCAAAATTTTATAATCTTTTGGCAGCTGGAAAGCCAATTTTTTATATCGGAGATGTAAACTCGGAAGTACATTTAGTATTACAAACACATGAAATAGGTTGGTTTGCAGAAGCTGGAAACTTAGAAGAAATTACAGCGACGCTGATAAAAATTGCAAATGCGGATATATCCGAAATCAAAAAACGCTCGGAAAACGGCAGAGCATTAGCAGAAAGTAAGTACAGTAAAGAAATCATTCTGAATAAATTTAATGCGTTATTCAAAAACTAGCGGAATAAAATTTCTTCAATATACTATACAATGAAAGCATTAGTTACAGGAGCTTCAGGATTTTTAGGAAAACACGTAATCCAAGAATTGGAACGCTTGCAATATGACATTGATACCATTGGGCGAAGCAACTCATCAATTATAACCGTTGACATTTCCAAAGAAATCCCATCGCTTTCCAAACAATACGATCTTGTAATCCATGTGGCAGGTAAAGCACACGTAGTTCCAAAAACAGCAGCGGAAAAGCAAGAATTCTATGATGTAAATCTCACAGGAACTAACAATTTGTTAACGTCATTAAAAAATGTGCCAATGTACTTTGTATTCATAAGTACGGTTTCTGTATATGGACTCGATTTTGGAGACAATATTTCTGAAGAAACATCTTTAGGTGCTGTTGAACCGTATGGAAAAAGCAAAAAACAAGCTGAAGAAACAGTAATAAGTTGGGGGAAAACTCAAAACGTAACAACCACAATTTTACGATTACCATTGCTATTTGGAATTAATCCTCCAGGAAATTTAAAATCGATGATTAATGCTATACAAAAAAAACACTATTTTAACATCGGAAAAGGAGACGTGCGAAAATCGATGGTATTTGCTAGTGATGTCGCAGCATTTATTCCCAACATTATGAAAAAAGGTGGCATATATAACCTAACAGATGGTTATCATCCCTCGTTCAAGGAATTATCAGATAGAATTGCAGCATTTCACAAGCTCAAAAAACCAATTTCCATTCCAAAATTTATAGTTTTATGTCTGGCGTATATTGGTGAAGTCATTCAAAAAATAACTAGAAAAAAAATGCCAATCAACAAAAGGCAATTTACTAAAATGACCAAGCCATTAACATTTAATGACAAAAAAGCACGTTCTTTGGGTTGGAATCCGAAAAGTATAATTAATGAAGCTAGTGATTGGTTAAGTAATTGATTTATAGTCTATCATAGATTTACAAAATATCATTTTGATTATATGAAAGAAAATTTAAAAACATATCTAACGGTAACTGCACATCCCGATGATGAAGCACTCGGATTTGGAGCAAGTTCTTATGTTTTATCTCAAAAAGGACACAAAATATACAATTGTATTCTATCTGGAAAAGTGGATGCAAGACGTCACAAACCTGATGATGAAGAATTAAAGGAACATACCAACAATGCTCAAAAATTTATGGGAGCCGAAGCGCCAATTCTTGGGCATTTTCCGAATATAAAATTTAATACAGTTCCGCATTTAGACTTAGTACAATATATTGAAGGAATTATTGAGCAAATACAACCAGATGTTATCATTACTCACCATCCATACGATTTAAATAACGATCATTATCATACGTCTAAAGCGTGCCAAGCGGCTTCTAGGTTATACCAACGGAAACCTTGCAAACCACTCACAGGATTGTACTTTATGGAAATCCCATCATCTACTGATTGGGCATTTTCGGTAGACGGACAAAATTTTGCGCCAGACACATTTATAGAAGTTGGAGAAATTGGAATCGTACAAAAACTAAAAGCATTATATGCCTACGAAGGTGTTATGCGCCCGTATCCGCATCCAAGAAGTGACGAAGCTATCAAAGCATTAGCAACATTAAGAGGTGCTCAAGTAGGGCGATATTTCTGTGAAGCGTTTCAAACAGCTATGAATATCATTGAACCTTAAAAACGAATTATGTTTTTACTATTTAAAAGAGGATTCGATATGCTATTAGCCATTGGTCTTATAATTGTATTATCGCCTATATATATCATTATTTCGTTGATAATCTTTATACAAGATTTTGGAACACCTATTTTTAAGCAACTGCGTGTTGGAAAAGATGGAAACCAATTCATGTTCTATAAATTTAGAAGTATGCCTTTAAAAACACCCAATGTAGAATCGCATGAAAAAGATAAACTAAAAATCACGCCTTTTGGAAAATTTATTAGAATAACGAACTTGGACGAATTACCACAGTTTTTCAACGTATTAAAAGGCGATATGAGCTTCATTGGGCCAAGACCACCTATTCCTTCGCAAGAAAACTTAATCGCTATGCGAAAAGAAAACAAATCACTATTCTTAAAGCCAGGACTCACAGGCTGGGCCCAAGTCAATTCATATGACGACATGCCCGAAGATGTAAAAGCTAAATTTGATGGTGAGTATGCAGACAGCATATCTCTAAAAATAGACTTGCGTATTCTTTTTAAAACCGTCATTTATTTCACAAAAAAACCACCAGCATACTAATTATGAAATTTGCCTTTGTTACCTGTGTTCAAATAGGATTAAGTTGTATGGAAGCTATTTACGATGTAAATGGCAGCTTAGATTTAATCATTTCTATTCCTGATGAAAAAGCTAAGAATAAATCAGGTAGAATCTATGTAGACGATTTTGCCACAAAGCACAACATTCCTGTCGTAAAATCAAATCATATCAATGATACTGCGGTTATTGAAGCTATCAAAGCGTACGAAATAGATTGGTTATTCATAATTGGTTGGTCACAAATTGCTTCCAAAGAAGCTATTGAATCAGCAAAAATCGGTACTATTGGTGCGCATCCAACACTATTACCTACAGGAAGAGGAAGAGCTGCTATCCCTTGGGCAATTATTAAAGGATTAGACGTTACGGGTGTTTCCTTCTTTAAAATGGATGAAGGTGTAGATACTGGGTTAATTCTTCGGCAAGAAGAAGTTCCAATTCAGCCAAATGAAACGGCATTTTCCTTATACAACAAAGTCAATATAGCTCATGAAACGTTAATAAAAAAGTTATTTATTGACTTACAAAACAACAATGTAGAAGGAAAATTTCAAGACGAAACAAAAGCAACGTACTGGGAAGGAAGAAAACCAAAAGACGGCGAACTTTTGCTCACAATGACCGTTAATGAAGTAGATCGATTGGTAAGAGCAACAACAAAACCATATCCAGGTGCTTTTATCATAAGAGGTGATAAAAAAGTAATTATTTGGAAAGGAATCATCTCAACTGAAAAAACAGAAAATAACGTCCATCATGAAATTATATTGAGAGACGGATTTTTCTATGCAACAAATTACGAGGTAACAGACGCAACCATAGAAAATTAAGAACATATTGACAACAAGCGAAAAAAATATAAAACTTGCATTTGATGTTTTTTTAGCATGTATAGGATTATTTCTTTTAGGATGGTTTATCTTGTTAATGGCAATTATTTCCAAAAAAGCTATTAGAGGAAATGGTTTTTTCAAACAAAAACGTGTGGGTCAGTACGGAAACCTGTTTACTATTTATAAAATAGAAACTATTCATCCTGAAGAAGCAAAAAAAGAAAACCCACAAATTACGAAATTGGGTATATTTATAAGAAAATATAAAATAAACGAATTTCCACAATTGCTTAACGTATTGGAAGGAACGATGAGTTTTGTAGGTTCAAGACCTGATATTGTTGGATTTGCCGACCAATTGGAAGATGAAGCAAAAATAATTTTAAGTGTAAAACCCGGAATTACAGGACCTGCAACGTTGTACTTCCGAAATGAAGAAGAACTATTGGCAACACAAGAAAATCCTGAAGCATATAATAAAGAAGTTACTTGGCAACAAAAAAATAGCCCTTAACATACAATACGTTAATAATTATCTTTTTACCAAAGATATATATTTCTTGTACAAAATATTTTTTCAACATCATGGCAAAAATAGCGCTCTCTACATCACATCTTAGTGGTCATGAATTACCATATGTACAAGACGCTTTTGAGCGAAATGAAGTATCTGTATATGGAGCAAATTTATCAAATTTTGAAAATGATTTAGAAGTATATTTAGGCGAAAACACAAAAGTCGCATGTACTATATCAGGAACATCAGCTATTCATTTAGCATTAATACTTGCTGGTATTACTAAAAATGATGAGGTTTTATGTCAAAGCATGACATTCTCAGCTTCGGCAAATCCAATAATATATCAAGGCGCCATACCCGTTTTTGTAGATAGTGAAAAAGACACATGGAATATGTGTCCTAATTACTTAGAAGAAGCTATAAAGGATAGAATGAGTAAAGGTAAAAAACCAAAAGCAATTATTATTGTTCATTTATACGGAATGCCTGCAAAAATGCCTGAAATAATGGCGATTTCGAACAAGTATGATATCCCTTTGGTTGAAGATGCTGCTGAAGCATTAGGGTCTAATTACAACGGGAAAAAATGTGGAACTTTTGGAGATTATGGAATATTATCTTTTAACGGTAATAAAATTATTACCACATCTGGTGGTGGCGCATTAGTCTGTAATAATATAAAGGTTAAAAGGAAGGCAATATTTTTAGCAACACAAGCGAGAGATAACGCTCCACACTATCAACATTCAGAGGTTGGTTATAATTACAGGATGAGCAATGTTTTAGCTGGAATAGGAAGAGGGCAAATGGAAGTTTTGGATAAGCATATATCGCTTCGTAGAGAGATGAACCAGTTCTATAAAGATGTTTTAAAAAACATAGAAGGCATAACGGTTTTTGAAGAACCAAATAAAGACTTTTTTTCAAATCACTGGCTTAGTTGTATTATCATAGAAAGTGGTATTACAGAATTTAATAGAGAAGATTTAAGAAAAGAATTGTTAAGCAAAAATATTGAATCTAGACCTTTATGGAAGCCAATGCATTTACAACCCATTTTTAAAGACTTCCCGTTTTATGGGAATAGGGTCTCCGAAACCCTATTCAATAAAGGATTGTGTTTACCTTCAGGATCAAATCTTACAAAAAAAGACAAAGCAGTAATAGCAAAATCTATTTTAGATTATATAAATCACTAAATTTGTTTTAAATCAGAATTAATATATGCTGCAAGATTCTCGAGACAAAATAAAGGAAACATTTAAAATCGTTTTAAAGCATACACCATTTAATTTTAGTTTTGAGAATATTGGTTATGTTCCTAGATGGTTAGTTTTATGGTTTGATATACAAGTGGCTACTATTGCTATTTTGTTAGCTGGGGCTATTACACATGATTTTAATTCTTCATTTCTTAGTGTTGAATTTGTTCCAATAATTCTTATTGCAGTTATTATAACTTTTTTGTTTTTCATTGTTTTTAGGACTTATATTGGCTTGATTAGACATTCAAGTTATATTGACGCTGTAAAACTGTTTTTTGCATCAATTTCTTCCGCTTTAGCTCTTTTTATAATAAATTTTATTAACTACAGGGTAAATGGAAGTTTTCTATATAAACCTATATTTCTTATTTTATATGCTTTAGCTTTATTTGTAGGCTTATTTTTGTTTAGGGCATTAGTGAAACATATTTATGCATCATATTTAGCACAAAGCAATCCAGATTTCGAAAAAGTATTTATTATGGGTATTTCTCAGAATGCTATTTCTGTGGCTGTTGCTATTGAGAACGAATTTCCTAAAAAATTTAAAGTTTTAGGATTTTTAGTTAACGATGAAAAGACACATAATAAAAGAATTTTTGGAATGCCTATTTTAAATTTAAAAAGGAAGGCTCATGTTTTAATAAGATCGCACCATGGATCTGGTCTAATTGTTCTAGAAAATGATTTGAATAATGAAGAAAATTTAAAACATATTGAAGATTGTATTGAGCATAATTTAAAGATATATAGAGCACCATCAATATCTCAATTCGATTTAAATCAAGGAATAAATAAAAGTATTCAAAATATTCAAATTGAAGATTTATTAGAGCGTAAACCAATAAAAATAAATAATAATAAGATTTTAGGTTTAATAGAAAATAAAATAATTTTTATTACTGGTGGGGCAGGTTCAATAGGTTCTGAAATAGTCCATCAATTAGGAAAGTATAGTCCTAAAAAACTAGTGGTAATTGATCAAGCAGAAACACCTCTTCATAGCCTCACGCTTAAAGTTGAAAAAGAATATAGTTCAATTGATTTTCAACCAGTAGTTTGTGATATCAGAAATAAAGATAATCTAGAATATTTATTTCAACGTTATAATCCAGACATCATATACCATTGCGCCGCTTATAAGCATGTCCCAATGATGGAGAAAAACCCTGCTGAAGCCGTTTCAGTAAATATTATGGGAACAAAAATTTTAGCAGATTTAGCTGTGAAATATAATATTGAGCGATTCATTATGATTTCAACAGATAAAGCTGTTAATCCTAGCAATGTAATGGGAGCAACAAAACGAGTTGCCGAAATGTATGTACAATCATTACATCATCTTTTAAATAAAAAAATAAATACTAAGTTTATCACAACACGATTTGGTAATGTTTTAGGATCAAATGGGTCTGTTGTTCCCTTATTTAAGAAGCAAATTGAAGAAGGAGGCCCAGTAACTATAACCCACCCAAGTATTATTAGATATTTTATGACAATCCCAGAAGCTTGCCAATTAGTAATGGAAGCAAGCTCAATGGGATCTGGTGGAGAAATTTTTATTTTTGATATGGGTAAGGCTGTTAAAATAATTGATTTAGCAAGAAAAATGATTCGTTTGGCAGGTTTTATTCCAGAAAAGGAAATTAAAATTAAATCAATTGGGCTAAGACCAGGAGAAAAATTATTTGAGGAATTACTAAATGATAAGTCTATCACGCTTCCTACGTATCATGAAAAAATCATGATTGTTAAAGAGAACCACAGCAATTATAACTGTATTGAAAAACAGGTTGAGGACATAATAAAAGCGGCCTACGAATATAAATCTACTAAAATTGTAAAAAAACTAAAAACGATAGTTCCAGAATATAAAAGCTTAAACTCACTATATGAAAGTTTAGATGTTTAATTTATCTACAATTTGCTCATATATTTTTTAGTGATTTAACAAAAACATTATTATTATAATGAATAACTTATATTAACTATTGAAAGTTTTGCTTACTTTACTATTTTTGCTTGAGCAAATAGTTATTTCATGAAAAAAGTATTAATTACGGGAGCAGCAGGTTTTCTAGGATCACACTTGTGTGATAAATTTATAAAAGAAGATTACCAAGTCATAGGAATGGATAATTTCATTACAGGTGATAAGAAAAATATAGAACATCTTGATAGCAATCCAAACTTTAGCTTTATAAATCATGATGTAACAGAGTATATAGATTTTAAAGGAGATTTAGATTATATACTTCATTTTGCTTCTCCCGCAAGCCCTATAGACTATTTAAAAATACCTATTCAAACCTTAAAAGTAGGGTCTTTAGGTACACATAATTTATTGGGTTTAGCAAAAGCTAAAAATGCAAGAATGCTTATAGCATCAACATCAGAGATATATGGAGATCCGCTAGTGCACCCGCAAACTGAAGATTATTATGGTAATGTAAATACCATAGGCCCAAGAGGTGTTTATGATGAAGCCAAAAGATTTCAAGAATCAATAACTATGGCCTATCACAGATTTCATGGGATTGAAACACGAATAGTTAGAATATTTAATACTTACGGGCCAAGGATGCGCCTAAATGACGGCAGAGTAATTCCTGCATTTATGGGACAAGCTTTACGAGGCGAAGATTTAACTGTATTTGGAGATGGCTCTCAAACACGCTCGTTTTGTTATGTTGATGATGAAATTGACGGTATCTATAAGTTACTTTTAAGTGATTATGCAGAACCCGTAAACATTGGAAATCCGCACGAAATAACAATAAAAGATTTCGCTGAAGAAATAATAAAATTAACAGGAACTACCCAAAAAATAATCTATAAAGATTTACCAGTTAACGATCCTATGCAAAGGCAACCAGACATCTCTCTTGCTAAAAAACTATTAGGGTGGGAACCTAAAGTAGGAAGAGAAGAAGGTATGAAAATCACATTTGATTATTTTAAAAGCTTAACCGAGGAAGACCTCTACAAAAGTGAGCATAAAGATTTTTCTAGCTATATTAGCAAGTAAAACTAATAGCTTATGGAGTTTAAGCGTGGAAGATATTCATGGTTATTAAGGCCTATACTTATAACCTTTGATCTTGCCGTTATAAATGTATTATCAATTTATTTTTTAAGTTTTAATGAAGATAATCTCTATTTCTTCAAATTAACCTTATTTAATAATAAGTATATATTATACTTTGTTTATTCTGTAGTTTTTTGGTTATTATCAACTCTTTTACTCAAGTTTTATCGTGTATACAGGCATACATCTTTATACAATATTATCTCTCTACTAATTAAGCAATTATTGGTATACACTATTCTATTATTTGCTTTTGTTGGTCTTTTTAGAAGTATTAATTTAGAAGCGTTT
This sequence comes from uncultured Flavobacteriaceae bacterium, assembly GCA_963815305.1. GTDB lineage: Bacteria > Bacteroidota > Bacteroidia > Flavobacteriales > Flavobacteriaceae > CAXBID01. The sequence continues at coordinate 3,211,261 of CAWFFW010000001.1, forward strand.
GTGGTTGTTAAATATCTTATATGTTCATTCTCTATAATAAGCTCGGTCAAAATTATCAGCTTTTATGTTTTAAAAAAATTCAGATCGTATTTAAAAGGTAATTTAAGAAATGTTATTATTGTTGGTAGTGGTAAAGGCATATCAGAATTGAAAGCATTATTCCTAAAAAAGAAAGAATTGGGTTATAATATTAAAGGGGTTTTTAATGGTCAAAATGAAAATGATTCGACTGGAACTATTAAAGAAAGCTTTGAATATTTAAATAATAATAATATAGATGAAATATATTGTGCGATTGATGAATTAACAAAAAAACAAATTAATGACTACGTAAAATTCGCAAGTTTAAATCAGTGTAATATAAAGTTTGTGCCTAATGACAATTTAAACATATTTACCAAACGCCTAAATACAAATTATTATAATTATTTACCCGTATTATCAATTCAAGAAATAGCTTTAAACAATGACTTTAATAAGTTTTTAAAGCGTACTTTCGATATTGTATTTTCATCGTTTGTATTAATTTTCGTAGTTTCTTGGCTATCAATCATATTATTTATTTTAATAAAGTTAGAATCTAAAGGGCCATTATTTTACAGACATATAAGAAATGGTATTAATTACAAAGAGTTTTACTGTTTTAAATATAGATCTTTAAATATCACTAAGGAAATAAATGGTACATACGTTAAGCAAAAAGATATTAGGGTAACTAAAATAGGACGATTTTTAAGAAAAACAAGCATTGACGAATTACCTCAATTTTTAAATGTTTTATTAGGCGATATGAGTGTTGTAGGACCCAGACCACATATGCTATCTTATACAGAAGAATACTCTAAAGCTATTGATAAATATAATTTTATTTATAGACACAATGTGAAACCAGGAATTACGGGTTTAGCACAAACTAAAGGGTATCGTGGTGAGGTAGAGAAAGATCAAGATATAATTAATAGAATAAAATATGATATTTTTTATATCGAAAACTGGTCACTGCTTCTAGATTTAAAGATAATCCTTCAAACGGTAGTTAATATCTTTAAAGGAGAAGAAAAAGCGTATTAAAAAATAAATTTTGACACCTTTAGTTTCTATAATAACACCAATGTATAATTCTGAAGGATTCATTTCAGAAACAATCAATAGTGTCGTTAATCAAACTTATAAATCTTGGGAGCTTATTTTAATTGATGATTTTTCATTAGATAATACGATCAAAATAGCTCAACTTTTTTTAGATAAATATGATAATATAATACTCATAAAAAATCAAAAAAATCTTGGTGCTGCTATTTCAAGGAATAAAGGAATTGAAGCTGCAATGGGAGATTATATAGCTTTTATAGACAGTGATGATGTATGGAAACCTAAAAAGCTCGAAAAACAAATCGCCTTTATGCAACATAATCATTGTGATGTTTCTTTTAGCAGTTATGAGCAAATAGATGAAAAGGGCAATCATCTGAATAAATTAGTAAAAGCATTACCAAAACTATCTTATAATAAATATTTAAAAAGTAATTACATTGGTAATTTAACGGGCATGTATAACGCTAAAACTTTAGGTAAAATCATGTCGCCTAATTTGCGTAAAAGACAAGATTGGTTGTTATGGTTAACAGCTATAAAAAAATCTGGTAAACCCGCTTTAGGTATTCAAGAATCGTTGGCCTTTTACCGCGTTAGGAGAGATGCAATGTCTTCAAACAAATTCAATCTATTAAAATATAATTATTGGGTTTACAAAAAAGGTTTAGAGTTTTCTACTATAAAATCAACGTACTTTATGTTTGTATTTTTTAACGAACATTTTTTTGTGAAATCTAAACGAATTGTTTCTATAAACTTGATTTAAAATGTTTTAGCTTTCCTCTTTTTGATCGGTCTAAGCTTTGCTTTCGTTCAAAAATAACGGTCAAATTAGCCTCTAAATATTCAAAAACAGCTGTTTTTATTTTTGTTTTTTCTTCTTCAGAAAAGGCCTTCAAACTTACATAACTTATTTTAAAAGTATCTAGTTCTAATTGTTCAACAACAAACTCTTTTACATTAGCGCAATCTTTAATAATGGTTTTGGTAACATAATAAAAACTTAATCCCGCTGCTTTTTTCCCACTGGGCAAAGCGATTATATCATTAGTTCTGCCAATTAATTTTTCAAGTATTGGTTTTTGTGGCGTGCTGTTTTTTGAAAGTTTTCCAATGTCGCCTAAATCATATCGAATAAAAGGATGCGCTTTGTTATAAAGCGAGGTTATTACGATGCGACCTTCTTCGCCAAAAGGTAATATGTTATTGTCTTCGTCAAGAATTTCAACAAATAAATCATTCGTATTTATTAGCCACTCATTTTTTGTATTCTGAAAAGCAATTAAGCCCAATTCTGCGGCCCCGTATTCATTAATAACAGGAACACCTAATTGAGACTCTAAAAGAGATTTATCATCTTCAAAAAGCATTTCAGAAGTTACAATACAAGCTTTAAGTGAAGGGCAAATAGTTTTTAGAACGATGTTTTTAAACTTTAAATATTTGGCAAATTGAACTATAGAACTGGTGTAACCATTTATATAATCGAAATAAGTTTTTTTAAATATTTTCATATTTTTTTTAAGTTGCGTGTCACTTAAATCAAATACAGAAAATCGGTATCGGTTACTTAACTTATCTTTTAAGCGTTCTTTAAAATATCCTTTTTTATCTAAAGGAATGCCATAAAAACGAGCTTGTTTAGAATTTTGAAAATCTAAATCAAACTCATTGTATCTGTTAATAAAAACCGACCAAGTTAAAGCATGACAAAATTTATCTTTTGCAAAAACAAACGGGTCGCCTGAAGAACCAGAAGTTTTATTTACATAAACATTTTTTTTAGTAAAACCATTTGAAAGGCGTTCAGAAAGCGGTTGCTGCAAATCGCGTTTAGTCATAATCGGGATGCTACTCCAATCATTACAATTTATATTTTTGGTCAATAATTTATAAAACGAATTATTTTTTAAATGATATTCAACAATCTCATGTTTTTTGCATTCCAAATAAGCCTCTAATTCTTGATTCGTTTTATTTTGAATTGATTTTAAATGCGCTTTGGCTTCGTGTATGGGGAAGCCTTTTAATTTTAATGAAAGTTCAAATAAATTCAAATTGGATAATAATTTTTTGTAAAGTAAATAAAAAATAGTCGTGAAATCTTGTCATTAGTTTTATTTTTGCCTTTCATTAAAATATAATAAATGAACATCTTAATTCTTGGTTCTGGTGGAAGAGAGCATACTTTCGCTTGGAAAATAGCTCAAAGTCCAAAATGTAATGAATTATACGTTGCTCCAGGAAATTCGGGAACAGCCAATGTGGCTACAAACGTTGATATTTCAGAAACTGATTTTGCAGCCATAAAAGAATTAGTTCTTGACAAAAATATTGAATTGGTTGTCGTAGGGCCTGAAGCGCCTTTGGTAGCGGGTGTTCATGATTATTTTTTAAATGATGAGGATATAAAACACGTGTCAGTTATCGGGCCGCAAAAAGAGGCTGCTGAATTGGAAGGGAGTAAAGAATTTGCAAAAAAATTTTTATACCGTCACAATATTCCAACGGCAGCTTACGAGAGTTTTACGAAAGAAACCGTTGAAAACGGGTATGCTTTTTTAGAAACATTGAATCCACCTTATGTTTTAAAAGCTGATGGTTTAGCAGCAGGCAAAGGGGTTGTTATTTTGAATGATTTGGGTGAAGCGAAAGCAGAGTTAAAAAGCATGCTGGTAGATGCGAAATTTGGCAATGCTAGTGCTAAAGTGGTTATTGAAGAATTTTTGGATGGTATAGAATTAAGTTGTTTTGTTTTAACGGATGGCAAGAATTATAAAATTTTACCTACTGCTAAAGACTATAAGCGGATAGGCGAAGGTGACACAGGTTTAAATACTGGAGGTATGGGCGCAGTGTCGCCAGTACCTTTTGCCACTGAAGAGTTTCTAAATAAAATTGAAGAACGTATTGTAAAACCAACAATTAAGGGTTTTACAAAAGATAATTTACCCTACGTTGGGTTTGTGTTTATTGGACTTATAAAAGTTGGTAACGATCCAAAAGTAATTGAATATAACGTAAGAATGGGCGATCCTGAAACAGAAGTGGTATTACCAAGACTTAAAAACGATTTTGTAGAAATACTACAAGCGATGGCTAACGGTACTTTAGATACAATAAATATTGAAATTGACGAGCGTGCAGCAACAACTATTATGTTGGTTTCTGGTGGATATCCTGAAGCTTACGAAAAAGGAAAAGAAATTACAGGGATAGAAGCTATTAAAAACTCTATTCCTTTTCATGCAGGAGCACAATTAAAAGATGGAAAGGTGGTAACTTCTGGCGGTCGTGTTATGGCTATAACCTCCTATGGTAATACCTACCAAGAAGCCATAAAAAAATCTTACCAGAATATAGAAAAACTACATTTTGATAAGATGCATTATCGTAAAGATATTGGTTTCGATTTATAAATATGAGTGTGAAGAAATAGTTTTATCTTCTTCATTATTATTATCAAAATGTCTTAGTTGCAACATCCAATAAACCATCGCAATAAAACCAATAATAACAAAAATCCAAGACACTGCATTTGCAAGAAACCAGTTTTCAAGTTCTAAAGCTCTTAAGGCATCATAAGGGGCAAAAAGAACATCAACAAATAAATCTTGAATGGCGTAAAAGAAATCTTTCATGTGTGTTTTATGTTTTCTAACCGTTTATAGTTAGTATATTTACCTTGCAAAAATACAAAAACAGTTAATGATTACAAGTATTTTCAGTAAATCTAAACCAATAAATTTTATAATAGTGTTTTTTATTACGCTATTGGCTTTTATTTTTGCTAGAACAAAAGTTTTTACAGATGTTGAAGTGTCTGGTTTTTATGTTTTTAAGCAAGTTGTTTTATTCTGTTTGTGTTATATTTCTATTTTGCTACTTAATTTTATTGTTAGTAAGAATAAGTTAAGTAAAAATACCAATTACGAAATTCTTTTGTTCAGCCTTTTTTTATTAGCGCTTTCACAAACAACCATGGATACTAATCTTCTTTTTTCTAACGTGTTTGTGCTGTTAGGATTAAGAAGAATTTTAAGCTTACGTTCGCAAACTAATATCAATAAAAAATTGTTTGATGCTGCTTTTTGGATAGCAATAGCAGCGCTTTTTTATTTTTGGTCAATATTATTCTTTATATTGATTATAGTTTCTTTAATGTTATATACCGACAATAAAATTAACCATTGGATTATTCCTTTTATTGGAATTGCAGTGGTTTTTATTATCGTCATAAGTATTTCTATAGTTTTTAATAATACTTTTTTTGGGGCATTTAAAAGCTTACCGAAAGTAAGTTTTGATTATAATAACTATAATTCGCTTCGTTATTTAATCGCGATAACCGTACTGTTTTCTTTTGGAATGTGGTCATCTCTATTTTATGTAAAAAGTATTAAACAGAAAAAAAAAGCATTTCGCGCCTCCTTTAACAGTATTTTGGTGGCTGTTTTATTATCTTTTTTAATCATAATTATTGCACCACAAAAAAATGGTAGTGAGTTTCTATTTATATTTGCGCCTTTATCAATAATAATTGCTAATTATATTGAAATTATTGAGGAAAAATGGTTTAAAGAAGCCTTTCTTTCGGCATTAATACTAGTGCCTTTTATTTTATTATTTTTGTAGTTTTTTTCCAAATGCTAAATCGCCAGCATCACCAAGTCCTGGAATAATATAGCCTTTATCGTTCAGTGTATCATCAATTGCTGCAATCCATAAATGCGTTTCATTTCCAAATGTTTTTGACACAAAATCAACACCTTCCTGAGCTCCAATAACACTTACCACATGTGTTTCTTTTGGTATTCCAAAGGGTTTTAAAGCTTCAAAAGTAGCCAGTATAGATTGTCCTGTTGCTAGCATGGGGTCTGCCAAAATAAGTGTTTTATTTTCTAAGCTAGGGCAGGCTAAATATTCAACAATAATTTCAAAACTTTCAGGATTATGTTTGTGGTGCCTGTAAGCTGAAATGAAAGCGTTTTCAGCAGCATCAAAATAATTAAGCAATCCATTGTGAAGCGGAACACCTGCTCTTAAAATAGAACATAAAACAATATCATTTTTAAATAAATTTGAATGATTTTTTCCTAATGGTGTTTCAGTTTCATAAGTTTCAAAATTCAATTTTTTACTTAATTCATAACCTAAAATTTCACCAATACGCTCTATATTTCTTCTAAAACGCATACTATCTTTTTGAATTCTTGTATCACGTATTTCTGAAACAAAGGTATTTATTATAGAATTTTGAAGTGATAAATTATGAATATGCATGATTTAGCTTAGTTTTTTGAATAGTAAAGTTAATTAATATAAATTATATTTACGTTTAGGTTTTTATTTTTTGAATATCGCAAAACGTGAAACCACATTTCAATCATAATGCATAATTCTTAGTATAATTTTTATGTAGTTTTGTAGTCTAAAATAGATATAGCATGTTTACAGAAAAAGCCAACAAAATATTTCAGAAAGTTATAGAAAAATACCACGTTATTAATGCCGTTGATCAGCCTTTTGAAAATCCATACGATAAAACTAATTTAATTGAACATTTATTATTCAGAAAATGTTGGATTGATACTGTACAATGGCATTATGAAGACATTATTCGCGACCCACAAATAGACCCTGTTGCAGCGTTAACGTTGAAACGAAAAATTGATGCTTCAAATCAAGACAGAACAGATATGGTAGAGTACATTGATAGTTATTTTTTAGAGAAATATAAGGACGTTTCTGTAAAAGCTGGCGCTACTATAAATACCGAAAGTCCAGCTTGGGGCGTGGATAGATTATCCATTTTGGCTTTAAAAGTGTACCACATGAATGAAGAAGCTACACGAAGTGACGCTTCCGCGGAACACAAAGCAGCCTGCCAAACAAAGCTAGATATTTTATTGGAACAACGTGAAGATTTATCGACTGCGATTGATACCCTTTTAAACGATATTGAAAAAGGGGATAAATACATGAAAGTCTATAAGCAAATGAAAATGTATAATGATGATGAGCTAAATCCTGTATTGCGTTCACAGAAATAAAATATGTCATCCTGAACTCTTTTCAGGATCTCACTCTATAAAGTTGAGATGCAAAAACCAACAAAAAACATCCTTGTTATTCGTCTCTCAGCCATGGGAGATGTAGCGATGACGGTTCCTGTTTTAAGAGCATTCACCCAGCAATATCCCGAAGTAAAAATTACCATATTAACACGCGCTTTTTTCAAACCTTTTTTTAGAGACTTAATAAATGTTTCTGTTTATACTGCAGATTTAAAAAACGAACATAAAGGCGTTTCAGGTCTTTACAAACTTGCACGTCAGCTTAATAAAAATGAAAGTTTTTATGCTATTGCCGATTTACATAGTGTTTTAAGAAGTAAAGTTTTAAAACAGTTTTTGAATTCCAAAAGATTTGTTTCAATAAACAAAGGCAGAGCAGAAAAAAAAGCATTAGTTAGCGGTAAATTACATCAGCCACTAAAAACATCACACCAACGTTATGCTGATGTTTTTTTGTGTTTAGGGTATGAAATAGATCTGTCAAATCCTGAATTTCCAGAAAAGGTAATTTTGTCTGAAAAGTTGATCTCAATATTTGGAAAAGGTTCAAAAAAGCGAATAGGAATAGCACCTTTTGCAGCTCATGAAGGTAAAATGTATCCTTTATACTTAATGAAAATAGTTATTGAAAGCCTTTCAAAGGATTATCAAATTTTATTATTTGGAGGCGGTAAGTACGAAGCAGAAATTTTAAATCAATTTGAAACAGATTTTAAAAACACAGCAAATTTAGCTGGAAAATTAACTTTAGATGAAGAGTTAGATGTTATTTCTAATTTAGATGTTATGCTTAGCATGGATTCTGGTAATGCGCATCTAGCAGCTATGTCAGGTATAAAAGTAATTACTATTTGGGGTGTTACCCACCCGTTTGCAGGATTTGCTCCGTTTAACCAACCTGAAGATTATGCTTTATTAGCGGATAGAAAAAAATACCCTAAAATTCCAACCTCGGTTTACGGAAATAAATATCCTGAAAATTATAAAGAAGCTGCGGGTAGCATTCCTCCAGAAATTGTTATTGAAAAAATAAAATCTATTATATAAAAGTTTGTTGTTCCTACGAAGGAAAGGATCCACTTTATACAAATAGATACTCAATTTGAAGATTAGCCCATTCGCAGGAATATCGCTTATACATCATCATAATCAACCACAATAGTAGCTGAGGTTGGGTGTGCTTGACAGGTTAAAATTAAACCTTCAGCAACTTCACTGTCGGTTAAAATATTGTTTTGTCTCATGGTAGCTTCGCCCTCTTTAATACGAGCTAAACAACTGCTGCAAATACCACCTTGACAAGAATAAGGTGCATCTAAATCTTCATCTAAAGCGGCTTCAAGTATGGTTTGTTTTTGAGACATTTCAAACGAAGTGGTTTCGTCATCAACAGTTACTGTTATTTTAGTTTTACCCGAAGAAACACTTACAGCTTCTTCAACCTCGTCTGGTTTGGCAGTTTTAAAAAGTTCAAAGTGAATCCTTTCTTTATCAATACCATGTTCCGTTAAAACATCTTTTACAGTATAAATCATGGCTTCTGGCCCACAGAGATAAAAGGCATCTACCTCAATATGTTTATGCTTATTTTTCACCACGTAATTAACCGTGCTTTTCTCAATTCTACCAAAAACAGCATCATCTTCATCTTGTTGGCTAAACACAAATTGAATTGACAAGCGTTCTTTATATTGATGCTGAAGCTCTAGTAATTCATTTAAAAACATGGTTTCTTCGGTGGTTTTATTTCCATAAACCAAAATCACTTTACTGTAAACCTCTTCTTCTAAAGCACATTTTATAATACTTAAAATGGGTGTAATTCCACTTCCTGCAGCAAATAATGCTATATTTTTTGTTTTATTATCATTTGGAGTAAATACAAAACGCCCTTTTGGTGGCGCAACTTCAATGTCATTACCAACCTTTAGAGTATTATTGGCGTAAGCTGAAAAAGTACCGTCATTAACTTCTTTAACTGCAATTTTTAATTCACCGCTTTTTGGAGACACACATAGCGAATAATCCCGACGTATTTCATGACCATCAATATGAGTTTTCAAAGTAATGTATTGTCCTGCTTTAAAAACAAAAGTGTCCTTTAAGTTTTCAGGAATATTAAAACTTATACTTACCGCTTTATCGGTTTCTCTTTTTATATCTTTAACTGATAATTTGTGAAATGATGACATCTGTAATTTTTTCAACAAAAATACTAAAGTCGTTTAGTAAATTTTAGTTTTAGCTGTAACAATTATATTAAAAACAACACCAATTATAAAGAATTTAATAATTAACTATTAAAAATAAATAAAAATGAGAAAAGTATTACTAGTGAGTTTATTTATGTTAGCTGTTACAGCGCAATCTCAAGAACAGAATAATTCTGAATTTAAACAAGAAACTATTGAATTTATTAAACTAACAGGTGCTGGAGCCGCTTTTGAAAAAGCAATTGATCAGATAGGTGGTATGGTTTCTTCAGAAAATAAAGAAGCTTATATCAAAGAAGCACATGGTACTTTAGATGGTTTGTATGATAAAATGGCCGACTTGTATATGGCAGAATTCACTCAAGCTGAAATAAAAGAACTAGTGACTTTTTATCATACTGATTTAGGAAAAAAATTAGCTGAAAAACAACTTGGGCTTACGCAAAAAGCGATGATTTTTGGTCAATCTTGGGGTATGGAAGTACAGGGAATTGCTCAGAAATATAATTAAACTAAACCATGATTAAACATTTTTTAAGTTTAGAGTGGAAATCGTTTTTAAGATCGGCCAGTTTTGGTAAAAGCCTTGGTATCAAAATTTTTATGGGTTTTATGGCACTTTATTTTATAGCCATGTTTTTAGGCATGGGTTTAGTTATGTATCCGGCCCTTAAAAAACTTTATCCAGAGCAAAATCCATTACTCGTTTTAAACGGCCTTTTGTTTTATTGGATTTTGGGGGATTTAGTTTTTAGATTTTTCTTTCAAAAATTACCAGTAATGAGCGTGAAACCATTACTAACCTTACCAATAAAAAGAGGGCAAGTTGTAAATTATGTTTTAGGGAAATCAGCCTTATCTTTTTTTAATTTTTTACCGCTTTTTGCTATAGTACCTTTTGGAATAACTTTAATTATTAAGGATTATCCTGTAGGAATGGTATTTATTTGGATGTTCGCTTTAATACTAGTTACTCTAATAATTAATTTTTTAAATTTTATTATTGAAAGTTTTTCATCTGAAGCCGAACTGTCTTTTTTACCTATAATTCTTTTAACGGGAGGCTTGTTTGCATTAAACTACTTTAATATATTTTCTTTTACTGACATAGTGGGTAGTAGTTTTAATGCGATATATGAATCCCCTATTTTTGTGTTAATTCCTTTGTTAATTTTAATTGGTTTATACCTTTTTAATTTTAAACTTTTACATAAAAAACTTTTTTTAGATAGTGGTTTAAAACAAAAAATTAAAGAAGTGCATGCTTCAAATTTAGAATGGACAAAAAACTTTGGAGATATCGCGCCGTTTATGCAGCTTGACTTAAAACTGATTTGGAGAAATAAACGAACCAAGTCTTCAGTTTGGATGTTAGCAATAGGCTTATTGTATGGCTTGTTTTTCTACCCACAACCAACCTATCAAAACATGCCATGGTTTTTTGTTTTCATTGGTGTTTTTTCTACAGGTATTTTTTTAATCAATTTTGGGCAATTTATTCCAGCTTGGGATAGTGGCTACTATAAATTACTCATGAGTCAGAACATCAAATATGAACAATATTTAAAATCAAAATTTACTTTAATGGCACTAAGTGTTATTATTTTATTTGTACTTGGTATTCCTTACGTTTATTTTGGTTGGAAGATTTTACTAGCGCATTTTGCGGCAGCTATTTATAATATGGGCGTTAATACACATGTTATTTTGTATGGTGGTTCTTTCAACCGAAAAAAAATTGATTTAAGTCAAAAAGCAGCGTTTAACTATCAAGGTACAGGCGCAGTACAATGGCTAATAGGTATTCCTTTATTATTAGTGCCAATGGGATTATTTGCCTTATTTTACTTTTTATTAAGTTTTGAAATTGCTTGTTTGGTATTAGCCGTATTGGGTGTAATAGGTATCATTTTTCATCAAAAATTAATGAAAGCAATTACCGCAAAATATTTAGAATCAAAATATAAAATGATTGATGCATTCGATCAAAATAATTAAGATAAAAACTCATGATAATAACATCTAACTTATCAAAAAAATATAGCGGAAACATAGTTTTAAATATAGACTCCCTAGATATCCCTAAAGGACAAAGTTTTGGTTTAGTAGGCAACAATGGTGCTGGAAAAACCACCTACTTTAGTTTATTGCTTGATTTGATTCAGCCAACTACGGGCCACATAACAAGCAATAATATTCAAGTTAATAAAAGTGAAGATTGGAAACCATTTACATCCGCATTTATTGATGAAAGTTTTTTAATTGGCTACTTAACTCCAGAAGAATACTTTTATTTCATAGGCGAATTACGCGGACAAAATAAGGCTGATGTTGATGCCTTGGTCACTCAATTTAAAGACTTTTTTCACGACGAAATTTTAGGTAAGAAAAAATATTTACGCGATTTGAGCAAGGGAAATCAAAAAAAGGCTGGTATTGTGGCGGCTTTAATAGGAAACCCAGAAGTGGTGGTTTTAGATGAACCCTTTGCCAATCTAGACCCTACAACACAAATTCGATTAAAAGGGATTATTAAAGATTTAGCAGAAACTAAAGGCGTAACGGTTTTAATTTCCAGTCACGATTTAATGCACGTAACCGATGTTTGCGAGCGGATTGTAGTACTTGAAAAAGGTGAAATAGTTAAAGATTTGGAAACTAGTGCGGCGACTTTAAAAGAACTTGAATTGCATTTTGCTAATTAGCAATTTATTCAAAAGTCATTTTATTTCATAGGTTAATTCAAAAAGATGCTTATTTTTACGTCTATATACCTTAAGTGAAAGAAAAAAGCATTAGAAAAAGCACAGTAGTTTTTCGTTTAGATAAGAAATAAAAATAATGCATAGCCTTAGTTACGGATTAATTTTATTTCGATATATGGGTAAAAAATAAGTAGTTTTAGCAAGTTTTTTTCTTTTATTTGAGGTATCAAATAATAATAACAAGAGTTTATAGTTATTATTTAGACTAAAACATCCGTATTGAAAACCTCTTACAAAGTATTATTATTTTCTTTATGTGTTACTATTTTGGCGGTAAGTTGTTCTAGAAAAAAGGATAAATTTATTAACCGAAATTTTCATGCCGTTACAGCAGAATTTAATGCCCTTTACAACGGCTATAATGCTTTAGAAGATGGTAGGCAAAGTCTTAATGCTAGTTATTTTGATAACTATTGGGATATTCTTCCTATTGAACGCATGCAAATATTTGAAGAGGTTGTACTTCCTGGGCAATCTAAAAATGAGAATTTTACACGAGCTGAAGAAAAAGCTATAAAAGCGATACTGAAGCATAGTATTACCATTGAAGGTAAAGAAAAAAACCCTCAAATGGATGAAGCATATTTACTTTTAGGCAAATCTAGGTATTTTGATCAGCGGTTTATTCCAGCTTTGGAAGCGTTTAACTACATTTTATACAAATACCCCGCAAGTGATAAAATAAATCAGGCTAAAATTTGGCGTGAAAAAACAAATATTCGTTTAAATAACGATGAATTAGCGATTAAAAACTTAAAACGTCTCCTAAAACAAGAAGAATTAGAAGATCAAGATTTAGCTGATGCCACCTCTATGTTGGCCCAAGCTTATTTAAATATAAAATCTATAGATAGTGCGATCACACAATTAGAAATTGCATCTCAAGCCACAAAAAGTAATGATGAACGTGGAAGGTATCGTTTTATCCAAGGCCAATTATATAACCAATTGCGTTATAAAGATAGCGCTAATTTAGCGTTCGATAAAGTCATAGAGCTTAATCGAAAAACAACGAGAATCTACATGATTAGTGCGCATCTTGAAAAGTTGAAAAATTTCGATTTTGAAAATGATAATAAATTAGAAGCTACAGAATTACTTGTTGAACTTGAAGAAAACAGAAGAAAATAGACCTTTTTTGGATAAAATTTATCATCAAATAGGAGAATATTATAGAGGTAACGAATCGGATTCTTTAGCAACGGCATATTATAATAAATCGTTAAGAACAAACTCTGTCGATAAACTTTTAAAAGCAAAAAATTACGAAATTCTAGGTGATATGAATTTTGATGAATCTATATACCGGACCGCTGGTGAGTATTATGATAGCACCATGACCAGTTTAATGGTTGATTCAAAACCTTTCAGAATAATAAAAAGGAAACGGGACAATTTAGATGATGTTATTTATTATGAAGCGATTGCCCAAGTAAATGATAGTATTTTAAACTTGGTAAATTTGTCAGATAGTGATAGACTTACTTTTTTTGAAACTTTTGTAGAAAAACTAAAACTAAAAGCTAAAGAACAAAAGAAAAAAGAAGACGCTCTTGAAGCTATAAAACGAAATAATGGTTTAGCCACTGCAAATAAAGCTATAGGTGCTAATTTAAATAGAAGTGGCGCACCAAACCAAGCAGCAGTATTTTATTTTTATAATCCAACTACGGTGGCCTATGGTAAAAACGAGTTTGTTAAATATTGGGGAGATAGACCGCTTGAAGATAATTGGCGGTGGTCTAGCAAGGGAAAATCTAGTAGTATTGGCGGCTCTTCAAATATTGATATAGTAGCTCTAGCTTCGGATGATGAAATGTTTGATGCACAGTTTTACATCTCTAAAATTCCTTCTGATGAAAAAGAAATTGATAGTATTTCAAAAGACAGAAATTATGCCTACTATCAATTAGGATTGATTTATAAGGAAAAGTTTAAAGAATACGAATTAGCTAAAAATAAATTTCAAACGCTCCTACAAAGCAATCCAGACGAAAAATTAATTCTTCCTTCAAAATATAATTTATATAAAATATATGAGCTTTTGGGTAAAAATGATGAAGCTTCTATTACTAAAAATGAGATTATCAAAAACTATCCTCAATCACGATATGCCATTATTTTGGCGAACCCTGAATTAGTTTCGGATAGAGATGAAAACAGTCCTGAGAGCTTATATAAAGCACTTTACAGGCAGCACGAAAACCAAGACTATTTAGAGGTTATATCTAAAAGTGAAGATTATATAAACAGGTTTGATGATGAGCCTATTGTGCCCAAATTAGAGTTATTGAAAGCTACCGCAATGGGTCGTTTATATGGCTATGGAGCCTACAAACAAGCCATCAATGATTTGGCTGTAACGTATGCTAACACTGAAGAAGGTAAACAGGCGCAAAACATACAAAATAATGTGTTACCTAAAATAGCGAGCTCAGATTTTATTCAACATACAGATAGTATTATTGGTAATTATAAAGTTGTTTTTCAATTTAAAAATCCAAAACCAGAACAAGTTCTAGAATTTAAAAAAACTTTAGAGGATGTTTTAGCAACCATTCGTTATTACGATTTAAATACATCGCTTGATGTTTATGATCCAGTTACAAAATTTGTAGTTATCCATGGTTTTAAAAATGCTCAAGTAGCAAAAACATTTAATCAATTATTAACCAAGGAAAACAAGAAGAAAATAAAATTTCCATATTTTGCAATATCATCTGCAAACTATCAAATTATTCAAATTCATAAAAATTTGGATTCTTATTTGAATATTGATAATAATTAAACCTAACAAAATATGTTCTCTGATAATAAAAAAGATAAAAACAAAAATATGGTAGAAGGAACAAATAGTCAAAACATCATATCACAAGGCACCAAAATTGTGGGCGATTTTAATAGCCAAGGCGATTTTAGAATTGATGGTGCGGTTGAAGGAAACATCAAAACAACAGGGAAAGTGGTTGTTGGGAAAGAAGGATTTATTAAAGGGACACTTCAAGGGACTGATGCTTATTTTGAAGGTAAATTTTCAGGTAAGTTAGCTTTATCAGGAACATTAACTTTGAAGGGAACTGCTCATATTGAAGGGGAAGTAGTGGTAGGAAAACTTGCAGTAGAACCTGGTGCTAATTTTAATGTTACTTGTGCCATGAAAGGTTCAGTAAAAGAAATAAGTAAAGGTGAACAACAAGAAAGAAAAACCGAAACAGGTAAAACAACTTAAACAAATTGCAGCTTTGTCAGGTATTGCAATACAAATGGGTTTAACTATATACTTATTTGTGGTTTTAGGAAAATGGTTAGATTCTAAATTTAATGCCTCAGGAAAAGCGTTCTTAATTATTTGTACGTTATGTGGTGTGGCTATATCTTTATATGCCGTATTAAAACAAATAAAGAAATTAAATCCCTGATGCCTTTAAAAAAATTAGTAGCTCAATGTTTTACATTAGTTATTGTGGTTATGATAGCATTTATAATTCATTCTGTTATAAATAATTCTTTAACCAATTCTATTGAAATTAATCAAATAATACTTTCGTATTCAGTAAATATAATGATGGCACTAGCCGTTATTATATGTCTTTTTTTGCTTCAAAGAAAATTTAAAGATCAATTAGGCTTCATATTTATGGGAGCAAGTATGCTGAAATTCATAATTTTCTTTATTGTTTTTTATCCTATCTATAATTTAGATAAAGATTTAAGTAGATTAGAATTTTCAACTTTTTTTATCCCTTATGTCATATGCCTAATTTCAGAAAGTGTTATTTTATCTAAGCTTTTCAATAGTTTAGATCATCATAATTAATTGAAACTGAATCAAAAAATAATATTAAATTTTGTTTTCTGATTTTGGTTTAAAAGCATACCTTTGCACCGATTTTTAAGCCATATAAATATGTTGAAAGAATTTTTAACAAAGCTTTTTCTACTTACAATTATTTTCAGTTCATTTTCACTTGTGGCACAAGAGGAATTGCGCAACCTAGATTCTGGACATGAAGGAGATGAAGATGTGAAAACGGAAATAAAGGACTATATCAATCATCACTTGCTTGATTCACATGGTTTTAACCTAACGTCTTACACAGCAGAAAATGGTGAGCACAAATACATTGGCTTTCCTTTGCCTGTTATTCTTTGGGATGATGGTTTAAAAGTATTTTCTTCATCTAAATTGCACCACGGAGAAACCGTTGTTGAGGTTGATGGTAACTACTATAAATCGTATCACGGGAAAATATATAAAACAGATGCTTCTGGTACAATAAATTATGACGAAGATCATCATGCAACCAATGAGAAACCTTTAGATTTTTCTATTACTAAAAACGTGTTCACTATTTTTATTATCGGTGTACTTATGTTTTTTATGTTTAGAAACATGGCAAAAAGATATAAAAAGAGTGTTTTACCAAAAGGTATTGGTCGTGCTTTAGAACCTATAATTTTGTACATAAGAGACGATATAGCAATCCCAAATATTGGTATTAAAAAATACAAACGTTACATGCCTTATTTATTAACGGTTTTCTTTTTTATCTGGATCATCAACTTATTAGGATTAACACCACTAGGTATTAATGTTACTAACAATATAGCAGTGACTTTAGCACTAGCTTTAATCACCTATTTCTTAACAACGTTTACAGCAAATAGAAACTATTGGGGTCATATTTTTTGGATGCCTGGTGTGCCTTGGCCCATGCGTATTATATTAGCGCCTATTGAGTTGTTAGGAACTCTTATTAAACCTTTTTCATTAATGATTCGTTTGTATGCAAACATTACAGCAGGACACATTGTATTAATGAGCATTATTGGTTTAATGTTTATATTTAAAAATTGGTTGGGAAGTTCACTTTCTTTTGGTTTAGCATTTGCTTTGTCTTTATTAGAACTTTTGGTAGCCGCTTTACAAGCATATATCTTTACGATGTTATCTGCTTTATATTTTGGGTCAGCAGTTGAAGAACATCATGATGACCACTAAAAACGAATGTTTAATTTTTTAATTTATATATTATGACAATTCCAAGTATTGTTGGTGCAGGTTTAATCGTTATTGGTGCCGGTTTAGGTATTGGTAGAATTGGTGGATCTGCTATGGACGCTATTGCACGTCAACCAGAAGCTTCTGGAAAAATTCAAACTGCTATGCTTATTGCAGCAGCCCTTATTGAAGGTATTGGATTTGCTGCATTATTTGCAGGGTAGAAAAGCAAAAAGCAGCTTTAACGGTTGGTTAAAGCTGCTTTTTTAAAATTAATATTTATTAAAAACATAGATATAAATGGATAAGTTAATTAATGAGTTTTCAATAGGATTATTCTTCTGGCAGTTAGTATTGTTCATAGCTTTAGTTTTACTTTTAAGAAAATTTGCTTGGAAACCAATACTTGATGCTGTTGAGAAAAGAGAAAGTGGAATAGAAGATGCATTAAAATCTGCTGAAAACGCAAAATTAGAAATGCAAAATCTTCAAGCTGATAATCAAAAATTATTAAAAGAAGCAAGAGCTGAACGTGAATTAATGTTGAAAGAAGCTCGTGAGATAAAAAATAAAATGATTGATGACGCTAAGGGCGAAGCTCAAGAACAAGCTAATATAATGATTCAACAAGCACAGGCAGCTATTGAAGGAGAAAAGAAATCTGCTATGGCTGAACTTAAAAGCCATGTTGCTGGTTTATCAATAGAAATAGCTGAAAAAATGGTGCGTGCAGAATTATCTAACAAAGACAAACAATTAAAATTGGTTGAAACGATGTTAAATGAAGAATCATTAAATTAAGTAACATGGCGGGAGGAAGAGCAGCGATACGTTACGCAAAAGCAGTGCTAAGTTTAGCTACAGATCAGAAAACAGCAGATGTTGTTAATGCTGATATGAAGTTAATAGCAAACACAATTTCAGGAAGTAAGGATTTAAGTGAAGCGCTTCAAAGTCCCGTAGTGCCTTCTACTATAAAAAAATCTGTTTTACTAGAAGTTTTTAAAAACACAAACCAATCAACATTAAGTTTAATTGATACTTTAGTTGTAAATAATAGGATAGATATTCTTGAACAAGTAGCTGTAAAATACAATCAACTATTCGACGAATCAAAAGGTATAGAACTTGCAACAGTAACTACTGCAATTGCACTAACTCCAGATTTAGAAAAAAAAGTACTAGCAAAAGCAAAAGCGCTTGTGGGTAAAGATGTTGAAATAAAAAACATTATAGATGAAAGTATTTTAGGTGGTTTCATTTTACGCATTGGCGATGTGCAATATAACGCAAGCATTTCAAATCAATTAAGCAAATTAAAAAGAGAATTTACATTAAATTAAAAACGTTTTGTCACATTGAGCACAGTTTAAGCGTGTTCTAAAAACGAAATTTAAATATATTAAAGATGGCAGAAGTAAAACCAGCTGAAATATCAGCAATCTTAAAACAACAACTTTCAGGTTTTGAAGCAGGAGCTTCATTAGATGAGGTAGGAACTGTATTAACCGTAGGTGATGGTATTGTGCGCGCGTACGGATTAGCTAACGCACAGTATGGTGAGTTGGTTGAATTTGAAGGCGGGCTAGAAGGCATTGTTCTTAACCTTGAGGAAGACAATGTTGGTATTGTATTGCTAGGTGCTTCTGTAGGTGTTAGAGAAGGGTCCACAGTAAAACGCACGAATAGAATTGCCTCTATTAATGTTGGTGAAGGTATTGTAGGTCGTGTTGTTGATACATTGGGCAATCCTATTGATGGTAAAGGCCCAATTTCAGGTAAAACTTACGAAATGCCTTTGGAGCGTAAAGCACCAGGAGTTATTTTCCGTGAACCAGTAACTGAACCGTTACAAACAGGTATTAAATCTATCGATGCTATGATTCCAGTAGGTCGTGGTCAACGTGAGTTGGTTATTGGCGACCGTCAAACAGGTAAAACAGCAGTTTGTATTGATACTATTTTAAATCAAAAAGAATTTTACGACGCAGGTGAACCTGTATTTTGTATATATGTTGCCGTTGGTCAAAAAGCATCAACAGTAGCATTAATTGCCAAAACTTTGGAAGAAAAAGGCGCATTAGCTTATACAACCATAGTTGCAGCAAACGCATCAGATCCTGCAGCCATGCAAGTTTATGCACCATTTACGGGAGCATCTATTGGGGAGTATTTTAGAGATACGGGTAGACCCGCTTTAATTGTGTTTGATGATTTATCAAAACAAGCTGTTGCATACCGTGAAGTATCTTTGTTATTACGTCGCCCGCCAGGACGTGAAGCATATCCTGGTGATGTATTTTATTTACACTCTAGATTATTAGAACGTTCTGCAAAAGTGATCAACAATGACGAGATTGCTAAAAACATGAACGATCTACCAGATTCTTTAAAGCCAATCGTAAAAGGAGGAGGTTCTTTAACAGCTTTGCCCATTATTGAAACACAAGCCGGTGACGTATCAGCATATATTCCAACTAACGTAATTTCGATTACCGATGGACAGATTTTCTTAGATGGAGATTTATTCAATTCAGGAGTTCGTCCAGCTATTAATGTAGGTATTTCGGTGTCTCGTGTTGGTGGTAATGCTCAGATTAAATCTATGAAAAAGGTAGCAGGTACATTAAAACTAGATCAAGCACAGTATCGTGAATTAGAAGCGTTTGCTAAATTTGGTTCAGATTTAGATGCGGTTACTTTAAATGTTATTGAAAAAGGAAAGCGCAACGTTGAGATTCTAAAACAAGCACAAAACGATCCGTTTACCGTTGAAGATCAAATTGCAATTATTTATGCAGGATCTAAAAATTTATTAAGAGATGTGCCTGTTGAAAAAGTAAAAGAATTTGAAAGAGATTATTTAGAATTCTTAAAAGCTAAGCACGCCGATGTTTTAGCAACGCTAAAAGCAGGTAAGTTAACTGATGAAGTTACAGATACTTTAACAGCTGTAGCAAAAGATTTATCAGGAAAATATAGAGCATAATTGTCATTCCTGCGAAGGTAGGAATCTCATGTTTTGAAGTTCAATTAAAATAGATTCCGCATCAAGTGCGGAATGACAAAAAGAGATTATGGCGAATCTAAAAGAAATACGTAACAGAATATCATCAGTATCTTCAACGATGCAGATTACCAGTGCTATGAAAATGGTATCTGCTGCAAAGTTAAAAAAGGCTCAAGATGCTATTACAGCAATGCGTCCTTACGCTGATAAATTAACGGAGCTTTTACAGAGCTTAAGTGCCACTTTAGATGCAGATTCTGGTAGCGCATATTCTGAACAGCGTGAATTGAAGAAAATACTTCTAGTACCCATAACCTCAAACAGAGGTTTGGCAGGTGCTTTTAATTCCAACATTATTAAAGAAGTTAATAGACTAAGATCTACAACTTATGCCAATCAAGAAGTTTCATACTTGGTCATTGGAAAAAAGGCAAATGATGCTTTTAAGAAGACAAACCGTATTATTACCAACAAAAGTAACATTTATGATGATTTAACTTTTGATAATGTTGCAGAAATTGCACAAATTTTAATGGATAAATTTGTGTTTGGTGAGTTTGACAAAATAGAAATTGTATACAACAAATTCAAAAATGCAGCAACTCAGATTGTAATGACAGAACAATTTTTACCTATCATTCCTATTGAAGGTGATGTAAATATAAATACCGATTATATTTTTGAACCATCGAAAATAGAAATCGTTGAGCAATTAATTCCTAAGTCCTTAAAAACACAGCTATATAAAAGTATTAGAGATTCGTTCGCTTCAGAACATGGTGCACGTATGACGGCAATGCATAAAGCAACTGATAATGCCACTGAGTTGAGAGATCAACTTAAATTAACTTACAACAAAGCTCGTCAAGCATCTATTACCAACGAAATCCTCGAGATTGTTGGTGGTGCAGAAGCTTTGAACAATTAATATATTCCTGCGAACGTAGGAGTATTATCCGAAATATTTATAAAAACCTAACTTTAACGAGTTAGGTTTTTTTGTTTTAAAAACCCTATTTTTATCATTATAAACAAATAGTTTTTGAGCACACTAAAGAAGTTCTTTAAGGACACCATAATCTATGGTATTGCAGCTATTTTACCAAGAGCAATTAATATTGGTCTCGTAAAGTTACACACAAGTGTATTTGGTGCAGAACGCTATGCTGTAAACACAGATTATTACGTTTATGCAGCTTATCTTAATGCTTTGCTTACTTATGGTTTAGAAACTGCTTTTTTTAGGTTTTTCAGCAAAGAAAAGGAGAAAGGGAAAGTTATTTCAACATCATTTATTTCTTTATTAATTACAACAACACTTTTTCTAATTATTGCTTTATTAAATGCTCAAAATATTACATCGCTCTTTGGATTTGAAAATACCCTTTATGTTAAAATATTAATATGGACAGTGTTTTTAGACACCATTGTGGTTATCCCTTTTGCTTATTTAAGGGTAACAAATAGACCTATTAAGTTTACTGTAATAAAGTTGTTAAATATCTTTGTTTTTGCGGTTCTTAATATATTATTTTTGTGGGCTATCCCAAAAGGCTATGTTTCAGATTCTATTTTACCAGAATTATTTAGATTTTATTATAATGGAGAACCTCAGGTAATTTATATTTTCTTAGCTAACGTTATTGCTAGTTTTGCCACTTTAAGTCTTCTCCTGCCCATTATGTTAAAAATAAAGTGGACCTTAAATAAGAGCGTTTTAAAAAGATTACTTACTTACGCCTTGCCTATTATGGTAGGAAGCTTAGCGTATGTTACAAATGAGAATATAGATAAACTATTTCTAGGAGATTTTATTGGTAATAAGGAAATGGGTATTTATGCGGCTTGTTATAAATTGGGCGTTTTTATGACGCTTTACATTATGGCTTTTAGACTCGGAGCAGAACCTTTTTTCTTCAATCATGCAAAAGAGAAAAATGCTAAACAGAATTACGCAACTATCTTAAAGTGGTTTACTGTTTTAGGAGCTGTATTTATGCTTATTATTGTGTGTTACATAGATGTATTTGCTAATATATTATTAGGTAAAGATGAGTATTTTGAAGCTTTAAAAATTGTTCCAATTATTCTGTTAGCTAATTTATGTCTCGGTATATATAATAACCTTTCTATTTGGTATAAGCTTACAGATAGAACTATTTATGGTATGTATATTTCTATTTTTGGAGCAGTTATAACTATAATTTTTAATTTAATAATGATCCCTATTATAGGATTTATGGCATCAGCTTGGGCAACTTTAGCGGCCTATGGAAGTATGATGATTGTTTCTTATTTTATAGGAAAGAAATACTACAAAGTACCTTACAATGTTAAAATTGTTATGCTTTATTTAGTATTAGCATCGGTATTAAGTTTAATATCATTTATGGATACTTTTAGAGGTAACTATTATATTTCAACAGGTTTAGTTTTAGTATTTTTGGGAATCGTATTTATTTTAGAAAAGAAAGAAATTAAAAAACTGTTAAGAAGATAACATGCAAATCAAAATAATAAATAAATCCAATCACGATTTACCACATTACGAAACCATAGCTTCTGCAGGTATGGATTTGAGAGCAAGTATTTCAGAATCGAGGGTTTTAAAACCATTAGAACGCGCTATTGTAGGAACCGGTTTATTCATTGAGCTACCTATAGGTGTGGAAGCTCAAGTACGACCAAGAAGTGGTCTAGCTGCCAAAAATGGTGTCACGGTATTAAATGCTCCAGGAACGATAGATGCTGATTACAGAGGTGAAATAGGTGTTATTTTAGTAAACCTTTCAAATGAAGATTTTACTATTAACAATGGAGAACGGGTAGCACAATTAGTCATTGCGAAACATGAACGTGCAGAATGGCAGGAAGTTGTAGCGCTTTCTGAAACAGATAGAGGTTCTGGAGGATTTGGAAGTACTGGAGTAAAGTAAAAGAGCTCCTATACTTCCTAGAAAGGGAAAACTCTACCGGTTCACTCAAGCAAAACATTAGAATAAATAAAAAATAATTAAAATAAAGTTTAACATATAACATAACAGTTTCTTCCAAAAGAGGAGATGAAGAAGGGCTTATGAAAATAATAGTACCAATGGCAGGACGAGGCTCTCGTTTACGCCCGCATAGTTTAACAGTGCCAAAACCATTAATTCCAGTTGCAGGACAACCTATTGTACATCGATTGGTAAGGGATATTGCCAAGGTTTTAAAACAACCTATTGAAGAAATTGCTTTTGTTTTAGGCGATCCAGCGTGGTTTGGAGATGAGGTTGTTTCTAGTTTAGAGAAATTAGCTAAAGATTTAGGAGCAAAATCATCCATTTACAGACAAGACAAGCCATTAGGCACAGGCCATGCTATAATGTGTGCACAACTTTCATTAAATGGTCCAGCAGTTATAGCTTATGCCGACACATTGATTAGAGCAAAGTTTGATTTAGATCCAACGGCAGATAGCGTGATATGGACGAAGCAAGTTGATAACCCTGAAGCTTATGGTGTTGTTAAATTAAATGAGAATAAGGAGATTATTGAATTGGTTGAAAAACCAGAAACTTTTGTAAGTAACCAAGCGGTTATTGGTATCTATTATTTTAAAGATGTGGCCATTTTAAAAGAAAAACTACAAGAAATTTTAGATGAAAATATTAAAAATGGTGGCGAATATCAGATAAATGATGGCATTAAACGCATGATGGCAGATGGAAAGGTTTTTAAAACGGGAACTGTTGATGAATGGATGGACTGCGGAAATAAAGCCATAACAATTGAAACCAATCAGCGTATGTTAGGGTTTTTAAAATCTGATGGCGAGGAACAATTGGTAGCATCATCTGCTAAATTAGAAAATGCAAATATTATCGAACCTTGTTTTATTGGCGAAAATGTGGTGCTTAAAAATGCTAGAGTAGGGCCTTTTGTGTCTATTGGCGATGGTAGCATTATTGAAAATTCAACCGTTAAAAATAGCTTAATACAGACCAATACGAGAATAAAAAATGCTAATTTAGATCAAGCTATGATTGGTAATTATGTAAAATATGACGGGAATTTTACCAGTATTAGCATAGGTGATTATTCGGTTTTGGAATAACTATTAATTTTGATTTTTAGCTCAAGCGCAGTCGAAAGGTCTTAATATGAAACAAAAAACTTACGTCTTATTTTTATTTTTCGGAATGTTAATCGTTCCTCAGGCAAACTATGCTCAAGTAAATTTTAATAAAACACCAGATGATGATTTAGGGAATTTTGAAGACGAATTTCAAGAATCATTTTATGAAGCCTTAAAACAAAAGGGTATTGAAAACTATGACCGATCGATTGAAGCACTTTTGAAATGTATTGAATTAGATGATGATGTAGCTGTTTTGTATTTTGAATTAGGTAAAAATTACAGTAAACTAAAAAACTTTGGAGATGCAGAAAAAGCGTTAAAAAAAGCGGTTAGTTTAGAACCAGATAACGAGTGGTATTTGGATGAACTTTATGATTTTTACGCCTCTCAAAACGATTACGATAACGCTATAAAAGCAGTAAAACAACTGGTTAAATACCATCCAGATTATAAAGAAGATTTAGCATCACTTTATGTGCGAACCGAGAAGTACGATGCAGCCTTGTCGCTTTTAGATGAGTTGGACGCTACATTGGGAATTTCAATTTCTAGAGATATTTTACGAAATCGAATTTATGAAGCTACAGATAGAAAAGATGCACAAATCGAAAATTTAGAAGCTCGTGTTGAAAACAATCCTAATAAAGAGTCAAATTACTTAGCATTAATTTTGCGCTATAGTGAAAACAACGAAAAGGATAAAGCTTTTGAAACCGCTAAAGAATTATTAAAAATAAATCCGAATTCCCAACTGGTTCATTTGGCGTTATATAAATTTTATTTAGATGATAACGAGGCTGAAAAGGCTATAAAATCTATGAAAATAGTTGTTCAAAGTCAGCAAATAAAACCAGAATCTAAGCTTAAAGTATTATCAGATTTTGTGAATTTCGTAAAAGAAAATCCTGAATACGAAACGGACTTAATTGAAGCTACAAATTTAGTTAGTGATGAGGATAATGAAAAGTCTCTAACCGAATTGGGACAATATTATTTAGTAAAAAACAATAAAGAAAAAGCATTACAATATTTTGAAAAAGCCTTGCAACAAGATTCTGATAATTTTACCATACTACGCAATGTTATGTTACTTCAAGTAGACTTAAAACAATTTGATAAAGCAGAGGCAAATAGTATAAAAGCCCTTGAAAAGTATCCTTCGCAACCTATAATTTATTTGTTAAATGGCGTAGCATTAAATGAACTGAACAAGCCAAAACTCGCTATTGAGTCTTTGGAATCAGGTTTAGATTATATTATTGCCGATACTAAAATGGAAGCCGATTTTTACTATCAAATAAGTAAAGCGTATACGTTGTTAAACAATACCGTTAAAGCAAAAACGTTTACTGATAAAGCAAAACAAATACAATCTCCGAATTAATGATTAAATATTTAAATATAATTTTAGGTTTAATAGTTTTGACGATGTTTAGTTGTAAATCATCAAGTACAATAGTAGCTGGTGAAGCCAATTTAAAACTATCAACAAAGCAACTTATAAGAGAAAATGATAAACAAACTCCTAACTTTAAAACCTTACAGTGCAGGTTGAAAATAACTTTAAATGAAAACGAAAACTCGCAAACACATTCTGTAAGTTTTAGAGCAAAAAAAGACGAAATACTATGGATGAGTGCCACGTTTTCTGTTATAAAAGCACTAGTAACTCCTGAAAAAGTAAGTTTTTATAATAAATTAGATAACACATATTTTGAAGGGGATTTTTCTTATTTAAGTGATTTATTGGGCACTGAATTAGATTTTCAGAAAGTGCAAAACTTACTATTTGGCGAAGCCCTTTATAATTTAAAAGATGAGGCCTTTAAAGCTTCAGTTTTAGATGGTGCTTATGTTTTACAACCCAAAAATCAGCGAGAACTTTTTGAGATTTTTTTCATATTAGATCCTGCTTTATTTAAAATAAAATCTCAACAAATATCACAACCAGCAGCGTATAGGCATTTGCAAATAGATTATAAAACCTACCAAGAAATAAATAAACAAATTCTTCCAGAGCAAATAAAAATTATGGCTGTTGAAGGGAATGAAGAAGTGGGTATTGAATTGGAATTCAAGAATGTAACTTTAAACGAAGACCTAAGCTTTCCTTATAAAATACCATCAGGTTTTGATAAAATAGAATTGTAATGCACGTTGCTAAAAATTCATATAAAACAGTTTTATTACTTTCATTTTTATTGTGTGGGTTATTTAGTTTTTCGCAAAATAACAAGCAAAAAGAACTTGAAACGCGCCGACAAGAATTACGAAGAGAAATTCAGAAAATTAACGAACTACGTAACGAAAATAAATCCAAAGAAAAATCGGAATTATCATTAATTGAAGATTTTAATTATAAAATTAATGTTTTAAGTAATTTAATAAAAGTCACGAATCAGCAAGCTAATTTATTAACGCGCGAAATTAATAACAATCAAAAAAGAATAACTGATTTAAGAGATGAATTAGAGCAACTTAAAGAAGATTACGCCGCCATGATTGTGAAATCTTATAAAAGTAAAAACGAACAAAGTAGAATCATGTTTTTGTTATCATCTGAAGACTTTAAACAGGCTTACAAGCGGTTACAATACATTAAGCAATACTCAGACCATCAAAAAAAACAAGGGGAAACTATAAAATTGAAAACTGAGGAGTTACAGCAAACAAATATTAATTTATTGAAGCAAAAGGAAGATAAAACAACGTTAATTGCTGAAAACAGAGTGGTTCAAAAATCACTTGAAAAGGAACGAAAACAGCATGATGCTTTAATGAAAGCAATTAAAAGTAAATTAAATATTTATACATCACAGATAAGAAAAAAACAACAGGAAGCCGACAGGATTGATGAAGAAATAGATAGAATAATTAAAGCAACCATAGCGGCATCTAATAAAAAAGCAGGAAAATCTTCGAGCTTAAACACATTTGCTTTAACACCTGCTGGTAGAGCTTTAGCAAAAGATTTTGAATCGAATAAAGGAAAACTTGATTGGCCTGTTGAAAAGGGTTTAGTTACTTTACGTTATGGTACACAACCTCATCCTATAAATAAAAACTTAACGATTAGGAGTAATGGTGTTCGCATCGCTACCGAAAGGGGAGCAAAGGTCAGATCTGTTTTTAATGGGGAAGTAACTGCTGTAATTGCCATAAAAAATGCAAATACGGTGGTTATGGTACAACATGGAAATTATTTTACAGCTTATAAGAATTTAGGTAGAGTATATGTTAAAAAAGGTGATAAAGTAACAACAAAACAGGATTTGGGAGAAGTATTTACTAATTCTTCAAACGGAGAAACCATACTTAGCTTTAGTATATTTAAAGAAAATGCAACTCAAAACCCTGCTAGTTGGATTTATAAAATGTGATACGAAGTGTCATCCTGAAAATGTTTCAGGATTTATTCAATGATTTTTCTACGTTTAATTTAAGAAATATCCCCTTGAGGGAATTAAATGGGGTGTTAGCTATGATTAAATAGTAATTAAAACCACCTCCCTAACTCTACTCAAGGAGGGAATTTAAAGTATATAAACCTAGTTAAATGTAAATTACGATATCTTATTTGGAGTACAATATCTGCGATGGGCATTGCAGCGGTATCCTTTTGCTTTTTTGATAAATTACTAAATAATTTTAAGAAGGCTGTAGTTTAATAAGTGGATTCATGCCTGCACAGGAATGACAAAAGCAAAAGATATAACAGAAACGCATGAATAAAAGCCCGACCCTTGCGGTAACGTCAAAATAAATAAATTTATCAATCAAATAAAGCTTTTAATTCTGAAGCTTCGTTTGGTGTTATTTTGCCGGCAAGTAATAAGCTTAATTGTTTTCGGCGTAAAGCGGCGGCATAACGTTCTTTTTCTAAATCGGTTTCAGGAGTTACCTCAGGAACTGTTGTAGGTCTTCCAGTTTCATCAACAGCGACAAACGTGTAAATAGCTTCATTAGCTTTCGTTCTAGCACCAGACTCTCTGTCTTCCATCCAAACATCAATAAAAATCTCCATAGACGTTTTAAAAGCTCTTGAAACCTTTGCCTCAACGGTAACGACGCTACCTAAAGGTACAGCTCTGTTAAAAGCCACATGGTTTACAGATGCCGTTACCACAATACGTCTGGAATGACGCCTTGCCGAAATACTTGCCGCACGATCCATACGCGCCAATAGTTCGCCCCCAAATAAGTTATTTAAAGGATTGGTTTCGCTGGGTAAAACCATATCGGTCATCGTAGTTTTAGATTGCTCGGGAGTTTTTGCTTGCATTACAATGTATTTATTGATGCGGCAAAGTTATACCAATTTGCTTATAAAATATAGCATTAAAGACAAAGTTATTTTTGAATGTAGAAACACTGTGATCAAATTGTATAGCCTAGTTACAGAGTTTATAAATAAGGCATTTAGATTCAAAAAGAACGAGTTGACTTGCCATATTTTATAAGCAAGTTGGTATTGAGTATTAAAGCAGTAAAGTATAGGTGAATTTGTAAAAACTAATCTAGTTTTTTAACGAGTAACCAAGCGTCTTTATTATGTGTTATTCGTATCTTTCGAATTGCTTTTAAGGCCTCTTTACCCGTTTCATAGCTATCATAAACCACTTGATGTAAACCGTACTTGTTAATGCCAATTTTTCTAGCGTTAAAGCCGTCAGCTTTTAATTGTGAGATTTTTTTATCGCAGTTTTCTTCAATTCTAAAAGCACCAGCTACAATATGATAATTACCCGTTTGTTTGATGACATTCAAAGTAATGGCAGGTAATGGATTTAAATTGAAAGTGGCTTGTTGTATTTTAGTATCTAGCTGTTGTGTAGCTTCTTCTTGCGCTAATTGATTGTATTCTTCTATTTGATTGACATAAAAATTTGAAGCCACTAAACCGCCTAAGGTTAAAGCCACTAAAGCCACTGCAGCATATTTAAAATATGGTCTGGATTTTCGCTTTTCAGGTGTCACTGTAATTGGTATTACTTTTTCTAGTATTTCAACATGTTCTTTATAAACTTCTCTAGTAACTAAAGGCGATACAAATTGAGACAACCCAAAAGCATCGGTTAAATAGTTTAAATGATAAGAAGGTTCAAACAAAATTTTGCCTTCACTATTAAAAGTAATTTCTCCAATATTATCAAAAGTAAGCGTTTCGCCTTGCGTTAAATACGATTTTAAAATTTTAACACGTTTTTCAATTTTTTTATTGGCAATTTCGAAGGGAACTTTTTCTACATCAGCAATATAATGCGCTAGTAATCCATCATTTTTATGAATTTGTTCGTTGAATGATAATACTTTTTTTGGTGCATAAAATGTATTAGTAGTATTATTTATAGTTGCAGATACGGGTTGTGTTAAAAATGCTCCAAACTCAGGGATGGTAACGCATTCATATCTATATAGTAAATCGCTTATGTAGGTCTCTAATTGCATGAAAACAAAGTTAAAAAAATATGAGTGCTGATAAAATTTAAGCAGAAGTATTTATTAACAGTATAAAAATTCTTTTATTGCAGGCTCAAAATCAAATACCTAACATGACAGAAAACGATTTGCTTTATACCTTAGCCTTACAGCATGTGCCTAATATTGGTGATATTACAGCTAAACGATTGATTTCACATTGTGGTTCAGCAGAAGCTGTTTTAAGGGAAAAGAAGCATAACTTATTAAAAATTAATGGTATTGGAGAAATTGTTTTAAGCGATTTGTTTAAAACACATCATTTAAAGGAAGCTGAAAATGAGATTGTTTTTATAAAAGATAATGCGATTAAAGTATCTTATTTTAAAGATAAAAACTATCCTGAAAAATTAAAGCACTGTATAGATGGACCTATTTTATTGTTTGAATCGGGTAAAATTAATTTAAAGCAACAGCATATTATCAGTATTGTTGGAACTCGAAAAATAACCACAAATGGTATTGCGTTTTGCGAAGCGTTTATTGAGTCATTGGCACCTTATAATCCAGTTATTGTTTCTGGATTTGCTTACGGCACTGATATTACAGCCCATAAAACCGCAATAAAAAATAACTTACAAACTATTGGCTGTTTAGCGCATGGGCTAAATACTATATATCCCAAAGTACATAAAAAGTATATGGCTGATATGGAAAAACATGGTGGATTTTTTAGTGATTTTTGGAGTACAGATAAATTTGATAGAAATAATTTTTTAAAAAGAAATAGAATCATCGCAGGTTTAAGTGAAGCGACTATTGTCATTGAATCTGCTGAAAAAGGCGGAAGTTTAGTTACGGCAGATATTGCAAATTCCTATAACCGTGATGTGTTTGCTGTTCCTGGGCGCAGCACAGACAGTCAAAGTTTGGGTTGTAATAACTTGATTAAACATCAAAAAGCGCATATGTTAACGACGCCAGTAGATGTGCCTTATATTTTGAATTGGCAGTTAGATGACGATAAAAAACCAGCGATACAAAAGCAATTATTTGTAGAATTAGAAGACTCAGAAAAAGTCATTTATTCGTATTTAAAAGATAATGAAAAACAACAACTGGATGTTATAGCCATTAACTGCAATATGCCTATTTTTAAAGTAAGTAGTACATTACTAAATATGGAGTTAAAAGGGGTTATTCGCCCTTTACCTGGGAAGCTGTTTGAGGTTATTTAATACCCAACCTTATCCCGAACTCTTTTTAAAACAGCATCTGCCACTAAGGTTGCTTTTTGAGCACCAATAGCTAAAGCTTTATCAATTTCAGGAAGGTTATTCATGAAGTAATTATAACGCTCACGTTCTACAGCAAACTTTTCAACCAATAACTCAAATAACGCTTGTTTAGCATGTCCGTAACCATAATTGCCGTTTTCGTAATTGGCTTTCATAGTTGCTATTTGTTCACCAGAAGCTAATAAGTTATAAATAGCAAAACAATTACAAGAACTCCAATCTTTAGGAGCTTCAAGTGGTGTACTATCCGTTTCAATAGACATGATTTGCTTGCGTAGTTTTTTATCATCTAAAAATATATTGATGATATTGTTTCTGCTTTTACTCATCTTCTCCCCATCGGTGCCTGGAATAAGTTTTGTGTCTTTTTGTACTTCAGCTTTAGGCAAAACAAAGGTTTCACCAACTTTAGCATGAAAACGAGACGCCACATCGCGGGTCATTTCAATATGTTGTTCCTGATCTTTTCCCACAGGAATAATTTCAGCATCATACAATAAAATATCAGCAGCCATAAGCATTGGGTAAGTAAATAAACCCGAGTTGACATCTTCTAATCTATCGGCTTTATCTTTAAAACTATGCGCCAATGTTAACCGCTGATACGGAAAAAAGCAGCTTAAATACCAAGAAAGTTCAGTGACCTGAGGAACGTCACTTTGTCTGTAAAACACTGTTTTTTCAATGTCTAAATTAAAAGCCAACCACGTAGCAGCCGTTGAATAGGTATTTGTTCGTAATGTATCTGCATCTTTAATTTGCGTTAAAGTGTGCAGGTCTGCGATAAATAAATACGAATCGTTTTCAGGATTATTTGCCATTTCAATAGCAGGCATAATAGCGCCTAAAATATTCCCCAAATGTGGTGTTCCTGTACTTTGTATACCAGTAAGTATTCTTGCCATATTTCCATTCCGACGAAAGCGGAAATCTTTTAAAGAGTTAAACTACTAGCAAAGGTAATTTTTTTAATAGAATTGCTCAATACAATTATGTATTTTTGGGTTTCATGAGGGGTTTTAAATACATATTCTGGACACTTTACCGCATTTGGTTTTACATTTTGGTAGGGTTACCAATACTGATTTTGTTTCCTATTCTTTTAATCTCTATATCAAAAGAATCTTGGTATCCTTACTTTTTTAAAATTGCTCGGTTTTGGGCAAAAATAATTTTAATTGGTATGGGTTTCAATTATAGAATTGATCGTGAACAAACTCCTGAAAAGGACAAAAGTTATATGTTTATTGCTAACCACACCTCTATGGCCGATATTATGCTGATGTTAGTTTCAGTTAAAAACCCCTTTGTTTTTGTTGGAAAAAAAGAATTGGCAAAAATTCCGCTTTTTGGTTTTTTCTATAAGCGTACTTGTATTTTGGTGGATAGAAATTCGTCTAAAAGTAGACAAGCTGTTTTTTTAAGAGCGCAGCGCCTTTTAAAAACAGGGGTAAGTATTTGTATATTTCCAGAAGGTGGCGTGCCCGAAGAGCATATTGAAATAGATGAATTTAAAGATGGTGCTTTTAGGCTCGCTATTAATCATCAAATCCCTATCGTACCTTTAACGTTTGCAGATAATAAAAAGCGTTTGTCATATACCTTTTTTAGCGGAGGCCCAGGGAAAATGCGTGTTAAAATGCACAAGTTTTTATCTACTGAGGGTTTAAAGATTGAGGAAACGAAAGCTTTGAATGATAAAGCTCGGCATATTATATTAGAACAATTAAAAACTTTTAATAAATAAAAAACTGCTCGGGGGAGAGCAGTTTTTTTTCGATATTAACTTCCGAGTTTAATGAAAACCAATATCTAGATCTAACCAAAAACCTAAAATTTAATGGAGAACCCGGTATAAACCCCTATAAAAAAGGGTTGAAAATCTCCAGAAGTATTATTAAATGTGTTTATTTGATATTTAAACATAGGCTCTAAATTCAAGTCTATTCTTTTAGAAACTTGATAGTTTAATCCCAAACCAAAATTAGCACTGTAACTTACTTTATTTATATTGTTAGCTTCTCCTAAAAAGATTCTTGAACCACCTTCGGCTTCAGAATATATTTTATTATCGCTTAAAAAGAAAGAGCTAAATCCACCAATAACATTAATCCCGAACTTTTTGCTTAAAAGGTTGTATTGAATTTCTACAGGTACTTCAACGTAAGCCAACGCTTGATTAATAGAGGTGTTTGTAGAAAACGACTGAGGTACAATTGAATTATTTAAGCCTTCGCCACTTATAAAAGAAAGATTTTCTAAATTGCTTGGTGCGTCAGACATTCTATTACTACCAATATCCAAATTTTGTAAAGCGCTAGAACTATTTACACCAACTGACTGAAAAACAACGACATTATTGGTGTTATAACCTAAATTAACTTTATTTATCCCTGAGCGAATGCTTAGTTTTTTATTAACTGCATAACTGGCAGAAATACCATAACTCATATTAAGTTCACCAGATTTAGAATTACCATTAAATTGAGGATCTATAGATGAGCCTTCTCCTAAAGTATTAAAATAAACAGGCGCAGCATTTGGGGCTATACTCCACCTATTGACCTTCCCTTCTTCAATAAGATCTTCATTTTTATTGATAGCATCTTCAATATTTAAACTATTATCTTTCGCTCTGTCTTCAAAAGCTGTTTCACTTTCTTCTTCTTTTGAAGGATTATTTTGCGCTATCCCCGTATCGTTTTTTGATGCAGCGTTTAAAATTATTGAAGCTTCATTTTTATCAATTAACAATACGTCTTTTTTATTTTGTAAAGTTTTATTAATACTTTTTTCTGTGTTAGAACGAGAAGCAATTACGGTTTTATTTTCAGTTTTTAATACTGAATTTTCAATATTTGATGTCTTTTTTGAAGACAGATTAGTATTACCTTTTCTTTCGTTTTGACGCTTTGAAACTTGAGTCTCAGCAACTGATGGTTCTTTTAAAGTATTTATTTTGTCGTTTAAAATATTTCCATTTTCAGATGATTGTTGAAGATCGTCTTTTTCAGAATAAGTATTAACAATGGCGTCATTGGCTTCATTAGAATGATTATTCAAAATATTATTAGGTGTAATAACCTCATCAGCCTGTTTTAATTCATCAAAACCATTGGATGCAGCATTTTGTTTATCAAACGTATTACCTTCTGTATCTACAACTTGATTTGTTTGGGTAGTATCATTGGTATTGAAATAATGAATTCCAACAGTTAAAAAAAGCAATAGTAAAGCGGCAACACCTGCATAACGCCACCAAATTGGTATAACTCTACGCTTTTTCTTTTTCTGGTTAAGTTGTGCTTCAATATTTTCCCAAACACTATCACTAGGCGTAGCCTCAAAATCTTTAAAGCTTTCCTGAAATAGTCTGTCTATATGTTTTTTATCACTCATTATAAGGATTGTAAACTTTGTGTCATTTTATAATTTTCTATAGTTTGCTTCAATATGTGTCGAGCTCGAGCCAAATTAGATTTTGAAGTTCCTATATTAATTTCTAGCAAATTTGCTATGTCTTTATGCGAATATCCATCAAGTACGTAGAGATTAAAAACCAAACGGTATCTATCTGGTAATTCTTGAATAATTTGTAAAAGATAAGTGATTGAGAGATTATCTTCATCAACATCTAATTCAACATCTTCAATTAAATTTTCATTTATAATATCAAAAACCTTTTCGTTTCGGTAGCGTTGTAATACTGTGTTTACGGTAATACGTTTTAACCAGCCCTCAAAAGAACCTTTATTTTTATACTGTTCTATTTTATCGAAAATGGTTAAAAATGCGTCCTGTAAATTATCTTCAGCTTCAACATAATTTCGTGAATACTTTAAGCATACAGAAAACAACTTACTCGAAAAGAGCTTATATAGTTCCCCTTGTGCTTTAGTATCATTAATTTTACAATTTTCTATGAGTTGATTTAAACTCAAATTAAACACGTATTAATTAATAATTTACTCTACAATACTGGCACTTCAATCGTTAAGTATTGGTCTTCGCCGTTAGTATCTTCACCCTGCCAGAATTTAAAAATATACGAACCATTACTCGTAACAATAAAGTTAAAGGTAGCTTCAACCAAATCGTCTTCCAAATTGGTGCAGTCGTTATTTTCAAATACATAGGTAATTGGGGCAACAGTACGTTCGTTATTTTCTTTCAAATAGTAAAGTTCTTTAAAAGAATAACACGTAGTAGGTCTAAAATAAGAAATTGTAATTGGGTAGGTTTCACCCAGTTCAAACGAATCTGGAATATCTACACTTTCTACTGGTAACACCTCAAAACTATAATTTTTACCATCATCATCGTTTAGGCTACATGAGGCAAATAGTAATAGCGATAAACAAAGTACAAGTAATCTTTTCATAATAAATATTTTTCTTTTTAAATACATGTTTCGTACTTTCTAGATGCATTTATAGCCGAAGGGTTGCGTGTAAATTGAAAAATTTAACAATTAATTAGATAAATTACAAACTAAAGGTCATTAGTGAAGAATACTTTATAATATGTAAGGCATAAAAAAATCCCGAATTTTCGGGATTTTTTAGTTTTTTGTTTAGCCTTTAATGGCGACTTTTATTTTTTGCTCTAACTCATCAAAAAGCTCTGGATTGTCTTTTATAATGGCTTTAACAGCATCTCTACCTTGACCTAACTTAGTGTCTTCATAACTAAACCAAGAGCCACTTTTTTTAATAATTTCAAATTCTACGGCTACATCCAATATTTCACCTACTTTACTAACCCCTTCGCCATACATAATATCAAATTCTGCCATTTTAAATGGAGGAGCGACTTTATTTTTAACCACTTTAACCCGCGTTTTATTTCCTAAAACATTACCGTTGCTATCTTTTATTTGTGTTGAACGACGAATATCTAACCTTACAGAAGCATAAAACTTCAATGCATTTCCTCCAGTTGTCGTTTCAGGGTTACCAAACATAACCCCAATTTTTTCACGTAGTTGGTTAATAAATATAACCGTACAATTTGTTTTACTTATAGAACCTGTTAGCTTTCTTAAGGCTTGAGACATTAAACGTGCATGCAAACCCATTTTAGAATCGCCCATTTCACCTTCAATTTCGCTTTTTGGTGTAAGTGCTGCGACTGAATCGATTACCACAATATCAATTGCACCCGATCGGATTAAATTATCTGTAATTTCTAAAGCTTGCTCACCATTGTCAGGTTGAGATATAATTAAATTATCAATATCTACACCTAAATTTCCAGCGTAAAAACGATCAAAAGCATGTTCAGCATCAATAAAAGCGGCAATACCTCCAGCTTTTTGTGCTTCAGCAATAGCATGTAAAGTAAGAGTTGTTTTACCTGAAGACTCAGGGCCATAAATTTCAATAACACGACCACGTGGATAACCACCTACGCCTAAAGCGATATCTAAACCTAAAGAACCCGATGGTATAGCGTCAACATCAACTACCGCTTGGTCGCTCATTTTCATTACGGTGCCTTTACCGTAAGCTTTATCTAATTTATCTAATGTAAGCTTTAGTGCTTTTAATTTTGCTTCTTTTTCGCTACTCATTTATATTTAGTTTTCTCAAATTATTCATGCTAAAATACTACATCTTTTGTCATCCTACAATAATAGTTTTCAACATAAATTTGGAAAGTAAGATAAGGCTTTTAAAGGGTTTAGAAATAAAAAATTAAAACCTCACGCAACTTTTTACCCATTCTAGCATTTAAAAAATGAAAAGATAATTTTTTACTATGAAATTGCAAAGTAATTCTTAACAAAACTAAGGCTAACTAAAACTAAATAAAGCACTTAAATGTTAGGTTTAAGTGTTTTTTTATATGCTAAATTGTAGGCTCCTATTTAATATTGTATTTTTGTATTTTAAAATATTTTTAACCTTAAAACATTAGTATAGCATGCAACTGT
Organism: uncultured Flavobacteriaceae bacterium; assembly: GCA_963815305.1. Lineage (GTDB taxonomy): Bacteria > Bacteroidota > Bacteroidia > Flavobacteriales > Flavobacteriaceae > CAXBID01. Next base: position 3,248,194 of record CAWFFW010000001.1, read on the forward strand.
ACAATAAATTAAGTGCTAAAGAAAGAGCAGAATTAATCGAAAAAGCAGGTAAAGATCGATTAACGCTTTCTTTTTATCAGTATGCCAAAATTAAAAATCCTCAAGATTTTAGAGATCATTTATTTGTGACTTGGGACGCTTTGGACGTTCTAGGCAGAATATATGTAGCGCATGAAGGTATAAACGGGCAATTATCACTCCCCGCAGATCGTTTTAATGCATTTAAGGCGCATTTAGACACCATCGATTTTTTAAAAGACATCAGGCTGAATATTGCTATAGAGCAAGATAATATGTCGTTTTTAAAACTGAAAGTTAAAGTTCGAAACAAGATCGTGGCCGACGGATTAAACGATGATACTTTTGATGTAACAGACAAAGGGATTCATGTTGATGCCGAAAAATTCAATAAACTTATTGAAGACGAAAACACGGTTTTGGTGGATATGCGTAACCACTACGAAAGTGAAATAGGACATTTTAAAAATGCTGTAACGCCCGATGTTGATACGTTTAGAGAATCTTTAGATATTATTGAGGCCGATTTAAAAGCGCATAAAGAAGATAAAAAATTAGTGATGTATTGTACTGGTGGTATTCGCTGCGAAAAAGCAAGTGCCTATTTTAAACATAAAGGTTTTAAAAATGTGTATCAACTAGAAGGCGGTATCATTGAATATACGCGACAAATAAATGATAAACATTTAGAAAATAAATTTATAGGTAAGAATTTCGTTTTTGATGAGCGTCGAGCTGAAAAAATTAGCGACGATGTTATTGCAAAATGCCATCAATGTGGTGCGCCGTTTGATGTGCATACCAATTGCGCAAATGATGCTTGCCATTTATTATTTATTCAATGTGATACTTGTAAAGTAGAGATGAATAATTGCTGCTCTACAAACTGTAAAACCATTCAAGCATTACCATTTGAAAAACAAAAAGAATTACGTAAAGGCCAGGGCAATAGCAATGATATTTTCAAAAAAGGACGTGCAGACCATTTGCCTTATAAAAAAGATTTAAGAAATATTTTTGAGGTTTTAAAAAAGAAAAAGATTTAAAATTTTTTTTAGGAGAACTAGAAATCTTCATTTTTAAGTCTCTATAATAATCTTATCTTTACATCGATAAGTTTTTTGAAACCCAGTTTCAAAACTCCACTTATTTTGTTATTTCCGTAAAAGCGGGAATCTAAAAAATATTTATGAACCTTCTTCCTATAAAACATTAGTTTTAATCGGAATCAATATATATAATATATGGCTTGCGCAAGTTGCTCAACTAAAGACGGCTCTCCAAAAGGCTGCAAAAATAATGGAACCTGTGGCACAGATAGCTGCAACAAATTAACTGTTTTCGATTGGTTGGCGAATATGTCGCTTCCAAATGGTGAAAAACCATTTAATTGGGTAGAAGTTCGTTTTAAAAACGGAAGAAAAGACTATTATCATAACACTGAAAATTTAACATTAAGCATAGGTGATATAGTTGCTACACAGGCGCAATCTGGTCATGATATTGGTATGGTTACCCTTACGGGGGAATTGGTACGCGTACAAATGAAGCGTAAAAACATCTCAGAAAATAGAGATGATGTTTTAAAAATATACAGAAAAGCAAGCCAAAAAGATATTGATATTTGGTCTACAGCGCGAGATAAAGAAGAACCAATGAAGGTGAAAGCACGTCAATTTGCTATCGATTTAAAACTTCATATGAAAATTTCAGATATTGAATTTCAAGGTGATGCTAGTAAAGCTACATTTTATTATACAGCTGAAGAACGTGTAGATTTCCGTGAGCTTATCAAAGTATTTGCACGCGAGTTTAGAACACGTATAGAGATGAAACAAGTTGGTTTTCGTCAAGAAGCAGCAAGGCTTGGTGGTATTGGTTCTTGCGGGCGTGAATTGTGTTGTTCTACTTGGTTAACAGATTTTCGCTCAGTAAGTACTTCGGCAGCACGTTATCAGCAGTTATCTTTAAATCCACAAAAATTAGCAGGACAGTGTGGTAAATTAAAATGCTGTTTAAATTATGAGTTAGACACTTATTTAGATGCTTTGAAAAGTTTTCCAAAAACCGATGTTAAACTTAAAACAGAAAAAGGAATAGCGGTTTGCCAAAAAACTGATATTTTTAAAGGCCACATGTGGTATGCTTACGAAGGGGAATGGATGAATTGGCATAAAATAACTACGGAGCAAGCCAACGAAATAATTGATGCTAATAAGAAAAATGTAAAAATAGCTAGTCTTGAAGAATTTGCATCAGACCTTATCGAAGATACTAAAACTGAGTTTGAGAACGTTGTAGGGCAAGACAGTTTAACACGTTTTGATAGTCCAAAACGCAATAATAAACGTAGAAATAATAAGAAGAAAGGCAACTCGGTAAATAAAAATACTAAACCGAATACCCCAAACCAAAGTAGTAGAAACAAAAACAATAAAAGGAAACCCAAACCTAAAAACAGTAAAAATGCCACGAAATAATGCTTTATTATTTTTTTTAATTTTTTCTTTTATGTTGTTCTCTTGCGATTCAAATCGTGTTTTTGATACATATAAATCTGTTCCAAATAAATGGCATAAAGATTCTATAATTAGTTTTAATATTACTCCACCTGACTCAACTAAAAATTACAATTTATTTGTCAATCTTAGAAATACAAATTCCTACAAATACAATAATTTATTTTTGATTGTTGAAATGGTCTATCCACACGGAAAAATAATAAAAGATACCTTAGAATACAGAATGGCAGATCCTACAGGAGCGCTTTTGGGTAAAGGATTAACCGATGTTAAAGAAAACAAATTATGGTATAAAGGAAGCGATCCAACCTTTAGTTTTACAGAAACAGGTGAGTACATAGTTAATATTCAGCATGCTATGAGAGAGCATGGTAAAGTGCATGGTGTTGTAGAGCTTGAAGGCATAACTGATATTGGTTTTAGAATAGAAAATATTAATAATTAACGGTTACACTTAGAATATTCCAAGTGTTTTATAGACAAACATGGCAACAAAAAAAGACACTAAAGTAAATCAAGATTTCTCAAAATATATCCGTTGGTTTTGGATGTTGTTTTTGGGTGGGATACTTTCTGTTATTCTTATATTTTTACTAGCTTCTTGGGGCGTATTTGGGGAGCTACCAGACTACACCGTTCTGGAAAACCCTAAAACCAACTTAGCTGCTGAAATTATTTCTTCAGATGGAAAAACTATAGGTAAGTTTTATTTGGATGATAATAGAACGCCAGTAACTTTTGACGAATTACCACAGCATTTGGTTGACGCATTAATTGCTACTGAAGACGCTCGTTTTCATAGCCACTCGGGTATTGATGCGCGAGGTACATTAAGAGCTATATTTAAATTAGGCAGTGGCGGCGGTGCGAGTACCATATCCCAGCAATTAGCCAAACAACTATTTACAAAACAGGTTTCGAGTAGCAAATTTGAACGTGGTTTTCAAAAAGTAAAAGAATGGATTATTGCTATAAAATTAGAGCGTCAATACACTAAAGAAGAAATTATAGCCCAATACTTTAATATTTATGATTTTTTAAATAATGCTGATGGTATCCGTAGTGCGGCCAGTATTTATTTTAATAAGGAACCTATGGAGTTAGACTTAAAAGAAGCTGCCATGTTGGTAGGGATGTTTAAAAATTCAGCACTATATAATCCAAGAATAAATCCTCAAGGCGTATATAATAGACGAAATGTAGTTTTAGCGCAAATGTATAAGTATGATTTTATAGATGAAAAATTAAAAGACTCACTTCAAAAAACAGATTTAGATTTAAAGTATACACCTCAGTCTCACAGAGATGGAATGGCCACTTATTTTCGAGGCTATTTAAATGGTTTTATGAAAGATTGGATAAAAAACAATCCAAAACCTGATGGTGAAAAATGGAGTTTATACAACGACGGATTAAAAATTTACACTACGATTGATTCACGGATGCAAGCCTATGCCGAAGATGCTGTAAACCAACATATGCCAAGGTTACAAGCTGAGTTTTTTCATCAAAACACTCCAGAAAGAAACCCAACAGCACCGTTTTTAGATTTAGATAAAAATGAGATCAATGACCTTTTAAAACGTTCCATGAAACAATCAGAACGTTGGAGACACATGAAGTATGATTTAAAAAAGGAAAATAAAGACATTGAAGAATCATTCTATAAACCTGTAAAAATGACTGTTTTTGAATGGAAAGAAGGGCAAGCTTCAGAGGTTGATACTATTATGAAACCTATAGATTCCATGCGGTATTATAAATCTTTCTTACGAACAGGAATGATGTCTATGGATCCTCAAACAGGATATGTAAAAGCATGGGTTGGAGGTGTTAATTATCGCCACTTTCAATACGATATGGTTAAACAGGGTAAACGTCAAATAGGTTCTACATTTAAACCTTTTGTGTATGCCACTGCCATAGATCAATTACACGCATCACCATGTGATTTATATCCAGATACACCGTTTTGCATCGAGGCTGGTAAATATGGAAATGTTGAAGAATGGTGTCCAAAAAATTCTGGAGGAAATTACGGGGGGGAGCGTACTTTAAAAGATGCCTTAGCAAACTCGGTAAACACAATAACAGCCAGATTAATTGATAGAGTGGGGCCGCAACCCGTTGTAGATTTAGCTCAAAGATTAGGAATAGAATCTAATATGCTACCTGTGCCTTCAATCGCTTTAGGAACTCCAGATTTAAGTGTTTACGAAATGGTTGGTGCGTATTCGGCTTTTGCTAATAAAGGCGTTTATACAAAGCCCGTAATGGTGACTACTATTGAAGATAAAAATGGTACGATTTTATATCAATTCAAACCAGAAACACGCGACGTTTTAAGTGAAGAAACAGCTTATGTTACCGTTAAATTAATGGAAGGTGTAACACAAGGCGGATCGGGCATACGTTTAAGAGGACGTGGTGCCGATTCATATAGAAAAGATTACAAAGAAATAGTTACTGGATATCCTTATGAATTTGAGAATGATATAGCAGGAAAAACAGGAACAACACAAAACCAAAGTGATGGTTGGTTTATGGGTATGGTACCCAATTTGGTAACTGGTGTTTGGGTTGGCGCAGAAGATAGAGCAGCGCATTTTGCCACTATAACTTATGGACAGGGGGCAGCCATGGCCTTACCTATCTGGGGCGTTTATATGAAAAGCTGTTATGCTGATGAAGAATTAAATATTTCTAAAGAAGATTTTGAAGCACCATCAAATTTATCTATAAATATAAATTGCTCAAATGTGTCAGATGATAACACAGGCAACACACCTAATAATGATACTATTGATGATTTGGATTTTTAATCTTCAATAATAAATAAGTTTTTTCCTAACCCACTCAAAAAAAGAGTGGGTTTTTTATGTACTATATGTTCTTATTCTTCTTCAATTATTTGTAATTTTATATTGAAAAAATAAATAATAATGATTAATAAAAAAGTAGCAAATGTTAAAGAGGCACTTCAGGGTGTTTCAGATGATATGACGTTGATGCTTGGAGGTTTTGGTCTTAGTGGTATTCCAGAAAATGCTATTGCACAATTAGTTAAACTTGGTATTAAAGGACTTACATGCATTTCTAACAATGCAGGGGTTGATGATTTTGGTTTAGGTTTGTTACTTCAAAAAAAGCAAATTAAAAAAATGGTGTCGTCTTATGTTGGTGAAAATGATGAATTTGAACGTCAAATGCTTTCTGGAGAATTGGATGTTGAGCTTATTCCGCAAGGAACATTAGCAGAACGATGTCGCGCAGCACAAGCAGGATTTCCAGCGATATACACCCCTGCGGGTTATGGTACTGAAGTTGCTGAAGGTAAGGAAACACGTGAATTTGATGGTAAAATGTATGTATTGGAATACGCCTTTAAAGCCGATTTTGCTTTTGTAAAAGCTTGGAGAGGCGATGCAGCAGGAAATTTGATTTTTAAAGGCACTGCTAGAAATTTTAATCCTAATATGTGTGGTGCTGCAAAAATTACTGTTGCCGAGGTTGAAGAATTAGTACCCCTAGGAGAATTAGATCCTAATCAAATTCATATTCCAGGAATTTTTGTGAACCGCATATTCCAAGGATCTCGTTATGAAAAGCGCATTGAACAAAGAACAGTAAGACCAAGAAGTACTTCAAGTTAAAAGTGACTAAAGTTAAACAACCGATTGAGTAAGTAACTTATAACTTTAAATACTTATTAACTTATAACTTAAACAAATGTTAGATAAAAACGGTATAGCAAAACGGATTGCCAAAGAGGTACAAGATGGCTACTATGTAAATTTAGGAATAGGTATCCCTACGCTCGTGGCTAATTATGTTAGAAACGATATTGAAGTAGAATTTCAAAGCGAAAACGGCATTTTAGGAATGGGCCCATTTCCTTTTGAAGGCGATGAAGACGCCGATATTATAAATGCAGGAAAACAAACTATTACGACGTTGCCCGGAGCAAGTTTTTTTGATTCAGCAATGAGTTTTTCAATGATTCGAGGGCAACATGTGGATTTAACTATTCTGGGAGCCATGGAGGTTTCAGAGCATGGTGATATAGCAAATTGGAAAATTCCAGGTAAAATGGTAAAGGGTATGGGTGGCGCCATGGATTTAGTTGCAAGTGCCGAAAATATTATTGTAGCCATGATGCATACAAACAGAGCAGGTGAATCTAAACTATTAAAACAATGTAGTTTACCATTAACAGGCGTTGGCTGTGTAAAAAAAATAGTAACTAATCTAGCAGTAATCGAAGTTACAGAAAACGGTTTTAAACTTTTACAACGCGCTCCTGGGGTTTCAGTCGAAGACATTAAAAAATCTACTGAAGGAACGTTGATTATAGAAGGAGACATTCCTGAAATGACAATTTAAACAACATTAAAAGTAAATTTAATCGATGAAATGCAACAATAAATTGTATTTAATCGATTTTTTTTGTTTTTAATCCGATTAATTGAAAATAAGTTTGATATTAGTAATCCCAAATAACCAAAATAAAATATAATAAACCCAAATCTACCTTAAACTTTAAACTTATGAATATTGCAACAAATCTACCTGAACCACCTACACATGACGAAAGCAAATTCAAAGAAACTTTAAAAGAAAATTTAGAGTTTTTAAAAAGCTTAGCGTATTTAACAAAAAAAATATTTATGCTATAACCTTTAGTTTTAGTAAAAGTGTTTTTAAGAAAAACCCCAGAATCATTTATGATTCTGGGGTTTTCTTTTAGGGTAAATAATCTTTGTCAAATTATAATACCTTATAAAACACACACCGTTTAACTTGCAAAATAACACCTATGAAGCGATGTAATGAAAGGTAGTTTTTTTATTTTTACAGTATGCAAAAAATATTAGCCTATTTTTTAACCATTGTTTATTTCTTTTGTTTTTTTATAACATTAGTGATTTTTCATCCTATCCAATGGTTTTGTTTTAATGTTTTTGGTTATCAAGCACATAAAAAAAGTGTGGATATTTTGCAATTGTGCTTAATGCAATGTGCTCATATATTAGGTACGCGATTTACATTTAATAATCCACATCAAATTGATAAAAATCAACCTCTAATTGTAGTTGCAAATCATCAAAGTTTACACGATATATATCCGCTTACTTGGTATATGCGAAAACATCATCCCAAATTTATCAGCAAAATAGAATTAGGGAAAGGTATCCCTAGTGTGTCATACAATTTACGGCATGGTGGCGCCGCATTAATAGATAGAAAAAATCCAAGACAGTCTTTACCTGCACTCATGAATTTTGGAGAATATATTGAAGAAAACAAACGTGCTGCCGTTATTTTTCCGGAAGGAACTCGTAGTAAAAATGGTGAACCAAAACCTTTTCAAACAAAAGGGTTAGGAATTTTATTTAAAAAAATACCTTCAGCGTTAATTGTTCCTATATCCATAAATAATTCTTGGAAAATGTACAAATATGGAAAATTTCCAATGGGAATAGGTACTCATATTACTTTTACAGTACATAAGCCTATAAAATTAGCTACCTTTGTTAATAAAGAACATTTAATTAATAGTATTGAAACTACTATAAAAGAACATATACACCCCTAAAATATACTTATGTCATTAAAAAATGTAAGATTGGAAGTGATGCAGTTTTTGGAAAAAGACGTAGAATCTCTTATTGAAAAATATTTAATACCTATTGAAAAAATATGGCAGCCTACCGATTTTTTACCAAATTCTGAAGGAGATAACTTCTTTGAAGAAGTCAGAGAAATAAGAGAACTGTCAAAAGAATTACCTTATGATTTTTGGGTCGTTTTAGTTGGCGATATGATTACCGAAGAAGCATTACCAACCTACGAATCTTGGTTAATGGACGTGGAAGGTGTCGATCAGGTAAAAGATGGTGGAAATTCTTGGGGAAAATGGGTAAGACATTGGACAGGTGAAGAAAACCGACATGGAGATGTTTTAAACAAATATCTTTATTTATCAGGTCGTGTTAACATGCGCGAAATTGAAAAAACTACACAATATTTAATTGCTGACGGTTTTGATATTGGAACGGATAGAGATCCTTACAAAAACTTTGTTTATACCAGTTTTCAAGAACTAGCAACCTATGTTTCTCATAACAGAGTTGCTAAAATAGCAAAGAAAAACGGCAATAAGCAGTTAGGTAAAATGTGCCAGATAATTTCTGGGGATGAAATGCGACATCATAATGCGTATTCTGAATTTGTAGAGCGTATTTTTAAGGTAGATCCTAACCAAATGATGATGGCCTTTCATGATATGATGAAACAAAAAATTACGATGCCAGCTCATTTTTTACGCGAATCTGGAAACCAAATCAGTACGGCTTTTGAAGAGTTTTCTAATACCGCACAACGAATTGGCGTTTACACCTCAACGGATTATGTGGATATTTTAGACAAACTTATTAAGCGTTGGGAAATTGATAAAATTACTAATCTAAACGATGAAGCTGAAAAAGCTAGAGACTACTTAATGAAACTTCCAGCTAGAATGTATCGTTTATCAGAACGTATAAAAATTCCTGAAAATTCATTTCAGTTTAAATGGGTGGAGCCTGCTATTATTAAATAACACAAGTTTCCATTAAAATTATAAATTAATTCCTTTCATTTATGAAGGGAATTTTTATTTTTAGCCAAATATGAAAAAAGATATTTTAAACAAAACCATAAGCTTTGTAAAAGAGCAATTAGTAGATGCTGAAGGGGGTCACGATTGGTTTCACATAGAGCGCGTTTATAAAAATAGTTTACTAATTGCTAAAACCGAAAAAGTAGATGTTTTTGTTGTATCTCTTGGAGCATTGCTTCATGATATTGCTGATAGCAAATTTCAAGATGGTGATGAAACTTTAGGACCTAAAACAGCTCGTGATTTTTTATTCAAACTTAATGTGGATTCAAAAATTATAGAACACGTTATAAAAATTATTGAAAACATATCCTTTAAAGGCGGAAACGAACTTCAAAAGTTCACGTCACCTGAATTAGATGTGGTTCAAGATGCCGATCGATTAGATGCCATTGGTGCTATTGGTATAGCACGTTGTTTCAATTATGGGGGGTTTAAAAACAGACCACTTTATAATCCTGCTATAAAGCCAAATCTTAATATGAGCAAGTCCGAATATAAAAACTCAAAAGCACCGACTATAAATCATTTTTACGAAAAATTACTGCGTTTAAAAGATAAAATGAACACAAAAACAGGAATGGAAATCGCAAAAAAGCGACATGCTTTTATGGAATTATATTTAAAACAATTTTATAATGAGTGGGAAGGGAAAATGTAATATTAGTTTTCTTTAGCAATTTCTAGTGCTGTAATTTTATATTCTAATATGGCTAGCTGTTCCCCGTTAGAAATTATCTGCTCAATAGTTAAATGATTATTTGAATTCATAAAATTCAATATTTCCTTAACTTTTACATTATAATAATCAATAGTATTGTCAATTTTATTATTATCCATTGTTAGCTATTTATTATTGAATTATAAGCTTTATTTCCTTTCTGTATTGCGATGCACTTTTGCCCGTAATGTCATTAAACTGTTTGTTAAAATGCGAAAAATTGTTAAATCCGCATTCAAAACAAATATCAGCTATACTCATTTTGCTTTCATTTAATAACTTGGTGGCATGCACTACGCGATACTCGTTGACTAACTGTGTAAAAGTTTTTCCTGTTGTTTTTTTAAAATATCTGCAAAACGCAGGAACAGTCATGCTTACTTTATCAGCAACCTCATCTAGAGTGATGTGATTTTGAAAATTTGTATTTACATATTTGTAAATCGTACTTATTTTCTCGCTGTCTTGCGGATTCGTTTCTAAAGCAATCCCGTCTGCATTTAATAAGGTATAATCTTCGGTATTTGCTAAATAATTCAAAATTTCCAAAAACTTAAGCACACGCTCTAAACCATCATAATCTAAAATTTTATTGATTTTAGAACCAACAAAATTTTTAGTTTCAACATTAAATTTGACTCCTTTTTTTGCCCTGTGGAATAATGACGAAACTGCTGCCATTTCAGGAATTTTAATAAAATCATCTCCTAAAAAATCAGCTTTAAATTGAACGGTAGTTTCTGTTCCGTTGGCGGTAAGCCTATCCGCAAATCCGTTATGAGGCAAATTAGCACCAATTAGTATTAATTGACTATTGTTAAAATAAGATAAGTGATTACCAATATGTGTTTTACCTTGCCCTTTATTTACATAAACTAATTCTAATTCAGGATGAAAATGCCAAAAGGCACTGTTTTTATCTAACTGTTCAGCATGCTGTTTAACCAAAATAGAGCTACCAAAACTGGGACTGAGTTTTTCTAAAGTAGGTTTCTTATTAATCATGGGAAGCAATTTTAATACAAATTTACCATTTATTATGCATACATTATATATTAAATTACCATAATTATGTGTTATGTTAACTTAACATACAGTTAACATTCATTTAACAGATAAAATAGCATATAAATTTGCCAAAATTGATGTTATATGTATTACTATAATGCTTTATTTTTGTGGTGTTATTATAATGAAGATATTCACAATTATATAAAATTTGATATCATATTAAAATAAATCAATAAAATATGATACAAAATATATTTAATATAAAATACACTCTTTAAAGAGTAAATCGTATTCATTAATAATTAGTTTAATGTCTTATTTAGTTTAGTTGGTAAAGTGAGCTGTGGTGGCTCACTTTTTTTTATGAGTATTTTTTAAATATTGATAATTTAAAATGAAACCTTTTATAAAAACCATAAATTAATTTCTATTAAAAATTTACTCAATTATATTCTATTTTACCTTTACAATGTCTTAAAAATTAATTAACAGATAAAATAGAATATAAATTAGTCAAATTTGATGTTTTCTAAAGGTTTCTTCCACCATACCTTTGTATCGTTGAACGTTATTAAACATCCAAATCATGAAAAACACAATTAAAACAATTAAAAAAAACCTAATAGTGGTAACCTTATTTGCTGCTACATTAGGTAATGCTAACGAAATTACTTCAATTTATAAAGAGGTTATTAAAGAAACCGCACTAACCTTAAAGAATGTAAAATCTGGCGATTTACTATCTATAAAAGATTATAATGGGATTACATTATATAAGGAGTTAATTAAATCTAACGGGATTTATAAAAAAGGATTCGATTTAACTGCTTTACCAAACGGTGATTATTATTTTGAAGTTGATAAAGATTTAGAAATTAAAATGATTCCTTTTACAGTAAAAGCCAATAGCGTTGAATTTAATAAGGAAGCTGAAGTAATTACTTATAAACCTTATGTTAGAAAAAACAATGATTTAGTTCTTGTTTCAAAATTAGCTCCAAATTTAGAATCTCTAGAAATTGATATCTATTTTGAGGCTAATGGAACTTTCGAATTAGCATATTCGGAAAAAATTGAAGACACTCAAACTATTGAGCGTGCTTACAAATTAGGTCAAGGAAATTATAAAATAGTATTTAACACAAATAACAAAGAGTTTACAAAATTCATTAATAATTAGTTTAATGTCTTATTTAGTTTAGTTGGTAAAGTGGGCTGTGGTGGCCCACTTTTTTTTTAAAATTAGAAATATGAAAACATTACATTTACCTATATCTTATAAATTTGGTTCGCTAAAAAAACCGAATACCTCTTTAAACCTAAATAGTAAAAAAGTAGATTGGATTTTTAAAAGAATCATACTACACATTATTTGGGGAGTTTTAAACGTCTTAGGTTTAATTTATATTTCTGCCTTAATTACAGGAACAGGCTGGGAAGTTGTTTTTTTAATTGGTGGTTTAGTTTATTTTTCAGCGTATTGGATAATAACCTGCATTATTTTTGACAAGTTAATAGGCGATGAAATAGATAATATGACCAAATAAAATATTTTAAAACAGTTTCAATTGTCCGTCTTTAAACTGCTCGTGTAATTGCGTGTTTAATCTGGGCATTGCTTTATCCTTAAAATATTTTTGTCTCGCAAGTTTTACAAGGTTATTAATCTGTTCTGCTATTTTACCTTCCCCTCGCATTCTAGTTCCATATCTGCTGTCGTTTAAGTTACCGCCGTGGCAACTTTCTATTTGATGCAATACTTTTTCAGCTCTATCGGGCATGGTTTTGTGTATCCAATCCTTAAAAATATCACCTATGGCTCCGTTTAACCTAACTATGGTGTGCGCAATTGACAGGGCTCCATAATCTGAAGCTGCTTTTGCTAATGGTAAAATTTCATGACTATTTATGGATGGAATTATAGGTGCCAACATCACATTAACGGGTATACCGTTTTCGCTCAATGTTTTTACGGTTTCCAATCGTTTTTTAATGGTTGCAGTTCTAGGCTCTAAAACTCGACGTGTATCTTCAGATAATGAAGTAATAGATATATTTACACCAATTAAATTATCTTGGGCTAAAGCTTTTAGAATGTCTAAATCTCTAAGAATTAAAGCATTTTTTGTGATTATTCCAACGGGATGTTTATACTTTAAAAACACTTCCAAACACTGTTTTGTAATTTCAAATTGTTTTTCGGCAGGTTGATAGCAATCTGTATTTCCAGACATCACTATGGGGTATGCTTTCCAACTTTTCTTTTTTAAAAGCTCTTCTAATAATTTTGGTGCATCTTTTTTTACTAAAATACGACGCTCAAAATCTAGACCTGCACTATAACCCCAATATTCATGGGAGTTTCTAGCATAACAGTAAATGCAACCATGTTCGCAACCTTGATATGCATTCATAGAATATCCCATGCCAACATCAGGACTTTCCACTTTATTGACGATAGTTTTTGGAAAAACTGGTAAATACCATGTTTTATTTTTATCACTTTCCTCACCTTCTTTATGGCAGAATTCTAAAAAATCATCACGCATTTCATGACTTAATTCGAAAAAACGATTGTGCACATTACGTTGCGCACCACGTCCATTTAGTGTAGTTTTGGGATTCATTGCAGTAAATTTATAGGTTTATGCTATTCGAGTAGCTCTTTAAAATTAGGTATTATTTGTGTTGAAAATTGTTAAAATGAAAACGGGTTATTAACAAATTGGTCAAATCGAGATATGGTTATGAAAATTCCACTGAATATTTAAGGCTTTATTTTACGGAAAATACCCACTAAATTCGTTGAATATTCAACTGAAATCATTATGAATAAACCCAATATTTTACTGAAGGATTATCTAATAATGCCAATTCAAGCCACAGAATTGAGAATCTTTGAAATTAAAAATGAATTAGAAAAGGGAGTTTCAAATGTAATTCTTAATGGCCTTTTTTTAATGCTTGTTTCATATTTAGAATCAATGCAAAAGGAAATTATTAGTTATTACTTGAAATATCAACCTGAAAAGATATTGATAAATCCAATTAAATTAGACAGAGATATACTTCTTGAAAATGAAGATTTTTATTTATTAGAAAGTATCTTAAAAACTCATATTGAAAAAAGCCATATTGGCAATTGTCAAAAATATTTTATGATGCTCTCGGAATTGAAAAACCAAGAAACGAAAATGAAATTCAGAAAATAAAAAATAGAAGAAATAAACTAGTTTATAAAAACTTGACAGTAAATTTTAAATGTAAAGAGATACAACAAGATTTTATAAATGCTGAGTACTTATCTGAATGTCTTAATCAATATGAGAAACATTTGCTTGATTTAAGATTATCAATATCTAAGTCTTTTACCAACTTTACAAAACTGAATGCACTAGAATCATTATGGCATTATACTTTCAACACGCCCTTATGTTCAAATTTTTTCTGATTATTGGTATGTTGATAATGATACAGACACTATATAAGGCTGTAAATATCCAAAAGTTGAAAGTGGATTGTCTGCAAGTGAAAAATTTATGCTAGAAATCTGGCGAAGTCTAGTTTGTAATTGCAAAGTGGATTTTCTAAATATGGCATCTGTTGGTAGATATTTTCAAAATGGTTTATATATGTTTCTAAAACTTTTAAATGACATTTTTCTTTATAGCTAATTGTGAATATTTGAGCAAAAGCTATATTTTAAGATCAAACAAGAAAGCCTACCAAAATGGATCCCCATTTCGTTCTACTTATTACTTGCTTAAACCAAAATCGTAAGAAAAACCCAAATTTACCTTCCAGGAAAATCAGCTTTTCGTTTTTCTAAAAAAGCGGTTGTGCCTTCAGTAAAATCTTCGGTTCCAAAACAGTTTCCAAATTCGGTAATCTCAACATCAAAACCGTCTACACCATCTTCAAAATTGGCGTTTATAGCTTTTATAGCTGAAGAAATTGCAACTGATGAATTTCTAGAAATTTTAGCTGCTATTTTTTCACATAGCGGAAGTAAATCTTCTTGAGTAGTGACATGATTTACGAGTCCGTAATTTAAAGCTTGGTTGGCGTCAATCATACCCGCTGTCATGATCATTTCCATAGCACGCCCTTTACCTACCAATTGCGGTAAACGTTGTGTGCCGCCATATCCAGGAATAACACCAAGTGACACTTCAGGCAATCCCATTTTTGCATTATCACTAGCTATTCTAAAATGGCAGGCCATGGCTAATTCTAATCCGCCACCAAGCGCAAAACCATTAACAGCTGCTATAACTGGCGTAGATAAATCCTCAACAAAATTAAATAGTATGTCTTGCCCTTGTGCTGCTAATCGTTTGCCTTCTTTAACATCAAAATCGGCAAATTCACTAATATCGGCTCCAGCAACAAAGGCTTTTTCTCCGCTTCCTGTTACAATAATAACTTTAGTGTTTTTATCATCATCCGCTTTATCAAAAGCGTCGTGAAGCTCTTGAATGGTTTCTTTGTTTAAAGCGTTTAATTTCGCGGGTCTATTAATAGTTATTGTTGTGATAGCATCCTTTTTCTTATATAAAATATTATTATAGCTCATGTCTTAGTTTTCAGAATAAAAATTATTTAATAATGTAGGTAATTGAACAATAAAATTTACGCGCTTACAATGCCCATATTCCCTAAATTTAAAGAGATTTTTTTACCACCTTCTTTTATGGATTGATAGATAGCTTCTACAATAATCATGTCTCGTTTACCCATTTCTCCTGGCGCAAAGTTAGTACTTCCCATTAAAATATGTTTAGCAAAGTCGTCCATTTGAACCATTTGCTGACTTTGATGTGGAAATTTAATGTTTTTGCCGTCAGAAGTTCTTCCTGATAAAGGGCCATAACTATGCGCAGGATTTAATTCGGCCCAACCGTTGCGGAAACTTACAAACAAATGATTCGCTTTGGCGTTGTGAGAGGTAAATAAATTTCCAACAACACCATTAGGGAATTTCATTTGTGCTGTTATTGATTCATCAGTATCTTTAAAATACTCTGGTCTGGTGCTAAATTCTTGAGCAGAAACAGACGTTGGGTTATTGCCAGTACCATAAATATTACTTTGTATAGCATAAACACCCATATTTACCAAAGCGCCACCACCTGAGAGTTTTTTATTTAGTCGCCATTGGTCTTTATTTCCATCTGAATAATATCCCGCACCCGATGACACATATTGTACAGTACCATAGGGTTTCTTTTTTACTAATCGTTTAATTTCATTGGTATAAGGATCGGATTGCATACGGTAGCCAACACCCAATTTAACATCTGCTTTTTTACAGGCTTTAATTATGGCATCACATTCGGCAACACTTACGGCCATAGGTTTTTCGCAAATTACATGTTTTCCAGCTTTTGCTGCTCTAATACTAAAATCGGCATGCATACTGTTAGGTAGCACCACATAAACAATATTTATAGCATCATTATTAACAATCTCATCAAAGTTCTCGTAGTTATATACATTTTCTCTGGGGATATTGTATTTGTTCATCCATTCATTTTCTTTTGACTTTGTACCTGTTACAATCCCTGCTAAGTAACAATGCCTAGTTTACTTGGGTTTTCTTTACGTCTATTAAGTGATAATGCAGAACTTGGTAACATTAATGAACCGATTAAGCCACTAGCTAATTTTATATTGAATATTCTCCTATTGATTCCCATTTATATCTTGAGTTGAAACAATGACATTAATCATTTAAATTTATGAAAAAATAAATCTTTTGACGACTAAATATCTATTGCAATTTAGGAAAAGTAACTCGAAATGTTGTGCCTTTATTTTTTTCAGAAACAAAAGATATATTGCCTTTATAGGTTTCTACTATATTTTTTACCATAGCTAAACCAAGACCCATACCGCTTGTTTTAGTTGTAAATTTAGGTTCAAAAACTTTAGTTTTATTTTCTTCCAAAACACCTGTACCATTATCGGAAACCGTTATTACAACATCGCCATTATTTGTTCCAACACTAATCACAATTTTCGGTATCTTGTTTTCGGGCATAGCTTGAATAGCATTTTTAACCAAATTGGTAACTACCCGTATTAATTGCGTTCTATCAAATTTTGCTATAATTTCTTCTTTTTCTGCGGTGAAAAAGATGTAATCTTCATTAAAAATATCTAAAGCCAGTTTTACAATGTTTACAACATTTAGTGTTTCGTTTTGTTGTGCTGGCATTTTTGCAAAGTTAGAAAATGCTGATGCTATAGAACTCATAGTATCAATTTGCTGAATTAGAGTTTTGCTATATTCATCTAATTTTAAATGGATATTTTCATCCTCAGGATTGAACTTACGTTGAAAATTTTGAACTGTTAAACGCATAGGTGTTAAAGGATTTTTAATTTCATGCGCTACTTGTTTTGCCATTTCTCTCCAAGCTTGTTCGCGTTCGCTGCGGGCTAGTTGTACCGCGCTTTCTTCAAGTTCGTCTATCATACTATTATAAGAACTTACCAGAGTGGAAATCTCTTCACTGGTATCTTCTATTTCAATTCTTTCGTTTCGTTTTTCTAAGCGGGTGGTATTTATTTTATCACTTATGGTTTTTAAGGATTTTGTAATGTATTTTGAGAGTAAAAATGCAATACCAATAGCCATGAGTAATACAAACAAATAGGCAAAGGTAATACGCTTTAAAAACTCGTTGAGTTCTTTAGAAAGAAAATCATCATTTTCTAAATATGGAATATTAAGTATCGCCAAAGGTTTAGATCTATTATCTAAAATATAGGTGTAAGAGGATTGAAAAGTCTCACCATTTTCTTTAAGTAAATCAACAAAACGATGTTGGGAAGTATTAGATAATTGGTTTAAAATATGAGCATCAAGGCATTCATCTACGTCTTTTTTTTGTAAGCTAGCTTTTGAGGATATTAGCAAGCCGCCTTCTAAATCGTATAAGATGATTTGAAGTTTATGTATATCAGCTATATTATATATTTCATCTTTAAAAATTAAAGGTATATTTTCAGTCTTTACTTCCCAAGTATTTTGCCTACCGTTTATTACGCGTTTTATGTGAGATTGAACATTTTCCTCTTTTCGCTCTAAACGTTCAGTATGATAATCATGCGTTTCTTCTTCTGTATTGATAAATGGCAACGGCCGAAATTAAAACAGATGCTATTAATACCAATAAAATCATGGCTAGAAAAATACGGGTACGCAGCGAAAGTTTCTTAAGTCTCATCTCTGTTTTTAATTCAATAAATATAGCAATAATCAAACCAAAGCGTGTAAGCTTGGTTTAAAAAACTTAAACTTAGCAGGTATACGCGTTAGGGATAGAAAAGGAAATCCTTTTTGTGAGGCACAAGCAAAAAGATTGTATTGGATAGCCCGACCCCAACAGGGTAACGCCCAACTTATCGATACATTTCGAAATAAATTGGGAACGCCCGAAGAGCCATGTTATTTAAGCATTAGGATTTTTGTCTCTTAAGCGCTTGTATATTTTAAAACCTAGCATGATGAGAATACCTAAAATAAGGATGCCTATAACCCCCCAAACCCAATTAATGGCGCTTTTTAAAATAACAAGAAACACAACGGCAAATAGTATAAATGTTGCGCCTTCGTTCCAGATACGCATATAGCTGGATGATTTTTTTATGATATCGTTTTGTAATTGATTGTAATACTGATGCGTTTTTAAGTGGTATATAATTAGTAATACTACAAAACCTAGCTTTACATGCATCCAAGGTTGCTGCAACCAAAAGGGTTGTAAAATGAGTAACCAAATGGCAAAAAGAGTCGCCAAAATTGCTGACGGCCATGTGATAATAAACCACAAGCGTTTTGCCATAAGTTTTAATTGTTTCCCTAAAATTTCTTTATCTGGAGATGGTTTCTGAAAGGCTTCAATTTGATAGACAAATAACCTTGGAATGTAGAATAGACCGGCAAACCACGTAATGACAAAAATGAGATGAAACGATTTGATGTACAGATAATAGTCCATTAATTAGAAAATTCTATTGAATTTGTTTCTGGCTTCAAGTTCTTAATAATTTCTCGATTTAAGAAATATGCAGTTACAATTGTTGCCAGAATATCTGAAATAGGAAAAGCAATCCAAACGCCGAGTTCTCCAAAAAACTTTGGTAAAATAAAAATTAGTGGAATAAAGAAAAAACCTTGTCTGGTAAGCGTTAATAATAAGGCTTGTTTGGCTTTTCCAATCGCTTGAAAGTAGGCTGCACCAATAAGTTGAATGGCTATTATTGGGGTTGCAGCAAATACCCAACGCATAGCAGGGGGTGTTTGGGTAATAACATCAGCATCGGTTGTGAATAGTCTTGTAATGGACTCTGGGAATACCATGAGTAAAATAAAAACCACAGTAGCTAATCCTGCCGCATATTTTATAGCGGTGTAAATAGATTCTTTTACTCTATCATATTTTAATGCTCCATAATTAAATCCTGCAATAGGTAAAAAACCTTGTGTAATACCATAAACGGGGAATAAGGCAAACATGAGCATGCGCCCAACAATAGCATAAGCAGTTACTGAGGTTTCGCCCCCTAAATCGAATAAAATATTATTCATAAATAAATAGGTAACACTTACTACGGCTTGTCTTGCAAGTGTAACGAAACCCAAAGAACTTATTTCTGAAACTACAGGTCTGTCGAGCCCGAAATGCGAAAAATTAATTTTTAATTCTGAATTTTTAGACAAGAAAAACCAAAGAATAAATAGGAAACATAAAACATAAGCTATGGTTGTGGCCCATGCCGCTCCTAACATTCCTAAATCCAAAAGATTAATGAAGATATAGTCTAAAACAAGATTCCCGACCGATGGAATCATCATCGCATACATCGCGAATTTTGGCTTTCCTTCGGCACGAATTACGGTATTACCCATCATAGAAAGTGCTAAAAATGGTACTCCGTAAAGCACAATAATGTAATAGATTTTTGCAGGTTCTAAAATAGCTCCCTTCCCGCCAAAAGCAGGCACAATACCATCTACAAACCATAACCCAAAAATTACCATGGTGATGGTTAATACTAAAGTTAGTGTAATTTGATTCCCGAAGGTTTTTAAAGCTTTATTTTTATTATTGGCACCTAAAGCCCGCGATATTATTGAGGAACCACCTATACCAATAGCCATACCTAAAGCAGCAATAAAAAACGACACTGGTAAAACTACATTTATGGCTGCAATGGCTGTTGAACCTATCCAGTTTCCAACAAAAATAGTGTCAATCAAAATATTTAGTGACATCACTAAAATTCCAATTGACGCTGGAATAGCTTGTTTTATAAGCAGCTTATGTATTGGAAGTGTGCCTAATTCTTGTGATGCAACTTTAGCCATTATGCTAAAATAATTTCATTTGTTGCCCACTCTTTTATCCATTTTGAGAGTAGAGCCACAAACTCAGTATTGTCATTTAAACAGGGTACAGTTGTAAAATCTTTTCCTCCTACTTCATGAAAAATTTCTTCACCTTCCATCGCTATTTCCTCAAGAGTTTCTAAACAATCGCTAACAAATGCAGGTGTAACGATAGCCATATTTTTTACACCTTGTTTACCTAAACGCTCAATAGTTCTATCGGTGTAAGGTTGCAACCAAGGATCGAAACCTAAACGCGATTGAAAAGAGGTGGAATAGGTACCTTCATCAAATTTCAGTTTTTGGGCAACTAAACGGGTTACTTCTTTACATTGGTGTTTATAACAAAATTCGTGAGCCTTACTTGGTGTTTTGCAACACTTACAATCCTCTTTATCACTTGGTTTACAATGCGATTTTGTGATATCACTTTTACGAATATGTCGCTCTGGAACACCATGATACGAAAATAAAACATGTTCGTAATTTTTATCTGCTAGATGCCTTTTTATAGAATTTGAGAGCACCTTAATATAATCGGGTTTGTTATAAAAAGCCGGGACAGATTCTATTTTTAAACTTGGAAAATATTCTTGTCTTATCTCTTCAGCTAAAACCGTAATAGTTTCGGTAGTTGCCATAGCAAACTGCGGATATAAGGGAAATACTAAAACCTCATCAACACCTTTATCAACTAATTCTTGAAGTCCTTTTTTTATAGTCATACTACCATAACGCATCGCTAATGCCACTGGGTATTCAACATGTTTCTGAATTCCTTTTTGTAAACGTTCAGAAATTACAATTAAGGGAGAGCCTTCATCCCACCATATTTTTTTGTACGCTTTCGCGGAAGCTTTTGGTCGCGTATTTAAAATGATGCCTTTAACCAATAAATTTCTCGCCCAAAGCGGAACATCTATAACGCGTTCATCCATTAAAAATTCACCTAAATACTTTTTAACGTCTTTTGGTTCTGGGCTATCTGGAGAACCAAGATTTACTAGTAATATTCCTTTTTTCATATTACAAAAATACAATACAAATTGCAATCATAATATTTAGTTTTAAAGAATTATAAAGAATTTCACTGGTCAAGTCCTTTATCTTCAACTTTTTGCTGATCATATAATTTAGGTCGCGTTTCAGTATAATCACAATCTTGAAAAATACCACACGACATATTAGTTCGTGCCAACGATTTATGGTTTACATCAGCATCCGCTTTTCTCAATAAGGCTTCAATTTCTGGTGTTAAGTGTTTCATAAATTTAATTTTTTCCGCCTCAAATTAACTTAAAGACATAATATATTTCTTTGGTGTCGTGCCATACTTCTTTTTAAAAGCGGCAATAAAATGACTGGACGTGCTATAGCCTACTTTATGGCCAACTTCATTGACATTATCATCACCAGCTTCTAATAATTTACGCGCCACCTCCATTTTATAATCAAATAGAAAGCTAAATACTGAGTCGCCATAAATTTGTTTAAAACCTTCTTTTAGCTTTTTAAGACTGAGATTAGTTTCATCAGCTAGTTCTTGTAAACTTGGTGGTTCAGCCATTCTTGAAATGATAATATCTTTGGCTTTTCTTATTTTAATTACGTTAGTTTCATCGACTAAAAACGGACATTGCTCAATATCGGCATCTTCACTTCTATTAAAATATAAACTTAAAAGCTCGTATGCCTTTCCTTTAAAATATAGTGATTTTATAGATTGGTTTAAGTTATAGTTAATCAATTGGTTTAGCACAATGGCCATGGATGGCGATATAACACCATCTTTATAATATTTTTTATCTTTATTATCCTCGCTTAAAAATGTAATATAATCGGCCTCATGAGAAAAGAAACCATGAAATTTTTTAATGGATATTAATATGGAAACTATCCATGAATGCGGATTAACTTCAAGACTAATGGGAAGATCGCGTTGCGGATTGTAAAGTAATAATGAGTTTTCTTCAAGAATATTTAATTTGTAGCGCCCTTCATTAAAAACAAACTGACTAGAGCCTTTAACACAAAAATGAAACTGAATAAAATCACTATCTATTTCTTTTACAAGCCATTGCACTTCAGTTTTTTCATTTTTATATGTTAAAACTAAAACACCATCTTCAATTGAAGTCTCATTAAAAGAACTTTGAGCGATACTTTTTTCGTCTTCCAAATCGTTATTCATTTTGCTTTTATTTAGATTGGTTCTAAATTAAATAGATAAAATCTACTGTATTTAGTACAAAAATATGATATTTATCATAATATTAGAAATAAGAACGTTAAAAAACCACAAACGATACTAAAAGTTCTTTCAGCGTTACTTTTTCTCGAAGTATCCCTATATTTTTGCTTCACAATTTCAGGGATTAGGATGCAGAAGTATAATATATCGAAAAGTAATTACTTTTATGCCATTGGTTTAAGTTACAAAAAAGCCGATGCAGATATAAGAGGGCGCTTTAGTTTGGATGAAGCATCTAAATTGAGCCTTCTAAATCAGGCTAAGGAAAATGATATTGAAAGCTTGGTTGTTACGTCTACTTGCAATCGAACCGAAATTTACGGTTTTGCGCAACACCCTTTTCAACTTATCCAATTACTATGTGATAATACGAGAGGTACTGTAGAAGAATTTCAGGAGGTGGCTTACATTTATAAAAATAAAGACGCTATTTCACATATGTTTCGTGTAGGTTCTGGTTTGGACAGTCAGATTCTTGGTGATTTTGAAATTATAAGTCAGTTAAAAATTAGCGCAAGACTTTCTAGAAAATTTGGCTTACTTAATCATTTTTCAGAACGTTTAGTTAATGCCGTTATTCAAGCTAGTAAACGTATTAAAACAGAAACTGAAATTTCATCGGGAGCAACTTCGGTGTCTTTCGCTTCGGTTCAATATATTTTTAATGCCGTTGAAGACATTACGAATAAAAACATTTTGCTATTTGGAACTGGTAAAATAGGTAGAAATACTTGTGAAAATTTAGTTAAACACACTAAAAACGAGCATATTACGTTAATTAACCGAACCAAAGACAAAGCGGAGCAAGTTGCTGGAAAATTTAATTTGGTAGTTAAAGATTATGCGAATTTACAAGAAGAAATAAGCCATTCGGATATTTTGATTGTAGCTACAGGTGCTCAACGTCCTACTATTGATAAGCAAATTATTCAATCCAAAAAGCCGCTTTTAATTTTGGATTTATCGATACCTAAAAACGTTAATGAAAATGTAGAAGAATTAGAACATGTAAAATTAGTTCATCTAGATCATTTGTCACAAATTACAGATCAAACTTTAGAGTCTCGAAAGCAACATATCCCTCAAGCTGAAGCAATTATAGAAGAAGTGAAAGCAGAATTTAATGGTTGGTTAGAAACTAGAAAATTTGCCCCAACAATAAAAGCTTTAAAGCATAAGTTACATGATTTCGCCATAGCTGAACTAGAAACTCAACGCAAAAAACGTTCTGATTTTAATGAAGAACAAGCTGAATTAATTAGTAATAATATCATTCAAAAAATCACTAATCACTTTGCGCATCATTTAAAAGATGATAACGTATCTACAGATGACAGTCTAGAACTTATTAAAAAAGTATTTCAGTTAGAACCTTCTACAAAAAATGTCTAAAACCATAAGAATTGGTACACGCGATAGCGAATTAGCGCTATGGCAAGCCAAAATAGTACAAAGTTTACTCGAAAAATCAGGTCATAAAACAGAACTCGTTCCTGTTAAATCTACAGGTGATTTAGTTTTAGATAAACCACTTTACGAAATGGGTATTACTGGTATTTTTACCCGAACTTTAGATATTGCGATGTTAAATCATGATATCGATATTGCGGTTCATTCTCTAAAAGATGTACCAACTATTTTACCCAAAGGCATTATTCAAGCAGCCGTTTTAAAGCGTGGTAATGTAAATGATACGCTTGTTTATAAAAATAACGAAGAATTTTTAGGCGCTAAAGAAGCCGTTATTGCAACAGGTAGTTTACGCCGAAGAGCCCAATGGCTAAACCGTTTCCCGACACATACGATTACAGATTTACGTGGTAATGTAAATTCTCGTTTACAAAAATTAGAAGATAACAATTGGAACGGAGCTATTTTCGCTGCTGCTGGTATTGGACGCATTGGAATAAGGCCCGAAGAAGCCGTTAATTTAGATTGGATGGTTCCAGCTCCAGCTCAAGGTGCTATTATGATTACCGCTTTAGAGGAAGACTACTTTGTAAAAGAAGCTTGTGCAGAACTAAATCATGAAGAAACGGAAATTTGCACAACGATAGAACGCGAATTCCTAAATAAATTAGAAGGCGGATGTACTGCGCCTATTGGCGCTTTAGCTTATATAAAAGATGAGGGAAATCAATTTTAAAGGCGTTTTGTTAAGTCCTGATGGAACTAAAAGAATTGATGTTACACGAGTTAAGAAATTAGGAGAACATAATGATATGGCGCAGTTTTGTGCCGATTTTGTGATTGAGCGTGGAGGTAAACGTTTAATGGATAATATAAAACACTCTGATAGAAAAACAAATGTATATTCTACTAAGAGTTTTACTGAAGACCAACGTTTATTGTTTCATGAAAAAGTAGTTGCTGAAAGTTCAGATTTTATTAAAATAAGTTTAAATCGTATTCATCCACGCTTCTTAAAAAATGAAATTCAGAATGTTGTTATAACTAGTAAAAACGCTGTGGAATCGTTAACAACAAACTACTCGGCTATTGAGTTGCAATTCAAAAATATTTATTGTGTTGGCCGTAGAACGAAGCGTTTAGTAGAAAAAAGAATTGGGAAAGTGGCCCATTCTGAAAAAAATGCGAAAGCACTTGCAGAATATTTAGTAGAATTTATGGAAGGTGCTGAAGTCACTTACTTTTGTAGTGATATCCGGTTGGATGCCTTACCTGCTATTTTAACAGAAAATAATATTAAAGTAAACGAAGTTGAGGCTTATCAAACCAAATATGATGGTGTAAAAGTTGATGACTCGGTTGAAGCTGCCATGTTTTACAGTCCATCTACTGTTGATAGTTTTGTTCAAAAAAACAAAAAAGAAATAATTGCATTTTGTATTGGAGAAACTACTGCGACAGAGGCTAGAAAACATTTTGATGATGTAAGAGTTGCAAAGGTACCGACTGTAGAGAGTGTAATTGAGTTGGTGAATGAGCATTATATATAAAAGTTCTTGGTTGTTAGTTATTGGTTACTAGACTCACCAATAACTAACAACAAGTAAACATTAACCAATACTATGATTAAAAACGATTTATTTTTAAGAGCATTAAAAGGAGAAACTGTAAACCGTCCACCTGTTTGGATGATGCGTCAAGCTGGACGCTATCTACCAGAATTTATGGCCATAAAAGAAAAGTATGATTTCTTTACACGTTGCCAAACACCAGAATTAGCTAGTGAAATTACCGTACAACCTATCCGACGATATGGAATGGATGCTGCTATTCTATTTTGCGATATTTTGGTAATTCCTCAAGCCATGAATATTGAGGTGCAAATGAAACCAAATTTTGGTCCGTATTTACCAAACCCAGTGCGCTCTCAAAAAGATGTGGATAACGTAATTATTCCCGATGTAAAAGAATCTTTAAGCTACGTTTACGAAGCTATAAAAGCAACTAAGGAAAAGCTTAACGACGAGATTCCTTTAATAGGTTTCGCTGGTTCTCCGTGGACCATTTTATGCTATTGCGTGCAAGGACAGGGGAGTAAAAACTTTGATAAAGCTAAAGAATTTTGCTTTACAAACCCCATAGCGGCACATCAATTACTTCAAAAAATAACCGATACAACTATTGCTTATCTTAAAGAGAAAGTAAAAGCAGGTTGCGACGCTGTACAAGTATTTGATTCTTGGGGAGGTATGCTTTCTCCAGTAGATTATCAAGAATTCTCTTGGCAATATATTCAACAAATCATAGATGCCTTAAAAGACGATACTCCTGTTATCGCTTTCGGAAAAGGTTGTTGGTTTGCACTAGGCGATATGGCAAAATCTGGAGCTTCGGCTTTAGGTATAGACTGGACGTGTTCTGCCAGAAATGCACGCTATTTAACTGGAGGAAATATTACATTACAAGGTAATTTTGACCCAACCCGCTTATTTTCTCCACCAGCAGAAATTAAGAAAATGGTACATCAAATGATTAACGAATTTGGAAAAGACAAATACATTGTAAACCTTGGTCATGGTATTTTACCTAATATTCAATTAGATCATGCTAAAGCGTTTATTGACGCTGTAAAAGAATACAATATGTAAGACGCAATCATGCCCAATAAATTTCAAAACTTAACAAAAAGATATACCTTACTGAAAAAAGGTTGGACGCCTCAACAAAATTTGTTCTACGGGTTTTCAACCTATATTATTTTGGGTTTTATACTACTATCACTTCCTATTTTTCAAAAAGAAAGTGTCGCCTTTTTAGACCATTTATTCATTTCTACCTCAGCTGTTTCTACAACAGGCTTAGTCACTATTTCTATTTTTGATACGTATAACTTCTTTGGTCAATTCATAATTATGATATTGATTCAACTTGGTGGTATTGGTTATTTATCTTTCACAACATTTATGTTGCTTTCAACCACTAGAAAAATGACCTTTTGGCACAAAAAAATTATATCTACAGAATTTACACTTCCTAAAACCATAAAAATTGCTGATTTTTTAAGGTCGGTTATTTTATTTACACTTATTATGGAATTAATAGGAGCCATACTTTTTTTTATTGCTTTTAAAGGAGATGGAATACCAATATTTGAAGCGCTCTGGTCTTCGGTTTTTCATAGCGTGAGTACCTTTTGTACTGCTGGTTTTAGTTTATTTAATAATGGCTTTACAGATTATGTTGATGATCATTTTATCAACTTCATAATATCTATGTTAGCTATTTGTGGATCTTTAGGTTTTATAGTAATTACAGATTTTGGTTTATGGATAAAACATAAATCACACAAGCTAAGTTTTACAACAAAAATCATTCTATATGGCTTTTTGATTTTACTTACTGGTGGAACATTATTCTTTTACTTTTTTGAACCATCTATTATAGCATTATCTGGAAATGCACGTTTTTTGAGTGCCTTTTTTCAAACGATGTCGGCAATGACAACTGTTGGTTTTAATACCGTAGACTTTGGAGCTTTTTCACAAGCCATGATGTTAATTTGCATCTTTTTAATGTACATCGGTGCATCGCCATCTGGTACAGCTGGGGGGATTAAGATAACCACTCTAACTGCTGTTTTTGCTATTTTAAAGAGTCAATTAAAGGGTAGTAAACACATCACATTTTTAGGTCGTATTATTCCCTACGAAAGATTATATATTGCAACATCTGCTTTTATTTTTTACACTATCATAATACTAATAGGTACATTTTTAATAACGTTAACGAACGAACTTAAGTTTGAAGAGATTCTTTTTGAAGTGGCGTCTGCTTTAGGAACTGTAGGCATTAGTACAGGTATAACAAGTGATATTAATACTTTTGGGAAAATAGTTATTATTATCCTTATGTTTATAGGAAGATTAGGTGTGCTTACATTTGGCTTAGCTATTTGGTCTAAGGGTATTAATGAGAAAAACAACTATAATTTAAGGGAAGATATTGCTGTCTAAATTATGATTAAAAACATCATTTCAGGAATTAAAGCCTATTTCGGTGCCTTTAGTTTAATATCAAAACTAAAGCTCTGGAAATATTTTGCTATTCCTATGCTAATAAGTTTTATAACTGCAGTTATTATTTTTATTTCTGTTTTTGGATTATCGGATAATATAGGAACATTCATTTCAAAAATATGGATTTGGGATTGGGGAAAAGAAACCTTTTCTACTATTAGTAATTTTATTGGAGGTTTAATAATTATAGTTATTAGCCTTATTCTATTTAAACATATCATAATGGCATTATCTGCACCATTTATGAGTCCGGTATCCGAAAAAATCGAAGCACATTTAACAGGAAACCTACCGCATTCACATAGAAACACGTCGTTTGTACAACAACTATGGCGTGGAATTAAAATAAATGGTAGGAACTTAATTCTGGAATTACTTTTAACAATTCCTATTTTACTATTAAAATTTATCCCTATAGTCAATATATTTTCAACCATATTATTGTTTTTAGTTCAAGCTTATTACGCCGGTTTTGGTAATATGGATTACACGCTTGAGCGTCATTTTAAATATCAAGAAAGTGTTAAATTTGTTCAAAAAAATAGAGGACTAGCCATTGGTAATGGTATTATTTTTATTCTATTTTTATTAATTCCAATCGTTGGTGTTATTTTAGTTTTACCTTTATCGGTAACAGCTGCCACTTTAAAAACGGTTGATGCACTAGAACTAAAGTCTAATATACCAAATGCTTAGTTTCGATAACTTTAAAATAGCACCCGTTAAAATTCAAGATGCTTGGAAACTTTGTGATTTCATGATTGCAAATGAAGATAGATTAAAGCGGTTTTTTCCTTTAACTTTAATAGAAAATCTAACTCCAGATTTATCTAAAATTTTTACTGAAAAAAAAGTAAAAGAATTTGAAACAAAAAAAGAGTTTTTATTCACAATAAAAGAAAAGGAAACTCATCAATTAGTAGGTTTAGTATATATAAAAGAGCTTGACTGGTCTAGAAAACAAGGGGAATTAGCTTATTGCATTGGCTATGAGTTTGAAGGTAAAGGCGTAACAACGGATGCTGTAAATATTTTATCCGATTATGCTTTTGAAAAACTTGACTTAAAGACACTGCAAATTATAGTGCACAAGAGCAATGTGGCGAGTGTAAAAGTAGCTGAAAACTGTAATTTTATTTGGATAAAAACCCTAAAAAAAAGCTTTACTCCACCAAACGAACAAGCTTTAGATATGGAGCTTTATGAATTATATCATGAAATTGAATAATACGGATGAAAGACAAATTCTACCAATACATACAAAATTTGCAAAACACGATTACTTCAAAACTTGAAGCTATCGATAGACATGCAAAATTTCAAGAAGATATCTGGGAACGACCTGAAGGCGGTGGAGGCCGAACTCGTGTGATTGAAAACGGCAATGTGTTTGAAAAAGGCGGTGTAAATATTTCTGGTGTTCATGGAAAATTACCAAAATCTATGCAAGCCTATTTTAAAGTGGGTGAAGTCGATTTTTTTGCCTGCGGATTAAGTTTAGTATTACACCCTAAAAACCCAATGGTGCCAACCGTACATGCCAATTGGCGCTATTTTGAAATGTACGATAAAAATGGAAATATTATTGACAGTTGGTTCGGTGGCGGTCAAGATTTAACGCCTTATTACCTGTTTGAAGACGACGCTATTCATTTTCATCAAACTTGTAAAACAGCTTGTGATAATCATAATCTAGAATTTTATCCTACCTATAAAAAGCGTTGCGACGAGTATTTTTATAACGCACACCGAAACGAAGGTAGAGGTATTGGTGGGTTGTTTTTTGATTATTGTAAAGCATCAGAAACCATGACCATGGAAAATTGGTATAACTTTGTTAGCGAAGTTGGCGATAGCTTCCTAAGAGCGTATGTTCCAATAGTTGAAAAAAGAAAAGATTTATCATATACAGAAGCACAGCGAAATTGGCAAGAAATTCGTCGTGGGCGTTATGTAGAATTTAATTTAGTACATGATAAAGGCACGCTTTTTGGCCTAAAAACCAATGGACGCATAGAAAGTATTTTAATGAGTTTACCACCTCATGTGCAATGGGTTTACGACCATCATCCTGAAAATGGAAGTGATGAAGAAAAACTAATTGAAGTATTGAAAAATCCAAAGGAATGGGTAAGCCCCCTAGCCCCCAAAAGGGGAAACTCAAGTGCTAATAAATAATGAAAATAGAACACTATTTAGTATATAATAAAGTGCCTTATCTATCTGTTTTGGATAAGATTTAAAATAAATATGAGATTATTAAAAAATAACCGCCTTTCTATTCCCTTTTTTTGGGCTAGACGGCTTTAAAACCCTATTGACCCCTAATAGGAATTCCCCTTTGGGGCTAGGGGCTTTTATGTATCCACTAAAAAGAAACCGAAGATTAAGAACCAACGAATCAATCCGTTCATTAGTTCGTGAAACCATCATCACACCGAACGATTTTTTAGTGCCACTTTTTGTAGTGGAAGGTAAAGGTATTAAGAATGAAATTCCATCTATGCCCAATTACTTTCGTTACAGTTTAGATTTACTGGAAAAAGAAGTTAAAGAACTTTGGAAATTGGGATTAAAGTCGGTATTACTATTCGTAAAAGTACCTGATAATTTAAAAGACAATAAAGGAACGGAAGCATTAAACTCCAACGGACTCATGCAACGTGCCATTAAAACCGTGAAAAATGTGTGTCCAGATATGTTGGTAATGACCGATGTAGCTTTAGATCCATATTCCGCTTACGGACACGATGGGATTATCGAAAACGGACAAATAATAAATGATAAAACTGCAAATATACTAGCAGAAATGAGTATTTCCCATGCCCAGGCTGGAGCTGATTTTGTAGCGCCCAGCGATATGATGGACGGACGTATTTTAACCATACGGGAAGCTTTAGAAGGTGAAGGTTTTATCAATATAGGTATTATGAGCTATTCGGCTAAATATGCTTCTTCTTTTTACGGCCCATTTCGTGATGCTCTGGATTCTGCTCCAGTTGATTTAGTTGATATTCCAAAAGATAAAAAAACGTATCAAATGGATTATGCTAATCGTTTTGAAGCGATTAAAGAAACCGAAATGGATATTGACGAAGGTGCTGATATTGTGATGGTAAAGCCAGGGTTATGTTATTTAGATATTGTTCGTGACATTAAAAATGCCGTTGATGTACCAGTTGCCGTTTACCAAGTTTCTGGTGAATATGCGATGCTAAAAGCCGCTGCCGAAAAAGGGTGGCTAGACCATGATGCTGTTATGATGGAGCAAACTACTGCCATTAAGCGTGCGGGCGCTAATATTATAGCGAGTTACTTTGCAAAGGATGTTGTTAAATTGATTTCCTAAACGGGTTTAGTTTTCAAGCTTTTTATCAACAGTATACGATGTTTCAAAATAACCAATTTTGCCATCGGGTGAAATAGCCTCAATTACAACTAGCATATCGCCTGTATTATCACCATTGAAAAACTCAACTTCATGTAAACCACGCTTATCGGTTTGTAATGAAGGCTTCCAATGGATGACTGAACGCAAATCTGGAACATTCCAATCGTCATCTTGTAAATCATCATATTTGGGTGTATAAAATTCGCGTTTTGCAGAAAATCCAGAAACTTTGCCTTTAAAAACACCTTTTGGAGGTGGCTCAAGCGCTGCAACTCCATTACTACCATAGGTGTATATGCTTATGAAGGCTATATTACTAGCTGCTAATGACGAGATTTCACTTGGATGGGCTCTGGGGAACGCTTCCTGAATATAATGTATTAAATTTCCTTTGGGCCTTTCAAAAATTTCAACATGCTTAATATTCTCAATAGGTAAAAAAGGTAATAGAGAATAATTTACACCACGCACTACCTCACCATCAATAAAAACAAATGTAGCATCAGCATAAACAACAGAAGCTAATTGAAAGGGACTATTATTAAAAAGTCCTGTGTTCAAAGTGTCAGGTGTAATTCCAAAAGCTTCTTCGGCAAAATTTATATTTTTAAAAAATATATCATCTGGAAATTTGAATTGTAATAATGCATAAAGTCCAGACATCCATTTTTCATTTTCTTTTATTAGCGCTTCGTTATCTATAACTATATCTGGCGGGCCATGTAGTTTAAATATTTTCTCACGCTCGGGTGTTACATTGTAACCTGTTAACTCTACTGCATCCAATGCAACAGTTTCACTAGTGGTTTTAAAATCGTTATTGGTTTCGTATTGTGCGATACGTTCCTCTATAAAGGTCTTGTAAATAGTATCGGCTAGTGTAATGCCTTCTTCAGTTTTATAATTAATTTTAAGTGGTTGTAGAGGGTCATTTAAAGTGATATTAATATTTTTTGCTGCGCCTTTTTTGTTTGTAGATTGAATTAAAATATTGAGCTCATCAGCAAAATGATTATTTAAACTAAATGTAAATATGCCCAAACTATCCGTTTCTTGGGTTTGTACACTAAAATCAGGCTTTGTAATCATGGTGAGATTAACAGGCTTTTTAGGAATTTTGTTTTTATTAAGACTAGACCTTACATGTCCAGAAACCAATATATTTGTTTCAGGTTGAAATTCAAAATCAATATTCGTATCGGTTTTGTCATAAACATAATCTCGCCAACCTTGAGTTAACATCAAGGCTTCTAAATCCCGATTTCTAAGTAAATTATTCTCATTAAAATAATAGTTGGGATTTTCTATAAAACCCTTTAGTTCTGAGTTTAATAAAAAATAAGATAATATATTGGGTTGGGCTTTTTGAGTAAGTCCTAATTTGTTTTTGTCTAGTATGAGCGTAGAAAAATTCACTTCAACAGGATCGTTATCAATATTGGAAACCGACACGTTTAATGTAGTTTTATCACGTTGGCTATATAACATCTTATCAGTTTTTGCTGTTATATTTAATACTTTTTCTTTTTTGTTATTAAAAAATAAGCGTTCGCAAATTGGCTCATCATTACTGTTAAACAACGTGATGTTAACAATACCATTGGGAAGCTCCGTTTTTTTAACCAAGGCTTCATACGTCCCATGGTCTAATTCAAAAACATGCTCCCGTATCAATACACCACGACTTCTTACTTGAAAATATAAGCTATCCGCATCTTTAATATTACTTTTAATATTCAATCTTAGATACGCTTGGGTTTCCATAACGTTTAGTAGGTACCCTTTTGTCATAACTTGGGGTAATGGGTATTTATAAGCAACACCTTCATCACTCATTATTTTTCCGTAATATGATTTGTCTTTTCTGGGTTTAAAAAAGGTGAATCCCATACCTAATTCATTTGTTGAAAATGACCCTATTATGTTATCTGTTTCATCAATAATATGGCCACTAACCGCTTCGCCCAAGCCTTTATAATTCATAGATTTATAAGCGACTTTATTTATAAAGCCATCAATTAGTTTTCCGCCTTCTGGAAAAAACTGTAGGTCTAAAAAATCTTTGTTTAGGGCAATGGTTTGCGAGTAGGTGCTTTCCGTTTTTCGTTTAAAATTTTTTAATTTGGTGTCTTCTAGTTTTACCTTAAGCTTTACTGTAATTAAATCTTTGGGTAAGGTATAATCCAGCACATACTGCTTATTTTTCCGTTTTACTATAATAGAATCCAGCATATCTTCTGACTCGACATATAGTGTTAAATCTTTACTATAATCGGCTTTTAAACCTTCTGGGAATATGCTTGCTGCTAGTTTTAATTGGTTGTTATCTGTTTCTGTGAGCGTAATGTTTCTAATAATAGGGTCTCTGTTAATAGTGCCTAAAGCGAACACATCAATATACTGTTCATAAACAAAATCTGGTCCAAAATTTCTATTCCATTGGGTGTAGGCTCTTACTAAATAGCGCCCTGAATGCAAGGAATCGCTTAAA
The DNA here is from genome assembly GCA_963815305.1 of uncultured Flavobacteriaceae bacterium. Classification (GTDB taxonomy): domain Bacteria; phylum Bacteroidota; class Bacteroidia; order Flavobacteriales; family Flavobacteriaceae; genus CAXBID01. The sequence goes on from CAWFFW010000001.1 coordinate 3,282,146, forward strand.
TCGAAAAAACCATCGGATACACCGTGTTCGAGTTTTAGTGTTTTTGTATCAATAATAGTCTCGTCAAAATAGATAAGATCAACATATAAAACGCCACTTCGTTTAGAGGGTTGGTTTATGGTGTTGGTAACAATGGTCTTAAACCATATGGTTTCGCCGGTAGTAAAAACCGTATTACTGAGCTGAAGGTATATTTTCTCTGCATAAGCTAATCTGGATATTTTTTTGGTTTCTTGTGCGTTTAAAAATGGTATGGAAAACATTAAAAAACTAACTAAAATTATATTATTTAATTGTAGCTTTTTCATAATAGTTATTTCTCATTTTTTTCTTTTACGGTATACGATGTTTCAAAATAACCTATTTCGCCATTGGGAGAAATAGCTTCTATTACAATGAGCATATCTCCTATATCATCTGCATTGTAAAATTCAACCATGGCTTTCCCATCTATATCAGTCTGCAAATTAGCGTTCCAATAAACCAACGACCGTAAATCTGGTGTTTTCCAATCTTGAGACGTTAAATTTTCATATGTGGGCGCATAAAACTCTCGGGGTGTAGAAAACACAGGAATAGTGTTTTTTGATATCCCATGTGTTTTTTGCACTCCAAAAAGTCCTTTCCCTGCATAAGTGTAAATTGAAATAAACGCATCAAATCCTTTGCTTTCATTAGGGTGCCTACCTACATCGTAAAAGTATTTATTTTTATTTTTTGGGTTTTTCAATATTTCAACACTTTTTATTTCTTCTGTGGGCAAACTACCTAATAAACTATAGTTGTCTTGATGTACAGGGATTCCATCTATAATATAATAGGTATAATCTGCTCCATGAACATTGGCATATAAAAACCCGCCGTTTGAACCAACTCTTGATACACTTAATTCTTCAGGGTAATTAAAAAGAAGAATACTATATAAACCATACGACCACTTTTTTATTTTACTTTGTAACTCTTTATCTTCTATCACAAAATCTGGTGGTCCGTGAAGCTCCATCATTTTTTCTCGTTCTGGAGTTAGTTTGTAACCACTTAGTAAAACTTCATCTAACTCTATGGTGCCTTCAGATAATCTGAAAGCTTCCACAACATTTTCATTTTCTTTAACTTTTTGTAAATAAGCGTCAATGATAGTATCTACAATTTGAATCTTTTTTTGGGTATTGTACTGAACTTCAGGAGTGGTTTTCTTATCTAATTTGACTGTAAAGTCTTTTTTATTGCCTTTTTTATTTTTAGATTGAATGACAATTTCTAAATTATCTTCATACACATCGGGCAAAACAAAATTAAATACACCTGTACTATCTACTAGTTTTGTGTAAAAGCCGTTTGCAGAATCTTTACCAAAAGTCATCATAGTTAGTTCTACTGACTGTTTAGATGGTTTTTTTGCATTTATCACTTCTCCAACTCGTCCAGTTACAGTAATTGCTTTTTCTGGTTCATTTATAAATATACCTTTTGGGCTTTTATAATGATACTTTCGCCACCCTTGTGTAAGCAATAAAACGTTGAGGTCTTCAGGCTTACTTTCATCTCTAAAATAATATCCTGAATCTTCAATGTCACCTTTTATGTCAGACGATAACAAAAAGTAAGATCGTATATTTTGACGCAATTCTTGTAGATCACCTAACGGTTCTTTATTTATAACCAAGACAGAGGCGTTAGTATTTATGGGTTCTTCATTAAAATCTTTAATATCAATGTCCAGCTTAATTTGGTCGCGTTGTCCATAAACACGTCGGTTGGGTTTAACCAAAATATTTAGTTGTTGTTTTTTGTTTCTATTAAAAAATAAACGTTCACAAACAGGGACCTGGTTACTGTTAAAAATAGTGAACTCTATAATGCCTTCAGGAAATTGAGTCTTTTCAAATTGTTTATAAACGGTATTTCCTTTAGTCTTTATAATAGAATAATAATCTGTAAGACCTCTGTGTCTAGCTCTTATAGAAATGGATTCATCATCAATAAAATTATTTCCTGTTACTAAAATATTAATAAATTTATCATCCTCAGTAACACTTAAAACCATTCCAAAGGGAGAGGCTTTAGGCAAAGCGTATTTTATTACTTTCTCTTGATTTCCTATTATGGTTCCATAATATTGTTTATGGGGTTGCGGTGTAAATTGTACCTTACCCATCCCCAAATGATTACTTTTAAAGACTGAAATTATCTGTCCGTTTTCATCAATAATAGTACCCGAAACGGCTTTTCCTTTTCCAGCATAATCAATAGCTTTAAAACCTAAAACACTTTCTAAACCAGAGACTAATTCGCCACCTTCGGGAAAAAATTGAATATGTAAATCATTTTTATTTAATGCAATGGTTTTAGAAAAGGTATTGAGTTTATCTAAGTCTAATTTTAATGTTGCTTGCTTTGTGTTTTCTGGTAAAGCATAATCAAAATTATAATACCCTGTTTTGTCTTTTTTAACTTGCAAAGAATCTTCTTTGTCATCCAACGTCAAATAGACTTTAAGTTTTCCTCTAAATTTATTTTCTATCAATAAAGGATCTAATTGTGCTGAAATTGTAAATGTTTCGTTTTCCGTTTTGGTTAATGTTACCGTTTTTATAGGGTCTGCTTTTTCTTGTAATGTATGGATTTGAAAATACTGATTGAATATAAAATCTTGTCCAAAATTTAAGTTCCATTTGGTATAAGCCCTAATCAAATATTGACCAGATTTATAATTTTGAAGACTGAATGATCCCTCTGCTAATCCATTGTTAAGCTTTAACAAACGTTTATCTATAATTGTTTCATAAGGGTCAATTAACTCCACATACAACACACCACTTAAATCTGTTGGAATATGGTTGGATGCGCTTGTTACTATGGCTTTAAACCATATAGTTTCATTTGAAGTATAAACTGTTTTATCTAACTGTAAATACACTTTCTCCGCATAAGACTCATGCGAATGATCTATCTGCGAATGATCTGCTAAAACCTGAGCATATAAAGCGGTTTTAAATAATAATAATATGATATGCAGAAAAAATGATTTCAATATTTTATTAACGCCAAGTTTATAAATAGTAAAAAGCTCATTATTTTACTATAAAAGTAGCGAAAAATTACAAACTGCTTATTCTAATATTTTGTAAATTATTTTTGTAATTTCACGACAAAATCAATTTTTAATGAGCACACTAATCTTTTGGGCAACCATATCTATTTTCTTTTCATTTTTATGTTCCATCCTAGAAGCTGTTTTACTTAGCGTAACACCAACATTTATAAATGTTAAAAAACAAGAAGGCAAAGACTATGCTTTAACTTTGGAAAGCTTAAAAAAAGATGTTGACAAACCCCTTATAGCCATATTAACATTAAACACCATTGCCCATACTTTAGGTGCTATGATGGTGGGTATTGAGGCTGAAAGTTTGGATTTGAAAATTGAATTTTGGGGTATAAATACCGTTGGTGTGGTATCAGCAATTATGACGTTATTAATTTTAGTAGCTTCTGAAATTATACCCAAAACCATTGGAGCAACTTACTGGAAAAAGTTAGCGAATTTCACATCAAAAGCATTAACCGTTTTGATATTTCCACTGAAATGGACTGGTATTTTATGGTTGTTGCAACTTACCACAAAACTTATTGGCGGTAAAGGTCATGGCAGTGTTTTAAGTAGAGAAAGTTTTATAATGATGACCGATATGGCTCACAGAGAGGGCGTTTTTCAAGAAAATGAGAGTAAAATAATTAAAAATCTACTCAATTTTAAAGCCATTTTTGCAAAAGATATTATGACCCCAAGAACGGTGATGCAAACCGAAGATCAGAATACCACAGTTGAAGATTTTTTTAAAAGAAATTTAAACCTTCGTTTTTCAAGAATCCCAATATACTCAGACACTCCAGATAATATTAAAGGTTTAGTTTTAAAAGATGAGATTTTTAAAGAAATGGCGCTTAATAATGGCTCTAAAAAACTATCAGAATTAAAACGAAATATCATTATTGTTGATAGAGATTTACCAATTCCTAGTTTATTCGATCAATTGGTTGAAACCAGAAATCATATGGCCTTGGTGGTTGATGAATATGGTTCAGTTAGCGGTTTAGTTACTATGGAAGATGTTATTGAAACCCTTTTGGGTTTAGAGATTATGGATGAAAGTGATAACGTTTCAGACCTACAACTTTTAGCAAGAAAAAGTTGGGAGGCTCGAGCCAAAAAATTAGGTATTTACGAAGGGAATAATCGAGAGAATTAAATGGAAATTTGTATTATTAAATCACCTTTAGGGTTTGCCAAAATAGTTGGCGATCAAGACGGTATTTCTACTATTACCATATTGAATTCAGAAGAAAAAGTAACTGATATTATTCCAATAGAATTAGAAGATTGTGCGATTCAACTCAACGAATATTTTGAAGGTTCGCGTAAGCAATTCGACCTTAAATTAAATGCTGAAGGTACCGATTTTCAAAAAAAGGTTTGGAAACAGTTAGAACAAATTCCTTATGGTAAAACAACCTCTTATTTAGAATTGTCAAAAAAAATAGGAGACGTAAAAGCAATAAGAGCAGTAGCCAATGCCAATGGAAAAAATCCACTTTGGATTATTATTCCTTGCCATCGTGTAATTGGTAGTAATGGCTCTCTAACAGGTTACGCTGGAGGTTTACATCGGAAAAAATGGCTTTTGGAACATGAAAGTCCATATAAGCAACAATCACTTTTTTAAAATTCATTGTAAAGAATTTACTTATCTTTAATTCCTACTTTAAATTAAAAAAATGAAATTCTTAAAAAAACTTTTTAAAGGGTTAGTTATCCTATTCGGATTACTAATCATTGTATTATATATAACAGACACAGATTATCTTATAAAAGCGGTAAGAACCATATATCTTCAAGGTTACACCACAGCTTATCTAGAGGACTATAAAAAATTTGATAATCAAGTTATTGAAAATGGAACACCTCAACCATGGCCTAATCATAAAAACTATAATTCGGTTAAAGCGACTGCTATTTTAGATTCTATAAATAAAGCAAACGGCACTATAGCCTATGTTATCATAAAAAATGATAGTATTTGGTTTGAGAATTATTACGCTGGTTTTGGAGAAGATTCTAAATCCAACTCATTTTCAATGGCAAAAAGTTATGTTTCGGGACTTATGGGAAAAGCTATTAAAGATGGATATATAAAAAGTCTAGATCAGCCTGTAAGTGATTTTTTACCCACTTTTAATGAAGGACTCGCGTCTAAAATGACCGTTGGCGATTTATCTAGTATGGCATCTGGGACCAATTGGGATGAGGCTTATTATTCACCATTATCAATTACAACGAGAGCTTATTTTGATGACGACTTAGAAAAAGTGATGTTGGGATTAAAAGTAATTGAAGAACCTGGACAAAAGTTTAAATATGCCAGTGGGGACACGCAAATGCTAGCTATGGTTATTGAAAAAGCAACCGGGAAAAAGATGTATCATTATTTATCAGAAAGCTTTTGGAAACCTTTGGGTTCAGAAAATCCAACCCTTTGGCAGGTTGATAGTGAGGATCACAATTTGGTAAAAGCATACTGCTGTATTGCCAGTAACGCAAAAGATTTTGCGCGCTTCGGAAAACTTTATAAAGACTACGGCAAATGGAACGGAAAACAGATTTTAGATTCAGCATTTGTGGCTAAATCTATTAAACCACGGTTTTCTGAAAGTCCACAATACGGCTATGGTTGGTGGTTGAAACAACAAAACGGAAAAGATTTTTTTATGATGCGAGGCCATCTTGGACAGTATGTTATAGTCGAACCCAACCACAATGTTATTATTGTAAGATTAGGACACTCAAAAGGTGCTGGGGATACCATCGCCACATTTACGGATGATATTTCTGTTTATATTAATGAAGCTTATAAAATGTTAAATCCATGATTTCAAAACTAAATCTCGAAAACATACTATTTCTGGATATTGAAACCGTTCCAGAAACGCAACATTTTTCTGATTTAAATGAAACAAAACAGGCGCTTTGGGAACACAAATCACAATACCAACGTAAAGACGAATTTACTGCTGAAGAATTTTATGATCGTGCCGGTATTTGGGCAGAGTTTGGTAAAATAGTGTGTATTTCGGTTGGGTATTTTAATATGCAAGGCGATTTAAGAAAATTCCGAGTAACCTCTTTTTATGGTGATGAAATTAAAATTTTAAAAGATTTTAAAAACTTATTAATTTCTCATTTTAGTGAAACTAAGCATTTGCTTTGTGCGCATAATGGAAAGGAATTCGACTTTCCTTCTATAGCTCGTCGAATGATAATTCATAACATTGAATTACCTTATAAATTGAATTTATTCGGCAAAAAACCTTGGGAAGTGGCACATCTAGATACGCTAGAGTTATGGAAATTTGGTGATTTTAAAAAGTATACGTCTTTAAAACTACTAACCAATGTTTTAGGTATTCCATCACCAAAAGATGATATTGATGGTAGCGAAGTATATCGTGTATTTTATGAAGAAAATGAAATAGACCGTATTATTATTTATTGTGAAAAAGACACTATTGCCGTGGCTCAAATTTTCCTTAGACTTCGTGGTGATGCCTTATTAACTGATGATGAAATCATTCATATATAAATGCAGAAAGAATCCATTTTAAAAGTTAAGAATCTATCTATTTCATTTGGAGAGAATGAGGTCATTCATAACATTTCCTATCAATTAAAAAAAAACCAAATTTTAGGTATTGTTGGTGAATCTGGTTCGGGCAAATCGGTTTCATCATTGGCTATTCTAGGCTTGCTTCCTAAAAATATTTCTGAAATTAATTCTGGTGAAATTATTTATAATAATAAAGATTTAACAACGCTTTCCAATAAAGCATTTCAAAACATTAGAGGTAATAAAATTGCCATGATTTTTCAAGAACCCATGAGTTCTTTAAATCCATCAATGACTTGTGGAAAACAGGTTCTAGAGATTATACTACAGCATACCCATGTATCAAAAAAAGAAGCCAAAAAAGAAGTTATTTCGCTTTTTGAAAAAGTAAAACTTCCAGAAGTAAAAACGACCTATAGTAAATACCCTCATGAAATTTCAGGCGGACAAAAACAACGCGTTATGATAGCTATGGCTATTGCTTGTAAACCTGATATTTTGATAGCTGATGAACCTACAACAGCTTTAGATGTTACCGTTCAAAAAGATATTGTTCATCTTTTAAAAGCCTTGCAAAGTGAAACTCAAATGAGCATCATTTTTATTACGCATGATTTAGCATTAATTTCTGAAATTGCAGATAACGTTCTTGTCATGTACAAAGGTCATATTGTTGAAGAAGGCTATGTTTCAGAAATTTTTAAAAAGCCAAAGCATAATTATACTAAAGCTCTTATCAATTCGCGCCCTGCATTAGATACACGATTAAAAACATTACCAACTATAGATGATTACTTGAACAACTCCACTTCAAATAAAATTATAACAGATGAAGATCGAAAAATTAATAATAAAAAACTATATGATAAACCACCTTTACTAGAGGTTATTCATGTTGAAAAAGAATACATTTCTAAAACGGGTTGGTTTTCACAAGCAAAATCATTTAAAGCCGTAAACAACGTGAGTTTTAAAGTTTTTGAAGGTGAAACGCTTGGGTTGGTAGGCGAATCAGGTTGTGGGAAATCGACCTTAGGAAATGCTATTCTTCAATTGGATAAAGTAACATCGGGACAAATTTTATACAATGGAATAGATATTACTAAGCTCAATAAAACTCAAACCAGAAAACTTCGAAAAGATATTCAAATTATTTTTCAAGACCCATATTCTTCATTAAACCCAAGAATGCCTATTGGAGAAGCTATTATGGAGCCTATGAAAGTTCACAAACTTTACAGTTCTGATAATGAGCGAAAAGAAAAAGCGATTGAAATATTAAATCGCGTTGGCTTATCTGAAGATTATTTTAACCGTTATCCTCATGAATTTTCTGGCGGTCAAAGGCAACGTATTGGTATTGCTAGAACTATAGCATTACAACCAAAATTGATTGTGTGTGACGAATCGGTTTCTGCACTCGATATTTCTGTACAAGCTAAAGTATTAAATCTTTTAAACGAACTTAAAGACAGTTTTGGATTTACCTATATTTTTATATCGCACGATTTAGCCGTTGTAAAGTATATGAGCGACCAATTGCTAGTAATGAATCAAGGAAAAATTGAAGAATTAGATGATGCTGATGTAATTTACAACACACCTAAAAAGGAATACACAAAAAAATTAATTGAAGCCATACCCAAGGGTTTGTAACCATACACGTCATTGCTTTATAAAAACAAAAACCACGATTTTAATCGTGGTTTTTGTTTAATTTAAAATAATTTTAACAATGCTTATTATAAGCATCAACTAGGTTTTCAGCAATTAATTCTGCTGGACGCCCTTCAATATGATGACGCTCTAGCATGTGCACCAATTCACCATCTTTAAACAACGCCATACTTGGCGAGCTAGGAGGAAACGGAACCATATGTCCACGAGCCGCATCAACGGCTTCTCTATCAACACCTGCAAAAACCGTAACGATATGGTCAGGTCGTTTCGTACTTTGCAAACTCATTCTGGCACCTGGGCGCGCATTGGCTGCAGCACAACCACAAACTGAATTTACAACCACTAAAGTCGTACCTTCTTTTGCTAATGCCGCATCAACAGCTTCAGCTGTATGTAATTCTTCAAAACCAACTTTCGTTAAATCTTCACGCATTGGTTTTACTAATTCTGCTGGATACATATCTTTTAATTTTTAATTTTATAATTAATACTGTGCAAAGTTAATCAAAAATCATGCAATTACGATTTGGGCGTTCCCTTAAAACGCTTATGGCGTTATAAGGTCAGGCTATCTATTATATCTTTTTTGTTTTCAACAAGTTTTAGTTACCTATCAAATTTGTATAATTCATTCTATTTAAATTTCAATCAAAATTACAGTAAGCACAAAAAAGGATGCCATTTCTATCCTTAACGCAGTACAACTGTAACAAAATCGATTAAAATTCAACTAACAATAGTATATTTGAACACACTAAAAATAAAAAATTATATGAGTTTTTCAAAATGGATAGGGGGTGCTATAGGATGGTCTTTTGGAGGTCCAATTGGGGCGATAATTGGTTTAGCAATTGGTAGTATGATTGATGCGGTTTCAGACGGAAATCCATTACTAGGGCAAGGACAACCGCAACAACGCGGACAACGTACAACATATAGAACCAGACCACAACAACGCCCGCAAACCCAGTCGGGCGATTTTGAGGTCAGCCTACTTATTTTAGCATCAATAGTTATAAAAGCGGATGGTGTACAGGACCAACGCGAATTAGATTTTGTGCGTCAGCAGTTTGTAAATATGTATGGAAAAGAACGTGCAAATCACGCCTTTAAATTATTTAAAGAAATAAATAAGCAACAACATATTTCTACCAGACAAGTATGCTTGCAAATTAAGCAAATGATGCAACATGCGTCCAGATTACAACTAATGCATTTTTTATTTGGAATAGCAAAAGCAGATGGTACTGTAACTGAAGATGAAGAACGCCAAATTTACACCATGGCGGGCTATTTAGGGATAAACTCTCGCGATTACGAAAGTATTAAAGCCATGTTTTATAATAGCAGTGATAATGCTTATAAAATTTTAGAAATTGATAAAAGTGCATCCGTTGATGATATTAAACAAGCCTACCGTAAAATGGCTAAAAAATATCATCCCGATAAAGTGATACACTTGGGTAAAGAACATCAAGATGGTGCTGAAGAAAAGTTTAGGCAAGTGCAAGCAGCTTATGAAAAGATTCAGAAAGAGAGGAGGTTTTAAATTTTTTGTCATTCTTGCGCAGGCAGGAATCTAAATTAAAGTGAGGTTTTTCAAAAAAATAAGGAGACCATTAAGTAATGTGACCATTAAGTAATAAACCAGTTTTATGAACGATAAAAAAATCTTAGAACTTTTTAAAGATGGTCAACGCGAAAAAGCTTTCAGCAAACTATATAGTTTATACCCCAAAATTGAAGTTTTAGTACTTTCAAAAGGTGGACAAAAGCAAGATGCTTCCGATGTTTTTCAGGAAGCTTTAATAATTTTAAATAGAAATCTAGAAAAATCAAATTTCAAACTTACTTCTTCATTTTATACTTATTTATATTCGGTATCTCGATTTATTTGGAAGGATACTCAGAAAAAATTTTCAAAACAAGAATTACATAACTTAAGTGGGACCGAAGTAGAACATTTTCATAGTGTTTTAGAAGAAAAAAAGTACCAACGCGCAGAGCATGCATTTCTCGAATTAGGAGAACGATGTCGCCAACTTTTACAACTGTTTTATCACGAAGCCATGTCTTTTAAAGAAATCGCTAATATGATGCAATTTAAATCTGAAAAGATTGCAAAGAACCAGAAGTATAAGTGCTTAACAAAAGCTAAAGACATCTATAGAAACAGTAATACGGTTCAATCTTAATTCAGGAAATCATGGAAAATTACATACAAAACATAGCGTTAATTAATGATTATTTAAATAAGAGACTTTCTGAAAGTGAAATTCAAAATTTTGAAAACCTTTTAAAAACAGATTCAAATTTCAACACCCTTTTTGATGAACACAAAGTGTTTTTAGAAGGGTTAAAACGTCAGCAACTAAAAGTAGAAATTTTAAATGCTAAACATATGTATATTAAGGTGAAATGGATGAAATTTTTAGGAATTTCGGGGTCCATTATAATAGTTTCTATACTAACCTATATGTTGTTATTTAATAATAAAACTATCGAACCCATTTATGTTCCTGAAAATAATAATTCAACTATAATAATAGATTCAGTTTCAACAAGAGTGTATGAAGAAGCGGAGGTCGTGATTATGGATACATTATCTAGAATTGATAAAGAGGAGGTTCAAAAAGTTGAGATTTTAGAGAAAAAAGAAACTGAAACGGAATTGAAATTTACGGAGCCATCAAAAAAAACAGCACAAATATTTGCTATAGATTTTAAAAAGGATACAACCATTGTTTGTACTGAAGGGACGAAATTATTTATTAAAGCAAACTCATTTGTAGATGAACAGGGTAATACTATTCAAGGGGATATTAATCTTGAAGTGACAGAGTTTTATAAATTATCTGATATGCTTTTAGCTAATTTAAGTACAACTTCAAACGGAGAGCAATTAGAAACGGGAGGGATGTTATTTGTTGAAGCTAAAAAGGATGAAAAGAATTTAATGTTAGACGAAAACTCAAGTATTGAAATTTCATTTCCTACTAAAATAAAAAAAGAAAATATGCAACTTTTTTCTGGTAAATGGGAAAATGACATTATTAATTGGCAGCTTCAAAAAAAGACAGAAGAGATAATTGTAGTAGAAGTTGGAGAAGTAGAAATGGACACTGTTTATACTTCTGTTAGAGGGCAAGTTGAACATATAAGGGAGGTAATGCATGACAAGGATTTTCAAGTAGATTCTACATTTATAAAAACTTGGGAAACTTATACAAAAAATAAACTCATTAGGTTTTTTGGAGAGAATAATAATGTAATCTTAAGAAAATCTCTATTTGAAATGAAAAACACAATGTTTAAAGTTTTGCATGATGATTCTATAAGTAGAGGCGGACATGTAATAAGAAAACCTTGGGATGAATCTCAAATACCAACAACATCCAGAATTATGAGGATTACTCCAAAACGACAGATTTATGTTGATAACGAAATGCTAAGTGAGGAGGAATTTAAAAGCCGTTTACAAGATGAAGATGATATTATAATAACTACGGCTGATGTAAATAACTATGTGCTAAAAACTACAAACTTAGGCTGGATTAATTGTGATAGGTTTATAAGAAATAAAAGCAGAATAAAATACAAGCTTAAAATTAAGAATGTGAATGATGCCGCAGTAAGTATGGTTTTTAGATCTTTAAACTCTGTGTTGCCGAGTAGGAATATAAATGGAATTTATGATTTTGGAACAGTAGCAAAAGATGAAAGTATTACTCTTGTAGCTATTAAAAAACAAAATGGGAAATTGTATTTAGATATTCTTGATACAAAAACTGAAGAAGACCCAGATTTAGAATTTAATTTTAAAGAGGTTAGTTTAGAGGAAATGAAAAGCGAATTAAAAAAATTGAATAAATGGTTAAATCGCAATCAAAAAACCAAATAATCAGATTAAGATGAAATTTATTTATAGAAGTGTATCCATCCTGATATTAATATTGGTTTTTGTGAATTGCTCTCAAAAAAAGGAAAAAATTTGCATCATTAATGGAATAGTTACAAATTCAGATATAAAATCCATTCTATTGGTCAAACCTAATCAAGATTTGAGGTTTGATTCCTTAGTAGAAATACCTGTAGTGAATAGAAAGTTTCAATTTGTTGAAAAATTGAATTATCCAGAGGCTGTCGAACTATTTTTAGGCAAAGCAAAAATGAATGGTGGTAGATATATGCCGCTATTTTTGGAAAATGATTCTATCAATTTAACCATTTATCCAGAAGAGGATTTTGATAAAAACATTGTACAAGGCGGAAAACTAAATGCTGAATTTAAAAAGTTTAAAAATGATTTTGACTTTAAATTCAATGCTAGATTAAAACCGCTTCAAGATAGTGTTAGTAGTCTTCTTAAAAGCAATCTCTATCATAGTGAAAAAATGAAAGAAGTTTTGGTGGAATTAAGAAATGCTAAAAACCAGGATGAAAAAATTATCGTTTATAAAAAAATGGATGATTTAAAAAAAGTAGGATTAGATTTGAGCCCTAAAGGGAAAACATTAGATAATAAATTAAAAATATTACTTGATGAAAAAAATAAATGGCAACAACAATATATAAATGAAAATCCAAATATCATATCATATTCATTTTTATTAAAAGATTTAATCTATAATGAAGAAACTATTGATATGAATTTAGCGAAAAGTAATTACGAAAAATTAGCAGAAGCAAATCTAAATCATCCATATAACGATTTAGCATCTAACCTTATTAATGCCATTGAAAACATAAAAATTGGCAAAAAATATATTGATTTTTCGGCACCAGATTTAAAAGGGAATATTGTTAATTTATCAGACAAAATAAAAGGAAAGGTAGCTTTGTTAGATCTTTGGGCAACTTGGTGCGGCCCCTGTATTGCTAAAAGCAGAACAATGGTTCCACTATGCGATGATTATAAGGATAAAGGATTTACAATTGTTGGAGTTGCTGGTGAGTTTAAGAATACAGATAGGTTGGTTAAATTCCTTGGTAAAGAAAAATGGCCTTGGCAAAATTTAGTTGAGCTAGATAGGCAAAATAATATTTGGCAAAAATATGGTGTTGATGGTGGAGGTGGTGGAATGTTCCTGATTGACCAAAAAGGGATAATTTTAGCTAAAGACCCAACAGCCGATGAGGTAAGAGAAAAACTAGAATCTCTGTTGCCTTAAAAATCCAAATGGTAGTTTATCTATTTTTATAATCTGCATCAACAAACTCAATAGCCTCTTGTTGCGTTAAAACAGCAAACTTTTTATAACGATTATGAACATCAACAATTTCATCTAAAGCTTTTTCAACAAGTGGTTTGTTTTTCCAAGTATTAAGATGTGCGACCACGGTTTTTAAGCAGCCATTTTTATAGGCAATTTGTCCTAAAACGTGAATTAAAGTATCTGAAACACGTTTGGTTTCATCAAATTCTAGTTCTTTAAGAAGTGGTAAAATATCTTGCGGATGCGTGCGTCCTCGTAATTCAATACCATGACAAATTTCACGTCTAATTTCTTTATCGGGGTGTTTTAAATACATTTTTGCCCATGCCAAAACAGGAACTGGGTTTTTTTCACTCATTTTTTTAACCGAACCAATTACTGCATTTCTTACCGAATGGTGTTTATCAAACAACCCAATATCAAAAAACTCTTGAACTTTATCAAAATGAAATTTACCAATTTCGCCTGCGGCGTTAACAACAGTTTGACGTACTTTGTCGGTATCAGATTTCAGCAAGTTTTTCAAATTAGAAAGTATGACGTTTTGAAGTTCAGGTTTTGAGTAAAATAGTTTCCCAATAACTAAATACCCCGTTTTACGAACATAAGTATCATCGTCTGAAAAGTATTTTATAATGTTTTCTGTTTCATTTGAAGATAAATCAAAAGTAATATCCTGATTGATTTTTTCAACTAAAATATTCCGTTCTTCTTTTGATAAATCGTAAAAAGCCATGAGTATAAATTTTCAAAGTAGAAATAAAATAAATAACTTGCATATATCTTTATGTCAAATGAATTATCATGAAAAACATCTTCGATTTAAAAGAAACAAACGCTCTTATTGAAAGAATTAATAAGTTAGATGCTTATGCAAAACCACAATGGGGGAAAATGAGTGTTGACCAAATGTTGGCGCACTGCAATGTGACTTACGAAATGATTTATGACAATAAACACCCAAAACCAAATACGTTTAAAAAGTGGATGCTTAAAAGCGTTGTAAAACCTTATGTGGTAAGTGAAAAACCATACAAGAAAAACAGTAGAACGGCACCCGAATTTATTATTTCAGATTCTAAAAATTTTGTAGAAGAAAAGGCGAGATTATCAGATTTTTTAGTGAAAACGCAATCGTTAGGTCACGCTTTTTTTGATAATAAACCATCACATTCTTTCGGAAAATTAACGGCCAATGAATGGAATAATTTATTTTACAAACATTTAGATCATCATTTAAGTCAGTTTGGGGTTTAGCTTTTATCATTCGCGCGAAGGCATGAATCTCTTTTTAAAATAAAGGTTACTCCTCAAAAACAACGGTAGACTTTTCACTGTCAACTTTTAACCGAATCGTTCTCCCCAAAATCATGGCTCTATTATCTTTTTCATGGCCTGCGGGCATATTGAATGCAATAGGAAAATTATAATCGGACAATGCATCTAAAATAAGCTGCTCTATGGAGGATCCCCAAAGGGTGGTGTTTGTTCTCATTTTGGTCATATCGCCAACAATAACCCCTTCACAATTATTAAAATAACCAGCACGTTTTAAGCTTTGTAACATTCTATCAATATGGTATTTATATTCACCTATTTCTTCAATAAAAAGTATTTTCCCAGAGGTATCAATACTGGTTTTTGAACCTAACATGGTGTGTAACATGGTTAAATTACCGCCAACAAGTTGGCCCGAGGCTGTTCCTTTTTTATTATAGTTTGAACCTTTTAAAATATAACTTAATGGTTTTCCAAAAATAGCATCTTTAAAAGTGGAAACAGTTTCTTCAATTGAGCTTAAATCGTCTTGCAAACTCGTACACATGAGCGCATGTATACTTTCAACATCTTTATTATGAATTTGGTTATGCAAGGCGGTAATATCAGAATAGCCCACAATCCACTTTGGATTTTGTTTAAATTTGGTCCAGTTTAATTTATCTAAAATCCTAACGGTTCCGTAGCCACCTCGCGCGCACCAAATGGCACTAATTTTTGGATCGTCTAAGGCCTTTTGAAAATCTTCACAACGTTCATCATCAGTACCCGCAAAGTGATTGGATTGACTGAAAACATGGTTACCGACCACGCTGTGTAGTCCCCATTTTTTCAATAAAGCCTGTGCTAGTTGTACTTCGCCTGTTCTGTTTTTTAAAATTCCTGAAGGTGCAACAATAGCAACCGTGTCGCCTGCTTTTAAGTATGGTGGTTGTTTCAAAGTACTATTTTGTTTTTCAATTGGATTTTGTGCTATATTCGTTCTTATTCCAGAGAAAAAAACAATACAACACAAGCTTATTTTAAGTAGATTTTTCTGCATATTGTAAATGTACATTTTTTTTCTAAATCGTAGTCAAAATGTGTATTTTTGTGGCTTGTTAAAATGTAACGTCATTATGAGGAAAGAAGCGACGTCGTAATCTTTTCGTATTAAATAGTTGTCACTTTTTTATCAAAAATGTCGTAATGACGATTAATTCAAATTTCACGATGAACAAACCAAAACGCTATACCATTACTACGGCACTTCCTTACACCAACGGACCAATTCACATTGGCCATTTAGCGGGTGTTTATGTGCCGGCTGATATTTATGCTCGCTATTTACGCTTAACAGGAAATGATGTTATTTTAATTGGAGGAAGTGATGAACATGGTGTGCCTATTACCATAAAGGCGAAAAATGAAGGGGTTTCTCCACAAGATATTGTGGATAAATATCATGCAATCATTAAAAAATCGTTTGAAGATTTCGGAATTACTTTTGATAATTATTCACGTACATCAGCCAAAATTCATCACGAGACAGCATCAGAGTTTTTTGAAACCTTAGATAAAAAAGGTGAGTTTATTGAAGAAACTACCGAGCAATTGTATGATGAAGAAGCCAATCAGTTTTTAGCAGACCGATTTATTGTTGGAACATGTCCAAAATGTGGAAATGAAGAAAGTTATGGCGATCAATGCGAAAATTGTGGAACAAGCCATAATGCTACCGATTTAATAAATCCGAAATCGGCATTAACAGGAAACGTGCCCACACTAAAGGAAACAAAACATTGGTTTTTACCTTTAGACAAACATGAAGCCTTTTTAAAAACATGGATTTTAGAAGGGCATAAAAAAGACTGGAAGCCCAATGTTTACGGACAATGTAAATCTTGGATAGATGATGGGTTGCGCCCACGAGCGGTAACTCGTGATTTAGATTGGGGAATACCCGTTCCTGCTGAAGGCGGCGAAGGTAAAGTGCTTTACGTTTGGTTTGATGCGCCTATTGGCTATATATCCTCAACTAAAGAATGGGCAGCACGCGAAGGAAAAAATTGGGAACCGTACTGGAAAGATGACGATACTAAGCTAGTTCACTTTATAGGGAAAGATAATATTGTATTTCATTGCATCATTTTCCCAGCGATGTTAAAAGCTGAGGGCAGTTATATTTTACCTGAAAACGTACCAGCCAATGAATTTTTAAATTTAGAAGGCAACAAATTATCAACATCTAAAAATTGGGCGGTTTGGTTACCCGAGTACTTGGAGGAATTTCCAGATCAGCAAGATGTTTTGCGTTACGCGTTAAACGCCAATGCACCAGAAACAAAGGATAACGATTTTACTTGGAAAGATTTTCAAGCTAGAAATAATAATGAGTTGGTAGCTATTTTTGGAAATTTCATCAATCGTGTCGTAGTTTTAACTAATAAATACTATGAAGGTGTTGTTCCAGCTCCAACTGATTTTTCGGAAGTAGATGAAGAAACCTTAGCTGCGATAAAGGCATATCCAGATGTAATTGCAAGCTCTATTGAGCGTTATCGTTTTAGAGAAGCTGGTCAAGAGTTAATGAATTTAGCGCGATTAGGAAACAAATATTTAGCAGATGAAGAACCATGGAAAACTATTAAAGTTGATGAAGCGCGCACAAAAACTATCATGTATGTGGCACTTCAAATTGCTTCTGCATTAGCTACTTTAAGCGAACCGTTTTTACCATTTACTTCTAAAAAATTGAAAGGCATCCTTAATATAACGTTTAGCGCAGGCCAAACGTCATGGAACGAGGTAACGACAAAAAACGTTTTATTACCAGCAGAACACAAAATAGGAAAAGCGGAATTACTATTTTCTAAAATAGAAGACGAAACTATTCAAAAACAACTCGATAAATTAGAAGCGAGTAAAAAGGCTAATGAAGCGGCTAATAAAACGATTGAACCTCAAAAAGATTCGATTACCTTTGAAGACTTTACGAAATTAGATATCCGAGTAGGCACCATTTTAGAAGCCGAAAAAATGCCTAAAACCAAAAAGCTTTTAATTTTAAAGGTTGATACGGGTATTGACGTGCGCACCATTGTTTCTGGAATAGCAGAAAATTTTACTGCTGAAGAAGTTATTGGTAAACGGGTAACCGTTTTAGTTAATTTAGCTCCAAGAGTACTACGTGGTGTAGAAAGCCAGGGTATGATTTTAATGACCGAAACACCTAACGGGAAATTGGTTTTTGTGAATCCTGATGACGACGGTCTTAAAAATGGCCTCTCAATTAGCTAGAAATTCATCGTACACGTATTTGCAAACTTGTTAATTTCATGTTAATTATTGACCTTATAAAAGGTTGTTGTTAGGCATTGAAATCTTTGCTATATAGACCATTACCTGTATTATAAATCAATGTGAAAATTTTTCAAATAATAGCATAACATCTACAACTGTTGCCAAACCCGTATATAGTGTGAATTCCATGATAAGTAAATGAATTAACATTTAATCTAAAAGCACTAAACTATGGAAGGTTTGTTTTAGATATTTGTATAACACTAAAAACTAAATTTATGAAAAATCTATTGCTAATATTTTGTACGATATGTTTAATATCATGTGGTGTATCAAAAACTATAAGAGATTCCAGAAAAACAATTAAAGGAGAATGGACATTAAGTAATATAGATTATAGTGCTTTAGGCACCTACGATGTTACTCTATTAAATGATGCGAAAAAAGAATGTTTTGAAGGTAGCACTTGGCAGTTTATCCCGAATAATTATTCAGGAACTTATACCATAAACAACACAAATTGTTCAATGGGTTTACGCTATTTCAATTTTACGATCCAAGAAATTGATGCGCAAACAGGATTGTATAATTTTTTATTAAAACCAACGAACGAAAAAGGTAAATCTGAAACAAATCAAGGGTTTCGTTTCAAACTAACAGCCTTATCTGAAATAAACATGCAATGGCAACAAACAGTAACTGTTGATGGAAAACCATTCATTATTAATATGAACTTTACTAAATAATAAAAAAATGAGAACTATTATAAATAAAACAGGAATTTTACTTTTAACAGTACTTCTATCTATAGGGTTTACAAATTGTAAATCTGTACAAAATGCAAACAATAAACAAAAAGGAGCGGTAATAGGAGCTACAGGGGGAGCCATTTTAGGAGCTATTATAGGTAATAATGTTGGGAAAGGTGGTAATGGCGAATTAGGCGCTGTAATTGGTGGTGTTATTGGTGGAGGAGCAGGAGTGCTTATTGGAAATAAAATGGATAAACAGGCTCAAAAAATTGAAGAAGAAATACCAGGCGCACAAGTAGAACGTGTAGACGATGGTATTGTAGTAACGTTTGATGAAAGTAGTGGGGTGTATTTTGCTACTAATAAATCTAATATTAACGATGCATCACAAACTACTCTAAATAAGCTTACTACTGTTTTTAAAGAATTTCCAGATACTAATATTTTGGTAGTTGGGCATACTGATAGCGTAGGAGATGCTGGCTATAATATGACATTATCAAAAAATAGAGCTAATGCTGTGACTAACTATTTAACGCAAAACGGTGTAAGTAGTGGTCGCTTAACAACAAATTGGTTTGGAGAAACACAACCTATGCATGATAACGCAACGGCTGAAGGTAGAGCAAAAAATAGACGTGTGAACGTAGCTATTTTACCTAATGAGAAAATGATTGAAGATGCCAAAATGCAAGCTGGACAATAAATCATTGTTTTTAAATTAAAAATAAAAAAGGGTTGTTCTTTAAAGAATAACCCTTTTTGTTTTTTAGTATTTTCGCTTAACTAAAATTTTAAATGAAATCACTTACCAATTATATTATATCAAAAACGCAGTTACCTGAAGTTTCTGTAAAAAATACCATTCAGCTTTTAAACGAAGCCTGCACAATTCCCTTTATTTCGCGCTATAGAAAAGAACGAACAGGAAATTTAGACGAAGTTCAAATAGGAGATATTGTCAAGTTTAAGGAACAATTTGAAGCTTTAGAAAAGCGAAAAAAAACAATTTTGAATGTGTTAAAAGAACAAGACGTTTTAACACCTGAATTAGAACAAAAAATTGAAGCTATACAAGATGTAACCACACTTGAAGATTTATATTTACCTTATAAAAAAAGCAGGCAAACCAAAGCGGAAACTGCGCGTAAAAACGGATTAGAACCATTGGCGAAAATTATAATGTCTCAAAATACCAATGATATTGAATCTATAGCATTTAAACATATAAAAGAAACTGTAAGTTCGGTTGAAGAGGCTTTGGATGGCGCGCGTCATATTATTGCTGAATGGATTAACGAGCGCACCGACATTAGAAATAAGATACGCCACCAATTGCAACGTTTTGGCATGATTTCCACGAAAGTGATAAAAACTAAAATTGATGATGAACATGCGCAAAAATTTAAAGATTATTTTGATTGGGAGGAAGCTTTAAATCAGATTCCATCTCACCGTTTATTAGCCATTTTAAGAGCTGAAAGAGAAGGTTTTATTCGGGTAAAAATAAATATTGATGATGAACATGCTTTAGGTAAAATAGAAAGTCGAATTATTAAATCGGAGAATGATTGCGCAGAACAAATTAAAATCGCTATAAGAGATGCTTACAAACGTTTATTATTTCCATCGCTAAGTAACGAAGCTTTGCAAACAGCGAAAGATAAAGCTGATGAATCTGCCATTACTGTATTTGCAAAAAACTTAAAGCAATTATTATTAGGCTCTCCGTTAGGTGAAAAACGCGTTTTAGCTATCGATCCAGGATTTAGAACTGGTTGTAAAGTCGTATGTTTAGATGCCCAAGGGCAATTAAAATATAACGAAACTATATATCCGCATCCGCCAAAAAGTGATTCAACGGGGGCGATGAAAAAACTGAATTCATTAGTTGATGCTTATAAAATAGAGGCAATCGCTATTGGTAACGGAACGGCTTCCAGAGAAACCGAAGCACTCATTAAAAAAATTCATTTTAAAAAAGATATTCAGGTTTTCGTTGTAAGCGAAGCGGGTGCTAGTATATATTCAGCATCAAAAATTGCACGTGAAGAATTTCCAAATTACGATGTGACTGTTCGTGGTTCGGTATCTATTGGGCGTAGACTTCAAGATCCACTGGCAGAACTGGTTAAAATTGATGCCAAATCTATTGGCGTTGGTCAATATCAACATGATGTAGATCAAACAAAACTTCAAAAACAATTGGATTTGGTTGTTGAAAATTGTGTGAATGCCGTTGGCGTTAATATAAATACAGCAAGTAAACCCTTGTTAAGTTCAGTGTCTGGTATTGGCTCAAAATTAGCCGAAAACATTTTTAATTACAGAGCTGAACATGGTGTTTTTACAACCAGAAACGATATTAAAAATGTACCGCGTTTGGGAGAAAAAGCATTTGAGCAAGGTGCCGCATTTTTAAGAATTAAAGATGCTAAAAACCCCTTAGACGATTCGGCAGTGCATCCAGAAAGTTATCCTATAGTCGAAAAAATGGCTAAAGATTTAGGGAAATCTGTTACCGATTTAATAGGAAATAAAGAATTGCTTAAAAATTTAGATTTAAAAAAGTATGGCACCAAATCGGTTGGCTTGTTAACCTTAAAAGACATTATAAAAGAACTTGAAAAACCAAGTTTAGATATCAGAGCGGAGGCAAAAATGTTCACTTTCAATCAAAATATAAAGACGATTAACGATTTAAAAGAAGGTCAATTACTTCCAGGAATCGTTAACAATATTACTAATTTTGGTTGTTTTGTAGATGTTGGAATAAAAGAAAGCGGCTTGGTTCATGTATCAAACCTATCGGATAGTTTTGTAAAAGACGTGAATGAACATGTATGTCTTCATCAACAAATTATTGTTAAAGTTTTGGAAGTTGATATTCCTCGAAAGCGTATTCAACTAAAGCTACACAAATAGATGCTGAAAATTGCCTATCACACTATTTACAAACATTCGTTGCCAGAAGGTCATCGTTTCCCTATGCTTAAATATGAGTTGTTACCCCAACAACTCTTACATGAGGGTACTTGTATGCCAGAAAATTTTTTTGAACCTAGTACGCCTAAAGATGATGACATTTTAAGAGTCCACGATAATGAATATTACAACGCGTTAAAAAATCTAAGTTTAGATGCACGAGCCGCCAGAAAAATAGGTTTTCCTTTAAGTGAAGCCTTGGTAAAGCGTGAAGTTATAATTGCTGATGGCACTATAAAAGCTAGTGAATATGCATTAAAACATGGTATATCCATGAATATTGCTGGAGGTACACACCACGCATATGCCGATAGAGGCGAGGCTTTTTGTTTATTAAATGACCAAGCTATTGGTGCACGATATCTTTTAAAAAACGGCTTAGCGAACAAAATATTGATTGTAGATTTAGACGTACATCAAGGCAATGGGTCTGCAGACATTTTTAAAAATGATAAATCAGTGTTCACATTTTCTATGCACGGAAAAGGAAACTACCCATTTAAAAAAGAACAAAGTGATTTAGATATTGCCCTTGAAAATGATACAGATGACGACACTTATTTAGGTATTTTAAAAGAAACGCTCCCCAAACTTATCGACAATCAAAAGCCAGATTTTATATTTTACTTATGCGGTGTAGATGTTTTATCTTCAGATAAATTAGGAAAACTAGGTATGACAATTAAAGGCTGTAAAGCACGAGACCGTTTTGTATTGCAAACTTGTAATAAATATAAACTACCGGTAATGTGCTCTATGGGTGGTGGTTATTCGCCAGATATTAAAATTATTATTGAAGCACATGCCAATACATTTCGGTTGGCACAGGAAATTTTCTTTTAAAATTGATATAAAAAAAGCGTCTAAATAATATCAGATACTCTTAATTCTATGATAGTTTTACTTTGTATTACCTATTCATGTTTTTTATTTCATGCATAAAAGTATCTAAATCTACTACATTACTCACTAGAGTTAAAGCCTTATCAACTACATATTTTACGTTCACAGCATGAAACCCAAGCCCTACAGCAATTTTATGCAAAAGCTTGTGTTCAGGATCACCATTAATTTGGTCAACATGAACCATTCGTACTAAATCGTATAAACGCTCTAATCTGTTGTCGTAAGATACGGGCGGATTAATAGGGTGTGATTTATAATCTTGTAATATTAGTTTGTAATCTCCCTCACTAATATTCAAATTACGAGCAAGCCTATCTAAAAATTCTTTTTCTTCTACAGTAATAATACCATCATCCATAGCTACGCGAACTATAGAGGCAAAATGATCTTCATTACGTTTTTTAAACCCACTATCAAATAAATCTGAAAACGACATATTTCTTTTTTTTAAGTGCTGCAAACCTACATATTTTTTTTTAATATTTTAAACTCATTTAATAAAATAAACTAGACTTGGATTAGAGTTTTTTTTAATTTTTTATTGGCATATTATCGATAGGTTGGGCGTTCCTAAAAGCAGCGGTTTTTTCAGCATATCTTTTTTAGAAAACTTTGGAAATAAAAGTTAAGAATTCGTTGTAAAACAACAAAATAATAATAATACTAAACCGTATCTTTGCAAACGTAAAATCGAATAATTACGTGAGTAAAAACAACCTCTCGCAAACCTATTTACAGACTTTGCAAACGCAAAATCTGCAAACTGCTATTGCCCAAACACAAAGTAAAACGCATTTAAAAGGCCTTGTAGGTTCATCATTTTCTTTTGTTTTTTCTAGTGTTTTTAAAACAGCCGATAAAACGTTTTTAATTATTTTTGATGATAAAGAAGAAGCGGCACATTACCTGAACGATTTAGAGCAATTATTAAGTGATAAAGATGTGTTATTTTATCCAGGTAGTTACCGTAGGCCGTATCAAATAGAAGAAACTGATAATGCCAATGTGCTGTTGCGTTCTGAGGTTTTAAACCGCATAAATTCTCAAAAAAAACCAGCTATAATCGTTACGTA
Source organism: uncultured Flavobacteriaceae bacterium (assembly GCA_963815305.1). Lineage (GTDB taxonomy): Bacteria > Bacteroidota > Bacteroidia > Flavobacteriales > Flavobacteriaceae > CAXBID01. The sequence goes on from CAWFFW010000001.1 coordinate 3,305,983, forward strand.
TCCAGATGCGCTTTTTGAGCAAGTAGTCACCAGAAAAGAATTGGAACGTCATACATTGAAAGTTTCGGTTAATGATAACTTATCAATCGACTTTGTAAACGAAGTTTTATTTGAGTATCAATTTAAACGTGTCGATTTTGTTACCGAACCTGGTGAGTTTTCTGTACGTGGAGGAATTGTTGATGTATTTTCATTTTCGCATGATGAACCTTATCGTATTGAGTTTTTTGGTGATGAGGTGGATAGTATAAGGACTTTTGATGTAGAAACTCAACTCTCCATTGAGCAGATTAAAAAAATCAGTATCATTCCTAATGTTGCTAATAAACTATTGCAAGAAAGCCGACAAAGTTTTTTAAAATATATAGCTCAAAAAACGGTGGTGTGTTTAAAAAATGCTAACTTATTTTTTTCAAGAATCGACGATTTTTATTCAAAAGCAGAAGAGGCTTTCAAAACCCTGTCATCAGATATAAAACATGCCGAACCCAATGAGCTTTTCTGTGATTCAACATTACTAAAAAAGCAACTACTAGATTTTTCAATTATAGAGTTTGGAACAGCAACAGTTTTTAAAAATAATATCATTGGGAGTGGAATGTCACCATCTGTTTCAAATGACGATGTTACTACGTCGAAAGCTCCTAATAATGATAACATAATTGCTTTCAACACCACGCCACAACCCTCATTCAATAAACAATTTAATCTTTTAATTGAAGATTTAAATACCAATCACGAAAACGGTTATACTAATTATATTGCGTGTGTAAGCGAACAACAAGCAAAACGCTTCCACGATATTTTTGATGATTCTCACTTGGATGTCAAACAGTATTCAACCATTATTTTATCGCTCCACCAAGGGTTTATAGATCACGATTCTAAAATTGTTTGCTATACTGATCATCAAATCTTTGAGCGCTACCATAAGTTTCAAATAAAAAATGGTTATGCTAAAAAGCAGGCGATAACCTTAAAAGAACTTACAAATTTAGACATTGGTGATTACGTGACGCATATTGATCATGGTATTGGTCGTTTTGGTGGACTTCAAAAAATAGATGTAGAAGGTAAAAAGCAAGAAGCTATAAAATTAATTTATGGGGAGCGTGATATCTTGTATTTAAGCATTCACTCACTTCATAAAATCACTAAGTTTAATGGAAAAGATGGTAAACCTCCCAAAATTTATAAATTGGGAAGTAATGCTTGGAAAACCTTAAAGCAAAAAACAAAAGCCCGGGTAAAACATGTCGCTTTCAACCTAATTAAACTTTACGCTAAACGTAAAACTGAAAAAGGCTATCAATATAACCCTGATAGTTATATGCAACACGAGTTAGAAGCCTCATTTATTTACGAAGACACACCAGACCAAAGTACCGCTACCGCTGATATTAAAGCCGATATGGAAAGCGAACGCCCTATGGATAGGTTAATTTGTGGTGATGTAGGTTTTGGCAAAACCGAAGTGGCTATTCGTGCCGCATTTAAAGCAGTTGATAATGGAAAACAAGTGGCTGTTTTAGTGCCAACCACTATTTTGGCTTACCAACATTCAAGAACGTTTAAGGAACGTTTAAAAGAATTTCCGGTAACGGTAGATTATTTAAATAGATTTAGAACTGCTAAAGAAAAACAAGTAACACTTGAAGGTTTAGAAAACGGAAAGGTTGATATTATAATCGGTACACATCAACTCGTAAATAAAAACGTGAAGTTTAAAGATTTAGGTTTGTTGATAGTTGACGAAGAACAAAAATTTGGCGTAGCAGTAAAAGAAAAACTAAAAACATTAAAGGATAATGTTGATGTGTTAACGCTTACCGCAACACCAATTCCCCGAACCCTTCAGTTTAGTTTAATGGCGGCTCGCGATTTATCGGTTATCACCACCCCACCACCAAACCGTTACCCCATTGAGAGTCACGTTATTCGTTTTAGCGAAGAAACTATTCGTGATGCCATTAGTTATGAAATTGAACGTGGCGGACAAATATTTTTCATTCATAATCGCATTGAAAATATCAAAGAAGTTGCGGGTATGATTCAACGTTTAGTGCCCGATGCTAAAGTGGGTATTGGTCACGGGCAAATGGAAGGTAAAAAACTAGAGCAACTTATGCTGGCTTTTATGGATGGTGCTTTTGATGTTTTGGTAAGTACAACAATTGTGGAAAGCGGGCTCGATGTATCCAACGCCAATACTATTTTTATTAATAATGCTAATAATTTTGGGTTGAGTGATTTACACCAAATGCGTGGTCGCGTAGGGCGAAGCAATAAGAAAGCATTCTGTTATTTTATTACACCGGAATATTCTGCAATGACCGATGATGCTAGAAAACGTATTACGGCTTTAGAGCAATTCACGGAGTTGGGAAGTGGTTTCAATATTGCCATGAAGGATTTAGAAATTCGTGGAGCAGGCGATTTATTAGGTGGTGAACAAAGTGGATTTATTAATGAAATAGGTTTTGATACTTATCAAAAAATATTAAATGAGGCCATAGAAGAACTTAAAGAAAATGAGTTTAAAGAATTATACCATGAAGATGATACGGACAAAGTGTATGTAAAAGATGTAACGATCGATTCTGATTTTGAATTATTATTCCCCGATGATTATATAAACAATATCGCTGAACGATTAAATTTATATACCCAACTGAATAATTTAAAAACAGAAGAAGAATTACATACCTTTAAGGCAGAATTAGTTGACCGATTTGGGGAATTACCAATACAGGTGACCGATTTGTTAAACAGTGTCCAAATAAAGTGGATTGCTACAAAAGCTGGTTTTGAAAAAATAATCATGAAACATGGTAAGCTTGTAGGTTATTTTATAAACGATCAACAAAGTAATTTTTATCAAAGTACAGGCTTTACGAAGGTTTTACAATTTGTTCAAACCAATCCCAATATTTGTAAAATGAAAGAAAAGAAAACCAGAAACGGACTGCGACTAATGCTAACCTTTGATAATATTAAATCAGTGAAACAAGCATTAAAAGTTCTACAACCTATTGTGGCTTAATTATTGAATTAAAAAAGTAAAACAAATTATATACATGTTAACAAGAATTATTGTTTTAGCATTTTTAGTACCAAGCATCATTTTAGCGCAACATAAAATAAAAGGTACATTCTCACCTGCTAAAGATTATAATGTAGCGTTGTTATATAAAGTAACGCCCACGATTTCTGAATACGTTACAAATTCTGATATTACTGAGAAGGGCGTTTTTGAGTTTAAGTTAGATTCTACTGCAAAAATGGGGATGTATCGTGTTGTATATGCAATTCCTCAAGAAGATTATAATTTTGATGTTATTTACAATGGAAAAGAAAATATTGAACTCACTTTTAATTCTGAAACTGGGGTTAAGTTTATAAAATCTTCAGAAAATAAATTATTAGAGTCATATACCAATAGTATGTCTATGATAACACATAGTATCGGTAAATTTTATCGTGAAGAAAGTGAAGATTCGTTGGCTCTAATGTCTATTTTTAAAACCCAAAAAGAGGCACAAACTAGTTTTGAAAAATTGGCAAAAGGCACTTTAGCATTAGCTTTCATAAAAGGTAACAAGCCATATATTCCTAAAGGTTTTATAGATGCAAAGCGTTATGTAGATAGTTTAAAAGTTCATTATTTTGACCCTGTTGATTTTAAAAATAAAACGTTGCAAAGTTCTAGTTTTTTAGAAGAGAAAATGCTGAATTATGTATTTGGCATGAGTGAAGAAGATTTAGACGAGTCTGAAAATTACAAGAAAAATATTGACGTATTTAGTAAAAAAATAAAAGAAGCGCCATTAGGTGTAAAGCGTATTTTATGGATTGATTTATGGGAACAAATGCGCGATTTAGGTTTTGAAGATGTTACTAATTACATTTCAGATACGTATTTAATTTCGGTTGCAAAATCTTTAAAAGACACAAATTTAGTGAAGGATTTAATGCTTTTTAAAAATACTTCAATCGGACAAAAAGCTTCAGATTTTACTTTTGAAGTCATAAAAGATAAAAAGCCCATAACTAAAAAACTAAGTGAATTAAATACTGCTGAAACGTATATTATTGTTTTTTGGAGCAGCACCTGTTCACATTGTTTAGATGAGATTCCGCAGTTATATGCTTTTTTAAAACCTAAGAATAACGTAAAAGTGTTGGCTATTGGTCTTGAAGAAGAACCTTTAAAATGGAAGGAATTAACAAAAAAATATCCTAGTTTTATTCACATTTACGGCGACGGTAAATGGGATAACGAAATTGGTAATAATTATGGTGTAACGGGAACGCCAACCTATTTTATTTTGAACAAAGACAAAAAAATTATGGCTAAACCAGAAGATTTCGAGGCTTTAAAAATGTTTTTTGAGGTTGAGTAACATGTTATTCCTACGTCTTTAGAAATTAAAAATGATAGAAAGCATTTTCTAGATGCTCAATTTTAAAACCTTTTTTTTCTTTTACAATAGCAATAATATCAAAGCGCACTTCAACGTCTAAACCGTTTACAATTACATATTCATCAACAGCTTTTACAAGTCGTTGTATTTGCTTTGGTTTTACGAAGTCTTGCGGATTTCCAAAATCGGTTGTCGAACGTGTTTTTACCTCAATTATGGCGAGTGTGTCTTTTTTTTGGGCGATAATATCAACTTCGGCTTTATCAAAACGGTAGTTGCGTTCAATAATATCGTAACTATTTTTCAATAGAAAATCTACAGCAAGTTGCTCGCCTTTTTTACCAAGTTCGTTGTGATTTGCCATGTTTCCCTAACTTACCCCCTAAACAAAAAGAAATCGTCTTTCATGTCCTCTATTTGGGTGTCTTCATTTGTAATTATATAATCAATAGCTTGTGTTGTAAACTCGTTACCTTTTTCGGTTAGTGAGACTATTTTGTTTTCAATTGAAACCATATTATTTTTAAGCGCTAAATCTAAAACTGTTTTACTGCGTACTTTTTGCCAATTAATATGTTCGTTAAGGTGGTTTACATGTCGTTCTCTTTCTTCGGTATGGTTTTTTAAATGCAGTAAAAAGGTTAATAAAGACACTTCTGTACGCTGTTGTTTTTCTCTATACATAACTGCAATGACACCTTTACTTGGAGCAAATAGATATACAGCTAAAAATAATAAGCCTAACATGGTTGTAATCGATCCCGCGATTGAGGCATCCAACCAATGCGCCAACCAATACCCTGAAATAGCACTAAAAACCCCAAAACAAACCGAGAAAACGAGCATACGTTTTAAATCTGTAGTTAATAAATAAGCAGCAGCAGCAGGGGTAATCATTAATGCAACCACTAAAATAGCGCCAACAGCATCAAAAGCTCCGACGGTAGTCACAGATGCCACACTCATTAACCCATAGTGAATTATTGCGGGTGAAAACCCTAACGACGCTGCTAAACCAGCATCGAACGTGCTTACTTTTAACTCTTTAAAAAAAGCTAATAATAAGACAACGGTAATTAATAAAATACTCCCGATAATCCATAATGATTTTGGACCCACATCAACACCTGAAATTAACAATCTGTCAAAAGGAGCAAAAGCTAATTCACCTAATAAAACGGCATCGACATCTAAGTGTACATCGTTTGCATTTTTTGCAATCATTATCACACCAATACTAAATAGGACAGGAAATACGAGCCCAATGGCCGTGTCTTCCTTAACCAATCCTGTTTTTTGAATGTACTCTACTAACACTACCGTAATAATTCCTGTAAAAGCGGCTAGCAAAATGAGTAAAGGTGAGTTTAAATCTTGTGTAATAAAGAAACCTACAACAATACCTGGTAATATAGAATGACTAATAGCATCACTGATCATAGCCATTTTACGAAGTACTAAAAACGTACCCGGAATAGCACAAGCTATGGCAACTAAACTTGCAATAAGTTGTATTTCTATTTGCGCATTACTCATTGTTTTCGTTTTGCTGGTTGTATAAATTGGAAGCCACTTCAAAGCCAACTTCTGTAAGGCTCCACATATTTCCGTTTAAGGTGACATAGTTTTTACTTACTAGTTTTTGAAGTGTATTTTTGGTATAACCTTGAAAGTTGTTTAAAATTTTTATGGCGTGCGGATGCGAAATGTTATCGTGACTTTCAACAACGTTATACATAAAAGCTAAGGTTTTATGTAATTCTAAATCGCGACGATTTTTGATAAATCGGATTTGTTTGAATAACAATCCACGACTTGGTGAAAAAATAAATGAAATTATAACGAAAACTCCAGCTACTATAACAATAACTGGACCCGTTGAAAGGTTATTTTGGCTTGCGCTGATGGCAGTACCAAAAACTCCAGAAAATGCTCCGAATAAAGCTGCTAAAAATACCATAACGCCTAAACTATTTGTCCATTGTCTTGCCGCGGCGGCTGGCGCCAATAACATGGCACTCATTAGCACAACACCAACAGTTTGGAGTCCTAAAACTATAGCTAAAACAATAAAACTGGTAATTAAAACATCAATAGCTCTAGTATTAAAACCTAAGGTTTTGGTGTAATCGGCATCAAACAAAAGCATTTTAAATTCTTTCCAAAAGAGGAGTAATACAAATAAACAAATACCTGTTACAATAGCCATAACCCAGACATCTTTCTCCAGTAAGGTGGCGGCTTGCCCAAATAAATATTTATCTAATCCTGCTTGGTTTGCGTTAGGTTGTTTTTGAATAAAGGTGAGTAATAGCATCCCAAAACCAAAGAATAAAGATAGAATTAATCCTAAAGCCGTATCTGATTTTAAATGTGTTTTTTTTATAATTCCCCGAATCCAAAATGTACCTACAAGTCCGCTTACTAATGCCCCTAACAATAAAACATTACTATCTTTTGTGCCTGTTATTAAAAAAGCTATGGCTATTCCAGGTAATGCCGCATGAGAAATGGCATCGCCTAAAAGACTTTGTTTTCTAAGCACAGCAAAACTACCTAACATACCAGTTACTGCACCTAGTATGGCGGTTCCTAAGGTTATGGTTCTTAGGGTGTAATCTGTAAAAACTAGTTTTATGTATTCTGTTATGTCCATAATTTCTGTGAATCCCGATAGCTATCGGGAAGGAATAGCTTCCTGTCTCGCTTTGTTATTTTTTTATTTGTTCATTTTGCCTTGATGCAAAACGAACGGAAAAATCAAATTCAAGCCGAGGAATTTTTCATTCCAAAAAGCGGAATGAAAACCGATTTGAAAACTCCGCGTCGAACTGCGTTCTCCTGTTCTCGGAGTTTTTCTTCATCTACTCTGCGCCTTGACAATCAATTCTGTAAAATTGAATAAGGACTCGACTTTTCATGATTTCTGTTTATTGGTCTAATTTTATCCTTTTTTTTGTTAACTGCTAACTAATTACTCCTGAATACTTACTTTATAATTAATGCCATAGGTTTTCGTTAAATTATCATCATTAAAAATATCTTTAACTGGTCCAGTAGCAATTTTCTTGACGTTTAAGAATGTTACCCAATCGAAATATTCTGGAACGGTTTGTAAATCGTGATGCACTACAATAACAGTTTTCCCTGCTTTACGCAGTTCTTTTAAAATATTAATAATGGCTATTTCAGTTGTGGCATCAACGCCTTGAAATGGCTCATCCATAAAATAAATGGATGCATTTTGAACAAGGGCGCGCGCTAAAAATATACGTTGTTGTTGTCCGCCCGAAAGCTGACTAATCTGCCTTGTTTTAAAGGGTAGCATACCTACTTTTTCTAGGGCTTCAAGTGCTGCTTTCTTTTCTTTTAATCCAGGGCGCTTTATCCAACCTAAACTACCGTAAGTACCCATCATTACCACATCTAAAGCAGTGGTTGGGAAGTCCCAATCTACACTTCCTTTTTGTGGTACGTAGGCTACTAAATTGCGTTGCTTTTCATAGGGTTTTCCATAAATAGAGACACTACCTGCAATAGGTTTTAAAATACCTAAAATAGATTTTATAAGGGTTGATTTTCCTGCACCGTTAGGACCAACAATTGCCATAAGCACGCCTTCTGGAATTTCTAAATCGATATCCCAAAGTACGGGTTTGTAATTGTATGCTACGGTTAAATCGTCTATTTGTACTGCGATTCTTCCTGCGGAGGCAGAAGTCTCTTTTAGATTTTTATCTCCATTTTGTGCCATATCTATTTTATAGATTATTTTTATGTTTATTGGGCAAGTTTTACTTGCCATTGCCGAATATTTAGCCCTGATAGAAGTGGCATCCTTTTTTGATATTTCTTCAAAAGAGATATGGCGAATAGCAGGAAATAGCTTCAAATAATTTTATTTCAATGCATTTACAATGGTGTTTACGTTATATGTGAACATCCCAATATAGGTGCCCTCCATGGTTCCTGTGTTGCCTAGAGCATCTGAATATAACGTGCCACCAATGGAGACGTCGTGATTTTTAGATTTTACCGCGGCTTGTAGCGCTTCGATAGTTCGTTTTGGTACAGAACTTTCAACAAAAATAGATTTCACCTTGTTTTCTATAATGAAGGCTGCCAGTTTTTGGACATCTTGAACGCCCGCTTCTGTAGCTGTTGATAAACCTTGCAGGCCAACGACTTCAAAATCGAATGCTTTACCAAAATAGTTAAACGCGTCATGCGCTGTAACCAAAATACGTTGTTCTTTTGGAAGCGTTTCTATGGTTGAAATTACAGTTGCTTGTAAAACATCTAATTGTTTTAAATAATTGGCGCCATTGGTTTTAAAAGTCTCACTTTTTTCAGGAATAGCTTCAGAGAGTGTTTTAACCACAAATTGTGTAGCTTGTTTCCAATACTCAATATTAAACCAAATATGCGGATCGTAATTCGAGGCAAAATATTCAGAACCAATTAATGTACTTTCATCTAAGGCATCGGCAATGGCAATAGTTTTTTTAGTTTTCATTTTTTCGAAAACTTCCACCAATTTACCTTCTAAATGCAAACCGTTATAAAAAATAATATCAGCGTTAGATAGTTTGGTAACATCACCCTCACTGGCTTTATATAAATGCGGATCTACACCGCTACCCATTAAACCCTGTAGGTTTATGGCATCGCCTCCAACGTTTTTAACCAAATCAGAAATCATTGTAGTCGTAGTTACCACGTTGAGTTTTTCATTTTGTTTTTTTTCGCTTTTACAACTAAAAAATAAAGCTATTACAAGTATTAATGAGATGTGTTTTTTCATTTATTTGTGTTTTGTATTCTGTAACTAAATCCTGCACCGAGCAATAAGTCTTGACCTTGAGTGATGCTAGTCCCAAAATAGAGATCTAATTGTAAATCGTTATTTACTAAATAGGTAAATCCTGCATCCCAGTAATGGTTTGCTTCACTATCTTCTGGTAAATCGCCGTACAGCTCTGCGTAGGCACCAAATTTATCTGTAATACTGTAACCGTAAGCCAGAGTGTAAATGGCTGCGGCTTCAGGAGAATCATTTCCCCATTGCGCACCAATATTATAACCTAGACTAGATTTTTCACTTAGTGTGTGTGATAAAGAGAGTCTAAAATCTATACCAGTGTATTCTGGTCTATAATCAGCAGAAGCGCTAAAAACAGGAAATACGTGACCAATAAGTGCAATTTCTGGCATGGCGCCATTTTCTTCGGCAATATCTAGTTTTAAACCTAATAACAATGGCGATAAACCGCTCATAACATTGTCTAACTTATTACCATTTACTTTAGAAACACCCTCTACAAAATTCCATCCTAAGCGCAATTCTACATTATCTAAAATACCATAACGAATTAACATGGTATTGTATGTATAATTTTCAGATTTGATGTTATTCGACTCAAAACTATCATATAAAGCACCAGTTTCAAACTGAAGAATGCCTTTTCCAACAGTGGATGAGGCTTCAGTAGCATCTGGTCTGTCAGTTACAATAGCTCCTAATTCTTTATTATCTTTTTGAGCGAATGAAAAGTTGCAGGAGATGATAAAAGTAGCTAGTAAAATAAATTTATATAACGAGACCTTTCGACTACGCTCAAGGTAACATTTAGCTATATTATTGTATTTAGAATTAATTGCTTTCATTAACATAAATAATGGATGTAAAATCTTCATTTAAAATGATGGTATTGTTGTTTACTAAAATTTGAGTCATTTTATTTTTACTGAATTGTTTCGATATCATAACGTTGTTTCCATATTTTAAGCCATGTTGCGTACAGAAATCAAAAAACTCCTTATCATCACTCATTAATCTTGAAATGATATAAGATTTTCCTTCTTCAGTATTTGACAATGTAATAGAAGTATCCGTTGTGGTTATTTCACCCTCAGCATTAGGTATGGGATCTCCGTGGGGATCAAATTTTGGGTTTCCTAAATACTCACTTATTTTATTAGCTAAAAAATCTGAGGTTTGATGTTCTAAGATTTCCGATTCACGATGAATTTCATGAAGCGACATATCAAACATTTTAAATAATAAAGACTCCCAAAGACGATGCTTTCTCACCACATTTAATGCCATTTTGTTGCCTTTATCTGTGAGTTTTAGTTCTTGATATTTCTGGTAATGTAATAAATCTTTAGTTGCTAGTTTTTTAGCCATGTCAGTAGCTGCGGCGTTTGATATTCCCAATACTGCGGCAATGTTACCTGGTTTAGTATCATTATTGTCGTGTTTTTCATTTTTGTAAATGGCTTTTACAAAGTTTTCAATAGCTACAGACATGGTACAACTTTAAATTTTTTTTAAGTAAGCTTAAATATTTTTCAAATGTAACTAAAATATTAACATCAATGATGTTTTTAAATAAAATTAATATTGAAATTAACCTCATGGTACAACTATTGATGCCTAGTATAAAACCATCTTTGATGAAGCAATTTATACTTTCAGTTTTATTTCTCTCTTGTTTTTCATGTATTCCACTTAGAATTGCACCAAATATTAAAACCGATAAAGTCATGGTTGCTAAAAAGTTTAAGAAAAAGCTTCCGAGACAACACGCTTTTATTTTTGAAGATCCAAAAGATGCTGATGAGTTTTATAACTATATTAATATTAAATACGAATTAAATCATCAAGATGTGGAGTGGAATGTGCCTTTTGAAATTGAGGATAAGATTTATTATTTTTCATTTCATGAGGTTGAAATCCCAAACAAAACTTTAAATATTTTACCCCTTTTTGTAGATGCAGCTTTAGATAACAAGGGTTGGGATCCTATGTTTGAAGATGCTTACCTGTCAAGAAAAGGTAATTGGTATATTGCGTTAATGGTTACAGATTTTAATAATAATGATTGTTTAAAATCAGATTATATACACCGAGAAATTATAATAAATCACCTAACAAAAATGCGGATTGAATACTTAAATACCCATAATTATTTGGAAGCGTTGCTTAAGAAGTAAGTTTTGTATATATTAATTCTTAAACTTTACTTGATTGAGAATAAATTCAGGAAACTCTTTAATTGGTGTTATAGTCATATGTTTATAATAACACTCTGCAGCTTCAGATTGAATTTGAATTTGCCCTTCTATTAAAGGTTGATTGGTTTCAGGATTTATCGCATTTTCAACCACCATAACTATCTCACCATTAACTACATGTACAGCATTATTACCAATAACATAAAGTTCTAAATGATTCCAATTTCCATGTGGAGCTTGTGGTTCTAAGTAAGCGTTTATATAGCCTTTTCCTTCAAAATACGTGTCAAAATTGGGGTTGTATTGTTTTACTTTAGCCTCAACATCACCCCTTATTTCAACTATAGGACCTCCAACGTTTGGTTCGGCGGTATTGCCTCCTAACGAAATAAAGTCACCCAGGTCTGTTTCTTGAACTTGAAACTCTAAACTTGTTTTCCAAGTAGACCAAAACCTCCCATGTTCTCCATAACAGTGATATAAAATACCAGTATCTTTTTTTCTATTGAGTCTTGGTTCCCATTTTTTATTACCCCATTTAAACATAGTACTAAAATGATAATTACTATAGTTTTCTTTAGTAGTAATACATCCATATATCTCACCAGTTATGTTAAGTATTGTTTCTCCGTTTATATTAGTGGTAGTGAATACGTTCTTTAAATCGTTATTTAAACCTAATGGTTTCCCTTTCGTTACAATATCAGATTGATAGATGTCTTTATGAAGACCAATAACACTAATATGTGGAACACCTAAATACTTTTCAAAATTAGTTAAATTAGCGTCTAATAATTTTACGCTGCTTTGTGGAAAGCCAACAGTTATGAATGCTATAATTAGAAAAAAGGTCAATTTAAAGTTGAGTTTCATGAAAATAATTTTAAAAATTTGTTCAAATATATACAAAAACTTTAAACGTTTTGTTTTAAGAAAAAAAATGAAGTTGAATGTATAATACATTTAATGACATCCACAACGATCATCATCGCCACATATTTTTTTGGATTTAGTTCTTTTAAAAAAGAATTTTTTAACCAAAAAAGACAATGCAAATGCCATGGCTGAGAAAACTAATATATTTTGAATAAAGGTGTTCATTTTATTTCAAAAATTGAAAAGCGATTAGAGCTGTAATATAAGCAATTGCGGTCATAATTACTAATTGTAAAATAGGCCATTTCCAAGTATTGGTTTCGCGTTTTACAACAGCCAAAGTACTCATACATTGCATAGCGAAGGCATAAAATAACAATAATGAAATACCTGATGCAAATGTGAATAACGGGCCTCCTAAAATAGGATTTACTTCACCTGCCATTCTATTTTTAATAGTGTCTTCGTCATCATTTCCAACACTGTATATAGTGGCTAACGTGCCCACAAAAACTTCACGAGCTGCAAAGCTACTTACAATAGCAATCCCAATTTTCCAATCGTAACCTAAAGGTCTTATAGCGGGTTCGATGGCATGGCCTGCAATGCCGATAAACGAATGTTCCAATTTATGTGATGCAATTTTTTGTTGTAGTTCATCCTGTGTTAAATTCTGAGCACTATTTTGAGTTGTTACAATATTTTCAGCATCATTAAAATCGTCGCCAGGGCCGTAAGACGCTAAAAACCATAAAATTATTGAAATGGCTAAAATGATTTTTCCTGCACCAAAAACAAAAGATTTTGTTTTTTCAACAACCGTTAAAACCACATTTTTAAAAAGTGGTAATTTGTAGTTTGGCATTTCTACTACGAAAAAAGTTTTACTTTTTATTTTGAGTATTTTATTTAATAGATAAGCTGAAAATACGGCGGTTCCAAAACCAATTAAATATAATAGCATAAGGGTTAATGCTTGATAGCCTAACCCGAAAATTCTACCTTCAGGTATTACCAAAGCTATAATGATTAAGTAAACAGGTAACCTTGCTGAACAGGTTGTAAACGGCGTTACTAAAATAGTAATTAAGCGTTCTTTCCAACTTTCAATATTCCGCGTAGCCATAATGGCTGGAATAGCACAAGCAGTACCCGAAATAAGCGGTACAACACTTTTTCCGCTCAATCCAAAACGACGCATAATCCGATCCATTAAAAAAACAACTCGACTCATATAGCCGCTTTCTTCAAGGATGGCTATAAATAGAAATAAAAAAGCAATTTGCGGAATAAAAATAACAATACCACCAAGCCCTGGAATAATACCTTCCGCTAATAAATTAGTAAACGCACCACTTGGAAGCATATCTTTTGTCCATTCACTTAAAGAAGCAAAAATACCATCAATAAAATCCATGGGTACGCTTGACCAATCGTAAATAGCTTGAAATATGGTAAGTAAAATAACAGCAAAAATAAGATAACCCCAAACCTTATGAGTTAGAACACGATCTAACTTTATTCGTAAATCTTTGGCCTGAGATACATCAATAGTTTGTCCTTTTTTAAGCACATTATTGATAAATTGGTAGCGTTTTATGGTTTCCTTTTGTTGTAATCGTTTTAGATCGCCTTTGCTCTTTGTCTTAAAATTAGCAACAGTATCTATTTCATTTCGGTTTGTTTTTCCAAAGTTTACATCTTGGGTTATAACCAACCAAAGCTTATATAAAAGTTGATTTGGAAACGCTTTACGTAAGTTATTAAAATAGTCAATATCAATTTCTGAAGCATTCAAACAGGGCGTAATTGAAATATCTTTAAAGTTAGCAATGAGTGTTTTTAAATAATCAATACCCTCTTTTTTACGTGTACTTATTAAAGCAATTTTTGTTTGAAGCTGTTCTTCAAGATATTCAATATCTAATGAAATCCCTTTGTATCGCATTCTATCGGCCATATTAATAACCAATATGGTTGGGATTTCTAAATCTTTAATTTGCGTAAAAAGAAGTAAGTTTCTTTTTAGGTTTTCAACATCACTTACCACAACGGCTACATCTGGAAAGTCTTTATCATTTTTATTTAAAAGAAGTTCTATAACGACATTTTCATCAAGCGACGATGCATTTAAACTGTACGTTCCGGGTAAATCAATAATATGCGCTTTAACACCTCGAGGTAATTTGCAGATACCTTCTTTTTTTTCAACCGTAATACCAGGGTAGTTTCCAACCTTCTGATTTAAACCTGTTAGGGCATTAAATACGGAGGTTTTTCCTGTATTGGGATTTCCTATTAAAGCGACATTAATTTGCTTACTCATGCGATATTTTTTCAATTAAAATATGAGAAGCAGTTTCTTTTCTTATAGCTAAATGCGATCCGTTAATATTTAAATACATAGGATCTGCAAAAGGTGCCACTTGCACAAGTGTTACAGGATTACCAGGCAAACAACCCATTTCTAGAAGTTTTAGAGGAATATGAATGGAGGAAACATCAGTAATTATAGCTGTTTCACCTCGTTTCAAATGTGCTAAAGTATTTTGCAAGCTTATTTAGATTGATTTTAAAGAAGCAAAAGTAATGTAAAGTTTAGACCTTTAAAAGTTTAGACCTTTAAAGTTTTGGTATAGATTAAAATATTTGGGCTATCCACTATATCTTTTATTGTGTACTTCCTTCGAAGGGAGGAATCTATAATTAAAGGGTTGGCGCTGCAATCGCTAACGTACCTATCCAACAAAATACATTTTAAGTTCTAATTAAGTTCTAAGACAGTAGCTCTTTTTCTTAGTACTATGCTTTTATAAAATAGCTGAAGGGAATTATCTGGAGTACTCTTTTTTTAAATGTTTAATATCTCCTAAAAGTCTATCAATATCTTCAGTTTTGGTACCATCATAAAACCCTCTAATTTGTTTTTTCTTATCAATAAGCATAAAGTTTTCGGTATGTACCATATCATAAAGCCCAGCATCAGGATTGTCTTTTACTGCTAAATAACTTTTACGTGCAAGTTGGTAAATTTGCTTTTTATCGCCTGTTACTAAATTCCATTTTTCATCAATAACACCATTTTTAGTAGCGTAGCTTTTTAACTGTGCAACGGTATCAATTTCTGGCGTTACGGAGTGTGAAAGCAGCATCACATCAGCATCATTTACAATGTGCTTTTGTATTTGTGCCATATGGTCTGTCATAATAGGGCAAATGGTTTGACAGGTTGTAAAAAAGAAATCTGCTACATAAATTTTGTTTTTATAATCGTCTTGAGTAATGGTTTTTCCATTTTGATTGGTAAGTGAAAAATCGGCTATTTTGTGATATTTTTTTTGATGCTGAATGGTGCTATCCACCAATTCAGCACTTACTCTAGCAGGAGCATAAATAGGTAAAGGTTTGTAGGTATTTAAAGTATTGTAGATGAGTGTGATTATAATGATTGAAATTACACCAAAAACAATAGCAAAATATTTGTAATCTTTAAAAAAGGAAAACATTTATTGGACGTAAAAATTTTAAACTTCCACAAAATTACAATGAATTTTATTGAAAGCGTATTTTATTGAAACTTAAATTCTTGTTAAAACCTATTCTGTTCATCTAATTGTCTTTTCAAAGTTGGTTTAAAAGCTTACTTTTGTGCGGTTAAAAAAAACGACTGAATCTATATGGAGTTTGTTATCAAAATATCTCAATTTTTATTGAGCCTTTCTTTACTTATTGTTTTGCATGAGCTTGGGCATTTTATTCCTGCTAAAGCCTTTAAAACTAGAGTAGAGAAATTCTATTTATTTTTCGATGTAAAGTTTTCATTATTTAAAAAGAAAGTAGGCGAAACTGTTTACGGTATTGGTTGGTTGCCACTTGGAGGTTATGTGAAAATAGCGGGTATGATAGATGAAAGTATGGACACCGAGCAAATGGCACAAGAGCCTCAGCCTTGGGAGTTTCGGTCAAAACCCGCATGGCAACGTTTAATTATTATGCTTGGTGGTGTTACCGTTAATTTTTTATTGGCAGTGCTTATTTATATAGGGATGAGTTATTTTTATGGGGATAGATTTTTGCCAAATGAAAACATAAAAGATGGTCTTTTAATTGAAAATACGGTTGCGAATAAAGCTGGACTTTTAACTGGTGATAAAATTATTGCTGTTGATGGCGAAAAAATTAAAAACTACTCTCAAATATCTGAAAAAGTTTTATTTGGTAAAGAAATAACTATTGAGAGAGATGAAGAGCAATCTACCATTACATTTCCAGAAGATTTTTTATCACAGTTAATAGATTCAAAAGAAAAAGGATTTATAAATTTAAGAGAACCTTTTATTATTGTAGAGGTTCCAGATTCTTCATATAATAAAAATAGTGGTGTTAGAAAAGGAGATATTATTAGCAGTATAAATGGTTTAGAAACTAGATATGCTGACGAAGTTAAATTAGGTTTACAAAAATTTAAAGGACAAGAGGTTACTGTTGAAGTTTTAAGGGATAAATCTGAGGTAAACTTAACTTTAAAAATTAGTGACGAAGGGAAATTAGGTTTGGTTTATGCATCCGGATCAACACCTGAAACGTTAGAGGCTTTGGGATATTATCAATTTGAAACAAAAAAATATGGCTTTTTTGAATCTTTTCCTGTAGGTATCAAAAAAACTGGTGATAAAATATCATCTTACATAACCCAATTTAAGGCTATTTTTACGCCAAGTACTGGAGCGTATAAAGGTGTTGGAGGATTTAAAGCGATATATGATATATTTCCAAGTTTTTGGAGCTGGCAAGTATTTTGGAGTATTACAGCTTTTCTGTCAATCATGTTAGGTGTTTTAAACTTACTACCCATACCTGCTTTAGATGGAGGTCACGTTATGTTTTTACTCTATGAAATGATTTCAGGTAGAAAGCCAGGTGATAAATTTATGGAGTACGCACAAATGGTAGGTTTCTTTATTTTAATTGCCTTAGTTTTATTTGCCAATGGTAATGACATTTATAAAGCAATTTTTGGATAAATTTTTTAAAATTTTAATTTGTAGTAAATAAAAATATATATATATTTGCGCTCGCTTAAGCGAAAACATTTTCCTTCTTAGCTCAGTTGGTTAGAGCATCTGACTGTTAATCAGAGGGTCCTTGGTTCGAGCCCAAGAGAAGGAGCTTGTAATGATAAGGCTTCAGAGAGTTTACACTCCTGGAGCCTTTTTTATTTGCACGTAATTTGCACATAAAACGACTTTTTTTCATCATATTTTTTATTTAATGCTATTTGATATTAAATAATAGCAAAACCTATAAATTCAAGTTAACGTTAGCTAATAGATGTCAATTTCCCCAGACTATATAATACCTATTCCTTAACTAGCGAAATTTTAAAATCAGCGTTTTCAATCACCAATATTTTATTAAACTCTTTATTTTCATTGTTAATAACTCAAAATAGATCTTTAAAAAACTATTAATCTTCAATTTTAAATGGATTTATTTGATATCATAAAATGTCAAAAAAAATTATGCTTTAATATTAGGGATCAATTTTGATATATTTTGGTTTAATTTGTTGTTTATCAAATACTTGTGAATAACTAATTGATTTTTTTTCTTCTTTCAATAGCCATATTTTTTACTTTTATTTCCATCATCCCATAAGGGAAAGCAAAAGCGCTTTTGTTCATTTTATAAATCTAAAAATAATAAAAATGGACAATTTATTAATTCTTGAACGATTAGATCGTTTAGAAAAACTGTTGGTAGCTCATAAAGAAGTACTGACCTTTGACGAAGCCTGCGATTATACAGGTATATCCAGAAGCTATCTTTATAAACTCACAGCTTCAGGTAGAATACCTTACTCCAAACCCAACGGGAAAATGCTCTTTTTTGAGAAGGTAAAACTCGTTGAGTGGCTACTTCAAAACAAACGGAAATCACAACATGATATAGAAGCCGAAGCCTTGGCTTATACCCTACGACATAAAGTCAATAAGATAACTTAAAAAAATTCTTATGAAAAAGACACCCTATATACGAGTTGGCACTTCCTATTACAAGCAGGTCAAAGCCCCAACCATAGCTGGTCATTTTAATGACATCTTGGTGCATTGGAATATGGAGACCATTAAACAAGACCATGGTAAAGATCATTTAAGTAAAATCTCTAAGTATGATGGCTTTACCTGTATGCCAAGCCATGTTAATTTTCAGCAGGAATATCTTGGGTTTTATAATATCTATTCGCCACTAGGAAAGTCGCCAAAAGCGGGAAGCATTTTAAAATCCCTAGCCTTCGTCAAACATATTTTTGGAAAACACTATGAACTAGGTCTGGATTATCTGCAATTGCTTTATCTAAAACCGATTCAAGTGTTACCTATACTTTGTTTAGTCTCCAAAGAACGCTCTACAGGTAAGAGTACCTTTTTAAAATGGCTCAAGGAGATCTTTGACAACAACCTAACCTATTTAACGAATGACAGCTTTAGTAGTCAGTTCAATGCCGATTGGGCCAATAAGCTTTTAATATGTATTGATGAAGTATTGTTCAATAAAGAAGAACTCACGGAACGTATCAAATACCTGAGCACCACCAATATCAATAAATTAGAAGCTAAGGGCAAGGATAAGCGTGAAGTAGAATTTTTTGGAAAGTTTATTCTATGCAGCAATAACGAAGATAGTTTTATTAAGATTGATATTAATGAAACCCGCTTTTGGGTAAAAAAGATTCCTGTATTAGAAAAGGAAGAGACAAACTTTTTGGAAAACCTAATACAAGAAATCCCAGGGTTTATGTATTTTTTATCCACACGAAAACTCAGTTCAGAACATGCCACTAGAATGTGGTTTACAGCACAACAAATAAAAACAAAAGCGCTGTTTAAACTCGTTCAGAATAATCGCAATCGTGTGGAAAAAGAATTGGCGAGTATTTTGTTGAGTGTGATGGAAAAGTTTGATTTAGAGACCATAAACCTCTGCCCAACGGATGCTTTGGCGGCACTTAATAAAACGCGGGTAAAAACAGACTTAACACAACTGAGAGATGTACTGAAAATGAATTGGAAGTTAGAGAATCAAAAAAACTCAAATAGCTATCAGAAGTTTGAGATTTGGAGTAATGGCGATATCGCTTTTACTAATTCAAAAGGACGCTATTATACCATAGAAAAAACATTTTTAACCCAAAATTTTGATGAAACGATGACAGAATGATGAAACTGCTGTATTTACAAAGGTTAAGGCCGTCATCATTTATTCATCATTTAGTCATCAAAAAATATAATGATGACAGAATAACACTGTAATAAATAAATAGTGTTGAAACGATGAAAAAGCGAT
The DNA here is from genome assembly GCA_963815305.1 of uncultured Flavobacteriaceae bacterium. Taxonomy (GTDB): domain Bacteria; phylum Bacteroidota; class Bacteroidia; order Flavobacteriales; family Flavobacteriaceae; genus CAXBID01. The sequence goes on from CAWFFW010000001.1 coordinate 3,325,650, forward strand.
GACTTGGTAAGTGTAATATATATAAGGGTTTAGAGAGATATTCATCAAATCATCGAAAAAACATACTAAAATATTCTGGCTAATGAAAAGAAAAATAAATTGTGAAACAGCCCGTAATTTTTCAGTGGAAAAAGCACTGGAAAAATTAGGACACTTTTCCAAAAAGACAACGGAAAAAGAAGCTTGGTTTCTAAGTCCTTTCAGGTCAGAAACCCAAGCCTCTTTTAAAGTCTCTAAAGCCAAGAATCGATGGTATGACCATGGAATGGGCGTTGGTGGTAATGTGATTGATTTAGTTTCCATGATTTTAAAATGTCCGATTAAAGAAACTTTAGAGTTTTTGGATGCTGGTATTGCAAAAAACACTTTAACGCAGCAACAGACTTTTAATGAAAACGAACCAGGACTTAACATCATTAAAGTTCAGGAAATAATACATCCTGCTTTAATTCAATATCTAAGGTTAAGGGGAATTTCCATAAGGATTGCCAAGAGATTTTGTAAAGAGGTTTGGTATACACATAAGAACACTCAATTTTTTGCCATTGGATTAAATAATAATAAAGGAGGCTGGGAACTGCGTAATAAGATTTTCAAAAATAGTAGCAGTCCTAAATCCTATACTTACATCCAAAATAATAACGAGCAAGTAATTATTTTGGAAGGGATGTTTGATTTGTTATCGCTTGCAACATTAGATGATAATCTATTAAAAACATCAGATATCCTTGTTTTAAACTCTATCAGTTTTATAAATGATATTGAAAAACACATTTCCAAATACGCCTTAGCGCATCTGTATTTGGATAATGATACTGCTGGACGAAAGGCAGCTCAATATTTAATTGATAAGTACAAACATGTAATTGATATAAGTTCAAGCTATAAAAATTATAAAGATTTAAACGATTTACTGAGTTATGAAATAAGCCAGAAAAATTCATAATACTAATCAGGATCATTAATGGCGAATTACATCTGACAGATAAAAAGCAATAAAAATTAAACAGATGAAAAAAGAAAAGAAATTCAACTTCAAATCAAAAGATGAAAAGGAGCAGTCTGTAAAGATTCCTACTGATGTACTAAAGCATTCAGATAGTGTTGAACTGGATTTTAACGAGACTTCATCTAAAACGAAAATAATCTTGGGTAGGAATTCGAGATGTGTGTCTGTGGACACATTCTCGTTTACTCCCCTTGGTCGCAAAGAAAAAAGAGTGTTTAAGGGGAAGGGTGACCTCGTTAAATTTCGATGTTCTGTTTATGAAAAGAAGCTTTTAAAAGTTAAAGCAAAACGAAGTGGATTGACCTTAAGTGAATATATAAGACGCAGTCTATTTGAAAAAGAAATTACAGAACGCCTTACTGATGAACATATCGAACTTTATAAAATGCTTATTAAATACCACAACAACTTTAAGTCCATTGGTAACATGTACAAAAAGCGAAATCCAAAACTTACGCAAGAAGTATATGACTTAGCCAATGAAATCAAAGCACATCTTAAAAAGTTTCAACCATGATTGGTAAAGGGAAAAGCATATCGCACACTAGAGCTTCGATGTCCTATGGATGGAATCAGGAAAAGGATGCAGAAATTGTACTGAAAGAATTTCTACATGGTGATTCACCAGCTGAAATCACTAAAGAATTCAAAATGCTCCAGGATCAAAATTACCATTGCAAAAGAAACACCTTATCATTTGTAATCAGCCCAACCATAGAAGATGGTAAACGATTAGAAAAAAACGAGCTAAAAGCCATAACCAAACGTTTCATGCATGAGATGAAACTTGGTGAACGACAAGCCATAGCCTTTGTACATCAGGATAAAGACCATAAGCACATTCATTTATATGTCAACAGAATTGATTTTAAAGGTGTTGCCTATAATGATAGCTTTATAGGTAAACGTAGTCAGCTAGCAGCAGAAAAAGTAGCAGAGCATATGGGGTTGACTACTGTAAAGCAAGTACAATTTGAAAAGGAATTCAATCTAAAAGAAATACGAACTGAGATCAAACGAAGACATGATCTGACCATGAAACAGTTCAAACCCAAATCCTTTGATGCTTATTTAAAAGCAATGGAGGCTAACGGTGTTCAGGTTATTCCAACAATAAATAATCAAAACAAATTACAAGGCTTTCGATTTGAATTTGATGGACACAATTTAAAAGGCAGTGAAGTGCATCGGAACATGTCTCTTGGAAATATAGGAAAACAAATGTCAAGTATAAATGGAGCAAGTATTTTAAAGGATAACAATATGAGCGTAAAACTAGCTGGGAAAGTTGTTGACCTGACACCAAGCCTAGCCTTAAAAATCACGAAGTTTATTATTAAAAGAGCCATCGATAAAGGAATCGGAATAGGATATTAAATTAAATATAATAATCATGACAAAACTTGAAGAATTAACAGCATTACTAGTAAACGAAATCAATGACTTTAAAAATGAAGTAGATAAACTAGAGAAAATTAATAAGTATTTAAAGGACACAAAAATTAAGATGGATTTAACCAAGTATAAGTCCATGATTGAAAAACATGAACAAAAAATGGCATTTCATACAAAAGCCATTGAACGCTTTGAAAGTCATTTTGACAATAAAATCAAGCAAGCTAAAATTTATCCAACTTGGGCGGTTGTTGTTTTTATAATTGCCTTATTATTTAGTACAGGGTCAATAATATTTTGGTTAAAGTAAAATTGTTCCTTTTGACTATAATTAAATGTTGATAAGCTTTTAGCTTATGACTCTCAGCTTTACAAAGCCAGTTCAGTTTGCTCTAGGGGCACCCTTCCTTTAATTGTAGTTTTTGATGTTATATATATTTAAGTTCAACATAGAATTATTAGATTGGAATATTTTCCACAATATCAAGATCACCTCCATTGTAATTTTATAACTCCACTTTAAATTAGTAGAGTGATTTTTTACATATTCAAATCAAACTTCAAACTTACATAGTCATAATCAGTATACATAAACTATGTATGCCTGTTGGGCCTTCTGATTGATTTTACTCGACTAAGACTTAGTTCGAGAAAAATTTTGATAGAATTTTCTATAGTAAACAGGTTTTAAATCAAAAGTTTGATTTAGATTCTAATTTCACTCATGAAGATGAGTAAAATTTACCCGAATTGACAAATATTCTCAAAAGACAAAGCAGGTTGTCTATATTTATGAAATAAAATGCTTATAATTTATCATTGAATATTTCAAATGTGAAAGTTATATTTATTCAAACAGGCGGAACTATTGATAAGGATTATCCGCACACAACAAAAGGATGGGCCTTTGAGTTTGGCGAACCAGCTGTTGGGAGGATTTTGGAAAAATTAAACCCTTCTTTTGAATACAAATTAATTACGGCTTTTCAAAAAGATAGTCTAGAAATAACGAATAATGATAGAGACATACTTGTGGATTTAATAAAAAATCTAAAAGAAGATAAAATTATCATCACACACGGAACAGATACTATGATTGAAACGGCTTCTTTTTTAAACAAACATTTAAAGAGTAAACTTATAATTGTTACTGGTGCTATGTTGCCAGAAAGATTTAGCAATTCTGATGCTTCAATAAATTTAGGTTCTGCTATTGGAGCTATTAATATATTAAATAAAGGAATTTATATTGCGATGCATGGGGTAGTTAAATCTTTCGATAATATCAATAGAAACTTAGATACCGGTAAATATTATTAGTTAACCTATTAAAAATTATGCTAGAAAAAGAACTTATAGAAGCACACGACAGAATAAAACCTTTTATTCATAATACACCTATACTTACTTCCAAACTTATCAATAAAATAACTGGAACAAACCTGTTTTTTAAATGTGAAAATTTTCAAAAAATGGGCGCTTTCAAAATGCGAGGCGCTACGAACGCTATTATACAACTTAATGATTTACAAAAGCAAAAAGGGGTAGTTACACATTCTTCAGGAAACTTTGCGCAAGCATTATCTCTTGCAGCAAAAAGTTTGGGTGTTAAAGCCTATATAGTCATGCCTAGTAGCGCACCTCAAGTAAAAAAAGATGCTGTTAAAGAGTACGGTGGTATTATTATAGAATGCGAACCTAATTTAACAGCAAGAGAGCATACAGCTCGAGGTATTGAACATAATAAAGGTGCCACTTTTTTACACCCTTCTAATGATATGAATGTTATTTTGGGGCAAGGAACAGCATGCAAAGAATTATTAGAAGATTACCCAGATTTGGAATATGTACTTACTCCTGTTGGAGGAGGAGGTCTTATTGCGGGTACTGCTCTAGCTGCTAGTTTTTTTGGAAAAAATTGTAAAACCATTGGAGGCGAGCCCTTTGAAGTTGACGATGCTTATAGATCTTTAAAAAGTGGCAAAATAGAATCTAATGCTTCTACCAATACTATTGCAGATGGACTTAAAACTCAATTAGGAGACATCAATTTTCCTATTATACAAAAGCACGTTGATACTATAATTCGTGTTACAGAAGAAGAAATTATTTATGCTATGCGTTTAATATGGGAACGGATGAAAATTGTATGCGAGCCTTCATGTGCCGTTACTTTGGCAGCTGTTATTAAAGAGCCTCAGTTATTTAAGAACAAAAAAGTAGGAATCATAATCTCTGGAGGTAACGTAGATTTAGGAAACTTACCGTTTAAATAAATAGAATTAAATTGTCTATATAGATTGGTATAGTCGCTTTTATCTTATAAAGCATCTCTATGAAAACCGTTTCTGATTTTAATTTGATTTTGTACATCAAAAAATCATTTTATTTTTTATCATGTTTTCTATTACTTTTTGGTTGTTCCAATAGTGATTCAACAACTATTAATGATGATGACCCCATAATTATTGACGACGACGATGATGATACATTTTCAATCATTGAATTGAATTTAAGAATTCATATCATGACAGATATTGTTATGACACACTCAACAGGAACCGCTATGAACAGTTGGGTCGCATCGAAAGATGTAGAAGAAACTATCATTCCAGAAATTAATAAAATTTGGGAGCAGGCAGGTGTTTTATGGAAAATAGAATCTATAATTGAAGAAGATGTCGTTAAGGGAAACTCTTATGAAGAGTCAATAAACTTTATAGTTCACACAAAAAGAGATTCTAATGGAAATTCAGATCCTGCAAGATTACCACACTTATTTTCTTTAATGCAACCACAAAATATGAGTAAAGAAGAAGAATTAGGAAAAAACCTATTCCATATATATTTATTCCCATTCATAGGGAATACATCTCAAGGAAATGCCATGAGAGGTTTTAACTTTCATAGTGTTGTTGGTACGTGGACGAATAAGTTTAATGGAGGTGGAATTCCAGAGAAAACATTACTTACTGAAAATCAAAGTTCTTTTGATAGGGGCTCACTTTCTAGAACAATTTCTCATGAAATAGGTCATGTGCTTAATCTAAGTCACAACAAGTGTGGTTTTGGATGTTTAATGGGAGGAACCGAATCTGATGGTTATTTTCTAAGTGATGACCAAAAAATAAAAGCTAGAATTGAAGCTTTTAATAGGAGTATTTAATTTACTAGCTTAAAAGTATGAAATTTCCATTTCGCTATAAAAAGTATATTACAGATAGGTTAAGAATAGTAATATATTCGGAAATAGTTCACATTATTGATAATTCAAAAAACATAAGCATTTGGATGATATTATCTCCGATTTAATGAATTTTTATGAATTTTATTCTTATAAATATAATTTTTGATAAAAATTCAATAATTGTGTCTATGTAGCCTTCATAAAATGCTTATATTATTATCAAGGTTAAACTTGATCAATCAAAAAAACTAACTAACTCAAAGTTTATGCAAGAATATGGGCAACTAGCATTGGCTTTAGCCGCACAGAATAATTTAGATATTCATGAAGATGTTTTTAATCAGCCATCAGAAACCAGTTCTAATGATATTAATTTTATAAATCATGAAGGAGATATTGCTTGGAAAAAACTTATTGATGGTGATAAACTAGCTTTAGGTAATCTCTATGACCAATACATCGATATTCTTTTCTCCTTTGGAATGTATCATTCTAAAGATAGAGGATATATTATGGACTGTATTCATGATCTTTTTTTAGATTTATACAAGTATCGAAAAAATTTATCTATAAGAACTAATGTTAAATATTATCTTTTTAAATCTCTAAAGAGAAAAATTAATAAGAAATATAAAATAAAAGATATACCTGTTTCAAAAGAAGAATTTCAATTTAAGTTTGAAGGGAATCAAAAAAATCATATCGCATCTTGCGAAGAAAAAATTATTGTTGAAGAGCGATTATCAGAAAGGAATCAGAATTTATTAAAAGCTCTTAAAACATTAACAAAAAATCAGCGTAGAGTGCTTTTTTTGAGGTTTAATGAAGATAGAACTTATGAGGAGATTTCAGAAGATTATGGATGTTTCTATTGAAACAGCAAGAACTTCAATATACAGAGCAATAAAAAAATTACGAAAGCTAAAATTTAATTATTAAATGGAAAATAATTCATTTATAATGTCTACAAAAATCTAAATCATTACTTATTTATTGTATTAGCATCTAACTTATAAAACCAAAAAAACCCTCATACTTATTTATACCATCTTATTTATACCATCTAAATAAAAATAATGAAAGAGAAAAGAACTCAAAAAATAAAAACCTTACCAATTACAGAATTAGAAAAAAATGTTTTAAAAAATAGGATTTTGAAATCTGTAGATAATTTACCGAAAAGAAAAAGGCATGCTCAAAAAATTGCAATAAGTAGTATTTTGTGTGTTTTGTTCTTTGGCGCATTTGGGTTTTATTTTTTAAATACTCCTAAGACTTCTATAATAGAATTTGTAAATACATCTAAAGATATTGATGTAAATGAGAATGATGAAGTAGTCCTGATTTTAGGGGAAGGAGAAAACTTAAATATAGCTGAAGATAACACAACTATTAATTATTCTAATACAGGACAAAAAGTAACTATTGGAAACAATAAAGAAATTGACCAAGAAACCTCTAAAAATAACAAAACACTTTACAATACGCTATTAGTACCATACGGTAAACGCTCAAAAATTAAGCTTTCAGATGGCAGTATTGTTTGGTTAAACTCAGGTTCAAAGCTAGTCTATCCATCGGTGTTTAATGGAGATAAAAGAGAGTTATATCTCGAAGGGGAAGCCATTTTTGATGTCACTCATAATAAAAATAAACCATTTATTGTAATATCTGAAAATCAAGAAATAGAAGTTTTAGGAACTGTTTTCGGTGTTACCAACTATAAGGACGAGAATGCCTTAAACACGGTGCTTAAAAGCGGTAGTGTGCAAATTAGTTATAACAATAGTTCATCATCTCATTTACATAACGATAAAATGAAAATTTCTCCAGGCACCAAAGCGAGTTATAATAAAAAAACAAAGAGTATGGTATCTGAAAAAGTTAATGTAGACCATTACTTTTCATGGAGAGACGGTGTGTTTATATTTAAAAACAACGATTTAAAGCACATAACAAATAGAATATCAAGGTATTATAATCTTAAAATAGAGATTGCTAATGATGATTTAGCGAAAGAAACTTTTTCTGGTTATTTGGATTTAAATGAAGATATAGATAAGGTTATTCAAAACATTAAAGCGAGTACAAACATGAATTACACCCTAATTGAAGATAGAATAATAATTAATTAATCCAAGAATAATTTATGAAACAAAACAATTATTTGAATTAGTCAAAAAGGCCAGAAGATGCACCAACATCCTCTGGCTGTTTTAAATTGCATTGCTGTAAAGAACAGCAACACTTAATAATCAATCTCAAAAATATGAAAAAAACCTTAAGTATAGGAATTTTAACGCTTATGAGAATATTTATACTATTTATTTGTCTCGGACTCACTTCAGTTTACGGAAACACAGCGTTAAGTCAAACGAAAATTGATATAAATGTAGAAAGTATATCAATTGAAGAGCTCTTCAAAGAAATTCAAAACACAAGTGACTATATCTTTTTTTATAAGGATAATGTTTTGAGTACTTCTAAAAAAGTATCCCTAAAATTTAAAAACACAAATGTATCTGAAGTTCTAGATAAGGCGTTTACAAACACCAACTTAAGTTATACAATAGTTGGTAAACAAGTAGTTGTAAAAAAAGAACAGCAACCTAAAACTATTGTTTCAGCAAGTGATGATGATGCTGATGCGCAAGAAAATATAATTTCTGGTACAGTTAAAGACGCAGATGGTATTCCTCTATTGGGGGTAAATATTATCTTGCAAGGAACAACTAACGGGACGCAGACAGACTTTGATGGAAATTATAGTATTGCTGTTTCAGATGGTGCAGTTTTGGAATTCTCTTATGTTGGAATGCTGAAACAATCAATTACGTATTCAGGACAATCTGTTATTAATGTAACGATGAAAGAAGATGCAGCTTCATTAGGTGAAGTGTTAATAGTTGGTTATGGTTCACAATCTAAAGAATCGCTTACCGGCTCTGTAGGCGTCGTTAAAAGTGAAACTTTTGAACAGGCTCCTGTTTCAACTTTTGAGCAAGCTTTAAGAGGTAGTACTGCAGGTTTGCAAGCAACCGCTGTAGATGGTGCCCCTGGAGGTAACACACAAGTAAGAATTAGGGGTATAGGATCGATTAATGCGTCTAGTGAACCGCTCTACGTCATCGATGGAATACCTATTCAGGCAGGAAGTATTGGGACTATTGATAACGGAGGTAATAGTACCAATGTAATGGCTGCAATAAATCCTAATGATATTGAGTCAATATCGGTTTTAAAAGATGCTGCTTCAACTGCTATTTATGGGTCTAGAGGTGCCAACGGTGTTATTTTGATCAATACAAAATCTGGAAAATCTGGAAAAACAAAAATTAATTTAAAATCTTTAACTGGGTTTAATTCGCAAGCATTTAATAATATATTGAAACCTCTAAATGCTACCCAATATACTGAGTTATTTCTTGAGGGTTATATTAACAGAGGCGATACACCAGCACAAGCACAGGCAAGATTTGATAGTAGATTCGAACAGCTTATAGACCCCTCTACAGGACAACCAACTGATACAAACTGGTTAGATGCTATTACGCGCACAGGTATAACTCAGAGTTACGATTTGAGTGCCAGTGGAGCAACTGAAAAATTGAAATACTTTTTCTCTGGTGCTTATTTTGATCAAGAAAATTATATCATTGGATCAGGATTTAAAAGATTTAGTACAAGGAGTAATTTAGAGTTTAAAGCAACAGATTATTTAACGATTTCCAATAACATATCGGTTTCAAATCTAACTTCAAATACATTTTTTGATGGTGGTTCCTTTAATAACCCGTTTAAAAACTCACTAGAATTATCACCTCTTATTCCTATATATGACGACGAAGGTCGTTATAATGGAGAACATGCCAATTACTTTCCACTTGGTGGAGCAAACCCTGTTGGAAGTTTAAGCGGTGATGATATTTGGGAGAATAAGCAAAGTAGAATTATTGATAATTTTGCAATAACTATAACACCTATAAAAAACCTTTCTTTCCGTTCACAATGGAACTTTGATATATTATCACTTGACGAGGAAAGATATCAAAACCCCAGATATGGTGGTGGGAGAAATGCTGGAGGTGATGCTTACAGAGCAAATACTACCATTAGAACTTGGGTGGGTACACAAACGTTAGATTATAATTTTACATTAGGATCTGACCACAATATTAGTATTTTAGGAGGTTATGAATCTCAAAAAACAACCAGTGATAGGTTTAGTGCTTCTGGGACACAGTTTCCAAATGATAAATTACGAACATTGAACAGTGCTTCTGCAGAATTTGCTGTTGGTGGAACAAAATCTGAATATACATTTGCTTCAGTGTTTTCAAGGTTAAATTATAACTTCGCTAATAAATATTTTCTTTCCAGTAGTATAAGACGCGATGGATCATCAAGATTTGCTCCTAATGATAGATGGGGAACTTTTTACTCATTTGGAGGGAGCTGGATAGCCACCAAAGAAAATTTTTTGCGGGATGTTTCATTTTTAGATTTACTTAAAATTAGAAGCTCATGGGGGATTACTGGTAATGCAGCAATAGGGAATAATGCATTTCAAGGTTTCTACACTTACGGACGTGATTATGACGGAAGCCCTGGTGGATTTCCTGTTCAGTTAGAAAGTCCAAACCTAGGATGGGAAACTCAGGAAAATTTTAATGTGGGTTTAGATTTTGGAATATTTTCAAGGATTAACGGTACCGTAGAGTATTTTAAGCGTACATCTACCGATTTGATTTTAGATGTACCTATATCACTTACAACGGGCTTCACAGATCTTACACAGAATTTTGGGGATATGACTAATACCGGTTTGGAAATATCTCTAAATGCAGATATTATAGCCAATGATGATTTTAGTTGGAATGTTGGTTTTAATACAACATTTATTAAAAATGAAATAACAAGGCTTCAAGAGGATTTCAATGCTGGCGCCTATAGAAGACAAGTAGGTGAGGATTTCCAATCATTCTATTTATTTAATTGGGCAGGTGTAAATCCAGATAACGGAGATCCGCAATGGTATACTGATGAAACAAAAACCGAAGTAACCAGCAATTTAAATGAGGCAGAACGTTTTCTGGACGGAAAGTCAGCAACACCTGATTTTTTCGGAGGTTTCAATACTCAAGTCACTTATAAGGGGCTTAGTTTAAGTGCCAATTTTATTTATTCTTACGGAAACTACATATTTGATGCTAGAGCTCGTGGCAGTTTAGCCGATGGTAGATTAACACCTAGAAGCACTGCTACATTTATATATGATAATAGATGGGTGCCAGGTAAAACGGATGCTTTGGCTCCTAAATTTATTTGGGGTGGTAGCCCAGGCAGTGGTGAAGCAAATAATACAAGATGGTTGTACGATGGAAGTTATTTAAGATTGAGAGACTTAACTATTGCTTATAATTTTCCTAGTGAACTTATTTCAATATTAAGTTTGAGTTCAGCTAGAATGTATGTTAGAGGAACAAATATACTAACCTTTGTAAAAGAAAAGAACTTATATATTGATCCAGAACAAGCTATAAATGGTAGTTATACGGGGCAAACGCCAGCAGTAAAGACTATTGCCATCGGTTTAGATATCCAATTATAAAATGAAGAAACATATGAAAACATATAAAAAAATATTACTTATTTTGATTGCTGGATTTACTTTATCATGTTCAGAATCATTTTTAGAACTACCACTACAACAATCTGTAGAAAACGCTCAGGCTCTAACAAATTTAGAAGATTTTCAGTCCTCAATAACTGGTATTTATGATGAGATTTCAGGTTCTGAATATTATGGACGCTATATGATGCTCATTCCAGATGTTATGGCGGATGATGTTAAACAAAATGCTCAGGCTAATAGAATAGAAGATTATGCAGAGCATATTGTTCGTGTATCTGATGGTGATGCCCTTAACTTATGGACTACTATGTATGGCGCAATAAATGCCACAAATTTGATAATAAATTCTGCTGTTGAAGTTCCGAATAGTGTTCAAGGTCAGCAAAATCATATTATAGGTGAAGCCTTTGCTTTACGCGGCCTGATTTATTTTGATATGGTTCGTTTTTTTGCTCAACATTACACATTTACCCCAGATGCGAGTCATTTAGGTGTACCCATAGTTTTAACTTTTGATCCAACACGCGAACCTTCTAGGAATTCTGTTAAAGAAGTTTATGACCAAATTATTATAGACATGATGGAAGCTATAGATTTAATGAATATGGATTCGCGTAGTGGTAATTCAAATACCCTTTCATCGTTATCTGTAAAAGCGCTTTTGGCAAGAGTATATTTGTATAAAGAAGATTGGGCTAATGCAGAAGATATGGCTACTGATGTTATAAATTCTAGCGAATATAGCTTAATTTCCAATGGTAATTATTATGACCTTTGGACACAAGATAATAGTTCAGAATCTATTTTTGAAATATCTATGACTGAAGCTGATAATAGAGGAGGACAAGGAATAGCAGGGTTATATTTGCCTCAGGCATTTGGTGACTACTTGCCTGCTAATGATGTATTTTCTTTGTATTCAGCTGGAGACGCGAGACTAAGTGCTTTTGAGGTTATTGATCAATTAAGAATGATAAAATATCCAGATGTGAACGGATTTGATAATACAAAGGTTATTAGACTAGCAGAAATCTACCTTATAAGGGCTGAAGCTCGAGCAGAAATAGGAACTAATATATCAGGTGCGCAAGACGATTTAGATGTTGTAATCCAAAGAGCATTACCATCAGCACAAGATAGTGCTGAAACTGGCGAAGCATTGAAAGATGCTATTTTTCTTCAAAGAAGATTAGAACTTGCTTTTGAAGGACAGAGGCTTTGGGATTTAATGAGAAAGAAAATGGATATTGTACGAACAGATTGTACATCTCAAAAATGTCTAATTCCATATGCTAGTGATACGGTAATACTACCAATACCACAGGATGAAACAGATGTAAATCCTAATTTGGCACAAGAGCAAAACCCTGGATACTAATAATCTAACTTATAATTATTAACACATTGAAAAAGTAGATATTAATATGCTTTTTCAATGTGTTTTAAAACAGCTTTTACAGACAGACATAGTTTTGAAGATTGCTAAGAAATAGTTATTTCTTTGAATATTTATAAAATTAAAAACATAAAAATTTTGGAAGTAAATCGTAGAAATTTAGTTAAAATATTATCTCTGGGAGCGCTTTTCCCGGGGCTTTCGGCCAGGGCACTATCAGATATATTAGAGTCTGTTCCACCTAATAAACAGTTATCTAATGATTTAATTACAAACCCTCAAAAAAGTAACATAGATAAACTTTACAAAAAAGCTATTGTTATTGATGGGCTTATCATTCCAAGAGGTTGGAATGAAGAATCTTTTAAAGCATTAGCTAAATCTGGATATACAGGTTTTGGAACTTCTTTGTCTTCAGGAAATCTAATAAAAGCTATGGAATCTTTGGCAGAATGGAGGAGTTTAATAGATGAAAATCCTGATAAATTAATATATGCTACAAGCGCTGATGATTTTATTCGTGCTAAAAAAGAAAAGAAAGTTGCAGTATTGTTTGGTTTTCAAAATGCCACAATGATTGAAAAATCAATAGATAATATTAACACCTTATACGAGGCGGGAACACGATGGATTCAGTTAACATATAACGAAAGAAATTTGTTAGGTGATGGATGTACAGAACGCACTAATGCTGGACTATCAGACTTTGGTATTGAGGCTGTTGAACGCATGAATGAGCTTGGAATAATTGTAGATTTATCACATTGTGGAGAACAAACCACTAACGATGGTATAAAGTATAGTAAATCGGGAGCTACTTTAAACCATACCATGTGTGAAGCTTTATACAAATATCATCCACGTTCCAAAACAGACAAACAAATAAAAGCTATGGCCGATAAAGGCGGTGTAATGGGTATTATATGTTTGGGTTATATGATAGGGCCGGATCCTGGTGGAAAAACTACCTTAGAAACTTATGTAGACCATATTGACCATGCTGTTAAAATAGGAGGAATTGATCATGTTGGTGTTGCAGCCGATTTTGCGATTCAGGGATTAGAAGCTACAGGTGCTACAAGAGAAAACTGGTATATTCCAAGATTAACCCGTTTTAAACCTTCTTATGAAGTGCGTTGGCCACCTTGGATTCCTGAATTAGATAAACCAGATCGTTATTTACAAGTCGCCCGAGTTTTAGACAAAAGAGGTTACCGTTCTGGTGATATTGAAAAAATATTAGGACAAAACTGGTTGCGTTATTTTAACGAAACTTTAAAGACATAATTATTAAAAAATAGGTTGATTTTAATGCAATTATAAAATATGAAATATGCATTCAGTATTCTGTCAATTTTCATTTTTATAACAAGCTGCAATAAAACTAAAAAAACAACAAATAATGCTACTGATAAAATTATTTATGACGTTGTTTTTCGAGAAAATTTAGCAGGTTCTTATGAGAAATTGAAAACTAGTGAAAATAGTTTTAATTTTTACTACACATACACCGATAGAGGTCGTGGTCCTTCTGTTTTCAGAAAAAATAACTTTAAATAAGAGAAATTTTATCATATCGCAATCAGTAAGTGGTGTTAATTACTTAAAGGATTCCATAAGCGAGATTTTTTCTAATCAAGGAGCAACTGCTACATGGACAAATCCTAAAGGAAATAATGAGAGTAATTTTAATGGAGATGCCCTTTATTTTAGATACGATGGGTCTCCTGCTATCTATGAAGTTCTTGCTAATCTTTTATTAGCATCTGAAAGTAATACAGTAAAATTATTACCTGAAGGAGAGGTAGAACTTGTTAAGAATATGTCTTTGACGCTTTCGAATGATACAGATGTTAGCCTTTTGATGCTAAAAGGACTGGATATGAATCCATCCTATTTATGGATGATGGGTAATGATATGGTGGGCAAAATATCTGGAAATCTTCACATAATAAGGCAAGACTTAAAAGATATGCGACTTGAAATGAAGGCAATTCAAGATAAGGCAGAAGATGAGTACTTAATTGAAGTTACTAAAAAAGTAACTCATGAGATTAACAAAACAGTTATTCAAAATGTAAACGTATTTACTAGCGATGGAACTTTACTTTCAAACCAAAATGTGCTTGTAGAAGATGAATTAATTAAAGCAATTTATCCTTCGGGTAAAAGTACAATACATAAAAATGCATTTGTAATTGATGGATCTGGGAAAACATTATTACCAGGTATGTTTGATATGCATACACATAATGATAAATTTAGAGGCATATTGCATCTAGCTGGAGGAGTAATATCTGTAAGAGATTTAGCAAATAATAAGCAACTAAAAATGTTGAGTGCTCAGTTTGATAGCAACGAGATTCTAGGACCTCGTATTGTTACTTTTGCTGGTATTATTGATGGTCCGGGACCTTTTGCAAACCAACGAAATGTAATTGATAATCTAGAAGAAGGATTAACCGAAATTCAAGAGTATAAGGATTTAGGGTATCAGCAAATTAAATTATATAGTTCAATAAAACCAGAATGGGTAAAACCTTTGGCAGATAAAGCGCATAAGCTAAACATGAGGGTGAGTGGACATATACCTGCTTTCATGGATGCAACACAGGCCATAAATCAGGGGTATAATGAGATTCAGCATATTAATATGGTATTCCTTAATTTTTTATCTGATACCATAGATACTAGAACACCACTGCGATTTACGATGCCTGCTAAATATGGTGCTGATCTTGATTTGAAATCTAAAAAATATCTTGACTTTGTTGAATTACTTAAAACAAAACAAATTCTTGTTGATCCAACAGTATCTATTTTCGAAAATATGTTTGTGTCAAGAAAAGGAGAACTCAGTCCCACGTATAGTAAAATTATTGACAGGCTACCTTTAATGAATCAACGTGATTTTTATGCTGGGGGGCTTCCAAAGGCTGATGAGAAAACTGCAATTCTCTACAATGAAAGTTATAATAAAATGCTTGAAGTTGTAAATGATCTATTTCAACAAGGCGTAGCAATTGTTCCAGGTACAGATGGTCTTCCTGGTTTTTTATACCATCGTGAGCTTGAACTTTATGTAAAAGCAGGTATTCCTATTGCCCAAGTTTTAAAACTGGCAACAATAAAATCCGCTGAAATAGCAGGAGTTTCAGAATTATATGGCTCAATTGAAGTTGGTAAAAAAGCAGATCTTATTTTAATTGATGGAAATCCATTAGAAAATATAAGTGATATACGAAATGTAGAATGGACTATGAAAAACGGTAATCTTTTTTATGCTCAGGAGCTATACAATTCGATGGGTATAAAACACTTTAAGTAATTATTATATTATAATTATCTACAAGAATAAACTGTCTATAAAAATATATCATGTTACTTAACTTATATGTAATCCTTATCTAACTAATAACTAAATTATGAAGTACTTTGTTTTAATGTTTTTTTCAATTTCTATGATTTCTGTTCATTCTCAAACGTTGAAATTTTTTAATAATAGCAGATTAATTTTAGGCACGCATAAAGAACGAACAGCTTCTATGGGAATTGGAGATATTGATGGTGATGGCGACGCAGATATATTGGTTGCAAACGGAAGACATTGGCCCGGGCAAAATCGAATTTTTGTGAATGACGGCAGAGGTGTTTTTACGGTTTCAAGAAATTTAGGTGCAGAACAAGAAACCAGTTATTCAACAGAGCTTGCAGATTTTGATGGTGATGGCGATTTAGATATTGCTGTAGGAAATGATATGGCACCAAATTTCATTTTTATAAATGATGGTAAAGGCTATTTTACTAAAGGGTCTAGTTTTGGTGAAACCTATGGCCATACGCGAAATATTGTGATTGCCGATATTGATAACGATGGAGATAAAGACATATTGATAACCAATAGAGGAAGTGAGAATGAAATATGCTTAAACGATGGAAACGGTGTTTTTTCAGAAGTTATTGGTTTTGGAAATAAAAAAGATTCTACAATAGATGTTGAGGTAGTTGATATGAATGGAGATGGTAATTTAGATTTAATTTTAGCAAATAGAGACGACCAGCCAAACTATGTTTATCTTAATGATGGAAATTTAAAATTCAGTAAAAAAATACCTTATGGTACAGGTAAAGATATTACTAGGTCTATAGCTATAGCAGACCTTGATAAAGACGGATATAAAGATATAATTACAGCAAACATAGGAGAACCCAACGTCATATATTTTGGAAGTAAAGCACAAACTTATGATCGTAAAATAGTATTTGACGATAGTAATGATGAGTCTTACTCGTTATCTATTGGAGATTTCGATAAGGATGGCGACACAGATATTGTTATTGGAAATGTTGGTGCTCCAAATAACGTTTTTGTTAATAATGAGAACGGTAGCGTTTGGAATAAAATTAAATTAAGTAATAAAGCTTTTAATACTTATGATATCCTAACATACGATTTAAATGGAGATGGAAAATTGGATATAATAGAGAGTAATTCGGATGAAGTAAATCTTTTTTATTTTAACAGATTTATCCCAAAATTTCCATGATTTTGATGATGAATAATACAAAATAAACGAAAAAAAATGAAATTTAGAATTCAAATGAAGCAACAAGCCGTAAAAATAACTTTCTTTTTAAAACTATTTACCCTCGTTTTAATTACAGGGTGTTCAACAGCACCAAACAAATGGGAAAATATAGATGAAGAAGGAGCCTTTTTAGTTTATAGAAGGCAATCCTTAATTGGCGAAGAAACCTATTCAATAACCTCAAATAAGGATTCTATTATTGTGAAATCGCTTCAAGGCGAAAATGAAAGAGGTCGCATTACAGGAGTTGAGGCTGAATTACATTTGAAAATGGATTTAACTCCAACCTATTATCAAAATAGACGTTTAACAAGTACTGATACTGTCGTTAATTTGAAAATAACAACAGCTATGGACAGCACTTCCGTTTGGGAGCGAAATCAGGAATTTGCCAGTGTAGAAACTTCGGAGTTTTTTCCATTGCATAGTAATATTCCTGCAGCTATGGAAATGATGCTTTATCATTATTATTTTGAAAAGGGTAACATGAAAAATATTCCAACGTTGCCACGAGGTGAAGTTTCTGTAAATTTTATAAAGAATGATACCATTGAAATAAAAGGTGAAAAAGTGCCTTTAGAAAGATATGTTGTAGAAGGTATAAATTGGGGAGGTAGAACAATTTGGGTAGATGAATCTAAAAATTTAGTAGCTCTTGTTAAGGCAAATACCCAAATTAGAGAACTGATAAAAAAAGGCTATGAGGAGGCAAAACCCTTTTTTATTCAAGGAAATGTTGAAGAACAAATGGCAGCTTTGTCAAAATACACAAAAGATTTAAAAGGCGAACAAGCAGAAATAAAAGCTTTAGTTGGTGGCGATATAGTCGACGGGCTTAGTGATGTTACTAAAAAAGATATGACTTTGATTATTGAAAATGGGCGTATCACAAAAATAGGAAATCGTGCAGATATTGAAATCCCAGAAAACGCTGAGGTGATCGATGTTTCAGGTAAAACGCTAATTCCTGGTTTATGGGATATGCATGCACATTCAAATCAAGTACAGTGGGCACCAGCCTATTTAGCTGGAGGGGTAACAACTATTCGAGATAACGGAAATGAGGTTGAATTTGCCACCTCATTTAGAGATGCTATTGCTGAAAAAGGAGCATTGGGCCCTGATATTTTACTTGCCGGCATGACTGACGGAGCTGGTATTCAAGGGAATGGTGTTATTAGAGCTACAAATGCTCAAGAGGCGAGTGAAGTAGCACAAATGTATTTTGATAATGGCTATAAACAAATAAAAATTTACTCTTCAGTAGCTCCAGATGTTACTGAAGCCTTGGCAAAAGAAGCCCATAGTAGAGGTATGACTGCCACTGGACATGTGCCAAAATCTATTGGTAATGCTAGGCTTGCGATTGAAGCTGGTATGGACCAACTAAGCCATCGTTCTTTAATATTAACGGTTCTTTTTCCTAGTCAAAAGCTATCAGATTTAGGTAGAAATTATATAGAAGAAAATGAAATTACTCAAGCTCAAATTGATGATGCTATTGCTTTTTTATTAAAACATAAAACTGTTTTAGACCCAACTATAGCCTTGGATGTTGTTAGAACCTTACCAAGAGGTACTGTTGCAGAAACGGTTGAGCCTGATGTATGGCGAATAGCTTATGAACTATTTGAAGGTAAGCGGTTTAGAAGTGGTTTGCCAGCTGATCGTGCTGTCACAGCAAAAGCAGATTATACTAAAGCCATGGGTATTTTGGGGCAATTTTACAAAGCGGGTATTCCAATAGTAGCCGGAACAGATAATATTGTGCCGGTATATAGTCTCTATTTAGAAATTGAAACGTATCAAAAACTTGGAGGTCTAACACCTTTGGAAGCCATTAAAACAGCTACTATTATTCCTGCCACTGCAATGGGATTGGATTCTGAAACTGGAACTTTAGAAATTGGTAAGGAGGCCGATATTGCTATTTTAGATAAAAATCCCCTGTTGAATATTGAAAATTTAAGAACGGTTTCAGCAGTTATTACAAATGGGAATTATTATGAAAGCAATCCGCTATGGGAAGCTGCCGATTTTATCCCACGAGAAGAGAAATAAATACAACGAAATAATCTATATGAAAGACTATAATCCTGAATTACGACTTAAAGAATTAAATGTCGAATTACCAAAAGCTCCAAATCCAGTGGCTAATTATGTAAATGGTGTTCAGGCTGGAAATCTAATTTTTTTAGCAGGTAAGGGACCAAGATATGCTGATGGTACTGAAATGACAGGGAAACTTGGGGTCGACATTTCTATTGATCAAGGTTATGAAGGGGCACGTTTAACAGCTATAAATCAAATTGCAGTATTAAAAGAAATGCTCGGCGATTTAAAAAAAGTGAAACGGATAGTAAAAGTGTTAGCTTTTGTAAATTCTCACCCTGATTTTATAGAACAGCCTAAAGTAATTAATGGTTTTTCAGATTTTATGGTGGCTGTTTTTGGAGATAGAGGAATACATGCTCGAGCAGCTATAGGTGTAGCTACTTTGCCAAGAGCTCAGGCTGTTGAAGTGGAATGTATTGTTGAGGTATATGACTAACTAAAACTTTCATTTTTCTAGATTAAGCCTTTTATTGTATGGGTTAGAAAAACTTTACCAGAATTAAAAAGTTATAGTTCTTGTTCATTTAGAAACGATTAAAATAAAAGCTAACTAATTATAAGTATAAAATTATTGAAAGGAAAAGAGTAGATAACATTGAGAAAATAATAAAGAAAACATAGAATTTAAATTAATTGTATAAGACTTTTATAAATGATAGTTATTAATTTTCTTAAGAATAAAATATGATAATTTCAAAACGTCTAATAGGATTAATTTTAGGACCACTTTCTTTTACATGTATTCTACTCTTTTTTCATCCAGAAGGTCTAACCGATTCTGCAAATGCTGTTTTAGCTTCTGTGTCTTGGGTTGCTATTTGGTGGATTACCGAGGCAATTTCTATATCGGTAACTTCATTATTACCCATTGTTCTATTTCCTTTATCTGGTGGTTTAGATTTAAGTCAAACAACAGCTTCTTATGGGCATAAATATATATTTCTATATATAGGTGGATTTATATTAGCTATAGCTATTGAAAAATGGAATTTACATAAAAGAATAGCCTTATCAATTATTAGTATAGTTGGAACTAATGTGATAAATATTATTTTAGGATTCATGATTGCCACTGCGTTTTTATCTATGTGGATTTCCAATACCGCAGCAACTGTTATGATTTTACCAATGGGAATGGCTATAGTAACTCAATTAAAAGATAACCCTAATACTATAGAAGATGAGAACCAAATTTTTGGAAAGGCTTTAATGCTAGCTATAGCTTATAGCGCATCTATTGGAGGTATTTCAACATTAATAGGCACACCTACTAATTTAGTTTTAGCAGGTGTAGTTCAAACTACTTTCGGAGTAGAAATCACATTTTCACAATGGTTTATTTTTGGTTTTCCTATTAGTCTTGTGCTTATGTTTATATGTTGGAAATACTTAACGAGTTATGCCTTTAAATTCAAACAAAAAGAATTTCCAGGAGGTAAAAGTGAAATTAACTTACAACTAAAAGCATTAGGTAAATTGTCTTTCGAAGAAAAGATTGTCTTAGTCGTTTTTGCTTGTACTGCATTTGCTTGGATAACCCGTTCATTTTTAATTTCAAAATTTATTCCTGCAATAGATGATACTATTATAAGTGTTTCTTTTGCAATTTTATTGTTTTTACTGCCTACAAGTAAAAAGGGAGAAAAAATAATTGATTGGGAAGATGCTGTTAAGTTACCATGGGGTATAGTATTGTTATTTGGTGGTGGGATGGCTTTGGCTCTAGGTTTTGAATCAAGTGGATTAGCACTGTGGATTGGTAACAAGTTAATCGCTTTGCAGACTGTGCCATTTATTGTTTTACTATTAATTTTAATAACAACCGTAAATTTTCTAACCGAAATAACATCAAATATTGCAACTACTGCTATGTTATTACCGGTGCTTATATCTCTTGCACCAATATTAGGGGTTCATCCTTATTACTTGATGATAGGAGCTACTGTGGCAGCTTCATGTGCATTTATGCTGCCTGTTGCTACACCTCCTAATGCTGTTGTTTTTGGTTCAGGATATTTAAAAATTGAAGACATGGTAAAAAAAGGTATTTGGATGAATATTATGTCAATATTCATATTAACCGCTGTTGTTTATTTTTTACTTCCTTTAATTTGGGATTTAAATTGAAATTGATTTTTTGGGATAACACTAAGTCAAAACTAATCGAAAATATAGAACTTCAATATTTATGGCTTATTTTTAGGATGATAAGTTCTTTTAGCTGATTACAATATTATAATTAGCTAATAAGATTTTAAACAATTTTTTATCATCATTTAATCCATGCTAAAATATATTTCTTCTAAATTTAATCTCAAAAAACATTCAACTCTTCAAGATAACCGTCAAGCACTTTGCTCGGTAGAGATTTTAAATAAACCTGAGTAGTGGATAATTTACTATGACCTAGCATTGCCGAAATTGCAGATAATGGAATATTCTTGTATAATGCATGTGTTGCAAAACTATGTCTAGATACATAGGAGGTCAATCGTTCTTCTATTTGGCAAAGTTCTGCTATTTTTTTAAGGCCTTTATTGTAATTTTTAAGCCCCCATTGAGCGTCTTTGTATTGAAGCTCCAAAGAATCTCTTTTTAGGACAGGAAGTATGAAATCGTTAGGTCTCTTTTTGCATAAATAATATTTTAGAATCACCTTCATTTGTTCAGTAACTTTAATATCATATATTTTTGAAGTCTTTTTACGCTGAAATTTTATTCGTCCATCTATAATATCTCTATTCTTAAGAAACGCCATATCAATAAAAGACATTCCCATCGTCATATATGATAGAAGAAAATAATTTCGGTAGTGAAATAAACAATGTTTTTCGGTTAGGTTAAGCTCAAGTATTCTTTTAATGTATTCTACTTTTATAGCTCTCTTTTCTGTTGGATTCGTTTTGATTTGATATATATTAAAAGGATAAACTTCCCTTTCAATAATATCATCTTTAATACCTTTATTGTAGATCGCTTTTATAGTTCGCATATATGAAGCTAGTCCATTTTGACTATTACCAGACTTTGATAAATGAAATTGTTCGAAGCGTATTAAAAAATCATGGTTAAGTTCGTTGAATTTTAAATCTTTTTGTTTCGTAAACATTTTTAGAATACTAATTACTCCTTCATAATTTCTTGCAGTCCCAAAGCGTTGGGAAACCCTTAGTTTTTTTGCTTGTTCAAGACCATATTTAAAGAAAGATTCGTATTTTGATTTACCTACAATTTTATCTTTTAATTCCTTTACTGATAAAAAATCCAATTCTCCCTTGTAGTGTAACCTATTAATGATGTCTTGGGCTTTTGCTAATTCAGAACGGAGTAGGTTATTTAGAAACTGAACAGATTTTACGCCCTTATAAGCTCGATTTACTTGCTTTTTTGAACCATCCCAATATACTTTTTCCACGGATTGACCAGTAGGTATTGAAGTGGTTTTTTGAAAATGGCTAAGTCTGATAATTATGGGAAATGAATTATCTTTTAGCTTTCTTCGAGTGTCCAAATTTAGGTTAAGGCTTGTTTGCATGCTTAAAGGTAATAAAAAATTTGCACGTAATTTGCACATAAATAGTTGATATCAAATGAATACAAAAAGCATTAAATAAAATTAAACTACTGAAAATCAATTTAATATGATGTTATTTGAATTTGTATGATGCCTTAATCCGACGGCTGTTAATCAGAGGGTCCTTGGTTCGAGCCCAAGAGAAGGAGCAAAAAAAGTTCAACAGCAATGTTGGACTTTTTTGTTTTAAGTACTTTCCTCTAAATACATTAACAACTAACTAAGCCTTATTAAAACAAAAATTAAAAGGTCTTTTTTGATGCTTCAAGTTAAAGGTGAAAGATTTATTATAACTGATGTATATAGCCAATATAAAGGAGAGAAAACACCTTAGTAAATAGGTATGATTCTTTTGAAAGTGCGTCTAATGCAGTTAGTGTATATAAAACATGTGTTGGCAAGGCCTGTTTAGATCAAAATAAAACTTTTAAGGGGTATTATTGGTCTTATAACCTTAGTGACGTTTTAATCCAAAAAAAGATTGACGTAAAAAACAAGGAATTTAATATTCACTTTCCAGTAAACAGGTAGCGGTTTATAAATCTGTTGCAGAAGCTAGTAAGCAAACAGGAATTTCCAAAACATATATTAGTCGTGTATGTAGAAATGAACGTAAATCAAGTTGTGGATTTAAATGTGAATACTTATGATTTATTTATAAATAGGTTTACAAAAAGGCAGATACCTAATAACACCATGACCTAATTGACTGGATATTAGATTTGTACTGTCCTTGGTTCGAGCCCAAGAGAAGAAGCAATATTAGAACGAGGCTTCAGAGTATCTCATCTCTGGAGCCTTTATTTCATATTATTACGAAAAATGACATTCTTAAAATCTTAAGCTTCTTATACAAAGTATTTTTTTAATTTATTAAACTGTCTATATTTATAGAATAAGACACTTGTAATTTATAATCAAAAAAACATGTCAGGTGAGAATTATATTTATTCAAACAGGTGGATCTATTGATAAAGATTATCCGAAAACAACTAAAGGATGGGCTTTTGAATTTGGAGAACCCGCAATTAAAAGGATTTTGAAAAATTTAAACCCTTTATTTGAGCTTGACGTGCTTACGGTCTTTCAAAAAGATAGTTTAGAAATAACTAATACTGACAAAAAAGCTTTAGTAGATTTGATACGTAAAACGAAAGGGGGATAAATTCATTATAATACATGGTACAGATACTATTATTGAAACAGCTACCTATTTAAGTAAACACATACAGAATAAACTTATAATTATTACTGGTGCCATGTTACCTGAAAGATTTAGTAATTCGGATGCTTCAATAAATTTGGGTTCTGCCATTGGAGCTATTAACGTATTAGAAAAAGGAATACATATAACTATGCATGGTGTAGTTTAAACTTTTATTAATATAAACAGAAACTGGGATACTGGTAAGAATTATTAGTTAATTTATTACAAATATTTAATCATGCTAGAAAAAGAACTTGTAAAAGCTCATGAAAGAATAAAACCTTTTATTCATAATACACCAGTACTTACTTCTCAACAAATTAATAAAATAACGGGAGCAAATTTATTTTTTAAGTGTGAAAACTTTCAAAAAATGGGTGCCTTCAAAATGCGAGGTGCTACAAATGCTATTATACAACTCAATACTTTTCAAAAACAAAAAGGTGTGGTTACACATTCCTCAGGTAATTTTGCTCAGGCGTTATCATTGGCAGCAAAAGGTTTAGATGTAAAAGCTTATATAGTTATGCCCAGTAGTGCACCTCAAGTTAAAAAAGATGCTGTAAAAGAGTATGGCGGTATAATTATAGAATGCGAACCAAATTTAAAAGCTAGAGAAAACACGGCTAAGGATATTGTTGAAAATGAGGGAGCCACTTTTTTACATCCCTCTAATGATATGAATGTTATTTTGGGTCAAGGAACTGCTTGTAAAGAATTATTAGAAGATTTTCCATATTTGGAATACGTGCTCACTCCTGTTGGAGGAGGAGGTCTTATTGCTGGTACTGCTTTAGCTGCAAGTTTTTTTGGAACAAATTGTAAAACTATTGGCGGCGAACCATTCGAAGTTGATGATGCATACCGGTCATTAATAAGTGGCAAAATAGAATCTAATACTTCTACAAATACTATTGCAGATGGACTTAAAACTGAATTAGGAGATATAAATTTTCCTATAATCCAAAAGTATGTAGATACTATAATTCGTGTAACAGAAGAAGAAATCATTTATGCGATGCGGTTAATTTGGGAGCGATTGAAAATTGTTTGCGAACCATCATGCGCTGTTCCTTTAGCCTCTGTTATTAAAGAATCTGAATTTTTTAAAAATAAAAAAGTAGGTATAATTATCTCTGGAGGTAATGTGGACTTGGGAAACCTACCTTTTTGATAACGATTAGAATTTTGGCTTAAAAATCAATAATAAAAAGATTAGATAACATTGAAAGTATATTTAATAAAAACCTATAACTTAGATTAATTTTATAAGACTTATTTGATATGGTAGTTATTAATTTTCTTAAGAATAAAATATGATAATTTCAAAACGTCTACTAGGGTTAATTTTAGGACCACTTTCATTTACTTATATTCTACTCTTTTTTCATCCTGAAGGACTAACCGATTCGGCAAATGCTGTAATGGCTTCCGTTGCTTGGGTCGCTATATGGTGGATTACTGAAGCTGTTTCAATATCTGTAACCTCATTATTGCCAATTGTATTATTTCCGTTATCAGGTGGTTTAGATTTAAGTCAAACAACTGCCTCGTACGGCCATAAATATATATTTTTATACATTGGTGGATTCATATTAGCCATCGCCATTGAAAAATGCAATTTGCATAAAAGAATAGCATTATCAATAATTAATATTGTTGGTACTAATGTGATAAACATTATTTTAGGATTCATGATTGCTACTGCGTTTTTATCTATGTGGATTTCTAATACAGCAGCTACGGTTATGATTTTGCCAATGGGTATGGCTATAGTATCACAATTGAAAGATAACCCTAACACTATAGAAGACGAGAATCAAATTTTTGGAAAAGCACTCATGCTTGCTATTGCATATAGCGCATCTATAGGAGGTATTTCAACTTTAATAGGTACGCCAACCAATTTGGTTTTGGCTGGTGTTGTGCAAACTACATTTGGAGTTGAAATTACATTTTCACAATGGTTCATTTTTGGTTTTCCCATAAGCGTTATTCTTATGGTTGTATGCTGGACATACTTAACCCGTTATGCCTTTAAGTTTAAGCAAAAAGAATTTCCCGGCGGTAAGAGTGAGATAAAGTCTCAATTAAAAGCGTTGGGTAAATTATCTTTTGAAGAAAAAATTGTGTTGATTGTTTTTATTTGTACAGCCTTTGCTTGGATAACACGGTCGTTTTTGATTTCAAAATTTATTCCAGCTATTGATGATACTATTATCAGTATTGCATTTGCAATTTTGTTGTTTTTGCTTCCAACAAGTAAAAAAGGAGAAAGAATAATTGACTGGGAGGATGCCGTAAAATTGCCATGGGGTATTGTATTGTTGTTTGGTGGTGGTATGGCTCTAGCCTTAGGTTTTGAGTCAAGCGGATTAGCGCTATGGATTGGTAATAAGTTAATCGCATTAGAAACAGTTCCTTTTATCTTTTTGCTTCTAATTTTAATAGCAACAGTAAATTTTTTGACTGAAATAACATCAAATATAGCCACAACGGCCATGTTATTGCCAGTACTTATATCGTTAGCGCCAATATTGGGTGTACATCCTTATTATTTAATGATTGGAGCTACTGTAGCTGCATCGTGCGCTTTTATGCTGCCTGTTGCAACACCTCCTAATGCGGTTGTTTTTGGTTCGGGTTATCTAAAAATTGAAGATATGGTAAAGAAAGGTATTTGGATGAATATTATTTCAATAGTTATATTAACAGCGTTTGTTTATTTTTTACTACCCTTAATTTGGGATTTGAAATTAAATTAAGTTTTTGTATTGAATCACATCGCAGTATCAAAAGAATTAAACAACAATATTGGACTTTTTTTAGTTTTGAAAATAATCGATATTAATATTTTAGTACTTCTAATAAAACTAAAGGTCATTCATTTTATTAAAATATAATGAGGGTGTAATACCTTTTGTCTCTTTGAATTTTCTATTAAAATTAGAAATGGACTTAAATCCAGATTGAACTGAAATTTGAGCAATTGATAAGTCTTGATTCTTAATCAATAATTGGCAAGCATGTTCAATTCTTAGTTCTATTAAAAAGTTAAAAAATGTTTTATTAGTGCGCTGTTTAAAAAATCTACAAAAAGCATTTGGAGTCATAAAAGCTAATTCCGAAACAGTTTTAAGTGTGATATCATTTTGAAAATTATTCATTACATAATCAAAAATCGCTTGCATACGTTGCCCAATATCATCTGAAATTTTCTTTTGATAAATAAATTGCGTAAGAACTTTGGTTTCAGCTTCACATAAGTTTTTAAGTAGTTTTAAAAAAAGTATAAACTTACTAAGGTTATTAGCTTTTACCAATTTGAGCATTATATTTTGGACGGATTTTTTTTTAGATAATAGTTTAAACCCAAAATCAGATTTATTAAAAAATCGACTAACTTGTGCTAGTTCCTGTATGTCTGTAAAAAGACTACCAAAAGATTTTTGAGTAAAGAAAAGAGAAATCATATGTGACAAATCTTCTTTACTCTCAATACTTTGAAACATATGTGGGCTATTGCTGCCGATAACAAAAATATCACCTTCATCGTATTGATGAATACTATCTGCAACAATAAGTTTCCCTCTACCTTTTAAAATATAACTTATTTGTATTTCCTCATGCTGATGAAGTTTATTATAGAAAATAGGGACCTCGTCTATTTGAACAAATAAATTATCTTTTACAGGTTTGGGTATTTTAAAAGGATAAACTTTCATAGCAAGAATGTGCTAAAAATAACTTAAAAAAATATGAAAATTTAATTTTTAAGGTAATTATGTATTACAAATGATACTATTTTTTGTGTATTTAGTAATACTCATTTATAAAGAAGCTATGCATATAAGTAAAAAACCAGGAAGAATAACAGTCTAAAAAGATAAAGTTGTTTAATCAAAATGGAGTATTTTTAAATGGATTAAAGTAGATTTTATTGAATATCTATAGACATTAAATGGAGGCTTTAATGGCTTCAATAGTTTTTTTAGAGTTACCGATAAAAATAGATTTTTCATTTATAATCACTGGTCTAGTCAAAAAGGTGTAATGTTCTAAAATGTATTGTTTGTAATCACCTTCGGTAAGATTTTGGTTTTTTAAACCCATATCTTTGTAAAGTTTTGCACGTTTACTAAAAAGCGCTTCATAACTACCAGCTAAAGTTTTCATTTCTTCAATTTGTTTTATTGTAATGTTTTCATTTTTAATATCTTGAAGAATAAAATCGGAAGATAAATTCAGTTCTTTCAAAATTCGAATACAAGTATTACAACTTTTTAAATAATAAATTTTTTTCATCATGGATACTTTTTTTATTTAAACGAAATTTAAAGTCTAAATATTTTACAGTAAAATAAACCTAATTTTCACTTTTAAAAGTATATTTATCTAAAAATTAAAAACATGGAGTTTACATTCGACGTATTTAATAATATTCGACCCTTTTTCAAAAAACATATAGAAAATAATTCCTTAGAGGATTTAAATAAAATTCCAAAAGGTTTTAATAATAATATTATTTGGAATATAGGACATATCGTTGTTACGGCACAGTTATTAGCTTATAAATTATCAGGCTTACCAATGCAGGTGAGTGATGATATGGTAAATAAATACCGAAAAGACACGAAACCTGAAGGCGCAGTTTCTAAAGCGGAAGTTGATGACATAAAAGACTTATTATTTTCTACTATGGAAACATTGGAAGCCGATTATAAACGGGGTGTTTTTAAAGAATATAATACATACACTGTCTCTACAACAGGTAATACGTTAACAAATATTGATGAAGCATTACAATTTATCTTGTTTCATGAAAGTATGCATTTAGGCTATATTTTGGCTTTAGTTCGAGCCGTTAAAAACTAAAAAAGCATTAGCCTTTTTAAACGGAATAGCAAATTCAATAATCCCAGTTGAGTAAGGTGCAATTTCGTAAGTGTTATAAAGCAAAACAATCCCGTCTTCAGTGTAGGCTATATTTGTTGGTAATTCAAATTCATTATTCTCAAAAATAACATCTTTTTCTTTAATAGTTTCCTTAAAATGAATTTGAGCTATTTTTTTAAAACCATCAATATCTTTAAATAAATCCTTATTTATAATTCGCTGACCATTGCTGTTATCAAAATTCAAAAAAGAAATATTTAAAATCCCATGTGCGCCACCTGTATTTACGTAAGATGTTATGGAAATAGTAGTAATTTCTTCAGATTCGTATAAAACTTCACCATCTATTTGAGCGTCCCAAACCTGAGGGCTTTCAGGGAAATCTTTAATAAAATTTTTGTAGTTTTTATGGAAAGACCTTATACCTTCTTCAATAGTTTTTGAAGATACATTATCAGGATCACCAATATGTAACGCAGATAAAACTACGTTTTGAATTTCTGAGTTTATGGTATTGGCTATGGGCTGTTTACCATTAGCTTTTGGAATGTTTACTTCAATAACCGAGTTGTTTTCTGAAGAAACTGTTACATCAGAAAAAGTTGTTTTAGCAATCTTTTCACAACTAAAAAAAAATGTAAAACAACATAGAATTATAATGCAATATTTAATAGACATAAGTATTTTAATAAAGTAAAGTTAAAGGTAATTATTGCATTTGAATACACCGAATTTAAAGTTACATTTGTATAAATACTCAATAATTATGAAATTTAATACTAAAACAATTCACGGCGGACAAGAACATGATAAAGCTTATGGTGCTGTTATGCCGCCCATATATCAAACATCAACATATGCACAAACAACACCAGGTGGACATAAAGGGTATGAGTATTCAAGAACACATAACCCAACTAGAAATGCGTTGGAAAATGCTTTTGCAAGTATTGAAAATGGAAAATATGGATTAGCTTTTGGCTCAGGATTAGCGGCTATTGATGCTATTATGAAGCTTTTAAAACCTGGCGATGAAGTTATTTCCACAAACGATTTATATGGAGGTTCTTTTAGATTATTCACCAAAATTTTTCAAGATTTTGGTATTAAGTTTCATTTTATTGGAATGGAAGACGCTTCAAAAATTGAAGGCTATATTAATGAAAACACGAAACTTATTTGGGTTGAAACACCAACTAACCCCATGATGAATATTATTGATATAAAAGCATCAGCTAAAATTGCTAAAAAGCACAATATTTTATTAGCAGTAGACAATACGTTTGCTACACCTTACTTACAAACACCGCTAGATTTAGGTGCAGATATTGTGATGCATTCTGCAACTAAATACCTAGGTGGCCACAGCGATGTAGTTATGGGCGCATTAGCAGTTAAAGATAAAGATTTGGCAGATAAATTATATTTTATTCAAAATGCGAGTGGTGCTATTTGCGGGCCACAAGATAGCTTTTTAGTTTTGAGAGGGATTAAAACTTTACATGTTAGAATGCAGCGTCATTGTGAAAATGGAAAGGCTGTAGCTGAATACTTAAACAATCATCCAAAAGTAGAAAAGGTATACTGGCCTGGTTTTGAAAATCATCCTAACCATGATATAGCTAAATCTCAAATGAAAGATTTTGGTGGTATGATTTCATTCACAACAAAAGGAAACAACTTTGAACAAGCCATTAAAATTATTGAAAATTTAAAAGTATTTACATTAGCCGAATCTTTGGGAGGTGTTGAATCCTTAGCGGGACATCCAGCGAGTATGACACACGCAAGTATTCCAAAAGAAGAACGTGAAAAAACGGGAGTTGTAGATTCGTTAATTAGATTGAGTGTGGGAATTGAGGATATTGATGATTTGCTAAATGATTTAAAACAGGCTCTAAATTAATAAAAAGACAAGAAGGAATACTTAATCAAAGTACATAATATAGCCTACATTTAGCCAAAGTAACCAATCATTATGTTTATTGAAACTTAATTGGTGGTTTAACCCATCAACCCAATCGCTAAAATAATATTGCCCTCTTAAATCAAGCATTAAATCATTCAACTTGTTTAGTTTGTAGCGAACTCCTAAACTTGTTGTTAAAGACAAAGTGCTACCTGATCTATCATCCACTGAACCAGGATTCCATAAAGAGTAAAAATTTGATGGATCAGAGATGTCGCCAATAGCAGTTGGGTCTGGATTAGCATACGTTGTAGTAACTTCTGAAGAAAAAAAGGTGTAATGCAACCCTAAGCTAACAAATGGAGTTAAAACGGGATTAAAGCTTTCAAAACCCCTAATACTGAGCGGATAAAATTCCATTTGTAAGCCTAAATCAATATTTTTTGCCTCACCTTTATGACCTCTAAGTCTTTTTGAATTTTCAGTAGTTTTACTAGGGTCTACCCATCTTCCAAAGTGTTCTAATTTAGTTTTATTCCAAGAGATTTCACTACGTACTTTAAAATGATCTTTAAAATAAGTATCTCTATTTCTATAATTAAAGCCTCTATCGTAAGAAAAGTTTAAGTAGCTAAAAATACCAACTCCAAAACCTGAATTTCCTAAATTAGTATCGCTATCTTCTCTACTACCAAAGTCTGATCTGAATTGTACAGGACCAGCAATAATACCGATTTCAGGAGAAAAACCTAATTGCGAATGCATAGACTGCGTCAAAACAAACAAGCAAAAAAGTATAGCTAAACGTTTAAAGTTAAGCATAGTAAGGTTTTATTTTTTGAGGCATTATTAACAACAAATATATAAAAACTCATTAAACAAACAAATATTAATAATTGGGAGGATGCAACTCAAAATATTCATTACGAATTTCAAATAAAAATGTTATTTTTTTTAAAGATAACGTATCTTTGTGTCTAATAATTGTTTATTTTATAATTTATAACACATTTTATATTAAATGAAAAATAACATTGAAGCATTTTTAGACATTGTTAAAGAACGTAATGGTCATGAACCAGAGTTTTTACAAGCCGTAGAGGAAGTTGCCGAAACAGTAATTCCTTATATAGTTAAGCACGATATTTATTATGGTAAAAATATTTTGCTTAGAATGGTTGAACCTGAACGATTAATCTCGTTTAGAGTTTCTTGGGTTGATGATGATGGTGAAATACAAGTAAATAGAGGATATAGAGTTCAAATGAATTCGGCAATAGGCCCTTACAAAGGAGGTTTGCGTTTTCATCCTACGGTAAATGCTAGCATTTTAAAGTTTTTAGCTTTTGAGCAAGTATTTAAAAATAGCTTAACCACCTTACCCATGGGTGGTGGAAAGGGAGGAAGCGATTTTGATCCTAAAGGTAAAAGCGATAATGAAATTATGCGTTTTTGTCACGCTTTTATGAGCGAATTATTTAGATATATTGGGCCGAATACTGATATTCCTGCTGGAGATATTGGAGTTGGTACCAGAGAAATTGGATTTTTATTTGGAATGTACAAAAAGTTAAATAACGAATTTACTGGAGTTTTAACAGGAAAAGGAATGTCTTGGGGAGGTTCTTTAATTAGACCAGAGGCAACGGGTTACGGTAATGTTTATTTTGCTCAAAAAATGCTTGAAACAAAAGCCGATAGTATTAAAGGAAAAAATGTAGTTATTTCTGGCTCAGGAAATGTTGCACAATATGCAGCCGAAAAAGTTTTACATTTAGGAGGAAAAGTGCTTACACTATCAGACTCTTCAGGTTATATTTTTGATGAAGATGGCATAGACGAAGATAAACTTGCCTTTGTTATGACACTTAAAAATGAAAAACGAGGAAGAATTAGTGAATACTTGGATCAGTATCCTAATGCAAAATTTGTTGAAGGAAAAACACCTTGGGAAGTGAAATGTGATGTAGCTTTACCATGCGCAACTCAAAACGAATTAAATGGCGATGATGCCAAAACACTTATATCTAATGGTTGCATTTGTGTTAGTGAAGGGGCTAATATGCCATCTACTAAAGAGGCTATTAGCGAATTTCACAAAGCAAAAATATTATTTGCTCCAGGAAAAGCATCTAATGCTGGAGGTGTTGCAACATCTGGTTTAGAAATGACGCAGAACTCTTTAAGATACAAGTGGAGTCGTGAAGAGGTAGATAATAAGCTTAAAGATATTATGTCAGATATTCATAAATCTTGCTTAGATTACGGAATGGATGATGATGGTTATGTTGATTACGTAAGAGGAGCAAATATTGCTGGTTTTGTAAAAGTAGCTGATGCCATGTTGGCTCAGGGAGTCGTTTAGTAAACCATTTATTAAAACAAAAAAGCATCCTAAACAGTTTAGGATGCTTTTTTGTTTATACCGTGTAAATAGAATTTTAAAACTTATAACTTAAACCAATAGTGTAATACGTTTGTAAATCATTATCAACAGTTGCAAAAGTATCTGTCGTATTCCCTAATGTGTTTATGGAATAATCTAGAGCTTCTTGTTTGTTATTTCTTAAACCAAAATCAAAGCCAACGCCAATCATCTTCCATAAAGAATAACTAAAAGAGTTATTCCATGTCCAGTTTGATAAATCACTAGATTCATAACTTTGGAACATAGATAGGTTTGTTTTAAAACTTACGGCATTAATTTGTCTCGTATAATCTACTAAAATTTTTGCTCCTAAAGATGATGAGAAAATAGCATCTTGTTTAGTAAAAACAAAGTTATAGTTTAAGGGATGCAGCACCACAACGAGATCTTTAATTGGCGTCCAGGTTCCACCTACACCTAAATCTAAATATCCAGGATTATTAAAATTATTTAAAATCGTAGTTCTGTATTCACCTAAACCAGAGATAGCAAATGTTTCATTTAATTTTTGTCCATATAAAGAAGAGATATTAAAAACATCAGTAGCTTCTCTAAACTTAGAGTTATCATTAGGATTATCTTTGTCATCAAATTTCACCCAAGATAAGTTTACATTTCCAGCGTTTCTCCAAAAGAATTTATCTTGATTTAAATTAGCAAATGCATTAGCTGTAAAACCAATATTTCCAGAAGTATTATTAGGCGCTCCTTGTGAATACCAATTACTAAAGTTTGAAAGACTACCTCCAATAGTTCCAAACGCACCTTTTTTCCAGCCCGGTAAAGCATCAATTTGAGCTTGTAAAGCGTCAACACGCCCTTTTATTGCTTTAATAGAATCTTTTTTAGCAGCTTGTGTTGCTTTTAATTCTTCTTCAGTTTGTGCGTTTACCGAAATGAATCCGATAAAGAAAACACAAGCTAATAATAGTTTTTTCATTTTTTAAATGGTTAAATTTTTGTGCAAATATAAGGGTTAGATCCCCTTGTACACTCCAGTCAGGGTAAATTATTAGGATTATTTCTTTTTGAAAAGTGGTACTGAAGAACATGCCTCCCCGTACATAATAGATTTTACAATTGGTTTTAGCTTTGTTGCTAACATAATGTAAGCGTTTTGAGGTACCGGTTTATTGGAACAGCCTTTTATAATGATAGATTTATCTTTATATTCTGAAATATCAAAATTATTTAAAACGTCTTGATAAATGGACGTCTCTAGAGCTTCAAGATTACCAATGATTATTTTTTTTGCATAAGGTTCAAGTTGCATACTTAAAAGCATATAAGCCCAACCTGGAATAATAGCATCACTACTACAAGTTAAAGCAACATAAGTATCTTGAAATTGCGACCAATCAAATTCATCAATCTGATTTCTAAAATCTTTTTCACGTAACACAAAACCTTCAAACAACCATTCTTTAATATCAAAAAGAATACGATTACCTTTAGGATAGTAGTCCTCAAGGTTTAAAGTGATTAATTTGCTATTGGCTACGCGATTTATAATTTCTTCTTGCATTATTTCTTCTTCAGTTTATTTTAAAGAAAATCTTCACGAATTGGTGCAAAACCATCAATAAGTTTTACAGTTTCTGTTAGGGTTTGAATACAGTGGTTAAGATTTGATTTTACTTTAAAAACATCACCCTCATTTAAAACATATTCTCTTTCCTCAATAAATAATTTAAGTGAGCCACTTGCAACATAAGAAATTTGTTCATGCGGATGATTATGTGGCGGATCTGGTTTTACCATTGGGCCATTCGTAAACTCGATCACCGTAATCATTAAATCTTCCAAATGAACAACTTTTCTATTTAAATTATCAGTTAGTTGTACAATGTCTTCCTCAGCTTTTATTACTTCTTTTGCCATTGAATTTTACTTAAAAACTTTATAACATTCCTAATTCTAACTTGGCTTCTTCACTCATAAGCTCTTGTGTCCAAGGCGGATCAAAAGTAATTTCAACTTCAGCATCTTTAACGGCATCAAGCGATTTTACTTTTTCTTCAACCTCTAAAGGCAAAGTTTCAGCTACTGGACAGTTTGGTGTAGTTAAAGTCATTAATATTTTAACTTCGTAATCTTCATTTACAAACACATCGTAAATTAATCCGAGTTCATAAATATCAACAGGAATTTCAGGGTCGTAAATTGTTTTAAGCACATTTACTATTTTTTCACCTAATTCGGTCGTGTCTATTGTTGTGTTGTCCATTTCTTTATTGTTTTTTGTTGAAATATTTGTTGTTTATTTTCCTAAATGACTTTACAACAAACAATATAACTATTTGAGTTGTGTTTGGTAAGCTATAGCATACATTTTGAGTTGTTTTATCATACTTACCAAGCCATTGGCCCGTGTAGGCGATAAATGTTCTTTCAAACCAATTTGATCAATAAAATCGGTATTGGCGTTAATAATATCTTTAGGATGTTGATTAGAAAATGTACGAATTAAAATAGCTATTATACCCTTAGTAATAATCGCATCACTATCAGCCGTAAACTCTATTTTATCATCTTTCATTTCTGCATGAACCCATACTTTACTTTGGCAACCTTTTATAATGTTACCTTCCGTTTTGTATTGGTCGTCAATTAAAGGTAAATCTTTCCCTAAATCAATCATATATTGATAGCGTTCTTCCCAATCTTCAAACATTGAGAATTCATCTATTATTTCATTTTGAATGTCTTCAATACTCATATCGTTCAATTTTATACAAAAATACAACATCAAAAATTGCTATTCCATGTTTTCTGAAATTGATAGGATTTCTTTAACAAGTTCAGCTATTTTTTCTGGAGGATTTTCATGATCGAAGGGCGCCGATTCATAAATTTCGTTTCCTTTTATAATTTTTAAGTGCGCCATTGCAGCACCATCAAATTGAAAGTTTTTACTTGGTGGTTCTAGTTTAGGTATGTTTTTAATTTCAATAAATTTCATAGTCGTAAGAATATGCTCCCACGCTTCACTACTACAATTTTTACTAATTGGTTTTCCATCCCTTTTAGTTATTTTTAATATATTCTTTTCATTAATAATAACTTGTTTGTATACACCTCTTGACGAGGCCGTATATTCAATACTATAAATTTTATCTATTTTTTTTGATGTTGCTAGGAGAACTTTTTTTTTATTAAAAAGTGAAAAACCATCGTTACTAAATAAAACTAAATGAGCATTATTAAACGTTTGAAGTAGCTTTTGTTCCATATGGTTTGAGGTTTCGTTGCAAAACATTTTGGTTAAACTTAAATTCTTAAATTTTATGTTATTATTTTCTAATGTAAATAAACCAAAAAAGCGATTACATCCTGAAAAACCTGAAACTTGCTTTGTACTATCATTAAAAGATATGATTAGGTTGAAATTGGATACATCTTCACCATTAAGCTCATTTATAGCATAGCTTGCATTAAGAACTTTTAAAACTGAATTATCAATTTGTGAATTTGACATCACTTGATAAGTTGTCGGCCCCCAACAGCATTTTAAAACAATTATGCTGAAAACCATTAAAAAATATTTCATCTAATTGTTGTTTAATTTCTTTTTAATGTACAAAAAAGACGCCAAAATTAAATTTAAGACAACATCATTTTAGCTTTTTTCACGCCTGTGACTAAAGTGTCAACTTCTTCTATTGTATTGTAGAACGAAAAAGAAGCACGAACAGTTCCTGGGATTTTATAATAATCCATAATGGGTTGGGCACAATGGTGACCTGTTCTAACCGCTATACCTAATTTATCTAAAATAGTGCCTATATCGTAAGGATGAATACCTTTTAAATTAAAAGATATGACTGAAGTTTTATGTTTAGAGGTTCCATAAATTTTTAGACCTTCAATTTCAAGAAGTTTTTTGGTAGCATATTCTAATAACTCATTTTCGTAGGTCGCTATATTTACAAAACCAACCGAATTCATATAATCTATGGCAGCTCCAAAAGCAATGCCTCCACAAATGTTAGGTGTTCCTGCTTCAAATTTATGCGGTAAATCGGCATACGTAGTTTTTTCAAAAGTCACTTCGGCAATCATTTCGCCACCACCTTGATAGGGGGGTAACTTTTTAAGCCATTCTTCTTTTCCGTAAAGCATCCCAACGCCTGTTGGCCCACAAATTTTATGTGCTGAAGTGACGTAAAAATCGGCATCTAGTTTTTGAACATCAGGTTTTAAGTGTGGTGTAGATTGTGCACCGTCAATTAAAACAGCAGCACCAACTTTGTGCGCTTTTTCAATAATATATTCAATAGGATTTATTGTTCCCAAAGCATTTGAAATATGATTAACAAAAACAAGTTTCGTATTTTTTGAAAGCAATTTGTCATATTCTGAAATAACTAACTCACCATTTTCATTCATGGGGATGACTTTAAGTGAAGCTCCTGTGCGCTCACACAACATTTGCCACGGCACAATATTGCTATGATGTTCTAATGCTGAAACGATGATGTCATCTCCTTTTTTTAATATAGAAGAAAATCCATTGGCTACTAAATTTATACTGTGTGTGGTACCTGAAGTAAAGATAATTTCATGAGCAAACTTAGCATTAAAGTGGGCTTGTATTTTATGTCGGGCTTGTTCATATAAATCAGTAGCTTCTTGACTTAGCGTATGCACACCACGATGAATATTGGCATTGTGATTTGAATAATAGTCTACAATAACATCAATAACTTGTTGTGGCGTTTGTGATGTGGCTGCATTATCTAAATACACCAAAGGTTTGCCATTTACTTTTCGAGAAAGAATGGGGAAGTCTTTTCGTATGTTTTCTACTTTGAACATGGCTTTAAGTTTAGCCCCGATAGTAGCGGCATCCTTTTTTGCCAATAAAAGCAAAAAAGATATAGCGGATAGCGGGAAATAGCTTCAAAAAAAATATTTTAGTTATCAATTAATGAGATTTCCTCCTTTAGGGAAGGACAAAAAAAGCTACAAGTTGAACCCAATGCTTACACCTAACTTGTTTGCAATAATTTTAGTGATACGTTGTTTTATTTCAGGAATTTTTACCGAACTTAAAACGTTATTACTAAATGCATACATTAAAAGTGCTTTGGCTTCCTTTTTTGGAATTCCGCGTGATTGCATGTAAAACATGGCACTTTCATCTAATTGGCCAATGGTACAACCGTGAGAACATTTTACATCATCAGCAAAAATTTCTAATTGAGGTTTGGTGTTTATACTAGCTTTGTCGCTTATTAAAATATTATTATTGGAT
Organism: uncultured Flavobacteriaceae bacterium; assembly: GCA_963815305.1. Lineage (GTDB taxonomy): Bacteria > Bacteroidota > Bacteroidia > Flavobacteriales > Flavobacteriaceae > CAXBID01. The sequence goes on from CAWFFW010000001.1 coordinate 3,364,247, forward strand.
TGAAACGCATTGGTTTTTTGTGCTTGTTTTTCAACAATAATCTTTCCATTAAAAACACCTGTAGAGTTTTCGGCAAAAATACCTTTATAGTCTTGATGACTTTCACAATTTGGTTCAATATGATGCACCAGTGTATTGTGATCTACATGTTGTTTATCGCCAATTATGGTGACGCCTTTTAAAATAGAATCTATACGCTCGCCGTTTTGGTAAAAATTAAGATTATTACGAATTAATTTACCACCAAACGCAAAAGTATGCACTGATGCGACGCTTTCTTGCTTTTGTTTTATAAACGTATTGTCTATTAAGGAGGCATTTAAATTGTCGTTTTGAATTTTATAATAATCAACAATAGCACGCTTATTAGTAAATATTTCGGTAACGCTATTTGTTAAAACAGGGTTTTCTGTTAAACTTTGGTGACGCTCGATAATTTGCACATGTGAATTTTCATCAACTACGATTAAATTTCGAGGTTGAAGCATTAAAGCAGATTCATTACCCGTAGAAAAATGAACGATTTGTATTGGCTTTTCTACTAATTTATTTTTTGGAATATGGATATATGCGCCTTCACATGCAAAAGCCGTATTTAATGAGGTTAAACTATCTTTTGTTGCTGCTTTATTGAAATAGTTTTCAATAACTAAGCGGTATTTTGCCTTTGATAATGCGGCTGACATTAAGCAAACATCAATACCATCATGCGTAGTTTGCGATAGGTGTGAAGAGTATTTACCATCAATAAAAACGACTTTATATGTGTCTATATCGTGTATTAAATACTTTTTAACATCCCTGTATTCAATGGCGTTTTCTTGTTTTGGAAATACGCTATAATCTTCTTTTAAAATTTTATTTAAAGAAGTATATTTCCAAGCCTCTTCCTTTTTAGTTGGGAAACCCTTTTCTTCAAATATTTTTATAGCATCAGATCTAACATCATGAACGTAAGCGTCAACATCAACGTCGTTTTCAAATGCTAAAAATGAGGATACTAATTTTTCTTTTAATTCCATTTTTTTAAGTCTACAGTATTCAGTCTTCATTCTTCAGTCAAAATAACTGCTTATTGATAACTGGTTACTAATTTACGCTCCAACTTCTTCTTTAATCCAATCGTAACCTTTCGCTTCAAGCTCGTGCGCCAATTCTTTTGATCCAGATTTAACAATTTTTCCGTTATGTAAAACGTGAACAAAATCAGGTACAATATAATCTAATAAGCGCTGGTAATGCGTAATGACTAAAACGGCATTATCTTTACTTTTAAGTTTATTAACACCGTTAGCAACAATACGAAGGGCATCTATGTCTAGTCCTGAATCGGTTTCATCAAGTATTGCTAATTTAGGTTCTAACATCGCCATTTGAAAAATTTCGTTACGCTTTTTTTCTCCGCCTGAAAACCCTTCATTTAAAGATCGCGAAAGAAACTTCCTGTCAATTTCTAGAAGCTCAGATTTTTCACGAATCAATTTCAACATATCCTTTGCTGGCATATCTTCTAAACCTTTCGCTTTTCTAGTGGCGTTTATGGCTGTTTTCATGAAATTAGTAACACTAACACCAGGAATTTCAATAGGATATTGAAACGATAAAAATATGCCTTTATGAGCACGCTCTTCAGCAGCTAGTTCTTCAATATCTTTACCTTCAAAAAGAATATTTCCTTTAGTTACTTCGTATTCTTCCTTTCCAGCTATTACTGAAGCTAATGTGCTTTTTCCAGAACCGTTTGGCCCCATTATAGCATGTACTTCACCAGGCTTTATTTCAAGATTAATACCTTTTAAAATACTTTTATCATCAACACTTGCGTGTAAGTTATTTATTTTTAACATAATTGATTTATTCTCCTAGTTTTACAACGTTATTATCTATATTTTTGGGTTGTTTAACGTTTAATATTTCTATAACCTCAACTTTATTTTCCCAAAGGATTTTTTCGTCTTTTTTAGTTGTTATTTTACCTCTAATCTCTACAGGAACCATATCTGTAGGTTCGTTTTTATAAATTTCAGCCATTTTATTTAACTCTAGCATTTTATCGGTAATAAGAACACCATAAATCTCAGAGTGAGTTTGCAAAACTGCAGCACCCCCATAGTAAATAAATTCACCTTTTAGTAAAGTTAATCCGTCATTTTGTTTTTCTGTTTTATCAGTTGAAGTTTTCTCTTTTTTTGATTCGTTTTTACAGCTTACAAAGACTGAAAAACATAAAATTAGAATTACTGCTCTTTTCATTTTACTACGTTTTAACCTACACTTCCTTCTAAGCTTATTTCTAATAATTTTTGTGCTTCAACAGCAAATTCCATAGGGAGTTTGTTAAGTACTTCTTTACTAAAGCCATTTACAATTAATGCGATAGCTTTTTCTGTATCAATGCCACGTTGGTTACAATAAAAAATTTGATCCTCACCAATTTTACTTGTGGTTGCTTCATGTTCTATAATTGCTGTTTTATTTTTTGCTTCTATATAGGGAAATGTATGTGCGCCACATTCGTTACCCATAAGTAAACTATCACACTGCGAAAAGTTACGTGCATTTTCTGCCCTAGAATTTATTTGAACCAAACCACGATAACTATTTTGAGATTTTCCTGCTGAAATACCTTTTGAAATAATGGTGGATTTAGTATTTTTTCCTAAATGAATCATTTTCGTTCCTGTATCGGCTTGCTGATAATTGTTAGTTACAGCAATAGAGTAAAACTCACCAACTGAATTGTCTCCTTTTAAGATACAACTTGGATATTTCCAGGTAACTGCACTCCCAGTTTCTACTTGCGTCCAAGAAATTTTTGCATTTTTTTCACATAAGCCGCGTTTCGTCACAAAATTATAAACGCCACCTTTACCTTCAGCATTTCCCGGATACCAGTTTTGCACGGTTGAGTATTTAATTTCAGCATCATCTAAAGCAATCAACTCAACAACAGCTGCATGTAGCTGATTTTCGTCTCTACTCGGCGCGGTACAACCTTCTAAATAACTTACATAACTACCTTTATCAGCAATAACTAAAGTACGCTCAAACTGACCAGTACCTGCTTGGTTTATTCTAAAATAAGTAGATAATTCCATGGGGCAACGTACCCCTTTAGGGATGTAACAAAACGATCCATCACTAAAAACAGCAGAGTTTAAAGCGGCATAAAAGTTGTCTTTTTGTGGAACAATAGTGCCTAAGTATTTTTTTACAAGTTCTGGATGCTCTTTTATAGCCTCAGAAATACTCATAAATATAATACCTTTTTCGCCTAAGGTTTTCTTGAATGTTGTAGCAACAGAAACAGAATCAATAACCACATCCATTGCAACTCCTGATAATTTTTTTTGTTCATCTATGGATATCCCCAGTTTAGCAAATGTTGCTAAAAGTTCAGGATCAACTTCGTCTAAACTATCATATTTGGGTTTGCTATTAGGCGCAGAATAGTAAGAAATACCTTGAAAATCTGGTTTTTTATAATGTACATTAGCCCATTCTGGTTCAATCATTTTTTCCCATGCACGAAATGCTTCCAACCTCCAATCGGTCATCCATTGTGGTTCTTCTTTTTTAAGTGAAATAGCTCGAACAATATCTTCATTCAAACCGTTTGGAAATGTATCAGACTCAATATCAGTATAAAAACCGTATTCGTATTCTTTGGTTTTAAGCTCTTCTCTTAAATCATCTTCGGTATATTTCGACATATTACTTTATTAATTTTTATAATGAAAATGATTCGCCACAACCACAAGTACGGTTTGCGTTAGGATTATTGAACACGAAACCGGTTCCATTTAATCCTCCTGAATATTCAAGGGTAGTACCTATTAAATACAAGAAACTTTTTTTATCAACTATGATTTTTACACCATTGTCTTCAAAAACTTTATCATCTTCTTGATTTTCTTTATCAAACTTTAAGTCGTAAGATAACCCAGAACAACCACCGCTTTTAACACCAACACGCACAAAATCTTTGGAGGGGTTATAGCCGTCATCAGTCATTAATTCAATAACCTTTTTCTTAGCTGTTTCAGAAACTTTTATCATATATTTTATTATTAAATCTAGAGTGTTTTAATAGTAAACTTTATTAAGACACTTTCTAAATAGTGTACAAATATACAATATTAGTCATGGATAACCATATAACCTAACATTATATTAGCATATGGTTTTATAGCTTTTTATTATGGGTTTTCAATACTATTAAAAATAAGGCGTTACCACAAGGGTCGGGCTTTCCATTACAATATTTTGCTTAGGCAAAAGGATTTCTAATACAATCCCTAACGCAGGTTATTTACTGTTATTTAACTTCTAATATTAATGATAGAGTTAAGGATTTTTAAAATCTGGATTGTTAATAAAGTTAAAATCAGAAAGGGTGAGTAAAAAGGCTTTTAAATCGGCTTTGTCTTGTTCGCTTAAACCAACACCACCTTGAGCCACTTTTTTCATTAAAGGATCTATAGTTGAAGAGTTTTTTAAACCTTGGCTGTAATGATTTATGACTTCATCAATGGTAGTAAATCTGCCATCATGCATATAAGGCGCCGTGAATTCCAAATTACGGAGTGATGGTGATTTAAATTTGCCATTATCGGCGGGGTCTCCAGTAACTGCTCCTAAACCTAAATCGGTAAATGTTTCGTCTAAGCCGTTGTTATGAAATATATTGTCTGTCCATAATGGGTTTTTATCACTACCGTGACAATGAAAACAATCGCCACGGGCTTCATCCATAAACACGTTAAAACCATTACGTTCTTGTTGGGTTAGTTCAAGTTCTCCAGAGAGGAATTTATCAAACTTTGAATTTGAAGATATGAGTGTTCGCTCAAACTGAGCAATGGCTTTAGTTACTAATGTAGAATCGATATTTAATGTTCCGAAAGCTTGTTGAAATAAATTAGGATATTCCGGATGCTCTTGTAGTTCTTGTTCTAACTGAATCCAAGAACTTTTCAATTCTATAGGGTCTGAAACTGGAACGAATGCTTGATGTTCTAAACTAAAAGTGTTACCATCCCAAAAAAAATTTTCATCGTAATTCCAAGCTAAATTAAACAATGGCATGGAGTTACGGTTACCTAAAATTCCATCAATACCATCGCTAAATCTATTTCTGTCGGTAAATGCATTTTCTGGGGCATGACAATTGGCACAGGCTTGTGTATTATCTCCTGATAAAATGGAATCAAAAAACAGTTTTTTCCCTAAAGCAATACCTTCAACAGTTTGCGGATTATCTATGGGTATTACTGGGTTTAAAATATTGTTTTCAAATAATTTAGGGATTTGAAGCGGACTTGGAGTTGGGACATATTGTTCTACGGATTCATTTGAGCAAGAAGCAAAAATAAATAAAAGTAATAAGCAAATATGTGCATACCATTTTTTCAATTTCTAGGATGTAATTGATTTTAAACTAAATACATTTTGCCCGTTTTCAAACATTAAAACTTGGGCATTAAAATTTGGCATGAGCGCATTATTTAAAACATTAAAATCCCAAGTATTTGGATTTTTAAACCATTCAGCAATATTCATTTCAATATTAAATGTAGCGTTATTAGTAATATTAATTGCTCCTAAATTAACTTCGAAAAAAGTGTCTCGAAATACTTGTATTGCCCCAGAACTATCAACCGCTCTAATGGTATGATAGGCGTATCCTGTTTCAGTTGCAGAATTATTTAAAAACTTGCCCCCTAACTGCATATAATGATAACCGCCACCCAACATCTCTGGGACAGCCCATGATACTGAGTTTAAATCTTGGTAATTGTTATAATTATTATCATTGTCAAAACCAAATATAAATGATACCTTACTATAATCCCCAACAGGAATTGTGGTTATAGGTGTTAAAGATAAACTCATATTACGAGTTACATCCACTAAATTATAACCATCTAAAACAAAAACCTCTCCACTTATTTTTTCAAAAGTTATTTTCGAGATAAGATAACGCAGTTTGGTAATACTTAAACTATCACCATTCAAATTAATGTAATTTATACTATTTAAATTTGTGTTCAATACGGGTGTTCCATCCCAATTATGACTAAAATTAAATGTTACTTGAGCTTGAGAAACGTCATTATCTTTATCACAGGAAGTAAACATAAAAAGTATTAAAAGAATGGGGATTAACCTTTGCATTAATTTAATTTCAAAATGAGTAAATCGCTAAATCCTTTATTTTCGAGAATATCTAAATTGTTACTACTAGATTCTCCAACAACTACTACTGTACCGTTGTTTAACTCAACGGCATCATAGGCAATATCAATTTGAGAACCACCAATAGTTTTTTGCCATTCTAAATTAGCGTTGGAATCTATTTTTAAAATCCAAGCATCGTTCTGACCTTGATTTTTGGAAACATCGCCATCGGCACTCCTGGAGCTTCCAGAAATTAGAAATCCATCATCTTGAGTATTTTTGATGGAGCGACCAACATCAAAATTACTTCCTCCAAATGTTTTTTCCCAAATTAAACTGCCTTCGGGTGATATTTTTATCACCCATAAATCGGCAGCACCATTATTTTGTGAAACATCAAAATCATTACTTCTAGTATCTCCAACAATAACATAGTTGCCATCAGAACATTCAACAATGCCCCGGGCTTCGTCGATTTCTGAACCTCCAAACGATTTTTCCCAAATTAAATTTCCACTTTCGGATAACTTAATAATCCAAAAATCATAAGAACTAATATTTGATGAAATATTAAAATCTGCACTGTCTGAAGAACCAACAATAATGTAACTATTATCTGGTGTTTGAATGGCACCGTAAGGCGTATCAGTAAATGATCCGCCAAAAAATTTACTCCATTGCTTTTCACCAGAAGCATCAATTTTAATTATCCAATAGTCGCCGCCAGCATGTTTTTTTGCAGCTATTGATTTGCTGTTACCTCCTCCGCTTGATGCCGAAACATCTAATACACCAGAAAGCAAATAACCGCCATCACGAGTTTGAATTAAAGAAACGCCTGTATCAGCACCAGAAAATCCAAACGATTTTTTCCAAATTATATTTCCTGAAGGATCTAACTTAGAGATCCAAAAATCTTCAAAACCATTATTTTCTGAAATATCGCCATCGCTACTTTTACTGTAGCCAAAAATAGCATAACCACCATCAGTAGTTTGGATAATGTCGCTTCCTCTATCATCATCACTTCCGCCATAAGTTTGTTGCCATTGTAAATTATCAGAGCTATCAAATTTTAAAAGCCAATAATCAAAGGAGACATTCGTTTTATTTTCAACATCACCATCATTACTTTGTGCAAATCCTAAAATAGCATAACCGCCATCTTGAGTTTTGGTGATAGACTGAGCACTTTCATTTTTTGTTCCACCTAATGTTTTAACAAATTCAATATGTTTAGTAAGTGGGATCTTAATATTGTCATCATCATTTTTAGAACAACTTTCAAAAATTGAAAGACAGAGCATTATGAATATGGATAGATATAAGAGTGAATATTTCATTTTAAGATATTAAAACTCGGGTTATTACTCGCTTTTTTTAATGACTAATAATCCGAGTTCAATATCACTTATTATAATATTCCCGCTAGGAAAATACGGATAAACATTCCAAACCCCATTAAAGTTTGTACCATCATTTGCTGGATAGGTATCAAAATAGCCAACTTCAGTGATAGATTTATTTGCTATCTGACTTATATCTAACATCCTAACACCAGCACGATAATTCGCCATATAATAGATGTTATCTTTTACGTAACCATTATGATCTATAGCCCCAGATTGCCCAAAGAAATCAAAATGATATACAGGGTTGTCTAAATCTTGAAAGTCAAAAATTATGGTACGGGTATTATTTCCAACTTGAATTTCATCAACTTCGTCTCCTAAAATAAAATAACGCATATTACTAGTAAACCAACCTTGGTGGGCATATCTTACGTTAGCATAACTAATTGTAGAAATTATTTTCGGGTTTTTTTTGTCTGTTAAATCAGCAATAACAACTTCATTTTCATTACTACCAATTAATATCTCTTTCCCAGTATAATCTGAATCAGGGCCATTATAAGTGACAACTTGAGCATCATGAGCATAACCACCTTCACTCATGAAACCTTCTATTATGGGAGACTTAGGATTTTGGATATTTATAAATATGGGGCCACCAAGGGAAGTACTTGTATTTCTATTAGTACCAACAACATAGGCGTATCCACTAGTCTCGTTAATTACTATATTATGAGCACTTCCAAATTCTGTTAAACGGGCATCTTCAGAAAACGTTTCTGGAGGATTTGCCACATTCCTTAAGCGCGTTAAATCAAAAACCTGCATACCGTGGTTAGCGGCTTCACTTACTATAAAAGCATGATTGTTATACACCTTGATATCTCTCCACGAGCTACTTACAGTGGCTGTTGGAAGCTTTCCAAGATAAATTGGGGTAATTGGGTCTGAAACATCCACAAAAGCGGTACTATTATTAGTTCCCATTAAAGCATATTCTTTTCCAGTAGTTGTGTCTGTCCATCCCCACGAGTCATTGCCTTCTGTTGCTCCAAAAGTATTCAACGGTAGCTGAGACATTAAATCATAATCGTTACATGGGTAAATTCCTGCTAATCCATTTTCACATAATGTCGAAGTTGTCGCTCCTTCTACAAAATCATCATCACATAAATCACCAATACCATCGTTGTCTTCATCCTCTTGATAGGGGTTAGCAATTGAAGAGCAATTATCAACGTCGTTAGCAATACCATCCCCATCAGTATCTATTATTTCAATTTTTTCAACAGGCTCGGTATTGCAGGATTGAATTATAATTAATGAAAAACAGGCTAATATGAAATATGTAATAAACGAAGTGTTTTTTTTTATTTTAGTCATTTATAAGCAATTTTTTATTTTTTTTAGAGAATAACACTATAGACATATCTAAACGTATTTTTTTAAATATATATTGTTTCATGTAAAAATACTGGATTCTTTCTTAAATGAAATATATTTAATCCTTTATACCTTTCTCATAGTTTAAAATTTAACTTTTTATCGATAAAACCAATAAGCTTGTTATTTTTGCATTATGATAGAAGATAAAAATCAAGAACGTACACAGTTGAGTGATTTAGGTGAATTTGCACTAATAGATCATCTCACAAAAAATTTTAAAATAAATCACAAATCTACAGTTAAAGGCATTGGTGATGATGCAGCTGTTTTAAATTTTAATAAAAAGAAAATTGTTGTTACTACAGATTTATTGGTGGAAGGGGTGCATTTTGATTTAAGTTATATGCCATTAAAACATCTGGGTTATAAGGCGGTTATCGTAAATTTATCAGATGTTTATGCCATGAATGCTAAAGCTACCCAAATTACGGTATCTGTTGCCGTATCAAACAGGTTCCCTTTAGAGGCGCTAGAAGATTTATATGCTGGTATAGAAACAGCGGCTAACATTTATAATATTGATGTTATAGGTGGCGATACCACATCTTCAACAACTGGATTATTAATCTCGGTTACCGCAATTGGTGAGGTAGAAGGAAATAACGAAGTTTATAGAAATGGAGCTAAAGCAAATGATTTACTTGTTGTTTCAGGAGATTTAGGAGCGGCTTACATGGGGCTACAAATATTAGAGCGTGAAAAAGAGGTGTATAAAGTAAACCCTAATAATCAACCCGATTTAGAGCCTTATACCTATATTGTTGAGCGTCAATTAAAACCAGAAGCGCGTAAAGATATTATTGAATTATTAATGGATTTAAAAGTTAAACCAACTTCCATGATTGATATTAGTGATGGTTTATCTTCAGAAATCATTCACTTATGTAGGCAAAGTAAAGTAGGATGCGATTTGTATGAAGCTAAAATCCCTTTGGATCCTCAAGTAATTTCTACTTGCGAGGGATTTAATATTGATAGTACCACAGTAGCATTGAACGGTGGAGAAGATTATGAACTTTTATTTACGGTCTCTCAAGATGATTTTCTTAAAATTAAAGCGAATCCTAATTTAAGTATTATAGGGTTCATGAAAGAGGAAAGTGATGGAATGCATCTAGTAACCAGAGCAGAAACTAGAATCCCATTAAAAGCACAGGGATGGAAAAATTTTAATGACTAAAAACTAATAACTTATTTGGCAGAATACTATTATTTTTTCTAGTAATAGTTATGTTTCGTCGTTTTAATCGTTTTTGATATATACGTTCTAAAACGTCGTTTATTTCTTTAAATTTTGGGGTTAACTCTGTAAGGCTGCCATTACCATTAGTGGTTAATTCTTTTTTGCAGTTTTTACAGGTATATTCTTTTACATGAAGGGTTACATTTCGTGTTACACTAAAATCATGTCCAAACATCTTGCAATGCATGTATTTCATTTTTAATATTAATTTAGATTCTACTTAGGAGAACTTGTAAAATATTAAAAAATATTGAAAGTTATGAACTACTTGTTAATAAATCGATGAAGCGACTATTTTCTTCTTTGAACGTTCCATACGACTCTCATGAATACGCTCGAGTATGGCATTTATTTCTTTAAACTTGGGTGTTAATTCGGTTAAGCTACCGTTACTATTAGTGGTTAATTGCTTTTTACAATGACAGCAAGTATATTCCTTAACATGATAAGTTACTTTTTTGGTTACCTCATAATTATGACCAAAAAGCGTACAATACATTTTTGGAATAAAAGTAGACTTGTGTGTAGTATTTTCCATCGAATAAATATTTTGATAAGATAAAACTAAAAAAATATTTCAATTAATCGATAAAAAGTTAAATATTTTCGACGAAATACATTAATTTTTGTAGGAAATCATTTTTATTTTCAATATAGCTCATATGGCCATCGGGCAATTCAACAACAATAACATTTGTATTTTTTGTTTGATTAATTAACGCATCATAATTTAAAATAGGATCTTTCTTACTTATAATCATCATTTTTTTAAATGTGGTATTATGTAATACGTGTTCTCTATTTCTTCTAATTTTCATACCTTCTAAAGCGGCTATAATGCCTTGTAATCGTGTTTGCAGAGCTTGTTCAATTAATTTTTTTATGTCTTCTGAAAAAACTGTTCTATTCTTGGGTCTAAATAAATTTGTAATTCCCATTTTTACAAAACGCTTATGGTTCTCTTTAACGGCAAGAATAGCTCTGTCTCTGTTTATTTTTTTTTCATAAGAATCTGCTTCCGCAGTAGAATTCATTAAACACAGCCCTTTAATATATGATGTATTTTCTTCTGCAAAAGCGAGGGCAACATAGCCCCCCATGGAATGTCCAATAAAAGTAGCTTGCCTAATTTTTAAATGTAAAAGCACGGCTTTAATACATTCTGCCATAAGCTCCATTTTATGAATATATCCTAAACATTCTGTTTTCCCATGACCTAATAAATCTATACAAACTACTCTATTATTTTTTGATAAAGCGGGAATAAAAGGTGTCCACATACTACTGTTTTCTAAAAAACCATGAAGTAAAACAACGGTATTCCCCGAGCCATCATCTGTAAAAAAAATAGTTGTTCCTTTATATTCTAAATTCATTTTTAAATTATATTAGACAAAGATAAAAGCATCGCATGAATAAAACTAAGGAAACATTTGTATTTGGGTTTGCACTATTTGCTGGTTTTTTTGGTGCCGGAAATTTAATTTTACCGCCTTTATTGGGTTTTAAATCAGGTTCAGATTGGTGGTTAGTTGCTTTAGGTTTTATTATATCAGCAACTTTAATTCCTATGCTAGCCTTATTCGGCCATGCTAAATTACAAGGTACTATGTATGATTTTGGGACAAAGGTTTCAAAACACTTTAGTTTGGTTTTTTGCCTATGCATTTTTGTAATAGTGATTGCATTGCCCTGTCCTAGAACAGCTGCCGTAACACATGAAATGGCTATTGAACCCTTTTTTGGAACAAGTCCTATAATAACCAGTATATTATATTTTTCATTGGCATTTGTTTTTGTTATGAATAGAAATAATGTGCTCAATATTCTTGGTAAATATTTAACACCAATAATTATTTTTATCTTATTAATCATCATAGTTATTGGCATCTTTTCTCCAGGAAATGAGATGAATCCTTCTGCTTTTGATTTACCAGTTATTAGTGGTTTGTTAGAAGGTTATCAAACGTATGACGCTATTGCGGGTTTATTAACAGGAGGTATTGTTATTGTTTCTATTAATAATTCTAATAATAACATGTCGTTTGTAGAAAAGAAGACGATGATTTTTAAATCAGGACTCATTGCCATGTCTGGCTTATTTATCATTTATTCAGGCCTCATTGTTATGGGAGCATTACATAATACTGAATTTATTGAAGATATATCAAGAACAAAATTACTTTCTGGATTAGCAACTAAAACGTTAGGAACTATTGGCTCAACGTTTTTAAGTATTTTAGTAGGTTTAGCATGTTTTACAACAGCCGTTGCCATTATCGTTAGTATCGCTGATTTTTTTAAAGTCTATTTTAAACAATCTGATAAAGCCTATATTATTACCGCAATTTTTTGTTGCGCAGTAGGTATTGGTGTGGGACAAATGAATGTAAAGTATATTATTGATGTTGCACTTCCGGCGTTAATGTTTATATACCCCATTTGTATAGTGTTAATTCTATTGAATGTGGTACCAGAAAAATTGGCTTCAAAAACAGTGTTCAGGGGGGTGGTTTTAGTTGCTTTTATTTTTAGTATTCCCGATTTTCTAGGATTTATTATCCCAAAAGAAAACTTTGAATTTATAAATGAAACCATTCCGTTTGCAAAACAAAATTTAGGATGGGTTTTACCAGCATTCTTAACGTTTATTTTAGTGAATATATTTGAGACTTTAAAAGTAAATTAAGATTTTACCTTTTTAATAGCAGCAAACGCTTTATCAACATAATTATCTTCAACCAAAATAGTAAACTCATTAGTTGTTGAAAGAACTTCGTAAAGTACAACACCTTCCCATGCTAAACGCTTAAAAAAATGATAATATAAACCTGCAATTTTAGAATTGTCTAAAGGTAAATTAATACTTATTGCTGAAAGGCCTTCTTGAACAGCCAGAAACATTTCGTTTTTTAAGTTATCTTTTATAAACTCATTTAAGCTACTAGACACGATAATATTACTTTCATGAATTCCACGAGTGAATGTGTAAAATAATTTAGATTCCTGATTGATGCGTTCTAAAATTTTAGCATGATTATTAATTAAAGAATCTGAATTTTTTACTGTAAAGTCTGTTAGATTAGAACGGACAGTTATATCACCCAAATTCTGGATGACCTTTTTCATTTTTATTGAATTACCCAAAGTTGCTGGCGGATTGTATCGTCTCAAAGCCATCATAATGGCTCCTGGCTTCACATCTTTTTTTAGCATTTTACTTATAGGATCCGTTAGTTCAACAGCCAAAGCACTAAAATTTATGATATTTCTAGAAAGTGCCTCTTCCAAATAAGGTTGAGCAATTAAAATGTCTTCCACACAATTGGATACAGTTTTCATGTGATTATTGTTATTGTTTTCCAAAGGTTACCTGTAACATCCAAAAAACCTTTAACCTCGTGACTCAAGTAAGGTAGATCATGTCTCATGTTAAATATTTAACAGTTTGTGTAAAAATAAACTTTTTTTTAAATAAATACCTTTTTTTAGATAATGAGTTATAGTTTTACGTTATAAAATTATGTGAATGAAGGTTTTAAAATTTGGAGGAACATCGGTTGGATCCATTGAAAATATAGTAAACGTCAAAAATATTATAAATGACGGTTCGCAAAAAATAGTGGTATTATCGGCTATGTCTGGGACTACTAATCAATTAGTTGATTTTGCAAACGATATAAAAGCTGGCTATACAAATCAAGCTATTGATAAGGTTAATTACTTACATGACACATATTTTGAAATTATTGATAATCTCATTTTGCCTAGCGATTTAAATACTGATGTTAAAACTTACATTTCAGGTATTTTCAATTTTTTGGTTGAATGCACGTATAAATCATTTTCAACTGTTTTAGAAAATAATATTGTGGCACAGGGTGAGTTAATTTCTACGTATATGGTTAACGCTTACTTAAACCAAGAAGGTATTCGTTCTACGCTATTACCTGCTTTAAGTTTTATGCGAATTGATAGTGCTAAAGAACCAAATATTAAATACATAAAAGAACACTTTACCAAGGTTTTTAATAGTGCAGAAAATTCCGAAATTTACATTACGCAAGGTTTTATTTGTTTAGATGATAATGATGAAGTTTCGAATCTGCAACGTGGGGGCAGTGACTATACAGCAACACTTATAGGAGCAGCCATAAAAGCGGAAGAAGTACAAATTTGGACCGACATAGATGGGATGCATAACAACGACCCTAGATACGTTGAAAACACCAGGCCCATTTCTAATTTATCATTTGATGAAGCTGCAGAATTAGCCTATTTTGGAGCTAAAATTTTGCACCCGCAAACCGTAACGCCAGTTAGAGAAGATTGTATTTCGGTACGTTTAAAAAACACTATGGATCCTGAAGCTTACGGCACTTTAATTTCTGAAGAAACTTCAGAAAATGGTGTAAAAGCTATTGCTGCTAAAGATAATATTACAGCTATAAAAATTAAATCGGGCAGAATGTTACAAGCCCACGGTTTTTTAAGAAAAGTATTTGAAATTTTTGAAGTTTACGAAACGTCCATCGATATGATTACGACATCGGAAGTTGCGGTCTCTTTAACCATAGATGATGACAAAAATTTAGATAAAATTTTAGCAGAACTTGAAATATTTTCATCAGTAGAAGTTGATAAAAACCAAAGTATTGTTTGCTTAGTAGGGCATTCAGTAGTTAATCATCAAAACACGTATAAGTTATTCCAAATACTGCAAGATGTAAAAATTAGGATGATATCTTACGGTGGTAGTAGAAATAATATATCCCTGCTCATAAATACAAAAGATAAAATTGATACGCTACAAAAACTAAACGGTTATTTATTTGAATTAGTCACTCTTTAAAATACAACATTTAGTATTGTAAGCTCATGGGCTGTGTTTTTACGCAGCCCATTTTTTTGGCGCACCCATACACTAGAAAATTTAGATCTGGTTTCTCCTAAAGAGAGGTGAATAATAAATGCCAATCTAAAATTGGAGAACTTTCATATTATGAATTCATGATGTCTTCAATGTCCTGAATTTCTATGGGGATATTTCCCATTAAGTTGAAGGGTTCTCCAGATTCTTGAATAACCAAATCATCCTCTAAACGAATACCAAAACCTTCTTCTGGAATATAAATTCCGGGTTCCACAGTAAAAACATTATTAGCCTGCATAGGCTCGGTTAAAATACCGTAATCATGAGTATCTAAGCCAATATGATGAGACGTTCCGTGCATAAAATATTTTTTGTAGGCTGGCCAATCTGGATTTTCATTTTGCACATCAGCTTTATCAATGAGTTTTAAGCCCAATAATTCTGAGGACATCATTTTACCAACTTCCACATGATAATCTGCCCAATCAGTTCCTGGAATTAATAGTTTTGTGGCTTCTTTTTTTACACGATTTACTGCATTGTAAACGGCTTTTTGTCTTTCATTAAAACGACCAGAAACGGGAATAGTACGTGTTAAATCGCTGGAATAGTTAGCGTACTCTGCAGCCGTATCAAGCAGTAATAAGTCACCCGCTTTGCATTGCTGATTATTTTCTACATAATGTAAAACATTAGCGTTATTTCCAGAAGCTATTATAGGGGTATAAGCAAAACCTTTTGAGCGATTTCTTAAAAATTCATGCATAAATTCAGCTTCAATTTCATATTCCCAAACACCTGGTTTTACAAAGTTTAAAATTCGCCTAAATCCGTTTTCAGTGATGTTGCAAGCCTGTTGAATTAAATCAATTTCAATGGGGTCTTTTACTGAACGCAAACGATGCAAAATAGGGGCGCTTTTAGCAACTGCATGCCCTGGATATTTTTGTTTTAGCCATTTAGTAAATCGATCTTCTCTGGTTTCGGTATCAACATTTGCCCTATAATGTTCGTTGGTATTTAGGTAAACAGTATCGCATTGCGTCATGAGTTCAAACATGATTTTTTCCATGTCTATCAACCAATATACAGTTTTAATACCACTAGTTTCAAAGGCTTTTTCCTTAGTTAATTTTTCACCTTCCCAAATAGCAATATGTTCGTTAGTTTCTTTTAGAAATAATATTTCACGATGCTTTTCTTTTGGGCAATCTGGGAATAATACTAAAATGCTTTCTTCTTGATCTACACCGCTTAAATAAAAAATATCACGATGTTGTTGGAACGGCATGGTGCTATCAGCACTAATGGGATAAATATCGTTGGAATTAAAAACAGCTAGACTGTTAGGTTTCATTTTAGCAGCAAAATGCTTTCTATTTTTTATAAAAAGGGTGTTCTCAATAGGATGATATTTCATATAAAGATTAAATTAAGATTGATAAAAGTAATAAAATTACAGAAATCAATTCGATTATAATTTACTATATTTGGTTTGTACCACCCCAACTAAATGGCATAAACCATGAAAAAAATCATTATTGCTTTTTCATTATTCTATATATTAATGTCATTCAATACTTTGATAGCTCAGAGTTTAGTAGAAATACCTTTAGAACAGCAAATTGCAAAATCTAGTTTGATCGTAGAAGGTAAAGTTATATCCCAAAAATCTTTTTGGGGAGATAATCATAGAAATATTTATACCAGAAATGTTATTGAGGTTTATAAAGTTTTTAAAGGTGAAAAAACAGAATATCTCGAGGTTATTACCTTGGGTGGAATTGTTGGATTAACTGCTCAAAACTCATCTCATAGTTTGCAATTGTTTAATGGTAAACAAGGTTTATTTATGCTTAAAGTTTCTGATAAAAATTCAGAAGGAAAAAGTAGTTTTAAACAATATGAAGCTTATAGTGGTGTTCAAGGGTTTTATGTATATAACGATGTTTTAAATTACACTAGTAATTTTTTTAAAAGCTATAATGATATAGAAAATAGTTTTTATAATACAGTTCAAGGAATTACTAATAAAAATTATTTAAAAATAAAAGAAAAAGAAATTACTTCAAGAAAAGACTCTAAAACATTAGGAGAGAAAACATTTTTAGCTGTAACAATTACAGATATTGAACCAACCACAATAGCAGCAGGAGCTAAACAACGTTTAACAATAACCGGTTCTGGATTTGGTTCAGAAAAAGGAACCATTGGGTTTAAAAATGCTGATGATGGTGGAGTAACACTGACCACTGAAATTATGTCTCCTAGTGTTCCCACCCCTTTAGTTTCAGAAATTATAAGTTGGAATGATAATACAATTGTGGTAGAGGTTCCAGGAAACGCTGGTACAGGTACAGTTACGGTTTTTCATAATTCTGATAATACTTCAGGTGAATCAAGTGAGACTTTATCTATAACATATGCTGAACAGAATATTATATCAGGCGGAAATTCTTATCAGGTACAGCATATAAACGATAACGGTAGTGGAGGATATACGTGGGAAATGTATACCGATTTTTTTAATGACACAGAACACCCTGGCGCTAAAGCTGCGTTTGAAAAGGCTTTGGATACTTGGCGTTGCGAAACCAGAATCAATTGGGTTATTAGTGGTTCCGAAACAGATGTTGATGTAATTGGTACAGACACAAACATACCACCTGATGGTAATTTAGATCCAGACATCACCAATATAGTGAGATTTGATAATGGAAATGAGTTAGAAGACGGCGTACTTGGAAGATGTACATCCTGGTATTCAGGTTGTGATTTTGGAGGCGGAGTTATTCAGTGGTACGTAAGTGAATTAGATATTGTTTTTGATGATACTGCCAACTGGTATACTGGTAGCAATCCAGAATCAATTGGTTTTTTACAATATGATTTTCAAAGTGTTGCACTTCATGAGTTGGGACATGGGCATCAGTTAGGACACGTCATAGATAACTCTCCTGAAGTGTTTAATGGAAATGATGTGATGCATTATGCCATTTCTAATAGAGAATATCAGCGAGTTTTAACAGCAAATAATATCGCTGGTGGTAATAGTGTGCAAAGTAGAAGTACTAGCTTACCGCAGGCTTGTGGAAGGCCTTTAATGACAAATTCTACTATTTGTAACCTAAGTACTGAGGAAAACGAGTTAGCAAACACCATAAAAATTTATCCAAATCCTGCACAAACCCAGTTTTTTATTAAAAATGAAGCATTCGTTAGATTGCAAAGCGTAGAGATTTACGATTTGAGCGGAAGAAAAATAGCGGAGTATGATTTATCTAACTCTCAAAAAACTAAAAATTTTAGTGTTTTAGGTATGGCAAAAGGTGTTTATCTTGTTAATATTTATTCAGAAAATGCTAAGATTAGTAACAAGCTAGTAATAGAATAATTTTTTAATTGATAGTATTTTTATCTCTTGTTAATAAATTTACCAATCGTTAGGTACTCAATACATCACAATAGAATATCAAATATTCAGTGAACAAAAACAACAAATTCATTCAATAAGTTTAAAATTTAATTTAAGACCTCATGTTATCTAACAAATTTTGACATAAAATAAGCTCAATTTGGTCTGTTTTACTAAGTATACACATAGTAATTAAAAACGATTCTAAATAACAAAAACATGATAATTGTTATTTGTCTAAAACTCAATCCTAGCGTACCTTTGTTTATCAATAAATTAATAACAAAATAATGAGCGGATTTTTTAAATCTTCAATTGGAAGGAAAGTGGCGATGGCACTCTCGGCTTTATTTCTTATGATTTTTTTATTACAGCATTTTGCAATCAATATGCTTTCGGTTATTAGCCCAGGGCTTTTTAACGAAGTATCGCATTTTATGGGCACGAATCCGTTGGTTCAATTTGCTTTACAACCTGTTTTGATTTTCGGTGTTATATTTCATTTTATAATGGGATTTTATCTGGAGATAAAAAACAGGAATGCCAGAAAAAAATCTTATGTTAAAAATAATGGTGCCGCAAATTCATCTTGGGTAAGCAGGAATATGATTTGGAGCGGTGCTGCTATTCTAGCATTTTTAATACTCCATTTTATTGATTTTTGGGCTCCAGAAATTAATATTAAATACTTTAAGGGAGACATGAGTGGTTTATTAAACCCAGCTGAAGTTGATAGTGGTTTCAGATATTACGAAGAACTCACCCACAAATTTGTTGATCCATTAAGAGTAGGTGCTTATGTTTTAGCTTTTGTATTTTTAGCATTGCACCTTCTGCACGGTTTTAGTGCTGCTTTTCAATCTATGGGCGCGTCAACCATTCGAAAAAAAAACTTACAAATTGCTGCTAGAATTTACTCTATAGTACTTCCTTTAGGTTTTATATTTATTGCACTCTATCATCACCTTAACCATTAATCTCAGTATATATGGCTTTAAATTCAAAAGTACCAGAAGGTCCATTAGCCGATAAATGGACTAACTATAAAAATCACATTAATTTAGTTAATCCAGCCAACAAACGTAATATTGATATTATTATAGTAGGCACTGGCTTAGCAGGAGGTTCTGCAGCGGCTACTTTGGCTGAACTAGGTTATAACGTAAAATCGTTTTGCTTTCAAGATTCTCCGAGACGTGCGCATTCTATTGCAGCACAAGGAGGAATAAATGCAGCAAAAAACTATCAGGGTGATGGCGATTCAACATACAGATTATTTTATGACACTGTAAAAGGTGGCGATTATCGTTCACGCGAATCTAATGTGTACCGTTTAGCTGAGGTTTCAACAAATATCATAGATCAATGTGTAGCACAAGGGGTTCCTTTTGCAAGAGATTATGGAGGATTGTTAGACAACCGTTCCTTTGGTGGGGTATTAGTTTCTAGAACATTTTACGCTAAAGGACAAACAGGTCAGCAACTTTTATTAGGCGCTTATTCAGCAATGAACCGTCAAATAGGTCGTGGAAAGATAAAAATGTATAGCCGACACGAAATGTTAGATGTGGTTATAGTTGATGGAAAAGCAAGAGGTATTATAGCTCGTAATTTGGTTACAGGAGAAATTGAGCGACATTCAGCTCATGCCGTTGTTTTGGGTTCAGGTGGGTATGGTAATTTATTTTATCTATCAACTTATGCTATGGGAAGTAATGTTACTGCTGCTTGGAAAGCCCATAAACGTGGTGCTTTTTTTGCAAATCCATGTTACACGCAAATTCATCCAACATGTATCCCCGTTTCAGGTGATCATCAGTCTAAATTAACATTGATGTCTGAATCATTAAGAAATGATGGGCGTATTTGGGTGCCAAAAAATATGGATGATGTTCTGGCAATTAGAGAGGGGAAATTAAAACCAATCAATATTCCTGAGGAAAATAGAGATTATTATTTAGAACGTCGTTACCCAGCATTTGGAAATTTAGTACCTCGTGATGTCGCTTCAAGAGCTGCTAAAGAGCGTTGTGATGCTGGTTATGGAGTTAATAAAACAGGTGAAGCGGTTTATTTAGATTTCGCTGCTGCGATTCAACGTTATGGAAAAGAACAAGCGCACATTAAAGGACTAGATGAAAATGATAAAGCCATAACAACCAAGTTAGGAAAGGAAATAGTAAAAGCTAAGTATGGAAATTTATTTCAGATGTACGAGAAAATTGTAGATCAAAATCCATATGAAACACCAATGATGATTTTTCCAGCAGTACATTACACCATGGGTGGAGTTTGGGTAGATTATAATTTAATGACCACAGTTCCAGGATTATACGCTATTGGTGAAGCTAATTTTTCTGATCATGGTGCTAACAGGCTAGGTGCTTCGGCACTAATGCAAGGCCTTGCAGATGGTTATTTTGTGCTTCCTTACACTATTGGCGATTATCTAGCACATGATATTCGAACAGGGCCAATTTCTACAGATTCAAAAGAATTTGAAGAAGCGGAAAATCTAGTAAAATCAAATCTCGACAAATTAATAAATAATAACGGAACACATTCTGTAGATTATTTCCATAAGAAGCTAGGGAAAATTATGTGGAATAAATGTGGAATGGCCAGGAATGAAAATGACTTAAAAGATGCCATTTCTGAAATAGCTGAGCTTAGAGCAGAATTTTATAAAGATGTTAAAGTTCCTGGAACTGCAAATGAATATAATGAAGAACTAGCTAAAGCTGGACGTGTTGCCGATTTTTTAGAGTTAGGCGAGTTGTTTGCTAAAGATGCTTTACAAAGAGAAGAATCTGCAGGAGGACATTTTAGAGACGAATACCAAACACCAGAAGGCGAAGCTATGCGTAGAAAGGAGTTTCAATATGCATCGGCTTGGGAATATAAAGGTGAGCCAAAAGATGCTATTTTACACAAAGAAGAATTAGTTTACGAGAACATTGAAGTAAAAGAAAGAAGTTATAAATAACAAATTAGTTATGAAATTAACATTAAAAATATGGCGTCAAAAAGGTGCTAACGATAAAGGAAAAATTGTTGACTATATAGTTAATGATATATCATCCGACATGTCATTTTTAGAAATGCTGGATGTTTTAAATCAAGACTTAATAGATAAAAACGAAGAGCCCATTGCATTCGATCACGATTGTCGTGAAGGGATCTGTGGAAGTTGTTCTATGTTTATAAATGGACGTGCACACGGCCCTGATAGATTAGTTACAGCTTGCCAATTGCACATGAGAAGTTTTAAAGATGGCGACACCATTTATATTGAACCTTGGCGCGCAACAGCATTTCCAGTAGTTAAAGATTTAATTGTAGATAGAAGTGCTTTTGACCGTATTCAGCAAGCAGGTGGTTTTATTTCGGTAAATACCTCTGGCAATACTCAAGATGCTAACGCGACTTTAATTTCAAAACATGCCGCTGATACGGCTATGGATGCTGCTACTTGTATTGGTTGTGGTGCCTGTGTAGCGTCATGCAAAAATTCATCAGCCATGTTATTTGTGGGTGCAAAAGTTTCCCAATATGCATTATTACCTCAAGGGCAAATTGAAGCTGCCGATCGTGTAAAGAATATGGTAGCTCAAATGGATTTGGAAGGTTTTGGAAACTGTACCAATACTGGAGCATGCGAAGTTGAATGTCCTAAGGGAATTTCTTTAGAAAACATAGCAAGAATGAATAGAGAATTAATAAAAGCCAATATATAATTTTTTTTATTTTCATAAATTAAGATCCCATACATTTTGTGTGGGATTTTTTGTTTAGATTTAGATTTTTAAAATATAAAATGAATATTAAACTAATTTATATTCTTCTCTTCTTTTCTTCTTTTTTTTATGTAGGCGCACAAACATCTACAAATAGTAAAACATGTTTGTTTGACGAAACAGAATTATTGGGGCATGTAAAAATATTATCTTCAGATTTATATGAAGGACGACGTACAGGTACTAAAGGTGCTGAACGTGCCAAAAAATATATTATTAATGAATTCTATAAGCTAGGAGTTTCAAAAATTAATAAAACGAATCAGCAACCTTTTACATTTATATATCAGGGAAAGGAATATACTGGAACAAATGTGATAGGACTTATTGAAGGAGAATTTCCTAATAAATATATGGTTATAAGCGCACATTATGACCACGAGGGTATCAAAAATGGAGAAATATATAATGGCGCTGATGATAACGCCTCAGGTTTATCAGCATTATTTGCTATTGCTGAATATTTTAAAAAATATCCGCCAAAACATTCTATAATATTAGCAGCATTTGATGGAGAGGAACTCGGACTTCAAGGATCCAAATATTTTATGAAATTCCCTCCCGTAAATCTAAAAAATATTAGACTCAATATAAATTTAGATATGATAAGTAGATCTGCTAATAATGAGTTATTTGTTGTTGGTACGAGTGAAAACAAATCACTTAAAAATATAGTATCAAATATGAAGCAGCCTTGTAATCTCAAAATTATAACTGGACATGATGGATACGATGATTTAGAAAATTGGACATATTCTTCAGACCATGCTAACTTTTATAAAAAAGGAATTCCGTTTTTGTATTTTGGAGTTGAAGATCATCAAGATTATCATGAACCAACTGATGATTTTGAAAACATACATCCAAAATTTTATGTTGATGCTGTGAAATCAATTATTTCAATTGTGAATAAAATTGATAATTCAGTTTTCTAAAAATACGCTTTTAGTTGAATGGAACCTGTATGGATGGTTTTACTCGTTTCGGTTTTTCGTCCAAAATAGCTTAAGTTTAAATCCAGAAAATTAGTTAGTTTTTTCTGTGCTAATAAACTCCAAGTAAAGTTTTTTCCAGGTTGTAATCCTTCTAACATTTGATAAGAAACCGGGGTATTGGCAGTCCCATTAAATGTATTTGAGAAAAAATTAAACTCTCCATTTATGGCTCCTTTTTCTTGTTTAGTTAACGTGAAAGATGCACCGTATTTTTGTTGTATTAAAGATTCTAAAGCACCAACGGTATTGGCTTTACGGGCATACTGATAAAACACATCAAAACGTGAGCTATCGTTAAATAGATAGGATAATTTTGGGTTTAAACGGGTTTCATCAAAATTGAAATTTCTAGCCGTAAAATTTTCGCTCATACTTTCGTTATTATCAAAAGCAGAAAGTAAGTTTATAAGCCAATTCTTAGCAACTTTGTGATTAAAATTAAGTTGATGACTTTGTAAACTGTTTTCAATAAAACCAATGGATAGGGTGTTTTTAGAGATGTTAGATAAATAAGTATAAGACGTCGTATAGTCTTGTTTTCCACGATTGAAAAACAAAATATTTCTAAAATTTAATTGCAAGCCTAATTGATTTTCAACGGCGCTATCAAAAGGATTTAAGTTGAATTCGTTGTTATCTCTTTCAATTTTTCTATCGATTAAATAGGAGGTTTGATTATAAAAATGAGACCAAAATTTTTGTATTTTTTTTTCGCTATTAGACCATTGTGTTGGATTTAAAGTTAGGGTTTGGCTCAGCCTATTTTGATGCGTTTTTAAAAACACACGGTTAGGTAAAAGTACCCGAATATACTTGCCTTGGTCTTGAAATTGAGCAATTTCAAACTCTTCTAATTCTTGAATTCCGTTGTCATTATAATCAATCCAAGTGTAAGTCCCTTGTCCAGGCTCTACTTCTACATAAGTAAAATCCTGTCGTGGTAAAGTTCCAGAGTTGGTTTCAAAAACGGTATTCCATTGTATAATTTGGTTAAGTAGTTTTTGGTTATATTGAATTCTGGAATTTATAGAACGTTCATCTTCAATAGTATTATCTTCATAATTTAATGTTCTGTAATTCGCATAAATAGATAAATTAGTGTTTTTATTTTGAACCAGTTTAGCATTTAAATAAAAGGTGTTTGAGGTGTTTACTTTTTGTAATTCGTTATTTCTAATACTATCATTTACTCTATTCTTATACCCAATTTCAGCAAAAATTTTAGTACTATCTCCAACACCAAAAAACACTTCGTAAGATTTAAATTTCTGACTTAGTGGCGTTAGTATCTGTGTCGCTGTTTCGCGTTGTTCATTATCTTCAATGGCTAATTTTGTTCCTAACCAACTTTTCTTCATGCCATAGGTAATGGTATTGTACGACCTTAAAAAAGTAGATGAATTTATATTAGAATTGGCCTTTAAAAAACTTGAATAAGAAACAATTCTGATCTTATTCATTATAAGATTTGCCTTTGTGATGTGTCTATTTCCATTAAATCCATCAGAAAAATTTAAATGCTCAAAGTGATAATTAAATATTCCTTTTTTAGGATGAAAAATTTGAAAGCCAGAATTTAAAAGTAGTTGATTACCCAAGTTAGTACCAATACCATTTAAATTATTTAAATCTAAATTCCAATCTCGATTAAATTCTGGATTATATAAACCCTCAATATTTCTGTAATTGCTGCTAATATAATCACTATCAAAAAAAGCATTAATATTCCAAAGGCTATCCGTTTTTACAATATG
Organism: uncultured Flavobacteriaceae bacterium; assembly: GCA_963815305.1. Classification (GTDB taxonomy): domain Bacteria; phylum Bacteroidota; class Bacteroidia; order Flavobacteriales; family Flavobacteriaceae; genus CAXBID01. Next base: position 3,389,302 of record CAWFFW010000001.1, read on the forward strand.
CTGTTTCACATTTAATTTCCCTGCAAAACCATTATTGTTGCCATCATCTAACTCAGAAAATAAATTCAAATCATTTTTACTGGCTGCAACTTCAAAATTAATTTGTGTTTTTTCAGTAGGATTATAACTTCCGTTAACCACTGCAATTTGAAGTTTTACAGGAGCAACCAATTGAATAATAGGCGCGTAATTTCCTTGGTTAACACCCACAAATTCATAAATATTATTGATGGCATTTATGCTACTCAAATTGTAATTGCCCTGATTTTCACCCACTCTTGAGAAAGTAACACGAAATAATTCATCATCGGGATTATTGGAGAAGACAAAACCTTCAATACCACCAATAAGTTCTTTCTTATACAGAATTCTATTTTCATTTAGAGCTTCCTGAACCTCTGAAGGCCCTACCATTTTTGTTTTGTCATCGCCAGCATCAGCTAAAATTTGTACTTGCTCTTCAGATAAATTTTGCTGTAATGCTTGGTTTTTTGCATCACTTTCAGAATAAACAGAAACTCCAATACTTAATGTCTCACTTTCAATACGAGTACCTCCATAACCTAGTAAACGCGAATAATTACGTTCGCTAAATTGATAATCTACAGTAATTCGCATCTCGGAAGTTATGGGATAAGTTGAATTAAAAATAATCTCACCAGCGTTGTAATCAATAATATAATCTTTATCCTCGCCACGTTCTACAATAACGCCGTTTACGTATACCGTTTCGCTACCTGAAACAATTAAAACAAACAACTCACCATTTGGGCCTTGTAATTTATAAGGACCTTGATTCCCTTCTTGTGCGGTAAAATTACTAGTTGTAAACTGCCCTCGAACCAAGGCGCCAGAAGCAAATAAATTGGTTTTAGTGCCTTCCTCTCCTAAGTTTACATTAACAAATAAACCTTGTACACGTTTTGAAAATTGAGCAAAATAAGAGTTGTTATTTTGCAGGTCTATATCACCTGCACGAATATTCCAGTGGTCACTAAAAAGTTCTATAAAAACCTGATCAAATTCATCTAAACGTTGTGAATATCCGCTTTCTTGCAATGGAATATTGGCATCTTGAATAGAGGCTCGCAAAGATACTTTGTCGTTTAACTTCCCTGTAATTTGAAGATCTAATTCGCTATTTAAAACTGAGTTTTGATTGTTACCAATAGTCACTCCGCGCGAAATACTTCCCGAAGTAGTTAAGCCATCAAAAGGAATAAAGGTACTATTAGTGTTGGGTTGCGAAAGCTGATATAGTTTTGAAACATTGGTGTTGTTTTCTACAATAATGCGTTCATCAAGTTGTTTGTAAGTTCTGGTTAAAAACTCAGGAAATTTTAAATAATTAATAATAACGGAATCTGTTTCAACAGACTTTTTAAAAGTTAAAACGGCTTTACCAAAATCAACATTATAAAAAGTAGAATCGATAATAGTAAGGTCTTTTGTTTTTATTGAAAACCAACTGGAGTTAATACTTACACTATCAATTTGAATAGAATCTTTTACTACAACTTTTATAGCTCTATAATTTGAAGGCGAATCTTGCCCAAATCCGGAAAAACCCATTGTGAAAACTATAAAAGTGATGATGTACTTCATTAAATACTTAAACTGTTAATAGTTCGAAATATTTTGTTAACATGATTTAAATAATGTGATAAAAAACAGTAGTGTAAAAGTAATGTATTATTTATTTTAGCTGAAATCAATGTCCTTTTTAAAAAAAGGATATGATCTCGACGAATGTTGAGATTTCATTATTATTAATCGTAACAAATTCCCTTTGCTTTAGAGAGAGGGTCAGGGAGAGGAAATGAAAATTATATCTTATAACGTAAACGGTATTCGTGCAGCATTAAATAAAGGTTTTATAGATTGGTTAAAAGCTGCAAATCCAGATGTAGTTTGTTTGCAAGAAATTAAAGCCATGAAAGAGCAATTGGATTTAAGTGTTTTTGAGGAAGCAGGCTATAGCTATAATTATTGGTTTAGCGCACAAAAAAAAGGGTACAGCGGGGTTGCTATTTTAAGTAAAATAGAGCCTAAACATTTAGAATATGGCACAGGAATAGCATCTATGGATTTTGAAGGTCGGAATATCCGCGCCGATTTTGATGGTATTTCAGTAATGAGTTTGTATTTACCATCAGGGACTAACGATTTACGATTAAATCATAAATTGGAGTATATGGATTTATTTCAAGAGTATATAAACAAACTAAAAAAGGAGATACCAAATCTCATTATTTGTGGCGACTATAATATTTGTCATGAGGAGATAGATATTCATAACCCAAAAATGAAAGGTGTTTCAGGTTTTTTACCTGTTGAACGTGAGTGGATTGGCGATTTTATTGATAGTGGTTTTATTGATTCTTTCCGTTACTTACATCCTGAAAAACAGCAATACAGCTGGTGGAGTTACCGTGCAAATGCGCGGGCAAATAACAAAGGTTGGCGATTAGATTATGCCATGGTTTCAAATCCATTACAAGAAAATATAAAAAGAGCCGTTATACTCACGGAAGCGGTACACAGCGATCACTGTCCAATATTATTAGAAATAGAAAAATAAGTTTCAATTAAAAAAAAATCAAACATGATTAAAAATAGTTCACTTTTATTAATAGCTATCCTTTTGGCTAGCTCTTGCGTATCTCCAAAGGTTTATAAAGAATTAGAAGTAAAATATGCCAATTTAAAACAAGAAAATAGAAAACTTTCTGATGAAAATGAGGCATTGTTATTTGCAAAAAATGCAGCTGAAAATGAATTAAAACAATTACGAGTAGCTTATGATGAAGCGGTTGTAGAGCGTGATAAATTACAAGCAGATTATAATGTTACCAAAGCAAATTATGATAATTTGAAGTCATCTTATGATGCATTAGAGAAAAATAGTTCAGCAGCCATAGCAGCAAATTCTCAAAAAAATAGAGAATTATTGGCGAAATTGGAAGCTAAAGAACAAGCATTAGCAGTAGAAAATGCGCGCTTAGAAAAACTTAAAAGCGCATTGGAAGATCGTTCAAATCGCGTCGCTGAATTAGAAAATGTTATCGCATCAAAGGATGCAGCAATGACTGCTTTAAAAAATGCAATTTCAAAAGCACTTACCGATTTTGAAGGTAAAGGATTAACTATAGAGCAGCGCGATGGAAAAGTTTACGTATCCATGGAAAACAAGTTGTTGTTTAACTCTGGAAGTTGGGCCGTGGGTAGCGAAGGACGAAGAGCGGTTCAGCAATTAGGTTCGGTACTTGGAGAAAATCCAGATATTGCTGTTTTAATTGAAGGGCACACCGATAATGCACCCTATGCAGGTAGTGGGAACTTAAATGGCAACTGGGATTTATCAACAAAACGTGCTACGGCCATTGTAAATATTTTAAGAGAAAATAATGCTATACATGCAGAAAATTTAACAGCCGCTGGCCGTGGTGAATTTGCTCCTATCGCTACAAATGATACCCCTGAAGGAAAAGCTAAAAACAGACGTATAGAAGTTATTTTAACACCAAAGCTAGATGAATTATCTAAGTTGTTAAACGATAATTAATTTCTTTATTATTCCTGCGAAAGCAAGAATCCAAAAAAATTGAAGAGACCATAAAAAAACCTTTCTAAGTATTTGAACTTATAAAGGTTTTATCTTTGCAAAAAAAATTAAAATTCAATATGAAATATACAACCCTCTCAAATACCAATATAAAAGTTAGTAAAATATGTTTAGGGTCTATGACCTGGGGAAATCAAAACACGGAAGCAGAAGGGCATGAACAACTCGATTTTGCACTAGATCAAGGGGTAAACTTTATTGATACTGCCGAATTATACCCAGTGCCTGCCACCGCAGAAACGAGTGGAAGAACAAGTGAAATTATTGGTACGTGGTTAAAAAAAACAGGAAACAGAGATAAAGTGATTCTAGCCTCTAAAATTGCTGGACCTGGTGATTACACAGCACATATCAGAACCACAGGTTTTAGCGCTAACGCCATAAACGAAGCTATAAATTTAGAGCTAGAAAGATTACAAACCGATTATATAGATTTGTATCAATTGCATTGGCCAGAGCGCGATACAAATCGTTTTGGAGAAAGAGACTATAAGCTTGATGAAAGCTGGAAGGATAATTTTAATGACGTGCTTCACAGTTTAGACAGTGCCATTAAAGCAGGGAAAATCAGAAATATTGGTGTTTCAAATGAAAATTCATGGGGTACCATGCGCTATTTAGAAGAATCTAAACACCACAACTTACCTAGAGTTGCAACCATTCAAAATGCATATTCTATGTTAACCAGAACTTTTGAAACTGATTTAGCCGAAGTGGCACTAAGAGAAAATGTAGGTTTATTGGCTTATTCACCCATGGCATTTGGCGTACTTTCTGGAAAATATATAAAGGGTAAAGCAGCCGATAATGCACGACTTAAATTATTTCCAAGATTTGCAAGATACAGCGGGGAACAAGCTACCGAAGCAGCAAAGCGCTATTTAAAAATAGCTCAAGCTCATGATATGAATTCAGCTCAAATGGCATTGGCGTTTGTAAACCAACAGCCTTTTGTTACCAGTACTATAGTGGGTGCTACCAATTTAAAACAGCTTAAAGAAAATATTAAAAGTATTGACATTACTTTAAGTGATGAGATTTTGGAACAGATTAATGAGGTGCATCATGCCATTCCTAATCCGGCTCCCTAATTGTTGCACTCTTTTTTTACAATATAAATTTTGGTTAAAATTCAAGATGTAAAATATGGTAAACATATAGCAATGTTGAAAACTTACATATAAAAAAACCACGCTATTTAGCGCGGTTTTTTATTTTATGGATGTTAATTAATAAAGTACATTATGGATAAAATTTATCATAACAAGTAAATATTTTTTACCAATGAGAGTCATATTTACTGTAATTTATTACTTTCTGAGTTTAAAAATATGTTTAATTAAATGACGCACAAAGGTTTTTAATTTCCTTTTAGATGATTAGACGAAATACTCGTTTAAAAACTTTTGGAAAAACACTTCATCGAATTTTGTAGGTTTAATAGGCCAATTCAAAACAGCCAAATTAAATTTGGCTTTGCTGTTCGCGCGACAAAGCTCAAAAGTATTTATGATAACGTTAAAATAAAAAATCAAGAATTTAAATGAAGTAAGTCATCCATGTAATCTCGCGTATTAGAAAGCCTAGGTATTTTATGCTGTCCGCCTAATTTGTTATTTTGTTTTAACCAATCATAAAACAAATGTTCACGAGCAATATTTATTTTTGGTTCTTTCAAAGTTAAGTTATTATAACGTTTAGCTTCATAATCTGAATTTAAAGCTTTAAGGGCATTATCAAATAGCTCGTTAAAATAATTTTGATCTTTTGGTGGTGTTTTAAACTCAATCAACCATTCATGAGCGCCTTTTTCTTTGCCTTCCATAAAAATAGGCGCAGCAGTAAAATCTTTAATTTCAGCTTTTGTCCGCTTACACACTTTTTTTAAAGCGTCTTCTGCATTTTCAATAATAAGTTCTTCGCCAAATACATTAATATGATGTTTTGTTCTTCCAGAAACTTTTATACGGTAGGGATCTAAAGATGTAAACCTAATGGTATCTCCAATTTTATAACGCCATAATCCTGCATTTGTAGTAATAATGACAGCGTAATTTATATGTAATTTTACGTCACTTAAAGGAATTGCCTTCTCTTCTGAAGTAGCGTAAATGGTCATAGGTATAAACTCATAAAAAATACCATAATCCAACATTAAAAGTAACTCACTAGAATCATTTTGATCTTGAATAGCGAAGAAACCTTCAGAGGCGTTGTAAATTTCGTAATATTTAAACTGTTTATTTGGGAGTATTTTTTTGTATTGATCTTTATAAGGTGTAAAACTAACGCCGCCATGAAAATAGACTTCTAAATTTGGCCAAATATCATGCAGATTATGTTTACCTGTAGTTTCTAACACATTATTTAATAAAACAAGCATCCACGAAGGCACACCAGCCAAACTCGTTACATTTTCATTTATAGTTTCATCAACAATGGCTTGCATTTTATGCTCCCAATCGCTCATCAGAGATACTTTATTACTTGGTGTACTACTAAATTCGGCCCAAAAAGGCATATTATCAATAAGGATTGCTGACAAATCTCCGTAAACCGTCCCCTTTTCTCTATACAATTCTTTACTTCCTCCTAAACGTAAACTTTTACCCGTAAATAATTGAGAGTTCTCATTATTGTTTAAATACATACAAAGCAAATCTTTACTGGCAGCATAGTGGCAATTTTCTAAAGATTCAGGGCTCACAGGGATAAACTTGCTTTTTGCCCGTGTTGTTCCGCTAGATTTTGCAAACCATTTTATTGGTGTAGGCCAAAAAATATTGTTTTCACCTTGTCTTGCACGTTGGATATCATTCATCCAAACATCGTAATTATTTATGGGAACACGTGCGGCAAAAGTTTCATAATTTCTTATAGAAGTAAAATCATATATTTTACCAAACTCTGTATTTTTAGCAAAGTCTAAAAGGCTTAAAAGCAATTCGTTTTGTACTTCATTGGGATATTTTAAAAACAATTCAATTTGATGAAATCGCTTTTTTAAAAACCAAGAAGCAATAGAATTTACTAAAGGGATTGGCATATTTCTTTTATCTTTAAGATCTTAAATGTAAGATATTTTTTTATGAACTACCAAGGGGTTTTAACAAAAATGGTAACTGAGTTTTCGCAACCTATTCAGTATTATTTAGTATTTGAAAATGATTTTATAAATATGAATCAGTTACTGCATAAAAATATAAACATTCAATTTGTTAAATATCAATGCTTAAACTGTGGTTTGGATAAACCTATTTACAGACAAGGTTTTTGCAAAAGCTGTTTTTTTGACATCCCACAAGCAGCTGATTGGATCATGCGCCCAGAATTAAGTACCGCGCATTTAGATCAAGAAGATCGAGATTTAGAATACGAAAAAAAAGTACAGCTTCAACCTCATATTGTGTATTTGGCTAATTCAAGTAACGTGAAAGTTGGTGTTACGCGAAAAACTCAAGTACCAACACGATGGATAGACCAAGGCGCACATGAAGCCATTGAAATTGTTGAGGTACCAAATAGGTATTTAGCAGGTATCACGGAAGTCGCTTTAAAAGACCATGTGGGTGATAAAACCAATTGGCGAACCATGCTTAAAAATGATATACAGGATGAGGATTTAGTACAGTGGCGTGAAAAATTAAAACCATATATTCCAGATGAAGCTAAAGACTATTTTATAGCGAGTAACACAGAAACTAATTTAGAATTTCCAGTATATAAGTATCCTGAAAAACCTAAGAGTTTAAATATTAAAAAAGAACAGCAATATTCAGGAAAATTAGTGGGCATAAAAGGGCAATACTTAATTTTTGAAGATGAAACAGTTTTTAATATTCGTGCTAATGAAGGTTTGGTAGTTGCTGTTAATTTATAAGAAAAAAAACACAGAGCCTTTTAGCTAATATTACAAAAACTCATACTATAAAATAAAAAAAGTACATTAAAAAAAATTACTCACCTATTTAAATGTAAAAAAATAATCTAATATTCTACAAATTACTACAGCTAATATTTAAACTTTTCGAACGGCGTTAACAATTGCTATAGTTTCTTTTTAGATGTGACAATTGGATGAATTGAAATGGGCAATCCAATAAAGGAAGATAAAAAATCCCATTTTCAAAAAAAGTTGAAAATGGGATTTGTAATTTAAAAAGAACATTAAAGATTAAATATCTTCTTGATCTCTTAAGTTTTGTATGTATTCTGCTTTTTGTATTTCGCGACGTCTTTTAACAGAAGGTTTTGTGAAAAACTGATTTTCTCTTAAATTTTGCATCACTTTAATATTTCTGTGTTTACGTTTGTAACGTTTTAAGGCGCGTTCTATATTCTCGCCATCTTTCACAATAATCTTTAACATAGGTTGAATTTAATAATTAATTTTTGTTTTACTTTTTTATCCTAAGTATGTTTTTAATACTTTGCTTTTTGATGTATGTCTTAATCTTCTAATTGCTTTTTCTTTTATTTGCCTAACACGCTCGCGCGTTAATTCAAAAACTTCACTTATTTCTACTAAGCTCATTGGCGTATTATTACCCAAACCATAGTAACTTTTTAATACAGCACTTTCTCTATCGCCTAAAGTACTTAATGCTCTGTCAATTTCAACACTTAACGACTCAACCATTAAAGCTTTATCGGCTTTTGGCGATTCATTTGATGACATTACATCATATAAATTAGATGTTTCTCCTTCTTTAAGTGGAGCATCCATGGATATATGGCGGCCTGAAACTTTCATAGATTGCTTGACATTTTTAACAGAAATATCAAGTCTATTAGCGATTTCATCAGCAACTGGAGGGCGTTCATATTCTTGTTCTAATGAAGAATAGGCTTTATTAATTTTATTAATTGCTCCAATTTTGTTCAAAGGTAATCTAACTATTCGAGATTGTTCAGCTAAAGCTGATAAAATTGCTTGTCTAATCCACCAAACAGCATAAGATATAAATTTAAAACCTCTGGTTTCATCAAAACGTTTAGCCGCTTTAACTAATCCAGCATTACCTTCATTAATTAAATCTGGTAATGATAGGCCTTGATTTTGGTATTGTTTTGATACGGAAACTACAAAACGTAAATTTGCTGTGGTAAGTGTGTCTAAAGCTTTTTGATCTCCTTTTCTTATACGTTGGGCTAATTCAACTTCTTCTTCTGCTGTTATCAGTTGTATTTTGCTTATATCTTGTAGGTATTTGTCAAGTGATTTAGATTCTCTGTTTGTTACTTGTTTCGTAATTTTTAATTGGCGCATATATTATAAGGAAGTTTTAAATATTAAACATCCTTACAATCTAACCGAAAAAATAAAAAAACCTAATTTTTAATCACTTTTATTCAAAAAAACCCGAAAATAGACCAAATTTTAGCATTTTTTTATGATTTAGAGCTAATTCCACTGATTTTAATCGGATTTATTTAATGGTATCTTGAATTTTTTCTTTTTTCTTTTCGCCTAATAAACCGCCCAAAACATTTTTTACAGCATCTTTTGTAGCGGTGTTCGAGTTTGTGTTTGTGGAATCTATGGGTGTTTTATTACCATTAACAATACCACCTAAAACATCTTTTACGACATTGTTTTGCTCTTTTTTTATGGAATCCGTTTTAGTTTTGTTACTTCCAATAATATCTCCAAGCATGCCTTTTACTTTATCCTTACCTTGGTTTAAAAGCTTTTGCTTTTCAATCTCAATAAGCTGCTTAGTTAAATTGGTTATGCCACTCGTTAAGTCGGTTTGTACTTTGGGGCTAGTTAGTGTACCACCAATAATTGCCTTTACAGGGATGGTAATATTTTTAGCCTCTTCGGTATCAAGTTTCCCAATTAATCGGTTTACTTCACTTCCTAAATATTTTGCAGGCACATTGAAAATAGCATTATAATTTAAGGTTTTATCAAATCCGTGAGAACCTGAAACGGTAATAGAAATATCTTCATATTTTAAATCAAACGGTTTTACACTTACTTTTCCGTCAGCAAATGTTAGGTACGCTTTTAAATCGTTTAAATTAAGTTTTTCAAAATCGATAAAATTCAATGCGTTTTCAAGGGTGTTAAATAATTCTCCTTTATTTGCATTAATTTTTGTAGTTAAAACTTCAGCTAAAGCATTACCAGATACTGTGCTTAATTTTGGTGAAAAGTTACTGTCTAGTTCTCCTGAAAGATTAATAGTACTATTTAATTTCCCCTGTATTAATTTAGCTATGGGCGCTATATTTTGAAGTAATTCTAAAACTTCAAATGATTTTGAAATATCAAAACCATTAGCTCCTAAATTTAAATTAAAAGTTGGTTTGTCATTTTTTGTTGAAACATCTCCAGCAATTGATAACGCGCCATCAAAAATATTGGATTTCATATTTTCTAGCGAAACTTGCTGATCTTTAATATATAAGGTTCCTGAAACATCTTTTAAATTTAAATTATCATAAACCACCGTATTGGCTTTAGCATTTATTTCGCATTCAAGAAATGCTGGGATTTTTAAAGATTCTGTATCAACTTTTGCTTCGCCAGTCAATGCTTTCTCTTCGGTCGACATAAAATCACTGACTTTAAATACATTTGAGTTTAAATTAAAGCTTCCTTTCAGCGTATTATCGCTTAATAAAAACCCTAATAAATTCCTTATGGTTCCAGTTGCATTTAAATCGCTTTCACCTGTTTTTGCTTTAAAAGTGTTTAGTGAGACTGTGTTTGGGTTGAAAACCATTTGTGCTTCAGAAATATGAATAGGATTTACCATAGCTTCCGAAGAAAAAACAAAATTGGTGATACTTGCAGAACCATTGTTCTTAATGCGTTCGTAGGCATTAGTTTCAATGGCATTCATATCAAAAGATGTGTTTAAAGAACCTTTTAAAATACCACTCAACGCGTTATCTAATTTTATAGGGTACACTTTTGTGATGTTGGCCAAGTTTAAAACCCCATCAATGCTGGCGTTAACAAGCATGTTTTTAGTTATATTTTTTAAAGTAGCCGATGATTTAAAAACATCTTCATCTATATTAAAATCAAGGGTTTTAATATCAATATAAGTATCGTCAGCGTTTCCTGTTGTGTTTTTTATTTCAGTATTTATAGTGATGTTATTCACACGTTTTGGTAAATCAGGATATTTAAATGAGGCATTATTTGAGGTGATACTAATATCTAAATTAGGTATGGTTTCCTCTGTTACCCTGCCTTTAATGATTCCTTTTATCTTAAAATCGCCCGTAGTTTCAACATCGTTAATGTTTTTTGAATATTCATTTGGTATGACGGCTAAGAAATTTTTAAAATCCGACTCGGGGTTTTCAAAAGTGATATCAATCTCTTGTCCGTTTTCAACGAGTTGTACGTAACCTTGAAACTCAATAGGAAGTTGGTTGATAAACCCTTTGTTGTCCTTAAATGTATATTTTTCATTGTTTAAATCTAAACCAATTAATGCATCAAGCCTTACAGGATTATTGCTTAAATAGGTTGTGCTATCAATACTTATAGTTACATTGGCTTCACTTTTAGTGTTTAATTCGGACGCTTCGGCAGAAAATATACCGTGACCTTCATGATTTAATTCGGTAACATAAATGAGAATATTCGATTCTTCATCCAAATATGTAAAAGCACTTTTATTGATGTTATAATCTTCTAAACTAAAAGCGAAGTTATTCGTTTCTGTTTCCGCGGAAGCATTATCATTTTCTTTAGTAATATCGTAATTATTGTTCCCAAACTTATCCGTTTTTAAGGTTAATAGTGCTTCATCAATAGTTATGGAATTTACTACAATAGGGCCTTCATCAGCATTTTTGAATAATTCTTTAACCGACATGGTGAATGCAATGTTTTTTGAAGTCGCCAAAGTTTCGTCTTCAAAAGGTTTGAAATTTGTAACTTTTAAATCGCTGACTGAAACATGGGCCTGCGGAAAACTTTTAATGAAGCTTAAGCTTACATCGCTAAACTCTACTTTAGCATTTATATTTTCGTTTATAAAACGTTTCACCATATCTTTAATTTGCCCTTGAAAAGCAAATGGTATAGCCACCAATAATGCGATAAAAATGAGTAAAGTAATTCCAATAATTTTTAATGCCTTTTTCATAAAAAAACTGTTTATATAAATATACGAGAGTGTTAGTGTTTAAGTTCAACTAAGTAAAAAGTTTAATGTAAATTTAACCTAAGTACATTTAATATTGACGCAAATCGTTAAAGTAAGTCCAACTCTTCATTTACTTTTAATTTAAAACGCTTTCTAAATAAATAAACCCCTAAATATAAAAATGGGGTATCGCAAGCTGCAACAATAACTTTGAAAAGAAAGCCACTAACAAGTAATCCTTTAAAATTAGCCCAATCTATAATACCAAAAAAACACAGTAAAAAAACAATAGTAAACGTATCTACAAATTGTGAAAACCAAGTAGAAAAATTGTTACGTAACCACAAGTGTTTTCCTTTGGTAATGCGTTTCCAGAAATGGTAGATTTGAATATCAACAAACTGCGCAAATAAATAGGTGAGCATACTTGCAAAAACAGCAATCATGGAGTTTCCAAATACAGTTTGAAAGGTTTTATCATTTACATAAGACCATGATGTTGCTGGAACATTGCTTGCTGTGTAAATAATTAAAAGTGAAAATACTGATGCAAAAATGCCAATAACAACAACATCGTTCGCTCTTTTTTTGCCATAAATTTCACTAATTAAATCGGTAATTAAAAAAGTAATGGGGTAGGGCAAAATACCAACCGAAATTTCAAAAAGTTTCGTTCCAAAAATCTCCATATCAAACGGGTACCAATAAAAAAACTTTTGAAAAATAAGATTTGAAACCACTAAAGAGGTGATAAATAAAGCGCCCAAAAGTATGTAAATACGTTGGGCAGCAAGTTTGTCTTTTAATGTCATGCAATAATTGTGAATAAATAGCTCTTGTAAATATAATGGATTAAAAATTGTTTTACTTATTTTGCTTTCGCTTATGACAAAACCAACTACATTTTACATCGCCTTAGGAAGCAATAAGGGCGATAAATTTTCAAATCTTCAAAATGCTGTCGATTTAATATACACGCGTATTGGACATATTAAACTGATCTCAAAAGTTTATAAATCGCCTGCTTTTGGTTTTGAGAGTGATGATTTTTTTAACTGTTGCTTGGTTTTAGAAAGTTATTTAGAACCACAAAAAGTGCTAGATCATCTATTAGATATTGAAACTTATTTAGGACGTACCCGAACAAGAACTAATAATTACGAGGCCCGTATTATAGATTTAGATATTATTTTAGCTGAGGACATAATAATAGACACACATACATTAAAAGTACCGCATCCTGAAATGCACAAACGTAAGTTTGTATTGTTACCACTTAACGATATAGCTTCTAAAATAAAACATCCAAAATTTATTAAAGAGATACGCGATTTGTTGAATGAATGTAAAGACAATTCGGTTTTAGAGCCTATAAAAATTTGGTTGAAAAACCCATGTAAAGCCTTCAACTTCTCCAAATTTAACTACATTGCTATTGAAGGTAATATTGGTGCAGGAAAAACGAGTTTAGCTAGAACTATTGCTCATGATTTTAATGCCAAACTTATCTTAGAGCGTTTTAAAGACAATCCGTTTTTACCCAAGTTTTATAAAGATGCATCGCGGTATGCGTTTCCTTTAGAAATGTCTTTTTTAGCAGACCGCTATCAGCAAATCAGTGATGATTTATCTCAGCTCGATTTGTTTAAAGATTTTATTGTAAGCGATTACGATGTATTTAAATCACTTATTTTTTCTAAAATCACGTTGCAGGAGGATGAATTTAAACTATACCGAAAACTGTTTTATCTAATGTATAAAGATTTACGAAAGCCTGATTTGTATGTGTATTTATATCAAAACACATGGCGCTTACAAGAAAACATAAAAAAACGTGGACGTGATTATGAGCAAAATATTGAAAATGAGTATTTAGAAAAAATAAATGCTGGTTATTTAGATTTTTTGAAGTCGCAAACCGATTTTAATATAAAAGTTATTGATATTTCTGATAGAGATTTTATTGAAAATCGAGCAGATTATCTGTGGATTTTGGAGGCTATTTGCGAGGGGTAATTTTAAGGTTTCCGCCTCACTCCTGAAAGTAATTTTGTGTCGAACCGTTCATCACTACTGCTGTCCGATTTATGTAAAACAGAAATGTCGCCAGTAGATTCTAAAACTACGGCAAATACTTGCTCATAATTAAGCACATTGGCTTCACGAAGTTTTGATATGAGTTGTTTTTCCTCAATTCGGGCATATTTTAAATTTTCATGTAAAATGGTATTTCCATCCATAAGAAGCAATGGCGCATTAGAAATGATATTATTTAAAAGCGAGTATTTTCTTTGCAGCCAAGAAAAAATGAATGTAATAATAAGAAGCCCTGTAATGGCAACAGCTCCATGAGTTAAAGATGTACTTGACGTAAGCGTGGAAGAAATAATACTACCAATGGCCACGGTAAAGGCAAAATCATAAGCCGTAAATTTTGCAAATGCTCTAAGTCCAATTATTCTCGTAATTAAAACAATAACGACAAATATTATAGCACATCCTATTAGAGTCTGAAAAATCGGGTCTTCGGTACTATAAATCCAATCCATATTGTATAATTGCTTTGATTTTTCTCTTATAACCGTCAAAAAATATGATAACATTTCATGAAGGGTATCATGACGATAAGCGAAGTTAAATTTTTTAAAATTAATAATCAACATTAATATCACGAAACCCTGTTTTTATAACATCTAATAAATAACGCAAATTTAACTTTTGAAATCTACAGTTCGCTTATCTTGCAAGGATGCAAAACAAATTTAACAATCGGGATTTAAGTTGGTTATCTTTTAACGAAAGAGTATTACAAGAAGCTGAAAATGAATCGCTTCCATTGTACGAGCGCTTAAAGTTTCTAGCTATATTTTCTTCAAATCTTGATGAGTTTTATAGAGTTAGAGTATCGGAATTAAGACATTTTAAAAACTTTCAAAAAAATTCTAAACTTAAAATTTTAGAAAAGCCTAAACGCCTAATTAAAAGTATTCAGAAAACAGTAAATAGTCTGCAAGTACGTTTTGGAAAAACATACAGTGAAAGTATTATTCCCAGTTTAAAATTAGAAAACATACATCTTATTCATAAAAACGATTATACAAAAGAGCAATTACAATTTGTAAAACAATTTTTTAAAGAAGACGTAGCGTCTTATGTTAAAATTTATAATTTGGATACTGATGTTTCACCCGTACTTTTAAAAGACAAAGGGTTGTTTTTGTTTTTAGATATTGATGAAAATATTCTGGTCTCTATACCAACTGATGAAACTTCAAGATTTGTATTGTTGCCTTCCAACGATGAGTCATTTCAACTGACTTATTTAGATGAAATTATACGCGCCAATTTATCAGAAATTAATTCGGATTTTAAAAACGCTAAATCTTATGCAGTAAAAATTACTAGAGATGCCGAATTGTATTTTAATGAATATGATGGTGAAGTAGTTGACTTAATTAAGAAGAATTTGCAACAGCGCGACACGGGTATTCCAACGCGTTTGTTATATGATAACAACATGCCAAAATCTCTTTTAAAAAGGTTACGTAAACGATTAGATTTAACCAAAACGGATTTGATGCCTGGTGGAAAATATCATAATTTTAGTGATTTTTTTAATTTTCCAAAACCAAAGAATAAGCCGCTACTTACATTTGCTGAGCAACCACCAAACATACATCCTGATCTTGAATTGGCACCATCGCTTATTAATTTAATAAAAAATAAGGATGTGTTGTTGAGTTACCCATACCAAAAATTTGATTATCTACCACAAATGATATTGGAGGCTGCTGATACGGAAGACATACATTCAATACATATAACCTTCTATCGTGTTTCAAAAAATTCAGATATAGCAAAGGCATTGCTTAAATGTTTGAAAAAAGGAAAAAAAGTTACTGTTTTTATTGAAGCTAAAGCACGTTTTGATGAAGAAAATAATATTTATTGGGGCGAAAAATTAACTAAAAATGGGGCAAAAGTTTTATATAGTATGCCTAAAATAAAAGTACACTCCAAAATATTTTTGTTAGAAGCAAATCATTATAAGTTGGCATATATTGGCACGGGAAACCTCAATGAAAATAGTGCTAAAATTTATGCAGATTTTGGATTATTAACAACAAATAATACCATAACGTCTGAAATAAAACAAGTCTTTACCTTTTTAAATAATCCGTTTGATTTTAAACCAGATGTAAAAACCATTTTGATGTCGCCATTCACTATGCGTTCATCCATTTATGATAAAATTGATAGAGAAATCACATTAGCTAAATCTAATAAAAAAGGGTTGCTATATTTTAAGATGAACAGTTTGGAAGATGAAGCTATTATTAACAAGCTTTATGAGGCATCTCAAGCAGGAGTAGAAATTAAACTCATAGTAAGAGGCATGTTTAAATTGTTGCCCCAAATAGAAAATTTAAGCGAAAATATACATGCGATAAGTGTTGTAGGGCGGTATTTAGAGCACAGCCGAATTTATTGGTTTGGAAATGATGGCAATGAAGAAATATATATCGCTTCAGCAGATTGTATGACTAGAAACTTAGATAAAAGGGTTGAAGTTGGTGTTCCAATATTAGATAAAACTCTAAAAGCAGTTCTTAAAAAGTGTATAAACTTGCAATGGAACGATAACGTGAAGGCCAGAATTTTAGATGCTGAAGAAACTAATACATATCAAATAAACAGCAAACCAAAGATAAATTCGCAAAACGATTTTTATGATTTTTTTAAAGTGAAATAGGTTTCTTTATATGGCAAATGTGTTGTAATTATGAAAAATAATTTAAATTTTTATAAAAATATTTCTAAAAACAACTTACCACTTACTGAGCTTTTAAAAGATGAAAGTTTATTTTTTAATGTTCCTGAAAGTTGGTCTATAATTGTAACGGATATAGAAAATTCTTCAAATGCAGTTGCCAGAGGTTTTCATAACGACGTTAACTTAAGCGCAACAGGAAGTATAATTACAGTTTTAAATACCTTAAAGAAGTTAAACAATAAAATTAAGATTCCATATTTTTTTGGGGGAGATGGTTCCACATTTATTGTTCCCAATGCTGTATCAGAACCAATCATATTAGCCTTAAATAATTACAGTCAACATATTAATAAAACCTTGAGGCTCAATTTGCGGGTAGGACAATTTGAAATCAAAAAGGTTTATGCTAATAACATCACACTTAAAATCACCAAACTAAGGCATAATAAATATCTAACAACTCCTGTTGTTTTAGGAAATGGGCTTAAATATGCAGAACAAATAATTAAAGAAAGTTTTAAACCTTCTGATACAAACAGTAAAGAAAATACAGAGCTTAATTTACAAGGCATGGAATGCAGATGGGATGAAATTTACCCAAACGCGACAGATAAAAAAGTAATATGTCTTCTTGTAGATTGTGATGACGAAAAAAAGCAAGCCGAAGTTTATGGAACAATTATGAAGGAGATAGATTTAATTTTTGGCAACTTAGAAAAACGCAATCCTATTTCTACACTTAAATTGAAGCTCAATACGTCTTTGGCAAAAATTAGAAAAGAGATGTATACTAAAATTGGAAAACACCAAATTACTTATTTGGTTAGTAATTGGCTAATTACCATATTCGGATCTTTTTATTTTAAATTTTTTAAGGCGGGCAAATTGTACGCTTATAGAGTTACTCAATTGTCAGATACCATCATGTTAGATGGGTTTTTAAACACCGTAATTACTGGAACAGATAAACAAGTAAATAGATTGAAAGTTTTACTCTCTGATTTAGAATCAAATAATAAAATTATTTATGGTATGCATATTACTCACGCCTCTATTATGTCTTGTTACATAGAGGATAGAGAAGAAAAGCACATCCATTTTGTAGATGGTACAGAAGGCGGCTATACAACTGCAGCAATTATGTTTAAAGAAAAGCTTAAAACACTACAATTTAGAAAACTATAAATCGGGTTATTTTATAGAGTGCTGACAAATTTTATTTTTTAAAATTCGTTTTCTTCTGCTTTTAAGCCAGTTGTGAGCTATGTTGATTGTCTTCACATTTTGTATTGTTCATTAGAGTAGATTATTATTTCTAGGTTTTGGGTGCTATTATTGAGTAGTGATTTTATTTAATTGTATTAAATCTGAAAAGCCAAAGGTTTCAATTCAAAATAATCTAAATAATATCGTGACAATCCGCCCTTTTCCATTTTCAAAAACATGCTCTCCGAGTTGTTTTTGGTATTTAATTTTTAAATTAAAAGGCGGTTCTAATATATTAACACCACTGTTTTGTTTAAGTCTAATGCCTTGCCCAGAAATAATGTCTTTATTTGGAATAAAGTCTCCCACGGGTATGTGTTCAGTTAAAATAATGTATTTATAAAACGTCAACTTTTTTGTTATTTTTTGTATTTCTGTATTAGAAAGGTGTTGTAATACCTGTCTTAATATAATACAATCTCCAGATGGAAGTTCTTTATTTATAATATCCAAACAGCTAAACTCTAAATTATGTATTTTATATATTTTTTTATTTCTATCAATAAGAGTTTTAACAATATCTACAGCAATATATTTTTTAGAATATTCCGTAAGATGTTTTCCAATATTAAAGTCGCCACAACCTAAATCGCAAACCACCAAGGGGTCTTTAAAAGATTCTAAAAATGCAATGACAGCTTTTAAATAAGGGGTTATAATTTTAGGATTATGAGAACCTATTCCAGAGTAAAAATCGAATTCGTTTCCACCCCAAAGATGCATGTGGTAAATCTGGTTCATTACCTTTTTTGTTGGCCAGGGTTTCTTTAATTTTTTTGTCACTTATTTTATGATTTTAATAAGTAAATGCTCAAATGCAGAATGGCTTATATTTATAAATTAACGACTTGAGTTTGAGTTAATTTTTTTTGTGAAGATTCGTATGATGCCAAATTGTAATTGAAGTATAACCAAATTACAATTCCTATAAATTTAAAACCTTCTTCAAATACTTGTACAATATTTTTATTTAAAAAAACATGAATTATGTCTTGCGTTGAATCAATTAAAATTGAAAGTGCTAAAAAAAAACCAGCAGCTAAAAAGGCAAAACCATCAATTAATAATATGGTTTTAAAGTAAAATGTTAATATCGATAATGCCAATATAGCGTAAACTATATAACAAATGTTTTGATGAATGTAACGATCATGAATCATAAAAAAGTCGTCAAATGCAAGTAGATATGATAATGCACCCGTTAATATAAGTAGATTTTTTTGATCTTTTGAAATCCATTGTTTTTTGCTTTTTAGAATTGTAAAAAAGCAAATTGTTGCAGAAGTAATCCAAAGCCAAACACCTATGTTTGATAAAAAACCAAGAAAACTTGAAGAATTGGTTACATGTGCAGCTTCCTTAATTACTTCTCTTATTGTAAACCCACGGCTTGATAAAAAAATTAAAGAGAATACATAAAATAATATGGATGGAATAACGGCTATAAGAATACAACGAAGTATTTTTTTTCGTTTAAATATTAATTTTACTTCATTTTTAATATTCATTAGCAGTTAGTTTGCTTTAATTCAAAATCAAAATATAATATTATTTTAAATTAAATTTACAAAAAAAATCCCAAACCACAACCCCACAACTCACCGAAATATTTAATGAATGTTTGGTGCCATATTGTGGTATTTCAATAACTACATCACTTTTGCTAACAATATGTTGCGCAACACCTTTTACTTCATTGCCAAAAACTATGGCATGTTTCGTGTTTTTTTCAACTTTAAAATCATTCAACATAATAGCATTTTCAGCTTGTTCAATGGAGCATATTTTTACATGTTCTGCTTTTAGTTTTTCAATTAAGTCTGATGTGTTTTCAATATATTCCCAATTAACTGTGTCCGTGCTTCCTAAAGCGGTTTTATGAATATCTTTATGTGGAGGTGTTGCAGTAATACCGCAGAGGTAAATTTTTTCAATTAAAAAGGCATCACTCGTTCTAAATACCGACCCTATATTGTTTAAACTTCTAATATTATCAAGTACAATGATGATAGGAGTTTTTTTTGAGGCTTTAAAATCATCAACACTTAATCTGTCTAATTCACTATTTTTCAGTTTTCGCATGCTTTATTGTTGAAATCTATTTACAATTGTAGATAACTTAAGGGACAACTTCTTCAAAAAAAATCAAAATCTTGTTACATTAGCAATCTTACAGTCCTGATTACTATCAGAACAAAAATAAGATTTAAAATCCACTTTCACATTGGCTAAAAAAGCAAAAAAAGTAACGCCGTTAATGAAACAATATAATGCCATCAAGGTAAAGTATCCTGATGCGCTGCTGTTGTTTCGCGTGGGTGATTTTTACGAAACCTTTGGAAGTGATGCTATTAAGGCAGCTGGTATTTTAGGTATTATTTTAACGAAACGCGGCGCTGGGAGTGAAAGTGAAACAGAGTTAGCAGGATTTCCGCACCATTCCTTAAACACCTATTTGCCTAAATTGGTAAAAGCTGGTGAACGCGTTGCTATTTGCGACCAACTTGAAGACCCAAAACTTACCAAAACCATTGTAAAACGTGGTGTGACCGAATTGGTAACCCCTGGTGTGGCTTTTAATGATGAGGTTTTAGTATCAAAATCTAATAACTTTTTGTGCTCGGTATATTTTGATAAAAAATATATTGGCGTTTCTTTTTTAGATATTTCAACAGGTGAATTTTTAACGGCTCAAGGAAATGCAGAATATATTGATAAGCTATTACAAAATTTTAGTCCGAGCGAAGTTTTGGTTTGTAAACAAAAACGAACGTTATTTAACGATACATTTGGTCATGATTTTCATACCTTTTATTTAGAAAATTGGGTCTATCAAACCGATTATGCATACGAAACCCTTATAAAACATTTTGATACGAAAACGCTTAAAGGTTTTGGTATTGACGATTTGCATGAAGGCATTATTGCATCAGGTTCTATTCTCCATTATTTAGGTGAAACGCAGCATCATAAATTACAGCATATCACCTCTATTTCTAGAATTGCGGAGGATGATTATGTGTGGATGGATAAATTCACCATTAGAAATTTAGAGCTTTATAATTCTACAAATAATAATGCGGTTACGCTTATAAATATTATTGATAAAACCATTTCGCCTATGGGCGGAAGACTTTTAAAACGTTGGTTGGCATTACCGCTTAAAAATTTAGATAAAATTAAGCAGCGTCATGAAGTTGTAAGTTTTTTAACTAAAGAAAATACAAGTCTTCAGAAAATTCAAAATCATATCAAATATATTGGCGATTTAGAACGTCTTATTTCTAAAACAGCTACAGGAAAAGTTAATCCAAGAGAGGTCATTCAGCTAAAAAATTCTTTAGAAGCTATAGTGCCTATTAAGGCTTTGACTTCAAATTGTGCTAATGAGTCACTAAAAATTATTGGCGATACGCTTCAAAGTTGTGAGGTACTACGTGAAAAAATAAAGGAAACTTTATATGAAGATGCACCTGTAAATGTTTTAAAAGGAAATAGTATTGCTTCTGGGTTTTCTTCAGAATTAGATGAATTGCGAGGTTTATCAAAATCAGGAAAAGATTATCTTGATAATATGCTCGAGCGCGAGAGTGAACGCACGGGTATTACATCACTTAAAATAGCATCAAATAACGTATTTGGATATTATATTGAAGTTAGAAATACACATAAAGATAAAGTTCCTGAAGAGTGGGTACGGAAACAAACTTTAGTAAATGCAGAGCGCTATATAACAGAAGAGCTTAAAGAATATGAATCTAAAATTTTAGGTGCCGAAGAACGTATTTTAGCTATTGAGCAGCAATTATTTTCAGAGTTAGTGGTTTGGATGAATCAGTATATCAAAGCGGTTCAGCAAAACGCCTATCTAATTGGGCAATTAGATTGTTTATGTGGTTTTGCGCAATTGGCAAAAGATAATAAATATGTGTACCCCACTTTAGATGATTCTTTTGATTTAGAGATAAGAGATGGCCGCCATCCAGTGATTGAAAAACAATTACCACTTGGGGAAGCTTATATTGCTAACGATGTATTTTTGGATAGAATTTCACAGCAAATTATAATGATTACAGGGCCTAATATGTCTGGTAAATCGGCAATTTTACGTCAAACAGCTTTAATTGTTTTACTTGCTCAGATGGGAAGTTTTGTGCCAGCAAAAGCCGCTAGAATAGGTTTAGTAGATAAGATTTTTACTAGAGTAGGTGCCAGTGATAATATTTCGATGGGCGAATCCACGTTCATGGTTGAAATGAATGAAACAGCTTCTATTTTGAATAATATCTCAGATAGGAGTTTAGTATTGTTAGATGAAATTGGTCGAGGGACAAGTACTTACGATGGTATTTCAATAGCTTGGGCGATTAGTGAATATTTACACGAACATCCTTCTAAACCCAAAACCTTATTTGCTACCCATTACCATGAGTTAAATGAAATGACTGAAACGTTTGAGCGTATTAAAAACTTTAACGTATCTGTAAAAGAATTAAAAGACAATGTATTGTTTTTAAGAAAATTGGTTGAAGGAGGAAGCGCACATAGCTTCGGAATTCATGTGGCTAGAATGGCAGGTATGCCGCAACAAGTTTTACATAGGGCTAACACCATTTTAAAAAAATTAGAGCAATCACATTCCAGCGAAGAACTTACTGATAAGGTGAAATCGTTAAATAATGAGATGCAACTAAGTTTTTTTAATTTGGACGACCCTTTATTAGAAAATATAAAAGAAGAAATATTACATATTGATATTGATACACTTACCCCCGTTGAAGCCCTTATGAAATTGAATGAAATTAAGCGGATGTTGGTTAAGAAAAAGCACGCGTAAAATAAAAAATATTTATTTTGTGAAAAGGCTTTGGTTTTAGTATAAAAATTTTAAATTTGCATCCGCAATAGCGATATTGCACGTTCATTAAAAAACTGCGAAAGTAGCTCAGGGGTAGAGCATCACCTTGCCAAGGTGGGGGTCGCGGGTTCAAATCCCGTCTTTCGCTCTGAAACTTTCTTTAAATATACCAATGCTGAAGTGGTGGAATTGGTAGACACGTTGGACTTAAAATCCAATGTCCATTAGGACGTACGGGTTCAAGTCCCGTCTTCAGTACTAAGCCTTTACAAGTTTTCTTGTAAAGGCTTTTTTATTCAGGTACAACATAGGTACAACATTTTGATATTTTTTATTTATTCATTTTATTTAAAATGAATTAGTGTCTTTTTATTTTAATGACTATTACAGAATCCTTAAACTGTTGTTAATTAATTACTATCATTTCAAAATTTCGTAACTTAGCAGGTATTATGAAATTAGTATTCCATAAAATAATGTCAATATTAATGGCTTTTGTAGTGTTATTCTCTACCATGTCATTTACGCTTAATATGCATTATTGTGGCGATACTTTGGTAGAAACTGCTATCTTCCATAAAGCTGAAGGATGCGGAATGGACATGGAAATGCCTTCGACTGAAGGTTGTTCTATCACAAAAAAGAATTGCTGTAATGATGAGCAATTAGTAATCGATGGTCAAGACGAATTACAACTTCAAGTTGACAAAATCTCTTTTGAACAACAAATATTCATTACGTCATTTATTTATACTTATATTAACGGCTTCGAAGGTTTAGAGAATAATGTATTTTCTTTCGAAGACTACAAACCACCACTCGTCATAAGGCAACTCTACAAGCTAGACGAGATGTATTTAATTTGATTTTTAAACAATAGACTATATTATCCTATGATTATAATGTTGTAAGGATAATTCGTTGTATTAGGTGTTTTCATAACGCCAATGTCTAACTGTTTAATAATCAAAGCTCATGCTGAATAAAAGCATAAAATTTTTAATAGAAAACAAACTCGTTGCAGTACTTCTACTTTTTCTTTTTGTAGGTTGGGGCACTGTTAATGCACCATTTAATTGGGATACTGGTTTTTTACCGAGTAATCCTGTAGCGGTAGATGCCATTCCAGATATTGGTGAAAACCAACAAATCGTATTTACGAAATGGGCTGGTCGTTCACCACAAGATATTGAAGACCAAATTACATATCCTTTAACCACTTCTCTATTAGGAATCCCTGGAGTAAAAACCATTCGTAGTTCATCTATGTTTGGATTCTCAAGTATCTATATAATTTTTGAAGAAGATATAGAATTCTATTGGAGTCGTAGTCGCATCCTCGAAAAACTAAACTCGTTACCTAGCGGATTATTACCCGAAGGTGTTAACCCTGCTTTGGGTCCAGATGCCACAGGTTTAGGTCAAATCTTTTGGTATACATTAGAAGGTCGTGATGAAAATGGAAATGTCACTGGTGGCTGGGATTTACAAGAGTTACGAAGCATACAAGATTACTATGTAAAATATGGGTTATCATCTGCAAGTGGTGTGTCTGAAGTGGCTTCAATTGGTGGTTATGTTAAGGAATATCAAGTAGATGTAGATCCAGAGCTGATGCGTCAATATAACATTAGCTTGAACCAAGTTGTAAAAGCGGTTAAAAGTAGTAATCAAGATATTGGTGCACAAACTTTAGAAATCAATCAAGCTGAATATTTAGTGCGTGGTTTGGGTTATGTGAAATCTATTGAAGATATTGAAAACGCGGTAGTGACTTCAGAAGATTTTATTTCCATTAAGATTAAAGACATTGGTAAAGTATCGTTAGGTCCAGCAACACGAAGAGGTTTATTGGATAAAGAAGGTGCCGAAGTCGTTGGTGGTGTTGTAGTTGCACGTTATGGTGCGAATCCGATGGAAGTGATTAACAATGTAAAAACTCAAATTGAGGAACTGAAAGGTGGTTTACCAACAAAAGTATTGGCTGATGGACGAACATCTCAATTAACAGTCGTTCCTTTTTATGATCGTACCGAGCTAATTGAAGAAACATTAGACACACTAAATGAAGCATTGACACTAGAAATATTAATTACCATTTTGGTTATTATTGTTATGGTTTTCAATTTAAGAGCTTCTATTTTAATTTCTGGATTATTGCCTGTTGCTGTATTAATGGTATTTGTTACCATGAAACTGTTTAACGTAGATGCCAATATTGTAGCACTTTCTGGTATTGCTATTGCTATTGGAACTATGGTAGATGTAGGTGTTATTCTCGCAGAGAATATGATTCGCCATCTCGATGATGAAAAATTAAGGTTACGAGAAGATGGTACAGCGTTAACTACAAATGAAGTGGTTTATAATGCGACTGCCGAAGTTTCTGGAGCGATTTTAACTGCGGTATTAACTACAATCATCAGCTTTGTTCCAGTATTTACTATGATTGGTGCCGAAGGAAAACTGTTTAGACCATTAGCGTTTACCAAAACAATGGCGTTATCAGCATCGTTGGTTATTGCATTATTTCTAATTCCACCATTTGCAGCTTATTTATTCAGAAAAACATCACTTAAAAGTTCATTTAAATATATCATAAATGGTGCTTTAATACTAGCTGGAATCGCAGTTATGATCTCAGGGTTTTGGTTAGGAATTATTTTAATTGCTTTTGGTATTACAGGTTTACTTGGAATTTTGGGTAAACTAAATAAGAAAAACAGCAACCTCGTAAATATTATTATTTCATGTACTGCCATTGTGTTTTTACTTGCCGAATATTGGAGACCATTAGGCTTTGACAGAAGTATTCTAGTTAACTTAATTTTTGTCGCGATTATTTGCTTCGGAATTTTGGGGATATTTTCAATTTTACGACGGTATTATGGTCAAATTTTAAATTGGGCTTTAGCAAACAAGTTATTGTTTTTAATTATTCCAGCAATTGTGCTTGTTTCTGGGGGATGGATTATGAACAATACAGGAAAAGAATTTATGCCATCTTTAAATGAAGGTTCTTTTCTATTAATGCCTACCTCATTGCCACATGCTGGAGTTGAAGAAAATAAACGCGTGCTTCAGCAATTAGATATGGCTGTTGCCACCATTCCGGAAATTGAAACTGTAGTAGGGAAAGCTGGTAGAACAGAATCTGCATTAGATCCTGCACCTTTATCCATGTACGAAAACATGATTCAGTATAAATCTGAATATATGCGAAATTCCAAAGGAAAAAGACAACGCTACAAAGTAAACGACGATGGTGCTTTTGAGTTGAAAGATGGGACATTTATCGCCAACCCTAATAATTCAGAAAATACTGTTTTCACCGAAGTTAAACATAATCAACTTATTGAAGATAATGATGGCGAATTCTATCGTAATTGGCGCCCAGAAATTAATAGTCCTGATGATATTTGGAATGAAATCGTAAGCGTTACCAAATTACCAGGCGTTACTTCTGCACCAAAATTACAACCTATAGAAACCAGATTGGTCATGCTTCAAACAGGAATGCGTGCACCAATGGGAATAAAAGTAAAAGGACAAGATTTAAAACAAATCGAAGCATTTGGGTTACAATTAGAAAGTCTTTTAAAACAAGCTGAAGGTGTAAAAGAGCAAGCTGTTTTTGCAGATCGAATTGTAGGGAAACCTTATTTACTCATCGATATTGATAGAGAAAAAATAGCACGTTATGGTGTGTCTATAGAAGATGTACAAAGTGTGCTGAAAGTAGCCATTGGCGGTATGGCCATAACCCAAACGGTTGAAGGTCGAGAACGCTATGGTGTGCGGGTGCGATATCCAAGAGAATTAAGAGCTAATCCTACCGATTTGCAGCAAATTTATATTCCTGTTGCAAAAGGCAGTCCG
The DNA here is from genome assembly GCA_963815305.1 of uncultured Flavobacteriaceae bacterium. Classification (GTDB taxonomy): domain Bacteria; phylum Bacteroidota; class Bacteroidia; order Flavobacteriales; family Flavobacteriaceae; genus CAXBID01. The sequence continues at coordinate 3,415,821 of CAWFFW010000001.1, forward strand.
ATTCCATTAAGTGAATTAGCGACAATTAGATATGAACAAGGTCCACAAGTCATTAAAAGTGAAGATACCTTTTTAGTAGGCTATGTGTTGTTTGATAAATTAGATGGGTTTGCAGAAGTTGATGTTGTTGAAAATGCACAAGCGTTATTTCAACAGAAAATAGATTCAGGAGAATTAACTGTTCCTAAAGGTATCAGCTATAAATTTACAGGCACTTATGAAAATCAGTTACGAGCAGAAAAAACACTTTCTGTTGTCGTTCCATTAGCGCTTGCTATTATTTTCTTGATTCTGTATTTCCAATTCAAATCTGTTACGACTTCATTAATGGTTTTTACAGGAATAACGGTTGCATTTGCAGGTGGTTTTATAATGATATGGTTATACGGGCAAGATTGGTTTTTCAATTTCAGTTTGTTTGGAGAGAATATGCGAGACCTTTTCAATATGAAAACCATCAATTTAAGTGTCGCAGTTTGGGTAGGTTTCATAGCATTATTTGGTATTGCTACCGATGATGGTGTCGTGATGGCAACATATCTCACACAAACTTTTGAGCGAGAAAAACCTTCTGATAAAAAGAGTATTAGAGCTTCTGCTTTACAAGCAGCCGAAAAACGTATTCGTCCGTGTTTAATGACTACTGTAACTACCATTTTGGCACTGTTACCAGTACTAACATCTACAGGAAAAGGAAGTGATATTATGATACCTATGGCCATTCCCATATTTGGCGGAATGGTTATAGACATTACCTCTTACTTTATTGTACCCGTATTATATAGCTGGAGAGAAGAGTTTAAATTGAAAAGAGCAAACAAATGAAAAGAATAATTTATACACTCATAGGTTTATTAACTTTTAGTATTTCTAATGCGCAAGAATTAGAAATACTTATTAATGAAGCATTAACTAACAATCCTGAAATTCAAAAGTTTGAATTACAGTATAGCATCGCTTCCGAAAAAGTGAATGAAGTAAATACATTACCTAATACCGAATTTGGTGTAGGTTACTTCGTCAGTGAACCCGAAACCCGAACCGGAGCGCAACGCTTTAAGGTGTCTGCAAAACAAATGTTGCCTTGGTTTGGTAATATTACTGCAAGAGAGAATTACATCGCTTCATTGGCAGATACCAAATATGAAGACATCGTTATTGCCAAACGAAAGCTAATAACCTCGGTGTCGCAGTCCTATTACAGTTTGTATGCAAATAAAGCCAAACAAGAGGTGTTATCTGAAAATATCAAATTATTAGAAACCTACGAAACATTAGCATTAACATCAGTTGAAATAGGTAAAGCATCTGCGGTCGATGTGTTGCGATTACAAATGCGTCAAAATGAAATGCAACAATTATTAGATGTTTTAAGTCAACAATTTTTGTCAGAACAAACTATCTTTAATAGGTTTTTAAATCGTGATAAGGATGTACAAATTTTTACAGTTAATGAATTAATAATGCCTTCAGAAGATTTTGAAATCAATTCTGAAAATTTAGCCTTACATCCTGAATTACTGAAATTTGATAAACTTTATAATTCGGTCCAAAAATCTGAATTGTTAAATCAAAAAGAAAGTAGTCCGATGCTAGGATTTGGTTTAGATTATATTAATGTTGATCAACGTCCTAATATGGATTTTAGTGATAACGGTAAAGATATAATCATGCCAATGGTGTCTTTATCCATTCCTATATTCAATAATAAATACAAATCCCAAACCAAACAAAATGAGTTGCAACAACAAGAGATTTTGGCACAAAAACAAGAACGCACAAACACATTAGTAACATTTTTAGACAAAGCGATAAACGATAGAATGTCATCACGTATAAGTTATGCAACCCAAACGAAGAATTTAAAGCAAGCTAATAATGCAGAAGAGATTCTTATTAAAAATTATGAGACAGGAACGATTGATTTTAATGATGTTTTGGATATACAAGAATTGCAACTGAAGTTTCAAATGAATCAAATTGAATCTGTTAAAACCTATTATGTGCAAACCACCATTATTAATTATTTAACTAATTGACCTATGGAAAGAAAAGTATTTATAAAAAATATGGTTTGTGGGCGATGTGTAAGAGTTATCGAGGACGAAGTTAAAAAACTTAAAATTGATCTAAAACATATTGATTTAGGTTCAATTGTATATGAAGAAAAATCTAACGATGATTTTCAAAAAATCAAAGCGGCTTTAGAAGAAAACGGTTTTGAGGTATTATTAGGACAAGATGAACAGCTAGTAGAACAGATTAAAATAGAACTTATCAAACTGCTGCAACAATTACCATTACAATTAGACAAAACACTTTCTAAATTTTTGGAGCTCAAAATGAATTTAGAATATTCTAAAATAAGTAGAATTTTCTCTTCAAAAGAAGGCATTACCATTGAAAAGTATTTTATAAAACTAAAAATAGAAAAGGCGAAAGAGTTAATACAATTACAAGAAAACAATTTTACTCAAATAAGCCAACTATTGGATTATAGCAATGTAAATCATTTTAGCAAACAGTTTAAAAGCGAATCTGGTATTAGTTTAACAACGTATAAGAACGAACAAAAAAATTTTAGAAACTCGTTAGACCAAATTGTATAGATATAATCCATAATTATAACAATAACTATTTAGGACTCTAAATAACTTGTCCTCTAATTATAAATTTAAACTATTATGAAAAATCAAAAATTAATTGATGCGTTAACAGCTTGTATCGTACAATGTAACTATTGTGCTAGTGCCTGTTTAGATGGAGATCATGTAAAAATGATGGCCAAATGTATTAAGACAGACATTATTTGTGCAGAAATTTGTAGTGCTACTTTAAAATTAGTGGCTATGGATGCTTCTTTAGCAAAAGAAATGGTAAAATTATGCCAAAAGTCTTGCAAAGAATGTGGTGACGATTGTGCAAAACACGATCATCAACATTGCAAAGATTGTGCAGAAGCCTGTAAAAAATGCGAGGAGGCTTGTAAAGCGTATTTAGCTTAAAACTAAAATGTCCTTCCTATGTATTGGAAGGACGTTTTTTTCGTTTAAAAATGATATGAAATTGAGAATATCAGGTATAAATAACGAATGAAACATGAGAGTGCCATTAATTACGCTAGTAGAAAAGATAAATAATATGAAACAATTAGCAATAGCTATTACAGTACTGTTATCATTTAATATGTTTGCTCAAAATGAGCAAAAGGAAGCTAATATAAATAATCTACCCCAACGAGAATATACTTTAATTATAAATGAGGCTATAGTAAATAAAGCTGGAAAGGATGTCAAGGGTATGACTGTGAATAACGGTATTCCTGGACCAACACTCGAGTTTACAGAAGGCGAGTTTGCCATTATTCATGTTAAAAATGAAATGAGTGTAGAGACATCTATTCATTGGCACGGACTCTTATTGCCCAATTTTCAAGATGGTGTACCTTATTTGACAACACCACCTATAGCACCTGGAACCACATTTACTTATAAGTTCGCACTAAAACAATCGGGTACCTATTGGTATCATTCCCACACCATGTTACAAGAGCAAAGTGGTGTTTTTGGCTCGTTTGTGATTCATCCGAAGAAGGAACTTATGGAATATAATAAGGAGCTCGTTTTAATGCTATCCGATTGGACCAACGAAAAACCTCATGCTGTATTGCGTAACTTAAAACGTGGTAATGAATGGTATCAAATGAAAAAAGGAACATCAACACCTCTCAATAGAGTTATTTATCGTGGTGCTTTTGGTGCACAATTAGATTTTTGGAGACAACGAATGGAAGGTGCAGATATCGCAGATGTCTACTATCCGGCTTTTTTAATCAACGGAGAAGAAAGGATGGAATACTCAGATTTTAATCCTGGTGATAAGGTGCGTTTACGCGTCATTAATGGCTCTGCCTCTACACAATTTTGGATGACTTTCGGCGGAAATAGTACAATGCTCGTATCTTCAGATGGAAAGGATATAGTGCCTGTTAAACTTAATAAAAGATTTATTGGAGTCGCAGAAACCTACGATTTTATCGTAACCATCCCAGAAAATGGTAAAGTAGAATTTAGATCAATGGCACAAGATGGATCAGGTGTTACTACAGCATTTTTAGGTAAGGGAGAACAGATTCCTGCTGAAGTGCTTCCGCAACCAGATAAGATTAATATGATGCAGAAAATGGCAAAGATGGATATGAAAATGGGCGCACATGCTCTAAAATTTCAACCCAATAAGGACGAACGTTTTGAAATGATGGAAGAATATGGCATGCAGATGGAAGACATGCCAATGAAAGGAATGAAAATGGACCACATGGACGCTATGGAAAACAAGGAAAAAGTTCACCAAAACGCTATGCCAATGAAAATGGACCATATGAAAATGGATCACAGTAAAATGGCCAATTCTAAGAAGGAGAGTAATAAAATGGACGTTATGAAAATGGAAGGCATGGATATGTTTTCAGAATACAATTATGATGATTTGAAATCTATCGAAAATACGGCTTATGATAAGTCGCTTCCTGTTAAGGAAATCCTTTTAAATCTTACAGGAAACATGAATCGTTACATTTGGAGTATGAATGGCGTTCCGCTAGATGAAGCAGATAATATAAAAATTAATAATGATGAGGTTACAAGAATGACCTTTAATAATTTAACGATGATGCATCATCCAATGCACTTACATGGTCATTTCTTTAGAGTTATTAATGATAATGGTGAGTACTCGCCTCTAAAGCATACGGTAAATGTGCCTCCAATGGAAAAAATCACCATTGAATTTTATGGAAATGATGGTGATGAATATGGCTCTTGGTTTTTTCACTGTCATGTCCTCTATCATATGATGAGTGGTATGGCGAGGGTCGTAAGTTATGAAACACCTAGAGATCCAAGAATGAAACCTTATCCAGTTTCAGAATTAAAGAATGAAGCAAACATGTGGTATCGATGGGCCATGTTAGACGTTGCTTCGCACATGACAGAGTTTAATTTTGTAACGTCCAATATTAGAAACCAAGTTAATATTACTGCAGAATACGGTTGGAACCAAAACTTAGAAGCCGAAGTGACCTATGAACGGTACCTTCATGACTATTTAAGAGTTTTTGTCGGTGTTAATGTAGAAAATGAAATGGAAGACAGTTTAGATAAGATGTCAACAACTGCCGTTGGAGGTATCCGCTTTTTGACACCTTATTTGTTTAACCTAGATGTTAGATTAGATAACAAACTTCGCCCACAATTCAGATTAAGTCGAGAAATCATGATTTTTCCAAGAACAGCCATTTTTGGTAATTACGAATATCAAGCAGATTTTGGTTGGGTAAGTGACCTAACTCAAGGTGAAAATTTTGAAAAAGAAGTTGTTTGGAATGCTGGGTTAGAGTATTTTTTATCTAGAGACTTTTCTCTAATGGCAAGCTATGACAATCGCTTTGGTAGTGGTGGAGGTTTGTCTTGGAGGTTTTAAACTAATAAACAAAAAAATAATAATGAAACACACATATCTTATCCAAGGAATGACCTGTAATGGTTGTCGCAGTCATGTTGAAAACACACTTTCAAAATTGGAAGGTGTTTTAAAAGCAACTGTAGATTTAGAAAAAGCAGAAGCAACTATTGAAATGGAAACCCATATTCCAATTGAAACGTTTCAGGAAGCACTTAAGAAGGATGGCGGCAAATACAGTATTTTTATGCCGAATGACCATAATGACATTATGAAACACACATACCACATACAAGGAATGACCTGCAACGGTTGTCGCAGTCACGTAGAAGAAATACTTTCAAAAGTAGATGGAGTTTCAAAGGCTTCTGTTGATTTAGAAAAAGGAGAAGCAACAATCGAAATGGAATCTCATATTCCAATAGAAAGGTTTCAAGAAGCGTTAAAGAAGGATGCTGGAAAGTATAGCATTCATAATTTAGGAGAGCACCATCATGCCAAAGTAGGAAAGGAAAAACAGCCACAAAAATCAGGAACAGGTACTTTTTATTGTCCTATGCATTGCGAAGGAGATAAAACCTATGATAAACCAGGCGATTGTCCTGTTTGCGGAATGGATTTAGTCGAAGAACAGAATCTATCCACAACTTCATCAGAGCAATGGACATGCCCCATGCATCCAGAAATTGTAAAAGATGAAGCAGGTTCGTGTCCTAAATGCGGCATGGATTTAGTCCCCATGGAAGCAGATAGTTCAGCAGAACAGAAAACCTATAAAAAATTATTAAAGAAGTTTAAAATTGCAGTAATATTCACATTGCCAATATTTTTAATCGCCATGAGCGAAATGCTAACCAATAATCCATTGTATGACATCATGGAACAAAAATATTGGAACTGGATTCAGTTTGCATTATCCATTCCAGTGGTGTTTTATGCCACGTGGATGTTCTTTGAGCGTGCCTATAAAAGTATAAAAACATGGAATCTTAACATGTTTACACTCATTGGAATAGGTGCTGGCGTCGCTTGGTTATTTAGCGTATTTGGTATGTTTTTTCCAGATATTTTTCCAAGCCAATTTAAGACAGAATCTGGTGCAGTACATGTTTATTTTGAAGCCGCAACCGTCATTTTAACATTGGTGCTTTTAGGGCAACTTTTAGAAGCTCGTGCGCATAGTAAAACCAATTCAGCAGTAAAAGAATTATTAAAGTTAGCACCCAATAAAGCTATAAAAGTAGTAAATGGCGAAGACGTTGAAGTAACCATTGATGCTATTGAATTAAATGATATTCTAAAAGTAAAACCAGGCGATAAGATTCCTGTAGATGGCTCGATAACAGAAGGCGATACAACTATTGATGAATCCATGATTACTGGAGAGCCAATTCCTGTTAATAAAACAGTAAATGATAAGGTAAGTAGCGGAACCATAAATGGTAATCAATCTTTTTTAATGAAAGCTGAAAAAGTGGGGAGCGATACACTACTCTCTCAAATCATCCACATGGTTAATAATGCCAGTAGAAGTCGTGCACCAATTCAAAATTTAGCTGATAAAGTTTCTGGTTACTTTGTACCCGTTGTGGTTTTAGTCTCATTACTAACTTTTGCCGTTTGGGTCATTTGGGGGCCAGAACCAATTTATGTTTACGCTTTTGTAAATGCTATTGCAGTTTTAATCATTGCGTGTCCTTGCGCATTAGGTCTGGCAACACCTATGTCTGTCATGGTTGGTGTTGGTAAAGGTGCACAAAATGGGGTATTGATTAAAAATGCTGAGGCACTTGAAAAAATGGATAAGGTTACTACGCTGATTGTAGATAAAACCGGAACCATAACCGAAGGTAAACCAACCGTTGAAACAGTGGGTTCTTTTAATACTGATTTTAGTGAAAATGATATTTTGAAATATATTGTTTCATTGAATAAAAATAGCGAACATCCACTAGCAGAAGCTACCGTTGAATACGGAAAAGAACAAAATATTGAAATTTTAAAGTCGGAAAATTTTAGCGCTGTTACAGGAAAAGGTGTTGAAGGTGTAATAAATAATAAAAAAGCGGCATTAGGAAATCCTAAGATGATGGATTATGCCAAGGCAACAATAACCTCACAAATGGTGGAAGAGGCTAAAACCTATCAAAAACAAGGTAAAACAGTGTCTTATTTGTCTTTAGATAAAACAGTTACTGGCTATGTAGTCATAGGTGATAAAATTAAAGAAACTAGCGCCAAAGCTATTAAGGAACTTCAAGATAAAGGTATCGCAGTCATTATGTTAACAGGCGATAATCACGACACAGCACAAGCAGTAGCAACAGCATTAAATCTTACAGATTTTAAAGCCAGTATGTTGCCTGAGGATAAACTTAAAGAAGTAGAGAAACTACAAGAAAAAGGAAAAGTGGTTGCTATGGCAGGCGATGGGATTAATGACGCACCAGCATTAGCAAAAAGTGATGTAGGTATTGCCATGGGCACAGGTACATCTGTAGCTATTGAAAGTGCTACGATAACTTTGGTAAAAGGCGATTTACACGGCATTGTAAAAGCTAAAAATTTGAGTCATGCTGTAATGAGGAATATAAAACAGAACCTATTTTTTGCCCTTATTTATAACACATTGGGAGTGCCTATAGCGGCAGGCGTGTTATTTCCGTTTTTCGGTATTTTACTCTCACCAATGATAGCTGCATTAGCCATGAGCTTCAGTTCGGTATCAGTTATCGCTAACGCCTTAAGATTAAGAACAATTAAAGTTTAACTATAAAATCAAATAATTATGGAAAATTCAAATCAACACTCAAGTAAAGAAAACGGCATGAGCAATTACACAAAATTCTTTTTAATGCTAGGCTGCTCGTTTGTGGCCATGTACATCACCATGTATTTAAACACATATGAAATAGATCACGTGTATTTCAGTTTAACACGTTTTTATATGGTTTGTTTAGGTATAGCAGCCATGGCATTAATTATGTTTTTTTTTATGAAGAATATGTATAAGGATAAAAAGAAAAATATGGGTATAATTATTGGTAGCTTAATATTGTTTATTGCAGCTTTAGGGCTAGTACGTGATCAAAAATCTACCATTGGCGATGTGCTATGGATGAAAGCCATGATTCCACACCATTCTATTGCCATTTTAACGAGTGAACGCGCAGATATTACAGACCCAGAAGTCAAAAAACTAGCAGAAGATATCATTAAGGCTCAACGTAAAGAAATTGAAGAGATGAAAGCTATGATAAATCGGTTAGAAGATGAGAAATAGTTTTTGGGCGCTCGGGCGGGCTATTCTTTGCAATCTTTTGCTCGTGCCTCACAAAAGGATTTCCAGTGCTATCCCTAGCGCAAAAGCAAAACATAGCCTCCACGTTATTGGTATCGAAAGAAGTTTCATTGCAAGGGTTAAAACAAAATAAAAAAAGATGAAAAAATATATAGGTTATACTGGAGTACTAGCTGTTGGATTGTTACTAGGTTGGGTGATTTTTGGTGGTTCGTCAAACACAGAAACAGAACACAATCATGATGCGGTAGCAAAAACAAATCAAATGTGGACCTGCTCTATGCATCCGCAAATTATGCAACCAGAACCTGGCGATTGCCCAATTTGTGGTATGGATTTAATTCCTGCAGAAAGTAGTTCTGAAGGCTTGCTAGCAGACCAATTTAAGTTGACCGAAAATGCCATGGCATTAGCTAATATTCAAACCACTATAGTAGATAAAGGAAATGTTGATGGAAATACTAATAAATTATCAGGTAAAATCACTGAAAATGAAGGGGCAAACGTAGTGCAAGTCAGTTATTTTTCAGGACGAATTGAACGATTGAATGTAAGTTTTACAGGTGAAGAAGTACGTAAAGGACAATTATTAGCCACCATTTACTCTCCAGAATTATATGCGGCTCAACAAGAACTCATTACAGCTGCTTCTTTAAAAGAATCTCAGCCTGCTTTGTACAAAGCCGTTCGCAATAAATTAAAATTATGGAAGCTTTCTGAAAATCAAATAAATCAAATAGAAGAAACAGGAAAAGTAAAAGAAAACTTTCCCGTTTATGCAACGGTTTCAGGAACTGTTACAGAAAAATTAGTACAAGAAGGTGATTACATTAAGCAGGGTCAGCCTTTGTTAAAAATCGTAAACCTCAATACCGTTTGGGCAAATTTTGATGTTTATGAAAATCAAATCGATTTATTTAAAAAAGGACAAGAGGTTATAGTGACCACGAATGCCTATCCAAATGCATCATTTAACGGAAATGTAGATTTTATAAATCCCATTCTAGATACTAGAACAAGAACTGTGTCATTAAGAGTGGTACTTAATAATACAGAAGATGTGTTTAAACCAGGTATGTTTGTGGAAGGAAAAATTAAAGGAATCACTTCAAATAAAGATGACGTGCTATCAATTCCTTCGTCGTCTATTTTATGGACTGGAAAAAGTTCTGTTGTCTATTTGAAAATCAATCCCAATCAACCCGTTTTTGAAATGCGCAACGTTACTTTAGGCAATAAGATGGGTGATGATTATGAGATTTTAGAAGGTTTGAGTTCTGGTGACGAAATAGTAACCAACGGAACATTTACTTTAGATGCGGCGGCTCAATTAAAAGGCAAAAGGTCCATGATGAATAAAGAAGGTAGTAAAGTTAATACTGGTCATGAAGGACATCTTAGCATAGAAAAGAATCCTTCTGTAAATAATAAGAATCATTCCAATATGAATGAAATGATAAAAGTGTCTAAGAGTTTTCAGAATCAATTGAAGGTCATTTTTAATGATTATATCAAATTAAAAGATGCATTAGTTAAAGATGATTCTAATAACGTAATGATAGAATCAAAAAAGCTATTGAATAATTTATCCAAAGTTGATATGAAGTTTTTAAAAGATAAAGATGTTCATACTTATTGGATGTCATTAGAAAAACAAATAAAGGCGTCAGCAACATCAATTTCAACGACATCAAATATTGCATCACAACGGCATTATTTTAAGAACCTCTCATCACATTTAATTAGTACGATTCAGACGTTTGGTATCAATGAAAAGGTCTTTGTTGAGTTTTGCCCGATGGTAGATGATAATAATGGTGCGTATTGGTTGAGCAGGGAAGAAAAAGTGATTAATCCATATTTTGGTGATGCCATGTTAACCTGTGGAGAAGTAAAACAAGTGATAGAATAATAACAATTAAATTTTAAAAAATGAAAAAAGTAATTTTAAGTGTTGCTGCTATTGCAGTATTAGGTTTAATAAGTTGTAAAAATGAACCCAAAAATGAATCTGAAAAAGCAACGACAGAAGTTTTTAAAGATATGACGGTGGCACAAGTATCATTTGGCGTACGAGGTAATTGTGGCTTATGTAAAAGTACCATCGAAAAAGCGGCAAACAACGTTGAAGGCGTGGCTACTGCAACATGGGATGTTGATAAAAAGAAAATAGATGTGGCTTTTGATGACTCTAAAACAGATGCTATGGCAATTCATAACGCCATTGCAGCATCAGGTTATGATACTGAAAAAGTAGCAGGTAGTGAAGAAGCTTATAAAGATTTACCAGGTTGTTGTCAATACGATCACGAGATGGCTATGAATCAGTCTGGAGAGGTTAAAGAAGATAACCATTCAAATCACGACCATTAGACGTTGAACACCTGATTTTTAAAACCCAGTAACAGAAAAAACTATAGCGTTCGCTTTTAGTAAAATAATTGCCCCAAGCTTTTCTGCGCAAAGTTTAAAATTCTACCAGAGGCGAACGGTATAACCATTCGCTCACTCACGTTTATAAGATCTTAAACGTTCATGATGCTTTTTAGAATTTTCTGCAAGGTTTTTTATTCAATACAATCTAGTTTATCGATAAAAAAATCTTTATAATCTATATTTGTTATTGTTTTAGACCTTCTCGTACCTCGAAATGTAAAAGATTTTATTGGAGAAATTTTTAACTGGTTTATTTTAGATTGAGATAATAAAGCCTTTAAACTGAAATCAGTACAATCTAAACTTCCAGAATGGTAAAAAACAATAACCTGATTATTTTCAAGTGTAACTCGCACTGTTGATCTGGTAGCAGGAACATAACTTACACAACCCAAATCCTCAGATAAATTTATATTAATTTTTGAAGCGTTGCCTTCTCTTATTAATTCTATATTTAAGATTTCATTAATTGGATATTTATCTGTTATTATAATTTGCTGTTTGTAATAATCATCATATTTATTTATTAGATAATGACACGTATTTCGAAATTCATTTCTTTCTATCGAATTAAGCTTTTCTTCATGCTTTTCCTTAATTTTATCAATAGAATCTTCTTTTTTGCTTCTATTTATCTGTTCTTGGCGAAATCGTTCTTTTTCAAGCGCTTCATTTTTTTGCTTTTGTTGCTCTTTAACTTTATTTATTGAGTTGGCTTTTTCACGCTGTTTTATTATTTCTTCTTGAATTTTTGCCATTTCTAAGGCTTCATTTTGATTTCTTTGCTGTTCCTTTATTTTAGCAATGGAGTCTGTTATTCTGAGTTGAGTTAGTTGTTCCTGTTTTATTATTGCTTTTTGAATAGCTTCATGTTGTTTTCTTTCTTCTTCTTCTTCTTCTTCTTCTTCTTCAATTTTAGCAATAGAATCCTGTATTTTATTTACTATTTCTTTTGTGTTTTTTTGTCTTAAATCCCTTTGTTCAATCGCTTTAATTCTTAGTTTCTCTTCATGATCAAAAAATAAATCCATCATAGATTCATTAATAAATAGAAATTTATCTTTAATAAGGCCTTCCCATCCTTTATATTTTATGTTGTAAACATAGTCACCTAAATAACTAATAACCACACAGCTATCATCCTCTTTAAATTGGGCTAAATATGGCGAAGAATCATCTATATTTTCATATAAAAAACCGTCTTGATTAAATTTAGTCTCAATCGGTTTTTCTTGAGAAAAATATAATGAACAGACGAAAAAAGTAAAAAAATGATAATGATGTAACGTAATTGATATTTCATTTTTGTAAAATAGATGTCTCATATTTTTTAATGATTATTAAAAATCTAGGCATAAGTAACGTGCTTCTATCTTTTTTATAATTCAAAACTGATATCTAATGGTTTAGTCCTTTAATTTTTAATGCCACTACAAAAAATTTAGATAAATATATAAAAAGTAGTTGTGAGTTTAATTTTAAAATGTATAATTCACTTTCATAAAATTCTCTATAGGGAAATATATGAATAAAAAAAGAGAAGCCATGGCTTCTCTTTTTTTATTCACAATAAAAAGTATGCTTAGTTATCGTCACCATCAATTTTATCAACAGCATCGCCAGTAGCTTTGCCAGCTTCCTTAACTTCGTCAATGGCATTGTCTATTGCTTTACCAGCTTCTTCAAGAGCACCTTCAGTTGCGTCAGCAGCATCATCAGCAGCATCTTCAACAGCATCGGCAGCATTTTCAAGAGCATCTTCTACTGACTCGTTTTTTGTTTCTCTACAAGAAGTAAAACTTGTACTTAAGGCTAATAATAAAACTGAACTTAATAATAATTTTTTCATTTGGTATTGTTTTTAGTGTTAATTGTTTTAATAACTTCTATAATATCAATTATTTATATTTTTAAAGAAATTAATTTATATACGTAAATAATTAAGTATTTGGATGATAGCACCTCGGTTTTTTTTAATATAATTCAAATTGCGGTGCCCAGTTTTTAATCTTTTTTCTTTGTTATTGATCAATTCGCTTAATATTTCATCAAACTCTTGTTGATTCGAAATTGAAAACATACCACCATGTTTTAATAGAACTTTAGCTTCTGGAAATTTAGAATAATTATTGCCAATTATTATTGGTAATCCAAAAACCGCAGGCTCTAAAGTATTATGCAATCCGGTATTACCCATGGCGCCTCCTACATAGGCTATATCTCCGTAGCAGTAAAGTTTTGTTAAAATACCAATGGTGTTAATAATAAAAACTTGAGATTTTTTAAGCGATATATCATCTTTTTCAGAAAATAACACGGACGAGGTTTTTAATCTTTTTTGTAAACTAGCTATTCTATTGTCCTTGATATCATGTGGCGCGATAATAAATTTAACATCTTTTTTTGTTGAGTTATTAATGTAATTAACAAATAAATCCTCTCCTTCTGGCCATGTACTACCTGCAACGATACATACCTTATTGTCTTTAAACGTATTAACAAATTCTAGCGAGTTATCTATTGATAACTGATTATAAACCCTATCAAAACGTGTGTCACCAGAAACCGTAACGTTGTGATAGTTTATAGTATGAAGTAGATGTTTCGAAGCTTCATTTTGAGTAAAAATATGCTCAAAAGCAAATAAAGCCTTTCTTAAAGGTTTTCCATAAAATTTAAAATAAGGTTGATTTTCTCTAAAAGATGCAGATATTAATATGGCACGATATTTCTTCTGTTTTAACGTATTTAAAAAATTAGGCCAGATATCATACTTTACAAAAACAGTAAGCTCTGGATTAACTAGTTTTAAAAAAAGGTTAGCATTTTTTTTGGTGTCTATAGGAAGATAAACGGCAATATCAGCAATGGGAGAGCTTTTTCTAATCTCATAACCCGAAGGCGAAAAAAAACTCAATACAATTTTATGATTTTTATAATGCTTTCTGAGTGCTTCAAAAACAGGTAAACCTTGCTCATACTCACCCAACGAAGCGCAGTGAAACCAAAGCGTTTTATCATTTTTGTTTAAAAAAGCTTTTAGAATATTAAAAGTATTTAATCTTCCAACAACACCTTTTTTTATTTTTTTATTAAACAGAGCAACACATTGCAATGCAAAACGCGTTAAATAGATGCCTATGTTATAAATAAAACTCAAGTTTTTTTCTTTGATGCTAAAATACATTTCTTTAAAATAAATTCATTGGTTGGCGCGTATGAATTTTGTAATTTTGCAATCTACAACCCATATTGGGATTCATTAAAATAAGTCATATTTTTTGACTTTAATTTATTTAGATGAAGAAAATACAAATGGTTGACCTTAAGGGTCAGTATAGCGGCATTAAAGACGTCGTTAATCGTTCAATACAGGACGTTATTGAAACTACCGCTTTTATAAACGGACCAAAAGTTCATCAATTTCAAAAAAATTTAGAAACATATTTAGATGTAAAACATGTAATACCATGTGCAAATGGTACGGATGCTTTACAAATAGCCATGATGGGTTTGGGTTTAAAGCCTGGTGATGAAGTGATTACTACCGATTTTACGTTTGCAGCTACCGTTGAGGTTATTGCTTTATTGCAATTAATACCCGTTTTAGTTGATGTTAATGAAGATGATTTCAACATCAATTTAGAAGCTATTAAAAAAGCCATTACGCCAAAAACAAAAGCTATTGTTCCTGTACATTTGTTTGGACAGTGTGCCGATATGGCACCAATAATGGAAATGGCTGAAGAAAACAATCTTTTTGTAATTGAAGATAATGCCCAAGCTATTGGTGCTAATTATAAATATGAAAATGGCAATAAAGTAAAAGCTGGAACTATTGGGCATGTTGCAGCGACATCATTTTTTCCTTCTAAAAATTTAGGGTGCTACGGTGATGGGGGTGCCATTTTTACAAATGACGATGATTTAGCACATACCATACGAGGTATTGTAAACCACGGTATGTATAAGCGTTATCATCATGATGTGGTTGGTGTTAATTCCCGTTTAGATAGCATTCAAGCCGCAGTTTTAGATGCCAAATTACCACATTTAGATGCTTATAACAAAGCAAGACAAAATGCCGCTAGAAAATACAATAAAGCATTTGAGTTTGTTAAACATATAATTACACCTAAAACGGTAAATGGTTGTGCTGGCATTTGCGATACGTGCGATTGCCATGTATTTCATCAATATACATTAAAAATAAAAAACATTGATAGAGACGCTTTAGTAAAGCATTTAAATGATAATAATATTCCTTGTGGCGTATATTATCCGATTCCTTTACATAAACAAAAAGCGTATGCAGACGAGCGGTATAATGAAAATGATTTTAAAGTAACAAACCAATTAGTTAAAGAAGTTATTTCATTACCGATGCATACCGAATTAGATGATGACCAAATTGAATTTATTACATCAACAATCATAAAATTTATAAATGGATAAAATATTAGTTACTGGAGGATTAGGGTTTATAGGCTCGCACACTGTTGTAGAATTACAGAATGAAGGCTATGAGGTGATTATTATAGACGATTTATCAAATTCATCTATTGAAGTTTTAGACGGGATAACTTCAATTACGGGTAAAAAACCAATTTTTGAAAAATTAGATTTAAAAAACAAAGCTGGTGTTGAGGATTTTTTTAAAAAATATAATGATATTAAAGGGGTTATACATTTTGCTGCTAATAAAGCAGTGGGTGAAAGCGTAAAAGAGCCGTTAATGTATTATGAAAATAATATAGGAACTTTAGTTTATTTATTAAAAGAATTACAAAAGTCACCCTCTGCGGCATTTATTTTTAGTTCTTCGTGTACTGTTTATGGTCAAGCCGATGAGTTGCCAATTACAGAAGACGCACCAGTGAAACAAGCAGAATCACCATATGGTAATACGAAGCAAATAGGTGAAGAAATTATTAAAGATACGTGCAAAGTTTCAGAACATTTAAAAGCAATTGCATTGCGATATTTTAATCCAATTGGAGCACACGAGTCTGCCAAAATTGGAGAGTTGCCTATTGGAGTACCTCAAAACTTAGTGCCTTTTATAACGCAAACTGCAATTGGATTGAGAGAGCAATTATCGGTTTTTGGAGATGATTACCCTACTACTGATGGTACTTGCGTAAGAGATTATATTCATGTTGTAGATTTAGCTAAAGCACATGTGGTAGCTCTTGAAAGACTGCTGAATAACAAGAATAAATATAACTATGAAACCTTTAATTTAGGTACTGGTAAAGGCAGTTCTGTTTTAGAAGTTGTGCAGTCTTTTGAAAAAGTATCGGGAGAAAAGTTAAATTATAAAATAGTTGATAGAAGAGAAGGAGATGTTGTAGCAGCGTATGCTGATACTAAAAAGGCCAGAGAAGAACTGGGTTGGGAAACACAGTTATCGCTTGATGACGCCATGCGTTCTGCTTGGAAATGGGAGCAAGTAGTTAGAAGGAAATAATTATAATTTTCAAAAATTTTAATAAAAAAGTGCTAAATTAATTTAGCACTTTTTTTTATCCAATTAGTGGATTGTTTTAGTAGTAATCTCAATCTTAATTATAGTAAAAGATTATCGGGAATTACCTTTTTAAGAAATTTTTAAGACTTATAACCGACTTTATTTATAATTTCATGTTAAGTTGCTAACAAGATGAATAACAGATTCAGTGATACTTTTATAAGCGTAATAATTTAATGACCATTCAATCTAAAATAGTGTTTTTAGTTTTATGTCTATTTTTTATTTCAAATGGATTAAAAGCTCATTCATTAAATAATGAAACTTCTGTTTTAACATTAATTCAAATTGACAGTTTAATTCATGAAAAGAGTTTTAATTATGATATGGATCAGCTCGATTTACTTGTGCTATACCATGATGCTTTAAATGAAAAGCACCCAGATTCAATTAATTTATTTAAAAGGGTTGCCATTCTAAACGCAGAGTTAGAACAACCTAGGGATGCTTATGTTTTCACGAGAAAATACATTGAGAATACTTTAGATTTTTCAATTTTAAATAATGGAGCTTATCAGAGTATTGAAAATACAGAGGAGTATAATATCTTAAAGGGAGACTACCTTCAAAACGTAAATTTGTTAGCCTTCCTTTATTTTTATACGGCCTTAATTGGCTTTTTCTTTGTGATAATTATAAATTTCTATAAAAAAGCTAATAAATATGCAAAAATGTTTATTGCCGGCTTTGTAGGGATACATTCGTTACTTATTCTAGAGTTTGTATTATATATGACAAATTACCAATACCAATTTCCGCACACTTACAGGATTTCGGCTGCTGGCGCCTTATTGTTTGCGCCACTATTGTATTTTTATTTTAAAAGTGTCACTCAAGATTATAAATTTAAAATTGTTCATTTATTACATCTCTTGCCAACTATTATTCTTTTAGTATTTTTACGCCCTCTTTATTCTTTATCAGCTCTTGATAAGTTAAAAATGATGTTTGAGGCAAGTGGGGATGCAGAAACCTACGATTTGGTTATTTTTATTTCTAAAGTTATATCCTTAAGTGTTTATACAATTTTTATTGGGAGATTATTGTTAAATCAAAATAAGGAAAATTCATCAAAAAGTGTAGCTCAGCATCGAGTGAAATGGGAAAAGAATATCTATAAAATTCATATCTCATATGTTGTTTCATATTTTCTTTATGGGATTTCTCTTTTTGGGGTATTAGGCAACATTTCAAGTTTTGTTTATCATCTCCAAATAGGCGCCATGTCAGCAATAGTATTATACATTGCTTATATGTCATATGTACAGCCAAGTATATTTAAGAATGAATTTATTTCACTAAATAAAAGATTGTTCTCAGAAAAGTATAAAAAATCGGGTTTAACAAATGCTTTGTCTTTAGAGTTGAAAGAAAATTTAATTAAGCTACTTATTGATGAAAAATTATATAAAGAAAATGACATTAACCTAGACATTCTTGCTCAAAGATTAAATACGACAAGACACAATGCTTCTCAAATAATTAATGAACATTTTCAAATGAATTTTTTTGAATTGATAAATAAGTTTCGAATTAAGGAAGCTATTAAAATATTGCAAGAAGATGTTCATGGAAGTCTAAATGTAATAGATATAGCTTACGAAGTTGGATATAATAATAAAGTAACTTTTAATAAATCTTTTAAAAAAGAAACTTCTCTAACCCCGTCAGAGTTTATTAGCTCAAAAGATAGAAAACAAGCTCAAGTAAATTTGAGGTAAACTATTATCGGCGTGGTAAGCTATTATAGGCTTTACCGTTATAAATTGTTTTAATCTCTTCTTTTACTCTTGCAATTGCAAAAGGTAGAGCAGTAATGAGCTTTACTTCATAACATAAACTTGATTTCTCTGAACTTTGATTTCATTTTGTAAAGTATAATTTTTTGAATTAGTCACTTAAAAAAACTTTACTGCCTACTTTTTTCAATCTGCATAGACTAATTCAAACACATTTATTTATGAAATTAAAAAACTACTATTCAGTAATAGTTTTTTTTGTTAGCTGTATTGCTTCATTGCATGCGCAAGAAAAAACTATTTCAGGTAAAGTTGTTGATGGAAACAACTTGCCATTGCCAGGGGCTTCAGTGCTTATTAAGGGTACAAGAAACGGAACATCAACAGACTTTGATGGAAATTATTCAATTAATGCAAAAGTTGACGAAACACTCGTTTTTAGTTACGTTGGCTATAATACTAAGGAAATTATTATTGGTTTATCTAGTAAAATTGATATAACATTAAGTGAGGATGCCGAATCTTTAGAAGAAGTTGTAGTTACTGCACTTGGTATTAAAAGAGAGAGAAAATCTCTTGGATCAGCAGTAACAACTTTTGGAAGTGAGGAATTGAACGAAGGAGCTCAAACAAATATCTCAGACGCGCTTAAAGGCAGGGTTGCAGGTGTAGTAATATCAAGTGCAAGTACAGATCCCGGTGCTTCATCTGGAGTTATTATTAGAGGATTTAGTTCACTAGGTGGAAATAATCAACCCCTATATATAATTGATGGTGTTCCAATTAATAACGATTCAACATCAAGTCAAACCAATACTTCATCATCGGTTGATGGTTTAAACCGTAGTTATGATTTTGGTAATGGGGCTGGAGGTATAAATCCTGAAGATATTGAATCAATTTCCGTCCTGAAGGGCGCTTCTAGTACTGCTCTTTATGGTTCTAGAGCTGCAAATGGTGTTATTATTATTACTACAAAGAGGGGGGATACAGATAAATTAAGCGTTGAGTTTTCTACTCAAGCTACTTTTACTGATTTATTGAGACCTCCTAACTACCAAACTCAATTTGGACAAGGTTGGGATGGACAACATTTCTTAGGAGAAAATGGCTCTTGGGGTCCAAGGTTTAATAATGAAGTTCTTGTTTGGGGTAATGTGGTAAACAATTCTCAAAAGATTAAACGCTACGCTTTTCAGGAAGATCAATGGAGAAACTTTTTTGATATGGGTACGTCTTATGTAACAAACTTGGCAATTTCTGGAGGACAAGGTAATACATCTGGTAGAATTTCTTATAATAATACAACCGCGGATGGTATTTTTCCGACATCTAATGATTCTAACGAAAGAAACACGATTTCTGCATCATTTAATTCAAAAATGGATTACTTAACCTTTGGAGGTACATTAAATTACGTAAGTAATAGAGGTGCAGGTATTCAAGGTGGTCAAGGTAGATCTGTAATCAATAATTTAATGCAGATTCCTACGGATTTTAACATTAATGAATTTAAGGATTATAAAAATGACCCCTTCAATACAGTCGATAATTATTATACCCCTTTTGGAGTCACTAATCCATATTTTACACTTAATGAAGATGGCGCAAAGTATACTAAAGAAAGGGTTTATGGTGCATTTGATATTAATGTAAAAATTACTGACTGGGCTAGTGTGACTTATAGGTTAGGTCTTGATTCATCCTCAGATTATACTAAAGTTTGGAATGCAATTATAGATGCAGCTCCAGGAACTCCTAATGATGGTACTACTACTGAACAACCAGGTTTCTACGGTGAGTTTCAAAACTTTGTAAAGCAAGTAAACCATGATATTTTACTGAATCTTGATTTTGATTTAAGCGAAGATTTTAATATTTCTTCTTCATTTGGATTTAATTATAATGATAGAACAATATTAGAATCTAGAACAACCGTTGCGTCACAGGATATTCCTGACTTTTACTCGTTTGATAATTCTGCCAGTCCAGTAGCTGCAACATCTAGAGAGGAAAAAAGAAGATTATATGGGTTTTTAAATTCAACTACATTTTCTTATAAAGACATGTTGTTTGTTACTGCTAACGTTAGAAATGACTGGTATTCTACTTTGCCTGAAGAGAACAGGTCAGTCCTTTATGGTGGTGTAAATACCTCATGGGTAATGACTAATACTTTTCCAAGCATTAAAAACATACTTAGTTATGGTAAATTAAGAGTAGGTTATGGAGAAACTGGAGTGGATACAGATCCGTATCAAGTGTCACCTGTAAATGTCGCAGGAAACATCGATAATCAAGGTTTTAGAGACCTGGACTTTCCTGTAGGAGGTTTAAATGCTTTTGAAGTAGGAAACAGAGCTGGTAATCCAGATTTAAGACCTGAAAGAAGAAAAGAGTTTGAAATTGGTACAGAATTATCTTTTTTAAAGAATCGTATTAGTTTGGATTTTGCATACTATGATGCAATTGTTGAAGACCAAATATTGGCCTTACCATTAGCATCGACGTCTGGTTTCACTAGTCAAAGAGCTAATGTAGGTTCAATTTCGAACAAAGGTTATGAAGCACTTTTAACACTAGGGATTTTTAGGAATACTGATGGATTTAATTGGGATATGGCTTTTAATTACTCTACCAATGACGCTATTTTAGAAGAATTAGATGATAGAGTGGAACAATTTGCTCTTGGAGGGTTAAGTACTATAAGTTTGGTTGCAAGAAAAGGAGAGCCTATTGCCTTAATTGAAGGTAGTGTTCCATTAAGGGATCCAAATGGAAATATTGTAGTAGATAATAATGGCGTCCCTATAGCTTCTCCTGAAAAAGAAGTTTATGGTGATACCCAATATGATTACACGTTAGGGATTAATAACAATTTCTCCTATAAAGGTTGGTCTTTAGGTTTTTCTCTTGACATAAGAGAAGGAGGATTAATGTTTAGCCGTACTGCCAGTAACACGCGTTTTACAGGCAATTCAATTACAACAACAATAAATGACAGAAATCCATATTTAGTTCCTGGTTCAGTAATTAGAGTTGATGACGGAGAAGGCAATATAACCTTTGTTGAAAACACTACGGCTGTAGATAATGAACATTGGGATGATTATTACAGGGCCGTAGCTAATGAAAGAGGAGATGTTATTGATAAATCTTTTATCAAGTTGAGAGAAGTTACTTTTGGATATAATTTTTCAAATAAAATAATTGAAAAAACACCTTTTGAATCTATGTCAATAACGGTTGTAGGGAGAAATTTATTATTGTTTACCCCAGAGTCAAATCAATATATTGATCCAGAAGTATCTACATTTGGAACAGATATAAGAGGCCTGTTTGGTGAGTTTAGTGCGAGTCCTAGCACAAGGAGTGTAGGGATTATATTTAAAGCTAGATTTTAATTAATTTAAAAAATATCAAAATGAAAAATATACTAAGACTTCTTTTTTTCTTTATTCTAATTACATCATGTGAAGAAAATTTGAATATAAACGATAATCCCAATACTCCAGTAAATGTGGATAAAGGTTTTGTGTTAACTGCAGCTCAAGGCTCTTTAGCAACTGGCATTGGTGGGCAATTAGCAAATTTGGGTGGTTTTTTAGCACAATATCATACACAACCTCCTAGTGCTTCTCAATATCTTTCTATAGACACTTATAATATGAATATTGATTTTTCTGATAGATTGTGGGATGAACTTTGGGCAGGATCATTGAATGATTTGAATTTTGTGTTAACTAAGTCTGATGAAGAAGGAGATACGGGTTCTTTTTTAATTGCATCGCTTTTAAGAGTTTACACGTTCCAAGTATTAACTGATTTGTATGGGGATATTCCTTATACACAAGCGTTATTAGGTGCAGAAAACATTACACCAAACCCAGACCTTGGAAGTGATATTTATACTGGCTTACTTAGTGAAATTGATTCCGCTTTAAGCAAGTATAATAATGATCCTGTGTCATCAAATGTAGGAGCTCAAGATGCTATATATAGCGCTGATATGTCTGAATGGATTAAGTTTGCTAATACCTTGAAATTAAAGCTTTATATGAGAATGGCATATACATCTCAAGCAAATGCTTCAGCTGTAACAGCGCTATTAGCTGAAGATAATTTTATTACTTCTGATGCTAAATTTGCTTTATATGAAGATGCTATAGATAAGGCAAATCCTTTCTATGATGTGCAAATAGATCGTTTGGGAGACGTTAACAATATAGCGAGTAACTCTTTGCTTAGTTTCTTAAGATCAAATTCAGATCCAAGAGATGCTGCCATATATAGACTTAACGATGCTAATCCAGCAATATTTAGAGGAATTGACCAGGGTGATCGTGACACTTACGCATCTGAGGTTGCTTCAAATTTTTCTAGACCCAACATTGTTGCTACCACTCCAGTTTATTTAATGACAGTGGCAGAAAGTAATTTTTTACAAGCAGAGGCTATAATCAGATATTCTGATGGTACAGGAGCAAAAGAAAAATATGATGCTGGGATTTTAAATTCATTTTTAACTTATGGCCTTGATTCTGCTTTAGCTCAAGCTTTAACTGCAACGGGTGGTACTTATGAATATGTCCCTTCTGGAGATATTGAAATAGCTATAAGACAGGTTATGATTCAAAAATGGGTATCCTTGGCAAATGTGAATAATATTGAAGGCTTCTTTGAGTCCAATAGAACTCAATATCCAGAAACCGTAATACTTGGTAATGAAGATTACGCAATTGGTAATTTTGTAGCATCAGTAGGTTCTGTATTATCGGGTAATCAAACCCCAAACACACTTTTTTATCCTGATACTGAAACTTCTAAGAATCCTAATATTATTCAAAAAACTTCACTTACAGAAAAAATATGGTGGGATCAGAAATAGTCAATAACACATAATCTTAAAACATTAAAATAATGAAAATATATAATAAATATCTTAATCAAATTTCACTTCTGATTACCATTATATTTCTGGTTTCTTGCAGCACGGAGGCTCCTATTACAAGTGATATTACTTTTTTTGCGGATGTCCAAATAATAGGTGATCGAACTATTGCTATTACAGAAGGTAATACTTTTACTGACCCTGGTGCCATATCTTTAATTAATGGTGAAGAAGTTTCTTTTACAACAGCAGGTTCTGTTGATACGAATACACCTGGTATTTACAACCTTACTTATGAAACTATAAATGATGAAGGTTTTTCTGCCACTGCAAAACGAACAGTTGTTGTATTATCAAGTACTCCCAGTATTTATGATTTATCAGGTAGTTGGGCTAGAACAAATGGAAGCCCAGCAACAGTTGAACAAGTGTCTGATAGATTCTACACTCATGATAATGCTGGAGGAGTTACAGGTGATAATCAACTTCGTATAACTTTCTATAATGTTGATGACGATTTACTATATATTCCATTCACACAGGGCGCATCTGAAAGTGGTATAAGTGTAGAGTCCCTTGATGGGCAAGTACAAGATAGTAATAACTTTACATGGAATTTAAACGCTAGTACTTTTTACGGGACATTTACTAGAGTTTTTGAAAGACAATAATTAATTAAAAATATAATATTATGAAAAAAACATTTAAATATATTGCTTTAGTACTTTTTGCTGCTGCATTTAGTTCTTGTGATGAAGAAGGTTATGAAGATTTTACAATTGAAAAGACTGATGTTAAAGAATTATCCGGTGATTGGTATGTACAGACATTTGTGGATGGTGATATGGTAATTGACTATACACTCTTAACTACATCTAACACTGCTAATGATAAATCAGCTCTCAAAATATTTGATCATGAAGAAATATGGGAATTTAATGCACCAATACCGGCAAATATAGAAGCTTTAACCTTTGAAGGTGAAAATATAGATAGTAAAGTTGGGGATTATGAAATAACAGTAACAGTAACTAATGGTAAGGTTGAAAAAAATGCAACGTTTACAAGTGACACAAACTTAGCTGCTGATTTTATTTCGTTTGACATTGAATTTTCTGATGATCCAGGAACTATTTATCATATTGAGGGTTTTAAGCGTAGTGGCTTTTTAGAAGATGAGCACTAAATTTTAGAAATAGTTATTTAAAAAAACCCGAAGCCTACATTTCGGGTTTTTTATTTTATAGTTTTTTCTTTTTGAAACTCATTATTACCAATATAATCATTCCTGTAGTCACTGATAAATCGGCCATATTAAAAATGCCAGTTCTCAATACATCAGTAAGCTTTATGTAGAAAAAATCGGTTACCGATCCATAAGCTATTCTATCAAAAACATTAGCAATACCACCGCCAATAATACTAGCAAAAGCAAAAAGCGACCAATTATCTAAAGTTTTATCTTTTAAAATATAACGTAAAACAAAGCCTAAAACTAGTATGGGTAAAATAAGTAATAATACAATTCTTAAAGGGCCACTTAATTCACTTCCCATACCCAAAAAAGCACCTTTATTTTCAACATTCATCATGATGAAATTATTCCCAATAAGTTGAATTTGTTCACCAATACGGGTTTCTGTTCTAGGTTCAATATGAGTTCTAACTAAAATTTTTGAAACTTGATCGACAATAATAGTTAAAACAACAACCAAAATAATATAAAGAGTACGTTTTGATAATTTCATCTAACTATTATGATTTTCAAAAGATGCAGAAATTGTTTCAGCATCTCTGTTAATTTTTTTTACTAAACCTTGTAATACTTTACCAGGGCCAACTTCGGTGAATAATGTAGCACCATCAGCAATCATTTGTTGTACAGATTGAGTCCAGCGCACAGGAGCGATTAATTGAGAAATTAAATTGGCCTTGATTTCAGATTCCTTAATCACAGCATTAGCGGTTACATTTTGATAAATTGGGCAGTTAGGTTTGCTAAAAGTCGTGTTTTCAATAGCAGCGGCTAATTCCTCACGCGCAGGCTCCATTAATGGCGAATGAAATGCGCCACCAACGGGTAATACTAATGCACGACGGGCACCTTCTTCTTTCAAGGCTTCACAAGCTTTGTTAATGGCTTTAATCTCACCTGAAATAACTAATTGACCTGGACAATTATAATTTGCTGCCACAACAACACCTTCGGTCATTGCGCATATTTTTTCAACAATATCATCATCTAAACCTAAAACAGCAGCCATAGTACTTGGTTGTAATTCACAAGCCTTTTGCATAGCGATTGCTCGTTGTGAAACCAGTTTTAGTCCATCTTCAAAATTTAAAGTACCATTAGCAACTAATGCCGAAAACTCACCAAGTGAATGTCCTGCTACCATATCTGGTTTGAAACTATTGCCTAAAGTTTTAGCTAAAATCACCGAATGTAGAAATATGGCAGGCTGTGTTACTTGGGTTTCTTTAAGGGCTTCTGCGGAACCTTCAAACATAACATCTGTGATATTGAAACCAAGAATTTCATTGGCTTGTTCAAATAATTCTTGAGCCAAAGGAGAATTTTCATAAAGGTCTAAACCCATTCCTGAGAATTGCGCCCCTTGACCTGGAAATATATATGCATTCATTTTGTTTGGTTTTTGATGCGGCAAAAATAGGAATAAATCTTTAGATGCCATACCTCTTATTTAAATGAAAACCCTCGTTTACGTTATATATTTAAGTAAAAAAAATCCGCAGTGAGGAACAAGCGAGGACTGGTAAAGCAATGTCCAACTTCTTGTGGTAAAGCCGAAATAATATTATAAATAACCTGTTGCTGCTTCAGCACAGCGTTCACCATCCATAGCGGCTGATACAATACCACCTGCATATCCACCACCTTCTCCACATGGATATAAATTGGTTATTTGAGGGTGTGTTAAAGTATCTGTTCTTGGGATAGATACTGGTGATGAGGTTCTGGATTCAACACCAACAATATTAGCTTCTTCGGTATAAAATCCTTTCATTTTTTCTCCGAATGATTGAAACCCTTTACGTAACCTACTTCCTATTAATTTTGGTAAAAGCGAATGTAATGGAGCGGAATTTAATCCAGGTTGATAGGATGTTGCATTTAAATTTGACGATAGTTTACCCTCAACAAAATCAGTTAATCGTTGTCCTGGAGCAGCTTGACTTCGACCCCCCGATGTAAATGCTAATTTCTCTAAATTTTTTTGATATTCTAATCCTTTTAAAGCACCAAATTGTTCGTATTTAGGTAAATCTACATTCACGTCAATTTCTACAACAATACCCGAATTTGCATATAAATTATTTCGTTTAGATGGTGACATGCCATTAACTACTACTTCACCATTAGCTGTGGCAGCGGGCACTATAAATCCACCAGGACACATGCAAAAGGAATAAACACCTCTATCATTAACTTGCTGCACTAAGCCGTATGAGGCCGCGGGAAGTAACTCGTGTCGCCCACCAGAACAATGATATTGTATGGCATCTATAATATGCTGAGGATGTTCCACACGAACGCCCATAGCAAAGGATTTTGCTTCTAAAGCGATTTGTTTTTTATGAAGTAAATAAAAGATGTCTCGAGCAGAATGACCTGTGGCTAAAATAACCTTTTCTACAACGATTTCTTCTCCATTTTGAAGTTGGATAGCTTGAATTTCATTTTTTTTAAGTAAAAAGTCCGTAACACGAGCTCCAAAATGAATTTCGCCACCATAGTTTAAAATAGTTTCACGAATATTCTGTACTACTTTTGGAAGCTTATTGGTGCCGATATGTGGATGGGCGTCAATCAAAATTTGATTGGTTGCTCCATGAAATACGAGATTTTCAAAAATACGTCGCACATCACCACGTTTTAAACTTCTCGTATAGAGCTTACCATCGCTATAAGTTCCTGCACCACCTTCACCAAAACAATAATTAGAATCATCGTTAACAATATGATCTTGATTTATGGCTTTTAAATCTCTACGTCGATCCTGTACATTTTTTCCACGCTCTAAAACAATAGGTTTAAAACCAAGTTCTATACACCTTAAAGCGGCATACATACCTGCTGGCCCGAAACCAATAATATGAATAGGTTTAGCTTTTGAAACATCGTTGTAATCAAAGGTGTATTCTGAAGTTTCAGGAACGTGTTCTTTGATGTAAACCGCTACTTTATAATTAAGAATTATTTTTGGTTTTCTGGCATCAATAGATTTTCTTAGAATTTTAACTCCAGTAATATCATTTTTAGAAATAGCTAATTTTAAGGCAGATTTAATAACGAGAATCTCGCTAATTTCCTCCTCTTTAAGTGTAATACGAAGTTGTATTTCTTTTACCATGTGGCAAAATTACTGAAATTTGGGTAAGGAATTTAGAAAAGAATTTTTCGAAGATACACTTACGACTCAAAAGAAAACGTTTTAATATTAAACTTTAAACGCCTTAGCTGGTTATAATTTCTTGTAAATCGAAGCCAAACTACTTTCTTTCATAAGTAATAAAAGAAAATTCATACTCATGGTCTTCATCTTTTTTATGAAGGATATTAGATGTTTCTTTCCAAACCGCAGAGTCTATTTTAGGAAAAAACGTATCCGCTTCAAATTTTTCGTGTACTCTAGTTAATTCAATTTTATGAGCTAAATTCATGGCTTGATTATAAATTTGACCACCCCCAATAATAAAGGGTTGTACATCGTTTTTAGTGGCATCAATAGCATCTTCTAAATTGTTTACAACGATAACTCCATCAGGTGCTTTGTATTCAGGTTGTCTTGTAATGACTACGTGCGTTCTATTCGGTAAAGGTTTTGGGAAACTTTCAAATGTTTTACGACCCATAATAATATGGTGTCCGTTTGTTAAACTTTTAAAACGTTTTAAATCATCACTTAAATGCCATATTAATTGGTTGCCTTTTCCAATAGCATCATTTTCTGCCGCAGCAACAATTATAGTAAGCGTAGAATTTGATTTTTTAGCATTAGAATTTATGTCACTTCGTGCTAAAATTGGTTTTTCTTTTACAAAATCAGCTTCAAGTTTATCAATACGTTGTTTCTGCTTATCAACTAATTTTTCCAGCTGCTTTTTTTCCCATGCTTTGCCCATAAATTTATGCGTAATGAACACATTGAATACATGATAAACGAATAAGAATAACCAAAAAAGGATGGCATATAAAAACCACTCTTTTCCTAATATGGTGAAGTCTTCTCCTATCCCTAATAGTGTATTGGCCACTATTAAAAAGATGGCACCAATTAAAAAAACAACAAAATGAATGTATAAACGCTTTTTTTGTTTGATCCGCTTTTGGGCGTTTTCAATAAGCGCTAATTGATCTTTGTCTATTTGTGGAGTCTCTTTCTTTTTTCCAAACATAATATTAAAATAAGGTTGTAAAGTTAAAGTTTTTTAGTGATAAAGTAACAATAATTAATTTTTGAAGATTGTTGAGTTTACGAAAACGTTTTCATTCAAAACTCACTGAAAATCAGGTAAACAAGATGTTTTTATTATTATTAATAATATAAATTTTATATCAAATTTTTATTAACGCTTAATTTATTATTATGCATATTAACAAATTAATAATTCTTTAACGTAACGTATTCCAAATTAATCATTTTAATAGAATCTTTTATAAATTCGTTTTATAAAACAATACTTTTAGTTATGGCTATTAAAAAACAATACTTAAAAAGTAAACCAATTTGTAAAGTTACATTTTCTATTGAAGCTGAAAATGCAAAAAAAGTTTCTCTTGTAGGATCTTTTAATAATTGGAATGCAAAAAAAACCCCGTTAAAAAAACTAAAGAATGGTACTTTTAAAGGCACTATTGATTTAGAAAAAGATAATACTTATGAATTTAAATATGTGGTAGATGGTGATTACGT
This sequence comes from uncultured Flavobacteriaceae bacterium, assembly GCA_963815305.1. GTDB lineage: Bacteria > Bacteroidota > Bacteroidia > Flavobacteriales > Flavobacteriaceae > CAXBID01. The sequence continues at coordinate 3,445,117 of CAWFFW010000001.1, forward strand.
AAACGATATTGCAGCTGATGCTTATGTATGGAATGATTTTGCTGGTGCAGAAAATAGCGTTGTAAACGTTTAGTTAAATTCTGAATTAAATTTAAAAAAGCTTTCGGAATGGAAAGCTTTTTTTATTTCATACTGCTACAGCACCTTTTATATGCGGATGTGGATTATAATCAATTAAGGTGAAATCGTCAAAATCAAAATCAAAAATATCTTTAATTTCAGGGTTTAAAATCATTTTTGGTAACGGACGAATATCTCTTGATAATTGTAATTCTAATTGTTCGTAGTGATTGCTGTAAATATGCGCATCACCAAAGGTGTGGATAAATTCTCCAGCTTCATAACCACAAACCTGAGCCATCATCATAGTGAACAGAGCGTATGAAGCGATATTAAATGGTACACCTAAAAATACATCTGCACTTCTTTGATAAAGTTGTAGTGATAATCTAGGTTTTGCATTTTCTCCTCCCTCGGGAGTTGGGGGGCTTACATAAAATTGAAAAAACGCATGGCATGGCGGTAGTGCTGCTTTACCGTTGGCTACATTTTCATCAAAAGATTTTGATGTGTCTGGAAGCACCGAAGGGTTCCAAGCAGAAACCAACATGCGCCGGCTATTTGGGTTGTTTTTTAGCGTATGAATAACCTCCTTTATTTGATCAATTTCATCACTATTCCAGTTGCGCCATTGATGCCCGTAAACAGGACCCAAATCACCATTTTCATCTGCCCATTCATTCCAAATACGCACACCGTTTTCAGTTAAGTATTTTGTATTCGTGTCACCTTTTAAAAACCAAAGCAACTCATAAACTATCGATTTTAAATGCAATTTTTTGGTGGTTACCATGGGGAAACCTTTACTTAAATCAAATCGCATTTGATATCCAAAAACACTTTTTGTTCCTGTACCTGTTCGGTCTCCTTTTTCGTTTCCGTTCTCTAAAACGTATTTTACTAAATCGTGATATTGCTTCATCCCGTCTAACGTCTTCCCGAAGGGAAGAAACTAATTAAATTGGTTAATAATATTTTCGGAATAAAAATAGAAAATTAAGTATTTAATATTAAGATTGATGGTTGAATATATTATAAAGTTATCAACTAATTTTAAATGTAAAGAATCATAAATTATCTCGGGCGATTCGACACTAGCCAATAATCATTCCTGCAATAGTAGCCGAAATTAAAGAAGCGATGGTTCCACCTATTAGCGCTTTCATCCCAAATTTGGATAAGGTTTTACGTTGTCCAGGAGCTAGCGAACCAATACCACCAATTTGAATGCCAATTGAAGCAAAATTTGCAAATCCGCATAGCATATAAGTAGCCATGATTATAGATTTTTCATAAGTTAAATGAATTGAGTTTCCAGCGTTTTTTAAGTCGGCTAATTGAATATATCCTATAAATTCGCTGGCTGCTAATTTAATACCTAAAAGCTGTCCCATAAGTGCCATATCTTCAGTTGCTACACCTATTAACCACATTAGGGGAGCAAAGGCATAACCTAAAATGAGTTCCAGCGATAAGCTTTCATAAGTCGTATTATTGGCAATCCAACCGTTCATATTTGAAACATCGCCAACCCAGCCTAAAATACCATTGAACATGGCTATAAAAGCTACAAAAACTAAAAGCATGGCGCCTACATTAACAGCAAGTTTCAAGCCTTCGGTAGTTCCGTTTGCTATGGCATCTAAAAAGTTTGAACCAATTTTTTCTTGAGAAACCTCAACATCTGTATTAACAGGCTCAGTTTGCGGATATAATATTTTTGAAATAACGATAGCACCTGGAGCTGCCATGACTGACGCTGCCAAAAGGTGTTTGGCATAAAATAATCTTAACGCAGGATCATCGCCACCAAGAAACCCAATATAGGCTGCCAATACAGCACCAGCAACGGTTGCCATACCACCAATCATCACTAATAGCATTTCGGACTTATTCATTTTTTCCAAATAAGCCTTTATTAAAAGTGGTGCTTCGGTTTGTCCTAAAAAGATATTGCCCGCAACACTTAAACTTTCTGCTCCCGATACCTTTAAAGCCTTAGATAATAACCAAGCCATGGCTTTGACTACTTTTTGAATAATACCTAAATAAAATAGAACTGAGGTCAATGCAGAAAAGAATATGATGGTAGGTAATACTTGAAAGGCGAAAATGAAGCCGAAGGTATCCATATCAACTACTAAACCTTCAAATAAGAATTTGCTTCCTGCACGAGTAAAATCTAATACACTGACGAATAATCCGCCTACAAATTCAAAAATCATTTTTATAAATTCAACTTTTAAAACACCTATAGCTATTAAAAGCTGAAAAGCTAAACCGATACCAACTATTTTCCAATCAATCGCTTTTCTATTACTGCTAAACAAAAAAGCAATAAATATGAGTGAAATCATTCCTAAAACACCGCGCCATAAACTAGTGAATGTGAACCCTTCATTTGGAATTATTGCAACTTGATTGTCATTTATATTTGAAGTTTCAGATGCAGTAGGGTTTTCTGTAATTGCTAAATTATCGTTGGTTTTTGATAAATTAACAGCCTTTTTAATAGAATCTGAATATGTTTGAGATACAGTTTCTCTAGTATTTTCAACAGCTGTTGAATCTGCATTTTGCGCTAAAATTGTTGAATATCCTAAAAAAAAAATAGCGATAAATAACAACAAAAGCTTTTTCATATATTAAGGTATATTGGAATTTAGGATTCTCGTTTTGATATTTCATCGCGAATGCGTGCTGCCTTTTCATAGTCTTCGTTTACAACAGCTTCATTTAATAAGTTATGAAGTTCTTCGAGGTTTTTACTTTTAAAGCTTTCGCTTTTTGTGCCTGGTTCTAGTTCATTAGCAACCAAATCGTCCATTAAAATACTGTCTTGAGAATCTTCATCTTCATCTTCTTTTTTAGGGTTCACTTTTAAGTAAATACCAGCTTTATCAAGAATATTTTTATACGTAAAAATTGGTGCTTGAAAACGAAGTGCTAGCGCTATGGCATCACTAGTACGAGCATCAATAATTTCTTCAATTTTATCGCGTTCGCAAATTAAACTGGAATAAAAAACACCGTCAACTAATTTGTGAATAATCACTTGCTTAACAACAATATCAAATCTATCAGCGAAATTTTTAAATAAGTCGTGGGTTAATGGGCGTGGTGGACTAATCTCTTTTTCTAAAGCTATGGCTATAGATTGTGCCTCAAAGGCACCAATAACTATAGGAAGTTTACGGTCGCCATCTACTTCATTTAAAATTAATGCATAGGCACCATTTTGGGTTTGACTGTACGATATTCCTTTAATATTTAATTTTACTAAACTCATAAATTTATATAAAACGCAAAGAACTGTTTAAATTAGGACTTTACCAACTGTACCTGCCAGATTAAGATAAAATGCTAATTTAAGCAGTTCAATACTATATCACAATTTATAAAAAATATTTTATTGTTGTGCTTTAAAAGTCTTTAATTTTTCAATAAGTTGCGGAACAACTTCAAAAGCATCTCCAACAACACCATAATCAGCAGCTTTGAAAAACGGTGCTTCAGGATCTGTATTGATGACTACTTTTACTTTTGATGCATTAATACCTGCCAAATGCTGAATAGCTCCAGAAATACCAATGGCTATATATAAGTTTGAAGCCACAGGTTTTCCTGTTTGCCCTACGTGTTCACTATGAGGACGCCAGCCTAAATCTGAAACAGGTTTAGAGCAAGCGGTTGCTGCACCTAAAACATCAGCAAGTTCCTCAATCATTCCCCAATTTTCAGGCCCTTTTAAACCTCTACCTGCTGAAACTACAATTTCTGCATCGGCAATAGTCACTTTGTCGGCGGCTTTATCTACAGATTCAACATGAACTCCTAAATTTGAAATTGAAGGCGCAAAGTCTTCCGCGGAAGCGTTTCCACTATTTTCAACTAGTCCAAAAGAATTATTGGAAACACCAACAATTTTTATATCCGTATTTATTTGCATTATTTCGAAAGCTTTGTTAGTGAAAGCGGTACGTTTTACGATAAACGGATTTGCACTAGAAGGCACTTCTATAACATTTGTAGCATAACCCGCATTTAAACCAACAGCTAAAAGCGGTGCTAAATATTTACTATCTGCACTAGAGCTTAAAATAACAACTTTTGCAGCTTCTTTCTCAGCAGCTTGCTTTATAGCTTCGGCATATCCTTTAGCATTAAAAGTAGCTAATGTATCATTTGAAATCTTTAAAACTTTATCAACACCATAGTTGCCCAGTTCTGAAGTATCATCAACATTAATAGCTACTGCTGTTACAGTTGTTCCTAATTGGTTAGCAACCGCTTTGGCATAAGATGCAACCTCTAAAGCCGTTTTTTTAAATTTTCCTTGTTCTGATTCTGTATATACTAAAACTGACATAATGTATTTATTTTTTCCGCTCTCCAACGCCTTTCAGGAAGAGATGGACTTTTTGAGCTTGTTTATGTTTTATATTCTAATTTTCCGTACCCATTTCCCTTCCTTCGGAGGGGTTAGGGGGAGGATTTATATCACCTTAGCTTCGTTGTGAAGTAAGCTAATTAATTCGTCTAAATTATCTGGAGATATCAAAGTAACGGCCCCTTTTGGAACTGGTTTTTCAAATGAAACAGAAGTTGTTTCTGCCTTAGCATCAACAGGTTCAACAACGGTTAATGGCTTTTGACGCGCCATCATAATACCACGCATATTAGGAATTCGTAAATCACTTTCTTCAACCAATCCTTTCTGTCCTCCAATAACTAAAGGTAATGCTGTAGAAACACTTTCTTTCCCGCCATCAATTTCTCTTGTCGCTTTCGCTGAAGTACCATCAACTTCGAGTTTTATGCAGTTATTTACAAAGTTAGCGTTAGTTAGTCCTGCAATCATGCCAGGAACCATTCCGCCATTATAATCTATAGATTCACGACCAGCAATTACTAAATCATAACCCCCATCTTTTACAACGTTAGCAAGCTGTTTGGCGACTGAAAAACCATCAGTTGCAGGCGTATTAACCCTAATAGCAGCATCTGCTCCAATGGCTAAAGCTTTACGTAATGTGGGTTCTGTTTCTGCGCCACCTACATTAACTACAGTAACATTTGCACCTTGTTTTTCTTTAAACCACATAGCTCGTGTTAAGCCAAACTCATCATTTGGATTAATCACAAATTGAACACCAGTAGTATCAAATTTTGTATCACCATCGGTAAAGTTAATTTTTGAAGTGGTATCTGGAACATGACTAATACAGACTAATATTTTCATTATGAGTGTTTTATGTATTAATATTTAGTATCAATTAGAAAAAAGAGGATAAGTTTTTTGTTATTTAATGCCATTGAAAACTGATAACTTTTTTCATCGCTACGAAGTTAATTATTTTATTTTGAAAAATACTATGCACGCATAATAAATTTTAAAAAATTCTATTAAGAGAGTTTGTCATTTATTGCTATTTTTGTAATTCGATTAAAAATATATTTAATGAAGACAATTCAATTTAGAGAGGCTATATGCGAAGCCATGAGCGAAGAGATGCGTAGAGATGAAAGTGTTTATCTTATGGGTGAGGAAGTCGCTGAATATAATGGAGCTTACAAGGCTTCCAAAGGCATGTTAGATGAATTTGGAGCTAAACGTGTTATTGACACACCCATTGCAGAACTTGGATTTGCAGGTATTGCTATAGGTTCTACCATGACAGGAAACAGACCAATTGTAGAATACATGACCTTCAACTTCTCTTTAGTTGGCATTGATCAGATTATAAATAATGCTGCAAAAATAAGACAAATGTCTGGTGGGCAATTTAATTGTCCCATTGTTTTTCGTGGTCCAACAGCTTCTGCGGGTCAATTGGGAGCTACACATTCACAAGCTTTTGAAAACTGGTTTGCTAATACACCAGGTTTAAAAGTGGTGGTTCCATCAAATCCCTACGATGCAAAAGGGCTTTTAAAAGCCGCTATTCGCGATGACGACCCAGTTATTTTTATGGAAAGTGAGCAAATGTATGGCGATAAAGGCGAAGTGCCTGAAGGTGAATATATTGTTCCATTAGGTGTTGCTGATATAAAACGAGAAGGTACCGATGTTACTATTGTGTCTTTTGGCAAAATAATTAAAGAAGCGTATAAAGCTGCTGATGAACTTGAAAAAGAAGGTATTTCTTGTGAAATTATTGATTTGCGTACCGTTCGTCCAATGGATAGAAAAGCTATTGTAGAGTCGGTTAAGAAAACAAATAGATTGATAATTTTAGAAGAAGCTTGGCCTTTTGGAAATGTAGCAACTGAAATTACCTATTTAGTACAAAGTGAAGCGTTTGACTATTTGGATGCCCCAATTATAAAAATTAATACTGCTGATACTCCTGCACCATACTCACCAGTTTTATTAGCAGAATGGTTGCCAGATTACACAGAAGTAATTAAGGCTGTAAAAAAAGTATTATATAAATAAAAGGTAAATATTTACGTTATGTAAACTTCATTGGCAATATTGTTGGTGAAGTTTTTTTTGATTATGAGCATAAAACAACTTATTATTTTTTTTTTCTTAGGAATTATTTCAACCTTCGCTCAAACCAAAGTAAGCGGCTACGTGTTTGATGAGTATGAAGAGCCAGTTGCATTTGCAAATATTTTATTTAAAGGCTCTACAAAAGGAACTATTACCGATGAAAATGGCAAATTTTATTTAGAATCAGATGACACTTGGGACGCTTTAATGGTGTCTTTTATAGGTTATGAAACTTTAAATATTCCTTTACTTAAAAAAGTAAATTACGATTTAAAATTTATTTTAAAAGAGGAAACTTCACAATTAGATCAAGTTTTTATTGTGTCTGGAAAGCAGCCCAAAAAAAACAACCCAGCTATTGATTTACTCAGGAAAATTTGGGCAAATAAGCGTAGTAATGGTTTAAAACAGTTCGAACAATACCAATACGATAAGTATGAAAAGGTAGAATTTGATATTAATACTATAGATAGCGCGCTTATTAAAAGTAAATTGTTTAGAGGTATGGAATTTGTTTTTAACCAAGTGGATACGTCTCGTGTTACAGGTAAAACATATCTGCCAATTTTTATTAATGAAGCGGTTTCAACCATTTATGGCGATAACATTTTAAAAAAGGAAAAGGAAGATTTAAAAGGAAATAAGAATTCTGGATTTAGTAATAATCAGGTAATTATTGACTTTGTAGACGATTTATACAATGATTTTAATGTGTATGATAATTACCTTCAATTTTTTGATAAAAGTTTTGTAAGCCCGCTTTCTAAAACTGGAATAAGTACCTATAATTATGTTTTGTCAGATAGCTCATTTATAGATAACAAGTGGTGTTACAATATTATATATTATCCACGCAGAAAAAACGAACTTACATTTAAAGGTGATTTTTGGGTTGCAGATTCTACATATGCTATAAAACACATTAATCTTCAGGCATCAAAAAGTGCTAATATAAACTGGGTAAAGGAAATTTATATAGAACAGGATTTTGAAGTATTGAGCGATTCATTATTTCTAGTAAACCGGGATTATATGATGAGTGATTTTGCCTTTAGTAAAAAAGAAAAGTCTAGAGGTGTTTATGGAAAAAGAACAACACTCTACAACAATTATAAATTTGATGTTAAGAAAGATGAAGACTTTTATGACAAAGATGTTTATAATTATGATAAAGATGTTTATGATAGAGATGATGCGTTTTGGGCAGAAAATCGCCTAGAAGAACTCAACCAAGATGAGAAAGGCGTTTATAAAATGTTAGATACCTTAAAAACTGTAAAAAAGTTTAAAAGGCTTTATAATTTAGGTAGCATTTTAGCTTCAGGATATATAGAATTTAACACGTTACCTTTAGATTACGGACCTATTTTTTCTACATTTGGGTTTAATGAAGTTGAAGGCTTACGAGTTCGTGCTGGTGGGCGAACCTATTTTGGTCGAAATGATTTATGGCGTATTGAAGGGTTTTTAGCCTATGGGTTTAATGATGATAAATTTAAATACGGTATTTCAGGTAAGTGGTTATTGGACAAAAGGAGTCGATTCATTGTTTCTGGCGGAAACAGGCGTGATGTTGAACAAATAGGTGCCAGTTTAACAAATAGTACGGATGTATTAGGACGAAGTTTGGCATCCTCCTCTTTGGTTGGTACAGGAGCAAATGATAAACTAACCTCTATAAATTTAACAAGTTTAGCCATTGAAGCAGAGCCATGGCGAAACGTTATTTTTAGATTGGGTGCCAACTATAGAACTTTAGAATCGGCATCGCCAACCTTTAGTTTAGATTACAATACACCAACAGGGATTGAAAGTGAGGTTCAACAATTTGAAAGTTCTTTATCAGTATCTTATTTTCCAAAACGTAAAATGACAGGTTTTGGAGTAGAACGTTCAATAGCTAATGATGATTTTGCTCGTTTATTTGCCATAATAAGTAAAGGTGATAAAAACTTTTTTAATAGCGATTTTGATTATACAAAAGTACAATTATCTTACATTAAACCTTGGCAAGTTGGCGGTTTTGGTAAATTAACAACAACTATTGAAGCAGGTAAAACTTTTGGAGAAGTACCATTAGGTTTACTTAGCGTAATTCCTGGAAATCAAACCTATTTCTCAATTTATAATACCTTCTCTCAGTTAGATTTTTATGAGTTTGTAAGTGACACATATACATCTTTTCATTTAGAACATAACTTCAATGGTCGTTTCTTTTCAAGAATACCATTTTTACGAGAATTAAATTTAAGAGAAATTATAAGTGTTCGAGGAGTTTGGGGAGAAATTTCAGATGATAATATTGCTTTGAATAGAACAAATAACCCAAATAGTATTTCCTTGATAGCACCTTCAAATAATCCTTATTATGAATACAGCCTTGGTATTGGTAATATTTTTAAAGTGTTTAGAATAGACTTTAACTTTAGAGGAAATTATAAAGATAATATAGAATATCCTGACGCAAGAAAGTTTGGAATTACGGGTAGCTTCGGCTTTTATTTTTAAATTAATAGAAAAAAAAGAGGCTTTTATTTAAAAGCCTCCAAGATTATAAAACTGTAAATAATTTAATTAACTTTTATGGCGTAATTTTCTAGCACCAAAAAAAGCTGCACCAGCTAATAAAAGACTAAGGCCACCATCTAAAGGCACTGAATCACCTTTTTTATTTCCTTTGTTTCCGCTGGCACCGTTGTTGTTGGTAGATGCTCCATTAGTCTGTGTAAACCCGCTGTTGTTATTGTATTGGCCATTGTTATTTTCTGTGCCTTTGCCTTTGACTTTATCTTTGTCATTCTTAGCGTCCATATTAGTGCTATAACATAAAGCTACTAACATAAGAGATATTGTTATAATTTTTGTTTTCATTTTTTTATTATTTCTTAAATTAATCTAAGCAAAATTACTGCAACTTTATACACAAATTTTATTTTTTCGATATAATACATTTTATAACTTCAAAATGATTTAAGATGTATTTTGTTTGTAATCTGTAGCTTTAATTACCTCTCATTTCAGCTTTTCTCATTGGCATGATATCGATTATGCCAAATAAATTCTTGCAATCTAAAATAGATTCTTGCCTTAACTTAATACCTCCATCTAAGCCTATGAGCAGAATTTCAAAATCTGATGTTGTTTTTTTATATTTTTTATAAAGCTTTGGAGATTTTTTCCATTCAACAGAGTTTTCCAATCCTAATTTGTAGCGGTCTTTTTTGATATGATACACAAGTAATTTACGTTCTAAAAGCCCATCGATACACGCTTGAAGTTCACCAATCTGATTATTATAAACAGAATTATCTAGGTTATTTACTATGACTAACAATATTCTGTTATTCCATTTATGAGCTGTAAGATCTTGCCCCATTGAAAAGCTTGTTTTGAAAACAAATAAAGTTAATATGATAATTTTTATATGAGACATAATACATCATAATTAAATACAGAATCACTAATTTTTCTTTTCTTTAAAACGATCAAAATCCGATAGTGTTTCAGTTTTAGGAAAGCTATTGTTTTCTATATTGATGTCAGCAAATTCAAAATTAGGATCTAAATTTATTTTACTAACCTCTTTCTCCTTTATAAATGTTTGTTGCGTTTCATATTCATTTCTGCGCCAAATTTGTGCTGGTAGTCTATCTATGTCTTTTGAACCATCAGTGTAAATCCATTCTATGGTGACAGGCATAATAAGTCCGCCAATGTTTTTAATAGTTAATTCATAGATATTTTTTCCAGATATCTGTTTTCGCACCTCTGTTTCATTTATGCGTGATAGAAATTGACCATATGCAGAGTCGGGGGTTGTTGTCATATTTATTACTTCAGGTCCGTTTGAAAAATCCTTTGCTTCACCATTGTCGGAACTCTCTAAAGCTTTAATTTTAATTTTCGAAGTTTTATTTTGGTCTTCGATATTGGTATTTTCTTCGTAAACCCTAAACCATTTAACATTATCTAGTTCAATATCAACATTATCAGTTGTAAAAAACCAGCCTCTAAAAAACCAATTTAAATCAGTTGCTGTAGCGTCTTCAAGAGTTCTGAACAAATCTGATGGATTTGGATGTTTATATTTCCAACGGTTAGCATATTCTTTAAAGGCCTCATCAAATAATTCTTTACCAATAATGGAGTTGCGAAGCATTTGTAAACCAACGGTAGGTTTTATGTAAAAATTAGATCCAAATTGACTCATTATTTCATTATCAGAAGTTGTCATAATGGGGCGTAAAATATTTTTGTCACCACTCATAAATGGTATGATACTTTTTGGTGTTACGCTATTAAAATCAGGGTAGCGCTCTGCAACAGTGCGTTGGTGTAAAAACGTATTTAAACCTTCGTCCATCCACATCCATTTACGTTCATCAGAGCTTACAATCATCGGGAACCAGTTGTGACCTACTTCATGAATAATAGTACCAATCATTCCTGCTTTGGCTGCATCACTAATAATGCCATTTTTATCTGGCCTACCTCCATTAAAACTAATCATGGGAAATTCCATCCCAATATTAGAGGTATTTACAGATATGGCCACAGGATAAGGATAATCAAATGTAGCTTCCGAATACACTTCAAGGGCATGCATAATAGCTTTGGTAGACTCTTCTTGCCACACGGGTAAGCCTTCTTTTGGATAAAAAGACATAGCCATTACTGTGTTTGTTGGTAATTTTACTGCTTGTGCATCCCACATAAATTTTCTGGATGATGCAAAAGCAAAATCACGTACATTTTTAGCATTGTATTTCCAAGTCTTTTGTTTAGTGGATTTTAATTTTTCGTTAGCTTCTGCTTCTTCTTTAGTGATAATCATGATAGGCTTATCAAAGGTTTTTTTAGCTTCATCTATTCTTTTACGTTGCGTTTTACTAAGTACATGTTCAGCGTTTTTCAATGTACCAGTTGATGCTACAATATGGTCAGCAGGAACCGTAATTTCAACGTCGTAATCGCCAAATTCTAATGCAAACTCACCAAGCTTTTGAAATTGCTGATTTTGCCAACCTTCAGTATCATTATAGACCGCCATTCTAGGAAACCAGTGTGCAATGAGGTAAACAGTATTATCATCTTCAGGGAAATATTCATAACCTTCACGAGATAGTAAATACATACTTCTGTCAGTGATTGGATAAGACCATCCTATTGAAAAGCTAAACGATTCACCAGATTTTAAAGGTTGATTTAATTTAACCTTCATCATGGTATTATTCACTAATGATTTTAGGGTGTTTCCTGAAGAGTCTTTTATATATTTTATAGAATATCCTGCAGGAAAATCAATAGCTCTGGTAAGAAATTGCATTTGACGCGATGTTATACCTTCTTTTATGTTATTATTGATATCGCCAAAATCTTCGTTTTCTTTTTTATTTACATTTTGTTCAAGCTGAATCCATAAATAACCTAAAGCATCAGGTGAGTTATTAAAATAAGTAATAGTTTCATCACCACTAAGCGTATTGTTTTTTTCATCAATGGTTGCCTTAATAGTATAATTGGCACGTTGCTGCCAATAGGCCTCTCCTGGTGCTCCGCTGGCCGTTCTATAAGTGTTTGGTTGAGCAATCATTTTATCTATGGGTTCAAATTTTCCTTGCCAAGGTTGTGATTGTGCTTGAAAATTTAAATAGCAGAATAATGAAATTAAAAGTAGTGAAAATAGACGCATTTTTAAAGGAGTTAGTCGTTATAAATTAATGTAACAATATAATAATTTTATGACAATAATTTAGATTTTTGTTTTGATAATCAGTAATTTGATAGCAAATTGATGCTATTATGTTAAAATATGAAATTAATCTAAACTCAATATTTTGAATTATAAAAGTTGAATGTCAAATGAAATTAATTTTTAGATTAAATACACTAAAAATCCTTTAAAACAATAGGCTTTAGCTTGTTTTCTGTATGTGTGTTTACTACATTTGCAACCCTAGATAGAAACAAAATCATGACTAAAAAAACAAAATTAACTTTTGATGTACTTATAGAAATACCAAAAGGAAGCAGAAATAAATACGAATACGATTTTACATTACACAAAATTCGTTTTGATAGAACCTTGTTTTCTTCAATGATGTATCCTGGAGATTACGGCTTCATACCCGAAACTTTAGCTTTAGATCATGATCCTTTAGATGTATTAGTATTATCAACCGAGCCATCTTATCCCATGGTAGTTATGGAAGTTAGACCAATAGGTGTTTTTCATATGACTGATGAAAAAGGACCAGATGAGAAAATTATTTGTGTGCCAGTATCCGATCCTATATGGAATAAGCGATCTGATATAGCAGACTTAAATCCTCATAGATTAAAAGAGATAGAACATTTCTTTCAAGTATATAAAGATTTAGAAAAGAAAAAAGTTGACGTTGGAGGTTGGGGTAATGCTGAGGAAGCAATAAAGATTTATCATCAATGTGTGCAACGCTATGAAGATAGTGAACATAAAAAGAAACGTTCTTTTTCAATATAATTATCAAATTAATAAAATAAAGCTTCAAAACTGAGCCATCTTTAATTTAAGGTGGTTTTTTTTATCACTTATATTTTCCTATTTTTAACTCCTTTAAAAAATAACTAATTTAAACTAACTAACTTAATATGGAATTAATAGTAAAATTTTTACCGCTTTTTGGTGTTGTAGCTTTAATTTTCGTTTTTCTAAAAAGCGGATGGGTTTCGAAACAAGACGTTGGTAATGAAAAAATGTCACGTATAGCTAAGAACATTGCAGACGGAGCCATGGCATTTTTAAAGGCCGAATACAAGGTCTTAGCAATTTTTGTGGTCGCGGTCGCGGTTTTGCTATATTTTAAAGGTGCCTCGGAAGTGGGCTCTAGCGGCATGGTAGCCATATCATTCATTGTAGGTGCTATTTGTTCTGCCTTAGCAGGATTTATCGGTATGAAAGTGGCGACCAAAGCGAATGTTAGAACTACGGAAGCTGCAAGAACATCATTAGGACGCGCATTAGAGGTGGCGTTTGCTGGAGGTGCTGTAATGGGTTTAGGTGTTGTAGGTTTGGGTATTTTAGGATTAAGTGGATTATTTATGATATATCAGGGCTTATGGCCTGGAGCAGAAAATTTAACATTGGTATTAAATGTGCTTTCTGGATTTTCATTAGGTGCATCATCTATAGCCTTATTTGCCCGTGTTGGGGGAGGTATTTATACTAAAGCTGCTGATGTTGGCGCTGATTTAGTGGGTAAAGTGGAAGCTGGTATTCCAGAAGATCATCCTTTAAACCCCGCTACCATTGCAGATAATGTAGGAGATAATGTAGGAGACGTTGCTGGTATGGGAGCTGATTTATTTGAATCATATGTAGGCTCTATAATAGGAACCATGGTATTAGGAGCTTTTATCTTAACACCAGATTTTAGTGGTTTAGGAGCCGTTTATTTACCTTTAGTTCTTGGTGCTGTTGGTATCATAATGTCAATCTTAGGAACATTTTTTGTAAAAGTAAAAGATGGTGGAAATCCACAAACCGCATTAAATATAGGAGAATTTGGTTCTGCAGGATTAATGGTCATAGCATCTTATTTTATAATTAATTCATTAATTCCTGAATCTGTTGAAGGTTTGCCATTCGGGGCCATGGGTGTATTTTGGGCCACAATTGCTGGTTTGGTTGCTGGTTTAGGTGTTGGAAAAATAACTGAGTATTATACGGCTACGGGCAAAAAACCTGTGATGTCCATAGTTAAACAATCAGAAACTGGCGCAGCTACAAATATTATTGCTGGTTTAGGAGTTGGTATGATGTCGACCATGATTCCTATTCTTTTAATTGCCGCTGCTATTATGGTATCACATCATTTTGCAGGTTTATACGGTATTGCCATTGCTGCAGTTGGTATGTTAGCAAACACAGGTATTCAATTAGCGGTTGATGCTTACGGGCCAATTTGTGATAATGCAGGTGGTATTGCTGAAATGGCTGAATTACCGAGTGAGGTTCGTGAACGTACCGATAAATTAGATGCTGTTGGTAATACAACTGCAGCTGTTGGTAAAGGATTTGCCATTGCTTCTGCAGCTTTAACAGCCTTGGCTTTATTTGCGGCTTTTATGAAGACTGCTGGTGTTATAGCTATTGATGTGTCTCAACCAAAAATTATGGCTGGATTATTAGTTGGAGGTATGTTGCCTTTTGTATTTTCTGCGCTATCAATGAATGCTGTTGGTCGTGCAGCTATGGCTATGATTGAAGAAGTTCGTCGTCAATTTAGAGATATTCCTGAACTAAAAGCGGCATTAGTAATAATGCGTAAGTATGATTCTGATATGACAAAAGCATCAGAAGCTGATAGAAAGATTTTTGATGCTGCTGATGGTGTTGCCGATTACAGTAAATGTATCGATATTTCAACAAAAGCTTCTATTAGAGAAATGGTATTGCCAGGTTTATTAGCTATTGCCGTTCCCGTTGCTGTTGGTTTTATTGGTGGCGCAGAAATGCTTGGAGGCTTACTTGCTGGTGTAACCACTTGTGGAGTTTTAATGGCTATTTTTCAATCAAATGCAGGTGGAGCTTGGGATAATGCTAAAAAAACAATTGAAGAGCAAGGTAAAAAAGGGACGGATGCACATAAAGCTGCCGTTGTTGGAGATACTGTTGGAGATCCATTTAAAGATACCTCTGGACCGTCATTAAACATCTTATTAAAATTAATGTCAGTTGTAGCTTTAGTAATTGCACCAAGTATAGCCATTACTTCTGAAGGATTAGCATCTTATAATTCTGATAAGGGGGCTATTGAAAATGTTAATATGCATAAAGAAGTTAAAGTTAAAATGACCACAAATAGTGACGGTACAGTCAAAGCAGTAGTAACCACTATAACTACTGAAAATGACGAGGAAACCACAAGTTATAAAACTTTTAGTGGAAATGAAGAAGAAGTAAAAGCTAATATTGATATACTATAAATATTACGCAAAACTTTAAATTCAATGTCATTGAAGAAGATGATGACTTTTAAAAAATAAATTTCACCACAAAAAAACTACGTTTACAGCGTGGTTTTTTGTGCCTTTAATAGTATTTATGTTCAAAAAAGATCCACTCCAAATTATTGCGTTCCAAACCTACGGAACATTCAATCATCTATACTTAAGAGGAAGGGCTTTAGAAGATGAAAGTATAAACTTAGAACAAAAAGGCGTATTCAAATTACTTTTGAACGCATGGAAACGCTTTGAAACAGACGAGATAAAAAACACAGAACTCACTGTTAAAATGGGCGACAATAAATTTTTTTATGTCAAAACTGATAACGATGGGTATTTTAAGTTAGACGAAGTTGTTGATGATATTAGTAATTATGCTAATGAAGAAGGTTGGGTAAATTTTGAATTTTCTTATAGGCAGGAACAAATTTCAAGAATTATTCAATCGGAAAATCGCTTTCCAGGACAAATGCTCATTCCTTCAAAAAAAGCTTCTTTTGGCGTTATTAGCGATATAGATGACACCATTTTACATACTGGCTTAACCTCCATTTTAAAGTGGCGTGTTATTTTAAACACGTTGCTAAAATCATCAGGGAAAAGACTTCCTTTAGAAGGAGCTCCAGAATTTTATCACTTATTACATCAAGGTAAAACAGGAGTCGAAGCCAATCCTATGTTTTATGTTAGTCATAGTCCGTGGAATTTATATCGCTACTTAGAATATTTTTTAAAGAAAAATAATTTCCCAAAAGGGCCTATTATCTTGAGAAACTTCCCAAAACCATTCTCAAAAAAGAGTAAAGATGAGAAGCCACAAAAACAAAAGGAAATTTTAAATATTTTAGAAGCATATCCGAGCTTAAAATTTGTATTGATTGGAGATAGTGGTGAACACGACCCAGATATCTATATGGAAATTGCCGAGGCGTATCCAGATAGAATATTAGCTATATATTTACGAAGCGTTAAACACAAAAGGAAAATGCTTAGGGTTTCTGGATTGTATAAAAATTATAAAACTACACCAGTTTTATTAGTGGAAAGTAGTAAAGAAGCTATAGAACATGCTAGTAAACAAGGGTTTGTAAAACCTTAAAATAACCCGTTAATTTCAGCATCAATAGTATTAATTACGTTACCTAAATCTTCTGGATTATCTACAAAATCGAGCTTGTCAACGTCTATTATGAGTAGCTTTCCTTTAGTATAGTCATGTATCCAAGCTTCGTAACGCTCGTTCAATCTGCTTAAATAATCAATGCTTATTGAGTTTTCATATTCGCGTCCGCGTTTATGAATTTGCTTTACTAAATTGGGAATAGAGCTGCGTAAATAGATTAAAACATCAGGTCCTTTGACTAAGGATTCCATTAAATCAAAAAGTGATTTATAATTTTCAAAATCACGATTCGTCATTAATCCCATGGCATGTAAATTGGGAGCAAAAATATGAGCATCTTCATAAATAGTTCTATCTTGAATAATGTCTTTTCCACTTTGACGAATTTGTAAAACTTGTCGAAACCTGCTATTCAAGAAATACACCTGTAAATTAAAACTCCAACGTTCCATTTGATTATAAAAATCATCTAAATAAGGATTATCTACAACATCCTCAAGTTGAGCTTCCCATTTATAATGTTTTGCAAGTAATTTTGTAAGGGTAGTTTTTCCAGCGCCAATATTTCCGGCAACAGCAATATGCATAATCTCAATTGGTTTTTATTAGGTATTCAAAAAGGGTTTTATCATGGTAAATATACAAGGTTTCATTGATTACAAAAAACTGATCTATCAATAAATTTGGAATTGTAAGCGGAATTATTTTTTGTGTGTTTTTTGTTAAGTAAAATAAACCTTGTCCTTTTTTTAAAACAATATTTTCATTGCTTTCAGAAATTGCTGTATAACCATCATTTTCTATTTTTTTTAGCAGACTTCCAAAATAGTTGTAAATGTATAAATAATTTTTAGTGAGTAAATAACAGGTGTTATAATTACTTTTTAAATCTAGTACTTCGCTTTCAATTGGTATTGTTTTTACTCTTGTAGATTTTGTTTTGTAGTCAAAAAGTTCTAGCTGTTGAGTATTTTGGTTAAAAACCCAAAGTGTATTATCATAGCCTGTTGAAATATTTGTTACATTTTTGTAGTCTTCAATGGTATTAAAGTCAATTTTAAATATTTCAGCTAATCTATTATCAAGAATGATAACCGTATTTAAATCTTTATAAAATAAATTTATTTTTAAAGGATTGAAAACATTAGCAGTTTCTAAATGGCCTAACAGTAAATTATTGTACGTTATTATTTTCGCCTCGTCCTTTTTATGAAAAACACTATTGTTTACATAATAGATAAATCCAAAATTATTAATAGAAACCATGGTTTCAACATCCAAGGTTGTATTTTTAATAAATGAAGTTTCAATAGTTTCTTGAGAGAAAATTGAAGTTGTAAATAATAAAAAAAGATAAACTATATGTTTCATGCGACTTGAAAAGTACAAAAATCAAACCGTTTTTTGTTCATTTTGAACACTAATAAGTTTAAGAATATTTTAACGTTTGATGTTTAAACTAAATATTTTTTTTTGTGTCTAACAACAATAATAAAAGCGAATCTAAACCTAATAAATAATTTTTCAAATGACTTTAAATTCTTCAAAACCAGCTATAGGATGTTTCTTATTCATTATGTCTTTAAGTTTATTTGCTCAAAAGGATTTTCAAGGAATTGCATATTACGAAACTAAAACGACCGTAGACATGAGTAATTTTGGAGGGAGAGAATTAAGTGAAGAGCGAAAAAAACAAATTGCGGAACGCATGAAAAGCGCCTTAGAAAAAACATTTATTCTAACATTTAATCAATCAGAATCTTTGTATAAAGAAGAAGAACGTTTAGAATCACCCACGCAGGGTAGAGGCATGCGTTTTGGGATGATGAACATGACGGGTGGAGATCATTACAAAAATTTGAAGAATCTACAAATTTTGCAATCACAAGATTTTTTTGGTAAGCAGTTTCTAATTAAAGATAGTTTGCCAAAGTTGGATTGGAAACTAGAACCTGAAACAAAAATTATTGGACAATACACATGCTTTAAAGCTACCGCAATGAAAAGGGAGTCTCCAAGAGATTTTAGTAATTTTACTAGAAGATCTCCCCAGAACGAGAAAACAAAAGATTCAACAGCTATCAAATCTGCAGAAATAGAAGATAATAACAATGAGATTGTTGTAACCGCTTGGTATACACCTCAAATACCAGTTAATCAAGGTCCAGAAATGTATTGGGGTCTTCCAGGTTTAATTTTAGAAGTTAGCTCTGATAAAACCACCATTTTATGCTCTAAAATTATTCTAAATCCTTCTGAGAAAGAATTTATATCAGCCCCATCAAAAGGAAAAGAAGTCACCCAAAAAGAATATGATGACATTGTAGATAAAAAAACTCAAGAGATGCGTGAAATGTTTCGTAGTCAAAGAGGTGGCGGCGGTAGAAGATAAATTGTAATTGATATCCAAAAAAATAACAAATGTTTAATTATTACATATATTTGTTAAACAAATTTATTTAAAATGAATTTAAAACTTATTAAATCCACATTAGCAGTTTTAACTATATTTTTATCTCTGTCTTTATATGCGCAAGATTTTCAAGGAAAGGCGTATTACTTCAAGAAAACCACTATGGAGCTTGGAAATTGGGGAGCTCAAATGAGCGAAGCACAAAAAAAGCAAGTTTATGAGCGTTTGAAAAACAGATTAGAAAAAACCTATATTTTAACGTTTAACAAAGAAGCATCAGTTTATGATGAAGTTGAAAAATTAGATGCTATTTCTGGCGCAACGGATAGTTGGGGTAAAAACTTTACACCAGGCGAATTATATAAAAATGTAAAAGAAAATACTTTAGTTCAAAACCAAGAATTTTACGGTAAACGTTTTTTAGTTAAAGATAGTTTGATGTTTTTTGATTGGGCTATGGGTTCTGAAACTAAACAAATTGGAAATTATACTTGTTTTAAGGCAACTTGTAAAGTACCAAGTAAAGATTTAGAATGGTGGTCATTCTCATGGGGCAATTTAAGAGAGGGTGAATCTGAATCTGAAACAGAGGAGGTTAATACAACTGAAGTTACGGCTTGGTATACGCCTCAAATACCAGTAACCACAGGGCCATTAGAATATTGGGGGTTGCCAGGTTTAATACTCGAAGTTAGTTCTGGAAATACCGTTATGCTTTGCTCTAAAATTGTGATTAATCCTGAAGAAAAAACCGAGATTGAGGCACCAGATAAAGGTACAGAAGTAACAAAAAAAGAATACCAAGATATAATAGTCAAAAAAATGCGTGAATTTCGAGAAAATCGTGGTGGAAGAAGATAAAATGTTTTTTTTTAGTAAAGTAAATAACTAACACTGTTTAATAACATAATGAAAAAATTAATTTTTGTAGTGCTATTTTGTTTTTGCAATCTCATATATAGTCAGGTAAAAATTCAAGGTGTAGTTAAAGATAGTATTGGAGAGCCCTTAGAATTGGCTAACATTATAGCTATAAATCAAGAAACCAATAAGCTTGAAACTTATGGTATTACCAATGATAAAGGAAAGTATTTATTGTCGTTAGAAAAAAACTCTAAGTACAAGCTCCAAGTCAGTTATATTGGTATGAAAAATTTTGAAGACATTATTGAAACCAGTGATAGCAATCTTTTAAAAGATATTACTTTAGTACAAGATAATGCACTAGATACCGTTGAGTTAACATACGAAATGCCATTAACTATTAAAGGCGATACCATTGTTTATAATGCAGATTCTTTTACAAATGGAACAGAACGAAAACTGGAAGATGTTTTAAAAAAATTACCTGGAGTGGAAATTAATGCAGACGGTCAAATTGAGGTGGAAGGACAGCGCGTTAGCAAACTTATGGTGGATGGAAAAGACTTTTTTGATGGAGATACTAAATTAGCCACAAAAAATATTCCATCAAATGCCGTTGATAAGGTTCAGGTTTTAAAAAATTATGCTGAGGTAGGACAATTAAGTAGTGTTAGTAACAATCAAGATAATTATGCCATTAACATAAAACTAAAAGAGGGTAAAAAGAATTTCTGGTTTGGTAATGTTACCGTTGGCAGTGGCGCATCAACAGATAATGAATTATATATAGCACAGCCTAAATTATTTTACTACAGTCCAGATTATAGCATAAATGTAATTGGCGATTTAAATAATACGGGCGAGCCAGCATTATCAAGAAGAGATTTGCAAAATTTTGGTGGCGGTTTTAGAGCACCAAGTAGAGGTAGCGGAACAACACTAAATTTAGGAAGTAATAATTTAGGATTTTTGGCAACTCAAAATAACAGAGCTCAAAATATTGAAAATAAATTAGGAGCAACCAACTTTAGTTATTCGCCTAATAAAGCTTTAGATTTAAGTGGATTTGTTATTTTTAATAGTAGCCGAATAGATTTAAGAGAAAATAGTTTTGTGCAATATACCAATCCAGATTTGGGAATTCCTGATGAAGAAACAAACGAAACTACAAGACAGCGAAGTGACATTGGTTTATTAAAACTAAGTGCTGCTTATAAGCCAAATCTTAATAATCAATTAGATTATGATTTTTTAGCAAGAATAACCAAAGAATCACAAGACCGTACACTGTTTTCATCTGTTGTTGGTAACACTATTCAACTTGAAGAAAACACACCATATAGCATCAGTCAAAATATTAATTATTACTACACGCTTAATGAAAATAATATTTTTGCCTTTGAGGCACAACATTTATTACAAGACGAAGATCCATTTTATAATGCACTGTTAGAAGATAAGTCAGGTTATGCTGTAACAGCTGATAGTTTAGGTTTAGACCCAAACCAAATAGGATATAATGTTAACCAAGATAGACGCGTAAAATCCAATCAATTAGATGCTAAATTAGATTACTGGAATATTTTAAATGCTAAAAGTAATATCAATTTTACTTTGGGGGCTTTAATTAGTCGTCAAGATTTTAATTCTAATATTTTCCAAACACTAGATAATAATTCAACTTTAGATCCAACGCCCATAGTTAATAATGGTTTAGACAATAATGATACACAATACAATTTTGGCGATATCTATTTAGGCGCTCATTATACTTTAAAATCAGGAAAATTTACTTTTACGCCAGGTATTTCAATACATGCTTATAGTAATACTAACAATCAATTCGGTCAGGATTATAAGGATAATTTTTTTAGAGTATTACCAGATTTTGAAACCCGCATTCAATTTAAAAAGAGTGAAAGTTTAACGCTTAGGTATAATATGAGAAATCAATTTACCGATGTTACAAATTTAGCGCGAGGTATTGTATTAAATAACTTTAATAGTATTCAAATTGGTAATCCAGAATTAGAAAACGCCTTATCAAACAACGTGAGTTTGTTTTACAGAAGTTTTAATTTATTTAATTACACCAATGTTTTTGCTTCAGTAAATTATACCAATTCCGTGAATCAAATACGTTCTTTGTCAGATTTTGAAAGTGTTATTAGAACTAACCGGTTTTTTAATTCTGAATTTGTCGATGAAAGTGTATCTTCTTTTGGGCGTGTTCAACGCACGTTCGGTAAGTTTCGAGGAAGCTTAAATACCAATTTTAATTACAGTAAATTTAATCAGTTTATTCAAGGAAATCGATCTGTAAATGAAAGTTTTAGGCAAACATACACACCAGAAATTCGCTCAAATTTTAGAGAAGCACCAAATTTTCAAATTTCTTATCGATACAGTGTTAATGATAATACGCAAGGAGGTAGAACAACTACATTCATTACCAATGCACCATCTGTAGAGTTTGATGCTTACATTTGGAAATCGCTAACATTTTTAACAAATTACAGCTACAATAGCCAAAGTAATCCAAATGGAGAAGCACAAACTTTTGAAATTTGGGATGCTTCATTATCGTATAGAAAAAATAATGACTCTAAATGGGAATATCAATTAAAAACAACAAACCTTTTAAATACGAAATCTCAAATACAAAACGGAAATAATAATATATCTGTTTTTACTTCAGAATATTTTATTCAACCCCGTTTTTTAACCTTTAGAATTCGATACGAACTATAAGTTTTTTGAAAATAAGTTATTGTATTTTTCTTTTGTAGAATTAATAAAGCATATTATATTTGCTTGCAGTTTTGGGGAGATACTCAAGCGGCCAACGAGGGCAGACTGTAAATCTGCTGACTACGTCTTCGCAGGTTCGAATCCTGCTCTCCCCACGATGAAATTAAAAAGCAAGCAAAATATAAAGCTTGCTTTTTTTATTTTTAAAACCTAGTTTTCAGGGTGGATAATGTCAATCCTGCTCTTCACACTTTAACTTAAAAAGTTATTTCAATTTTAAATATTTAGCGAATAGTGATGAAATTTCCGATGGTTTCAATCCGTCATGAACGAGAATTCTGTATCTCAATAATGTGGGTTCAATATCAGAAAGAATAACTGCTTTGTTACCTGGATGAGGATATACAGCGTTTTGCATACTCCTTTTTTGACGTAAAATCCATGGATTTGGGTAGCCTGGGTTTTTATGGTGACTAAAAATCGTAATACCTGCTATGAGATTATCATGTCCCACAGATCCCGAAATATCAATCCATCCTTCCGCTTCCATAGGAAGTTGTTGAGGTTTAATTTGCCCAGTTGAACTAGTGAATATCATGTCTTCAACCAGACGAATCCTTGTAGAAAAACCTCCATATCCTTTTTCATCTTCTGACCCACCAATTCGTAAATCTAGTTCCTGCGCTATTAAGGCTATTTCAATATCAATTTGCCGATAATTCTTTGCTTTTGGGAAAACCGTAATTGTAGTATGCTCAGATACTAATGGTTTCTCATTTCCGTTTTCATCCAACCACAAAGGAGACTTCCAAACGACATGTGATTTAACACATTTTTGTTGACCTGCCTTTTTGAGTTCTTTAACTGATAATACCTGCCATTTAAAATTCTTTATTTCCCATCCATCGCCAATTCTTTTATCGCCAACATATAATTGATGCCAAGCCCAGAAAACACCACGATGGTGAGGATGGTCTGAAGGGAAGTCCTCAGTAAAATATGCACCATCCAATGTATAAAGTGGATGAATATAATTTGATCTTTCATATTTTCCATTCAACTCTTTTTGAGCTGTTTGGTAGAATAGGATACTATCTGATCCTTCTTTAAAAAGAACTCCACTATCTTTAATTTGAACATTCACACATTGTGATATAGCGGTATGTTTTAAAAATAAAATAAGGAAAATGCTTATAAAATATCTCATCGATTCATTAGTTTAAAAAATTAATTGTAAGAAATCGTGTTAATTTTTTGTATCAGTACTTTAACTAAATTATCTTTTTTACCCTAAAAAACAAGTTTAAAAATAAAAGACCGCCTGTAAAAAGCAGTCTTTCAAAATATTTTATTTCGGTCCTAATTTACAAACCGAACACTTTTTTTATCTCATCAATATAATCTAACTTCTCCCAAGTAAACAGCTCAACATCTAAAGTAATGTTTTCTCCATTAGGTTGCGAAAATGTTTTTGTTACAGTTTCATTAGCTCGCCCCATGTGTCCATAAGCAGCAGTTTCGCTGTAAATTGGCGCACGCAATTTCAAACGCTCTTCAATAGCAAAAGGACGCATATCAAAAATTTGAGATACTTTTTCAGCTATTTCACCATCCGTCATATTAAATGGGCAGGAGCCATAAGTTTCAATAAAGATACCCATAGGTTCAACAACACCAATGGCATAACTCACTTGCACTAAAATTTCATCGGCTATACCAGCGGCAACTAGGTTTTTAGCAATATGTCGTGTAGCATAAGCAGCACTTCTATCTACTTTACTGGGGTCTTTTCCTGAAAAAGCACCACCGCCATGTGCGCCTTTCCCACCATAAGTATCCACGATAATTTTTCGTCCTGTTAAACCGGTGTCACCATGTGGCCCACCAATTACAAACTTCCCTGTTGGGTTAATATGGTAAGTAATATTATCATTAAACAATTTTTGAGCAGATTCAGGAAGTTTGGCAACTACTCTCGGAATTAATATATCCACAATGTCCTTTCTGATTTTAGCTAACATCGTATGGTCGTCTGCAAAATCGTCATGTTGGGTAGATACTACAATAGCATCTATGCGCTGCGGAATATTATCATCGCTATACTCAATGGTTACCTGACTTTTTGAGTCTGGTCTTAAGTACGTAATGGCTTTATTTTCTCTACGTAAATCAGCAAGTTCTTTTAAAATTCTATGCGATAAATCTAAAGCTAAAGGCATAAAATTTTCGGTTTCGTTAGTGGCATAACCAAACATCATCCCTTGATCTCCCGCACCTTGTTCTTCTTTACTTCCTCTATCTACACCCTGATTAATATCTTCAGATTGTTCGTGAATAGCCGATAATACCCCACAAGAATTGCCATCAAACATATATTCGCCTTTGGTATAACCAATTTTATTGATGGTATCTCTAGCTATTTTCTGTACATCTAAATAGGTGTTGGATTTTACTTCGCCAGCTAATATAACCTGCCCTGTAGTTACTAAGGTTTCACAAGCCACTTTTGAATCAGGGTCGAATGCTAAAAAATTATCAATTAAAGCATCACTAATTTGATCTGCTACTTTGTCTGGATGTCCTTCAGAAACACTCTCTGAAGTGAATAAATACGCCATATAGTTATATTTTGAGCAAGATTTGACGTTAACGTCGAAGGAAGTTTTCACTGCCTTTAGCATTTTTTTTGTACTGAATTTGTTTAAGTATCTTTTTAAAAACAAGTTCTGTATAAAGAGGTTGCAATCAGTCAAATCTTTCCTCTATTATTTATTGCTTGCAAAAGTAAAAAAATAAAAGAAAATGATCCTTTATTTTTGTTTTTTTTATGAAAACAATTGGTAGTTAAAACTTATTTATAAACATTTGTATAACACTATTAAAAAGTTAAATTTTAAATGTCATTTCTGTCATTATAATTGCGCTTTTTTCACAGAGATAGGTAATGGTAAATTCAAACTTAAATGAAATTTATTGCCTTCCTAAAACGGAAGTTTTTTTATTGATTATTTTTCATTTTTGGACATCATAAAAATAACAATATAAACATCTGATAAACAGTTTTTTATATTGATTTTCATAAGCGTGAATTTAACCTTAAATAACATTGAATAACCAATATAAAAACCTAATAAATTAATTTCGAATTTTGGTTTATGTTAATCGAATAATTTTTATAAAAAATAATTAAATTCCTATAACTAAAGTAGGGTAGGTGAAATTTTTTGCAACACATATGAAAGAACTCAATAAACATAGTAGAAGACTAACACAAGATGAATCTCAGCCTGCTTCTCAAGCCATGTTATACGCCGTAGGTTTGACCAATGAGGATATGAAAAAAGCTCAAGTTGGTATTGCCAGTACGGGATATGATGGAAACCCCTGCAATATGCATTTAAATGGTTTAGCTGCTGAGGTGAAAATTGAATGTAATATTTCTGGTTTAGTTGGTTTAGGGTTTCATACTATTGGCGTAAGTGATGGTATCTCAATGGGTACTTCAGGGATGAATTACTCTTTAGCGTCTCGCGATATTATTGCAGACTCCATTGAAACGGTAATGCAAGCTCAAAGTTATGATGCGCTAATATCAGTTGTAGGTTGTGACAAAAATATGCCAGGTGCTGTTATTGCTATGTTACGTTTAAATCGTCCATCAATCATGATGTATGGGGGTTCAACTGCTTCAGGAAACTATAAAGGAAGAAAATTAAATATTGTTTCTGCTTTTGAAGCTTTAGGTCAAAAAGTAGCTGGTGAAATTGAAGAAGAAGAATACAAAGAAATTATAAAAAGAGCGATTCCAGGTGCAGGAGCATGTGGAGGTATGTATACAGCAAATACGATGGCTTCAGCAATTGAGTGTATGGGCTTTGCATTACCTTACAACTCGTCTATCCCCGCTGAAAACCCAAATAAATTATCAGAATGTGAAAGAATAGCAATTGCTATTAAAAAACTTTTGGAGTTAGATTTAAAACCACTAGATATTATTTCTAAAAAATCTATTGAAAATGCCATTGCGCTTGTAAACGCCTTGGGAGGATCTACAAATGCAGTGTTGCACTTTTTAGCTATTGCACATGCTGCGGATATTGAGTTTACATTAGAAGATTTTCAACGTGTTAGTGATAGAACCCCATTAATAGCCGATTTGAAACCAAGCGGAAAATATTTAATGGAAGACGTTCATAGTATTGGTGGAACACCTGCAGTAATGAAATACCTTTTAGAAAATGGCTATTTGCATGGTGATTGTATGACGGTAACAGGAAGTACATTAGCAGAAAACTTAAAAGATGTTGAAGCGCTTAAGTTTGAAAATGATCAAGACGTAATATACCCTAAGGATAAGGCTTTAAAAGCTTCAGGAAATTTACAAATTCTTTATGGAAACTTAGCAACAGAAGGTGCTGTGGCAAAAATATCAGGAAATGAAGGCTTGTTGTTTGAAGGTAAGGCCGTTGTTTATGATGGCGAGCAAGCTGCAAATACGGGAATTTCAAATGGAGAAGTAGAGCGCGGTGATGTCGTTGTTATTCGTTACGTCGGTCCAAAAGGTGGTCCAGGCATGCCAGAAATGTTGAAGCCAACCTCTTTAATAATGGGTGCAGGTTTAGGAAAATCGGTAGCTTTAATTACTGATGGTCGTTTTTCTGGCGGAACTCACGGTTTCGTTGTAGGACATATAACCCCCGAAGCACAAGAAGGCGGTACTATTGGATTATTAAAAACTGGAGATAAAATTAGAATTAGTGCTGAAGATAATTCGATTAATGTATTGCTTTCTGATGAAGAATTGGCAGAAAGGAAAAAGTCATGGAATACTCCCGAATTGAAACATAAAAAAGGCATATTATACAAATACGCAAGATCAGTATCCTCGGCCTCAAAAGGTTGTGTTACTGATGCATTTTAAAATTTTATATTCCTAAGTTATTAGGAATCTCATTAATACTAGGTGGGAATTATGAATACAGAAACATTAAATAAAACAAAAGAAGTGGCAGAAAAAACACAGCGGATAGCAGGTAGCGAAGCAGTTGTAAGAAGTTTGATGGCTGAAGGTGTAGATATCATTTATGGGTACCCTGGAGGTGCGATCATGCCTGTTTATGATGAATTATACAAATTTAGAGATCAAATTCATCACGTATTAACACGACACGAACAGGGTGCTGCACATGCGGCTCAAGGTTATGCGCGTATTTCTGGTAAAGTAGGAGTTGCTATAGCCACTTCAGGACCAGGAGCTACAAACTTAATTACTGGAATCGCCGATGCACAAATAGATTCTACACCACTGGTTTGTATAACAGGTCAGGTACCATCGCATTTATTGGGTAGTGATGCCTTTCAAGAAACAGATATTGTTGGAATATCTACACCAGTGACTAAATGGAATTGTCAAGTCACTAAATCAGAAGATATACCTGTTGCCATTGCTAAGGCATTTTATATCGCTAAAAGTGGAAGACCAGGACCAGTACTTGTAGATATAACAAAAGACGCTCAGTTTGGAGAATTAGATTTTAAATATGAAAAATGCAAAGGTGTAAGAAGTTATATTCCAATTCCTAAAACAAATCCAGAATCAATTAATGCTGCCGCAGCATTAATTAATAATGCTAAAAAACCTATGATTGTTTGGGGCCAAGGCGTTATATTAGGTCAAGCGGAAAAAGAATTAAAAGCGGTTATTGAAAAAGCTGGAATCCCTGCTGCTTGGACTATTTTAGGAGCTTCGGCGCTACCAACCTCACACCCTTTAAATATAGGTATGGTTGGTATGCATGGAAATTATGCGCCAAATAAATTAACGAACGAATGCGATGTGCTTATTGCTATAGGCATGCGTTTTGATGATCGTGTTACGGGTAGTTTAGATACCTACGCTAAACAAGCCAAGATCATTCATTTTGATATTGACCCTGCGGAAATTGATAAAAATGTGAAGACTGATGTTGCTGTTCTAGGTAATGCAAAAGAAAGTTTAAAATTACTTTTTGATGTTTTAAACAAAAATTCACACGAATCATGGTTGAAAGAATTCAAAGATTTATATGCTATTGAATTCGAAAAAGTGATTAAAGGCGATATTCATCCTACAAAAGAAGGATTAACTATGGGTGAAGTTTTAAAGCAAATAAATATTGAAACTAAGGGTAACGCTGCCATCGTATCAGATGTTGGGCAACATCAAATGATAGCATGCCGTTATGCAGATTTTAATGTCACTAAAAGTAATATCACTTCTGGTGGTTTGGGAACTATGGGTTTTGCACTTCCAGCTGCTATTGGCGCTAAAATGGCAGCACCAGAACGAGAAGTTGTTGCTATAATTGGTGATGGTGGTTACCAAATGAATATTCAAGAATTGGGTACTATTTTTCAGCAAAAAACAGCTGTTAAAATTGTGGTTCTCAACAATGAGTTTTTAGGAATGGTTCGTCAGTGGCAACAGTTATTTTTTGATAAACGTTACGCCTCTACAGAAATGACGAATCCAAATTTTGTTGCCATTGCAGAGGGGTATTATATCAAAGCTAAAAAAGTAACAAAACGCGAAGAATTAGCAGATGCCGTAAAAGAAATGATAGCTTCAAAAGAATCCTATTTCTTAGAGGTTTGTGTAGAAAAAGAAGATAACGTATTTCCAATGATTCCGTCAGGAGCATCAGTTTCAGAAGTAAGATTAAGTTAAAGAATAAAGAATAAAGATAAAAGAATATAGAACAGAGAAAAAAGATGTTTAATTAAAGAAAAATGAACGAAGACATTAAATCATTCACTATATCAATATATACCGAAAATAATATCGGTTTATTGAATCGTATATCTGCTATTTTTCAACGTAGACATATTAATATTGAAAGCCTAACAACATCTCAATCTGAGATTGAAGGTGTAAATCGTTTTGTTCTTGTTGTGAATATAACGGAAACAAATGCCATCAAAATTGTTAAGCAAATTGAAAAACAGGTTGAAACAATTAGAGCATATTATCATACTGATGAAGAAACCATCTATACGGAATCTTGTATGTTTAAAATTAAGTCTGATTTGTTATTTAATGAGCCACAGATTCAAAATATAATAAAAGAAAGTTACGCAAGAATTGTAACCGTAAATAAAGAATTTTTTGTTTTAGAAAAGTCTGGACGACGAAATGAAATAGAATCGTTACGACGCGATTTAAATATGTTTGGCATCATGCAGTTTGTGCGTTCAGGTCGTATAGCAGTAACAAAAGATGAAATGAAAATAACTGAAATGCTATCGGCATTTAATAACCAATATAACTAAAAATTAAAAATGGGAAATTATTTTAACACGTTATCGTTAAGAGACAAATTAAATCAATTATCGAAGTGTAGATTTATGGATTCTTCAGAGTTTGAAGATGGTGTTGAAGCTTTAAAAGGTAAAAAAATTGTTATCGTAGGATGCGGAGCACAGGGTTTAAACCAAGGGTTGAATATGAGAGATTCTGGATTAGATATTTCTTATGCATTGCGTGATGCGGCAATTTCAGAAAAACGTCAGTCTTATATCAATGCAACCGAAAATGGTTTTAATGTTGGAACGTATGAAGAGCTCATACCAACAGCAGATTTAGTGCTAAACTTAACTCCAGATAAGCAGCATACCAGTGTCGTTAAAGCCGTAATGCCTTTAATGAAAAAAGGAGCCACGTTATCATATTCTCACGGTTTTAATATCGTTGAAGAAGGTACGCAAGTTCGCGAAGATTTAACAGTAATCATGGTAGCACCAAAGTGCCCAGGAACAGAAGTTAGAGAAGAATATAAAAGAGGTTTTGGGGTGCCAACACTTATTGCGGTACACGAAGAAAACGATCCTGAAGGTAAAGGTTGGGCACAGGCTAAAGCTTATGCCGCAGCAACTGGAGGTGATAAAGCAGGCGTATTAGCATCATCTTTTGTGGCTGAGGTAAAATCAGATTTAATGGGCGAGCAAACCATTTTATGCGGGTTGCTTCAAACAGGTTCTATTCTATGTTTTGATAAAATGATTGAAAAAGGTATGGATGCAGGATATGCGTCAAAATTGATTCAATATGGTTGGGAAACAATTACTGAAGGTCTAAAATATGGTGGTATTACACACATGATGGATCGTTTATCTAACCCAGCAAAAATTAAAGCTTTTGAACTTTCTGAAGAGTTAAAAGATATCATGCGTCCGTTATTTCAAAAACATATGGATGATATTATTGAAGGTAACTTCTCTAAAGGTATGATGGAAGATTGGGCTAATGATGATAAAGATTTGTTGGGTTGGAGAGCTGCCACTGCTGAAACGGCATTTGAAAAAACACCGGCTGGTAACGTTGAAATCACAGAACAAGAGTATTATGATAACGGTGTGTTAATGGTAGCTATGGTAAGAGCTGGAGTTGAACTAGCGTTTGAAGCTATGACAGATTCTGGAATTATTGATGCTTCTGCATACTACGAGTCGTTACACGAAACACCACTTATTGCGAATACTATTGCAAGAAAGAAATTGTACGAAATGAATAGTGTAATATCTGATACTGCTGAATACGGTTGTTATTTATTCGACCATGCATGTAAACCTTTATTAGGTGATTTCATGAAAACTATAGATACCAACGTTATTGGAAAAGCCTATGCTAAAGATAACGGGAAAGGTGTAAATAATGCGAAGTTAATAGAGGTTAATGCAGCGTTAAGAAACCATCCTGTTGAAAAAGTAGGAACAGTATTAAGGGCATCTATGAAAGCGATGAAACCTATTGTATAAATCAAATCATTATGAATAAGGAAAAACAAATATATTTTCCTAGTATTAATAATATTAAAGCAGCTGCCGATACTATCAAAAAAGTATCGGCAGTTACGTCTCTAACCCCTAGTTTTAGATATTCTGAATATTTTAAAGCAAATGTTCTTTTTAAAAGAGAAGATTTACAACAAGTACGATCTTATAAAATTAGAGGGGCTTACAATAAGATAAGTTCATTATCATCTGCACAATCTAAAAATGGTGTGGTATGTGCAAGCGCAGGTAATCATGCACAAGGGGTTGCTTTATCTTGTAAATTATTGCAAATTAAAGGTACTATTTATATGCCTGTCCCAACACCAAATCAAAAAATTGAACAAGTAAAAATGTTTGGTGGCGATTATATTAATATAAAATTAGAAGGTGATACGTTTGATGATGCCTACTATGCAGCCACAGAAGAATGTGAGCAATTGAATAAAACATTTATTCACCCCTTTAATGATGAAAAAGTAATTGAAGGACAAGCCACTATTGGTCTTGAGATTCTAGAACAAACAGATGTGCCAATAGATTATGTATTTCTCGCTGTTGGGGGTGGTGGATTGGCTGCTGGATTATCTACGGTTTTTAAACAATTATCCCCTAATACAAAAATTATTGGAGTAGAACCCGAAGGTGCTCCTTCCATGTCTGTTTCAATTAAAAACAATAAAAACACCACTTTAGACCAGATTGAAAAGTTTATCGATGGTGCTGCGGTAAAGCGGGTTGGTGATTTAACATTTGCTATCTGTAAAGAGAATCTTCACAACATGATTACAGTTTCTGAAGGAAAAGTTTGTGAAACTATTTTAGAACTTTATAATAAAGATGCTATTGTGGTTGAGCCTGCTGGTGCGTTAAGTATTTCGGCATTAGATTTTTATGCAGATGAAATTAAAGGGAAAAATGTGGTTTGTATTGTAAGTGGTAGCAATAACGATATCACTCGAACCGCTGAAATTAAAGAACGTGCTTTACTATATGCAAATTTAAAGCATTATTTTATATTAAAATTTCCACAACGTGCAGGTGCTTTAAAGGATTTTGTTGTTCATATTTTAGGAGAAAACGACGATATTACATATTTTCAATATGCTAAAAAAACGAATCGAGAAAATGGTTCGGCGGTGGTTGGCATTGAATTAAAATCGGCAAATGATTTAGAACCATTAATAGTGCGTATGAAATCTTATAAATTTTACGGTGACTACTTGAATGATAAACCAGACTTGTTTCAGTTTTTAGTTTAATAATTCTTTTTTTTAAAGTTTAATTTCGCAATCGTTTTCGCTTAAAATACTTAAAATAATAACCATTTTAACTGCGTCATTTAGCTTAATTTTCATTACTTTGGAATATGTAATTTTTAGTTTTAAAATAACAGATTTTTTCTATTAAGAGAAATTAATTGAAGCCTTCAACATTATGAAACAATCTTTTCAAGATATTCCAAATGCCTTTAAAATCACCTCACTTTTAAATCAAAAAACCTATCTTGTAAGTGGCGAATTAAAAAACTGGGATGGAGAAACAGCTGAAGTTTTCTCAACAATATCTTCAACACCAAAATATAAAAAAACACTTTTAGGATCTATTCCACAATTAGGTGAAAATGAAGCCGTGGAAGCACTTAATTCTGCAACTACGGCATATGATAAAGGTCAGGGTTTATGGCCAACTATGAAAGTAGCCGATAGAATCGCTTGTATGGAAACGTTTGTTGAGCAAATGAAAACCAAACGTGAAGAAGTTGTAAAACTTTTAATGTGGGAAATAGGGAAGAACCTACCTGATTCTGAAAAAGAGTTTGACAGAACTGTGGATTATATCTATGACACTATTGAAGCTTATAAACAAATTGATAGAGACTCTGCAAAGTTCGAAAAAAGCGCTGGGGTGTATGCTCATATTCGTCGCGGACCTTTGGGAGTTGTTTTATGTTTGGGACCGTACAACTATCCTTTAAACGAAACATTCACTTTATTAATTCCTGCATTAATTATGGGGAATACAGTAATTTTTAAACCTGCAAAACATGGTGTTTTACTTATATCTCCTTTAATGGAAGCCTTTCAAAGTAGTTTTCCAGAAGGCGTTGTAAATATCGTTTTTGGTCGCGGTCGTGTTTTAGCAACACCAATAATGAAATCTGGGAAAATAGACGTATTAGCTTTAATAGGGAATAGTAAATCTGCAAATGCTTTACAATCGCAACATCCAAAGGGAAATAGGTTACGTATGGTTTTGGGATTAGAAGCTAAAAACCCAGCTATTGTATTACCTGATGCCGATTTAGATTTAGCGGTAGATGAATGTATTGCAGGAACATTATCGTTTAATGGACAACGTTGTACAGCACTTAAGGTATTATATATTCACGAATCAGTAGTTGAGGAATTTAACAGACGATTTGCTTATAAAGTAGACCAACTTAAATTTGGAAACCCTTGGGAAGACGGTGTTAAATTAACGCCACTACCAGAAGAAGATAAACCAGCATATATTCAGGAATTAATTGACGATGCTTTAGAAAAGGGCGCTAAAGTTTTAAATGAAAAGGGTGGTGAAACGAGTGAGAATTTTATTTTTCCAGCCGTTTTATATCCAGTTACAAAAAATATGCGTGTATTTAAAGAAGAACAATTTGGACCTGTAATTCCGGTAGTTTCTTTTTCAGACATTGAAGAACCTCTAGATGATATGGCAGAATCTAATTATGGACAACAAGTAAGCCTTTTTGGAAAAAATGTTCATACCCTTTCGCCATTAATTGATACTTTAGTAAATTTGGTTTGTCGTGTAAATTTAAATAGTTCGTGCCAACGTGGTCCAGATGTTTACCCCTTTACAGGAAGAAAAGATTCAGCTTATGGCACGTTAAGTGTTCATGATGCGCTACGTTCGTTTTCAATAAGAACTTTTGTAGCTTCAAAAGACAATGAATATAATAATGCCATTTTAACGGAGCTATTAGAAAAGAAAACATCAAATTTTATAAGTACAGATTATATTTTATAATTTGGATTAACTATTTTTAAACTAATTAAAAACTTTAAATATGAAAATTATTAAAATTCAATCACTAGCTATTTTGCTGTCTTTATTAATGTTTAATTGTGGTGGTAAAAAAGAAGAGAAAGAGGGGTTTACTTATGAAAAATCAAGTTCAGCGGATAAAAAAGAAGTAAAAGAAGAATATAATGTTGCAAATATTGTAATTACATCAAATGATGTGATGCAATTTAATACCAATGAAATTAAAGTAAAAGTAGGACAAAAGGTGAAACTTACTTTGAGGCATATTGGTAAATTAGATATTAATGTTATGGGGCATAACGTTGTTATTTTAAAGCAAGGTGTTGATGTTGCTGCGTTTTCGGCTAAAGCAGCATCAGAAAAAGACAACAAATATATTCCTACAGATACTGATGATACTATTGCACACACAGATTTAATAGGTGGAGGACAAGTATCCTCTATTGAATTTGATGCCCCAGAAGCTGGAACTTACGATTTTATCTGCAGTTTTCCTGGGCACTCTGGTTTAATGAAAGGGAAATTTATTGTAGAATAAATCTAAAAAAATATTATATATAACCTCAAAAATTAATTTTAATTTTTGAGGTTTTTTAAATTTTATATCTCAAGCTTAATAAAGAGCTTCTAGGAAGTATTGGCACAACAACAAAGCTAGCGTCTGGATTAGCTTGAATAAATTCTGGTGTAGCGCCGTTTGCATTAGCACCAAAACTGTTGTCTCCAAAAAAATTCGCTAAACCTTCAGAGTTAAAAAGATTATTAACTAATAAGTTAGCAGACAAACGTTTTGAGATTTCATATCCTATGCCTAAGTTGAAAGTGCTATATGCAGGAAGTTTAAATCCGTTAGCAACATTTCCATCGCGTTTACCCATAAATTGCCATCTAATAAACCCACTTATTTTATCTTTTTGATATTCAGTACTTAGGTTAAACATGAGTTTAGGATTGAAAGGTAGAACATTCCCAGAAAAATCTATAATGTTATCATCACCTGTATCTACAGTTCCTCCAGCATCATAAACCTTCCAATTTGTTGCTTTAGGGTTTTGAATAATACCATTAAAACGAAAAGTGAAATTTTGAATTGGTGAATACACACTTTCCCACTCTAAGCCAATGGTTCTTGAAGTGTTAAATTGAATTGGAGTGTAAAAGATAGTATTGTCATCACTATCAAATTCAAAATTAGCAATACCAATATTTTTAAGTTGACTCCAAAAAAGAGTGCTAGTAAAAGAAAAATTTGTAAGATTACATTTAAGCCCTATTTCAGTTTGAGTTATTTTTTGAACTTCACCTTTTTTGTTAATCGGTACATTAGAAAAGTTATTAAAATAATAATTTAGTTCAGGCGCTTTGTTTCCTTCTGAAAATCTAGCAAATAATGCCGTTTTATCAATAATTTTATAATTGATACCTCCAGAAAAAGATAAATAGTCATAATTATAATTAAAGTTATCTTTTACTCCAGTAGGAGCTAAAATACCATTATCATAAGCTGTATTATTATCTCCATCTAAACCACCATCTTGGTTAAATGGAGCAAAACGATCTTTACTGCCTTTATGTTTTATAGATTCATAACGTAAACCTAAATCAAGATAAATTTTATCAGAAATTTTCCATCTATCATTAATAAAAGTAGCTATTTGGCTCACCTTTGCTTCAGCGTTCACTAAAAATAAACCGCCATAATTGCTAAGTCCGTTTGAATCGGATAAAGAAATCACTGGATCTCCAGGATTTTCAAGCGTTACTCGCAGCATTCTGGGGTTTGGTTCATAAGTAGTGTATGCAAAACTTCCTTGAGTAAATAAAGATGTATCAGAAAAACCTAAAGCAAAACCTGTTGTGAAATCATGGTTTTCTAATTGTTTTCTCAATGTAAATTGATTCATCCATTCATCGGCTTGGTTATCTTTATACCAGGCTGAAGTTCCCATAATTGCATCATTTGGTAATGTATCAGGGCCTAAATATTGTATGGAATTACCAGCTAAAATACCTGCGTTATTAATTCGAGCAAGTTCTGAACCAGATTGCGTATCTCTAAAAACAACCTGCCCAATAGGAAAAGCAGCTCCACTAATAAAATAAGCTAATGGATTATCCAGAGAAACAAAAGCATTGCTTATAGAGGTTTGCCAATTAGCATCTTTTGCAGAGAATTTTATATTATTTCTTATGGACCAATTGTTTCCGAAATCTTGAGAGATATCAAATCCAAAAGCAAAATCTTTTGCATGAACACCTTGAGATGGGTCAAAACTATTTGATGCACCTTGGACTAGATTTCTACCATCAGGAATAGTTCCATTAAAACTTGGCATTAAAAGCGATGTAGATCTAAAATCTTGTCCGAATGCTGGTACGGGATTATCCCAATTTGTAGCGGCAACACCTGTCCATCTATTGGTGTAATCATCCAAGATTTTACCATAAAATTTTAGATATCCACGACTATTTTTTTTGATCACATTAAATTTAAATTGTCCGCCTTTGCTAAATGTGAAATCAGGGTTTCTCGCACCATCGTCGTGTCTGTAATGTCCACCTGCATTAAAAAACCAAGTATTAGCCAATGGGCCTCCAATATTAGCATCTAATTTATATAAAGCATTTCCCTCGCCTTGAATACCGCTTAAAAGCTGAATGTCTCCGCCAAAATCATTACGAATGCCATGCGAAATAAAATTATAAATACCACCCGGTGCATTAAGAGCTGTAATGGAAGAACTTCCACCTCTTATAGCTTCAACTTTTTTTGTTGTTAAATCGACGCGATGAAAAAGATCTGGACTATAATATGAATGTTGTACCAAACTTACTGGAAGCCCATCCTCCTGTAACGAGGTGTAATACCAGCCCATATCATCTTCAGCGGAAGCCGAAATACCTCGAGTATATACCTTAGTGAATACTTCGCCAGCTGAGGCATCAGTAAAAGTTCCAGGGATGTTTTGTAGTAAATTAGCAGTTCCTTGTGGGAAAGTTTGCTGAATTGTTTTTTGAGTAAGTATGCTAACGGATGTGGTTGATTCTAACTGTGTTCTTGGGTCAAATGTACCCGTTACAACAACGGTTTGTAAGTTCAGTAAATCATCTTCTAGTGTAAAAGAATAGTCATTAGTTTTTTGAGTTATTTCTATACTATCTTTTAAGGTTTTGTATCCTAAATGTGTAATAGTTAGCTGATAGTTGCCAGATGGAATATTTTGTATTTCGAATATACCTTCTGAGTTTGTTATAGCATAAAAAGTTGTTGAGTTCAACAAGATAGTTGCACCATCTAAGAGTATTCCTTTGGTATTTTTAACATGTCCTTTAATATTATTTTGAGCGTAAGAAGATATTGTTATTAGGGCTAAAACTATTAATAGAAACTTAACTTTATTCATATGAAAAGAGGCTAATGAATTGATTTGTTGAGATAAAAATTAAGTTGCAAATTTATAAAATATATTCTCATTAGAGTATTGAAATAGCTATTGAAATGATTAAAAGAAAAGTAAGTAATTCAAAAGTAGATGTTTATGTTTTATTGATACAGATTTATTAAATTTGAACTTGACTTATAAATAATATTACCTTTTTAATATGATAAAATCAAAATCAATCAAACTAGTAAATATTTTGTTATTTCTACTTTTTGGTCTTTTTACAGTTTTTCAATTGAATGATCCTGATCCAGTTCATTGGGTTTTAATATATGGTAGTGTAGCTATTGTATGTCTTTTGTCCAACTATGTAGAAATCCCTAAAGGAGTGATTTGGATTTTGTTTTTTGGGTTGTTAATATATTCAGGAATTCATTTTATGTATTTTATGGACTGGTTACAAACCGATAATAAATCGGAGATATTTGGAGAGATGGTCTATGATAAGGCTTATTTAGAAGGCTCTAGAGAGTTTCTGGGGCTTATTATAGCTGCAATTTCATTATTATTTCAGATAAAAAATAGTAAATAGCAACCTAAAAATCATCAGAAGCTTTGTAGGCTTCGATGACAGCCAATTCTCCTTCTTTTCCTCCCAATGAATTACCATGTTCCATTCCAATAATGCCATTAAAGCCTTTGGAATGAATAAATTTGAAAACATTTTTGAAATTTATTTCACCTGTGGTCGGTTCATTTCTGCCAGGATTATCGCCAACTTGGAAATATGCAATTTCATCCCAGCAGGCCTCTATATTTGGAATTAGATTTCCTTCTTGTATTTGCTGATGATAAATGTCGAATAATATTTTACATGAAGGTGAATCTACTGCT
Source organism: uncultured Flavobacteriaceae bacterium (assembly GCA_963815305.1). Taxonomy (GTDB): domain Bacteria; phylum Bacteroidota; class Bacteroidia; order Flavobacteriales; family Flavobacteriaceae; genus CAXBID01. The sequence goes on from CAWFFW010000001.1 coordinate 3,483,948, forward strand.
TTACAAATTTGATAAGCCTGAGGCGATTCGCTTAAAAATTGCCCTGGATGATTTCTGAAATTTAAAGGTTCTAAAACCATGGTTAAATTATGGGGTTCTAAAATGTCGCAAGCCTGTTTTAAACTTTCAACCACATGTTGGGTTTGGTAGGCCATATTTTGTTTTAAATCCAAATATCCTGGTACAACAGTCATCCATTTGGCATTAACACGTTTTGCAACTTCAACAGAGTCTTTAACATCATTTAAAAATTCTTTACGTTTTTCAATATTTCCGTTGGTAAGATTGGCTTCTTTCCAATAAATATTGTGTGCTACAAAAACCCCCATATTTATACCCCTTTTCATCATCGTATGTGCCATGGCATTCTGAATTTCAACAGTACGCTTTTTCATATTATTATCTTCAAAAGCAGTAAATCCTTGATCGGCCATATAGTTTAATTGATCAATAGGATTTTCACCCGCATGGTTTTTAAACATATTTAAATGTGGCGCATAGTTTAATTTAAAAGAACTTGGTGTTTTATCCTTTTGTTCTTTAGAATTTAATGCATTTGCTGTAAATCCTAAACCTAGAAATGATGCTGCCGTAGCGCTTTTTTTTACAAAAAATCGTCTGTCCATAATGTTTTTTTTTAAATATATGTTGTTTGACCAGGAACAGGAACAGGATATTTTCCAAATTCATCTGGCACTACAGGGGGCATAGAATCAAATGATAAAGTGTCTTCATCTGGCACCAAATTTAAATCAGTTGCCATAGCTTCATCCCATGTAATTTGTTTACCAGAATATGTGGCCATTCTTCCTAAAATAGCGGTCATAGTACTTTGTGCTCCGTACTCCACATTATTGATTACTTCTCCATTTCTAATGGCGGCAAAAAGTTTATCATGTTCAACTTGATATGGATTTTGGTCCATTTCATCATCATGTTTATATATGGTTTCGCCAGAATATGTTTTTAAAATGGCTCTGTTGCTACCCGTAGTTTCAGAAGTTCCTAAAGTGCCTTGAAATGTCTCAGCAACTCGCGTTAAGCACCCTTTTTGATGTCTACATTGACTTGAAATTATAGCACCACTAGGGTATTCAAACTCTACAAAGTGATGGTCGAAAATTTGTCCATGGTCTTTACCGTTTCTAACCTCTCTTCCGCCCATACCCTGTGCTTTTATTGGGTATTCTCCAATAAACCAATTGGCAACATCTATATTGTGAATGTGTTGTTCTAAAATATGATCACCACAAAGCCAATTAAAATAATACCAATTTCTCATTTGGTATTCCATTTCGCTATAATTCTCTTCTCTAGGTCTAACCCAAACACCACCACTATTCCAATATACTTGCCCAGAAACAATTTTACCAATTCTTTCTTTTTGAATAAGATTTAGCGTTTCAATATAATTAGACTGGTACCGTCTTTGTAAACCCACTACAACATTAAGCTTTTTCGCTTCTGCAACTTTTGCCGCTTCTAAAACTTTTTTTATGCCAGCAACATCTGTTGCAACAGGTTTCTCCATAAATACATGCTTACCTTGGGAAACAGCATATTCAAAATGTTGAGGTCTAAATCCAGGAGGAGTAGCAAGTATTATAACATCTGCTTCATCAATGGCCTTTTTATAAGAACCAAAACCAACAAATTTCATACTTTGTTTAACAGGTATCCTAGTAGGGTCAAATATTTTGGACAGATTATCTAACGAATTGTCTAACCTGTCTTTAAAAGCATCTGCCATAGCCACTAATTGGACATTCTGGTCTGCTGTTAATGCTTGAGCAACGGCTCCAGTGCCTCTGCCACCACAACCAATTACAGCTAATTTTAATATGTTATCTTTCTTTTTAATAGATGTGGCGCTTAATAACGATGGAGCAAGTAAAATGCCACCAGTTACCAAAGATGATCCCTTAACAAAGTCTCTTCTAGTAAAATACTTGTTTTTCATAATAACTTAATTAAGATTAAAGTCTTTAATAACTTCCAGCCAATAATTTTTAATATGTTCTTTAGAAGGTTGGGTTTTTGGCCTAACTATTCTGAAACCTATAAATGGAGCATCAGTATGCCACCAGTCACTTTTCGGAATTTGAGGATCTCTTTTTTTCCATATTGGATTTGAAAGTGTTCTGGATGTGCAACAAAGTTTATCGGCAGTATCTTTCCATGAGCCACCTCTTAAAACTCTCGGATAAAGCTCGGAAGGTTTATTCCATGGATTGTTTTTGGGAGATGTTTCGTAGTAGGTAGAACTAAACTGGTCCAAAACCCATTCAGAAACATTTCCAAGCATGTCGTAAATACCAAGTTTATTTGGCTTTTTAAGGCCTATGTTTTCGTATTTATTTTTCGAATTTTCAAGAAACCATGCAGCATCACTTAATCCCTTAACATTGTCTGTTTTTCCTTTTTTGCAAACATATTCCCATACCGCTTCTGTGGGTAATCTATAAAAAACACCTGTTTTAGCGGTTAACCATTTACAATACATCATGGCAGCATATTGAGTCATATTAACGGCTGGTGAAGATATTTTACCCATATTAAAACTCATATCCACATAGGGCGTTGTAGCACCAGATAGTGCGTCAATTCCTAAAGAGTCAAGTTTTTGGTGATTTGTAAAATCTAGTTTTTCAAAATCTTCATAAACAAAAGCATCATACTGTTCCCAAGAAATTTCATATTTGCCTATCCAAAAATCATCTACTATAACCTCGTGTTGAGGTTTTTCATTTTGTTTTCTTGTAACATCATTTTTATCAGCTCCCATTAAAAAAGAACCTCCTTTAATGGCAACCAACTCAAAGCCGATATCATTATTATCTATGGTTTCAGTATAATCATTAAATTCTTGGGCATTTATTGTATTGGAGCAAATTGAAGTAATGATAAATAAAGCTAACAGGAAAGTTTTATTTTTTACTATCATAGTGTTTTTAGTCTAAAACTTGAATTTCTATATTCTTGAATTCCACAGGATGACTTTCACTTTGAAGTGAAATATACCCAGATTTAAGCGGCTCCCCTGATTTAGTTTCCCAATAGTCTAAATTATAATTTATGTTTCCTCCACCAAATTGCGGTTTATTATAACGCATTACCTCTTCACCATTAATAAAATGTTTTATGATGGAATCGTTATGAACTTCAATTTCTAAATGCACCCATTGCTCTCCAGTATAGGTTTTGGAAGAGGAACTCATACAGTGTTCTGTCATTAACTTATCATCAATTTCTACATTGGTGCCAGGAGTACATAAATTTGCTGTTGTTCGCTCATCGGTACCATTGCCACCTAAAAGTTGAACTTCAATTGAGACTGGAAAATCTTGATTTAAACCTATTGTCTTTGGGTCTTCACAATGAATCATAACGCCGCTATTTCTGTTTGCCCAACCCGCACCATCAGCTAATTGATTTCCAGTAAATCTATAGTCCATTCTAAATTTATAATTTGAAAATGGTTTTTTGTAGTAGATATGCCCAAAAGTATCGTTAAAAGTATCCTTGTACTTCTCGTAATCAACTTTCATGATGCCATTTTCAACAGTAAAGGTGTTATTAAAATTATCTCCCACCGGATGCCCTTTTATTTTAACGATCCAATCATTTAAATCCTTACCATTAAATAAAGGTTGCCAATTTTTTGTAATTTCAATACGCTTTTTTTCATGTTGTTTTTCTTTACAATTTAACGTAAATAATAAAGTAGCAAATAGTAATAATTTAATAGTGTATGTCATGTTTTTGTTATTTAATTAGGCGACCAAGCTTTACCACCAGTAAGATGTTCTGTAGGAGCACAACCTAATTGTTCACCAGGAACAGGGTCGTAAGCTAAAACATCTTCTCCAATCTTTTTGCTGGTTTTATAAGCCCAAACCGACGTATTTCTTATATTTTCTAGTGTGTAAAAAACAATAGCAGCTTCATTATCCTCATTGTCTTTACTATGATAAAATATCTGCTGTTCTTTACTTGCTCTTAAATATTTTGTGAGCAGATTGTCATAATTTTCAGTAGTTAGGATTGATGCGTCATCATTGGTAATATTTAAGGCTTTAAGGATAAATTCCATACCCATTTTGAACTTAATTTTTTCTTCATCTTCATAAACCTTAAAAACGAATAAATCTATAAATTCAGGTACATTTACTTCCAAAGCTCCTGGTGAGCTTTTGGTTTTTGGTAAAATTAAATCAACTAAACTTGTTAAAACGACACCTTCGGTAATAGAAAAAAATTGTGGTACCCATATTTTTGGTTCTGTTTTACAGCTATGAAGCAAACTCATAATTGATGGTGTTGCAACTGTATAGCCTAATGTAAGCCCTAATCCTTTTAAAACGTCTCTTCTATTCATAATTAAGAGTTTTTAAATTGCTTAACGGCATGATTTGCAGCTCTTGCCGTTAGTGCCATGTAGGTTAATGATGGGTTTTGACATCCTGAAGACGTCATGCAAGCACCATCAGTAACATATACATTGGTTACCGTATGTATTTGATTATATGCATTTAAAATAGATGTTTTTGGGTTTCTTCCCATTCTAGCAGTTCCCATTTCATGAATCCCAATACCAGGTGCAGCTATATTGTTGAAGGTGTTTATTTCTTTAAAACCACCTTTTTCCAACATTTCAGCAGCTTGTTGAATCATATCATTACGCATTTTCAATTCATTTTCTTTCCACTCTGCATCAAACGTAATCGTTGGTAAGCCCCAATCGTCTAATCTGTCATAATCAAGAGTCATTTTATTTTCATGATTTGGTAAACATTCCCCAAAGCCACCTAATCCCATGCGCCACTCACCAGGTTCTAGCATTTTTTCTTTGTATTCCGCGCCATAGGCTAATTCTGCAACATGATCTGAAATAGCACCTCTTCCAGCGCCCCCTTGGTAGCCATAACCTCTTAAAAAATCTTTTTTCATGGTTGTTTTGTCACCCAAATTTCTAAACCTTGGAATATAAATTCCAGTAGGGCGTCTTCCTTTATAATATTTATCATGATAACCGTTAAAGGTCCCTGAGGCACCTGCTCCTAAATGATGATCCATAATATTATGACCTAATTCTCCAGAATCATTGCCTAATCCATCTGGAAAACGATCTGATTTAGATTGAAGTAAAATAGACGCTGATGCCATGGATGATGCACAGCAAAATATAATTTTGGAATTAAAAACTATGGTTTCTTTAGTTTCTGTGTCAATAACTTTAACCCCTGTGGCCTTTTTCAAATCGGCATCATAAATAATTTCATGAACTATAGAATTGGGTCTTAAAGTCATATTACCGGTAAGTTCAGCTGCAGGTAAGGTTGAAGAATTACTGCTAAAATAGGCTCCAAACGGACAGCCTCTTCGGCATCTAGATCGGTATTGGCATTTACTTCTTCCGTTGTAAGGTTTAGAACTATTTATATGCGCCGTTCTTCCAATGGTAAGAAGTCTATCATCATATTTTTTAGACAGCTGTTCTTTAAAATGTTCCTCAACACAATTTAATTCCATGGGAGGTTCAAAAATACCGTCGGGTAGCTGTGGTAATCCAAGATTTTCTCCGCTTACACCAATGTAACTTTCAACATAGTCATACCATGGGGAAATATCTTTATAGCGAATAGGCCAATCTACACCGTGGCCATCTTGTTTGTTGGCTCCAAAATCTAAATCACTTAATCTATAACTTTGTCTTCCCCAAGTAATGGATCTTCCACCCACATGATAACCACGCATCCAATCAAATCGTTTTGTTTCGTTATAAGGATGTTTTAAATCGTCTACAAACCAGTGTTTACTTTCAAATTTTGTGGTATATCCTGTTCTACTTTGCTTTAATTGTTTTGCTTTGTCTTCTGCAGTCACATGGTTCCGCAATTCCATATCCCAGGGGTCTAGGAGTGCAGTTGGGTAATCGGTAATATGATTTATCATACGACCACGTTCTAAAACTAGCGTTTTTAATCCTTGTTCACACAACTCTTTGGCTGCCCATCCACCAGAAATACCAGTGCCAATTACTATGGCATCGTAAGATTCTTCCATTAGAATTTTTAATTAAATGAATTATTTACAAAGACCAAGCTCTTTTGTTTGGAATATCTTCAATAGGCAAACATCCAATGTGTATACCAGGAACTGGGTCATAATTTAATACATCTTCTCCAACTTTTTCAGATGTGAAATATCCGAATAATGTATATTTTTTTACGGATATTAAAAACTTATACAAAGCATAATTTTCTATTTGAGAATCTGCTACGATTTCAATGGGAAGTCTTTGTTCTTTTAAAACGGCTTCAGTTTCTTCGTCAGAAATTTTAAAATAGGATGCTAATAATACTTCAAATTGTTTTTTGTTTCCATGAATAGCTTCTGTATTAAACTGAGATTTAAATTTTTCAGCAAATAGTAAAGCTCCTTTTTTGAATATATCTTGACTTTCTTTATTCTCAATATCATGGTACATTAAATCTAAAAACTGTGGTACATTCACATCTAGCGCACTAGGTGTATCTGAAGCAGGTAAAATGATATCAGCCAAATGTGATACCATATGTTTTTCTTCAGGAGATAAAAATAATGGAGCCCAAGTTTCAGCTTTCGCCGTACAAGAAGATAGCATATTAAAAATAGTTGGAGCTGCGACAGTATAGCCTAAGCTGATGGTTAGATTTTTTAAAGCCGTTCTTCTGTTCATAGTCTTAAGCGTTTTTATTCATTTTAAATTGGGTAGCAGCATGCTTAGCTGCTCTAGCCGTTAAAGCCATATAAGTAAGCGACGGGTTTTGGCAGGCAGAAGATGTCATACAAGCACCATCAGTAACATATACATTAGGCACTGTATGTATTTGGTTGTATTTGTTTAATACCGATGTTTTTGGGTCATGTCCCATACGCGCCGCACCCATTTCGTGTATAGCAATTCCAGGTGTACTTTTTCCATTAAAGCCTACAACATTTTTAAAACCAGCAGCTTTAAGCATAGAAATAGCTTGCTTTTCCATATCTTCTTTCATCTTCAATTCATTTTCTCTAAACGTTACATCAAAGTCAACTGTTGGCAATCCCCAATCATCTAATGAATCATAATTTAAAGTGATTTTATTATCATGATAAGGTAGGCACTCTCCAAAACCTCCCATACCAATTCGCCAATGGCCAGGTTTCATTAACTGCTCTTTTAAGTCTTCCCCATAATTAAGTTCTCCTATTTCTTGTTTCCAATTTGTTCTACTTCCACTTCCTTGATAGCCATAGCCACGTAAAAAATCTTTTTGCTCGGTTTTTTTATCTAAATTTCTAAATCTCGGAATGTAAAAACCATTTGGTCGCCTTCCTTTATAGTAAAAATCTTCAAACCCTTCTACTTCTGCAGAAGCACCAGATTTTGATGTGTGGTCCATAATGTTGTGTCCTAGTTCTCCACTATCATTTCCTAATCCGTTAGGAAATCGTTTAGATTTAGATTGCATCAAAATACTTGCGGTACCTATTGTAGAGGCGCAAGTAAAAATTATAGAAGCTTTAAAAAATATTTTTTCTTTAGTTTCTGCATCAATAATACGAACACCTGAGGCAATACCTTTCTCTTCGTCATATACAATTTCATAAGCAATAGAATTGTGCCGAAGGTGCATGTTGCCTGTGCGTTCAGCTGCTGGTAAGGTTGATGAATTGCTGCTAAAATATCCACCAAAAGGGCAACCCCTTACACATCTATTTCTAAACTGACAATTAGACCTTCCTTCATGCATAGCATTTCCAGTTTTATGGGCAGTTCTACCAATGGTTAGTAGGCGGTCATCAAAATTTTCTTTTATTTTATTTTGAAGTTCTATTTCAACACAATTTAAATCCATTGGTTTAGTTAGTTTACCGTCTGGTAATTGCGGAAGTCCTAAATTCTGTCCAGAAACACCAATAAATTCCTCTACTTTATCGTACCACGGTGATATATCTTCGTATCGAATAGGCCAATCAACGCCATAACCATCCTTTTTGTTCGCTTCAAAATCTATATCACTTAATCTGTACGATTGTCTTGCCCACATTAGCGATCGCCCTCCAACATGGTAACCTCTTATCCAATCAAAAGGTTTAACTTCATTGTAAGGGTGTTTTAAATCGTTTACAAACCAATGCTGGCTAAATGGACTTAATATATATGATTTGTTTTGTTTTTGTTGAGTTTTAACATCTTCAGGGTTTTTGGCGCCTCTATGTTTTAAGTCCCACGGATCCAAATGCATAGTAGGATAGTCTTCAATATGCTTTACCATTCTGCCCCTATCGAGTACCAGTGTTTTTAAACCATGTTCGCATAGCTCTTTGGCAGCCCAACCACCGCTAATTCCAGTCCCTATTACGATAGCATCATAAACCGTTGGGTATTCAGTTATTAGATCTTCAGTCATTAATTTTTTTTTATTTATTTTGAAAGTTTTGAAAATGTGAAATAAAATTATTTTTATGCTGATTTGATAATATCATTTCATAAAAATAGAGAAAATAATAATTTAATTCTTAATTATTGGAAAATTAACTAATTTGCATCGTACTAATGTTCAAAATATTTCAGTGAAAATAAACACACAAGAGATTAAACCCTATAAGGCTGATGGTATTGTATATCATGCTGATACTTGTTTGCCGTTGATTGATGCTTTTAAAAGAAAAAAACTAAAGTTTAAAGCACTTGCTCGACATACTTATCCAGGAAATAGATTAGATGAAAATACACTAGGGCTTAATAGTATTGGTTATTGGGATGCAAATGAACCGCAAGATTGGGGTTTAGATTGGCATAGAAATGAGGGCATAGAATTTCATTTTTTAGAATCGGGTACTATGCCATATGCTCAAGAGAATAAAGAAGTATTGTTAACTCCAAATCATTTAACTATTACACGTCCATGGGAGGCTCATAAAGTGGGTAACCCAAATATTGGCATGGGAAAATTCTATTGGGTTATAATAGATTTAGGTGTTCGCAGACCCCATCAAGATTGGGTTTGGCCAGATTGGGTTACACTAACAGCGTCAGATTTATTAAGACTAACAACAATTTTAAGACAAAACGAGAAGTCTGTTTGGAAAACCGACCAACGGGTTAGAGATTGTTTTCTACGTATAAATAAAGCGGTTAATACAGATGTTAAAGGGAGTAACGCATCAAGAATTAGATTACTAATTAATTATCTGCTTATTCTTTTATTAGACTTGTTAAACACAAATGATATTGTTTTAAATGAATCGTTAACAGATAGTTCTAGAAGTGTAAACTATTTTTTAAATGAATTAGAAAAGAATCTTTCTGAAAATTGGACCATTGAACTTATGGCACAATCCGCAGGTGTTGGAGTAACTCGATTTACACACCACTGTAAGCAGTTAACTAACTTAACACCAATGCGTTATTTAACTATGAGGCGCTTGGAATTATCAAAAAACATGCTTCAGAAGCATAAGGACTTAAGTGTTTCAGAAATTGCTTACACATGTGGTTTTGCCACGAGTCAATACTTTGCAACGGTTTTTAAAAAGCATGAAAAATGTTCGCCAAATGAATATAGAATAACGTATCATATTGAAAATTTCCAATTTGTATAATAACATAGTAAATCGTGTTTGTGTTGTATAAATTCTTTCACTGAATAAAAATACACACTAATGTAAATTCAAATATATATTTTCACATGATTATCTTATATAGCTGTGTACGAACTAAATAATAGATTTAAACAGATGAAAAGAAGACAATTTGTAAAAAGTACCACGCAAGCCAGTGTTGCATTATCATTACTTGGCTTTATGGCCTGCAAAAATGAAAAGAAAAAGAATGAATTAGATGATGTTGGTTTGAGTGAGGATGGCTCTTTGTTTTTTAAAATGTCTTTGGCTGAGTGGTCTTTACACCGTACATTATTTGACAACAAAATGGATCATCTAGATTTTGCAGCAAAATCAAGAAGTTTTGGTTTTGAAGGTGTGGAATATGTAAATGGTTTTTTTAAAGATAAGGCAAAAGACATGTCGTATTTAAAAGAAATGAAATCTAGAGCAGATGCTGAAGGACAAGATAATGTTTTAATTATGATTGATGGTGAAGGCGCATTAGCAAACCCTAATACTGAAAAAAGATTACAAGCTATTGAAAACCATTATAAATGGGTTGAAGCGGCACATTTTTTAGGCTGTCATGCTATTCGTGTAAATCTAGCAGGAGGTGTTGATAAAGCCGAAGCTATTAAAGTGAGTATTGATTCTTTGACAAAACTATCTGTTTTTTCCAAGGATTCAGGAATTAACATTCTGGTTGAAAATCATGGTGGATTTTCATCAAATGGTGAATGGATGACTGATGTCTTTTCACAAATAGAAAATAACAATTGTGGTACTTTACCAGATTTTGGGAATTTCTGTATTACGAAAGATAAAGAAAGAAATTGCATTGATGAATATGATAGATATAAAGGTATGAAAGAGTTACTGCCTTTTGCAAAAGCAGTAAGCGCCAAATCATACAATTTCAACGAAAAAGGAGAAGATACATTAATTGATTATCATAAAATGATGAAAATGGTAAAGGAATTTGGTTATAAAGGTTTTGTTGGAGTAGAATACGAAGGCACAGTAATGTCTGAAGATAAGGGGATTGAACTCACCAGAGATTTATTAATCCGTGTTGGCAAGCAACTTTCATAATTTTATAACTCATAAACTAAATATTTTAACATGGAAAATATTAATAAGAATAGGCTTTTTCTGGCAAGCTGTCTTGCCTTGATTACGACTGCAATGACCTTTGCTATTAGAGCAAGATTAGAAACCGTTTTTGGCCCTGAAGGTGTTGGTTTAACCTTAGAACAAATAGGTTATGCCTTTACACCAGCCTTTTTTGGTTTCACATTAGCTATGATTTTTGGGGGACCTTTGGTTGATTTTTTAGGGATTAAAAAAATTACATGGATTGCATTTATTACACACGCCATTGGTATTATTTGGACTATCATGGCAGATTCTATGAGTTCACTTTTTCTTGCAACCTTATTTGTTGGTATAGGAAATGGTATGGTTGAGGCTGCTTTAAACCCAATGATTGCATCTATGTATACCGATGAAAAAACAAAAATGTTGAACAGATTTCACGTATGGTTTCCTGGAGGTATTGTAATTGGGGCACTGGTGGGTTGGCTTGTTATGGACGTGATGGGATTAGGCTGGCAAATCATGGTAGCGACATTATTTATTCCAGTAATTATTTATGGAGCGATATTCTATGGACAACAATTTCCAGTTACGGAGCGCGTTCAAATGGGAATAAGTAATAAGCAAATGTTTTCAAGTATTGGAAAACCGCTATTTTTATTCATGGTTTTTTGTATGTTTTTAACAGCAGCTTCAGAATTAGGAACCACACAACGAATTGAATCACTTTTGAAAGAATCCGTTGCTGTACCGCTTTTAGTTCTAGCATTTATAAACGGAATTATGGCATTAGGGCGAATGTTTGCTGGCCCTGTTGTACACAAATTAAAACCTGCAGGAATGTTATTATTTTCAGCAATATTTACATTTATAGGTTTGTGGCTATTAACCATAACTAGTGGCGGAATGACTTTTGTGGCAGCTGGGGTTTTTGCCGTTGGAGTTACATTTTTTTGGCCAACTATGTTGGGATTTGTAGCAGAATATTTACCAGAAACAGGGGCTTTAGGGCTTTCTATTATGGGTGGAGCAGGTATGTTTTCCGTATCATTAGTGTTACCAATTATGGGTAAATTAATGGATAATAACAATGCCACAGAGGCATTAAGAACCATGTCGATACTTCCTGCAATATTGATTATTTCTTTTATCGGACTTAATATTTACATGAAAAATAGAACAACACATAACAAGCATCATTAAAATATGAGTAGAAAATTAAGAATGGGAATGATTGGTGGAGGCACAGGATCATTCATTGGAGATGTACATAGAAAAGCGTCGTCTATAGATGGTATGATAGAATTGGTATGCGGAGCGTTTAGTAGCAGTGCAGAAAAATCAATTGCTTCGGGGAAAGCCTTATTTCTATCAGAAGAAAGATGTTATGGTAGTTTTGAAGACATGATTTTAAAAGAAAAAGAACGTCCTCAAAATGAAAGAATGGATTTTGTGGCTATTGTAACGCCTAATCATATGCACTTTCCACCTGCAAAAATGGCTTTAGAAAATGGTTTTCATGTTGTTTGTGACAAGCCTATGACGCTTAATTTAGAGGAAGCTATCGAATTAGAAAAAATAGTTGCGAAAAGCGGAAAGCTTTTCGCATTAACTCATAATTATACTGGATATCCTTTAGTTAAACAAGCTAAAGCCATGGTAGCGCATGGTGATTTAGGTAAGATTAGAAAAATTCAAGTACAATATTTACAAGGATGGCTGTCAACTGCAGTTGAAAAAACAGGGCAGAAACAAGCATCCTGGAGAGTAGATCCTAAAAAATCGGGTATTGGAGGCGCTTTGGGTGATATTGGTACGCATGCAGAAAATCTAGTCGAGTATATTACAGGATTAAAAATAGAGGAATTAGCTGCTGATTTAGGTCGATTTGGAGATGGTAGAGTTCTTGATGATGATGGTAATTTATTATTAAGAATGGAAAATGGTGCTAAGGGTACGATGTCTATTTCTCAAATAGCTTTAGGGGAAGAAAATAATTTGGGCATCAAGGTTTATGGCGAAAAAGGAAGCTTAGAATGGTATCAGGAAAACCCAAATCAATTAATAACGCGTTGGCTTGAACAACCTGTGAAGATTTTTACACCAAATGGAAATGACTTATATGATGAAGCATTAAATGTGTCGCGTATTCCAGCAGGCCATCCTGAAGGTTATTTGGAAGCTTTTGCCACCATTTATAAAAATTTTGCTACACACTTAATGGCTATTTTGTATGAAAAAACTATTGAAAAACCAGATTATCCAACCGCAAAAGATGGTGTTCGTGGGATGCAATTTATTTACGCTGCAGTAGAGAGTGATAAGAATAATTCTATTTGGGTGAAAATTTAAAAACAAGCTAGTCAGACCTTTAAGGTTTTAAAAACCTGATAAGTCTCAAAAATAAAAGTTAATAACAACTAATAAATTCCTCCCCTTCGGGGAGGTCAGGCGGGAATGAAAACAATAAAAGGACCAGCAGTATTTTTAGCTCAGTTTGCAGGAAGTGAGGCACCGTTTAATAGTCTTGATAGTATATGTCAATGGGCTGCCAATTTAGGTTACAAAGGCATACAAATACCGACTTGGGAAGCGAATTTAATTGATATTGAAAAAGCAGCAGGAAGTCAAACTTATTGTGATGAGCTAAAAGGAAAGGTAAATTCTTATGGATTAGAAATCACAGAATTGTCAACGCATTTACAGGGGCAATTAGTAGCTGTAAATCCAGCTTATGATGTCATGTTTGATGGTTTTGCACCAGAACAAGTTAGAGGTAATCCTAAAGCTAGAACCGAATGGGCAATCGATTTTGTTAAAAAATCTGGAACTGCAAGTGGCAGGTTAGGTTTAAAATCACATGCATCATTTTCGGGTGCATTATTATGGCATACGGTTTATCCTTGGCCACAAAGACCGAATGGTTTAGTGGACATGGGGTTTGATGAATTGGCAAAACGATGGCTACCTATTTTAAATCATTTTGATACACATGGTGTTGATATCTGTTATGAATTACATCCAGGAGAAGATTTACATGATGGTGTAACGTTTGAGCGATTTTTAGAAGCAACAAATAATCATAAACGCGCTAATATCCTTTACGATCCCAGTCATTTTGTGCTTCAACAATTAGACTATTTAAAGTTTATAGATTTTTACCACGAGCGCATTAAAGCATTTCATGTAAAAGATGCCGAGTTCAATCCAACAGGAAAGCAAGGCGTGTATGGTGGTTATAGCGATTGGAAAGATCGTGCTGGAAGATTTAGATCTTTAGGTGATGGTCAAGTAGATTTTTCTGGAATTTTTTCAAAATTAACACAATATGATTGTGACGTTTGGGCGGTCATGGAATGGGAATGCTGTATTAAATCTTCAGAACAAGGAGCTAGTGAAGGTGCTCCATTTATTAAAAAGCACATTATTGAAGCTGCAGAACGTAGTTTTGATGATTTTGCGGGAGGTGAAACCGATAAAAATCTATTGAAAGATATTTTAGGTATTTAAAGAGATTTCAATGAAAATACTATTTTTATTTATTTTAATTACGAGTTCACTTTTTTCTTTTGCTCAAACCAATCAAGAAAAAATGAAGCCAGCAGATACTGAGCTTTGGGAACCCAAAGTGCCAGTTGTTATACCTGGTAAAAATAACGCACCACCAAGTGATGCTATAGTACTTTTTAATGGTGAAGACTTAAATCAATGGGTAAATACCAAACATTTAACAGATGCAAATTGGTACATTAATAAGGATGGTAGTATGACTGTAAAAAATAAAGCAGGAGATATTAAAACCAAACAAAGTTTTGGAAGTATTCAACTTCATATTGAATGGAAATCCCCTACAGAAACGCAAGGTAATGACCAGCATCGTGGAAATAGTGGCGTGTTTTTGCAGAGCAGATATGAAATACAAATTTTAGATAATAACAATAATGATACTTATGTTAACGGACAAGTTGCTTCTATATACAAACAATCCACGCCTTTAGTTAATGCTTCAGTTCCTACTGGAGATTGGAATTTTTATGATATTATTTACCATCAGCCAGAATTTGATGAAATTGGAAGAGTTTTAAAAAAAGCAACTATAACGGTTTTACATAATGGCATACTAGTTCAAGATCATTTTACAATTCAAGGAGAAACGGTTTTTATAGGTCATCCTAAATACCAAAAACATGGAAAAGCGCCAATTGTATTACAGGATCATGGTGATAATAGTCGCGTTAGGTATAGAAATATTTGGGTACGCGAATTAGATTAATTGTTGATAGATAGTCTTATAAAAAAAATGCACGATATGGTTGTGCATTTTTTTATTCAAAACTTTAAATAATTGAATTATTTAAAATGAAAGGCTAAAAAAATAGAGATTTTAATAATTTTTATCAAAAAAAAAGCGTTAACAGTCTAATTAATAAAATAATATTTTAGATTTACCATATGAAAAATTTAAAAAATAAAATACGTAATACCATCCATGGTTTCCCCGCGAACTTTCGCCGCCGCTCTTAATCTTTATAGTTGCAAAACCGAAAACGTCATTTTAATTTTTTTCATAGTGTCCAAAATTTATTTCATAGCATTTCAAAATTTAGTTAATTTATCAATTAACACGTTCATGATGCGCCTTAGTTTTCCCCGTCGCCCGTAAGGGTACATTTTATATTATTGAATTAGGTGAGTCCAGTTCAGCTTCGAAGAAAAATAAAATTATTGATATTAAAATTAAAGTAAATGAAGGTTGTAATAGCCGATAAATCACATATTAAATACGCAGAAATCATTTGTGAAACCATTGCAGAATCTGCTGCCGTAAGGGGAACAGGAATTGCGAGAAGAACACCAGAATATATTGCCACTAAAATGGAAAATGGTAATGCTGTAATAGCATTGGATGGCGACACGTTTGCTGGATTTTGTTACATAGAAAAATGGGGTCATGGAAAATTTGTTGCTAATTCGGGTTTAATTGTACACCCAGATTACAGAAACAGTGGTTTAGCAAAGAGAATTAAATATAAAGTATTCGAACACTCTAGAACTAAATTTCCAGATGCTAAAGTTTTTAGTATTACTACGGGTTTAGCTGTAATGAAAATGAATACTGAACTAGGTTATAAGCCAGTGCCTTTTTCAGAATTAACTGATGATCCTACATTTTGGGATGGTTGCCAAACCTGTAAAAATTATGATGTACTAACGCGTACTGAGCGAAAAATGTGTCTCTGTACAGGTATGTTGTACGATCCAAAAGCGAAAAAAGAAGATAAAGAGGTGAAAGAGAAAACCTTTAAGAGATTAAAAAGTATTAAAGAAGCGCTCTTTCTTAAAAAAGATAAAAAATAGATTACCGCTTTGGCGGAAATAAAAATAATAATTAAATGAAAAAACTAGTAATAGCCTACAGCGGCGGATTAGATACATCATATTGCGCAGTAAGTTTATCTAAAACATACGAAGTGCATGCGGTAAGTGTTAATACGGGCGGTTTTACAAAAAAAGAAATCACCCATATTGAAAGTAACGCTTACAAAATGGGTGTTTCAACATATAAAAACATAGACGCAATTTCTACTTTTTATCAAAAAGTAGTTAAATATTTAATTTTTGGCAATGTTTTGAAGAACAATACGTATCCTTTATCAGTAAGTGCAGAGCGTATTATTCAAGCTATTGAAATTGTAGAATACGCAAAAAGTATAGATGCAGAATATATTGCGCATGGCAGTACAGGGGCTGGAAATGACCAAGTACGTTTCGATATGATTTTTCAAACGTTGGCACCACATATTAAAATTATTACACCAATTAGAGATGAAAAGCTAACAAGACAGCAAGAAATCGATTACCTTAAAGAAAACGGTATAGATATGTCTTGGGAAAAAGCGAAATATTCTGTTAATAGAGGACTTTGGGGTACTAGTGTTGGAGGTTCAGAAACATTAACTTCTGAAAAACCATTGCCAGATGAAGCGTATCCTTCTCAGTTAAAACATGCTGAAGATGAAAAAGTAAAATTAACTTTTGAAAAAGGTGAACTAGTTGCTGTTAACGGTATTGAGAATAGTTCTGAGGTTAATATTGAAGTTTTAAATAATTTAGCAACACCTTATGCTATTGGTAGAGATATTCACGTTGGCGATACTATAGTTGGTATTAAGGGTAGAGTTGGTTTTGAAGCTGCTGCTGCCTTAATTACCATAAAAGCACATCACTTATTAGAAAAGCACACGCTAACCAAATGGCAATTACAACATAAAGAGTATTTAGCAAGTTTTTACGGTATGCATTTGCACGAAGGACAATATTTAGATCCTGTAATGCGAGATATGGAAGCTTTTTTACAAAGTAGTCAAGATAAAGTTTCTGGTGATGTCACCGTTACTTTGAAACCCTATCATTTTTCTTTAGATGGCATTTCTTCAGAACATGATTTAATGAACGCAAAATTTGGAAGCTATGGTGAAGAAAATAAAAGTTGGACTGCCGATGAAGCTAAAGGATTTATTAAAATTCTAGGAAACCAGAATAAGATTTATCAACAAGTAAATTCATAAATCGCATCCAGACTTGTTAGGTTTTTAAAACCTCATAGGGCTGTAATTTAATTAAGAATTAGTATTTAAAATGAAAAAAATAACAGTAGGTATCATAGGTGGAGCTGGATATACAGCGGGAGAGTTAATTAGAATATTAATTAATCATCCAGACACTGAGATTGATTTTGTTTTTAGTACAAGTAATGCTGGAAACAAAATAACTAAAGTGCATCAGGATTTGGTAGGGAGTTTAGATTTAGAATTTACAAATACCGTAAATCTAAACATAGAAGTGTTGTTTTTGTGTTTAGGACATGGTAATTCGGTTAATTTTTTATCTGCAAATACGTTTTCAGATAATACAAAAATTATTGATTTAGGAAATGATTTTAGATTGGAAGCGGATAAGGTTTTTAATGGAAAAACATTTATTTATGGTTTACCCGAGTTACAAAAGGAAGCTATTAAAAAGGCAAAATACATAGCCAATCCAGGTTGTTTTGCAACAGCCATTCAATTAGCGTTATTGCCACTAGCGGACAATAGATTACTTGATAACGACGTTCACATTAATGCCGTTACAGGTGCTACGGGCGCTGGTACATCGTTGTCTGAAACAACACATTTTACATGGAGAGACAATAACTTCTCATATTATAAACCATTTACACATCAGCATTTAGGAGAAATTAATCAGACTGTTAATCAATTACAAAATAATTTTTCTTCTGAAATACTTTTTATGCCAAATAGAGGTAATTTTTCAAGGGGAATTTTTGCGACTATTTATACTGATTTTGAAGGTTCATTGGAAGATGCTAGAACCCTTTATGAATCGTTTTATAAAACGGCTAAGTTTACATTTATTTCAGATGAGAATTTGCATTTAAAGCAGGTAGTAAATACTAATAAATGTTTGATTCATTTGCATAAACATAACGGCAAATTAATAATTACAAGCATAATAGATAATTTATTGAAAGGCGCTTCTGGTCAAGCCGTTCAAAATATGAATTTAATGTTTGGTTTGGATGAAGTAACTGGATTAGGATTGAAAGGAACTTATTTTTAGCCCTTCCTAATCTTCCCAAAGGGGAGGAATGGATTGCGGAGGTTTGAGTATAGCGACCTACAAGATTTTGAAAACTTGGTAGGTCTGAAATTTAGATATGAATAAGAGTTCCCTTCCTTTTTAGGATTTAGGGGAGCATTTAGAACAACAGTAGCGCGTTAGGGATAGTAGTGAAAAGCCCACAGCGATAGCGAGGACTTGTAACGTATAGCCCGACCCGATAGGGTAACGCCAAAAATAAAATAGAAATTATGAAAATAGCCATTATAGGAACTGGGAATTTAGGGAGTTCGATTGCTAAAGGACTCATTAATAATAAGTCGTTTACATCATTATATTTGAGTGATAAGAATACTGCAGCGGTTAAATTTGCATAAACATAACGGCAAATTAATAATTACAAGCATAATAGATAATTTATTGAAAGGCGCTTCTGGTCAAGCCGTTCAAAATATGAATTTAATGTTTGGTTTGGATGAAGTAACTGGATTAGGATTGAAAGGAACTTATTTTTAGCCCTTCCTAATCTTCCCAAAGGGGAGGAATGGATTGCGGAGGTTTGAGTATAGCGACCTACAAGATTTTGAAAACTTGGTAGGTCTGAAATTTAGATATGAATAAGAGTTCCCTTCCTTTTTAGGATTTAGGGGAGCATTTAGAACAACAGTAGCGCGTTAGGGATAGTAGTGAAAAGCCCACAGCGATAGCGAGGACTTGTAACGTATAGCCCGACCCGATAGGGTAACGCCAAAAATAAAATAGAAATTATGAAAATAGCCATTATAGGAACTGGGAATTTAGGGAGTTCGATTGCTAAAGGACTCATTAATAATAAGTCGTTTACATCATTATATTTGAGTGATAAGAATACTGCAGCGGTTAAAGCTTTTGCTGAGGAAGATTATGTAACGCTGACTAGCGATAATATTTTGGCCGTAGAAAAATCTGATATGGTAATTTTTGCCCTTCAGCCAAAACACATTGATAAAGTTTTAGAAAGTGTAGCATCGAAAATAACTAAAAATCATGTAGTTATATCCGTAGCTGCCGGGGTGGATATTGCAAGAATAGAAGCGCTTGTTGGAAATGATAAAAATATTATTCGCGTGATGCCTAATACGGCAATTTCCATTGGTAAATCTATGACGTGTATCGCGGCAAATGATAAGGCTCAAGATAAAATTGGGTTAGCTCAAGATATTTTCAATCACTTAGGAACTACCATGGTGATTCCAGAAGATTTAGTGCAAGCTGCCACCGTGATTTGTGCCAGTGGTATAGCCTTTTGGATGCGCTTGGTGCGCGCAACTACACAAGGTGCTATTCAGTTAGGTTTTGAGGCAGAACAAGCCCACGAATTAGCAACACAAACCTGTTTTGGCGCGGCAAGTTTATTGTTAGAATCGGGAAGACACCCAGAGCAAGAAATTGATAGAGTAACCACACCAAGTGGTTGTACTATTGAAGGTTTAAATGCCATGGAACACCAAGGACTAAGCTCTGCATTAATACAAGGTATTGTGGCGTCTTTCGAGAAAATTAATCAACTTAAAAAAAATTAAAATGCCATTATTTGATGTTTATCCATTGTACAATGTAACCCCAGTTTCAGGTAAAGATGTTCATGTTTACGATGAAAACGGAACAGAGTATTTAGACCTTTACGGGGGGCATGCTGTAATATCTATTGGGCATGCGCATCCAAAATATATTGATGCCATTACAAGCCAGGTTTCAAAGCTTGGGTTTTACTCTAATGCCATTCAAAATCCATTGCAAGTAGAATTAGCTGACAAAATTGAATCACTTTCTGGTTGTAAAGATTACGAATTATTTTTATGCAACTCAGGTGCTGAAGCCAATGAAAATGCTTTAAAATTAGCATCGTTTCAAACTGATAAATCTCGGGTTATTGCTTTTAAAAATGGATTTCACGGAAGAACATCAGCGGCTGTTGCGGCAACCGATAACGCGAATATAATAGCACCTATTAATGCGCAGCAAAAAGTCACCATTTTAGATTTAAACGACATATTAGGTGTAAAAGCGGAACTTGAAAAAGGGGATGTATGTGCCGTTATTGTAGAATTTATTCAGGGTGTTGGCGGTCTAGATCAAGGGAGTTCTGATTTTTTTGAGCAAGTTTATGCGCTTTGTAAAATTAATAACACCATGTTTATTGCTGATGAGGTACAATCGGGCTACGGGCGTTCGGGTAAATTTTTCGCGTTTCAACATTATAATGTAACGCCAGATATCATTTCTATAGCAAAAGGTATGGGTAATGGCTTTCCTGTTGGAGGTATTTTAATTCACCCAGATATTAAGGCTAAATATGGGATGCTAGGAACCACATTTGGGGGTAATCATTTGGCTTGTGCTGCGGGTTTAGCGGTTTTAAATACCATTGATGAAGAACATTTAATAGACAATGTTAATGAAATATCTGAGTATTTTATATTAATAGCGAAAACTATTCCAGAAGTAAAGAAGATAAAAGGAAGGGGTTTAATGCTAGGTTTAGAATTTGATTTTGAAGTTGGTGAACTTAGAAAAAAATTGATTTACGACGAGCATATTTTTACTGGTGGAGCATCAAATAAGATGGTTTTAAGAATTTTACCACCATTAACTATTAAAAAAGAGCATATTGATCAGTTTTTTAAGGCTTTGAAAAGAGCTTTATAATAACAGTTTGTATTAAATGATTTAAAGTATACTCATACTTATGAACAATAAACGTGTTTTAATAACCATAATATTATTTAGTTTTTTGATATCGCCTGTTTTTCCGCAACATGATAGCTTTATTAAGGATTATTTGGAACGATTTGAAAATTCCCATAAGTATTTAATGCTTATTGCAGAAACAATGCCAGAGGATAATTATAGTTTTCGAGCAACAGCAGAATCTCTAACTTTTGCTGAAAATTTAATGCATATAGCATATGCGATTGATTGGCATAGTCAATCGTTGTTAGGTGGGCGAGAATCTAGGGAGTGGAAAACAGACACGATTTATAAGGTTGACAATAAATCTAAAGAAGAAATGATTGCAACAGTTGATAAAACATTTCATGAAACTATTGAATTCATTAAAAAATTTGATACAGTTCGGATGGGTGATGAGTTAGACTATTTTGGATTGAATAGAACTAAACGACAAATTTTCTTATTGCTTTCTGATCATATAACGCATCATAGAGGACAAATGCTTGTTTACATGAGACTAAACGGACTAGTTCCTCCTAGATATGTTTTGTTTCAATAGCACAAACAAATTGAATTGAAAACTAAAAATAATGAATACTTTATTATCCATAGAAAAAAGGAACGCTGTTTTAAAAAAAATGGCAGTGCTTTTGGAAGAAGAAAGAAAAACTATTCTTGAAATAAATAAAGCAGACTTACAGGCTTACAAAGGCGATGATATTTCTATGTTTGACCGTTTAAAAGTGGATGATGCTAAAGTGGATGAAATGATTAAATCGGTAATGCATTTAGCATCACAAGATGATCCTGTTGGTGTAGAACGTTTCAATTTTAAGCATGATAATGGGATGCAGGTTTACAATAAAACAGCATCATTTGGTACGGTTTTGATTATCTATGAATCACGTCCAGATGTTACGGTTGAGGCAGCTGGCATTGCATTTAAATCAGGAAATAAAATTTTATTAAAAGGTGGAAAAGAGTCTTTAAAATCTAACTTGAAAATAGTTGAGTTGTGGCATCAAGCTTTAAAAGCAGAAAGTGCTTCAACTCATTGGGTAGCGTATTTACAGTTTAATAGAACAGAAACGCAAGCTTTTTTAGAAAAACCAACTCAAAAAGTCGATTTAATTGTGCCTCGTGGCGGAGAAAGATTGATTGCTTTCGTAAAAAAACATGCTACTTGTCCTGTAATTATTAGCGGACGAGGAAATAATTTTGTGTATGTTCACAAAGAGGCCGATTTAGATATAGCACTTAATGTAATAATAAACGGAAAGTCAAAAATATCTGCGTGTAATGCTGTTGATAAAGTTTTGGTTGATAAGAATTTGCTTAATAAAGATGTTTTCATAAAAAGTTTAATTTCAAAATTTAAAGAAAATAATATCGAAATTTTAGGAGATGATTCAACTTCAAAATATGAAGGTATTTCAGCTTTTGAATCTCAAGATATTTGGTACGAGGAATTCCTAGATTATAAAATTGTGATTGGTGAAATTGAATCTAATGAAGACACAATTGCTATGATAAATAAATATTCTGGCGGACATTCATCGGCTATTATAACAACAAATGAAGATGTAGCGAAACTATTTATGGAAAATGTTGATACTGCAGCTGTTTATCACAATGCCTCAACACGTTTTACGGATGGTGGGCAATTAGGTTTGGGTGGTGAATTGGCCATAAGTACAGATAAATTGCATCAACGTGGTCCTATAGGTTTGCAACATTTGGTAACGAATAAGTGGTATGTTCACGGTAACGGACAAATAAGATAGTATGCAAGGCCATAATGGGCATTTAAGAAATTAAAGCGAATAATTGTAATAATTTGGGTAATGGTTTATGAAGTTTTAAATAGATGAAGAAAAAGCGCATTTTACTAAAAGTAGGTTCAAATACGCTTACAAAGGAAACCGATAATATATCGAGAGGTAAAATTGAAGATATGGCAAATCAAATTGCTAAACTTCAAGATACTTGTGAGTTTATTATTGTTAGTTCTGGTGCTATTGCTGTGGCTAAACAATTTGTAAAATTGGAGAGTAAGGAGTCAACTATTTTCGTGAAACAAGCATTAGCATCTATTGGTCAGCCACATTTAATTCGAATTTATCAAGAGATTTTCAGGGAATATGGTTTGTTAACCTCCCAGTGCTTGCTATCGTATTCAGATTTTGAAAAGGAGCAGAGTAAAACTAACATTGTAAACACCATTAATGTTTTGGTGCAAAATAATTACATTCCTATTATTAATGAAAATGATACCGTGGCTACGGATGAGATTCAATTTGGAGATAACGATAAATTAGGGGCACTTACAGCATCACTTTTAAAGGTCGATTTGTTTATTATTGCTACAAATACTAACGGTATTTATACTAAAGAATCGATTGAAAGTAAATCGCCAAAAACGATTGAAGTAGTTTCAGATTTTGAAACATTAGAAAAAGAAGTAGTTAATTCAAAATCATCTCATGGTAGTGGCGGAATGCAATCTAAAATTGAAGCGGCGTCAGTTACTAAAAAAGCAAATATTGAAACTTGGATTGTAAACGGATTGGAAGATAATTTCATCATCAATGCATTTGAAAATAAAGTTCCATTTACAAAAATAAAATAGAGTAAAATGAAGAATTATACGTCCATAAACGATATCGATAACATAAATTCTTGGATTGAAGAAGCTAAAGAATTAAAGGCAAATCCATTGAAAAATATCGCATTAGGGAAAAACAAAACTTTGGGTTTATTGTTTTTTAATTCCAGTTTGCGTACGCGTTTAAGTACCCAAAAAGCGGCATTAAATTTAGGGATGAATCCAATAGTTATGAATGTTTCTGGTGACGCTTGGGGTATCGAATTTGGTGATGGAACAATTATGAACGGCAACACAGCAGAACATATTAAAGAAGCTGCAGCAGTAGTATCTCAATATTGTGATATTATTGCAGTGAGAGCATTTCCAACATTGACCGATAAATTAAAGGATGAAAGTGAGCAGGTTTTAAATGCATTTAAAAAGTACGCTTCAGTACCAATAGTAAATATGGAAAGCGCTACAGGGCATCCCTTACAGGGTTTAACAGATGCACTAACGATTTCTGAATATGCTAAAGTTACTAAGCCAAAAGTAGTATTAAGTTGGGCGCCACACATAAAAGCGTTGCCTCATGCAGTAGCCAATAGTTTTGTTCAAGCGATGCAGAAAATGGATGTAGATTTTGTGATAACAAACCCTGAAAGGTATAATTTGAATCCTGATATAACTGGAAATACGCCAATTATTCAAGATCAAAAAGAAGCTTTTAAAAATGCCGATTTTGTGTATACCAAAAACTGGAGTTCTTATGAAAATTACGGACAAGTTATAAATACCGATCCGAATTGGATGATTACCAAAGGTAAAATTGGCAATGCTAAATTTATGCATTGTTTACCTGTACGCCGAAATGTGGTGGTTGAAGATGCTGTTTTAGATAGTGATAGTTCTTTGGTTATTCAGCAAGCAAATAACAGGACCTATGCAGCGCAATTGGTGTTAAAAAAAATATTAGAAAATTTATAGAATGGAAACTTTAAAAATAATAAAAGTAGGCGGAAACATTATTGATAACGAGGCAGCTTTAGAAAAGTTTTTATCACAATTTTCAACAGTTAAAGGGTTAAAAATATTGGTTCACGGTGGTGGTAAATTAGCAACTCAAATGGCTAAAGATATGAATGTGCCTGTTAATATGGTTGATGGTAGACGCATTACAGATGCACCTACTTTAGATATTATTACCATGGTATACGCAGGTAAAATCAATAAAAATGTGGTTGCTAAATTACAAGCTTATAACTGTAATGCTTTGGGTTTTACGGGTGCCGATGGAAACACTATTTTATCTGTAAAACGACCTGTTAAAAAATTAGATTATGGCTTTGTAGGCGATATAAAAAAGGTAAATACCAAAGTGTTAGATATTTTGTTAGAAAATAAAATAACACCAGTATTTTGTGCGATAACTCATGATAAAAACGGACAACTTTTAAACACAAACGCAGATACCATAGCATCAGAATTAGCCATTGCACTTTCAAAAAATTATAAAACAGAACTCATTTATTGTTTTGAAAAAGATGGTGTTTTATTAACGGTTGATGATGATAAATCCGTTATTGATTTTATGGATACAGGTACGTATCAAACCTTAAAAATTAGAGACACATTTACAGATGGGATGTTACCAAAACTAGAAAATTGTTTTAACGCATTGCATGAAGGCGTTTCAAAAGTGATTATTGGTAATCCAACAGTAATAAGTAATACAAATCAAAAATTTACAACTTTATTTTTATGATTCAACAACTTACAAATGAAGCTATTGAGTTATTGAAAATACTCATCGAAACGCAGTCTTTTTCATCTAAAGAAGATCAAACGGCGCTTCATATTGAGTCTTGGTTTAAGAATCATAACATTGTATATAAACGAACTAAAAATAACGTTTGGGCTGTCAATAAATACTTTGACGAAAGCAAGCCAACACTTTTACTTAATTCACACCACGATACAGTAAAACCTAATTCGGCATATACAAAAGATCCGTTTAAAGCCATTATTGAAGATGGTAAATTATTCGGTTTAGGTAGTAATGATGCTGGAGGATGCTTGGTATCCTTGATAGCAACATTCACCTTTTTTTATAATCATAAAGATTTAAATTACAATTTAATTATTGTTGCTTCAGCGGAGGAGGAAAGTAGTGGTCCAAACGGTTTAAATAGTATGCTTTCTGTTATCCCAAAAGTGGATGTTGCCATTGTGGGCGAACCTACGTTGATGAATTTGGCAGTTGCTGAAAAAGGCTTAGTGGTTTTTGATGCGTTAGTTGAAGGCACTCCAAGTCACGCAGCACACCCAAACGATAATAATGCTATTTATAATTCAATAGAAGTATTGCAATGGTTTAAAAATTTCAAGTTTGAAAAAGGGTCTAAAGCATTGGGTGATGTTAAATTAACTGTCACTCAAATTAATGCAGGTTCACAACATAATGTGGTGCCAGCTGATGTGAAATTGGTGATTGATGTTCGGGTAAATGATGCATACTCTAATTCAGAAATAGCAAAAATCTTACAAGAATGCGCTCCAGTTACAAGTATTACACCACGTAGTTTACGCTTAAATTCATCATCCATTCCTGTTGATCATGATTTAGTAATAGCAGGAATTGC
Organism: uncultured Flavobacteriaceae bacterium; assembly: GCA_963815305.1. Lineage (GTDB taxonomy): Bacteria > Bacteroidota > Bacteroidia > Flavobacteriales > Flavobacteriaceae > CAXBID01. The sequence continues at coordinate 3,510,243 of CAWFFW010000001.1, forward strand.
CATGGGAAGAATAACTTATGGGTCACCAACATTATCAGATCAAGCGGTTTTAACCTGTTCGAGTTTAAAATTAGGACCAGGCAATAGTACACGTTCACATTCAGCAGATGAATTTATTTATTTGAATGAGATTGAAGAAGGCATACAAATTTATATTGAATTGTTGAATCGTGTAATTGTCTAAATACATAAACAAATAAACATTTTCAAAATGAAACTCTGGGATAAAGGTATATCAATCGATAAAAAAATAGAACAATTTACTGTTGGTAACGATAGGGAAATTGATATTCATATTGCAAAATACGATGTTATTGCCTCAAAAGCACATGCTAAAATGCTTCAAAAAATCGGTATTATATCGACTAATGAATTGGTAGACTTATTAAGTGGTTTAAAAGTTTTAGAACAACAAATAGAAAACAGAACGTTTGTAATTGATAAACAATTTGAAGATGTGCATTCTAAAATTGAGTTTGAACTCACCAAAAGTTTAGGAGAAGTTGGCAAAAAAATTCATACGGCACGTTCCAGAAACGATCAAGTTTTAGTAGCACTTCATTTGTATTACAAGGATCATTTAAGCATCGTAAAAGAAAAAACAAAAACACTTTTTGATACACTTTTAAATTTAGCCAATACCTATAAAGATAAAGTTTTACCGGGTTATACGCACTTGCAAGTCGCGATGCCTTCTTCATTTGGGTTGTGGTTTTCGGCCTATGCAGAACTGATGATTGACGATGTGTATTTACTAAATGCAGCCATTAAAACGGTAGATCAAAACCCGTTAGGATCAGCGGCAGGTTATGGAAGTTCATTTCCTATTGATAGAGAATTAACCACCAAAGAAATGGGTTTTGCAACTCTAAAATACAATGTGGTTGCAGCACAAATGGGACGCGGTAAAAACGAACGTACTATTGCAGCTGCTTTGGGTGGTTTAAGTAATACCATGGCGCGTTTTGCTATGGATATTTGTTTATACATGAGTCAAAATTTTGGATTCATTTCTTTTCCAGACGAATTGACAACCGGCAGTAGTATTATGCCACATAAAAAGAATCCTGATGTTTTTGAATTAATACGTGGAAAATGCAATAAAATTCAAGCGTTGCAAAGCGAAATGATTTTAATAACCAACAATTTACCAAGTGGTTACCATAGAGATTTTCAGTTATTAAAAGAAAATATAATAGACGCTTTTGAAGAAATAAAAGACATTTTAGATATTTTTAATTACTCTATTCAGCAAATTATTGTTAAAGATGTGGATATTAATGATGATAAATATAAATTTCTATTTACCGTAGATAACATAAATACTTTGGTTGTTGAAGGGCAAAGTTTTAGAGAGGCCTACCAGAAAATTGGTGGGCAAGTTCAAGATGGTACTTATGTTCCTGATACTTCAAAAAAACATACACATGTTGGGAGTATGCATAATTTGAGTTTGGATAAGATTAGAGTAAAATTCCCTAAATAAATTTAAGATGAAAAGTAAATTAAAACCAGTATTGTTTAGCCTTTTATTAATTTTTATGGTATTACATAGTTTCGCCCAAAACGACGTCATCAAATTATGGGATAAAATTCCGAATAGCCAAGAAACTGCAGAGAAGGAGATTATAGAAGTAACAAACACAACTAGAATCTCTTTAGTAAAAGAACCTACTTTGGAAATTTATTTACCCTCAAATCGCAATAATACGGGAAAGGCAGTAATTATATGTCCAGGCGGAGGTTATCGAGTTTTGGCATATGATTGGGAAGGAACCGATATAGCTAAATGGTTTAACAGTAAAGGAATTGCTGCGTTTGTTTTAAAATACAGGTTGCCACTATCTAAGTCTCTTATCACACCCCATAATGCGCCACTGCAAGATGCCCAAAGGGCTTTAAGGTGGGTTCGTTTTCATGCGAATGACTATAATATAAAGACAGATAAAATTGGAGTTATAGGCTTTTCGGCTGGAGGTCATTTAGCATCCACTTTAGGCACTCAATTTAATACGCCAAATACGTTTAAGGAAAGCTCTATAGATACTCTCTCAGCACGACCAGATTTTATGGCCTTAATATATCCTGTGGTTACAATGAGAGACGATTATACACACAAGGGATCTCAATTAAATTTATTGGGAAAGAACCCAAGTGAAATATTAAGAAAACAATATTCCAACGAATTACAAGTATCATTAAATACGCCTCCAACTTTTATCGTTCATTCTGAAGATGATGAAGCGGTTCCAGTTGAAAATAGTTTAAAACTGTATAAAGCATTAAAAGATAAAGCCGTAAAAACTGAAATGCATTTATATTCTTACGGAGGACACGGGTATAGTTTAGCTTTAGGAAAAGGACACTTGCAGACTTGGACGGATAGATTATATGATTGGTTGGAGCGTTTGTAGTGCTAAAAATAACATAAAAATATCACAGTTTTCAGAAAACAATAAATGTTTATGTTATTCACGTATTTTTCTTATAATCATAAAATAATTGATTATATTAACTCAGGGTTATTGAATTGCAAAAAAATGTAAAATTCTCTTATCTTTTAAATTTCATCTATTTCGAGTAAATAATTACCTAAGCTTCTTTTCCTTTTTAAAAAGGATGCTTAAGCTGTGAATTGCTATAAAAATAAATTAAAGTTCTCTCAACTATTTCTTGGCCACTAAAGGAAGCTAAACGTATTTTAGCTTGTTCGCTTTTATATTTTGAGCTAAGATAATTTTATTAAAATATGTCTGTTAAAGACCTTTAGAAACTAGAAGAACTAAAACAAGAAATGATTTATAAAGCATACATAGCTGCTATTCTCGACTCATTACCAGAAAGTATCTGTATCATTGATTTTACTGGCAAAGTATTATACGTGAATGATACTTGGAATGAGTTTGCCAGTACGAATGGGTATAGTAAAGATTCACAACCTTTTATCAATTATAATTATTTTGATATTTGTAGGCATAATTTTGACGATACTTATTCTCAGGCAATATTAGAAGGACTGCATAGTATCTTGGAAGGGAAGGTTGATAATTTTAAGTATGAATATCCTTGTCATTCATCAAATAAAAAGCAATGGTTTTTAATACGAGCCCACTTGATGAAAGGTAAGTATAAACAAATTGTTATTTCTCATAATGACATCTCAACTCAAAAGCTTGCGAAATCTGAGCTTACCGCAGCCAAAGAAAACACAGAAATAAATAACGTGTTTCTGGATAACATTATTAATAATATTGGAGATGCCGTTTTTGTTAAGGATCAAGAAAGTAGACTGCTCTTAGTAAACGATGCTTTTTGTGAGCTTTTTAAGCTAAACCGAAAGAATATAATTGGTAAAACACTTGCAGAAGATGTTTCTTTAGAGGAAAGAAACCATTTTTTTAAGATTGACAAACATGTAATTCAAACAGGAGAAGAAAGTATTGTAGAGGAGTCCCTTACGGTTAGAGGTGGAAAAACAAAAATGATTTCTACTAGGAAAACAAGATATGTAGATACCAATAAAAAAAAGCACGTTATTGGTGTAATTCGTGACATTACTTCACAAAAAATTACTGAACTCAAGGCCATTGAAAATAATAAAAAGTTTAAAAATTTAGCAGATACGGCACAGGTTGCTATCGCTATTTTGGAAACGGCATATGGAAAAGGATATCTTTATGTAAATAGTTATTGGGAAAAACTCACTGGATATTCTAAAAAGGAAGCTAAAAATTTAGATGTTTTACAAATTATTGATCCTGAATATCGAGAGAAAATAGCAGTAAACGCAACAAAAAGATTAGAGGGGCAAAACGTTCTTGATAATTATGAAATAAAGCTCATAACAAAATCAGGAGAAACCAAATGGGTAGAATTTACAGGTCTTTTAACTTCCTTCGATGGTAAAAAAGCAATTCTTACAACAGCATTAGATATTACCAAACGCAGGGAGATAGAGATAAAACTTGAACAAAGTAAACAATTATTAGAGTCTTCTCAAAGAATATCAAAAATAGGAGGTTGGGAGCTAGATTTATTAAACGATATTTTGTTTTGGACAGACGAGACGTACCGTATTTTCGAAACAACGCCAGCAGAGTTTAGTCTTACTATAAATAAAGGTATTAGCTATTTTTTACCAGAGTCAAAGGAAATTATAAAAGAGGCACTTCACTTAGCTAAAGAAACGGGTAAAGGTTATGATCTTGAATTAAAAAAATATACTACAAAAGGCAATCTTATTGATGTTAGAACCACTTGCATCGCAACATTTAACAATGGAAAACCAGTCAAGTTAACAGGTATCATTCAAGATATTACTGATATAAAGAAAAATGAGAAAAAATTAAGAAAGGCATTTGAAGAAATTTCAGAATTAAAGAAAGAGCTAGAAGCTGAAAACCGTTATTTGAAGCAAGAATTAAAACTAGATGGCAAGTTTGAAGAAATAATTGGTTCCAGCAAGTCACTTTCAAAAGTTCTAAAACAGGTTGAACAAGTTGCTAAAACGGACTCTACCGTACTTATTTTAGGCGAAACAGGTACTGGAAAAGAATTAATAGCTAAAGCAATTCATGAAGCTAGCGATAGAAAAAATAAACCATTGGTTAAAGTGAATTGTGCTGCGCTTCCTGCCGAATTGATTGAAAGTGAGCTATTTGGTCACGAAAGGGGCGCTTTCACCGGTGCTGTAAATCGTAAAATTGGTCGTTTTGAGCTGGCCAATGGCGGAACTATATTTCTGGATGAGATTGGAGATTTACCACTTGACTTGCAAACACGGTTATTACGCGTTTTGCAAGAAAATGAGTTTGAGCGTGTTGGTGGTATAAAAACTATTAAAGTAAACACACGGGTTATAACTGCAACAAACAGAAATCTTGAAGAACGCGTTCTTGAAGGTGCATTTAGGCAAGATTTATATTATCGTCTCAACGTATTCCCAATTACTTGTCCGCCGTTGCGAGATAGAAAAGAGGATATTGAAGCATTAACAAATCATTTTATAAATAAATATAATTATAAGGTTAATGATAAAATAAAATCTATTAATACACGTGTGATAGAAAAACTTACCCATTATAAATGGCCAGGAAATATTAGAGAGTTAGAACACGTAATAGAAAGAGCGGTAATCATGAATATTGGAGGTCAGCTTCGATTAGGTAATTGGTTTATGGATAATAATCAAGATCATCTTATTCAAGAAAAATTTAATACACTCGAAACAATGGAGAAGAATCATATTTTGAATGTGCTAAGGGAAACCAATTGGAAAATTAGAGGAGAAAATGGGGCTTCAGAAATTTTAGATATAAAACCGACAACTCTTGAGTCTAGAATGAAAAAACTGAATATTAGCAGATAAAGTAGGTTAAAATTATAAATAAAAAACTCCGATATATCGTATTTATATGATATATCGGAGTTTTTTATTTATAAACATATTCTCACATTATTGTAATTAGTTTATTAAAACTTTGATTATCAATAAGATGATCACTAATTAAGTTATGAGAAAAATCTGGCATCTAAATTGCTAATAGATTATTCCTAAAATTTATCAAAATAACCAACTGTAATACATGAATACCAAGCATTTTTCAAGTTCGAATGGTAGAGTACTCAATAATAGAGCGTCTTCAATTTCAATTGATCGTGTTTTATTTGATGTAAGCTTTTATCCTCTATTGAAAAGAATAAATGAGTTATATAACGTCTCTATAATCATTTGCGATTTACAAAACAACATAATCACCTATGTAAATGATGCTTTTCTAAATACATTTTTATATAATCAGGAAGATCTAAAAGACTTAGAGATTGATAAAATAAATCTTTTTAAGGATAAATCAGAAATAGATTCTATTTGCAATATACTTAATGAATATGGTTTTATTGATGAGTATATGGTGCATGTAAATACCAAAAATGGAGACACTAAAAAAGTAGTATTTAATGCTGTAACCGAAACTATAAAAAATAAACAATATGCCTTATGTGTACTTAAAGATATTTCCTTTAAGGAAAATATTGAAAATGTACTTCGTACACATAAGCAGTATTTAAATACCGAATTAAATAAAAAAACTTCTGAACTTCTTAAAGCAGAAACGATTTTAAAAGAAAGTCTGCATTCAGAACAACGGTACGCTAACATCGCGCGAAATGCACCTATAGGAATTGCAATTACTTTTGTAGACGGTAAAGTTGAATGCCCAAATAAGGCTTTTGCAGATTTGGTAGGTTATAATTTAGAGGAGTTTAAAGAGGTTGATTGGAGTGCTAGCTTAACTCCCCAAAAATGGAAAGCTATTGAAGAAGAGCATTTAAAGGAACTGTCTCCAGATAGTAGTTACATTACTTATGAAAAAGAATATATTCATAAAAATGGTCGCCTTATCCCTATAGAAGTAAAGGTTAAAGCTATTTTTGACTACGACGATAAACTACTAAATTATATTGGTTTTTTTACTGATATTACACAACGAAAACTCTATGAAGAGCGTATTACAAGTAGCCTTGAAAAATACCATGAGCTGGTTGAGAATGCTGTGATAGGAGCTTCTACATCAAATTTAGAAGGCGAAATCCTTTACGCGAATAAAACATATGCTAATATGTTTGGATTTCAATCCATCGATGAGGTTCTTAAAAAAAACAGTATCAGTAATAAGGACAGCTTATTTGGTTGGAAATATCCATCAGAAAGAGAAAGATTAACTGAGATTCTGAAGGATAATGGTTCTATTAATAATTATAAAGCGCAAATAATTAGTAATACAGGAAAAGAGATACATATCATGCTCTCGTCAACCATATCCAATAATTTGATTCATTCTATTTTTATGGATGTGAGCAAAGAAAAGGAAGATGAGAAAGCAATAAAATATAATGAATCGAAATATAGAGCGTTGTATGATAATGCGGCAGTTGCATTAATTACTACAAATATTGAAAACGGAATACCGTTTGAGGCAAATAATGCGGCAGTATCACTGTTTGGTTACGAATGTATAAAAGAATTCAAAGAGAAATTTAAAACTACAGATCATTTTATCAATCCAAACAGAAAAATACTTCTTCATAAATTAAATGAAACTGGAAATTTAGAAAAACTCGAGATTGAGTGTAAAACCAAAGAAGGAGTTAAATTCTGGATTGAAGCTTCATTAAAATTAAATATTGAAAATAATCTTATCGATTGGGTTTTAATTGATATCACTGACAAAATTAATCATCGAGCAAAGAATTTAAAATTTTCAACGGCCGTAGATCAAAGTCCAGTATGTATTTACGTGACTGATATAAATGGAAATATAGAATACACAAATAGAAGATTAACTGAATTAACGGGTTATTCGAATCAAGAACTTATAGGTAAAAACCCTAGGATACTGAATTCTGGATATCATGACAGAACGTTTTATAAAAATCTATGGGATGTAATTACATCTGGCCATATTTGGCATGGAGAAATTTGCAATAAAAAGAAAAACGGCGAGACCTATTGGTCTAGTGGCAGCATAGCCCCAATTGTCGATAATAATAAAAAAATAACGCACTTTGTGGCTGTAAAAGAAGACGTTACGGCAAAAAAGCAAATGATATCCGACCTTCGAGAGGCCAAGGAAAAAATTGAGTCAAGTGAAATTTTATATCGCGGCCTGGTTAATAGTTTAAGTGCGGGTGTTATAGTACATTATGCAGATACCTCCATAAAAATGAGTAATACTAGGGCATCAGAATTACTAGGCCTTTCCGATGAACAATTAAGAGGTAAAAAGGCATCCGATCCAGATTGGTATTTTACAAATTTCGAAGACGTGAAATTAAGGGTTGAAGATTACCCAGTAAATATTATTAAGAGAACTAAAGAGCCTATAAAAGACTATATTTTTGGCGTAAACCAGCCCAAAACAGATACTAAAATATGGCTAATGGTTAATGGGTTTCCCGTAACAAATAGCGATGGACAAATAACCGAAATCATCATTAGTTTTATAGATTTTACTTCACGAAAAAAAGCAGAAGACGAACTCGTTGCTGCTAAGGAAAATGCAGAAGAGAGCAATAAGTTGAAATCAGCGTTTTTAACTAATATGAGTCATGAAATCCGTACACCCATGAATGGTATTCTTGGGTTTGCAAACCTTTTAAAAGATAATGACCTGTCTGGAGCTGAGCAGAAAGAATACATTGATTTAATTGAAAAAAGTGGCGATCGAATGCTTACTACAATTCATAATATTATTGATATTTCAAAAATTGAAACTGGCGGTGTATCATTACATATTACTGAAGTTGACTTGAATAAAAAAATGAATTTCTTATATGATTTTTTTAAGGTTGAAACTCAAGAAAAAGGTCTTAAAATCATTTGTGAAAATGGACTTCAAGATGATGAAACAATTATAAAATCTGATAAGCAAAAAATAATAGCCATTTTTTCAAATTTAATTAATAATGCCATTAAATATACAAGTGAAGGTAGCATAATTTTTGGCTGTAAAGTTAACCACGATTCGGTCCAAAAGAAATTAGAATTTTATGTAAAAGACACAGGTATTGGAGTTCCAAAACATAAGCAAGATCTTATTTTTGACCGTTTTGTTCAAGGAGATGCAAGCGAAAATAGAGCTTATGAAGGTTCGGGCTTAGGACTGTCTATTACCAAGGCTTATGTTGAAATGCTAAAGGGTAAAATATATCTTGAAAGTGAAGAAGGTGTAGGTTCAAAATTCTATGGTTATATACCTTATGAGACTTTTGAAGGAGAATCTCATGTTATTTCAAATTTAAATGTCAACAGTACATTAAGTACTGGGATTAAGAAGTTAAAAATACTTATTGCCGAAGATGAAAGTTTAATAAAATTATATTTAGGAATTATTCTTAAAGATATTGAAAAGGAAATAATTTATGCCGAAACAGGTATAGAGGCTTATGAACAATATAAGGCCAATCCAGATATTGACTTAATTATTATGGATATAAGAATGCCAGAAATGAGCGGTATAGAGGCCACACAAAAAATTAGAGTAATTGATAAAGATGTTTATATAATTATTCAATCTGCTTTTATGGATATTGGAGAAGAGCAAGTAGTTTTAGATTCTGGGGCTAATAACTTTATATCTAAGCCCATTGATAAAAACCAACTTATGGAAATAATAAAAAATATAGATCAGTTTAAATTATAAAATTTAAAACTAGTATTAACTGTGAGATGAGTTAAATCATTTTACACTTCACAAAGAATGCAAGGTGAGAGACTGCATTCTTTATATTCAGGAGAAGCGCAATTGTGAGAGGTTGCGCTCTTCTTTTTTATGGAATTAAAGGTTAACGAATTAGCACATACTTATTTCTAAATCATCTAATGTTATTAAAGCAACCCTCATTTTAGCTTTAGCATTCAAGTGGCATCTTTTTAAAATTAGATAAACCTAAAAAGACTTTGAATTAAAATATTGCAAATTACCATGTGTTTTGTTTTTAGTAGATATAGAAACACATGTATGTTCAAAGCATTTAAAAGAAATAAAAAAGCGCACTATAAAAATGCGCTTTTTAAAATCCATATATTAATTTTGGTGACTAACTCAAATAATTAAATAATTGTGGATTGTCCTAAATGTATGTTGGTAAAGTTTAAGTTGGTTTCATCAGGATTATTAATAAAATCTTCAATAAAATCGCCAACTTTGGTGGTGCTTATGTTATCGTATTTGCTGTTTAAATCTGGTGTGGTAATGTGTAGCTTTAACGATTTATCGACGGCTTCCCGAATTAATGCAGCTTCGTCATCCAAACCAAAATGATCAAGCAGCATCGCTGCAGATAAAATAGACGCTATAGGGTTTGCGATACCTTTATTTGTAGCTTTAGTGTACGAACCGTGTATAGGTTCGAACATAGCATGTTTTGTACCAATAGAAGCTGATGCTAAAAGTCCAATTGAGCCAACAATAACACTAGCTTCTTCAGATAGGATATCGCCAAACATATTTTCGGTTAGAATTACATCAAATTGCTTAGGTTTGATAATGAGCTCCATGGCAGCATTATCAATGTACATGAAATTCAATTTTACATCGGGATATTGTACTGATAATTCTTGTACAACACGTCGCCAAAGTCTGGAGCTTTCTAAAACATTGGCTTTATCAACTAAGGTTAATTTACGCTTTCTGGATTGTGCTGCTTTAAAAGCCAAATGCGCGATACGCTTTATTTCTTCTCGAGTATATGAGCATGTATCAGTGGCTATATTACCATCATCGCTTAGCGTTTTGTTTCCAAAATAAATACCACTTGTTAACTCTCTATATATAAGAATATTGGTGTCTTTTATTTGCCTTTTTTTTAATGAAGACTTGTTTAGTAAATCGTCATAAGCAATAATAGGCCTGATATTAGTGAATAAATCTAAAGTTTTACGCAAACCTAAAAGTCCTTGTTCTGGACGTATTTTATTGTTTGGGTCCAAATCATAGGCTGTAGTTCCAATAGCACCGAATAAAATAGCATCTGCTTTTTCACAAATACTAATAGTGTCTTGTGGTAATGGAATACCGGTTTTTTCTATAGCCGAAGCACCTACTAGCGCATTAGTAAAAGTAAAAATATGATTAAATTCCATAGCAATAGCTTTCAAAACCTTAACGGCTTGTGCTGTAACTTCTGGGCCTATACCATCGCCTGGTAAAACGGCAATATTTAGCTTCATAACTAACGCGTTAAGATGATATAATTTCGTTATATACTTTACTATTTTCTATAATTTGGTGAATGTCATTATCGTCAACTTCTTTTTTGTTATCAGCAAAATCTAAAAAGTTTGTGTAAATTTCATCTAACTGAAGTTTTGTTAATTCATATCCTACATTTTTTGCTCTGTATGCCAAAGCGGCTCTACCACTTCTTGCTGTTAAAACAATAGCAGATTCAGTAACGCCAACGTCCTTAGGGTCGATGATTTCGTAAGTTTCACGATTTTTAATGACACCATCTTGATGAATGCCAGAACTGTGTGCAAATGCATTAGCACCTACAATGGCTTTGTTAGGTTGTGTATAAATACCCATACTATCAGATACTAACTGACTTATACCATAAAGCATTTCAGTTTTTATCCTAGTGTCCAAATTTAAGTAAGGGTGTTGTTTTAAAATCATGACGACTTCTTCTAAAGCGGTATTTCCAGCGCGTTCACCAATACCGTTTATAGTGCATTCTATTTGACGCGCACCGTTAATAACGCCCTCTATAGAGTTGGCCGTAGCTAAACCCAAATCATTATGGCAATGGCAAGATAAAACAGCTTTATCAATACCTTTTACGTTTTCTTTTAAATATTTAATTTTTGCACCGTATTCACTTGGTAAACAATAACCTGTTGTATCGGGTATATTTAAAACGGTAGCGCCAGCTTTAATAACCGCTTCGCAAACTCTAGCTAAATATTCGTTATCTGTTCTTCCCGCATCTTCAGCGTAAAACTCAACATCTTCAACAAAAGATTTGGCATAACTAACCGCTTTTACTGCACGTTCTAACACATCATTTTGATTAGACTTGAATTTATACTTTATGTGTGAATCAGAAGTTCCGATGCCCGTATGGATTCTTGGTGCTTTAGCGTATTTTAAAGATTCTGCAGCAACTTTTATGTCATTTTCAACAGATCGTGTTAAGCCACAAACCGTTGCATATTTTACAATTTTAGAAATAGCTTCAACCGATTTAAAATCCCCAGGACTTGATACTGGAAAACCAGCTTCAATAATATCTACCCCTAAATAATCCAACTGCTCCGCAATAATTAGTTTCTGCTCAGTATTTAGTTTACATCCAGGAACTTGCTCACCATCTCTTAACGTTGTATCAAAAATTTGGACTTTATTATCAGACATTTATTAAAATATATTTTCTTATTGTATTACGAATGTATATTTTGGTTTCGTAAAAAGAGAATTCATCGCCAATTTATTACGATGTTTAAATTAATGTTTAACTACTTAATAAATTGAAATTCAAATAATTAAGTTCGATCATGCAACTATGACAAGAGAGCAAAAAGATAATTTATTTGTGCTAGTAAAATCGTTATCAAAATCTGAAAAGCGGCAATTTAAGCTTTATGTAGGAAGATTAGGCGTAAATGAAGACTCTAAATTCTTGATGCTTTTTAATATTTTAGATAAAATTTCGGTGTATGATGAAGCTGTAATTTTGAAAAAAGGCATTGTAAAAAAACAGCAATTATCTAACTTAAAAGCACATCTTTATAAACAGATTTTAATTAGTTTACGATTAAATCCGTCACATCAAAATATCCGTATTCAAATTCGTGAGCAACTTGATTTCGCAACAATTCTATATCACAAGGGACTTTACAAACAGAGTTTAAAGATTTTAGATAAAGCTAAAAATTTGGCGATAGCAAATGAAGAAAAAAATATAGCTTATGAAATTGTTGAACTTGAAAAAGTTATAGAATCTCAATATATTACAAGAAGTATAAGTAATCGAGCTGATGAGTTAACCATACAAGCCAAAGAATTGAGTTTACAGAATGTTTTGGCTAGTAAACTATCAAATTTGTCACTTCAGTTGTATGGTTTGTTTTTAAAAACAGGTTATGTAAAAAATGATGAGGAACACCAAATTGTAACCAAATATTTTAATGATAGACTTCCAAAATACGATATTAATAAACTTGGTTTTCGAGAAAAACTATGGCTTTATAAAGCAAAATTATGGTATAGTTTTTTAACCGTAGATTTTTTATCCTGTTACAAATACGCTTCCAAATGGGTCGATTTATTCTATAAAAACAAGGATCAAATCATCTTAAACCCTGTGTTTTTTTTAAGAGGAAATCATTATTTGCTAGAAGCACTTTTCTACTTAAGGCAATATGAAAAATTTAAAGAATCTTTATTAGAATTTGAAGCAGTAACTAAAGAAAAATGGTTTCAAATGGACGATAATGTAGAAGGGCTAGCCTTTTTATATATTTATAACAATAAGTTCAATTTACACTTTATGGAAGGCAGCTTTAAAGAAGGTCTGCCATTAATTGATGCTGTTTTAGAACGTTTAAAAAACTACAATGATAGAATAGACGAGCATCACGTTATGGTGTTTTACTACAAGATTGCAAGCATGTATTTTGGTGCTGGTGAAAATAAAAAATGTATTCAATATTTAGAAAAAATAATAAGCAATAAATCGTTACAAATGCGCGAAGATTTATTGTGTTTTTCAAGAATTTTAAACTTGGTGGCACATTATGAAGCTGGTTTAGATTACAATTTGGATATTTTGATTAAAAGCACGTATAAGTTTTTAATTAAAATGGAAGATTTACACGAAGTACAAAAAGAGTTTATCAAATTTTTAAGAGGTTTAGGAGATATTTATCCTAATGAAGTACGAAACGAATTTATTAAACTTCATAAAAAATTGAAGGAGTTTGAAGATGACCCTTTTGAAAGTCGTGCTTTCCTGTATTTAGATATTATTTCATGGTTAGAGTCTAAAATTCAAAACCGCCCAATTGACTTAGTTATCAAGAATAAATTTCATGAAATACGCCATAATAAATAAAGTTTTTGCTAATTAATTTGGAATTCTAATTTTTCTGTCGCAATATTTGCATTCACAAAGTTCAAACACATATTGAAATGTTATCAAGAAAGGCAGAGGGATTAGACCCGCTGAAGCCTTAGCAACCCTTTACCTGTAAAGAAGGTGCTAAATTCTACCTTTATTCTGAACGTGTCAGAATGTATTGGATAGATAACCATACGAAATTACTTCATGTAGTTTCTTTATTCTTTTTAACATTTTTCTATTAAACACACTTCTCAAGGAGTGATTTATTATTAATCAATAGTCTTTTACCGCTCCTTTGGAGAGGTCAGAAATATAGAAAGTATTTCTGTGAGGCTTTAAAAACTAGAAAAATGAGTACATTAAAATTAGCAACAAACGCATTACACGCAGGGCACGATTTTGCCGCAAACGGAGGAACAAGAGCAGTTCCCATTTATCAAACAACATCCTATGTTTTTAATAATTCTGATCATGCAGCAAACTTGTTTTCATTACAAGAATTAGGATTTATATACACACGTTTAAATAATCCAACTAATCAAATTTTACAGGATCGATTAGCCGCAATTGAAGGGGGTGTTGGTGCCGTAGTTTTTGCTTCTGGAACAGCAGCTATTTCAACGGGTTTGTTAACTTTACTAAAAGCTGGCGATCATATTGTGGCATCAAGTAGCTTATATGGTGGAACTTATAATTTATTAAGTGTAACGTTACCACGATTTGGTATTACAACAACATTTGTAGATGCTGATAATCCAGAAAATTTTGCAAGTGCAGTTAAAGATAATACACGAGCATTTTTTGTAGAATCTCTTGGTAATCCAAAGCTTGATGTTTTAGATCTTGAGGCAATTTCAGTGCACTCAAAAGCAGCTGGTGTGCCATTTATAGTAGATAATACAGTAGCAACTCCAGCTTTATTAAATCCACTAAAACATGGTGCAAATTTGGTTATCCATTCGTTAACTAAGTATATTGGCGGACAAGGAAATTCAATAGGAGGAGCTATAATTGATGGCGGAACGTTTAATTGGGCCAACGGAAAGTTTCCTGAATTTACAGAACCTTCAGCAGGCTATCATGGTTTAAAATATTATGAAACATTAGGGGCAGCATCTTTTGTATTCAAATTAATTTTGGAAGGATTAAGAGACTTAGGAGGTGCCATGAGTCCGTTCAATGCCTTTCAAATTATACAAGGTTTAGAAACGTTGCCAGTTAGAATCAAGCAGCATAGCGAAAATGCTTTAGAACTTGCAAAATGGTTAGAGCAGCAGGACGAAGTCGCTTGGGTAAATTATCCAGGATTAGAAAGCAGTAAGTACAAAACATTAGCTAAAAAATATTTACCAAAAGGGCAAAGTGGTATTGTAACATTTGGTGCTAAAGGCGGATTTGACGCAGCTAAAGCCATAGCAGATAATACTAAGTTATTTTCGTTATTAGCTAATATTGGAGATACAAAATCATTAATTATCCACCCAGGTAGTACAACGCATCAACAACTAAATGAAGCAGAACAAGCATCGGCTGGTGTTTCAGGAGATTTAATTCGTTTGTCTGTTGGTATTGAAGATTTAGATGATCTAAAAGCAGATTTAAAAGAAGCGTTTAAAACTATATAATTTAAAATATTCCCAAACCTGTCAGGTTTCAAAAACCTGACAGATCTTTAAAAATAAAAATCTATATCATTGGAGCAACCATTGCAACATATCATTATTAAAAAATTTATAACCGAAAGTCAAGTTTCTGTTTCTGAGATAAAACTAAGTTATCAAATTTTTGGAAAACCTTTAGGCACATCACCTATCGTGTTAGTTAATCACGCATTAACTGGTAATAGCCATGTTGCAGGTAAAAATGGCTGGTGGAAAGATTTAGTGGGTGATGATAAGGTTATTGATACAAAACTATACACCGTTTTAGCGTTTAACATTCCAGGTAATGGCTTTGATGGATTTGTGATAGATAATTACAAAGATTTTGTAGCTAGAGACATAGCAAGTTTGTTTTTAATCGGTCTTAAAGAGTTGAAAATTGTAAAGCTATTTGCTACCATAGGCGGATCTTTAGGAGGAGGAATTGCTTGGGAAATGGCGGTTTTAAAACCAGATTTCACAGAGCATTTAATTCCTGTGGCAACAGATTGGAAATCTACTGATTGGCTCATTGCCAACTGTCAAATTCAAGAACAATTTCTTTTGAATTCTCGAAATCCGGTACATGATGCAAGAATGCATGCCATGCTATGTTACAGAACACCAGAATCTTTTAAAGAACGTTTTCAACGTTCAAAAAATGAAGATTCAGAGATTTTTAATGTAGAAAGTTGGTTGTTGCATCACGGTAACAAGTTGCAAGAGCGTTTTCAGTTATCTGCCTATAAATTGATGAATCAACTTTTAAAAACTATTGACGTTACTAAAAACAGAAAGTTAGATTTTAATGTTTTAGAAGTAATTGAAGCCAATATTCATATTGTAGGTGTAGATTCTGATTTGTTTTTCACCGCTGAAGAAAATAGACAAACACACAAACAATTGGCAGTTACGCATGCCAATGTCACATACAACGAAATCCATTCGGTACATGGACACGATGCCTTTTTAATGGAATATGAGCAATTAGATAAAATTATTGAGGGCATTTTTGTGCCAAATTCTAAAAAGAAAAAAATGAAAATTTTAAAGTTTGGAGGAAAATCTTTAGCGAATGGTGAGGGATTAAGCAGATTTATTTCCATTATTGAAAATAAAGTAGATACAGAAGAAAAAATAGCTGTTGTGGTTTCGGCACGTGGCAATGCAACCGATGAATTGGAAACTATTTTGAATAAAGCATATAAAGGAAAAGCGTATAAAGACGATCTTGAAGCTTTTAAAAATTATCAAAAAGAGCCATTAAAAACCATTGATTTTTCAGAAGAATTTTCTGTTTTAGAAAAGTTATTTGAGGGTGTAAGTTTATTACGTGATTACAGTAAAAAAACTAAAGATCAGGTTTTAGCACAGGGAGAGCTTTTATCTATCAAAATGATTTCGAAATTATTAAATGAAAAAGGTATCAAAGCTAAAGCAGTCGATACCCGAAAGCTTATTAAAACCGATGCCAATTTTGGTAATGCACAACCTATTTCTCAACTCTCCAAAGATAATATCAAACGGTATTTTAGTGACAGCAATAAAGATGTCATCAATATTGTCTCAGGATTTATTGCATCAAATACAGATAATGAAACTACTACCCTGGGTAGGAATGGGAGTAATTATACGGCGGCGTTATTAGCTAATTATTTAGATGCTGAAGAGTTGCAAAACTACACCCATGTTAGTGGTATATACACAGCAAACCCAGATTTAGTTGAAGATGCAAAAAAAATAAGACAACTATCGTTTAGTGAGGCTAATGAGTTAGCTAATTTCGGAACTACGGTTTTACATGCTAAAACCATTATTCCTTTGGTTGAGAAAAACATTAAACTGCGTATTTTAAATACGTTTAATCCTGATGATGAAGGCACTTTAATTACAGCAAAACCAAGTTCTAAGGAAGTAACATCCTTATCAGTTTTAGATGATGTGGCATTATTGAATTTAGAAGGACGCGGTTTGTTAGGAAGAATAGGCGTTGATGCTCGTATTTTTAGAGCATTAAGTGATAGAGATATTAGCGTAAGTATTATTTCACAAGGATCTTCTGAAAGGGGTATTGGTTTAATTATTGATGCCGATAAAGCAACCCAAGCCGTTATTGCTTTAGAGCGCGAATTTGAAAATGATTTTTACTCACAAGATGTAAATAAAATTCATGTGATTGACGATGTTTCGGTCATTTCCATTATTGGCATTGAGCTAAGTTCGTTTCATAAACCGTTCAACGCACTTATAAAAAACCAAATTACACCATTATTATTTAATAATACAGTAACAGGTAAGAATGTGAGTTTGGTGGTTAAAAAGAGTCAATTACATAAAGCTATGAACGTAATTCATGGTGAAATTTTTGGCATTTCTAAAAAAATAAATATCGCTATTTTTGGTCATGGTTTAGTTGGAAGTGCGTTGATAAATCAAATTTTGAAATCGAAAGATGAGATTGAAAAACGAAAGGGTATAAACTTAAATATATTTGCTATTGCTAATTCGAAAAAGCTAATTTTAAATAAAAAAGGAGTAACTGAAAACTGGAAAGTTCATTTAAAATCGTCATCACAAGAAAGTTCTGTTGAGAGTATTATTGCATTTGCAAAATCAAATCACCTAGAAAATTTAATTGCAGTGGATAATACAGCGAGTTCAAATTTCTATAAGAATTATTTGCCGTTAATAGAAACTGGTTTCGATTTGGTGTCGTCAAACAAAATAGCAAATACCATTTCGCACGCGTTTTATAAAGAATTACGAGTTCAGTTAGAGTCGCATAATAAGCAATATTTATACGAAACTACAGTAGGCGCAGGTTTGCCCTTAATTGATACGATTAAATTGTTACATGAATCAGGTGAAAATATTACTAGGATTCGTGGCGTGTTTTCAGGAACTTTGAGTTATTTATTCAATAATTTTTCTGTTCAAGATAAGCCGTTTAGTGAAATTATTCAGGAAACGATTGCTAAAGGATTTACCGAACCAGATCCACGTGAAGATTTTTCAGGAAATGACGTGGCTAGAAAGTTGTTAATTTTAGCAAGAGAGTTAGATTTGCAAAATGAATTCGAAGATGTGTCTGTTCAAAATTTAATACCAGAAACTTATCAAAAAATTTCAGTTAATGAGTTCCTAAGTCAATTGGATATGCTAGATGCTGAATTTCAAAAAATAAAAGACAATCAAAAAGAAGGTTTTGTATTGAGATATGTTGGTGATTTATCGGGAGATTTATCTCAAGATAAAGGAAATTTAGAAGTGAAATTAGTATCTATTCCAGAAGGATAGCACATTAGGGCATGTAAAAGGAAGTGATGCTATTTTTGAAATATTTACTGAAAGTTACGGTGAACAACCTATAGTTATTCAAGGCGCAGGAGCAGGAGCAGAAGTAACTGCAAGAGGAGTTTTTGGAGATATTTTAAGATTGTCTAAGCATATAAATTGAGAAAAAATTTCTCAAAACTTATTTTGAGATTTTAGTTGAAATTGCCATTCCCGTGAACATGGGAATCTGTATAAATAAGACTTTATAGTCTAATAAAAGATAAAAGTGAGTAAAAAGAAAAAATTTGAAACTGAAGCCATTCGTACCCAACTAAATCGTACCGAATTTCTTGAACATTCAAGTCCATTATACCTAACATCTAGTTTTATTTTTGAAGATGCTGAGGATATGCGTGCTTCATTTTCAGAAGAAAAAGACCGTAATATTTACAGTCGTTTTACAAATCCTAATACTACGGAGTTTGTGGATAAAATTTGTAAAATGGAAGGTGCGGAAAGTGGTTATGCATTTGCCACAGGAATGTCAGCAGTGTTTTCAACGTTTGCAGCATTATTGAATAGTGGCGATCATATTGTTTCGGCACGTTCGGTATTTGGTTCAACACACACCCTTTTTACAAAGTATTTACCAAAATGGCTGATTGAAACCAGCTATTTCGATATCAATAAACCAGAAACTATTGAAAGTTTCATCACGCCAAAAACGAAGGTTTTATACGCTGAATCTCCAACCAATCCAGCCATAGATATCATTGATTTAGAATTGTTGGGAGCTATTGCAAAAAAACATAATCTCATTTTAATTATCGATAACTGTTTTGCAACACCATATTTACAACAACCTATAAAGTTTGGAGCACATTTGGTAATACATTCGGCAACTAAATTAATAGACGGACAAGGGCGTGTTTTGGGTGGTGTAACGGTTGGAAATGCCGAGTTAATTCGCGAGATTTATTTGTTCGCTAGAAATACGGGTCCAGCCTTATCACCCTTTAATGCTTGGACGCTTTCAAAAAGTTTAGAAACCCTTGCGGTGAGAGTTGACAAGCATTGCGAAAACGCTTTAAAAGTAGCTGAATTTTTAGAAAATCATCCGAAAGTAAATTGGGTAAAATACCCGTTTTTAAAGTCGCATCCGCAATATGAAGTGGCTAAAAAGCAAATGAAATTAGGCGGCAATATTGTGGCTTTTGAAGTGAAAGGTGGTATTGAAGAAGGACGCAAATTTATTGATGCGATTAAAATGTGTTCGTTGTCTGCTAATTTAGGGGATACCAGAACTATTGTAACGCATCCAGCATCAACCACACACAGTAGTTTAGCTGAAGAAGATAGATTAGTGGTTAATATTACTGATGGTTTGGTAAGGGTGTCTGTAGGCTTAGAGCATGTTGATGATATTATTGGGGATTTGGAGCAGGCTTTGGGATACTCATAAAGAGTAATTATTTCATACTATGTTATGCATTTAGTTTTCTCTATATCTTTGAAAACCAATCAGCATTTACTGAAATATCTTCAATAAGTTCAGTTTTTACACCAAGATTAAATTCTTTCAATTTATCACATAATAGTTCCCCATCTATTAGGTCAATTGGTGGTGCACCATCTCTTGTTGCTTCTTTAATCGCTTCTCTCGTGAAATTTCCAGTTGTAATAAATAAACCTTTATCTGCTCTACCTTGCATTGCTCCTCTAAAATCTCTGATATCTCCAGAACCAACAGAACCTTTATATCTTTTTGATTGGAAAAATACGTGGAAACTTAAAAAGCCATTTAGTCTAACAATTCCTTTTCCATCAATTCCACCATCACCAGATTTTCCAGTAACTTCAACCTGTACAAATCCACTTTCTCTCAAAATTCTTTGGCAAAGTCTTTCAAAAGCTGAGGGTTCAATTTTTAGAATAACAGAGATCAAATTTTCTTTCCAATCAATTTGGTCTTCTACTTCCTCTTCAATTTCCAATTCAATTTCTTTTTTTGTTTGCTTTCTATTCGTTTTGGGTTTTCTAGTCTGTTCCCTAACTGTTTTTAAAATTTCATCAGCATCAAGTTTTGATGTGTCAATTTCATTATCAATTAACGCCCAAACACCACGAGAAGAGTTATCAATTAAGCCATATTTTTTGAGATAAGTTCTAGCCCAAGCTAATATGTATTCAACTTTGGTTTGTACGCCGTTTTCATCATGGGGTATTTCTAAAATTTCTTCGTCATATTCTGCTACTTCATAAACTTTTTCGTTTATTTCATCTATTGAACCTGAACCTCCCAATAATTTTAAAGCCTCCAATGTAGGAATCATCATTTCGTCGTGAGTTGGTACTTTATCATGTATTTTCTTTCGCCCCATTTTTTTGCATTTGGTTGTATTCTAGAGAATCACTAAACTACTAATTATCCATTAAAGTTTCTCGTATTATAATAACTTTTCCTAAAATAGCTATATTAGCATCATGCTATCTAAAAAAACAAAATACGGTTTAAAAGCGCTTACATTTATTGCCAGATTTGAAGGAGATACACCTGTTCAAGTTGGTGCAATCGCTAAAAGCGAACAAATACCACAAAAGTTCTTAGAAAGCATATTACTTACTTTAAGAAAATCTGGTATTTTAGGCTCAAAAAAAGGAAAACATGGAGGTTATTATCTTAGAAAATCTCCTTCTGAAATTTTAATGACTGATGTCATGCGTGTACTTGAAGGTCCCATTGCCATGGTGCCTTGTGTGAGTCTAAATTATTATGAAAAGTGTGATGATTGTCTGGATGAAAATGCCTGTAGTGTTAACAAACTGATGTTGCAAGTTAGAGATAGCACACTCAATGTATTTAGAAATACTACTTTAGCAGATTTATCGAGTCAATAATACTGAGAATTTCATAAAATAAACTCGATTTTATAATTATTTCTTTGCTTGATGCTTTAAAAAATTTAATTATTCTAAAAAAGTGTTATTACATTTTGTACTTTAATTATATGTTTTATATTTGTAATTCCTATTAAATCGATAGGATTAATATAATATCTAATAAAATGATTACTCAAGTGTTAGTAAATTCATCAGAAAAAGAAAAAACGAGTTATAAAACAGATACCGCTTCAGAAAAGCCTTTAAGAAGTATAGTGAAATCTTTAAGTTGGAGAACCATTGGTACTTTAGACACTATTTTAATTTCATGGTTAATTACAGGGAAGTTAGATTTAGCGTTTTCAATTGGTGGTATTGAGTTGATTACAAAAATGGTATTATATTTTTTCCACGAACGTATTTGGAATTCAGTTAAATGGGGAAAATAATGATAGATCAAAACCAAATTGACGCATTAAACACAGAATATAAAAATGCTTCACCTGTTGAAATTATTAAAAAAGCATTTGAGCTTGATAATAATACAGTGGTGACTACAAATTTTAGACCTTATGAAGCAGCTATTTTATATGCAGTAAGTTCGGTAGAATCAAAAATTCCCGTAGTTTGGTGTGATACAGGTTACAATACACCACAAACTTATAAACACGCAGAACAGGTAATTAAAGCCTTGGATTTAAATATTTTTTTATATGTGCCAAAACAATCCTCGGCGCATCGTGATGTAGTTTTGGGAATTCCATCTGTAGAGGCTCCAGAACACGCTTTATTTACTCAGCAAGTTAAGTTAGAACCCTTTAAACGTGCTATGGACGAGCATAAACCAAACGTTTGGTTTACTAATTTGCGACAAGGGCAAACGGCTTTTAGAGATAGTATCGGGATTTTTAGTGTAAGTAAAGATGGCATTTTAAAAGTGAGTCCATTTTATTATTGGCCTGATGAAAAATTAGACACATATTTAGAAGAAAACAACCTGCC
Organism: uncultured Flavobacteriaceae bacterium; assembly: GCA_963815305.1. GTDB lineage: Bacteria > Bacteroidota > Bacteroidia > Flavobacteriales > Flavobacteriaceae > CAXBID01. Next base: position 3,532,667 of record CAWFFW010000001.1, read on the forward strand.
AAACGAATTTAAATACTTCGATCCAACAAAAGCTTTAGAAAACAGGGAGTGCGGATTACACGCTTAATTTAAATAATTAGGCAGTAACAGTAAAGAAAAAACAACAAAACTCTTAATCTGCCCGAGTAAGAGTTCCCCTACGGGGGTTAGTGGGCTTTTTATTATGAAGAAAGACACATCACATATAAACTCGCTTGAAAATGAGGCGATATATATCATGAGAGAAGTAGCAGCACAATTTGAAAAACCAGTATTGTTATTTTCAGGAGGAAAAGATTCCATCACTTTGGTAAGATTAGCTGTTAAGGCTTTCTATCCAGCAAAAGTGCCATTTCCTTTAATGCATATTGATACGGGTCATAATTTTCCTGAAACGATTGAATTCAGAGATCGTTTATGTAAAGAATTGGATTTAGACCTGATTGTTAGAAACGTGCAGGATTCTATTGACGAAGGTAAAGTAAAAGAGGAATCTGGTCGGTATGCCAGTAGAAATATGTTGCAAACCACCACCCTTTTAGATGCTATCGAGGAATTTAAATTTGACGCATGTATTGGTGGAGCGCGTCGTGATGAAGAAAAAGCAAGAGCTAAAGAACGTATTTTTTCTGTTCGTGATGACTTTGGCCAATGGGATGAAAAAAATCAGCGCCCCGAGTTATTTGATATGTTAAACGGAGAGATTGAACACGGACAAAATGTACGCGTGTTTCCCATTTCAAACTGGACGGAATTAGATGTTTGGTCTTACATAGAAAGGGAAAACATAGAGATTCCTTCTATTTATTTTGCACATAAACGTAAAGTATTTTTAAGGGATGGTATGATTTGGTCTGCGGATGACGAAGTAGTTTATAGAGATGCACATGAAGAAGTTCTTGAAGAAATGGTACGTTTTAGAACCGTTGGTGATATGAGTTGTACCGCTGCTGTACTTTCTGAAGCTTCAACGATAACTAAAGTTGTAGAAGAAATTAGAGATTCTACAATTTCAGAACGTGGTGCTCGAATTGATGATAAACGTTCTGAAGCTGCTATGGAAAAACGGAAACAACAAGGGTATTTCTAGAATAGTTAATAGTTTTGGTTATTAGTTACTAGTAGCTAAACAAAGCTTAAAAACTCAAAAAGATATTTAAAAAAATAAGTGTTGAAGTTTTATTGGAGATTAGAGAAGTCAAATAACCAGAAACCAACAACCAATAACAACAAGAATGGACGTACTAAAAATTGCAACAGCAGGAAGTGTCGATGATGGAAAAAGCACCTTAATAGGTCGTATTCTTTACGATACAAAATCATTAACTACCGATAAGTTGGAAGCTATTGAAAAAACGAGTAAACAAAGAGGTTACGATTACTTAGATTTTTCGTTAGCAACGGATGGTTTAGTGGCCGAAAGAGAACAAGGCATCACCATTGATGTAGCACATATCTATTTTTCAACAAAAAAGAAAAGTTACATTATTGCTGATACACCAGGGCATGTGGAATACACAAGAAACATGGTAACTGGAGCGTCAACTTCACAGGCGTCAATCATTTTAATTGATGCCAGAAAAGGTGTGATTGAGCAAACTAATCGTCATTTTTTTATCAATAATTTATTAAGAATCAAAGATGTAGTGGTTGCCATTAATAAAATGGATTTAGTTGATTATTCTGAAGAAACTTACAGAAAAATCAAAGCCGATTTTACTGAGTTGATGCGTAAAAGAGACTACCAAGATCAAAAAATAACTTTCATTCCCGTAAGTGCATTAAAGGGAGATAATGTAGTTAACAAATCTGAAAATATGCCTTGGTATAAAGGTGAAGCGTTGTTAGAGCATTTAGAGCAATTGGACAAAGCAGATATTTATAATGTGGGAACACCACGTTTTCCTGTGCAGTATGTGATTCGACCAAAAACAGAAGATTTTCATGATTTTAGAGGTTATGCCGGAAAAGTATATGGAGGCGAATTAAGCGTTGGTGATGATATTATGGTATTGCCATCTAAAACCAGATCAAAAATAAAAGATATTTATGTGTATGATCAAAAATATGACACAGCTTCCAGACGTTCATCGGTTACGATTACTTTAGAAAACGATATTAATGTAAGTCGTGGCGATATGATTGTGAAAGAAGGTGATTTGCCAACTATTGATAAACAATTTACCGCTAATGTATGTTGGATGGATTCAGAACAGTTAACTCCAGGTGCCAAATATTTGGTACAACACGGTATCCATAAAGTATTAGCAAAAGTAGATCGTATCAATCATAAGATTAATCCAGATTATTCTGGAATAGAAAAAGAAGTAACAAGTTTAAATATAAATGATATTGCTTCCGTTACATTCAAATTAAACAAACCTATCTTTTACGATCAATTTAAAAATCACAGAACAAATGGATCTTTTATTTTAATAGACACACAAAACAATAATACCGTAGGTGCTGGATTTATTCAGTAATCCTCCAAACACCAGGGGGAATGGAAAACATAATTAAAAAGTATAATTAAAAAACACCCAGTAAAGTGCTCCTTCCCTTTGGGGGAGGTCGGGAGGGGAAAATGCAAAGTTTTAGAACAGAAATAGAAAATCCGGTTGTTGAAAACGACATTATGGAATTAGCCAATAAAATTGAGCTGTTTCATAAGGGGAAAATAGACGAAGAAAAATTTAGAAGCTTGCGATTAGCTCGTGGTGTTTACGGACAACGTCAAGAGGGTGTGCAAATGATTCGTATTAAATTACCTTACGGAAAAGTAAAGAGTAATCAACTTCGAAGAATTTCTGATGTTTCAGATGAATATTCTCGTGGACGTTTACATATTACTACGCGTCAAGATATTCAAATTCACTATGTCGATTTAAATAGAACACCAGAACTTTGGGCAGAATTGGAACGTGACGATGTTACGTTACGAGAAGCTTGTGGTAACACAGTTCGTAATATTACAGCATCAGAGCTTGCTGGAATAGATTTGTATGAGCCATTTGATGTATCGCCCTATGCAGATGCTATGTTTGGTTTCTTTTTACGTAACCCAATCTGTCAAGAAATGGGACGTAAGTTTAAAGTGTCTTTTTCTTCTTCAGATGAAGATACGGGCTTGTCTTATATGCACGATTTAGGATTTATTGCTAAGATTGAAAATGGCATTCGTGGTTTTAAAGTGATGATAGGTGGTGGATTAGGGTCGCAACCACGTCATGCTGATGTACTATATGATTTCTTACAAACGGATAAAATAATCCCCGTAATGGAAGGTGTCTTAAGAATTTTTGATCGTCATGGCGAGCGTAAAAGTCGCGCTAAAGCGAGAATGAAATTCTTAATTAAAGACATCGGATTAGATGCTTTTAAAGAACTTGTTGAAACGGAGCAAAATGCTATAGAATTCAAATCGGTTATAATAGATGCTGATGCTTATAACGCTTCAAAACCAGTTACAGTTGAAGCGCCTAAAATTGAAATAAAAGACCAACAAGCTTTCGAAACTTGGAAATCAACAAATCTAATACCTCAAAAGCAATCAGGTTATTTTGCCATTGGTATTAAAGTTCTTTTAGGCGATTTTTATACTGATAAAGCACGTTTATTAGCCGATTTAGTTGAAAAATATGCTGCAGGCGAAATTCGTTTATCACTGCGTCAAAATATAGTTATTCCGTATGTAAAAGAAGATTTAGTTCCTTTTTTCTATACAGAATTAGAAAAATTAGGTTTTGTAGAATCAGGTTATAACAAAGCCGTAGATATCACCGCATGCCCAGGAACAGATACGTGTAATTTAGGAATAGCGAGTAGCACAGGAATAGCCGATGAGCTAGAACGTGTTATAAAGGCGGAATATCCTCAGTATTTAAAAAATGATGATTTAGTTATTAAAATCAGCGGTTGTATGAATGCTTGCGGCCAACATAATATGGCGAATATTGGTTTCCAAGGCATGTCGGTTCGTACGCCAGAAAAGTTAGTAGCGCCGGCATTACAAGTGCTTTTGGGTGGTGGTAATTTAGGTAATGGTAATGGTTTATTTGCAGATAAAGTGGTGAAAGTACCAAGTAGAAGAGGGCCAGATGCTTTACGCAGAATATTAAATGATTTTGAAGCCAATGCCAATGGTAAATCTTTTGTAGAATATTATAAAGTTACAGGCGACAGATACTTTTATGATTTATTAAATGATTTGCAAGATGTGTCAAATTTAACTCAAGCCGATTTTATTGATTGGGGTGAAGAAGAAAAATATGTAAAAGAAATTGGTATTGGAGAATGTGCAGGTGTAGTGATTGATTTAATTGCAACCTTGTTTTTAGAGAGTGAAGAAAAAATTGATAATGCTAAGCAATCGTTTCAAAATCAAGTATATTCAAGTGCTATTTACCATGCATATAGTTCTTTAGTTAATTCCGCGAAAGCGTTGTTATTAGCTGAAAACAAAAAAACAAACACACATGCTGGGATTATTTCTCAGTTTGATGAGTTTTTTATTGAAAGTGGTCGCATAGATTTAGGCATCTCTTTTTCGGAATTGATATATCAAATTAATAAATTTGCACCAACTGAAGATTTTGCTTCAAAGTATATTGAAAACGCTAATATGTTTTTGCAAAAAGTAAGAGCCTTTAGAGAAGCAGAAACAAACACACCAAATAAAAAAGCGGTTTAATTATAAGGAATGAGTTTAATAATCCCAAAGTTAACAGTTGTTGGTGCAGGTCCTGGAGATGCAGATTTAATTACGCTGAAAGCAATTAAGGCAATTAAATCGGCAAACGTTATTCTATACGATGCGCTTATAAACGAAGAATTGCTTAACTATGCTTCAGCTGAAACGGAACTTATTTTTGTAGGCAAACGTAAAGGATGTTATGCCTTTCTGCAAGAACAAATTAACGAACTTATTGTAGTTAAGGCGAAAGAAAAAGGGCATGTGGTAAGGTTAAAAGGTGGTGATCCTTTTGTTTTTGGACGAGGCGCAGAAGAGATTGAATATGTGAGAGAATTTGGTTTAGAAACTTTTGTTGTGCCAGGAATTTCCTCAGCTATTGCAGTGCCAGCATATCAAGGTATTCCATTAACAAAACGCGGGGCTTCAGAGAGTTTTTGGGTTATTACAGCAACTACAAAAGCACATCAATTATCAACCGATATTGCATTAGCTGCAAAATCTACAGCAACCGTTGTTATTTTAATGGGTATGCATAAATTGAGCGAGATTGTTAAAGTGTTTTATTCGGAAAATAAACGAAATACTCCAATTGCAGTAATCCAAAACGGTACAAGAGATGATGAAAATGTAGGTATAGGGACTATTCGTAATATTGAGCAAATTGTTCACGAAAAACAATTATCGTCACCAGCAATTATAATTATTGGAGATGTCGTTAAAGAACGTGTGGTTCTTGATTCAATTTTTAAGGACGTTATTTCTAAAGAATAAGTTGTGGAAAGAAATAATTTATATCCTGTATTCTTAAAGTCAAAAAGTTTAAATATTCTTATCATTGGAGGAGGCCATGTAGCTGAAGAAAAATTAACGTTCTTATTAAAATCTAGTCCCGATGCGCATGTTACCATGGTATCGCCTATGTTTAGAGAAGGCACTGTAGAACTAGCAAAAAAAGGATGCGTAACTTTGATCGAAGATATTTACAAAAGAAGTTATTTAATAGGAAAACATATGGTTGTGGCAACTACAGATATTCCAGAAGTAAATATCCAAGTTTGGAAAGATTGTAGAGCCGAAGCTAAATTGGTAAATGTGGCTGATAACCCACCATATTGTGATTTTTACATGGGAGGTATTGTAACCAAAGGCCATGTTAAAGTAGCGATTTCAACTAACGGAAAATCACCAACAACAGCAAAACGTTTGCGTCAGTTTTTTGAAGACGTCATTCCTGAAAATGTTGACGATTTGGTTAAAAATTTAAATGAATATAGAAAAACAATAAAAGGTGATTTTGAACAAAAAGTAGAAATACTGAACGAATTCACCAAAGGATTAATTGAGAAAAAAGAGTCATAGAAATGATTGAAACAGATATACTCATCATAGGAGCAGGACCAACTGGATTATTTACGGTTTTTGAAGCAGGATTATTAAAATTAAAATGTCATTTGATTGATGCATTGCCACAACCAGGTGGGCAATGTTCAGAGATTTACCCTAAAAAACCTATTTATGATATTCCTGGGTTTCCAGAAATATTAGCAGGCGATTTAACTAAAAATCTAATAGAACAAGGTAAGCAGTTTGAACCTGGTTTTACTTTGGGGGAGCGTGCTGAAACCATTGAAAAACAAGAAGATGGCTCGTTTATAGTGACCACAAATAAAGGCACAAAACACCATGCGCCTATAGTTGCCATTGCAGGCGGTTTAGGGTCTTTTGAGCCTAGAAAACCAACGATTGATGGTATTGCAGATTATGAAGATAACGGTGTGGAATATATTATTAAAGATCCTGAATTTTACCGCAATAAAAAAGTAGTTATTTCCGGTGGAGGTGATTCAGCTCTAGATTGGAGCATCTTTTTAACCGATGTGGCATCTTCAGTAACTTTAATCCATAGAAGAAATGAATTTAGAGGCGCTTTAGATTCTGTTGAAAAAGTAAGAGAGTTAACGCTTCTTAATAAAATTAAATTAATAACACCGGCAGAGGTTACGGGTTTAAATGGTGAAAGTAAAATAGAATCAGTGACTATTACTCCAAAAGAAGGAGAAGAATTCCTTCTGGAAACTGACCATTTTATTCCGTTGTTCGGTTTATCTCCTAAATTAGGGCCTATTGCTAATTGGGGGTTAGACATTGAAAAGAACGCTATAAAGGTTGATAATGCTGCAAATTATCAAACTAATATTCCTGGGGTATTTGCCATTGGAGATGTGAATACGTATCCAGAAAAACTAAAACTCATTTTGTGTGGTTTTCACGAAGCAACTTTAATGTGTCAAGCAGCTTATAGAATTATCAATCCAGGAAAAAAGTATGTGTTAAAATATACAACGGTTAGTGGTATTGATGGTTTTGATGGTACAAGAAAAGAAGCACCAAAAGCTGTTGTTCAGGCCATTAATTAGAAATATAATCTGTGAAAAAAAGCTATAACGTTTGCCTAAAAGATACCGTTAAAACATTTACAAAAAGACTCTTTTATTCTTTATTTGATTGCGATCAAGAAGAAGTTCATAGTGATTATCTAGAAAAAACGTTTTTAAAAGTACTAACCAAATTAGAGATTGAAAAAGGAAAAGATATTTGGAATACATTTAAAGGACAACTTCCAGAAATTAGAAAAAAATTAGATTTAGATGCTATTGCTTTTGAAAATAATGATCCAGCTTCAAATTGCTTAGAAGAAATATATTTAGCATATCCTGGTTTTCATGCTATTTCAATTTATAGATTGAGTCATGAGTTGTATAAATTAGGTGTACATATTCTTCCAAGAATGATGAGTGAATATGTGCATGGCATAACAGGAATTGATATTAATCCAGGAGCCAGTATCGGTGAATCATTTTATATAGACCACGGTACAGGAATTGTTATTGGAGAAACCGCTATACTAGGAAATCAAGTTAAAATTTATCAAGGTGTAACGCTTGGTGGCATTCAAGTTTCTAAAGATTTAGCTAAAGTAAAAAGACACCCAACTATTGAGGATAATGTTACTATTTATGCAAATGCTACTATTTTAGGAGGCGATATTGTTATTGGTGCAAATAGTATTATTGGTGCCAATGTTTGGATTACACAATCGGTTCCAAAAAACTCATTGGTTACCTATCAAACTGAAATTAAAATCAGATCCAAAAAAAATGGCATTCGAGAATAGCATAATAGGTCAAATAGGTAATACGCCTTTAGTTGAAGCAACACATCTGATCAGTAAAAAAGATGTGAGGTTGTTTTTAAAACTAGAGGGGAATAACCCTGGTGGAAGTGTAAAAGACAGGCCTGCGTTTAACATGATTAATGAAGCATTAAAACATGGCGCTATTAAAAAAGGAGATACGCTTGTTGAAGCCACTAGCGGAAATACAGGTATTGCATTAGCTTTTATATCTAAGCTTCTCGGATTAAATATGGTATTAATTATGCCTGAGAATTCAACTGAAGAACGCGTCAAAACCATGCGCGCATATGGTGCTGAAGTCATTCTAACATCAGCTGATATTGGTATTGAGGGTTCCAGAGACTTAGCTTTTAAATTAAGAGACGAAAAAGGGTATACCATGCTAAACCAATTTGAAAATGATGATAATTGGAAAGCCCACTATAAAACTACAGGTCCGGAAGTGTGGGAAGCTACAAACGGAGAAATCACTCATTTTGTGGCCACTATGGGCACTACAGGTACCATAATGGGAACGTCAACGTATTTAAAAGAAAAGAATAAAAATATAACTATTGTAGGAGCACAACCTGCTGATGGAGCTAAAATTCCAGGCATTAGAAAATGGTCTCCAGAGTATGTGCCAAAGTTTTTCGATCGCTCTAAAGTTGATATTGTTATTGATGTTACTGAAGAAGATGCAAAATCTACAACGCAGCGATTAGCCAAAGAAGAAGGTGTTTTTGCGGGTATGAGTAGTGGTGGCTCTGTATTTTGCGCCTTAAAAATTGCAGAAACGATTGATAGAGGCGTCATTGTAGCTATTATTTGTGACCGGGGAGATAGGTATTTATCTTCAACTTTGTTTGAATAAGAAAAATATAGTTAGTAATTTTGTAAACAGTTCTTAAACGTATTATATGTTATCAAGAAAGGTAGAGGGAATAGACCCGCTGAAGCCTTGGCAACCTCCCGATTATTCAGGAAAGGTGCTAAATTCTACTAATAATTTTAAAATTATTGGAAAGATAACGAAAAGTGTTTTTTTACCTACTTTTCTTGATGACATATAGATATAAAATATCAAAAATGTCAAACATAAAACAAGCTCTACAAAAGCGTATTTTAGTGCTAGATGGTGCTATGGGTACGATGCTACAAGCTTATAAATTCACTGAAGACGATTTTAGAGGTGAGCGATTTAAAGATTACCCAACATCTTTACAGGGTAATAACGACTTGTTGTCTATAACTCAGCCAGAGGCTATAAAAACTATTCATGGTAAATATTTTGAGGCTGGGGCAGATATTGTTGAAACCAACACGTTCTCTGGAACGACTATAGCCATGGCCGATTACCAGATGGAAGATTTGGTATATGAATTGAATTTTCAATCGGCTAAAATAGCTAAAGATGTTGCTGATGTATTTTCAGCAAAAGAACCACTCAAACCACGTTTTGTAGCAGGTTCCATTGGCCCAACAAATAGAACAGCAAGTATGTCGCCCGATGTTAACGACCCAGGATACCGGGCGGTAACATTTGATGAATTACGAATTGCATACAAACAGCAAGTTGAGGCTCTAATCGATGGTGGTGTAGATTTATTGTTAGTTGAAACTGTTTTTGATACATTAAATGCGAAAGCAGCTTTATTTGCTATTGAGGAAGTAAAAGAAGAACGGAAAATTGATATTCCAATCATGCTAAGCGGAACGATTACTGATGCTTCTGGAAGAACATTATCAGGACAAACGGCTGAAGCTTTTTTAATTTCAGTATCTCATATTCCGTTATTATCTATTGGATTTAATTGCGCTTTAGGAGCTAATTTATTGCAACCACACTTAGAGGCTATTGCAAATAAAACTGATTTTGCTATTTCTGCTCATCCTAATGCAGGTTTGCCAAATGCTTTTGGAGAGTACGATGAAACCCCTGAAGAAATGGGCGAGCAAATTGAAGAGTACCTGAAGAAAGATTTAATAAATATTATTGGTGGTTGTTGTGGCACAAGTCCAGAGCATATTAGAGTGATTGCTAATATAGCAGCGAAGTATAAGCCAAGAGAGTTTGTCACCCTGAGCGCAGTCGAAGGGTCTCATTAAATAAAGAAATATGATTCTTGAAGTAGCCACATTAAATATAAAAGAAGGAATGTCTGATGCTTTTGAAGCTAATTTTCAAAAAGCAGAAAAGATAATTTCTTCAATGAAAGGCTACATCTCACATCAATTAAAAAAATACATCGAGCAAGACGATAAATATATATTATTAGTGTATTGGGAAACCATTGAAGACCATGAAATTGGTTTCAGGCAATCAAAAGAATATCAAGAATGGAAAGCATTATTGCATCATTTTTATGATCCATTTCCAACAGTAGAGCATTATAAATAATTTAAGTTGAGTTTCAGACCTGCGAGGTTTTTAAAACCTTGTAGGTCTAACAGAGATAGAAAATGAAAATAAAACAAACGAAATACATGAAATTGTCTGGTTTAGAACCTTTGGTTTTAAACGAAAATAGCAATTTTATAAATGTAGGAGAGCGAACTAATGTTGCTGGGTCTCGAAAATTTCTTCGCTTAATAAAAGAAGAAAAATTTGATGAAGCTTTAGATATTGCAAGACATCAAGTAGATGGTGGCGCACAAATCATCGATATTAATTTTGATGATGGTTTGATTGATGGTAAGGAAGCGATGATTCGTTTTTTGAATTTAATCGCAGCAGAGCCGGATATTTGTCGTGTGCCTATCATGATTGATAGTTCTAAATGGGAAATCATTGATGCTGGTTTACAAGTTGTACAAGGAAAATCTGTTGTAAATTCTATTTCCTTAAAAGAAGGCGAAGACAAATTTATTTGGGAAGCAAAACAAATAAAGCGATATGGAGCTGCAGTAATTGTGATGGCTTTTGATGAAGTTGGTCAAGCCGATAATTATGAACGAAGATTAGAAATTTCAAAACGCTCGTATGATATTTTGGTTAACAAAGTAGGTTTTCCTTCTGAAGATATCATTTTCGATTTAAACATTTTTCCTGTAGCAACAGGAATGGATGAGCATCGTAGAAATGCGATTGATTTTATTGAAGCCACACGTTGGGTTCGTCAAAATCTTGAAAATGTTTCGGTAAGTGGAGGTGTGAGTAATGTGTCATTTTCTTTTAGAGGAAATGATGGCGTTCGTGAAGCAATGCACTCGGTGTTTTTATATCATGCTATTCAAGCAGGGATGAACATGGGTATTGTGAATCCTGCACTTTTAGAGGTTTATGATGATATTCCGAAGGATTTATTAGAACATGTAGAAGATGTTATTTTAGATAGAAGAGATGACGCTACCGAGCGGTTATTAGATTTTGCAGAAACGGTAAAAGGCTCGAAAGTTGAAAAAGGCTTGGATCTATCATGGCGAGAAAACCCGCTTCAAGATAGAATTACCCACGCTCTAGTAAAAGGCATTGATGCTTTTATTATTGAAGATGTTGAGCAAGCAAGACAAGAAGCCGAAAAACCTATTGAGGTTATTGAAGGCCATTTAATGATTGGGATGAATGTTGTTGGCGATTTATTTGGCGCTGGAAAAATGTTTCTACCACAAGTTGTAAAATCTGCTCGTGTCATGAAAAAAGCGGTTGGTTATTTAAATCCATTTATTGAAGCTGAAAAAGGAGACAAGCAAGAGCCAGTTGGTAAAATACTAATGGCAACTGTTAAAGGTGACGTTCATGATATTGGAAAAAATATAGTTAGTGTAGTTTTAGCCTGCAACAATTATGAAATTGTTGACTTAGGCGTCATGGTTCCGCCAGAAAAAATTATTGAAACAGCTATAAGAGAACGTGTTGATGCAATTGGTTTATCGGGTTTAATTACACCATCACTTGATGAAATGGTGTATTTAGCAAAAGAAATGCAGCGTCAAAATTTTGATGTGCCGTTACTTATTGGTGGAGCAACAACATCAAAAGCACATACTGCGGTCAAGATTGATACGCAATATAAAAATGCAGTAGTTCATGTTAATGATGCTTCAAGAGCAGTAACAGTTGTTGGGGATTTATTAAATAAGAAAACATCAAAAGAGTATGTTGCTAAAATGAAAAACGATTATGATGAATTTCGGACTAAGTTTCTAAAACGAGGTAAAGAGAAATCATATATTTCAATACATGAGGCACGACGTAAAAAGTATAAAATTAATTGGGAAACATCCGAAATTATAAAGCCTAAAGAACTTGGTGTTCAGATTTTAAAACAACTAAGTTTAAAAGAATTAGAACCTTTTGTAGATTGGAGTCCGTTTTTTAGAAGTTGGGATTTACACGGTAAGTATCCCGATATTTTAACAGATGAGATAGTAGGCGAACAGGCTAATCAATTATTTGAAGATGCGCAAGCTATGGTTAAAGATATTGTCGCAAAACAGTTATTAAAACCTAAAGCAGTTTTTGGATTGTTTGAAGCGAACTCAATAAATGAAGATGACATTTCAGTTCAGAAAAAAGGAAAAGAAATTGCTGTTTTTAGAACCTTACGACAGCAATTAAAAAAGCGAGAAGGCATCCCAAACCATGCTTTGGCAGATTTTGTTGCGCCGAAAGAATCAGAAAAAGCAGATTACATAGGTATTTTTTGTACAGCCATTTTTGGGGCACAAGAATTAGCTGAATATTATCGAGAAAAAGAGGATGATTATAATGCGATTATGGTCCAGGCCATTGCAGACAGATTTGCTGAGGCTTTTGCTGAGTATTTGCACAAGCAAGTACGAACAAAACATTGGGGTTATGCGGAAAATGAAGATTTAACTAATGCCGATTTAATTAAAGAGAGCTATAAAGGAATTCGTCCAGCACCAGGTTATCCAGCTTGTCCCGATCATTTAGAGAAGGAGACGATTTGGGAATTACTAGAAGTTGAAAAATTAATAGGTGTAACGCTTACTGAAAGTTTAGCCATGTGGCCAGCAGCAGCAGTATCAGGTTATTATTTTGCAAATCCTGAGGCTAAATACTTTGGTTTAGGCAAAATTACGGATGACCAAGTTTCTGATTATGCAACTAGAAAGGGCATAACAAAAGAGAAAGCAAGAAAGTGGCTGCATCCAACGCTTGCAGAAGAGTAAGTTTGCGTTAGGGATTGAAATGGCATCCTTTTTTTGCTGCCATATATGGCAAAAAAAGATATAATTAAAAGCGCGACCCTTGTGGTAACGCCCAAAAAGTAAATTATTAACTAATTAAAAGTCCCTTTTGGGGATTTAGGGGAATGAAAGTAACAGACCACATAAAAAAAGCTAACGGAAAAACCTTATTTTCTTTTGAAATTATACCGCCACAAAAAGGGCGAAATATTCAGGAATTATACGATAATATTGACCCTTTAATGGAATTTAAACCACCTTTTATTGATGTAACAACCTCTAGAGAAGAGTATATTTATATTGATAAAGGAGATGGGCTTTTAGATAGAAAAATTACCCGAATGCGACCAGGAACTGTTGGTATATGTGCGTCAATACAGCACAAATACAATGTAGATGCTATTCCACATGTATTATGTGGCGGATTTACAAAAGAAGAAACAGAATATGTATTGGTGGATTGTCATTATCTTGGTATTCAAAATGTGATGGCATTACGTGGTGACGCGATGAGCCATGAAAAATATTTTGAACCTTGTGATGGTGGCCATAAGTTTGCTAGCGATTTGGTAAGACAAATTCAGGATTTGAATACTGGAAAATATTTGCATGATGTTATTGAAGCTGAACATAAATCTGATTTTTGTATTGGCGTTGCTGGTTATCCTGAAAAACATATGGAAGCACCCTCATTACAAACCGATTTAAAACGTCTTAAAGAAAAAGTTGAAAAAGGGGCCGATTATGTAGTAACACAGATGTTTTTTGATAATCAAAAGTATTTTGAGTTTGTTGAACTTGCTAAAAAAGCAGGAATTAATGTGCCTATTATTCCAGGTATAAAACCCTTAGCTGTTAAGCGGCATTTACAACTGTTGCCTCAAGTTTTTAAAATTGATATACCTGAAGATTTAATAAATGCGGTTGAAGATTGTAAAGATAACAAAGCGGTAAGACAAATAGGTATTGAGTGGGCTATCAAACAATCAATAGAATTAAAAGATTATGGTGTGCCTGTGCTCCATTACTATTCCATGGGAAAGAGTGATAATATAAAAGCTATTGCGTCGCAGTTGTTTTAATTATTCTGTTATTTTTACAATTTTCAAGCAATTCTATTAATGCGGCAATTATTTTTATGTGCTTTTTGTGTAATTTGTAGTTTTTCTTTTTCTCAAGAAAAGCAGAACACATCTTATCTAGACATTAATTATTTTAAAGGGAATATTGCTTTACATAATAATGATATTCTTCATTTAATTAATGGGCATCCTGAGGGTTTTATTTTAAGTTGGAATAAAAAAACGTATGGTTTCAAAAATTGGGAACAGCGTTACAATTATCCAGATTACGGTGTTTCATTTGCATATCAAAATCTGAAAAATGATGTTTTAGGAAATGCTACTTCAATATATGCGCATTATAATTTTTATTTTTTAAAGCGAAATTTAATGTTTCGTATTGGTCAAGGATTAGGCTATACTAATAACCCTTATAATAAGGAAAATAACTTTAGGAATATTGCATATGGTTCTCATCTTATGAGTAGTACTTTTTTAATGCTCAATTACAAAAAGGAACGTATTATAGATAAGTTTGGGTTACAAGCAGGATTCTCGTTGCTACATTATTCCAATGCTAATTTTAAAGCCCCAAATTCCAGCACGAATTCTATAACTTTTAATTTGGGTATTATTTATAATTTAGATGAAGAAGAACAGGAATATAAAAATACCTTAGATGGAAATGACAGGAAATTTACTGAACCTGTAAAATATAATATTGCTTTTAGAGCAGGTATTAATGAAAGTGATGTTGTAGATAGTGGACAATTTCCGTTTTATATTTTATCTGCTTATGCTGATAAACGCATTAATAGAAAAAGTGCTTTTCAGTTTGGAACCGATGTTTTCTTTTCAAATTTTTTAAAAGAACTCATTTATTATAGAAGTGTATCTTTTCCAGAAGAAGAGGTTTCGGGAAGTGAAGATTATAAACGCGTTGGGGTTTTTGTAGGGCATGAGTTGTTTATACATAAAACGTCGTTTATTACACAATTGGGTTATTATGTTTATTACCCTTATGATTTTGAAGGACGAACTTATTTCAGGATAGGTTTAAAACGTTATTTTAATGATAAATTTTTCGGTGCTTTAACGCTTAAATCTCATGGAGCAAAAGCCGAAGCTGTTGAGTTTGGAATTGGAGTTAGATTATGAGAAAATTGATTTATATACTTTCACTTTTATTAATTTTTGCTTGCGATAGCGAGAATACTGGAAATTGTTTTCAAAAAGCAGGACGTATTACGCAACAAGAAATTATAGTTGATAGTTTTGATAAAATATTAGTAAATAGAGATATTGAATTAATTATTAAAGAAGGAATTGAACAAAAAGTAGTTATTGAAACCGGAGTGAATTTATTAAATGATGTTGAAGCAATTGCTTTAGATGGAAAGTTAGTATTAACCGATAATAATTCTTGTAATTTTGTTCGTGATTATGGGATTACAAAAGTATATATAACTTCACCAAATATTACTGAAATAAGAAGTTCTACACAATATGACATCAGTTCTGATGGGGTTTTAAACTATCCAGATTTATCTATTTTTTCTGATGATTTTTTTGCGCCAGATTCTTTTACCGTTGGCGATTTTAAGCTTCAAATTGATAATAATTCTTTTCAACTTGTTTTTAACAACATATCGAATTGCTTTATTTCTGGGAAAACGAATACTCTAAATATCACATTTGCAGCAGGAACATCGCGTTTTGAAGGTAGAAATTTAATAGCTCAAAACGTTACTATTTGGAATAGAAGTTCAAACGATATGATTGTAAATCCTCAACAATCTATTACCGGATTAATTTCTGGACCAGGCGACGTTATTTCAATTAACACACCACCAATTATTGAAGTTGAAGAAGTTTATAAAGGACGCTTAATTTTCGAATAAACTAACCGATTGTTTTGCAATTTCCAACTCTTCGTTTGTAGGAATCACTAATATTTTAACCTTTGATTTTTCAGTACTTACAACAGTTAATTTATTTGGTCGCACTTCGTTTTTTTCTAAGTCGAGCGAAATACCCATGTAATCCATATCCTCACAAACTCGTTTCCTCATTTCGGGAGAGTTTTCGCCAATGCCCGCTGTAAAAACAATTGCATCCAAACCGTTTAAAATGGCTGCATAGCTTCCAATGTATTTTTTTATTCGGTAAGCATTCATTTGTAAAGCCAATTGGCAAGATTTATTTCCTTTTTCAGCTTCAGCTTGAATATCTCTTAAATCACTATAACCTGTTAAACCCAACATGCCACTTTTCTTTTGAAGAATGGTATTAATTTCACTAAAACTAAGATTAAATTTTTCGGCCAAATGAAAGATTATAGATTGGTCAATATCCCCAGAACGTGTGCCCATAATGAGTCCGTTAACTGGTGAAAAACCAAGCGTATGGTCAATACTTTTACCATCTTTAATGGCGGTCATGCTGCACCCGTTTCCGAGGTGAATGGTAATAATTTTAGAATGCTCTTTTTCTAAAAACTCTATGGCTTTTTCTGAAACATATTTATGACTTGTACCATGAAAACCATATAAACGAATATTATGTTTATCTAAATAGTCGTTAGGAATGGCATATTTATAAGCATACTCTGGAATAGATTGATGAAAAGCTGTATCAAAAACAGCAACTTGTTTAGCTTTCGGGAATATGCCTTCTGCAACTTCAATACCTTCTAAATTGGCAGGATTATGTAAAGGCGCTAAACTGGAAAGTGCTCTAATTTTATTTTTTACCACTCGAGTAATTTCAGTAGTAGCAGTAAAATGCTTACCACCATGAACTACGCGATGCCCAACAATATCAATGGCATCTGTAGATTTGATAATACCAGTCTCTTTATTTAATAATTGTTTTGATAGTAATTCTAAACCAACTTTATGGTTTGGAATAGGTTGAACAATTTCAATGGTGTTTTTATCGGTTTTGAATTTAAATATAGCATCATCTAATCCAATACGTTCAATTAGTCCAGAGCATAAGACGCTTTTTTCTGGCATTAAAAACAATTGAAATTTTAAGGAAGAACTTCCTGAATTTAAAACTAATACTTGCATATATTAAAGGTCTTGCGCTTGAATAGCGGTTATAATTACCGTGCTATAAATATCATCGGCAGTACAACCTCTACTTAAATCGTTAACAGGTTTGTTAAGCCCTTGTAACATGGGGCCAATAGCCAAAGCTCCAGTTTCACGTTGAACCGCTTTGTAGGTGTTGTTTCCAGTATTTAAATCTGGAAATATCAAAACACTTGCTTGTCCTGCTACTTCAGAATCAGGTAATTTACTTTTTCCAATCCGCATATCTACTGCGGCATCATATTGAATGGGCCCTTCAATTTTTAAATCAGGAGCTAGCTTTTTAGCAATTTCCGTAGCTTTTCTAACCTTGTCTACTTCTTCTCCTTTTCCAGATGCACCAGATGAATAAGAGAGCATGGCTACCTTAGGCTCGACACCAAAATTTTGAGCTGTTTTTGCTGATGAAATAGCTATTTCTGCTAATTGTTCAGCATTTGGGTTTGGGTTAATGGCACAATCGCCAAAAATAGATACGCGATCTTCTAAACACATAAAGAATACAGAGGATACAATATTTACACCTGGTTTTGTTTTTATGAATTGTAAAGCAGGTCGTAAAGTGTGTTGCGTTGTATGAACCGCACCTGAAACCATGCCGTCAGCATGTCCTTTGTAAATCATCATAGTTCCAAAATAGGATACATCAGACATAGCATCTTTAGCCATATCTAAATTGACATCCTTATGTTTTCTGAGTTCATAAAATGTATTTACATAATCATTAAAGTGGGGTGATTTTGTAGGTGAAACAATATTAATTTTATTAATATTTAAAGGAATATCTAGTTTTTCAATACGTTCTATTATTTTTTCTTCTTCTCCAATCAACGTTAAATCTACTACATTGGCATCAATTAATTTCGCAGAGGCACGTAAAATCCGCTCGTCATATCCTTCAGGTAAAACAATATGTTTTTTGTTTTTTAATGCGCGTTGCAATAATGTATATTGAAACATTCTAGGAGTAAAAATTCCGGATTTAAAAGTGATTAAATCATTAGCTAGTTTATTGGTGTCTACATGCTTTTCAAATGTGGCAATTGAAGTTTCAATTTTCTCAATATTTTCAGCATAAATTTTAGATTTTATTTTACCAATAGTGTTTGTAACATGAAATGTACCTTCTTTAGCACTAATTATTGGTACGACGCTTGAAAGTCCTTCTATTAATTTTAAAATAGGTTCTTCAGGAATTAATCCACCTGTTAAAATAATGCCCGATATTTTAGGGTAATTTTTAGAAATATTGGCTTGTAATGCGCCCAGAATAATATCGGCTCTGTCGCCTGGTGTAATGACTAGGGCATCAGCTTTTAAATGCGTTAAGTAATTACGTAACTGCATGGCGCCTACACTAAAGTTGTCAACCTGATTGTTAATCATGTCTTTACCAAAAAGAATAGTACCATCAAGCATTTTTAATATTTCTTTTAAGGTAGGACTCGCTAAACTTTTTATTTTTGGGATGACACTAATATCAGTCCCGTCATTAATTCGTTTCCCTAGTTGGGTTTTTAAATCCGTCAGATAATCCGGATTAACTTTATTCGTCATTATTGATAAAACATCAACTTCATTTTTAAAAGTATCATAAGCTAACTGTACATTATCTAAAATTTCTTTTAAATCTTTACCATCTCCTTGAGATACAATAATAGAAGGAAGTCCTAAATTTTTAGATATTAAAATATTAATATCTAATTCTAAGCTAGAATTTTCATGCGAGAAATCTGTACCTTCCACAAGTACAAAATCGAAACGTTCTTCAAGGTGCTTATATTTTTTAATAATTTCGTCAATAACATCGCCAGATTTCCCTTGATTATATAAATCAAGAACTTCATTTCTGGTATATACATATGTTTTTTTGTAATTAATATCAATATCAAAATAAGAAATCACAGTATTGATATGATTATCCATTTCGCCATCTTCGGTGTCTTCTATTATTGGTCTAAAATAACCTACTTTGGCAGTTTTTCCCAAAAGCATACGCATAAGCCCAAGAACAACAACAGATTTTCCGCTATTAGGTTCAATGGTAGCTACATAAATTCCTTTACTCATTTTAGTGTTTTTGTGATATTACAAAGATAACATATTGCTTGTTTTAGAAGAAATTGTTAAACTTGGTTTAGTAGTATTGTAACACAAAATTAGCATCTTAAAGATAAGTTTAAGATGATATTTGTCATGATTTTAATTAAAAAAGTAAGTTTACTTTTTACTTGGAAGTCAACCCTCTAAATAAACTTTCTAAACTAGCATTTTTTTTATTGAGTTGAAGAATTTTCAATTGGTTATCATGGGCAAAATCAAATACATGAGCGCGCATATCTTCAGAAGTTTTAAACGTAATTTCATAAACAAAATCATAGGTGTTTATTACCTTTTCAACTTTCGGAAGTTTTAATAAAAACACATCCTCAACACGATAATCAAACTCAACAATAACCGTTTGTTCTTTTTCATCACGTAAATCTTTTAGCTTTTTATCGGCAACTATTTCACCTTTATTAATAATAATCACACGGTCGCACATGGCTTCAACTTCTTGCATAATATGAGTTGATAGAAATACAGTTTTTGTTTCGCCAATAGTCTTTATTAAATTTCTAATATCCACCAATTGGTTGGGGTCTAAACCCGTAGTTGGTTCATCTAAAATTAACACGTCAGGGTTATGAAGTAGTGCATTAGCTAAACCTACACGTTGGCGATAGCCTTTTGAGAGTTGTCCAATTTTTTTATGTGCCTCTGAGGCTAAACCTGTAAGTTCAATAACGTCGTCAATACGTTGCTTGGAAACCTTATAAATATCAGCATTGAATTTTAAATATTCTCTTACAAAAAGTTCTAAATATAAGGGATTATGCTCGGGCAAATAGCCCACACTTTGCTGCACTTTTTGCTGATTTTCATCAATGTCAAATCCATTTACTTTAGCTTTACCGCTAGTAGCTTCAATGTAAGTGGTTAAAATTTTCATCATGGTTGATTTTCCCGCACCATTAGGGCCCAAAAAACCAACAATTTCTGGTTTGTTTACCTTGAAAGAGATGTTGTTTAGCGCTTTTTGATTACCGTATAGTTTTGAAATACCAACGACTTCTATCGACATATTTAAATTTCTTTGTTCAAAAATAATGATTATCTAACGTAAAGCGAAGATTCTTGTAAAATCTTTAAATCTTTTAAAAAAAAAATAAAAAAGCTTTTATTGTATTTTGATTTCTTAATAAATTAATTACTTTAGCCACATAATTATGACAATGACAGTATATTATACATTTTTTAGTACTTGGTTTTATTTCTTTTTTAGCAAAGAAATCGAGGCGTTGTATGTATAATTTATAACTATAAATTAAAATATAAGTCTCGATGAAAATCGAGACTTTTTTTTGTTAACACATTATTGAACACATAAAATTGATTAATACCGTAGCTATACAAGGCGTAAAAGGATCTTTTCATCACATTGTTTCGCAGCAATTTTTTGACAAACCTGTTAAAACTATCGACTGTCTAACTTTTGATAGGGTTGTAGATTCTTTAATTACAGAAGAATGTGATGCCGCCATAATGGCTTTAGAAAACTCTATTGCAGGTTCAATTATTCCTAATTACGCTTTAATTGATAAATATAATCTTCACGTTGTTGGAGAACATTATTTAGATATACAGCATAATTTAATGGTTTTACCAAATCAAAGTATTTCAGATATAAAAGAAGTATACTCGCATCCTATGGCACTATTGCAGTGTAAAGAATTTTTTAAAAATCATCCACATATAAAACTGGTTGAGGATAAAGATACCGCAGAGGTTGCAGAACGTATTAAAAAAAACAATTTAAAAGGTATTGGTGCTATTGCAAGTGTTTTGGCGGCTGAAATATTTCAACTTGAAATTTTAGCGTATAGCATTCAAACTATAAAGCATAACGAAACCCGTTTTGCTATTGTAAAAAGAACCAATTCTGAGGGATTAAAAAGCGAGATAAACAAAGCTTCAGTAAAATTTGAAACTGATCATAAACGTGGAAGTTTGGCTACAATTTTAAATGTGATGAGTGATTGTAAAATGAATTTAACAAAAATTCAATCATTACCCATAGTTGAAACACCTTGGAAATATGCCTTTTTTGTTGATGTTACATTTGAAGACTATAAAGATTTTGAAAAAGCAAAATCAATAATTAAAATAATGGCAGAAAATTTTAAAATTTTAGGCGAATACAAAAATGCCAAGATATGATTGATGTAGCAGATAGATTGCATAGCGTTGAAGAGTACTACTTCTCTAAAAAATTAAGAGAGGTTAATTTGCTTATTGCTAGCGGAAAGCCTGTAATTAACTTAGGTATTGGTAGCCCAGATATGCAGCCACCACAAAAGGTAATTGATGCGTTAACGGAAGGTTTACTAAGCCCCATTGCACATAAATACCAAAGTTACCAAGGGTTACCAGAATTAAGGCAAGCAATAGCAAGTTTTTATAAAACGCATTATCAAGTTAATTTAAGTCCGAATACCGAAATACTGCCATTAATGGGAAGTAAAGAAGGTATTATGCATATTTCAATGACCTATTTAAACAAGGGAGATGAAGTTTTAATCCCAAATCCTGGATATCCAACCTACCAATCGGTTACGAATTTACTGGAAGCAAAACCTGTGTTTTACGAATTGGATGCTAAAAATAATTGGCTCCCAGATTTAAAAGCTTTAGAGAAAATGGATTTGCGTCAAGTGAAGTTAATGTGGGTTAACTATCCGCATATGCCAACGGGTGCAAGACCAAATAAATATATTTTTGAAGATTTAGTAGCGTTTGCAAAACGTCATGATATTTTAATAGTAAACGACAATCCGTACAGTTTTGTTTTGAATGAAAACCCAACAAGTATTTTAAGTGTTGAAGGCGCAAAAGAGGTATGTTTGGAATTGAATTCGTTGAGTAAGACCTTTAATATGGCAGGTTGGCGCGTAGGTATGGTAGTTGGAGATCATGTGCATATCAATAATATTTTAAAAGTAAAAAGTAATATGGATTCTGGGATGTTTTACGGCATTCAAAAAGGCGCTATTGAAGCTTTGAAATGTTCAAACATGTGGTTTGCAACCTTAAATAATGTATACAGAGAACGACGCGATTTGGTTTGGAAACTAGCCGAAGCATTAAATTGTACTTACGATAAAAATGCGACAGGACTTTTTGTTTGGGCAAAATTACCAGCGTTTGTAAAAGCTGAAGAGTTTATAGATTTAATACTTAAAGAGAATCATATATTTATAACACCAGGAACTATTTTTGGTAGTAAGGGCGAGGGTTATATTCGTTTTTCTTTATGTGCGCAAACTGAAGATTTAGAAGAGGCGATTGCGCGAGTTAGTTAGTTTGTAATATTCAGTTGCAGTAAACAGTTGCTAGGGTTACGAATAATAAAAGTAAAATAAAAAAGGACAATAATATAAAAGTGATTTACGGGTAATAGTTCCCTCTCCTTTGGAGAGGATTAGGAAAAGGCTTTATGAAAAATATATATTCAATAGGGGTTGGTTTAATTGGTGGAAGTCTTGCTTTAGATATCAAAAAGCAAAATCCAGATGTCGTTATTCATGGGATAAGCAGAAAAGAAGCCACCCTCGATAAAGCATTAGCGCTTAAATTAATTGATAAAAAAGCCACTTTAGAGGATATTAAGCATGCCGATTTGGTTATTATTTCTATACCTGTTGATGCCACAGTTAAAATGTTACCCACCGTTTTAGATTTAATTTCAGATTATGGGCTGGTGGTTGACGCAGGTTCAACGAAAGCGGATATTTGTAAAGCTGTTGAAAACCATCCTAATCGCAGGAATTTTTTAGCGATGCATCCTATTGCTGGTACAGAACATTCAGGACCAGAAGCTGCTATATATGGTTTGTTTGAAGGTAAAACTAATATTGTTTGTGAGGTTGAGAAAACCACATTTAAACTTCAAGAAAAGGCCTTAAAGTTGTTTACAGAT
The DNA here is from genome assembly GCA_963815305.1 of uncultured Flavobacteriaceae bacterium. Classification (GTDB taxonomy): domain Bacteria; phylum Bacteroidota; class Bacteroidia; order Flavobacteriales; family Flavobacteriaceae; genus CAXBID01. The sequence goes on from CAWFFW010000001.1 coordinate 3,555,849, forward strand.
ATTGGAATGCGTATTCGCTATATGAATCCTGAAGCGCATGATAAACACATAGCTTATATGTCGCATTTATCGCATATCAGTTCATTTATGTTGGGTAAAACGGTTATTGAAAAAGAGAAAAACGAACGTGATATTTTTGATATGGCTGGAAGTGGATTTGCTTCAACGGTACGTTTAGCTAAAAGTTCGCCTGAAATGTGGACGCCTATATTTAAACAAAATAAAACTAATGTTATTGAAACATTAGAGGAGTATATAAATAATTTAACTCATTTTAAAGAGCTGATGAAGGATGATAATTTTGAGGCTATTTATGATGAGATGAAAAATACCAATCGTATCAAGGATATAATAGGTCCCTCCTAACCTCCCCGAAGGGGAGGAATTGTTTTGCGGAGGAGTAAGTGTTACCCTCCTTTGGAGGGGCTAGGGGAGGCTTTTGCGTTAGGGATTGTATTGGAAAGCCCACAGCGACCTTTTGGGAGCGAGGACTTGGAACGTAAAGCCCGACCTTTGTGGTAACGCCCAAAGTTTTAAAATTAAATGAGTAAAAAATAAGTATTAAACGTAATAGCCTCGTGGCTAAATATTAAGTAAAAATGGAAAATAAAAAAGAAATGAGAACCTGGTTAGATGATTTAAATTTAGATCATCCATTGGTAATTGCTGGCCCATGTAGTGCTGAAACTGAGGAACAAGTTTTGCGAATTGCGCATGAGTTAAAAGATACCGACGTTAGTTATTTTAGAGCTGGTATCTGGAAACCAAGAACACGCCCAGGTATGTTTGAAGGTGTTGGCGCATTAGGTTTAAAATGGCTACAAAAGGTGAAAGCTGAAACTGGTATGAAAGTTTGTACTGAGGTTGCTAACGCTGCGCATGTAAAACTAGCTTTAGAGCATGATGTAGATTTACTTTGGATTGGAGCACGATCTACAGTAAGTCCTTTTATAATGCAAGAAATTGCAGATGCTTTAAAGGGCACTGACAAACCCGTATTGATAAAAAACCCAGTAAACCCAGATTTAGCATTGTGGTTAGGTGGTATTGAAAGAATATACAAATCTGGAGTTAAAAATATTGGAGCCATTCATAGAGGGTTTTCAACGTACCAGAAAACTAAATATAGAAATATACCAGAATGGCAGTTGGCTATTGAGTTTCAAAATAAGTTTCCAGACATTCCCTTAATTAATGATCCATCACACATTACTGGTAAGCGGGATATGGTTTTTGATGTGTGCCAAACAGCTTTGGATTTGAATTTTGATGGATTAATGATTGAAACACATTTTGATCCTGAAAATGCATGGAGTGATGCAGCACAACAAGTAACACCATCTACTTTAGTTCAAATTATGAAAGATTTAAAAATTAGAAAGGAAACTAATGCAGAAGAGGAATATAATAGTTCGTTAGATAATTTAAGAGCTCAAATTGATGTTGTTGATAACCAAATATTAGAATTATTAGGAAATCGTATGAAGACATCTGATAGTATTGGGGCATTAAAAAAACAAAAAAATGTAGCTGTTCTTCAGTCTAAACGTTGGAACGAGATTTTAGGGAAAATGGTTTTAGAGGGTGAGCAACATGGTTTAAGTGAAGAGTTTATTTTAAAAATGTTTAAAGCTATACACCAAGAATCTATTAATCATCAAGAGAAAGTGATTAATGGATAGTTTTAGATTATACAATAATAATAAAAGGCTCGCATTTGCGAGCCTTTTATTATATAAACTATTTTGGACTAATCATTTTTGGTATAGGCTAATCGTCTTGACGCTTTTCTCATCAATGTATTTATTAAATCTTCAGGTGAGCTTCCAATACTACCTCTTACTTTTTTATTGTAATTCCATAGCAAAACACCATCTTCGGCATTATGAACACTCATATTTATTACTGCGTTGTTAGTTGATCCCCAGAAACCTATAAGTAAACCAAGGGCAACAGATGCTCCCTCAGACATGGGTTTATTGGTTTCAAACTCACCAGAAATTACAGCATCAACTTCAAGAATATTTGCTAGTTCTTGAGGAGTATAATCAGTTATATTATCATAGCTAATATCATTTCTTTTAAGCAAAGCGGTTGTTACTTTTGGATCTTGTACCTCTAAGTTTTGTAGTTTTCCTCTTTTTTTTCTTTTTAGAAACCATGAATACATAGCTGTTTGTAAGCCTTCGCCTTCTGATTTTTCAATTTTATAAAGTTGATCGTTAGTCATATCTTTCATTTGTTTAGGTCTTAATTTAACCTGTGTTTTGAAAGGAACTACGGCTATTATTTTATGACCTTTTGCAATGTCATCAAAATCTGGATTTTCATATAAGTTAGTTTGAGATTGAAGATTTAGAATAAAAGTTAAAATAAAAATTGAAGACAATAATTGTTTCATGTTGTTGAGATTTTAAAATTAAGAAGCTAATTTATAATTTTTCGTACAAGTAAAATTATTATTTTAAATTACTTTTGGAAAATATTATGACAGGACGCGTTTATAAATCTACAGGAAGCTGGTATACCGTAAAGACCCAATGGGGTGAAACTTACGAATGCCGTATAAAAGGGAAGTTTAGGCTAAAAGATATAAAGAGCACAAACCCCATTGCGGTAGGTGATATTGTAGATTTTGAATTGGAAACTGATAATGATGAAACTACAGGAATCATAAACCATATTCACGATAGAACCAATTATATTGTAAGAAAGTCGGTTAATCTATCAAAGCAAACACATATTATTGCGGCAAATTTAGATCAGGTTTTTTTAATGATAACGATTGATAATCCGCCTACGTTTACCAGTTTTATTGATCGGTTTTTAGTAACAGCAAATGCCTATTCTATAAAAACAGTATTACTCTTTAATAAAGTAGATACCTATGATGAAGAGACCCTTAATGAAGTAAAATACTTAGCACATGTGTATCGTAAAATAGGTTATGAATGCCTTGGTGTTTCAGCTAAAACCGGAAAAAATATAGATAAAGTAAAAGCTTTGATGCACGAAAAAGTAAGTATGTTTTCGGGGCATTCTGGTGTTGGTAAATCTACCTTAGTAAACGCTATAGAGCCATCACTTAATTTAAAAACCAAAGAAATTTCAAATCAACATAGTCAAGGTCAGCATACAACAACATTTGCAGAAATGTTCGATTTAAGTTTTGATGCCAAAATTATTGATACTCCTGGAATAAAAGGTTTTGGCGTGGTTAATATGCAGAAAGAGGAGGTTGGCGATTATTTTCCAGAAATCTTTAAGTTAAAACAAGATTGTAAGTTTAATAATTGTTTACATATTAAAGAGCCTAACTGTGCCGTTAAACAAGCTTTAGATAATAATGATATTGCATTCTCTCGTTATCGTAGTTATTTGCAAATTATTGAAGGGGAAGATGAGCATTATAGAACGGATAATTGGGAAAGTCAGTAAACAGTTTGCAGTCACTGTAATCAGTTCTTTAATACACCTAAAGTTTAAAAGCTAACAATAAATTAAAGGCCCCTTTGGGGATTTGGTGCTTATGAAAGTTGTTATACAAAGAGTATCAAAAGCAAATGTCACTATTAAAGGCGAAAAAGTTGCATCCATAAAAAACGGACTTCTAGTTCTTGTGGGAATTGTAAATGATGACACTCATGAAGATATAACATGGCTTTCTAATAAAATAGTAAACCTCAGAATATTTAGTGATGAAGACGGTTTGATGAATAAATCGCTTTTAGAAACTCATGGCGATGTTATTGTTGTAAGTCAGTTTACATTACACGCTTCAACAAAAAAGGGAAATAGACCAAGTTATCTAGAAGCTGCCAAACCCAATGTGGCCGTTCCTCTATATGAAAATTTTGTAGAACAATTAGAACACGATTTATTTAAAAAGGTACAAACTGGTGAGTTTGGAGCCCATATGAAAGTAGAATTATTAAATGACGGCCCCGTAACTATAATCATAGATTCTAAAAATAAAGTATAATATGGCATCTGTATTTGGGCATGGTATGGTGGGTTTTACGATTACAAAAATAATGGATAATAAAAATCTTAAATGGTTGTTGATTGCTGCTATTTTTTCTACAATATTACCAGATTTTGATGTGGTTGCCTTTAATCTTGGAATTGCTTATCACCACCCTTTAGGTCATCGTGGTTTTACACATTCTATAGTATTTGCAATACTTTGGGGTATGCTTTTAATGTTTTTATTGGGTAGAAAAAACAAGATTATTTGGTTTTTAGTTATATTCTTTTCTACAGTTTCTCATGGTATTTTAGATGCGATGACCTCAGGAGGCCTTGGTGTTGGATTTCTAATTCCTTTTGATAATAGCCGTTTTTTCTTTCCTTTTACACCAATTAAAGTATCTCCAATAGGAATAGAAAAGTTTTTTTCCAGTTGGGGGATAAAAGTGCTTTTTAGCGAATTTAAGTACATTATATTGCCATGTTTTTTTATATTGGCTGTAAGATTTTTAGCTATTAAACTAAATAAGAGCTTACAGAAAACATAAGTTTTTAATGAAAATATAAATTATACCATCATAATTTTAACGCCCTAAATTTAAAAAATATTATTTTATGAGTTTAAAAAGTATATTGAATACTATAATGATATTCACAACTTTAGCAGTTACTTCACAAGAAAATTTATATACAAGTTTTTCAATACCAGATCATTTAAGGCAAAATGCAAACGCCGTAATCAGGCTAAGTAGTATTGATATAGAGTTGAAATCTTCGTATGATATGCTGGTTACTGAAAAAAGAGTAATCACGGTTTTAAATAAAGAAGGAAACAAAAATATTGATGCTTATGTAGGTTATGATAACTCTACAAAAATTAAAGATTTAGAAGTTCTTGTATATGATAATTTTGGTCAGGAAATTAAAAAAGTAAAAAAGAATGACTTTAAAGATGTGAGTGCTGTTAGCGGTGGAACTTTGTATTCCGATTCTAGAGTAAAATATTTAGATTATACGCCTATTACTTATCCTTATACTATTGAATATACGTCTGTAATAAGTACAAGTAATACAGCCTTTATTCAATCATTTATGCCTTTAGATAATTATTACTTAAGTGTTGAAAATAGTTATTACAACATATCATATCCTGAGCATATCACTGTTAGAAAAAAAGAAAAATCTTTAAAAGATTACCATATAGAAAAAGAAGAAAGCCCTAGTAAACTTTCATATAAAGCAAAAAATATTGAAGCTATAAAACCAGAATCATATAGCCCGTTATTTAGAAATATGGTGCCAAGGGTATTGGTGGCGCTAAACACATTTGCTTTAGAAGGCGTTCCGTCTAAAGTTGAAAACTGGAATGACTTTGGTAAATGGATGTATCATGATTTAATTAAAGACACTCATGATTTGCCAGAATCAACAATTAGTATGATTCAAGATCTTGTAAAAGATGAAACTAATGATATTGATAAGGCTAAAAATATATATCAGTATGTTCAAGATAAAACCCGCTATATAAGTGTACAAGTTGGCATTGGCGGATGGAAACCTTTTAATGCTTCAGAGGTGGATAAGTTAGGATATGGAGATTGTAAAGCGTTAACAAATTATACCATGTCACTATTAAATGCAGTTGGCGTAAAATCAAATTATTGTGTGGTTTATGGTGGAGATGATATTATGAGTTTAGAAGCAGACTTTGCATCCATGCAAGGAAATCATGTATTTTTGAATGTACCAAATGGGGACGAAAATATCTGGTTAGAATGTACTAGCCAGAAAGTGCCTTTTGGGTTTATTGCAGATTTTACAGATGATAGAGATGTTTTGGTAGTTACCCCTGATGGTGGATCGATTGTCCATACTAAAAAATATAATCCTGAAGAAAGTTTACAAGCCATTAAAGGATTTTGTAGTATTAATGATGACGGAAGTCTAGAAGTGAAAACAACGATTAGCTCTAAAGGACTTCAGTACTCAGATAAATTGAGGTTAGATTCTGAAACTGAAAGGGATCTAGATTCACATTATAAAAATAGATGGGACTATATTAATAGTATTTCGATTAACAACATGCATATTAATAACGATAAAAATAATATTGAATTTATTGAAGATATCAGCTTCAGCGGTAATAGTTTTAGTAAAGTTGTTGGTGATAGAATGCTTTTTACTGTAAATACATTGAACAGAATTACGAATATTCCAGATAGATATAGAAACAGGAATGCCCCTTTAAAAATTGAAAGAGGATTTAAAGATGTTGATGAAGTTGAAATAAAATTACCAGCAAACTATAACGTTGAAGCGTTACCTGAGAATAAATTTATAGAAACAAAATTTGGGATTTACAAAACAAAAATTGAAGTTAAAGATGAAAAAACGCTTATTTACAAAAGAGAGTTTACTATAAACGATGGTGAGTTTCCTAAAGAAGATTACAAAAAATTTAGAGATTTTTATAAAGAAGTATCAAAACAAGATAATTCAAAAGTAGCATTAATCAAAAAACAACAATAAATGAGGATGGTTTTAGTTTTACTAAGCTTATGTTTTTCTTTAAAAGCATTAGCTCAAGATTATAAATTTGGGAAAGTATCAAAAGAAGAATTAGCAGAAAAATTTAATCCTTTAGATTCGTCTGCAAGCGCAACTTTTTTGTACAAATACAGAAAAACCTTTTTTCAATATATCCAAGGTGATGGCTTTCGCTTAATTACAGAAATTCATGAGCGCATCAAAATATATAATCAAGAAGGATTTAATTATGCTACGCAACAAGTTGGTCTTTACAAGAGTGGTAGTGCTAGGGAAGAGGTAACTAATATTAAAGGTTACACTTATAATTTAGTTGGTAAAAAAGCAGAAGAGACTAAATTAAACAAGGATGGTATTTTTAAAACAGAAGTAACTAAAAATTTTGACCAAACAAAGTTTACAATGCCTAATGTAAAAGCAGGTAGTATAGTTGAATATAAATATAGAATTCAATCTCCTTATGCTTCAAATGTTGATGAATTTGTGTTTCAGCGTGATATTCCAATAAAAAAATTAGAGTCAACCTTTGAAGTTCCTGAGTATTTTAATTTTAAGGTAAATACAAAAGGGTTTTTGTCAGTTATTCCTGTCAAAGAGAGTAAATCAGACGTTATTAGATTTGTAAATAAAACAAGAAATGAAGGTAACGGATATAATCCAAGTGCTACTACCACCTTTAATAACTCAGAAATAGGTTTTACTTGGAATATCAGTAAATATTACTTAGAAAACATTCCCGCACTAAGAGAAGAACCCTATGTAAATAATATCAATAATTATAGATCATCTGTTAAATACGAACTCTCATATACCAAATTCCCCAATGCTGAAATTGAATACGTGTCTACAACATGGGAAGATGTTGTTAAAAACATTTTTGATAGTTCAAATTTTGGTGACGAATTAGAAAAAACAGGTTATTATGAGGATGAAGTAGATGCTATTATTAGTAATATTTCAGACCCGATGAAGCGTGCGGCTTTAATTTTTGATTTTGTTAAATCGAAAGTAAAATGGAATGGACAATACGGGAAATACACTAATGATGGCGTAAAAAAAGCGTTTAAGGATCATGTTGGGAATGTTGCAGAAATTAATTTGATGTTAATCTCAATGTTACGTCATGCAGGACTAAATGCATATCCAGTTTTAGTAAGTACTAGAGACAATGGTATTCCTTTATTTCCCACACGAGAAGGTTATAATTATGTTATTAGCTATATTAAATTTACGGAGGGTGCTATTTTATTAGATGCTACAAATAAATATAGTGAACCTAACGTATTGCCGTTTAGAACATTAAATTGGCAAGGTAGAATTATTGCAGAACATGGAGGCTCATCTTTAATAGATTTGTACCCAACAGAAAAATCTCAGAATAGCATAACAATGATGGCAACTTTAGATGAAGATGGAAAAATAGAAGGCGGCTATAGAAGTTTAAAAACTAATCATAGAGCCTTATCTTTTAGAGAGAAATATATTGGAGTTGATAAAGATGACTTTTTGGAAAAACTAGAGAATAAATATGGTGGTTTGGAAATTTCAGATTATACTGTAAAAAATGAAAATGATTTGTCCGAACCCATTCAAGAATCATTCAAATTTGTCAAAGAAAGTCAAGCTGATATTATTGGAGATAAACTCTATTTTTCTCCACTGTTTTTCTTAGCAACAGATGAAAATCCGTTTAAACTTGATAAACGTGAATTTGCAGTAGATTTTGGTTATCCATCAAATACAAGCTTAAGAATTATTTTAAACTTACCCGAAGGTTATAAAATTGAAAGTCTGCCAGAGCCAGAAGCCTTTATGATGCCTGATAATTTGGGATTATTTAGATATAATATCACTGGTAACGATAAAATGATTCAACTCTCCGTAGAATCTGAAATGAATCAATCTGTCATCACACCATTGTATTATGATGTTTTAAAAATGTATTTTAGTCAACTAGTAGAAAAAGAAAATGAACAAATAGTTTTAACCAGAATATAGATGGATATTGAAAACGCACAAAAAGAAGTAGATGATTGGATAAAAGAACACGGCGTTCGTTATTTCAATGAGCTTACAAATATGGCGCAATTAACCGAGGAGGTTGGAGAAGTCGCTAGAATTATTGCGCGCCGTTATGGAGAGCAAAGCGAAAAAGAAAGTGATAAAGATAAAGATCTAGGAGAAGAACTTGCCGATGTATTATTCGTAGTTTTATGTTTAGCAAATCAAACTGGAGTTGATTTACAAAAAGCTTTTGATAAAAGAATGGATAAGAAAGCAAAACGTGATCATGACCGGCATCATAATAACGATAAATTGAAATAATTTAATAATCCCCAAAATTTTTTTGTTTTGAGTATATTTGATGCTTCTAAATTTAGGAGCATTTTTTAATAGATTTATCATGAATATTACGATACATAAATCATCAATAGAAAAACAATCTTCAGTAAAAATAACAGGTTCAAAAAGTGAATCTAACCGGTTATTATTGTTAAAAGCATTATACCCAAAATTCCAACTAGAAAATATTTCAAATTCTGATGATAGTAATTTGATGACAAATGCTTTAAAATCATCTTCTAATATTATAGATATAAATCACGCAGGCACCGCAATGCGTTTTCTAACAGCCTATTTTTCAATTCAAGAGGGAAGAGAAATAACACTTACAGGTTCAAAGCGGATGAAAGAGCGCCCTATAAAAATTTTGGTAGAAGCACTTCAATATTTGGGAGCAGACATTAGTTATATTGAAACAGAGGGATATCCGCCAATAAAAATTAAAGGAAAAAAACTTACTGGTAATAAAGTGTCTTTAAAGGCAAATGTAAGTAGTCAATACATTTCAGCATTATTATTAATGGCTTCAAAACTTGAAAGCGGATTAGAATTATCATTAGAAGGCGAGATTACTTCTGTGCCCTATATAAACATGACATTGAGTTTATTAGACGAAATTGGAATAGAAACGTCATTTATCAATAATGTCATTAATGTAAAGCCCAATATTAATAAATTAAACCCTAAGGTATTAACTGTGGAATCTGATTGGTCTTCGGCATCCTATTATTTTAGTATTGTTGCAATAAGTGATATTGGAACCCAGATTACGTTATCTTCTTACAAAGAAAATTCATTGCAAGGCGATTCGGTTTTAGTTGCTATTTATAAGCATTTTGGCGTAACCACCAGTTTTAAAAATAATTCAATCATTATAAAAAAAGAAAGTAAACCATCAAAAATATTTGAATACCACTTAGTTAATGCACCAGACATAGCACAAACCATTACGGTTACTTGTTTTGCTTTAGGAGTTGAATGCAAATTAACAGGACTTCACACATTAAAAATTAAGGAAACAGATAGGTTAGTTGCTTTAAAAACTGAAATCGAAAAATTAGGAGGCTATATTTCTATTACTGATGAATCTTTGTATTTACAATCATCAAAAAACATAAACGAATACGTGCCAATTACAACTTATCACGATCATAGGATGGCTATGGCTTTTGCGCCTTTAGCACTTAAAATACCAATTATTATTGAGGATGCAGAGGTGGTTTCAAAATCGTACCCAACCTTTTGGGACGATTTAGAATCTATAGGATTCCAAATAACTAAATAATAATCACGTATTTACTTGACAACCCCTATCTCAGGATTGTATATTTGCATTTCGCTTACAAAAAACTAAAAACGCATATATGAAATTATCACACTTTGGTTTCAATTTACCAGAAGAATTATTAGCAGAATATCCTGCGGAAAACAGAGATGAGTCTCGTTTAATGGTTTTAAACAGAAAAGAACAAACTATTGAACATAAAATGTTTAAAGATATTATCGATTATTTTAAAGAAGATGATGTTTTAATTTTAAACAACACAAAAGTTTTTCCTGCCAGGTTGTATGGTAATAAAGAGAAAACTGGTGCAAGAATTGAAGTGTTTCTATTAAGAGAATTAAACGAAGAGCAACGCCTGTGGGATGTTTTAGTTGATCCAGCTCGTAAGATACGAATTGGAAATAAACTTTATTTTGGTGATGATGATACGTTGGTCGCTGAGGTTATTGATAACACAACATCAAGAGGCCGCACGTTACGTTTTCTATATGATGGATCTTATAGAGAATTTCGTATTAAACTTAACGAGTTAGGCGAAACACCGCTTCCTAAGTATATAAAAAGAGAGGTACAGCCAGAAGATCAAGAGCGTTATCAGACCATTTATGCAAAAAATGAAGGAGCAGTAGCAGCTCCAACTGCAGGACTTCACTTTTCTAAACACTTATTAAAACGCTTAGAAATTAAAGGTGTTCATTTTGCCGAGGTTACACTTCACGTTGGTTTAGGAACTTTTAACCCTGTTGAGGTTGAAGATTTATCTAAACATAAAATGGATAGTGAAGAGTTAACTATTGACGAAAAAGCAGTCGAAATAGTAAATAGAGGAATAAACGAAAAAAGAAGAATTTGTGCTGTTGGTACCACTGCAATGCGTGCTGTTGAAAGTGCAGTATCATCAAATGGTATGCTCAATGAGAGAGATGGATGGACAAATAAATTCATTTTTCCACCCTATGATTTTAGTATTGCAAATTCGATGATTACTAATTTTCATACACCAAAATCTACATTATTAATGATGGTTTCAGCATTTGCTGGCCATGATTTTATAAAAAAAGCTTATGAAGAAGCCGTAAAAGAAAAATATAAATTTTATAGCTATGGTGATGCCATGCTAATCATATAATATTTTAAAAGCCTTGTTTTACAAGGCTTTTTTCTTGTGCTGAATTTATTCTAGTATCTGGGCAATAACTATGGGTCAGTCCTTCTGCTATCTCTTTTTATGCTGAACTTGTTTCAATATCTCATCAAGATTTTTAATATCCTAAAAGTTGGTTTCAAATAAAGCATACAATTAAGCAAAAAAAGATGTCGCATTAATCCCTAATGTAGTAAACAAAGGTTAGGTTTAAATTAAGTTTAGCTTTAATAATAATTCCATGTAAAAGTGTAAGTAATATTTGATTTAACACATAATAGTTTCCCTCTTTTGAAATGATTAAGGGAGGATTTTTTCAGTATTTTTGTAAAACTTATGGCAACAGAAAAAAAAGATATACGCGCATTAACAAAAGAGCAATTGCGAGATTTTTTTGTAAAAGAAGGCGATAAGGCATTTAGAGGTAACCAAGTTTACGAATGGCTTTGGCAAAAATCGGCGCATAGTTTTGATGATATGACGAATGTTTCAAAAGAAACACGTTTAATGCTAGAGGATAATTTTGTCATTAATCATATAAAGGTTGATACCATGCAGCGTAGTAGCGATGGTACTGTTAAAAATGCCGTAAGGTTGCATGACGGATTAATAGTAGAATCGGTTTTAATTCCAACAAAAACAAGAACAACCGCTTGTGTGTCAAGTCAAGTAGGATGCAGTTTAGATTGTAAATTTTGTGCAACCTCACGCTTAAAACGCATGCGGAATTTAAATCCAGATGAAATTTACGACCAAGTTGTTGCCATAGATAAGGAAAGTAGATTGTACCACAACCGTCCGCTAAGTAATATTGTATTTATGGGCATGGGTGAGCCACTAATGAATTATAACAACGTAATTAAAGCTATAGATAAAATTACATCAACAGAAGGATTAGGGATGTCTCCAAAGCGTATTACAGTATCTACGTCTGGTGTGCCGAAAATGATAAAGAAAATGGCCGATGACGATGTTAAATTTAATTTAGCAGTATCATTACATTCAGCGATTGATGAAGTTAGAACGTCTATTATGCCATTTAATGAAACTTTTCCATTAAAAGATTTAAGAGAAGCTTTAGAATATTGGTATGCCAAAACGGAACGTAAAATAAGTTACGAGTATGTGGTATGGAAGGGTATTAACGATAGTCAAAAAGATATTGATGCCTTTGTAGCGTTTTGCAAATACGTACCATGTAAAGTTAATATTATCGAATACAATCCTATTGATGACGGCGATTTTCAGCAAGCTACAAACGAGGCTTTACAAAATTATATAGATACACTTGAAAAGAATAGAATAGTAGTAAATGTTCGCCGCAGTAGAGGTAAGGATATTGATGCTGCTTGTGGGCAATTGGCTAATAAGGGATAAATAAAAAGAGTCGCAATTTGCGACTCTTTTTATATTAGAATTTTAGGTAACTATTCTTTTATAAATTTAATTGTTTGTTGTTTGTCATCAGCTTTGATTTTCATTAAATACATACCTTTTGTCAAATCCTTAACATCAATGGATTTATTTAATAAGGTATTAACTTTAGCTTCCATAACTTTTTGTCCTAGTTGATTAAAAATATCAACAGAACTAAGACTTAATTGAGATTTAATATATAATACATCTTTTACAGGATTTGGATAAATATTAAACAATTGTTTTGTAAAATCATTAGTTGATAAACTTGGATTTGCTTCAGTAGTAAAAGACCAAACAGAAGAGCCTACAGCATCACCGCCGGCATTTTTGGCAACTATTTGCCAATAATATAATGTTGAGTAATCAATTCCGGTAATATTCACAGCATCATTTGGAGTGTTTCCTAATAAGGTTAAGCTGGTTGGGGATGACCCTAAATAAATATCATATGATGTAGCTGGGTCGCCAGTCGAGGCGGGCTCCCAATCAAATACAACAAAATTATCAGGATCAGTATCAAGATCAGAGCCATCTGTAGGGTCTACAAATACATTTAAGGCTCCATCAATAGGAGTCGGTGTTGTAACAGGGTTAGGTGCAGCAGCATTTTGGTTTTCTAAATCAACATTATCTATAACTAAACCATCTCCGTCATCTTGAGCCCAGACAAATGCAATATATATACTTTGTCCTTCATAAGCAGTTAGATCTACGGTATGTTTGGAAAATTGCGCAGCAGTCCCATTTGTAACATCTACTTCATTCTGAGTATTTACTATTACAAAATCTCCATGAGTAGTTTGAGAGGAGCCAGTTGATATTCTTACAGTTAATATTGATCCAAAATCTCCAGCATTTAAATCTGTTTGGTCGAATGCTAACAAGGAGTTGGTAGAGGTTATTGCAACTTGCGGTGTTACTAACCAGTCTTCAGCTAAATTAGGTACATTTTCCCAAATTACAGCCATAAATCCGTTAGTATTGTGTTGCCAGTTTTCGGTTGTTCCTTCTCCATTAGTGCCAATAAAAGTTGCCCAAGTTGATGGCAATTGTGTGTCAAAGGTTTCAGGAAATTGTGCGAAAGCCTTATGGCTAAATATAATTAATATAATTAATAAAGTAATTTTTTTCATAGTCAAATGGATTAAAGATTAATTATTTAAATTACTATATTTTATTTTATCTTATGAAAGTTATCGACTAATAACGTTTTTCTGTGTTGTATTGTTAACATCTTTTGTGAGTTCTTTTAAAACTAATATTAGTAGTTTGAGTTTAACTTTATTAGTAGCTTTGTCTAAACATAATTGTTTACCTTGAAAATAGTAGAGCAAATAAAACAACCCATAGTATTTGAAATGAATCTTTTCGAGCAAAAGTTTCAGTTATCTATGGCTAGTAAAGTGGCACTATTGAATAGAATTACACATTACATCGTTAACAGAAAAGGGAAACAAATGCGGCCCATGTTTGTTTTTTTGGTTGCTAAAATGGTGTCGAATGGAGAGATAAGCGAACGCACTTACCGTGGCGCATCGGTTATAGAGCTTATACATACCGCTACTTTAGTTCATGATGATGTGGTTGATGATAGTAATCGCAGACGTGGTTTTTTCTCTATAAATGCCCTTTGGAAAAATAAAATAGCCGTTTTGATTGGCGATTATCTACTCTCAAAAGGTTTATTGTTATCAATTGATAATAACGATTTCGATTTACTTAAAATTATTTCAATTGCGGTACGAGAAATGAGCGAAGGTGAGTTACTACAAATTGAAAAAGCTAGAAAATTAGATATTACTGAAATTGTTTATTACGAAATAATCCGTCAAAAAACGGCAACTCTAATTGCGGCTTGTTGCAGTTTGGGCGCAGCATCTGTAAAACCAGAATCTCAGCATGTCGAAACTATGAGAAAGTTTGGTGAGTTAATAGGGATGGCATTTCAAATTAAAGACGATTTGTTTGATTACGGAGATGCACAAATAGGAAAGCCAACAGGTATAGATATTAAGGAACAAAAAATGACGCTACCTTTAATACATGTTTTAAATACGGTTTCAAAAAAGGATAAAAAATGGCTTATCAATTCTATAAAAAATCATAATAAGGATACCAAACGTGTAAAAGAAGTGATTGCTTTTGTGAAAGATAATAGCGGGTTGGATTATGCCGTTTCTAAAATGAAAGCATTTCAAGATGAAGCACTTCAATTGCTTAAAACCTACCCAGAATCAGAATACAGAAATTCGCTTGAACTTATGGTGAATTATGTGATTGACAGGAAAAAATAAAAATTATTGCTGCTGCTGTTGTTGCTGTTGTATGCGTTCTAAATTACGTTTATAACTATTGTTGTTTTCTGTAGTTGTTACTAAAGGTTCTGTTGAAGATACTAATTCGTTTTTGCTCGTCTTAACTTCAACTTTTACTTCTAATTTCGCTTCAACTTTTCCTTTAAAAACACCCTTAACAGGAGAACAATCATCATAATTACGCCCTACGGCTAATCGAACATGGTTTTCATTTGCAATAGCATTATTTGTTGGATCTACACCAAACCATCCATAAAACGGGATGTAAGCTTCAATCCAAGCATGTGTAGCCCCCTCACCTCTAGTTATAATATTGTTAGGACAAATATAGCCACTTACATAACGCGCAGGAATACCAGCCATACGAACCATTTGCAAAAGCACATTTGTGAAATCTTGACATACACCAGCTTTTAATTTCCAAACTTCATCTAAAGTTGAATATACGCTTGTTATACCTTGTATATATTTAAAATTATTGTAAACATATTCACAAAGTTCAAGAACTGTTTTATAAGGTAATTTTGAAGTTAAATTTTGAGATGATATTAAATTTAAAATATCCTCGCTATCACCAAAAGGTCTATATTTTATAAAATCAATCAAATCGGGATTGTTTTTTAACGATTTTAACTCTTCCCACTGTAATTTTAGTTCAACACTATCATCTGGAAATAATCTATCTTTGGTAATAACCTCGATTTCAGAGATAATATTTAATACCTCATGGGGTTCGGTAACCATAAATGTGCCTACTCGATTATTATAAAAATCAATAAAAGTTTCTATAAGCGGATTATTAGTGACTGACATTAAATGCGAAACCACTTTTTGATAGTCATCATTAATAGGATGAAGTCTGGTAAGTGTTGCGCCATCAATTACAGTATCACTATAACTGTATTTGGTAATATGTTTAATAAAAAATGTTGCCATAACAGTTATAAATCAATTATTTTGAGAAAAGTAAACCGCATTAATGTTTAAAGAAATGTTTCTAATATCCTCTTTAATTTCATCAATAAAAGTATTCAAACCTTTACTATTAATATTTTCGATAGTAGTATATTTTATGGTGCTTTCAAGCTTTCCTAATAAAAAATCTATATTATTTTTTTCTAGTTCATCACTTTCGATGAGCTGATTAATGTGTCTGCTAAGTTTTGTAATACAGTAATATACGGATCTTGGAAACAATTTATCTTGAAAAACCATTCTAATAACATGTTCTTCATTAAAGGTCGATTTGTGCGTTTTCAAATACAATTGATAGCCTCCAATTGATAACAATAAATTTTTCCAATAAAAACTTCTTTCTAGACTATCAGAAGTATTCCCAATGTCGATAAGTTTGAGCGACGTAAAATCTGATATAAGGATCACACGTTCTAGAAATTTCCCAACATTCATAAAATAATAAGATGAGCCGCGTTCTTGTGTAATATCTTCTGTACCATAATAAATTAAATGGTGTTTCCTTAAATCTTCTAAAAAATGAACAGGATCTTCTTCTAGTTTTTTATGTAAATCTTCATTTGTAAGGTATAAATAATAATTATTAATACACAGCCAAAGTTCTCTAGAGATGTGCTCTTGAACACTTCTGGCATTTTCTCTTGCTTTGGTAACAATATTTAAAATAGAATTTGAATTACTCGCATTAAGTACCATAAAATTGATGCATTCTATGGGATCCTCGGTATAGAATTCATTATCATAGGTTGTAAAAGTTTTCATTATTGGGGTCCAAGAAAATAGTTCCGGAGAGTCTTGATTGGCGTAGTAGTTTACCTTTAGTAAACTTAGTATACCATTTCCGCGTTCCATATATCTATCTAACCAAATTAGGTTATTTGCTACTCTACTTAACATGCTTATTTTTTTTTAATTTATTCTATAACCCAAGTGTCCTTACTACCTCCACCTTGAGAACTGTTAACAACCAACGATCCTTTTTTAAGAGCTACTCTAGTTAAACCTCCAGGACAAATATCTATACCGTCGCGTCCTGAAAGCGCAAATGGCCTTAGGTCAATGCATCGAGGAGTTAGTTTGCCGTCAATATAACAGGGCGCAGTAGATAGCCTTAGAATAGGCTGGGCTATAAAATTTTCGGGCTTTTTCTTTACATTTTCTAAATAATCTTTTATTTCATCATCTGTGGCTTCATGCCCCATAAGCATACCATAACCGCCACTGCCATCAGTTTTTTTAATAACCATGTCTTTTATGTTTTTAGTAACATAATCCAACTCATCAGGACGTCCTAATTGGTAGGTTTCAATATTTTTTAGAATAGGTTCTTCATCTAAATAATATTTAATCATATCTGGCACGTATATATAAATAGCCTTATCGTCTGCAATACCAGTTCCTGGTGCATTTACAATATTAACATTGCCTTTTCTGTAAACAGCCATAATACCAGCAACACCTAAAACACTTTTCGCGTTAAATTCTAGTGGGTCTAAAAAATCATCATCTACTCTTCTATAAATAACGTCAACTTGCTTCAGACCATTGGTGGTTTTCATGAAAACAAAATTATTTTTTACAACCAAGTCGCTGCCTTCAACTAATTCAATTCCCATTAATCTGGCTAAAGTAGTGTGCTCATAGTATGCCGAGTTGTAAATACCAGGCGTAAGAAGTACAATATTAGGATCAGATTTATCTGATAATTCTTTTAGCTTTTTATAAAGCATATTTGGGTAATTAGATACAGATCTAATATTGCTTTTAGGTAAAATACCGGGAAATAACCGTTTTGAAATTTCACGATTTTCTAGCATGTAGCTAACTCCAGAAGGGGTTCTTAAATTATCTTCTAGCACGTAAAATTCGCCATCATTATTGCGAATCAAATCAACACCAGAAATATGCACATAAACATCATGTGGTACTTTTACACCTTTCATTTCACGTAAAAAATTGGGGCAGGAGTAAATTAAATCTGCAGGAATGATACCATCTTTAATAATGAATTGTTCATTATAAATATCTTTTATAAACAGATTTAAAGCTTTAAGCCGCTGTTTTATACCAGTTTCAATTTTATGCCATTCTTTAGCAGTAATGATTCTTGGAACAATATCAAACGGAAAAATTTTTTCAATACCCTCATTATCATTATAAACGGTAAAGGTAACACCTTGACTCATAAACAATTGTTTTGATAAGTCTTCTTTTTTTGTTAGTTTTTCAGGTGAAGTATTTTCTAAATATTTAATAAAACCTTCATATTGTGCTCTAAATTCTGCATTATCATTATACATTTCGTCCCAAGTTTTAGGGAGCTTGTCATATGATGAGAAAAGAATATTTTTATCCATAGGCTATAGGTATACGCTCAAATATAATCATTTGTTAGAAGATATTCAGTCATTTAGTATTATGATTGAATAAAATTTAATATTCCTTAAAATATACTGATTTTTTAATTAACTCTGAAGGTTTATGTAATTTTATTATGTAATCAATAAAATTTTTCGCAAAAGGTATTTGTAAATTATAAACAACAGCTTATATAAAATTGAAACTTAAATTTATTTTAAAAATAAATGAATGTTGAAGCAACCATTTGCATAAAATTTGCGTCTTTATAGATATAAGGCAAAAAGAAATATTCATATTCAAATTTTTTGGTCTATATAAAGAGAATGTTAAGTCTAACCGATTAAAAATAGTATTAATTAATATATCAAATCATTTTTGAGAGTCATACCATTAAATAATAACGAAGAAGCACTGATAAAAAAAGCGAAAATAAACAATCGTGAGGCGCAACACGTTTTGTTTGAGTTGCATGCTCCGAAAATGTTAAGTGTATGTAGATATTATATTAAAGATTTACAACAAGCAGAAGAAGCCATGCTCAATGGATTTTTTAAAGTGTTTACTTATTTAAAAAGTTTTAAAAATGAGGGCAGTTTTGAAGGTTGGATTCGCAGAATTATGGTACGAGAGTCTATTTCGTTTTTAAGACAACAAAAAAACATTGAGTTTTCTATTGAAGAGACTTTTGTAAAGGAAGAATATGAAAATAATATTAATACCAATATTGAAATTACCGAAATACAGCAATTAATCGATTCTTTGCCAGAAGGATACAAGATGGTTTTTATTATGTATGCTATTGAGGGGTACAAGCACCACGAAATATCACAAATGCTAAATATTTCTGAAGGCACCTCAAAATCACAATTATTTAAAGCTCGAAAAAAGCTTCAAGAAAAGTTAAAAGAATTAAATAAAACAGCAAGTTATGGCACCCATTAAATTTGAAGATAATATAAAGGACAAGCTTGAAAATAGAAGACTGAAACCATCTATAGATGCTTGGGACAAGTTGACTGAGCAATTAGATCATCAAGAGAAAAATAAAAATAGCAAACCTGCTTGGTGGCTTGGTATTGCAGCAAGTTTAATAGGTGTGTTGTTAATTGTAACTCAGTTTACAAATAAAGTTGAAACAATTAAACCTGTTATTGTTGATGCTCCAGAAAAAATAGAGAAAAATAAAATAGAACCTTTCATAATAAAGGAGGAACAACAAAGTCAAAAACAATCTGTTGACGAAAAAATTCTGAATAATTCTGAATATAAAAAGATTTTAAAAGAAAAAACGGCTATCCATTTAATGAAAGCAAATCAGCCTAAAACTGTTGTTGCAATAAATGAGACTAATCAGGAAGAAAACGATATTACTCATAATAAGCCTGTTGGAATCATAAAAGAGGCATTGTCTTTTGAAGAACAAAAAATACAAGATATTCTAACGAAGATTCATACGATGAAAGAGAATAAGCTGGTAGTGACTGATAGCACTATTGATGCTTTATTATTTGAAGCTCAAAAAGACATTAAATTAAACAAAATAATTAATAAAACTAGCAGGCTAGTTGATGCGAATGCACTGCTTCAAGACGTTGAAGCCGATTTAGATCAATCCTTTAGGAGTAAGGTTTTCGAAGCTATAAAATCAAGCTATAATTCAGTAAAAACGGCAGTTGCTCAGCGTAATAAATAGCTGTCATTCTTCCGAAAACGTAAATATTAAATAATAACATCATCAAATCAATTAACAGATGCTGAAATTAATTCAGCATATAAAAACGAACAGTTATGCAAACAATTACTAAGTATTTAGCCTTAATAGTGCTGTGTTTAAATGTGCAATTCATCAATGCGCAAGACACGATTCCAGCAATAAAAAACAAGAAAAATATTGACATGTTGGAAAAAGTGAAAGAAACTATTATTGAAGAAGAGAAGAAGTATTTAAAGGAAATGATTCAATCAATTAATATAAAGATTGACCAGCAAGAAATTACTAATGAAGAGGCTGAAAAGCTTAAAAAAGAAGCTGCTAAAAAGCATGCTTTAAATATTGATAACCGAATTGCTATTGTAGATAATAAAATTGAACTTTTCAAAAGAAATGATTATGAGTTATCAAATGAAGACAAAGAAAACTTATTTGGTATAAATATTAGTAATAAAACTTTTAATATAAAAACAAAAAATACGCCAGTTAAATATGATATTAGAACATCCAACGATTTGTTATTTGCTGTAGGAATTAATAATATTATTAGTGATGGTGTAGGTTTAGATAATTCTCCATACAAACTGGGTGGCTCTGGTTTTGTTGAATTGGGATGGAATTGGAAGACTCGAATTTTGAAACATTCTAATTTTATAAGAATTAAATATGGATTTTCATTTCAATGGAATAAATTAAACCCTAAAGAGAATAATTATTTTATACAAAATGGAAGTGAAACTTTATTACAGCAATTCCCTGATAACTTAAAAAAGTCTGAATTTAGAGTAACTAATTTAGTATTTCCGTTACATTTTGAATTTGGACCTTCTAATAGATTAGATAAAAATGATAGGATAAGATATATTAATAATAACAAGTTTAAACTAGGGCTTGGTGGATATGGTGGCTTCAATATAGGAACGCAACAAAAACTAAAATATGAAGAAAATGGGAATAGTATAAAACAGAAAATCAAAAGTAATTATAATACAACGGATTTCGTATACGGGCTAAGTGGTTATATAGGTTTTGGAGATACTAGCTTGTATGTTAAATACGATTTATCTCCAATTTTTAAAGACCAATTGGTTGATCAAAATAACATCTCTATTGGTGTTAGGTTTGACATAGATTAAATTTTCACCTCAATATTTTCAAATAAAAAGAGGACCTCAATTTTGAAGTCCTCTTTTTTTCACCTCAAAATACTTTATAGCACATTTACATGTTAATTTCTATCTTTGCAGGAATCCATTTTGTACAAAAATTTTAATTTGTGAAAATTTCTGCTTTCGCAGAACTGATAGAATAATTTGATATCACCATCATCCATAGACCAAGTTTTTGAAACCGCCCGAGTAGAGGAGGTTATTGGCGATTTTGTACAATTAAAAAAAGCGGGAAGTAACTTTAAAGGTTTGAGTCCCTTTAGTGATGAGCGATCACCAAGTTTTATGGTGTCGCCAGTAAAACAAATCTGGAAAGATTTCTCAACGGGAAAAGGCGGAACTGCAGTGTCTTTTCTGATGGAACACGAACATTTTACTTACCCTGAGGCCATTAGATATTTAGCTAAAAAGTATAATATTGATATAGAGGAAACAGTTCAATCTGATGAACAAAAAGAAAAAGCAAACGAAAAAGAGAGTTTGTATTTAGTAAGCGAGTTTGCCAATACCTATTTTCAAAAAATATTGCATAAAACTGATCAAGGAAAATCAATTGGTTTAAGTTATTTTAAAGAACGTGGTTTTACTGAAGACACCATTAAAAAATTCGATTTAGGATATTCTTTAAATGAATGGCAAGCCTTTACAGACGAGGCTTTAAAACAAGGTTATAATATCGATTATTTAGAAAAAACAGGGCTTACTATCGTAAAAGAAGATAAGCGTTTTGATAGGTTTAAAGGGCGTATCATGTTTCCTATAAAAAGTATGAGTGGTCGTGTTTTGGGTTTTGGCGGACGCATACTCACGAACGATAAAAAAGCCGCTAAATACGTAAACTCACCCGAAAGTGAAATATATTATAAAAGCAAAGTATTGTATGGTATTTATCATGCTAAACAAAGTATAGCTAAAGAGGATAATTGTTATTTAGTTGAGGGCTATACCGATGTTATTCAATTTCATCAAACAGGTATAAAAAATGTAGTGTCCTCTTCTGGTACAGCTTTAACTTCTGAGCAAATTCGGCTTATAAACCGACTTACAAAAAACATAACAGTACTTTTTGATGGCGATGCTGCTGGTATGCGTGCCTCATTGCGTGGTATTGATTTGATTTTGGAACAGGGTATGAATGTTAAGGTTTGTACGTTTCCTGAAGGTGAAGATCCTGATAGTTTTGCTAAACAAAATACACTTGAGGAACTTTCAACCTATTTAATTGAAAATGCCAAAGATTTTATCCAGTTTAAAGCTTCTATTTTATTTGAAGATTCTAAAAACGATCCTATTAAAAAAGCAGAAACTGTAAGAGATATTGTAAATAGTATTTCTAAAATTCCTGACCGTATTAAAAAAGAAATTTACATTCAGGAATGCGCTAGAATTATGGATATTAGTGAGGAAGTTTTATTTAGCACGCTAGCACAAATTAATAAAAAGGAATTTCAGGAAGAAAACAAACAATTTAAGAAAGACCAAAAAGCTTTTGAAGTTATAAAACGTCAACAACCTGTTGAAAAAGTAGATATTCAATATGTTTTAGAACGAAAAATTATTGAGGTATTATTGCTTTACGGAAACCTAACCCAAAACTTTGAAGATTTAGTTTTAAAAGAAAATGATAAAGGAGAACTTATTTTAGAGCCTGTTATTCATCAAGCTAAAGTTTTTGAAAAGGTGTTTTTGGATTTGCAAGATGATGAAATGGAATTTACTAATCAACATTTCAAAACTCTTTATTATACCATTATTGATAGGTTGAATCAAGATGTTGAATTTGAACTTAAAACCTTTATAAACTCCGTTGATGCTGAGATGGCCAACGAAATAAGCACTATTTTAATGGAAGATGAACGCTACGCACTTGACGATTGGAATAGAATGAATATTTTTCCAAAAGAAAAAGCACATAGCGTTGCTCAATTAGTAAGTGAAACTATTTTAAGTCTTCGTTGTTTTTTAATAGATCAAAAAGTTAAAGAATTTCAACAAGAAACACTACAAAACAACAGTAACACGAATAGAAATATACTTGAAGAGGTAAAAGACTACTCGGGCTTAAAAATGCTACTGTCTAGAAAATTGAATAGAGTTTTATAGCTGCTGGCTAAGTTTAGCTTGACTTACTAAATCTACTAAATTTGTAACTTTAAGCTTGCGCATTAAACGTGCTTTATAAGTACTAACCGTTTTTTCATTAATATCTAACTCCTTAGAAATTTCTTTATTCTTTTTACCAATGGTAAGAAGTTTTAAAACTTCGGCTTCTCGAGTTGATAGTTTTTTGTAAAAAGATCCGTCTTTGTTAGCTCTGGCACCAAACGCTAATTGTTGGGTTAATTCATTGCTTAAATAAATTCCACCATCATATACTTTAGATATCGCTTCGCTGATCGTAATAATATTAACGGTTTTGGAAATATAACCAGAAGCACCAGCTTTTATAGCATTTATCGCATATACTTCTTCAGGTTGGCCACTAAAAATAATGGTTTTCATGTCTGGAAAATCATTTTTTAAATAACGTAATACAGTTAACCCATTAAGATTTGGGAAATCTGCTTCCATTAAAATGACATCTACAGGATTTTTTTTGATGAACTCTAAAATGGCGTCGCCATCGTCAACACTTCCTACAACTTCAATATTTGATGTTGAAGAAAAAAGTAATTCAAGTCCTTTTCTAACAATAGGATGATTGTCTGCTAATAGTAATTTTATCATATTTATAGCTTTATTATAACTTATTTAAGAGATTATTATAATTGAGAGAATAAGCTTGCAGTAAATGTAATACTTTTTTAATTGTTTAACAAAAATCATTTCAAATTATTAGGTATTTCGCAAATTGGGATTGGAATCATTTTGTGTTTGTTAGAGGCATTGTAACGTTTATATATTTTAAAAACAGCGAGTTCTCTATCCGAAAAACTGTCAAGAGTTTTTCCTTCATCGTCCATTTTCATGGCCCATTCTAATTCTGGGTAAGTAGCGCCTATTTGGTCTTCATCACTTCTGGCATCTCCAAATAAGCCATCACTAGGAGCTGCTTTCATAATAGATTCAGGAACATTTAAAAATTCTCCTAAAGTATATACTTCAGATTTTAATAAATCGGCAATAGGACTTAAATCTACGCCGCCATCTCCGTATTTAGTATAAAAACCAACACCAAAATCTT
Source organism: uncultured Flavobacteriaceae bacterium (assembly GCA_963815305.1). Taxonomy (GTDB): domain Bacteria; phylum Bacteroidota; class Bacteroidia; order Flavobacteriales; family Flavobacteriaceae; genus CAXBID01. The sequence continues at coordinate 3,580,271 of CAWFFW010000001.1, forward strand.
CAACTTTGTTACCTGTGCCAGCGACTAAAAGCTTATGAAGCCCTGCATAAAAGTAAAGTGTCGTCATACGTAAACGAGCTCTAGTATTTGCTAAAGCCATATCAACGGTGGCTTGGTCACCGTCTAAAATTACTTCCGTTTTAAATTCTTCAAAAACAGGCGTTAAATCAGCTCTGGTATCGTTTACATTATCAAAGCGTTTTTTTAATTGAGTCATATGCTCATGCGCTCTAGAAACGTGGCTTTCTGCCTGGTGGATGGGCATTTCAACACATAATACATGTAAACCTGTTTTAGCACATAACGTTGAAGTTACTGCAGAGTCAATACCCCCTGAAATTCCAATAACAAAACCTTTTACGCCAGCATTAGTGGCATAATCTTTTAACCATTTTACAATATAATCAACAACTTTTTCTGTGTGCATTTTAAAAGAATTTAAATCTAAGAATACTACCTTTGTAAACAAAAATAAAGCATAAGCTCAATTAATAAAAATTTATGACCTTTAAGTTTTATATGAAAATTACAATTTTATTTTTAATGATACTATTTACTATTTCTTGTAAAAAGGATAGTCAATTAGATAAAGATATTTCAAACATCAATACCGATATTAAAATTGAACGTTTTGATAGACTTGTTGCAGAGGCTTTTTCAAACGATTTTAATACGTTAAAACAAGCCTATCCTTTTATGTTTTCTGAAAAAGAAAATGATTCCATTTGGATGGTGACAAAAAGTGATACTTTGCAAGTTCAACTTTTGGATGAAGTAGATAAAGTATTTGGAAATTTTGAGCAAACGGAAACGGAAATAGAATCGCTCTTTAATCATATTAAACACTATTTTCCAGAGTTTAATCCACCAAGAGTTATTACCACTACAAGTTATGTAGATTTCAGAAATCGCGTGTTTGTTTCAGACACTATCGCAGTTTTAGCTTTAGATAGTTATTTAGGTAGCGATCATAAGTTTTACACTAATATTCAAAAGTTTATAACAGCCAACTTAAAAAAAGAGCATATTGTTGTTGATTTAGCCGCTAAGTATGCTGAAAAATATATCTACCAAAAACAAAATAAGACTTTGATTGATGAAATGATTTATTATGGTAAACAGCTTTATTTTAAAGACGTTATTATTCCGTTTAAAACAGAAGCTGAGCGTATTGGTTATTCACAGAAAGAACTAGACTGGGCAATAGCAAATGAAAGTTTAATTTGGCGTTATTTTGTTGAGCGGGAATTACTCTTCAGTACAGATTCTAAATTAAAAAGTCGTTTTATAAATCCAGCACCATTTTCTAAATTTTATTTGGAGGATATAGATACCGATTCTCCAGGGCGAATAGGGCAGTATATAGGTTGGCAAATTGTTAGAGCCTACATGAAACAGAATGACATAGTTTTGAAAGATATGCTTACAACTAACACAGAAGATATTTTTAATAATTCAAAATTTAAACCCCGCAAGTAATGGCTAATATAAAATCGAAAATTGAGTTACATGTAGAGTTGGATAATAATAGAATTCCCGAAAAACTACATTGGACGGCTCAAGACGGTGGTATTACAAATGAAGAAGCCAAAGCAATTATGCTTTCGGTTTGGGATTCGAAAGCAAAGGAATCCCTACGTATTGATTTATGGACCAAGGATATGCCTCTTGATGAAATGAAATTATTTTTTCATCAAACATTGGTAGCTATGAGTGATACTTTTAATAGAGCAACCCAAGATGAAAAAATGACGGCAACTATGAAAGATTTCTGTGATTATTTTGCTGAAAAACTCGACTTGAAGTAATAATTGGAAATGTAAATTACGCTCTTGTTCTGTTTAAAATAGCTTTTTGATAATGGCGAATTAACTAGTCTTATAATCAATCAATTTTCTTGGGCCTTCAAGCAATACTCTAACAATTTGTAAAATTCCATCCTCATTAGTTGCAATTTGCCATTTTACTAAAGAGATTTCACCATTTTCAATCTCAATTCCTGTAATGCTTCTAGGGTGTACGCAGCTTCCGTCATTAAAAAAAGCAATATTCCCAGGTTCAGGAAAACGCGGACGGTGTGTATGCCCAACTATAGTAATTAAATTATTGTTTTCAATAATCCATTTCTTTGTTCTTCGCTCTACTTTTATAAGTTCTGTATAGTTTTTTGCAGGACTTGTAGGGTCGGTAATTCCCATAACATTCAAGGGCTTCCAAAGAATTCTTACCATAAAACGGCTCCATTTCCAAAAGAGATAATTCCACCAATCGGCTTGATGTCCGTGTGTTAAAAATAGTTCTTGACCCGTTATACCATGTTTTAAAACAATACCCTCATGGTATTTGATATCGCTAAAAAGTTCAACTTCTTCCCCTATTTTCGGATCAAAATAAGTCGATAAATGCTTCTTGACATAATCGGGATTTTGATAAACCATATCATGATTTCCCCAAATCATATGCAATCTTTTATCCTTATGAAACAACTTCATGAGCATATATACATTTTTGTGGGCATATAATATAGAATTGAATGATAGGTTTTCCCAAAGCTCATCGCCATCACCAATTTCGCAATATTGAAACCCTTCAGCATAATAATGCTTTAAAGCATGAAAATAAATATTTTGGTTATTAGCAAAATCGTCTGCAAAGCTATTATCACCACGGTGGCAATCGCTAAATAAAATAAATTTACTATCATCATCAAAATCAATGACTTTAGCATTTTTATATGCATTATCTAATCTTTTTCTGGATGAAAACATGACGTAAAAGTAAAGAAAAAAGTATCTAAAAATAACATCTTATATCAGGTATACAAAGATCAATTTTTAAGCTTTTCAATGGCTAAAGGAATTATACGTTCTACAAATTTGGTGTAAGCTAATTCTGAAGGATGCAATCCATCTGAGGCCACAAGTGCTGTATTCGTTAATCCCATTCTAGTGATATCAGTAATGTTTATAAAAGTGAGATCATTCGCTTTACAATAATTTTCAGCAAACAGGTTGTACTTATCAATGTTTGTTGAAATATTGGTATTTCCGTTCCCAAAAGGCGTAAAAGCGTAATCGGGTATAGATACAACAATTACATTGTTTTTAATGCCCTTAGATTTCGATATAGCAGTATTAACGAGTTCAGGAAATTCTTTTTCATACAATGAAAACGGCCTGTTTTGATATTCATTATTAACACCTATTAAAAGTGTTGTTAAATCATAATCTGTACTTAAATTTTCAGCTTCAATCAAATTAATTAAATTTGAAGTGGTCCAGCCAGTTCTTGCAATTACCTTTAAGTCAAAGGTTTTACTAGCATCAAAATTTCGGATCAAGCTATCTTTTAGTTGTTCAGGAAACCTGCAACTGTTACAAACACTCTCCCCAATGGTATAGCTGTCGCCTAAAGCGAGTAGTTTATAATTGTTTTGGTTCTCATTATTTTTAGTGGGTGTATTATTTGTTTCTGGCTCTTCTGTTTCTTTTTTCTCATCAAAAGTAACTCTTTCAGTGCTACAACTTAGATTAAGTATAACACTAAAAATCATTAAACAAACACTCTTTTTCATTTTAGTTTTTTAACTAAATATACGGAATTATTCGATTTTAGGTTTTATAAAGAAAAGTACTCCTAGAATAATAAGAGCATTTTCTAATAGTTATTTTTAAAAACACTCAAAGGCAAGTTTGAGTGAGAGGTGAAATATCGATTAGCAACTATTTAAAAGCGTTTAATCCAGTTATATCTAAACCAGTAATAAGTAAGTGAATATCATGCGTGCCTTCGTAAGTAATAACACTTTCTAAATTCATTGAATGGCGCATAATACTATACTCGCCAGTAATTCCCATGCCACCAAGCATTTGTCTCGCTTCTCTGGCAATATTAATGGCCATATCTACATTGTTACGTTTCGCCATTGATATTTGTGCCGAAGTTGCAGTTCCGTTTTCTCGCATAACACCAAGTCTCCAAGCTAAAAGCTGTGCTTTTGTAATTTCGGTTATCATTTCAGCAAGTTTTTTTTGCTGGAGTTGAAATTGACCAATAGGTTTTCCGAATTGCATACGCTCTTTGCTGTACCTTAAAGCCGTATCATAACAATCCATAGCAGCACCAATGGCACCCCAAGCAATACCAAAACGAGCAGAATCTAAACAACCAAGCGGTGCGCCTAAACCAGATTTATTTGGGAGTAAATTTTCTTTAGGAACTTTCACGTTATCAAAAATAAGTTCCCCAGTTGCAGACGCTCGAAGTGACCATTTATTATGTGTTTCTGGCGTTGAAAATCCTTCCATACCGCGTTCCACAATAAGTCCGTGAATTCGATCTTTATCATCTTTTGCCCAAACCACTGCAATTTGACAAAAAGGGGCATTAGAAATCCACATTTTTGCACCATTTAAAAGATAGTGGTCACCCATGTCTTTAAAGTTTGTAGTCATTCCTCCAGGATTACTACCATGATCTGGCTCAGTCAAACCAAAAGACCCCATCCATTCACCACTAGCTAATTTTGGTAAATATTTTTGGCGCTGTTCTTCATTACCATATTTCCAAATAGGATACATAACCAATGATGATTGTACAGAAGCTGTAGAACGCACCCCAGAATCGCCGCGTTCAATTTCTTGCATAATTAAGCCATAACTAATTTGATCCAATCCAGCACCACCGTATTCCATGGGGATGTAAGGGCCAAAGGCTCCAATTTCAGCTAAACCATTTATAATTTGTGTTGGGAATTCTGCTTTTTGAGCGTAATCTTCTATAATTGGAGATACTTCGCGTTTTACCCATTCACGTGCAGCATTTCGTACTAATTTATGTTCATCTGTTAGAAGTTCGTCTAAGTTATAATAATCTGGCGCTTCAAATAAATCTGGCTTCATATTTGTATTTTATGCCTCCATATTTGAGAAATTCTCAAAATAGAAGATGTTATTTTATAAGTTTCACAAAAATAACGAAATCGTTTGCAGATAACAATGTAATACATGCTTTTTCTATACCTCGGCTTATTTTAACTTTCATATAAAATTTTCTTATAAGCTGAATTTTTGTAGTAGACCTGAAATCCGTCAGTCCGTTTTTTTTAATAAATGAGCGTATGCTTCCAATCCCTTGGTGTGGTCAAATATTACTTTTAAAACACCTATTAACGGTAAAGAGATTATGGCTCCTATAACACCCCATAACGTAGAAAACAGAATAATACCAAAAATGGTGATAAAAGGATTTAAATTTATTTCGTCTCCAATAATCCAAGGTGTAAGTACATAATTTTCTACGAGTTGAGCTGCAGTTACAACGCCAATCACTATAAGCGCTGGTGTTGTGCCCGCATAGAGATAAGATAAGATTATTGCAACGCCACCGCCAATAACGTTACCTAGGTAGGGTATTATAGAGAATAAGGCTGCGAACAGTGCTAAAAACAGGGCGTAAGGTACAGATCCCAATAAAAAACCGATGTAATAAATACCAAAAAGGAATAACATGATTTTGCCTTTTCCCACAAAATAGTTTCTGGTAATTTTAGCAGCGTTTTTTAATAAAGCATGTACAGCAGCTTTATTTGAAAATAATTTTTTAAAAAAAGTAATAAATTGCTTTTTTTGCATTAAAAACAAAATAATATATACAAAAATAATGAGCGATTGTGATAGCACCGTCATAAGGGAAGATAAAAACCCGCTGGCAAAAGCTTCTGCTTTTTGAATCAGTTTTTTATTATTTTCAATATAGTCCTTATAATCCCAGTTCAAGCGCTCATTTGCCCATTGCGAAAACATATTTAGTTTTTCGGTGGCTTTTTCTTTTATAATAGGCCAATCATCTGTCATGGTATTAATTTGCGAACTTAAAAGCCAAAAAATCAATGAAAAAATGACAATCATAAGCAGTACTGATAGTGTTATAGATAACCAATTTGGTAGTCCGACTTTATTAAGTCTTTGCACAGGAATATCTAGTAAAATTGAAATGATAGCAGCGACTAATAATGGCATTATCAGGGTTTTTCCAAAATAAATTAATGCTATTAAACCACCCACAATGAGAAGTGTCTTAATAAAATTAGTTCCGGAAACCTCTATTCTTTCAGTACTCACAGTTTGGATTTTAAAAATGAAACAGAATACTCATCTTTTTTTTTAGTAACTAAAGAATCTTTAAAATGTCTTGTTCATGTGATTCTTGTAGAAAAAAATTACGGAGATAAGTTCCGTATAAAATTATTGAAAATTTTGATATAAGACCGCTATTTATTAAATATAAATTTAAAGTAAAAGACGATTTCAGTTAAGATAATAAAATTCTTCGGAAGATTGATTTCACAATATTTTAGGGAATAAGATTTAAAATAATGAGCTACATCTTTAAATAGAAATCTTTAGTTAAAGTAATATATTCTTCTGTGTAATGATGTCTGTTCGTTTCGATAATAAGTTCAGAAGTCATGATTTTGCTAAGGTCGTCCGAAGCATTTGGATTGCCGAATGACATTTCAATTAAACTACGTTTTATTTCTGAATTTCCAGTTCCACGCACTCGGGTTATCTTATTAGCTTTAAGATTTACAGCGGAAGCTAAAGCAATCCATTTAGTTTCTTCTTTAAACGGGATAATCGTACAAAACGTTCCATCTTCTATTAATAATTTAGAAACGCTGTGTAGGAGATGATTAAAAGGCATAGCATTCTGAAAGCGTGCCAAATCACGTTGTACGCTTTTCGTCTTATAGTCTTCAGAATAAAACGGAGGATTGCAAATAATAAAATCATATTTATCAACGACTTCTTGTGAAAATTCCCGTAGCGATGTATGATAACAAAACAATCGATCTCCCCACGGCGATTGTTCAAAATTATCAACACATTGTTCGTATGCGTTGTCATCAATTTCAATAGCATCAATTAATTGTGCTGTACTGCGTTGCGCTATCATCAACGATAAAATACCAGTTCCTGCACCAATGTCCAAAACTGAAAAAGGAGTATTTTTAATATTACACCAAGCCCCTAGTAAAACACCATCGGTGCCAACTTTCATAGCGCATTTATCTTGATTAATAATGAATTTTTTGAATTTGAACGGATATTTTATTGCCAAAGCGTTATAAGTTTGTGGTGTTCGATGAAATTTCTTGTAAAAAAACCATTTTTTTTCTATATTCGACTATCCTTGTATAACAAATGGATATTTAACTAGTTTTTTTATTTATACAATAATAAAATTAGTTAATTTTTTTTCAAATTTTTACAACTAACCATGAAGAAATCTAAGAAAGTTATAACCTACTTGAATGAATTACTAAGTATTAATTACGAAACTGAGAAAATGTTTTTGTGTGCTCTTAAAGAGGTGGAAAATACATTAGTTAAAAATTTTCTAAGAGTTGCTGGCTACGAAAGACACCAATTTATTAAGTCTTTAGATTCAAATATTAGAAAAAAGGGAGGAACACCAAGTTATCCTGCCGAATTTTTAAACTCTAGCTGCGAGTTGACTTCTGATTTAAAAGACATTTTATCTTCTAAGGATTATAGAGGTTTATTGACTGCGGTAGGCAGAAAACAAGTGGCAGATATTCAAAAATATCAAGAGATGACTCATGAATTTGAATTTTCAGATTCTATTGAGCAATTGCTAAAAAGTCAACAAGACAGTTTAGTAAAATCTTTATATTCTGTTGCTATTCACAAAGATTTATTGGCTAGAAGAGTCGCTTCCTAATAAACAAAAGTCTTAATATTGATAATCCCCAGCAAATTTTGATTTAGGTGTGGGTGAATCATTTTATAAAACTTCGCGTTAAATAAAAAGCTTTTAGTTACAACGTGTTTTGTAAATTCTTTCATTTTTAATTTTTGTTTTCAAATACATAATAACCAATATCTACATTCCAGATATCGGATATGTTAAAAATTTATGATTTAAATCTATTGTAAAGTGTTAAAAACCTTATAAATACTATTAAATTATGTTAAATCATGTTTTCTGTCATGCTTTTTGAAGTCCATATGCCGTACATACAATATGAAATGAACTTCAAAAAACTAAAAGATATGAAAGACTGTGAGAAAATTATAAAGCAACTGAATGATTTGCTAATTATGAATTACGAAATAGAAAAAATATATGAGCAAGCCCTAGAATGTGTTTCCAATGATAATTTGAAAACATTTTTTAGAGAACGTGGTTTTGAACGAAATGAATTTGGTAAACAATTACGCGGAGAAATAGAAAAACTAAATGGAAGTCCAAAAATTTTAGGAGAAACAAGTAAGGTTTTTTATAGAATTAAAATGAATTTCAGTAATTTTCTTCTTTTAGAAAGTGAGAATGAATTATTACTTGAGGTTTATAAGATAAAATATTTGAGCATTAAGGCTTACAATGATTTATTAATGGAATTAAATTTACCGCTAGCGCTTTGTAGAATACTGGTTAAGCATAGAGACCATATTAAAGCAAATTTAAGTGAAATGAAACGTAAAGAAAAGTTTATAGCTTAAGCTATTATATTATCCGATTGATAAGACTATTGAAAGATTTAATGACTTTTCAATACTTTTTTTATAAATATAATTCAATCAAACCTTCTGGGGTTTCAACGAATATGGTTTTGTTTTTTCTGTCAACTTCAATAATAAATTCATCATTCATGGGTATTAATATTTCTATCCCATCTCTATCAATTTCAAAAAGTGATTGTGCTGTAGAATCGTTTATTGCTTTGATTATCCCAACGTTACCAAAATTTTTGTCTTTAATTTTAAATCCAATAACCTCATGAAAATAAAACTTGTTGCCTTCTAGTTTTGGCAATAAATTTGATGGCAAATACAAGCCGCTTTTCATTATAGCATCGGCATCCTCTTCGGTATCAACATCTTCGAATTTAATACGAAGCAACTCTGATTTGTGGAGTTGTGCATGTTCAATAAAAAAAGGAACTAGGTTATTACGGAGTTCTAAAAAAATAGCATCTAGATTTTCGTAAATTTCAGGTTCATCGGTATCAAGTTTTGCGAGGACTTCACCTTTAAAACTATATTTTTTTACAATTTTGCCTAAGTAAAAACAGTCTTGCTTTTCCATGATAACTATTTTGTTAGTTATCCCGAGTATAATTATTCACGAATTTTAATTCTGAATTATTGTGTTTGTGAATCTTTAATTTCAGGATATAATTATAAAACGCTGGATTTTAGACTCAGCATTATGCTAAAACATTTGCATAAAAAACTCCGATAATGATATCGGAGTTTAAAAATATAAAAAATCTATTTTTATTCTTCTTCTTTTGCAACCTCTGTATCAGCAGCGGCAGCGCCTTCTTCAGCAGCTTGTTCTAAAGCTTCAACTTCTTCAGTAGCATCAACATTTTCTGGAGTTGCAGGAGTTTCCTCTTCTTCAAATACAGCAGCAGCAGCAATTCTTGCGTCATTAACAGCTTTTTCAGCAGCAAGTGCATCAGCTTTAGCTTTAGCTTCTGCTTGTGATAAACCTTCCGATTTAGCTTGAACTTTATTTTCCTTTTCTTCTAACCAGGCCGTAAATTTGGCTTCTGCTTGTTCTTCAGTTAAAGCACCTTTTCTAACACCACCTACAAGATGATTTTTTAATAATGCGCCTTTGTATGATAATAAGTTTTTGGCTGTATCAGTTGGTTGTGCACCATTCTGTAACCATTTTACAGCACCATCAACGTCTAATTCAACAGTTGCTGGATTTGTGTTTGGATTGTAAGCACCTAGTTTTTCTAAGTATTTACCGTCTCTTTTTGAACGTGCATCAGCTGCAACGATCCAATAATAAGGTTTCCCTTTTTTACCGTGTCTTTGTAATCTAATTTTTACTGGCATAATAATTAATTATTTGAGGTTCTCGACCTCGGTTATTAATAAGGGCGCAAATATACTATAAATTTTTAATTACAGGGTTTTATTTTGATGAATTTCAGAATAATAAGCAAACGGGTTCGGGCACTTTGAAGTCGTTTAAAAAAGTTAGTTTGCCAGTATGTGTATTAACACTAAATACAGCAATGTTTTGACTGTTCTTATTTGCTACAAGTAAAAATTTACCAGTGGGGTCTAGTGTAAAGTTTCGCGGCCAGTCACCGTGTACAGATATGTTTTGTATTCTATTAAGCTCACCAGTATTTGTATCCCTTTTAAAAACTACAATAGTATTTTCTCCACGGTTTGAACCATATAAAAAGCGATCGTTTTTTGACAAATGGATGTCTGCACATTTATTGTATGCTTTAAATGAGGGTTCCAATGTTCCATCTTCATCAATTTTTACAAACCCGTTTTCTGTTCTTTTAATTGAAGTTACAGAAGCACCATATTCATTAATAACATAAATATACTTGCCATTTTTGGTAAGTGCAAAATGTCTAGGACCAGGGTTGCCATGCATTTCAACAATGGCTTCTGATTCTAAATTATAATTTTGGTTTTTCAATACGTATTGATATATTGCGTTTCTTCCTAAATCGGCCACGAACAAGTCGTCTTTAAAAAATTGAGCAGAATGAACATGCGATTTATCAGTTTCAGAATTATGATTAAAGATTTGTATGGCTTCTGATAAAGAGCCATCAGTGTTAACGTCGTAAATAGATACAGTTCCTCCACCATAATTAGAAATAACCACTTTGGTTCCTTTAGGGTTGATAGCAATATGACATGGCCCTTTTCCTTGGCTACTTACACGATTTAAAAGTGTAAGACTATTATCTTTATGTATTTTGTAGGAAGATAAAAAGCCTTCATCTGTTCCGTTGGTTGCATATAGGTAATCTCTATTTGGTGAATATGTTAAAAATGATGGATTGTCTGTAGCGATACTGAGCTGTAAATTATTCAGCTCGCCAGTTTTTTTATTAAAATCCAAACTGTATATACCTTTGCTATCGCCTCCTGTGAAAGTGCCTATGTATAACTTGATGTTTTGCGCTTCCAAATTAAAAAAAATAGTCAAAAAAACGATCAAAAAAAATTTAAGTCTCATGGCGTCATGTTAGTAGGTACCAAAAATAAACTTTCTTTTTTATATTTAAAGTTAAATATGAGAAATGAATATACTTTGAAATGTTAAAAAAACAGCAATAATTGTTAAACCCTTATGAATACTGCTAAAATATGTTAAAATATTTGGGACTAACCCTTATTTCTGTTATATTAAATATGCAGATGTGAAACAATACGCATCTTAAAAGAAATTATTGAAGTTTAAAATGAAAATGATAAAATGAAGTACACTGAAAAAATTTCAAACAAATTAAATGAATTATTAATCAAAAATTATGATGCTGAAAAAGGGTATCTTAATGCTGCTGAAAATGTAGAGAACCCAACTCTGAAAATATTCTTTAAACGAAGAGCGACAGAGAGAAGCGAATTCGCAAAAGAAATCAGAACAGAAATTTTGCGATACGGTGAAGAACCAAAAGATTCAGGCAGTTTTAAAGGAGCCATGCACAGAAACTGGATGAGTCTAAAATCAATATTCTCGACAAATGATGAGGAAGCTATTTTAGAGGAAGCCATTAGAGGTGAGGAAGCAAGTTTAGAAGAATACAATGATATTCTGAAAGATAAAAACCTACCACCAACAATTGATTCTATGTTATTTAAACAAAAAAATGCAATTCAAGCGGCAATAAATACCGAAAAGGTGCATGAAGAATTAGTATCATAAACATCACTTGATTAAAATAAAAATAACCCCACCGATTTTTCGGTGGGGTTATTTTTTTGTTTACAACTCTTCATAACTCAACTTTAAAAAAGTATAAATTCTTTGTATTTTTATAAGCTCGTTTAAGGTCTAAACGACTAAACAAATCAACGTATAAACATTAAAAAAAAATGTATTTAATTTTCGATACGGAAACCACAGGATTACCAAAACGCTGGGACGCACCAATTACGGATACTGATAATTGGCCAAGGTGTATTCAAATTGCATGGCAATTGCATGACGCTATGGGAAATTGTATCGAACACGAAGATTATTTAGTGCAACCTGAAGGTTTTAATATTCCTTATGACGCTGAGAAAATTCATGGTATTTCTACCGAATTAGCTCAAGAACAAGGCATTCCATTAGCTGAAGTTTTAGAGAAATTCAATATAGCATTAGCGAAAACGAAGTTTGTTGTTGGGCAAAATGTGAAGTTCGATTTAAATATTATGGGTGCTGAATTTGTTAGGGGAGCTATTGAAAACCCTTTACAAGAATTACCGGTTTTAGATACCTGTACAGAACATACGGCAAGTTTATGTCAGATCCCTGGTGGTCGTTATGGTAAGTTTAAATTGCCGACTTTAACGGAGCTTCATGAGTTTTTATTTAATAAACCTTTTGCAGAAGCGCATAATGCCACGGCCGATGTTGAAGCTACGACGCGTTGCTTTTTTGAACTGATTCGTTTGGGTGAATATACTAAAGAACAATTGGATGTTCAACCAGATTATTTTCAGAATTTTAAGGAAAAAAATCCAAAAGAAATTCAACTTATTGGATTAAAGCATATCAATCTCAAAAAGGAAAGTGTTAAAATTCGTGAGCGTATAAAAGAGGTTGAGGGTGATGCCGTTTCGAAAGAAGAAATAAAACAGAATATATCAGAATTGGCAGATGTCGATTTTGTTCATCTTCATAACCATTCACAATTTTCGGTATTGCAATCAACTATGAGTGTGTCTGATATTGTTGCGGCAGCAGGAGAACATCAAATGCCCGCCGTAGCTCTAACCGATCACGCGAATATGATGGGTGCCTTTCACTTTATAAATGCTATAAATAGATATAATATTGGCGTTAAAGCTAAAATTAAAGCAGCTGAAGAAACAGGAGAAACGGTTACAGCAAGAGAAGTAAAACCAATATTAGGTTGCGAATTTTTTGTTTGTGAAGACCATCAGGATAAAACTAGAAAGGACAATGGTTATCAAATTGTTTTATTAGCAAAAAACAAAAATGGATATCATAATCTTGCAAAATTATCGTCGCATGCTTTTGTAAATGGATTTTACTATTTACCTAGAATTGACAAAAAATTAATTGAAGAATATAAAGAAGATTTAATTGTACTCACAGGGAATTTATATGGTGAAGTGCCGAGTAAGATTTTAAATGTTGGTGAAAATCAGGCGGAAGAAGCGCTCCTTTGGTGGAAAGAACAGTTTGGTGACGATTTGTACATCGAGCTTATGCGCCATAATCAAGAGGATGAAAACCGCGTTAACAAAGTTTTAATTGAATTTTCTAAAAAACACAATGTAAAGCTCGTTGCTTCTAATAATACCTATTATTGTAAACAAAAGGATGCGAATGCACATGATATTTTGTTGTGTGTAAAAGATGGTGAAAAACAAGGTACGCCCATAGGTCGTGGTCGTGGATATCGTTACGGATTGCCAAATCAAGACTATTATTTTAAGTCTTCGGATGAAATGAAATCCTTGTTTAAGGATATTCCTGAGGCCATTAGTAATATTCAAGAAGTGGTTGATAAAGTGGAAGCGTATCAATTGGCGAGGGAAGTATTATTACCTGCTTTTGATATTCCAGACGAATTTAAGCATGATGAAGATAACGTAGATGGTGGAAAGCGAGGAGAAAATACTTATTTAAAACATCTCACTTTTGAAGGGGCAAAAAAACGTTATGGAGAGGAATTAACGGACGAGATACAGGAACGACTTGATTTTGAATTAAGCGTTATTGAAAATACAGGATATCCAGGATATTTTTTAATAGTTGAAGATTTTATTCGCGAAGCTCGTAATATGGATGTTTCGGTTGGTCCTGGGCGTGGTTCGGCAGCAGGTTCAGTAGTGGCGTATTGTTTATGGATTACCAATATAGATCCGCTTAAGTACGATTTACTTTTTGAGCGTTTCTTAAATCCAGATCGTATTAGTATGCCTGATATTGATATTGATTTTGATGACGAAGGCCGAAGTCGCGTCATGGATTATGTAATTAAAAAGTATGGTTCAAATCAAGTCGCACAAATTATTACTTACGGAACGATGGCTGCAAAATCATCCATTCGTGATACAGCAAGAGTTTTAGATTTACCATTATTTGATGCTGATAGAATTGCAAAATTAATTCCAACCATGTCTAAACTTGGGAAGATTTTCGGTTTAGATGAAAAAGAATTAGCTAAAAAATTTAGAGCTGAAGATTTAGAAAAAGTCAACGAACTTTTAAATATTGCAGACGGAAGTGATTTACAAGCAGAAACTGTAAACCTAGCAAGAATCTTGGAAGGATCGGTTCGTAATACAGGTATTCATGCCTGTGGTGTTATTATTACACCCGACGATATTACAAAATTCGTTCCCGTTGCTACGGCAAAAGATTCCGATTTATATGTTACGCAGTTTGATAACTCGGTTGTAGAAGATGCAGGGTTGTTAAAAATGGATTTCTTGGGATTAAAAACGTTGACACTTATCAAAGACACCGTTAAAATTGTAAAAGCAAAACACGATATTCTTTTAGATCCAGATACATTTCCTTTAGATGACGAAAAGACTTATGAACTTTTTCAAAGAGGAGAAACCGTTGGAGTATTTCAATATGAATCTCCTGGTATGCAAAAACACCTTCGCGATTTAAAACCCACAGTGTTTGAGGATTTAATTGCGATGAATGCTTTATACCGTCCAGGACCTATGGAATACATTCCGAGTTTCGTTCGAAGAAAACATGGTGATGAAGATATCGAGTACGATTTACCAGCCATGGAAGAGTATTTAAAAGAAACCTACGGTATTACGGTATATCAAGAGCAAGTGATGTTGCTGTCTCAAAGTCTAGCAGGTTTCACGAAAGGTGAAGCCGATGTATTGCGTAAGGCGATGGGTAAGAAGCAAATTGCGGTGCTTGATAAAATGAAACCAAAGTTTATTGCACAAGCCAGTGCAAACGGTCATGATGCTAAAATTTTAGAGAAAGTTTGGAAAGATTGGGAAGCCTTTGCGAGTTATGCCTTTAATAAATCGCATTCTACATGTTATGCTTGGATTGCTTATCAAACAGCCTATCTAAAAGCGCATTATCCTGCCGAATATATGGCGGCGGTCCTTTCTAATAACATGAACGATATTAAACAGGTTACCTTTTTTATGGAAGAGTGTAAGCGCATGAAATTAGATGTTCTTGGGCCTGATATTAACGAATCCTTTTATAAATTCTCAGTAAACAAGGACTATGCAGTGCGTTTTGGAATGGGCGCTATAAAAGGCGTTGGTCATGGAGCGGTTATGACTATAGTTGAACATCGGAAAAAAGACGGACATTATAAATCTATTTTTGATTTTGCAAAACGCATTGATTTGCGAGCCGCTAACAAAAAAGCCTTTGAAAATTTAGCTTTAGCTGGTGGCTTTGATGGTTTAGCAGATACACACCGCGCTCAATATTTTCATGATGATGGTGATGGGATTACCTTTTTGGAAAAAGCCATTAAGTATGGAGCAAGACATCAAGAAAATGAAAATTCCGCACAGGTTAGTTTGTTTGGGGAAGCGAGTGATGTACAAATTGCAGAACCTCAAGTTCCGCCATGTGAAGAGTGGGGAACCATGGAAAAATTAAGTAAAGAGCGTGAGGTAGTTGGAGTATATATTTCTGGACATCCGTTGGATGACTTTAAAACCGAAATGAAAACGTTTTGTAATGCTACAGTTGCCATGTTTAATACTCTAGACCATTATGTAAATAGAGAATTAGTTTTTGGTGGTGTGGTCACCGATGTGCAACATCGAGTTAGTAAACAAGGAAAAGGATGGGCGCTTTTTACAATTGAAGATTATACTGATAGTTTTGAGTTTAGAATTTTTGGAGAAGAGTATTTGAAGTTCCGCCACTTTTTAATGCAAAACAATTTTGTGTTTGTAAAAACCTTTATTCGCGAAGGCTGGGTAAATAAAGATACAGGTAAAAAGAGCGACCCAAGGTTGCAGTTTAATAATTTCCAATTACTGCATGACATTATGGAAAACTACACCAAAAAACTTTCTATACAGGTTGATATTAAAGACTTGAATGAACAGAAAATAATGGCGTTAAAGGAGTTGCTACATATGCACCCTGGAAACCAAATGCTTAATTTTTTGGTTTATGATACTAAGGAAAAAATAAAGTTAAGTATGCCTAGTAGAAAACAAAAAGTAAAAGTGTGTCAGGAATTAATTAGTGAGTTGGAAGCGCAGGATGTGATGTTTAAGTTGAATTAGGTTTTTACCGAAACGTCATGCTGAGCTTGTTCATTAGAAAAAAAGCGTGAGAATCTATTTGTCGATTGCTTCAATTTTTTAGTTTTATCCATCAGATTGTCATATAGCGTAATCCTAATAATGATGGTATTCGCTAAACTTTACCATCCAAATAATCACCTAAACCACTCAATTTATCATCCCAGAATTGTTCGTAGAATTTCAACCATTTGGTAACTTCTTGAAGTTTTTTGGGGTTGGCATTACAAAAACGTTCGCGACCTTGTAAACGTGTACTTATATCCTTTTTCGGCTTTAAAATCGGCTTGGATAAACCAGGTTGAGATTTCTTCAGCTTTTGAAATGGCATTCCAAACCTTGTCGATAGCGTGATTAAATATTACTTCTTTTGATATTACATCTTTCATAATGGTTTGATTTTTGAATAATACGCAACTTTTTGGTTGCTTAATTAGATTTTGATAGAAGTTCTGAATTGCGCAAGGGATAGAAGCGGCATCCTTTTGGTGAAGCGTTAATAATAGTTTATTTGATATATTATGTTGTTATTTATATAGAATAGATACCGAAACAAGTTAGGGACTGCTTCGCAGAAAGATATAGCGAATAGCCCGACATTTTGTTTAAAATGATGTGCACAAAAGCAGCTAAATAAGTCAATACAATATAGGTATAAGCAAAACAAATTGTTTGTGTGTAAGCTTTAGCGAAATTTTTGACTAATTTTGTGTTATTAAAATAGTTTAAAAACAGAATTTAAAAAATATAAATATTATGGCATTAGAGATAACAGATGCAACGTTTGAAGAAACGGTATTAAAAAGTGATAAACCAGTTTTAGTTGATTTTTGGGCAGCTTGGTGTGGACCATGTAGAATGGTTGGACCAATTATTGAACAAATTAGTGAAGAATATGACGGTAAAGCTATTGTAGGTAAAGTAGATGTTGATGCCAACCAAGAATTTGCTGCAAAATATGGTGTGCGTAACATACCTACTGTTTTGGTTTTTCAGAATGGTGAGGTTGTTGGAAGGCAAGTTGGTGTAGCCCCTAAAAATGCATATACTGAGGCGATAGACGCACTTTTGTAGTAGAAACTTGAAAAGAAAAAGGAAAAGGTTTGCTGTAACGGTAAACCTTTTTTTATTTTAGATGAAACTATAATTAACAAAATTAAAAAGTACATTTACAACATACTTTTTAATTTTGTATTGAGAGTACGAAGCGTTTACGTTTCATCTTAATTTTATAATTATATTGTACATTAATTTTAAACATTTAAACAAGCGAAATTTAAATAATTATGAGTAAAAATAAAGTTCAGGACGCTATTGATAGTAAACTAATTGGAGAACGCAAAGTGTTTTTGTGGGGACAGGTAGATGATGATTCGGCAAAACATGTTATTGATCGTTTAATGTATTTAGATGCTTTGGAAACTAAGGATATTCATTTATATATAAACAGTCCAGGGGGTTATGTTACATCTGGTTTTGCTATTTATGATTGTATGAAATCTTTAAAAAGCGATGTATCTACAATTTGTACGGGTTTTGCTGCTTCTATGGGATCAATTATTTTATCGGCAGGAAAAAAAGGCAAACGTTTTATACAACCTCATGCACGTGTGATGATTCACCAACCTAGTGGTGGAGCTCGCGGACAAGCTAGCGATATTGAAATTACGGCTAAAGAAATTGTAAAAACTAAAGAGTTGAGTGCTCAAATTTTAGCGGATAATTGTGGGCAAAATTTTGAAAAAATTATCAAAGATTTTAATCGCGATCATTGGATGGGAGCCGATGAATCAGTAGAATATGGTATAGTGGATAAGTTGATTTAAGCCTTCTAACCTCCGAAGGGGAATCTTTACTATTATATATATTGAAGTAAGGGATTATTATTTTTAAATTTTAAAGTATGAATTTTTTCCTCATTAGTCTTTCTTGCCTACGGGGAGATTAGGCTGGGAATTAGTATATAGAGTGACGCTTATTATGAATTTACAGCAAGAACTAAATAAAGTTAGTGGTTTTAAAAACCTAGAATTACTTGCTAAACAGGTGGTTGAAGGTTTTATAGCTGGGATGCATAAAAGTCCATTTCATGGTTTTTCTGCTGAGTTTGCGGAGCATAAAATTTATAATCAAGGCGAAAGTACGCGTCATATAGATTGGAAATTGTTTGCCAAAACAGATAAGCTTTATACCAAACGTTATGATGATGAAACCAATTTACGCTGCCATATTATTATAGATAATAGTAGTTCGATGCATTACCCAAAACTCGATACTTTTTCTATTAATAGTTTAAATAAAATAGGGTTCTCGGTTTTAGCGTCGGCATCATTAATGCATATTTTAAAGAAGCAAAGAGATGCTGTAGGCTTAAGTATTTATAGTGATAATTACGATTACTATGCGCCAGAAAGGGGTAGCGAGCGTCACCATCAAATGCTCCTCAATCATTTAAGTGAAGCTGTAGTCTCAAAGTCAGTCAATAAACAAACCGAAACTTATAAATATTTACATGAAATAGCTGAAAAAATACATAGACGTTCACTCATTTTTTTATTCACAGACATGTTTCAAACCACTGAACACAATATTAAATTATTTGAAGCTTTAAGACATTTAAAATATAATAAACATGAAGTGATTTTATTTCATGTTATGGATAAGGAGAAAGAACTAAAATTTGATTTTGATAACAAACCAAAACGATTTATAGATGTTGAAACAGGGGAGTATATAAATTTGTATGCTGACAGTATAAAAGAAAATTACACTAAAGCTGTTAATGATTATTTTGATGCATTACGCTTAAAATGTGCCCAGTACAAAATTAAATATGTTGAAGCAGATATTAATAAGGATTTTAATAATATACTCACAACCTATATGGTAGAACGTCAAAGGTTCGTGTAAGTCCATTTAACCCATCTTAATTGAATAGCGAATACCTTGTGAATTAAGTATTTATAAAATGATTGCTTATTTACAATTTTACAAATGTATTTTTGCAAAATTTTTATTTAAAAAACTCTTAAAAATATTTGGCATATAAAAAAAGGCATGTATATTTGCAACCGCAATAAAGCAAC